>NZ_JAHXZA010000001.1:0-3885346 GCF_019969705.1 Microbacterium sp. OVT16B | reverse complement strand
GCTGTGGTGCCGATGGACGGGTCGTCGTGGGCGATCTTCTCCGCGGCGACCGGGGGCACGGCGGTGGTGGATCCGGTGCCGGCGGCGGTGTCGGGTGGTTCTCCGGTGACGGGCCTGTTCCGTGATGTCACGCTGACGGCGGGGACGTACTGGTTGGAGGAGACGCGGGCGCTGGACGGGTTCGCGCTGCTGGCAGGGCGGGTGCCGTTCACGGTCGCCGCCGACGGCACGATCACCCTCGACGCCGGTGTCTCCTCGAACGTGCAACTGGTGGATGTCGACGGCATCCGCACGATCCGTGTCGAAGACGTCCCCGCTCTCGACCTTCCCGATGCGGGAGGGCCCGGCGATTCCTGGATCTACCTGATCGGCCTCACCCTCCTCCTCGCCGGCACCACCGCCGGCTTTGTGCGATCGAAGCGGCAGAGGCGTGCGGCAATCCCCAGTACTGAGGGAATCCCCGACTCGCAGAATCGGCGGAACGAGAGATGACGGCTCTTGTTTCCGGTACTTTCTCCGGCGTAACCAAAACGAGACAGAGCCCCTTGTCGGTCGGCACCGGCTGCTCACTAGCTTTCCCTGGTACGCGCTGGGAGCGTTCCCGTGATACCCGAGTCCTCTGGTTGACGCCCCTCGGCGCGAGCCGAATCTGGGGAGGAACCGTGCGCGCATCACGAGACATCGTGGCTCTCGATCGACCGGGGAGCTGGCGGAGACCACTGTCGCTCGTTGTGATTGCGATCCTCATGTCGGTGGCGCTGGTGCCGCTGTCGCGGCCACTTCAGGCGTCTGCCGCTCCGGGAGACCCGTTCGATCCGAACGTCCCCACGGTCTTCGTCGCGCAGGACGTCCCCACGAGGCTCTACGCCGCGCAGCAGACGGCGGGGTCCGTCGGGTTCACTCCGATCGGCGCGACGGCGGCGATCGGCTACAACGCGATCGGATTCAACACGACAGACAACTACCTCTACGGGGTCCAGCGGGACACGGCGAACCGAACGACGCTGATCCGGATCGGCCAGGGCGGGGTGATCACGTCTCTCGGTGCGATCTCCGGCCTCGCGACTCCCCCGGCGGGTCAGATCTACAACGAGGGCGCCTTCGGGCAGGGCGCGACGGCCGGGGTGCTCTACGTGCGCTACACGGGTGGAGCGGGAACCTACATCGGCGCCATCAACGTGGCGACGAGAACCGCGACCGGGATCACTCTGCAGGCGGCCGTTCCGAACCTGTCTGACATCGTCTGGAAGGACGGTTTCCTCTGGGGGGTGAGCCAGGCCGACCGGATCTACCGGATGAACCCCGTGACGGGGCAGGTGAGCTCATGGGCGTTGGGGCTGGGCGTGAGCGCGGCTTTCGGTGCGCAGTGGCTGTACGGCAACGGGAACATCGGCCTGTCCGACAACACCACCGGCAACATCTATCAGGTCGCGATCGCCAACCCGACGGCGGCGACGCCGACCTTCACCCTCGTGTCGACCACCGCAGGGCCGGCCTCGGGCAACAACGACGGCGCCGCGATACCCGGACTGGATGTCGACCTCGGAATCGTGAAGACCGGTCCGGCGGTCTACACCGCTGGTGCGGCGATCACCTACACGCTCACCGTCACCAACAACGGCCCCGGCGTCTCCTCCGGCTACCAGGTGACCGACACTCTGCCCGCCGGCATCACGGGAGCCTCCTCGCCGACCGCGGGGTGCACGGTGGTGACCGGCGTCCTCCGGTGCGCACTGGCAGGGCTGGCGGTCGGAGCCACCAGGACCATCACGGTGAACGGCACAGTGGCAGCCTCCACCACGGGGTTGCTGACGAACGCGGCGCGAGTGATCGGCAACGAGCGCGACCCCAATCCGTCGAACGATCAGAGCACGACGACCGCCGCCTTCTCCGCGGGGTTCCGGTGCACGGCTGATGTGGTCTACGGCCTCAACACGAGCGGTGCAGTGCTGGCGATCAACCGGGCAACGGGAGCATCGGTGCAGGAGGGGTTCTTCCCGGCCGGTGGTTCCGCTCTGATGAACAGCCTCGCGATCACCGCCGACGGGAGATATGCGTACGCGGCGTCGCAGTCGGGTACCAAGAACGTGTATCGCTACGACACGACGACGGGTGTGGCGTCGCTGGCGGGAACGATTCCGGAAGCGACCTTCAATCTCTTCATGGGTGCGGTTAATCCCGTGAACGGTCTGTATTACATCGGCGGGGTTTCCGGCACGGAGTACGTGTTCTTCGCCTTCGATCCCGTTGCGAACACGTCGTTGGGTCTGCAGTTCCGTGTGGCGGTGCCGACCGCGGGCGGCGCGAACGGTGATCTGGTCTTCGACAGCCAGGGGCGGGCGTTCATCGTGATGTCGAATGGAACGGCAGCGGGCAACCGTCTGGTGGTTGTGGATTCCCCGCCGAGCAACGGGAGTCTCGTAGGGTCGCGGTTGTTGGCGAATCTTGCACCCGCCTCGGCGCAGTTCCAGGGGATCGCGTTCGGCAGCGACGGGTATCTGTACACGCAGCACACGGCGGCGACGCGGGTGCTGTCGCGGGTGGATCCGAACTCGGGAGCCCAGGTGTCGAGTGCGACGATCCTGAACCCGAACGGCACGAACAACACGCTGGTCAGCGATCTGAGCTCGTGCACGTTGAACAGCACGCTGACACTGCGGAAGGACCTCGTGGGGCGGTACGCGACGGGGGATCAGTTCACGGTCACGATCACCGGCAACGGTGTGGCGTCGGGAAACACGGGCACGACGTCGGGCACATCGACGGGGTTGCAGACGGCAGCATCGGCGACGGCGGGTGCGGTCGTCGGGGTTCCTGGCCGCACCTACACGATCACGGAGACGCCGAGCGGCGGCGCGGTGCTGGCGAATTACCGAACGACGTGGGAGTGCCGCGACTCACTCAACGGGAACGCACTGGTCGCGTCCGGATCCGGAGCGAGCGGGTCGGTGACGATGCCGTTGGGGTCGAACACCGGTTCCCACATCGTGTGCGTGTTCACGAACACCCCGATCCCGACCTGGACCCTCGCGAAGCAAGCCCTGCGCGGCGCCGATCCGCTCGCCGCGGGCGCGAGAGTGCAGCCCGGTGAGGTGATCACTTACCGCGTCACGGCGACGAACGCCTCGGCGGTGCCGGTCTCGGCGACCGTGCTGACGGATGATCTCTCCGATGTGCTCGACGACGCGACCTTCGTCGCTGGCTCCGCCCAGCTGGTCATCGCGGGAGGGCCTCCTGTCGCCGAGCCGGACCCGGTGGGTACCCAGTTGACGACCGCGTCGTTCACTCTGCCGGCATCCTCGTCGGCGGTGCTGACGTATCGGGTCACGGTGGCGGCGGATGCGTGGTCATCGACGCTGCGGAACGTGGTCACCGGTAACGCGGGTGCGCCGGGTCAGCCGACGCCGCCGCAGGCGTGCGGGGCGGCGTGCACGACGTCGCAGGTGACGCCGACGCCGGTGCAGGTCCAGAAGGTCGGCGAGGCGTCGACCGGGGCTGTGGTGCCGATGGACGGGTCGTCGTGGGCGATCTTCTCCGCGGCGACCGGGGGCACGGCGGTGGTGGATCCGGTGCCGGCGGCGGTGTCGGGTGGTTCTCCGGTGACGGGCCTGTTCCGTGATGTCACGCTGACGGCGGGGACGTACTGGTTGGAGGAGACGCGGGCGCTGGACGGGTTCGCGCTGCTGGCAGGGCGGGTGCCGTTCACGGTCGCCGCCGACGGCACGATCACCCTCGACGCCGGTGTCTCCTCGAACGTGCAACTGGTGGATGTCGACGGCATCCGCACGATCCGTGTCGAAGACGTCCCCGCTCTCGACCTTCCCGATGCGGGAGGGCCCGGCGATTCCTGGATCTACCTGATCGGCCTCACCCTCCTCCTCGCCGGCACCACCGCCGGCACCCTCAACCTCGCGCGACGACGACGAGCACTCGCCGTCACCTCACGCGGTCCCCGGGCGTGACATGCGCGCCCACCCGAATACCCGAGAAACGCAAGACCCAACCCAAGGGGGAAGAAACATGAAGACCATGAATCCGGCACGACGCGGACTCCGCGTCGGCCTCGCAGCGAGCGCCGCCGCGGTGCTCCTGGGGCTCGGCCTCGCGGCACCGGCGGCAGCGGCGCCGCTGGTCGACCCGAACGCCACCGGCTCGATCACCGTGCACAAGCTCGAAGCGCCTGACACGCCCACCGGTCTGCCGAACAACGGCACGGCCGTGGACACCACGGGCCTCACTCCGCTCCCCGGGGTCGAGTTCCAGGTGCGGCAGGTCACCGGCATCGACCTGTCGACCAACAGCGGCTGGGCGAACGCCTCGACGCTGTCGGGCGTGTTCGACGCCGCAGATCCCGAAGGCTCGATCACCGGCGCGGGATACACGCTCGCGGCGGGTTCGTCGCTGGTGACGGATGCCGCAGGTCAGGCGTCGTTCACCGGCCTCCCCGTCGGCCTGTACCTCGTCGAGGAGACCAGCTTCCCCGCCGGAGTGACGCCGTCGGCGCCGTTCCTCGTCTCGGTGCCGTTGACCGATCCCGACAACCGGGACAACTGGCTGTACGACGTGCACGTCTACCCGAAGAACGCGATCACGACGGCCACCAAGACCGTCGACGATGCGGATGCCGTGCAGCTGGGCGATGAGGTGTCGTTCACGATCACGTCGGACATCCCCAACGCGAACCCGATCGACGGCTTCAAGATCGTCGACGTGCTCGACCCCAAGCTCGACTACGTCGCCGCCACGGTCACGCTCGCCGACGGCACCACGATCGCCGAGGGCACCGACTACACGATCGTCCACGACGCAGGGACGAACGCCGTCACGGTCGAGTTCACCGCTGCGGGGCGCGCGATCCTCGCCGCGAACAACACCACGCAGGTCGTCGTCGACATCATCACCACGGTGAACGCGGTGGGCGAGATCGCCAACCAGGCGCTCGTCTACCCGAACGCCGCCAGCTTCGACATCGACCCGGGCGAGCCCGGTGGACCCACCACGACCCCCGAGGTCGAGACCCGCTGGGGCGGCCTGACCGTCGCGAAGGTCGGTCAGGGCGGCGCGGCGCTCACCGGAGCCGTCTTCCAGGTGTTCACCTCGGCGGCGGATGCCGCGGCGCAGACGAACCCGGTCACCCTGAACGGGGACACCGAGTTCGAGGTCGTGAACGCGGACGGCACCCTGACGCTCTCGGGTCTGCGGTACAGCGACTTCGCCAACGGCGCCACGGTCGCCCCGGGTGACGCCGGCTACCTGCAGTACTACCTCGTCGAGGTGCAGGCGCCGAGCGGTTACGAGCTGCTCGCCGCTCCGATCGAGTTCACCGTCACCGCCGCCACGACGGCAGCGGGGATCGATCTGACCGTGACCAACGTGCCGCACAACGGCGGCTTCCAGCTGCCGTTCACCGGTGGCACGGGCACCGGTCTGCTCTACCTGGCCGGCATCGGCCTCATCGCCGGTGGTGTCGTGTTCCTCGTCGTGAAGCGTCGTCGTAACGCCTGACCACCCGAGACGGCGGAGTCCCCACACCGCCGCCATCGAGGGGGCAGCCTTTCCTCTCCCCGGCTGTCCCCTCTCCAGGGGATGATGCGGCTCGAACCGGATCATCCTCGGGGGCGACCCACCTCCCCGGGTCGCCCCCGCCTCTGGGATGGATCGGCTCGAACCGAACCGTCCTCGGGGGCGACCCGCCTATCGGGTCGCCCCCACCTCGACTTCGGAGCTTCCTCATGATCGTCACCGCCGAACCGCAGGACGCGACTCCGCTCAGGCGCCGCGCCCGGCGTGCATCCGTCGAGCGTCGGTGGTCTCCGATGAGCATCGCCGTCGCCGTGGTCGTGATGGCGGGGGCGGGCCTCATCGCCTACCCCTCCGGAGCGACCTGGATCAGCGACCTCACCCACGCGTCCACGGTCTCCGGGTACGCGCAGGCGGTATCCGACTCGACCTCCTCCGAGCTCGGGGGGATGATCGACGCGGCCCGCGACTACAACGAGCATCTTCCCGACGGACCGCTCCGTGATCCCTACACGCTCAATGCGGCGGGCGGAGCAGACGACGTCGACGACGGCCGCGCGGACTACCTGCAGCAGCTCTCGCTCGCTCCCGGAGCTCCGATGGCACGCATCCGCATCCCCGGGATCGGGGTGGATCTGCCGATCTATCACGGCACAGACGAAGACACTCTCGCACGCGGGATCGGCCACCTGTACGGCTCCGGCCTCCCGGTCGGCGGGGACGGGACACACTCCGTGCTGACCGGCCACTCCGGGATCCCGGGTGCGAGTCTGTTCACGCGTCTCGACGAGCTCGACCTGGGCGACGAGTTCGCGATCGACGTCGCCGGCGAGACGCTGGTCTACCGCGTCGACCAGATCAAGACCGTGCTCCCCGACGACGGCGATCTGCTGCGGCAGTCGCCCGGGCACGACTACGTGACCCTGCTGACGTGCACGCCCACCGGGGTCAACACCCACCGGTTGCTGGTTCGCGGCGAGCGGGTCGACGCGCACACGGCGGAGGCGGATCAGATCTCCCTCCCCTCGGCGCCGGGCGCGCCCGCGCTGCCCTGGGGCGCCTTCGCCGTCCTGATCGGCGGTCTCGCCATCGCCGTGGTGATCGCGCGGCCGCGCCCCGCAGCTCGGTAGACGGCTGTCGGGCCTGTCGGGCCTGTCGAGCCTGGCGGAGCGTCGGGAGGCCGAGTGTCGGGTGCGATGGCCGATACCCGCCAGCGCTCCGCATGGCAGCGGTTCAGGCTGGACGCAGCGACGCAGGACGTCGATGCGGAGGAGAGCGGATGCCGAACACGGATGCAGTCACGGGCGCCACGCAGATCAGGCGCGGCGGCGTGCTGCTGCAGTTCATCCTGCTGGCTCTCACCTGGGGTGCGAGCTTCCTCTTCGTCGCCATCGCGCTGACCGGGCTCTCCCCTGCGCAGGTCGTGCTCGGCCGGCTCGTGGCCGGAGCGCTGGCGCTCGCGGCGGTCTGCGTCATCGGCCGTCATCGACTGCCGTCGCCGGGCATGATCTGGGCGCACCTGCTCGTGGTGGCGCTGCTGCTGTGCGTCATCCCCTTCCTCCTCTTCGCGTGGGCGCAGCAGGACATCTCCTCCGGTCTCGCGAGCATCTACAACGCGACGACCCCGTTGATGACGGTGCTGGTGGCGCTGGTCGCGCTCCGTGAGGAGCGTCCGACCAGGACGACCCTGCTCGGGATCCTCGTCGGCTTCCTCGGAGTGGTCGTCGTCCTCGCACCGTGGGAGGGACTCGGCGCCGGATCCGTGCTCGCCCAGCTCGCCTGTCTCGGCGCCACTCTCAGCTACGGCATCGCGTTCGTGTACCTCCGCCGGTTCGTCACGCCGCGCAGGCTCGGAGCGATACCGGTCGCGACGGTGCAGGTCGGTCTCGGAGCGGCGGTGATGCTGGTGCTCTCTCCGGTCGTCGCTCGCGGAGAGGTCGACCTGTCGACTCCCGTCATCGTCGCGGTGCTCGCCCTCGGCGTTCTGGGGACGGGCGTGGCCTACGTCTGGAACACGAACATCGTGACCGCGTGGGGTGCCACCAACGCATCCACGGTGACCTACCTCACGCCGGTGATCGGAGTGGCTCTCGGCATCCTCGTGCGGGGCGAGCACATCTCCTGGAACGAGCCGTCCGGAGCTGTGGTGGTGATCCTCGGCATCGCCGTCAGTCAGGGGCGGCTGCGCCGACGGACGCGCGCAGTCGCGATCTGAGCCGGTTGCCGCCAGCGTCTCCGCGGATCAGCCGAATCCGAGGTCGGGCACTGCGCTCTCGTTCAAGGGGCGGAGGGCATCGCCGCCGTCGGAGCGTCCGACGCGGGAGAAGAAGGCGACCCGGTCGGCCCGCAGGGCCACGGTGGAGAAGCTCAACGCCACGCCCTCCTCGTCGTACATCACCTGTTCCAGGCTCAGCAGCGGACTACCAGGCAGCACGCTCAATCGCGTGGCCACCGACTGGTCCGCGAGCATCGCGCCGATCAGGAACTCGGAGGACGACAGCCGCAGTCCGCCGTTGTGGAGGAACTGGTAGATGTTGTGGCCGAACGGCGCGGTCTCGAGGCTCGCGGCCTTCGGCAGGGCGAAGTAGTTCGTGGAGACGGCGCTCGCGTAGTCGGCGGGGGCGGCGAGGTACTCGACTCGCAGCACCTGCGGGCCGGCTTCCGGCATCCGCTCCTTCGCCACCGGAGGTGTGGGGATGATCGTGCGATCGACAACGCGCGGATAGGTCGACTGCTCCGGGATGACGTCGACGCCATGGAACTCGTACAGACCGAAGACGGATCCGATGTCGGCGTGCGTGCCCACCCCGTGGGTGCGGCTGACCACGCCCGTCTCCTTGAGCTGTTGCAGCACGTCTCGGACGACGGCGCGGCTGACGTCGTAGTCGCGCATGATCTCGAACTCCCGAGGGAGCTTCCCCTCCGGGAAGTCTCCGCGCATGATGGCGGCACGCAGCATGAGCGCGAGTCTCCGCCGCTCGGCATTGCCGCCAGCCTCGCGGAACTGCGGTGAGGAATCTCTCAGCACGACCACATTTTATGGGCGGTCGCGTCCGCAGGGTACCCCTTCGTCGACGGGGATTCCAGGCCTGTTCTCACCGGTGACGTGATCGTGGCGAGATCGTCATCCGTCCCCTATGGTGTAGGTGCGTGCACAGGGGAATCGATCGTCTCCGTCTTTCCCCAGAAGACGGGAAGCCTTCCCCAGAGGCAAGACGGTCCGTGCATGCGATTGGGCCCTCTCGAGTAGTTCAGTCCCCAATGGGCTGCTCGAGGGGGCCGCTATCGTTCCGCTGAGATTTTTCGAGAATGTCCCCCAAATGGGGGACAAAACCTCTTCGGAGGGGGTACGCTTATTTCTGACGCACCCTCCGGTCGTCTTCGGCCCTCATCGCTCCCCCCGCGGTGAGGGCCACACAATTTTCCGGGTGTCTTCCGCGGGATCCTCTGTGACGCGGTGTGACGGCTCGTGCAACATTTCTGTTACGGGCTGACCCCGGCCCTTCCGCTCAGCCGCTGCTCCACTAGCGTTAGCGATGTCGGTGCATCCTGCGTCGGCTTCTTTTCCAGCAGAACAGGCAGTACATGAGCACCCAGGGCACGGTCAAGTGGTTCAACTCGGAGAAGGGCTTCGGCTTCATCTCCCCCGACGACGGCGGCGCTGACGTTTTCGCGCACTACTCCGCCATCCAGTCATCCGGCTACCGGTCTCTCGAAGAGAACCAGCGAGTCGAGTTCGATGTCGCGCAGGGCCCCAAGGGCCTGCAGGCAGAGAACATCCGTCCTCTCTGAGGAGCGGACGCACCAAGGACTCCCCGACCGGGGTCGCAGCTTCAGCGCGGCCACCGGCGGGGAGTTCTGTGCTTTCCGAGGTGTTGCAGTTTCGGGCTGAGTTCGCACGTTCGGGCTGAGTTCGCGCGTTCGGGCTGAGGATCGGCGCGGATTTCTCCTCCCGAGGCGGAGTTCTCCTCCTGAACGGGCGGCGCACCGTCTCCCTCCGAGAGGGCGGTGCATCGACGGAGTCAGACGAGAAGCAGGGCCTTCAGCTCGTCGGGGGATGACACGCGGAACGCGGCATCGTCTCCCTCGTGCTCGTCGCTGAAGCCCCATTCGACGAAGATCACGGGCACCCCGTTGACGTTCCCGCCCTCGACGTCGTGGTGCCGGTCGCCGATCAGCACGGGGCGCGAGGTGTCGGCGCCGCGCTCGCGGAGCCGCTTCAGCGCCTCGACAACGATGTCGGCCTTCGACGCCAGGGTCGCCTCATCCGGCGTCGCCCCCACCGTGGCGAGGAAGTACGGGCGGAGGTCGAAGTGGTCGACGAGGGCGTCGACCTGGTTCTCCGGCTTCGAGCTCGCGGTCGCCTGCGGCACCCCGGCGGCGTGGAGTTCGCGGATGATCTCGGGGACGTCGGGATAGGTCGCGACGTCGGTGGTGTACCCGTCGGCCTTGCCCAGTGAGCGGTAGAAGGCCACGGCATCGGCGGACTCCTCGGGGGTCATGCCGGCCTGGACCTGGAAGGACTGGAACATCGGCGGGCCGATCCAGTGCACCAGGTCGTCCCTCGTCGGCGCCGGGTGCCCGAAGTGCGTGAGCGCGACGTTCAGGCGGCGGAGGATGCCGACCGAGGCGTCGATGATGGTGCCGTCGACGTCCCACAGCACGCAGGTATAGGGGGAGTGGGGCATGCCTCCAGCCTACGGGCACCGTCTCCGCCCGGATGGCCGCGGACGGAGTCTCGTCGTTCGCCGAGCCCTGGGCGCGAGCCCGAGGTTGACTCTGGACGGGAAGCCCGCGCGTGGCTAAAGTGTTCGCAATGAGCTATTCAAACGGACTCACTGTCGCCGTGCTCCAGGCGGAGGGCGTCGGCGCCGACGTCGAGGCGAACTTCCGTCTCATCCGCGAGGCGGCGCGGGATGCTGCGGCACAGGGTGCGCAGCTCCTCATGACGCCCGAGATGTACCTCACGGGCTACAACGTGGGAGCGCAGCTGGCCGATGTCGTGCGGGACGAGCTCGTCGACGGCATCCGCGACATCGCGCGGAGCGAGGGGATCGCGCTCCTCGTCGGCACGGGACTGCCCGCTGCGGCGGGCATCTCCAACTCGGCTCTCCTGGTGTCGGAGGACGGCGATGTCGTGGCGCGGTACGACAAGACCCACCTCTTCGGCGATCTGGATGTCTCGCTCTTCGAGCCGGGTGACGCCCTCGGTCCGATCGTCGAGCTGCACGGCGTGAGGATCGGCCTGCTCATCTGCTACGACGTGGAGTTCCCCGAGACGGTCCGCACGCTCGCCTCCGCCGGCGCCGACCTCGTGCTGGTGCCCACGGCCCAGATGGCGCCGTACCAGTTCATCGCGGAGCACGTCATCCGCACCCGCGCCTGGGAGAACCAGGTGTACGTAGCCTACGCAAATCGCATCGGCTCCGAGAAGGAGCTGGACTACGTCGGACTGAGTTCGATCGTCGACCCCTCCGGACGCGTCCTCGCCGCCGCCGGCCCGGAGGAGCGCGCGCTGCTCCTCGCCAGGATCGACCCGGCGGAGGTGCGCAGCGCTCAGGCGCGCAATCCGTATCTTCGGGACCGGCGCCCAGGACTCGTCGTCGCCCCCGACCCCCAAGGAGCCGGCATGACGCCCGGCATCCGCACCCGGATCACGACCGAGAGGGACAGTTCATGAGTGCAGATCAGACGACCACGGAGCACCGGCTCCGCGGCAGGCTCGGCACCGGCTCGATCGTCTTCATGGTGATCGCCGCGGCCGCGCCGCTGACGGTGATCGGCGGCAACGCTCCGATCGCGATCGGTCTGGGCAACGGCATCGGCGCCCCGGTTGGTTTCGTGATCGCGACCGTGGTCCTGCTGCTGTTCTCCGTGGGCTTCGTGAAGATGACGCCGCACGTGAAGGAGGCCGGCGCGTTCTTCTCCTATGTGACGAAGGGGATCGATGGTCGGACCGGTCTCGGGACGGCGTTCGTGTCGCTCCTCGCGTACACCGCCATCCAGGTGGGGATCTACGGCTATCTGGGGTGGGCCGTGGATGATCTGGTGCAGCACTTTGGCGGCCCGGCGATCCCCTGGGGCGTCTACTCCCTCGCCGCCGTCGCGCTCGTCGCCGTGCTCGGATATCGGCACATCGACCTGTCGGCCAAGGTCCTCGGCATCGCGCTGGTCCTGGAGATCGGCGTCGTCATCGTGCTCGACACCGTCATCTTCGCGACCGGAGGCGCGGAGGGGATCGTGTGGGACACCTTCGATCCGGCGAACGCCTTCGCGCCGGGGCTCTCGGTCGCCGTGCTGTTCGCGCTGACCGGGTTCATCGGATTCGAGGCGACCGCGGTGTTCCGAGACGAGGCGCGGGATCCGGAGCGGACGATTCCGCGGGCGACGTACCTCGCCGTCATCATCATCGGCGTCTTCTACTGTCTGTCGTGCTGGGCGATGGTCGTGGGCGGGGGTCGACAGGGGATCGTCGATCTCGCGACGGCGACGCTGGCGGGAGAGGCCAACATGCTCACCGACATGACCGGTCGCTATCTCGGCTGGCTGGTCCAGGACATCGTCCAGGTGCTGCTCGTGACGAGTCTCTTCGCCTGCGTGCTCTCGTTCCACAACGTCATCGCCCGCTACCAGTTCGCCCTGTCGCGCAAGGGCGTCCTCCCGGCGCGCTGGGGCACCGTGCACCCGCGGCACCACTCGCCGGCGGTGTCGTCGCTCGTGCAGACGGTGACGGCGACGGTCATCATGGTGGCGTTCATCATCGGAGGCGTGGAGCCTCTCGTCGGAGTGTTCGGCTCGATGGCGGGGGTCGCGACCGTCGGGATGGTGCTCCTCATGCTCATGACGAGCATCGCGGTCCTGGTGTTCTTCCGCCGGCATCCCTCACTGCGGGAGGGACACGTCGTCACGACGGTGCTGGTGCCCGCCGCCGCGGTGATCGGCTTGATCGCCGCTGGGTGGGTCGTGCTGTCTAACTTCACGCTCGTGACCGGAGGCAGCGTCGGACTCTCGGTGTTCCTCGCCTGCCTCCCGCCGGCGGTCTTCCTCCTCGGGGTCGCGCTCGGCGGGGGCAACCGGCTCGCGGAGGCGCGGCAAGAGGGTTAGGCGGGCCCGGCGACGCGGGCGTACCCTCGGTGGAAGTGCTCGGGATCCGATGCGGGCGCGGATCGACACAGAGGGGCGCCGATGACCGAACGAGCGGAGCGCGACGTCCTGGCCTCGGGCCCGCTGGACGGGGTCCGGCCGCTCAGCGCGACGGATGCGGTGCGCGCACGGATCCTGTTGGCGATCGAGCTGGGACTGCTCAAGCCCGGCGAGCAGCTGCCGCCGCACGAGAGCACGGCCCGGGCGCTGAACGTCAGTCTGATGACCCTTCGGCGCGTGTTCGGCACACTCGCCGACCAGGGGATCCTGGAGCGCCGCCGCGGCAGGGGCGGCGGGACGTTCGTGAGCGACCCGATCGATCCGCGGACGTGGCAGGAGGACGGCTCCGTGCGCGGATTCCGCGACAGGACGTCGACCGTGATCCAGCTGATCGACGAGCGCGCGCTGATCGAGTCCGCCCTGGCGGCGGAGGCGGCAGGAACCGTGCGCGACGGAGCGAGAGCACGGGCGCTCGACGAGGCGGCGCAGGCTCTGGAGGACGCGGTGGCTGCCGCCGACTGGGCGGAGTTCCATGACGCGGATCGCGCGTTCCATCGTGCTGTCGCCTCGGCCTCGGGTCTCGACTGGGCTCTCGCCGAACACAGCCGCATCGCCGACCAGCTCTACGACTACTTCGTGCCGTACCCGATCGCGTACCTGCGCGACAGCAACGACGAGCATCGGCGCATCCTCGCGGCGATCGAAGAGGGAGATGCCCTCGGGGCCGCGCGGACCGCGCGGGCGCACGTCCTGGAGCTCAAGAGGTCGATGTTCATCGCCGAGCGCCCGGACGGACAGGGGCGTTGATCTCCTGACCGCGACGCGGGCGGCAGAGCATCAGAACAGGCGCGGCGCGCCCGAATCGATCCCCTTCATGTCGTCGTAGTCGAGGACGAGGCAGCGGATGCCGCGATCCTCCGCGAGCACGCGAGCCTGAGGCTTGATCTCCTGCGCGGCGAAGATGCCGGTGATCGGGGCGAGGTGCGGGTCGCGGCCCAGCAGCTCGAGGTAGCGGGTGAGCTGCTCGACGCCGTCGATGTCGCCGCGGCGCTTCACCTCGATCGCGATGGCCGCGCCCTCGGCATCCCGGACCAGCAGATCGACGGGGCCGATCGCCGTCGGGTACTCGCGCCGCACGAGCGTGGTCCCCTCGCCCACGAGCTCGACCTGCTCGGCGAGGAGCCGCTGCAGATCCGCCTCGACGCCGTCCTTCTGCAGGCCGGGGTCGATGCCGAGGTCATGGTTCGAGTCGTGGAGGATCTCGTAGATCTGCACGCGCAGCGCGTCGCCGGTCTTCTTGTGCGTGACGCGCCAGACCTCGACGACACCCGCGCTGGCCTCCTCCTCACCGGGCTCCTCGGGCGAGAGCGAGCACGGCGGGCTCATCCAGTTCAGCGGCTTGTAGCTGCCGCCGTCGGAGTGCACGAGCAGACTTCCGTCTCCCTTGTGCACCAGCAGGCGCGTGGCGAGAGGGAGATGAGCATTGAGCCGCCCGGTGTAGTCCACGGAGCAGCGGGCGATGACGAGACGCACCCGTCGAGCCTACTTCGTCGCGACCGCGTCCGGTCGCGCCGGACCGTCGGGGCCGGTCACCGGTCGAGCATGGTCCCGATCGCATCGAAGATCCCGAGCTCCGTCGCGGCGGAACGTGCGATCAGGAAGCCGATGATGCCGAGGATCCAGGCGGTGTTCTCGGCGCCGGTGCGTTCCATCCACGCGGCGAAGCGCTCGAGCGGCCGCTGCACCAGAGGGGCGGCCACCATGCGCAGCACGAGGAGGACGACGGCCGGGGCGACCATGAGAGCGCAATAGCCCACCAGCGCGAGCACGCGGAACGGCGTGCTCGCCCCGGCATCCGCGAGCATCGTCATCGCGACGATGTAGGGGAGCATCGTCGCGACCTCCACGAGGCCCGCGGCGATCGCGACCGCCATGACCGCCGTTCCTCGGGTGCGAGGATCCAGCAGGCGCTCGCGCCATCGCGTGATGCGTCCGGACGACGGGGCGGGCGCAGGGACGGCGCCGCCGGCGGGAGGAGCAGCGGCGGGAGGAGGGGTGAGCGGATCGGTGCGCGCGGCGGATACGGCACCGCCGGATGCTGTGGCGCCGGATGTCGCTGTGCCCGAGGCTGCGGATGCCGACGCGGCCTCGCGGGCCTTCGAGCCGGTCGGCATCGCGAACGCGACGACGAGCAGCGCGGCGCCGACGATGAGGCGCACGATCAGCCCCGCCGAGGAGGAGAGGAAGTCGGAGGCGACGTCGACGAGGTTGACCAGGCCCCAGAGGAAGAGGAGTCCGACCACGAGGTAGAACGCGGCGATGGTGCCGAGGTAGAGCAGGATGCGTCCGGCCCGCACGCGACCCGGACTGAGGAGGAGGAACACGGGGATGAGCAGCGTGCCGACGCTCAGCCCGTCGATCAGCGCCAGAAGGGCCAGGGAGAGGGGGAGCGGGAGTCCGCCGAAGAGTTCCATGCGACCAGCCTCTCCGCGCTCGCCCCCGCGCGGATCGGGCGAAGGTCGCGGTCGCATTCGCCGCTCCTCATACCTTGGTCGGATGCGGGGAACGGCCAGCCGTGGTTGCATGAACGCATGGAGGAGGCGAGGGTCGGCGGCATCCGCGAGTGGTATTTGTCGCATCGGCGGCCGGTCGACGCCCTCCTCATCGCCCTGCTCAGCGCGCTCGCCGCGTTCCTCGGTTTCAGCGGCATCTGGAGCATCTTCTCGGTGCTCCCCGCGGATGCCTCTCCCTGGTGGACTCTGGCGACGGCGCTCCCCGCCTGCATCCTCGTCCTGACCAAGCACCGCGCTCCGTGGCTCTCGCTGATCGCCGCGACGGTCGTGTTCGCGGTCGACCTGTTCACCACCGGCGGGCTCGGCCCGCTCGTCGTGCTCCTCGACGTGCTGTGGACGGCGGCGTTCCTGGCCTCCCCGCGGGCGCGGCGCAGGATCCTCATCGCCATGATCCTCAGCGTCGTGGTGCTCTTCGTGGTCGCGCTCCTCGTGTCGGAGGCTTCGGCCCCCACGGCGTTCCTGGTGGCGGTCCAGTTCGGGGCCTTCGTCGGCACCGACTACTGGTGGGCGGTCGCCGTGTCTCAGGCGAACGAGCTCGCCGACCTCCACCGCCAGCGCGCAGAGGAGGCGGCGGCCGCGGCGGTGCGGGATCGTGCGGAGGCCGTGCTGCGCGAGCGGGAGACCATGGCGAAGGAGCTCCATGACGTCGTCGCCGGTCACGTGCTGGCCATGGCGATCAGGGCCGAGGCCGCGCTGTCGACGCCGGCCGATGAGAGGGCCGATCGCGCGGCGCTGCAGGCGGTGCGGGATGCCGGCATCGATGCCCACGGAGCGCTGCGCTCGATGATCGCCGTGCTGCGGAGGGGCGACGGAGAGCTCTCGCCGACGCCCCGGCTGGCCGATGTCGAGGCGCTCGCCGACGATGCGCGCCGCGCGGGACTCCGGGTGCGGGTGTCGGCGGAGAGCGTGACGACGCTGACGGGGCCGACCGAGCAGGCCGTGGTGCGCGTCGTGCGCGAGGCGCTGTCGAACTGCCTGCGTCACGCCGGAGGCGCGGAGGTCGATGTGACGATGGAGGAGAGGGATGCCGCGATCACGGTGCGCGTGGAGTCCCGGGGCGGCGCGCCTCTCGTCGCGGCCGGCTACGAGGGCGGCGGCTGGGGCCTGAGCATGCTCGCCGAGCGGGTGGAGGCGCTGGGCGGCAGGTTCTCCGCGGGGCCGCACGCCGGTGGCTGGCTGGTCGAGGCGCAGCTGCCCGCGAGGCCGGTATGAGCGCCCCGACCGTGCTGCTCGCCGACGATCACGGTGCGATCCGCGCGGGCCTGCGCATCATGCTCGAGTCGCACGGCATCCGCGTGGTGGGCGAGGCCGCCGACGGAGACGTGGCGGTGCGCAACGCCGCAGCCCTGCGCCCCGACGTGGTGCTCATGGACCTGCGGATGCCGGGGCGCGACGGCGTCTCCGCGACGCGCGAGATCGTGGAGCAGGGGCTGAGCGACGTCCTGGTGCTCACGAGCTTCGATGAGGACGAGCTGGTGTTCGGGGCGATCAGGGCCGGTGCGGCCGGGTTCCTGCTCAAGACCGTGGATGCGTCGTCTCTCGTCGCCGCGGTCCGTGCGGTCGCCGCGGGTGAAGGGGCGCTCGACCCCCGGGTGACGCGACGTGCGCTCGCCGCGGCGGCCCAGGGCATGGGGAGTCCGCCCGACATCGCGACCCCTGCGCTGCCCGAGCTGACGTCGCGCGAGCAGGAGGTGCTCGACGGCATCCTCCAGGGGTGGTCCAACGCCCAGCTCGCCCAGCGGCTGGGGATCAGCGTGCCGACCGTGAAGACGCACGTGTCGAGCGTGCTCGCCAAGCTGGGCGCCCGCAGTCGCTCTCACGCCGCCGCTCTCGTGCGCGACGGCGACCGGAGACGGCCGTGACCTGCACCCGCGATGGCAGCGGCGGGATCAGCTGTAGAGGCAGTAGTCGTGAATGATCGCCCAGCCGAGAAGTCCGAAGGCGAAGCCCCAGCGTGTGTCTCTGCACATGTTTTCCTCCAAGAATCGGTTCGTTTCGAGTGGAGAGGGTGACTCCCCGCGGCCACCGTAACAAGCCGCCCACGGCGGGGTAACCGTATTTCTACGGATGGTTTCCTCGTCGACGTCAGCCGACCGGGTCGCCTAGCCCTGCTTCTCCGGCTCGGTCATCTCGTCGGCGCGGAGCGGCCGCGCCGCCGCCGAGAAGAGACCGGAGAGCGCGGCGAGCACCACGAGGATGTACAGGGTGTTCAGCAGCCCGACGTGCTCGCTGATGAATCCGAGCACCGGGGGGCCGCCGAGGAAGGCGATGTAGCCGATCGTCGCGGCGGCGCTCACGCGCGCCGCGGCCTTGGCGGGGTCGTCGGCCGCCGCCGACATGCCGAGGGGGAATCCGAGGGAGGCCCCGATGCCCCACAGCGCCGCAGCCACGAAGACCAGGGGCGTGTTCGGCGCGAGGATGAAGAGCAGGATGCCGCCAGCCGCCGTGATCGCGAGGATGCGCAGCACGATGACCCGGCCGAAGCGGTCGACCAGCGGACCGCCGAAGAGTCGGACCACCGTCATCGCGACCGAGAAGGTGGCGAGGGCGGCGGCGCCTGCGGCGGGACCGGCGCCGTGGTCTTCGGAGACGCCGAGCGCGAGCCAGTCGTTGGCCCCGCCCTCGGCGAAGGACATGCCCAGCATCACGACGCCGAGCGCGTAGGTGCGCGGTTCGCGCCAGGCCTCCAGCGCCACGTGCATCCGCTCGCGCCAGTGCGGCTTCTCCGCGGGAGCCGGGTCGAGCGCGGCTTCGCGCACGGGGACGTTCGCGAAGCACACGACAGCCAGGACGGCGATGACGCCGGCGACGACGAAGGAGTGCAGCGACACGTTCGCGCCGAGGTGCACGGCGAGGGCGCCGAGACCCGCGCCGATCACCGTGCCGAAGCTGAAGAATGCGTGGAACACCGGGAGGATCGTCTTGCCCATCTGCTGCTCGACGGCCGTGGCCTCGACGTTCATCATGACGTCGAGGGAGCCGTTGCCGAACCCGAACAGCACGAGGCCGATGACGACCACGGGCGCCGAGCCCATCACGTTCGTGCCCACGCCGACCAGCGTCAGCCCGACCGCGAACGTGAGCATCGTCGCGAGCATCCCGACCCGCGCACCGGTGCGCGCCATGACGGCGGGACTCGTCGAGATGCCGATGATCGACGAGACGCCCATGCCGAGCAGCAGCAGCCCCATCTGGGCGTTGTCGATGTCGAGGGCGAGCTTGATGTCGGGCACGCGAGAGGCCCAGGTCGCGATCGACAGGCCGCTCGCGAGGAAGATCGCGAAGATCGCGGCGCGCCAGCGCACGAACTGGGGACGGGTGAGGGCGGTGTCCATGCCGGACACTCTATCGAATCGATTCGATCCCGCGAAACCAGGGGAGGTATCCTCGGAGTATGAGCAGTCAGGACAGCCCGCGACGAGCGACGATCGCCGACGTCGCGCGCGAGGCCGGCGTCGCGACATCCACCGCCTCCGTCGTTTTCAGCGGCAAGGCCAAGGTCTCGGCGGGAACGCGCGAGCGCGTGCTCGCCGCCGCCGCCGAGCTCGGCTACGCGGGCCCCGATCCGCGTGCCGCCTCCCTGCGGAGGGGACGCAGCGGCATCGTCGCCGTCGTGCTCGAGGGGCATCTGCGTGCGGCCTTCCTCGACCCGGTCACCACCGCCATGATGGACGGACTGACCGACGGCCTCGCCGACCTCAGCGCCGGCATCCTGCTCATGCGCGACGACCCGGGCGAGAGCGACGGGTCTCCGCTGGCGAACGCGCCGGTCGACGCCGTGGTGCTCATCGGATGCTCAGGGCGCACCCGCGCCTCGCTCGACATCGTGCGCGGCCGGGGCCTTCCCGTCGTCGTGATCGAGGGGGACGCCGGAGAGGGCATCCCGCGGATCACGCTCGACAACGCGGATGCCGCCGCCGCGGTCGCCCGCCACGTGCGGGATCTCGGGCATGAGGATGTGGCCCTGGTCACCCTGCCGCTCGACACCGCGCGCGACCGCCTCCAGGTGACCCCGCAGCGGATCAGCACCGCGACGGTCGACGTCACGATCGACCGCCTCGCGGGCATGAGGTCGGTCTTCCCCGATGCGCCGGCGATCTCGGCATCCGGCAGCCTGATCGACGAGGGTCTCCTGGTCGGACGGATGCTGCTCGCCGACGCCGAGAGCCGCCCGACGGCCGTGCTCGCCCAGAGCGACCTGCTCGCCGTCGGAGTGATCCGCGCCGCCGAGGAGCTGGGGCTGCGAGTGCCGGAAGACCTCTCCGTCGCCGGCTTCGACGGCATCGCCGTCGACGGGCTCGGCGGGCCCGTACTCACCACGAGCGTGCAGCCCGCCGTCGAGAAGGGGCGCGCGGCGGGCGAGCAGGTCGCGCGGATGCTCCGCGGCGAACCAGGCATCACCCAGCACCTGACCTGCCGCTTCCGCGAGGGCACGACGACCGCGGCTCCGCGGGGCTGAGGCCCGGTCCGGATGCGTCGCCGTGCCGGTGGTCGCCGGTGCAGCGCCAGAACTCCGGAGACTCGCGTGTTCTCCGACCTGAAGACCCAGTATCCGGCGAGAACCTGACGGATCTCCGGAGTTCTGGCGTCGGCGCCGCGCTCAGCTGTGCGGCGGGCCGAGCGGGAGCGTCGTGGAGCCGTAGTCGAGGATGCGGTAGCGGCCGCACGGCACGACGCTCTGCGGCACGGCCGGCGTCGGCAGTTCCCACTGCACGCTCTGCGCATCCTCGACGAGGAACGAGACCTCGCCCACCGCGAAGTCGGTGCGGTTCACCAGCCAGGCGTACGCGTTCAGCCTGTTGTCGACCTGCACCAGCTGCGCAGGGTCGTCGAGGTGCGCCTTCGGCAGCCGGACGGTCCAGAACTGACCGGCGCCGGTCCGTCCCGAGGCGTTCACCCAGTCGGTCACGCAGGTGAGGTCGGAATCGGGCGCCTGCGCGGCCGCGGTAAGCCGAGGGATGCTGAGGCCGCCGGCCACGAGCAGAACGATCGAGGCGACGGCGGCCGCCTGGCGCGCGGGCCGCTCCGGCAGGCGCAGGGCGCGGGGTGCGGCGACGAGAGCGAGCAGCGGGGCGAACGCGATGGGCTGGAGGTACCGCGCCGCGTGGGTGCCGAGCGCGATCGCACCGAGCGTGACGAGCAGCGGCAGCATCCATCCCGCCGCCGCGACGAACCTCTCCGCGTCGGTGGAGGCGCGGACGGTCCTGAGCACGGCGAGCACGATGAGAGCGGCGGTGACGAGCGCGCCGAGGAGGCCCAGCGGAGTCGAGAGACGGTCGCCGAGCAGGCCGCCGTAGTAGCCGATCGACTGCATCCACAGCTCCGGCTGCGCGTATCCCGCACCGGTGTTCGCGATCCATGCCGAGAACGGAATACGAGCGAGGAAGCCGAGGGCCGTGCCGCCGACGAGCACGGCGAGCAGGAGCAGCATCCGCCCCCTCGCCCGCGGTCGGAAGAACCCGATCGCCAGGAGCACCGTGAGCGGAACCGTCGCCCACACCGCGAAGAGCGGATTCGTCAGCGTCGCGACGGCGGCGATCGGAGCGACTGCGACGACGCAGACGAACCCGGGGCGATCGAGCGCGCGTCGCATCAGACCGATGACGGCGATGACCGCGACCACGGTCGAGGAGTAGTAGGTCGTCGTGAGCTGCAACGAGGCGAGCTCCAGGGCGTCCCTCGACGCGGAGGTCTCCGTCGCGGCCAGCACCCCGAAGGCGCACAGGGCGACCAGGGACCACGCGACAGGGGCGCTCCCCTCGTGTCTGCGGCCGGCCGCGAGACGGATCACGCCGTACAGGGCGAGCAGATTCACGACCGCGTTCACGGCGAGCAGACCGTCGAGATCGAGCGGCAGCAGGCCGTCGACACCCGCGAACACGCCGGACTCCGGGAGGAACAGCACACTCGACATGGCCCAGTCGAGCGGTCCTCCGGCGAGAGCGGATCGGGCGAACATCGCGACGATCAGCGAGTCCCCGTCGCGGAAGAGGAGCTCGGAACGAGCGGATGCCGCGACCTGTCCGGCGACGGCGATCGATACGCCGAGCGCGGCGAACCAGCCGAGAAGCTCACGGGTCCAGGCGCGTCGCATGGGACAACTCTCGCACGCTCACACCTTTCACCCAGGTAAACTGGACGGACACCCGCCCGCCAGTGCCGCAAGGCCGACGAGCCCAGAGGGAGCCACGATCATGTTGACCCTCCTCGGTGTGTTCCTCCTCGGATCGCTCCTGATGCCCGTTCTCGTGCGCTGGATCGGCGCGCGCGCGTTCATCGTCGCCGCGCTCATTCCCGCCGCGGCATTCATCCATGCCCTCGTGCTCACGCCGCAGGTCCTCGACACGGGCGACTCGCCCTTCGAGACCGTGTCCTGGATCCCGCAGCTCGGGCTGAACATGTCCATGCACATGGACGTCCTCGGCTGGGTCCTGACTCTCATCGTCACCGGCGTCGGCGCGCTGGTGCTCTACTACTGCCGCTGGTACTTCCACGACGACTCCGCGGGGATCGGCCAGTTCGCCGGCGTCCTGCTCGGCTTCGCCGGCGCGATGTACGGACTCGTCCTCACCGACGACCTCGTCATGCTCGTGATGTTCTGGGAGGTGACGAGCATCCTCTCGTACCTCCTCATCGGCCACTACCGCCGCCGAGCGGCCAGCCGACGCGCCGCCCTGCAGGCTCTGCTGGTCACCACCCTCGGCGGCCTGGTCATGTTCGTCGGCGTGGTCCTCCTCGTCGTCGACGCCGGTACCTCGAGCATCCGTGAGATCCTCGCCCTGGCGCCGACGGGACCGATCGTGGATGCCGCGATCGTGATGCTGCTGATCGGTGCGATCAGCAAGTCGGCGCTGTTCCCGTTCCACTTCTGGCTCCCGGGAGCGATGGCGGCCCCGACGCCGGTCAGCGCGTACCTGCACGCGGCCGCGATGGTGAAGGCCGGCATCTACCTGATCGCCCGGTTCGCCCCGATCTTCGCGTTCAGCGGGCCGTGGCGCCCCATCGTCATCTCTCTCGGCGTCTTCACGATGCTGCTCGGCGGCATCCAGGCCCTGCGCGAGACCGACCTCAAGCGCATCCTCGCCTTCGGCACCGTCAGCCAGCTCGGCTTCTTCGCGGTCGTCGTCGGATACGGCACGCAGGCGTCGGCCCTCGCCGGCCTCGCCCTGGTGATCGGCCATGCGCTGTTCAAGTCGGCGCTCTTCCTCATCGTCGGGATCATCGACCGCCAGCTCTCCACCCGTGACATCACCGAGCTCTCCGGCGTGGGCAGACAGGCCCCGATCCTCGCGGCGACCGCGTTCATCTCGGTGGCGTCCATGGCAGGCATCGCGCCGACGATCGGATTCGTCGCCAAGGAGTCGACTCTCACGGCCCTCCTCGACGACGCCCAGGGCGGCTCGCCGTGGGGTCTGGTCGCGATCATCGGCATCGCCGTCGGGTCCATGCTGACCGCGGCATATGGCACGCGCTTCCTCTGGGGCGCGTTCTTCACGAAGCGCGATCAGCGCGGAGACCGGATGCCGGAGACGGCATGGCCGGATCCGCCCGTTGGCTTCCTCGCGGCGCCCATCATCCTCGCCGGGCTCACCCTCGCCGCCGGCATCGGCGCCCCGGCGCTCGACGTCGCGCTGCAGGGGTACGCCGTCACCGCGACCCCCGGTCTCGATCACGCGGGGGAGGCCGTCGAAGGACCGGGTCATCTCGCCCTCTGGCACGGATTCGAACCGGCTCTCGGCATCTCGATCCTCACGATCCTGCTCGGCATCGGCCTGTTCCTGCTCACCCGCCGCACCGGCTGGGATCGCAAGCCGCGCGTGCTGCCGTTCACCGCCGCCGACGCCTACTACCTCGCCATGCGCGGCATCGACCGACTCTCCGTGCTCAGCACGACCCTGACCCAGCGGGGCTCGCTGCCGGTCTACGTCGGAACGATCTTCGTGGTGTTCGTCGCCGCCGAGGTCACCGCGCTGCTGGCGAGCGACATCGATCGGTTCCAGCTCTCGGCGTGGCACACTCCGGCGCAGATCGCCGCAGCCCCGCTCATGGCGGTCGCGGGCATCTTCGCCGTGCGCGCGCAGAAGCGCTACACCGGCGTCGTCCTCGTCTCGGTGACCGGGTTGGGCATGGTCGCCCTCTTCGCGACCAGCGGCGCCCCCGATCTCGCCCTCACGCAGGTGCTCGTCGAGACGGTGACGATGGTCACGTTCGCGCTGGTGCTGCGGAGGCTTCCCGCGCGGATGGGCGAGCACAACGCCTCCGTCGGCCGCATCCCGAGGGCGCTGCTCGGGATCGGCGTGGGCGTGACGATGGCGCTGGTCGCCGTCGTGGCCACACAGTCCAGGGTCGCCGAGCCGATCTCCGCGATGTTCCCGAAGCTCGCCTACGAGCTGGGGCACGGCAAGAACGTGGTCAACGTCGCGCTGGTCGACCTCCGCGGATGGGACACGATGGGCGAGCTGTCCGTGCTCGTGCTCGCCGCGACGGGCGTCGCATCCCTCGTCTTCGTCACGCATCGCGCCGATCTGCTCGCGGCGACCAAGACCCTCCCGAGGTCCGCGCGGCGGGCGACGCGGGGTCGGCCGCTCGTGGAGACCACGGAGGGTGTGCGCTTCCAGACCTCCGAGAACCGCAGCAGTCCGCGCGCCTGGCTCGTGAGCGGGTCGAAGATGAAACCGGAGAACCGGTCGATCCTGCTCGAGGTCATCGTCCGCGTGCTGTTCCACACCATCATCGTCGTGTCGATCTTCCTGCTGTTCTCCGGCCACAACCTCCCGGGCGGCGGGTTCGCCGGAGGCCTCGTCGCCGGCATGGCGCTCGTGATGCGGTACATCGCCGGCGGGCGCTGGGAACTGGGTGCGGCTGCGCCGACGGATGCCGGACGCCTCCTCGGGGCGGGACTCGTGCTGGCCGTCGGCACCGCCGTCGTGCCGCTGTTCTTCGGCCTCTCCCCGCTCACCAGCACGTTCTGGGAGTGGGAGATCCCCGGTCTCGGACACATGGAGTTCGTCACCTCGACGATCTTCGACATCGGCGTGTACCTCGTGGTGATCGGCCTGGTGCTCGATGTGCTGCGCAGCCTCGGCGCCGAGGTCGACAGGCAGACGCAGGAGATGCGCGAGAGAGGGGTGAACATCTGATGGATGTCTCGCTGACCCTCATCGTCATCATGGCCGTGCTGTTCGCATGCGGTGTCTACGCCATGCTCGAGCGCAGCCTGACCCGCGTGCTCATCGGCTTCCTGCTGCTCGGCAACGCGACGAACCTGCTGCTGCTGATCGTCATGGGAGTGCCGGGCAACGCGCCGTTCTTCGGCACGGAGGGGGAGATGAGCGACCCGCTGCCGCAGGCGCTGACCCTCACCGCCATCGTCATCACCTTCGCCGTCTCCGCGTTCCTGCTCGCTCTGATCTACCGCTCCTGGCAGCTGGGGCAGGCCGACACGGTCGAGGACGACGAAGACGACATCGCCATCCGCGGACGCACGGATGCCGAGGAAGACCTCATGGGCGACGACGAGGGCGACTACACCGACGACGACGTCACCACCGACTTCGTCGGCGTGCAGACCGCCCCGATCACGGTGCTGCACATGCGCGATCACCCCGCGATCGACGATGAGGCCCCGGTCGACCGGCCGACGGCATCCGACGATGGGGGAGACCGCACGTGACCGCCCTCATCCCCCTCCTCGTCGCCCTTCCGCTGCTCGGCGCGGCGGTGACCCTGATCTTCGGACGCAACGCCCGCGTGCAGTCGATCGTCACGGTCGTGACCCTCGTCGTCGTCTCGGTGATCGCCGCCGTCCTGCTCGTCGCGGTCGATGCGGGCAGTCCGCTCGCGGTCTCGGTGGGCGGCTGGCCGGTGCCGTTCGGCATCGTGCTGTACGTCGATCGGCTCGCCGCCCTGCTCGTGCTGGTGTCGAGCATCGTGCTGCTCGCCGTGCTCCTGTTCTCGATCGGCCAGGGTGTCGCCGACGGCGCCGAAGAGACCCCGATCTCGATCTTCAACCCCTCGTATCTGATCCTCGCGGCGGGCATCTTCAACGCCTTCATCGCCGGCGACCTCTTCAACCTCTACGTGGGATTCGAGATCCTGCTCGTCGCATCGTACGTGCTCATCACGCTCGGGAGCACCGAATCGCGCATCCGCACCGGCGCCGTCTACATCGTCGTGTCGCTCGTGTCGTCGATCCTCTTCCTCGCGTCGATCGCGATGATCTACGGAGCCCTCGGCACCGTGAACATGGCGCAGATCGCCGAGCGGATGACGGAGCTCCCGCAGGAGACGCAGCTCGTCCTGCACCTCATGCTCGTGATCGCCTTCGGCATCAAGGCCGCGATCTTCCCCGTGTCGTTCTGGCTCCCCGACTCCTACCCGACGGCGCCCGCCCCGGTCACCGCCGTCTTCGCGGGCCTGCTGACGAAGGTCGGCGTGTACGCGCTGATCCGCACCGAGACGCAGCTGTTCGCCGACAACAGCATCAACACGCTGCTGCTGATCATCGCCATCGCGACCATGATCGTCGGCGTGCTCGGTGCGGTGGCGCAGGCCGAGCTCAAGAGGATCCTGTCCTTCACGCTGGTCAGCCACGTCGGGTACATGATCTTCGGACTCGCGATAGCGACCCCCGCGGCGATCGGGGCGACGGTGTACTACATCGTCCACCACATCATCGTGCAGACGACCCTGTTCCTCGCGGTCGGCCTCGTCGAGCGTCGAGCGGGCAGCACGTCGATCCTGCGGGTGAAGGGGCTGCTCAAGATCGCGCCGGTGATCGCCGTGCTCTACTTCATCCCCGCGATCAACCTCGGCGGTCTGCCGCCGTTCTCCGGATTCATCGGCAAGTTCGCGCTGTTCGAGGCTGCGGCATCCGTGGGGACCCCGCTCATGATCGTGCTGATCGTCGGCGGCATCGTGACCTCGCTGCTCACGCTCTACGCCCTGATGCGCGCGTGGAACCTCGCCTTCTGGCGCGAGGAGGAGGACTCCACCGAGACCGAGGGCCGCATCTCGCACCTGGGCAACGCCCCCGCCGCCGATGAGCAGCAGGAGCGCCGCCGCATCCCCGCGATCATGACCGTGGCGACGGCGGGGATGGTCGCCGTCACGGTGTCCCTGACCGTGTTCGCCGGCCCCCTCTACGCCCTCTGCGACCGCATCGGCGAAGCGCTGCTGCAGCCGGTGAGCCTCGTGCAGCTGGAAGACGAGGTCGACGGATGAGCCCCGACAGCGGCCGGCACTTCTGGCGAGACCTCGGCGTGCAGCTGCCGTTCCTCGCCTGGCTCGTCGTGCTCTGGATGCTGCTGTGGGCGCAGTTCACGCTGCTGTCGTTCGTCACCGGTCTCGTCGTCGCGATCTTCGTGACCCGTGTCTTCCGCCTGCCGACGGTGGAGCTCTCCGGCCGCATCAACGTCTGGTACGCCGTGACCCTCGGCGTGCAGTTCCTGTTCGCCGTGCTGCGGGGCGCGCTCTCCGTGGCCGTGCAGGTGTTCGACTTCCGCCGGCAGCCGGGCACCGCGATCATCGCCGTGCAGCTGCGCTACTCCGACGACCTCATGATGACGCACGTCGCCGTCGCGTCATCGCTGGTCCCCGGGTCTCTCGTGGTCGAGGCCGATCGCGACCGCCGCATCCTCTACCTGCACGTGATCGGCGTGCGCAGCATGGCCGACGTCGAGAAGCAGAGGGCCGGCGTGCTCCTGTGGGAGAAGCGGATCGTCCGTGCGCTCGGCGACCCGGCGCAGTATCGTGCGCTGAAAGAGGACGAAAGGGCGGAGGCCTCGCGATGAGCATCCTGCTCGCAGTCATCATGGTCGTGTTCGGCGTCGCGGCCGTGCTCACCGTCATCCGCATCGTCAGAGGCCCCTCGATCCTCGACCGCGCCGTCGCGTCCGATGTGCTCCTCACCGAGGTGATGTGCGTGCTCGGCGCCGAGATGGCCATCAACGGACACACCCGCAGCATCCCCGTGCTGCTGATCATCGCCGCGATCGGGGTGTTCGGCTCCATCGCCGTCGCCCGCTTCGTCGCGAGAAGGGACAACACGACACCATGAACGTGTTCGGTCTCATGATCCCGGATGCCGTCATCGACGTGGCGGTCCTCGTGCTGATCCTGCTCGGGGCGCTGCTGTGCCTGTCGGCGGCGGTCGGCCTCCTCCGCTTCCGCGATGTGCCGTCGCGGTTGCACGCGGCGACCAAGCCGCAGGTGCTCGGCCTGCTGCTGATCTGCATCGCGATCGCGCTGTCGCAGCGCTCCGTGGGCGGCATCCTCCTCGGCCTCGTGCTCGTGGCGCCCATCGTGCTGATGCAGTTCGCGACCGCACCCCTGTCGGCGCACATGGTCGGTCGCCAGGCGTACCGCAACGGATCGATCGACCAGCGTCACCTCGTCGTCGACGAGCTCGCCGACTCGAAACAGACTCCGCCCGGCGCCGGGTAGCCGTTCCCGGGCCGGCCAGGCAGGCCGGCCGATCTGGCACCGGCCGATCCGACGGCGGTCCATCCGTGCGTGTGGATCCGGCGGGCCGATTCGGCGGGCCAGCCGATCCGCCGGAGGACTTCGGACGTTGTCTTCGGGCTCGGGTGCGTGCCAGAACTCCGGAGAATCTACGCTGACCGGCGCGCGTGTCCTTGTGCAGCGGTCTTCGCGTGCAGATGTCCGGACTTCTGGCGGATGAACCTTTCGTCCACAATCCTGGGTTCGCCCCAGGTCTCTCCACAGGACCACGAAACGGATCACCGCGCCTCAGGCATTCGGCAGTCTTGCCGAATGCCTGAGAAGAAGAGAATGCTCGACCGCCTGCGCGAGCTTCACCGGATCCAGATCCTCAGCCGCAATGACCTGCGCGAGGCCGGGCTGTCCACGCACGCGATCACCCGGGCGGTACGCGGTGGTCGACTCACCCGGATCAGGAACGGGGTCTACGCGGTAGGAGATGTGCCCGAAGACGTGCAGACCGCGCTCCACGTCGGTGGCCGGATCTCCTGCGTATCCCTCCTCCGCCTGCTCGGGATCTTCGTACTCGAAGCCACAGGGGTGCACATCCAGGTGCGCCCTCACCTTTCGCGGAGCCGCGATCGGCGACCCCCAGACGCAGTCCTTCATTGGGTAGCCTGCGATGACGTCGGTCTCCCGCATGCCGTATCGATCGACGATGCAGTGCGGCAGTCCATTCGGTGCCAGGCGCCGCGGGCGGCGATCGCGACGCTTGACAGCGTGCTTCATCATCGGCTGTTGACGCGAGAGCATCTCGTATCCATCTTCCAGGGGCTCCCGGAGAGATACCGGCCCCTGCTCGCACTCGTAGACGGCATCGCCGAGTCCGGTCCCGAATCCTTCATGAAACTGATCCTGCGAACGTTGGGTGTCCGATTCGAGATGCAGGTCGAGATACAGGAGGTCGGCCGAGCGGACTTCGTCGTGGAGGGCTGGCTCATCATCGAGTGCGACAGCCGCGAATTCCATCAGGGCTGGGATCAGCAGATGCGAGATCGTGCGCGGGATCTGGGGGCGGCCCGTCTGGGATACGTCTGCATCCGAGTACCGGCGATGGACATCTTCACCAGACAGGGCGAGGTTCGCGAGGCGATCCGGGCGGTGATCGTCGCGTTCGGGCCTCGGTGGCGAGGAACCGCGTCGGTGCCGAAACTCCGGAGATCTGGGCGGGGCAAACCTCGCTCCGGCTGAGGGGCGGCGAACCTCCCCCTTCTCCGGAGTTCTGGCGCCTCGGCCTGCGGCTGGCAGCGACGCGTCCATTCTGCTCGACCCATGCCCTGCCACCCGCCGCTCATCCAAGCTCGGGTTGTGCCCCCACGTCGGTTCTCCAGAACTCCGGAGATTCGCAGTCCCGCCGCCCGTTGACGGCTGCCACGACCGAGAATGCCGATAGTTCTCCGGAGTTCTGGCGCACCGAACCACATCACGCTCGCACCGGACCGATCTCGGACCGGGACCAGGCCGGTCTCAGACCGGGATCAGCCCCCGCCCGCACCGGACTGCACCGGACCGCACCGGATCAGAGCCGGTCGGCGAAGCGCTGGATGAAGGATGCCGCGGGGCCGGCGTCGCTGATGAGCGTGCCGTGGCCGTGGTCGGGGATCACCTCGAGCTCTGCGCCCGGGATGTGCGTGAGGATCTGCTGGCACCAGCTCATCGGCGCGAGCGGGTCGTGCTCGCCGCGCAGCACGAGGGTCGGGCGGTCGATGCGCGCGTAGGCCTTCTCGGGCTCGTGCACGATGGTGGCCCGGATCTTCCGCAGCAGGTTCGGTCCCCCGCGAAGGTACTCGCGGGCACCGCGCCAGAGCACGACGGGCCGTTCGCCGAGCAGGTCGCGCAGCAGGTACGAGGCCTGGGCGCGGATGCTGCGTGAGGCGCTGTCGACCGTCGGACCCGCCAGCACCACGCCGGACACGAGGGACGGATGTCGGGCCGTGAGCTCAGCGGCGATCTGGCTGCCCATCGAGTGTCCGATGACGACGACCGGAGCCTCGTCGGAGTGGCGGAGGTAGGCGGCGACGAGATCGGCGTGCCGTTCCATGGTGAGGGTGCGCGTGGGCTCGGGCGCCTCGCCGAAACCGGGGAGGTCGACCGCGATGACCCGCCCGCGCAGCCGCTGCACCACGTCGAGGTAGACGCTGCGCCCCATGCCGATGCCGTGCAGCAGGATGAAAGTGCGCTCTCCGGTCCCGAAGGTCTCGGTGATCAGGGTCGCGCCTCCGTGCTCGAACTCGGCGAGCAGTGCCGGAACGTCCTGAGGAGCGAGAAGGCGATTCGGCACCCATCCACGCTAGTCGACGCGGATCGCCCTCGACGACCCGGCCGCCGCTCCCGCACCCGAAGGCCCCTCCCCGCGCACGGGGAGATGTACAAGACGCAGGCCGGAACGGCGGGGTCGGCCGCCCTCCGTGCGAGGATGAATCGTGCCCTCCTCCAGCCCAGACGCCGACGAGGCGCAGACGGAGGAGGGGGCCAAGGGCCTCGCCGCCCGCATCGCCCACAGCCTCAGCGATCCCGTGCTCCGCGCCCTCGTCACGGCGGTGGCCGTGTCTCGCATCGGCCGCGGCGTCTTCCTCGCGGTCACCGTCCTCTTCTTCACGCAGATCGTCGGTCTGAGCGCGGGCGAGGCGGCGATCGTCCTCGCGGTGTCGAGCGGATGCGGCGTCGTGGCGTCCTTCCTCGGCGGATGGTCGGCCGACCGCTGGAGCGCCCGTCGGCTCACCTTCGTGTTCGAGGCTCTCGGCGGTCTGCTTCTCGCCGCCTACGCGTTCGCGGGCGACTTCACCTCGGCCCTGCTGCTGGCGTCGCTCTCCGGCTTCTTCGACTCGATGGGGTACTCGGCGCGGTCGGCGATCATCGCCAGGGGATTCCAGGCCGAACGGCGGGTGCATGCCCGTGCCGTGCTGCGCACCGTCACCAACGTGTCGATCGCCGTGGGGTCGGCGATCGGCGCGTTCGCGCTCGCGCTGGGAACGGCCGAGGCCTACCGGATCGTGATCGTGGGGGCGGGACTGCTGTGCGCGGTCGGCTCCCTGCCGCTGCTGCGGCTGACGGCCGAGGTCGATGCGCCGGCGCGCGCGACCCCGCCGCCCTCGGTCACCGCCACCGGTTCGATCGACACGGATGCCGCGGCCGCCGCCCTCGCCGAGCGCACGGACTGGAGCCGACGCTCTCCCTGGCGCAACCCGCGGTACCTGGCGCTGACCGTCTTGACGGGTGTCTTCGCGATGCAGTTCGGCGTCTTCGAGGTCGGCGTGCCCCTGTGGATCACTCGCGAGACCGCCGCCCCGGAGGTGACGTTCGCCGTGCTGCTGATCGTGAACACCGTCCTGGTGGTGATGTTCCAGGTGCGGGCGTCGCGTGGAACCCACGACCTGCGCACGGCCGGCCGTGTCACCCTGATCGCGGGCGGCCTGATCGTCGCCGCCTGCCTCGTCTACGCGCTGGCGGCGGGCGTGCCGGCGTGGGTGGCGATCCTGCTGCTGGTCGCCGCGACCGTGGCCTACACGTTCGCGGAGATCCTCTCCCAGGCGGGCGGCTGGGGGCTCAGCTTCGAGCTCGCCGACCCGAAGCGCGCGGGGGCGTACCAGGGCGTGTTCGGGATGGGGTTCTCGCTCGGATCGCTCGCGGCTCCGCTCGTGGTGAACGCCACGGCGATCACCTTCGGCTTCGCGGGGTGGGCGATGCTGGCCGTGATCTTCCTCGCTGCGGCGACGGGAACCTGGGTCATCGCCCGTCGTGCTGCTGCCGCATCCGACTCCGCTGCGGCGTCCGTCTGAGCCGCACCCGCGTGCAGAGGGCCGCGCCCCGAAGAACGCCCCGCCCTTACGGTGCAGGTCAGCCGGCCGGGGTGAGCACGAGGGTGTTCACGGTCGCGGCATCCACCGCCTTCGGGGAGAAGGCCCAGGGCTTCTGCACACCTGCGGCCCAGTCGGCGGTCTGGTCGGTGTAGTGCGCGTCGAAGGCATGGCCGGATGCTCCGGTCAGGTGGATCCACGTCGAGGAGTCGAAGTCGGAGAGGTCGATCACCATGCGCATCGACGGCACGGTGGTCGTGGCGTAGGAGGTGCCGAGCTTCCAGCCGGTCGCGTTCACGACGGACCCTCCGCCGCCGACGGGGTAGGGCCCGCGGTTGAAGAGCCACTCGATCGGGGCGATGCCGGAGGAGCCGAACGTGGAGGCGGCGAGGCTGAGCGCGTGCAGGTCGCCCCAGTTCCACCGGGAGACGTCGTCGCCCTGCAGCCCGGCGAGCTCGTCGTAGGCCTCCTCGGCGGAGAGGGCCAGCATCTCGTCCATGCCGTCGACCTTCAGCTGAGGGTTCGTCCACAGCGGGTCCGCGGGGTCGTCGAGCAGGGCGGCGACGACGGTGAACAGGCGCCCCTGGCCGTCGATCGGCAGCGGCTGCTCGCGCTCGCCGAAGATGTTCTGCACGAGGTTCGACCACAGCACGTTCGCGTACGCGGCGGCGGCGGAGGTGGCGTCGTTCTGGGCGTCCCAGTCGTCCAGCAGCGCCACCGCCTTCTTCGGACCCGCTCCCTTCACGTCGACGTCGGCGATCGCGGCCGTCAGGCTCTTCGCGATCCACATCTCGTTGTCCATCTGGATGTCGCGCATGTCGGCGGCCGACAGCGGGCCCTCAGCCGCTCGTCGCTCGATCAGATGCGCGATGCGGCCCGCCCGGTAGCCGTAGTCCCAGTCCTTGGTGAGGAAGTGCGCGTAGTCGTCGGTGACGATCGCGTTGTTGGCCGTGACGATGTACCCCGAGCTCGGGTTGTACGACACCGGCAGCTCCTCGAACGGGATGAATCCGGTCCAGTCGTAGGCGCTGTCCCAGCCGGGCTGCGGCATCCATCCGTCTCCGGCCCCGCGGATCGGCAGGCGGCCGGGGGCCTGGTAGCCGATGTTGCCCTCGGTGTCGGCGTAGATGAGGTTCTGCGCCGGCACGTCGAACAGCGATGCCGCACGACGGAAGTCGTCGAAGTCCTTCGCGGTCGAGAGGGCGAAGATCGCGGTCGAGGCCGTGCCGGGGTCGAGGGCGGTCCAGCGCAGGCTGACGGCGTACTCGGTCTCGCTCGACGGGGCGGATGCCGCGGCGCCGCCCGCGCTCAGAGCGGGGTCGGGGTCGTCGGCGAGGGCGGTGAAGTCGTCGACCAGCCCGGAGATGATCGGTCCGTGCACGGTGGAGCGGATCTTCAGGGTGACGTCGTCTCCGCCCGCGACCTTGATCGTCTCGGTGCGCTCCTCGAGGGGCACGAGGGCGCCGTCGCGCCAGTACTGATCGCCGTCGATCTTCTCGATGTACAGGTCGGTGACATCCGTGGTCAGGTTGGTGAAGCCCCACGCGACCTGCTGGTTGTGCCCGATCACGATGCCGGGGAGTCCGGAGAACGAGAAGCCGCCGACGTCGAAGGGGCAGCTGTCGGTGACCTCGGTGCACTTGAGCTGCACCTGGTACCAGACCGAGGGGAGCGCCGAGCCGAGGTGGGGGTCGTTCGAGAGCAGCGGGAGGCCGCTCTCGGTGAGGGAACCCGACACCACCCACGAGTTCGAGCCGATGCCCTCGCCCACGTCGCCGACGAGGAGGCTGGCGGCCTCGATCACGTCGGACGCCTGCTGCCACTCGATCGTCGTGCTCGCCCGCTGCACCTCGTCGTCGGGGCCGTCGGAGGTGTAGGCGACGGCATCCGCGTCCGTCCCCACCGCGGGAACCGTCGAGATCTTGGGCACGATCACCGGGTTCTCGTCGAAGGGATACGGCGGGTAGAGCTGATCGAGAGCCGACGACACCTCGGCGTCGGTCGCGGATCCGTCGGCGAGCTGGGAGGCGAGCAGCGCCCGCTCCGTCTCGTCCTCGACGTTGGTGCGGAGGTCCCACGCCATCGCCTTGAGCCAGGCGACCGAGTCGGCGGGGGTCCACGGCTCGGGCGAGTAGTCGGCGTTCTGCAGACCGAGGACCGCGTACTCGAGGGAGAGCTCGGCGCCGGAGCGCGAGGCGAGGTACGCGTTGACCCCATCGGCGTAGGACTCGTAGTAGCCGCGGGTGGTGTCGTCCATCGCCTCGACCTCGGCTTCGGCGACCTCGCGCCAGCCGAGGGTGCGGAGGAAGGAGTCGGTGCCCACCTGGGACTCCCCGAACATCTCGGCCACGCGGCCGGACGTCACATGGCGGCGGAAGTCCATCTCGAAGAACCGGTCCTGCGCGTGCACGAATCCCTCGGCGTAGAACAGATCATGCGTCGTGTCCGCCGTGATGGTGGGGATGCCGCGCTCGTCGCGCTGCACGGTGACCTCGGACGTCAGCCCGGTGAGCTCGACCGAGCCGTCGGTCTGCGGGAAGGAGCGCTGGATCGTCCACGTGAGGAAGAAGGCGGCGGCGACCGCGACGACGACGACGCCGGCGAGTATGAGGAACGCGATGCGCCCGATGCGGACGGGCAGCGAGGGGCGCGAGGGTGCGGCCGCAGCCGGCGAATCGGTTGTCATCGTCGAGAACTCTTTCGGGTGGCGTCGTGAGACTCAGTCCCACGAGCCCCAGGACGCGTGTCAGTACGCGTTCTCGCATCATACCCAGGGCCGGGGCCCTCAGGGACTCACATGAGCTTCGTGGACGCCAGCGCGCGCAGCAGCTTCTGGTTGAAGCCGATGAGCGGCAGACGCAGCACCAGACCGAGCAGCAGGGCGGGCAGCATGAAGGCGGACAGCCAGCCCAGCGACACCCAGAAGTCGTTGTGGTAGATGCCGGCGATCGCGGAGCGCATCGCGTTGACGGCGTGCGTCGCGGGAAGGAACGGGCTGATGTTCTGGAACCACTGCGGGAGCACCTGCAGCGGGTAGGCGCCACCGGAACTGGAGATCTGCACGACGAGCATCAGCACGGCCAGCGCCTTCCCCGCGTTCCCGAACGTCACCACGAACGTGTAGACGATCAGGGTGAACACCAGCGACATCACCCATCCGGTCAGGATGAGCAGGAACGGATGCTTCGGCTCCACCTGAGTGAACAGCACGCTGCCGAGGCACACCAGGGAGCTCTGCAGGAACCCGACGACCGCGAAGATGCCGAACCGGCCGAGATACGTCTGGGTGGGGGAGAGCGCCGGCAGGCCGGAGCCCTCGCCACGGGGAGGGTCGACGCGGATCGACACCGAGATCAACAGCGCTCCGACCCACAGTGCGAGGGTCGTGTAGAGCGGAGTCATGGCGGCGCCGAAGCTCACGACCGAGTAGACGGGCACCCGCTTGAGCTCGACGGGCTCGGCGAGATGGGTGGCGAGCGCATGCGGGTCCGCGCCGATCAGCGCGGTGAGCTCACTGAGGTCGCCGGTGTCGATGGCCTTCGTCAGCGCGGCGGCGAGAGCGTCGAACCGATCGGCGGTCTCGGTGAGCGAGCCCGAGATCTCGGTCGTCAACGACTCGGCGTTCGTCAGCGCCGTGCGCAGCGAGTCCGAGCCGGAGAGCGAGTCGGCCACGGAGGAGAGATCGGACTCGATCGAGTCGATGCTGCCGCCGATGGTCGAGAGGGTGTCGGCGAGGGCGTCGAGCTTCGGCCGCAGGCTGCCCGTGTACGCGTTCCGCGCATCCTCCACGGCCGCTTTCGCGCTCGCGATCAGCGCCGTGATCTCCTGGTGCCGGCCCTGGACGTCGGCGTTCGTGTCGGTGATGTCCGTCGCGGTCTGCACGAGGCTGTCGTGCAGGTCCTGCTGCCGGACGATGGCGGCCTCGATCCGCGATACGGCGCGGTCGAACTCGTCCAGCGTCGCCGGGGGCAGCTGCGGACGGACGTCGTTCACGAGGGTGTCGTGCAGGGCCTGGTACTGGTCGATCTGCGTCTGGACCCGCGTCGCGACGGCGCCGACGGCCCCGGCGGCGTCGCCCGACTGGGTGCTCATCGACGCGAACACGTCGTCGATGCTGTCTGCGACGGCCTGGTAGCTGTCGGCCGTGCCGGACAGGGCGGCGCCGAGCGATGACGTGGTGGATGTGAGGACGTCTTTCAGCGTTCGGGCGGCATCCGTTCCGCCGCCCAGTGCGCCGGTCGCGTCGTGGAGCGCGTCACCGGATGCCGTCGCCAGCGCCGATGCGCTGTCGACCAGCGGCCGGCTCGAGGCGATCAGGGAGGTGAACATGTCGGCCGTCGCCGACCCGGAACGCATCTGCGCGGCGACCTGGCTGACGTGGGCCTGCAGCCGGGACAGCATCGCCTGGGTGTCGGCGTCGTCGAGGTAGCCGGAGAGCGACGTGATGATGTTCAGCGCGGCCTCGCTGAGGGTCTCCGTGAACACCTCGTTGATGCTCGTCGTGACCTCCCCCGCGCCCTGCTCGGTGATCTTCGGGGCGAGGGCGTTCTTCTTCTCGTTCGTGTAGTACTCGATCGAGGTGCGCTCGGAGCCGTTCGAGTAGAACGTCATCATGTCGGCGCTGAAGCTCGGCGGGAGCACGATCGCGGCGTAGTACTCGCCCGACTTCGCGCCGTCGATCGCCTTGTCCTCCGAGGTGATCACCCAGTTCAGATCGTCGTTCGCCCGCAGCGCCGACAGCACCTGCTCGCCGACGTTGATGCGGAGCGGGATGAGATCGCTCTGATACCCGTCATCGGTGTTCGCGACGGCGACGGTGAGGTTCTTGGTGTTGTCGAACGGGTTCCAGCTCGCGATCACGTTGAACCAGGTGAACAGCGAGGGGATGACGACGAGGCCGAACAGCACGATGACCGTCATGACGTTGCTCGTCGCCCGTCGCAGGTCGAACAGGAAGACGCTCAGGATGTTCTTCACTTGTCGTCCTCCCCTTCTTGCGCGTCGTGGCCGGTCTCCGGCGGGTCCGTCTTCTCGGCGTCGATCGGTCCGGCATCCGTGTCGGTCTGCGGGGAGTCTGGGTCTGGCTCCGCGTCCGCGTCGGCTTCTGTCTCTGCCTGTGCGTCGAGCACCTCGGTGTGGGGGGCCTCGGTGTCGGGGTCGCGATCGACGTCGTCGGCGATGAACAGCTCCTCCAGGACGGCCGTGTCGTCGGCCGCGTCATCGACGACGGCATCCGGCCGCTCCAGCACGGCGGTGCGAGCGGGTGAGGCCTCTGCGCCCGCGTGGGGGACGGCGTCGGCCAGCAGGAGCGCCCCGCGGCCGTTCTCGACGACCAGAGCCTCGCGCAGGTCGGTCTCGGGCAGGTCGGCCACCTCGGCGGCCTGATGGATGCTCTGCTTGACGTACTCCAGCGTCACCAGGAAGGCGATGAGGATCAGGCACCACAGCGCGCCCAGGCCGAGCATCGTCGCCTTCGCGCCGGGGGTGAGCCACGCGGCGAGGCCGAGAAGGGCCATCCCTCCGACGCCGACGATCAGCGTGAGGCGCAGCACCGTCGGGTACCGATCGGTGAACCGCCTGGTGCGCTGCGCGACCTCCGCGCGGTAGCCGTCGCCGTCGGTCAGGGCGCGGATGATCTCCGGCGTGCGCCGGCGGCCGGTGATCTGCACGTCTTCGCTCACGAACAGCTGGCTCTCGGCGAGGCGGGTGTTGAACAGCAGCGCGAAGTTGCCCAGCCGGCGGCGCAGGAACAGCCCGAGCACGAAGGCCAGTGCGACGAAGACGGCCAGCGCTCCCATGAACCGCCAGTAGTGGCCGCCGTAGAAGCCGCTGATGGTCTCGCGCAGTGCGTCGATGCCGTACGTGAACGGCAGGAACGGATACAGCCCGCGGAAGAAGTCCGGCATCATCTCGATCGGGTACAGCCCCGATGCGCCAGGGATCTGGAAGATCACCAGCAGGATGCACAGGCCCTTGCCGACGATGCCGAAGCACACCGACAGCGCGTAGATGATGCTGAGGTAGGCCAGGCCGATCAGCACGCCGGTCCCGACGAAGGCGAACGGGTTCGCGGTCTGCACGCCGATGACGAGGTTGCCCACGCACACGAGCACGGCCTGGAACACGGCGATCGAGGCCAGCAGCATCCAGCGCCCGAGGTACGCCTGCCGCACCGAGACCCCCTCGACCCCTTCGGTGTCGACCTCGAGCCGCATGATGACCATCAGCACGAACGCGCCGATCCACAGCGACAGGTTGGTGAACAGTGCGGCCATGGCCGATCCGTATGACTTCGTCGGGAACAGCACGTTCTCCTCGACCTCGACGGGTGAGGCCATGAACCGGGCGATCTGGTCGGCGTCCAGTCCGCTGATCGTGCTGAGCCGGTTCCAGATGTCGGCGGCACTGAGCGCCAGGATGTCGGTGCGCACCCCGCCGAGGCCGGACTGCGCGGCGGCGAGGTTGTCGTCGAGAGCGGTGAGCGCCGCGGTGGTCGACGTGAGCTGGGTCTTGAGGCCTGCGAGCAGGCCCTGCGCCTGCGTCAGCTGGGTGCGCTGGGCGCCCAGAGCGGCCGAGAAGGAATCCGCGCTGGACGACAGCACCGACATCGCGTGGTTGAGCTGAGGGATGCTCTGCGTGAGCGCATCCCTGATGGCGCCGGCCGAGGTCGCCGCCGTGCCGACGGCGGCGTCGACGGCATCCGCCGAGGCCGTGACGGAGTCGATCGTGGAGGAGACGTCGGTGTTCAGCTGCTTCAGCTGTGCGAGCACCTGCGCGTCTGCGGTGTTGCGCTCTTGCAGGGCGGAGATCGCCTCGCTCAGCCGCTGGGCGGCGTCGGATCCCGGCGTGGTCGCGTCGAGCGCCGCCTGGAGTTCGTCGAGGGCCTTGGCGTTGGAGTCGATGACCGCGGAGAGGTCGCTGATCGCCCCGCCCACCGCGACGTTCGCCTTGTGCAGGCCCGTCGACAGCGTGGCGATCGAGGTGTTCATCTTCGATGACGCGTCGGCGAGCAGGGTGGCGCCGGAGACGTAGGCGGAGGTCACCTCATCGGTGAAGGCGAGGAGCTCCTGCTGCGCCTCTGCGGCGATCTTCTGCGCCTGGGCGACGGCGCTCTGCACCTCTCCGAGGGTCTTGTCGACATCGCGCAGCGCGACCGCGGCGCTGTCGATTCCGGACTGGGCGCCGGTCAGGCCGGTCTGCAGCTCCGTGATGCGCTGGCGGGCGGTGTCGACCTTGCCGACGGCGTCGTCGAGGGCCGCGACCGTCCCGTCGCGTGCATCCCCGAGCCTGGCCTCGGCGTCTCCTCCCGCGTTCCTCAGCTGCTCGGTGACGGCCTCGGCGACGACGGACACGAAGGTGCTGTTGATCTGGGTGTCGAGCGTCGAGGCGCCGACATCGGTGATCTTCGGGGCGATCGCGTTCGCCTTCTCGTTGACGAAGTACTGCAGAGCGGGGCGGTGGAAGTCGCCGGTGGTGATGCTGACGAAGTCGCGGCTGAAGTCCGCGGGGATGATGATCGCCGCGTAGCTCTTCCCGCTCCGGACGGCATCCATGGCCTCGTCCTCGTCGACGAACTCCCACCCCAGCTGGTCGTTCTCCTTGAGCTGGCCGACGAGCTCGCCACCGACGTCGATGTGTCCGGTGAGGTCGGAGGTCGCGCCCTCGTCCTGATTGACGATCGCGACGGAGACGTTCTGCGTGTTCGAGTACGGGTCCCAGAAGGCGATGATGTTGAACCACGCGTAGAGGGACGGCGTGACGATCACGCCGACGATGATGATCCACGCCTTGCTCACGCGTGCGATGCGGCGGACGTCGCGCCGGAAGACGCTCAGCGAGTTGTGCATCGTGCCCCCTCCGGTGCGCTCATCGTCGTGTCGAGCGCAGTTCTCCACGTGACATCTCTCATGATGGGGCCTCTGTCGTGATGATGTCGGGATGAGCGGCGAGCAGGGCGTCGACCTCTCGCCAGGAGAGCCCGGCGATGCTGAGGACGGCGCGGACGGCGAGGTTCGATGCGCCCTCGCTCGCGGCGTCCGTGCGGGCGATCGCCGTGCGGGCGGTCTCCTCGATCAGCCGCGCGAGGGTGGGGGCGGCGAGGTCGGTGCGGAAGCTCCCGTCTTCCTGGCCCCGTGTCACGAGGTTCGCGACCGTGCGGCGCAGCGGGACGAGGGCGTCGGCGGTGTGCTCGACGTGGGCCTCGTCGAGGGCGAGCGCCGCGGCGACCTGCACGTGCGCGGCCTCGCGCCAGAGGCGGGCGGCGAGACGGGCGAGGGCGATGCGGCAGTCGGGGTCCGACACCGATTCGGCGATCGCGTTGAACCGCTGGGCGCCGCTGGAGATGATCTCGCGGATCAGGGCGTCGCGGTCGTCGAAGTGCCCGTAGAGGGTGCGACGCGAGAGACCGGCGCTCCGGGCGATCACGTCGACGGATGCGTGCGGATCGCCCGCCAGCGTCGAGCGGGCGGCGTCCAGGATGCCGGCGCGGTTCTCCACGGCATCGCGGCGGGGTGCACGGGTGGTCATGTCACTATCGTAACTTATAGTGCACAGTGTTGTGCAAGTTAATGGGGCGGACTCACAGGCAGTCAGTTCTGACGGGTCAACGGTATCGGGGCAGTCAGTTCGAGGGGTGCCGAGCGTGGCGCCGTGCCACAGTGAGAGGGCACGTCGGGCGAAGGATCCTCGAGCCGAGGGGCGACGATCCCGCTTTGATATATCGCCGTGGCGGAGCGGCATCCGAATGCGGTAGTTTCCCCGTGGGGGGCGTAGTGCCGCACGCATCCACCTGGGGAGTTCGAGAGCATGAAAGCGCGCATCGCCATCATCGACGACCACCCGGCGGTGGCCCTGGGGGTCACGGCGATCATCAACTCCCATCCCGACCTCCACGTCGTCGCCAGCGCATCCACCGCGGCCGCCGTGCTCGCGCGGGGCGGGAGACTCGACCTGATCCTGCTCGACCTCCAGCTCGCCGACGGCTCCACGCCGGCCGAGAACATGCGCCTGCTCTCCCGCACCGGGGCTCCTGTCCTCGCCTACACCAGCGGCGAGCAGCCGCGGCTCGTGCGCGAGGCGGCGAAGGCGGGCGTCGCGGGGATGATCCGCAAGTCGGAGGTGCCGGTCGCGCTGGTGCGCTCGGTGCTCACGGTGCTGAGCGGGGGTCAGGTGGCGACCCCCGACTGGGCGGCCGCTCTCGTCGAGGACCGTGCGTTCGTCAGCGCCCATCTGAGCGCCAGGGAGGCGGAGGTCCTCGCGCTCTACGCCTCGGGTGAGACCGCGGATCGCGTCAGCGCGGCGCTCTTCATCTCCCGCGACACGGTGCTCGATCACATCCGCCGCATCCGCACGAAGTACGCATCCGTCGATCGCGCGGCGCCGACCAAGGTCGACCTCTTCCGCCGCGCCGTCGAAGACGGCCTGGTCGAGCGGGACGGCTGATGCGCAGCGCCTCCGCGGCGACGGTGCGGGCCAATCGTCAGGTGGGGTGGCTCATCACCCTGTGCTCCGCGCTCGCCGTGATCTCGATCCTGTTCGTCGGCAGCCCCGCGCCTCCGCTCGTCGCGCAGTTCGATGACTTCGCCGAGTGGTGGACGGTCCTCGGCCTGCTGGCGATCGTCGCCTTCCTCCTGCTCGCCGCGCTGGGCCGGGTGCTCCCGATGAGCGTGCTGCGGGTCGCCTGGCCGAGCGCCTCGCTGCTCGTGATCGGACTGCAGCTGCTCTCCTTCGCGGCCTACCGCGGCACCGACCCTGCGGTGATCCCGTGGGTGTGGCTGCTGGAGCCGACGGCGGTCAGCCTGCTCGCCGTCTCCTTCCGCGCCCCGCTCGCGTTCTCGCTGTCGGTCGGCTCCGGCGCGACCGTCGCCCTCTCCTCGTGGATCTTCACCGGCGGCGTCTCCGAGGCCGTCGCGGTCGCCACCCCGGTGCACATGAGCAACATCGGATTCACGGTGATCCTCTACGGCATCCGCAACGCCCTGGCGAACCTGCACGAGTCCGAGACCGCCGCGCGCGAGGCCGCCGAGCTGCAGGCGCGCAGTGACGCCAGAGCCCACCGCAGGGCCGAGCTGAGCCGCTTCGTCCACGACGATGTGCTGTCGGTGTTCACCGCCGCGCTCCTGTTCCGCGGTCCGGCGCCCGACATCCTCCGGCAGGAGGCCCTGCACGCTCTGACCGTGCTTGATGCGGCGTCATCGGATGCCGACACCGCCCAGGTCGACGGGCGAGCGGCATCCGATCAGCTGCGCGTCCGCCTGGAGCGGGTGGCGCCGACGGCGAGGATGGTCGCGTCCGGTGACGATCAGATCGTCTCGGTGCGTGCGCTCGCCGCGGTGATGGGCGCCGCGGCCGAGGCGCTGCGCAACGCCGTGAGGCACGCGCAGGCGCAGAACATCGACGTGGACGTCCGCGTCGAGGGCGGCGCGATCAGGGCGGTGGTGCGCGACGACGGCGTCGGGTTCGACGCGGCCAGCGCCGCCGCGGGTCGTCTCGGCCTCTCCGGGAGCATCGTGGGGCGGATGAGCGACGTCGCCGGCGGGAGCGCCGAGGTCAGGTCGGCGCCGGGTGACGGGACGGAGGTGATCCTGACGTGGATGCCGTGAACACGACGGGCACCGGGGCGTCGGGGCTCGCATCGCGCGCCGCCCGCTGGGTGATGGTCGCGGTGTGGGCGAGCGGTGTGGCCAGCGGAGTCCTCGCCGGTCACTTCTCGCCGCCGCGCCCGCTGCTGATGCTCGCCTATCTCGTCGCCCTCGCCGGCGCCGTCCTGCTGACGGATCCGCGGGACCGTCCGCTCACGGGGCTCAGGGCGCTGAGCATCCCCGCCGCCACGCTGTCGATCACGCTCCTCGTGCTGATCGAGGGCACAGCGGCGAAGGACGTCTGGCTCATCGACTACGCGGCGTACCTCGTCGCGCTCCAGGTCGCCCGCGGAAACCTCGTGACGGGTCTGAGCGGGACGGCGCTGCAGGTCGCCGCGGTGCTGATCTGGGCGGAGATCGGAGGGCAGGAACCCGGCGGAGTGGCCAACATGCTCGCGATCCCGGTGTCGGTCGCCGTGCTCGGGCTCCTGTGGCGGGGCATCCTGCGCGGGATGGTCGGCCGCGAGAGGAGGCATCGTTCGGCGGCTGCCGAGTCGGAGCGCATGACCCGGGCGCTGGATGCGGCGTCTGGCGACCTGCAGCGCGAGCTCGACGCGATCCGCGCGCAGGTCTCGCCCACGCTGCGGATGCTGCGCGACGGCGGCGAGCTCACGGAGGAGGCGCTCACCGGCATCCGCATCCTGGAGGGCGCGATCCGCGACCGCATCCGCTCTCCGCGCCTGCAGCATCCCGCACTGAACGCGGCGGCGGCGCAGGCCAGGGCTCGTGCCGTGTCGATCACGATGCTCTCCGATGCGGAGGACGAGCGCGTTCTCGGCGATGCCGCGGCCACCAGGGTGGCGCAGCTGGTGACGGAGGCGCCGTCGGGTGCGACGGCGGTGATCACCGTCGGCGGAGAGCAGCAGGACGCGGTCACCGTCGTGCTCGACGTGGAGGGGACGCACCACAGATACGTCGTCGACGACGCCGACCCCGCGCGCTGACCCTGAGCCGTCCAGGACTCCGGAGAATCGTGGACTCGGCGGGGCCGTTCGGCGCGTTCTCCGCGGAGGCACCCGCCGCCCGTGGCGGAAGGTCACGCAGATCTCCGGAGTTCTGGCGGACCGATCGCAGGGCCGGCGCAGAAAGAGGGGGCGGATGCCGCAGCATCCGCCCCCTCTTCAGCGACTGAGGTGTCAGTCGGTGCCGGAGTCGAAGGCGGCGCCCTCGGACGCCGTGTCCACGGCGTCAGCCAGCGTCTCGTCGGCCTCGGAGACCGAGCCCTCGACGGCGCCGGTGATCTCGGTGGACTCGCCCGCGGTCACGCGTCCGACCAGCTCACCGGTCGCACCGCCGACGAGGCCGAGGCCCGCGTACTGCTCCAGGCGTGCACGCGAGTCGGCGATGTCGAGGTTGCGCATCGTGAGCTGGCCGATCCGGTCGACGGGGCCGAAGGCGGCGTCGCCGACGCGCTCCATCGACAGCTTCTCGGGGCCGTAGGAGAGGTTCGGGGAGACCGTGTCGAGGATGGTCCAGTCGTCGCCGCGGCGCAGGCGGATCGTGACGGAACCGGAGATCGTGAGGCCGACCCAGCGCTGGATCGACTCGCGCAGCATGAGCGACTGCGGCTCGAGCCAGCGGCCCTCGTACATGAGGCGGCCGAGGCGGCGACCCTGCTCGTGGTACGTCGCGAGGGTGTCCTCGTTGAGGATGCCGTTGACCAGGCGCTCGTAGGCGATGAACAGCAGCGCCATGGCCGGGGCCTCGTAGATGCCGCGCGACTTCGCCTCGATGATGCGGTTCTCGATCTGGTCGCTCATGCCGAGGCCGTGGCGTCCGCCGATGCGGTTGGCCTCGTGGACGAGCTCGACCGGGTCGGTGTACTCGACGCCGTTGATGGCGACGGGGCGGCCGGCCTCGAAGGTGACGGTGACGTCTTCGGTCTCGATGGCGACTGAAGGGTCCCAGAACTTGACGCCCATGATCGGGTCGACGGTCTCGAGCGAGACGTTCAGGTGCTCGAGCGTCTTGGCCTCGTGCGTCGCGCCCCAGATGTTCGCGTCGGTCGAGTACGCCTTCTCGGCGGAGTCGCGGTAGGGGAAGCCGTGCTCGACGAGCCAGTCGCTCATCTCCTTGCGGCCGCCGAGCTCGGTGACGAAGTCGGCGTCCAGCCACGGCTTGTAGATGCGCAGGCGCGGGTTCGCGAGCAGGCCGTAGCGGTAGAACCGCTCGATGTCGTTGCCCTTGTAGGTGGAGCCGTCGCCCCAGATGTCGACGCCGTCCTCCTTCATGGCGCGCACGAGCATCGTGCCGGTGACGGCGCGGCCGAGGGGCGTGGTGTTGAAGTAGGTCTTGCCGCCGGAGCGGATGTGGAACGCGCCGCAGGCGAGGGCGACGAAGCCCTCCTCGACCAGCGCGGTCTTGGCGTCGACGAGGCGGGCGACCTCTGCCCCGTACTCGAGCGCGCGCCCGGGGATCGACTCGATGTCGTCTTCGTCGGGCTGTCCGAGGTCTCCGGTGTAGGTGCACGGGACGGCGCCCTTGTCGCGCATCCATGCGACGGCGACGGAGGTGTCGAGTCCTCCGGAGAAGGCGATGCCGACGCGCTCGCCGACGGGCAGGGACTGGAGAACCTTGGACATGCTTCCCAGTCTATCGGCGGCGTGTCGGCTGTTTCGGCGGGCGGGTGGATGCCGTCGGATCGGGCGTCTGCGCGCCAGGCGACGTGCATGTTTGACTGGGCTCATGGATGATCTTCCCCAGAGCGTCGTCATCGGCGGCGCAGAGTTCTCGCGTGTCGACTCCGACGATTCGATCGCGTGCTGGACGTCGACGAGCGATGTCGACGGGAGCAGGTCCTGGTCGGTGAGCATCGTCATCGAGCCCGCGGCCGCGCCGGATGCCGCGGTGCGCGAGCGTGCGGCGACCGTGTGCTCGGGCTGGGAGGGGTACGTCGAGATCGCCGCCGACTACCTGCTCGAACGGCTTCGTGAGCCGCAGTTCGCCCTCGAACCCTCCGAGCTCGTGAAGCTGGACGCCGCGGAGCCGCCGTTCGACGCGCCTGAGGCGGTGATCTGGGGCGATGGATCCTGGATGCTGCGTTTCGCCGAGTCGAGCCTGGAGATGGCCGACCCGTTCGGCATCGGGGTGCGCTTCGAGGGGACGACCGCGACCGCGGTCGAGGACCTGTCGGACGCCGACCCGGTCTGAGCCGCTCGGCTCCTGGAGGGGCGTGCATCCGCCAGACGGCGGTGAGAGCCCTGCGGATCCGCCCCGGTTGGCGGGTTCCGCGTGGCGAGGATGGGCAGGATTCTGGCTGAACACCGCCGAGGTGGCGAGTGAGGACGAAGGAGTTCACATGACCGACACGATCGCGCGACCGCCGTTCGACCCCGAGCTCGAGGCGGCGCTGCTGCTCGCGGGGGGAGAGATCCCGACGACGCTCACCCTCGAGATGATCCCGTTCATGCGCGAGTCCATCGTCAGCGGCGAGGACCTGATGGCCGACCTTCTCGCTTCGCGAGGTTTCGTCTCGCGCGACGTCACCATAGCGGGGCACGGCGGCGATGAGATCGTCGTGAGCGTCGTGCAGAAGCAGGGGCGCACCGGTGTCGGCCCCGGCATCTTCCACACGCACGGCGGCGGGATGATCATCGGCAACCGCTGGCTCGGAGTCGACGGGTTCCTCGACTGGGCAGAGCGCTTCAACGGTGTCATCGTCACCGTCGAGTACCGGCTCGCACCGGAGTTCCCCGATCCGTACCCCGTCGAGGACTGCTACGCGGGCCTCCGCTGGACCGCGGAGCATGCCGACGAGCTCGGCATCGATCCGCGCCGGATCGTCATCGCCGGGGGCAGCGCGGGCGGTGGACTCGCGGCGGGTGCGGCGCTTCTGGCGCGGGACCGCCGCGGCCCTGCGCTGCTCGGCCAGATGCTCCTCTATCCCATGCTCGACGACCGCGATGAGACCGTCTCGACGCGGCAGATCGACGGCGTGGGCCTCTGGGATCGCGGATCGAACGTCCTGGGATGGACGGCGCTGCTCGGTGATCGCAAGGGCACGGCCGAGGTGTCGATCTACGCCGCTCCGGCGCGGGCGGCCGATCTCGCAGGGCTCCCGCCCGCCTTCATCGACTGCGGCAGCGCCGAGGTGTTCCGTGACGAGGACGTCGCCTACGCCACCCGACTGTGGGAGGCGGGTGTGCAGGCCGAGCTCCACGTCTGGGCCGGCGGATTCCACGCCTTCGAGGCCTTCGCCCCCCAGAGCGCCGTGGCTCAGGCCATGCTCGCGGCTCGCGACAACTGGATGAACCGCCTGCTGGGAGCGTGATCATCACCCTGCGTCGGTCGTCGTGACCGGCGTAGGGTGGAATCCCCGCGCGATGGAGCCCGACATGCAAGACCTGCTGGGGCGGCTCACCGCCCTCGATCCGGATGCGAGCGAGACCCTCAAGGTCGTCTCCTACTTCGATGCACTCGTCGCGCGTTCGGTGGGTGTCGAGAGCATGCTGCGCGGCGCGGCGGTGCTCAGCGGCGCGACCGTCGGCCACCGCGACGGCCATCAGACCGTGCGTGTGCGTGCGGACGGGGTGCGCATCGACCCTGACGGGCTCGGCGAGCCGTGGCCGACGCGGAAGAGCGGACCGGATGCCGTGGCGTGGATCGAGCGCGAGGGAGAGCCGCACTCGAACGACGCGATGATCCTCGAACGGCTCGTCCTCGCACTCGGAATCATCCGAGCGCGGCGGACGATCGGACAGGAGAGCGCTGTCGAGCTGGCGATCAGCTCTTACGCGGGCGACGAGGAGCGCGCGGGAGCCGTGTCGCGTCTCCGCCTGGGAGAGGCCCCGCTGCGGGTGGTCGCCTCTCCGCCGGATCCGGCGCCACTGCCACAGCATCCGTCAGCCGTCGTGGCCACCAGGCATGGCCTGACCAGGGCGACGATTCTGCACTCCGGCATCGAGCCGATGGAGGCGTGGCGCGATCGTATGGCCCCGCGCCTCGGGATCGGGCTGACCACGGGCGCTGCGTCGACTCTGCCGACGTCGTGGTCGGCGGCGCTCATCGCCGTGCGCCTGACCAGCGAGGCAGACCCGGTGGTCGACGCCGCCGATCTGGGCGCGGCGCTGCTCCTGGCTGAGGCGGCGGACTCCACCCCGCCGCATCCGGATGCGGAAGCGCTCGCCTGCCTCGATGCTCGCAGCCTGGAACTGCTGGACGCCGTCGCCGATGAGCGCAGCGTCCGTGCGGCATCGGTCCGGCTCGGCCGGCATCACTCGAGCGTTCAGGAGCGGCTCACGGCGCTGATCGACGTCCTGGGGTACGACCCGAGGACACCGCGGGGCCGCACCCGGTACGCCCTCGCTCGGATGCTCCTCACCCTCTCCCGCTGAACCGGCTGAGGCCGACTCAGGGGAACCCCGGGTACTCCTCGAGCTTCTTCACGAACGCGTCGCGGTCGGCGTCGCTCAGCACGCCGCTCGCGATGACCGTCAGCTGCAGCCCTTCGAGCGGTTCGCCGGTGCGGGCGTTCTGCGCCTGCCGCGTGGTGAGGAAGCTGCCGTCCTGATCGTTCGACAGGTCGTAGATGTCGGCGTAGAAGCGCAGGGGCTCCGGGTAGTTCTCGGAGTACGACTCCCAGGTGTGCTGGGTGCGCGGGTCGTCGCTGCCGTACAGCTTCGCCATCATCGACGGGTCGATGCTCGATGTCGAGGGGTCGTTGAACGCGTAGAGGCCGTACATCCCGTGCTGGATCACGACGTTCTGGATCACGCCCATCACGGCCGTCTTGCGGTCGTAGTCCTGGATCGGCTCGGTGGTCGCCCAGCTCGCGGTCGTGTACTCGCTGAGCATCGACTCGCCGCCGTAGCCGTTGCGCTCCGGGCGGATGTCCTCGTCTCCGACCTGCACCCACTCGTAGCCGAACTCCTCCGTCAGAGCCGTGCGGATGTCGGTGAACAGGCTGTCCGCCGAGGCGCGCACCTCTTCGAGGGACTGCTGGTTCAGAGAATCCTGCGGGTCGGTGCCCTTGATGCCCGGGTACGCCTCCTCGTGCTTCTGCGCGTCGCTCTTCACGCCGTCGTAGGTGCCGGCAGCCGAGGTCCGCAGGGCGCTGATCCCCCCGACGGTGGCGACGTTGAAGAAGAGGGTGATGATCAGGGCGATGCCGCCCAGCATCCGCGCGCGTGCCGAGAACAGGGAGGCGATCACGACGCCGAGGACGGCGAGCTGCAGCGCGATCATGGTGATGCCGTAGAGGGCGTCCGTCGCCCCGGCGAGGAAGGTGCCGAGCAGGATCACCGCGAACAGGGCGGCGACGCCGAGCGTGACCCAGCCGAACGCCGAGGCCGGTCTCTTCTCCTCACCAGGAGCGGTCGCCCCCGCGGGGGATGCCGGAGGGACGGCCGGATACGGCGCGCCAGGGGCGACCGCGGGGCCCTGCTGACGCCGTGCCCCGCGGTACCCGCCGGGCGGCGGTACGGGAGGGGCGCCCTCCGTGCCGGCGATGTAGCGCTGGCGCTGCTTCTCCCGGTCCATCACCATGGCCTGTCCGTCCCGGAGCCGCCGGGCTCATCGCCGTTCTGCTGCTGGTCGCGCTCCTGCGTGCCCTGCTCCAGCTTCTCCTTGAGGTCGTCGAGCTTGTCCTCCGAGGGCTGCGGCTTCTGGGGCTGCTCCTCCGGCTTCGGCTGCTGCTCCTGCTCTTGTTGCTGTTGCTGCTCCTGCTGCTTCTGCTTCAGGCGGTCCTCGAGGTCGTCCGTCGTCTTCTTCATGTCGCGGTCAGGGTCGGACGACTGCTTCTGCGCATCCTCGCTGTCGCACTCCGCCGGCGTCTCCGCGGTCACGGTCAGCGCCTCGCCGTAGAACTCGGCAGCGGCCGCGCCGTCGCCGCCCTCGCGTGCCGCGTCTCCCTGGCGCTCGATGACGAGAGCCAGGTTGATCCTCACGGTGCACACCTCGAGGCCGTGCGCGAGGGCCAGCGACTCCTCCAGCTTCGCGCGGGCCTCGGGGAGCTTCTCTGCCCCCGCGAGCGCCGTGCCGACGTTGAAGGGCGCCTTGTACGGCTCGAACCAGTTCAGGAACTCCTGGTTGCGGGCCGATGCCTCGGAGCCGGCGTAGTCGTCGACGACGTACGAGCTGATCGCCTGGTGGGCGAAGGCGTACATGCTCAGCAGCTTTCCCACGAAGAGCAGCGCGACGAGAACCAGGGGAAGGGCGCCGACAGCGACCCACCGGCGGACGAGTCGGCGCCGCCGGTTGGCCGCGAGGAGAGCGGATGCCGCCGCCTGTGCATCGGTCATGACTCACCGCCCGTGCTCTGGTCGGGGCGCGTCGTCCCGCTGCGCTCGCTCGGCGACCGGGGAGCCCCCGGCGCTCTCAGCAGCCGGAGTCGGGCGACGAGCATGGTGGCGCGCGCGAGCTCGACGGCGAGCAGCGCCATCATGACGAGCGCGGCGATCCAGTAGAGCTCGGTGACGTTCCCCGTCTCGCCCGAGGCCGCGTAGCTCGTGGTCGTCGACGGAGCCGCGGGCAGCGTCGGTGCGGAGTCCGCCGTCCTGTGCTCGTACGGCACGCCCAGCTGCTCCGCGATCGTCGTGAGGTTCTTCTCGTCGATCACCGACGTCGCGTCCTCGCCCTGGTACTGGATGTACCCGCCGTCGGCCGAGGGGTCGACCCCGCCGGTGGTGAGGCGCATGGGCCCGCCCTCCTCGGTGCCGTAGCCGAAGACCGCGCCGGCATCCGTCCGCTTCGCGCTGCTGGCGAACGACTCGGGGGTCCCGCCGTCGGTCTGCTCGCCGTCGCCGAAGTAGAACACCATGCGAGAGCGGTCGGGAGACGACTTCGCTGCCTGCGAGAGCGTGTCGTCGAGCATCCGGTTCGCGATCCCGACCGAGCTGCCGCGCGACTGGCTGGTGACCTCGGGGCGCAGCACGTCGAGCGAGGAGATCAGCGCCGTGGTGTCGGTGGTGAGCGGCATCCTCAGATCGGCGGCCGCGTCGAAGGTGATGAGCGCGAAGCGCGCGCCGGGGTACTCCGCGACGATCGCCTGGATGTCGGCGCGCACGCCGTCGAGGCGCGGCTCACCGCCGTCCCAGTCCTCCGCGACGATGCTCGCGGTGGTGTCGACGACGAGCACGATGTCGGTGTCGGTCGCGAGGGTCTGCGTCGAGCCCCCGGGGATGCCGGGGCGCAGCAGCATCGCGAAGCACGCGAGCAGCATCACCAGCCGCATGACCCACAGCCAGCGCGGGGCGCGGGTCTCCTCGCTCCGCCGGGTCAGCACCCAGATGACGAGCGCGACCGCAGGCGCGAAGAAGAGCAGCAGCAGGAAGACGTTGAGGACGGGCTGGAAGATCACAGTCGCACCCTCCAGACCACGACGACGAAGGCGAGCGTCAGGATCATGAGCACGACGATCCACAGGTTCGGGGTGTCGGTCCAGACGACCCTGGCCTGCCCCTTGAGCGCGGTCGCCTCCTGCTTCTGCACCTGGGTGATGATGTCGCCGACCGTGGTGGTGTCGCGCAGGCCGTATGCCTGGCCGCCGGTGCTCTCGGCGGCCCGCGCGAGCTGGGCGCTCACGTCGGCGTCCTTGCCCTCGACCGGATTGAGGGCGAACACCCGCACGCCGTTCGAGCCGGCGTATGCGGCCGCCTCGTCGAGGGTCACGATCGAGGCGCCGTTGATCTCGTTGTCCGTGGCGAGGATGACGGAGCGCGAGCGCTCGTCGTCGGGGTGGTCGAAGCCCATGGCGCACGCGGCGAGGCCGTCTCCGATGAGCGAGGCGCCGTCGCCGTTGAGGGTGCCGACCCAGTGCTCGGGGATCTCGTCGGCGTAGTCGAAGCTCTCGCGGATGCTCCGCAGGTGCTCCCGGATGAACGCGTAGTCGTCGGTGAGCGGGAAGACCTGCACCGGGGAGCTGTTGAAGATCGTGAGTCCGATGCGCTCGCCCTTGAAGCCGTCGAGCAGCTCCTCGAAGACGGAGAGGACCTCGACGTCGACCTCGCTCATGGACCCGGACACGTCGAGGCACAGCATGATGTCGCGGCTCGTGTTCACGGGCTGGATCGTCTGCGACGACATCGGCCTCGCCGCGACGGCGCCGGCGGCGAGCGTCGCGACCGCGCCGAGGATCAGGATGCCGGAGAGCCCGAGCACCCGCCGACGGAGGGCGGAACGGAACGTGGGCAGCGACCTCAGCCGCTCTGCGCGGGCGATGCGCGCCCGCTCTCCTGCCGCGGTGCGGGCGCGCGCCCGCAGGCCGAGCAGCAGCCCGATCGTGACGGCGGCGAGCACGACCCCGGCGGCGATGAGGATCATCCACCCGTTCGCTAGTGCCATGAGCGCACCACCGTTCTGGCGGCTTCGGCGCCGGCGACCGGATCGATCGCGGGACCGGGGCGGAAGATGCTGGGGTAGTAGTGGCGCCCCATGGCGTCGATCAGCGCCGGGTGCACGCCGCGGGCGACGAGGTCGTCCAGAGCGAGCACGGGGGCCTCCAGTCCGCTGTACTCGTTCACGAAGGTGCGCACGACCCGGCTCAGCTCGAGGTTCGCATTGCGGGCGGAGAGCTTCCCTGCGCGGTAGTCGGCCTCGACGAGCTGGATCCGGTCGAGGTACTCGATGCGCAGCTGCGAGAGCACGTCGACGGTGAGCGGACCGGGGTGCGCGGCATCCGGCTGGGCGACCCCGCGGCGCGTTCGGGTCAGCACGATGAGCAGCCACGCGGCCAGGATGAGCACCGCCAGGATGCCGAAGGCGAGCAGAAGCCACCAGCCGGAGTACTGGAACGGAGGGTAGAGCTCGTCAGAGCCGGGCATGGGACCTCCGGTTGAGCAGCTGCAGGAGCTGCGTCACGGCGTCGTCCTGGCCGTCGAGAACGGAGTGGCTGATCTCCAGACCCTTCAGGGTCTCGGCGAGGCGCGCGGCATCCGCCTCGGTCTGCGCCGTGAGCTCGCGCACGATCTCGGCGTCTCCCTGCACGAAGTCGGGCACGTCCCACATCGTGTCGACGTCGCTGCGCACGGTGCGCGTCGCGTGGTCGAGCACGACCTCGGCGTCGCGCACCGTCAGCCACAGCACGTCGTGCTGCACGCGGAGGCGGCGCAGCATCCGCTCCGTGTCCTCGGTGACGGGCGCCTCATCGGTGACGATCACGACGATCATGCGGCGCGAGATCGTGCGCGTGATGAACGACAGCAGGGCGTCGCGGTCGCTGGGGGCGCTGCTGGAGTCGATCGCCGAGTCGATCGTGCGCAGCGCGTGCTCCAGGGCGCCCTCGCTGCGACCGGGAGCGAGGCGGCGGATGCCGGCGGCGTCGCCGTACACGGTCGTGAAGTCGTCGCCGTGGCGCAGCGCCAGCACGCCGAGGACACCGGCGGCGAGGATCGCGAGCTCCTTCTTCGACCGCTCGTCGTGCGCGAGGGCGCCCATCGAGCGGCCGGTGTCGACGGCGAACAGGATGGTGTGCATGCGCTGCGCCCTGTGCCGCTTGACCAGCGGAGTCCCCTGCCGGGCCGTGGCGCGCCAGTCGATGTCGCGCACCTGATCGCCGTACTCGTACTTGCGCAGGTCCTCGAAGTCGAGGCTGCGGCCGTGCAGCAGCGACGCGTAGGCGCCGTCGAGCGCGTGCAGCGACTTGCGCGACGAGTGGATGAAGAGCTTGCTCTTCACCTGGGTGATCAGGCTGGGCATGCGGGCTCTCAGGGGGTGGGCACGGCGGCGAAGATCTGGTCGATGATCTCCTCGCTGCGGATGCCCTCGGCGTCGGCCTCGAACGTCAGCAGCACGCGGTGGCGCAGCACGAGGTGGCGCAGCGCCCTGATGTCCTCCGGCAGCACGTGCGCGCGGCCGTTGAGGAGGGCGAGCGCTCGCGACGCCTGCAGGAAGGCGATGCTCGCGCGCGGGCTCGCGCCGTACTTGATGTACCGCGCGCGCTCCTCGCCGATGTACGGCGCGGGGTTCCGCGTCACGTACGACAGCGACACGATGTAGTTGCGGATGGCGGGGTCGACGTAGATGCGCGAGGCGACGTCCTGCAGCAGCCGCACATCGTCGAGGCTCACGGCGCTCTCGACGTGCCGGTCGGGGTCGAGCACGCCCGAGTCGATGCGGCCGAGGATCTCGAACTCCTCGGCGGGGCTCGGGTACTCGACGATCTCCTTCAGCAGGAAGCGGTCCATCTGCGCCTCTGGGAGCTCGTACGTGCCCTCCTGCTCGATGGGGTTCTGCGTGGCGATCACGAGGAACGGCTTCGGCAGGTGGTGCACCTCCCCGCCGATGGTGGTCTGGTGCTCCTGCATGGCCTCGAGCATGGCGCTCTGGGTCTTCGCGCTGGAGCGGTTGATCTCGTCGAGCAGCACGAAGTTCGCGTGCACGGGACCGAGCACCGTGCGGAAGGACCCGGTGGCCGCGTCGTAGATCTGGTTGCCCGTGATGTCGCTGGGCAGCAGGTCGGGGGTGCACTGGATGCGCTTGAACCGCGCCTTGACGGTGTCGGCGAGGGTGCTCGCGGCGGTGGTCTTGGCGAGGCCCGGGACGCTCTCGAGCAGGATGTGGCCGCCGGCGATGAGCGAGATCAGCAGGCTCATGCGCAGACGCTCCTGGCCGACCATCTTGGCCGAGTACGCGTCGGAGACGACCTCGAGCACGCGCCCGGCACGGGCGAGGTCGTCGGCGGAGGGGCCCTGAGCCGGAGGCGCGGCAGGGGCGTTCGATGCGGCCTCGGCCCGCGTCGCGGGGGCAGGAGGGGCGGGAGGAGCCGGCGGTGCGGTGTGCATCGCCGGTGCGGGCGGAGCCGGTGGAGCGGGCGGCGGGGGCGGGGTGGAACCCGTGGCGGGGCCGGGCGCGTACGGCTCGTTCATCAGTGTCTCCTCGATCGCACGGGGACACGACGACGATCCCCCGCACCAGCGTAACCGGGTCTCCTCCGGATGGTCCCGGAGAGAAGTCCCCATGACGGATGCCGCGGCATCCGGCTCCTGATCAGATCGAGTCGCGGGGTGCTTCGATGGCCGCGCCCGCCGTGCCGTCGGAGTACGAGACGCGGATCGTGGGGTTGGAGAGGCCGAGGTCGATGAGCGTCCGGCCGAGCACGAGGGAGCCCCGGCCATTGGCATCCAACTTCACTGTGCCAGCGTTGGACGATCCGTACTTGACGGAGACTGAGGCGCCAGGCTGGCCCGTGACGGTCAGCACATAGCTGCCGAGAAGCGGGAGGCCGAGCACGTCGAGGTAGCGCTTCTCCAGTCCCGCGAAGGCGAGCGCCTTGGGAGCCGGGGGCGTGGTCGGCGTGCCCGGGTTGGTCGGTGTGGTCGGTGTGGTCGGGGTGCCCGGGTTGGTCGGCGTGCCCGGGTTGGTCGGCGTGCCCGGGTTCGTCCCCGGGTTCGTCGGAGTGGTGCCGGGGTCTGTCGGCGTGGTCCCCGGATCTGTCCCGGGGTTCGTCCCGCCCGGGGTCGTTCCGCCGGGAGTCCCGGGTCCGGCCTCGGCGCCGGGGGCGTCGGACGTCGGTGCATCCGTCTTCTTCCCGCTGTCCTTGTCGTCGCCGGCGTGGTCGTCGTCGACGGTCTTCTCACCGGCATCCGGTCTGTCGATCGAGCCGAACTCGCCGACCGGGACCTTCGTGTCCTGCGCGGTCTCGGCGCGATCGGCGTAGGTGGTCACCGGGATGTTCGCGAGGGCCGACAGGTCGCCGCCACCCGAGGTGAGCAGGCCGACCGAGATCAGGCCGACGCCGCCGACGGCGGAGACGATCGCAAGGGTTCGCCTGCCCCGCGACCAGCCGGCGACGGTGGCGTGTGCGCGCGCGACCGCGCCTGCCGCGGGCAGAGCAGCGGTCGACTCGGCCGCGTGGCGGCTGTCCTTCCTGCTGGCGCCTGCGGGCGCGGCGACGTCGGGATCGGGCCCCTCCTGCCCCTGGTGCATCTCCGACCGATCCCTTCATCGCGAGCCTGTGGCCCTGTGCGCTGCGCCGGCCACTCCCTGCCGGCGCATGCTCCAGCAAATATACCGGGATTCAGCTTCGGTGCGAGCGCCGATTCAGTTCGGGCGGATGCCGCGGCGCCGGCCGACCCACACCACGAACACCGCGACGCCGATGATGGCGACCGCGATGCCGACGATGTAGAGCGCCACGGTGCCGTACCCGCCGTCGTGCAGGTGCGGATCGAGGAACGGGTACGGGTACCACCACGGGTCGCCGGTGGCCGGCGCGACGATGAGGTTCGCGCGGAGCAGCGTGTACACCGCCCACACGATCGGGAAGATCGCGGTGATCAGCACGGCGCCCCAGCCCAGGGCCCTGCGCCGCGGGGCGAAGAGCACATCCGCGAGCAGGAAGAGGGGGATCACGACGTGCAGCACCTCGTTCGACCACGGCAGGGTCACGCCCTGCGGCAGCTGGACGTTGCGCAGCAGCAGGTTGTAGACGATGCCGGTGACGATCATGTAGGTGCTCACGCAGACGAGCAGCACCGCGAACCAGTGCGGTTCGGCGGCAGAGGCATCCCGCTGCCGGAGCGCCCACACTCCGCCAATCGCGAGCACGATCGCGGCCAACAGGTTCGACTCGATCGTGAAGAAGCTGAGGAAGTTCGCGGCGACGGTCGGCAGATGCCCGCCCCACTCGGTCGTCGCGTTCATCGCGTTGCTCAGACTCAGCGCGAGCTGCCCGATGATCGCGGCGAGGGCGAGCGCTGCCGCTGCGAGTCGTGCGTAGGGCCACCAGGTTGTCATCGGTCCTCCGATCGACACTGTAGCGCGCGGCTGCCAGGTGGCCCCAAGCTGGGCGGCGTATCATCGACGGCGCGCCGCGAGGGGACCGTGGGCGCCGATGAAGGAGCTGGGAAAGCAAGATGACGGATACGAATCTGTCACTCGACGCGCGGTTGGGGCCGTTCACCGTCGAGGGCATGGCACTGGCGGATCAGATCTTCGACCTCGTGGGGTCCGCGATCGTCGACGGAGTGCTCGAGCCGGGCGAGAAGGTCAACGACAAGGAAGTGGCCGCAGCTCTGGGCATCTCCCGCACGCCCGTGCGGGAGGCGCTGCAGCGTCTCACGTGGGTCGGGCTCGTCGAGGTGTCGCCGAGCCGGTACACCAGGGTGACCCAGGTCACCGACGACGACGTGCTCAGCACTCTCGAGCACATCGGGATGCAGGCGAGCACCGCGCTCCAGTTCGCGATGCGGCGGATGAGCGCCGACGAGCTGGTCGAGGCCGTGTCTTTCCTCGACCGCATGATCGCGGCATCCAGGGCCGACGACTCCGACGCGCTGATGGCCGAGTCGCAGGCGTTCATCGGCTTCCTGGTGGCGAAGTCGGGGAACCCCGTCTTCATCAGGATGATGTCGGAGACCAACCTGCTCGTGGCGCGCAACCTCCGCCACGTCCGCCAGCAGGAGGGTTCCGCCGCCATGCGTGCCGAGTGCTTCGAGGAGATGCGCAACGCGATGCTCCTGGGCGACGCGGATGCCGCTGAGCGCTGGTTCCGCACGCAGCACGGCGTCGGGGTCGACACGGCGCTCTGAGACCCGGTCGGGGTGTTCCTGCCCCGCAGCGGTGTTCGGCGACCCCTCCGTGACGCCCGGAGTCAGGCTCCCCCTGGACGCGATATCGGCATATCGCTAGGTTCATGAGGGGATGCCGGACCTGATGCGCGTGGCGGAGGACACATGACCGAGAGTGGACACGGAGTCGACGAGCCGGCACGAGGGAGGCGCAGACTCCGCAGGCCGGGTCTCAGCATCCAGTCGAAGCTCCTCATCATGCTGCTCGGCGTGAGCCTCGTCGCCTCGGTCGTCGTGGGCGCCATCGGCTTCATCAACGGAAGGCAGTCGCTGCACGCGGCATCCGTCGACCAGCTCATCACCATCCGCTCGATGCGCGCGGCCGAGCTCACCGACGCGGTCCACACGATGCGACTCGACGCCTCGCTGCACTCGCGCAACCTCAGCGCGCAGACGCTGTCGACCCAGCTGAACGCCGCGTTCGACGATCTGCAGCAGCGGGAGATCACCGAGGAGCAGCAGGAGCAGCTCGAGACGTACTACGCCGACACCTTCATCCCCGAGCTGGAGGCGCGATCCGACGACGAGTTCGGCTCGGAGGCGTTCATCCCGCAGTCCAACGCCGGTCGGTACCTGCAGCTGCAGTACACCGTGAAGAACCAGGACTTCGACGCCGACTACGACGCCCTCCTCACCGACAACGACAGCGGTGACGGCTCGACCTACGCCGCCGCCGCTGATCGGTACGGCGACTACTTCACCCGCCTCATCCAGCAGGCGGGCTATGAGGACGCGCTGCTCCTGAACCTCGACGGTGACGTCGTCTTCTCGGCGTACAAGGGCGTCGATCTGGGGACGAACGTGAACACGGGGCCGTACCGCGACACGTCGTTCGCCGAGACCTATCGGGAGGTCATCGCGACGAACTCGGTCGACTCGGTCGGCATGACCGACTTCGAGCGATGGATTCCCTCGATGGACGTTCCTGCGATCTGGGTGGTGTCCCCGGTCGGCAACGACAGCCGCATCACGGGAGCGATCGCCTTCCAGGTGCCGCTGAGCCGCATCAACGACGTCATGACCGGCGGCGAGGGGTGGAAGGGCCAGGGGCTCGGCGACACCGGCGAGGTGTACCTCGTCGGCCGGGACGACCTCATGCGCAGCACCTCGCGCATCCTCGTCGAGCATCCGGACACCTATGCCGACCGCCTCGTGAGCGTGGGCATCGCCAAGGACACCGCCGAGCGGATCGTCGACGTCGGCGGCACCGTCCTGCTGCAGCCGGTCAACACGAAGGCCGTCGCCGAAGCGCAGGCGGGCAGGAGCGGCACGATCGAGGGGCGCGACTACATCGGCGGTGAGAGCGTCACCGCCTATGCGCCGCTCGACATCGAGGGGCTCGACTGGGTGATCATCGCGCGGATCGACACGTCGGAGGCGTTCGCGCCCGTCGCGGACTTCACCCGCACGGTGCTGCTGTCGCTGCTCGGCATCCTCCTGGCCGTGTCCGTGCTGTCCCTGGTGCTGGCGCAGGTCTTCACCCGGCCGATCCACCGGCTCGTCGGTGCGGTGCACAGGGTCGCCGAGGGCGATCTCGACGTGCAGGTCCCGCACGGGTCGCGAGACGAGTTCGGCGACCTCGGCAGCGCGTTCAACGACATGGCGTCGAGCCTGCGCATCAAACAGGACCTCATCGACGAGCAGCAGAAGGAGAACGAGAAGCTGCTGCACACGCTGATGCCCGAGAGCGTCGCGACTCGATACAAGCAGGGAGACGAGGCGATCACGGAGGCGCACGAGAACGTCTCGGTGGTGTTCGCCGAGCTCGTCGGCTTCGACGAGCTGGCCCGCGACCTCAGCGGCGAGGAGGAGATCGGACTGCTGAACTCGCTCATGCGCGGCTTCGACGAGGCCGCGGAGAAGGCCGGGGTCGAGAAGGTGCGCACCCTGCGCGGCGGCTACCTCGCGTCATCGGGGCTGGTGGTGCCGCGGGTCGACAACATCCGCCGATCGGTCGAGTTCGCGCGCGGCCTGGTCGGCGTGATCGAGCGCTTCAACGCGCAGAACGGCGCACAGCTCGCGCTGCGCGCCGGCGTCGACAGCGGAACGGTGACCAGCGGCCTCGTCGCGCGCACGAGCCTCGCCTACGACCTGTGGGGGGATGCCGTGAACCTCGCATACCGCGTGCGCTCCGTCACAGGAGAGCCCGGCATCTACGTGAGCCAGGCCGTGCGCGACCGCACGAGCGAGATCATCACGTACGTCCAGGCGGGCACGGTGGAGTCCGACGGCAGGACCGAGACGGTCTGGAAGGTCGCCTGACATGACCGAGGCGTTCCAGGACGGCTGGGGCTGGTGGGTGATCGCCCTCGCGATCGGCGTTCCGGTGGCGTTCGTGGCGCTCACCGAGGCGATCGGAGCGCTCAGCCGACGAGGCAACCCGATCGCGCGCCCGCTGCGGATGCTGCGCAACTGGGTGATCCCGTCGGGAGCGCTGTTCGCCCTCCTCGCGTTCGCGATCCAGTCGCCCGCCGATCAGGTGTGGGTCCGCGTGGTCGCGACGGTCTTCGGCTTCCTCCTCATCCTGCTCGTGCTGTCGGCGTTCAACGTCGCGCTGTTCGCCAACGCGAAGCCGGGCTCCTGGCGCGAGCGCATCCCCTCGATCTTCGTGGAGATCGCGCGGCTGACCCTCGTGGTGATCGGCCTCGCTCTGCTCTTCTCCTGGGTGTGGGAGGCCGATGTCGGCGGTCTGTTCACCGCGCTCGGTGTGGGATCGATCGTGATCGGCCTCGCGCTGCAGAACGCCGTCGGAGGGGTCATCTCCGGACTGCTCCTCCTGTTCGAGCAGCCCTTCAAGATCGGCGACTGGCTGAACGCCGAAGGCGTGCAGGGGCGGGTCGTCGAGGTCAACTGGCGTGCCGTGCACATCGACACCGGATCCGGCATCCAGATCGTGACGAACGCGACGCTCTCGGGGGCGTCGTTCACGAACATGAGCATGCCGGCGGGCCCGTACTCGGCGGACGCGTCGGTGACATTCTCGACCGACGACCCTCCGCACGAGGTGATGGCGCTGCTGCTCGACGTCGCCGACGGGCTCCCGATGCGCTCGCCGGGGGAACGCGCGTCCGTGCTGTACTCGGGCTCAGGCGCCTACGCGGTGACGATCCCGGTCGCCGGCCCCGCCGACGCCTCCGTGGCGCTGTCGATGTACCTCTCCTGGCTCTGGTACGCGGCGCGGAGAAGGGGCTTCGCTCTCGACGGCGACTCGACGGATCCGCTCGCTGAGCCGCACATGCTCGCGCACGCGCTGACCGTGATCGCCCCGACCCTGCACCTGCGGGAGGAGGACACGGAGCCGCTGATGTCGTCGGCCCGGCTCGAGCGCTACGGAGTGGGAGAGGTCGTGCTGCCCAGCGGGGTCGTGCCCGACGAGGTGCGCGTCGTCGTGTCGGGGCGCGCCGCCATCGCCGTCGAGGCGGAGGGCGGACGGATCGACGTCGGAACCGCGGAGAAGGGCGAGCTGATCGGGCAGACGGCCCTCACCCGGGAGCGCACGCAGGCGGTCACCGTCGCCGGGGAGATCCTCACCGTCGTCGTGCTGCCGCTGGACGTCGTCGACGAACTGGTCCGCACCCGTCCGCGTCTGGCCTCGGAGATCGGCGAATCGCTGGAGCTCAAGCGTGCGCAGGCCCAGGCGCGGCTCGACGAGCTCGGGGTCGCCCGCGGATCGCTCGGCTCCCGCTGAGCCCGCGGGGGCTCCGCCGGCGCCGCGGCCATGAGCGGCCGATCCTGATCAGGGCGCTGTGGTCGCCCGCCGCCCCCAGGTCATCCGCGTCACGAGCACGCCGAGCAGGCAGAGCGCCCCACCGAGGAACATCAGCGGGGTCGGCACTTCGCCGAGGATCATCCACGACATCAGGATCGCGATCGCCGGGACGACGTAGGTGGTGGCGGACGTCTGGCCCGCCGTGCTCCGCTGCAGCACGTAGGCCCAGGTCGTGAACGCGATCGCGGTGGGGAAGATGCCGAGGTAGACGACCCACAGCGTCGCGTCGAGCGGCGCGGTCTGCAGGGCGCCGATGAGGCTGCCCGTCCAGGGGAGGAGCGCCACGGTGCCCGCGACGGCGCCGAACCACGTCAGCGTGGTCGCGTCGGCTCCGGCGCTGAGCAGGTGCTTCTGCAGCAGCGTGCACCCTGCGTACATGACGGCGGCGAGCAGGGCGAGCAGCAGGCCGGTGAGGTCGAAGCCGTCTCCGGACGACGTGTTCATGCCGATCAGGACCACGCCGAGGAAGGCGATCGGCGCGCCGATGACGAGGGGCCGCGGAAAGCCCTCGCGCAGGAACAGCCCGCTGAACACGACCACCATGAGCGGGGCGAGGTTCACGACCATCGCGGCCGTGCCCGCGTCGAGCGTGCGCTCGGCGGCGTTGAGCGCGAGGTTGTAGACGCAGAACCACCCGACGCCCCACAGCACCACGAGAGGGATCTGCCGCCGAGACGGAGGGCGGATGCCGCGGCGCAGCGCGATGAGCCCGAGGGCGACGGCGCCGACCGCCATGCGCAGCAGCGCGAGCGCTCCGGGGTCGAAGTGCGGACCGGCCCCGCGGATGCCGATGAACGCCGAGGCCCACAGCACCACCGTCACCAGGGCCGCGACGAGCACGAGCGGTCCCTGTGCGGGTGTTCCGGCGCTCGCACGAATCCCGGGGCTGCCGGATGCTGCTGACATCCCTCGATTCTGACAGGGGCCTCCGACACCGGGCGAGCCGCCGGAGCGCCACGGTCCGCACTTTTCCAGCCACCGTGGGGCGGATCCGCCCGAGCGTCAACCCTCGACCGATTCCCGCCTTGCCGATCAGCTCTCGTCGAGGGCCGGCCGCGGAGCCGTCGTCGTACTCTGTCACAGGGCGCGAGTCTGCAGAGGGACTGATGAAGGAGGGCGATGATGCCGGTGGACAGGACTAGAGATGGGTCCGCGGGTAACGGCGGACGGACGCTGTCTCCTCACAACTCCTCGCTGCTCGCCGAGATCGGTGGTCAGAATAGGGCTTTCCGCGCAGGTTCCCTTCCTCTGGCCCATTACCAGGCGTTCATCGCGGCGAGGACTGGACTGTTCGAGAACGATGGATCGGGCATCCGCGGGGCGGCTGCCGCCCTCGACGCCGAGTTCGAGCACATCCTGTACGCGGTCGAAGAGAGCGGTCAGCATGCCGAGGCAATCGTCGCGGCGGAAGGGTTCCTCTCGCGCTTCTCCTGATGCGGCTGCCCCTCCCGGAAAGACCGAAACCAGCCTTCGATAGGATGGAGTCGCCCGAAGAGGGCCAGCTCATCAGCCGGTGCAAACCCGGCGAAAGCAAGGGGGTCTCCCATGCCAGGAATCGTTATCGTCGGCGTCCAGTGGGGCGATGAGGGCAAGGGCAAGGCCACAGACCTGCTCGGCGAGCGCACCGACTGGGTCGTCAAGTTCAACGGCGGCAACAACGCCGGGCACACCGTGGTCGTCGGCGACGAGAAGTACGCCCTGCACCTGCTGCCGTCCGGCATCCTGTCGCCCGGGGTGAACCCCGTGATCGGCAACGGCGTCGTGATCGACCTCGAGGTGCTGTTCTTCGAGCTGGAGGCCCTCGCGGCCCGCGGCATCGACGTGTCGCGCCTGCGCGTCAGCGCGAACGCGCACATCATCACGCAGTACCACCGCACGCTCGACAAGGTCACCGAACGCTTCCTCGGCAAGCGCATGATCGGCACTACCGGCCGCGGCATCGGCCCGGCCTACGCCGACAAGATCAACCGCGTCGGCATCCGCGTGCAGGACATCTTCGACGAGAACATCCTGCGTCAGAAGGTCGAGGGCGCCCTCGACCAGAAGAACCACCTGCTGGTGAAGATCTTCAACCGCCGTGCGATCACCGCCGACGAGATCGTGGAGGACCTGCTGTCCTACGCCGAGCGCCTTCGTCCGATGGTCGCCGACACCGGCTACCTCATCGCGCAGGCCCTTGAGCGCGGCGAGGTCGTCGTGTTCGAGGGCGGCCAGGCGACGATGCTCGACATCGACCACGGCACCTACCCGTTCGTGACCTCCTCGTCGGCGACGGCGGGCGGGGCGTCCACCGGATCCGGCGTCGGCCCCGGAGCCCTCGACCGCATCGTCGGCATCGTCAAGGCGTACACGACGCGAGTCGGCTCCGGTCCCTTCCCGACCGAGCTGTTCGACGAGCAGGGCGAGTGGCTGCGCAAGCAGGGCTTCGAGTTCGGCACCACCACGGGCCGCCCGCGTCGCGTCGGCTGGTACGACGCCCCCATCACGCGCTACGCGACCCGCATCAACGGCATCACCGACCTCGTGCTGACCAAGCTCGACATCCTCACCGGACTCGAGCAGATCCCCGTGTGCGTCGCCTACGACGTCGACGGCGTGCGGTTCGACGAGGTCCCGGTCAACCAGACCGACTTCCACCACGCCACCCCGATCCTCGAGTACTTCCCAGGCTGGAGCGAGGACATCTCGGTCGCGCGCACCTTCGAGGATCTGCCGCAGAACGCGCAGGACTACGTGCTCGCACTCGAGGCGATGAGCAACACGCGCATCTCGGTGATCGGCGTCGGCCCCGAGCGCGATCAGGTCATCGTCCGTCACGATCTGCTCGACTGAGCGCGCGCGATCGGGGACCGGCGTACGCTGGTCCCCGATCCGGCAAGCGGTTTCCGGATCGACGGTGACAGAGGGAGACACGGATGACGCGGTTCTGGCTCGGCGGATACGGCCCCGCGATGGAGGGCATCGCAGACGGCATCGGCCTGCTCGCGGGGGATGAGGGCGCGGAGACGTCGCTGAGCTACCGCGGCGCCGTCACGTCGACCCCGTCGCCGTCGTGGCTGGCGCAGCACCCCACGCTCGACGTCGTCTACGCGGCGCTGGAGGGGGATGCCGCCGTGCAGGCGTTCGCCCGCAGCGGGGAGTCCGCGCTCACCCCGCTCGGCGAGCCCGTCGAGGCCGGACAGTACGTGTGCCACGTCGCCGTCGCCCCGAACGGCTCCTCGCTCATCGCCAGCTGCTACGGAGACGGCAGGGTCGTGCGCATCGGCCTCGACGCCGCCGGACGACTGATCCCGGATGCCGCGAACAAGGCCGCAGAACTGCGCGCGGCGCTCCTGGGCGAACCCGCGGCGGAAACCGGAGCCCCGGCCGGAACCGCGGCCGCGGCATCCGACCCCTACGGCGCCGAGGGCCGTGAGTCGCACGCGCACGCCGCCGCCTTCCTGCCCGACGGCCGCATCGCGACCACCGACCTCGGCTTCGACCTCGTGCGCATCTGGCGGCAGACCGCCGGCGGCCTCGCGCTCGATCACGAGGTCGTTCTGCCGAAGGGCACGGGGCCGCGGCACATGGTCGTGCACCCCAGCGGGCATCTGCACGTGGTCACCGAGTACTCCTGCGAGGTCTTCACGCTCGCGGCAGGCCCTGACGGCACCTGGGCGGTCGTGTCGTCCGTGCTGTCGAGCCCGATCGCCGAGATCGGCGTCGACTTCCCCGCGGAGCTCGCCCGCACGCGCGACGGGCAGTTCCTCTACACGGCGCTGCGCGGCAGCAACACGATCGCGGCGCTGCGCGTGCGCGGCGCCGGTGAGGCCCTCGAGCCGATCGCGCTCGCCGACTCCGGGGTCGACTGGCCGAGGCACCACCTCGTGCACCAGGGCAAGCTGCTCGTCGCCGGTCAGCGCTCCGACACGATCAGCCTGATCGACCTCGACGAGCGCACGGGCGCGCCCCTCGGCATCCGCCATCGGGCTCCGGTACCCACGCCGACGCACTTCCTGCCCGTGCGCTGAGGTCGCGCGCGGTGAGCGCTGTCTCGTCGAGGGGTGTCGCCCTGTGCGCTGATGCCGCGTGCGGAGTGAGCACCGCGTCGTCAGGGGTGACGTGCGTGCGGCTGTGGAGCGTGCTCCGGCAGCGTCCTCGGCAGGTCAGCGCGGGGCCGAGGCGATCGCCGCGACCCCGCGCTCTGCGCTCACCGGGACGGGCGGATCAGGGGCCGACGACCGTCTGGCTGCGGGTGTTGTTCGTGGCGTCGGCGTCGCCGGGCAGGGTCATCACGGCGGACGTGATCGAGCCGCTGTGGCTGGGGCTCACCCTCAGGGAGATGCCCGCGGGGGCGTCCCCGGGGTTCAGGGCCGCGGTGGTCTGGCAGGACACGACGATGGTCTCCTCGAAGACCCCTCCCGCGTTCAGCGACGTGGGGAGAGACGAAGGGGTGCAGGTGAGGCGAGGGTCGATCGCCCCGCTGCCCGTACCGAGGTCCCCGTTGATCTCATGGTTGACGATCGTGAACTCCACGGTCGACCCCGCGGGGATGGCGGCGGTGGATGCGGCGCTCGGTCCGAAGGATCCCGTGTAGTCGAGCGTCGACACTCCGCTGGCCTGGTCGAACGTCTGGACGACCGCGGCGGTGACCTCGCCGTCGATCACGAGGGGCGTGATCGGCGTCTCGGACGGCGACGGCGAGGGTGACGGCGTCTCCGCCGGTGCCGGCGTCTGCGCCTGCGACTGTGCGGGAGGGCAGTCCGCGGCCGCGGACGCGGGCTCGGCGGCGAGCCCCGTGAAGGCCGCTGCTCCCAGCAGGATCGCGCCGAGGGCGAAGGTGCTCCGAACGAGACGCGGGCCCCTCCCTCGGAGAAGCAGGACGGCTCCGGTCACGGCGGCCACGACGCCCACGATCAGAAGAAGGAGACTGGGCTCGGTGCCCGTCTCCGCCAGTACGCAATCCATCGGGAAACTCCTCATCGGCAAAGACTCCAATGTATCGGTTGCGCGGGCGTGCCGACGTGCCGAGCATCCCGTGCTTGACCTCAACCATTGTTGAGGTTCTAGCGTCGAACCCATGACCTTCGACACGGGAGGGGTGTCGACCGCCAAGGCCGTCGCCCCCGGCATCATGAGCGGCGCGTACCTCTGGATCACCATCGGCGCGTGCGCGCTCGTCTTCCTCGGGGCGTTCGAGTCCCTGGCCGTCACGACGGTGATGCCCACCGTGAGCGCCGAGCTCGACGGCGAGCGGCTCTACGCCCTCGCCTTCGCCGGCCCCCTCGCCACGGGCGTGATCGGAATGGTCGTCGCGGGCAACTGGGCGGATCGCCGAGGACCGGTCGAGCCCCTGTACACCTCGGTGGCGGTCTTCGTCGCCGGACTCCTCGTCGCCGGGCTCGCCCCCAGCATGGCGGTCCTGGTGGTCGGCCGCTTCGCGCAGGGCCTCGGCAGCGGCGGACTCATGGTGGCGCTGTACGTCGTCGTCGCGAAGGTCTACCCCCGTGACCTGCATCCCGCGATCTTCGCCGGCTTCGCCGCCGCCTGGGTCATCCCCTCGCTGATCGGGCCGTCCGTCGCGGGCGCGGTCACCGAGCTGTGGAGCTGGCACTGGGTGTTCCTCGGCGTCGTGGTGCTGGTGCTCGTCGCTCTCCTCATGGTCGTGCCGGCGCTCCGCGGTCTCGCCCGGAGCGGCGACGCGGCGACTCCCTGGGCGTTCGGTCGGCTCGGATGGTCGCTGCTGGCCGCTCTCGCCGTGCTCGGCCTCAACCTGCTCGGAGACGTCCCCGGCGCGGGACCGGCGCTCGCCGCGGCGGCCGTCGTCGTGGCGCTGATCGCCGTCCGCCCGCTGCTGCCGGCAGGGGCGCTGCGGGCTCGCCGAGGACTCCCGTCGGTGATCCTGGTGCGAGGACTCACCGCGGCGGCGTACTTCGGCGCGCAGATCTACATCCCCTACCTGCTCATGGATCGCTACGGGCTCTCGCCGACGATCGCCGGCCTCTCCCTGACCGGCGGCGCCCTCGCGTGGTCGATCGCGGCGACGGTCCAGGGACGCATGGGCGCGCGCCTGGACAGCGTCGTGGCGGTGCGGATCGGCACCGCCCTGGTCTTCGCCGGGGTGGGGGTGTCGCTCGTCGCGACGGCGCTCAGGGCGGAGGCGATCGTGATCGTCGTCGCCTGGATCGTGGCGGGCGCCGGCATGGGTCTCATGAGTCCGCGGAGCAGCGCGCTGACCCTCGGGATGTCCTCGACCGAGGACCAGGGGTTCAACAGCGCGGCCATGACCGTCTCCGACTCGTTCGGCAGCGCGCTCGCGCTCGCGCTCACGGGGGTGCTGTTCGCCGGAGCGGCGGCGGTCGCCGACCCGTTCACCGCGGTGTTCGCGCTGGCCGCGGTGATCGGCCTCGCTGCGGCGGTGCTGGCTCCCCGGCTCGCGCCGCGGGAGGTGTCGGCGGGCTGATCGGCGCGGGGCCCTGTTTACCGCGGTCGCCTCGGCCGCCCAGATGCGTGTTCGCCGTGGACGCCTTTTCGCGGCGGTCACCTGTTCGTTCGGGCTCTGTTCGCGGCGGCATCCGCCAGAACTCCGGAGAAGCACCGCGGTTCAGGGGCGGGGCGCACGTACGGACCACCGAACCTGACGGATCTCCGGAGTTCTGGCGGGCGGGCGGAACAAGACCCCCGTGACTCCGCGTTGCTCTTGAGCAAGACTGGGCGACGGAGAGGTGCGACGCATGACTGCTGAGAAGACCGACGAGTACGACCTGATCGTCCTGGGCGGAGGTCCGGTCGGCGAGAACGTCGCCGACCGCGCCGTGCAGGGCGGTCTCACCGCGATCATCGTGGAGAGCGAGCTCGTGGGAGGCGAGTGCTCCTACTGGGCGTGCATGCCCTCGAAGGCGCTGCTGCGCTCGGCGCAGGCGCTGCGGGCCGCCCGGCACGTCGGAGGCGCCGCCGAGGCCGTCACCGGAGAGCTCGACGTCGCCGCCGTGTTCGCCCGCCGCGACTCCTTCACCAGCAACTGGTCTGACGACGGCCAGGTGCGCTGGCTCGAGTCGGCGCACATCGACCTGGCGCGCGGTCACGGCCGCCTGACGGGTGAGCGCGAGGTGACGGTGACGGATGCCGATGGAACCGAGCGCGTGCTCCACGCCCGGCACGCCGTCGCGATCAGCACCGGATCGGATGCCGTCGTCCCTCCCATCGACGGACTCGCCGAGTCGGCGCCGTGGACGAGCCGCGAGGCCACCAGCGCGAAGGAGCTGCCGGAGTCGCTCGCGGTCATCGGCGGCGGGGTCGTCGCGGTGGAGATGGCGACCGCCTACGCGGCCCTCGGCTCGACGGTCACCCTCATCGCCCGCGGCGGGCTGCTGGGCGGGATGGAGCCCTTCGCCGGAGAGCGGGTCGCCGCCGGCCTGAAGGAGCTCGGCGTCGACGTGCGCCTGTCGACGGGCACGTCGTCGGTGCGGCGCGACGAGGAGGGGGTGCGGGTCGAGCTGTCCGACGGCTCGACCGTGACGGTATCCGAGGTCCTGGTGGCGACGGGGCGGTCCCCGCGCAGCGACGACATCGGACTGGAGACGGTCGGGCTCGAACCGGGGAAGTGGATCGCTGTCGACGACACCCTGCGCGTGCCGGGGGTCGACTGGCTGTACGCGGTCGGCGACGTGAACGGGCGCGTGCTGCTCACGCACCAGGGCAAGTACCAGGCGCGCGCCGCCGGAGACGTGATCGCGGCGCGCGCGCTCGGCGGCGAGGTCGACGACGCCCCCTGGGGTCGCCATGTCGCCACGGCGGACCACGCGGCCGCGCCGCAGGTGACGTTCTCGATCCCCGAGGTCGCCTCGGTCGGACTGACGGAGAAGGCGGCGCAGGATGCCGGTCTCCCGATCCGCGTCGTGGACTACGACCTCGGCTGGGTCGCCGGTGCCGGCCTGTACGAAGACGGCTTCGCGGGGCAGGCCCGGCTCGTGATCGATACGGAGCGGGATGTCGTGGTCGGCGCGACGTTCGTCGGGCCCGAGGTGGCGGAGCTCGTACAGACCGCCACGCTCGCGGTGGTCGGCGAGGTGCCGATCGCGCGGCTGTGGCACGCGGTGCCGGCCTATCCGACGATCAGCGAAGTCTGGCTGCGGCTGCTGGAGGGCTACGGCAGGGAGTCGGCGTGAACGAGGTGACGGCGTGAACGGGGAGTCGGCGTGAGCGGGGTGCGCGCATCGGCTGCGGAATGTCGGCCGGCGGTGCGTTTCGTCGGCGGAAACCGCGCGGATGCGACCGGCATCCGGGTTCCGCGCAGGCAATCCGATCGAGCCGCGGCTCCGAACAGGTGCGGGAATGTGTCGCACATTGACGGACTCCGGGCGATCCCGGCCCTGATGTCCGTGACCTCTTATACGCTCGAAACCACATCCGAGGAGGCAGGACCATGAAGGCTGTACTCGCAGGAACCGTCATCGCCGAGGCCGACGAGAGCGATCTCATCCGCATCGAGGGCAACTGGTACTTCCCGCCGGCATCCGTCGTCGAGGGGGCGCTCGTGGAGAGCCCCACCCCGTACACCTGCCCGTGGAAGGGCGTGTGCCAGTACTACTCGGTGCAGGCCGGCGGCGAGCTGCACGCCGACCTCGCATGGTCCTACCCGCATCCGTATCCGACCGCCTTCGACCGAGTCGGCAAGGACTTCTCCGGCTACGTCGCCTTCGCGCCGGGCGTCGAGGTCGCACCCTGATCGCGCACGTCGCGCGCACCCCCGACTGGAGAACGTCGTGATCGAGTTCCGCAACGTCACCAAGAGATTCCCCGACGGCACTCTCGCCGTGAACGACTTCAGCCTCGTGCTGCCGTCGCGCAAGACCACGGTGTTCGTCGGATCGTCCGGATGCGGCAAGACGACGCTGCTGCGCATGATCAACCGCATGGTCGAGCCCACGTCGGGCGAGGTCGAGATCGACGGCGTCAGCGTGCTCGGCGGCGACCCCGTGGCCCTGCGGCGGAGCATCGGCTACGTGATGCAGAACTCGGGCCTCATGCCGCACTTCAGCGTGATCGACAACGTGGCGACGGTGCTGCGGCTCAACGGCGTCGCCCGCAAGGCTGCACACGAGCGCGCGAGGGAGCTGCTCGACACGGTCGGGCTCGACCGCGCTCTCGCCGACCGGTACCCGAGCCAGCTCTCCGGCGGCCAGCAGCAGCGCGTCGGCGTCGCCCGCGGGCTCGCGGCCGACCCGAACATCCTCCTGATGGACGAGCCCTTCGGCGCCGTCGACCCGATCGTCCGCGCCGACCTCCAGCAGGAGACGATCCGGCTGCAGCGCGAGCTCGACAAGACGGTCGTCTTCGTCACTCACGACATCGACGAGGCGTTCCTGCTCGGCGATCAGGTCGTCATCCTCGACAAGGGCGCGCGCATCGTGCAGGTGGGCAGCCCGAGCGAGATCATCGAGAACCCCGCAGACGACTTCGTCTCCGCCTTCATCGGCGCCGACCGCGGGCATCGTGCGCTGCACCTCAAGCAGACTCCGCGCGGCACGGTCGTCGTCGACTCCGAGGGGCGAACGCAGGGTGCGATCGTCGGATCGGATGCCGCGGGCCTCCCCGCGCCCGAGCCCGCCGAGGGGGCGGGGGCCCCGTGAACTGGATCGTCGACAACCTCGGCCTGATCCTCGAGCTCACGGTCGATCACCTGCGCCAGAGCATCATCCCGATCCTGCTCGGCTTCGCGCTGTCGCTCCCGCTGGGATGGGTGGCGTGGCGGTATCGGCTGGTGCGCGGGCCGATCATCGTGCTCACGGGCCTGCTCTACACGATCCCCTCTCTCGCACTGCTGATCCTCATGCCCGCGGCGTTCGGGTACCTCGCCACCAGCCCGACCAACCTCGTGATCGCGCTCACGATCTACGCGGTCGCGATCCTCGTCCGTGCGGTGTCCGACGGCCTCGACTCCGTCGACGACGACGTGCGACAGGCGGCCACGGCCATCGGATACGGTCCGTTCCGCAGGTTCTGGGCCGTGGAGTTCCCGCTCGCGGGGCCGGTGATCCTCGCGGGGCTCCGGGTCACCGCGGTCAGCACGATCTCGCTCGCGACCGTCGGCATCCTGATCGGCGTGACGAACCTCGGCTATCTCTTCACGAACGGTCTCGAACGGCGCATCATCGCCGAGGTGTTCGCCGGCGTCATCGCGGTCGTGGTGATCGCCCTGGTGATCGACCTGATCCTGCTGCTCATCGGCAGGGCTCTCATGCCGTGGACCCGCGCGAGCTCCGCCTCTTCGCGGGCGACGACCGCCCGCGCCGTCACCACGAGGGCCGCCGCATGAACCTCTTCGCCGAGGCCATCGCCTGGATGTTCGCCCCCGAGCAGTGGCAGGGGCGGTACGCGCTGCCCGTGCTCCTCGGCCAGCACCTCGCCCTCACGCTCGTCTCCGTGCTGATCGCCGCCGCGATCGCGCTGCCCGCGGGTTGGCTCATCGGCCACACCGGAAAGGGCCGCGAGATCGCGGTCGCCGTCTCGGGGGCAGCGCGCGCCATCCCGGCCTTCGGCCTCATGGTGCTGCTCGTCCTGCTCCTCGGCGTGCTCCACGTGCCGGAGGCGGCCGTCATCACCTTCGTGCTGCTGGCGATCCCCTCGCTCCTCGCCGGTGCGTACACCGGGCTCGAGGCGATCGACCGTCGCGTGATCGACGCGGCACGGGCGATGGGCATGACGGAGTGGCAGATCTTCTTCAAGGTCGAGGTTCCGCTCGGCCTTCCCCTCCTGGTCGGCGGCATCCGCTCGGCGCTGCTGCAGGTCATCGCGACCGTCACCATCGCGGCGTACGTCAATCTCGGCGGCCTCGGCTGGCCGATCATCCAGGGCATCCCGCTGCGCCGCTTCGACCAGGTGCTCGGCGGGGCGATCATCGTCGCCGTTCTGGCGCTCCTGGTCGATCTGCTCCTCGCGTCCGCACAGCACGCGGCCGTTCCGCGCGGCCTGCGCACCGGTCGACCGGGTCGCCGCCGTGCCGCCGCGCCGGTCGCGGCATCCGCCACCGCCTGAATCCGTCCACAGCACTCGACACCCCAGAAGTCCCAGAGAAGAGGAAGTCATGTTCACAGCACGACGCACGCGCACAGCCTTCGCGGTCGGCCTGGTCGCCGCCGCCGCACTCGCCCTCTCGGCGTGCGGATCGAGCAACCCGCTCGACACCCCGTCCGAGTCCAGCTCCGGCGGGAGCGGCGACACGATCGTCGTCGGCTCGCAGGCGTACTACTCCAACGAGATCATCGCCGAGATCTACGCCCAGGCGCTCGAGGATGCAGGCTTCACGGTCGAGAAGAAGCTCAACATCGGTCAGCGCGACGCGTACATGCCCGAGGTCGAGTCGGGGGCGATCAACGTCTTCCCCGAGTACACCGGCAGCCTGCTGGAGTACCTCGACAAGGGCGCCGACGTCACCAACCCTGATGACGTGTACGCGGCTCTGAAGGAGGCGCTGCCCAAGGGTCTCACCGCTCTCGACTACGCGGAGGCGTCCGATCAGGACACCTACACCGTGCTCAAGAGCTTCGCCGAGGAGCACGGTCTGAAGACGATCGCCGACCTCTCGAAGGTCACGACGCCGGTCACGGTCGGCGCCGCGCCCGAGTTCGAGCAGCGCCCCTACGGCCCCGCCGCGGCCAAGGAGATCTACGGCGTGAGCCTCGACTTCTCGGCCACCGGTCCGACGACGCTCGAGTCGCTGCTCGCGGGCGAGATCCAGGTCGCCGACATCTACACCGCCGACCCGGCCTTCCAGACGAAGGACATCGTGGCGCTGGAGGATCCGAAGAACATGATCCTCGCCTCCAACGTCGTGCCGATCGTGTCGAGCGACATCTCCGACAAGGTGTCGAAGGTGCTCAACGCGATCAGCGCCAAGCTCACCGCCGATGAGCTCGTGGCCCTCAACGTGCAGAGCACGGTCGACCAGAAGTCGTCGGCCGACATCGCGAAGGCCTGGCTGAAGGAGCAGGGTCTGGTCTGATCGAGTGTGGAAGGGGCCTTCGGATGACAGTCCGAAGGCCCCTTTCGTGTACGTGCGGTGTGACCGAAGGGAGCGGCCTGAGAGGATGGAGCGTATGGCAACGGAAACTTCGGCATGATCTCGAAGCGCGATCTCGCCCAGCGGCTCGACATCTCCCTGGAGATGGCCGACCGTCACGGTTTCGGCGACGGCGTGAGCGAGTCCGAGCTCGCGGCGCTCGAGCAGGATCCGCCCGCATGGCTCGTGCAGTCCCGATCGAACCGCAAGAAGGGCGCGCGCCCCGTCTGGGTCACGTTGACCTGCGATCTGTGCGGCTATTCCGAGACAGCGAGACCGAAGAAGTGGTGGCCCGAGTTCACCTCCGTGATCTGCCGCCAGCACTCATCCGACGAACTCCCGAAACCGGCCGCCGGGCTGCATCGCGGCTACTTCGAGGGCGTCGGAAGCCGGTTCGTCGGCATCCTCGACCAGGGGCTCTGACCCCGCTCGAGTAACGCGCAGCATCCCGAATCGACCCGGGATGCGCCCCTTCGCGTGATGCGCGAGCGGGGATGCGACTACACCCGGGCGTCCTGCCGGGGCACCAGGACCTGGTTGATGATGATGAGGATGGATGCCGCGACCGGCACCGCCACGAGTGCGCCGAGGAGTCCGAGCAGCGTGCCGCCGGCGAGAGCGCCGATGACCACGAGCGAGCCGGGGATCGAGATCGCCCTGTTCATCACGCGCGGGGTGATGACGTACGCCTCGACCTGCATGTACACGAGGTACACGATGCCGAAGACCAGCGCGGCGAGCGGGTTCGTGAACAGCGCGAGGCCCGTGCCGATGATCCAGAACATCACCGAGCCGACGAGCGGGATCAGGGTGATGCAGAACGCGACCGTCGCCATCAGCGGCGGGAACGGCAGCCCGAGGAACAGGTAGAGCAGGAACGCGAGCAGTGCGTTGAAGAACGCGAGCACGACCATCCCCATGACGTAGCCGCCGACCGAGTCGGTGATCTGCTCGGTGATGTCCGCGGCCCTGGCGCGGTCACGGGCGGGGGCGAGGCGCAGCAGGGAGGTCTTGATGCCGGGGAGCGTGGCGACGAAGTACAGCGTGAGCACGAGCACGACGATCGCCCCGGAGATGCCCGTCGCGATGCCGGCGCCGATCTTGAGCGCGCCGCCGCCGATCGTGGCGATGTTGCCCGGGTTGGTGAGGAACTTCTGGATGTCGGCGACGAGGTCTTCGAACTGGTCGCCGAACTGCTTCTCGAGCGTGGCGTAGATGTCGCTGCGCGTGAAGTCCTGGATCATCGAGGGCACCGAGCGCACGAAGCTCGCGACCTGCTCGATGACGATGGGGAGCACCATCCAGAGGATGAGCGCCACGATGACGATCAGGCCGAGGATGACGACGAGCACCGCGATCGAGCGGGAGAGTCCTCTGCGCTCCAGGAACCGCACCGCCGGGTCGAGGCCCAGGGCGGCGAAGAGGGCGAGGGCGATGTAGATGAGCACGGTCGACAGGCTCGTCACCGCGAGGCCGAGCACGATCGCCCCGAGACCGCCGAGCGTCACCAGGAAGCCGAAGACGAACGGGCGGTCGATGCGGGTCCAGAACGAGCGGCTCGGCGTCATCGGCTCGATCACCACCGGCCGCGGGGTGAGCGGGGCAGGGGCCTGCGCGGCGGGTGCCGCCGTCTCCTCGACGGGGACGGATGCTGCGCCCGTGGCGCTCTCGGACGGCGCCGATTCTTCTTCGCTCATGTGCTCACGATAGCGGGCGGGTGCGGGACCGTAGAGTAAGACCATGACCGACGCCGTGGACCCGAAGTCCGAACTTCTCCGACTGCGCGCGACCATCGACAACATCGATGCGGCGCTCATCTTCATGCTCGCTGAGCGCTTCCGCGCGACGCAGCAGGTCGGGCACCTCAAGGCGGATCATGCGATGCCGGCATCCGACCCAGGGCGCGAGGAGCAGCAGGTCGCTCGACTGCGCGCTCTCGCGGAGCAGGCCCATCTGGACCCGGAGTTCGCGGAGAAGTGGTTCAACTTCGTCGTGGCGGAGGTCATCCGTCATCACACCGAAGCCGCCGAAGGCCGCTGAGATGATTCCCCGGGCGGACGACGGTGTGTGCAGCACTCATCCGCCCGGGGCAGTCAACTTAGTTTATTGAATAAACTATGATCGAGGGTACGCAGTGACCCGATCCCTGTCAACCATTTTCGACAACGGAATCCGCCCATGCTGAACAGCGATGATGCTCTCGACACGCAGGCGTCCGTGCGCCGGGCGAACCTCCGCCGTGCGCTGCAGCTCGTGTTCCGCGGGTCAGGGGCGCAGACCAGGGCCGGCATCGCCCGCGCGACGGGGCTGACGGCCGCCACGGCATCCTCCCTGGTCGCCGAGCTCATCGAGAGCCGCCTCGTCGTCGAGGGGGCGCAGGCCGCGAGCACCGGCGGCAAGAGGGCCACCACCCTGAGCGTGGATGCCGCGCATCACCTCATCCTCGTCATGGTGATCCGCCCGACGGATGCCCGCCTCGCCCTCGTGGCGCTGGACGGCTCCGAGGTGGACACGCGCCGGATCGAGTACACGGCGGAGAGCCGCGACGATCTGATCCGCGACGCGGTCGCGCAGATCGCGGCCGATCACGGCGACCGACTTCTCATCGCGGGCGCCCAGCTGCCCGGAACGACCGACGGGCGTTCGGTGCTCGAGAGCGTGCAGCTCGGCTGGAGCGACGTGCCCCTCGCCGAGCGGTTGGAGTCGCTGCTCGACGTGCCCGTCCTGCTCGTGAACGACGTGGATGCCGAAGCCATCGCCGAGGCCGCCATGGAGGATGAGGCATCGGGCTACCGCCTCTTCATCCACATCGGCGTGGGCATCGGCGCGGCCGTGACCCTCGACGGGGAGCTCGCCCCCGGTCCCCGCGACCGTGCGGGTGAGATCGGGCACGTGCAGGTCGAGTTCGGCGACGAGGCGCGGCAGTGCCGGTGCGGGCGTTACGGATGCCTGGAGTCGGCGTCGTCGATGACCGCGATGCTCGGCGACGACTTCACCGACGCCATGGACGACGGCGTGATCACCGCGCTCGCCGCGGGCGTCGACGAGCACGTGTTCGCGGAGGGCGCCAGGGCGCTCGCCCGCACGATCAAGCTCATCGCCGCGGTGCTCGACGCGGCGGAGGTCGTGATCGGCGGCCCCGTGCGGGCGCTCGGCGAGCCCTTCCTGGAGCTCGTGCGCGCCGACCTCGACTACGCGGCGACGGGCACCGCGCGCGTTCCGGTGAGGTACGCCGACGCGGGAGCCGTCATCTCCACGGGTGTGGCGCAGTTCGCGCTCACGGCGGCGCTCGGCGTGCGCTGGAGTCCCGACCAGCTGCGGGCGGCATCCGCTCACTGAGCCGCTCCCGCGTGAGCTGCGTCCGGACAGCAGCAGAAGGGCCCCGGACGCCGCAGCATCCGGGGCCCGTCTGGCGAACGGGGGCCTACTTCACGGAGCCCGCCGTGAGGCCGCCGACGAGGCGCTTCTCGATGAGCATGAACAGGATGACCACCGGCAGGATCGCGACGATCGAGACGCCGAACACGTACTGCCAGCTCGTCTCGTACTGGCCGACGAACTTGGTCAGCGCCACGGAGAGCGGCTGGTTCTTGTCGGTGGAGAGGATGACGAGCGATGCGGCGAACTCGTTCCAGCAGGCCACGAAGGTGAACACGATCGCGGTCACGATGCCCGGCCACACGAGCGGCAGGTTGATCTTGAACAGCACCGTGAAGCGCCCGGCGCCGTCGATCTGCGCGGCCTCGTCGACCTCCTTGGGGATGCCGGCGAAGAAGGAGTGCATGATCCACACCGCGAACGACAGGTTGAACGCGGCGTTGATGAAGATCATCGCGGCCCACGTGTCGCCGAGCCCCAGTGTCGTGAACTGACGGAACAGACCCGAGGTCAGCACCGCGGGCTGCAGCATCTGCGTCACGATCACCAGGAACAGGAACACCATGCGGCCGGGGAACTTGAACCGGGCCGTGTAGTACGCGGCCGGCAGCGAGACGACGAGCACCAGGAGCGTCGCGAAGACGGCGATGATGATGGTCGAGATCAGGTTGTACGGCAGCGGCGTCTCGGGCGTCGACCACATCGTGACGAAGTTCTCCCAGTGCCACTCCGTGGGGAAGTAGGTGGGATTCACGGAGCGGATCTGCGGCTTGGTCTTCACCGATCCGAAGAACATGATCAGGTACGGGAGCACGAAGATCAGGAGCACCAGCAGGCCGGCGGCCATGCGCAGGATGACGCGGGGCAGCGACACCTGGTCCTCGGTGTAGCGGCGCTTGCGGCCGATCTGCGGAGCACGGGCCCCGGTGCCGCGGGTGGTGACGAGGGCGGTCTCGGTCACGGTCATGATCAGACCTCCTTCATGGGCTTGACGGCCTTGACGTAGATCGCGACGATCACGATCACGATGAGGAAGGCGACGACCGACAGGGCGCTGGCGACGTCGACCTTCTTCTGCAGCTCGATGTACTTGAAGATCATCGTCATGATCGTGTCGGCGCCGTAGCCGGGGATCGACCCGGTCATGACCTTCAGGATCGGCAGCGAGTTGAACACGTTGATGATGTTGATGAGGATGGCGACCGCGAGGGCGCTGCGCAGCTGGGGGACGACGATGGTCCAGTAGGTGCGGGTGGCTCCGGCTCCATCCATCTTCGCGGCCTCGAGGGTGTCGGCGGGCACCGTCTGGAGCCCGGCGAGGATCGTGTAGGTCGTGAAGGGGAGCGAGACGAAGATCGCGATCACGATCGACCAGATGAACGCCGTGGTGGGGTTCTTGGTCCAGCCGAAGCCGACCTGGTCGTCGGAGAGGCCGATGTCGTACAGGAACTTGTTGAAGATGCCGAAGTACGGCTCGAGGCTGTAGTAGAACACCATCGTGGTCATGACGACGGATGCCGCCCATGGGACGATCACGGCCATCCGCACGATCTGCCGGCCGGGGAAGGCCTTGTTCAGGATCTGCGCGAGGGCGAGCGAGATGAGCACCGTGAAGAGCACCACGGTCACCACCCACACGATGGTGCGGAAGAAGATCGGCCAGAACTCCGCGAAGGCGAACACCGTGGCGAAGTTCTCGAGGCCGACCGACCCCTTGTCGAGACCCGAGAGCGAGATGTCGCGGGTCGAGTTGTAGAACATCACGCCGGCGGGGAAGAGCACGACGCCGATGATGAGCACCAGGGCCGGTGCGATCCAGGGCAGCGCCTGGAGGAGATCCTTCATACCCGGCTTGCCGCGTGCGGCGCCGGAGGCCTTCGGGGTGCGGGGGCGGCTGTCAGCCGCCCCCGCGAGGTTCGAGGACTCTGTTGTCTGGCTCATGGTTGTACCCGAACCTCTCCCTTTCCGGCGGATCAGCCCGCGTCGACCTGGGCCTGGATCTGCTTCAGGACGTCAGCGGCGGACTGCGACTGGAGCTGGCCGAACAGCGACTTGAAGGCGCCGTCGGTGGCCGACCACTTGGGGTTCGTCGACGGGTAGAACTGCGCGTCCGGCAGCACGTCGAGGAACGGCTTCAGCTTCTCGTCGCCGTTGAGCTTCTCGGCGCCCGACTTGGTGACGGGGAGGAAGCCCTCGGCCTGCACCCACGGCACGTAGACGTCGGCGGAGTAGTAGTAGTCGAAGAACTTGGTGATCGCCTCCTTCTTGTCACCGTCGTTCTGGAACGCCATCAGCTGGTCCATGACGCCGAGCGTGAACGGCGAGCCGTCCTTGGTCGGGATCGGGACGATCGAGTAGTCGAGGTCGGGGTTGCCCTCTTCGATCTGGCCGACCGTCGGCGGGAGGCCGACCTGCATGCCGATCTTGCCCTGGATGAAGATGTCCATCAGCGGCGAACGCTGCGTGGAGCCCGGGTCGGCCTGCGTCGCACCCGCGTCGATCATCTTCTTGATCTGCTCGGCGCCGACGAGGTTCTCGGGGGTGTCGATCGTGATGTCCTTCGCGTCGCCGAACGAGCCGCCGCCGCCCCACAGCCATACGGCCGCCTCGGCCTGAGCTTCTTCGGAGCCGAGCGGCATGCCGTAGCCGGAGACGCCGCCGCCGAGGGCGGAGACCTTGGTCGCGGCATCCAGCAGCTCGTCCCAGTTCTTGGGCGCCTCGGAGACGCCGGCCTGCGTGAGCAGCGCGTTGTTCACGAACAGGGCGCGCGCCGACGCGATGAGCGGGAGGGCGTAGGCGGTGCCGTCGACCTCGGCGTTCTTCAGGAAGGCGTCCTGGAAGTCGGAGTACGTGTCCGCCGAGACGACGTCCTTGGCCGGGTAGAGCAGGTCATCGCCGACGAAGCCGGCGAAGGGGCCGCCGTTGTAGATGTCGGGGGCGTCGTTCGCCTGGATCTTGGTGGAGACGACCTTCTCGAGGTTGTCCCACGACTGCACCTCGAGCTTCACCTTGATGTCGGGGTTCTCCTTCTCGAACCCCTTGATGACGTCCTCCCAGAGGCCCTTGGTGGCGTCGGAGTAGCTGGGGACGAGGAGGTCGAGCGTGGTTGCGCCGCCGGCATCGCCGCCGTCGCCGCCTGTGGAGCCGCCGAACCCGCACGAAGCGAGCGAGAGCGTGGCGACGGCCGCAACAGCGGCTGCGCCGAATCGCAGTGACTTCTTCATGTGTATTGCATTCCTCACTGTGTGTGTCCGCCGCCTCGGAGGAGAGCGGTGGTCTGCCCTCCAGTGGAGAGGCGGGTAGTGCACAGTCGCGAACACTTTCACGCGACGGTGCGTGTGATCCCCGATCTTGCGGGAAGGGGGATCATGTGAGCCGGATGGGCTCTGGGCGACCTCTTCGTCGACGGGATCAGCGGAGAGGCGGTGGAACTTGTTCGATTATTTGTCAGGAGAACAAACAAAATCAAGAAGAACCTTGCAATGAACTTCTTTGACGACATACTATGATCGAATCAAGCTTCAAACAATCACAATCACGCAAACTTTCCTCTGGAGGGGTCGATCATGACCGAACTTCTGCCCGGCGCGCACATGCGCGAAGAGCTCAACTCGCAGCCCGACACCTGGGCGCGAGCGGCCGATCTGCGCGACGAGCAGGCGCTCCTCCCGGCGGCCGGCGCACGCATCGCGGTCGTCGGATGCGGCACCTCCTGGTTCATCGCCCAGTCCTACGCCGCGCTGCGCGAGAACGCCGGCCTCGGCGAGACCGACGCGTTCGCGGCATCCGAGGCGTTCATCGACCGCGACTACGACGCGGTCGTCGCCCTCACCCGCTCCGGCACGACCACCGAGGTGCTCGAGCTCGTCGAGAAGATCAAGGGCCGCGTCCCCGTCGTCGGCGTGATCGGCGACCCCACCTCGCCGCTGGTGTCGCTCGTCGACGAGGCCGTGCTGCTGCCGTTCGCCGACGAGAAGTCGGTCGTGCAGACCCGCTTCGCCACGACCGCGCTCGCGCTGTTCCGCGCCTCGCTCGGCGAGGACCTCACCAGCGCGATCGACGACGCCAGGGGCGTGCTCGCCGGCGTCGACGACGACGGACTGCGGGATGCCGACCAGTACTCCTTCCTCGGACGCGGCTGGACGATCGGCCTCGCCCACGAGGCGGCGCTGAAGATGCGCGAGTCCTCGCAGTCGTGGACCGAGTCGTACCCGTCGATGGACTACCGCCACGGCCCGATCGCGATCGCCGCCCCCGGCCGCGTCACCTGGCAGTTCGGCGAGGCCCCCGAAGGGCTCGCGGCGCAGGTCGAGGCCACGGGGGCGCGTTTCGTGCAGAACCCGATCGATCCGATGGCCGATCTCGTGCGCCTGCACCGCGTGGCCCTCGACCGCGCCGTCGTGCGCGGGCTCGACCCCGACCAGCCCCGCAACCTCTCGCGTTCCGTCATCCTGGATGCATGATGGCCTCCCCTGATCCGAGCGACACCGCACCCGTACCCGATGTCGTGAAGGACGCCTCCGGCGAGCGACTCGCCTCGGTGCGGTCGCTCGGACAGGGGGCTCCGGTGCTCGCGTTCGACGTGGGCGGCACCGACATCAAGTCCGCGCTGTTCGATGGCGACGGCATTGCACGAGGACTCCGCCGCACGCCGACGCCGGTGGCCGACGGTGACCGCACCGGCGTGCTGATCGAGCGCCTCGGCGTGCTCGCCGCCGAGCTCACGGCCGACCACCCCGACGTGGTGCCCCAGGCGGTCGGGCTGGTCGTCCCCGGGATCGTCGACGCGGATGCCGGGCTCGGCGTCTTCGCCAGCAACCTGGGGTGGCACGACGCGCCCATCCGCGACCTCGCGGCCGCGGAGCTGGGTCTCCCCGTCGGCTTCGACCACGATGTGCGCGCCGCGAGCTGGGCGGAGCACCGCCTGGGCGGCGCCCGCGCCTATGCGAACTCCGTCGTTCTCGTGATCGGCACCGGCATCGCGGGCGCCCTCCTCGTGGGCGGCGTCCCCTACACCGCAGGCGGGTACGCCGGAGAGATCGGGCACTCCCCGATCGCCGACGGTCCGATCTGCGCGTGCGGCGCCCGCGGATGCCTGGAGGCCGTGGCCTCGGCCGGAGCCATCGCCCGCCGTTACCGCGAAGCCACCGGCGTCACGCCGGACGGCGCGAAGGACGTGATCGCCCGCGCGGCCGCCGGCGACCAGGTCGCAGCGGACATCTGGAACTCCGCGCTCGACGCGCTGACCATGTCGCTCGCGCAGCTCACCGCGGTCGTCGCGCCCGAGGCCGTCGTGATCGGCGGAGGGCTGTCGCGCGCCGGCGGGGCGCTGTTCGACGAACTGCGCTCGCGACTCGCCGCACGACTGAGCTTCCACCGTCTGCCCGAGCTCGTACCCGCCGAGCTCTCCGGAAACGCGGGGCTGATCGGCGCCGCGCTGCGCGCGAGGGAGCTCGTATGATCCTCACGGTCACCCCGAACCCCGCGCTCGACCTCACCTGGCGCGTCGACCGCCTCACGGTCGGCGAGACGCACAGGGCGGATGCCGGCGCCGCACGCGCCGGAGGCAAGGGGCTCAACGTCGCCAGGGTCGCGCACGCGCAGGGCGCTGACGTCGTCGCCGTGACCACGGTCGGCGGCAGGGCGGGCGCCGACTTCGCCGACGAGCTCGTGCTCTCCGGAGTGCCCCACGCGCTCGTCCAGGTCGCCGGAGCCACGCGGCAGAGCGTGGCGATCGTCGACGAGCACCTCGGCGACACCACCGTCGTCAACGAACGCGGCGTCAACCCGACCGACGAGGAATGGGGCGCCCTGCTCGCCGAGGTCGTCGAACGGCTGCCCGCCGCCGACGTCCTGGTGATCTCGGGCAGTCTCCCGCCCGGCGCTCCCCGCACGCTCCTCCCGCTCCTGATCGGCGTCGGCCGGGACGCCGGGGTGCCGGTGATCGTCGACACCTCCGGCCCCGCGCTGCTGCAGGCGGCGGATGCCGGAGCGTCCGTCCTCAAGCCCAACGCCGCGGAGCTCGTCGACGCCACGGGCATCGCCGACCCCGTCGAGGGCGCCCGGTCGCTCATCGCGCGCGGCGTGGAGCTCGTGCTGTTGTCGCTGGGGGCCGACGGGATGCTCGCCGTGACGGCATCCGACGTCGTGCACGCCCGCCTCGACGCGCCTCTCGCCGGCAACCCGACCGGCGCCGGCGACGCCGGTGTCGCGGCATGCGCCGTGCTCTACGCGGAGGGCGAGCGCGACCCCGAGCGGATCCTCCGGCGCGCGACATCCTGGTCGGCCGCGGCGGTGCTGATGCCCCTCGCCGGCGAGGTCTCCGACACCTGGCCTGACCTAGACGCACGACTGAGCGTGCGCCCGTACGAACAGAAGGACCGCGAATGACCCTCGTCTCCGCCCGTGAACTGGTGACGGATGCCGCGACCCGCGGCACCGGCATCGGCGCGTTCAACGTGATCCACCTCGAGACCGCCGAGGGGCTGGTGCGCGCGTCGGAGCTGGCAGGACTCCCGGTGATCCTGCAGATCTCGCAGAACTGCGCCGACTACCACGGCGCCCTCGAGCCGATCGCGCTCGCGACGCTCGCGATCGCGCGGCGCGCATCGACCCCGGTCGCCGTGCACCTCGACCACGCCGAGCGTCCGGAGCTCGTCGACGAGGCGATCGCCCTCGGCTTCGGCTCGGTCATGTTCGACGGCGGCGCCCTCCCCTACGACGACAACGTCGCCCTCACCGCAGCGGTGGCCGCACGCGCGCACGCCGCGGGCGTCTACGTCGAGGGAGAGCTGGGCGAGGTCGGCGGAAAGGACGGCGCGCACGCGCCCGGCGTCCGCACCGACCCCGACGAGGCCAGGGCCTTCGTCGAGGCGACGGGCGTCGACGCGCTGGCCGTGGCGGTCGGCTCCTCGCACGCGATGCTCGACCGCTCGGCATCCCTCGACCTCGGCCTCATCGCCCGTCTGCGCGCCGCGCTCTCCGTGCCCCTGGTGCTGCACGGCTCCTCTGGTGTGGCGGATGCCGTCATCGCCGACGCCGTGCGCGCCGGCATGACGAAGATCAACGTCTCGACGCACCTGAACGGCTTCTTCACCAGGGCCGTCCGGTCGACGCTCGCCGCCGACGAGACGCTCGTCGACTCGCGCAAGTACCTGAAGCCCGCGCGCGAGGCCCTGGCCGACGAGGCCGCGCGGATGCTCCGCCTGTTCGCCCTGGAATCGTGAGGACGACCGCGGCGCCGGGTCGGGCAGGATGGTGACATGAAGCGCGCCGCCCGTCTCAACGCGATCCTCGACCTGCTCGCCGACGCCGGCGAGGTCACGGTCGAGGAGCTCGTCGAGCGCTTCGGCGCATCGCCGGCGACCACCCGCCGCGACCTCGACAGCCTCGCGGAGCAGCGGCTGCTCACCCGCACGCACGGCGGAGCGGTGGCGCAGGCGGTGGCCTACGAGCTGCCGATCCGGTACAAGAGCCACCTCCGCACGCAGCAGAAGGAGAACATCGCCCAGGCGGCCGCCGCTCTCGTCATGCCGGGCATGGTCGTCGGGCTCTCGGGCGGGACGACGACGACGGCGATCGCCGCGGCCATCGCCGCACGGGAGGACCTCGCCGCAGGCGGCGGCATCACGGTCGTCACGAACGCGGTCAACATCGCGGCTCAGCTCGCGACCCGCCCCGACATCAAGGTGGTCGTCACGGGCGGGGTGATCCACTCGCGCACCTACGAGCTCGTCGGCCCCTTCGTGGAGCAGCTGCTCCGCGGCGTCCGGCTCGACCTCGCGTTCATCGGCGTGAACGGGATGGATGCCGCGGCCGGCGCCACCACGCAGGACGAGCGCGAGGCCGCGGTGAACCGCATGATGGCCGAGCGTGCGCGCCGCGCGGTCGTCGTGACCGACGGCAGCAAGCTCGGCGTCACGGCCTTCGCCAGCGTCGGCGGGGTGGAGCTGTTCCCCGTGGTGCTGACCGACGAAGACGCCGACGTCGACGCCGTCGCGGCGCTGCGCGCCGCCGGGTACGAGGTCATCACGGCATCCTGAGTCGCGTCTGCCGGGTCTCCCCTCCCCGCGGGTCGTTGAGCGAGCGGAGCGAGACGAAACGGGGGTGGTGAGTCCTGTGCTGCGGCATGCGGGCGCCCATGAAGGAGGTGCCGCGGTTGCAACCGCGGCACCTCCGGGCAGATGGTGGCCTGTCGTATCCCTGCACTCCCCAGTGCACAGGTTCCCCAGTTCGACTGCGCCTCCCGCGCTCCGCCTTCTCGAAGCCCTTTCGCATGGCACCTTCTGTAGATCAGGAGCGGGTCCCCCCGGTTCTGATACAGCGATTGGAGAAAATCTTCAGAATCCGTTCCCGTGGCACTGGAAGGGGGCGCGCAGCCCGGTGGAGAGGGATGCCGCGGCGAGAGCATCTGCGGCGTCGGCGCCCGAGGCCAGCCCCTCGTGCACGGCCGACAGGAGCTCGCCGGCCACGGCATCCGCCACCATCACGGGCGCCGCGATCACGCATCCGGTGCCCGCGTGCAGCCACACCCGCGTCATGCCGAGCGCCTCCTCGCCCCAGCGCACCGAGGAACGACCCAGCTCGCACGCCGACAGCAGCACCGTCGCCGGCACGTGCGGGATGAGGTCGACGTCGTAGCCGAACAGGGTGCCGTCGGCGAGCTCGAGTCCCGAGAACATCGGGTTGCCCGTCGCGTGGCGTCCGTGCGCGGCGATGTGCAGCACGTCGGACTCCCCCGCGAGGTCGGTGACGCTCGTGACGCGGGAGTCGTCGGCGGTGAGCAGGGTCGCCGAGGGCCACGCCGCTGCCGCCCGTCTGATCTCCTCCTCCGCGCGGGGGACGCGCGGCCCGGCGGCGAACCCGGCCCTCGGCGCTCGCGTCCGGTCTGCGGTCGGGCGGTCGGCGAGCCAGCGCGACACCGAGGTCGCCAGGGTGAACGGGACCCCGGAGAGCCCAGGCAGCATCGCCCAGGGGATGCCGGCGAGGATGCCGGGGATCGTCAGCGCGAAGCGCCGTGCCTGCACCGCCGTGCGCACGGGAGCGAGCAGCGCGTCGTCGAGGACGCGCAGGCGCTCGTCGAGCGAGCGCTCCACCAGTGCGGCCATCGGTCCGCCGCGAGTGAGGGCAGCGACGTCGAGGTCGGCGCGGAGGCCGTCGAGGGCCCCGCGCACGCCGGGCCAGTCGAGCGGCACGATGCGGGCGTCGGATGCCGTCACCACGACGCACTGCAGTTCCGCACCGGTGAACACGTAGGCGAGGATCGCGGTGTCGTCGGCGATCCGTCCCTGCGCCTCGGCGAGCTCGATGCGCGTGCGGGTGCCGCCGACACCCGTCGTCGACCACTGCCGTTCGCGCACGCGCGCCCGGAGTGCGCGCACCCTGGCGTCACCCGACCAGTCGGTTCCGGCGAGATCGGCGCGCAGCATCCGCAGTTCGGCGAGGTCGCCGGCGAGCTCAGGGTCGTGCGGCGGACGGACGGGCGCCACCTGCTGGCTCAGGTGCCGCGCGCGCTCGGACCACTCGAACAGCACGGCCGGGTCGCCCGTGCGCGCCGCGGCGGCGAGCCCCGCGAACATCAGGTCGGCGCCGTGCATCGCGACGGATGCCTGCAGGTCGAGCGCACCGAACGACTGCTGCCACGTCGTCAGCAGCTCCAGCCCGTCGGAGGCTGCGCGCAGAGCCTCGCGATCCCGGCCCGCCGCAGACGCGCGCACCGCCCTGACCTCCTGCGCATGCATCCGCAGCGGTGTGGGAGCGTCGGGCGGAAGGCGCGGCATCCGTCCGCGCCCGCCGAGCCGTGCGGTCAGCGCGAGCCCCGTGGCCTCGGTGCGGAAGCCGCGGCGACGGAGAGCGGATGCCGTGCGCGCGAAGTCCGCAGGGTCGGTCCTGCCCCCTGCGCGCAACCGTGCGTCGAGACGCACGGCCTCGGCGCGGGTGGCCCATCCGTCACTGCCGAGCGCCGTGAAGCGGCGGACCGCGGTGCGCGCCGTCCGCTCCGCCGCCCGGGGATCGTGCCGCAGCTGCGAGCGCGCGAGGTGGAACTCGGCCTCGCCGCGGGCCTGCCTCATCCGCTGCGCGCCGAACTGCACGGCCACCTCGGCGAGCAGAGCCTCCGCCTCGGTCGTGAGCCCCGCGTCGCGGAGCACCTCGGCGCGGTCGAGATCGCCGATCGCGGCGGCCAGATCGCTCGTTGCCGCGAGCGCCGGTCGGGAGCGGGTCATCAGCGCGAGCGCCGCGACCAGGTCGCCGCCGAGCAGCGCCGCATAGCCGAGGTTGTGGCGGGCCTCAGCGAGCGGCTCCTCCTCGCCCGCTGCCTCGAAGATCGCCGCAGCGTGTTCGAGATCGGCGACGCACGGAGCGAGTTCGTGGCGCTGCATCCGCACCACCGCCCGGTTCATGAGCAGGTTCGCGTGCTCGGCGGATTCTGCGGCGACGACGCGGATCGCCCGAGTCAGCATGGCTTCGGCCTCGTCGAGGCGACCGGAGTACAGGAGCAGTGTGCCGAGCTGGCCGCTCAGCACCGCTACCGTCTCTTCGCTCATCCCGGGACGGGCGAGGGCAGCGGTCGAGAGCCGCTCGGCGTCGGCGGGTCTCCCCGTCTGTGCGAGCACATACGCGACGGTGCCGTCGATGCGGGCGCGGAGGTCCTCATCGTCTGTGCGGGCGGATGCCGCGGTGAGGGCGCGACGAGCCTGGCCGAACCGCCGCGCGTTGGCCGCAGCGACACCGCGCTGGTGCAGCTCGGTCGCAGACAGGGGCATGCTCCCAGGATGGCCCTGCGGCGTGCGATTGGGGAAGTGCCGGGCGGGCGAGGCCGCCCGGAAGTCGTTTCGACCCGTGAGGAGACCGCCGATGTCGCCGGGACGGCGGTCTCGAAGACGGCCCCGGTTCAGACCCCCTCTGTCGGCGCGGGCAGTGCGTTCAGCACCGACGTGACGGCTGCGATCGCGGCATCCGTCTTCACTCCGCCCAGGGGGACGGTGCCCAACTGCGCCGCGATCCGCCCCGCCACGTAGGGAGCGGCGAACGACGTCCCGCTCCACACGGCGAAGCCGCCGCGGTAGTCGTCCGGATCGAGGGTCTCGCGACGCAGCCCGTCGACGTCGGCCCGCGAGGTCGCCTGCTCTCCGCCGACGAAGGCGGGCGACGTGCTCACCACCGCAGCACCGGGTGCGTACACGCGCACCCAGGGCCCGACATTCGAGAACAGCGCGACCGAGCGGGACGACGGGTTGAGCGCGCCCACGGACACCAGCGGAGCGTCGTCATCCCGGGGGATGCCGTTGTCGGCTCCCGGCCACGCCCACAGGGACGCGGGGAACGACGGCCGATCGATCGCGTCGTTGCCCGCAGAGCACACGACGACGCAGCCGAGCTCTCGCGCCCTGGTGAGCAGCGCGTTCAGAGTGAGGCTGAACAGGCCGTCGCTCGGCGTCTCGTGGTAGTACCCGAGGGAGAGATTGAGCACATCGATCGGATACCCGGTGCGCGGATTCTCGCGATGCCGGCGCAGCAGCTCGACGACCTGCGCGAGGGTGTTCAGGAACGTGCTCTCATCGACCACGCCCAGCGCTCCGGCGATGCGCACGGACAGGATGTCGGCGTCAGGGGCGGCCTGGCGGATCAGGCCGGCGATGAACGTGCCGTGCCCGGCCACGGCATCGATCTCGCCGTCCAGCTGGCCATAGAGGTCGGGATAGCGCTCCGGATCGGCGTCGTCCGTCAGGCCGACGGGTACGCCGTCGAGCTCGACGTGCCGCGTCACGATTCCCTCAGGGAGCCAGTCGTGGACCCCGCATCCCGTGTCGAGAACGGCGACCACAGGTCTCCGGCCCTTCCGCGGGGTCGCGGCGCGCGAAGGCGCCGGGCCGAGCCAGCTCACCGGCTGGCGTGCGCCGCGGCCGGGCTGCAGGTAGTCCTCGCTGCCCGCCGCGCCGCCGGGTCCCACCGGGTTCGTGCGCGTGAACGGATTGGTGCGCGTGAACGGGTTCGTCCTGGTGAACGGGTTGAGCCCGACCGGGTCGATCGACAGCACGTGCTCGAGGCTGGTCCGCGGCATCCGCGATCGGGAGATCCTGCGGGCGCGCTGCAGCACCCGCCAGGCGTCGGGCGGAACGGGCGATTCCCCGCGCACCGGCTGATCCGGCGTCGTGAGATGGGCTCGCACGAACCACGGGATCTCGGCGGTCAGCCCCCGTCGCAGCTCCGGCTCCTCGAGCACGAGCTCCCAGCCGAACGACCCGGCGGCCTCGTGCAGGGTCTTGACCTCCTGGTCGTACGCCCCGTTGTCGTCATCGTGCGTGATCAGCAGGCGTTCCGGCAGATATGCGGTGGGGAACGCCCGGATGCCGTCGACCGGCTCGACGCTCGGGTCGAGCGCCGAGCCGCGGCGGATCGACCCTTCCGCTCGGTCCTGCCAGGTCCATCCCTTGGGCTGATCCATCGGTCATCCTCTCGGTGCGGGCGTGCCCGCGTCTCGTGCCCGCGCGGAGCGGATCACAGTTCGAACTGCGGGGTCGACAGGGTGCGCACGTCGTCGCCGATCCTGGTGGCCAGGCGCACGCGGGTGAGCCCGGGCGGCACGTCGTCGAACACGAATCGCCCCGTCTCGGAGGGGGTCGTCGTGCGGACGGCGTCGCCCTGCGTGAGCACGATCTCCGCCGCGGCCGTGTCGACCCAGCCGTCGACCCGGCGCCGGCCGTTCGCGGTCGAGGTGACGTGCAGCAGGATGCTCGTGGTGCCGTCGCTGAACTGCAGGGTGAGAGCATCCGCTTCTCCGCGCACCTCGCTGAGCGGGCGCTCGACGATGGTGAGCAGCGCGTACTCCTCCGACAGGGAGTCGGTGGCGACCGCCGCGATCATGCGGTCGATCAGGAAGGCGGGAACGGGGTCGACATCCGACCACATCGACCGCAGCCGAGCGAACAGCTCCGCATCGTCGTGCTCGTTCACGAGAGGCCTCCCCTCGGCGAAGGGTCGAGCAGGTCGCGCAGCTTGGTGAGGCAGCGCTTGCGCGTGGGGCCGATGCTGCCGATCGGCATCGACAGGTCGGCGGCGATGCGGGCGTAGTCGGGGCGGTCGTCGAACGCCACGACGCGCAGCAGACGCTGGCAGCGGTCGTCGAGCACGCGCACCGCGGCCCACAGGCGGCGGTTCTCGTCGCCGGTCGTCGCGTGGTCCTCGGCGGACGACTGCTCGGGGAGGAGGGCGTCGAGGTCTTCCGGTTCTGTGGTGTCGACCCTGCCGTGGGCCTTGCCGACCTTCCACGCCTCGCGCCGTGCCGTGGTGGTGAGCCAGGCGGCGACGGCGCGCGAGTCGGCGATCGTCTCGCGCCCGCGCACGAGACGGAGCCAGGTGGTCTGCACCACGTCCTCGGCGAGCATCCGCTCCAGACCGTACGCGCGCACGACATGCCAGAGCACAGGTGTCATCAGTCGCACGAGGTCGTCCATCGCGCGGCTGTCGCCGTCTCGCCATGCGTCGAAGAAGGCTGCGGCACGCTGCCACCGCGCCGCCCCGTCGTCCGCTGCCGGATCGAGATCGGCGTCGGGTGCGCCGTCGATCATGAGTCCCATTGTGATCACACCTGTAAGGAGCGCGGCAAGAGGTTCGTGATACATGGACGCGGTTGTTTACCTGACGCGTCGCCGCCGGATGCGCTGCCCGCGCGGACGGGCGGCGCATCCGGCGAACGGATGCGGTTAGCGTGGAGGGGTGATCCCCCTCGCCGTCGTCCTCTTCCTCAACGCCGCGTTCAATGCGATCGTCTGGCCGCAGTTCTACAAGAGGGTCGCGAAGGACCCGAGGGCGAGGGATGCCGACGGCCGCCCCACTGCGTTCCTTCGGGTGCACGCGGTGCTCATCGGCATCGCTCTCGTGCTCGCCCTGGTGTCGGTGCTGGTGGGAGTGGCCGCCCTCACCGGCGCACTCTGACCCGACACGTCACGGGCGCTCGACGGGCTGCTGCAGCTCGGTGACCCAGTCGGACTGATCCTCCGACACGGCGCGCACGTAGAGCTCGCGGCAGGGTCCGCTGGGCACGTAGCCCCGGGCGATGATCTCGGCGTGCACCGCGCTCCAGGTCTCCCTGATGCGGTCCATCGCGCCGAGGTGCACCCCGCAGATCGCGAGCTCGACGGCGGGGAGGTCGACGAGCTCGAACCCGTCGCGGCGCTCGCCGCCGTAGGCGTAGCCGACGGTGATGTCCATGCCGTCCTCGCCGAGGCTGTACTGCGCGATCGGCGTCGACAGGGCGCCGCACTCGTCGCCGAGCACGTTCTCGAGGCTCTCGAACAGGGGGCCGACCGTGGAGCCGACCTCGTGTTCTGGCACGGATGCCGTCTGCGCGGCGAGCCGCACGGCGGGGAGGGGCTTCTCGATGATCTCGACCTGTGACATCTGGTTCTCGCTTTCGATGAGATGGAGCCGCCGCTCCACGTCCACGAGCCGGGCGGCCGCGACCCGGTGCTCCTCCTCGACCTCGGCGCGACGCAGACGCAGCATGGCCGCGATCCGTTCCGCATCGATCCCCTGTTCGAGGATCAGCGCGATGTCGTCGAGGCCGAAGCCGAGCTGGCGCAGCGCGACGATCCGATGCAGCCTCTCCAGCTGCGAAGGGTCGTACGAGCGGTAGCCGCTGAACTCGTCCACGTGGGCGGGAACGAGCAGACCGGCGGTGTCCCAGTGCCGAAGCATCCGGTGGGTCACCTGGCCGATCTGCGCGAAGGCTCCGATGGATAACATGCTTCCGTTATCCCTTCTTCCACAGTGTCAGGGTCAAGTCTCACCCGTCGGCGCGTCGTTCTCCCGCGCGCGCAGGACCAGCCGCGCGAGGCCGCGGATGAGCACGAGGGCGATGGGCCACAGCACGAGGGCCGTGAGGGCGACGTTCCCCGAGAAGGCGAGCCAGTCGACGCTCGTCGGCACCGGGTCTGTGCGGTCGCCGACGACCGTGACCTCGACCGGGTGGTCGGCGTAGGCGAAGCGCGACAGATCCTGGTGGTACCAGGGGAGCGGCCAGCCGAAGGCGACATCGGCGGTGTCGGATGCCGTCGGCACCACGACCGGCACCGAGAACGTGATCGTCCAGCTGACGGCGACCGCGGCGGCGACGAGGCCGATCGTCGGGAGCACGGCATCCCGCCATCGTCGTGTCATGAGCGTCCCCTTCGGTCCGGTCCAGTCTCCCGCAGGTGCGGCGCGGTGCGTGCGCCGGGGCGCTCTACTCGAACTGCTTCGCGTGCGCGGTCCAGCCGGACTCGGTGGGGAGCGCCCGCAGCGCGCGGTTGCCGACGGCGAGGGCCACGGCCACGAGGCACAGCACGGCGCACGCGATGACGGTCCACTCGCGTCCGGCCGACGCGAGCCCGAAGCCGGCGATGAGCGGGGCGAGCGGCATGGCTCCCATGCCCAACACGGCGGCGGCGCTGTTGGCCCTGCCGAGCAGCCGCGACGGGGTGGCGACCATGAAGTAGCCCATCAGCGCGGCGTTCAGCGCGGGCAGCAGGAACACCGATGCGGCGAGCACACCGACGATCAGCCAGGGCTCGGTGATCATCGAGATGGCGACGATGCCCGCGGTCGCGCATGCGAGACTCACGATCGTCAGCGTTCCCGCGCTGATCCGGGGGACGAGCATCGGGGCCACGATGGCGCCGAGCAGCATCGTTCCGCCCAGCGCCGCCGACAGCGTGCCGATGAACACCGCGGAGTATCCGGACTGCTGCAGCGAGTAGATCACCGTGGTGATCGCCGCGTTGAAGCCGAGGTTGATGATCGTGGTGATGAAGAGGACGCCGCGCAGGTCGGGGCGCGAGAGCAGCCACGAGAAGCCCTCGCGGAACTCCGTCCACGCGCTCGTCTTCACGACGGATGCCGGATGACTCGCGGATGCCGGATGACCTGCGGATGGGGCGGGAAGACCCAGAGCATCCGTGTCGGCATCCGCGTGTCCGACCTCGACACGCCGTCCGGCGCGCACCTCGTCCGGGTTTCCCCTCTCCCGCACGCCGTCCGCGCCTGTGTCGGCGATCCCGTCGCGACGCGCGCCCCGGCGGAGCATCCATGCCGTGAGGGCCGCGACCAGGTGGCACAGCGCCATCACCGCGCCGACCAGCCATCCGCCGACGCCGAGCAGGAGGCCGCCGAGCGGTCCTCCGACGAGCTGGAGGGCGGCATCCCGTCCCTGATTCGCGGCCTGCGCGCGGCCCATCGCCTCGTCGGGGACGATCTCCTTGATGGCGCTCTCGCCGGCGACGTCGAAGAGTCCGCTGCGGGCGGCGAGCAGCACGTCGATGACGAGCAGCGTCGAGAAGGTGAGCGCGTCGGCGAGGGCGAGGAGCAGGAAGGCCGCCGACAGCAGCACGCCGAGCAGGGAGCCGATGAGCATGAGGAGGATGCGGCGGTGCCGGTCGGCCAGGATCCCGCCCGCGAGGGTGGTCAGCAGCCGCGCGACCATGCCCGCGCCGCCGATGATGCCCGCCTGCGCGGGGTCGTTCGTGATGATGAGCGCGAGCAGCGGGACGGCGAATCCGAAGAGGGATGCCGCGAGCCCCTTGCTCGTGTCGCTGAGGAGCCAGGTGAGGTAGCGGGTGTTCTGCCACAGCCTGTGGGGCGCGGTCACGGTGGTCATGCTCACACGATAGTTACGCAAGAGAAGTTGCGCAACTCCTATTGCGCAACTTTGGATGCGGATACACTGGCGGGATGAGCGAGGAGAAGCGCGTCGATCCGGTCTGGATGACGTCGGACATGCTCAAGGCGTACGCGAACCCGCTGCGACGGCAGATGATCGCCCTGTTCGCGCGCCGCGACCACCTGCGGGCTGCTGATGTCGCCGCGGAGCTCGGCATCGCCCCGAACAGCGCGAGCTTCCACCTGCGGGTGCTGGCGGATGCCGGACTCATCGAGGAGGCCCCCGAGCACGCGCGCGATCGACGCGACCGGGTCTGGGTCGGGCGCAAGCTGGCGCTGAACCTCGGCGGCCCGGAGAGCCCGGTGCCCGACGAGGCCCTCGGCAGCGTCATGATCCGCTCGCTCGCCGAGGACCATCAGGACATGATGCGACGCGTGGTCGAGTGGACCCCCGAGTACGTCGCCGGTCGGGCGACCGGGGTGCACGCGGCGTTCGTGCAGCGCGTGGTGCGCCTAACGACCGACGAGTTCAGCACCCTGCTGGAGCGGATCGACGAGGTCATCACCGAGGCCGTCGACGCCCACGACCAGGACGATCCGGACGGCCGTGCTTGGCAGATGGACCTCCTGGCCGCCGACGACGCGATCTGACCCCTCTCGCGCAGAAACGCGGATGCCGCGACCGCACGTGTCCGTGCAGCCGCGGCATCCGTCCTCCGATCGTCTAAGGGAGCGCCCTCCGGAAGGCGAGGAACGAGATCCCCATCAGGCCGACGGTGACCACGAGGCCCCAGAGCGCGAGGCCGAGGGCCCCGAGTGTCATCACGCCCTCCCAGAAGCCGCCCCACCAGTCGAGCTTCGTCGCCAGGAACCCCAGGCCGACGAGCAGCAGCGCCACGGCCACCCACGAGATCGTGAGGACGGTGAGCCCCCAGGTCTTGAAGATCGTCGCCCCGGTGAAGCCGAGCACGAAGAGGCCGAGGGCGAGCGTGAAGTAGACCACGAAGGCGCCGATGGGTCCGGCCTCCCACAGCCAGTCCAGGTAGAAGACGTAGCCGTTCACGCCGTAGCCGTGCGTGAGCACCTCGATGCCGCCGCCGATCAGGAACAGCACCCCCATGAGGGCGCTGGCGAGCACCGCGGTGAGCATCGTCCCGAGGAAGAACTCCCGGCGCGTGATGCTCAGCGCCTGCGAGAACGGGAAGGTGTAGGTCATCGCCCCGATGCCGATCGCCATGAAGTACCAGAGCGGCGCCTGCCCTGCACCACCGTACTTGGGGGTGTCGACCGGGATCATCGCGTAGACGAGGATCGAGAGCAGGGTCGCCCCGACCAGGATGATCAGCGGCGTCCAGATGAAGGTCTGCCGGTTGATCATCTGCAGACGGACGACGTTGAGCGTGCGTCGCATCAGCGCACCTCCTCTTTCTCGGCGGCGGTGACGTCGCCGCGCTGGGTGAGCCGCACGACGAGCTGCTGCAGCGAGACCGGGGCGAGGTCGAGGCCGGCGGCGGCGACCTCCGCTCTTTCCGCGGCGCTGAGCTCGCCGAGCGTGGTGACGGAGGCGACCCTCCCGAGCGCCTCGCGATGAAGGACCTCGCGGCCGGCGGCCCAGGCGTCGACTCTGGCGGCGTCGCCGACCACGGTGACGGCGCGGTCGCGCACGGCATCCGTGTCTTCGTTGAGGATGATCCGGCCGTTGTCGATGACGATGACCTTCTCGATGAGGTTGGAGACCTCGTCGATCAGGTGCGACGACAGGATGACGGTGCGCGGGTGCTCCGCGTAGTCCTCGAGCAGCCGGTCGTAGAAGATCTGCCTGGCGACGGCGTCGAGGCCGAGGTAGGGCTCGTCGAAGAACGTGAGCTCGGCGCGCGAGGCGAGGCCGATGATCACGCCGACGGCGGAGAGCTGCCCTCGCGAGAGCTTCTTGATGCGCTGCTTCAGCGGGAGCTGGAACTCGGCGGTCAGCCGGTCGGCGAGCGTCTGGTCCCAGTGCGGGAAGAACAGGCGTGCGGCCGAGAACGCGTGCCGGGGCGTCGCATCGTCGGGGTACTTCTGCCCCTCGCGGACGAAGCAGATCCGACCGAGCACGCGTGCGTTCTCGTACGGGTGCTCGCCGAACACCCGTACGGAGCCGGACGTCTCGAAGTTCTGCGCGGTGAGGATCGACATGAGCGTCGTCTTGCCGGCGCCGTTGCGGCCGAGGAGGCCGTAGATCGCGCCGGGCTCGAGCGACAGCGACACGTCGTCGAGCGCCCTCTTGTCCCGATATCTCTTGGTGAGGTTCTGCACCTCGATGACCGCGGTCATGCGGGGTTCCCTTCGGTGCGGGCGGCGCGCTCGGCGAGCAGTGCCGCGAGGTCGGTGGCGTCGAGGCCGAGCGTGCGGGCCTCGGTGAGGAGCGGGTCGATGTAGCGCTCGGCGAACGCGGAACGGCGCTCCCCGAGGAGCAGGTCCTTCGCGCCGGCGGCGACGAACATCCCGATGCCGCGGCGCTTGTACAGCACGCCCTTGTCGGTGAGCATTGCGACTCCCTTCGCAGCGGTGGCCGGATTGATCCGGTAGAACGCGGCGAGCTCGTTCGTCGAAGGCGCCTGAGACTCCTCGGCCAGCGAGCCGTCGAGGATCGAGTCCTCGATCTGCTCGGCGATCTGGAGGAAGAGGGGCTTGCCTTCTTCGATCACGAGTCCTCCGATGGTTGGTGGGTTAGTTACTCGACTAGGTAACCATACAACCCGGAGTGTGTCAAGAGGTCGCGTGAGGCTGCATCCTCCTTCGATCTCGTGACAGCGACCGACCTGTCGACGTATCGTGTGGGCATGTCTCGAGAGAATCAGCCTGACGACACGGCGCACTCGGTCGGTGAGGATCCGGCGTACCTGACCTCGGCCGGCGAGCGCGAGAACGATCGCGCTCGCGAAGACGCCGAACGGGCGCTGACGACCTGGTACTCGTCGAACATCTCCTTCACGGCCGGGTAGGTCTTACGCGGGCTGCGTGCTCGGCGTCGAGCGCCGCATCGTCTGCCGTACCGCGGCAAAGACCGGTAGGAGCTCGTTGCGCCCCGCGGTTCCGAAGCGCGTCAGGGTCCTCACGGGGATCGCCCGGTCGCATTGCGAACACTAGAATCGACGTCCGGGCGTGCGTTCGAGAGCGTTCCCGGTCCGACGGCGCTCGTCGCAGATGGTGCGTCCGGCCCCGCTCCCGATCCGGCCCTCCACCTTGTCCCTGTCAGAGATCGTCGGATGCTCCCTCTCCTCATCGCCGCAGCCGCAGCGCTGGCATGGGCGGTCACGCATCGGAGGCTGAGCTCCCTCGCCGTCACCGGGCCGATGCTCATGGTCGCCGTCGGGCTCGTCACGGGATGGGTCGCCGGACGTGACGTCGATGTGTTCTTCAACTCGAGTGGAGCATTGCAGACGTCCGAGCTCATCCTCGCTCTGCTGCTCTTCATCAACGCGATCCAGTTCCGCAGCCCGCTGCGCGCTCAACTGGCGGGCCCCGCGATCAGACTGCTCGCGATCGCGTTACCTCTGTCGTTGGTCCTGATCACGATGGCGGGAGCACTGCTGCCGATGGGGCTCTCCTTCGGCGTCGTGCTCGTCATCGCATGCATTGCGGTTCCGGCTGACTACTCGAAGGACCTCGTCCGCACACGCGGCGGTCGCGTGCCCGGTCGCGTCAGCAGGTGGCTCACCATCGAAGGCGGCTACAACGATGGATTGCTGAGCCCCGTGCTCCTCGTCGCGATCACGCTCGCGGCTCCGGGGACGGGGGACGCCGCGCACGATGTCCTCGGCATCCTCCTCGGTGCTGTGCCTGCGATCGTCCTCGCCGTGCTGGTCGGGCTCGCGACGGGGGCCGTGTGCGGCATCCTCTTGAAGGTCGCCTACGAGAAGCAGTGGGCCGACGTGCAGAGCGCGCGCATCGGCGTCTTCGCCCTTCCGATCCTCAGTTACACGATCGCGGTCACGGTGCACGGCAACGGATTCATCGCAGCGTTCGTCTGTGGGATCGCCTATCGTCTCGTTCAGGGTCGCAACCGCATCCCGTCCGACGCGCATCTCGTGGAGGACATGGGGTCTTTCCTCAACCTCCTGCTGTGGCTGGGGTTCGGCGCGGCGGCAGCGATCCTCCTCTCCCACAACGACGACTGGTGGCCGGCCATCGTCCTCGCCCTCATCGCGGTCACCGTGGGGCGAGCGGCCCCGGTGCTGCTCTCCCTCATCGGGTCGAAGACCAGCCGGACCGACCGCGTCTACATGGCTGCCATCGGCCCGAAGGGACCGGCATCCATCGTCTTCGCCCTCATCGCGTTCAGCATGCTCCCCCGGGAGCAGGGGTATCCGATTCTCGCCGCCACCGCGATCGTCATGCTCAGCAGTCTGCTCGTGCACGGAATCGGCGGTCCGTTCCTCACCCGCAGGCTGTACCCGGCCGACAGCGTCCATTAGGGGAGCCGTGAGCGGTCGCTCCCGACGGCGGATCCCCGTCAGCGCTCGGGCTGGGCGTCCTCTCGAGTGGGAGCGGGGAAGAGCACCCGATCGATCACCGTGCCGATGCCGGTCCCGAGGAGAAGCGGCATCGCGACTCCTGCGTCGGTGACGAGCAGGGCGGCACGATCGGTCATGACGGGGAGCGGGAGCCGTCGAGCAGGGCGGCGAGGAGGGGGAGCTGCGCCGGGTCCTCCAGTGCGGTGCCGACGGCCACCACGCTCGCGCCCGCCTTCAGGTAGTCGCCGGCGTTGGCGGCGTTCATGCCGCCCGTGGTCACGAACCTCGCCTGCGGGAAGGGGCCCTGCATGGCGGTGAGCCACGGCGTCCCGAGCACGGATGCCGGGAACGCCTTCACCCAGGTCAGCCCGGCCTTGAGGGCGAGCTGCACCTCGCTCGCCGTGGCGACGCCGGGCATGCTCGGCATCCCGGCCTCGTGCGATGCCCGGACGACCTCGAGGTCGAGTCCGGGGCTCACGGTGAAGGATGCGCCCGCCGCGGTCGCCTGGGCGACGTGCTCGAGCGACACCACGGTGCCGGCGCCGACGATCTTGCCCCGGTCACGCGCGGCCGCCGCGACCGCGCGCAGCGCCTCGAGGTCTTCGGGCGTCTGGATGGGCAGCTCGACCATGTCGATGCCGAGGTCCCATGCGGTCGTCGACACCGCCAGGCTGCGCTCGACGCCCATGCCGCGCAGGATCGCCATCAGTCGCGCGCCGGCGAAGAGCTCCTCGAAACCGGAGTTGTCCATCGTCTTCCCTCTCTCGTCGCGGCAGCCGCGGCAGCCGGTCTCTTCTCTCACGGGCCGCGGGGGCGGCCGTTCTCGTCATCGACCGCGGGCGGTCAGCCCACGGCATCCGTCTGCGCGGCGCCGACCACGTCCTCGGTCGACTGCAGCACCAGGTGCGCGCGTTCGTGCCCTGCCCGCAGGCTCTCCTGCGGAGACCGACCCTGCAGCATCCCGGCCAGGTAGCCGGCGGCGAAAGCGTCGCCCGCGCCGACGGCCTCCACGACCTCGGTCGGGATGGCCGGTGCGAACACGACGCCGTCGGCGGAGAACTCCGTCGCACCCACGTCGCCGTCCTTCACGACGAGATGCGCGGGGGAGGGCAGGAGGTCGTGCACGTCGGCGGCGGTGCGGCATCCCCACAGGGTCTCGGCCTCGTCCAGGCCGACGAACACGATGTCGGCGCGGTTCGCGAGGGCGAGCAGCGCGGGGGCGGCATCGGATGCCGACCACAGCGCGGCGCGATGGTTCACGTCGAAGCTCAGCAGGGCGGGGCTCGCGGAGACGCGTGTGATCACGGCCTCGATCATCGCCGCGCAGCTCGCGGAGAGCGCGGGGGTGATGCCGGAGACGTGCACGATCCGCGCGTCTTCGAGGGGCACGTCGGCGACGGAGTCCGGCGTCATGCGCGAGGCGGCGGAACCTGCACGGTAGTAGCGCACGCCGTTGCCCGGATCCTTGAAGTAGACCCCGGTGGGGGCATCCGCATCGAACCCGACCCAGCGGGTGTCGACGCCCCGCGAGGCGACGGCGCGGTGCACGCGGTGTCCGAGCACCTCGTCGCCGAGGCGGCTCACCCAGGCGGAGCTCTCGCCGAGGATCGCGACGTGGGCGGCGACGTTCGACTCGGCGCCCCCGATGCTCAGGCGCACGTCGTCGGCGTCGGCGAGGGGGGTCGCGTCGCGAGGGGTGACGAGGAGCATGGTCTCCCCGATCGCGATCAGGGCCGGCGTGGCGGCAGGGGTCATGAGTGCCATGATGTCGAGCGTGTGCAGTCCCCGCAACGAGCGTTGCAGCATGTGCACACCGGCGCATCCGGGGGTAGGTTCGACGCGGAACCCGTATGAGGAGGAACCCATGGCACAGCGACTGCTGCTCGACGGACTCGGCGCCGAACGCCTCTCGGCCAGAGACAAGGGCATCCCGGAGCGCGCGTTCGGGATGACCGTCGAGGCGTTCCTCGCCACCGCGCCCCGCCTCTCCGAGTTCTGGACCCCTCTCATCGCGCTCGACGACAGCGCCATGCGCAGCAACGTCGACGTCATGGCCGCGTGGACGCGCGAGCGGGGGCTCGAGCTCATGCCCCACGGCAAGACGACGATGGCCCCGGCGCTCTGGCAGCGGCAGCTCGACGCCGGATGCCCCGGCATCACCCTCGCGAACATGGATCAGGTGCGCGCGGCGCGCACCTTCGGCCTCGAGGAGATCATGCTCGCGAACGCCGTGGTCGACCCCCGTTCGCTGCGCTGGCTCGCCGAGGAGCTGGCGGACCCGGAGTTCCGCTTCCTCAGCTGGGCGGACTCCGTCGACACGGTGGAGCGGATGCAGAGCGCCCTGCGCGAGATCGGCGTGCCCCGCCGTGTGGACGTGTGCGTCGAGCTCGGAGCGCCCGGAGGTCGCACCGGCGCCCGCACCCTCGACGAGGCCGGCGAGATCGCACGGCTGATCGCGGCATCCGACGTCCTGCGCCTGGCCGGGGTCGCCGGTTACGAGGGCAGCCTCGGGCATGACCGCTCGCCGGAGGCGCTCGCCGCCGTGCGCCGCTACCTCGGCGACCAGATCGCGCTGCACGACTCCCTCGCCGACCTCTACGACGACGAGGGCGACGTGTTCGTGACGGCCGGAGGCAGCGCGTACTTCGACCTCGTCGCCGAGGTCTACGCGCCCGCCATCGCCCGTGGGGAGCGCACCCGCTGGACCCTCCGCTCCGGCGCCTACATCGTGCACGACGACGGCTTCTACCGGGGCATCTCCCCGCTCGACGAGACATACGACGGTGAGCACGGCATCCTGCGCTCGGCCATGCACGGCTGGACCCGCGTCGTCTCGCACCCCGAGCCGGGGCTCGCGCTGCTCGACGGGGGCAAGCGCGACCTGCCGTTCGACGAGGGGCTGCCGACGCCGCAGGGTGTCGCCGCCGACCCCGGAGCGGCCCTCGCCCCGCTCGCCGGCGCGACGGTGTCGTCGATGAACGACCAGCACACCTTCCTGCGGCTGACGGATGCCGGGGTCGGCATCGGCGACGTCGTCCGTCTCGGCCTCTCCCACCCCTGCACCGCCTTCGACAAGTGGCACTATCTGCCCGTCGTCGCGTCCGCTGAGGACGACCGCGTGGTCGAGCTCGTGCGGACCTTCTTCTAGGCCCCGCCGTGTCTCAGAGCGTGCGCAGGGCCGCCCTCATCATCGACTCGATCGCGGCGAGGCCGAAGAGCGTGGCGGAGCTCGCGACCGAGTTCGACCTGCACCGCTCGACCATGTTCCGCGAGCTGCAGACCCTGGAGGACGTGGGGTACGTGCGCCGACGGGCCGACGGGGCGTACGTGCTGGCGTTCCACCTCGTCTCGCTCGCCCAGATCGCGCTCGAGAACCTCGACCTGCGCAGGGCGGCGTCCGTGCACCTGCGCGAGCTGCACGAGGTCGTCGGCAACACGCTGCACGTGGCCGCGCTCATCGACGACACCATCGTCTACGTCGACAAGGTCGAGGATCAGGGCGGCGTGCGGATGTACTCCCGCATCGGCTCGCGCGTGCTCCCGCACTGTACAGGGGTGGGCAAGGCGATCCTCGCGGATCTCGACGAGCACAGGAGGGATGCCGTGCTCGCCGGCACCGACTGGACCGCGCACACCGCGCGCACGCTGACCTCGCGCTCCGCCCTCGATGCCGAGCTCGACGTCATCTCGGCCCGCGGATGGGCGGTCGACGACGCCGAGTTCGAGGACTTCGTGAACTGCGTCGCCGTGCCGATCCGCACCGCGATGGGCGTGGTCGGCGCCCTGTCGCTCACCGCGATCCGGATGGTGCAGGATCTCGACGATCTCGCCCACCGCATCCCGCTGCTGGAGCGCACGGCCGCGCGCATCGCCCGCGAGGTCGGGTAGGCGACGGCCGCGTATCGTGGGGACGTGCCCGACTTCCCCTACGACCGCCTGCGGCGGTGGCCCGACGTCGAGGCCGAGAACCTCCAGGCCCACGACGCCACCGACCTGCTACTCGTGGAGAGGGCGCTCGCGCTCGGCATCCCCGGCGAGGAGATCGCGGTCATCGGCGACGAGTACGGCGCGATCACGCTGGCGCTGACGGATGTCGGTCGCACCGGCGTGCGCGTGCACCAGGACCTCGCGACGGGGCGGCGCGCCCTGCTGCGCAACGCCGAGGAGCTGGGGCTGAGCGGCTTCGCGTCGCACGAGCTCGACCGCTCGCTGCTCGACGGCGCGCGGCTCGTGCTGCTGCAGCTGCCCAAGGCGCTCGCGGAGCTGGAGGAGATCACGGATGCCGTGGCCCGCTGGGCCGCGCCGGACGCCGTTCTGGTGGCCGGGGGGCGGGTCAAGCACATGACTCTCGCGCAGAACGACGTGCTCGCTCGGGGCTTCGCGGAGGTGCAGCCGCAGCGCGCGGAGCGGAAGTCCCGGCTGATCGTGGCCTCCGCGCCCCTGCCGGCGCCCGCGGCCGCGCCGTTCCCGGTGTCGACGGTGCACGGCGGTCTCACGGTCGTCGCGCACGGCGGGGCGTTCGCCGGCTCCCGGATCGACATCGGCACCCGTGTGCTGCTCGACGCGCTCGCCGGTGCGGCTCCAGAACTCCGGAGAAGCACGGCGACAGGGGCCCCGGAGAGCCGTGATGCGTCACTTTCGGCGCCGATCTCCGGAGTTCTGGACGGGGCGCCGACCGCGATCGACCTGGGCTGCGGCACCGGCGTGCTCGCGGTCTCCTACGCGCTCGCCCATCCGGGGGTGCGGGTGATCGCGACGGACCGCTCGGCGTCCGCCGTGGCGTCGGCGCGAGCGACCGTCGAGGCGAACGGGCTCGCCGACCGCATCACGATCACCCACGACGACGCGGGCTCGGCTCTGGCCGATGCGAGCGCGGACGTCGTGCTGCTGAACCCGCCGTTCCACCTCGGCGCCAGCATCCACACCGGGGCGGCGACCCGGCTGTTCGAGGCCGCGGCGCGGATGCTGCGCCCCGGCGGCGAGCTGTGGACCGTGTACAACTCCTCCCTCGGATACCGGGCGGAGCTGTCGCGGCTGATCGGCGAGACCGAGCAGGTGCTGCGCACCCCGAAGTTCACGGTGACCCGCAGCGTCCGGCGCTGATCGCTCTCTGCAGAACGCCCCACTCCTCCTTCACAATCGAGCCGTCCCACGAGTTCTCCACAGCATCTGGAATTCTCCGCTGACAGGGGCTTTCCCTCACTTCGGTGGCTGGCAATCTGAAGCCCTCACCCCGGAGGATGGAAAGGTGCTCACCGTGACAGAACCTCAGATATGGACCGCGCTCGGCATCCTCGCCGCAGCCCTCACCGGAACGATCGCGCTGTCCACGCAGTTGATGATGCGCACGATCTCCGCGCAGTTCGCCACGGTGAACACGAAGATCGAGGGCCTGCAGACGGAGATGATCGTCCGGTTCGAGAGCGTGGATCATCGGTTCGATCAGGTGGATCGACGGTTCGAGGAAGTCGATCGACGCTTCGACGAGGTGGATCGTCGGTTCGTCGGCATCGAGAAGCGGCTCGATCGGGTCGAGCACCGGCTGGACGGCCTCGACGGCGACGTCCAGGCGCTCACGAAGCGGCTGCTGCCCGACTGATCGCGCCGCGGTGGGCGGCTTTCCCTCCAGCATTCGGGAGGTGCCCGTCGGTCCTCTCGTGAGGTGATGCCCGTCGTTTGGTGGGGCGAGCAGAACCCGTTCAATCCCCCGGTCAGCCGACGAAACCGAACAGTGATCAGAATTGCGGATTTGCCCCTGACCGGCCATTTCGTTAGGTTGGGTTGAGGGCCTGACGGCCCAAGATCAGTCCGCGGCCGCGTCCTTCTTTCGATGTGCTGTGCTGCGAAGAGGCGCGGGCGTACGGTCGATGTTCTCTGCGAGGGATCCGAAATCCCTCGCCAGCGCCGCCACAGCGAAGCACTCGAAACGGCCCCGTGAACGTCACCCGGGCGTAACCGAAGCGGGCTCGCCCCACAGGGCGCGCCGCGGGGGAAACGTGTCCGAAATCGCACTTGAAGCGCGCCATCTGTACAAGGTCTTCGGGAAGAACCCGAACCAGGCCGTCCGTCGACTGAAGTCCGGAGAGAGCCGCACCGACGTCGTCGACGCCGGAACCGCCGCCGTCATCGACGCCGGTTTCACCGTGAACCGCGGTGAGATCTTCGTCATCATGGGGCTGTCCGGCTCCGGCAAGTCCACCATCATCCGCATGCTCAACGGGCTGCACGAGGCGACCGACGGCAGCGTCATCGTCGCGGGAGACCCGATCACCGGCATCCCGGCCTCGCGGCTGCGGGAGATCCGCCGCGACCGCATCTCGATGGTGTTCCAGCACTTCGCCCTGCTCCCGCACCGCACGGTCGCCGCGAACGTCGCCTATCCGCTGGAGCTCAAGGGGATGCCCCGGGGCGAGCGTCTCGCGAAGGCCGAGGAGATCCTGACCCTCGTGGGTCTCGAAGGCCAGGGCGACAAGCTGCCCTCCGAGCTCTCCGGCGGCATGCAGCAGCGCGTCGGCATCGCCCGCGCGCTCGCCGCCGACACCGACATCCTGCTGATGGACGAGGCGTTCAGCGCGCTCGATCCACTGATCCGCCGCGAGATGCAGGAGCAGCTGCTCGAACTGCAGCAGAAGCTCCAGAAGACGATCGTGTTCATCACGCACGACCTCAACGAGGCGATGTTCCTCGGCGACCGGATCGCGGTCATGCGCGACGGCCGCATCGTGCAGATCGGCACGCCGGAGGACATCCTCACCGACCCTGCGAACGACTACGTCGAGCAGTTCGTGCAGGACGTCGACCGTGCCCGTGTGCTCACCGCCGCGAACGTCATGGAGCGCCCTCGTCCCGTCGTGGCGCACACCGCCGGCCCCCGCACGGCGCTCCGCCAGATGCGCGACGCCTACATGTCGGCGACGTACGTGGTCGGCCGCGACCGCCAGCTCGTCGGCATCGTGACCGACCGTGACGCCGTGAAGCTCGTGCGCAAGGGCATCACCACGCTGGACTCGATCCTCAAGCCGGTGCCGCTCGCCGTGAACGAGGACGAGGTGCTGATGAACCTCTTCATCCCCTCGGTCGAGTCCCCCGTGCCGCTCGCGGTGACGGATGCCGCCGGCCGCCTGGTCGGGGTCATCCCCCGCGTCACCCTCCTCGCCGCCCTGGGCCCCGGCCCCGGCGCGACGGGAGAGCTCACCCTGCCGCTCATGCCGATGCCGCAGGCCGAGATCGACGCCGTGCTCGACGACGGCTGGACCGCGGAGCCCGCGACGTTCCCCGTCGTGGAGCGCGGACTCGAACGCACGGATGACAGCGCCGAGGAGGCCACCCGATGAACTTCCATCTCCCCGTCGGCACGTGGGTCGAATCCGCCGTCGACTGGATCAAGGACAACCTCGACGGTCTCCTCGGAGTCGTCTCGTTCGTCGTGACGTCGCTCGTCGAGGGCCTCACGTACCTCCTGCTGCTGCCGTACTTCTTCGTCGTGATCGCCGTGGCGGCCCTCATCGCGTGGCTCGTGCGCTCCTGGCAGCTCGCGATCGGGACCGTGATCTCCTTCGGCCTCATCGTCGCGATGGGCCTGTGGGTGCCCGCCATGCAGACGCTGGCCCTGGTGCTCGTCGCCGCGATCGTCGCGGTGCTGATCGCGATCCCGCTCGGCATCTGGTCGGCCCGCAACCCGACCGTGCGTGCGGTGCTGAAGCCGGTGCTCGACTTCATGCAGACCATGCCCGCGTTCGTGTACCTGATCCCCGCGATCGTGTTCTTCAGCATCGGCGTGGTGCCGGGTCTCGTCGCGACCGTCATCTTCGCCCTGCCCCCTGGCGTGCGACTCACCGAGCTCGGCATCCGCGGGGTCGACTCCGAGACCGTCGAGGCCGGTCAGGCCTTCGGCGCGACCCCCGCGCAGATCCTGCGCGGCATCCAGCTTCCGCTCGCGATGCCGACGATCCTCGCCGGAGTGAACCAGGTGATCATGCTGGCCCTCTCGATGGCCGTGATCGCCGGTATGGCCGGGGCCGACGGCCTCGGGAAGATGGTCGTCGAGGCGATCTCCACCGTCAACATCGCCAAGGGCGTCGAGGCCGGTCTGGGGGTCGTGCTCATCGCCGTCTTCCTCGACCGCGTCACCGCCTCCCTCGGCTCGCTGGGACAGAACCCCTCGTCGCTGCTCTGGATGCTGGCCCACCGCCGCTCCGCCGAGAGCGCAGACGCGGCATCCGCAGCCGGAACCGCCGCTGAGCCCGAGACGCCCGCCGAAGAGAAGGAGCTGCAGAATGCCTAAGAACAGGATCCTCATCTCCGCGGCCCTCGTCGCCGCGGCATCCCTCGCCCTCGTCGGCTGCGCGACCGACGGCGCCGGAGGCACCAGCGGCCTCACCGGCGGCGGGTCGACCGGTGGGGAGAGCACGGGAGACAAGGGCACCATCACGCTCGGGTACCTGCCCAGCTGGACCGACGGCCTCAGCACCGCGTACCTGCTGCAGGACCAGCTCGGCAAGCTCGGCTACGACGTGAAGATGAAGACGCTCACCGAGGCGGGGCCGCTCTACGCGGGGCTCGCTCAGGGCGACGTCGACCTCTACCCGTCGGCCTGGCCCGAGCTGACGCACGCCGAGTACATGACCAAGTACGCCGACTCGATCGAAGACCTCGGCGCGTACTACGACAACGCGAAGCTCACGATCGCCGTGCCGGAGTACTCCGACATCGACTCGATCGAGGACCTCGCGGGCAAGGGTGCGGACTTCAGCGGCAAGATCGTCGGCATCGAGCCCGGTGCGGGCCTCACGAAGCAGACGGTCAAGATGCTGTCGGCCTACGGGCTGGACGGCGAGTACTCGCTGCTCACCTCCTCGACCGCGGCCATGCTCACCGAGCTGAAGGCCGCGACCGAGAAGCAGGAGGACATCGTGGTCACGCTGTGGCGCCCCTTCTGGGCCAACGACGCGTTCCCCGTGAAGGATCTCGAGGATCCGAAGGGCGCGATGGGCGAGGCCGAGGGGCTGCACTTCCTCAGCACGAAGGGCTTCGCGAAGGAGTTCCCCGAGGCCGCAGCGCTCATCGAGAAGATCCGTCTGGACGACGAGCAGTACGGCTCGTTGGAAGACCTTGTCGTCAACCAGTACGGCGAGGGCAAGGAAGCGGATGCCGTCGACGCCTGGCTCGAGCAGAACGGCGACCGCCTGGGCTGGGTCGTCGACTGACGCCCCTCCCTCGCGCGCTCTCGTTCTCTCGCACGCACGCTCTGTCACGCGGGTGAGGGGTCATGAAGTGCCGTCTCCGGGGAGTGGGAGGCGGCACTTCTTGACCCCTCAGCTGCGCTGAGGCGCTAGGCGGGGAGGGAGAGGGCGGCGATCAGGCCGCCGCCGGGGCGCGCGGTGAGATGCAGGGTTCCGCCGTGCTTCTCCACGACGCTCTGCACGATCGCGAGGCCGAGCCCTGTGCCGTCCGGACCGGTCGAGGTGCGCGTCGCGTCTCCTCGGTAGAAGGGCTCGGTGAGCAGCGCGAGCGTCGCCGGCGCGATGGGGGCGCCGGTGTTCTCGACCTCGACGACGACGCGATCCTTGCCGCGGCGCACGCGCACCCACAGCTCGCCGTCCGTCACGTTGTGGCGGATGCCGTTCTCCAGCAGGTTGCGCACGGCCCTGGCGATCAGCATCCCGTCTCCGTCGATCGACGCCGCCGAGAGGTCCGCGTGCAGCGTCACGTCGTTCACCGCGAGCTCCTCGATCTCCGCCGAGACGACGCTGTCGACCTCGACGTGCTCGACGTGCTCGAGGTCGGTGCGGGAGCGGGCGAGCGTGAGGAGCGCGGTGATGAGCCGTTCGCTCTGCTCGGTGGCACGAAGGGCCCTGCGCATGTTCGGCTCCAGCTCCTCCGGGACGTCGCCCTGGGTCAGCGGGATCTCCAGTGCGGTCCGGGTGGTCGTGAGCGGGGTCCGCAGTTCGTGGGAGGCGTTCGCGACGAAGCGGTCCTGCGCGGCGAACGCCGACTCCAGGCGGTCGAGCATGCCGTCGATCGTGTCGCCGAGCTCCTTGATCTCGTCGTCGGGGCCGGGGAGGTCGAGGCGTCGTCCGAGGTCGCGCTCGGAGATGTCGCGTGCGGTGGCGGTGACCTCGCCGATGCGGTCGAGCGAGCGCCGGGCGAGCCAGAACGCGATCGCGGCGGCCACCCCGGTGAACGCCAGGAGGGTCACCGCCGACCACAGCAGCAGGCCGCCGCCCACCTCGTCGGCGAGGAAGGTCGACTGCTGCAGCACCGCGCCGCCGACCGAGTCGACCGCCACGGTCTGGGCGGGAGTCGATGCGGGTATCGCCTGCGCGACCTCCTCGAAATAGGCGCAGCCGGTGATGGTCGCGCTGTCCGTCGACCCGAAGGTGGAGAAGGGGACGGCGCCCTCGGGCGCGGTCGTCCCGGTGACGTCGGTGCTGTCGGTCAGGATGCTCGCGGGCACGCAGCTCTGCGTCGTCAGCGAGATGGCAGATGCGAACAGCTGCTGCACGACCAGGTACTGCACGGCGAGCAGGGCGGCGCCCGCCGCGATGAACACCGCGGTGATGATCAGCACCAGCCTGGTGCGGAAGCTCATGCGTCTCATGACGTCCCCATCCGGTATCCGTGGCCGGCCGCCGAGTGGATGACGGCCGGCTCTCCGAGCTTGCGGCGCAGCGTGTGCACCACGATCTTGACGACGCCGCGGGTCCGTTCGAGCGGCTCGTCCCACACCTCGTCGAGCAGCTCCTCCGCGCTCACGTATCCGCCCTCGGCGGTGAGCAGCGTCTCCAGCACCCCGAACTCCTTGAGCGTGAGCCGGATCGGCATCCCCTCCCGCTCCGCGATGCGCCGGGCCACGTCGAGCCGGATCCCGGCGAACTCGCGCACCGCGCTCTGCCGCGTCGTCTGCGTGCGGCGGGCGAGGGAGCGGATGCGCGCGAGCAGCTCCACGTAGGCGAAGGGCTTGGCGAGGTAGTCGTCCGCGCCGAGGTCGAGGCCCTCGACGCGGTCGGTGAGGGCGCCCGCGGCGGTGAGCATGAGGATGCGCGCCGGATACCCCTGCGCCACGAGGGTGCGGCAGACGGCATCCCCGTGCAGCACAGGCAGGTCGCGATCGAGCACGATCACGTCGACGTCGGATGCCGCGGCCGCTGTCAGCGCGCTCGCGCCGTCACGCGCGACGTCCACGAGGTACCCCTCTCGGCGCAGGCCGTCGGCCAGCGTGTCGGCCAGATCGACCTCGTCCTCCACCAGCAGCAGCCGCATGGCACCTCCCTCATCCGAGGGTGCGGGGGCCGCGGTTAGTTTCCGGTTAGGAGCCGTCATACCGACAGCAAACCACCGCCTCCATAGAACTGACTGCGGAGTCGTGGACGAGCCGCGGCCGGGAGAAAGGGAATGTCATGGTCGATGTGAAGAAGCGCCGCACCTTGGCGGTGATCCCCGCCATCGCGGCGGTCATCGTGCTCGCCGCCTGCGCGGCTCCGGAGGGACAGGGCAAGGGGGATGCCGCGAACGACGCCGCAGCGGCGCGTTTCGTGACATGCCTCACCGGGGAGGGGCAGACGGCGAAGATCCTCGAGGGCGGGCAGGTGGGCATGCTCATGCCCGATGCTCCCGGCGACTCCCCGATGGAGAGCATGGAAAGCGGGTCGGCGACGCTCAGCACGGGAGAGGGCGAGAACCTCGGCATGACCATGGTCACGACCGACGAGGACGGCATGTGGCTGGCGTCGACCACCGCAGACGGCTACCCGGAGGACGGCGGCCAGCGGGAGGCGTGGGAGACCTGCGAGAAGAAGGTCCCGGAGTTCTCGCAGCCCGAACCGGACATGTCGATGGCCGAGGGCGCCAAGGCGTTCTCCGCGAAGGACATGATCGAGGCGAGCCTGAAGTTCGCCGAGTGCGCCAGGGAGAACGGGTACGCGGACTTCGCCGATCCGGATGCCGACGGCATGCTGGAGCTGCCGGCCGGCATCACCGAAGACGAGGCCAGGGAGCTGCTCACGTCGTGCAAGGACGCGATGGGCGAGATGCCGCCGGCGATCTCCCAGAAGAGCATCGAGGCGCTCGACTTCGACTGGTTCGCCGTGGTGAGCGAGTTCTTCGAGGGCGGGTTCATGGCGACGACCGTCGTTCCCGCGGAGGGCGGCGAATGAGCCGCCGGGTGGCCTGGGTGCTGACGCCCCTCGCGCTCGTCGCCGCTGCGGGGGTGGCGCTCGCCGTGCTGCAGCCCTGGCGGTCCGCCGCCGAGAGTCCTGACGAGGGCAAGAAGCCGGTCACGGCCGTCGCCGAGCTCACCACGCTCACCTCCGACCTGCGTCTGAACGGCAGCCTCAGTTACGGCGCATCCATCGACCTCCCCGGGCGCGGAGGCACCGTCACCCGTCTGCCGAAGGCCGGCGATGTGGTGGGCGTCGGTCAAGCGCTCTACGAGGTCGACGGCAAGCCGGTGATCGCGGTGCGCGGTGACCGGCCGTTCTGGCGGGATCTCGGCATGGGTGTGGAGAAGGGTCCCGACGTGCGTCAGCTGGAGCAGGCGCTCGCCGACCTCGGCTTCGGCAAGAATCTGACGGTCGACGACGAGTTCACCCAGGTCACGGAGGCTGCGGTCAAGGCCTGGCAGAAGTCGCTGGGGATGGCGAAGGACGGCGTCGTGAAGCTGGGGGACGTCGTCGCGATCGCCGATGCCTCGGTGCGGGTCGATGCGGTGAAGGCCCACCTGGGCGACCCCGCCGGCTCCAGCCCGCTCAGCTACACGGGCACGACCCTGCGCGTGGTGGCGAAGCTCACGGATGCGCAGGCGAGGGAGATCCTGCCGGGGACGGCGGTGAAGGTCGTGCTCCCCGACGGCACCGAGGTTCCGGCGACGATCACGTCGATCGACCCCGGCGGGCAGCCGACGGAGAAGGAGGGCGAGACGACGCCGCCCACCGCGCTGGTCGATCTGGCCGACCCCGCGGCCGCGCAGGGCATCGGCCTTCGCGCCGTGAAGGTCGTGCTCGCGGCCGACGAGGTCAAGGACGCGCTCGTGGTCCCGGTGACCGCGCTGGTCGCCACCGCCGACGGCGGCTATGCGGTGGACGTGCTCCGCAAGAACGGGAAGGTCGAGCGGGTGGCGGTCGAGGTCGGGCTGATCGCCGACGCCCGGGTGCAGATCGTCGGGGGAGACCTCGCCGAGGGCGACGCCGTGGTGGTGGCCCAGTGATGCCCGGAACGGTCGTCGAGCTGGTCGACGTCGTGAAGGAGTATCCGGGCAGCCCGCCGCTGCGCGTGCTGCACGGGGTCGACCTGGCCATCGGGAGCGGTGAGCTCGTGTCTGTGGTGGGGGCTTCGGGGTCGGGCAAGAGCACGATGCTCGCGATCATGGGCACGCTCGACGATCCGACGAGCGGCACCGTGCTGATCGACGGCACGGATGTCGCGAGGCTGGGGGAGCGCGAGCGCGCCGCCCTGCGCGCACGGCGGATCGGGTTCGTCTTCCAGCAGTTCTTCCTGCTGCCGGCGCTGAGCGCGCTCGACAACGTCGCGCTCGGGCTGCTCTACTCCGGGGTGCCTGCGGCGGAGCGGGCGTCGAGGGCCGCGGTCGCGCTCGAACGGGTGGGGTTGGGTGCGCGCATGCGGCACCGGCCCGGTCAGCTGTCGGGCGGCGAGCAGCAGCGCGTCGCGATCGCCAGGGCGGTCGTCGGCGATCCGTCGGTGCTGTTCGCCGACGAGCCGACCGGCGCCCTGGACTCGACCACGGGCGGGCGCATCCTCGAACTGCTCACCTCCATCTCCGAGGCCGGAACCGCAGTGGTGATCATCACCCACGATGCGCACATCGCCGCCCGCACGCAGCGTCAGGTGAGCATCCACGACGGGCGCATCCTCAGCGACACCGGAGCCCTGGTCCTGGAAGGAGCAGCACGATGAAGCGGCGTTCAGGGGAGAGGATGCCGCGGCTCAGCGCGCTCGACAGCATCCGCACCGCGCTCATCGGTCCGCGCAGCCGCAAGATGCGCACGGCGCTCTCGGCGCTCGGCGTGGCGGTCGGGATCGCGGCTCTCACCGCGATCACGGGTATCGCGGCGTCGAATCAGGCGGCGCTGCTCGCCAAGCTCGACGCGCTCGGCGCCGACATGCTCGTCGTCCAGCCGGGATACGGTCCCGACGACAAGCCGGTGCCCCTGCCCCAGTCGGCCGCGGGCATGATCGACCGGGTCGACGGCGTCGAGGAGGTCGGCGTGCTGCAGAGCGTGCCCGACGGGATCGGCGTGTATCGCAACGACCTGATCGCGAAGAGCCAGGGCAACGGGCTGACGGCGTACGCGGCGAGCCCGGACTTCCTGTCGTCGGTGGAGGGGTCGGTGGCCGAGGGGGAGTGGTTCGACGAGTCGACGCGCTCCCTTCCGGTCACGGTGCTCGGGGCCGCGGCCGCGGCGCGCATGGGCATCACGGAGCCCGGTGTGCGGGTGTGGATCGGAGAGCAGTGGTACACGGTGATCGGCATCCTGGACTCTGCGGGTCTCGCCGAGTCGATCGACGCCTCGGCGTTCCTCGGCGACCGCTGGGCCGCTGAGCACGTGTCGGCGGATGGCGAGAAGAACACCATCGCGTCGATCTACGTCCGGATGGCGGACGGCAGGACGGGAGCGGATGTGCGCGACGCCGTCGCGCGCGCAGCCAACCCGGCATCCGACTACGTGCAGGTCATGGGACTCGGCGATCTCGCCGGAGCCCGGGAGACCGCGGACGACTCGCTATCGGGCCTCGCGGTCGGCCTCGCGGCGATCGCGCTGCTGGTCGGGGGGATCGGCATCGCGAACACCATGGTGGTCGCCGTGCTGGAGCGTCGAGGCGAGATCGGGCTGCGACGGGCCCTCGGCGCGCGCTCGGGGCAGATCGCGGGGCAGTTCGTCGGCGAGGCTCTGGTGCTGGGCGGGCTCGGCGGACTGGTCGGCATGCTGCTCGGCGGGGTCGGGGTGTTCGTCTACGCCGCGATCCAGGGGCAGGCGGCGTCGATACCGATCGTCGTGCTGGTCGGCGGGCCGCTCGTGGCGCTCGCGGTCGGCGTCGTCGCTGGCCTCTACCCCGCGGTGAGCGCGGCGCGGCTGTCGCCGACCACCGCCCTGCGGACGGTGTGAGGCCGCGGCATCCGCTCTCCGCCGCGGGGTGAGCGCATGTTCGGGAGGAGATCTCTTCTTCGGGCTGAGGAATCCGGCTCAGGTCTCAGCCCGAACGCGAGTTCTCCTCCCGACGCGTCGGGACGCGACATGTCGGGACACGACGCGACGGGACCCGACCCGAGGAGACGTGACCCGACGTGTCGGGACCCGACCCGACCGGGCGGGACGTGACCGCACGCCGCCGAGCGCGGCGAAACGCCCCGTCCGGGGAGTATCCCCGGGCGGAGCGTTCCGTCTCGCTGGGCGAGGTCAACTGATCTTCTTGCGGTAGGCGATGATCGCGAACACGTAGCCGACGACGAGGATGCCGACGCACCAGGCGAGTGCCACCCAGATGTCGTTCCCGACGGGCTTCTCGGCGAACAGCGCCTGGATCGTGTTGACGATCGAGGTCACCGGCTGGTTCTCGGCGAACCAGCGCACCGGCCCCGGCATCGTGTCGGTGGGCACGAAGGCCGAGCTGATGAACGGCAGGAAGATGAGCGGGTACGAGAAGGCGCTCGCTCCGTCGGTCGTCTTCGCGCTGAGCCCCGCGATGATCGCGAGCCAGGTGAGCGCGAGGGTGAACAGCAGCAGGATGCCGATGACCCCGAGCCACGCGAACACGCTCGCCCCTGTACGGAAGCCCATGAGGAAGCCGACCGCGAAGATGATCGCCAGGGTGATGCCGTTCGCGACGAGCGAGGTGAGCACATGCGCCCACAGCACGCTCGATCGGGCGATCGGCATGGAGTGGAACCGCTCGAAGATGCCCGACTGCATGTCGGTGAACAGCCGGAACGCCGTGTAGGCGATGCCCGACGCGATCGCGATCAGCAGGATGCCGGGGAGCAGGTAGTTGACGTAGTTCTCGGTGCCGGTGCTCTGCTTGAGGGCTCCGCCGAAGACGTACACGAACAGCAGCATCAGCGCGATCGGGGTGACCGCCGTGGTGATGATGGTGTCGGCGCTGCGGAAGATGTGCCGCATGGAGCGGCCGGTGAGCGTCGCGGTGTCGGCGACGAAGTGCGTGCTCATGCTGCGTTCTCCTTTCCGGTGGTGCCGACCAGGGTGAGGAAGATCTCTTCCAGGGTCGGCTGCTTCTCGACGTACTCGACGGTGGCCGCGGGGAGCAGCTTCTTGAGGTCGGCGAGGGTGCCGTTGGCGATGATGCGGCCCTCGTGGAGGATCGCGATGCGGTCGGCGAGCTGCTCGGCCTCGTCGAGGTACTGCGTGGTGAGCAGCACCGTGGTGCCGCTGTCGGCGAGTGAGCGGACGACGTCCCACACCTCGATGCGCGCCTCGGGGTCGAGGCCGGTGGTGGGCTCGTCGAGGTAGATGACCTCGGGGTGTCCGACCAGGCTCATCGCGATGTCCAGCCGGCGGCGCATGCCGCCGGAGTAGGTGCCGACCTTGCGGGATCCGGCACCCGTCAGTCGGAACTTCGCGAGCAGGTCGTCGGCGACGGCGCCCGGGTTCTTCAGGTGCCGCAGCTTCGCGACGAGCACGAGGTTCTCGTGTCCGGTGAGGATCTCGTCGACCGCGGCGAACTGGCCGGTGAGGCTGATCGACTCGCGCACCTTGAGGGGGTCTGCGGCGACGTCGACGCCCTGCACCGTGGCGGTGCCGGCATCCGACTTCAGCAGGGTGGAGAGGATGCGGACCATGGTGGTCTTGCCGGCGCCGTTGGAGCCGAGCAGCGCGAAGATCGACCCGGAGGCGACCTCGAAGTCGACGCCGCGGAGCACGTGCAGGTCCTTGTAGGACTTCTCGATGCCGCGCACCGAGATGGCGGGGGTGGTCATGATCGGTTCTCCTTCTTCTTCGCGTCGTCGAACGCCTTGATGAGGCGCCCGCGCTCCTTGTCGATCCACTGCCGTCCGCCGTAGGCCGCGGCGTAGTTCTCGGCGAACTCGACCGGGTCGTCGCCGACGATCGCGCTGACGGGAGTGCCGTCGAGTGCGGCCCGCTCCCACATGTCGGCGATGTCGAGGAACATCTTCACGATGGTGTCGCCGTCGGTGATGCCCCCGTAGTACATGTTGTAGCGCTGCTGGGCCTTGGCCATCTCGCGATACGGCTCGGGGAGGGCGTTGATGCGGGCCTGCGCCTGCTTGTACTGCTTCTTCTCTTCGAGCGATCCGGTGATCATCTCGATCCACTTCGCGGCCATGTCAGTTCTCCTTGTCGTGTGTGTTCGTGCTGTTCAGCTGTTCGATGTGCGTCTTGAGGAAGTCCCAGGTCTTCCAGAACTCCTCGAGCTCCTGCCGGCCCTGCGCGTTCAGGGTGTACACCTTGCGGGGCGGGCCCTTCTCGCTCGGAACCTTCTCGACGTCGACGAGGTTCTTCTGCTCGATGCGCACGAGGAGTGCGTAGATCGTGCCCTCGGCGATGTCGGTGAACCCGTGGTCGCGGATTCGCGTGGTGATCTCGTACCCGTATGCCGGCTGCTCGGCGAGGAGGGCCAGAACGATGCCCTCCAGAGTGCCCTTGAGCATCTCGGTCATCTGCTTGCCCATCAGGTCCTCCTTTCTCTCTTCTGTCTCGGTCTTCGGTACTCAGTGTTGCTGGGTACCAGTACAAAGTAACACTGAGTACCGGTACTTAGCAACACCGAATACCAAACTTTTTCGACGATCTCGAAGGGTCGCGGAAGAGACCTCCGCAGGCGGCGGAGGGGAGGGCGGATGCCGTCAGCTGCGCAGGTACGCCAGGACGGCGAGCACGCGACGGTGTCCGCTGTCGCTGGCGGCGAGACCGAGCTTCGCGAAGATGTTGCCGATGTGCTTGCTCACCGCGGTCTCGGTGACGAACAGCCGGCTCGCGATCGTGAGGTTGTCGAGACCCTCGGCCATGAGCCCGAGCACCTCCCGCTCGCGCGGAGTGAGCGTCTGCACCGGATCATCGGCACGGCGTCGGCTCATGAGCTGGGAGATGACCTCGGGGTCCATGACCGTCCCGCCCGCCGCCACGCGGCGCAGGGCGTCGACGAACGAGGCGACCTTGCCCACCCGCTCCTTGAGCAGGTAGCCCAGCCCGTCGGCGCCCGCCGCGAGCAGCTCTCCGGCGTAGCGGTCCTCCACGTAGGCGGAGAGGACGAGCACGGGGAATCCGGGGCGACGGCGGCGTGCCTCCGCCGCCGCCTTCAGGCCCTCGCTGGTGAAGGTCGGCGGCATCCGCACGTCGAGGACGGCGGCGTCGGCATCCTCGAGCAGCGCCAGGAAGTCGTCGCCGTTGTCGACGGCCGCGACCACGTCGAAGCCCTCGCTGCGCAGCAGCAGCGCCAGCCCCTCCCGGAGCAGGGTGTCGTCCTCCGCGATCACGATCCGCACAGCATCTCCGCTCTCAGCGTCGTCGGCCCGCCCGCGGGGCTCGTCAGGTCCATCGTGCCCTCGAACGCCTCGATGCGTCGTCGGATGCCGGCGAGACCTCCGCCGGGGCGTTCGATCGCCCCACCGCCGCCGTCATCCGTGACGGTGATCTCCAACAGGTCGCCGTCGCGTCGCACCCGCACGGACGCGCTCGCCGCGTCGCTGTACTTGTTCACGTTGGTGAGGGCCTCGGCGACGACGAAGTAGCTCGCCGACTCCACGGCCGCCGGCACCCGGCCCACGTCTGACGACTCCAGCGTGCACGGCACGGCGCTGCGTCCGGCGAGGGACGCGAGCGCCCCTTCGAGTCCGAGCTCGTCGAGGATCGGCGGATAGATGTCGTGCACCGTGCGGCGGAGTCCCGCGAGGGCGTCGGTCGCGGCATCCTGCGCGCGGCGCACCTGCTCGACGGCATCCGTCGCGCCGGTCTCGAGGGCGCGCTCCGCGATGCCGAGCATCATGACGACGTTCACCAGCCGGTTCTGCGCGCCGTCGTGCAGGTCGCGCTCGATCCTCCGCAGCTCGGCGCCGTGCGCGTCGAGTGCGGCGGCGCGGCTCAGGGTCAGCGCGTCGACCCGCTCGGCGAGCAGAGACCGGCGGGGGGCTGTGAGCATCCGCGCCGAGATCAGGGAGAAGAGACGGGCGATGGCGGGGATCAGCGCCCACGAGATGAGGCCGTAGATGACGCCGACCAGCGGCATGAGAGCCGCGGACTGCCAGGACGTGACGGGGAAGGCGAACACGATCGGCTCGTCGGCCGGAGCGAGCTGCCAGTAGAACGGGATGGCGAGCGACTGGACCACGCCGATGGGGAGCGCGATCGTCACGATCGACACGAACATCATCGGCAGCGCGTGCACCGTGAGCCAGAGGGCTTCGCGGCCCGCGGCGGGGGAGAACGAGAAGCGCAGGCGCTCGTCGATGGTCGCGCCGCGGTGCAGGGTCCCGCCCGGCGACGGGATGTCCTCACCCCGGTAGCGCCCCACGCGGCGGCGGTTCACATCGCTCCACCTGTGCAGGATCCGCACGAACTGCGGCAGCAGCAGGACTCCGCCCGTGATGAGCATCAGGGGGAGCAGCACGAGTCCGATGCAGAAGAGCAGGAGGGAGCCGAGGGATGCCGCGGTGTCGACCGCGACGAACGCCCAGTCGCGCAGCCAGCGCCGCATCCGTCCGTCTTTCACCGTGCCAGTCTGACGGACAACCCGAACCGGCGCGGTACAGCTGGCTCCACCATCCATCCGGTGCCCCGCAGGATGGGATGCCGCGCGCGGTCTTCCTAACGTCGAAGCATGACTTCTCCACTTCAGGCATCCGCCTCCGCCCCCGCAGCCGTGACCGAGGCGCTCCGCCTCGACGGCGTCGTCAAGTCCTACGGATCGGGACCAGGCAAGGTCACCGCGCTGCGGGGTATCGACCTCGTCCTCGGGCAGGGCACTTTCACCGCGATCATGGGGCCGTCGGGCTCCGGCAAGAGCACGCTGCTGCACAGCGCCGCCGGTCTCGACCGTCCGACCAGCGGATCGGTGCGGCTCGGCGGCACCGAGATCTCCGGGATGCGCGCCGCCGCGCTGACGGCGTTCCGCCGCGACCACATCGGCTTCGTCTTCCAGGCGTACAACCTGCTGCCCGCGCTCGACGTCGACGACAACATCACGCTTCCGCTGCGCCTCGCCGGCCGCCCGCTCGATCGGGCATGGCTCGACTTCCTGGTGGAGTCGGTCGGACTCGTCGAGCAGCGGCGGCGGAGGCCCTCCGAGCTCTCCGGCGGTCAGCAGCAGCGTGTGGCGATCGCCAGGGCGCTCATCACGCGTCCGCACGTGCTCTTCGGCGACGAGCCGACCGGAGCGCTCGACTCGCGCGCGGGTGCGCAGGTGCTCGACCTCCTCGCGCACATGACGAAGTCCCTGGGGCAGACCGTGGTGATGGTCACCCATGACCCCGTCGTCGCCTCGCACGCCGACCGCGTGATCTTCCTCGCCGATGGGGCCTTCGCCGGCCACCTCGACGGAGCCACGCCCGCCCGGATCACCGAGCGCATGAGCTCGCTCGGGGAGTGGTGATGGGCGCCGCACCCCTGCGCATGGGGCGACTCGTGCGCGCAGACGTCCGCTTCCATCGCGGCGGCTTCGTCGGAGTGGCGGTGGCCATCTTCGTCGCGACGATGCTCGTCACGGGCCTCGGCGTGCTCGTCGAGTCCGGCATCCGCGGTGGGCTCGCCCCCGAGCGCTACACCCAGGTCGACGTGGTCGTCGGCGCCTCCCAGCAGGCGGAGTCGACCGCCCCCGCCGAACCGGCGCCCGGGGTGCCGGACGGCGTTCCGGTGCCGCCGTCGGGCGACCTCCCGATCTCCCTCACAGAGCGGGCCGTGCTCCCCGACGGGGCGGCGGATGCCGTCGCCGCGGTGCCCGGCGTGGCGAGCGTGGTGGCCGACGTCACGGTGCCGCTCGTCGACGCTGCGGGCCTCGTCGTCGAGGCGCACCCGTGGTCGGCGACCGCGCTGTCCGCCGTCGCGCTGCGCGACGGGCGGGCGCCTGAGGCCGAGGACGAGGTCGTCATGGTCGCCGGTCCGGGCGTCGAGGTCGGCGTGACCGTCTTCCTCGCCCACGGCGGAGAGCGCGCGGAGTACCGCGTCGTCGGCGTGCTCGCGGAGACGGATGCCGCCACCCGAGCACAGCACGTGTATCTCTCCGACGATCGCATCGCCGATCTCGATCCCCACGGCGGCGCCGCGCAGGTGCTCGGCGTCCTCGTGGCCGAGGGTGCGGCGCCCGACGAGGTCGCCGAGGCGATCAGGGCCGCCGTCCGCGGGCTCAGCGCGCAGACCGGCGCAGGACGCGGCGACATCGAGTTCCTCGACTCCGGCGCCGCGCGCATGACGCTCATCGCGATCGGCAGCGCGTTCGTCGGCACCTGCATCCTCGTCGCGCTGTTCATCGTCGCCGGGACGCTGTCCCTGTCGGTGCAGGCGCGGCGTCGCGACTTCGCCCTGCTCCGCGCTGTCGGAGCGAGCCCGCGTCAGGTGCACTCCCTGATCGCACGAGAGGTGCTCTCGGTCGCGGGGGTCGCGGCGGTGCTCGGCATCCTGCCCGGCTACCTGCTCTCGACGGCGCTGCAGACGGCGTTCGTGCAGGGCGGGGTGATCCCCGGCGACTTCGCGCTGGCGATCAGTCCCATCCCCGCCGCCGGCGCGCTCCTGCTCGTGCTCGGCTCCGCCTGGGGTGCGGCGGCCATCGCCGCGCGGAGACCGGCGCGGCTCGACCCGGTCGAGGCTCTGCGCGAGTCGGCCACCGGGGCCCGGAGCATCGGCCTGCCGCGGATCATCGTGGGCATCGTGCTCGCGGCGGCGGGGGTCTCGCTGTCGACCGTGCCGCTCGTCGCACGCGGCGAGTACGCCAGGGGCGCCGCAGCGGGAGCGGCGATGGTGCTCATCATCGCGCTCGCCGTTCTCGGGCCGTGGCTCGTCGGTCTCGTGATGCGGCTGCTCGGTGCGATGCTGCGGCGCACGACGGCCGCGGGGTTCCTCGCGGCCGAGAACAGCATCGCGAACAGCCGGCGGATGGCGAGCGCCATCCTCCCCCTGGCGCTGGGGATCGGCCTCGGCCTCGTGCAGGTCGGCGCTCCGGCGATCGTCGCGGCGGAGGCCGCGGCGCAGGCGGAGGCCGGTGTCACCGCGGATCTGCGCGTGAGCGCGCAGGCGGGGATCTCGACGGGTGCGCTCGGCGTCGTCTCTGAGGTGCCGGGGGTGACCCAGGTGAACCCGGTGACGGTGAGCATGGCGGCGCTCGACTACCGCGATCTCGACGGCTCTCCGATGATCGGCGAGCACACGCTGCAGGGGATCGCCCCCGACGCGGTGTCCGACACCCTCGATCTGCGCGTGCAGTCGGGGGGCCTGGAGGCGCTGGACGGAGAGCACGCCGTCGCGGTGAGCACCGACATGGTGCAGACGCTGGGGGTCGACCTCGGTGACACCGTCAAGGGGCGGTTCGGCGACGGAACGCCGTTGGAGGCGGTGGTCGTCGCGACCTACGAGCGGGGGCTCGGGTTCGGCGACCTCACGATGGAGGCGGATGCCGTGCGCCTGCACACGACGGACGCTCTCACGGACTTCGCGCTCGTCGCGGTGGCCGACGTCGCGGCATCCGATGTCCGGGCGTCGCTCGAGAGCGCGGGACTCCTGGTCCAGGGGGTCGGCGGGCAGAAGGCGGCTGGGGCCGATGCGCAGTCGCAGCAGGGCTGGGTGAACCTCGTGGCGCTGATCGTGATCCTCGGGTACATCGCGATCGCGGTCATCAACACCCTGGTCATGGCCACGGCCGAGAGGTCGAGGGAGCTGGCGCTGCTGCAGCTGATCGGCTCGTCGCGGCGGCAGGTGCGGGCGATGATGCGCACGGAGGCCGTGCTGATCGCCGTGATCGCCGCGGTGTTCGGCGTCGCCGTCGCGATCCCGCCGCTGATGGGCATGAGCATCGGGGTGAGCGGGAGTCCGATCCCCGCACTGCCGCTGGGGATGAGCGGGATCATCATCGGATCGATGTCGGTGCTCGCGCTTCTCGCGCTCTGGGTCGCGACCATCACGACGATGCGCGTCCGGCCGATCGACGAGATCGGGTCGAGGCAGTAGTCCACATACCCCAGAGGGGTATCATCGAGGGATGAGACGACGGCGAGTGGTGCGCAGCGCACTGCTCGCCGTCGTGCTCGCCACCGGCGTCATCGTCGGGCTTCTCGGCATGCACGCGCTCGACGTGCACGGCACGGTCCATGCGGCGGTGGGGGCGCACGGCCCGGCGGTGGGGGCGCACGCCGAGCACGGCTCGGTCTCTGCGGCTGCGCTCGCCGCCGCCCCTTCCTCCGGGGGCGCTCTCCTCAGCTCGTCGGGATGCGCCGACTGCGATGCGGGCGGCGGGATGTGGGCCGCGTGCGTGCTCGCGCTCCTCGCCGGCCTGCTCCTGCTTCTCGTGCCGCGCGCGCATCGACGGCTGCATCCCGCGCTGTCCCGTCTCCTGCCACGAGAGCTCTTCGCCGATGCGGCGTTCCCTCGACCGCCATCCCTGATCGTCCTCTGCATCAGTCGAACCTGAACCGCGGGCGCTCCCGCATCACGTGCACCGCGCCGCGGTCGCGCGCATCGACTGAACCCACAGACAGAGAGAACAGACATGAAGATCAGCACTGCGGCTGCGGCCGCCCTCCTCCTCGCCGGCGGCATCGCGCTCGCCGGCTGCGCACCCACGGGATCGGGAGGTTCCATGCCCGGCATGGACCACTCGGCATCCGATGCTCCGGCATCCGAGTCGTCGGCATCCGACGCGAACGCCGCCGATGCGATGTTCGCGACCATGATGATCGTCCATCACGAGCAGGCGGTCGAGATGTCCGACCTCGTGCTCGGCGACGAGGGCGTCGACCCGCGCGTCATCGACCTCGCCGAGCGCATCAAGGCGGCGCAGTCCCCCGAGATCGAGCAGCTGCGGGGGTGGCTCGACGACTGGGGTGTGTCCGCAGAGTCCGGCGGGCAGATGGATCACGGTGACGGCATGATGACCGCCGACGACCTCGCCGCGCTGGAGGACGCGACCGGCGTCGAGGCGTCGCGGCTGTTCCTGGAGCAGATGATCGTGCACCACGAGGGCGCGATCGACATGGCGGAGTCGCAGCTCGCCGACGGGCAGAACCCCGACGCGGTGGCTCTCGCGCAGAGCATCGTCGACGCCCAGGGCGCCGAGATCGCCGAGATGAAGGAGCTCCTCTCGACGCTCTGAGGTTCACAACTCCTCAAGAATCCGGAGTGCGAGCGCAGGATGGGCCGGATCCGCGGGGATCCGGCCCATCCTTGAGGAGTTGTGAACCGCCGGGCGGCGGCAAGCCCGGCGGCGGCGGGCCCGGGCGGCGATGTCGGGCGGGGGGCCGGGCGGGATGTCGGGCGGGATGTCGGGCGGAGTTCGGGCGGGCGACGCTGTCGGCCGGGATGCCGGTGCCAGAACTCCGGAGAAGTGGTGGGGATACGCCGGGTACGAGGCTGATCCGTGGGGATCCGGCCCCGGTTCTCCGGAGTTCTGGACGGCGACGAGACGAGCCGGGCGGCATGCAGCAGTGGCGGGCCCGGGCAGCGGTGCCGGGGCTACGGGTTGAGGCGCGCCATCGCGACTCGGGCGGCGAGCAGCGGCAGGGTGCGGTTGCGCAGCGGCTCGGGGCTGAAGCCGAGAGCGTTCGCGAGCTCGAGGGCGAGCGCCGCGTGCCCGGCCGAGTTGGGGTGGAACGGGTCGCCCATGAGCCCCCACGGCACCCCGCCGTTGCCGAGGGCGGTGAAGCGGGCGAGCTGGTCGACGAGGATCACGTCGTCGGCGGCGGCGACCGCACGGACCGCGTCGGCGAACTCGTCGAGCCTCTCCCGTCCGGGGGCGTTGGGCACGTCGATCGACGGCGGGGTCTGCAGCACGACGATCGCGCCCAGCTCCCTCGCGCGGGAGACGAACTCGTGCAGCGACGCGGCGAACGCGGCAGGATCGACGCCGACCCCGTCGTCGCCGATCGCCAGGTCGTTCGTGCCGATCATGAGGGTGAGCACGTCGGGCTTCCACGAGGAGATGCGTCGCTCCCAGTCGCCGAGGATGTCGGTGATGCGGTGACCGCTGATGGCCGAGTTGATCACGATGTCGCGGGTGCGCGAGAGCTCGCCGCGGATCAGCTCGTGCAGGTGCTCGGCGTAATTGCGCTCGCCCTGGGTGTGCACGAGTCCGTGCGTGATGGAGTCTCCGGTGATGACCCAGTTCAGCGGCGTCTCTGCGGCGAGAGCCTCGGTGAGTCGGCGGAGATCGGATGCTGCGGAGGCGGGGGATTCTGCGTTCGGCACGGCTCCGAGCCTAGCGCCGCACGGGCGGCCAGCACCGTCTGCGCGTTAGGGTGGAGCCGTGAGTCCCGAGTCAGACAGACCGTAGCCTGCGGGTGAGAGCGCACGTCGTGCGCTCCCCGCATCCTCTGTCGACCCTTTCTCGCTCGCCGTCCGCCGTCCTGTGCGGCGCGGATGGCTTCGTCCTGTCTGGATGCCTCATGCCGTTCCTCATCCCTGTCCTCGCCCTGGCGATCTTCGCCCAGGGCACCAGCGAGTTCATGCTCGCCGGACTCCTCCTCCCGCTCTCCGCCGACCTCGGCGTCGAACCTGCCACCGCCGGGCTGCTGACGTCGGCCTTCGCGGTCGGCATGGTCGTCGGCGCTCCACTGGTCGCCGTGTTCGGATCCCGCTGGCGGCCGCGTCTCACTCTCGTGCTGCTGCTGGCGGTGTTCATCGCCGCGCACGTCGTCGGCGCGGTGGCTTCGACGTTCTGGCTGCTCCTGCTCACCCGGATGGTCGCGGCTCTGGCCAACGCCGGGTTCCTCGCGATCGCCCTGGCGACCGTGCGGGCGATCGTGCCGCCCGCGCTGACCACCCGTGCCGTCTCGACGCTGCTCGCGGGCACCACGCTCGCGACGATCGTCGGCGTGCCGGCCGGAGCGATGCTGGCCGCCGCATTCGGCTGGCGTTCGACGTTCTGGGGCGTGGTGCTGCTGTGCGTTCCCGCGGTCATCGCCCTTCTCAGGGATCGCACCCTGGAGTCGGTCGCGCCGGCCGCGCATCCCGGCGTGCGCTCCGAGCTCGGAGAGCTGCGCCGTCGACGCGTGGTGGCGCCGATCGTGCTCGCGGTGCTCGTCAATGCGGCGACCTTCGGGGTGTTCACCTTCCTGGGCGTCGTCGGCGCGGAGGCGGGGGTCGCCGAGCCGTGGATCCCTCTGCTGCTCGCGGTGTTCGGCGTCGGCGCGTTCCTCGGGGTCAGTGCGACCGCGCGGGCGGCCGCTCGCAGGGAGCGCGCATGGATCGTTGCGGGGACCGTCGCGGCGACCGCGGTGTGGATGCTGTTCGCTCCGGGCTCAGGGTCGGCGATACTGGTGCACCTTGGCGCCTTCGCGGGAGGGTTTGCGTCGTTCGCCGTCGGCGCGGCCCTGATCTCACGGATCGTGCGCGAGGCGTCGGGGGCTCCCGTCCTCGGCGGGGCGTATGCGACGGTGGCGCTCAACCTCGGCGCGGTCGCGGGTCCTGCGCTCGCCGCGGCGGCGTACACGGCAGCCGGGGTGCACGGCATCCTGATCGCCGCCGCCGTGCTGACCGCCGTGGCCGCCGCCCTCACCCCTCTCCTGCGGCCCTCCCGCTGACGCGCCCCCGCCTGCCTGCGCCTCGTGAGCACGCGAGTGCACGGCATCCTGCCGAGTGCACGGGCTTTTCACGCAGAGATCCCGTGCACTCGGCGAGTGCACGGGATCTCGACGCAGACGCAGCCTCGGACGCAGCCTCAGACGCAGCCTCAGAGCAGGCCCGGCCCGCGCGCGGGTCAGAGCCAGCGCTTGTACTTGAAGACGCCGTAGAGGCCGATCGCGAACGCGGCCATGGCGCCGATGGCGAGGGGGTAGCCGAACTGCCAGTGCAGCTCGGGCATGGCGTCGAAGTTCATGCCGTACACGGTGCCGACGAGGGTCGGGGCGAAGATGATCGCCGCCCACGAGGAGATCTTCTTGATCTCGTCGTTCTGCGCGAGGCTCGCGTCGGACTGCCGCCGCGACACCAGCGCCGAGTGCACGGTCAGCGCGTTGTCGAGGATCGCGCGGAACGAGTCCACCCGCTCGTTCACGCGGATGACGTGGTCGAGCACGTCGCGCAGCGAGCGCTGCAGCTCCTCGTCGATGCGGTACTTGTCGGACCCGCGGCGCAGCCACTCCAGCATCCCGGCCAGCGGATGCACCGCCCGCTGGAAGCCGATGACCTCGCGGGAGAGCTGGTAGATGCGGCGGGAGAGGGCGTCGTCGTCGCTGTCGCCGAACAGCTCGTCCTCGATCTCGTCGATGTCGTTCTCCAGCCCGGCGACGATCGGCTCGTACTCGTCGACGACCTCGTCGAGGATCGCGTAGAGCACCGCCTCCGGTCCCATCGAGAGCAGGTCGGGGTGCGCCTCCATGCGGCGGCGGACGGCGGCGAGGTTCGGCGACTCGGCGTGGCGGATCGTCACGACGAAGTCGGGGCCGATGAACAGGTGCAGCTCGCCGAACTCGATCGACTCCTGCTCGTCGCGGTAGCGGGCGGGCCGCAGCACCGCGAACAGCGTGTCGCCGTAGCGCTCGACCTTGGAGCGCTGGTGGCCGGACAGCGCGTCCTCGACGGCCAGCGGATGCAGGTCGAACTCGCGGGCGACCGAGTGCACCTCCTGCGCGCTCGGCCGGTACAGGCCGATCCACGCGATGCCCCCGTGGGCGTCGAGGATGCGGTAGGTCTCGTCCAGGTTCTTCGGGGTCTCGACGCGACGTCCGTGGACGTACACGCCGTTGTCGATGAGCGCCATGGTGCGGCTCCGTTCTTGCAGGCGCACGCCGGCTCAGGGAGCGGGTGCGCAGAATCCATCGGGTGCGGATGACGCCGCCGACGGCTGCGGAAGATCAGGCCTGCGAGACGCGGAGCGGATGCTCAACGCGCGGGCGAGTGCGACGCAGCGAAGGCGGCGTCGTGACTATCACCGGACATCGCCATCACCGCCTTTCGAGCACTCGGGGGTCTTGTGACCCAACGGGACAGCATACTCCCCCAACCTGGATTCAGGCTCCGGATGCCGGGGATCCCGGTGACGGTCTCCGACACTGCGTTCCGTAGCGCGGGCCGTCAGGCCTCGTCGCGCCGGCCGCGCTCGGACGAAACGGTCACGGGATTTCGTTCCGCTGCACCGACACTCTGCCGTCGCCGGGGGCGACGATCGTTGCGTGTCCACGCCACTCGCCCTTGCGCGCTTTCGAGAGCCTCGAGTCCTCGGCGTGCTCGGCGGGATGGGGCCGCTCGCCACAGCCCGCTTCTATGAGGCCGTGGTCCGAGCTACTCCGGCGGATCATGATCAGAATCACATCCCCACGGTGATCTGGAGCGATCCACGGATTCCCGACCGTACGGCGGCGATCGTGGGTGGCGGGGCCTCGCCGGTCCCGGCGATGGTGGCAGTCGCCAGGAAACTCGAGAAGTCGGGCGCGGAGATCCTCGCGATCCCGTGCAACACCGCCCATGCCTTCCTGCCCCAGGTGCGCGCTGCCACGGGGCTGGCCTGCATCGACATGATCGGCGAGACTCTGGATCGGATCGCCCGCACGGATGCCGAACGGGTGGGCATCCTGGGCACGCGAGGCACCAGGGCGGCCGGGCTCTACGACGCGGCGGCGGCCCGCCGGGGCCTCCAGGTCGTGTACCCCTCGGACCGCGACCAATTCCGACTGATCGACGAGGCCATCGGGTTCGTGAAGAGCGGTCGACGACTCTCTCTGGCGGAGGACCTGGTGGCATCCGCGGCATCGCGCCTGCGCTCCGCAGGCGCCGACGTGCTGGTGGCCGCGTGCACGGAATTGCCGATCGCGCTCGGGTCGGCGACTCGGCTCGCGAAGGTGATCGACTCCCTGGAATGCCTCGCATTCGCATGCGTGCGTGCGTCTCTGACCGATGTCGGCGATCGTGACCGATTCGCCGGCGAGGTCGTGCCGACCGCCGTCTGAACAGTGCAGCCTGCTACACCCTCATGTGGTGTCAGGCTCTCTCGTCGCCGCCGCGCCGCGAATCTACCGTCGAAGAAGACGCCGATCAGGCGCTCATCCCGCACCGAGAAGCGGGACAGCACACCACACGATTCGTACCCGCTGTCGTCATTCCGACGCGGTGACAGGAGATGCACAATGCACAAGTCGAACCGAAATCGACTGCGCGGGGCCGTGGCCCTGATCGCGGTCACCTGTCTGGCCGCGCCGCTGGCGGCTTGCACGGTCAGCGTGGAAGTGCCGAAGCCCGGCACGGACATGTCGAAGTTCCTGGATGAGATGACCATCCCCGAGCTCCAGCGCGCCATGGACGAGGACAAGCTCGACGCCGTAGGACTGACCCAGGCCTACCTCGACAGGATCGAGGAGCTGAACCCGCGCCTCCATGCGATCGTGCAGACCAACCCTGATGCGCTCGACCTCGCTCGCGAGAGCGATGAGCGCCGACGCTCCGACGAGTCGCGCGGGCCGCTGGACGGCATCCCCGTGCTGCTGAAGGAGAACATGGACACGGCCGACGAGCAGACGACCACGGCGGGGTCGACCGCACTCTCCGGATCCACGCCGGCGCAGGATGCGTTCCTCGTGCAGAAGCTGCGCGACGCGGGGGCGATCATCCTCGGCAAGACCAATCTGTCCGAGTGGTCCAACTTCTACTCCTCGCGGCAGATTCCCGGCTGGAGCGCCATCGGCGGGCAGACCCGGAATCCGTACGACCTCGAGCGCAACCCCTGCGGCTCCTCGAGCGGCGCGGCCGTGGCTGCGGCCACAGCGCTCGCCACGGTCACGATCGGCACCGACACCGACGGCTCGATCACCTGCCCCGCAGCATCCGCGTCGACGGTCGGAATCAAGCCCACGCTCGGGACGGTGAGCCGCTCGGGCGTCATCCCCATCACGAGCAAGCATGACTCGCCCGGTCCGATTGCTCGCACCGTCACCGACGCGGCCATCACGCTGCAGGTGATCGCGGGCGTCGACGACGCCGACGGGGATTCGGTCGATGGCGGACTCCCCGAGGATCTCGACGAGATGCTCGAGCTGAACGCGCTCCGTGGTGCCCGCATCGGCGTGTGGAGGGAGGGTCACGAGGGCATGGACGACGAGGCGGACGACGCGTTCGACATGTCCGTCGAGGTGATTCGCGGTATGGGCGCGGAAGTGGTCGAAGGTGCCGATCTGGCCGACATCGGCTCGCTTTTGCAGACCGACCTGCTTCCGGCCGTCCTCACCGAGTTCAAGCACGATCTCAACGGGTACCTCGCCTCCACACCCGGCGATCATCCCCGCGATCTCACGGAGCTGATCGCCTACAACCAGGAGAACGCCGACATCGAGCTTCCTCGCCCGCTCGAGCAGGACTATCTCCTCATGGCGGACGAGACCGATGGAGACCTCGATGATCCTGAATACCGCGCACACCGTGCGCGCCTCACGGAGTGGGCTCAGGAGAGCGTGGACGACGTGTTGCGGGAACACGACCTCGACGCGATCATCACTCTCTCCGACCTGCCGGCGCTCCCGCTGGAGGGTGGCGAGCACCCGCCGTTCCAGAGCAGCACGCGCAACACATCGGTCGCCGGCTATCCGCATATCACGGTCCCGACCGGGTTCACGAAGTCGGTTCTGCCGCTCGGGATCTCCTTCATCGGGACCCGGCTGAGCGATGCCTCGCTCATCTCCTACGCCTACGCGTACGAGCAGGCGACGGGCGCGCGCCGCGCGCCGAGCCTGTAGGCCTGAGGCGACGGATGCGGGGGCGGGTCACTCGGTCCGCCCCCGCATCGCCGGGCGCTGCGATCAGGTCGCGAGACCGGTGAGCTCCGCGCTCTTCTGCCACAGCGCCTCGGCGAGGGCCTCGTCCTCCACCTGGGGGTTCACGCGCAGGGTCAGCACGCGTTCGTCGTAGTACGCGCCCGACTGCCAGGTCTCGCCGGGGGTGCCCTCGATGAACCACCGCAGGGTTTCGCCGCCCGTGTCGGTGCTGATGGTCAGGAGGTGCTTCACGGGCGTGCGATAGAGGAGCCGCATGACGCTCGACGATCCGGCCGAGAAGTTCGTGCGCACGATCCCCGGGTGGAACGCCACCGCGCTCAGCCCCTCGGCGTGGAACTTCGTGTGCAGGCTCTTCGTGAACAGCACGTTCGCGAGCTTCGCGTCGCCATAGGCTTTGTTCGCACGGTACTTCTTGCGATTGTCGAGGTCGTCGACGTCGATGTTCCCGAAGATGCGGTGCCCGACGCTCGAGGTGTTGACGATCGCGGCATCCGCCTTCCGCAACTGCGGCAGCAGCAAGTTCGTCAGCAGGAAGGGCGCCAGGTGGTTCACCTGGATGGTCTTCTCGTGTCCGTCGACGGTCGGCGTCCGGTCGCCGAAGATCCCGCCGGCGTTGTTCGCCAGCACGTCGATGCCGTCATCGCCGACCGCCTCCGCGATCTGCGCTGCGAGGGCGCGGACGTCATCGAGTCGGGCGAAGTCGGCGGTGAAGTGCTCGGCCCCGGTCTCGCGCGCGACCGCGGTGGTCTTCTCGACCGAGCGGCCGACGAGCAGCATGCGGTTTCCCGTCGACGCGAGCTGTCGGGCTGCGGCGGCGCCGATCCCGTCGGATGCTCCGGTGATGACGATCGTGCGGCGGCGGGCATCCGGGGCGGTGGGATCAGAGGAGGTCATGCGTCCTCTCGGTGCTGCGGCGGCGGCGAAGAACGCCGCGGGTCGGCGACACGCAGCGGGTCGGCCACCGGGATCCGCTCGGGCTCCTGCGACTGCGGTTCCTGCGACTGCGGTACCGCGGCCGGTGGGGCCGGCGCCGAGATCTCCCGAGCCACCTTCTTCTCCAGCACTTCGACCGCGTCGTCGGAGAGCAGGATGAGGCCGTCGAGCTCGTCGCGCACCCGCTTGTAGGCGACGTTGCGCTCGGCCTGCGTGGCCGACTCGTCGACGGCGACCTTGAGCAGCTGCTGCGCGCGTTCCAGACGCTTGCGCTCCGGTTCGGTGAAGGTGGAGTCGCGCAGGCGCCTGGCATCCTTCTCCGCCACCTCGAAGGCGACGGCGTAGGCACCCACCGCGTCGAGGTACTCCGACACCTGCTTCTCCGACACGTTCGCGTCGGCCGAGTCGGGGCGCAGGGCGTCGGCCGTCCTCTTCGCGCGGAGGAACGCGGCGACGAGCGGCTGACGCCCGTCGCTCATGGCGGGGAAGGCGATGAGCTTCGCGACGTCGAGCTCGTAGTCGAGCCAGCGGGCGGTGATCTCGTCGTGCTCGGAGAACAGCCGCTCGAGAAGGTGATTCGGAGCGACGGATGCCGTGGTGTCGACGATCGTCGGGCCCTTGCGCTTCGCCTGCTGGGTGAGTGAGCGGGCTTCGATCTCGGCGGTCTTGAGCTGGGCCTTCATCTTCATGGTCTCGAGGCGGCGCTCATGACGGCGGCGTGCCGCCCACTCCCAGCGCTTGGCAACCGCCCCCGCGACACCCATCAGCGGGAAGATGAGCCACCAGTAACCCCACCACTCCATAGTGTGCCCAGCCTACTTCCCGTGCGGACGGAGGAGGAGCACGGATTGTGAGGCCTGGGCTATCGCGCGGTGCGGCGCCCGTCGCGCCGGTCGCGGCGAGAGGCCCCTGCCGCGGCGTGAACGAGATTCAGCCGCCGCCGCCTGCGCGCCCGATCTCTTCGGCGAGCTCCTGCTCCGTTCCGTAGAACGAATCCCCGATGTAGTCGGATGCATGCACGACGCCGCCCAGCTGATTCGTGTACATGAAGGCGCCGCTGCCGCTGATGCCCAGATAGGACCAGGCGAACACCGTGTCGTATCTGATCCCGCTCTCGTCTTCCACCGCCTGCGCTGCGACGGGGCCGCCGAGCGTGATCCCCATCGTGATCGCCGCGGCGATCGCTGTTGTCCGCGCCCACCTCTTCATCGCTCTCCCTTTCGGCGCCGCTCCGTGCGGCTTCGGGAAGGAGCCTAGGAGATCCGTTCCGGCCGGACAACGGATCGTCGCGGAAATCGGTAATTCTACGGAGGCGCCTCTCACCAGTCGTGGACGGTCCCGTCGGCCAGGCGGTTGTAGGGCAGGTACGCGCGCTCGTACGGGTACTTGCCCGCCTCGTCGACGTCGAGCTCGATGCCGAGCCCTGGCCGGTCGCCGGGGTGCAGCAGGCCGTCACGCCACGTGAACGACTGCTGGAACACCTCGTTGGTGCGGCTGCCGTGCTGCATGTACTCCTGGATGCCGAAGTTGTGGATCGACAGCCCCAGGTGCATCGCCGCGGCCATGCCGACCGGGGAGATGTCGGTCGGCCCGTGCATGCCCGACTTGATCTGGTACATCGCCGCGTAGTCGAGCGTCTTCTTCAGCGGGCTGATGCCGCCCATGTGGGTGACCGCTCCGCGGACGTAGTCGATGAGCTGGTCGCGGATGATGTCCTTGAAGTCCCAGACCGTGTTGAAGATCTCGCCGATCGCGAGCGGCGTGGTGGTGTGCTGGCGCACGAGCCGCAGCGCCTCCTGGTTCTCAGCGGGTGTGCAGTCCTCGAGCCAGAACAGGTCGTAGGGTTCGAGCGACTTGCCCAGCTTCGCGGCCTGGATCGGCGTCATCCGGTGGTGGCCGTCGTGCAGCAGGGGGATGTCGGGGCCGAACTCGTTGCGCACGGCCTCGAACACTCCGGGCAGGTGGTGCAGGTACGCGCGGGTGTCCCAGTCCTCTTCGACCGGCTTCGCGCCGCGGCGGGCGGGCTCGTGGTCGTAGCGGGCCTCGCCGCCTCCGGCATCCGCCGCCTGGGAGGCGATGCCGTAGATCGCCTTGAGCCCGGGGACGCCGGTCTGGATGCGGATGGCGCGGTACCCCTGCTCGAGGTGAGAGCGCACGGAGTCGAACAGCTCGGGGAGCTCCTTGCCGGAGGCGTGGCCGTAGGCGAGGAGTCCGGTGCGGCTGGCTCCGCCGAGGAGCTGGTAGACGGGCATCCCCGCCTTCTTGCCCTTGATGTCCCACAAGGCCATGTCGACCGCGGCGATCGCGGCCATCGTGACGGGGCCGCGACGCCAGTAGGCGCTGCGGTAGAGGAACTGCCAGGTGTCTTCGATGCGGTCCTCGTCGGCGCCGATCAGCAGCGGCACGACGTGCTCGGCGAGGTAGGCGACCACGGCGAGCTCGCGGCCGTTCAGCGTCGCGTCGCCGAGTCCGGAGACCCCGTCGGCCGTCGTGATCTTGAGGGTGACGAAGTTGCGGTCGGGGCTGGTGACGATCACCTCGGCCTTGTCGATGGACATCGTTGCTCCTCGGGCTCGGTGCGGCGGCATCGCGCGCACATCTTGTATGGCACTCTCATGAAATCACTGCCATACAAGTTTCGTCAAGCTATCGTGACGGTATGCCCGAGTCCGAGCCGAGTGCGCGTCCCTCCGCCCGCGCCCTCGCCTACGGCCGGATCCGCGACGACATCATCGCCGGACGCAGCGCCCCCGGCGCCCTGCTCTCCGAGAACGAGCTCGCCGCCGCGCTCGGCATCAGCCGCCAGCCCGTGCGCGAGGCCCTGCTGCTCATCGCGCAGGAGGGCCTCGTCGAGGTGCGCCCGCAGAGCGGCACCTACGTCACGCGCATCGACCCCGACCGCGTGCGCGAGGCGCAGTTCATCCGCGAGGCCATCGAGCTCGCCTCTCTCGCGGCGTGCGCGACGCCGTCGGACGACGAGGAGCGGATGCTGCGCGACATCATCGCGCGGCAGCGGGCGGCATCCGACCGCGACGCGTTCTACCCGCTCGACGAGGAGTTCCATCGGGCGCTGCTCGGACTCGCCGGTCACGCCAACGCCTGGGCCGCGGTCAGCGCCGCCAAGGGGCACCTCGACCGCGCGCGGTACGTCGGCATGAGTGCCACCCGCACCGTGCAGGACTACGTCGACGATCATGAACGGGTCGTCGAGGCGCTCGCCGCGGGCGATGCGGACGCCGCGGCCGATGCGCTGCGCGAGCACCTCCGCTTCGTCTTCGCCGATCTCGATGCGGTGCGGACGCAGCATCCGGAACTGTTCGATGCTGCGCAGCCCGCACGCACAGGGCGGCCGTCGCGGCGCTGAACCCGCGCGCTCTGCGGGTCGTCGCGCCTATCCCGGCGGTCGGCAGAGGGAGCGCATCGACCGGTTCGACACACTTCGCGACGCCACTTGCGCTAGAAACCTTAGCCGTCTAGGTTTTCATCGACAAGGGCGTCACCCGACTCGCGCTCGGTGATGAGCGACGGGGCGCCCTCCAGCCAAAGGAGGCAGCTATGAGTTCAGTCAGCGGTGCGGCCGCGGGCAATCCGTCCGGGATGACGTCTGCGAGTCGCACGCTCGGCTCGGGCGGACATCACTGGTTCGCGGAGCCGACTGAGCCGGCAAAGAAGAGCTACGTGACGTGGCTGATCATCGCGCAGTTCGTCTTCTTCATCGCGCTGCTCGGCCCCGCGATCGTCGGCGTCGGCCTGAAGATCACCTCCCTGCAGGCCGCTGGTGCGATCGCCGAGGGGGCCGCCGCGGCGAACTCGGCCTCGGCCATCCTCGGTGGCGTCGGCGCCTTCTTCGCCGCCATCGCCAACGTGACGTTCGGGCGCATCTCCGACCGCACCACGAGCAAGTGGGGGCGTCGCCGGATCTGGATCGTGCTCGGCGCCGTCATCATGACGATCGGCTTCGTGTTCATGGCGCTCGGCGACAGCCTCGCCATCGCGACGGTCGGGTGGGCCATCGCCCAGCTCGGTGCGAACATGACGCTCGCGCCCTTCGTCGCGACGATCGCCGACCAGGTGCCCAAGTTCCAGCGCGGATCGATCACCGCCGGTCTCGGCATCGCCCAGAACCTCGGCATCGTGGGCGGCGTGTACGTCGCGGGCTGGTTCTCCTTCAGCCTGTTCATCGTCTTCGTCATCCCGGCGATCCTGTCGATCATCGCGCTGCTGATCTTCGTCATCGTGCTCCCCGACAAGCAGCTCCCCGTGAAGCCGACGCGCATCACGTTCCGCGAGATCCTCGGGACGATCTGGGTCAGCCCGGCGAAGCACCCCGACTTCGCGCTGGCCTGGTGGTCGCGCTTCCTGATCACGTTCGCCGCGTTCGGATTCACCACCTTCCGCTTCTTCTACATGCAGTACCACCTGTCGGTGCCCGTCGAGGAGGTCGGCCTCCTCATCGCCAACACGACCCTCGTCTACACCGGAGCGCTCGTCGTCACGGCGTGGATCGCGGGCAAGGTCTCCGACAGGATCGGCAGGCGCAAGGTCTTCGTCTGGACGTCGACGGCGCTGTTCGCGGTCGGCACGCTCGCCCTGATCTTCATCCAGGACGTCCCCTCGTACTACGTGCTCGAACTGTTCCTCGGCGCCGCGTACGGCATCTACGTGGGCGTCGACCTCGCGCTCGTCGTCGACGTGCTGCCGAACCCGGATGACGCGGGCAAGGACCTCGGCGTCCTGAACCTCGCCAACGCGCTGCCGCAGACGGCCGCCCCGCTCGTCGGCGGTCTCGTCATGGCGGCGTTCGGAGGAGCGGCAGGGTCGGACTACTCCGTCTGGTTCACCATCTGCGCCATCGCGGCCCTCATCGGCGCGCTGGTCATCTTCCCGATCAAGTCGGTGAGATGACCGCGTGACACAGACCGGGCGGCCGGATCCTCGGGGGATTCCGGCCGCCCCACCACCGCGCGGTGCACGGAGGAGGGCTCTTCGCCTGCCGGATTCGTCCGTCTCCTAGACTTATGGCGATGAATCGTCGGGGTCAGTACGCGAAGGGCGCTGCCAAGCGGGAGGAGATCCTCGCGGTGGCGCTCGACGTGGTGGCCGAATTCGGATGCCGCAACGCCTCGAACCGCGAGATCGCCAGCCGCGTCGGGCTCACCCAACCCGGACTCATGCACTACTTCGGCTCGCGTGAAGAGCTGTACCTGGCCGTGCTCCGGGCCCGTGACGAGCGCGACACCGCGGCGCACTGGGTCGACAAGCGCAACTTCCAGGGCTTCCTCGACGTGATCGACCACAACACGCGGGTGCCCGGTCTCGTGCAGCTCTACGTCGAGTTCTCGGCGGAGGCGAGCATCGGCAAGCACCCGGCCCACGAGTACTTCGTCGAGCGCTACGCGTGGGTGCGCGAGTTGTCGGCGCAGTCGGTGCGCGCGGCGCAGGAGAGCGGGGAGTTCGGGCCGAACGCCGACCCCGAGCTGATCGCCGACATCATCGTCGCGGCCGCCGACGGACTGCAGCAGCAGTGGCTGCTCGACCGATCCATCGACATGGTCGCGCGGCTCCGCGCCGTGTGGAACGGCTTCGCCGCACAGTCCCGCCTCGACCCCGTCGCCTGACGCCCGTTCGCCGAGCCCTCCGGAGCTCGAGGTGAGCATCCGCGAGTCGGCGCCCCTCGCGTTTGAGGGATTCAGGCGAGCGTGTCAGGATGAGCGCATCCGGTTCCGCAGAGAGCCGTCCGTGGTGTGAGGAGCGAACATGCAGCTGGCGATGGTGGGACTCGGACGGATGGGCGCGAACATCGTGCGGCGCCTCATGCGGGCGGGGCACGAGTGCGTGGTCTACGACGTGAACCCGCAGGCGGTCGCCACGCTCGTGGCCGAGGGGGCGACGGGCGCCGACAGCTATGCGGACCTCGCCGCGAAGCTGCACACGCCGCGCGTCGTCTGGCTCATGGTGCCGGCATCCCTCACCGGCCAGGTCGTCGACGAGGTGGCCGCCGTGCTCGACCGCGGCGACATCATCATCGACGGCGGCAACTCCAACTACCGCGACGACGTGCGTCGGGCCGCGGCTCTCCGCGAGCGCGGGATCGAGTTCGTCGACATCGGCACCAGCGGCGGCGTCTTCGGCCTCGACCGCGGATACTGCCTGATGGTCGGCGGGTCGGATGCCGCCGTGCAGCACATCGAGCCGATCCTGCGCACGATCGCCCCTGGAGTGGGCGAGATCGAGCGCACCCCGGGGCGCAGCGGAGACCTCGCCCCCGAGGAGCAGGGCTTCCTGCACTGCGGTCCGTCCGGCGCTGGTCACTTCGTGAAGATGGTGCACAACGGCATCGAGTACGGCATCATGGCCGCGATCGCCGAGGGGCTCAACCTGCTGGAGAACGCGGATGCCGGCATCCGCGAAGCCGAGCACTCCGCCGAGGTCGCTCCGCTCGAGGAGCCCGAGTACTACCAGTTCCCCATCGACACCGCGAAGGTCGCCGAACTCTGGCGACGCGGATCCGTGGTGTCGTCGTGGCTGCTCGACCTCACCGCCGCCGCCCTGCATGAGAACCCTCGACTCGACGGTCTCGCCGGACGCGTGTCGGACTCCGGCGAGGGCCGATGGACCGTGAAGGCCGCGGTCGACGTCGGCGTGCCGGTGCCGGTGCTCGCGGCATCCCTCTTCGAGCGCTTCGCCTCCCGTGACGAGGACCGCTTCGCCAACCAGGTGCTGTCGGCGATGCGCCTGCAGTTCGGCGGGCACCAGGAACGCCCCGCCGGCGACGTGCTGGAAGCGGGCGGCCGCAACGTCGACGCGAACTGAGCGCACGCCCTCCCATGTGCGCACGCACTCGCATGTGAGCGACTTCCCGCCCCGTGAGGGGTCGAAATGTGCGGGATCGCGACGGTCGGATGCCGCGTTCTCCGACCCCTCGGCGCGCTCAGCGCGTGCGCGTCAGCGTCCGAGCTTCTCTGCGCAGGCCACGCAGTGCGTCGCGAACGGGCGCACCTCGAGGCGTGCCGCAGGGATTCGCTTACTGCACCCGGCGCAGACTCCATACTCTCCCGTGTCGAGCCGGGCGAGTGCCTCGTCGACCTGGCGGAGTTCGGATGCCGCGGCATCCGCCAGCCCTGTCAGTCGCGACCACTCCGATGACAGCGTCACGCCCTCGGGGTCGTGCTCGTCGTCGTCGTTCGAGCCCTCGCGGTCGTGCATGAGCTCGCCGAGGGTCGCCGCCGTCGCCGCGACGCGGGCCACGGCCGCGGCGTGGAGCTCTTCGAGGCGCACGCGAGGTCCAGTGCTCATCCCGACACTCTAGGCCGGGGGTCCGACGGTCGCGGTCGCGTTCCGGTCGCAGAAGATCCCGCTATCAGCCGCGGATGGCGGGATCTTTCGCGACGGGAGCGGCGGGCCGGCTCAGCCGAAGAGCAGCGTCAGGACGGTCGCGCCGCCGCCGCCGAGGATCAGCGCGATGATGACCGTCCAGGCCACGATGCGGACGCGCCGGTTGCGGCGGACGTCGAGGTCGCCGTAGTCGCTGTCGTCGGTCATGCGACCGGCTCCGCGACGGTCGGGCCGAAGGCCGCCGGAAGGGTGGCCTGCGAGCGCTCGCGCAGCTCGGCGGCCGAGACGGTGAAGACGCCCTGCACCTCGAGCTGAGGCTCGCTGTCGGTCACGCCGATACGCGCGACCGGGTAGCCGCGACCCTCGCACAGCCCGCGGAACTTCACGTCGTCCTCACGGGGGACGGTCACGAGCACGCGACCGGTCGACTCCGAGAAGAGGGCGGATGTCGCGTCCACGCCGTCGCGCTCGATGATCTCGTTCAACCAGACGCGCGCGCCGACGCCGAAGCGCATGACGCCCTCGGCGAGGGCCTGAGCCAGACCGCCCTCGGAGACGTCGTGCGCCGAGGAGATCAGCCACTCGTCGCGCGCGGCGGCGAGGAGACCGGCCAGGCGCTTCTCGCCGGCGAGGTCGACCTTCGGGGGCAGGCCGCCGAGGTGCTGGTGCACCACATCGGCCCACGCCGAGCCGGAGAGCTCGGTCGAGGTCGTGCCGAGCAGGTAGATGTTCTGACCCTCGTCCTGCCATCCGGAGGGGATGCGGCGGGAGACGTCGTCGATGATGCCGAGCACGCCCACGAGCGGGGTCGGGTGGATCGGCACGTCGCCGGTCTGGTTGTAGAACGACACGTTGCCGCCGGTCACCGGGGTGCCCAGCTCGTAGCATCCGTCGGCGAGACCGTCGACGGTCTGGCCGAACTGCCACATGACCTCGGGGTTCTCGGGGGAGCCGAAGTTCAGGCAGTCCGTGATCGCGGTGGGCACGGCGCCGGTGACGGCGACGTTGCGGTACGCCTCGGCGAGGGCCAGCTGCGCGCCCGCGTACGGGTCGAGCTGGCAGTAGCGGCCGTTCGCGTCGGTCGAGATCGCGAAGCCCAGGCCCGACTCCTCGTCGACGCGGATCATGCCGGCGTCGTCGGGGAACGCGAGGGCCGTGTTGCCGAGCACGTAGTAGTCGTACTGGTTCGTGATCCAGCGGGTGTCGGCGAGGTTCGGGCTCGCGACGAGGTCGAGGAACTGCTCGCGCAGCACCTCGGCGTCGTTCGAGCGGGGCAGATTCTCGGCGGCATCCGCCTGGAGCGCGTCGATCCACGTCGGGTACGCGACCGGACGGTCGTAGACGGGGCCGTCGACCGCGACGGTCGAGGGGTCGACGTCGACGATGCGCTCGCCCTGCCAGTCGATGATGAGGCGGCCGTCTCCGGTGACCTCGCCGAGCACCGAGGTCTCGACGTCCCACTTCTTCACGACCGCGAGGAACGCGTCGAGCTTCTCGGGCGCGACGATCGCCATCATGCGCTCCTGCGACTCCGACATGAGGATCTCCTCAGCGGTCAGCGTGGGGTCGCGCAGCAGCACGTTGTCGAGCGACACCTTCATGCCGCTGTTGCCGTTGGCTGCGAGCTCGCTCGTGGCGCAGGAGATGCCGGCGGCTCCGAGGTCTTGAATCGCCTCGACGAGCTCGTCGCGGTAGAGCTCGAGGCAGCACTCGATGAGCACCTTCTCGGCGAACGGGTCGCCGACCTGCACCGCGGGGCGCTTGGTCGGGCCGGTTGAGTCGAAGGAGTCGGAGGCCAGGATGCTGGCGCCGCCGATGCCGTCGCCACCCGTGCGGGCGCCGAACAGCACGACCTTGTTGCCCACGCCGGTGGCGTTGGCGAGCTTGAGGTCTTCGTGGCGCAGGACGCCGACCGCGAGCGCGTTGACGAGCGGGTTGGCCTGGTAGACGGAGTCGAAGACCGTCTCGCCGCCGATGTTCGGCAGGCCGAGGCAGTTGCCGTAGAAGCTGATGCCGCTGGTGACGCCGTGCACGACGCGGGCGGTGTCGGGGTGGTCGATCGCGCCGAAGCGCAGGGCATCCATGACCGCGACGGGGCGTGCGCCCATCGAGATGATGTCGCGGACGATGCCGCCGACGCCGGTCGCCGCACCCTGGAAGGGCTCGATGAACGAGGGGTGGTTGTGCGACTCGGCCTTGAAGGTGACGGCCCAGCCCTCGCCGACGTCGATGACGCCCGCGTTCTGGCCCATGCCCACCATGAGGCGTTCCTTCATCTCGTCGGAGACCTTCTGGCCGAAGCGGCGCAGGTAGTTCTTCGACGACTTGTAGGAGCAGTGCTCCGACCACATCACCGAGTACATCGCCAGCTCGCCCGAGGTGGGGCGGCGGCCCAGGATCTCCTTGATGCGCGCGTACTCGTCGTCCTTGAGTCCGAGGGCCGCGTAGGGCTGCTCCTTCTCGGGAGTCGCGATCGCGTTCTCGACGGAGTCGGGAACGTGCGTGTGGGCGGTGGCTTCGGGGGCGTTGGTCACGCGCACTCCTCAGGAAGGGGGCCGGCGGGCGATCCCATTCTACCGGGCGTGCGAGCCCCCTTCCCTCGCGGGGTCAGCACCCTGAGGGGTCGCGAAGCGCAGCATCGCGGGGCGCGCATCCGACGTTCTCCGACCCCTCGCGCCGCGGAGGGGTGAGGGAAGGTCACGAGAACGTCACAGGATTCTCATCGAGGGTTGCCAGAACTCTCTGTTACCGGTAACTTTCGAAGCGTCCCCAGACGCACGTCCCCGCACCGTGCGATGCGCGCACGATGGCCGTGCGCTCGGATCTCGAGGAGGAGAACGCCAGGGAGACTCGCCTTGGGCCGCGCATCAGCGGCCAGTGCGGGATCGAGCTCTCAGAACCGACGCAGGACCGGCCTTCCGCAGCGACCCCCAAGACGCTGCGTCGGCCGGCGACATCCCCGCTTCGCCCGAGGCCGATCGCAGGCTCCGTCCATCGACGAGAGCCGCTGCTTTCGTGCGCCCTCGAGCGATCGACAGCAAGGAGTGAGACACGTGAGACCAGAAGACAGATCGCGCCGGAGACGGCGACCGGGCGCTCGCGCCGCGGCGGTGATGGGCGTGACCGCGCTCATCGCCTCGTCCGTGACCGCGGTGGGCCTCGGCGGCGCCGCCTACGCGGCACCGACCAGCATCATCCAGAACGGGACGTTCGAGAGCGGGATCTCCGGATGGAGCGCCCCGCTCGGCGGCACCCTCTCGCAGAGCACCGACGCCAAGTCCGGCACGAAGTCGCTCGCCATCAGCGGACGCACCTCGTTCCAGTCGGGGCCGACGGCCACCGTCACCGGGCTGCTGTCGACCGACGCGTCCTACGACCTGAACCTCTCGCTGAAGTTCGACACCGGGCGGGCGACGCAGAACTTCAACATCGTGCTCTGCACGTCGTCGCGCAGCCGTTGCGACGTCGTCGCGTCGACCACGGCGACCGCGGGGCAGTGGGCGAGCGTGCAGAAGACGTTCACCCCGCTGACCTCGGACTACGACATCCTCTTCGTCGAGACGCCCTGGAACACCGACATCCAGTCGTTCGTGATCGACGACGTCTCCCTGACCACCGACGACGGCGGCCCCGCCGTCGTCGAGCCGCCCGCCGTGCCCGGCAACCTTCTGCCGGACGGCCGATTCGTCTCCGGATTCACGGGATGGACGAACACCCGCGGCGGCACGCTCGCCCTCAGCGACGACGCCGCGAGCGGCGCCCACTCCCTGCAGGTGACGGGGCGCGAGAACACCCAGTCCGGTCCGTTCGCGAGCGTCGCGGACAAGATCGAGCTCGGCGCCTCCTACCGGCTCACCGGCAAGCTCAAGTACGACGAGGGCAACGCCACCCAGCAGTTCAACTTCACGTTCTGCCCCACGAACTTCAACGGATGCGCCGACTACGGCCACACGTTCACGAAGGGCGAGTGGGGGTCGTTCTCGCAGGAGTTCACGGCCGAGGCGAAGCACGTCGCCGCGGGCTGGCTCTTCGTCGAGACCCCGTGGGGATCGAGTGCGCTGCAGGACTTCAAGGTCGACGAGCTGTCGCTCGTGAAGATCGCCGACGCCCCTGAGGGGCCGGAGTTCACCAGCCTCGAGAAGGTGCAGACCAAGCCGGTCGGCGACCACAACCCGCTCGTCGGCCACAAGTTCGGCGCCGACCCGCACCACCTCATCTACAACGGCCGTCTCTACATCTACTCGACCGACGACACGCAGCAGTACGAGCTGAACAGCAAGGACGCCAACGGGCTTCCGACGCAGTCGAACGGGTACGGCGGCATCACCCGCCTCAACGTCATGTCGACCAGCGACATGGTCAACTGGGTCGACCACGGCAGCATCCCGATCGCCCGTGAGGGCGGAGCGGCTCCGTGGTCGAGGAACTCCTGGGCTCCCGCCGCGATCGAGAAGGACGGCAAGGTCTACCTCTACTTCTGCGACAGCGGAACCGGCACCGCGGTGGTCGTGGGCGGCTCGCCGCTCGGCCCGTGGAACGACCCGCTGGGCAAGAAGATCATCCCCGACACCGTGTCTCGCGACTACATCGCCGGCGGCGGATTCCCCGCGGGCATGTGGCTCTTCGACCCCGAGGTGTTCATCGACGACGACGGCCAGGGCTACCTGTACTTCGGCGGCAACTCCCAGATCGGCACCGCGCCGAACGTGCAGGGACCGCAGAACCCGAAGTCGACCCGCGTGGTCAAACTGAAGGACGACATGGTCACCCTCGACGGCGACCCGGTCGAGATCGACGGGCCCGGCATGTTCGAGGCCTCGAGCATGTTCAAGCGCGGCGACACGTACTACTACTCCTACTCGTCGAACTTCCAGGTCAACGAGGTGCCGGGGCAGTACCCGTCGCGCGGCGGCATCGCGTACATGATGACCGACGACCCGATGAAGCTCGGATCGTCGGAGTACGCGGGGGTGGCGTTCCAGAACCAGGGCACGTTCTTCGGAGCGGGCAACGGCGGCAACAACCACTCCGACATGTTCACCTACAAGGGCGAGACGTACTTCACGTATCACGCGCAGACGCGCGGTGCGGCGTGGGCGGCGGCGCTCGGAACCCCCGGGGCGACCCAGGGCTACCGCTCGGTGCACATCGACAAGCTGGAGTTCAACGCCGACGGGACGATCAAGCCGATCGTCGGCACGCGCGCCGGTGTCGCGCAGGTCGAGAGCTTCGACCCGTACCGCACGTTCGAGGCGGAGACGCTGGCCTGGCAGCTCGGCATCAGCACGGCCAAGACGGATGCCGCATCCGTCGAGTTCCCCGAGCACAACGGCGGGGGCAACATGGTGCTGTCGGGCGTCGATGACGGCGACTTCGCCGGAATCTCCGGCGTCGACTTCGGCTCCGGCGCGAAGACCGTGTCGGCGCGCGTGAAGCCGCTCGTCGAGGGCGGCAGCATCCAGGTGCGTCTCGACGATGTCGACGGACAGGTCGTCGCGGAGATCCCGGTCGACGGAACCGTCGGCGAGTGGACCACCGTTCAGGCCGACGTGACCGGAGCCGCCGGAGAGCACGACGTGTTCTTCGTCTTCGCGGCTCCCGAGGGCGCCGACGCCGACGCCGACCTGTTCGAGGTCGACAACTGGGCGTTCACGCCGGTCGACGACGGCCCCGGCGCCGAACTCGTCGCCCAGCTGTCGCGCACCGAGGTCGCCGCGGGCGGATCGGTGACGCTCACGGCATCCGGGGTTCCGTCGGAGGCAGTCGAGATCGGGATCGAGAGCACGTACCGTGCGCTCGCGAACGTCGAGGTCTCCGAGGGCGCGCTCGACGTCGCCCTCGTGATCCCCGCCGACATCGAACCCGGTGCGCATCACATCGTGATCCGCGACGGTGAGACCGAGCTCGCGAGGCTCGCGCTCACGGTCACGGCGGCCGGGACCGGTACGGCCGGAGCCGGCGGCGGCACCGGCGGCTCGGGCACGGCGGCGGGAACGGGCAGCGGAACCGGAGGCGCGCTGGCGAACACCGGTGGCGACGCCAGTGCGGCGGCGAACGCGGCCCTGCTCGGTGCGCTGATGATGGCGCTCGGAGCGGGCGCGTGGATGACGCACCGTCGTCGCCGTGCGCTCGGCGCCACCGAGAGCGAGTGACCGCAGCATCCTGATCGCAGCATCCTGAACGCATCGCCCCGTCCGCATCCCGCGGGCGGGGCGATGCTCGTTCCTCGGTCGTGAGGGGTCGTGAAGCGCTGCATCCGCGCCCCGTGACGCGGCACTTCGTGGCCCCTCAGCCTGCTTACGCACACGCGTCGCGCAACGCGCGCGACGCGCTACTTCTGGAGGTTGATGCCGGGGGCGGCGGGCTCGATGCCGTAGGGGGCGAACAGCTCGGCGGTGGTGCCGTCGTCGTAGAGCGTCGTCATCGCGGCGAGCACGGCGTCGATCAGCGCCTTCTTCTGCGTGTTCATCATGCTGCCGACATAGAAGCCGCCGTCGAAGGGGTCGCCGACGAGCGCCTTGTTCGCGCCCTGGCTGACGGCGTACTCCGCGGCGGGGACGCTCTGGATGCCGAGATCCGTGCGACCGGATTCGAGGGCCAGCTCTGCGTCCTGCTGCGTCGGGTACTCGGTGACGGTCAGCGGCTCGGCGCCGTCCTTCGTGCACTGCTCCGACAGGGCGGTCGCGTAGGCGACGTCGGTGGTGCCGCGGATCGTCGCGACCGAGTGGCCGCAGACATCCGCCTGCTCCGAGAACTCGCCCGCCCTGCCTGCGGTGGTGATGAGGGTGGCCTGCTCCTTCATGAAGTCGATGAAGGTGCCTGCGGCCTGCCGCTCCGCGGTGTCGTAGAGGCTGCCGCCGAAGATGTCGTAGCGCCCGGCGGCGACGCCGGTGATGCCGCCCTCCCACGCGACGGGCACGTACTCGACCTCGACACCGAGCTCGTCGGCGACGGCGTCGAGCAGGTCTTTCGTGATGCCGGAGACGGGGACATTGTCGTCATCGGCGATGTAGTACGGCGCGTCGGGCAGCACGAGGCCCACGGTGAGCACGCCGGGGGTGATGAGCTCGGAGAGGGCGGGGTCGGCGCTCTCTCCCGACGGGCCGGCGGCGGCGCCCGACCCGCAGCCGGCGAGCAGCAGGGCGAGCGCGGAGGCGGAGGCGGCGAGGGTGAGACGGGTTCGGGTGATCATTCAGGACTCCTTCGTTCTGAGATGCGGCGGGATGCTGTCAGCGTAGGAATCGCGGGACGCCGCCGACGAGGGACCCAGAGCGGGAGGGCTGGCACATTTCGCGGGGCGTCCGCCGAGGGCGGGGCGCCACGCTCAGGCCGCGGAGATGTGGTCGCGCTGGAGGTCGCGGAACCGCGACGGGGTCATCCCGACCTCGCGGCGGAAGAAGCGGGAGAAGTACGACGCGTCGTCGAAGCCGAGCTCCCTGGCGATCTGGGCGCAGCTGAAGTCCGAGCGGGCGAGGAGGCGCTGGGCCTCGTGCACGACGGCCTCGCGGAGGATCTCCCCCGGCGGTCGTCCGGTGGCGGTCGAGACGACCTCGCTGAGGTGGCCGGGGGTGACGGACAGCTCCCTGGCGCACTCGGCGACCGTGCGGAGCGTGCCGCGGCTCTCGCGCGCGAGGCGCTCGAACTGGGCGGCGAGTCCGTCGGCGACCGTGCCGGATGACACATACCGACCGCACAGCACGAGCAGAGCGGTGAGGAGGCTGCGGATCGCCAGCTCGTGCCCGGGGGCGCGCTGCCGCTGCTCGACGTCGAGCTGCGCGAGGAGGGCGTCGATGCGCGCGGCGGACGCGGGGTCGGGGTGCCACTTGCCCGACAGCGGCGCCCACTCTCCGGGGCCGCCCCTGCCGAGGAGCAGCTCAGGGCGGAACAGCACGAGGGCGCCGTCGGTCTCGACCTCGCCGCGTTCCCAGTGGTGCATCTGCCCCGCGGCGACGATGAAGAGGTCGCCGGGTTCGGCGGTGTGCTCCTGGAAGTCGATGACGTGGCGACCGGAGCCGGCGCTGAGCCAGGCGAGCTCCACGAAGTCGTGGCGGTGCGGCACCTCCGCCCACGGACCGGGGCCCTGGGTGCGGAGGTCGGCGAGCAGGAACAGCCCTCCCGCCGCGGCCATCGTGGCGTCGATGGAGTGCAGAGGAGGGCGGCCTTGCGCGACGGTCACGGCTGGAGCCCGACGTCTTCCGGCTGGGGAGACAGGGTGCCCGTGCTGCGCAGGAACGAGGCCGTGCGGGGCGAGGTCGGGCGCGCGAGGACCTGGGCCGCCGGCCCCTTCTCGACGATCACGCCGCCTTCCATGAACACCACCGTATCGGCTACCTCCCTGGCGAAGGAGATCTCGTGGGTCACGACGAGCATCGTCATCCCGGCATCCGCGAGCGATCGCATGACCTGCAGCACCTCGCCGACCAGCTCGGGGTCGAGCGCTGAGGTCGGCTCGTCGAAGAGCATGAGAGACGGGCGCATCGCGAGGGCGCGGGCGATCGCCACGCGCTGCTGCTGGCCGCCGGAGAGCTGGGCCGGATGCTTGTCGGCGTGCTGCCCGAGTCCGACACGGTCGAGGAGGGCGCGGGCGTGCTGCTCGGCATCCCTCCTCGTCTCCTTCAGGACCCTGATCGGACCGATCGTCACGTTCTCCAGCGCCGTCAGGTGAGGGAAGAGGTTGAACTGCTGGAACACCATGCCCATGCGGCGGCGGACCCTGCTTGTCTGGCGGTCGCCGGTCTCGACGAGGTGCTCGCCCTCGACCGCGCAGCCGACGAGCTCGTCCTCGACGAGGACGATGCCGGCGTCGAGGGGTTCGAGATGGTTGATGCAGCGCAGCAGCGTCGACTTGCCGCCGCCGGAGGGTCCGATGATGCAGATGACCTCGCCGGGGGCGACGTCGAGGTCGATGGAGTCGAGGATCGTGGTGCCGTGGAAGGCCTTGCGCAGTCCGCGCAGGGTGAGGGCGTTGCCGGTCACAGTGCGGCCTCCTTCGCGATCACGACGCGTCGTCTCGAGCGGTCGACGGAGCGTTCGAGGAAGTACTGTCCGATGCTCGCTGCGGTGACCAGCACCAGGTACCAGAGCGAGGCGACGACGAGCAGGGGGATGACCTGATAGTTCTGTCCGTAGATCTGCTGGGCCTGGGTCATGAGGTCGCCTCCGCCGATCACCGAGACGATCGACGTCGCCTTGAGGATGTCGATGAACTGGTTGCCCAGAGGGGGCAGGATGACGCGGATCGCCTGCGGGATCACGATGCGGCACTGCGCACCGAGCGTCGTCATGCCCAGCGCCTTCGCGGCATCCGTCTGGCCGGGAGGCACCGCGAGGAACCCGCCGCGCACGACCTCGGCCATGTAGGCGGCGGTGTGCAGCACCAGCCCGATGAGCGCGGCGAGGAAGGGGGTGACGATGGCGTTCGTCTCTCCGCCGATCACGATGCCCCAGGCGGGGATGCGGATGCCGATGAACGGCAGCAGCAGCGCGAGGTTGAACCAGAAGACGAGCTGGACGAGCAGCGGGGTGCCGCGGAAGATCCACACGTAGCCGGTGACGAGGACGGTGAGCACGGGGTTGCCGGCCTGGCGCATGACGGCGAGGAGCACGCCCAGCAGGAGGCCGATCACGAAGGTCAGCACCGTGAACACGAGGGTGAGGAGCACGCCGCTGAGGATGCGCGGGTTGAAGAGGTAGTCGCCGACGACGGGCCAGCTCAGAGCGGGCGCGCTGACGACGGTCCAGCCGATCGCGAGGGCGACGGCGCCGAAGAGGACGGCGGGGATCCAGCGGCTGAGGATACGGGGCTTGCGGCGCAAGGGGAGGCCGACGAGCCGGTCCAGGTCGGGGAGGGTGCGCTGCGCGTCGTCGGACAGCACGTTCGGTGAGGTCATGTCGAACATTGTCGTGCGGGTGGGGAGGGCGCGGGGAAGGTACCCCGCGGACGTACCAGGACAGGCGACGGAAGTCCCTGGTCGGGGCGTCGGACGGGTACCTAGCGTCGAAGGCGGCGGCATCCGCATCCCCTGATCTCGGCGATGCGAGGCCGCCCGATCTGAAAGGAAGCAGTCGTGACAGCGAAGTACGAGCACCTGTTCGTCCGGCACATGCAGGACACCACCGACGACCTCGTGAACGAGGGCGCCATCGGCACCGGAGAGCCCCGCCCCGCCCACATCGGCGACGCGTTCGCCCTGATGCGCGCAGCGGACGTCCCCGGAGCGAAGGTCCACATGACCTACTCGTGGATCAACCCCACCGACGAGCCCAGCCACTGGGTCAACGAGCACGAGCACGACTACGACGAGGTGCTCATCTGGACGGGGTCCGACCCGGAGAACCCGCACGACCTCGGCGGCGAGCTGCTGATCGACCTCGACGGCGAGACGTACTCGGTCACGACGTCGGGTGCGCTGTACATCCCGGCCGGGCTGCGCCACTGCCCTCTCGACTTCAAGAGCGTCACGCGTCCCATCCGGTTCAGTGCGCTCTCGCTGTCGGGCGACGGCAACTACAGCTCCGACGAGAACGTCCCGAAGGACTGACCCGGGGTACCCGGTCGTTGAGCCCGCAGCGGCGTGGCGGGCGCTTCGTCTCGTCGCTGCGCTCCTCGCTCAACGACCGGGACCGCCCCGCCTCCGGTCGTTGAGCGAGCGCAGCGAGACGAAGCGCGCCCCTGGTTCACTCCAGAGCTGCGGTCCGATCCGGCTCGGGGCCGAGGACCGCACCGATCACGAGGAGGGAGGATGCCGCGGCGAGCACGGCCATGACCGCCGCGACCGGGCCGAGTGCGCTCTGCAACCAGGGCAGCCAGAACGGGAAGAGCGCCGGCACGACGAGGGACAGCGAGTACCCGACCCCGTAGCCGCTCGACCGCACGGCGGAGGGGAAGCGCTCGGCGAGGTACGCGCCCACCGGACCGTAGGAGGAGACCGTGACGATCTGCACGACGGTCACCGCGAGCACGGCGGCGGCGCCCTGCGAGGTCAGCGCCCAGGCGAACGCGAGGGGTGCGGCGACGAGCGCCCCCGCCCCGAAGACCACGAAGAAGCGTCTCCGTCCGATCCGCTGCGAGAGCGCGCCGGCGGAGAGCATCGCGGCTGCCGAGACGAGGGTCGCGATCAGCATGATCAACGGGACGGTCGTCGGTCCGACCTGCGGCGCCTCGCGCAGCATCCCGGTGAGCACGGGGATCGCCATCTGGGTGAACAGCCAGAGCCCGGTCATCAGCACGAACACCTGCCACAGCTGGCGGCGGAACGGACCGATGAGGATGGCGGCGAGCGGACGTGTGCGGCGGGCGCCGTTCGTCGGGATCGGGGCGTCGTCGACGCCGGCGACGTAGTACCAGAGCATCGCCGCGGCGAGCAGGGCGCCGGCGATGAACGGCATCCGCCACCCCCAGCCGGCGTAGGCGTCGGGTCCGAGCACCTGGACGAGGATCAGCGTGAGCCCGGCGATGAACGCGTTCGCGAGCGGTGACATGGCCATGATGCCGCCGCTGAGCAGACCGCGTCGGCGCGGGGCGGTCCACTCCATGGCGAGGGGGATCGCCGCGGAGTACTCGCCGCCGAGGAACACACCGCCGACGAAGCGCAGGGCCACGAAGGCCCACAGGGTCGCCGCGCCGCCGACGTCGTGGGTGGGGATCAGGGCGATCAGCAGCGTCGTGATCGCGATGCCGGCGATCGCCGCCGTGGTGGTTCTCGTTCGTCCGTGGCGGTCGGCGAGGCTCCCGAAGATCGCGGCGCCGAGCGGGCGCCCGAGCAGGGTGGCGACGAAGATCAGGCCCGTCTGGGCGGCGGCCGCATCGGGACCCAGCACGATCGCAGCCGCGGGGGCGAGGGCGATGACCGGCAGGAAGATATCGACCTGGTCGACGAAGTTGCCGAGCAGTCCGCCGCGGACGGCGTTGCGTGCTCGAGAGGGGGAGACGGTGGGCTCGGCGATGAGGCGCGACATATGGCTCGACTTCCTACGGCGGCATGACCCGCATCAGGTATGACGGTCGGCGCGGCGTCAGCGCCCTCTCAGCCCCTGCCGGGACTCCCATGGTTGAGGGAAGTCTAGGGGAGGGCACAGCCTCCGGTCGTTGAGCGAGCGCAGCGAGACGAAACGTTCGCCCGTTCGCCCGTTCGCCCGTTCGCCCGTTCGACTGTCGCCCGTTCGTCTGTCGCTTGTCGCGCGTCAGCCCGAGGCCGTGACGACGTGCGCCTGGATCCGCCCCCGCACCTCTCCGTCGCCGAACCGGGCGGCGATCGCAGCGGCTGCCCGCACCGTCGCCTCGGCGAGGGCCGACGGGTCCCGAGCCTCGATCTCGCCGCGCAGGGGTGTGCCCTGGCAGTACGCGGTCGCCGCGACGAGGGCCGACGGCGCGACGCTCTGCGCGGTCACGGTGTCGATCGTGACGGTGGTGAAGCCGGCATCCCGCACCTCCCGCTCGATCAGGGCGACGTCGTGATAGCCGTGCGGGGTGCGGGCCATGAAGCGCGGAGGATCGGCGGGGAACATCGCCGCGAGCGCCTGCCCCACCTCGTCGGCGAAGTCGTTCCTCTCGATCGCGTCCCAGACGGCGAACACGAAGCTCCCTCCGGGTTCGAGCACCCGCCGCGCCTCGCGGTAGGCGCGGATGCGGTCGGGGAAGAACATCGCCCCGAACTGGCACAGCACCAGGTCGAAGGCGCCGTCGTCGAAGGGCAGGTCCTGCGCGTCGGCGGTCTGCCAGCGCAGCCGCGGATCGGGCAGGACGGATGCCGCGTAGTCCAGCATCGGCGCGCTGAGATCGGTCGCGACATACGCCGACCCTGCGGGCAGCAGCGGCAGCAGGAACCGGGGGACGACGCCCGTTCCGGCCGCGGTCTCCAGCACCCGCCGCGGCTCCAGCGCCGCCGCCCGGCGCGCGACATCGGCCGCATAGGGCTCGAAGATCAGCGGCACCATGTAGCGGTCGTAGTTCTCGGGGATGGACCCGGAGAAGATGCTGTCGGGAACGGGCATCAGTGCACCTCTGAGGTGAGGGTACGCCTGAGTGAGGGGGTGCGGTAGGGGCTTGTTGCGGCGACCGGATCTGCCCGTGGAGCCTCAGAGCACCGGTGCGAGTCCGTGATGTTCGGCGCGTGCACGCAGCTCGAGATCGAAGGTGAGGATGCCGTCGACAGCGGTGCCGAGTCGCAGCGCTGTCGCGAGGTGGAGAGCGTCGAGTGTGCGCAGTCCGCTCCGCAGGGCGATGGCTGCGTCGGCGATGTCGTCGTCGAGCGACACGAGAGCGACGCGGTCGATGACCTGCTGCACGTCGTGGCCGGCGATCAGCCGCCGGTCGACGATCGCGGCCAGCTCGACGGCCAGGAGGCGCGAGGACACGAACTCGGCTCCGCGCTCGAAGAGTTCGGCGACGGCCTCGCTCTCGGCTTCGTCGATCAGCAGTTTCGCCGCGGCGGAGGTGTCGAGATAGATCACAGCCGATCCGCCCGCAGATCGTCGATGATCTCCGCACTCGTCTGATCGAGCTTCACCCTCTGTATGTCCAACGCTCCGGATCGGGACGGGAGTCGTACGTGTCCCGCGGCGATCAGGTCGTCCCAGACGCTGGCCTGCGGAGGGGACAGCTGTGCGATCGGTCGCCCGCGATCGGTGATCGTCAGCGTCTCTCCCGCGGCGACACGCGCCAGGACCTTCGCGGTCTGCTGGTTGAGCTCGGTTCTCGTCACGGTTGCCACTCTGGGAGTCTACGGGCGAAGTAGTAGAAATAGTAGGTCTGTTGCCTTGGCGGGAATGGAAGCCGCATGCAGGCACGGTAACTCGTCCGTCAGGCAACAGGCGTGCGTCGAGGAGGCGGTTGTCGGAATCTGTGGAGAAGCCCTGAGGAGGTCGATCGGTGCAGGGTGAGTGGGTGGTTCCAGGGGAACAACCGGCAGAACTCGGGGCTGCGACGGAGAGACTCGCTGCCTAGTCTCAAATGCGTGGGGGAATTCGCAGGTTTGGAAATAGGCAGTTGGGCAGAACTCCTTTCGGGAGTGGCCTCTGTGGCGGCAGCGTTCGTGAGCATCTTCGCTTTGCGCACAGCTTTGGCGGCGAACGCCACGGCGGAGCGCACGCGTAGCGAGGCCAAGGTCTTCGCCGACGAGACGCGGGAGCGAGAGCGTTCGCGGCAGCATGCCGATGTGGCTCGTCAGTTGCAAGCGTGGTGGGTGAAATGGAACGAAGGCGCCGGCGACGCGTACGGAGTCTTCGTGACGAACGCGGGTGAGGGGGCGACCGTCTTCCGCGACATTCGAATCGAGACGCGGGGGAACTCGATCGCGAAAGGCGAGAAGGGTTTCATCACCTTCACCTCGCTGCCGCCCGGTTCTTACGTACTGGTCAGCAACGCATACGGATCCGACCATGCGTGGGGAGAGCCCCAGGCGGTGCGCGCAGACGTCACCTACGAGCCGCTGCTCAAAGCGCAGAAGTACGCCGTGACGTGCATCTCCTTCGAGGACCCGACCAAGCAGGCATGGTGCTGGACACCTGAGCGGGGTCTGGAGTCTGCCGTCAAGGCATAGCTGCCACTGGGGCCTACTGCACCGACCAGCCCCCGTCGCTCGCGAGCACGGCGCCGTTGATGTTCACGGCGTCGTCGCTGAGCAGGAACGTGATCGACGCCGCCAGGTGCTCGGCCGTCGCGACAGTGGGGATCGCCTGCTGGAACGGTGCGAGGCGACCCGAACCGTACTCCGACATGTTCGGGGGCATCGGGATTCCGGTGGCCACGCCGCCCGGGGCGACGGAGTTCACGCGGATGCCCTTCGGCCCGTACATGAACGCCGCGGACTTCGTCACGCCGATGATGCCGTGCTTGCTGGCCGTGTAGGCGTTGCCGGAGGCGTTGCCGCGCAGGCCGGCCTCGCTCGACACGTTGAGGATCGACCCGCTGCCGGCCGCCTCCATGATCGGGAGCACCGCGCGCATGAGCTTGAACGGGGCGGTGAGGTTGATCGCGATGACGCGGTCCCAGACGGCATCCGTCGTCTCGCCAGCGGGGGAGAAGTCGTCGTTGATGCCGGCGACGTTCGCGAGGCCGTCGATGCGGTCGCCCGCGGCGGCGATGACGGCGTCGATCGCGCTCTGCTGGGTGAGGTCACCAGCGACGGTGACGACGCCCGGGAACTCGGCCTTCAGCGCGTCGAGCTTCTCGGCGGAGATGTCGGCGGCGATCACTCGTCCGCCTTCGCGGGCGATGCGGGATGCCGTGGCCCTGCCGATTCCGGATGCCGCGCCCGTGACGATCACGGTCTTGCCGGCGAAGCGTCCGGTAGTGGGCGTCTCGGACCACCCTTCGGCGCCGGTGTCTTCGGGGATCTCGCCGCCGTTGGCCGCGCGGACGAGGTCGTCGACGACTGACTGCGGGAGTGCGCCCTGGCTCATCGCGACGAGCTGCTGCAGCGGGAGCCCGAGCACGGGGGTGAGGAGCTCGGGGTCGGCGCCGGTCTTCTCGAAGAGTCCGCGGATGAGCGGTCCGCCGACCTCGTCGTTCAGCCAGTCGCCGATGGTGGAGTGCGCGGTGAGGGCCATGCTGGTGCTCCTTCTTGTTTCGCAACGGTGCGTCTCGTTATGGATCAGTGTACGCCTGAGTAGCCTGTGATCGTGCCTAGACCTCGAAGTGAATCCGCCCGGCAGGCCGTGCTGGAGGCGATGCGCGCCGCCCTGTCCTCTTCGGGCTACGAGGCCGTGACGATCGAGGGCCTCGCCGAGGTCGCCGGGGTCTCGAAGCAGACGATCTACCGGTGGTGGCCGTCGAAGGCCGCGATCCTCGGGGAGGCGCTGCTGGAGGGGGAGCTACCCGTTCCGACGATGCCCTTCACGGAAGATTTCGCCGCCGACCTGAAGGCATGGTTCTCCGCCGATGACGGCGGGGAGACCGGCGCGCTGGCCCGCGCGCTGATCGCCGTCACGGCGACCGACCCGGGACTCGGCGCCGCGCTGAACGAGCGCCTCGCTGCGCCGATCCGCGAGTGGGTGGCGGCACGACTGACGTTGGCTGTGTCAGCGGGAGAGGTCAGAGCGGATGCTTCTGCCGACGTCATCGCCGACCATGTCGTCGCGCTCGGCACGTACGCCGCTCTGCTGGGCAGGCCGATCGACGTGGATGCCACGGTCGATGTGCTGCTGCGAGGCATCGGCGCCTGAGCATCCGCCACCACCTCCAGAGGGAGCGGGATGCTGCAGGAAGCGATCGAGCCTGACTCGTCCCGCTTCAGAAGTTCCCTTCGGCGACCTGGAAGCAGACGAGTCCTCGAGATCGCCACATCTTCACGACGCTACGGCGGTCGTCGACCACGCCGATGACGTCATAGCGCGGGGAGATCTGGGTATCGAGGATCTCCGCCTTGACGATGTGATCGGGGCGCTGGTCGCCGGTCTTGCGCAGCAGCAGGCGTTCGAACGGGACCTCGTTGAACGTCAGCCAGGCTTCGGTGGCGCGCCGCGCGGTCTCGTCGCGCCCCGAGACGACGACGATAGCGTCCACGTCGGGGTGCGCTGCGAGCGCCTGCGCGGTCATCACGACTGGAGCATTCGGGGTGTCCTCCGCGACGCCGCGCATGTTGTACGGCGACCTGTCGCCGATACGGGCGAGGGTGCCGTCCATGTCGAACAGCCAGACGCGGGGGCGATAGCTCACGCGTGAGACTCCAGCAGTGCCCGAAGCCGCGCGCGCAGCCCCGGGTCGCACACGTAGACGTAGGTGCCGTGCATCCCGCGGGTCAGGAGCACTCCGTAGATGTTCCGGATGAACACGAGCAGGTCGTCGTCGGAGAACGCATCCTTCAGGTGGCCGGTGTTCTCCTTGCCCTTCTTGTCGCGGTACGACTCGCGGTCCGCGACGATCGCGCCGGATGTCGGGTCGACGCGCAGATCGGGTCCGATGATCACACCGGCGTAGTTGAGGTCGTATCCCTGCACCGTGTGGATCGAGCCCACCTCGTCCAGCGCACGCGGGGAGTTGATCCAGTCCTTGTCGGTGCTGTTCCACCGCAGTCGTTGGCCGTCGAGGTCGATGTCGTACGCCGTGCGGTCCTTCTTGGAGACCCAGTCCCACGCGTAGCCGGCGAGGAGCCGCGACAGCCCGACCTCGGCGTCCTTCGCCCGGATCGCGTCCCGCATCTCGCCGAGGTCGGCGAAGAAGCGGAGGTCGTAGTCGCCGAGGTCCGGACGGGTGACGTCCTCTCCGCGGAGGGTCGCCCGTATGAACTCCACGTAGTCGGCATCGGCATTCACTCGCATCTGCGTGGTCAGCCGGAAGTGCCGGTGCTCGTTCTTCGCGCCGGTGATGACGTCGCTCAGAGTCGACGGCGGCAGGTCGTGGGGTCGAACGGTCTGCTGGCCATCGAGAAGCAGCAGCTGGTGTGCAGATCGAGCCGTGATCCAGTCGAGCTGCGTGAACTGCGTACCGTCGTGACCGAAGAGCGCGGAGTTGATCTCGCGGTACTTCTTGTTCTGCACGCCGGATGCCTGGTTGGAGCGCTGGCTGAGTCGATGCGCCTCGTCCACGACGACAAGGTCGAAGTCGGTATCGGACTCCGCGAGTTGGAACGGCGACATCACCATCGTCGGCGTGAGCTTGAGGGTCTTTCGGAACACCTTCTGCACCGACTTGCGCAGCGATTGCTGAGGAATGACCAGAGCCATCCGCAGGTCCTTCAGGAGCTCGCGGTTCTCTGGTACGAAGAACTCCGAGAACATCGAGTCGGGCTCTATGTCTTCACCATCGACGTAGTCGCCGATGTCGGCGAGCAGCTTCATGAGGAAGATGGCGACGATCGTCTTGCCTGTGCCAGGGTCGCCCTGCACCACCGAGGTCGTCTTGATCCCTGGATTTCTCAGGCCTTCGAGAATCCCGTCCACGATGTCACTGACAGCGATCGCCTGCTCCTCGTTGAGAGCCTTGAACGGCGACAGCTTGAACAGATCGGAGTTGACGATCTGCGGGATGCTCCGCGTGAACATCCCCTCCGCGCGGAGTGCCTCGAACACATCGCGGAACGACTCTCGGTAGACCTCCCGGTCGTAGTACTGCGCGCCGGTGAGGCCGTTGTTCCTGTTCAGCACCCTGGCGGTGGTCTCCGCCGAGAACCACTCGATCAGGTGGGACTCCAGATCGAGGCAGACGGACTTGTTGAACCTCTCATCGACGACGACGCGGATCGTCCGCAGCCCTTCGTCCTTCTTGGGTCCGGCGAGGTGCTGGCGCATGCGCTTCTGAGCTCGTGTCGTCTCGCCGACGTAGACCTTCTTCGCGGTCCCCAGACCGTTGAGGACGTACACGACCGGCCAGTCGGAATGCTCGTCGGCGCGAGCTCCCCAGGTGTCGACCGCCTTGCGCAGGAAGCGCAGCTGGTGAATCGTGAACTCGGTCACACGCCGTCCTCAGCGTGGAGTTCCGTGTACTTCGTCATCCGCCCCTTGGCGAGTTCCACCGGATACTTCTTCGCTGTGGAGTCGAGCTTGCGCATCACGATCTCGTCGAGGTCGACGCCGAGCTTGTTCGCCAGATGGATGCAGTAGGTGACGACGTCGGCGAGCTCTTCCTCCACCCGCGTCTGATCGGGGGTCGAGGTCCACTGGTAGCACTCGAGGAGCTCGGATGCTTCGATAGCGATGCTCTTCGCCAGGTTCTCAGGGCTGTGGAACTGATCCCAGTCGCGAGCCTCGACGAAGGCGCGGAGGGCGGCGATGGTGTGCTCGGAGGGCATGGTGGGGAGGGTAGCAGGACTTGTGCGCTGTTCGCGGGGGAATAAGATGCAGCCTTGCTTCTTGAGCGAAGTTTTGCTTGCGGGTCGAGGGGGTTTGCAGTCGACGGTGTTGCATAGCTCCTTGAGCTACGGACTAAACCGTGGGAGGGGCTTGAAAGTGTGAGCGGCCAACAGGCGTGTTGCTCCCTATTTTATCGCGGAGGTCAAATTTCTGCAACGAAGTTTACTTTTTTCGCTTGGGCGCTTTTCTGAATCTTTTGGTGCGGTTGGGAAACAGATTGCGAGCAACGATTGCCACAATGCCAATAACTTCAACCACCGATGCCGACAGCCACGCTATAAGGACCGTATCTGACGGTGGCTCGTCCGCCCAGAGCATGTAATACGCCAGAAATGCGTCTGCTACGGCAAGTTGCAGGATCACGGCAGCGATTGCCACCCAAGCCAGTAGACGCTTCAGCCCTACATCCTGCTCGCGTGCACGCAGCTTAAGAGTAGCTTCGCGCGCCTCCCTTTCGGCCGGTTGGAGAATAACGCTTGCGCGCGGCTTGCGCCTTCTTCTTGACTTCAGCGCAGCGATCGGCTTGGCATCCTGTACCTCCGCGGCCTGCTCGAAGGCGTCTTTGTCTACGTCTGCGGAGAGCTTGGTCTCGGCGCCCTCTTCTGGGGAGTCGCGAAGCGTAATGACATCGATCGACGCTTTCGCCGACGTCACGAGAGTCCTAAGTTGCTAAGGCGAACCTCGAGAGCCGCTGGCGACACGCCGAAAACTCGCGCGAGTTTGGAGGGGCTTTCCCCTTGTGCCCACAAGGCGCGAACAGCGGCGGCCGGCATAAGTAGCTCCGCAGCAAACTGGTTCGCCCATACTTCTTCAGGGTTCTTTCCCGTGCGCGACTCAAGGTCTCGGCTGTCTACATATCCCAATCGCTCACCTGGGATGCTGCCCCGTCGGCTAAGGTGACCAAGCTCGTGGGCGCAAGTAAAGCGTTGGCGGCGCTCGTGGTCATCGGAGTTTAGGTAGATGGTTGCAGCTTCGTCGCTAGGCTCCTTTACAAGTAGTCCAGACACGTCGTCGTCCAAGGTGGCGCGGAGAACATTGGCTCCCATGCTCTTCGCGATGGTGACGGGATCAACTGGGAAGTCGACGCGACCGTTGCTATCCGCCCAGTGCTCCTCAAGCACGTCGAGTGCGGCTTGACGTGGACTTGTATTTCGCTCGGGGTTTCCCTGGGGTCCTCCGCGACGCGGTTGGTGTCTCGTCTGCGCGGCCATGATCAGGATTCTGTGTTCGCGGCGTGGAAGGCATCGAAAGACAAGCGGCCGATCTCAGCTGCATTGGATAGGCCAAGTGCGCTAGCCAGTTCATCGAATGTCTGCATGAGGACGGTGTACTGGATCTTCTTCCAGGCCTCCGCAAGTTCGGGATCAGCTGCGGGAAAGATTGCGCTCACTGATATTCCTTCTCGCAAGTCCTCCATGGACATCGAAAATTGGACGTCGATATACGTGCCGGCGTCAACCGGCGACGCGGATCGAATTGCATCCAGCGTGGGGGTCGCCATGTCATCCGTTGCCAGGCGACGTTCTGCTTTCGCTTGGTTTAGCAGATCGATCACACCGCGAGCCGTGGTGATCATGTGCGTTAGTACTTGACTCCAGACGGGACTATCCGGGTCCACCGTCGTTTTCATCGTATTCCATGGAATCGCGCCTGCATTGTGAGCAGTCATGTACACGAAGCCACGAAACCTGGCGTACTGATTGTGGTACTGAGGGATCTTTGCGCGGCCTGACCCCCACCCGGTAAGGCGGGACTTGTCGTTGGCAAGAAGCAACCTGCCGTTGCCGAAGACGAGCCAGCCCGCGTCAGCGGCGGGGCTGGACTGTTCTTCTGGTTCTGCGTCCTCGTCGATACCGTGGAGGCCCGTCGGCGCGACTCCAACGACTATTCGAACCGAGAGGTCACCCGCGTTGGGAGTCGGAATTGTGAACGAGCTCACTGCGGGGCGGAGGAGGTCACTCATGGCGACCATGGAGTCGGCCGACTTTAGTTCGTTCTCGTTCAGCGTGATGGTGAGACCGTTGCCCATAGCCAGGCGGTGCCGGGACCGGAGCTCTTCGGCTAGTTGGCTAAGAAAGCTCTCTGACGAGAACGCTTCTGCAACTTGGGGGTAGAGCCTGTCGACGATGATTGTCGTCCCGGTGCTGCCAAGCGATGGTTCATGAACTGTCATCGGCAGTGTCCAGGACGATTCATCGCGCATCCACGCCTGTGTGTCCACGTCGACCGTGAAGCTGTCTGCGCTTGACGTTGATTCGACCGCGAAGGAAGCACCGATCTTGAACAGTGCTCGCTTCATCCCGACGCCGAACTGGCCGATCGACTCCGGGGACGGAGCGATATCGTCGGGGCGTCCGATCCGGAACACGTAGTCGCGGGCGTTGGCTGCTCCAATACCAGCACAGTTATCTTCAATCGAGAACTCCGATGAATTTGCTGTGATGGAGACACGCAGGCCACCAAGGGCGCCGTCAGGGCACATCATCCTCGCGCTGTCGATTGAGTTGTCTACAAGATCGAGAATTGCCGCGGTGATTGAGATATCGCGGGTCAGGATCTCGATAAAGAACCGCTTGGTTGGGCTTCCATCGATCAATTCAGTTGTATCGGCCATTCTGATTCCCCCCTGCAGGTGCGCCTCGTTGAGCCTCGTGCGAGTCTAGTTGTGACTATACGAGAACCTGTGCGATCGTTACACTGTGGACCCCAGAACTGACAGTCAGCACCGCCCGATCGTCGTCGACCTCTTCGCCGGGGCAGGGGGCCTTAGCCTGGGGTTCGAGATGGCCGGCTTCGACGTGGTGGCAGCGGTTGAGTACGATCCCGTGCACGCGGCGACGCACGCCTACAACTTCCCCGAGGCGCCAGTCCTCTGCCGCGACGTGAGGCGAGTCTTGCCTACGGACCTTCTTTCGGCAGCGGGTGAGGGCTGGAGACGTCACCACCCAGCGGACGACTGGGACGGAGTCATCGATGTCATCATTGGTGGACCGTCTTGTCAGGGGTTCTCAACTATGGGGAAGCAGGATGCGAATGACGACCGTAACGAGCTTGTAGGAGAGTTCGTCCGTCTCGTGGAGGGGGTTGCTCCACGAGCGTTCGTCATGGAGAACGTTCCGGGTATTCTCGCTCCCCAGTTTGCTCCGCTGCTGGATGACGCAGTTCGCCGCTTCCGCGCGGCCGGGTACACTCTCAGCGACTACTCCGAACCGCTTGACGCCTCCGAGTACGATGTGCCGCAGCGACGTAAGCGAGTCTTCCTCGTCGGGGTAGCCGAGGGGTATGAACTCGCACCCATCACAAAGTCCACTCTCGGTACGGTCACTGTTGCCCATGCGCTGGAAGGCCTCCCCAGTCTTGTTGGCAGGAGCAAGGCGGACGGCGAGTTGCTCGAGATGAGCGCTGACCAAGGGGCGGCATATGCGACCGGGCTAGACAACCCGTATCTCTCGATTCTGCGTGATGTGAATCCACGAAGCCAAGCGGCGATCGGCGGTGTGCTGAGTGGTTACCTCGTCACTGAGCACCGCCCTTCATCGATCAAGCGATTTGAAGCGCTGCGGCAGGGCGACACGGATAGTGTTTCGCGTCTATGGCGTCTCAAGGAACGGCATCCTTCGCGGACGCTGCGCGCAGGTACCGGCAGTGAACGTGGCGCGTTCAGTGCCGCCCGCCCGCTGCATCCCACAGAGCCGCGTGTGATCACGGTTAGGGAAGCCGCTCGCCTTCATTCGTTCCCTGACTGGTTCCGTTTCCATGCAACGAACTGGCATGGACACCGGCAAATCGGGAACTCGGTCCCTCCCCTTCTCGCGAAGGCTGTCGCGACGTCGGTGTTGCGATCGCTGGGAGTCAATCCCACAGGTTCGGCTATTTCGAGGACGAACGCCGGGGGGATTGCGCGGTTGCTCATCATGAACGCGTCGGAGGCGCAGAAGTACTTCGCGGCTGATGACGCGGAGATCCCGGCCAAGCGAAGCAGGCCGGTGACTCCCGAGGCTCGGCTTGAGGACGCTCCTGTGCTTTCCTTTTGACCAATTCGCCCCAGTCTCGCGTGCCAAGTGATCGGGTCCTCCCGCCAGAAGCGGTGCAGTAGCGCCCGCGAGTCAAACGACTGCCCCAGAGAATCCGCACTAGCGAGGTCTTAGGTCAGGATGACGTGAGAGAAGAGATCGAAAGTACAAGCACAACCACGTAACTAGGAGCGAAAAGTAGAGGTCCGGGATTCCCCGTGCAGCATCTTGCTCCCAGATTTGGCCCGCACCCCTCCCGCGGCGGATACTCGTCCCATCCGGATCGCCCCATCGTGACCCGGCATCCGACATGAATCCCACCTCCTCGCTCACTCCTGAGACGTCCTTCGCCATCGTCGGCGCCGGACGTCTCGGCGGTCTTCTCGCCCGAGCGCTCCGCGCCTCCGGTTTCGACGTTCGCGGCCCGTTCCGGAGAGCCGACGAGATCCCCGAGACCGACATCGCGATCCTCGCCGTTCCCGACGCGGCGATTGCCGATGCTGCGAACAGCACGAAGAACACGAGAACTGCCCACCTCTCCGGCGCCACCGGCCTCGACGCGGTGGACTTCAGCATCCACCCGCTCCAGACCTTCACCGGCGGCGAGACCCCCGACGTGTTCCACGGCATCGGTGCCGCGATCGACGGACGCACCGAGGAGGACAAGAGCCTCGCGAGAGACCTCGCTCGCGCCCTCGGCATGACCCCGTTCACTGTGACCGATCGGGCGGCGTATCACACGGCGGCATCCTTCGCGTCGAACTTCGTACTCACCGTGCTCGATGCGGCCGAGCAGCTCACCATCGCCGCGGGCGTCGAGAACCCGCGCGAGGTCCTCGCCCCGCTCGTCCGGCAGTCGGTCGACAACTGGCAGCATCAGGGCGCGGCGGATGCCCTCACCGGACCCATCGTCCGCGGCGACGAGGCCACCGTCGCGACGCAGAGGGCCGCAACGGGCGCGCACCGGGACCTCTTCGATGCGCTCGCCACCGCCACGAGGCGCATCGCCGACTCGCGTAACCCCGAGGTCGACCCGCACAACACTGAGGCCGTGTCTCACGCCCCCGAGACCGTGTCTCACACCTCTGAGGCCGACCCGCGCACCCCCGAGACCGATCCGCAAACCCCCGAGCCCGACCCACATACCCCCGAGAAGGGCCGCGCATGAAGATCCTCCGCACGATCCCCGAGGTCCGCGAGGCGGTCGGCGAAGCCAAGGCCAAACAAAGAACAGTCGGCCTCGTCCCCACGATGGGCGCGTTCCATGAGGGTCACCTCTCCCTCATGCGCCGCGCGCGCGAAGAGAACGGCCTCGTCGTCGTCTCCCTCTTCGTCAACCCGACCCAGTTCGCCCCGAACGAAGACCTCAGCACCTACCCGCGCGACGAAGCCCGCGACGCCACGCAGGCAGAAGCGGAGGGCGTCGACATCCTCTTCGCCCCCGCGCCCGACGAGGTCTATCCGCACGGCTTCGCCACCAGCATCCACGTCGCCGGCATCACCGACGTCCTCGACGGCGCGAGCCGTGGCGCGCATCATTTCGACGGCGTCGCCACCGTCGTCACCAAGCTGTTCGGTATCGTCCGCCCCGACGTCGCCTACTTCGGGCAGAAGGATGCTCAGCAGGTCCTGGTCGTGCGGCGCGTGGTGCGCGACCTCGACCTCGACGTCCGCATCGAGGCATGCCCCATCGTCCGCGAGGCCGACGGACTCGCCATGAGCTCGCGCAACGTCTACCTCGACCCCGCCGCCCGGCAGCAGGCCACAGCGCTCAACCGCGCCCTCGACGCCGCCCAGGCGCTGCACGACGGCGGCGAACGGGATGCCGATCGCATCTTCGCGGCCGCCCGCGACGTCCTCGACGCCGCCGGCATCCGCACCGAGTACCTCGAGCTCCGGGACGCCGAGACGCTCGAACCCGTCGCCGACACGTCACGGGACTCCCTCCTCGCCGTCGCCGCGCACGTCGGCGCGGCTCGCCTGATCGACAACCACCTCCTCACCGGTCACCCCTCGGAACACGACCGCATCTCGGAGCACGACCGCATCACAGAACGCGACTGCATCCCGGGCCCCAGCGGCACTCCAGAACCCGCCTACCCCTCAGAACACAACGTCATCCCCGAGCACGACCACATCCCAGTACCCAGCCGCATCCCAGAACCCCGCCGCACCCCCGAACCCGCCCACTCCTCAGAACCCCGCCGCACCTCAGAACAGAACGGCACCCGCTGATGCTCCGCACCATGCTGAAGTCGAAGATCCACCGCGCCACCGTCACCGGCAGCGACCTCCACTACGTGGGCTCCATCACGATCGACCCCATCGTGCTCGAGGCCTCCGACATCCGCCCGCACGAGCAGGTGCACGTCGTCGACGTCGACAACGGCGCGCGCTTCGTGACCTACGCCCTCGAAGGAGAGCGTGGAACCGGCGTCGTCCAGGTCAACGGCGCCGCCGCGCGCCTTGTGCACACGGGCGACACGATCATCGTCATCTCCTACGCCGACTACTCCCGAGAAGACCTCGACGACTACGAGCCGACCGTCGTGCACGTCGACCGGAGCAACACGATCATCAGGGTCGACGACGCCGTCGGAGAGCTGGTGACAGCGTGAGCGCCCACGCCGCCCCCACGAAGCGCCTCACCCTCGGCGACCTCGCCGCCAAGAAGACCGCGGGTGAGCGCCTCGTCATGGTCACGGCCTACGACTTCCCGAGCGCGCAGATCGTCGAGGATGCCGGGGTCGACCTCGTTCTCGTCGGCGACTCCGCCGCGATGACAGTGCTCGGCTACGACAGCACCGTGCCCGTCACGGTCGACGAGATGCTCATGCTCACGAAGGCGGTCCGCCGTGGACTCGACCGCCCGCTCCTCGTCGGCGACCTGCCGTTCGGCTCGTACGAGGCCTCCGACGCCGAGGCGATCGAGACGGCCCGGCGCTTCGTCAAGGAGGCGGGCGTCGACCTCGTCAAGATCGAGCGCGGCGGCACGACCGTCGACCGCGCCCGCGCGCTCGTGAACGCCGGCATCCCCGTCGTCGGCCACGTCGGGCTCACCCCGCAGACCGCGACCGCCCTCGGCGGCTACCGTGCTCAGGGCCGCACCGCCGAGGCCGCCCTCGCCGTGATCGACGACGCCCTCGCCCTGCAGGCGGCCGGTGTCTCGCTGCTCGTCGTCGAAGCCGTGCCGTCGGAGGTCACCGCGGCACTCATGCCGCTGCTCGACATCCCCGTGATCGGCATCGGCGCTGGAGCGGATGCCGACGGGCAGGTCCTCGTCTTCCACGACCTCCTCGGCCTCTATCCGGGCAGCGCCGCCAAGTTCGTCAAGCGCTACGCCGACCTCCGCACCGCCGCCGTCGCGGGCGTCGAAGCCTACGCCGACGAGGTGCGCGAGGGCGTGTACCCGGCGCCGGAGCACGGATACGGGATGCCGGAGGCCGAGGCCCGGCGGCTCGGGGAGATGCTCGCGGGGCGGTGACCCTGCAGGAGGCGGACCGTCTCGGGGAACTGCCGCGGGCGGTAGGACGACGCTAGGACGCGAGCCGGGTGCGTGTCGCGTCGACGGGCTGAGGGCCGACCTCCGCCCAGACCTCGTCGAGCGAGAGGCCGAGCACGTGAGCGATCGCGCCGATCGTCGCGAACGCGGGGGTCGCCACGCGTCCGGACTCGATCTTGCGCAGTGTCTCCGGCGAGACGCCGGCGTCGAGAGCGACGCCCAGCATGGAACGTTCTCCCCGCGCCCGCCGCAGCAGCGCGCCCAGCCGCTCTCCTCGCTCGATCTCGGCGGGAGTCAACGGCAGGCGGACCATCATGGTGACGATTCTAATACCGGGATAGTATTACCGGGATAGTTATTGGAAAGCAGGCGCATCATGATCGAGATACTGAATTCCGACGAGCGGGAGCGGGCGCGGGAGACGGGAGCGCTCGTGGGCGGCATCCTGCACTCCCTGAAGGAGCGCGCGGTGGTCGGGGTGAATCTGCTCGACATCGACCGCTGGGCGAAGGAGATGATCGAGGATGCCGGCGCCGAGTCCTGCTACGTCGACTATGCCCCGTCCTTCGGGCGCGGACCCTTCGGCCACTACATCTGCACGGCGGTCAATGACGCCGTGCTGCACGGCATGCCGCACGACTATGCGCTCGCAGACGGCGACCTGCTCACGCTCGACCTCGCCGTGTCGCTGCGGGGGATCGCGGCCGACGCGGCCATCAGCTTCGTCGTCGGGCGGGCGGCGTCTCCCGACGATCTCGCGATGATCGAGGCGACCGAGCGCGCATTGGCGGCAGGCATCGCCGCGGCACGCCCCGGCGCGCGCATCGGCGACCTCTCGCGCGCCATCGGCGCCGTGCTGCGCGGTGCGGGCTACTCGGTCAACCTCGAGTTCGGCGGCCACGGGATCGGCTCGACGATGCACCAGGATCCGCACGTCGCCAACGACGGCCGCCCGGGGCGCGGCTACATCCTGCGTCCCGGCCTGCTTCTCGCCCTCGAACCGTGGGTCATGGCCGACACTGACCGGCTCGTGACGGACGACGACGGCTGGACGCTCCGCAGCGCCACGGGATGCCGCACGGCGCACACCGAGCACACGATCGCGGTCACCGAGTCGGGCGCGGAGGTGCTGACGCTGCCCCGGGGGTGACGAGACGAGAGCGACACCGACGCATGCCGGTGTTCTGGAATCCATTAGAACATAACTACGAAACTCGCCCTCATCTCTCCTAAAATGGAGGCATGTCGAAGCTGGTCGGTCTGCAGGAGGCGATGTCCCGCCTCGATGAGGCGTGGGCGGATGCCGGCGACTCGACCGGCCTGAGTCGAGAGCAGCTTCTCGCCGTGAACGAGGCCCTCGGCGTGGTGCGCAGGCGACTGGATGCCGTGCACGTCGACGTGGCGGCCTCCATCTCGCGGGAGTCGCGCCCTGAACTGGGGGCCGAGGGGCTGGCGAAGCAACAGGGCTTCCGGTCGCCGGCGAAGCTGATCGCCGCGACGGTCGGCGTCTCGACCGGCGACGCGTCAAGGCTGGTCTCGGTGGGTGAGGCGACGGCGCCCCGCACCGACCTGCTGGGGGCTCGTCTCCCCGCGCGCTATCCGCTCGTCCGTGCCGCGCTCGCCGCGGGGGAGATCGGCGCGCAGGCGGCGTCGCTGATCATCGGCCTGCTTGAACGCTGCCGCGTCGCGGCCGGTGCGGAGCGAGTGGCGGAGGGTGAGCGCGTGCTGACCGCGGCAGCCGCAGGGCTCGCGCTCGACGAGGTTCGCACACTCGTCGTGCGCGCCGAAGCGTGGCTCGATCCCGACGGTGTCGAGCCGCGGTCGGACGAGCAGCGCTCACGCCGGTCGCTCACCATGTTCGAGCGCGACGGAATGCTGCATCTCTCCGCGCAACTGGATGCCGAGACCGCTGCGCCGCTCGTCACCGCCATCCGCGGGTACGTCACCGCGGCGTTCGCGGCGCGCAAGGATGCGCCCGACGTCGATGCGCCCGATGTTGACCGGCGGACGATCCCTATGCTTCAGGCTGACGCGCTGTCGGCCGTGTGCGCGCACGTCCTCGGGTGTGAGAACCGACGGCTCCCGCTGGCCGGTGCGACCGTCATCGTGCGGATGACCCTCGACGACCTCGAGTCCGGGACCGGTTCGGCGACGATCGACGGCATCGATCAGTCGATCAGCGTCGGAGCGGCCCGCAGGATGGCCGCTGGTGGCGGAGTCATCCCCTGTGTTCTCGGCGGCGACAGCGAGATCCTCGACTGGGGGCGGGAGAAGCGGCTCTTCACGCGGGCGCAGCGCCTCGCCCTCGTCGAACGCGATGGCGGATGCGCGATGTGCGGCCTCCCGCCGGGAATGACGAAGGCTCATCACATCCGCTGGTGGCGGAGGGACCGAGGTCCGACAGACCTGTCGAACGGTGTGCTGCTCTGCGAGAGCTGTCATCACCGCATCCACGACAACGGGTGGGAGATCCGCATCGACGGTGCGGGGGTCTCGGCGCGGGTGTGGTTCATTCCGCCCGCATACGTCGACGCGTCCCGCACGCCGAGACTGGGCGGGCGCGCGCGGTTCGACATCGCGGCGTGAGGCGGCGCGGGCTGCCTTCGCGTGCGTTCGCGTGAGGTGTCACGAGAGGTCGCGAGTGACGTCACTGGGGTGCCGTTACGCGAGAAAGAACTCACGCGAGCTCGCGCGAATGAGCGTCACACGAGTTCACGCGAATGAGCGTCACGCGAGTTCACGCGAATGACGGTCCGTGAGCTGTGCTCACGCACACGAACGCACGTGAGCTCTACTTACGCGAACAAACCGCCCGCAGGCTTGCACGGGTGACCGTCACGCGACCGGCACCCGAGCCCCCCAGGGCATCCGTCACACTGGCCGCGCCGGCATCCCACTACTCCCCGCGCCGCACCCGCAGCACGAGCGCGACCACCGCCAGGGTGATCACGACGAGCCCGTAGCCGACGCACACCGGACCGAGCCCGACCACGCCGACCAGGGCGCCGGCGACGACCGCCGGCACGCCGAACGCGAGATAGGCGAGCAGGAAGATCACGGCGAACGTGTCCGCTCGCTCCGTCGCCGGGATGCGCGGAGCCAGCGAAGCGACGACGCCCGAGAACGCGGTGCCGAAGCCCATGCCCGTGATCGCCGTGGCCACGAGATAGAAGGGCAGTGACCCCGCCCCGAGCGCCAGGAGAGACAGCGCCGTGCCGGACGCGAGAGCGGCCGTGCCGAAGATCACCGTCGTACGGGGGCGACGCCGCCGCATCGCGAACGCGGTGAGCGCTCCGACTCCGGCGAGCATCGCCACCGAGAGCCCCTGCCAGGTGTGCGCCTCCCCGCCCAGCTCAGTGCGCACGATCGTCGCGCCGAGCGACAGGAACAGTCCGCCGGTCGCCCAGCCGGCGATCACCGCGGGCGCCGCACGCCAGAAGTCCGCGCGGATGCCGGCGGGGATCGAGAGCCGGAAGCTCAGAGACGCCCATGCCCCCGGTCGCCGCGGCGCGGTCTCCGGCGCCAGCAGGAACAGCGCCGCCAGCACGACGTACACGACGGTGAGCGGGGCGAACACGTCGAGCAGCGGCTGACCGGTGAGGTCCAGGGCGACTCCAGAGACGAGCGCCCCCAGCGCGAGGCCGATGCCGGGGCTGAGCGCGTTCCACAGTGCGGCGGTGGCCGTCCGTCCGCCCGGCGCGAGGTCGAGCACGGCGGCCGACAGTGCGGAGATCAGAATGCCGCTCGCGACGCCCTGCAGCACACGGGCGAGGACGAGCGCCGTGACGGAGTCGGCATGCCAGAACAGTGCCATACTCGCGGCGAGCAGCAGGAACCCGGCGATCGCGACCGGGCGACGCCCGACATGATCGGAGAGGGACCCCGCAGTGAGCAGGGCGAGCAGCAGGGCGATCGCGTACACGGCGAACACCGCACTGATCACGATCGCGTCGAACCCGATGTCCTGCGCGAGCACCGGGTAGAAGGGCGACGGAGCGCTCGCGCCGATCATCATCGCGATCTGCGCCGCGATCGCGAGCGCGAAACCGAACCGTGCGCGCCGCGGCCCGGCGGGCGAGCGCGTCGCCCCCGGAGTGACGATCGGCTGGGTGATGGTCATGACCTCTCCTGTCGGTTCGAGAATCATCGAACTATCGGAGCGTACTCGCCATCCGTCGATTGTTCAACTATTCTCGAACCATGCCTGGCGACCTCCCGCACCCGGATCGATCCGACATCCGGCTCACCGACGTGCTCTTCGCGCTCAGCGACCCCGAGCGCCTGGCGATCACGCGACAGCTCGCCAACGGCCCTCTCGACATGGCCGCCTGTCACTCCACCGACCCGAACCTGCCGAAGTCGACCAAGTCGCACTTCATGAAGGTGCTCCGTGAAGCGGGTGTCATCCGCAACGAGCCCAACGGGCGCCGACGCACGCTGACGCTGCGCCGCGACGACCTCGACGAGCTGTTCCCCGGCCTGCTCGACTCCGTGCTGCGCGACTGAGACCTCGGAAGCTAACTGAGCCCTCCGAAAGCCGACGGGCCCCCGGAAGCCCGCGTCCGCGACGGCGCGCCCTAGAGTGACCACATGCCCGTCGAACCCCCGGAATGGACCGAGGTCGAGCTGACCAGCCTCCGCGGCGCGGTCGGTCAGCGCATCATCGCGGCCATGCTCGTCGTGGTCGGTCTCGTCGGCGTGGTCCTGAGCATCCTCGCCGTGCCCGACTGGTGGGTCGTCGTGTCGGTGTTCCTCGTCAGCGTGTTCCTCGGGGTCGTCGGCCTGAGCCTCTGGTTCCACGTGGGTATGAGCGCGGCAGCCACGGTCGAGCTGGTCAGGGTCGGCGCCCCGACCGCCCTCCGCGTGCTGCGATCGGAGGAGATCGCCGACGAGAGCATCGTCTTCCGGCTCTTCCTCCGCCTGCCAGAGGAGGAGCTCGTGGTCGTGCAGCACCAGTGCAGCCAGGGGCAGTGCGTGGAGGCGGGTCGAGCGGCCCCGCACTCCGAGGTTCCCGCGATCCTCGACCCGGTCACGAAGTCGTGGGGCGTCGTGCACGGCCGTCTCGACGTCTGAGATTCCCACCCCACTCCCAGCCTCAACGACATATCGTTGAGTATCGCTACCGATATCGGGAGGTCACCATGAACAACTCATTCCCCTCGAACCCGTTCGCGGGTGCGGGCGCCGGACCGGCATCCGCCCTCTTCGAGGCCATGGAGCAGCTGCGCACCTCGTTCGCGCCCCGACCCAGCGGCGGCTCGCGCATGGCGCGAGGCGACGTTCGCACGGCCGTGCTCTCGCTTCTCGCCGAGAAGCCCATGCACGGCTACCAGATCATCAACGAGATCGCCGAGCGCAGCGGCGGCAGCTGGAAGCCCAGCGCCGGCTCGGTCTACCCGACCCTGCAGCTGCTCGCCGACGAGGGCCTCATCACCGCCGAGGAGCAGAACGGCCGCAAGACCTACTCGCTCACGGATGCCGGAGCAGAGGTCGCCGCCGAGGCCACCGAGACCCCCGCGCCGTGGGAGGCCTCAGGACCCCGCGACCACACCCGCTTCAGCGCGCTGCCCAAGGCCGGCGTCGACCTCGCCGCGGCTGCCGCCCAGGTGGGGCGCACGGGGTCGCCCGAGCAGGTCCAGCAGGCCATCGAGGTGCTCGACGAGGCCCGTCGTAGGCTGTACTCGATCCTCGCCCAGGACTGACCGCGTGGCAGTGCGGCCTCCGCTGAGGAGCAGCGAGAGGACGGCGCGATGACGGATGCTGCGGCGCAGGGCGCCCACCGCGCCCGCTACCGCCGCATCCTGTCGTTCGCGGCGCGCGAGTTCCTCGCCATCTGGTGGTTCGAGCTCGTCCTGCCCCGCATCGGGCTGAGCCGGGTGTCCGAGCGCACGCGCGCCGGTCGGATGCAGCGCTTCGCCCGGCGCTTCCACGCCCTCGCGATCGCTCTGGGCGGGCTCATGATCAAGGTCGGGCAGTTCATGTCGTCCCGCCTCGACGTGCTCCCGCCGGAGATCACGAAGGAGCTGGAAGGGCTGCAGGACGAGGTGCCCGCCGTGCCGTTCGCCGACATCCGCGTCGTCGCCGAGGACGAGCTGGGGGTTCCGCTGGAGCGCGCCTACGCGTGGTTCGACGAGAACCCCGTGGCCGCGGCATCCCTCGGCCAGGCGCACCGCGCCCGGCTCTCCGACCTCGACGCCGCCGACACCGGCCTCGAGAACGTCGTCGTCAAGGTGCAGCGACCGGGCATCGACGCGATCGTCGCGACCGACCTCGCCGCCCTCCGCCGGGTCGCGCGCTGGCTCACCCGCGTGCGGATCGTCGCCGACCGCGTCGACGCCCCCGGTCTCGTCGAGGAGTTCGCGCAGACGAGCCTCGAGGAGATCGACTACCTGCACGAGGCCGCGAGCGCCGAGAGGTTCCGCGAGAACTTCGCCGACGACCCCCGCGTCGACACCCCGGAGATCGTCTGGGAGCGCTCGACGCGTCGGGTGCTGACCCTGTCGGACGTCACCGCGATCAAGATCAACGACACCGACGCCCTGCGGACGGCGGGCATCGACCCCTCCGAGGTCGCCGACGTGTTCGCCGAGGTCATGTTCGACCAGGTCTTCACCCACAGCTTCGTGCACGCCGACCCGCACCCCGGCAACATCTTCGTGACCCCGGTGCCGGCATCCGCCGCTGGGGAACGCGGCTTCCGGCTCACCTTCATCGACTTCGGGATGATGGCCGAGGTGCCCGACAGCCTCCGCGACGGGCTGCGCACCCTCCTCATAGCGATCGCCGGGCGCGACAGCCGTGGCCTCGTGAAGGCCGCGCAGGAGATCGGCGTGCTGCTGCCCTCGGCCGACACGGCCGAGCTCGAACGCGCGCTGACCGCCCTGTTCGCGCGTTTCGGCGGCATGGGCTTCGCCGAGCTCAGCACGGTCGACCCGCGGGAGTTCCGCGACTTCGCCGACGAGTTCGGCGACATGGTGCGGTCGCTGCCCCTCCAGCTCCCCGAGAACATGCTGCTGCTGATCCGTGCCGTCTCGTTGACGTCGGGCATGTGCAGCAGCCTCGACCCGTCGTTCAACGTGTGGGATGCCGCGGAGCCCTACGCCGGGCGCCTGCTGCGCGACGAGTCCGGGAACCTGATTCAGGACCTCGCGAAGCAGGCCATGCAGAACGCCGCCGTGGCCTGGCGGCTGCCGAAGCGGATCGACGACATCATCACGCGCGTCGACGAGGGCAGCGTGACGTTCGACACGTCGCGCCTCGAACGGCGGCTCGATCGTCTGGAGGGCATCGCGAGGCGCATCGCCTCCGGGGTGCTGTTCGCGGCGCTTCTCATCGGCGGCGCCCTGCTCGTCCCGTCCGCTCCGCCGCTGGGGATCACGCTCGTCTGCGTGTCGGTGCTCCCGCTGCTGCACTCGCTGTTCGCGGGCGTGGGCAGGCGCGGGCCGCGCTAGTCCGTCCTGGGCGTCGCGCGACGGTCAGGTGTGCGAGGGGGCGGCGTCGTCCGCGATGTCCGCGACCGGAGTCATCGGCTCTCTGGGCATCTCGGCCGCCGCGGTGATCCGCGCCGCCATGCCCGCGAAGATGAAGCCGTGGAACGGCAGCACGGCCAGCCAGTACAGCCGCCCGCCCAGTCCGCGGGGGAAGAAAACGGCCCGCTGCTCGTACCTCGCCCGATCCCCCTCCGGCACCGCCCGCAGCTCCAGCCAGGCGTCGCCGGGCACCTTCATCTCGGCGCGCAGGCGCAGGAGGCTCCCGGCATCCGCATGCTCGACGGCCTCGACGCGCCAGAAGTCGATCGCGTCGCCGACCCTCGCGGCGCTCCGGCTGCGGCGTCCTCGTTGAAGCCCGACTCCGCCCACGAGCCGGTCCATCCACCCGCGCACGGCCCAGAGCAGCGGCGACGAGTACCACCCGTTCTCCCCGCCGATGCCGACGATGACGCGCCACAGGTCGGCGGCCGAGGCGTCGGTCTCGACGGTGCGCGCGTCGGTGAACACCGTGCGGCCGGCCCAGTCGGGGTCGCTCGGCAGCGGGTCGCTCGGGGCGCCGGACACCTCCGCATCCTGCCAGCTGGTCTCCACGCTGTCGGCGTCGAGCCGGCCCAGCGCGAGCGACACGGCCTGGCGGTAGGGCGTGAGCCCGCCCGACGGGAGCGGGATGATCTCGTCCACCGCCCTGTCCTTCACGACGCACTCGTTCTGCAGCGATGCGACGAGCGGTCGCGCGATCGCGCGGGGCACCGGGGTGACGAGGTTCACCCAGTGCGAGGCGAGCCCCGGCGTGAGCACGGGCAGCGCGGCGATCGCCCGCTGCGGGAGTCCGGCCTCGACGGCATAGCCGTTCATCATCTGTCCGTACCGCAGCACGTCGGGTCCGCCGATGTCGACGGCGCGATTGACGTCGGCATCCACGCGGGCCGCCCCGAGGAGGTAGTGCAGCACGTCGCGCACCGCGATCGGCTGGATGCGGTTGCGCACCCACTTCGGCGCCGGCATGTACGGCAGCACCTCGGTCAGGTGCCGGATCATCTCGAAGGATGCCGAGCCCGAGCCGATCACCACGCCCGCCTGCAGCACGAGCGTCGGCACGCCGGACGCCAGGAGGATCTCTCCGACGCGCACGCGGGAGCGCAGGTGTGGGGAGAGCGCGACGTCGGCGGGATGAAGCCCGCCCAGGTACACGATGCGGTGCACGCCCGCGGTCGCCGCGGCCTCGGCGACGGTCTCCGCCGCCCTCTCGTCCGCCTCCTCGAAGCCCTTGCCCGCGCTCATCGAGTGGATCAGGTAGTAGATGACGTCGACATCGCGCACGGCGTCGGCGACGGCATCCGCGTCGTCGGCCGAGCCCTCGACGATCTCGCAGTCGGCTCCCCAGGGGAAGGATGCCGCCCGCGCTGCGTCGCGCGCGAGGATGCGCACGCGGTATCCGGCGTTCAGGAGTCGCGGGGTGAGGCGTCCGCCGATGTAGCCGGTCGCGCCGAGCACCAGCGCGCGCGGCGGGGTGCCGTCGTCGCGCGGGAGGGCGCGCAGTGCGTCTTCGTGTCCGGTGGGCTGGGTGAGATCGGCCATGCTCCGAGCGTAGGCGCGTGGTGCTCGAGGTCACAGCGGGTTGCGCGAACGCTCCGGACGTGAGACGGGGCCGTCGAACAAGTGCAACTCCAGGGTTGCGGTATCGAAGGTTGTGTGCAACTCTTGAGTTGCAGGTGAACGGCGATCCGGCCGCACCCCGGGAAAGGAACCATGATGGTCAACATGACTGAGAACCCCGCATCCGTCGTCGACGAGGAGACGTTCTCGGTGCGGCGCACGATCCGCATCGCGGCATCCGTCGACAAGGTCTGGCGCGCCGTGACCGAACCGGAGCACATCTCGCGCTGGTTCGGCCGCACGGTGCTCGACGGGGCCGGCGTCGGAGCGACCGGCACGATGACGTTCCCCGACTACGGGGCGATCCCGCTGCGCGTCGAGGCCTGCGACGAGCCGAACCTCATCGCCTACCGCTGGGGCAACGACGACGCGCAGGATGCACGACCTGAGGTGCTCGACCCCGAGACCTCGACGGTCTTCACATTCACGCTGGAGCCGATCGACGGCGGCACGCAGCTCACCGTCGTCGAGAGCGGCTTCGAGCGCACGTCGGCCCCGCTCGAGAACCTCGAGAGCCACCGCACCGGCTGGGACTCCGAGCTGGACAAGCTCGTCGCCCTGGTCGAAGGTGAAGTGTGACCGCGGACACTCTGATCCCCATGTTCGCCGCTCTCGCAGACGAGACGCGGTGGAGCATCCTGACGGCTCTCGGCGAGGGGGATGCCTCGGCATCCGCCCTCGCCGGGCGCCTGCCGGTGAGCCGTCAGGCCATCGCGAAGCACCTCGCGGTCCTGCAGGAGGTCGGCCTCGTCGAGCCGATCCCGGTCGGGCGCGAGGTGCGCTTCCGCGTGATGGGCGCCGAGCTCGCCGTCACCGCCGCGAAGCTCGACGCCATCGGCCGTGACTGGGACCGCCGCCTCGCCGCGATCAAGGAGATCGCCGAAGGGCTGTGAGCCGTCTGGTTCGGGTCGGCGCGTTCCGGCCTGCGTCGAGAATCGGTGGGGCTGCGCGCCGGATAGCCGTCGCGCCCGCATTCGCATTCGCAGAACTGTCGGAAACGGGGCGAGATGACACTGAATGTCACCTGGTGAGGGACGTATGGCTCTCTCGAGCCGCCCTTGTCGTGACACTTTCCTGCTGGTGCACTCGCATGCGTCGCTTGCTGGAAGTCATCGCGTCATTCGTCGCCCTGCCGGCCTCCCGCGTCCGGGGCTCGAGGTCGGACCTTGCCCGATCGCGCAGACGCGCGCGATCGCATCTGCCTCGCCCAGCAGCGATACACCGGACCTCATAGCGTCAGCGTGAACCGTCCGGGGACGGTTCATCGACAACGTACTTGCCGACCAAGGAGCGGTTCAGCCCCAACTCCGCGGTCAGTGAAAGAACCGTCTCCAGCAGCTAGTCGCGCGCACTCGTGAGACCGAGGATCAGAAGCAGAACGTGGAGTCCCAACTCGGACGGATCGAAGACGATCTCTCTTACGGAGCTACATACATCCGCGGCCGGCTTGAGCTGATCCGCGATCCCTGCGGGCTTTACAAGAATGCCAGAGACGGGATGCGACGACGACTTCAGCCAGGCAGTCTTCACCTGCATGTGGGTCATCGATCTCGAGCGCACGAAGTCTGAACTGTCCGAACCCGTCAAGATGCTCATCGAGGCGCCGATGGCAATGGCAGACCGCGCAGTTCGCGCAGGCGCCGATACAGAGTCCGCGTCCGCCCTTGCAGAACAAGAGAGCCCCCGGAACTCCGGGGGCTCTCTTGTTCATCGACCATGCCAATGGTTGGAACGAGCGTTTCTTGGCGGGATCAATCGGCGTGTAGGACGCAGATGCACTACGCCCCACACGCCGACTCGGCATCAGCGGAGACGGCTCCGGATTCGCCGCCGCAGAAGCGCCGCACCGGTGAGCACGGTCAGGACGCCCGCCGCCAGCAGCATCCACGGCTCGGCGCCGGTGTTCGCGAGGCCGCCCGGCAAGCCGCTGCCATCACTGCCCGGATCCGCTCCCGCACCGCCGCCGGTCCCGCCGCCGTCTCGCGCCGTGACCGTCAGCGGCGCCGACAGCTCGGAGCCATCCGCCCGCAGCACCACGAGCGTGTGCGCCCCGACCGGCGTAGCCGCGGGGATCGTCACCTGCTGACGGAAGTCTCCGTTCCCGTCGGCCGTGGCAGCCCCCAGCGAGACGGGATCCGACTTCAGCTCGAGCTTCACATCAGCCTCGGGCTCGAACCCGGTACCCGAGACGGTGACCGTGCCGCCGGCCTTCACCGTGTTGCTGCTGAGCGTGATCGCCGCCTCATCGACGGGGTCGGGAACCTGCCACATGGTGGGCGTGAGCGGCGTGACCGTGATGTCCTCGACGGTGGCTGCGCCCCCGCGAGACCAGGCGGAGACGGCCGTGGCGCCCGCCTCGGGGAACACCTGATCAGTGATCGACAGCATCCCGTCATCGGTGAACAGTTCGACGGATGCCCGATCCAGATAGATCTCGAGCGTGACCGTGCCGTCCTCATCGAGCGCGAGCGGGGCGTCGGAGACCGAGGCGAACGACGGGTGGAAGCCGACGTTCCCGGAGTTCGTCCGGTCGACGAAGAGCCTCCCGGATCGGGTGTCGTAGCCGATCTGCGTTCCCTTCTTCCCGTCGGAGAAGACCGTGATCCCCGCCGCATCCGCATCGCCCGGGCGCAACGTCACATCGAGCTTCGCCACCTCGGCGGACAACCCGAGCGCGGTGTCGCCGTCGACCGCGACGTCACTGAGCGTCTTCGCCGCCTTCTTGTCGAGCTGTCCGTCGATCTGCGAGACCACCTGCTGGCGCAGCCGCGGTCCATCGTCCGTGTCGGTGAGCACGATCTCTCGCGGCAGGCTCATCGAGCCGCGCCACGTCGAGGTCGGGATGTCTCCGGCGTAGTCCCAATTGTTCATCCAGCCCTGCATGATCCGGGATCCGGACGGAGTGCCGAAGTACGACACCGCGGCGTAGTAGTCGCGACCCCAATCGAGCCAGTCGTACCCCTCGAGCGCTGTCGGGACCGGCGCATCCGAGAACGTCACCTGATCGAACAGGATGTGCCCCCATCCCTGCCGATTGTTGTCGACGGCACGGATCGTCGCCTGCTTGCCCCGGAACTCCCCGACGTCCCACGACGCCCAGTCGAGGTTCTCGCTGTTCGAGCCGGTGGCGCTGCGCACCACGTCGCCGTCGACGATCAGGTTCACGCTCGTCTCGTTCGACCGTTTCCTCGACTCCTCGTCGCCGATGACGAGCTGGTCGAAGGTCAGATGCCCCCACCCGCCGGTGGCCTCGTCGCGGATGCGCAGCTGCGCGTCTCGGCCGTCGAACTCGGACACGTCCCAGGAGACCCAGTCGAGCTCACCGCCGTCGCGTCCGGTCGCAGAGCGCACGGCCTCGCCGTCGACGACCAGCTCCGCCTGGAGCGTTCCGTCGTCCCGACGACCGCCGCCGATCAGGAACGATGCGTAGTCGCCGTCGATCGTGAACGTCGGCGAGGTCATCGTGCCGATGTTCGCGTCCCCGCTGGGGCCGCCCTCGAAGGTGTTCACGCGCTTCGCGCCCAGGTAGTACTCCCCGCCCTGCGTCGCAGGGTTCCGTGACGGGTCGACGGCGAAGTCGCCCGTGAGCTCCCAGCCGGTGCTCTGCAGCGTCTCCCCCTCGGGCAGCTCGAAGTCGAAGATCGTGCGCCCCTCGGGCGGCTCGTTGCCGATCTGCCCACCCGGGACATGCGGATGCTTGCCGCCTCCGACGAGCAGGTTGATGTAGTCGTCCTCGATCGTGAACTCGGGTGACTCCAGGGTGCCGATCGCCCAGTCGTGGTCGAGGAAGCTGTTCGCGAGACCCTCCCCGATGAAGCCGGTAACCGGGCTCTGGCCCTCCAGCGCACCCGTCGCCGGCACGCTTCCCCACGGCCCGTTCGCCCAGTTCCCGGGCTCGTTGGAGGCGGTCCAGCCGTCGTAGTCACCGTCGTCGAAGCCCGCGAACGTCGTGCCGGCAGGCAGCTCCGCAGGGCCGTCCGTGCTCTCCGAGGTGAAGGTCACGCCGTCGAACTCGCCGACGAAGTACTGCCCACCGCTGCCACCGTTGACCGCGCCGGGGTTGAGGTTGACCACCATGACCCACTTGGTGTTCTCCGGGTCGCCGTCGACCGGAAGCTCGAACAGGTCGGGACATTCCCAGATGCCGGCGGTCGAGTTCGCAGGCCCGAAATCGGAGAGGTGCTCCCACGACTTGAGATCAGTGCTCTTGTACAGAACCACCTTATGGTCGAGTGCCTCGACCGCGGTCATGACCCAGTACGAACCGGCCGGGCCGTCGTACCAGAACACCTTCGGGTCGCGGAAGTTCGCCGACTTCCGGTCGAGAACGGGGTTGCCGTCGTACTTGGTCCAGGTCTGTCCGCCGTCGAGGCTGTACGCGAGCGACTGGGCCTGGATTCCCGGGTGCTCCGGGTGCTCCGGCGTATACGCGGAGGTGTAGATCGCGACGAGCGGCTGCGACCCCGCAGGGCCGAACCCGGCCGAGTTGTCCTCGTCGACGACGATCGACCCCGAGAAGATGTCCTCGATGGAGTCGCCGTCCTCATCGAACGTCTGCCCGATCGCCAGCGGCTGCTCCTCCCAGTGCAGCAGATCCGACGACGTGGCGTGGCCCCAGCTCATGTTCCCCCACCGGGTTCCGGCCGGGTTGTGCTGGTAGAAGAGGTGATACGTCCCGTCGACGTAGACCATGCCGTTCGGATCGTTCATCCAGTTCTTCTCGGGCGTGAAGTGGATCAGCGGACGGTACTGCTCCTCCCCAGGCTGAGGTTCGGCGGCCGCCGCGGGGAGCACGCAGCCGAGGGCCAGCATCGCGCTCACCGCCCCGCCGATGATGATGCTTCCGGGCATGCGGGACTGCGTCCGACGTGGACGTCTCGGATCAGGCAACGGTTCGCTCTCCTTCGTGCGATCAGTGGGTTGACATCGATGTCAATCATTGATGAAGGAGCTTAGAGGGTCGCCGCCGCCCAATGCAACAGCGATCAGGAGGTCGGCTGCGGAGCGATCTCGCCGCTGCCTCGCGGGATCAGCGCCACCGGGACGACGGTCTTCGTCGGGGCATCGTCATCGTCGCCGAGAAGCGCGAACAGCCTCTCAGCCGCGAGCGTTCCCATGTGCTGCGGGTCCTGCGCCACCACGGTCACACCCGGATCCATGAGGTCGGCGAGCGCGACGTCGTCGAAGCCGACGAGGGCGGTCGACCGGGAGAGACCAGCGGCCCGGAGTGCGTGCACTGCCCCGATCGTGATGAGGTTCTGGGCACTGAAGACCGCGGTGGGCGGAGAGCCCGAAACCAGGAGGCGCGCGAGTGCGGCCTGGGCTCCCTCCGCGTCGCGCAGGCCCGTGACGATCAGCTCCTCCGCCACCGGCACCCCGGCTTCGGCCAGGGCGTCGAGGTAGCCCTGGCGCCGCTCGCGGGCAGTGATGAGGTCGAGCCGGTCGGTGAGCAGCGCGATTCGCTGATGCCCGTGCGCGAGCAGGTGCGCCGTCGCGACCGCCGCTCCCGCGCGGTTGTCACTGGCGACGCTATCGACCTCGGGCTCCACCGGCTCACGGTCGACGTAGACGACGGGCAGGCCGCGCTCGCGCAGCAGGGGCAGATACTCGGGATGATCGCTGGCCGTGGTGAGGATCAGTCCGTCGACGCGGCGCTGGAGGAACGCCCGCACAGCCTCCGATTCCCGACCGGCATCGTCATCCATGCTCGAGGCGAAGACGGCGACGCCACGGGCGGATGCGATGTCCTCCACCGCCCGATGGATGGCGCCGGCGAACGGGTTGTCCACGCTTCCGACCAGGAGGCCGAGGGTGCGGGTGCGCCCGTCGGCGCGTCGCAGACTCCCCGCCTGCAGGTCGAGCTGATAGTCGAGTTCGCGAACCGCGTTCCACACCCGTTCTGCCGTGGCCTCTGTGACATTCGGCTCGTCGTTGATGACGCGGGACACCGTCTTGACCCCGACGCCTGCGAGCGCGGCGACGTGCTTCATCGTGGCGCGAGGCCGGTGCGCCGGGGATGTCGACATCGATGTCACGCTTGAGTCTCATTTCCTGAAGGGTGACTTGACTCTACTTGAGCGATCGACTAGAAAATCCCTTGACATCGTTGTCAACCCGGCGACGACGGCCGAGAGGAACTCAATGACGAAGCACACCCCACGATTCACCCGCGCCGTTCTGGCCGCGGTCTCGGTGTCGGCAGGTCTCGCGCTGACACTGACCGGCTGCTCCGGCGGCACGAACGCCGCCGGCGGCGGATCCGACGATGACACGATCGGCGTGTCGCTCATCGTGAAGACCAACTCCAACCCGTTCTTCGTGGCGATGCAGGACGGCGCCAAGGCCGCGGCCGAGAAGGACGGCGTCTCGCTCACCCTCGCCGCCGGCAAGGAAGACGGCGATGAAGACACCCAGATCCAGGCCATCGAGGCGGCCATCTCCAAGGGCGACAAGGGCATCCTGATCACCCCCAACGGCCCGGCCGTGCTCGACGCGATCGACAAGGCCCGTGACGCGGGGATCTTCGTGATCGCCCTCGACACCGCGCCCGACCCCGCCGACGCCGTGGACATCACGTTCGCGACCGACAATTTCCTCGCCGGACAGTACGTCGGCCAGTGGACCGCCGCCACCCTCGACGGCGAAGACGCCGTCATCGGACTCGTCGACCTGTTCGACGACAAGGCCGTGAGCGTGGACTACAACCGCGACCAGGGCTTCCTCGACGGCATGGGCATCGAGCTCGGCGACGACCAGGTCAACGGGGACGAGGAGTCCGAGGGCTCCTACACCGGCGGCAAGGGCGGCTCCTACACGATCGTCGGCAACGAGGCGTCCCAGGGCGCCGAGGACGGCGGGCGCACGGCGATGGAGAACCTCCTCGCGAAGAACCCCGACATCAACGTCGTCTACACGATCAACGAACCCGCAGCCTACGGCGCCTACCAGGCCCTCGAAGCTGCCGGCAAGAGCAAGGACGACGTCCTGATCGTCTCGATCGACGGCGGCTGCGCCGGTGTCGGCCAGGTCGAGGACGGGATCATCGACGCAACGAGCCAGCAGTACCCGGTGAAGATGGCCGAGCTCGGCGTCCAGGCGATCGTCGACCTCGTCAACGACGGCACGAAGCCCGAGAACTCCGAAGGCCTCGACTTCTTCAACACCGGCGTCGAGCTCGTGACCGACCAGCCTGTCGACGGCGTGAAGTCGATCGACACCGCCGAAGCCTCCGGCATCTGCTGGGGCGGCGAGTAAGCAGTACTCCTGCGGATGCCGCGGGCCGGAACACGTGCCCGCGGCATCCCGCAACGACCTACGGAAGTGACATCTTGACGCAAACAGCCCCCACATCCTCCTTGGATCTCGCTGCGGAGTTCCTCGACCACCGCACGCCGGTGGATCGGGTCCGCGGCGTCCTGCACCGGTACCCGGCGATCAGCCCGGCCGTCGTGCTCGTCATCGCGGTGATCGTGTTCGGCACGATCAACCCGCGCTTCTTCGCCGCCGCGAACCTCTCGCTCGTGCTCGACCAGGTCTCGGTCGTCGGCACCGTCGCCATCGCGCAGACCCTGATCATCCTCACCGCGGGCATCGACCTCTCGGTGGGCGCCCTGATGATCGGCACCTCGATGGTCATGGCACAGACCGCCGCGAACAACGGCCTCCCTGCACCCGTCGCCCTGCTCGTCGGGCTCATCGCCGCCCTCGTCGCCGGAGCCCTGAACGGTCTGCTCGTCACCCGCGTGAAGCTGCCCCCGTTCATCGCGACCCTCGGTACGTTCAACGTCTTCATCGCCCTGACGCTGCTCTACAGCGGCGGCCAGACGATCCGGAAGTCGGACATGCCGGAGCTGCTAACCTGGACCGCCACGGCGCTGCCGCTCGGCGACGTCCGCCTCACGGTCGGCGTGCTGGTCATGCTCGCGCTGTACGCCCTCGTCGCGTACATCCTCGGCCGCACCGCCTGGGGTCGCCACGTGTACGCCGTCGGCGACGACGCGGATGCCGCACGCCTCGCCGGCATCTCGACCAGGAAAGTGCTCTTCAGCGTCTACATCGCGGCTGGCGCCATCCTCGCCGTCGCCGCCTGGATCCAGATCGGCCGATCGGGAGCCGCCAGCCCCAACGCGGGCGCCGACCTCAACCTCGACTCCATCACGGCCGTCGTGATCGGCGGGACCTCGCTGTTCGGCGGTCGCGGCATCATCTGGGGCACGCTGCTGGGCGCCATCATCGTCGGCGTCTTCCGCAACGGCCTCTTCCTCGCCGGCGTCGACGGTCTCTACCAGACCCTCGCGATCGGCATCCTCGTCATCGTCGCGGTCGCCATCGACCAGTGGATCCGAAAGGTACGCAAATGAGCCAGACAGCGGAAGCCCTCTCGCCCGCACCGACCCCCACCGGCGTGCCCGTGCTCGAGGCCAAGCGTCTCGTGAAGACGTTCGGCCGCGTGGTCGGGCTCGACGGCGTGAGCCTGAAGCTCCACGCCGGCGAAGTCCTCGCCGTGATTGGCGACAACGGCGCGGGCAAGTCGACGCTGATCAAGTGCCTCACCGGCGCATACATCCCCGACGAGGGACAGCTGCTTCTCGACGGACAGCCGGTGCAGTTCAAGGGGCCGCAGGACGCACGCAACGCCGGGATCGAGACGGTCTATCAGAACCTCGCCGTCTCCCCCGCGCTCGACGTGGCCGCCAACCTCTACCTCGGGCGCGAACGCCGCAAGCCCGGCATCCTCGGCTCCGTGTTCCGTGCGCTCGACACCGCCGGCATGCGCAAGGACGCCCGCGACCAGGTGCTGAAGCTGGGGATCTCCACGCTGCAGGATGTGACCGTCTCGGTCGAGAACCTCTCCGGGGGTCAGCGTCAGGCCGTGGCCGTGGCGCGAGCGGCGGCCTTCGGTTCGAAGGTGGTCATCCTCGACGAGCCGACCGCGGCCCTGGGCGTGCGCGAATCGAACCAGGTGCTCGAGCTCATCGAGAACCTCCGAGGCAACGGCGTGCCCGTCATCCTCATCTCCCACAACATGCCGCACGTGTTCCAGGTGGCCGACCGCATCCACATCCAGCGTCTCGGCAAAAAGGCGGCGACAATCACGCCGCAGTCGCACAGCATGACGGATGCCGTGGCGATCATGACGGGAGCAGCACAGGCATGAGCGGCAGCCGAGTCGTCCTCTCCGCCGAGTTCACGGCGCTTCCCGCCGCGGCCGACGAGGTCGATGCCCTGATCCAGGAGTATGCGCAGACGGTGCGGGCCGAACCCGGCAACGAGAGGTTCGAGGTGTATCGCCGGGCCGAGGACCCGGACCGCTTCGTCGTCTTCGAGGTGTACCGCGACCGCGAAGCGTTCGATGCGCATCTCGGGGCGGAGGCCGGGCGTGCGTTCAACGCCGCGCTCGTGCCGAGGATCGTCGAACCGCAGAGCGTCCTCTCCTTCCTGACGCCCATCGGGCGTTCATGAGCCGTCACGTCCTCGTCATCGGAGAAGCTCTCGTCGATGTCGTCCATCGCGGAGATGGGCGCATCGACGAGAGCCCAGGCGGGAGTCCGGCCAACGTCGCCCTCGCGCTCGGCCGCCTCGGCGACACCGCGCACTTCCTGACCCAGCTCGGCGATGACGCGCATGGCGAGCAGGTGCGCGAGTGGCTGACCGCGGCAGGAGTCCGGGTCACCTCTTCGGCGACGACGCGGACGGCGACGGCGACCGCACGCCTCGACGATTCCGGCTCGGCGCGCTACGAGTTCGACATCTCCTGGTCCTTGGCCGAGGCTGCGTCCGCCGGCACCGACCGCGTCGGAGTCGTGCACACCGGCTCCATCGCCGCCCTGATGGCGCCAGGGGCAGCGGCGGTGCGCGCGCTTCTCACGGAGATGCGGGAGACATCGTTGATCACGTACGACCCCAACGTGCGTCCGGCACTTCTCCCCGACCATCGCCGGGCGGTCGCCGATGTGGAGAGCTTCGTCGCCCTCGCCGACGTCGTCAAGGCCAGCGACGAGGATCTCGCGTGGCTGTATCCCGACGTCGACCCCCTCGACGTGGCCCGGTCGTGGCTGGAACGCGGGCCGTCGGTGATCGTGGTCACGGAGGGCGCGAACGGTGCTTTCGCGGTGACCCGGGACGGCGTGACGCACGTTCCCGGGCGGCAGGTGGAGGTCGTGGACACGGTCGGGGCGGGCGACACGTTCATGAGCGCGCTCATCCACGGCCTCCTCGATCTCGGCCTCGACTCGGCGGAATCGCGCGAGAAGCTGCGCCGCATCGACGGCAGCTCCCTCGCTGGGCTCCTCCGCTTCAGCGCGCGCGCAGCCGCAGTCACCGTCTCCCGCCCAGGGGCGGATCCGCCCCTCCTCGGCGAGCTCGCCATACTGATTCCAGGCTGAATTTGGGGCGGTTTGTCCGAGCACCGTTCGGCTTCCACACGCCGATAGAGACCGTCCTCCCCGGGCGTCTGAAGCGAAGGGTCGAAAGCGTAACGCGACCACGACGCCGGTGTTCGGTACAGGGGTCCGCTGTAGGAACTGGTGACAGTTTCGGTTAGGTCGCGAGGGTCAGGTTCTTGGTCATGGTGGTCTCGAACTCGATGGGTGTCAAACGGCCCAGGCGTTGTCGCCGCAGGATGTGACTCTGCACCACAACGGGGATCCCGTCAGCGGCGAGCTCTCTCACGAGCGGGTACATCATTCTCCCGACAGATGAGCCTGGGCGAAATACGCCGCCGCCCGCCGCAGCACCTCGTTCTCCTGCTCGAGCAGCCGATTCCGCTTGCGCAACTCACGCAGCTCGGCGTTCTCCGTCGCGGTCGTCCCGGGCTTCGCTCCCGTCTCGACAGCGGCCTGTCGCATCCAGTTCTACAGACACGCCTCGCTGAACCCGAAGTCCGCCGCGATCTGACGCAACGGGACGCCGGGCTCACGGTTCTCCGTGACGCGAACCACGTCGTCACGAGACTCACGCGAATAGGGCTTAGGCATGATGTTCATCCTTCCAGCAGCACCCCCAGGCGCCACAGCTCAGATGTAACCAGTTCCTACAGCAGACCCGTGTCATGCAAAGGCCGGTCGTGTCGCCGAAACGCGGTTCCGACAAGAGCTCTTCCTGCGCTCGCGGTCGTCCCATCTGCGATAGGGCGCGAATGTCGCCACTGCGAGGCGTCGGCGGGGTCATTCGGGCTCCGGAATAGGAACGCCCGGGCGTGGTCCTTCACGACCGTGTCCATGTCTCCCTCGAAGCAACTGTCCCGAACGACTTCGTCTCGGGACTCGCGTGGGCAAGGCTTAGGCATGGCGTTCATCCTTCCAGCGATGCCTTACAGCACCACAGCTCAGATGTCACTTGTTCCTGCAGCAGACCCTTCTCCCCGTTGAACAACATCTTCAACGCACAGTAATGGGCTGGGATGTCGCCGGCTTGCGCTTGAATGCTTGCGTGGGGAAAAGCAGACAATCTCGTAGAAACAAGCGGCCTCGAGCTCAACCGCGCGCGGTGAGCGCCACGCAACTGGAGCCAGACGCACTCGAACAAGCCTTTTCAGCGTACGATCCGGACGAGCTCTGGACGTTGATATTCGCCGCCGCCACGTCCCCGGGCAACAGGCATCGATCGGTGACATTGGGAAGCAGCTTCGCGGCCGCACTACGAGCCTCCGCCGCTCCGGCATCAGACGAGTACCAGTCGCTGCCGTCGATCCAAGCACTGTCCGATCTAGTGGCTACCACCTATGGGATCGGCCCGGCGCGTGAAGACTTCATTCCCACCGACCCGACCCGAACAGCCTTCCTCGCCGTCGGCTCTGAATCGCTGCGTGCAGTTCCTGGCCTCACCGAACGGCCCGTCGCTGATCTCACGCGCGCGCTCAGAATGGCCGAAGCGGTAGACGATCGGCTCCGCAGGCGATTTCGATTCGGTATCGCGAACGTGGTCAACCTGGCGATGAGGTACGGCGATCTCTGTGTCCGCCACCTTGCGGACGCGTGGGTGGCAGTCCCGGACCTCGAGCTCAGCGACGAAGTTTCATTGCCGGGCGCTGAGTACGAAGCGACGCGCGACTTCCTCAACATGGACCCCGTCGACCACATCGAACTCGACGAGGCTGACAAAAGGGCGTTGGAATGGATGACGAACTCCGCGGGTGGGGCCGCGTTCGATATCGAGAGCCCGTCCAGTCCATTCGGGAGGTTCCTCCGCTTTGGTGACTCCGCTGGCGGATTCCGATGGGTGCCGCCACTCTTCGTTCCAGAGATCATGGCTCATGCCGTACAAGAATTGATATCCGCGCTCGATCGAGACGGGCATGCGCGACGGGCACTCCGGAGTTCTTGCCTGAACCAGATCCGCCAGGCCCTATGGCGCTTTTCCGACACCTTGATCGAAGCCCCTCCCAGCAGCGAAGGTGTCGATTCCCCGCTTCGAGGGATCGACGTTCAGTGGCTGGTGCCGGTGAACCCATCCACCTGCATCGCAGTCTCGGTCATTTATGTTCCCGATCTGGGGTCTACGCCACCGCCGCGCATCGGCTCAGTGGATCTGGCGAAACAGATTAGGTCGCAATCCGACCCAGTTTCGGTGCGCATGGCGGGCGGGCGACAAGGAACCATCAAACCGGGTACGGAGGTCATCCCGCTGACGGTGTTCGCTGCGGCCGGTCACATCGCTGTGTCGCAGGCGGTCGGTGAAGCCAACCTCGCGCTCGAAGACTTGACCTGGATCGCGGGAACGGCGACGTCCGACGATGATCTCTACGCATTCACGCGGGATCTGAGCGCTCCCGATTTCCCCGAGAGTTTCGGGTGGGAAGCGATCAACTACTGGGAACCATGGAAGGCCAACGGCAAGTCGTTCTTCAAGGGCGGTGTGATACCTACTGCCGTCTACTTTGAAGCGCATGCGGGCGAGGCCGAGTGGGATCGAGCGGTAGAGCTCTCGGATCTCGAAGTGGCGCTCCACAGGGTGGGGCTTCCCCCGATTCGAGACCTCCGAGCAGCTGAGGTCGCCCCGGGACCCGTCGCAAATGTCGCGATGATCGCTGGTGACTCCAAGTACGAGGCCACCCGCGGCGTCGCCACCGCGCCTGGTGTTGACGGGTGGTCCCTCGCTCTCACCGAACCCCCCGTTGCGGTGGCGCGGGCGAGCGTGGAGAAACTGTCTGCCGATCATCGACGGTTTATCTTCGACTTATGCGGCGGGCTAATCTACGGCTTCGCTTCGCTTGGTGATCGATGGCGTTCCGCGCACCAGACGAACGATGTGCCCGGATATGTCCTCTATCTCCACACATCGGAAACGGCCTCGGATGAATCAACCAGCGTGGTCACGGCGTATCTCGACCCCGTCGCGCGTGCCGTCGATGAACCAGTCAACGTTTTGTGGCGCATCGATGTCGAAAGATTCGCAGACTCGGCAAATGGAGATCCGCACGCGGCGAATCTCCTAACAGTGGACGCAGTGTTCGACCTCCTCCGCGCGGGAGGCATGGATATTGAAGTTGCAGCGGCGCTCCGCGACCAGTGGCGCACAGCAAAACCCTTTCTCATCCTGGAGATGAAGCAGTCGCGGACCACTCTCAATCACCTGCCTGATCCGTGGCGTCTACGACCCTCTGACGAGAGCCGCATGATTGCGGCTTTGGGGCGCCGACTCCACGATGCCGGCGTCGAACCTGGAGAGTACCGAGCGGACGACGCGAATCGACTTATCCGCGAACATCTTGCGCCCCTTGCTCTCGAAACTCTGATGGAAGGAATCAAGAGACACGACGTGAGCGAGGTGGTGTTGACGGGAATGGAGCAGCTGGCGAGAGTAATGGACAGCGCTATTCATCAGCAAGACGATCTGTCCCGAGTCGCGGCGAACCTCTCGACCGAATGGGATCCGCTCACCCGCACCGCCGAGCTCTCGGCGGAGACACTTCAGCTTCGTCAATGCAACGAGATCGTGGTGGAAGCCGCCTTGCGCATCCTGGATGCGTCGGCGGAAGCGAAGCCGATCACTCCTCAGGCGTGGAGCGGTCTTCTTGCCGCCGCAGACGCGTACCTCACCGCGACCACATTGAGCGAGCGGATGTATCACCAAATCGCGCCTGCAGTCATCAACCTCAGCCCGATGTACGAGCTGGCCGTCGACGACGATTCGCATCCCGACGTTTCGGCGTGGGGCCTGCGTAACGACGAATTGAGCCGTGCGGTCGCAAGCGTTCGGTTGTATGGCACTCAAGATGACGATTCGTTGCAACAGACGAACGAAGGAGACGACGTCGAGGGTGCTTTCCAGCAGGCATGGGGGGCGACGTCGCAGGACATGCTCTCCACCCTCGCCGCTCTCGCAAAGTGGGAGACGTTCGAGCCAGGCAGAACGACCGCGCACGTCACCGTGGCCGAAGCAACAGCATGGGTATGTGACGCGCTGGGCCGGGGCGCGGATGAGTTGCAGAGCACGCGTGTCGAAGCCGCTATCGGGATGCTCACGAGCACGGCCGTCCACATGCAAGCCGTGGATTGGAAGCCTTGGCAAACGCGCACACGGCGTCATCGGCTCCTCGTGCAACCGCTGGTGCAAGACTCGGACGGACGACTCATTGTCAGTCCGCAGTACTTACTGACCTCCGTTCAGGTCTACTACCGCCACCTCCTCCAAGGAGTTCTTCCCTGGGCGGGAGACGTCCCTCAGCCGGTCAGCAACGCGCTTGCGGACCGCCGTGCGCGCCGCAACATTCGGTTCGAAAGAATTCTCCAAACTCAGCTGGAGGAACTTGGATACATCACGATCGCCCGCGTGAAACCTAATGACCACGCGCGACTCGGCGTTCCGACTCTCACAACCGAAGTCGACCTCGTTTGCGGACGCCCTGGCGATAGCACCATCTGGTTGATAGAGGCGAAGGACCCTGCGTCGGTACACGGATTCGCTGAGACGGCACGCCAACTGCGCACCTTCTTCCGGGACAAGGTAGGAGACCGCGGGACCAAGCCCTGCTATACAACGCAGCTCGCCCGCAAGGAGAACGAACTAGCGCCCCACGTCGCGAGCATTGCGACGCGTCTCGGACTCGGCGACCCGCCTGACGGCGAGCAGTTTCACCTAAGCACCCTCTTCGTAACCCGAAATGTCACTCCGGCAAGTTACGTCGACGAGCGGTATCAAGTTGAGACGGCGACGGAGTTTCTCGCAGCTCGAGGCCGCACTCGTTAGGCAACAGGTGGGCGGCGCCCGCTGTGCCGTTGCATGGCCATAATCTCTATCGCCACTTCTGACCCTCGATGATCCGGGCCAGCGCGTCCACGTCGCCGCCACGCCTGAACCATTCCACGGGGCTGTGCTTCCCCTCAGTCACCATGGTCGACTGTTGCGTCGCCATCAGAGCGGATACCGAAATCCATCCCTTGTCTTTCACGATGTCGACGATCTCGGTCCGGTATGGCAGGAGTTTCCCCGGCGAGCCGACGGCGAGCCAGAACGTATGCGAGTCGGGCGAAACTAGGAGCACGCGTTCTCGATCGGATTTCGACGGGACAACCCGTAGCAAGGGCATCTTCTCGCCTCTCGATGCTTCGTAGATGATCAAGGCGGTTGCCGAGAGCTCAGACTTCTTCCTGCCACATGCCGGTCTCGTGCATGACATGGACGATCGCCCAGGACCAGAATGCTCGCTCTGCCCGCGCACGGCGGGATCGAAGATCACTCCGATTTGGAGAGAACTCGACGTACGTCTAGGTAGATCGTCTTGGCAGGCTCTTTGCGAGGGCCGCGAGGACCGATGATTTGTTGTGCGGCGCTTCTCGACGCACTCCCCGCGCGCGCGGCGTCCGCGATGCGTATGGCGATGTCGCGATCCAACTCCTCTCGGCTCCACCGCCAGAGCGCCGCAGCGATCGGCGCCGAGAGCTTCTTGTCAAGCGCAGACGAAGTGCCGACGGCCCCCAAAAGCCGAGTGGCTGTGAGTACCTCGTGGGCCGCGCCTGCCAGGCCGGAGGAGATTACCTCAGCCACTGGTTCGATGCTCGACTCGCTCGCGTCGGCGAGCTCACCGAGGCGCCCGGGTACGATAACTGAATCGTCGTTGGCCATGAAGTCCGATGTGACTTTAACGACGGCGTCGACATATGTTGTCTGGTCCAAGTCTGCGATGTAGGTGAGCAGCTCAGCTCCGAGTGGTGCTGAGGATTCTCGGCTCACCCATATTGCGGGGATGCCCTCCACGAGAGCTGTGATCTCGTCGCTGGAGGCTTCGTCCAATGCTTCGAGCATTGTCGTCTTGCCTTCGTGGCCGGCGGTGAGTGCGACTTCGAGTCCTTCCTCGAGTGGCAGGTGGCGAATTATCATCGCCCGCGCCGCTGGGGCGTGATCCAATCGGTCCTCAGCGGCGTTGCGGATCTGTGAGACCGCTGTCGGAGTGAGGCCACCTCGATCGACATCGCCGAGGTGCCTGAAAACGGATTCGATCGCTGCTTCGTCACCCTCGTCGAGAACGGGGGCGATCATCTCCAGTGCTGGCGCGAGGCTATCCTCCGGCCAGTCGAACGAGCCCATGAGGCGCACGGCAGGAGCGTAGTGGCGGTAGGGGATCATCTTTGTTCGAATCAACTCGTGAACGGCCGTTGCCGCTGTTGCCGAAGGTTCAGGCGGCGACGCCGCGAGAACTACGTCAGCAGCAGCCTCTACTGATGCGAGAGTGGAGTCAGCTGCCGCCGCCGTCTCGAGCACCGTCTTCTCAAGCCAGGGCTCCCAATCAGGTTCGGTTCTGATCGGCGGGAGTAGCGCGATCATTTGTTCGCGAAGACCTTTGTCTCCGGTGATGAGGAGGGCTTGCCGGAGCGCCGACTGAAGCGGGGTGAGCCCTTCATCAGACAGATCCGAGGCATGGCCGAGTATATGCTCAAGCAGTGCCTGCTCGTCGCTGTCGATTTCCTCGGTGGCGCGGGATACGAGACGCGCTGCGCTGGCGACGACCGGCGTGGCATCACTTGGTCGTTCTCTCAGAAGAGTGGCAACGATCTCGTTGCCGCTGGGATAGATGGTGTTCCAGGCATCGATGCTCAGAGCGAGAACCTCGGCGATCTGGCGAGGGAGAGTTGCCTTTCGCTTTGCGCCCCAGGCGGCGGTGAACCCCGGAGCGCGCTGAATTGTCTGTGTCAGCAACCATTTGGCGGGGGCAAGATGGTCGGGCTTGAAACCGTCCACAAGCGCATCTCGTGTCGGGGTCGTTGCACTTCCGAGATACGCATACGACAGATCCGCCAGTTGCTTCGGCACCGTGAGATCCACCGTTTGCACGATACGCAGCGCAGCGAGTGCGCCGTTCGAGGTCGCTCCGCTGCGAAGCGCCGATACCGCGGCGGCATTCATTTCCGTCGAAAGTGCGGATGCAGGTAGCGAAGCCGCGGCCGCCGCGGAGGCGTTCGCGAAGGCCTCAGTCAAGTCGTTCTCAGATTGGGCGAACGCTTCTAGCGTGGACGAAAGGATGATTTCGGCGAGCTCGCTGTCTGAGTCCGCACGCAAGTGGCTCGCGTAGGACTCCAGATCCTCGACAAGCTGACCTGCGACCATCTCCCGAGTCGCGCTGCGGAGAGCGGTTCGGACGTTGCCGATCGCCAGTGGATAGGCCGCGATCTTGGCGTCATGATCCAGCACGGAGGTGGTCCAGATTCCCCGTGCATCGCCAGTGTCGGGGACGTTGCTGAGCGCGCCCGCAATCTCGTCCCGCAGCTTGTCGCTCGATACTGCCTGTAAGAGAACCGCGAGACCTTCTGTTGAAAGGTCTGTGGCGGGCGCTCGGACGATGCCTGCCGAAACAGCGTCAGCGATCTTGCTGCTGAGCGCGTTCGCGCTCTCGGCGTTCTCGACAATGGTTGCGAGTGAGTTGGCGAGTTCAAGCCCGCCAAGGGTATTGATCGCATCCACGATGGACTCGGCGTACGCGCCACGTTGTTCGTCGGGTGCTCCGGAGGCATCGACCAGGAGCTGACCGAATTCTGCGATCTGGCGGTTCGACAGCACAGACAAGACGCGACGAGCATCGGCACTCCCCATCGATCGCTCGAGGCTGTCCTGGCCGAGGTAAAGGAAAGGCAGCAGGTCTTCGATCGGTTCGGTCCATGTCGCGGTGCGCCCAATGAACCGTTTCAGGGAGGCATAGGTAGCCGAATCGACTGAAAGCCCGGATTTCTCGGCGGCCTCTGCCGCGGCGGTGGCATCGAGCGTGCCCCGGACATCGCTCTCTATGGCCGCGACGAGTTGGGTGTCGACAACGAGGGCAGCGAAGAACGTCGGGAAATCGTTCTTCAGCACAGTCATCCGAGCGAGCACCGCTGGCGCAGACGTCACAAGTCCCGCGCTGATTGCGCGCCTGCCGTCCTCTCCGCGCTCGCGTCTCATCGCAAGGCGGTAGTCAGCGAAGTACCCGTTGAGCAATCGGATCACGTGGCGCGGGGACTGCACCTCGTCATGAATGAGGATGTTGAGGACGGTCTCGAGACTATCCCCTAGTTTTTCTGCACCTCGATGGCCGGTAGAGACGAGGAGTTCTCGCGCGTAGGCTCGCAGGTCTCGGCGCGCATGCAACGGCATGATCTGTCGGAGAGTGAACAGGCGGTTGAGGTACTCATCGATGAGCAGATCCGCGTCATCTCGACTGATGGGCCCCTGGTCCACACGCTGCGCGACGAGTGCCTTCGCAATGATCGTGTCATCGAGCGAGACGATGAACGTCGGCTGTCTAGCCGTCGACACCGTGAGCTGAAAGCTCCTGATCGCGTTGAGCGCCGGAAGAATCTCATGCTGATCTAAGCGGTCGACGTCGTCGACTGCGATCACGAGACGAGGCTTCACGAGCTCAGCGAGACTGGCGAAGACTCGCTCATACTCGTCTGCTGCCTCGGCGCGCGGACGCATCGAGGTGCTCTGCCCTGGCTTGAATGGGTCGGCTTGCTTCGCCGCGTGCCGGAAGAGACTGAATAGCGGCACCGCAGCTAACGTCGTCGCGAGGCTGCCAATGAAAGCTGCGGTCCAGGACAGTACGCGCGAGGCTGTGTCCGTCGTAAAGAAGCCGCTGAATATCAAGATGAGCGTCGCGATCGTCAGGACCGCGAGCACGATTCCGCCGACGATCGCGAGCCACTTGCCGAGCTTGCTCCGCAAGCGACTACTGATGAACGTCAGCAGGCGGCCGACCCCTGAGAGCTTGACATCAGACCAACTCTGAGTCGTGGAGTATTCCAAGCGAGAGATGATCCGCTCGACCTGAGGGCGCGAAGCAAGGTCTCGGTCCAGTATCGCCTCTGCCACGGAAAAGACGAACGATCTATGAAAGTTCTCGATCTCGTGGCGCTCTGCGGACACCCGGATCAACGCGTATTCCTTGTCGCCGGTGAGCAGCTTGCCTAACAGCTCGACAACGCTGCTCTTACCGACGCCGAAGGATCCGAGCAGCCCGATCATTCTGCGGCCGAGGTGTGGCTCCCGCAACATCGTCAGTAGATTGTTGGCTACATCTGGGTGCCCGAACGCGTCCTTGTCGGCGTCGGAAAGCGGCGCGTCAGCGATAAACCAGGTCCTCGGCTCCGAGGGCTCGTCCTTCAGGGTCATATTCGTATCTTGGCATGGGAGTGGTTATGTTTGGTCGTTCGATGAACTCGCAGAATCGGGACGAATAGCAGGGCTCGGCTGCCGATCTTCCTTGGCGACCCGTTCCTTCGAGGGTGATGAGACTAGGGCGTGTTGCTAAAGCCAGCACGTCCGTCTGAGGTGGCTGTTGCTCAGATGCACTCAGGAGGTGCGAGGGCCTGAGAGGGCTCCGTGACCCTGTGGCGATCGTGGACCCGTGAGCGCGGTGTCATTCTCGAGAGCCGGACCCGGTGGCTTGGTGGGGTCCCGCATTCGATCCCCTCGCGCATCGCAATCGACAGCATCGACGCAGCTGCGGAACTGATCGGAGGAGATTGGCCGGGGCGTCTACGGCGAGGACGGCTCCGAGAGGCAGAGCTTTGCAAGCAGTTCCCCGCCGTTGAAGTGCGTGCCGGCCTGCTGCGCAAGGTCGACGGTTTCGACGATGTCGATTTCGAGCTCCTCCTTCATGCAGCGGAATGGTTCGCGGAGAAATCTGCCGCGGGTCTCACCCCGCGGCAGGTGCCGTTAGAGGGATTCCACGCAAAGTGGTTGAACACCCGGCAGCCTCTGATTGCCGCGCTTGCGGGACGGGATGATCTGGGTTTGGCGCCGAACCATCCATCACGGATCCATTTCACCTACCTCGATCCGGCTCATCGCAACGGTGGCGGCCGTAGGTACGACAGCCCCACTGTAGGCGATCGCTTCGCACCGGCCTATGACCCACGGGTCGTGATCATCTCCGAGAACAAGGACACTGCGGTGAACTTTCCTGAGCTCGCCGGTGCGATCAGCGTCGAAGGCGCCGGTACAGGATGCTCGACGATCGCGGCTTTCGAATGGATCACCGGCGCTCCTGCCGTCATCTACTGGGGAGACATGGATGCCGACGGGCTTGAAATCCTCGACGGTTTCCGGGCGGCAGGCGTACTGGCTAGCTCGATCTTCATGGATCGAGGATCCTTTGCACGCTGGGAGAGGTTCGGGACAAGCGTTGACAAGCGGGGAGGCGCCCTCGGTCCTCGTCAACCGCGACCGGTGCAGCATCTCACCGACGACGAGCGTGCCCTGTACTTCGATCTCATTGATGACAACTGGGGGCGAGCGCGGCGCATTGAGCAGGAGCGCATTCCGTTGCAGCTGGCTCGTGATCTAGTCGCCGCCGGGATCGGCTTCTAGCAGCCCATCTACGACGGCAGATTTCTGCTGGACGGGATGCGAAGGGCTAACTGACCCCATCGTCGGCGGGGCTTATCCTCGCTCTGTGATGCGCGGGACACAGCGTCGACACCCAAAGATGGATCACGTACTACGCGCCAGCTGAGCTACACGCCTCACAGGTCTCGATGCTCTCCCACTCGGCAACACGGATCGTCTCGTTGAACTCTTCGTTGTTCTCGCTGACGTCATCCGACGGGAGGGCATAGAACGACAGTGAGCCGAACTTCGACTTGCACTGCTGCCGACGTATCCCGGTGCGATCGCGTTCAGGCGGGCGTCGAGTCGCGCCAGCAGTGGGTACCAGCCGGGGCTTACGTCGAGGTTCTTGACGGAACCTCTTGACACGGCATCCGCTGTCGCATAACGTACAACCAAATGGTTGTACAAAGAGAACTCAGCGAAGCGGAGGTCGACCGTGTGTTCCACGCACTGGCGACGGCGACCCGGCGCGACATCCTGCGCCGGACGATCGAGCGGGAGCAGTCCGTCTCGACCCTCGCCTCCGAATACGAGATGTCCTTCGCCGCGGTGCAGAAGCACGTGTCCGTGCTCGAAGCGGCGAACCTCATCGTCAAGCGCGCCGAGGGGCGCGAGCGGCTCGTCCGCGCGAACCCCGAGATGATCGCCCGCGCCAGGGCGCTCCTCGCCCGATACGAAGAGCTGTGGCGGTCGCGCATCGCCCGGCTCGACGACCTGCTGGCCGAGCCGGCACCCATGCAGCAGAGCACCACCGAACCGAAAGAGCAGGGAGATTGACATGCCTGTCACCGACATCACCACGGATGCCGAGAACCTCACCATGACCGTCGTCGCGGACTTCGCGGCGCCGATCGAGCGGGTCTGGAGCGCCTACAGCGACCCGCGGCAGCTCGAGCGCTTCTGGGGTCCTCCCGGGTGGCCGGCGACGTTCACCGCCTGGGACCACAGCGTCGGCGGACGCGCGAACTACACGATGAACGGTCCGCGCGGCGAGGCCTCCTCCGGCTCGTGGGAGTTCCTCTCGATCGAGGAGCCGACCGCGTTCACGGTGCTGGACTCCTTCGCCGACGCTGACGGCCAGCCGATCGAGGGCTTCCCCGCGCAGCGCATGTCCTTTGCGTTCGAGTCGACCGCTGAAGGCACTCGCATGGTGACCACGAGCCACTTCGACTCGGTCGAGGCGCTCGAGCAGGTCGTCGAGATGGGGCAGAGCGAGGGAATCCGCATGGCGATGGGTCAGCTCGACACCGTGCTGCAGGACCTCCGCGAGTACGCGCAGGGCAAGGGCACCCGCGTCGAGCTGCTCGACGACACCCACGTGCGCATCACCCGGCTCGTCGAGGGTCCGCGCGAGTTGGTCTGGCGCGCACACCACGAGGCCGAGCTCATGAAGCAGTGGCTGCTCGGACCCGACGGGTGGGAGATGACCGAGTGCGTGGTCGCGACCGCGCCCGGGGACACGTACCGCACCTCGTGGGCGCCGGTGGGTGACACCGAGGGCCAGCCCTTCGGATTCGAGGGGGAGGCGCTGCTCGTCGACGCCCCTCGCCGCGCGGTCACCACGGAAAGCATGACCGGGATGCCGACGGAGACGCTCAACGACCTCAACCTCTACGAAGAGGACGGCGCGACGCTCATCACCCTCCTCATCGAGTACCCCGACAAGGAGACGCGCGACATGATCCTCGCCACCGGCATGACCGACGGCATGGAAGCCTCGTACGCCCGCCTGGAGCGGGAGCTGCTCGCCGTCTGAGCGTTCACAACTCCTCAAGAAAAGGCCGGATCCCGCGGGATCCGGCCTTCTCTGCGCCGCCGGCGCTGATTCGTGAGGAGTGGTGAACGCCGTGTCGACGCACGGCTCAGATCAGGCGGCGCAGCGCCTCTTCGAGGGTGACGCCCTGCGCGTCGGCGAGGTCGGCGAGACGCGCGTGCTCATCGCCGCTGAGCGTGAGGCGCAGCTCGATCGGGTCGTCTGCGGGAGCGTCGTCGAGGCCGTCGAAGAGGTCGGATGCCTCGGCCCACAGCGGCTCGGCGGGGAGCTCGGCGGGAGACGCGACGGGGACGACGGATGCAGCAGCGGGTGAGGGGGAATCCGCCCGCGCGTCGTCGGCCGGAGCGAGCCAGTCCCGGTCGGGCTGTGTCGCCATGGGCGCCTCGACATCCGCCGCGCCCCGCGTGAAACCGGGCCCGCGGTTCGGCTCCTGCTTCGCCTGGTACGCCTTGGCGGCGCCGTTCGCACGCTCGTCCGCCGCTTCGTTCAGGGGGTGCCCCGCGTGGCCCTTGACCCACTCGAACGTCACGTCGCGGCCTCGCATGGCCTCGTCGAGCGCCTCCATCAGGTCGCGGTTCAGCACGGGTCCGCCGTCGGACTTGCGCCATCCCTTGCGCTTCCAGCCCGGCATCCACTTGGTGATCGAGTCGATCACGTACTTGCTGTCGCACTCGATCACCAGCTTCTCGGAGGTGCCGGCCGTGGCGCGCAGCAGCTCGAGCACGGCCTGCAGCTCTCCCTGGTTGTTCGTGCCGTGCGGTGAGCCGCCGGCGGCCCAGTTCGCGTCGTCGATGTACCAGGCCCAGCCGTTCGGGCCGGGGTTGCCCAGGGCGGAGCCGTCTGCGGCGGCGGTGATCGTCATCCCTCCACCGTAGCCGCGGTCGGCGACACCGCCCGGCGGCGGGCGGTGTCAGAACCCCGTCAGTCCTTCGGTTCGCCCGTCTCGTCGGCCCCGGCCTCCGGCAGCACCGGCGCGACGGGGAAGACGATCGAGGTCACCTGCCCTTCGAACCCCAGCGACAGCGGGTCGGCCGAGGGCACGGCGTCGAGCACATCGGCCGCATCGCGATCGAGCGGTTCGGAGGGGAGGACCCACTGGTTCTCCTCTTCCTCTGGACGGTGCTGGAAAAGTCCCATGTCCCTATTGTGCGCCGCTCAGGATGCCGTGGGGGCGGCGCGCCGGAACGTGAAGTACCCCGACACGGCGCCGTGGTTGACCACGCCGGTTCCCGTGCTCAGGACGCGGTTCGAGGTCGTCGCCCCGGACTCGATGAAGGTGTACCCCGTGTGCTCGAGCCTCCACCCGATCCGCTCGACCTGCCCGAGGAAGTACCCGATGCTCTCGTTCACGGCCAGGCCGTTGTCTGCCGAACCCCATGACGACGTCTGCCCGGTCAGACGCCCGATCTCCACGTGCAGATGCAGGAGCACGTCGCCCCTGGTCTGCGCATCCTGGGCGAGTGACAGCAGCCGCGTGGCTTCATCCGGTGTGAGCATGGTTCCCCCTGGGTCGACGTGGGTTCAGCGTAGTCACTCCGCCGACGCTGCTCGCACGGCGTCGACCAGCGCGCGCCACGGACCGTCGAGCGCCGCGTCGGGCAGCTCCTGCTCCCGCCGCTCGGAGGGGGTGCGGGCGCGGATGCTCCACACGAAGCGGTCGGCGCCCTCCGTGTCGGAGGGCGGTGCGTCCCAGGGGCAGCGGTCGATGAGCGCGATCCAGTCCCCTGCGTCCTCAGGGGTGGCGGCGACCCGCCAGCGGCGACGGATGCCGGCGATGCCGCCGGTGCGCACGACCGCGATGACGACGACGTCGTCATCGGTCTGCGTGCGCTCCTCGGTCGGAGGAGGGGTCTCGCTCATCCTCCAAGACTCCCACGGTCGTCCAGGCGCGTCGAGCGGCTGCCGCCGTCGCGTCGTCGATCGCGGATGCCGCGGTGATCGTCGCCTCCGCGAACTGCGCGAACGTGGCGGTGCTCGACAGTCCTCCGGTCAGTGCGCGGTACCAGGTCAGGCCCGCGCCCTCCCAGGCGTTGCCCCCGAGATCGCGGGCGAACAGCGCGAAGGCGCGGTTCGGGATGCCGGAGTTGATGTGCACGCCGCCGTTGTCTTCCGTCGTGCGCACGAATCCGCTCATGTGGTCGGGCTGCGGATCCTTGCCGAGCTCGTCGTCGTCGTAGGCCGTGCCGGGGTGCAGCATGGAGCGCAGAGCCTCGCCCTCGACCGCATCCGTGAAGATCTCCGCGCCGATCAGCCACGTGGCCTGGGCCGCCGTCTGCCCGAGCAGGTACTGCTCGGTGAGCGCGCCGAAGACGTCGGCGATCGACTCGTTCAGCGCGCCGGGCTGGCCCTGGTACTCGAGGTTCGCGGTGTGCTGCACGACGCCGTGCGCGAGCTCGTGCCCGATCACGGTGGTCGACGCCGTGAAACCCGTGAAGACCTCTCCGTCGCCGTCGCCGAAGACCATGCGCTCGCCGTCCCAGAAGGCGTTGTCGTAGTCGACGCCGTAGTGCACGCTCGCGTCGAGCGGCGCCCCGGCGTCGTCGAGGGAGTTGCGCGAGAATGCGGCGAGCAGCAGCTCGAAGGTGGCGCCGAGCCCGTCGAACGCCTGGTTCACGGCGGCGTCATCGACCGGGGGATCGTCTTCGCTGCGCACCAGGATGCCGGGGAGCTTCTGCGTGTTGCCGGCGTCGCTGATGGTGCGGTTCGGCGCATCGGACAGCTGCGCCACGAGGTCGCCGTTCTCGTCGATCGACAGGTCGATGCGCGCGCGGAACGGCGGGCGCCCCGCGGTCAGCGTCTGTCGCGCGGCGGCCGCTGCGTGCGGGAACCGCCCCGACTCGGCCAGGCGCGCGAGCAGGTAGGAGGGAACGACTCCGGGGGATGCGGTGCGGCTGCTCATGCCCCGACCCTACGCCGGAGGTGCGACGTTCGCCCGGGGGTTGCGTTCGATGTCGACCACGGTCGTGCGCACGCCGTCGGACTCGTACTGCACCGGCATCCCCGGGTGGGCGAGGGAGAACCAGAACGTGCCGTCCTCGGTGTCGTACCGCAGGCACTCGACCTCGCCGAGCGGGGTCGTCAGCGATTCTGACGAGACGGTCGTCGTCGCGGCGTCGAAGGCGGCGTGCCGCTGCAGGTCGAGCCACGTCACGCGGTCCGCAGACAGGTCGGAGCGGTCGGCGAGCGACCAGCGCTCGAGGGTGGCGCCGTCGGCATCCGTCTCGCTGAACCGGTTGACCCTCGTGGCCGTCGTGCCGTCGGGCAGGTCGATGCGGATGCGGATGGTCTTGCCGGGTCCCGTGGCGTCGCGGATCTGGGCGGCGGTGAACGGGGTCGGCAGGAGTCCGGGGCCGAGGAGGTGCGGATCGGGTGCGCTCATGCACCCATTGAAGCCCACTCCGCGCGACGTCACGAGATGATCTCGATGCCCCGGGGAAGAGGGGTGTCTCTTGACACATCTGCGTTCTGTATACAGAATACGAGTATGCCCTGAGGGGTTCCCGACACGATCTTCCGATGACGAAAGAGGTAGCGAGATGGCACGAGCGAAGGTGACGCGGTATCTGGCAGTGGGGGCCGCCGGAGCCCTGGTCCTGGGGCTCGCCGCGTGCAGCGGCGGGGGCGGGGGCGGGGGCGTCTCGGCAGACGGCACCGCGACCGTCGTGTGGTCCACGTGGGGCACGGCCGACGAACTCACCCGCTACGAGGAGTTCAACAAGGACTTCATGAAGCGGCATCCCGACATCAAGGTCAAGCTGCAGCCGGTCGCCAGCTACGGCGACTACCACTCCAAGCTGCTCGCGCAGCTCACCAGCAACACCGCCCCCGACGTCTTCTACGTCGGCGACGACAAGATCGGCCAGTTCGTCGACTCGAAGCGCCTGATGCCGCTGAACGACCTCATGGACTCGAAGGACAGCAAGACCAAGAAGGACGACTTCTTCCCCGGCCTCTTCGGCGCCGCCGAGAAGGACGGTGAGACCTACGCCGCCCCGAACGACTCCAACCCCGACGTGTTCTGGTACGACAAGCAGGCCCTCGCCACCGCCGGCATCACCGAGGACCCCGCGACGCTCGCCGAGAACGGGGAGTGGACGACCGACAAGTTCCTCGAGATGAACGCCAAGCTCCACGACGCCGGCCTCACCGGCACGATGTACTGGAACTACTGGGCGACCCACTGGAGCTGGCTCTCCTCGCAGGGCGTCGACGCGCCGTACAGCGACTCCGGGGAGTTCACGGCGAACAAGGACTCCGCCGCGGTCGACGCGATGCAGCAGTTCGGCGACCTGTTCCAGGACGGCACCTTCGTGGTCGCCGACAGCCTGCCGGACGGCGCCGGAGCGGACAGCGTGTTCGTGACCCACAAGGCCGGCTTCTTCGTGCAGGGCCGGTACACGATCGGCACCGTGAAGGCGACCGGAGAGGAGGCCAGCTACGACATCGCGCCGTGGCCGACCCCCGACGGAAAAGCCGCCCCGACCGGCGTCGCCACGTCGTTCCTCGCGATCAACGGCAAGACCAAGGTGAAGGACGCGGCGTTCACGTTCTGGACCGAGTTCCTCTCGGCCGAGGGGCAGACCTTCCGCCTGCAGGGCGGCGGCAACGCGGTCCCGTCGATCAAGGGCGCCGACGACGTCGTGCTCGAAGACGGGTACCCGGCGCACGCGCAGACCTTCCTCGACATGCGCGACATCGGCTTCGAGGACTACCCCGCCGAGGCGGCCGTCCCCGGCCTGCCGGTCGACATCGCCGACGAGCTCCTCAAGCTCTACGAGGGCAAGGAAGACGCGAAGGCCGCGCTCGACAACGTCGCGAGCCTCGTCAAGGATCGGTCGGAGAAGTAGGAGTGTCCACGCTCACCGACAACGGACGGATGCCGCAGGCCACCCCTGCGGCATCCGCCCTGCCCCTGCGCAAGGAGGCGGCCTGGCGCCGGCGCGACCGCCGCTGGGGCTACGTCTTCGTCGGCCCTCAGCTGATCGGCATGGGGCTGTTCGTCGTGCTGCCGTTCCTGGGGAGCATGGTGCTCGCCTTCGCCTCGTGGGACGGGCTGAGCGACCTCGAATGGGTGGGCTTCGCCAACTTCGCCGACCAGCTGTCCGACCCGCTGCTCGGACGCGCCATCCTCAACACCCTCCTCATCGCGATCATCACGGTGCCCATCGGGCTCGCGCTCGCGGTGATCGTCGCGATCGCTCTGGAGAAGCTCAAGACCCGCACGCTGTACCTCGTGCTGTTCTTCGCGCCGGTGGTCACGTCGACCGTCGCGGTCGCGATGATCTGGCAGCAGATGTTCCGCGCAGACGGCGTGCTCTCCACCGCGATCTCGAAGATCTTCGGCATCGCACCCCCCGACTGGCTGCAGGATCCGAAGCTCGCCCTCCTCGCCGTCTGCATCGTCACCATCTGGTCGTCGATGGGCCTCAACGTGGTGATCTTCCTCGCCGGTCTGCAGAACATCTCACCCTCTGTCATCGAGGCCGCCCGCATCGACGGGGCGGGCCCGTGGCGGCTGTTCACCAGCATCCGCCTCCCGCTGCTCTCGCCCATCGTGTTCTTCTCGTCGATCGTCGCCTTCATCTCGTCGCTGCAGACCTTCGACACCGTCTACGTGCTCGTGCAGAACGCGGGACCCGACAACGCGACCCGCACGATCGTGTTCCACATCTTCGATCTCGGCTTCACGAAGTTCGAGTTCGGCCTGTCGAGCGCGGCCAGTGTGATCCTGCTGCTCATCACCCTCGTGATCACGGGCATCCAGTTCGCCGCGCAGAAGAAGTTCGTCCACTACGAGGATGACCCGGCATGACTTCCCAGACCCCCTCCCTCACCCGGCAGGCCCCTCCGACGGGGTCGACGGTCGCGCTCACCGCTCCGGGCTACCGCTCGCGCGGACGCGGCGGACCCGGCGCCGACCGCGCCCGCCGTCGGATCGGCGCGACCCTGCTGCACGTGGTGCTCGCCGTCGCGGGCATCGCGATGGTCTTCCCGTTCATCTGGATGCTGCTGACGTCGTTCAAGTCGCTGTCGCAGCTCCTGAAGAACCCGCTGCAGTTCCTCCCCGACCCGTGGACGTTCGACAACTACACGACGGCGTGGAACGCGGTGCCGTTCGGGCAGGCTTACCTCAACAGCGCGTACATCGCCGTCCTCGTGGTCGTCGGCACGCTGCTGACCTCCGCGATGGCGGGGTACGCGTTCGCCCGCATCCGGTTCCGCGGCAGCAGGATCCTCTTCGTCGTGTTCCTCGCGACGCAGATGATCCCCAAGCAGGTGACGCTCATCCCGTTCTACCTGCTGATGTCGCAGCTCGGCTGGGTCGACTCGCACCTCGCACTGATCGTCCCCGGCATGATGGCGAACCCCTTCGCGGTGTTCCTCATGAGGCAGTTCGTCCTCGCGCTCCCGCGGGAGCTCGAGGAGGCGGCCCTCGTCGACGGCGCCGGACGCTGGCGCACCTTCTGGAGCGTCGTGCTGCCCAACCTCAAGCCGGGCCTCGCCGCGCTCAGCATCATCGTCGCCCTCGACGTGTGGAACTCGTTCCTGTTCCCGCTGGTGCTGCTGAACACGCCCGATCTCTTCACCGTGCCGCTGCTGCTGCAGGCGTTCCAGAGCCAGCAGGGCTCGGTCAACTACGGGCTCGTGATGGCGGCGTCCGCGATCGCCACCGTGCCGATGCTGATCGTGTTCGTGATCGGTCAGCGCAAGATCCTGAACAGCATGGCCGCCTCGGGCCTCGGAGGACGATGACATGACGGATGCCGCCGACCTGGCCGCCCTCGCCGGCCGCCATCTCGACCTCGTCTCCGCGCCCTTCACCCTGCCGCGTTCGCGCGTGCTCGTGTTCCGCGCGGAGCACGGAGACGGCGTGCGCGTGCACACCTCGGAGTACGAGAAGCGGCTGTCGGAGTGCCGGGTGCTGGATGCGATCGTCGTGACGGATGCCGAGGGCGCGGTGCTTCCGGTGGCCGACGTGCTGCCTGGGCGCGTGCGGTTCGAGGGTGACGCCACGCTCACCTTCGACGGCCCATCGGCGTTGAGCCTCGGCGGAGCGCCGGGCGTGCGCGTGCGCCTGGCGCGGCCGGACGGCTCCGTCGAGGAGCATCCGCTGGGCGACGGCATCCGGCTGCGCATCGCGGCCGACCGCACCGTCTCCGTGGAGAGCGGGGGCCACGCGGGCGCGCTCACGGCCACGGCATCCGTCTGGGACGAGTGGTTCGCGACGTGCCCGATCGTGCGCGACGACCTGCAGGAGATGACCGCGTTCTGCTGGTGGGTGCTCGGAGCGAACATCGTCGAGCTGCCGTCGCTGGGCGATGCCCGCGCGATCGTCCCGTCGAAGATCGGCTACGTGGGGCTGTGGCAGTGGGACGCCTACTTCATCGCGGTCGGCCTGCGTCACGGCGACCCGGAGCTGGCGCGCGAGCAGCTCGACCTCGCGTTCCGGTTCCCGCAGCCCGACGGTCAGCTGCCCGACGTCGTGCACGAGCTCGGGGTGCTCGCGACGAGCGACGACCTGCCCGAGAGCGATCGCGCGAACCTGCGCAGGGCAGGGTCGCAGATCGCCGACCCGAGCGCGCCGGTGCCGCTGACCAAGCCTCCGCTCGCGGCCTGGGCGCTGCGCACGGTGCTCGCGGTGCAGGACGACCCCGACTACGCGCGCACCCAGCTCGCCCGTGTCATCCGCTCGCAGGACTGGTGGTTCGCGGGCAGCGACCTCGATCACGACGGGATGCCGGAGTACGGGCATCCCTACTCCTCCGGCCTCGACGACAGCCCCATCTTCGACGGACCGCTGCCGACGGCGGCTCCCGACCTCGGCGCCTATCTCGTGCGGCAGGACCTCGAGATCGCGGCGCTCCTGGAGCGGTACGAGCCCGGCGTCGATGTCACGCGCTTCCGCGAGCGCGCGGCCCGCACGCAGGAGCTCCTGCTGACGATGTGGTCGTCGGAGGAGAGCCGGTTCCTCGCGTACGGCGGTGGGGCGATCCCCGGAGCGCTCGGCGCCCCTGGCGGCGAGGTGCTGCACAGCGACACGGTCGTCGGACTCCTTCCGCTGCTCACCGGCACGCTCCCGGCCCCCGTCTCCGAGGCGCTGCGCGCGGCCGTCGACGATCCGTCCCGGTTCGCCCTGGAGTGGGGCCTGCCCACCGTGGCGGCATCCGACCCCGACTTCTCGCCGGAGCGGATGTGGCGGGGACCGATCTGGGTCAACACGAGCGTGCTCGTGGCCGAGGGGCTCGAGGCATCCGGGTACCCGGAGCGCGCGCGGGAGCTGCGCGAGCAGACCGTCGCCCTCGTGATCCACGGCGGCGGCCCGCACGAGTACTTCAACCCGCACACAGGGCTCAAGGCTGAGCGCGCGACCACGGCGTTCGGCTGGTCGGCTGCGCTGTTCATCGACCTCGCCGTCCGCCTGTCGGGCTAGACTCAGCGCTCCCGTCGCAGAAGATCCCGCCATGACGTCGCCATTCCGGGATCTTTCGCGACGGGAGCGCGGATGCCGGGCTACGCCGTGAAGTACGAGCTCGACGCGTTGTCGAGGATGCGCTGCATGCCGTGCATCCAGTTCAGCTTGAGGGCGCTGACGGCGGCGGGGACGTCACCGGCGGCGAGCTGCCTCGCGATCTCGGCGTGCTCCGCGGCGACGCGCTCGACCTTGACGTCTTCGGGGACCAGCAGCGACTCGTACCGGTGGAAGGAGCTGCGCACGCTCTCGATCACGTCGAGGAGCCGCTGGTTCGGGCACGCCGACAGCATGAGACTGTGCCACTCGTCGTCCTTGGTGATGACGAGCTGGTGCTCGACGAGCTCGTCGGCGAACGCGTCGGCCATCTCCTTGAGCCGCGCGCCGATGGCCTGCAGCTCGTCGAGCGGACTGAGCTCGAGGGCCAGGCTCTCGAGAGCCGCCATGACGGGGGCGAGGTCGCGGAACTCCGAGGCGCTGAGCGGCACGAACCGGAAGCCCTTGCCGTTCTCGCTCTCGATCTGCCCCTCGGACTCCAGGGCGATCAGTGCTTCGCGAAGGGGCGTGCGGCTGACTCCGAGTTCACCGGCGAGCTGCACCTCGTTGATGCCCTCGCCGGGCTGCACGAGCCCGGCCCGCATCCGTGCGAGGAGTTCCTCGCGGACCTGGGAGCGCAGATTCTTGCGTTCGATGGCCATGGATGGCATCCCCCTTCTGCGTCGCCCTGCCCGTCAGCCTATGGGTTGACGGCTCCGGTACGACGATCTACTGTGGTGTATACAGAATACAGCGGACAGGGGAATTGCACCAGAGTCCGCCGCAGATGACTCAGAGAGGAGCCCTCGTGCCCGCATCCGACCAGCCGATCCGACGCGTCCGCATCGACGCGCTCGCCTACGGCGGCGACTACAACCCCGACCAGTGGTCGGAGGAGACGTGGCATGAGGACATCCGCCTGATGCGCGAGGCCGGCGTGAACATGGTCAGCCTGCCGATCTTCAGCTGGCCGCAGCTGGAGCCGGAGCCCGGCGTCTACGACTGGGGATGGCTCGACCGCATCATCGACCTGCTCCACGAGGCCGGCATCCGCATCGACCTGGCCACCGCCACAGCGACGCCGCCCTCCTGGCTGCTGCGCGCCCACCCCGAGATGGCGCCCTGGGATGCCGACGGGCACCGGCTGGAGTTCGGCTCCCGCCAGACGTACTGCCCCTCGTCTCCCGTCTGGCGCGAGAACGTCGCACGGATGACGCGCGCCATGGCCGAGCGCTACGGCGAGCACCCCGGGCTCGCCCTGTGGCACATCTCGAACGAGTACGGCGACCACACCTCGCGCTGCTGGTGCCCCGAATCGGCCGCTCACTTCCGCCGCTGGCTGGAGGACCGCTACGGCGACCTCGACGGACTCAACGAGGCGTGGGGCGTGAACGTGTGGGGTCAGCGCTACACCTCCTGGGACCACATCGAGACCCCGAAGAAGGCGCCGGGGCCGATCAACCCCACCAAGCTCCTCGACTTCGAGCGGTTCTCCTCCGACGCCCTCCTGGAGCTGTTCCAGATCGAGATCGACGTGCTGCGCGAGGTCACCCCCGACATCGCCGTGACGACGAACTTCATGAGCATGTTCCGCGACCTCGACTACTGGGACTTCGCCGCGGCGGAGGACGTCGTGACCGACGACGCCTACCCCGAACCCGCCGACCCGACCTCGCACGTCGGCGCCGCCCTGAACTACGGGCTCATGCGCTCGCTCAAGGGCGGACAGCCGTGGCTGCTGCTGGAGTCGTCGGCATCCGCCACCAGCTGGCGTGACGTCAACGTGCCCAAGGCGCCAGGCAAGATCCGCGTCGAGAGCCTGCAGGCCGTTGCGCACGGGTCGGATGCGGTGATGTTCTTCCAGTGGCGCCAGGCCAAGTACGGCCAGGAGAAGTTCCACTCGTCGATGCTCGGCCACCGCGGCGAGAAGTCACGCAGCTTCCAGGAGACCAGGGCGCTCGGACTCGAGCTGAAGAAGCTGGAGCCCGTGCGCGGCACCCGCGTGCGCTCCCGGGTCGCGCTCGTCGTCGACTGGGATTCCTGGTGGGGCTCCAGCGCCCTCGAATCCCTCCCCTCACAGCGCCTGCAGTGGGCGCAGCAGGCCCGGGCCTGGCACCGCGCGCTCCACACGCTCGGCCAGCCGACGGATGCCGTTCGCGCCACGGGACCGTTCGACGACTACGACGTGGTCGTGGTGCCGAACCTCTACATCATCGAGCAGCCGCAGGCCGATGCGCTCCGCGCCTTCGTCGAGCGCGGAGGGCACCTCGTGGTCGGCCCCTTCTCGGGTGTCGTCGACGCGACGGAGAAGGTGCACGACGGCGGCGCGCCAGGCCTGCTGCGCGACCTCCTCGGCGTCGAGGTCGACGAGCAGTGGCCGATCGCCGACGGACTGACCGAGACGGTCGACTACGCCGGCGAGACGCTCACGGCGCCCAGCTGGAGCGAATGGATCGAGGCGGATGCCGACGTCGAGGTGCGCGGTGCGTACTCCTCCGGCGAGCTCGCCGGGCTCCCCGCCGTGACCCGGCGCCCGGTCGGAGCCGGCGCGGCCTGGTACCTCAGCGCCATGCTCGAGCACGACAGCATGCTGCCGGTGTTCCGCGACGTGCTGATCGGCGCCGGCCTCCCCGCCCGCGACGACACCGATGTGGACGTCGAGGTCGTCACCCGCGCCGACGAGACCACCGACTACACGTTCTACCTGAACCACGGGCAGAGTCCGGTGGCGTTTGCGCTCCCCGGAGACGCGACCGACCTGCTCACCGGCATCCGCCACTCCGGCCGCCTCGACCTCGGCCGCTACGGCGTCGCCGTGCTCGCGGCGCCCCGCGCAGAGACCATCCCCTTCTCCACCCTCATCCCGACCGCGAAGGAGGACGCATGACCGAGCCGTTCGTGCATCCGTACATCCCCAACACGGCGCCGGAGTCGCGGGCCGCGATGCTCGCCGCCGTCGGCGCCGCCGACGTCTCCGAGTTCTACGCCGACGTGCCGGAGTCCCTGCGCCTCGGCCGCCCGCTCGACCTGCCGGCGCCGCTCGTGGCGGAGCAGGATCTCGCGCGTCACGTGCGCGGGCTGCTCGCCAGGAACCGCTCCACGCAGGAGCGCCTGAGCTTCCTCGGCGCCGGCGTCTACAACCACTACGTGCCGGCCGTCGTCGACGAGGTCATCGGCCGCAGCGAGTTCCTCACCGCCTACGCCGGTGAGCCCTACGAGGACCACGGCCGCTTCCAGGCGCTGTTCCAGTACCAGTCGCTGATGGCCGAGCTGCTGGAGATGGACGTCGTGAACGTCCCCACCTACGACGGCTACCAGGCCACCGCGACCGGCCTCACCATGTCGGGCCGCATCACCGGGCGGCCCCGTGTGCTCGTCGTCAGCGACGTGCTGCCGGCGAAGCTGTCGAAGGTGCACGACTACGTCCGCGCGCACCTCGCCCTCGAGCACGTGCCCACGGTGAACGGCACGGCCGACGTCGCCGCGCTCCGCGCCGCGCTCGGCGACGACGTCGCGGCTGTCTGGGTCGAGACGCCCAGTGTCACGGGCGCCGTCGAGGCCTCGCTGCAGGAGATCGCGGATGCCGCGCACGCCGCCGGCGCCGTGGTCGTCGTCGGCACCGACCCGATCGGCTACGGCATCCTCACCCCGCCGTCACTGCACGGCGCCGACATCGTCACCGGTGACATCCAGTCGCTCGGCCTGCACCAGTGGTTCGGCGGCGCCCACGGCGGATTCATCGCCGTGCACGACGACCCGACGTTCGTGATGGAGATGCCCTCGCGGCTCTTCGGGCTGGAGTCCACCGACGTCCCCGGCGAGTACGGATTCGGCGACGTCGCCTACGACCGCACCTCCTTCGCCCACCGCGAAGACGGCAAGGAGTGGGTCGGCACGGCCGCCGCCCTCTGGGGCATCGCCGCCGGCGTCTACCTCGCCCTCATGGGCCCCGCCGGCATGGCCGAGCTCGGCGAGACCCTCCTCGCCCGCACCCGCTACGCGCAGCAGACGCTCGCCGCGATCCCCGGCGTCGCGCTCGACGACGACGCCGTGCACCTGCGCGAGTTCACCGTGACCCTGCCGATCCCGGCATCCGATGTCGTCTCCGCGCTGCGGGCGAAGGGCATCGAGCCCGGCGTCGTCGTGGGCGAGCGCCGGCTGCTGGTGTGCGTCACCGAGCTCACCACCCAGGCCGACATCGACACCCTGGCCGCGGCGCTCGCCGAGGTCACCGCATCCGTCACCGCATCCGCCACCGTCATCGAGGAGTCGAAGTGACCCTTCCCGTCGCCCCGAAGCCCGCGCTGCGGCGCTTCCAGCAGGCCCGCTGGGACGAGCCGATCATCTTCGAGCTGTCCACCCCGGGCGAGCGCGGAGTGCTCGTCTCGCAGGTCGAGCCCGGCATCCGCGAGGCCGTCGGAGACGTGGTCGCGGAGCTCCCGGTATCCCTGCGTCGCCCGTCGGCCGCGAAGCTCCCCGAGATGGGCCAGATGCGCGTGCTCAAGCACTACCTGCGGCTGTCGCAGGAGAACCTCGGCGCCGACTTCAACGTCGACATCGGCCAGGGCACGTGCACCATGAAGTACGCGCCCAAGATCAACGACCAGCTCGCCGGCGCCCCGCAGATCACCGCGATGCACCCGCATCAGGACCCGGCCGACGCCCAGGGCGTGCTGGAGATCCTCTGGCAGCTGGAGCGGATGCTCGCCGAGATCTCCGGCATGGACGAGGTCTCCCTGCACACCCAGGGCGGATCCGCCGCGATCTGGTCGAACATCGCCATGATCCGCAGATTCCACGAGGCCAACGGCGAGGGCGAGCAGCGCCGCGAGGTCATCACCACGATCTTCAGCCACCCGTCGAACGCGGCGGCCGCGAAGGCCGCGGGCTACGAGGTCATCACGGTCTACCCGGATGCCGACGGCTACCCCTCGCTCGACGCGCTGAAGGCCGCGCTGTCCCCCCGCACGGCGGCGATCATGGTCACCAACCCTGAGGACACCGGCATCTACAACCCGGCCATCCGCGAGTGGGTGGATGCCGCGCACGCCGTGGGCGCCCTCGCCTCCTACGACCAGGCCAACGCCAACGGCATCCTCGGGATCACCCGCGCCCGTGACGCCGGCTTCGACGTGTGCCACTTCAACCTGCACAAGACCTTCGGCACGCCGCACGGCTGCGGCGGACCTGGCTCCGGCGCCAACGCGGTCTCGGCGGCGCTCGCGCCCTTCCTCCCCGGACCTCGTGTGGTGCGGGAGGACGACGGGACGTTCGCCGTCGCCGAGGCGGGCGAGCAGTCCATCGGCGCGGTGGCCCCGTTCTACGGCGTCATCCCCGCGCTCGTGAAGGCGTACTCGTGGATCATGGCGCTCGGCGCCCCCGGTCTGCTCGCCGCCGCCGAGACCGCGGTGCTGAACAACAACTACCTGATGTCGCTCGTGCTGGCGATCCCCGGGGCCTCCGCCCCCTATGCCACCGGCCGCCGCCGCATCGAGCAGGTGCGCTACTCGTGGGAAGAGCTGTTCGAGGAGACCGGCGTCTCGTCGGAGGAGATCGGCGTCCGCATGACCGACTTCGGGATGCACTACTGGACGAGCCACCACCCCTACGTGGTGCCGCAGCCGTTCACGCTCGAACCCACGGAGTCGTACTCGAAGGCGGAGCTGGAGGAGTACGCGGCCACGCTCGCCGAGGTGGCGCGCGAGGCCAGGGAGACCCCGGAGGTCGTGCGCACGGCCCCGCACAACCAGACCGTGCACCACACGCATCACGACGACCTCGACGACCCCGAGCGCTGGGCCATCACCTGGCGGGCGTACCAGCGCAAGTATGCGGCGGAGCTGGCCGCGCAGGCCTGACGCGACGTGATCGGACTGGTCGTCAACCCCGTCGCCGGAGTCGGCGGGCCCGCGGGCCTCGCCGGCTCCGACGGCGCGGACGTGCAGCGCCTCGCCCTCGCGCGCGGCGCCCGTTCGCGCGTGCAGGAGCGCACGGCCGCCGCTCTCGCGGTGCTGGCCGCCCGGCATCCGTCCCTCGAGGTGCTGACCGCCGCCGGCCCGATGGGCGCCGACGCCGTGCGCGCCGCCGCCCTGGTGCCGCGTGTCGTGTACTCGCTCGACGGCGACACCGAGGACACGGATGCCGCGGACACGGCGCGTGCCGTGGAGGCGGTGGCGAGGGCGGGCGCGGAACTGATCCTCGTCGTGGGCGGAGACGGGACGCTGCGGGACGCCGTCGCGGGGCTCGGTGTCTCGGACGCGCGACGGATGCCGGCGGTGCTCGGCATCCCGGCCGGAGTGAAGATGTACTCGCCGGTGTTCGCCGTGAGCCCGGCCGCCGCGGGGGCGATCGCCGCCGACTGGGTGGCGCAGGGCGTGCTGCCGACCGAGGAGCGCGAGGTGCTCGACATCGACGAGGCCGCGCTGCGGCGCGCACGCGTCGACCCGGTGCTGCACGGATTCCTGCGGGTTCCGGTGCGCCGCGGCCGCACCCAGGCCCGCAAGGCGCCGACCCCGGCGAGCGAGGCCGCCGCCGTCGAGGCCGCGGCGAGAGGCGCCGTCGCGCGCATGCGGCCAGGTGTCCGCTACCTGCTCGGCCCCGGCGGCACCACGGCCGAGGTCGCCCGTCAGCTCGGGGTCGTCGTCACCCCGCTCGGCGTCGACGTCGTGCTCGACGGCGCCGTCACGGTGGCGGGCGCGAGCGAGCAGCAGCTTCTCGCCGAGACCGCCGCGGGGCCCGCCCAGGCCGTCGTCACCGTGATCGGCGGCCAGGGGTTCCTGCTCGGCCGGGGCAATCAGCAGCTCTCGGCATCCGTCATCCGCTCCCTCGGCGACGAGCCTCTGATGGTCGTGGCCCCCGAGCAGAAGATCATCGACCTGCGCGGACGTCCGCTGCTGGTCGACACCGGAGACGCCGCGCTCGACGCGCGCCTCTCCGGCCACGTGCGCATCACCACCGGCGTCGGCACCAGCAGCCTGTACGCCGTCGCCTCTTCCCACACCCTCTGAAAGGAACATCATGCGTCTCGAGAACAAGAAGGCCATCGTCACCGGCGGCGCGGGCGGCATCGGCCGCGCCACGTCGCTCGCGCTCGCCGCGGAGGGGGCGGCGGTCGCCGTCGTCGATCTGAACGCCGAGGCCGCGGAGGCCGTCGCCGCCGAGATCCGCGCGGCCGGAGGAGCCGCGGTCGCGATCGCCGCCGACGTCGCCAGCGAGGCCGACATCGAGCGCGTCATCGCCACGACCGTCGCAGAGCTCGGGGGCGTGAACGTCGTCTTCAACAACGCCGGCATCATCCGCCGCACGACCGCCGTGGAGACGACCGTCGAGGAGTGGGATCGCGTGTTCGGCGTGAACGTGCGCTCGATCTTCCTCATGTGCAAGCACGTCGTGCCGATCATGGAGGCCGCTGGCGGCGGCTCGATCATCAACACGGGCTCCGGCTGGGGGCTCAAGGGCGGTGGCCAGGCGATCTCCTACTGCGCCTCGAAGGGTGCGGTCGTGAACATGACCCGCGCGCTCGCGATCGACCACGGCCCCGCCGGCATCCGGGTCAACTCGGTCAACCCCGGCGATGTGAACACCGGGATGCTGAGCGACGAGGCCCGTCAGCTCGGGCAGGACCCGGCGTCGTTCCTCGCGGAGGCCGCCGATCGCCCGCTGCGCCGCATGGGGCAGCCGAGCGAGGTCGCCCAGGCCGTCGTCTGGCTCGCGAGCGACGACTCCTCCTACGTCACGGGTTCGGCCCTGGTGGTCGACGGCGGCGGCATCGCCTGAACACGTGTGTCACCCCGTGTCGTACGGGGTGACACTGTGCGGTCCTGGGAGTATCTTTGTTTGACCACCGAAACAAGATGATTCGAGGACACCGTGGCGCCGGCGACCCAGACCGCATTCTCCGAGGGTGAGATCTTCCGGCTCGTGCGCACGGGAGCGGCGCAGTCGCGCGCCGACCTCGCCCGGCTGACCGGGCTCTCCCCGTCGACCGTCGCGCTCCGGATCGAGGCGCTGATCGCCCACGACTACATCGAGGAGAACGGCGAGGGCGTGTCGCGCGGCGGTCGGAGGCCCCGCGTGCTCACGGTGAAGGCCGGGGGCAGCGTCGTCGTCGGCGTCGATCTCGGCGAGCAGCACGCGACCGTCGCGCTCTTCGATCGTCGGGCGGAGGTCGTCGCCTCGACCGTCGCCCGGGTGTCGCTCCTCGACGGTGTCGAAAGCGTCGTGAACCAGGTGTGGGAGCACGCTCGCGGACTGGCGGAGGACCACGGCGGCCTCACGATCGAGGGCATCGCGATGAGCCTCCCCGGTCCCGTGGATTCGCGCACCTCGCGCCTGCTCGCGCCGATGCGGATGCCGGGCTGGAACGGCGTCGACGTCGGCGAGGTCCTCGGAAAGACCACGGGGCTCCCCTTCCTCATCGACAACGACGCGAACGCGATGGCCGTCGGCGAGTTCATCGAGCGCGGCGGCGAGCAGGAGCAGCTGGTGTTCGTGAAGGCGGGCAGCGGCATCGGCTGCGGGATCATCCTCGACGGTGCGGTCTACCGCGGCTTCCGCGGGGTGGCGGGCGACATCAGCCACGTCGCCCTGCACAACGCGCCGCCCATCATCTGCTCGTGCGGTCGGGTCGGCTGCCTCGACGTGGTCGCGAGCGGGGCGGCGATCGTCGATGCGCTGCGAGAAGCGGGTGCGGCGGTGGAGACGCTCGACGACGTGCTGGCGCTGGCGCAGGACGCGCACCCGAAGGCGACCTCCGCTCTGCGGGAGGCGGGTGCCCGCACGGGCGAGGTGCTCGCGACGATCATCAACTTCTTCAACCCCCAGGCTCTCGCTCTGGGCGGGCGTCTCGCCACGGCCGATGCCTTCGTGGCGGGGGTGCGACAGGCGCTGTTCACCCTCTGCCTCCCGATGTCGACGGACGCTCTGGAGATCGGAGTGAGCCGCGCCGGCGCGTTGGCGGGTGCCCGCGGCGTCGCCTGGGAGCTGCTGGAGCGGCTGCTCGACCCCGCCGGAATCGACGAGGAGCTGCGTCTCGTCGCCCAGTAGTTCGATCATCGGCGTAAGTCGGATGCCGGTAGCAGCAAGTGGCTCATCTTGATTCGAGAGCGACTCTAGACTCGGAGTATGACCGAGACCTCACCGCTCCCGCGTATCGCCATCGCCGGCATGGCCATCGAGTCCAGCACCTTCTCGCCGCACCGAGCAGGCGAGCGGGACTTCCTCCGCATCGAGGGCGACGACCTCGTCATGCGCTACGACGCGCTGCGCGACGGAGAGCTCACGGACAGGGCCGAGTGGCTGCCGGTGTACTACGCCCGGTCGATCCCCGGCGGCGCGGTGCTGCGCGAGGTGTACGACGCCATCAAGGCGCGCATCTGCGACGGGCTGCGCGAACTCGTGGCCGACGGCGGGCGGCTCGACGGTCTCTTCTTCGACATCCACGGGGCGATGAGCGTGGTGGGCATGGACGATGCCGAGGGCGACCTGATCACCGCGATCCGTGAAGTGATCGGCGCGGACGTCGTCGTCTCGGCATCGATGGATCTGCACGGCAACGTGTCGCGTGCCCTGATCGAGAACGTCGACATCATCACGTGCTACCGACTGGCCCCGCACGAGGACACGTGGGAGACCCGCGACCGCGCCATCCGCAACCTGGTCGAGGCGCTCGAGAGCGGCGTCACCCCGCGTCGCGCCTGGGTGCGCGTGCCCATCCTGCTGCCCGGGGAGAAGACCAGCACCCGGGTGGAGCCCGCCAGGAGACTCTATGCCCGCATCCCCGAGATCGAGTCGCGCCCCGGCGTCACCGACGCGGCGATCTGGATCGGCTACGCCTGGGCCGACGAGCCCCGCTGCCACGCCACGGTCGTCGTGACCGGCACCGATGACGAGGCGACGTCCGCCGCCGCGTCGGAGCTCGGTCGCGCGTTCTGGGACGTGCGCGACGACTTCGAGTTCGTGGGCCCTCCCGGCACGCTCGACGAGGGGGTCGCTGCCGGGCTGGCCGCGACCAACACCCCGTACTTCATCAGCGATTCGGGTGACAATCCCGGCGCGGGCGGCACGGGCGACGTGACCTGGACGCTCGCCCAGCTGCTCCAGAAGCCCGAGCTCACCGCGGACGATGCGCCGGTGACGCTGTGCGCGTCGGTGTTCGACAAGGGCGCGCTGGACATCCTTCGCGGCTGCACGGTGGGTGAGCGGGTGTCTGTCGAGGTGGGCGCGTGCGTCGACAGCGGTCCGCACGGGCCGGTCCTGGTCGACGGCGTGCTGCACAGCCTGCACGAGGGCGATGAGGATGCGGGCGGCATCGCCGTGATCCGGGTCGGCGGGCTCCACGTGATCGTCACCGAGTACCGCAAGGCGTACCACGACGTCTCCGACTTCACCTCGATCGGACTCGACCCGGTCGCGGCGCAGATCGTCGTCACGAAGATCGGCTACCTGGAGCCTGAGCTCTACGCCATCATGCGCGGATGGACGCTGGCGCTCACCCCCGGCGGCGTCGACCAGGACCTCGAGCGCCTCGGGCACCACCGCATCCAGCGGCCGATGCATCCGTTCGACGCGTTCGACGCCGCGCCCGACCTGACCGCCGAGATGGTGGGATGACGAGGGCCGTTCCTCTTTGTTTCGACAGCGAAGCAAGTTAGTTACTCAAACGTAACAAGATCGACTTTTGTGACTAACTTAGTTCGTGCATGATTCAAAGTGCGTCTTAAATTGGACGAACGCTTCGGTGACGAGGCGGTGAACGAGGAGGTTTACATGCGATCTCAGTCGCTGCGTCGCAGGCTGCTCGCCCCCCTGGGTGCGCTCGCCGTCGCGACGCTCGCCCTGACCGCCTGCCAGGCCGGAGCCACGAGCGACGGCACGGCGAGCGAGAAGGACACGGTCAGCTTCGCGCTCCAGGTGGGAACGGGTCCCAACTGGATCCTGCCGATCTCGTCTCCCGACAAGATGGCCACGCACAACAGCGCCATCAAGGCGACGATGTGGCCGCGTCTGTTCGAGTACAACGGCGTCGACGGTGAGATGGGCTGGGACAAGAAGGCGTCCGCAGCGAAGTCCTACGAGTTTTCGGAGGACCGTAAGACCATCACCATCACGCTGAACGACCTCGACTGGTCGGACGGCACGCCCGTCACCTCGCGCGACGTCGAGTTCTGGTACAACCTCGTGCGCTTCAACGGCGAGAAGACCGGCGGCTACTCGGCCGGCCTGATGCCCGACAACATCGTCGAGTTCACGACCGTCGACGACAAGACGTTCTCGCTGACGATGGACAAGGTGTACAACGAGGAGTTCCTCCTCGGCAACCAGCTCAGCCTCATGTACCCGATGCCCCAGCACGTGTGGGACAAGACGAGTGCGGACGGCGAGATCGGCGATCACGACCGCGACGCCGCGGGCGCGGCCGACGTGCTGGACTACCTCTTCTCCGAGGCGGAGGACATGAAGACCTACGCCTCGAACGACCTGTGGAAGACCGTCGCCGGTCCCTACACGGTGAAGAGCTGGTCGGACTCGGGCCTCGTGGAGCTCACCGCCAACAAGAAGTACACCGGCGAGGACAAGCCGAGCATCGACAACGTCAAGTTCCTGCCGTTCACCTCGGCGGACGCCGAGATGAACGTCGTGCGCTCCGGTGACGTCGACTACGGCTACGTGACCAGCTCGCAGCTCACCAACGAGAAGCAGTTCACCGACCTCGGCTACAGCATCGAGCCGTGGGCCGGCTGGTCGATCACGTACATGCCCTACAACTTCGCCAACCCCGAGAAGGGCTCCTTCTACAAGCAGCTCTACGTGCGCCAGGCGCTGCAGCACGCCGTCGACCAGGAGAGCATCTCCGACGTCGTCTGGCACGGCGCCGCGACGCCCGACTACGGTCCCATCCCGCAGACGGCGGACTCCAACGGACTCTCCGACGTGCAGAAGGACAACCCGTACCCGTTCGACCTGAAGAAGGCCGAGAAGCTGTTCACCGACCACGGCTGGGTCAAGGGGGCCGACGGCACCCTCGAGTGCGCCGAGGCGGGCGCGGGCGAGGACCAGTGCGGTGAGGGTATCGCCGCCGGTGCGAAGGCGGAGATCGTCGTCACCACGCAGAACGGCTCGCAGGAGACCGACAACATGATGGCGGAGATCCAGTCCTCGCTCGGCAAGATCGGCGTCAAGATGACGATCGACTCCAAGCCGCTGGACACCGTCCTCACCCAGGCGCAGGAGTGCAAGACCGGCAGCGCGTGCACGTGGGAGCTCGTCTTCTTCGGCACGGCCGGCAGCTGGTACTTCCCGCCCTACGCCACCGGTGAGCGCGTCTTCGCGAAGGACACCAAGTGGAACGCGGGCCAGTACGACAACCCCGAGGCGGAGGAGCTCGTGCAGGCGATGGCCTTCTCGACCGACCCCGAGATCGCGAAGAAGTACTCCGCGTTCCTCGCCACCGACCTCCCGGTCATGTGGATGCCGAACCCGGTCTACCAGGTCTCCGTCGTCCGCGACGGACTCGACATCGCCCACCAGGACCCGGGCGCGTCGTTCCTGCCGCAGCGCTGGTCCTGGGCCAAGTAACGAGTAGGTGACATGAGCGTGGTGGAAGCGGCGCAGAACGCGCAGCAGAAGAAGGAGAGGGCCGGCGGCCCGCGGTTCTGGTGGTACCTGTTGCGACGGGTCGGCCAGGGCGTGATCGTCATCCTCATCGTGACGCTGATCGTGTTCGCGCTGCTCCACCTCGCCATGCCGCAGGGGCCGGCAGCCGGCATCCTCGGCATGCAGGCTTCGCAGGAGCAGATCGATGCCTTCAACAAGGAGAACGGCTTCGATCTGCCCCTGTGGCAGCAGTACCTCAACTTCCTCGGGCAGCTGGTCCAGGGCGACCTCGGCGACTCGTTCAAGCTGAACCGCCCCGTGGCCGACGCCATCGGCCAGCGCCTGCCGAAGACGCTGATCCTCGCGCTGATCTCGATGATCTTCGCTCTGATCATCGCGATCCCGATGGGCATCTTCCAGGCCGTGCGCCGCGGCAAGGCGGCCGACTACGCGCTGACCACCTGGAACTTCATCATCTACTCGACCCCGTCGTTCTTCCTCGGGCTCATCCTGGTGATCGTGTTCGCCCAGTGGCTGCGGCTCGTGCCGGCACAGGCGCCGCAGGGCGAGACCGTCGGCGAGGTGCTGGCGAATCCGGCGGGTCTCGTGCTGCCGGTGCTGACCGCGGCGCTCGGCATCATCGCGACGTTCTCCCGCTACATGCGCTCCGCGACCATCGACAACCTCTCCGAGGACTACGTCCGCACCGCCAGGGCGAAGGGCACGCCGATCCCCGTGGTGATCACCCGTCACGTGGTGCGCAACTCCCTGACCCCCGTGATCGCCATGCTCGGCTACTACCTGCCGGTCATGTTCGGCGGCATGATCGTCGTCGAATCGCTCTTCAACTACCCCGGCATGGGCCTGCTGTTCTGGACCTCGGCGCAGACCTCCGACTACCCCGTGCTGATCGGCTGCATCCTGGTGATCGCGCTCGCGACGGTCATCGGATCGCTGCTCGCCGACATCATCCAGGCGCTGCTCGATCCGCGCACCCGAGAGGAGCTCTCGTGAGCACGACGACCATCGTGATGCGCACGCTGACCCCGCGCCAGCGCGGCATGCGCCGCTTCCTGCAGAACAAGCTCGCGGTCTTCGGGATCGTGACCATCGCCCTGTTCCTGCTCTTCTGCTTCGTGGGGCCGCTGATCCATCCGACCGATCAGATCCACACCGATCTGCGCAGCACGATGCTGCCTCCCGGCTCGGCCGGGCACCCCCTCGGCACGGACGACGTCGGCTACGACGTGCTCGGTCGCCTCATGGTCGGCGGGCAGATCTCGATCCTCATCGGGCTCGCGGCCGGGGTTCTCGCGACCGTGATCGGCACCCTCTGGGGAGCGATCGCCGGGTACGTGGGCGGCGCGGTGGACACCGTGATGATGCGCGTCGTCGACGCGGGCATCGCGATCCCCGCGACCTTCCTGCTGCTGATCCTCTCCGCGATCCTGCGTCCGAGCGTCCCGCTGATGATCTGCGTCATCGGGCTGGTGTCCTGGCTCGTCCCCGCGCGTCTGGTGCGCGCCGAATCGATCTCGCTGAAGTCGCGAGAGTACGTGCTGGCGCTGCGGGCCATGGGCGGCACCCACTCCCGCGCGGTGCTCAAGCACATCGTGCCCAACACGGTCGGCACGATCGTCGTGAACGCGACGTTCCAGGTCGCCGACGCCATCCTGCTCGTCGCCTACATCTCGTTCCTCGGCATGGGGCTGCAGAAGCCGGCCACCGACTGGGGCGCCATGCTCACGAGCGGCATCACGTACACGTACGCGGGCGCCTGGTGGCTGATCTTCCCCGCAGGCTTCTGCATCGTGCTCACGGTCTGCGCGTTCAACAGCATCGGCGACGGGCTCCGTGACTTCTTCGACGTGAAGGGGCGTGCCGCATGAGCGACGCACTGCTGGAGATCTCCGATCTGAAGGTCACGTTCCGCACCGAGGACGGCGCCGTGGATGCCGTCAAGGGCATCGACCTCGAGGTCCGCCCCGGTGAGGTGCTCGCGCTGGTCGGCGAGTCCGGCTCGGGCAAGTCCGTCACGGCGATGGCCATCCTCAAGCTGCTGCCGCGCACGGCCGCCGTCACCGGCTCGATCCGGCTCGCCGGACGAGAGCTCCTTCCGCTCAGGGAAGCCGAGATGAACGGCATCCGCGGCGCCGAGATCTCGATGGTGTTCCAGGAGCCGATGACCGCGCTCAACCCGAGCATGCGCATCGGCGATCAGATCACCGAGGCGATCCTCAACCACGGCGGCGTGTCGAAGGCCGACGCGTGGGAGCGCGCGGTCGAGATGCTCGGACGCGTCGGCATCCCCGATCCGTCTCGGCGGGCGAAGAGCTATCCGCACGAGCTGTCCGGCGGTCAGCGTCAGCGCGTCGTCATCGCCATCGCCCTCTCGTGCGAGCCGCAGCTGATCATCGCCGACGAGCCGACGACCGCGCTCGACGTGACGGTGCAGGCGGAGATCCTCGACCTCATCCGCGGCCTCGCAGCCGAATCGGGTACCGCGTTCCTCCTCGTCACGCACAACATGGGCGTCGTGGCGGACATCGCCGACCGGGTCGCCGTGATGTTCCGCGGCACGATGGTCGAGGTCGGCGACACCCGCACCGTGCTCACCGCGCCTCGAGAGGACTACACGAAGAAGCTCCTCAGCGCCGTGCCCTCGCTGCCCGACGCCGCGAGCGTCGTGGAGCGGGAGCCCGAGCGCGAGCTCGCCGACGCCGTGCTCGAACTGGATGCCGCCAGCGTGACCTACCGTCGCGGCGGACGGCCGTTCCTCGCGCTCGACGGCGTGAGCCTGAGCATCGCCCCCGGTGAGATCGTCGGTCTCGTCGGCGAGTCCGGCTCGGGCAAGTCGACGCTCGGCCGCGCTGCCCTCGGGCTGCTGCCGCTGTCGAGCGGTGGGATGACGCTGTTCGGCGAGAAGGTCGGCCGCGGCGGCGTCTCCGGGCGGCGTGAGCGCGAGCTGCGCGGCAGGGTCGGAGCGATCTTCCAGGACCCGGGGTCGAGCCTCGACCCGCGCATGACGGTGGGAGAGGCGATCTCCGAGCCGATGCTCGTGCAGCGGCGGAAGATGCCGACGACCGCCGCGCAGCGCCGCACCCGCGTGGCCGAGCTGCTCGACGCCGTCGAACTCCCCGCGAACTACGCGACCAGGTACCCGCACGAGCTCTCGGGCGGACAGCGTCAGCGCATCGGCCTCGCCCGCGCCATCGCCCTGGAGCCGGAGCTCATCATCGCCGACGAGCCGACCTCGGCCCTCGACGTCTCGGTGCAGGCCGCGGTGCTCGAGGTGCTGCGCGACCTGCAGGAGAAGATGCACTTCGCCTGCCTCTTCATCAGCCACGACCTCGCGGTCGTGCACGAGATCTCCGACCGGGTGGCCGTGATGCTGAAGGGCGAGATCGTCGAGACCGGTTCGGCCGACGACGTGCTCCTGGCTCCACAGCATCCCTACAGCCGTCGCCTCCTGGCCTCGGTCCCCGTGCCCGATCCGGACAAGCAGGCGCTGCGACGGGAGGCCCGAGCGGCCGCCCGGGTGACCGCCCCGTGACGGCGCTCGCCTCCGACGCGCACAGGAGCAGGGGCAGGACGGGCGACCGCGGCGCCGCGGTCGTGCTGGGGCTCGACGTCGGCGGGTCCAGCGTCAAGCACCTCCTCGCCAGCGCCGACGCGTCGATGTCGCAGCCGCCGACGCCGCTCGCGCGCGGCAGGAACGCGACGCCCACCGCCTCGCCGGCCGAGGCGCTGGCGGCCATCGCGGAGACGGTGACGGGCGAGCACTCCCTGGCCCGCCTCGTGCTCTCGATCCCCGGCATCGTGGACGAGGAGAACGGCGTCGTCATCCGGTCGACCAACATCCCCGCGCTCGACGGGGCCCCCCTCGGACGCCAGCTCGAGTCCGCGCTCGGCGTGCCGGTCGACGTGATCAACGACGGGCACGCGGCGGCGGTCGCCGAGGCCTCGTGGGGCGCGGGCGCCGGCATCGATGACATCTTCGTGCTGGCCCTCGGCACCGGGATCGCCGGCGCGCACGTGGTCGACGGGCGGGTCGTCACGGGTGCCCACGGGTCGGCGGGGGAGCTCGGACACGTCACGATCGACCCGATGGGCGGCGAGTGCTCGTGCGGTCGCCGCGGGTGCCTGGAGACCATCATCGGAGCCCCCGCGCTCGATGCGGCGTGGGCGGATGCCGGTGGCCGCGGTGGACCGGAGGCGCTGCTCGACGCGTTCGCGGCGGGCGACGGCGCGGCGACCGCGATCGTGCGCCGTGCCTCGTCGGCTCTGGCCGAAGCCATCCTCACGCTCTGCGCCGTCGTGGACCCCGGGGGCATCGTGATCGGCGGCGGGCTCGCCCAGGCGCCGCATCATCTGGTGACGCTCGCCGAGCGCTACGTGCGGGAGCGAGCGACGTTCCATCGTGTTCCGCCCATCGTCCCGGCGACGCTCGGCGGATGGGCGGGCGCCAACGGCACCGTGCTCACCGCGCTCCGCCGCCAGCACGCCTGACGCGTCGCGGCGCTCCCGTCGCAAGAACTCCCGGTATTCGGAGCGGATACCGGGATCATTCGCGACGGGAGCGGATGCCGCCCCCAGGACACTCGCGTAAAATCAGCACAATGACCGATGCCCCCGACCCCGCTGACCTCCTCGGACCGGGCGTCGACCCCGACGATCTCGCGACCACGCTGCGAGTGCTGGCCGAGCTGCACGAGATCGACAACGAGCATCCGGACTTCGTGGCCGTGCGCCACGCGACCGCCGCGATGTTCAAGGCCGTCAAGCGCGTACGTCGCAAGGAGATCCGCGACGCGATCGCCGAGGCCGACAAGGCCGTCGTCGCGCGCACCGCGACGGGCGCCCCCGACCGCATCGACGACGAGACCCGCGGCAACGACCTCGCGACGAGCGTGGTCGACGCCCCGATCGCCGGCGAGCTCATCAAGCCGCGCAACTGCTACATCTGCAAGCAGCCCTACACGCTCGTCGACGCGTTCTACCACCAGCTCTGCCCCGACTGCGCGCGCTTCAGCCACGGCAAGCGCAACGCCCGCACCGACCTCACCGGCAAGCGCGCGCTGCTCACCGGAGGCCGCGCGAAGATCGGCATGCACATCGCGCTGCGGCTGCTCCGCGACGGCGCGCACACGACGATCACGACGCGCTTCCCGAGGGATGCCGTCCGCCGATTCTCGGCCCTGCCGGACTCGGCCGACTGGCTGCACCGTCTGCGCGTCGTCGGCATCGACCTGCGCGACCCCGCGCAGGTGATCGGTCTCGCCGACTCGGTCGCGGCGCAGGGACCCCTCGACATCCTCATCAACAACGCCGCGCAGACCGTGCGGCGCTCGCCCGGCGCGTACTCGCTGCTCGCGGATGCCGAGCTGCAGCCGCTGCCCGACGGACCGCTGCCGGAGATGGAGACGTTCGGTCACACGAACGACCAGCACCCGCAGGCCCTGCAGGCCTCGGTGGACGCGCATCCGCTGCTCTCGGTCGCGGCCCTCGGCGGCACCGTCGCCGCGCAGGGCGGTCAGGCGCTCACGGCCGAGGACCTCGCCCGACTCGCGATGGCTCCAGGCTCCTCGTCGCTGGAGAAGCACGCCGACGGCACCGCGATCGACGCGGGCGGACTCGTGCCCGACGTCAACCGTGTGAACAGCTGGGTGCAGTCGGTCGACCAGGTCGACCCGCTGGAGATGCTCGAGGTGCAGCTGTGCAACACCACGGCGCCGTTCCTGCTGATCAGCCGCCTGCGTCCGTCGATGGCGGCGTCGAGCGCGCACCGGAAGTACGTGGTCAACGTCTCGGCGATGGAGGGGCAGTTCTCCCGCCGCTACAAGGGCCCCGGTCACCCGCACACGAACATGGCGAAGGCCGCGCTGAACATGCTCACCCGCACCAGCGCCGGAGAGATGCTGGAGACCGACGGCATCCTGATGACCGCCGTCGACACCGGCTGGATCACCGACGAGCGCCCGCACTTCACGAAGGTGCGCCTGGCGGAGGAGGGCTTCCATGCCCCGCTCGACCTCGTCGACGGCGCCGCCCGAGTGTACGACCCGATCGTGCGCGGCGAGGCCGGCGAAGACGTGCACGGCGTGTTCCTGAAGGACTACGAGCCCAGCCCCTGGTGAGGCCGCGCGTACCCGATCGGGCGCCGCAGGCTTACGCGACCGGGTGCCCCTGCAGCGGGTAGGGGAGCGGATGCGGCAGCCACACCGTCACGTTCAGGCCGCCGCCGGGGCGTGCGGTCAGCACGAGGGAGCCGTCGTGGGCCTGCGCGATGCGCTGCACGATCGCGAGCCCCAGGCCGACGCCCACGTGGTCGGCGTCGCGGGCGCGCTCGGCTCCGCGCTGGAACGGCTCGGCGAGAGCCGCGACGACGTGCGGGGGCAGGTGGGGGCCGGTGTTCTCCACCACCAGGGCCAGGGCCCGCTCCTGCGCGTGCGTGCGCACCGTGACGGCGCCGTCGGCGGGGAGGTTGTGCACGATCGCGTTGTGCACGAGGTTCATGATCAGCTGCTGCAGCAGCGCGGGGTTGCCGAGCACGATCGCCGCATCGCCCGCGACGTCGACGGCGACCCCGCGCTTCTCGGCCAGCGGCAGCAGCGACTCGGCGGCCTCCTCGGCGAGCAGCGACAGGTCGACGATCTCGCGGGTGAACGCCCGACGATCGGCGCGGCTGAGCAGCAGCAGAGCCTCGGTGACCTCGATGGCCCTGACGTTGACCTCCTGCAGGCGGTCGATCAGCTCGTCCACGTCGCGGTCGGGATCGGCGCGGGCCACGTCGAGCATGGTCTGCGAGATCGCCAGGGGGGTGCGCAGCTCGTGCGAGGCGTTCGCGGCGAAGCGCTGCTGCTCGGCCATGTTCTGCTCGAGCCGGTCGAGCATCGAGTCGAACACGTCGGCGAGGTCGCGGAACTCGTCGCGCGGTCCTTCCAGCGCCACGCGGTGCGACAGGGACCCCTGCGCGGCGAGCTGCGCCGCGTAGCCGATGCGGTTCAGCGGAGCCAGCATCCGCCCTGCCAGCCACCAGCCGCCCGCCCAGCCGATGGCGAGCAGCACGATCATGACCAGGATCGCGACCGGGACGAACGCCCGCATCAGGTCGGAGCGGTTGGGCACGTGCTCGGCGATGTTGGTGACGAACTGCACGTCGGGCACGTAGCGGAGCAGGAACAGCCCCACGGCGGCGAGCAGCAGGAGTCCCGACACCACGACGATCCCCGCGTAGCTCAGCGTGAGCTTCATGCGGGCCGTCATGCCGCGGCGCCTAGGCATCGGCATCCGTCCCGATGCGGTACCCGACCCCGGGCACGGTGAGGATCAGCCAGGGCTCGCCCAGGCGCTTGCGCAGCGACGAGACGGTGATCCGCACGGCGTTCGTGAACGGATCGGCGTTCTCGTCCCACGCCCGCTCCAGCAGCTCCTCGGCGCTGACGACACCGCCGTTCGCGCCGACCAGCACCTCCAGCACGGCGAACTGCTTGCGGGTGAGGGCGACATAGCGTCCGTCGCGGAACACCTCGCGGCGGAACGGGTCGAGCCGCAGCCCCGCGACCTCGAGCACGGGCGGGCGGTTGTGCTGGCGGCGCCGGTCGAGGGCGCGCAGCCTCAGCACGAGCTCCCGCAGCTCGAACGGCTTGGTGAGGTAGTCGTCGGCGCCGATCTCGAAGCCGGAGGCCTTGTCGTCGAGTCGGTCGGCGGCGGTCAGCATCAGGATCGGGATGCCGCTGCCCGAGGCCACGATCCAGCGGGCGACGTCGTCGCCGGAGGGGCCGGGGATGTCGCGGTCGAGCACGGCGAGGTCGTAGGAGTTGACGGCGAGGAGCTCGAGCGCGGTGTCGCCGTCTCCGGCGATGTCGGAGGCGATGGCCTCCAGGCGCAGTCCATCGCGAACCGCCTCGGCGAGGTAGGGCTCGTCCTCGACGATCAGCACGCGCATGGCTGAGAGCTTACGCAACCGGGCATATCGGGAGCATATGGAAAACCGCATACGCCGTGGCAACAGGCTCCCTTCTTCACTGGAATCATGAACGACAGCCGCTCCCTCAGACAGCGACGCCTCACCACAGTGCTCGGCCTCGCGCTCCTCGCCGCCCTGGTCGCCGGACTCATCGCCGTGATCGCCCAGCAGGCGTCCGCCCCCGCATCCGCCACCATCGACGCGCCAGGAGGCGCGGCGGCCACCGACGGGACCGTCGACGAACAGGACGGCAAGATCGAGGAGGCCGACCGGATCTCGGTGTTCGCCGACACCCCCGCGGTGTCGAACCTCGACGCCGACCTGCTCGCCGCCGTGCGGTCGGCCGCCACCGCCGCCGAGGAGGACGGCATCCGCCTGCACGTCAACAGCGGCTGGCGATCCCCGGCCTACCAGGACGAGCTGCTCGCCGACGCCGTCGCGAAGTACGGCTCGGCGGAGGAGGCCGCGCGCTGGGTGGCGACGCCCGAGCGGTCGGAGCACGTCTCCGGCAAGGCGATCGACCTCGGCCCCGTCGCCGGTCAGGACTGGCTCTCGCGCCACGGTGCGGAGTTCGGCCTGTGCCAGATCTACGGCAACGAGCCGTGGCACTTCGAGCTGCGTCCGTCGGCTCCGGCCAACGGCTGCCCGCTCATGTACGACGACCCCACCGCCGATCCGAGGACCCAGCGATGACCATGACGCTCACCACCCCCCTGTCGCGTCTGCACGCGCCGACGCTCACCACCCTTCCCGCCGCGGTCGCGGCCAACGTCGACCGCGTGCGCGCGGCGACCGACGCCAGGATCATGGCCGTCGTGAAGGCCGACGGCTACGGGCACGGCGCGGTCGCCGTCGCCAGGGCGGCCGTCGACGCCGGCGCCGACTGGCTGGGAGTGACGGATGCCGCCGACGCGACCGCGCTCCGCGACGCGGGACTCGACGTGCCGATCCTGGCGTGGCTGAACCCGTCCGGCGTCGATGCCGCGCAGGCCGCCGCCGATCGGGTCGACATCGCCGTGGGCTCCGTCGAGGAGCTGCGGCAGCTGGCCGGGGATGCCGAGGAGCCCGTGCGCGTGCACCTCCACCTCGACACCGGCATGTCGCGAGGCGGGTGCCCGGTCGAGGACTGGGCGGAGCTGCTGCGCGTCGCGCGGGCCGCCGCCGGCCGCATCGAGATCGTCGGGGTGATGGGGCATCTGCCCCTGGCCGACGACGCGGATCCGCGGGCGAACGCCGCCGCGGTGCTGCGGATGCGGCACGGACGCGACACCGTGCTGCGTGCGGGCTTCGGGCCGCTGGTCACGCACCTCGCCGCGACCTCGGGCGCGCTCACCGACCCCGCCACGCACTTCGACCTGGTGCGGGTGGGCGCCGGCCTCGTCGGCATCGACCCGTCGGGCACCGTGGAGCTGCACGGGGCGTCGCAGCTGACGGCATCCGTCGTGCACTCGGCGCTCGTGCGCGCCGGCACGGCGATCGGCTACGGAGGGACGTACGTCACCCCGGCGGAGACGCACCTCAGCGTGATCGGCGTCGGCTACGCCGACGGGATCCCGCGCGAGCTGACGGAGGGGGCGGGTGTCGAGATCGGGGGGTCTCGGCATCCGATCGTGGGGAGGGTGTCGATGGACCAGATCGTCGTCGACACGGGGAGCCGGGAGTTCCCCAGGGGGGAGACGGCGACCGTGTTCGGACCGGAGGGCGGGGCCGTGCCCAGCGTGCAGGAGTGGGCGCGCTGGGCGGGGACCATCCCGCACACGATCGTGACGGGCATCGGCCCGCGAGTGGAGAGGAGCAGGGCATGAGGGTACTGGTCATCGGCGGAGGACAGAACTCCGAGCACGAGGTGTCGCTCGCCTCGGCGGCCGCTGTCGCCACGGCGCTGCGGTCGATCGGCCACGAGGTTCGCACGGTCACGATCTCGCGCGACGGGGTGTGGGATGCCGCGCCCGTCGCCACCCCCGCCGAGTCGCTCGCCGCGGCCATGCCCGCGCTCTCCTGGGCCGATGTCGTGTTCCCCGCCGTGCACGGTGCGCTCGGCGAGGACGGAGCGCTCGCGGCCCTGTGCGCGCTCGCCGGAGTCGCCGTCGTCGGCTCCGACCTGCGCGCGGGGGCGATCGGCATGGACAAGTGGGCGACCAAGCTCGTGGCGGAGGCCGCGGGCATCGCGACCGCGCCGGGGTACGTGATCTCGGCCTCCGACCTCGGCGACGTGGAGTACGAGGGACCGGTCGTCGTGAAGCCGGTCTCCGCCGGATCCAGCTACGGCGTGGGGCTCGTGCGCGAGCCCGGCGACCTGCTCGATGCGCTGCGCACGGCGGCGCGGTTCGACAGCCGGATCCTCATCGAGGAGGTCATGCGCGGTCGTGAGATCGACGTGGCCGTGATCCGCGAGGCCGGGGGAGTGCGCTGGGCGGCCCCGCCGCTGGAGATCCACGCCGCCGGGCTCTTCGACACGGCGATGAAGTACGACGGCACCGCGAGGTTCACCGTCCCCGCCGCGCTGACGCCGGCGGAGGCGGGAACGCTGACGCGCACGGCCGTGGCGATGTTCGACGCGCTCGGCTGCGCCGGGGTGGCCCGCATGGACTTCTTCCTCACGGAGGACGGGCCCGTGCTCAACGAGGTCAACACGATGCCGGGGCTCACCGCGGCCTCGCAGGTGCCGCGCATGTTCGCGGCGGCGGAGGTGCCGTACCCCGAACTCATGGACAGGCTCGTGCGGGCCGCGGCCGACCGTCGGGCGTCGAGGGAGCGCAGTGCGACGTCACGGAGGGACCATGCGAGAGCGTGAGGGGTGGCCCGACGTCGCGAAGGGCGTGTGCATCGTCCTCGTGGTGCTCTGGCACGTGGTCACCAAGCACGCGATCGAGGTGCAGGGCGCCGGGCCGGTCACCGATGCCTGGGCCACGCTGAACGCCCAGCTGCTGCCGCTGCGGATGCCGCTGTTCTTCCTCCTCTCGGGGATGTTCGCCGGACGCGCCGTCACCGCGCCGAGCGGCGGGAGCTGGCGCATGCGCGCGGGCCGCCTCGCCCTCGTCTACGTCGTGTGGGTCCTCATCCAGACCGCGATGCTCGCGCTCACGCCCGACTTCGACACGGCCAGGGCGGAGGATGCCGGGGAGCTCCTCGCGCAGCTGACCTTCAGCCCGACCAACCTCTGGTACCTGCTCGCGTTCGCCGTGTATCTGGCCGTGGCGCGGTTCACCCGGCACGTGCCGACGGCGGTGCTGCTGCCGGCGGCCTTCGTGGTGTCGGCGGTGGCGGCATCCGGAGTGCTCCCCGACCTCGGCAACCTGTGGCAGGTCCTGCAGAACCTGTTCTTCTTCCTCGCGGGGCTGCGTCTCCGCGAGCTCGTCGAGCGCTTTGCGGCGACGACGGGCCTGCTCCGAGCCTTCATGCTCGCCACGGCATACATCGCGGCAGCCGCGGCTGTCGGCGTGCTCGGCATGCGTCAGTGGCCGGGCGTCTGGCCCCTGCTGTCGGTGCTCGCCGTCGCGTTCGGTGTCGCGGCGTGCGTGCTCCTCGACCGGCGGGTGGAGGCTGTCGCACGACCGCTGCGCTGGATCGGGCGGCGGACCCTGCCGATCTACGTGATCCACATGATCCCGCTCGCCCTGCTCGACGGAGCGCTCCGGTCGACCGGCATCCGCACCGTCCCGCTGATCGAGGCCGTCGAGCCGCTCGTGCTCACCGCGGTCGTCATCGCGATCTGCCTCGGCGTGCACGCGCTGCTGGTGCGTCTGGGCCTGGGCATCCTCTTCGACCCGCTGCTCCCTCTGACGCGAGCGCGGGAGCGGGTGAGAGCGCTGCCCTCCGGATCTCGGGAGGTGCAGCACTGACCCCTCAGCGGTCGGGGTGACGGCTAGAGCCGGTCGACCCCGGTCACGGTCACCACGGCGGCGCCCTCCTCGTCGGATGCCGCGAGGTCGACGGTCGCCGAGATGCCCCAGTCGTGGTCGCCCGCGGGGTCGTCGAGGATCTGCCGCACGGTCCACTCGGACGCGCCCTCGGTGACGAGGATGAGCGAGGAGCTGCGGGCGTCGGCGCCGGTGAGGATGTCGTCGTGGTCGGCGAAGTAGGCGTCCAGGGCGTCGGACCAGGCGTCGGCGCCGAAGTGCGGGTCGAGCTCGGCGAGGGACTCGACGTCCTCCCTGGCGGCGAGCTGCACGCGGCGGAACAGCTCGTTGCGCACGAGGATGCGGAAGGCCCTGACGTTGCTCGTGAGGCGCTTGGGCGCTGGGGGGACCACCGGACCGTCCTCGTGGTCGACGGGGTGCCCGTGCACCAGCTCCTCCCACTCGTCGAGGAGGCTCGAGTCGACCTGCCGCACGAGTTCGCCGAGCCACTCGATGAGGTCGCGCAGGTCGTCGTTCTTCAGCTCCTCGGGGATCGTCTGCGACGCCGCGCGGAACGCGTCGGAGAGGTAGCGGAGCACCACGCCCTCTGAGCGGGCGATCCTGTAGTAGGCGACGTATTCCCCGAACGACATGGCGCGCTCGTACATGTCGCGCACGACGGACTTCGGATGCACCTCGAAGTCGCGGATCCACGGCTGCGCCGCGCTGAACGTCTCGAATGCCGCGCTCAGCAGCTCGTCGAGCGGCTTCGGATAGGTGATCTGCTCGAGCAGCTCCATGCGCTCGTCGTACTCGATGCCCTCTCGCTTCATCTCGGCCACCGCCTCGCCGCGGGCGAGGAACTCCTGCTGCCCGAGGATGGCCCGGGGGTCGTCGAGCGTGGACTCCACGATCGAGATCATGTCGAGCGCGAAGCCGGCGGAGTCGGGGTCGAGCAGATCGAAGGCGGCGAGGGCGAACGGCGACAGCGGCTGGTTGAGCGCGAAGTTGGGCTGCAGGTCGACGGTGAGACGGATCTCACCGGCATCCGTCTGCTCGACCACGCCGGATTCGAGCAGGGTCCGGTAGATGCCGAGGGCCCGCAGCGCGAGCTCGCGCTGGCGTCTCCGGGGCTCGTGGTTGTCGTATACCAGTGAGCGCATATTCCCGAAGACGTCTCCGCCGCGGGCGATCACGTTCAGCATCATCGCGCTCGTGATCTGCATGTGCGAGGTGAGCGTCTCGGGCACGGCGTCGATGAGCTTGCGGAACGACGGCTCGCCCCACGACACGAAGCCGTCCGGCGCCTTCTTGCGCACGATCTTGCGCTTCTTCTTCGGGTCGTCGCCCGCCTTCTTGATGGCTGCGGCGTTCTCGCTCTCGTGCTCCGGCGCCTGCGAGACCACGGTGCCCGCGGTGTCGTACCCCGCGCGTCCGGCGCGACCGGCGATCTGGTGGAACTCGCGCGCGTTGAGCTGCCGCATCCGGGTGCCGTCGAACTTCGTGAGCGCCGTGAGCAGCACGGTGCGGATCGGCACGTTGATGCCGACGCCGAGGGTGTCGGTGCCGCAGATCACGCGCAGCAGCCCGCGCTGGGCGAGCTGCTCGACGAGCCGGCGGTACTTCGGCAGCATGCCGGCGTGGTGCACGCCGATGCCCGCACGGAGGAAGCGGGAGAGCGTCTTGCCGAACGCGGTCGTGAAGCGGAACTCCCCGATCAGAGCAGCGATCTCGTCGCGCTGCTCGCGCGTGGCGACCTTCGTGCTCGACAGCGCCTGCGCGCGCTCCATGGCCGCGGCCTGCGAGAAGTGCACGATGTAGATCGGCGCCTGGCCGGTGCTCAGCAGGTCGTCGATCGTCTCGTGGATCGGCGTCGTCTCGTAGAAGAAGTGCAGGGGCACCGGGCGCTCGACGCCGGTGACGGATGCCGTGTCGCGACCCGTCCGTCGGGTGAGGTCGGCGGCGAGCTCGGTGACGTCGCCCAGCGTCGCCGACATCAGGATGAACTGCGCCTGCGGCAGCTCCAGCAGCGGCACCTGCCAGGCCCAGCCGCGGTCGGGGTCGGCGTAGAAGTGGAACTCGTCCATGACGACCTGTCCCACCTCGGCATCCGTGCCCTGACGCAGGGCCAGGTTCGCGAGGATCTCGGCCGTGCAGCAGATGATCGGGGCATCGGCGTTCACGGAGGAGTCGCCCGTGATCATCCCGACGTTCGCGGCGCCGAAGATGTCGACCAGCGCGAAGAACTTCTCGCTCACCAGAGCCTTGATCGGGGCGGTGTAGTACGTCCTCCGACCGGACACGAGGGCGGCGAAGTGCGCCCCGACCGCGACGAGCGACTTCCCCGTGCCGGTCGGTGTCGAGAGGATCAGGTTGTTCCCGGAGACGATCTCGATGACCGCCTCGTCCTGCGCGGGGTACAGGCTGATGCCGGTGGACTCTGCCCACTCGACGAACGCCAGGTACACGGCATCCGCATCGGATCCGTCGGGTACGGCGGTGTGATCGAGGAGCATCCTTCGATCATCCCCTACCGGGCGGATGCCGGCCTACCGCCGTCGTGTGCCGCCGGGGTCGGGGGAAGTGACGCCTCGCGGTGGAATTGACCCCCGGCAGGGGTCACCTGCACGTCCGATATGACGCGTCGATGCGGCATCCTGCTTGACTCCCCACCGAGCGCGCCCCCCAGTGCGCGCCATGCGTCCGCTTCGACATCCCCGCAGGCTCCTGAGTCCCCCCATGGACTCGTTTCGCTGCGCGATCGGAGACGGGCGACACATCACCGAGGGAGAGGGCAAGGTATGGAGCACGTATCGCGTCGGACGGCGAGCAGCCGTGGCACGAGGGGTCGGGGATTCACCCGATCGATGACATGGGCGGTCGGAGCCGTCACGGTTCTGGGCGGGGTCCTGCTGCCCGCCACCGCTGCGAGCGCGGCGGAGGACGTCATCACGGTCACCAGCCTCGGGCTCAGCGGCCCCGGCACGCTGCGCGGAGCGCTCGAGACCGCGAACGCCTCCACGAACCCCGACGGTGTGCGCATCGTCTTCGATGCGGCTCTCGCGGGCACGGGTGAGCTGTCGCTCACCGGCGGCTCGGCGAACAGCATGCTCACGACCGACATGACTCCTCCTGGGTCCTCGTGGGACACCCTGGGTGCGCGCTTCCTCATCGATTCCGAGGTTCCCGTCTCGATCGACTTCACCAACCTCGACGGCATCACCGACATCGACGGCTCGTTCGCCGCCGGCATCTACGTCGCATCCGACGACGTCTCGCTGAGCAACCTCGCCAACCTGCGCGCGGCCGAGTCCGGCATCGTGATCAGCGGCACCGGCACGACCGTCACGAACGTGGAGCTCAAGGACAACGAGACGAACTGGCAGGAGGTGGGTGTGCTGCTGCTCGACGGGGCGGCCGACACCACGCTGACCGATCTCGTGATCCAGAGCCCTCTGTTCGGCGGCATCATCGTCGAGCACGACGCGACCGTGACCAACACCGTGATCGACGGCCTCGCCAGCCGCGGCGTCGAGACCTACGCTCACGTGTTCATCGACAACGACTCGACCGTCACGGGCTTCACGGTGCGCAACAGCGTTCTCGGAAACCCCGCGGAGACATCGCCGACGCACGGCATGTGGCTCGACCAGAACGCCACGGTCACCGGCCTCACTGTCGCCGATTCGACGATCCAGTCGCCCGGGAAGAACGGCCTGTTCTTCGACGGCGCCGGTCAGACGCTGACCGACACGAGCATCACGGGCACGACGTTCGGCGGCAACGAGGGCAAGAACATCTCGCGCACGATCGGCAACAACACCGCCGACTGGAACGGACTGGTCTTCTCCGGCAACGACGTCTCCTACGCGGGCTCCGTCGTCTTCGGCGGAACGCTCACCGACGCGACCTTCGCCGACAACTCGTTCACGAACATCAGCGACGGCGTGTTCGCCGCGCTGCAGCTGGGGGACACGACCACGAACGTCGACGTGACCGAGAACACCTTCGATGTGATCTGGGCCGTCGACACCATCCGCGTGCAGGGCGCCGGCGCCACCGACGTCGTCATCGCGGACAACACGATCGAGAACCTGATCGCGGACATCTCGCGCTCGGCGATCCGCATCGACGCCCCCGGCACCGGCAACATCGTGCAGGACAACACCCTGATCCAGGATCTGACCGACGAGACGCTCCCGGCCACGGTCGACAACCACTGGGCGATCTACAACTCCGCGAACGCTGCGAGCGCCGACGCCCCGGTGGGCTGGAGCATCATCGGCAACGCGATCGACGGCTTCGGCGGTCGTGACCGTTCCCAGGCTCCGATCGTGCACAACGCGATCGGCACGCTGCCGGTGATCGGCAACACCTTCGGCGCGAACACCCGCGGCGGCACCGACCCGGTGATCGAGGAGAGCGGCTTCTGGTTCCTCTGGAACGTCGGCGACTCGGTGAGCAACAACACGGTGCAGACGTTCCGTCCGGAGACGGTGCGCTACGACGGCGCCACCGCCACGTTCACGGCCGTCCAGCCGGCGAACCTCATCGGCAACAACACCGCGGCAGCTCCCGTGACGCTCCACGTCTACTGGACGGCGGCGGACAACGCCGAGGAGTACCTGGGCGAGATCACGGGTGTCGCTCCCGGCGCGTCCGTGTCGATCCCCACCACGCACACGACGGGCTTCCTGCGGGTGCAGACCGTCGATGCGAACGGGTTCACCTCGCAGTACTCGAGCATCGACGAGGACACCGCGGTCGTCCCTGCCGCTCCGGCCGTGACCGGGACGACGCCGACCGGCGCGACCGGAACCGGCACCTCGGGCGCGACGATCACCGTCCGCAACACGAAGGGCGACGTCGTCGCCACCGCGGTGGTCGGCGAGAACGGCGCCTGGTCGCTCACTTCCGGTCTGACGTGCAACACGCAGTACTTCGTCGACCAGACGGTCGACGGGGTCGAGAGCGCGACGATCCCGTTCACGACGGCAGCCTGCCCGACCACGCCGGGAACCGGTGGGGGCAGCACGGGTGGCGCGGGCGGCAAGGGCAGCACCGGCGGATCGCTCGCGAACACCGGTGGGGCAGACCTGACCGGCGTCGCGCTCGGCGCGATGGCCGTGCTCCTGCTCGGCGGCTCGATGCTGGTGCGTGCGCGCCGGCGTCGCGCCTGATCGGGCGGGTCGAACGGCGTGAGGCTCCCTCTGACCCCTCACGGGGGTCAGGGGGAGCCTCACCTTGGCACAGCAGGCCATGTGCTCGCCAGTATGTCGGTGGGCACAAGTCTTCTGGGGAACTCGAAACGAGAGTCGCGGCCGATTGGGGAATCGGGCGCGGGGGAGAGAAACACGTGAAGAAGACACTCGCTGGAGTGGCTGCGCTGACGACCGCGGCCGCACTGTCCATCGTCGTCGCGCCGCCGGCGGTCGCCGCGGCCGGAGACGGGACGATCACGCTCACCGTGGTGAACGACGTCAACGCGAACAGCACGCGAGACGCCGCCGACGCCGCGCTCAACGGGGTGACGGTGCGGTTCACCGATCCGCAGAACCACACGTTCACGCGCTCCACGAACGCGGCCGGTCAGGTCGTGCTCGGCGGAGCGGACGCGGGCAACACGCTCGTGGGCGGCAAGTACCGCATCGAGGTGACCAACCCGAACACCGGCACCTACACCGAGGCGCGCATCCTCGACGGGCACGCCGAGCCGCAGTTCGCCCCGGCGACGTCGTTCGTCGACGTGTCGGGCGGTGCGGATGCCGCGCTCAGCGTCGGCTACGTCGACGTGAGCACGCTGGGCCCCTCCAACGCCACGATCTTCTCCGCCATCCAGCCCGACAGCATCTGGCCGGGCGCGGGTGAGGGCCGCGAGATCTACCAGGTCCCCTACCGCCTGAATAGCGCCCCGACCGGCGTCACCTCGCGGGTCACGACGGGGTCGGTGTACGGCATCGGCCTCGACCAGAAGGCGCAGAAGCTCTACGCCGGCGCCTACGCCAAGCGCGGCTCGGTCTACGGTGCGGGCGGCCCCGGTGCGATCTACCGGGTGGACCCGTGGTCGGGAGCCACCGAGGTCTACGCCACGGTCGCAGACGCCGGCACCACGTCGCACGACATGACCAGCGTCAACGGCGCTGGTCACCAGACCCAGGACTTCGACTTCCGCACCGCGGTGGGCCGTGAGAGCCTCGGCGACGTGGAGGTCACGGAGGACAGCAAGTACCTCCTCGCGGTGAACATGCACACCGATTCGGTCGTCGTGTACCCGGTGCAGACGGCTCCGAACCCTGCTCCGGTGCAGACGCTCCCGATCCCGGCCGTCGCCTGTGCGGCGGATCAGGACTGGGCGCCGATGGCGATCGGCGAGAACGCCGGCAAGATCTACGTCGGCGCCGTGTGCGGCGTGACCATGCAGGCGAGCGTGATCGAGTACGACATCTCGGCCTCCGGCATCCTCAGCCCCACCGGCGTGGTCTACTCCGGCGACCCGACGACGGCCCCCGGCCACAGCGGCGTCGTCTCGGGCAACCTCGCCGTCGACGCCTCGTGCCGCTTCGTGGACTGGCTGCCGTGGAGCGACGGCGTCGCGCAGGCGTGCATCAATGCCGGCGCCGCCTCGACGCCCATCAACCCGGCGGCCAACGGACTCGCGGGGCAGTTCTCGGTGCCGCAGCCGATGCTCTCCGACATCGAGTTCACCGCCGCCGGTGACATGATCCTCGCCTTCCGCGACCGCGGTGGTGACCAGTACAGCTCGCTGCTCTACTACGGCACCCGCACCAACGGTCTCGGCGCCTACTCGAACTACGTCACCGCCGGCGACATCGTCGGGGTGTGCGCCTCCGGTTCCACGCTCGACTTCGATTGCCGGGGCAGCCAGCCCCGGGGCGGCGACTTCGACGACTTCGGCGGTTTCCACAACGAGGCCGCGTTCGGCGGCATGGTCCACGTGCCGGGCACCGACCGACTCGTCATCAACCAGATGGATGCCACCGGGCTGTTCTCGAACGGCCTGCGTGCCTTCAACCCCGCCACGGGCAACCAGGCGGCAGGCAGCACCGGCTCCGCGAACGTGCTCGTCACCGACGACTTCCAGAAGGCGCAGGGCCTCGCTGACATGGAGGCGCTCGTGCTCGCGGCGACCCAGCAGATCGGCAACCGCATCTGGCTGGACACCGACGAGGACGGCATCCAGGATGCCGACGAGCCGCCGGTCGCCGGTGTGCAGGTGTCGCTCTACGACACGGCCGGCACGCTGATCGCGACCACCGTGACCGACGCGAACGGCGAGTACTGGTTCGACACCGACGACGGTCTGCTGCCGGCGACGAACTACCAGATCCGTCTCGACCGCCCGGCGGACTTCGCCGCGGGCGGCCCGCTCGCCGGCACCACGCCGACGGGCGCAGCCGCGGGGTCGAACCGCGGCATCGACAGCAACGGCGTGACCGTCGACGTCGGCGGCGCTCCGACCGTCGTCGCGAACGTCACCTCGCCCGCGGCCGGACGCAACGACCACTCCTTCGACTTCGGCTTCGTCCCGACGCCGGTGTCGATCGGTGACTACGTCTGGATCGACCGAGACAACGACGGGCAGCAGGACGCAGGAGAGCCTCCGGTGGCCGGCATCACCGTGCAGCTGAAGGACTCGACGGGAGCGGTGATCGCGACCACGACGACGGATGCCGACGGCTACTACTCCTTCACGGATCTGCGTGCATCGAGCGACTACACGGTCGTCTTCCCGACGACGGTCACGGTCGACGGCGACGTGTACCGTCTCACGGCGCCGAGCAGGGGCGCCTCGGCATCCGACTCGAACCCGGCCGTCGACACGGGCGCCGCGCCGGTGCGCACCCCCGCGTCGGGCGACAACCTGGGCACTCCTGGTGACGCCGACGACCCGACGATCGACGCGGGCTACGTGCCGATCGTCTCGGTGGGCGACTACGTGTGGATCGACGCCGACAAGGACGGTGTGCAGGATGCCGGTGAGACGCCCGTCGCAGGGGTCGAGGTGAAGCTGCTGTCGGCCGACGGCCAGACGGTCATCGCGACCACCACGACCGACGCGAACGGCTACTACGTCTTCACCGACCTGCCGGGTTCGACCGACTACATCATCGAGTTCCCGACGACGGTGACCGTGGGCGGCATCACCTACCCGCTCACCGAGCGCGACGCGGGCGATGACGACGCCGCGGATTCGGATGCCGACCCGGAGACGGGCCGCGTCTCGATCACGACGCCGGCGTCCGGAGCGAACTCGGCGGAGCCCGGCGAGGCCGACGACCCGACGATCGATGCGGGCTTCATCGCCCCGCCGGTCTCGATCGGCGACTACGTGTGGCTCGACGCCGACCGCGACGGCCAGCAGGACGAGGGAGAGAAGCCGGTTCCCGGCGCGACCGTGCGGCTGCTGTCGCCCGACGGCGCCACGGTCATCGCGACCACGACGACCGACGAGAACGGCTACTACGCCTTCACCGACCTGGCGCCGGGCGTCGACTACGTCGTGGAGTTCCCGACGACCGTGACGGTCGACGGCGTGCGCTACGTGCTCACCGCGCCGGCGCAGGGCGGATCGGCGACCGACTCCAACCCGGCCGTCGACACGGGCCGCGCCCCGGTGACGACGCCCCTCGGCGGCGGCAACTCGGGTGAGCCCGGCGAGGCCGACGACCCGACGATCGACGCGGGCTACGTGCCGGTGCTGGTCTCGATCGGCGACTACGTGTGGCTCGACGCCGACGGAGACGGCATCCAGGACGAGGGCGAGTCCCCCGTCGCCGGTGTGGAGGTGAAGCTGCTCTCGCCCGACGGTGAGACGGTCATCGCGACCACCACGACCGACGCGAACGGCTACTACGTCTTCACCGACCTGCCGAACTCGACGGACTTCATCGTGGAGTTCCCGCTCTCGGTCACCGTCGACGGCGTCGAGCACCACCTCACCGCGCCCGGTGCGGGCGAGAGCGACGGAGCGGACTCGAACCCGGCCGTGACGACGGGTCGCGCACCCGTGACCACGCCGGCCGACGGGCAGAACTCGGCGGAGCCCGGCGAGGCCGACGACCCGACGATCGATGCGGGCTACGCGCCCGTGAAGGTCTCGGTCGGCGACTACGTCTGGATCGACGCTGACCGCGACGGCGTGCAGGACCCGACCGAGAAGCCCGTCGCGGGCGTCGAGGTGAAGCTCTACGACAAGGACGGCGTCCTCGTTGCGACGACCACGACCGACGAGACCGGGTTCTATGTGTTCACCGATCTGAAGCCGTCGGCGCAGTACTCGATCGAGTTCCCGACCTCCGTGGTCATCGGCGGAACGACCTACCCGCTCACCTCGGCGAACGCCGGCGGTGACGACAAGGACTCGGATGCCGACCCCAAGACCGGTCGGGTGACCTTCACCACTCCGGCGACGGGATCGAACTCGGCGCTGCCGGGCGAGGTCGACCTGCCGACGCTCGACGCGGGCTTCGCGCCTCCTGCTCCGATCGTGGCCCCTGGCCTCGCGGTCACGGGTGGTGCGGTGCCGTGGGTGCTCGGCGGAGCAGCCGGTCTGCTGCTCCTCCTTGGTGCGGCGCTCGTGCTGATGCGTCGCCGCCGCGCGACCGCTGAGGCCGTCGAGATCGACTGACCGAAGTTGAGGAGGGCCGTCGCGATCCGTCGCGGCGGCCTTCCTCGCGTCCGGGGTCTCGTCGGCGCGTGCGCTGCTCGCGCGTCAGGGGCCCCCGGGGCGTATGCCGCTCGCGCGTTCGGGTCACGTCGTCGCGTGTGTCGCTCGCGCGTTCGGGAGGAGAAAGCACCCTCGGGCTGAGGAATGCGGGCGGATCCTCAGCCGATGCGTGAGTTCTCCTCCCGAACGTGAGGGCAGGAGGCACGTGAAGGGGAAGGTCCGCGCGCGGGGGAGGCACGTGAGGGAGAAGCCCGCGAGAGGGAGAAGCCCGCGCGAGAGGAGGTCCGCGACCTCAGGCGGTCGCGGCCCGCAGTGCGATGCGGATCATGTCTCCGAAGGTCTGCTCGCGCTCGAGGGCGGTGGTCTCCTCGCCCGTGACGATGTGGTCGGAGACGGTGCAGATGCTCAGCGCTCGCCGACCGTAGTACGCCGCGAGCGTGTAGAGACCGTTCGTCTCCATCTCGACGCCCAGCACGCCGTGCTGCACGAACGGCTCGGTGAGCTCGGGGCGGGTGCTGTAGAACTGGTCGCTCGAGAGCAGCAGCCCGACGTGCACGTTCGACTCCGGCGGCTCGGACTCGCTCGCCTCGACGGCGGCGCGCAGCAGAGAGAAGTCGGCGACGGGGGCGTAGTCGAGTCCGTGGAAGCGCACCCGGTTGATGCCGGAGTCGGTGCACGCCCCGTTCGCGATGATGATGTCGCGCACCTTCAGCTTCTCGGTCAGCGCGCCGCACGACCCGACCCTGACGACCGTCTGCACCCCGTAGGAGTCGAACAGCTCGTTCGCGTAGATCGCCATCGAGGGCTGGCCCATGCCCGACCCCTGCACCGAGACGCGATGCCCCTCCCAGGTGCCGGTGAAGCCCAGCATCCCGCGCGTCTCGGAGTACAGCTGCGCGTCGTCGAGGAAGGTCTCGGCGATCCACTTCGCCCGCAGCGGATCTCCGGGGAACAGGAAGATGGGGGCGATCTGGCCGGGCTCTGCGGCGATGTGCGTGCTCATGGGGTCAGCGTAGTGAGGGGTCGCCGCGCGGGGTGCCTGGAACTGATATTCCGGTTCCTATAGCGTGAAGGGGATCGCGATTCTCGCGGCGAGAGGGAGGCGACATGGCGGAGCACGCGGCGGCATCGGGGTGGCGCGGATTCTGGGAGCGCGGCGGCTGGTGGAGGGCGCTCGTGCTCGCGGCCGTCTACTTCGTGCTGTACGAGGGGCTGTCGCTCCTCTTCGGACCGCTGGCCGAGGGGATCACCGACCCGCAGAGCGCCGCGGCCGTGGTCGTCTTCTACGTCCTGCCCGTGACGGTCGGTGCGCTGCTGCTGATCGCGTTCATCTGGTCGGTCGGCTGGTTCGGCGAGATCTTCGGATCGCAGCCGATCCGCGGCAGCGGCTGGATGTGGATCGCCGTCGCGGCCGTGCTGCTGTTCAACATCCTGCGCTTCGTCACGATCGACTACGCCGACACCGAGGCGGGAGTCGTGCCGGCCTGGCTGCTGGCGGGGCTGCTGATCGGTTTCGCCGAGGAGGTGCTCACCCGTGGACTCGTCGTGAATCTGCTCCGCAAGGCCGGCTACCGGGAGATCGTCGTCGCCGTCGTCTCCGCCGCGGTCTTCGCCGGACTGCACGCCGGCAACCTGCTGTCCGGTCAGGCGCTTCTCCCGACGCTGGTCCAGCTCGGCTACACCTTCGCGTTCGGGATCTGCATGTACCTCGCGATGCGTGTGACCGGAACGATCATCGTGCCGATCCTGTTGCACGCCACCACCGATCCGAGCATCTTCCTGCAGTCCGCCCACCCCGCCGAGGGTGCGCTCGCCGGCATCGCCGGTCTCGGCAACATCGTCGTGATCATCGTCGGACTGGTGCTGCTGATCTTCATCCGCGGACGGGTGGAGAGCACGCGGGAGCAGGCGGCGATCGCCTAGAGTCAGCGGTGGTCGCGAAACCTGCTGAGCCTCGGGGCGGTGTGGGCCACCGCGGCGCTGTTCTCGTGAGCAGGGCGGCTGGGCGACTCGGGTTCTCGCAGATGCTGGACACGGTGGTGACACGGATGGGGGAGGCGGTCGAGAGTGCCGGACGCGAGCGAACAGAGCGAGTTCATACGTCAGCAGATCGTCGCCGGTGACCGGCTCCGCACGCTCGGCGAGCGGGACTCCGCCATTCGCGAGTACGCCCGCGCAGTGGAAGCAGCCGAGTCGACGTTCGGACAGGACCACCCTGCGACCCTCGAGGCGGCCGAGAGGATATCGGAGACGTTCACCGAATTGAGGCGTCCGGGCGACGCGCTCATGATGCTCACCTGGATGGCGCCCGCTGCCGTCCGCACCTTCGGCGTTCATTCTCTTCATGCGGATCGGATCGAGAGTGCGCGTCGTGCCGCGGTCTCCCATCGTCGGCTGCGGCGATGGGGGATGATCGCCTTGGGGCTGCTGTGCTGCGGGATCGCCCTCGTCCTCTGGGAGTTCTTCTTCTCAGCGCCCACGCCGTGAGCGGACGTGTGCTGAGCTCGCAGGCGGCGATCGCCTAGGGTCAGCCCTGCCGGCGGACCATCTCGGCGATCCAGATCGGGGCGAACGGAGACGTGCACCCCGGCGCAGTCGGATAGTCGGCGAGCACCTGCAGATCGTTCCCGATCGCGAGGGCGCGCTCGCGCAGGTGCGGATGGTGGATGCCGATCTGCGCCAGCGTCTCGTTCATCGCCCACTGCGTCCGGGGTGCGGCATCCTTCATGTCCCGCTCGATCTCGTCGAGCAGGGCGCCGAGGTCGAGGCCGTCGGGCTGCGTCACGACCCGCACGGACGTCAGCGACCACCCCGCGGCCGACACGGTGTCGGCGGGGTCGTGCCGCCACCCCTCTCGCAGGTCGTCGGAGAGCGGCGTCTTCTTGAGCACGTAGTTCACGAACCAGTCGTTGACCTTGGGTGGCTGCGGCTCGCGCAGCATCCCGTCGAGGTCTTCCGCGGAGTACTGCCGCGGGGCGCAGACCAGCAGCGCGAGCAGCCGGGCCGGGGTCTCTCCGGTCTCCCACAGCTCGCGCGCCAGCGGCTGATCGGTCTTGGCCTTCTTCGCGACCGCGCGCAGGCGGCTGAGGTTCATGCCGTGATCGTCGCCGCGCTTCTCGTTCGCCGCGCGCACCTTCGGATCCTCCAGCGCCGCGAGCTCGGCGAGGGCATCAGCGAGTTCCATGTCTCCAGGGTAGGGCTCGGGGCCGCGGCGTCCCTCGCATCCATCTCGAGTCGTGGCGCGGTCCGTGTCCGTCCGGGGTCGTCCGTGTCCGTCCGGGGTCGTCCGAATTTCGGATGACGGCGCTTTTCTCGGACGCACGCGCCGTGATCATCCGAATTCCGCGCATCCGTCCGAATTTCGGATGCCGCGACCGGATGTCGCGGCACGGATGCCGCCATTTGAGGATGCGCGGCCGGAGGATGCCGCGACCGGAGGATGCCGCGGCATCACCGTGTCGGCGCACGACCGTGTCGGCGCACCCGTGTCGGCGCGACACGGCGCGCTCAGCCCTCGCCGAGGAGCTCGCCGTGGATGCGGCGGAGATCCTCCATGAGCGAGCCGATGAGGATCCAGTGACCGGAGGAGGGCGGTGTGATCACCAGCGGAGCGGTGAGCGCAGGGATCGCCGAGGTCAGCGCCTCCGGCTCCGGCGAGACCTCCGCGAGCTGCACGGCGAGGCGCACGTCGTGGCCGGCGCGCCGCAGCTGCTCGGCGATCGCCGCCACCGCGGGCTCCTCGCCGATCGTGTCGTCGTAGTGGTCGAAGTAGGCGCGGGTCATGCCGATGGTCTGGGTCACGATCGGCGACAGCCGCTCCAGCAGCGCGCGCATCTCCCGCAGCTCGTCGCGATGGGCCGAGCGCCGCGGATTGAGGGTGAGCGACTCCTCTCCTGCGGCGATCGAGGCCTCGGCGGCATCCTTCATCGGCCGCAGCAGCCGCACCTCGAGCATGAGCTCCTGCAGGCGGGCGGGTGACTGCGGTGCGGGCAGGGCTGCGGCCAGACGGTCGAGGCAGGCGGCGAGCTCACGGCCGAGGAGCCCGAGGTCGCGCCGTGCGGGTCCGGTGAGCACGGGCGGCACGATGAGGGCGTTCACGACGATGCCGATGCCGACGCCGATCAGCGTCTCCACGATGCGCGACAGCGCGTAGGCGGGTGTCGACGAGCCGAGAGCCAGCACGAGCATCGCCGAGATGGCGATCTGGTTGCCGGTGCCGGGGGAGGCGCGGAAGGCCCAGGCGACGAGCTTGGCGACGACGATCGCGAGCAGCACGATCCACGCGGGCGAGCCCAGCAGCCAGCCCAGCGCGAGCGCGATCACGACGCCGGCGATCACGCCGATGCTGCGCTCGAGCGCCTTCGACAGCGACTGGTTGACGCTGGGCTGCACGACCAGCAGCGCGGCGATCGCCGCGAACACGGGCAGCTGCTCCGGGAAGATCGCCCCCGCGATGAGCCACGCGGCGATGGTCGCCGCGGCGGACTTCACCACCTGCAGCAGGGGTGAGCGCCTGGCGGCCCTGATCGCGACGGGGATGCGCATGGCACAACGCTACTCGGGTGACGGCATCCGTCCTGTCGAGCGCGTTCAGGGGGTCGTGGCGGCGGCGCGCAGCGGGCCCTTCGCGATGTCGTCGATGAACCAGGCGCCTTCGACCTTCGTCAGGGTGTACTCGCGGGGCTGGGCGAACTCGTCTCCGGCGTCGGCGCCGAGCTCGTGCAGGAAGCCGTCGGAGGCGCTGACGATCGTGAAGAGGGATTCAAATCCGACGGTCGCGTGCTGCCGGTCGGCGTCGATCGTCGAGGCGGTCCAGGCCACTCCGGTCTGCGCGATCGACAGGTCGTTGTCGACGTACATGGCCGTGACGGCATCCGCGTAGTCCTCGCCCGCCAGCTTGTCGAGGAAGAGCGGCGAGAAGAACCGCTCCTCCGCCGCGACGGAGTCGGCGACCGTGCTCGGGGTCCGGTTGTCGGATGCTCCGGAGTGCAGCGCGACGACCTGCTGCAGCGCCTGGACGTCGGGGTCGTCGAGGGTCAGGTGCTCCCCTGTCGACGCGATCGTCCACAGGGTGTCGTCGGGGTCGAAGTGCGGTGTGGGGCTCGCGCTCGGTATGGCCGCCGAGCCCTCGGATGCCGTCGATGGGCCGCTGTCCGTGCATCCGGACAGCGCGACCGATCCGATCACGAGCGAGACGAGGACGGCGAGGGCCTTCGCGGTGGTTCTCTGCATGGGTTCCTCCTCCCGGGGAGGGCTGTGCGGCCCTCCCCGGGTCTCTCGGTCGGTCAGTTGGCGGGAGCGGCGTTGAGCTGCCAGTGCGACGACCACCACGTGGTCGGCACGTTCCCGAACTCGACGCTGCCCGTGCCGTTCTCGACGTGCAGGGCGCCGGAGGCGTTCTGGATGCGTGTGTACCCGCTGCCGGCGGACGGCGTCGACCATTCGGCGGCGGTTCCCGCCGTCGCCGCGGTGCCGTGGCGAACGGTCGAGCCGCTCACGTAGAGGTACTGGTTGGTCCACCGGTTGCGGTACTTGGTGGTGCCGGATGCCGTGGTCTCGGGCACCCACTGGGCGCTCCAGTAGGTGCTGGGGACCTCGCCGAAGCGGACGATGCCGTCGTTGGGCTCGACGTTGACGGCGCCGGCCCTGTGCCGGTTGTTGATGAGCTTCCAGGTGGGGGAGACGGCCTCCGAGTATCCGGCGTTGTCCTTGTAGACGCGCAGGTAGTCGACCTCCCACTGCTTGGGCCAGACGCTGTTGGGCTGGCCGGAGCCCGCACCGGTGTAGATGTTCATGATGATGCCCATCGCGGTGTTCGGGGCGTCGTTGAGCGTCTTCACGAGCTGGCCGTCGTAGTAGAACCGCAGCTGGGTCGGCGTCCAGTCCATGGCGTAGATGTGGAACTCCGTGGTCGGAGAGCCCGAGACGGGCACGGTGTCGAGCGACCACGATCCGAGGAAGTTCGGGTCACCCCAGCCGTAGGCGGCGATGCGCCAGCTGTTCGGGGTGCTGAAGAACGTCTCGATCATGTCGATCTCGGACTGGCCGCCGGTGGTGTTCGTGCCGACCAGCCAGAGGGCCTGGTGCCCGCCGCCCCCGGCGTTCGAGTTCTTGGCGCGCACCTCGACGTAGCCGTACTTCGTGGAGTAGCCGTTGAACGTGGGCAGGTTGTTGCGGTTCACCGCCGACGAGTTGAACTTGTGCCAGTTGTTCTGATTGAAGGTCTGGATCGCCGACGAGACGACGGTGCCGTCCTGGTCGGGGTTCCACGGCGGCTGGTCCTGGTCGACGCGGAGCTTGATCGTGCCGTTCGAGATCGTGTAGCGCGCCGCCGTGTCGGCGATGTCGGCGGCGGGCACCCAGTGCGGGAGGTAGTTCGGCAGCCACTTCGAGGTGTCGAGCGTCGTACCGGTGAACTCCTCGCTGAAGTCGAGGGTGTAGCCCGGCTTGTCGACGGGATTCGGCGGGGTGTCGGCCGCGAAGGCGGCGGGGGAGGCGAGCGTGAAGGCGGTGACCGCGACGGCGAACGCGGCTGCGGCGGCGGCGCCGCGGGATGTCTTTCGATGGAACATGGGGTTCTCCTCGGTGATCGTCGGTGATCAGTGCGTGGACGCGGTGCGGAGCGCACCGTCCTGCGAGGTAATTAACCCGAACTCTTGCGTAATTGTCAATACTCGCGGGCGAAGAGCTGTTCCTTCACGCTCGCCGCGCTGACGGCCAGCGCTCCGACCGACGGCGCGATCGCGCCGAGGGCGGAGGTGCGCACGTCGGGGAGGAAGAGCGATCGTCCGGCGAGCTCGGAGCCCAGTGCCGCCGCGAGTCTCGCGGAGGCGCCGGGGATGCTGCTGCTGACGACGACGACGTGCGGATCGATCGCGAGGACCAGGGCGCCCAGGCCGTCGGCGATGTCGGCGGCGAACCCGGTGACGGCATCCGCGCCCTCCGTGCCGGGCGCCGCAGCGGCCGTGAACAGCTGCTCCAGGCCGTCGGGGGCGCGCTCGGCGAGCCTCTGCTGCGCCTCCGGCCACGCGACCCTGCCGAGCGCTCCGATCTCGCCGGCCGCCCCGTGCGCCCCTCGGGCGACGCGGCCGTCGACGATGGATGCCGCGGAGATCCGGTTCCCGATGCGCAGGAGCACGGCGGTCTCATCCGCCCCGACCGATCCGTGCTCGATCTCGGCGAGTGCGGCGAGCTTGGTGTCGTTGTCGAAGGCGATCCTGGCGCCGGGGAAGGCGGCGCGCAGCTGCGCGCCGATGTCGCTGGTCAGCCAGTCGGGCACCACCGTGGTCTTCACCGGGCGACCGTCCGCATCCACGATGCCGGGGATGCCGACGGTGAGCGCGACGAGTTCGTGGGATGCCGTCGTCGACTCGTCGAGCAGCTCGGTCACGAGCGCGATGATCGCGGCCGCCGCGTGCTCTCCGCTCGACAGGTCGTGCTCCTGGCGGCGGTGGGCCGCGCTGACCGTTCCGCGCAGGTCGCCGGCCACGCCGGAGATGCCGTGCGGGCCGACGTCGATCCCCACGGCGACGCCCTGATCGGCGGCGAACCGGTACCCGCGCGCCGGGCGGCCGGCGCGCGTCGGGCGCAGCTGCTCGGAGTCGGCCAGGCCGGATTCGACGAGCCCGGACAGCACGGTCTCGACCGTCGTGCGCGACAGGCCGGTCGAGGTCGCCAGCTGGCTGGCTGTCATCGGGGAGGACGCGTCCCACAGGGTGGTCAGCACCGCGTGGTCGTTGAGCCGACGCATCGCTGCGAGGTCGGTGCCGAGCGCCTGGGTGGTCACCTGTCCTGACTATCACATTCCGGCAACCCCGGCTTGACAGTGCGAGGGGGCTGACCTATCTTGTGAATTACAACAGAGAGTTGCGAAATACCCTTTCCCCCTTCTTCACCAGAAAGCGACACTCACATGCAACGACGCACCCGACTCGTGCTCGCGCCTCTCGCCGCCGGCGCCCTCCTCGGCCTCACCCTCACCGCCTGCGCGCCAGGACCGGCGACGAACGGCGGCGGCGCCGCCGTCGACGCCAGCACCACGCTCACCGACGACGACATCACCCTCACGCTCATGTCGACGCCGGAGTCCGGCGCGGCCACCGAGGCCACGATCGCCGCCTTCGAGAAGGAGCACCCGAACATCACGATCGAGTACTCCCAGACCAACTACGACGACTACAACCAGAGCGTGAACCTCAACCTGGCAGGCGACAAGTCCCCCGACATCGTCCTGCTGAACGCGGTCGCGAACACCGTCAAGAACAAGCTCGTCCTGCCCCTCGACGACTACGCCGACCTCTACGGGTGGAACGACTTCTTCCCCACCAACCAGCTCAACCAGTGGCGCGTCGCCGACGACGGCTCCACCCTCGGCGAAGGCGGAGACCTCTACGCGGCCCCTGCCGGCTTCTCGCTCGTCGGCACGTACTACAACAAGGCCCTGGCCGCGCAGCTCGGGATCACCGCACCCACCACCCTGGGCGACTTCGAGAGCGCGCTCGCCGCGGCCCAGGGCTCCGGCATCCTCCCCGTCCAGCTCGGCAACGCGGAGGGGCACGCGGCATTCGTGGTGCAGCTGCTCGGCCAGGGCGAGGGCGGCGCCGACGACGCCAACGCCTGGGCCTTCGGCCACAAGGGCGAGACGTTCGACACCGACGCCAACCGCACCGCGGTCGACACCCTCGTCTCCTGGCAGAAGGCCGGCTACCTCGGCGATCCGACGACGGTGAACGGCACCGACCTCCAGGGCGCCGTCGACAACTTCATCGCGGGCAAGGGCCTGTTCCTCGTCGACGGGATCTGGGACGCCGGCAAGATCGCCGAGGGGCTGGGAGCGGATGCCGGCTTCCTCCCGTTCCCCGGCAAGAACGTGACGGGGATCGGCACCTCGGTCGCCTACGCGATCTCCACGAAGAGCGCGCACCCGAACGAGGCGGCGGCGTTCCTGGACTTCCTGCGGTCTCCCGAGGCGAGCGCCCAGCAGTTCGCGCAGGGCTTCATGCCCGATGACCCGACGGTCGCGGTGGCGGACGAGGGAACCCTGCAGGGCGACATCGTCGCGGCCTGGGCGCGGGTCGCGGAGGCGAACGGGCTCGTGGCGTTCAACAACAACGCGACGGCGACCATGAACGACACGCTCAAGGCCGGCACGCAGAAGCTCATCGCCGGACAGACCTCGGTCGACGACTTCCTCACCTCGGTCCAGGACGACTGGGCCGCCGCCCACGCCGGCTGATCCATGACCACGTCGCTGTCTCCCCGGCGGGAGGGGTCCGGTCTCGCGGCCGGCCCCTCCCGTCGGCCCCGCCGAGGGTGGAGCTCGCTCCTGTACCTGCTCCCGGCGTTCGTCTTCTACGGCACGTTCACGATCGCCCCCTGGGTGCAGAGCATCTGGCTCTCCTTCTGGAACTGGGACGGGATCGGGGCCGCCACCTGGGCCGGCATCGAGAACTACCTCCGCGTGTTCACGGACGACAGGCTCCTCGTCGCCCTGCGCAACGGCCTCGGATTCATCGTGTTCTACACCGCGTTCCCCCTCGTGCTCGGTCTCGTCATCGCGGCGGTCATCGCCGCTCGTCCGAGGCGCGGCTCCGGGTTCGTCCGCACCGTGCTCTTCCTGCCGCAGATCCTCCCGCTGGTGGCCGTCGGCGTCGTCTGGCGCTATCTCTACGCGGCAGACGGGCCGATCAACCAGTTCCTGACCGCCATCGGCCTCGGCGATGTCGCGAGGGCGTGGCTCGGCGACTTCACCTGGGCGTACCCCGCCGTCGGCATCATCGGCACCTGGGTCACGACCGGACTGTGCATGATGCTCCTGCTCGCCGGCATCCAGAAGATCGACCCCTCGCTCTACGAGGCGGCGCGACTCGACCGCTGCGGACCGATCCGCCAGTTCTGGCACGTCACGGTGCCAGGGGTGCGCGCAGAGATCGTCGTGGCCGTCACGGTGACGCTGATCTCCGCCCTCGCGAGCTTCGACATCGTCTACGTCACCACCGGCGGCGGCCCCGGCGATCAGACGATCGTCCCCGGCGTGCTGATCTACAAGCTCGTCTTCACCTCGAACGAGGTCGGGCTCGCCTGCGCCCTCGCGACGGTGCTGAGCGCGATCATCCTCGTCTTCGTCGCCGTGATCGGCCGAGTGGGAAGGCGCAGCGCATGAGATCTCCCGCCTCCCGCGTGCTGTCGGCGGTGTTCCTGCTCGTCGCCGTGCTCAGCGTCGTCATCCCGTTCCTCGCGCTGGTGTCCGCGGCTCTCCAGCCGGCCGACACGCTCGTCCCCCGACTCACCTGGCCCAGCGATCCGCAGTGGGGCAACTTCGCCACGGCGTGGAGCATGGCCGGCTTCGGATCCCTCCTCGCATCGAGCGCGATCATCGCGGTCGTGGTCGTCCCGATCTCGGTGGTGTGCGCGACGCTCGCCGGCTACGCGATGGGCACGATGAGGATGCCGGCGAAGGGCGTGCTGTTCGCCTTCTTCATCGCGGGGCTCACGCTCCCGTACGAGGCGATCGTCGTGCCGCTGTACTTCTCGATGAGGTCGACCGGCCTGATCGACACGTACTGGGCGGTCATCCTCCCCCTGGTCGGAGCGTTCATGCCGTTCGGGATCTTCTGGATGCGGACGCACTTCGAATCCGTGCCCGCCGAGATCATCGAGGCCGCCCAGCTGGACGGCGCCGGTCGGTTCCGCACCCTGGTGCAGATCCTGATCCCCGGCGCCAAGCCCGCCATCATCACGTACGCGCTGCTGACGTTCATGTGGGCGTGGAACCAGTTCCTCCTCGCGCTCATCCTCATCCGCGATCCCTCGCGCCGCACGGCCCCGTCCGGGCTGGGCACGTTCGTGCAGCAGTACGGGGAGAACATCCCGCTGCTCGCGGCCGGGACGATCATCGTGATCGCGCCGATCGTCGTCCTCTACTTCATCTTCCAGCGAAAGTTCGTCGCCGGCCTCGTGCAAGGAGCCCTCAAATGACCGCCCACGCCCCCCTCCGTCTCGCGATCGTCGGAGCCGGATCGCGCGGGACCGGATACGCGCGCCGAGCCGTCGCGGACGGGGCGACGATCACCGCCGTGGTGGAGCCGGATGCGGAGAGGCTGCGGGTGTTCCTCGCCGAGTTCGCCGATCAGCCGATCGAGTGCTTCGGCACCTGGCAGGACCTCGCCGCGCGGGAGGAGAGGATCGCGGATGCCGTGGTCGTCTCCACGCCGGACCGCCTGCACGCCGAGCCCGCGATCGGCCTCGCCGGAGCCGGGTACCACCTCCTCCTGGAGAAGCCGATCGCCCCCACGGAGGAGGAGTCGAGCCGCATCGTCGCCGCCGCGGATGCCGCAGGGGTGATGCTCGCGGTGTGCCACGTCATGCGGTACTCGGACTACTCGCACACCCTCAAGCGGCTGCTCGACGACGGCGCGATCGGCCGGCTGGTGTCGGTCGAGCACCTCGAGCCGATCGGCTGGTGGCACTTCGCGCACTCGTACGTGCGGGGCAACTGGGCCCGCGAGGAGGAGTCGGGGCCGATGCTGCTCACCAAGAGCAGCCACGACATCGACTGGCTCTCGTACATCGTCGGTCTCCCGGCCGAGCGCGTGTCGTCGTTCGGGAGCCTCCTGCACTTCCGGCCGGAGAACAAGCCGGCCGACGCCACGGCGCGGTGCCTCGACTGCCCGCTGCAGAACTCCTGCGCGTACTCCGCGACGACGATCTACCGCGGCTTCCTCGGTGACGAGACGTTCGAGCGCTGGCCGCTCGCGGTGCTGACGACCGACGTCACCCCTGAGGGGGTGGAGCGCGCGCTCCGCGGCGGCCCGTACGGACGATGCGTGTTCGACGGCCAGAACGACGTCGTCGACCATCAGGTCGTGAACATCGAGTACAGCGGCGGGGTGACGGCATCCTTCACCGTGACCGCGTTCACCGAACTGGACTTCCGCAAGACGCGCCTCTTCGGCACGTCGGGGAGCATCGAGGGCGACGGCAGGTCGCTGCTCGTGCACGACTTCGTGCGCGACGAGAAGTACGAGGTCGTGCCCGAATCCCGCGGGGCGGCGAGCGCGGCCGACGGCCACGGCGGCGCCGACGACGCGCTGGTCCAGGCCTTCCTCGCGGCCGTGCGCACGGGGGACAGGTCGCTGCTGCTCTCCGGACCGGCCGAGAGCCTCGCCACGCACCGGATCGTGTGGCTCGCTGAGGAGGCGCGCCGGAGCAACACGGTGATGCCCGTTCCCGCGCACTGAGCTCAGACGACGGGAGCCGCCGCGCCCTGCGCTGCGCACCAGCGCAGGGCGCTGACCTCGTGATCGCGCAGCCAGTGCCCGCCGCCCGCGACGATCCGCAGCTCCGCGTGGGGGATCAGCGCGAGCCAGGCCTCTCCGTGCGCGGACGGCACGAGCACGTCCGCTCCGCCGTACACCAGGAGCGTCGGCGCCGTGATCGCCGCGGCGTCGAAGGACCACGCGCGCGCGAACAGGGCGAGATCGTCCTCGATCCAGCCCTCGACGCCCTGCGCCGCCCATTCGTCGGCCTCGACGGACTCCTCATGCTGCACGTCTGCGCGGCCGAGCACCTCGCGGTCGCTCGGGGGCAGGCGCTCGACCCAGTCGCTCAGGGCGTCCGCGCCGTCGCCGAGCGACTCCACGTACGCACGCAGCGCCGTCTCGCCCCGCCGTGCCGCGTCGATCTCCGCGAGTGTCTCCGGCACCATGCCTTTCGACGCATCGAAGCCGAACCCGGACGGGCCGATCCCGACGTCGACGCAGAGCGCCGTCACCCGGTCGGGGAGCAGGGCCGCTGCCGCGACGGCGTGCGGGCCTCCGCCGGAGGTGCCCATGACGGCGAAGCGGTCGGCCCCGCAGGCGTCGGCGATGCGGGCGCTCCAGTCCGCGGCATCCGCGACCGTCCGACCGGGGAGGGTCGGCGAGCCGCCGTAGCCCTGGCGGTCATAGGAGCACAGCCGCACACCCGCCGATGCCGGTCCGCTCCATCCGCCGGGCACGGCGATCGAGCTGCTCGGGGTCCCGTGGTGGAACACCACCAGCGGACCGTGCGGGTCGCCCCACTCGCGCACGCGCAGACTCCCGTGCACGACGGGCATCTCGAACTCGCGGATCCACGGCGCCCCGATCACGAGAACTCCAGGATCTCGCGGGGGAGGGAGGAGAGGAAGCGGGGGCCGTCCTGCTCGAACACGACCGTGTCGACGAGGATCAGGGAGTTCCACGATTCGAAGTTCGTCACGAGCCCCGCCTCGATCACGTCGTCCCTGTCATCCCCGAGAGACCAGCAGAACTCGCCCACCCAGTCCGTCGGAGCGACGGAGAGGCCGAGCTCGTATCCTCCGGCTCCCGACCCGTCGACGCCGCTGTCGGCGAAGTGGCGTCGGAGCGCGTCGAGCAGCACCCGCCAGGGCTCGCCGACCCTGCCGTGCTCGGCGAGGATCTCGTAGGCCTCTGCGGCGACGGCGACCTCCCGCATGTGCTCCGCCGACGGCGCGCCGAACATCAGGGGCCTGGTCGCGCGGGCGTGATAGCCGTCGACGGCCGACGCCATGTCGGGGTGGACGACCGGTCCGGAGCCGAGGCGCGTGTGCCCGCTCAGCCGGTGCAGCGCCGACACGGAGGACCCTGCGGCGACGGTCTCGTGCAGCACGGCGGGCTCGCCCCCAGCGCGCACCATGCCGAGGGAGTAGAGGCCCCAGGCTTCGAGCTCGGTCGTCTCGGGCGTCGCCTCGGAGAGGATCGCGCGGATGCCGGCATCCGCCGCGCGCTGCGCCGCCTCGATCTTCCCGATCTCCGCGGGGCTCTTGAGGCGCCGGACGCCCCGGAACGGCAGGGTCACGTCGACGACCCGGCATCCGAGACCGTCGAGCATCTCGTCGACCACGTCGGCGACGGCAGGACTCGGGATGCAGCTCCACCGCTCCATGCCGACGCGGCTCCCCGCCCACGGCCGCAGCTGCTCGGCGAGGAAGGCGACGTACTCGCCGAGGGTGGACTCCCTGGTCTCGTCCGTCGTGGAGAGGGTGCGGATGTCGTCGAGCACGGTCGTCGTGCGGGCGAGCTCCTCGTGATAGCCGGCCTCGATGAGGAACGGGGCGCCCTCCTCGACGTGGAGGACCACGCACTGCGCCGGGGGCATCGACGTCGACGTGTGCTGGCGGTACCACCGGCTGCGGTAGCCGGTGAGCCACGCCATCGTGTCCGGAGCGGTGAGGACCGCCACGGAGACGTCGGCCGAGGCCATCGCCGCCCGCAGACGTCGCAGGCGATCGGCGTACTCGTCTCGGGTGAAGGGCAGATCTGCGTCGATGCTCATCCGACCATGGTCGCGGGTGGATCATGGCGGTGGAGGCGACATCTGTCGCAGGTTCCGCCGGACATTCCGACGCCTGTCGGATCCTCGGCGCCTCGGGGATCGGATTGACTCTCGACAACCCTGAAGCCGCGCGGCGGCACCACTGCTCCGATGGAGGCGCAATGACCCTCAGCAGCACGACAGACGCCCCACCCGTCGGGCGCACGTTCTTCGGCCTGCCTCGCACCATGTTCCCCGTGGCGGGTTTCGCCGGCTTCGACGCCCTCTCCTTCTACGGGATGCAGACGATCCTCGTCTACTACGTGTACTTCTCCGCGAGCGAGGGGGGCCTGGCTCTCGAGCCGGCCGTCGCGATCGCGATCGTGTCGACGTCGAGCGCCGCGACCTTCCTCGCCACCATCTTCATGGGGTGGCTCGCCGACAACGTGCTCGGCGCGGGGCGAGGACTCCGCTACGGCGCTATGCTCGCGTTCGCCGGCTACCTGACCCTCGCGATCGTCCCCGGCGCCATCGGGCTCACGATCGGACTCATCGCCATCGCGTTCGGCGCCGCCTCGATGTGGGTGAGCGAGGGCGTGGTGCTGGGCGGCACGCTCGACGCGCACGAGTCGCACCGGGAGGCGGGCTTCACGGTCTACTACCTCGGCAGTGCAGGGGGCGCGCTCATCGGCATCACCCTCAGCGGCGTGCTGCAGTCGGCCGTCGGCTTCCGACTCGGCTTCCTCGCGTCGGCCGTGGCGATCCTGATCGGACTCCTCATCTACCTGCCGTTCCGACGCGGCACCGAGGCGACGGCGCCGCCCGTCCCGGTGGCCGGCGTCCGCGGCTGGGCCCTCGCGTGGCCGATCGCGGCGGTGGCGTTCGCGATCGCGCTGGTGGTGGGCAGTGTCGCGGCAGGGTTCAACCCCGCGACGATCGTCGGCCTCGGGGCCCTCGTCCTCGCGGTCGGAGCGCTGGTGAAGCTGCTCTCGCGCCGCGATCTCACCCGCGAGCAGAAGGGCCGGGTCATCCGCTACCTCCCGTTCTTCGTCGCGACCGGCGTGTTCGCCATGCTCTACCAGCAGCTCTACACGACCGTGGCGATCCACTCCGAGGCCAGCACGGACCGCGTCGTGTTCGGCGTGGAGCTGCCGCCGTCCACGGTGCTCGGCATCGCTCCCCTCTGCACGATCCTCGTGGCGCCGATCCTCGCCGCGGTGTGGGGTCGGCTCGGCGATCGCCAGCCCTCCCTCGCCGTGAAGTTCGCGGTCGCGTTCGCCGGATGCGCCATCGGCATGGGGTGGCTCGCCGTCGCCTCGGGAGCCGGAGGGCTCACGCCGATCATCGTCCTCGTCTTCATCGTGTTCGTCTTCGGCGCCTCCGACGTCGTGGTCTCCCCCTCCGGCCTGTCCCTCGCGACGGCCGTCGCACCCCCGGGGTTCGAGACCAGGATGCTCTCGGTGCACTACCTCGCGGTCGCCATGGGGATCGCCGCGGCCGGCGTGACCGGCGAGGGGTTCGTGCCGGGCGAGAACGAGACCGGCTACTTCGCCGCGTTCGCGATCGTGGGCGCCGCCGTCGCCGTCGCGATGATCGTCGTGCGCATCGGCTTCGGCCGAAGACTCGTCGCGGTCGAGGGTGTGGAGGTCGTCCGATGAGCGCGGCGACGGACATCAGGGTGATCCGCGCCGGAGCGGTCGCCGACGTGCTCGCCGGAGAGGTGCTCGCCGACCACGCGATCGTGCTGGACGGCGAGAGGATCGCCGCGGTCGAGCCCTGGTCGCCCTCCCGGCACGGCGGCGAGCACGTGCTCGACCTCAGCGACCACCTGGTCGCTCCGGGGATGATCGACCTGCACACCCATCTGATCGGCGAGCTGGAGCGCGGCAGCTACAGCCCGTACCTCACCGGCTCCCCCGCGCGCGATGCGCTGCTGGGGGTGCGCCACGCCAGGGCGACGCTGCGCGCGGGCTTCACGACCGTCCGCGACGTGGGCAGCTTCCGCGCCTTCGTCGACTGCGATCTGCGCGACGCGATCGACTCCGGGATCTGCGAGGGGCCCCGCATGGTCTGCGCGGGCGCCTACGTCACGTGCAGCTCCGGCGGCGGCGAGATCACGGACCTCGCCCTCGACATCCCGCTGCCCACGTCCTTCCGCTTCGGCGTCGCCGACTCCGTCGACGAGGTGCGCTCGGCCGTGCGCCGCATCGCCCATCGGGGCGCCGATGTGATCAAGATCATCGCGACCGGTGCGGTGTACGCCTCGGGCACGGTGCCCGGTGCGCCCGAGTACACCGAGGAGGAGCTGCGCGCCTGCGTCGACGAGGCGGCGCTGTACGGCCTCTACGTCGCTGCTCACGCGCACGGGGAGGAGGGTGCGCTGCGCGCCATCCGCGCCGGCGCCCGCACGATCGAGCACGGGACCATGCTCGGCGACACGGCGATGTCGGCGATGATCGAGCACGGCACCTACTACGTGCCGACCACCTACCTGCTGAACTGGGTGGAGGAGCACGCCGAGCGCGAGGAGCATCCGATCGGCGTGCGCGAGAAGACCGCGAGCGTCGGGACGTCGGCACGGGCCGCCGTGCGCCTCGCGGTCGAGGCCGGGGTGCGCATCGCCTACGGCACGGATGCCATCGTCTTCCCGCACGGGCGCAACGCCGGTCAGCTGCCGGAGTTCGTGGAGGCGGGCATGACGCCCATGCAGGCGCTGCAGTCGGCGACGAGCGTCGCGGCGGAGTGCCTCGGACGCTCTGCGGACGTCGGCGCGGTCGCCCCTGGACGCTTCGCCGATCTGGTGGCGGTCCCCGGCGCTCACCTCGACGAGATCGGGCGCTTCACCGACGTCGCCGCCGTGCTCAAGGGCGGGCGGATCGTCGAGTGACGGCGGCGTCGAGCGCGGCGTAGGATCGGAGTCGTCCCGCCGGTCGGGGAGCGGAGGTGCGATGTTCGACGCCGTTCAGGAGACCGTCGATCGGCTGGCGATGGCGCTGCAGCGGTCGGTGGTGCTGGAGGATGCCGAGTGGACCCTGCTCGCCAGCAGCGCGCACTTCGACGATCTCGATCCCGCCAGACTGCACACCCTCACCGCACGTCGTCCCGCGCCGGCGCTGGTGGTCGAGATGAGGGCGTGGCGCCTGCACGCGCAGCTCGTCCCGCGGGTGCTCGGCGTCGAGCCGCAGCTCGGGATGGAGCACGAGCGGCTGGTGATCACCGTGCGCTCCCGCTACGAGGTGCTCGGGTTCCTCTGGATCACCCTCACCCGGCCGCTCACCCCGAGCGAGGCGTTCCTCGTGCTGGAGACCGCCGACACGCTGCGGGCGCTCCTGGTCAGCGTCTCGCAGTCGATCGCGGCGGTCAACGCCGAGGTCGAATCGGAGATGCTCGGCCTCCTCGCCCCCGATGAGCCGAGCCGTCGGAGGGCGGCGGACGAGCTCCTCGATCTGGGCATGTTCACCCGTTCGCGCCACTTCGTCGCGCTCTGCCTGTCTCTGAGCGCCGAGTGGTCTCCCTGGGACGGCCCTCCGTCGAGGGAGGTGATCTCGCGGGCGCTGCTCCGGGCGATCACGACCCCCATGATCGACGCGTACAGCTTCGTGCCGACGTCGCCCGAGGCGCTGATCCTCCTCGGCTTCCGGAACGAGCCGACTCGTGAGGCGATGGAGAACGTCGTGGCGGCCATCATCAGGGAGACGGATGCGGCCGACGTGAGCGAGCCGCTCCAGGGGGTCCTGGGGGTGGGTTCCCCGGTGGGCGAGCTCTCGCTGAGCTGGGAGTCGTACGAGCAGGCTCTGGTCGCCGTGCGCGTCGCGCGATCGCGCGAGAGCAGGTCCGCGTCGTGGACCGCCGATCCGGTCGCCGCGTCGATCGTCACGCTCCTCGCGGCTGAGCCGCCTGCCCACCTGCTCCCCGAGCCGCTGCGCCGTCTCGCCGACGCGCCCCCCGACGTCCTCGCCCTGTTCGAGGCGTACGTCGCGCACGGCGCCAGGGTCGCCGATCTGGCCGATCGGCTGGGCGTGCACCGCGCGACCGTGTACTACCGGCTCGCGCGCGCGGCGGAGTCGATCGGCGTGGATCTCGAGAGCGACGACGCGCGCTTCATCATCGGCGCCTGGGTGCGTCAGCGCCGTGTCACGAGCGCGGCCGGGGGCGCCCCCGGTTCGGGAGACGGACGCGCCTAGGCACCCCCCGTCCGAAAGATAGGGAAGGTGCCCGATGCCGGGGTCCCGCCTCAGAGCGGAGTGTAGGCATACACCCACAGAGGAGAACCCCCATGTACGAGCACCCGTACCTCAGCCAGCAGATCACCCGGTTCGAGCAGGAGCAGATGGAGCGCTCCGCCGAGCGCGCGCGGTTCATCGCCGAGCACGCCGATCAGATCGTCGCCCGCCCGCAGGGCGTGATCCGGCGGATGCTGGGTCGTCTCGCCGCGGGTTCGCGCACGCGTGCGCAGAGCCCGTCGCCGACGACCTGCGAGCCGGTCGCCGCACGGTGACGATCGTTCTGCCGACAGCAGCCCCGGATGTCCGACGGGAGTGGCACGATGAGTCCATGCCCCCTCTCGCTCCGAGCGCTCCGATGGTCGGCCGCGACGCCGATCTCGCGCACGTGCGCCTGCTCTTCGAGCGCGCGAGCGGCGGGGTGCCGACCGCCCTCCTCGTCGAGGGTGAGGCGGGCATCGGCAAGTCCCGGCTGCTGCGCGAGTTCGCCGACGAGATCGAGAACCGGGCCGACATCCACGTCGGCTGGTGTCTCGATCTCGGCACCGCGCGCTCTCCGTACGGTCCGCTCACCGGCATCCTGCGCTCGATCGTGCAGACGGTCGGCGTCGAGCGGGTGCGCGAGGTCGTCGGGGCCGGCGCCGACGCGCTGGGCATGCTTCTGCCCGAGCTCGCCTCCACGTCCGACGACAGGGCGAGCACGAGCCCCGAGCGGCTGCGCGACGCGATCGCGAGCCTCATCGAGTGCGCGTCCGAACGCGCTCCGCAGGTTCTCGTCGTCGAAGACCTGCACTGGGCCGATGAATCCACCCTCGCGATCCTCTCCTTCCTGCTGCGCGCCCTCGGGCGGGGGCGCATCCTCCTCCTGCTGACCTGCCGCTCCGACGATGTGCGCCGCGGCGACGCGGTGAGCCGCTTCATCGGCGAGGCCACCAGGGCGCGACTCCTCGAGCGCGTGTCCCTGGAGCGCCTCGACATCGACGCCGTGCGGGAGATCGTCGAGCAGATCACCGGCCATGCCCTGAGCGCGCTGGCTCTCGACCGCATCCAGGAGCGGGCCGAGGGGGTGCCGTTCTTCGTGGAGGAGATCGCCGGATGCTCGAAGGGCCCTCTCCCCGACGGGCTGCGCGATCTCCTGCTCGCGAGGTTCGACCGCCTCTCCGACGACGCCCGCCGCGTGGTCCAGGTGGCGTCCGGCGCCGAGCGTCCGCTGTCCCATCCGCTGCTGGTCGAGCTCGCCACCGTGCCCGACGACCGGCTCGACGAGGCCGTGCGGGAGGCGACGCGCAGCGGCATCCTCGTGGTCGCAGACGACGACTACCGCTTCCGTCACGCGCTGCTGCGAGAGGCCGTGCACGACGACCTCCTCCCCGGTGAGCGCGCGCGGCTGCATCGGGCGTATGCCGAGACGCTGGAGGCGCAGTGCGACGGCAGCGACAGCGCCGATGCCGCGGCCCTCGCGTACCACTGGCAGCTCGCGCAAGACGACCGAAGGGCGCTGATCGCCGCCGTCGACGCCATGCGCCATGCGAAGGCCCGGTTCGCCTTCGCGAGTGCGGCGCGGTTCGGCGAGCTGGCGCTCGGCCTGTGGGCGCAGGTTCCGGATGCCGCGGAGGCCGCGCACATCGATCGGCTCGACCTGCTGCTGGTGCTGGGGTCAATCCTGCGCAACGCCGGAGACGGCGAACGCGCGCTCGCCGTCGTGAACGTGGCTCTCGGCGAGCTCGATCCGGCCGTCGTCGATCCTCGTCTGCACGCGCGGCTGCTGCGCGACAAGGCGTACTACACGATGAACCTCGGGCGGCCAGGCGCGATCGCGCTGCTGCACGAATCCCTGGCGGTGCTCGACGGGAGGGTCGACGACGACCGACTGCGCGCGACGATCCTCAACAACCTCGCGAGCAGGTACATGATCGCCGGCGACCTCGACCGCGGGTACGCGCTCGGCGTCGAGGCCGGGGAGTTCGCGGCCCGCGCGGGGTCCGATGACGAGGCCTCGATCGCCGCGAACGTGCGTGCGGCCTCCTCGGCCCACGGCGGAGACCTCGACGTCGGCGCCCGCGAGTACGAGCTCGCCCGCACCCTCGCCAAAGGCTCGACCGCCGAGCTGCGCTACCGCGTGAACTACTCCGATCTGCTGACGCTGCTCGGCCGGTACCGCGAGGCCGTCGCGCTCGCGGAAGAGGGGCTGGCGCGGTCGCGCACCTTCGGCGTCGAGCGCACCTCCGGCTCGGTGATGACGCAGAACATGGCCGTGCCGCTGCTCGAGCTCGGCGAGATCGAGCGCGTAGAGGAGATGCTCCGCCGCGAGCTCTCGCAGAACACGCTGCGGGTGTTCCGCATGTACACCACGATGACGCGCGTGCGGGTGCTGTCGTGGCGCGGGCGGCACGAGGAGGCTGCCGAGCTGCTGAACGAGTCGTTGTCCGCGTTCCAGGAGACGGGGACCGTCGAGCGGCAGATCTGGTACGACATCACCGTCATGACGGTCGCGGTCGCCGAGAGCAGGGGCGATCTCCCCGGCGCGCTCGATGCGATCCTCGCGATGCTCCGCGACGACGGCCCCGTGCTGCTGCACCAGCGGCGCCTCATGCTGCAGTCGGGATGGATCATCGCCGAGCTGCGGGCACAGGGCGTCGACGTGACCGTCGCCGTCGCCGCCGTGCGCGCGGCCTGGGATGCGCAGGGCGAGCAGCTCAGGGGCGACTCCTGGTCTGCTCTCCTCGACGCGCTGCTCGCGCCGAGCACGTCCGGTCTCCGCGCGGCGATCGCACTCGCCGACGGCGACGACGTGCCGGTCGTGTTCCGCGCGGTCACCCGACTCGCGCTCGCACGCCTGCTCGTCTCCGCGGGCGACCGCGTCGAAGCCGCCGCCCTTCTGGGCAGGGCGGCCGAGATCGCCGAGGAGCTCGGTCACGTGCAGCTGCAGTCCTCCGTCGCGGCCTTCGCTGCGGCCGCGGGGCTCGGCACGAGTGCGGCGTCGGATGCCGATGCGCTGACCGCGCGAGAGCACCAGGTGCTCGACCTGATCGCCGAGGGGCTCAGCAACAGGCAGATCGGCGAGCGGCTCTTCATCAGCGTCAAGACGGTGAGCGTGCACGTGTCGGCGGTGCTGCGCAAGCTCGGCGTGAGCACGCGCACGGAGGCGGCCGTGGTGGCTCAGCGCTCACTCGCCGCGGGTGATCTCGTCAGCCGCTGACGTCGGGCCGGCGCGAGTTCCCGATCAGCGCTCAAGCTCTGTGACCCCTTTCGGGGGTCACAGGCCGGTGTGGCGCCCGAGGCGTCGCGTCCTCGCCGGTAGCGTGCTCACGTGAAGAGAGTCGCCCCCGTCCTGGTGGCAGTGCTCCTGGCTGCGGCATCCCTCGTCGGCTGCGCGGCCGGAGCGTCCCCCGATCCCCAGGAGAAGAAGGACGTCGTGCGCGTCCCGCAGGACGCGTCGCTGACGGATGCCGGCGCGCTCGTCGCCGACGGCGGCATCATCCTGATCGCCCCCGGCACCTACACCGAGAGCCTGGACGTGCGCGGCGACGACGTGACCGTGCGGGGCGAGGACCGCAATGCGGTGATCCTCGACGGCGAGCTCACCCGCAGCAACGGCGTCGTCGGCACGGGGGAGCGGATCACGGTCGAGAACCTCACCGTCCGCAACTTCCTGCAGAACGGCGTTCTCATCACGGGTGTCACCGACGAGAACGGCGCCGGCATCGCGCGGGGCCCCGACGGCTACCTCCCCGATCAGAGCCCGCCGCCGGTGCCCGGCTACCTGGTGCAGCGGGTCACGGCGAACAACAACGGCCTGTACGGCATCTACGCCTTCAACCGCACCGACGGGGTGATCCGCGAGAACCTCGCCAGCGGCGGCTCGGACTCGGGCATCTACGTGGGTCAGTGCGAGCAGTGCGCAGCGCTCGTGCAGGACAACGTCATCACGATGAACGCCGCGGGGCTCGAGCTCGCCAACGCGTCGGGCGTCGTCATCACCGGCAACAGGATCGTGCGCAACCGCATCGGCATCAGCGTGCTCAGCAACTACCTCGAGGCGCACGGGCCGACCGCGGGCGTGCAGATCGTCGGCAACGTGATCGCCGACAACAACGAGGCGCAGACGCCGGAGCAGGCGGGCGGCGCGTTCGGCGTCGGTGTCGGACTCGGCGGGACGGTGGATGCCGTCGTCACGGCGAACCTCATCACGGGGCACAGCGCGGCCGGGGTGTGGGTGACGTCGTCGGAGGACTTCGCCCCCACCGGCACCTCTCTCGCGGGTGACGTCTTCGCGGGGAACGCTCTCGACGTCGCCTTCGCGCCGAACGAGCGGGCCACGGGCTCGGACAACTGCTTCACCCTGGACGCCTCCGCGACGACCGTTCCCGCGGGGCTGAGCGGATGCGCGACGGCGCCGGGCTCGTTCACGCAGGCGCCGGGGCCGGCGGGCATCATGTTCTCGAAGGTCGCCCTGCCGCCCCAGCGCCCCGGACTCGACGACGTCGACGACACGCCCCGCACGCTGCCGCGCACGGTCGAGATGCCCGATCTCAGCGCCGTGTCCGTGCCATCGGCCGATCTTCTGGCGGAGTCGGGGTCGTGAGGCGGATGCTCGCCGCCGTCGCGGCGGTCGCGGCATCCGTGCTGCTCCTGACCGGGTGCCAAGTCGGGTTGTCCGACGAGGGCGAGCCGCTGACGGTCGCACAGTCGGAGATGCTCGCGCAGACGCGGTTCCAGGTCGCGAGCCGGGGAGATGTCGTGCTGCACATCAGCATGCTCGCGGATGACGACGTGGATCACCGCGAGTACGAGGTCACCCTCGATCCGGTGGCCCACGCCGCGTGGGGTGTCATGCTCCGCGGGCCCTCGTCACTGGCCGTGGAGGAGACCGTGGCGTTCTCGCCCACGGCGTTCCTGCGGCAGGTCGACGGACAGTGGCAGAGCGAGGCCGCCCTCGATTCCGCGCTGTCGGTGGTCTTCGCGCTCGCCGCCGACCGGCCCGAGAACGCGCAGCTGCTGCGGCAGTCCGATGCGCGTCACCTCGGCGAGGTCGAGGTGGACGGCGAGCAGCAGCAGGTGTTCCGGCTGCCGAGCGTCGACGGCGGGGGCGAGGCGGTGACGAGGCTCTGGCTCGACGGCGACGGACGGCTGCGTCGGATGGATGCCGGAGACGACGAGCGCCTCGTGATCCTCCTCACCGACGACGCGCCGCTTCCGCGACCGGCCGGGCTGGAGCTCGGGGACGCAGATGGCTGACGAGGGAACGGGGCCCACCCGCCGCGGGTTCTTCGTCGGGGCCGCCGTCGCCGCAGGGACCGCGGTCGCCGCGGGCGCGACCGGCTGGCTGCTGCGCGGGGTCGACGGAGACGCATCGACCGCGGAGGGAGCCCCGACGGCATCCGCATCGCCGGCGCCGGACGCCGACCGGCGCCCCGGCATCACCTTCCCCGACGTGCCGCAACGGCACCTCGCGCTGCGCGTCCTCGCCCTCGACGGGGTGGAGTCGGCCGCTCTCCCCGCGCTGGTCGCCGCCGCGTCGCGCGTCGAGTCCCCGCCGGATGCCGGCGAGGTGACGGTGACCGTGGGCTACGCCCCGGCGCACGCGCTCACGCTGTGGCCGGAGCGCGCCGCCGCGGCATCCGAGCTCCCCGCGTTCGCGCACGACGATCCCGCCATCGTGACGGGAGGAGACCTCGCGGTGCAGGTGTGCGCCGAGACGGCATCCGGAGCGCGGGATGCCGCGGACGCGGTGGTCGCGGCTCTCGGCGCGAGGATCGTGTGGCAGCAGGCGGGCTACCGCGACGCCCCGACCCCCCACGGCACGGCGCGGACCTCGACCGGCTTCATCGACGGGATCGTCAACCCGCGCACGGCAGAGCTGCGCGAGGCCGGGGTCTGGACGGATGCCGCCCACCACGACACGCACCTGGTGGTCCGTCGCATGCTCATCTCCGCGTCGTTCACCGCGCAGCCCGTGGCTGCGCAGGAGCAGGCCGTCGGGCGCTCGCGCGACACCGGCGCCCCGCTGTCGGGCGGCGGCCCCGACGACGAGGTCGACCTGTTCGCGAAGACCGCGGACGGGAGGCTGCTCACCCCGGCGGCGAGCCACGCGCGCCGTGCGCACCCGTCGCACATCGGACGCCCGTTGATGCTGCGCCGCAGCTACAGCTTCGACCCGCCGAGCGGGGCGGGTCTGGTGTTCATCGCCTTCCTGTCCGACCCGCAGACCTTCGTGATGACGCAGCGCCGGATGGACGAGATGGACGACCTGATGGCGGCCACGACCACGGACGCCTCGGGCTGCTTCTTCGTCCCGGGGGAATGAACGAGCAGACTGTCAGCCGGGCGTGGTACGGTGACGGAGCGCGCGCGGTGGATGTTCCGCCGCGGCGCAGACTGCGAAAGCGGTCATTTCAACAGAAAGTAGAAACACATGGCCACTGGCACTGTGAAATGGTTCAACGCGGAGAAGGGCTTCGGCTTCATCGCTCCTGATGACGGCTCGGACGACCTCTTCGCCCACTACTCGGCTATCGCCGGCTCCGGTTTCAAGGAGCTCCGCGAGAACCAGAAGGTCGAATTCGACGCTGAGCGTGGCCCCAAGGGCATGCAGGCGGCGAACATCCGCGCTCTCTGAGCGCGCGCTGACTTCCTGAACCGGCCGGACCCTCACGGGTCCGGCCGGTTTCTGCGTTACGGGGGAGTTAGGGTGACCTAAACGTTTGTGTTAGGTTAGGCCAGGCTTACCAAAGCCTTCCGGCGCGAACAGCGCCACGCCCCCTCACCCGAACCGAAGGGAACGCCTGTGCGCACCTCCCGTCTCCTCGCCCTCGGCGCCGCCGCACTCGCCCTGAGCCTCACCGCCTGCGCGGGGTCCACCACTACCGGAGGCGCGCCCACGTCTTCCGCCGACTCCTCAGGGGTCGTCGCCGACGGCACGTTCCCCGTGACCATCGCCCACGCCTACGGCGAGACCACGATCGAGAAGCAGCCCGAGCGGGTCGCCACGGTCGCCTGGTCCAACCAGGAGGTCCCGCTCGCCCTCGGCATCGTGCCCGTCGGCATGGCCAAGGTGACCTGGGGCGACGACGACGGCGACGGCGTGCTGCCCTGGGTCGAGGACAAGCTCGACGAGCTCGGCGCCGACACCCCCGTGCTGTTCGACGAGACCGACGGCATCGACTACGAGGCCGTCGCCGACACCAAGCCCGACGTGATCCTCGCCGCCTACTCCGGTCTGACGCAGGAGCAGTACGACACGCTCTCCAAGATCGCGCCCGTCGTCGCCTACCCCGACGTCGCGTGGGGCACCTCGATCGACGTCATGATCCGTCTCGACGCGAAGGCCATCGGCCTCTCCACGTCGGGCGAAAAGCTGATCGGCGATCTGAAGGCCGAGGCGGATGCCGCGCTCGAGGCGCACAGCGTGCTCAAGGACAAGAAGCTGCTGTTCTCCTACATCGACGCGTCCGACCTCAGCCAGATCGGCTTCTACAACGCCGTCGACACGCGCCCCGGCTACCTGCACGACAACCTCGGACTGCCGTACCCCTCGATCGTCGAGGAGAGCGCCGACAGCACCGAGTTCTACCAGACGGTGAGCTCGGAGGAGGCGGAGAAGTTCCAGGACGTCGACGTCTTCGTCGTCTACGGTGACGAGTCGATCATCCCCGTGCTCCAGGCCGACCCGCTGCTGTCGAAGATCCCCGCCATCGCCGAAGGGCGCATCGCCGTGCTCGGCGACGCGACGCCGCTCGCGGCATCCGCCAACCCGTCGCCGTTGTCGATCCCGTGGGGTCTCGACGACTACCTCGCCGTGCTGGCGAAGCCGCTCGCCGCGAGCTGACATCGGGTCCGCGCCGGCGGAACGACCTCATCGTGAGCTCCACCATCACCACCGCGACCAGCGGGAGACCGGGCGCCGCAGACCTGCGGCGCCCGGTCGTGGTGCGCACCGCCTGGCTCCTCGCCGGCGTCGCACTCATCGTCGTGCTCGGCATCCTCTCCGTGTCCTTCGGGGTGCGCGAGGTCGGCCTGTCCGACATCCTCGCCGCGCTCTCCGGGCACGATGAGACGATCTCGCAGGCCGCCATCGTCAAGCGCGTCCCGCGCACCGTGCTGGCGATCCTCGTCGGCGCCGCCCTCGCTCTCTCGGGCGCGGCGATGCAGGCCGTGACCCGCAACCCGGTCGCCGACCCCGGCATCCTCGGCGTCACCAACGGCGCCGCTCTCGCGGTGGTCGTGGGCCTCGCGTTCTTCGGTCTCACCGAGCCGTACGGGCAGATGGCCCTCGCCATCGTCGGCGCGGCGGCGGCCGCCGCCTTCGTCTACACGGTCGGCTCACTCGGCCGCGGCGGAGCGACGCCGCTCAAGCTCGCTCTCGCGGGCGCCGCCACCTCGGCCGCGTTCGCCTCGCTCATCAGCGCGATCATGCTGCCCCGCGTCGATCTGCTCCCGGCGTTCCAGTCCTGGCAGGTCGGCGGCGTCGGCGGCGCCGAGTGGCCGCGCATCGCGATCACTGCTCCCGTGCTCGCGGCGGGCGCGCTGATCTGCATCGCCAGCGCGCGGGGCATGAACTCCCTCGCTCTCGGCGACGACATGGCCGCCGGTCTCGGCGAGCACGTGTTCCGCACGCGGCTCGTCTCGGCGCTCGGTGCGGTGATCCTCGCGGGCGCGGCGACGGCGATCGCGGGTCCGATCGGTTTCGTCGGCCTCATCGTGCCCCACGCCTGCCGGATGCTCATCGGCACCGACCACCGCTGGCTCCTGCCGTTCTCGGCTCTCACCGGCTCCGCGCTCCTGCTCGCGAGCGATGTCATCGGCCGCGTGATCGCCCCCTCGTCCGAGGAGATCCAGGTCGGCATCATCACCGCCGTCATCGGCGCCCCCTTCTTCATCTGGATCGTCCGCCGCCAGAAGGTGCGTGAACTGTGACCGCCACCGAGACCGCGGTGCTCGCCGCGACCGACCGTGCCGCCGCCGTGATCGCGGGGCGCCGCTCCCGCCACCGCAGGCACGCGCGCACGACGATCGCGCTGGGCGTCCTGGTGTTCGCGCTGCTGGCCGTCGCGCTCATGGTGGGCAACACCTTCTACGGTCCGAGCGAGGTCGTGCGCGTCATCCTCGGGCAGACGGTCCCCGGCGCCTCCTTCACGGTCGGCGAGCTGCGGCTGCCGCGCTCGGTGCTCGCGGTGCTCGCCGGGTTCGCGTTCGGCATCGCCGGGGTCTGCTTCCAGACCCTCCTGCGGAACCCGCTCGCCTCCCCCGACATCATCGGCATCGCCGACGGTGCGGGAGCCGCTGCGGTCATCGGCATCGTGGTGCTCTCGCTGAGCGGGCCGGCAGTCTCGCTCCTCGCGCTCGGCGGGGCGCTGCTCACCGCCGGGGCGATCTACCTGCTGTCGATCAAGGGCGGCTTCGCGGGCACCCGGCTGATCCTCATCGGGATCGGCGTCGCGGCCATGCTGCAGAGCGTGATCTCCTATCTGCTGTCGCGGGCGGCGCAGTGGGACATCCAGACGGCGATGCAGTGGCTCACGGGCAGCCTGAACAACGCCTCCTGGGAGCGCGTCATCCCCCTCGCGATCGCCTCCGCGGTGATCCTGCCGCTCATGCTCCTGCAGGGCAGGGCGATGGGCGCGATGCAGCTGGGCGACGACTCGGCCGCGGGGCTCGGCGTGCGCGTGACCCCCACCCGTCTGCTGTTCATCCTCGGAGCGGTCGCGCTGCTCGCCTTCGCCACCGCGGCCACGGGGCCGATCGCCTTCGTGGCGTTCATGGCGGGTCCCATCGCCGCCCGCCTCACCGGGCCCGGCGCGAACCTGCTCCTGCCGAGCGCGTTCGTCGGCGCCGTGCTGGTGCTCGGCGGCGACCTGATCGGCCAGTTCGCCTTCGGGGAGCGCTACCCGGTCGGCGTCATCACCGGCGTGCTCGGCGCCCCGTACCTGATCTACCTGCTCATCCGCACCAACCGCTCGGGAGGCTCCCTGTGACCGAGGCGCACACCCTGTCGGCCGAGGCCGTGACCCTCGCCTACGGAGACCGCACCATCATCGACGGGCTCGATCTGCAGATCGCTCCCGGCAGGATCACCACGATCGTCGGGGCGAACGGATGCGGCAAGTCGACGCTGCTGCGCGCGCTGGCGCGCCTGCTCTCGCCGACCTCGGGGCAGATCGTGCTCGACGGCACGTCCCTGCACGCGCGGCCGACCAAGGAGGTCGCACGGGTCCTCGGGCTGCTGCCGCAGTCGCCCGTCGCTCCGGAGGGGATCGCCGTGGCCGACCTCGTCGGACGCGGCCGGCATCCGCACCAGAGGATGCTGTCGCGCTGGACCGCGCACGACTACGAGGTGGTCGCCGACGCGCTCGCCGCGACCGGAACGACCGAGCTCGCCGACCGCAGCGTCGACGAGCTCTCCGGCGGGCAGCGCCAGCGCGTGTGGATCGCGATGGCTCTCGCGCAGGAGACCGACATCCTGCTGCTCGACGAGCCGACCACCTTCCTCGACGTCGCCCATCAGGTCGAGGTGCTCGATCTGCTCACCGACCTCAGCGTCTCGCGCGGCACCACGATCGTGATGGTGCTGCACGACCTCAACCTCGCCGCCCGCTACGCCGACGAGCTCGTCGCCATGAAGGACGGCCGCGTGCACGCCGTCGGCACCCCGCACGAGGTCGTCACCGCCGAGCTGGTCCGCGAGGTCTTCGGGCTCGCCAACCACGTCACCATCGACCCGGTGTCGGGGACACCGCTCGTCACACCCATCGGGAGGCATCATGTCCGCTGAGACCACCACCGCTGCAGAGACCAAGGCCCGTCCGACCTACGCGCTCGCCCTGACCGAGGTGCGCGCGGTCGACCGGGTGTCGCCGAACTTCGTGCGGATCACCTTCGGCGGCGAGGATCTCGACGAGTTCGGTACGCCCGGCGACGTCTTCGACGCGCGGATCAAGATCATCTTCCCGCCCGCGCCGCATGCGATCCCGGCGATCGACCGCGACTCCGACGACTGGTGGGGCTCCTACCTCGCCGTGCCGGAGGAGGAGCGCGGATCGATGCGCACCTACTCCGTACGCGAGCTGAGGGTGACGGATGCCGGCACCGAGGTGGTCGTCGACTTCGTGCTGCATCTCGAGCCCGGCCTCACCGGCCCCGCGTCGACGTGGGCGAGCTCCGCCGAGGTCGGCCAGCCGGTGTTCATCGTCGGGCCGCGTCGCGGCATCCCCGCGAGCGTGCACGGCGGGGCGGAGTTCGCGCCGGGCACCGCGAGGTCGGTGCTGCTGGCCGGAGACGAGACCGCGGCGCCGGCGATCGCCCGCATCCTGGAGGACGCCCCGCGCGAGCTCCGCGGCACCGCGTTCATCGAGGTGCCGACGGCATCCGACATCCTCTCGATCGATGCGCCCTCGGGCGTCGAGGTCACCTGGCTGCCCCGGGCCGAGGGCGAGCTGCACGGATCGGCGCTGATGCCCGCGGTCCTCACCCATCTCGGCGACGCCCCGTCGGCCCTCGAGGTGCAGGACATCGACGGCGAGGATCTCCTGTGGGAGACCCCTGACTACTCCGGCCTCGGCGAGGAGATCGCCGCGGCCGATGCGCCGGCCGATCGCTACTTCTGGATCGCGGGCGAGAGCGGCGTCGTCACCACGCTGCGCCGGCACCTGGTGAAGGACCTCGGCGTCGACCGCGGGCAGGTGGCCTTCATGGGCTACTGGCGCCGCGGCGTCGCGATGCGCGGCTGAGCCGCCCTCCTCCGCTCCGGTCGCACACCCGGTCGTCGATCCGCGAAGGACGGGACCGGGCGTGCGACCTGGGGAATGCCGCGACGGGGGCGCCGCCGCGGCATTCGATCACTTCGCGAGGAAGTCCTTCAGAGCGGCGTTGACCTCGTCGGCGTGGGTCCAGAGCAGCCCGTGCGGGGCGCCCTCGACCTCGACGTAGTCGGCCGCGGGCACGGCCTCGTGGAAGCGACGGGCGGTCGCGTCGATGGGGAGGATGTTGTCCTTCGTGCCGTGCAGGATCAGCGTGGGCTTCCCGGCCGCGCGCACGGCGTCGACGTCTCCGCGGAAGTCCTCGATCCACGCCGGGACCACGGCGTAGGCGGCGACGGGGGCGCTGCCGACGGCGACGTTCCAGCTGCCGGTGACGGCCTGCTCGCTGATGCGCGATCCGAGGTTCTCGTCGAGGTTGTAGAAGTTCTTGTAGAAGTCGGTGAACCACGCGAAGCGGTCGCCCTTGGCGGCGGCTTCGATGCCGTCGAAGACCTCCTGCGGGACGCCCTCGGGGTTGTCGTCGCGCTGCACGAGGAAGGGCTCGAGCGAGGCGAGGAAGGCGAGCTTCGCGACGCGGTCGTGGCCGTAGCGCGCCACGTAGCGGGCGAGCTCTCCGGTGCCCATCGAGAAGCCGACGAGCACGACGTCGCGCAGATCGAGGGTCTCGAGGACCGTGTTGAGGTCGGCGGCGAAGGTGTCGTAGTCGTAGCCGGAGTTCACCTTCGAGGACTGGCCGAAGCCGCGGCGGTCGTAGGTGATCACCCGGTAGCCCTGGGCGAGGAGCTCGCGGGTCTGGCGTTCCCAGCTGTGGCCGTCGAGCGGGTAGCCGTGGATCAGCACGACCGGCTGGCCTGCTCCCTGGTCTTCGTAGTACAGCTCGATCGGGGTGCTGTTCTCTTGTCCGACGGTGATGTAACCCATGATCGTGTCCTTTCGATTCGGTGAGAACGATCGTTCTCGCTCGATGTGCTCCAATCTAGAGAACGATCGTTCTCATGTCAAGTACACTGGGGGCATGACCGAAGACGACGCCCGCGAGCGCATCCTCTCCGCTGCCGAGGAGCTCTACTACCGCAAGGGCTACGCGGCGGTCGGCATGGACGAGCTCCGCGCTGCCGCCGGCGTGTCGCTGCGGCGGCTGTACGCCCTGTTCCCCGCGAAGAACGACATCGTCGCCGCGGTGCTGCAGCGCAAGCACCGCGAGTGGGAGTCGTCGCTGGCGGCGGCGGTGGCGGATGCCGGCACGGATCCGCGTGCCCGGCTGCTCGCGGTCTACGGCTACCTGGAGGACTGGTTCTGCACCGGCGACTTCCGCGGCTGCGCCTTCATCAACGCGTTCGGCGAGCTCGGCGGCACCAACCCCGAGGTCGCGACGATCGTTCGCGAGCACAAGGCCTCGTTCCAGGCGTACATGGCGGGCCTCGTCGTCGAGGCGGGCGCCCCGGCATCCCTCGCCGCGCAGCTCTCGATCCTCGCCGAGGGCGCCCAGAGCACCGCGGCGATCTCCGCCGATCCGCAGGTCGCCGTGCAGGCGCGCGGAGCAGCCGAGGTCCTCATCGACGCCGCGATGGCGTAGCGCCTTCGGAAACCTCACATACGAAGTCGGCTAGCGTTGACGATCGTGCAAGGCGTCTATGAGCAGGTTCAGGTTCCGGTGCTGCCGGTGGTCATCCCCCTCGGCATCGTGATCTTCGGGCTGCTGCTGTGGCGCCTCGTGGCGAAGCGGCTGCTCTCCGTTCCGCGGGCGCTGGTGGCCGCCGCCCTGGCCGTGTACGCCGCCGGCATCGTCGGGAACACGGTCTTCCCGATCTTCGTGAACCCCATCATCGGCCCGGATGACTGGACCCCCGGACTCGCGCTCATCCCCTTCGCCGACTACGAGATCGAGGACGCGCTGATCAACGTGGCGGTGTTCGTGCCGCTCGGGATGCTCGTCCCGCTGCTTCTCGCGAAGCCGACGTGGGGGAAGGTGCTCCTGGCGGTGGTCGGCACGAGCCTCGGCATCGAGCTGATCCAGCTGGCGGCGCAGAAGTACTTCGCCGGAGGGCACATCGCCGACGTCAACGACCTGCTCTCCAACGTCGCCGGTGGGATGCTCGGCTACCTGCTGCTGCTCGGCCTGTATCGCGTTCCCGGGCTCTCCGGTGTCATCGAACGCTTCCACTGGGCTCCCGCTGCGGCGCCGGCATCCGCGGCATAGGTTCTCCCCGCCCGGACGCACTGTCCGGTGCGCCGGTGCTCCGGTGCCCCGATGCCCCGGGTCCGCCGAGGGGCCGCCCGGGATCCGGCGGATGGCTCGAGATCCGGATGCCGTCGGCCCGAGCATCCGGATGTCGGTCGTTCTTCCGGATCTGGGGCGTAGGGGAGACGCAGCGTTGCCCTCCCGCGGCCCGGCACCTTTGGACCGCTCGAACCGCCGCAGGTCGCGCCCGGTGTCCGGTGGATGGTTCGAGATCCGGATGCCGTCGGCCGCAGCATCCGGATGTCGGTCGATTTTCCGGATCTCGGGCGCACGAGGAGCGGCCTCAGACGGGGAGCGGCTTCGGGCGAGAAGCGGCCTCAGAGGAAGAGTCTCCTCAGAGGAAGAGCCTCCTCAGAGCACGAGCCGGTAGCCCATCCCGGACTCGGTGAGCAGGTGCTCCGGTGCACCGGGGGAGGCCTCGAGCTTCTTGCGCAGCTGCGACATGTAGAGCCGCAGGTACCCGGAGTCGGAGACCTGCTCGCTGCCCCAGATCTCCTTCAGCAGGTCCTGCCGCGTGACCAGGGCGCCGGGATGCCGTGACAGGTGCTCCAGCATCCGCCACTCCGTCGGGGTCAGGTGCACCCGCGCACCGGCGCGCGTGACCGTCTTGGTGGCCAGGTCGACGACGACGTCGCCGAAGCCGACGGTCGACTCGCCGCCCGCGGGCACGCTGCGGCGGGAGAGCGCCCGCAGCCGCGCGAGCAGCTCGTCGACCTGGAACGGCTTGGTGACGAAGTCGTCGGCTCCGGCGTCGAGCGCCTCGACCTTGTCGGCCGAGCCGGTGCGCCCGGAGACGACGATGATCGGCACGTTCGTCCAGCCGCGCAGCGCCTGGATCACCTCGATGCCGTCGAGCCGCGGCATCCCGAGGTCGAGCATGATGAGGTCGGGGTGGGTCTGGGCGGCGGCGGCGATGGCCGCGGCCCCGTCGGGGGCGACGACGACCTCGTATCCGTGGGCGGCGAGGGTGATCCGCAGCGCCCGCACCATCTGCGGGTCGTCGTCGGCGATGAGAAGCTTCATTCCGTCTCCGGCTCGGGGAGTCCTGCGGCCAGCGGCAGGGAGATGACCATCGTGAGTCCGCCTCCAGGGGTGTCCTCGGGTGTCAGGCTACCGCCCATGCCCTCGGTGAACCCGCGCGACAGGGCGAGACCGAGGCCGAGGCCGGTCGTGTTGTCCGTGTCGCCGAAGCGCTGGAAGGGCTGGAACATGCGGTCGCGGCGCTCGACGGGCACGCCGTCTCCGCGGTCGATGACCCTGATCTCCGCGCGGTCGCCGAGGGCGCTGGTGGAGATGATCACCCTGGTGTCGTCGGGCGAGTGGCGGCGGGCGTTGGCGAGCACGTTCACGATCACGCGCTGGAGCAGCACGGGGTCGGCGTACAGCGCGGGAAGGTCGGGGTCGAGGGTGAGCTCGACATCTGCCGGCCCCAGGCCCAGCTCGTCGACCGCGGCGAGGACGGTGCCGGCGGCATCCATCCGCGTGGCCGACACGGCGAGCACCCCCGCCTGCACGCGGCTCACATCGAGCAGGTCGGTCACGAGGGTCGACAGCGTGGCGAGGCTCTCGTCGGCCGTGGCGAGCAGCTCGTCGCGGTCGGATGCCGACAGCTCGTGCGCCCCGCGGAGTCCGCCGATCGCCGCGACCGCCGAGGCGAGCGGACGGCGCAGGTCGTGGCTGACCGCGGAGAGCAGGGCGCTGCGCACCTGATCGGTCTCGACCAGCGCCTCGGCCTCACGGGCGGTCGCGCGCAGGTCGGTGTGCTCCATCGCCGCCGACAGCTGCGCGACGATGGCGTCGAGCAGTCGCCGCTCCGGGCCGTCGAGCGGAGCGCCGTTGAGTTCCAGGAGGGCCCGCGGCGCTCCCGTGACGGTCAGCCCGACGGGTACGGTCGTCGCCCGGCCGTCGGCCACGGGTTCGCCGTCGCTGGCCAGCAGCTCGCCCTCCGGCGACAGCAGCCGCACGCCGCTCAGCCCGAACGCCTCGCGCGTGCGGCTGACCAGCGCGAGCACGGCGTTGTCTCCGCGGAGCACGTTGCCGGCGACCGCGGCCAGCAGCTCGGCTTCGGCCGCGGCGCGCTGGGCCGTGCGTGCTCGGCGGGCGGCCTGGTCGACGATGAGGCTGACCAGGATCGCGATGACGACGTACAGGCTGAGCGCGAGGGCGTGCAGCGGGTGGGCGATCGTGATGGTGAACAGCGGCGCGACGAAGAGGAAGTCCAGCGTGATCCCGGAGAGCACGGCGGCGAACACCGCCGGACGCAGACCGCCGACCAGGGAGACGACGACCACGAGCAGCTGGTAGGCGAGCACCTCGGCGGTGATCGACTCCGGGCTGCGGAAGGTGAACATCACCCAGGAGAGCAGCGGGCCGAAGACGAGGGCGGTGGCGAAGCCCAGGGCCTCTCGGCGCCAGCCGAGCGCTCCGCCCTTGAGCCGGGGCAGCACGACCCGTCCGCCGGCGGCGGCGTGGGTCACGATGTGCACGTCGATGTCGCCGGAGCGGCGGATGATCTCCGAGCCGATGCCCGGTCCCGTGAGGGCGGCGGTGAGGCGGCTGCGCCGGCTGACGCCGATGACCAGCTGCGTGGCGTCCGCCCCCTGCGCGAACTCGACGAGCGTGCCGGGGATGTCGTCGCCGATGATCTGGTGGAAGCTGCCGCCGAGCGACTCGACGAGCGACCGCTGGGCGGCGAGGGCGCCGGGGGTCTCGTCGCGGAGTCCGTCCTGGGCGGTGACGTGCACGGCGAGCAGCTCGCCTCCGGCCGAACGTGCGGCGATGCGCGCGCCGCGGCGCAGCAGGGTCTCGCCCTCGGGGCCGCCGGTGAGCGCGACGACGACGCGCTCGCGGGCCTGCCAGGTGCCCTCGATGCCCTGTTCGGCGCGGTAGGTGCGCAGGGCGCTGTCGACCTCGTCGGCCAGCCACAGCAGCGCGAGCTCGCGGAGTGCCGTGAGGTTGCCGAGCCGGAAGTAGTTCGACAGGGCCGCGTCGATCCGCTCGGCGGGGTAGACGAGGCCCGCGGAGAGCCGGTCCCGCAGCGACTGCGGCGCGAGGTCGACGACCTCGATCTCGTCGGCGCCGCGGACCACGGCATCCGGCAGCGTCTCCTGCTGGGCGATGCCCGTGATCTTCTCGACGACCGCGTTGAGCGACTCGATGTGCTGCACGTTGACGGTGGTGATGACGTCGATGCCGGCGTCGAGCAGCGCATCCACGTCCTGCCAGCGCTTCGGATGAGCGGAGCCGGGGATGTTCGTGTGGGCGAGCTCGTCGACGAGGGCGATCTCGGGCGACCTCTCGAGCACCGCCTCCAGGTCGAGCTCGGTGAGCTCGACGCCGCGGTGCACCGCCGTGCGCCGGGGGATCTCGGGGAGGCCGATCGTCTGCGCCAGGGTGGCCGCCCTGCCGTGGGTCTCGACGACCGCGATCACGACGTCGCGGCCCTCCTGCAGCAGGCGCCGGCCCTCGGCGAGCATCTCGAAGGTCTTGCCGACTCCTGGCGCGGCGCCGAGCAGCACGCGAAGACGACCGCGGCGGGGCATCCGCTCGCGGTCCGTCCGCTCTGGCGTCATTCGCTCTCCCGCTCGTCGAGTGCGAGGTTGAGCTCGGCGACGTTGATGCGCTCCTCGCCGAGGAATCCCAGATCCCGCCCTTGAATCCTAGACTCCACGAGGTCCGTGACCTCCTGCTCCGAGAGTCCGCGCGCCGCGGCGACGCGGGGCGCCTGCAGCAGGGCGTAGGCGACGCTGATGTGCGGGTCGAGACCGGAGGCGGATGCCGTCACGGCGTCGGCCGGCACCTGCGCCGGATCCACGCCCTCGCGCTCGGCGATGGCCGTCTTGCGCTCCTGGATCGCGGCGACGAGGTCGGGGTTCTCCGGCCCCAGGTTGCTGCCGCTGGACGCGCCCGCGTCGTAGCCGTCGCCGGCGGCCGACGGGCGGGACTGGAAGTACTGCGGCAGGGCGTTGCCGTCGGCATCCGTGAAGGACTGCCCGATGAGGGCGCTGCCCTTGTCGCCGGGGAGCGCGGAGCCGTTCGCCTGCCAGGGCAGCAGCAGCTGGCCGATGCCGGTGACGAGGAGCGTGTAGCCGACGCCGAGGAGGAGGGTGAGGACGAGCATGGCACGGACGGCGACGCCGGTGGTGCGCAGGGCGGTGCGGGTGGAGGACATGGTGTGCGCCTTTCAGAAGCCCGGGATGAGGCTGACGACGAGGTCGATGAGCTTGATGCCGATGAACGGCGCGATGACGCCGCCGAGGCCGTAGATCAGCAGGTTGCGCTGCAGGATCTGCGATGCGCTCGCCGGCCGGTAGGCGACGCCGCGGAGGGCGAGCGGGATGAGGAAGACGATCACGATGGCGTTGAAGATGATCGCGCTGGTCACGGCGGATGCCGGTGAGTGCAGCTGCATCACGTTGAGCGCCGCGAGACCGGGGAACACGCCCATGAACATCGCGGGGATGATCGCGAAGTACTTCGCGATGTCGTTCGCGAGCGAGAACGTCGTGAGCGCGCCGCGCGTGATGAGCAGCTGCTTGCCGATGCGGACGATGTCGATGAGCTTGGTCGGGTCGGAGTCGAGGTCGACCATGTTGCCGGCCTCCTTCGCGGCCGAGGTGCCGGTGTTCATCGCGACGCCCACGTCGGCCTGAGCGAGCGCGGGGGCGTCGTTCGTGCCGTCGCCGGTCATCGCGACCAGGCGTCCGCCCTCCTGCTCTCGGCGGATCAGCTCGAGCTTCTGCTCGGGGGTGGCCTCGGCGAGGAAGTCGTCGACACCGGCCTCCTTCGCGATGGCCGCCGCCGTGAGGGGGTTGTCGCCCGTGATCATGACGGTGCGGATGCCCATGCTGCGCAGCTCGTCGAAGCGCTCGCGGAGTCCGTCCTTGACGATGTCCTTGAGGTGCACGACGCCGAGGATGCGGGCGTCGCCGTCGGCTGCGGTCACGGCGACGACGAGCGGGGTCCCGCCGCTCTGCGCGACGCCGTCGACGAGGCGGGTGAGCTCGGCATCCGCCGTCCCGCCCAGCCATGCGGCGACAGCGGAGCCTGCGCCCTTGCGGATCTGCGTGCCGTCGACGAGGTCGAGCCCCGACATGCGGGTCTGCGCCGTGAACGGCACGACCACGGCGTCCGAGGGCTCGGCGACGCGGATGCCCCGCGCCGTCGCCAGCTCGACGATCGACGCGCCCTCGGGGGTGGGGTCGGCGAGGGATGACAGCGCGGCGACCCGCAGCAGCTCATCGGCGTCGACGCCCGGCAGGGGCAGGACCTCGTGCGCACGCCGGTTGCCGTACGTGATGGTGCCGGTCTTGTCGAGCAGCAGCGTCGTCACGTCGCCCGCTGCCTCGACGGCCCGACCGGACATCGCCAGCACGTTGCGCTGCACGAGGCGGTCCATGCCCGCGATGCCGATCGCGGAGAGCAGGGCGCCGATGGTGGTCGGGATGAGGCAGACGAGCAGGGCGATCAGCACCGGGATGCTGACGGGAGACGCCGCGTACGACGCGATCGGGTTGAGCGCGAGCACGACGACGACGAACACGATCGACAGGCTCGCGAGCAGGATGTTCAGCGCGATCTCGTTGGGTGTGCGCTGACGGCTCGCCCCCTCGACGAGCGCGATCATGCGGTCGACGAAGGTCTCGCCGGGCTTCGAGGTGATGCGCACGACGATCCGGTCGGACAGCACCCGCGTGCCGCCCGTCACGGCGCTGCGGTCGCCGCCCGATTCGCGGATCACCGGGGCGCTCTCGCCCGTGATCGCCGACTCGTCGACGGTCGCGATGCCCGCGACGATGTCGCCGTCGCCGGGGATCAGTTCGCCCGCCGTGACGATCACGACGTCGTCGCGCTGCAGTTCGGCCGACGACACCTCGACGATCTCGGAGCGCTCGGCCGCGGCATCCGTCGCCTGGTCGTAGTGTGCGACGCGACGGGCCATGGTGCTCGTGCGGGTCTTGCGCAGGCTGGCCGCCTGGGCCTTGCCGCGCCCCTCGGCGACCGATTCGGCGACGTTCGCGAACAGCACCGTGAACCACAGCCAGATCGCGATGCCCCACGTGAAGATCGGGGGCACCGCCGTGCCGCCGGACTCGGCAGGGCCGCCCAGGAACGGCTCGGCGATCGCGAGCACGGTCGTGAACGCGGCGCCGGCCCAGACCAGCAGCATGACGGGGTTGCGCACGAGAGACGCGGGGTTGAGCTTGCGCAGGGCGCCGGGCAGCGCCTCGACGAGCTGGCCCCAGCTGAACGAGCGCGGCTTCGGGGCGGGAGCGGATGCCGCGGCATCCGTGTGTTCTGCGGGTGTGGTGATGAGCGTCATGTCAGACGAGTCCTTCGGCGAGCGGGCCCAGGGTGAGCACCGGGAAGTAGGTGAGCGCGGTGACGATGACCGCCACGGCGATGAGGAGGCCGACGAACTGCGGCCGGTGGGTGGGCAGGGTGCCGGAGGTCTCCGGCACGTGCTGCTGAGCGGCGAGCGAGCCGGCCAGCGCCAGCACGAGCACGATCGGGAGGAACCGGCCGAGCAGCATCGCGATGCCCAGCGCCGTGTTGAACCACGGGGTGTTCGCGGTGAGCCCCGCGAACGCCGATCCGTTGTTGTTGGCGGCGGAGGTGAAGGCGTAGAGCACCTCGCTCATGCCGTGCACCCCGGGGTTCCAGATGCTCGTGGCCTCGACATCCGCCCTGACGGCGGGGATCGCGAAGCTCAGCGCGGTGCCGGCGAGCACCAGGGTCGGCGTGACCAGGATGTACAGGCTGGCGAGCTTGATCTCCCTCGGGCCGATGCGCTTGCCGAGGTACTCCGGCGTGCGGCCGACGAGCAGTCCGCCGACGAACACCGCGATGATCGCGAGCACGAGCATCCCGTACAGACCAGAGCCGACGCCGCCGGGGGCGACCTCGCCGAGCATCATGTTGAGCATCGGCATCATGCCGCCGAGTGCCGTGTAGGAGTCGTGCATCGAGTTCACGGCCCCGGTCGAGGTGAGGGTCGACGCGCTGCCGAACAGGGCGGAGCCAAGGATGCCGAAGCGCTGCTCCTTGCCCTCCATCGCCGCTCCGGCGAGCTCCGGGGCGCTGCCGCGACCGGCGAGCTCCAGTGCCGAGAGCGCGAAGGTGGAGACGAGGAAGATCGTGCCCATGACCGCGGCGATCGCGTACCCCTGCCGGTCGTCGCCGACCAGGCGTCCGAACGTGCGGGGGAGTGCGAACGGGATCGCGAGGATGAGCAGGATCTCCAGCAGGTTCGTCCACCCTGTGGGGTTCTCGAAGGGGTGCGCGGAGTTCGCGTTGAAGAAGCCGCCGCCGTTCGTGCCGAGGAGCTTGATGGCCTCCTGCGAGGCGACGGGGCCTCCGGGGATCGTCTGCGCGCCCCCGGACACCGTGGTGACGTCGGTGAAGCCGGCGAAGTTCTGGATGACCCCTCCGGCGATCAGGGCCACGGCGCCGATCAGCGCGATCGGGAGCAGGATGCGCCCGAGCCCGCGGATGAGGTCGACCCAGAAGTTGCCGATCGTCGTGGAGCCGCGGCGGGCGAATCCGCGCACGAGTGCGACGGCGACGGCGATGCCGACCGCGGCCGACACGAAGTTCTGCACGGCGAGACCGGCGAGCTGCACGGTGTAGCCCATCGTGGTCTCGGGCGAGTACGACTGCCAGTTCGTGTTGGCGACGAAGGATGCCGCGGTGTTGAACGCGAGTCCCTCCGGCACGGCCGGAAGGCCGAGCGATTCGGGGAGGAACGCCTGGAGCCGCTGCAGGCCGTAGACGAGGAGTAGCCCGACGACCGAGAAGGCGAGGACGCCCCGCAGGTAGGCCCGCCACGTCTGCTCCGACGAGGAGTCGACGCCGATCAGGCGGTAGATGCCGCGCTCGACGCGCAGATCCTTGGGGGTGCTGAACACGTGCGCCATGTAGTCGCCCAGCGGGCGGTACAGCAGCACGAGCACCACGACCACGGCGACCGCCTGTGCGACGCCGAACCAGATCTCCCCGCCCATCAGAACTTCTCCGGGGCGACGAGGGCGACCACGAGGTAGACGACGGCGGCCACGGCGAGAGCCGCGGCGGCGATCTCGAAGAAGATCACAGTCGTTCCACCCCCTTGGCCACGAGGGAGACGAGGGCGAACAGCGCGAGAGTCAGCGCGATGTAGATGATGTCGAGCACGAGAGTCGATCAAACTCCTGTGCGAGGGGCGCCGCCGCGATCCTCACGGTTCCCCTACGGCGTCCAGGGCGACGCATGCAGGATGCTCACGGCATCCGGTCTCCGACGCCTCCGCGAATGAACACGTCGAAACCTGCGGGCCGGGGAGGGTCACTCGGCGGGGGCGCCGCCGTACTTGCGGCATCCGCTGAATCCGCCCTCCTCCTCCGAGGTCGGGGAGATCGCTGCACGAGGCACGAGCTGGCTGGGCGACACCGATCCGGTGCAGGTGAAAACGATGAGATCGCCCGGGGCTGTCGTCTCGGGGAGGCGGGCGTGCATCGGCGTCCCGCCGTCTGCGGGGTGGATCAGCACCCGGCGGAGCACGCGGGAGCGTGGGGAGCTGAGGAGCTCCACATGCATCACGCGGGAGGCGATCGCGCCGAGTGTGCAGTCGACCGCGACGTCGACCTCGCCGTGCCATCGGCGGGGTTCGCTCCGGATCGTGACCGCCGCGATCACCGTGGTCAGGTGCTCCTCGACGCTGCGGGCGGTCTCTGATCTCGGCGCGATCAGGACGCAGGGTGTGCGGCGTTCCCGCGCCAGCTCGACGAGGGAGCGTCCGCCCACCGTGATGTCATGCGCGCCCACGGCGGTGTGCGCCGGCCACAGGGCGCTGGTGTCGCGCCGGATGTCGTTGCGCACGAGTGACGTCGCGTGCAGGATCGAGTGGGACAGGATCATCGCGCGACCGCCTCGGATTGCGCGGTTGCGGGCCCGATGCGGACATCGTGCAGGGTGACCGCACCGGTGCACGGGACGGCGACGACATCGCCTTCACGGAGGTCCGACGGCAGGTTCGCGGTCGGGTGCGGCCAGCGGGATGCGGAGCCCTCGCCGGAGAGCAACTCGATCTCCACGGATCGGCAGGTGGATGCACGGCCGATGAGCCGGCTCTCCGCCCAGTGCGCTTCGAACCCGTCGAGGGCGCAATCGGCGACGGCGATCCGCTTGCCCTCCTGCGTGTCGATGCGGAGAGTGATCGTGATGACGAGCACCGTCACGTCGGTTCCCCCTGCTGTCCGGTGGGTACCCATCAGGGAGTAAGGCAGGTCTCCCGTCAGCACCGCGGGGGCGCCGCTGACCTCGAGCAGGCGCATCAGCGAGATGCCGCCGACTGTGACGTCGGTGGTGGTCGCCTCGGTGTGCACGGGCCAGAGATGCACGGTGAGTGGAACGGGAAGGCTGCGACGCAGTGTGGGGAGGATCTCGGTGAGAGTCATGATCCCGTCTTATGCCGTGTGGCGAGGTGGCGAGAAGGCGTCACACAGAACCCATACGCGCTGCACGTCGGGCGCTCACGGGCATCGTGCGGGCGTCGATCAAGTCGGCTCCGACGACCAGGAGGTCGTGGACTGGATCGAGGCGGCGGCGAACGAAGAGTCTGAGGACCGGCCCGCGTAGCCGTTCCGCATGGAAACGGGCGGGAGCCGTTCGGGTTCCGTCTGGATCCGCGCCTCGCGGTCGCGCGCGGAGGAGTGTGGAAGGCATGTCCCTCATCCACCGTCCCCGCTTCACCACCGCACCCGTAACCGCCGCGGTGCCCGCCGCGCTCGTTCGCGCCCCGCGGTGGGGGCACCTGTCGCGGAGCGTGAGCCACTACGGCACCGTCGCCTGCGTGCTGGCCATCTATCCGCCCGACTCCTCGGATGCCGAGCGCCGGCTGGCCGAGGCGAACCGGCTGTACGCGCCGCTGTCCTTCGGCGGCAGCGTCGTCGCGTGGGTGGCCCTGTGCGCCGTCGGTGCGCCTCCGCTGCTCGCCGCGATCGCGCTCGCCGTCGTGCTCCTGCCCGTCGGCATCCTCCTCTCCCGTCGCTCCCGCGGCATCCGGAGCCGCACGATCACGCTCTCGTCGAGCAGGTCGGGGCTCGGCGACGACACGGCCGACGAGCGTGCGCGACAGCGCCGCCTCGACACCCTGGCGGAGGCACTGGAGGACGCCGCCGTCGCCTGCCGTCAGGGCGTGAGCGACCGCGCCGGATTCGACCGCGTGTGGCGGGCGGCGTATGCGCATGCGCTCGCCGTCGCGGTGCGGTGAGGCCGAGGCGAGCACAATAGGGGCATGCTCTCCGTCCGCGTCAGCGTCGCCCGCCCGCTCTCCGCACAGGTTCGCGAGAGCCTCGCGCAGGACCCCACCGTCTGCGGGCTGATCGTGGTCCCCGGCGCCGCGCTCGACGGTCACGGCGACGTGATCCTGTTCGAGATGACCAGGGAGAACGCGAACAACATCATGCGCTCGCTCCGGCACCTCGGCGTGCCGGAGGAGGGCGGCATCGTCGTGTCCGAGCCGCTGGTCGTCGTCTCCGACGCGGCCGATCGTGCGGAGAAGGTCGCGCCGGGGCATCCCGCCGACGGCGTGCTGTGGGCGCAGCTCGCGAGCCACGCCGAGGAGGATGCCCGGCCCTCGGTCTCGTTCTTCGTCTTCCTGCTGCTCGCGACGCTCATCGCCGGGGTCGGCCGGATCCTCGATCAGCCGATCCTCATCATCGGGGCGATGGTCGTCGGACCGGAGTTCGCTCCCCTCGCCGCGATCTCCTATGCGCTCGTGCGCCGTCGCCGGGGGATCGTCGCGCCGGCTCTCGGCACGCTCCTCGGCGGCTTCGCGGCGTGCGCGGCGATCGCCTGGGCCGTGTGGGCGCTCCTCTACGGACTCGGCGTGATCACGTTCGCGCAGGCGACGACGGGAACCGCGACGGAGTTCATCGTCGCCCCTGACGCCTGGTCGTTCGTGATCGCCATCCTCGCGGGGATCGCGGGGGTGCTCTCCCTGACGACGGCGAAGTCGTCGGCGCTCGTCGGCGTGTTCATCTCGATCACCACAGTGCCGGCCGTGGGCACCATCGGGCTCACCCTCGCGGTCGGCGCCTGGGACGAGGCGCGGGGCTCGGCGATCCAGCTCCTCGTCAACCTCTGCGGTCTTCTCATCGCCGGGGTCGCCACTCTCTACGTGCAGCTGCTCACCGGCCGCTGGCGGGGTCTGCGCGCCGCACGGCTGCGCAGGCGCCCGCGCCAGCGCAGCAGCGCCCGCGTGCGGATGCTCAGCATCGAGGAGGACGCCCGCCAGCCGCGCCGCGCACGGGGCGCACGCCGCGACGGGTGAGACGCCGCGCGGTCACCCCTGGATGCGCCGCATCTCCTCGGCGAGCGGGCCGTTGGTCTCATCGAACCGCCGCGTGATGCGTTCGCGCACCTCCGGCTGCTTGTTCTGGCTGAGCTTCGCCCTGGCGTCGAACCGGGTGACCCGCATGCGCAGGCCCACCGTGCCCTTGGCCGCACGGCGCGTGCCCTCCTCGTCGTCGCTCAGGCTGCGGCCGTGCGCCCTGTGCTGCTCGAAGTGGTCGGTGAGGCGGGAGAGCATCGCGTAGTTCTCCTCCTCGTCCAGGATCACGGGCGTGCCGTAGAGATGCGCGGTCACGTGGTTCCAGGTGGGCACCAGGTCTCCCGGTTCGTACAAGCTCGGCGAGACGTAGTCGTGCGGTCCCTGGATGATCACGAGAACCTCGTGCGCACCGAGCTCGTGCAGCTGCTCGTCGGGTCGGCCGAAGTGACTGGCGATCACGATGCCGCTCTCGTCTTCGTCGAGCAGCACGGGGTAGTGCGATGCGACGAGGCCGGTGGATGCCGGCGACACGAACGTCGCCCACGGATTGCCGCGGATGAGCCGCTTGACCTCCTCCTGGTCGGTCATCAGGTAGCGGGGCGTGTGGCGCATCAGGACTCCTCGGTCGATCGGGTGGGGGTGAGCCGGGTGCGCACGGCCAGGGCGGCGCACGCGATCACAGCCAGGCCGCCGAGCACGGTCGCCCAGCCGATCCGCTCGTGCAACAGGAGCGCCGCCCAGAGGATCGTGATCACGGGCTGGGCCAGCTGCACCTGGCTGACCTGCGCCATCGGGCCGATCGCGAGGCCGCGGTACCAGGCGAAGAAGCCGAGGAACATGCTCACGACGGCGAGGTAGGCGAAGGCCAGCCACTCGACGGGCGTGGCACTCGGAGGGTCGGCGGCGACGGAGACCGCGGTGAGCGCGATCATCAGCGGTGCGGCGAGCACGAGCGCCCACGAGACCGTCTGCCATGAGCCGAGCTCGCGTGCGAGCAGGCCGCCCTCCGCGTATCCGATCGCCGCGGCGAGCACGGCGCAGAACAGCAGCAGGTCCGACCACTGCAGCCCGCCGAAACCGCCGTTCTGCAGCGACGCGAAGGCGACGGCGGCGGCCGCGCCCAGGACGGCGAAGACCCAGAAGGATGTCGCGGGTCGCTCCTTCGTGCGCAGCACGACCATGGCGGCGGTCGCCGCGGGGAGCAGGCCGATCACGACAGCGCTGTGTCCGGCGGGGGCGGTCGTCAGCGCGAACGAGGTGAGCAGCGGGAAGCCGGCGACGACGCCGCCGGCGACGACGGCCAGGCGCGCCCACTGCGAACCGGTCGGCGGATGCTGTCGGGTCGCCGCCAGCGCGATCGCCGCGAGGCCGGCGGCGACGACCGCGCGTCCGGCGCCGATGAAGAGAGGGGAGAGGCCGCCCACGGCGATGCGGGTGAACGGGACCGTGAACGAGAACGCGAGGATGCCGAGGAGACCCCACCAGAGGCCGGCGCGCGAGGATAGCGCCTTCGGCTTATCGAGGATAACGCTACTCTGATCTTTCATGAGTCAGGATAGCACCGACCGAATCGTCGCCGGATTGCGCGGATGGATCACCGCTGCCCCTCCGGGGGCCCGGGTGCCGTCGAACCGAGCGTTGACCGCCGAGTACGGCGCGAGCCCCGTGACGGTGCAGAAGGCGATGCGCCGGCTCGTGGGCCTGGGGCTCGTCGAGTCGCGGCCAGGCGTCGGCACGTTCGTGCGCGCCGTGCGCGCGGCCCGGTCGGTCGACTACGGCTGGCAGACCGGAGCCCTCGGCGCTCCTCCGAACCGCACGTCGGCGCTCGCATCGGCGCAGCGCGTCGCCGCCCCCGACGCGATCGGACTGCATGCGGGGTATCCCGCGGTCGACCTGCTCCCCGAGCGTCTGGTGCGTCAGGCGCTCGCGCGCGTCTCCCGCACCGAGATCGCGATGACCAGGGCGCCGGCGGCGGGCGTCCCGGATCTGCAGGCGTGGTTCGCCGGGGAGCTCGCGGCATCCGCCCCTGCCGGCGTCACCCCGGCGACGGCGCGGGATGCGCTGATCATCTCCGGCAGCCAGAGCGGACTGAGCTCGATCTTCCGTGCGGTGGTCGGACCGGGCCGGCCGCTGCTGATCGAGTCGCCCTCCTACTGGGGCGCCATGCTCGCGGCGGAGCAGGCCGGGGTCGTGCTGGTGCCGATCCCCTCGGGGCCGGCGGGGCCCGATCCGGATGCCGTGGAGCGGGCGTTCGCGCAGACCGGAGCCCGCGCGTTCTACGCGCAGCCGACGTTCGCGAACCCGACCGGCGCGCAGTGGCCGGCGGAGACCGCGCACGCGGTGCTGGAGAGCGTGCGGAGACACGGCGCCTTCCTCATCGAAGACGACTGGGCGCACGATCTCGGCATCGACGCGGAGCCGCGTCCGCTCGCCGCGCTCGACGACGACGGACACGTCGTGTACCTGCGATCGCTCACGAAGAGCGTGTCGCCGGCGCTCCGCGTCGCGGCGGTGATCGCGCGAGGACCGGCCAGGGAGCGCATCCTGGGCGACCGTGCCGCGGGATCGATGTACGTCAGCGGACTGCTCCAGGTCGCCGCGCTCGAGGTCGTGACGCAGCCGGGCTGGCGCACGCACCTCCGCGGCCTCCGCGAGCAGCTGCGCTCGCGGCGCGACCTGATGCTCTCGTGCCTCGCCGAGCACGCCCCGCTCGCGACCGTGGAGACCGTGCCCGTCGGCGGTCTGAACCTCTGGGTGCGACTGCCCGAGGGGTCCGACGTGGGGCAGATCACCCGCGAGTGCGAGCTCCGCGGACTGGTCGTCGCCCCCGGCGCCGAGTGGTTCCCCGCCGAGCCGTCCGGGCCCTTCGTGCGGCTCAACTACGCGAGCGCCGATCCCGCCCGTTTCGCCGAGGCGGCCGGCATCCTGGGCGGCGTTCTCGAGGCGCGCTGAGGAGGTCTACACTCGCGGGGTGGGCACACCGACTCGACGGATCAGCGCGGGGACGGTGATCATCCTCGCGCTCGTCGCCGTCGCGGCGGTCTGCGTGCTCACGGGGCTCCTCCCGACGCACGACGCCGAGGTGCTCGGACTGCGCATCGCGCCGGTCATGGGCTTCGTCATCGCGATCACGGTCGTCGCCGAGCTCGCCAGGGATGCCGCCGTGTTCGACGTGCTCTCCCAGCATCTCGCCCGCTGGGGTCGAGGGCGGGTGATCGGCCTGTGGGCCGCCGTCGTGGCGCTCGCCGTCGTGAGCACGGTGTTCCTGTCGCTCGACACCACCGCCGTGATCGTCACCCCGGTCGTGGTGGTCCTGGCGCAGAGCATCGGGGTGAGCCCGCTGCCGTTCGCCCTCGCCACGGTGTGGCTGGCGAACACGGCATCCCTCGCGCTCCCCGTCTCGAACCTCACCAACCTCCTCGCCGCGCAGCGCATGGGCGGCGATCCGGGGGCGTTCCTCGCGCTCAGCTGGGCGCCCACGCTCGTCGGCATCGCGATCCCGGTCGCGATCCTCACCGTCGCGCATCACCGCACGCTGTTCGCCGCCTACCGTGTGCCCACGGGCGGTGCGCCCTCCGACCGCATCCTGTTCTGGAGCGCCACCGGGGTGCTGATCGTGCTCATGCCGCTGCTGGCCGTCATGACGGAGGTCTGGATCCCCGCGACGGCTGCGGCGTGCGCCCTCGTCGTGCTCTTCGCCGTCCGCCGGAGGCACGTGCTGCGTCTGTCGCTCATCCCGTGGCGTGCGCTCGGCCTGGCCGGTGCGCTGTTCGTGCTGGTGGAGACCGCGCACGCGCAGGGCGTCCTGGGGTTCCTCGACGCGCTCGCGTCGTCGGGCGACGGTCCCGGCCAGCTCCTGGGGCTCGCGGCGGCGGGGGCCGTGGCGGCGAACGGCGTGAACAACCTCCCGGCCTACCTGATCCTCGAACCCTCCGCGCACGGACCCGTCGCGCTCATGGCCCTGCTGATCGGCGTGAACCTCGGGCCGCTCATCACCCCGTGGGCGTCACTGGCCACCCTGCTGTGGCATCACCGGGTCGTCTCCCTCGGCGTCGACATCCGCTGGGGCCGCTTCATGCTCTGGGGTGCAGCGGTGGCCGTGCCGACCGTGGTCGTCGCGGCGCTGGTGCTCAGCCTCGTCTCGGGCTGAGCCACTCCTCGCATGCGACGGCCGCCGCATCTGCGGTGACCAGTTAGCTGAACACCTCCGTCTCCGTGACCAGTTAACTGAACAGTTCCGCGTTTGCATCCGGGAGATCGGCTATTCCATGGAGCGCCCGCGCGGTCAGGCCTCGTTCGCGCCCTTCTTCGCCGTCGGGTCCTCCGACGGCGGCCCCTCGGGGCGGTGGGCGCGTCGTCCGTTCACGACCACGGGGCGACCGGCGCGCTCCTGGCCCGGCAGCGGACGCGAACGGCGGCCGTAGATGAGCTCCGACGAGTCGAGCAGCCACGGCACGAGCGTGATGGAGACGCCGTGGATCAGCATCAGCTGGTTGGCGATGCGCCGCGACCGGCGGTTGTGCAGGAACGTCTCCCACCAGTGGCCGACGATGTACTGCGGCAGGTAGACCGTCACGACCGACGATCCGTGCTTCGCCCGGTACTTCTTGATGAAGCCGGCGATGGGCTGCGCGAAGGAGCGGTACGGCGACTCCACGATCACGAGCGGGATCGGCATCAGGTGATCCTCCCACTCCTTCTGGAGCGCGGCGGCCTCCTCGGCGGAGACGGCGACGTGGATCGCCATCGTCTTGCCGTGCTTGGCGGCGATCGCGTAGTCGACGGCCTTCACGACGGGCTTCTGCAGCTTGCTGACGAGGACGAGCGCGACGTCTCCCGTGGCGCCGAACTTCGTGATGTCGTCGATCGCGATCTCGTGCTCGACGTCGCGGTAGTACCGCTTCACGCCCAGCATCAGGAACGCCAGGACCGGGATCGCGATGAACACGAGGTACGCGCCGTGCGTGAACTTGGTGATCGTCACGATCACGAGCACGAAGACCGTCAGCGTCGCGCCGATCGTGTTGATGACGAGGCCGACCTTCGCGCCCTGGCGATCGGATGCCGAGACGCTGCCGTCCGTCTGCCGCAGCAGCCGTTTCCAGTGCCGCACCATGCCGATCTGCCCCAGCGAGAACGACACGAAGACGCCGATGATGTACAGCTGGATGAGGGTCGTCAGCTTCGCCTGGAACACCACCAGCACGATGATCGCGGCGATGCCGAGCACGATCATGCCGTTCGAGAACACGAGGCGGTCGCCGCGGGTGTTCAGCGACTTGGGCGCGTAGCCGTCGCGGGCGAGCACGGCGCCCAGCAGGGGGAAGCCGTTGAACGCGGTGTTGGCCGCGAGCAGCAGCACGCAGGCGGTCGCCGCCTGCACGATGAAGAACGGGATGCTGCCGCCCCCGAAGGTCGCGGCGGCGATCTGCGCCATCACGCTGGGCTGCGGCTTCGAGCAGTCGAAGCCGATCAGGTCGCAGGGGTTCTCGGCGTAGTGGACGCTCGTGATGAGCCCCATGGCGGTGAGACCGGCGAACAGCAGGGCGGCGATGGAGCCCATCATCACCAGGGTCGTCTGGGCGTTGCGGATCTTCGGGGCGCGGAACGCCTGCACGCCGTTGGACACGGCCTCGACGCCGGTGAGGGCGGAGCATCCGCTCGAGAAGGCGCGCAGGATGAGCAGGATGATGGCGGCATCCGCGAGGTGCTCGCCCTGGATCTGATACGCGGCGCTGTCGGCCACGGGGGCATCGCCGAGGAAGGTGCGGATGAGGCCGGTGACGATCATGACGCCGACCGAGCCGATGAACAGATACGTCGGGATCGCGAACACCGTGGACGCCTCGCGCACGCCGCGCAGGTTCACGATGACGATGAGGACGACGAAGCCCACCGCGAGCTCCACCCGGAGCGGGTCGAGCTCGGGAACCGCGGAGATGATGTTGTCGACTCCGGAGGCGATCGACACAGAGACGGTGAGGATGTAGTCGACCAGGAGGGCGGCCGCGACGATCACCCCGGGGATCTCGCCGAGGTTCTTCGACGCGACCTCGTAGTCGCCGCCGCCGGACGGGTACGCCTTGATGAGCTGGCGGTAGCTCAGCACGACCACGATCAGCAGGACGACGACGGCTGCGGCGACCCATGGCGCGAAGGTGAGGAACGCCAGCCCGCCGAGCGCGAGCGTCAGCAGCATCTCCTGCGGACCGTACGCGACCGAGCTCAACGCGTCGGACGCGAAGATCGGCAGCGCCATGCGCTTGGGGAGCAGTTGGTTGTCGGCCTGCTCGCTCGTCAGCGGGTCTCCGATGAGGATCCGCTTGGCGATCTGCGGTGCGTCCGGATTCTCCCGGGATTCGTCTGACACGTCGGGCGAGCCTACGCCACTCCCCGTGATCCTCACGACATCCTCACGGAATCCCTACGCCCCGCGTGCGCTGCCCTAACGGAATCCTTACGGGGGCGACATAGACTGGGATCCCGTGGGGGATCAAGTGTTTCTGGGGTTCATCGCGATCGCGATCGGAGTGGGATTCGGCATCCTGCTCTTCGTGCCGTTCGTGGCGATCAGCTACCGCCGCCGTGGGAGCCTGAGCTTCGGCCGCACCCTGCTCTGGCTCGCCGCCCTCGTCTACTTCTGGGCGATCTGGACCTACACGCTGCTGCCGCTGCCCGACCCCGAGGCGATCCGCTGCGTCGGCATGATCACCGACCCGATGGAGGTCGTGCGCGACGTGCAGAAGGCGCTCGCCGCGCCGGGCAACCCGCTGCGCCACCCCGCGCTGCTGCAGCTCGTCTTCAACGTGCTGCTGTTCGTGCCGCTCGGGGTCTTCCTGCGGGTGCTCGGCGCCCGCGGCATCCCCACCGCCCTCGCTGTCGGGTTCGGTCTCTCGCTCCTCATCGAGACCACGCAGCTGACCGGCGTCTGGGGCCTGTACCCCTGCGCCTACCGGTTCTTCGACGTCGGCGACCTGATGACCAACACGACGGGCGCGGTGCTCGGCTCGGTGTTCGCGCTCGTGGTGCCTCGTTCGCTGCGCGGCGTGCGCGCTCGTGCGGATGCCGGTGAGCCGCGCCCCGTGACGCGCGGACGTCGCGCGATCGCGATGCTCTGCGACGCCCTCGCCTACGGCTTCGTGATGTACGGCGTCGCGGTGGTCACGCAGCTGTGGTTCGAGTACGTCCTGCACGATCGGCAGACCGTCCTCGACGGACGCCTCGCCGAGGTGATGGGCATCTCGGCGGCATCAGGGCTGTGGCTGCTCATCATCCTGATCAGCGGGCGGTCGGTGGGCGACCTGGCGGTGCAGCTGCGCTACGCCGGGTCGCGGATGCCGGCGGCGCTGACCCGTCCGCTGCGCTGGGCCGCGGGCATCGGCGGCATCGGGGCCCTGCCCCTGCTCGGCGACGCCTTCGACGGGATCTCGTCCCTCCTCATCCTCGCGTCCGTCGTGCTGCTGTTCACGACGCGTCTCGGCCGTGGCCTCCCCGGCCTCATCACCGGTCAGGAGCTCGTCGACGCGAGAGGCGATGTCGAGGCGGCCGCGGAGTCGCGCACCGCCGGCGCCTGAGCGTCGTTCATCGACGATGCACAGGGATTTCCGATCACGAGTGCGTAGCGTCGTGAGCATGAGCACGGTTTCCGTCGACGAGAGCGCGATCACCGAGGCGAAAGAGCTCAGGGATCAGTTCCAGCGCTTCCTCCGCGAGTACGAGTTCGGCATGCGCGAGGTCGAGACGAAGATCTCGATCCTGCGCGACGAGTTCACCCACGATCACGCGTACAACCCCATCGAGCACGTGAAGAGCCGTGTGAAGTCGCCGGACAGCATCGTGGAGAAGATCGCGCGCAAGGGCATCGAGGAGCCCGACTTCGACCGCATCCGCGAGGAGATCACCGACATCGCCGGTGTCCGCGTGACCTGCAGCTTCATCGCCGACGTCTACCGGCTGTTCGATCTGCTCACCGCGCAGGACGACATCACCGTGCGGATCGTGAAGGACTACATCAAGAACCCCAAGCCCAACGGGTACAAGAGCCTGCACGCCATCCTCGAGGTGCCGGTGTTCCTCTCCACGGGGGCGCTGTCGGTGCCGGTCGAGGTGCAGTTCCGCACGATAGCGATGGACTTCTGGGCCAGCCTCGAGCACAAGATCTACTACAAGTTCTCGAATCAGGTGCCCTCGCACCTCGTCGACAGCCTGACGGATGCTGCGGATGCCGCGGCCGAACTCGACAGCCGCATGGAGCGCCTGCACCGCGAGGCGCACGGGGTGCCGCGGCGTCAGCTGGCGCCCCCGCCCCCTCCGCGCATCATCGGCGTCTGACCCGGCATCCGCCTACCGCCGCATCCGAAATTCGGACGATCACCCGATTTTCGGACGATTCGCGCGGAATCGTCCGAAAAAGCGACATGCGTCCGAAGTTCGGAAGCCGGGAGCGCGGGGCGGGGCTAGGCGTGGAAGACGGGGGATGCGGCGGGCAGCTCGGCGCCGCCGGTGATCATCCGCCGAAGTCGATCGACGGGGATCTTCGGCACGCGGTTCTCGTCGGTGAGTCCGTTGGTCTCCTGCGCCGTGTCGGTCAGTTGCGTGTAGCACCATCCGGCCAGCGGGGCGCAGTCCCGGACCGCGGAGAACAGCGTGGAGAGATGCGTCTCCAGGGCCTCGTCCGAGGCGACGGTCCGGTAGCCCCAGGTGCCGTCGGTGGCGCGGTCGACGCTCACGCCGCCGAACTCGCTGAGCAGCACGGGCCGTCCGGCGGTGTCGGATGACTCCTCCGGCGTGCCCACGAGCATGCGCCGGCCGTTCGGGGCGATGCCGTCGAGGGTCTGCCGCACGGCATCGGATGTGCCGTAGCGCGCCCGCAGCACCGCAGAGTCGTTCTCGTAGTCGTGCACGGTGAACAGGTCGGAGCGGGTGTGCTCCCACCCGTCGTTCGACACGACCAGACGGGAGCCGTCGAGCGTCTTCGTCAGGTGGTAGAGCGTGCGGGCCAGTTCGCGCTCCTCGGAGACCTGTGCGATCCGGTCGACTCCCCAGCTCTCGTTGAGCGGCACCCACACGACGATGCTGGGGTGCGACGAGTCCCGCCGAACCACGGCCGTCCACTCGCTCACCAGCCGCTCGACCGCGAGCGCGGAGAACTCGTACACGCTCGGCATCTCAGCCCACACGAGAAGACCCAGGCGATCGGTCCAGTAGAGGAAGCGCGGGTCCTCGATCTTCTGGTGCACGCGCACCGAGGTGAACCCGAGGTCCTTGATGAGCTGCGCCTCGTGCCGCAGGGCGTCGGCGTCCGGGGCCGCGAGATGCGACTGCGGCCAGTAGCCCTGGGAGAGCACCGCGCGCACGGCGACCGGCCGGTCGTTGACGAGCACCCGGCCGCCGTCGGTCCCCACCGAGCGGATGCCGAGGTACGAGCCGATCCGGTCGGAATCGCCGTGCGGCGGCAGCAGCTCCACCGCCGCGTCGAGCAGCAGTGGATGCTCGGGGGTCCAGAGCCAGGCATCCCGTGCCTGGCCGTTGCGCAGCGCGGGGAGGGAGAGCGTGAGCGTCTGGCGGGGTCCGGTGAGCTCCGTCACCTGTGCCGCGGCCACCTCCTCTCCGCGGGTGATGCGCACCGAGAGTCGGGTTCCCGGCGACGGGTGGCCGTCGAGCTCGACCGAGAGGCGCACGACGGCGGCATCCGGATCGGTGCTCCAGGTGAGCCTGCGCACGTGACGGGCGGGCACCGACTCCAGCCACACGGGCTGCCAGATGCCGCTGGTGCGGTCGTACCAGACAACGTGGCGCCGCTCCTCCCAGTCCTGCTTGCCCCGGGGCTGCGCGAGGTCCAGGGGATCGTCCTCTGCGCGCACGACGAGGTCGAAGCCGTCTGCCGCGCTCTCCGGCACCACCACCGTGAACGGCGTGTGGCCCCCCTCATGCGCTCCGACGTGGGTGCCGTCGATCCAGACGTCGGCCCGGTGGTCCACCGCGCCGAAGTGCAGCAGCAGCGTGCGGCCTCCCCCGTGACCGGCCTCGGCCACCTCGGCCGCGGCGACGGTGCGTCGGTACCAGAGCACGCGATGGAACCCGGTGTCGCCGATGCCCGACGCGGGCGACTCCGGGGGGAACGGCACGATGATCTCCCCGGCGATCTCCGCCGGATCCTGTGCCCACCCCTCCGCGATCCCGCGGTCGTCCGGGTCGACGGCGAACCGCCAGGGGCCGGAGAGATCGGCCCATGAGGCGCGGACGAGCTGCGGGCGGGGGTACCGGCCGTCTTGGCTGCTGGCCGACGCGAGGCTTTCCTGTGGCATGGCAGGAAGCATATCCAAAACTTGCAGCGCTAGAAAGATGCAATCCGGTGATGGATGCCGATGCCTCGGCGCGATGCCTCAGCGAGGCAGTCGAGCCACAGTGCCGCGGTCGGCGATCGTGTACGGCGCGAGGAGGTGGCGCCCGATGCCGTCGTAGCCGTTCATGCGGTCCTCGAGCAGATCGAGCGCCGACGCCGCGATCGCGCGCTTGTCCGGCGACACGGATGACAGGGCCGGCGTCGCGTACCTGGCCAACGACGTGTCGTCCCAGCCGAGCACCGAGACGTCCTCCGGGACGCGCAGTCCGGCGCTGCTCAGCGCCCTCATCGCGGCCAGTCCGAAGAGGTCGTCGCGGCAGAGGACGGCCTCGGGGGCGACGCCCCTGTCGAGCGCGGCGGTCAGGGCGCGCACGCCGTCGTCGATTGCGAAGCCGTCGCTCTCGATCACGAGCGCAGGATCGAGCGGGATGCCGGCGCCGATCAACGCCTCCTGATACCCGAGCAGTCGCAGGTGCGTCGACTCCGCGATCTCCGTGCGCACCGAGGCGAGGAAGGCGATCCGGCGCCGCCCTGTCGCGAGCAGCAGCTCGGTGGCCTCTCGGGCCGCACGCACGTTGTCGATCATGACGTGGTCGGCGGTGAGCGGGCGCGCGGCCTCGCCGAGCAGCACGAGCGGGGTGTCGGGGCGCAGGCGCGCGATCTCGAGGGTGTCGATGCGGGCGGGGTGGAAGATCACCCCGTCGACCAGTCCCTCCTCGCGGTCGCGGATGACGGCGCGTTCGGCCTCGACGTCGTTCAGCGTCTGCTCCACGATGATCCGGTAGCCGCGGCGGCCGGCCTCCTCGCCGACGCAGCGGGCGATCTCGGCGAAGTACGGCTGATCCATCTCCGGGATCGCGAGCGCGAGCATCCCGGTGCGGCCCGTCGCCAGGCGTCGCGCGGTGAGGTTGGGGCGGTACCCGAGTTCGTCGATCGCCGCCTGCACCCGCTCGCGCATCCGGTCCGACACGTGCTCGTAGTCGTGGACGACGTTCGACACGGTCTTCATCGAGACGCCGGCGAGGGTCGCCACGTCCTGCAATCGCACCCGTCCGCCGGACCTGCCTGTCGCCATTCCGCCATCTTAGGGCCGAACGCGAGGAAGAATCCTTTGACATTTACAGCGCTATACATTAGCGTCCCGAACAGAGCAGTTCCCGCCGGTCCTCCCAGGCCGGATACCCGCAGCGCCGCGGTCGAGGGAGACCGGCGGCTCCTCACACATTCAGGAGAGGCAGATGAGAACACGCACCGCAGCAGTCGCTCTGGTCGCGGCCACCGCCCTGGTTCTGGCCGGATGCTCCGGCGGGGGCTCGGGAGAGCAGTCCGGCGACCGCACGGTCACCTTCATGGGGTGGGGGTCCCCGCAGGAGGTCGACGTCTTCAAGGACATGATCGCGCAGTACGAGAAGAAGTACCCGGGGGTGAAGGTCGACTACATCAGCGTGCCCGCGGCCGACTTCCAGACCAAGCTCCAGACCATGATCGCCGCCAAGAAGACGCCGGACGTCTTCTACATGGTGGGCGAGAACCTGCAGCCGCTCGTGAAGAACGGCGTGATCGCCGATCTCAGCGACTACGTCGCCGACAACGAGATCTTCGACGCCGACAACGTGTGGAAGAACGCGATCGACCTCTGGAAGTTCGACGGCACGACGCCGGGGCAGGGGGCGATCTACGCGCTGCCCAAGGACATCGGCCCCTTCGCCCTCGCCTACAACAAGGATCTCTTCGCGGCGGCCGGCATCCCCGATCCCGACCCCGAGGTCCCCTGGACCTGGGACGAATTCGTCGCCAACGCCAAGAAGCTGACCTCAGGGGAGGGCGCGGACAAGACCTACGGCACCGCCCCGTACTCTCTCGAGTCCGCGGTGTGGTCGAACGACGCCGACTGGCTGAACGCGGATCACACGAAGGTCTCCGTGACCGACCCGAAGTTCGTCGAGGCCCTGCAGTGGGTCGCCGACCTCTCCCTTAAAGAGGGAGTGGCGCCGAGCTCGGAGGAGGAGAGCTCGCTGGGGAGCTTCCAGCGGTTCATCGACGGCAAGATCGGCATGATGGGCATCGGCCCGTGGAGCCAGGGGCAGTTCTGGGACGAGGTGACGTTCGACTGGGACCTCATGCCGTGGCCGGTCCCGACGCCCACCTCGTCGGAGGCGACCTGGTACGGCGGTGTCGGCTTCGCGGTGTCGAAGGCGAGCAAGAACCCCACCGACGCCGAGAACCTCGCCGCGTTCCTCGCCTTCAACGAAGACGCGCAGCGCACGAACATGGAGAAGGGTCAGGCGGTCCCCAACCTCATCGACATGACGAACGACGAGTACCTGACGATGGACAAGCCGCCGGCCAACAAGCAGCAGTTCATCCGCATCATCGAGGAGGTCGGCCACCGACCCACTCAGACCTTCACCTACAACGGCGACTGGTGGAACGTGTTCTCGTCGAACGTGGCGAGCGTCTATCGGGGCGAGGTGACCGCCGCCGAGTACACGAAGTCGGTGGAGGCGGAGATGCAGACCGCGCTCGACGACGCGATCGCGACGGCGAAGTAGCACCAGACGGACAGGGTCGTCCGGGCCGTGCACCGGCCCGGACGACCCCTCACGAGAGAGGCCCGCCCATGACGGCACCCAGGAGAGCGCCCAGACAGGCGCGCCATGAGCGCACCTGGAGCGTCGTCTTCGTCGCGCCGATCACCCTGCAGCTGCTGCTGTTCTTCGTCGTCCCCGTCTCGGTCGCCGTCTACGCCGGCTTCACCGACTGGAACGTGCTGAGCGGCGAGCAGCACTTCGTCGGAGTCGACAACTTCACGGCGTTCCTCTCCGACCGCAAGTTCTGGATCGCCTCGGGCAACACCCTCTTCATGCTGCTGCCGATCCCGTTCTACCTCGCGTTCGGGCTGTTCTTCGCGATCGCCAGCCACCGCCGCACCCCTGGCAACAAGATCTTCCGGGTGCTCTACTTCCTGCCCTACGTGTCGTCGATCGTCGCGCTCGTGGTGATGTGGAAGTGGCTCTTCAACTACCAGTTCGGTCCCATCAACCAGGGGCTCAGCGACTGGTTCGGCATCCGCGGGCCCGACTGGCTGGGAGACCCCGCCTGGATCAAGGTCACGATCGTGATCATGATCGTCTGGAAGATGATCGGCATCACGTCGATCTACTACCTCGCCGCCCTCAACAACATCCCCGACAGCTACTACGAGGCCGCGCGGCTCGACGGGGCATCCGGCATCCGGACGTTCTTCTCGATCACCCTGCCGATGCTCTCCCCCGTGACCTTCTTCCTGATCGTGGTCGGCATCGTCGGCTCGCTGCAGACCTTCGTCGAGGTGCAGCTGTTCACCAAGAACGGCGGGCCGAACTACAGCGCGGCCACCATCACCTACTACATCTGGGAGAAGGCCTTCGCCTCGAACCAGATGGGCTACGCCTCGGCCGTCGCGGTGTTCTTCGCGCTCGTCATCCTCGTCATCACACTGATCCAGTTCCGGGTGTCCCGGCGCTGGGTGCACACGGAGGACTGAACCGACATGGCCACCCTGCGAACCCTCACGGCGCGACGTCGCGCGACGACCGTCGTCTTCTTCGTGCTCGTCCTGCTCGGGGCGCTCACCATGGTGCTGCCGTTCCTGTGGATGGTGTCGACCTCGCTCAAGGAATCGAAGATGGTCTTCGAGTTCCCGCCGCAGTGGATCCCCGACCCGTTCGACTTCTCGCACTACGTCGACGTGTGGAACGTGGTGCCGCTCGCCTCGGGCCTGCTGAACAGCGCCATCGTCACGCTGCTCGTCGTGGCGATCGGCACCTTCTCGACCACCATGGCGGCGTTCGCGTTCGCCAAGCTGAACTTCCCGCTCAAGGGACTGCTGTTCACCCTGCTGCTGGCGACCATGATGGTGCCGGTCATCGTCACGCTCATCCCGCAGTTCCTCGTCTACGCGGAGGTCGGCTGGATCGACACCCTGCTGCCGCTCATCGTGCCGGGCACCCTCGGCAACGTGCTCATGCTGTTCTTCCTGCGGCAGTACATGAGGGGACTCTCCAACGAGCTGCTCGACGCCGCCAAGCTCGACGGAGCGGGGTACTTCCGCATCTACTGGAGCGTCTTCCTCCCGCTGTGCCGACCGGCGATCGCCGCCAACGTGATCATCGTCTTCATGGCGACCTGGAACGACTACCTCGGTCCGCTCATCTTCACCAACTCGCCCGACAAGTCGACCGTGCAGCTCGTGGTCGCCTCGCTCACCGGCTACTACGCCGAACAGACCGACTTCCCGATGGTGATGGCGGCGTCCGTCATCGCCGTGCTCCCCGTGGTCGTGCTGTTCAGCCTCATGCAGCGGCACTTCGTCGACTCGTTCGCGATCAGCGGGATCAAGTGACCGTGGCCGTCTACGAGAACCCGATCGCCCGCGACGGCGACTACGCCGACCCCTTCGTGCTCCGCCATGACGGTCGCTACTACCTCTACTCGACGACCCCGCAGGTGGACTGCTGGAGCTCCGACGACCTCCTGCACTGGACGCCGGACGGGCCGGCGATCGCGCCGGACGTCTTCCCCGGGCTGGTCCCGTTCGCGCCGGAGGTGGTCTACGCCGACGGGGAGTTCCACATGTACACCTCGCCGTCCGGTCAAGGACACCACGTGCTGCGGAGCGAGAGCCCCACCGGTCCGTTCGTCGACGTGAGCGGGAACGTCGGGCACGCGATCGACGGCAACGTGCTCATCGACGATGACGGTCGCCGGTACTTCTACTGGGCGGGCGACGAGGGCATCTGGGGGTGCGAGATGCCCTCGCCGACCGAGTTCGGGGAGCCCGTGCTCACCGGCATCCACATGAACGGCTGGACCGAGGGTCCCTTCGTGGCGAAGCGCGACGGCAGGTACCACATGACGCTCACGGGCAACCACTACCTGAGCCTCGGCTACCGGATCGATGCGGCGTCGAGCGATCATCCGCTCACCGGATGGAGTCCTGGGCTGCTGAATCCGCTGGTGGTCAGCACCGACGCGGAGTACACCGGGCTCGGGCACAGCTGCAGCGTCGTCGGCCCCGACCTGGTGTCGACGTACCTCGTGTTCCACAACATGAACCCCGACCTGACCCGGCATCTGAACATCGACCGTCAGGTGTGGGGCGGCGGCCGGCTGCTCGTGCTGGGGCCGTCGCGCGAAGCCCCCGTCCCCGCGGAGCCGACCCACCGCTGCGCCTGGAACGACGGCGACGCCGCGTCCTGGGAGGTCGAGGGAGGGATGCTGGCCCCCGATCATCGCTCCGCCGTGCTGACCGGCGCGCTGGACGCCGCTGCGCTCTGGCGCATCGGGGCCGTGCCCACGCTCACCGCCGAGGTGTCGCTGACGGCGCTCGATGCCGCCGAGCACGGAGTGATGCTCGAGACGGAGGACGGCCGTCGGATCGTGGTCGGGATCGATCGGGACGCGCATCGCGTGCACGCGATCGACGGCGGGGAGCCGGCAGGGAATGCACCGCTCCCGCCAGGCTTCGCGCACGCCGCGCTGCACACGTGGAGGATCGTCGCCGACCACGACCGCATAGAGGTCTTCCTCGACGGACGGCGTCAGCCGCTGGAGCTTGCGCCGCTCGGCGCCCCCGCCCTCGTCGGCGTGCATGCGCGGGGCGGCGGCGTGCGCATCGGCCACGTCGCCCTCACCGACACCACTCCCGATGAGTCCGATCGCCGGGCCGTCGTCCCGGTGCCGGGGAGGCTCTGGGCCGCGCTCACGCCCGACGCCCCGTCGACGCAGGGCGAGAGCCTCGCGCTCGCCGCAGGGGAGTCCGCCGGCTACCGCCTGCACGCCGCGCGTGGGGACACGTTCTCCCTGCAGCTCGCGGGGGTGTTCTCCGCCGGAGACGTCATCGGGGTGGATGCCGGAGGGGAGAGCACCCGCATCCTGGTGAGTCACGACGGTCACGTCGTGACGGCGGAGATCCGCCTCACGCACGGGGAGAACCCGCTGCGGATCTCCGCCGTGGCAGGCGGGCCGGTCATCGAGCTGATCACGGTCTCGCCCGGACTCGGCGATGGTGACGCGGGCCCGGTCGACGGCGCGCTCTCGGGCTACGGCAAGGCCCTCCTCGATCCGACCCCGCGCGCGGACGTCGACATCGAGGCGGCGCTCGCGTTCACGGCGACCGAGAGCGGCGGACACGGAGACCTCCTGGTGAGGGCGAGCGCCTTCTCCGAGGGGGGAGAGGGCGCAGACACCCGACTCGGCGTGAACTTCCTGCTCGGGTACTCCGTGCAGCTGCACGTCGACCGGGTGGTGCTGGCCCGGCACGACTACGACGAGCGCATCCTCGCCTCCGCGGCGGCGGACATCGAGTCCGAGGCGCCGCACCGTGTCGTCGTGAGGCTGCACGGAGAGCGCATCGCCGTCGAACTCGACGGCGTGCCGATCATCGACGTCGCGGACGTCCTCCCTCACGCCGCGGGCGCCACCGGCATCCGCGCGGCGGGCGGAGATCTCCGCGTGGAAGGGCTCGTGGTGCGCGGGATCGCGCACACCTAGACCGGGACGGCGAACGTCCGTCTCGACGAAGAGAAGGAGCAGCGTCATGCAGAGATCATCCACGGGGCGGCGACGACCCTCCCGTCTGACGGCCGTCCTCGCGGCGGCGGTGCTGGGGGCGGCGGGCCTGGTGGCCCTCCCCACGGCGGCTTCGGCCTCACCGGGTTCGGTGGTCGCAGCGCCGTCGTCGCCGAGCGGCGCGGAGAACAACGACTACCCGCGCATCATCCGACTGGGCGCCAGCGCGGACCAGAGCCGGCGGGGCGACCTGCTGGTGATGTACAGCGTCAACGACACCGGCGTGCGCACCCACTCCGTCGTCAAGCGGAGCACCGACGGCGGCCAGACCTGGTCGACGCTGAGCACCCTCTACTCGCCGACCGCCGGGTGGGGCATCTACTTCGGATCGATGTACGAGCTGCCGCAGGCGGCCGGAGGTCTGCCCGCCGGCACGATCATCGCCGCGGGCAACGCCTGGGACAACGTGAACTGGTCGAATCAGGAGGTGCAGACCTTCATCAGCACCGACTACGGAGCCACCTGGACCCGCCGCGGCAACTGCGTGACGAAGTCGGGGGCGCCCAACCAGGTGTCCACGGGCCTGTGGGAGCCGGAGATCGTGCTGAACGCCAACGGCGACCTCGCCTGCCATTTCTCCGATGAGCGTCTGCGCTCCTCCGGCTACAGCCAGAAGCTCGTGATGACGACGTCGTCCGACGGCGGCGCGACCTGGGGCAGCCAGACGGACGTCGTCGCGGTGGGGGACAGCAGCTCGCGCCCCGGCATGCCGATCGTGCGGAAGCTGCCCAACGGCACCTACGCGCTGGGCTACGAGCTGTGCCGCGACTCGGTGGGCAACGCCGACCAGACCTGTCGCGTCTACCTGAAGACCTCGCCGGACGGAGCCTCGTGGGGGTCGGCGACCGATCTCGGCACCCTCGTGCAGACGGTGGACGGCCGTCAGCTGCTGCACACCCCCGCACTCGCGTGGAGTCCGGCCGGAGGTCCGAACGGCACCCTCATCATGTCCGGCCAGCGAGTCGTCACGGGGGCGGACGGTCCGACGACGGTCGTCAAGCCCGAGTCGGGACGCGTGGTGTTCACCAACACCAACCTCGGCGTCGGCGCCTGGCAGGCCGTATCAGCGCCGATGACGATCGACCCCACCGGCGACTACAACAACGGACCGGGCAAGCACTGCGCCAACTACAGCCCGAGCATCGTGCCGACGGCATCCGGGTCGGCGATCATGATGGTCTCCCCCAAGTTCGTCGCCGGGTCCACGACGAGGTGCGACGTGCGGTTCGGCACCGGCCCGGTGGGCGCTCTTCCCCTCTATGCGCCGTTCGACTCCGGCAACGATATGGGCTGGTCCACGTACGGCGGCGCCTGGTCGGTGAGCGGCGGGATCTACTCCCAGGCCGGAGCCTCCAGCGGACCGAAGTCCCTGGTGGGCTCGACGGGATGGACCGACGTGACGCTCGACACCGACATCCGCCTCGACACCACCGGTCAGGCCGGCGTGCTGCTGCGCACTCGCGCGCCGGCGGTCGGAGCTGACGCGCACGCGGGGTACTACGTCGGCGTCGAGACCAACGGCACGATCTTCATCGGCAAGCAGAACAACAACTGGACCTCACTTGCCCTGCAGAACGTGACCGGCGGCGTGAGCGCCGGCACCTGGTACCACCTCACGGCGAGCATCGTCGGCTGCACGATCACCGCCACGATCAAGCCCGACAACGGCACGGCATCCACCACGGCGACCGCGACCGACGCCGGATGCTTCGCCTCGGGTCAGGCGGGCGTGCGCACGCACCTGAGCTCGGCGTCGTTCCGCAACCTCCAGGTCACCCAGGCCGGTGCGTCGACGGCAGCCGCCTACGCCGACTCGTGGGCATCCGGCGCCTCGACGGGGTGGACGGGGTACGGCGGCAGCTGGTCGACGATCGCCGGCGGCATCGAACGTCAGTCGGCATCCGCGACCGACGGTCCGAAGTTCGCTTCTCCGATCGCCGGTGACGCGTACACCGTGTCGTCCGACGTGCGACTCACGTCGCTGACCGCGCCGAGCGGAAACGCCGGCGTGCTCGCGCGGACGACCTCTCCCGGAGTCGGCCCCGATGCGTACACGGGCTACTTCGCCGGCGTCGACGGCAGCACCGGACGGCTGTCGCTCGGCAAGGCGAACGGGTCGTGGACGCCGCTCGCCGACACCGGGGTGCCGGGCGGCGTGCAGGTGAACTCCTGGTACCGGGTCACGCTCCGCACCTCGGGCTGCACGATCACCGCGACGGGGCAGCGAACCTCGTCGTGGGACCAGGCCAGGGTGTCGGTGACGGATCTGTCGTGCGCGACCGGTGGAACCGCCGGAGTCCGCGCGATGCTCGCCGCGGCCGACTTCAGGGAGTTCCTGGTCTCGAAGGGCTGACGACAGGCATCCGCTCTTCGGGTGATCCCCCGTTTCTCGGACGATCCGCGCAGGATCGTCCGAGAAACGGGCATCCGTCCGATAAACGCACGGATGCCGGACGGATGCCGCGCTCTCACAAGTGCCGTCACGGCGGGTGTTCGAGAAACTGTTTGCGCTTAGCCATTCTCAAACATTGACACAGTCCAAAAACAGCGAGAAGATCGCGCTCTCAGTGGTAACGCAAACATTCAACGGAGAGTGGGACACGATGGCGTGGACAAGACGACTTTCACTGATCGCAGCCGCGGGTGCGAGCATTCTGCTGGCGGGCCTCGCGTCCGTGCCGGCGGGCGCGGCCGTGACCGGGACGTACACGGTGACGGTGGGCAGCACCGGCACCTGGACGAAGCCGGATGACACCCCGGCCGCGAGCTACATCGACAAGGACGGCACCTACTACTTCCAGCAGGCGCACGCCCTCTACGGTGCGACACAGGAGCGGCGATGGTCGTTCTACTCCGGCACGAACATGGACACCGCGACCCTGTCGAGCGCGCTGACCGACTCGGTGAATCCGACGAACGCGAACGACTCGAACAAGGACACCACCTGGCGCTGCAACAACAGCCCCACCGGACTCGTGTCCTCCTACGCGCCGAGCACGACCACGTACTCCCAGCGCAACTTCTGCGACCTCGCCGGAGTCTGGGTCGATCCGGACTCGGGCGACTGGTACGGCCTCGTGCACAACGAGTTCACGCCGCAGCCCTACGGCGACGGCATCCACTTCGACGGCATCGATCTCGCGGTGTCCAGGGATCAGGGCAAGACCTGGACCATCAGCGACCGGATCATCACCTCGCCGTTCGGAACCACACGCGGCAGCACCACCGACTTCCCGCAGCAGACCTACCACTACGGAGACGGCGACCCCCGGCTCGTCGTGGATGCCGCGTCCGGCTACTTCTACGTCTTCTACGGCTCGCGGATCGTGAACAAGAACGGCAGCTGGGCGGCGTTCCATGCGCACGTCGCCCGCGCCCCCATCTCCGGAAAGATGGCCCCGAGCAGCTGGCAGAAGTGGTACGACGGCCAGTGGTCGCAGCCGGGCATCGGCGGCAAGGAGAGCAACATGGTGCCGGTGACGACCTCGAACGCCAACGGGTACACGCCCGTCGGCGCCGAGTACTCGCCGTCGACCCCCGGCACGGTGGCTCAGCAGGTCGCCGCGGGCACGACTCCGCCGACATCTCCTCTCTTCGTGATGGACGTGGCCTGGAACGCCTACCTCGGCCTCTGGATCGGCGAGCCGCAGGCCGTCGATCAGAGCGGCAACGCCCCGCAGCAGATCTACGCGACCGACGACCTGTCCTCGCAGAAGTGGACCCTGATCGGAGACACCGGGGCGTATCACACGGCATCCTGGTACCGCTGGTTCCTCGATCCGGTCAGCAAGACCAGCTCGGCCATCGTCGGCAAGGACTTCCGGATGTACTGCTCGTTCGGATGCTCCGGCGGCAAGTCGGGTGAGTACGTCAACGTCTCGCTCGGCGGCACGGTCGCGACCCCCGTCGACACGACGAAGACCTACCGCATCGGCTCGGGAGGACGGATGCTGGTGCAGTCGACCGCCGACACAAGCGTGACCTCCGCGACGGCTGACAACGGCCGGGCGACCTGGAGGTTCTCGCCGACGGGAGACGGGGCGTTCACCGTCGCGAACGACGCCACGGGCGCTCTGCTCGGGGTGTCGTCGCAGTCGTCGGCCGGACGCGCCTGGGGCGCCCCGCTCACGGCCGTGGCCGCGGCATCCCCGTCTGCGGGTCAGCAGTGGTGGGTGGTGCAGAACCGCTCGGCCACGACGAACGCACCGGACGGCACCGTCCGCCTGGTCAACCGCTACAGCGGACTCGTCATCTCGGTGTCCGCCACGACCGGACGCCTCGCCGAGACCACCCCGGTCCGCAGCTGGACCGCCGCCGGAACCGCGGTCGGAGGCACCCGCAGCGCCGCAGAGCAGACGCTCTCCCTGACCCCGGTCGCGTCGACGGGAGTGCTCGACGGCATCCGCACCATCAGTTCGGGTGGGAAGTCGATCGACAACCCCAACCACAGCACCACGGCCGGAACGCAGCTGGTGATCTGGACGAGCAACACGGGAGCGAACCAGAAGTGGCAGTTCACCCGGCAGGCCGACGGCTCGTACGAGGTGAAGAACGTCGAGTCGGGGATGTGCGCCGACGTCGACGGAGGGTCGGTCGCCGCGGGGGCCAAGATCATCCAGTGGACCTGCAGCGGCGGGACGAACCAGCGCTGGACCGCAGCCGCCCAGTCCGACGGCACGTACACGCTCACGTCGGTGAAGAGCGGGCTCCTGCTCACCGCGACGGCGTCGACGAACGGCACGGGGCTGACGCAGCAGGCCGTATCGGCGAGCGCCGTGCAGAAGTGGCAGATCCAGTAGCCGGATGACGCGGATGCGCCCCGGGCTCTCGGAGCCCGGGGCGCTTCGTCCGTGGTTCACAACTCCTCACGAATCGAGTGCGCTCGCGCTGGACCCGGCTCTGCGGGCCCGATCTCGCGGATCCTTGAGGAGTGGTGAACCGAGACCGTTCAGCCCAGGAACTCGCGCGCCGCCGTCGACAGGGCGGTGACGCCGACCTCGATGGTCGGGTGGATCTCGGGGGCGAAGTAGGGCGAGTGATTGGTCGGGATGTCCTCGGCCACACGTCCGGCGGCGTTCGCCGCGGCGAACTTCGCCGGGTCGGCGCCACCCCAGAACCAGAACACCAGCGGGACTCCGGCATCCCTCGCGAACCACGAGACGTCCTCGCTGCCGGTGAACATGCCGGGGTCGATGACCGACGCCTCGCCGAGCACCCGCTGCAGCGCGGCGGTCACACGCGCCGTGGCCTCCTCGTCGTTGATCGTGGCGGGCAGCGTGTGGTCGGTGCGGATCTCCGGCTCGCGCTCGGCGCCGGATGCCGCGGCCTCGGCGCGCACGATGCGCTCCACGCTGGCGAGCACCTTCTCCCGCGCGTCCTCGTCCGGGTAGCGCAGGCTGAGCTCGAGCTTCGCCTCTGCGGGGATGATGTTGTTCTTCAGGCCGGCGTGGATCGAGCCGACCGTCACGACCGCGACGCCCTGGGGGTCGATCTCGCGCGAGGTGATGGTCTGCAGCCGCATGACGGTCGCGGCCGCCATGACGACGGGGTCGATCGTCGCGTGCGGGCGGGAGCCGTGGCCTCCGCGTCCGTGCAGGGTCACGGTGAGGCCGTCGGATGCCGCCATCTGGGTGCCGCCGCGCACGCCGATGATCCCGGCGGGGAGCGGGGTGACGTGCTGTCCGAGCACGATGTCGGGCTTCGGGTAGCGGTCGAGGATGCCGGCGTCCAGCATGGCGCGCGCCCCTGCTCCGTACTCCTCGGCGGGCTGGATGAGCACGACGACGGTGCCGCTCCAGTCGGCGCGCTCCGCGACGAGCTTCTCGACCGCGCCGATCATGGCCGTCACGTGCATGTCGTGGCCGCACGCGTGCATGACGGGGACGGTCGTGCCCGCGGGGTCGACGCCCTTCGCCGTGCTCGCGTACGCCAGTCCGGTCTGCTCCTCGACGGGCAGGGCGTCCATGTCGGCCCGGATCCAGACGACGGGGCCGTCTCCGGACTCCCCTGAGCCTGACGAAGGGTTGCGCAGCACGCCGACGACGCCCGTGACGCCGACGCCCTCCTCGACTTCGAGCCCGAGATCTCGAAGGTGCTGCGCCGCGATGCCGGCGGTGCGGGTCTCCTGGAACGACAGCTCAGGATGCTGGTGCAGGTCGATGTAGAGCGCTTCGAGGTCGATCGTCATGGCCCGAGCCTACCGGCGGGTCGGGGGCGCTCGAGGGCGCCCGGGGCGAGCGTCGAGCTCAGTCCTCGCGCAGGCGCTGGGGGCCGGCGCCCTGGCTGCCGAGGGCGTCGTCGGGGTTCAGCAGCCCGCAGGCCTTCATGGACAGGCAGCCGCAGCCGATGCATCCGGTGAGTTCGCGTTCGAGCCGTTCGATGCCCTCGCGGCGCTTCTCCAGCTCGCGTTTCCAGCGGCGGGAGGCGCGCTGCCAGTCGGCATGACTCGGCGTCTGCGTGAGGGGCACGTCGGCGAACGCCTCCTGCACGTCGGAGAGGGGGATGCCGAGGCGCTTCGCCACGGTGATGAGGGAGACGCGGCGGAGCATGTGCCTGGCGTAGCGGCGCTGGTTGCCGGAGGTGCGGGTGGAGGCGATGAGTCCGAGGCCCTCGTAGAAGTGCAGCGCGGAGGGGGCGACGCCCGTGCGCCTGCTCATCTCGCCGATCGTCAGGGGCTCGTCGGGGGCGTGCGGCGTGCGGTCCGTGTCTGCGCTCATCGGGGCGTCCTTCGCTCGATTTGACCTCAAGTGTACTTGAGGTCTTAGCGTTGCAGACGTGACCCGAACACGAGAAGCACGCGCCCCGCATCGGACGGTGCGCGCCCGATGACCATGAACGACACGCGACCGGCGGCCCCGGTCCCCACCGAGGTCGGCGAGGGCCTCAAAGCCGCTTTCCGACAGCATCCGGCCGGCGTCGCGATCATCACCGCGGCGAGCCCCGCCGGGCCCGTCGGCCTGACCGCGTCGAGCGTCGCCTCCGTCGCCGTCGACCCCGCCGCCATCGTGTTCTCGGTGACCAGGGCGACCGGCAGCGCGGGGGCGATCCTCGCGGCCGACGGCTTCGTCGTCCACCTCGTCGACGACGAGCACTCCGCCCTGGCGCAGAGCTTCGCCGTGAGCGGGTCGGAGCGGTTCACCCCCGAGCAGGGATGGCGCACGCTCCCGACCGGGGAGCCGTACCTTCCGGAGGCCAGGGTCGCCCTGCGCTGCCGCCCGATCCAGAGCGTCCCCGTCGGCTCCTCCACCGTCGTCATCGCCGAGGTGCTCGAGGTGCGGCACGGCCGCCCAGGGCGTCCGCTCGTCTACGTCGACCGTCGATTCCACGCGCTGCCTTCCGGCGGCGAGCACTGACCCCCGAACCTCCATCGAAAGGAAGACGCATGTCCGCTCCGTACACCCTCCACGAACTGCCGTACGACTACTCGGCCCTCGAACCGCACATCTCCGGAACGATCATGGAGCTGCATCACTCCAAGCACCACCAGGCGTACGTCACCGGCGCGAACACCGCCCTGGAGCAGCTCGCCGCCGCACGCGAGACGGGTGACCTCTCCGCCGTGAACAAGCTCGAGAAGGACCTCGCCTTCAACCTCGGCGGCCACATCAACCACTCGGTGTTCTGGGAGAACCTCTCGCCCGACGGCGGCGGCTCCCCCGAGGGCGAGCTCGCCGCCGCCCTCGACGACGCGTTCGGCTCGCTCGACGCCTTCCGCGCGCACTTCACGGCCACCGCGCTCGGCGTGCAGGGCTCCGGTTGGGCCGTGCTCGCCTGGGACGGCGTCGGCGCGCGTCCGGTGATCTTCCAGCTCTTCGACCAGCAGGGCAACGCGCCCCTCGGTGTGACCCCGCTGCTGCAGCTCGACGTCTGGGAGCACGCCTACTACCTCGACTACCGCAACGTGCGCGCCGACTACGTCAAGGCGTTCTGGGAGATCGTGAACTGGCCCGACGTGCAGCGCCGGTTCCAGCGCGCCCAGGAGGCGACGAAGGGGCTCATCGTCGCGAAGTGACGGATTCCCTCCGGATGCTGCCGCCGCAGCGGTCCGGAGGAGCACAATGTACTGCCGGGGGCCCGTCCGATCCCGGCAGTACGCCGTCGAGAGGAATCGCGCATGACAGAGCAGCACTGGAAGCGCTCGGTCTGGTTGAGCTGGAGCACAACCCGCGCAACAACAGGGTGCGCGCGCTTCCCTCCGCGTGATCGCCGCAGCGTGACCTCTCAGGGACGGGCGCGCACCGCCCGGTAAGCTGGGCGACGGAGAGTCGGGAAGCCTGGTCGACACATCGTTGTCGAGACCCCGGGAGATCCCATGACCATCCCTCCGCACGTCGCCCCTCAGACCTTCCCTGCGCGCGGCAGTCACCGCGAAGCCCGCCGCATCGGCGCGCTCCTGCGCAAGGAGAGCGTCGGGGGGATCCTGCTCGTCGTCATGGCGGGCATCGCCCTCGTGTGGGCGAACTCGCCCTTCGCCGACGGGTACTTCGCCCTGCGCGACCTCGAGATCGGCTACGAGCCCTGGCACCTCAAGCTGAGCCTGGGCGCGTGGGCTGCAGACGGGTTGCTCGCGGTCTTCTTCTTCCTCGTGGGGCTCGAGCTCAAGCGCGAGTTCGTCGTCGGCGACCTCCGCGACGTGCGCACCGCGCTCGTGCCGGTGATCGCGGCCGTCGGCGGTGTCGTCGTTCCGGCCGTGATCTACCTCGCCGTGGTCGGCCCCGACCCCGTGCTGATGCGCGGCTGGGCGATCCCCACGGCGACCGACATCGCCTTCGCCGTGGCGGTCCTCGCGATCATCGGCTCGCACCTGCCGAGCGGGCTGAGGCTCTTCCTGCTCACCCTCGCGGTGGTCGACGACCTCATTGCGATCGTCATCATCGGCGTCTTCTACACCGACGACCTCAATCCGATGCCGCTGCCCGCCGCTCTCCTCGGACTCGCCCTCTACGCGGCGCTCGCGCAGCGCCGCCGCGGCTTCTTCCTCCGTCACCGGTTCGCGGCGTGGGCGATCCTCCTCCCGATCGGCGTCGCGGTCTGGGCGTTCGTGCACGCCTCCGGCATCCACGCGACGATCGCCGGCGTGGCACTGGCCTTCATGATCCCGGTGAAGCCCGTAGACGGCTCCTCCGACGCCGGTCTCGCCGAGGAGTTCGAGCACCGGTTCCGCCCGCTCTCCGCAGGGTTCGCCGTGCCCGTCTTCGCGTTCTTCGCCGCCGGGGTCACGGTGGTGGGCGACGGCTTCGTGCAGACCATGACCCATCCGGTGACCATCGCGATCGTCTGCGCTCTCGTCATCGGCAAGCCCCTCGGCATCGTCGCGGCCACCTGGATCACCACGACCGTGACGCGGAGCCGGCTGAGCGACGGACTGCGCTGGGTCGACCTCGTCGGGGTGGGGATGCTGGCCGGCATCGGGTTCACGGTGTCGCTGCTGATCGGCGAGCTCAGCTTCCCCGCGGGGGTCGCGCACGATGCGGCGAAGACGGCGATCCTCGGCGCCTCGGTGATCGCCGCACTCGCGGCATCCGTCCTCCTCGGCCTGCGGAACCGCCGCTACCGCGCGATCTCCGAGAGGGAGGCTCTCGACGAGGACGGAGACGGCGTGCCCGACGTGTATCAGCAGGACGCCTGACGCCGGGGCGTCGCGGTCGTGGCGGCGCCGACTCTGATTGGATGGCGGAGTGCGCGACGTCGAGGGGGAGAGGGCCGATGGCGCCCGTGGTGCAGGAGTCGGAGCGCTCGTGTGGCTCGCCGTCGCCACGTTCTCGATGGGCATCGACGGCTACGTCCTCGCGGGCCTGCTCCCGCAGATCGCCGATGACCTGAGCGTCGGACCGGCGGCGGCAGGTCAGCTGATGGCGGTGTTCGCCCTGACGAGCGCCCTCGCCGGACCCGTGCTCGGCGCGCTCACCGGAGGGTGGGAGCGCAAGGCGACGATCGTCGGCGCACTCGGGGTCTTCGTGATCGGCAACCTCGTCGTCGCGCTCGCCCCCACCTACGCGATCGCCATGACAGGGCGGGTGGTCTCGGCGCTCGGCGGCGCCCTGCTCAACGCCGTGATCAGCGCCTACGTGGTGGCGAAGACGCCTCCGGAGCGCCGAGGGCGCGCCCTCTCGCTCATCCTCGGCGGGTGGCTGACCGCCACGGCGCTCGGCGTGCCGCTCGGCCTGCTGCTCGGGCAGAGCGACTGGCGGATTCCGCTGTTCCTCGTCGTCGCCGTCGGCTCGGCGGCGCTCGTCGGCATCCTGCTCCGGGTCCCGCGGCTGCGCCTGCCTCCGCGCTCGCTCCGGGAGACGCTGCAGCCGCTGCGGGAGCCGCGTCTGCTGGCCGCGCTCGTCGTGCCCGTCGGCATCATGTGCGCGAGCTACCTCTGCTTCACCTATGCGACGCTCATCGTGGGTCCGAGGGTGGGCGGAGGGCTCGTCATGGTCCTGGTGATGTTCTGCTACGGCCTGCTGAGCCTGGTCGGCAACGTGCTCACGGGCAGGCTCACCGACCGACGCCCGCCCGTGCAGGTCGTCACCGGCATCCTGGGGCTGCTCATCGCCTCCGCGCTGCTCGGCTCGCTCGGACTGCTGCTGCCCGGCGCGCTGGGCACGGTCGCCGCGATCGTGTGGTTCTTCGCGTGCGCGGTCGGCAACGGCGGCTCCGGCGTTCCGCTGCAGGCTCGCCTCAGCGCGATGGCTCCGGACTCGGCGGCGCTCGTCTTCGCCCTCAACGGCAGCGCGATGGCGCTGGGATCGGCGCTGGGCAGCGGCCTGGGCGGGGCTGCGCTGGAGATCGGGGTGGCCCCCGATCGGCTGCTGCTGATCTCGGCCGTCGTGCTGGCGGCGACGATGCTCGTGCACCTCGCGGTGGGGCCGAGGTCCGCCGCGTCGGCGCTGCGCGCCTGAGGCTCTCGGCGGCAGAGGCAGAGGCAGAGGCAGAGGCAGAGGCAGAGGCCGAGGCCGTCAGGCGAGGAGCTCTCCCGCGAGGGCCTCGATGCGGCGGCGGATCTCGTCGCGGATCGGCCGCACGGCGTCGATGCCCTGACCGGCCGGGTCGTCGAGAGCCCAGTCCTCGTAGCGCTTGCCGGGGAAGAACGGGCACGCGTCGCCGCATCCCATCGTGATGACCACGTCGGAGTCCTGCACCGCCTCGGTGGTGAGCACCTTCGGCGACTCCGCGGTGATGTCGATGCCCAGCTCGCCCATCGCCTCGACGGCGATCGGGTTGATCTGCTCGGCGGGCAGGGAGCCTGCCGAGCGGACCTCGATGCGGTCGCCCGCGATGTCGCGCAGGAAGCCGGCGGCCATCTGCGAGCGCCCGGCGTTGTGCACGCAGACGAACAGGACGGAGGGCACGGAGGCGGTCATGACTCCAGGGTAGCCGCGCACAGGCTAGAGCAGGCGCGCGGTCGTACCGCGGACGTTCAGCTCGTACGGCAGCGCGACGGGCGCGCGGGTGGCGCCGTCGGCGGCGAGCTTGGCGAGCACGGCATCCGCCGCCCTCTCGCCCTGGCCCAGCGGGAACTGGTCGACCGTCGTCAGGCGGAAGAACTCGCCGAGTTCGTGGCCGTCGATGCCGACGATCGAGAGGTCCTCCGGCACGCCGAACCCGAGGTCGCGCGCGGCGAGGATCGCGCCGATCGCCATCTCGTCGGATGCCGCGAACACCGCGGTCGGACGAGGACCAGGCCGGCCGAGCAGCTGCTTGGCCGCGCGGTATCCGCCCTCGACGGTGAAGTCGGCGGGTTCGAGGAACGCCGGGTTGAGCGGGATGCCGGCCTTCGCCAGCGCCTTCTCGAAGCCGAGGCGCCGGTTGGTCGGGATGTGGAAGTCGATGTCGAACTCGGGGTTCGCGCCGATGTGCGCGATGTCGCGGTGGCCGAGGCCGATCAGGTGCTCGGTGGCGAGCTGCGCGACGGCGACGTCGTCGACCGTCAGGGTGTCGAGCTTCGGGTTCGGACCGCCGATCGCGATGACGGGCAGGCCGAGGTCGAGCAGGTACTGGGTCTCGTCGTCGTCGAGCTCGATCGAGACGGCGATGACGGCATCCACCCGCTGGCGGCGCAGGAACGTGTCGAACACGTGGCGACGCACGTCCTTGTCGGCGGTGATGTTGTACAGCGTGATGTCGTAGCCCTCGCGCATCAGCGCCGCGGAGACGCCGGAGAGCACGGTGCTGAAGAACCACCGGTCGAGGAACGGCACGATCACGCCGATGTTGCGGGTGCGTCCGGACGCCAGGCTGGACGCTCGCGACGACACCACGTAGCCCAGGGCGGATGCCGCCTCCTGCACCCGCAGGCGCGCGGACTCGGAGACGTGCCCGCGGCCGCTCAGCGCGCGCGACACGGTCGCCGTCGAGACCCCGGCGAGCCGGGCGACCTCATCGATGCTCGCCATGGGTGTTCCTTTCGGGGGTTCCTCGTTCCGGTCGCGGACCCGGTCGTGATCTGACGGTGCAGAGGACCAGGTTCGCGACCGGAACGGGGGAGTCGGCTCAGGCCGTGGTATACCAGACGGCCGTGTCGACCGGGAGGGCGTCTCCCGTGAAGGGCTGGCTCTTCAGGACCACGGCGGCGCCGGCGGGCAGGGGCAGCGGCGCGGTGCCGAGGTTGGCGAGCACGTGGACGTCGCCGCGGCGGAAGGCCACGGCATCCTTCCCCGCGTCTTCCCACACCAGCGAGCCGGAGCCGAAGCCGTGCTCACGGCGCGCGGCGAGCAGCTCCTTGTACAGCGACAGGGTCGAGACGGGGTCGCCCTCCTCGGTGTCGCGCGCGTAGCTCGCCCAGTCGGCCGGCTGCGGCAGCCACGAGAGGCCGGTGTCGTTGAAGCCGAACGCCGGAGCATCCGCCTCCCACGGCAGCGGCACGCGGCATCCGTCGCGTCCGTAGCGCTCGCCGTCGGTCCGGAACCACGTCGGGTCCTGACGGAACTCGTCGGGGATCTCCATCGCCTCGGGCAGACCCAGCTCCTCGCCCTGGTACAGGTACGCCGAACCGGGCAGGGCGAGCATCAGCGTGGTCGCCGCGCGGGCGCGGGCCAGGCCGATCTTCGTGTCGGGCTTGTGCGGGGTGTTCGGGCCGATGCCCTCGCCCTGCGGGTTGTCGGCCGTCAGCGCGAGGCGCGAGGCGTGCCGCACGACGTCGTGGTTGGAGAGCACCCAGGTGCTGGGGGCCCCGACGGCGCCGAAGTCGTCGAGCGACTCGCGGATGACGTCGCCGAGAGCCTTCGCGTCCCACGGGGTCATCAGGTACGGGAAGTTGAACGTCTGGTGCATCTCGTCGGGGCGCACCCAGAGAGCGGTCTGCTTCAGCGTCGGCATCCACGCCTCACCGCACAGCGCGCGGTCGCCGTCGTACTCGGCGAGCACCTTGTGCCAGTCGCGGTAGATGTCGTGCACGCCGTCCTGACCCCAGTACGGCACGTCCGCCTCACCGCCGCCCATCGAGTCGGCGTCTGCGGGGGGCGTGTAGTCGGGCAGCCCCTCGGCCTTGATCATGCCGTGCGCCACGTCGACCCGGAAGCCGTCGACGCCGCGGTCGAGCCAGAAGCGCAGTATGGAGCGGAACTCCTCGCGCACCTCTTCGTTGGTCCAGTCGAAGTCGGGCTGCGTGGCGTCGAAGATGTGCAGGTACCACTGGCCGGGCGTGCCGTCGGGCTCGGTGATGCGCTCCCACATGCCGCCGCCGAACACGGACTCCCAGTTGTTCGGGGGGAGCTCGCCGTTCTCGCCCTTGCCGTCGCGGAAGATGTAGCGGGCGCGCTCGGGGCTGCCGGGGGCCGCCTTCAGGGCCTCCTGGAACCAGACGTGCTGGTCGGAGGAGTGGTTCGGGACGAGGTCGACGACGACGCGGATGCCGCGGGAGTGGGCCTGCGCGAGCATCTCATCGAAGTCGGCGAGAGTGCCGAACAGCGGGTCGACGTCGCGGTAGTCGGCCACGTCGTAGCCGGCGTCGCGCTGCGGGCTCGTCATGAACGGGCTCAGCCAGATCGCGTCGACGCCGAGCTCCCTGAGGGAGTCGAGGCGGCTCGTGATGCCGGGCAGGTCGCCGATGCCGTCGCCGGAGGCGTCCGCGAAGGAGCGGGGGTAGATCTGGTAGATGACTGCGCTGCGCCACCACTCGGAACCGGGGGCTGCGATCTGCTCAAGCTGTGCCATGGGATCAGGCTAGTGCAAACGCTTACATTCTCGCCAGAGCAGGAATCGAATCGGTTCGACGGGGGGTTCTCCGCCGCGGGTCAGGGGCTTGTTGCATCCGTGTGGGCGGAGTGGAGGCGGGATCGCGCAGGCGGGACGGCGTCGCGGGATCGTGCAGGCGTGTCCCACCGTCGGCGAGGCGACCCGCGGCCAGGGGGATGCCGGGGAGTAGTGTGGCGGCATCCGACGAGTGGAGGCTGTCATGGTTCCCGAGATCAACTACTGGGCCGTCCTTCTGGCGACCGCGTCGAGCATGCTCGTCGGGTCGATCTGGTACGCGCCGAAGGTGTTCGGCACGCGGTGGTCGAAGCTGGCGAACGTCGACATGGACCGCCCCGGATCGAGCGCGACGATGGCGATCATCACGACCGTGATCGTGAGCTTCATCACGGCGTGGGTGCTGGCTGGAGCATCCGCCATCGCCTGGCACTTCTACGGAGGATCGTTCTTCTGGGGCGCGATCATCACCTCGGTCACGCTGTGGGCCGGATTCACCGCCGCGCGCTTCATCACCCACGACGCGTTCGAGGGGCGCCCGACCGCGCTGACCACCATGAACATCGCGCACGAGCTCGTGACCGTGGTGGTCATGGCCGTGCTGATCGGCGTGTGGCCGCCCGCACTCGGCTAGTCCTCGGAGAGCTGATCGCGATGGCGTCTCCTCGGTCGCGGCGTCGGCATTCGACGAACGGACAGGGGATGCTGGACCTTCGCCGCTACCCCGTTGTCAACCAGCATGCCAGGATTCTGAACACGACCTCCTGGTCGTCCGCGCGTCCGCGCCCGTGGACCGCGGCTGAGTCCGAGAGGTCTCCATGCCGGGTTCTCCGCGTCGTTCCGCGCTGTGGGCCGTCGTCGCCGCGCTCGTCGTCGCGGCTGCGGTCGGGGGAGCGGCGCCGGCAGCATCCGCCGTCGTCACGATGCACGACCCTTCGGCGGCCGACGTGACCCCGCTCGACCCCGCGCTGTCGGTCGCGCGGGCCTACGAGTTCCTCGATGCGCGCGTCGACGAGTTCTGCGACGGCGACGGACACTGCCTGCCCCGCAGCTACCAGGGCGGGTTCTTCACCACCCCGAGCTGGGACTTCACGCCGTCGTTCGTGTACGACGACGCCCTGGTCGTGATCGCGTACACCGCCCGAGGGCTGCCCGACGACCTCCGCCGCGCGCGGACGGTCGGCGACACGCTGCTCTTCGTGCAGGCGAACGACCCCATCGGCGACGGCCGCGTCAGGACCTCCTACGAACCGCACGGGATCCGACAGGGGCGGGTGGAGATCACCGGGCCCGGAACCTTCACCGGCAACGAGGCCTGGGTCGGGATGGCCCTCGCTCGGCTCTTCCACGCGACCGGGGATCAGCGGTACCTCGACGGGGCGCTGCGGATCGGCGGGTGGATCCAGACGAACACGGCCGACATGACCAGAGCCCCCTACGGGTACACGGGAGGGCAGACGGATGCCGGCGCCTCCCTGACCTGGAAGTCGACGGAGCACAACGCCGACGTGGCGGGCTTCTTCACCCAGCTGGCGCAGCTCACCGGCGACGCGGTGTGGGCCGACAGGGCGGCCGTCGCATCCGGATTCGTCGCCGCGATGCAGGGGCAGGACGGACACGTCGACACCGGCACCCTTCTCGACGGCTCCACCGTCAACACGCATCCAATACCGCTCGACGCGCAGACCTGGAGCTCGCTCGCCACGGGAGACAGCCGCTACGGAGCTGCGCTGGACTGGACCCTCACGAACCTCATGGCGACCGACGGCCCGTACCAGGGGCCCTCGATCAGCGACGTCGACGTCTCGAAGGTGTGGTTCGAGGGTGCCGGCCACCTGGCGCTGTCGCTCCGGCTCCGCGCCGGCGCAGGAGACGCCGATCGAGTGGAGAGTCTGCTGAACAGCATCCGCCTCGCGCAGCGCGACGCCCCGAACGGCGACGGCAAGGGCATCGTCGCCACCTCGAGCGACGGCCTGGACTCCGGGTTCGGCGACCTCTACTACGCGAGCCTGCACACGGGGACGACGGCGTGGTACCTGCTCGCGGCGGCGGGCGACGATCCCTTTCGCCTCCCGGCCGACTGACCCGGGGCCCCGCCGACTGGCCGGTCCCGGCTGACTGAGCGGGCTCCGCCGACTGGCTGGGCCCCGCCGACTGAAGGGTCCAGTCGACTGGCCGGTTCCCGCTGACTGGCCGGTCCCGTCGACCGAGCGGGTCCCGCCGACCGGCGGCTCACCGGACGACTGCCCGGGTCCTGGCCGGCGGGCAGCCTCCCGACTTGCTGACCGGGCCCCGCAACGACGAAGACGGATGCCGCAGCTGCGGCATCCGTCTTCGGAAGGCTGATCAGGCGGCGACGCGCGCGACCGCGGCGATCGCGCTCGCGAAGAAGCCGACGCCGTCGACGCCGGAGCGCATGGCGGCCGCCGTGTCGGGTCCGAAGCCGGGCTCGGTGGCGTGCTCGGGGTGCGGCATGAGCCCCACGACGTTGCCGGCTTCGTTCGTGAGGCCGGCGATGTCGCGGAGAGATCCGTTCGGGTTCACGCCCGCGTAGCGGAAGGCGACGAGGCCCTCGCCCTCGAGGCGGTCGAGCGTCTCCTCGTCGGCGATGTAGCCGCCGTCGGCGTTCTTCAGCGGGATGACGATCTCCTGACCCGTGCGGAACGTGTTCGTCCACGCGGTGTCGGAGTTCTCGACCGTGAGCCGCTGGTCGCGGCGCACGAAGTGCTGGTGGTCGTTGCGGATCAGGCCGCCGGGCAGCAGGTGCGCCTCGACGAGCATCTGGAATCCGTTGCAGATGCCGAGGATCGGCATGCCCTTGGCCGCAGCATCCTTGACCTCCGACATGATCGGCGAGAGCGCGGCGATGGCGCCTGCACGCAGGTAGTCGCCATAGCTGAAGCCGCCGGGGAGGACGAGCGCGTCGACGCCGTCGAGATCGTGCGAGCCGTGCCAGAGGGCGACGGGCTCGGCGCCGGCGATGCGCACGGCGCGCTGCGCGTCGCGATCGTCGAGCGAACCGGGGAAGGTGACGACCCCGATGCGGACGGTCACTCGGCGACCTCGATGCCGACGACGTCTTCGATCACGGAGTTGGAGAGCACCTCGTCCGCGATGCGTCGGGCCTCGGCGAGGACCTCGTCGGTGACCTCGCCCTCGACGGTGAGCTCGAAGCGCTTGCCGATGCGGACGGCGGTGAAGCCCTCGACGCCCAGGCGGGTGAATGCTCCGGACACGGCCTTCCCCTGCGGGTCGAGCAGTTCGGGCTTGGGCATGACGTCGACGACGATGGTGGGCATGACGGCTCCGGAAGTCGTGGGAGGACGGGCGGTTTCAGTCTACCGGCTCGCGCGCACCGCCTTTTCGCGGGTCCCCGCCGACCTCACGTGATGTCGCCGAGGGAACGGGACGTCGTCGAGTGAACGGGATGCGGACGCGAGGATGCCGTGCACTCGGCGATTGCACGCGACGTCGACGCCGCTGGGCGGAGGGCGGGTCAGGCGTGGAAGACGGTGTGCAGGTCGCCGATGGCCTCGCGGCCGCCGAGCCCGTCGATCTCGAACAGCACCGAGATGCCGATGACGTGGCTGCCCAGGCGCTCGACCAGTTCGCGGCCCGCCGCGAGGGTGCCGCCGGTGGCGAGCACGTCGTCGATGAGCAGCACGCGCGACCCCGCGGGGAGGTCGTCGTGCATCTCGATCGTCGCGGTGCCGTACTCGAGGGCGTAGTCGACGGATGCCGCTGGTCGAGGGAGCTTGCCGGCCTTGCGGATCGGGATGAGTCCCACTCCGGCCGCGATCGCCGCGGCCCCGGCCAGGATGAACCCGCGCGCCTCGATGCCGGCGACGACGTCGAACTGACCAGCGAAGGGCTCGATGATCGCCTCGGTCGTCACGCGCAGCGCCTCGGCGTCGGCCAGGAGGGGCGTGATGTCGCGGAAGACGATGCCGGGCTCCGGATAGTCCGGGATGGAGCGGATCAGTGCTTCTGCGCGGGTGAGGGCGGGGGAGAGTTCGGGCACCGGTCAAGGCTACTCGGCGTGCCGGCATCCGCCGGCATCCGCCGGAACCGCCGGCATCCGCCGGAATCCGGATGCTGGCCCGAGATGCGGATGACGGCGGGGGAAAGGACCGGATCTCGGGCGAGTGACCGGATCTCGGAGGCGCCGGCCCGCGCTTGACACCCGTGGGAGCGCTCCCATAGAGTGCTCAGAAGTTCGTGGGAGCGCTCCCATGAACGGATCACCCCGCACCACGAACATCCCCACCACGCACACAAAGGAGTGCCCCGTGAATACGCATGCACGCAGACTGACGACGGTCGCCGCCGTCGCCTCCGTCTCCGCCCTCGCTCTCGCCGGCTGCGCCGGAGGCGCCGCCGAGTCCGGCGGATCCGGCGGCGAGATCACCCTCACCGTCGCGACCTTCAACGACTTCGGCTACACCGATGAGCTCCTCCAGGAGTACATGGACGAGCACCCGAACGTGAAGATCGTGCACAACCGGGCCGCGACCAGCAACGAGGCCCGTGAGAACTACTTTCAGAAGCTCGGCAAGAAGGGCCTCGCCGACATCGAGGCCATCGAGGTCGACTGGCTGCCGGAGGTCATGAAGTACTCCGACCTGCTCGCACCCGTCGACGACGGCCTCAAGGACCGCTGGCTGGACTGGAAGACGGCGGCCGCCACCGACAAGGACGGCAACCTCATCGGCTACGGCACCGACATCGGCCCGGAGGGCGTCTGCTACCGCAGCGACCTGTTCGCCGCCGCGGGGCTCCCCACCGACCGCGACGAGGTCGCCAAGCTCCTCGAGGGCGACTGGGCGCGCTACTTCGAGGTCGGCCAGCAGTACACCGACGCCACCGGCAAGGCCTTCTTCGACTCGGCCGGCGGCACCTACCAGGGCATGATCAACCAGGTCGAGGCGGCCTACGAGGACCCGAAGTCGGGCGACATCATCGCCACCGACAACGACGAGGTCAAGGACATCTACGACCAGGTGCTCACGGCATCCGCCACCCAGTCCGCGCACCTCGGTCAGTGGTCGGACGACTGGATGGCGGGGCTCGCCAACGGCTCCTTCGCGACCATGCTCTGCCCCGGATGGATGCTCGGCGTCATCGAGGGCAACGCCAAGGACGTCACCGGCTGGGACATCGCCAACGTCTTCCCCGGCGGCGGAGGCAACTGGGGCGGGTCGTACCTGACCGTCCCCGCGAACGGCGCCAACGTCAAGGCCGCGCAGGAGCTCGCCGACTGGCTGACCGCCCCCGAGCAGCAGATCAAGGCGTTCTCGAACGCGGGCACCTTCCCGAGCCAGAACGACGCGCTCACGGATGACGCGCTGCTCGGCGCCACCAACGCGTTCTTCAACGACGCCCCGACCGGTCAGATCCTCTCGGAGCGCGCACAGGCCGTCACGGTCGCCCCGTTCAAGGGCGCCTTCTACTTCCAGATCAACGACGCGATGCAGAAGGCCCTGACCCGTGTCGAGGAGGGCACGCAGGATGCCGATGCGTCCTGGACCCAGTGGACCGAAGAGGTCAAGGCGCTGAAGTAGCCGGACTCCCGGGTCGTCGAGCGGGCGCGTGTCGTCTCGCTGCGCTCGCTCGACGACCCGCGGGGAGACCGCCCCCGCCCGACGGCCCGGACCCACGACTGAGGACTCGACATGACCACCACTGCACCGCCGAGGCGATTCGGCTTCGGGTCAGCGCGGCTCTCGCGCTGGGACCTGAGGCTCTCGCCCTACCTCTACATCTCCCCGTTCTTCATCCTGTTCCTGATCGTCGGGCTGTTCCCGATCGCCTACACCGCCGTGATCTCGTTCATGGACTGGGATCAGGTGCGCGGCACCGGAACCTGGATCGGCTTCGAGCAGTACGCCTATGTGCTCGGCCAGCCGAAGTTCTGGATCGCGCTGCGCAACACGTTCAGCATCTTCGTGCTGTCGAGCGTCCCGCAGCTCATCGCCGCGGTGTTCATCGCCGCGATGCTCGACCGCAACATCCGGGCCAAGACCTTCTGGCGCATGGGCGTGCTGGTGCCCTACGTGATGGCGCCGGTCGCCGTGGCCCTCATCTTCTCGAATCTCTTCGGCGACAAGTACGGTCTGGTGAACAGCCTGCTGGAGGGCATCGGCCTCGGCCCCGTGCCGTGGCACTCGAACGCCTTCGCGAGCCACATCGCCATCGCGACGATGGTGAACTTCCGCTGGACGGGCTACAACACCCTCATCCTTCTCGCCGCGATGCAGGCCGTCCCGCGCGACTACTACGAGGCCGCGACGGTCGACGGGGCCGGCGCCGTGCGCCAGTTCTTCGCGATCACGCTGCCGAGTCTCCGGCCGACCCTGATCTTCGTGATCATCACCTCCACGATCGGCGGTCTGCAGATCTTCGACGAGCCGCGCATGTACGACCAGTACGGAACCGGCGGCGCAGACAGCCAGTGGCTGACGATCACCCTGTACCTCTACAACATCGGCTGGGGCGAGTGGAACTTCGGCAGGGCCTCGGCGCTCGCCTGGATCCTGTTCCTCATCGTGCTCGTCATCGGCGCGATCAACCTGCTCATCACCCGCGCCCTGGTGCGCAGCGAGGGGAAGCGCTCATGACCGTGATCGACAGGACGGATGCCTCCGCCGGCGACGCCGCAGACGACCGGGCGCCCGTGTCGCCGAGGAGAGGAGCCGGTCGCACCCGCCGCATCCGCGGCTCCCGACCGGGGTGGTTCGTGTACGGGGCCCTCGGGGTGGTGCTGCTGAGCAGCCTCTTCCCCTTCTACTGGTCCTTCCTCATCGGCTCGGGCGACGCGTACACGCTGCGCGACCCGAACCGCTCCTGGATCCCCGGGGGCAACTTCATCCAGAACGCCCTGGAGGTCGTGAACGACCCGGCCGTGAACTTCTGGCGCGCGCTGTGGAACTCGATCTACACGTCCGCCCTGATCGCGGCATCCGTCGTGTTCTTCTCCACGCTCGCGGGCTGGGCGTTCGCGAAGCTGAAGTTCAAGGGCCGCGGCTGGCTGCTCGCCTTCGTCGTCGGGACCATGGCCGTGCCGACGCAGCTCGGCGTGGTGCCGCTGTACGTGCTGTTCAGCGAGCTCGGCTGGACCGGCACCCCCGGAGCGATCATCGTTCCCGCTCTGACCAGCGCGTTCGGCGTCTTCTGGATGACCCAGTACCTCACCCAGGCCGTGCCGGACGAGCTCATCGAGGCGGCGCGCATGGACGGCGCCTCCTCGTTCCGGACGTTCCTGACCATCGGGGTGCCGGCCGCCCGTCCCGCTGCGGCCATGCTCGCGCTGTTCACGTTCGTGTCGGCGTGGAACAACTTCTTCTGGCCGTTCATCGTGCTCGACCGGCAGGACCCGACCCTGCCCGTCGCGCTCTCCCTGCTCCAGTCGAATCACTTCGTCGACTACTCGATCGTGCTCGCCGGAGTGCTGCTCTCGACCATCCCGCTCCTGCTGCTCTTCGTGTTCGCGGGTCGGCAGCTGGTCAGTGGCATCATGGCGGGCGCGGTGAAAGGATGACCCCTATGACCCGCCCCTTCCCTCAGGAGTTCCTGTTCGGCGCCGCCACCGCGGCCTATCAGATCGAGGGCGCCGCCTTCGAGGACGGCCGCACGGCCTCGATCTGGGATGCGTTCGCGCGCGTGCCCGGCGCGGTGATCAACGGCGACGACGGCGACGTCGCGTGCGACCACTACCACCGTTACCCGCAGGACGTCGCGCTGATGAAGGAGCTCGGGCTGCAGACGTACCGCTTCTCCACGTCGTGGTCGCGGGTGCGGCCAGACGGCGGCGCGGTCAACGAGAAGGGCGTCGACTTCTACAGTCGACTGGTCGATGAGCTGCTGGATGCCGGCATCGTGCCCTGGCTCACGCTGTACCACTGGGACATGCCGCAGGCGCTGGAGGCACAGGGCGGCTGGACCAGCCGCGACACCGTCGACCGCTTCCTGGAGTACGCGGGCACCATGCACGACGCGCTCGGCGACCGGGTGCGGTACTGGACGACGCTCAACGAGCCGTGGTGCTCGTCGTTCCTGTCGTACACGGCCGGCATCCACGCCCCAGGGCGGATGGACGTCGGAGACGGCATGCTCGCCGCGCACCATCTGCTGCTCGCCCACGGGAAGACCGTGCAGGAGCTGCGCTCGCGCGACTCCTCCCTCGATCTCGGCGTCACGCTGAACCTCACGGTGGCCGACCCGGCCGACCCCGACGCCCCCGGCGATGTCGACGCCGCCCGCCGCATCGACGGGCAGTTCAACCGCTGGTTCCTCGACCCGATCTTCCGCGGCGCCTACCCCGCCGACGTCATCCGCGACTTCCGCACCGTCGACTCCTCCGCTGTCGCCCGGTGGGAGCAGGCCGTGCAGCCGGGCGACATGGAGGCGATCTCGTCTCCGCTCGACGCGTTCGGCGTGAACTACTACCACGGGGAGCTGCTCGCCGGCACCGCCCCGGCCGAGGAGCCGCCGGCGGGAGACGCCCCGACCGAGCGGGCCGTCGCCTCCCCGTTCCCCTCGCACGAGGGCATCCACTGGGTCGAGCGCGGGCTGCCCCGGACGGGCATGGGCTGGGAGGTGCAGCCTGAGGGTCTGACGCGTCTGCTGCAGCGGGTCGGGTCGGAATACGCCCCCGGCATCCCGTTGTACGTCACGGAGAACGGCGCCGCCTACGACGACGTCCGCCAGGGCGACACGGTGCCGGATGCCGATCGCACCGCGTTCCTCGTCGCGCACGTCTCCGCGGTGCGCGACGCGATCGATGCGGGCGTCGACGTGCGCGGCTACTTCTACTGGTCCCTGCTCGACAACTACGAGTGGGCGTGGGGGTACGAGAAGCGCTTCGGCATCGTGCGGGTCGAGTACGACACCCAGGAGCGCGTCGTCAAGGACTCCGGCCTCCAGTACGCTCGGATCATCGCAGCGCGCGCCGTCTGAGGCTGCTGCCGCGACAGCATCAGAGCGGGGAGCAGGCGATGGTCAGGGCGACGATCGAGGAGGTCGCGGCGGCGGCGGGGGTGTCGCGCTCGACCGTGTCCCGCGTGGTGAACGGTTCGACGTCCGTGAGCCCCGAGGCGCTCGCCGCGGTGCAGGACGCGATCGCCCAGCTGCACTACGTGCCCAACCCCGCGGCCCGCACGCTCGCCAGCAGGCAGACGAACGCGATCGCCCTGGTCGTGCCGGAGGACACCACGCGCTTCTTCGGCGACCCGTTCTTCGCGACGATCGTCTCGGGCATCAGCGCCAGGATGACGAGGTCCGACTACATCCTCAACCTCCTGATCGCGAGCGAGGAGGGCGGCGCGAAGACCGCCGGATTCGTGCGCAACGGAGGCGTCGACGGTGCGATCATCGTGTCGCACCACACCAGCGACTCCTTCGTCGACCGCATCGCCGAGGCCGTCCCCGTCGTGTTCGGCGGACGCCCGGTGCGCGCGCGCCCCGGCGACTACGTGGTGGACGTCGACAACGTGCTGGGCGGCCGCATGGCGACGCAGTATCTGCTCGACCGGGGTCACCGGCGGATCGCCACGATCTCGGGTTCGCTCAGCATGCCCGCGGCGGTCGACCGCGTACAGGGTTTCCGGGACGCGTTGGCGGATGCCGGCATCCCCCCGGCCGCGGAGCTCGACGGCGACTTCACCGAGGAGGGAGGGGCGGAAGCCGCCCGACGTCTTCTCGCCGCGGGTTCGCCGCTCCCCGATGCCGTGTTCGTCGCGAGCGACCTCATGGCCAGGGGTGTGATGCGCGTGCTCCGCTCGGCGGGCATCCGGATCCCCGAGGACGTTGCGATCGTCGGGTTCGACGACTCTCAGGTGGCGGTCGCGGTGGATCCGCCGCTGACGACCGTGCAGCAGCCGATGTACGCGCAGGGCGAGGCGATGGCATCCGTCCTGCTCGACGTGCTCGCGGGGCGCGAGGCTCCGCGGTCGACGATCCTGCCGACCGAGCTGGTGGTGCGCGCCTCGGCGTGAGGTGTGGTGGCGGCGCTCCCGGCGGCGGTCTCTCCGCGTCTGCGCGCAGAAGGGGCCCGGCCGAATGGGCCGGACCCCCGCTGAGACGTCACGCCGTGTTGGGCGAGGGGCCTCAGTTTCCGTACAGCGCGACGATGCCCGCGCGGTCGGTGCTGGTCATCGACAGGTCGTCGGACGAGCCGTTGCACTGCGGGTAGTGCATGATCGACGCCGAGTCGTACGGGGTCAGCGGGCGCCAGTTGTTGTCCTCGAAGCAGGTGCCGGACTCCGGACGGGTGTGCTCGTGCCGGAAACCGAGGACGTGCCCGAGCTCGTGGCCGAGGATGTTCGTCGGGGTCCAGGAGCCCGAGCTCCAGATCGAGTCGTCGATGAGGACGTTCTGCTGGCGGTCCGGCGTGCTCGGGAAGAACGCGCGGGCGATGTACTGCGTCGTCTGCACGGGCTCGACCGAGAACACGACCGACTTGTTGCGCGTCGTGCAGTTGCCGTCGGCGCTGCTCACGTACTGGAACTTGATCTTCGACGATGCGGCCTCCCAGAGAGCGGCGCCGCTGGCCATGGCGTTCACGACGTCTGCGTGACGGGTGCCGAAGGCGGTGCTGACGCAGTACGTGAGGTTGCCGACCTGCTGCGCCGACCACTTGTCGTCGGTGCCGCTGACCGTGTTGACGATGAGGCCGTCGATCGGTGTCGCCGGGCCCACGAGCACGTCGTAGAACTTCCGCAGCTCGCCGCGGTTGGAGATCACCTCGTCTCCGTTGACGATGTAGCTGCCGTCGACGTCCCGGAAGGTCGACGCGGCGAACTCCTGGAAGGTGGGCACGTCGGAGCCGTCGTCCGGACTGGTCGCAGCGGCGGCCGGGATGACCGCGCCGATGCAGAGCGCTGCTGCCGCGGTGGCGGCGAGCGCGAGTGTTCTCGTGAGTCGCATGGATGATCCTTTTCGATCTGAGCGATGCCGCACGCCCGGTCGGCGAGCGGACTCCGATCCGGAGGACGGGCTTCCTTGCGCCGCCGCCGTGCCGAAGCCCGCTCACGGTAACCGCGTCGATTCGAGCGGGTCAAGGTCGGCGACGGCGTGCCCACGAATTCTTGTACTCAGGTAAACAATTGCGTGCGCTCAGCCTGGCCGAAGGTGTCGACCGGGCTCGACGGACGTCGATGTCTGACGTCCGTCGAGGAAGAGGGGAACACGGGTGCGGACATTTGTTATGCCCCCCGGCCAGGTCCGCACCCGTGGGTCTGGGTCACCCGGTGAGGGTGCGCAGGATGTCTCCGCCGAACAGCGAGAACGCCGTCACCCCGGCGGAGAGCAGCAGCACGCCGGCTGTCGCGGCGATCGCGATCACCGAGACGCCGCTGCCGCCGAGGCGCTGTCCGCGCAGGCCGACCGAGACGCCGGCCCTGGCGGCGAGCTCGCCGGCGTTGTCGTCGCGATACAGCTCGGTGCGCGCGGCGAAGCGACGGTGGAAATCCTCGGCGAGGACCACGGCCGCGGCCATCGTGTCGGCGCGGTCGAAGCGCGTCCGCGCCGGCAGATACACGTAGAGACGGTCGGAGACGAGCTCGATCTCCGCGCCGGAGCCGAGATCGAGCACGCGGGCCATGAGGTCGGGCGTGAAGATGTAGAGCGCGTCCTGCTGGTATCCCTCAGGCACGATCAGGCGGAACACCGACGCGAACTCGCCCTCGAGCTGCATCTTCGCCGCGCCACGGCCGAGACCGAGGGTGGGGATGATGCTGCGTCGGCGATTCGCCAGCACGATGTGGGGCACCGCCGACGGCAGCGGCAGCTCGATGAAGGCGAAGGGACGCTGGATCGTCGCCGCCTCCTGGCCGCGCGCCACCGAGTGGTGCATGCCCAGCTCGAACGGCATCCGCTCGTCGTCGCAGGCGACGACCGCGCGCTCCTGTCCTCGGTTCACGCGGGCGAACGCCGCGCCGGGGCGCCGGGTGCTCTCCAGGAGATCGGCATAGGCCCAGCCGTTGCGCCAGGCGAACGCCGCCACCTTGACTCTGCGGCCCAGCCCGATCGCGTACCAGACGAACCCCACGGCGGCGAGCACCGTGTAGCCCACCACGAACACCCCGAGGATCGGCGCGACGGCGAGGATGTCGCTGCGTCCGAGGAACCAGAGCGCCCCGAGCATCGCCACGGCGAACAGCAGCACCGCGACGAGGATGAACACGAAGCGGCGGTGCAGCGGCGTGCGGCAGATGCGCTCGTACGCGAGGATGTCGCGGAAGCCGGCCCCTCGTCGAAGAGGGTCGAGGTCTACGGTCACAGGCTCCATGACAGCGTCGCCCACGGACCGTTGCGCTTCGCGGTGGCCGCGGCCTGGAAGTCGACGCACCCGTCGCCGAACTTGTCGAAGGACTTCTCCTCGACCTTGCCGTCGCTCCAGTGCATCACGCGGCCGGCGATGTAGCTGAGGCCGAAGTCCGCCCACGACGAGAAGGCGGGGCGGCCCTCGACGTTGATGCGGTGGATGATCTGGCGCGCCTCGGCGACGTCGCCGTGTCCGAGCGCCACACCCCACGTGGTCATGCCCACGGCCTGGCCGAGCGCGTAGCCGTCGAGGGTCTTCACGAACAGGTCGGGCGTGACGATGTCCTTGCCGACGCGCTTGCGGATGAGACCCTCGGTGTACTCGATCGAGGTGACGAACGTGCGCGCATCGCGCTTGTCCCCGCCCTCGGCGACGATCGCGTTCAGCCACTCCTTCGCCTTGGGGACGCGGCCGAGCTGCTCGGCGAGCTGCGCGCGCACGGCGAGGTAGAGGACCCACATCTCGCGGCGGCGGCGCACGGTGACGAGGCGCTCGATGTTGTCGAGCCAGTCCTGGCGCGTGGGGACGCCCCACTGGTCGACGAGCACCTTCTTCTCGCGGTCGCCGAGGATCGACGCCGTCGGGTCGTTCCAGTGCCCGGACGGGAGGTTCACGATCTGCAGGAGGCCGAGAGCGATCTCGTTGGCCTCGGTGTCGGTGGTGGAGAACTTCTCATCGGCCTTGACCTTGAAGCCGGGCATGAGCCAGACCACGATGAAGAAGAGCACCACGGCGCCGACGATCGCCCACACCCACCACTGCGAGATGAGCCACTCGATCAGGGAGCCGAGGTCGTTGAGATCGACGCGGGCGAGGGGATGCATGGGGGCTCCTGGAAGTGGGGGATCTGACCGATCCTCATAGATTGAACGATTATTCAGTGAGTAATCTATACGGTGGGGGCCGTTCAGCAAAGACACTCGTCCGCATCGCAGAGGAGGATGCCTCGTGGCACGCTCCGATGAGCAGAACCGCATCGCCAGGGAGAGGGCGCGGGAGAACATCCTCCAGGCTGCGATCACCCTGTTCTCCGAGCGAGGAGTGGCCGGCGCCAGCATCGCCGAGATCACCTCCAGGGCCGGTGTCGCCCAGGGGCTCGTGAACTACCACTTCGGCGGCAAGGAGCAGCTGGTCTCCGCCGTGATCGACCGCTGGTTCGAGACCGTGCTCTCGTTCGCCCGCGTCGACGGCACGCCGGACGAGGCGCTCGCCGCCGTGATCGACGGCGCCCTCATGGCCACGGCCTTCGCGGTGCCCCTGCAGCGGGCTGTCCTCGCGATGCAGCAGCAGCCCGCGACGCACCGGCTGTTCGCCGAATCCGAGCGGCGTCACGCCGATGCGGTGACGGCGACGGAAGACGCCGTGCGCGACCTGTTCCGCGCGCGCGGCGCGGCAGACCCTGGTCTCGAGGAGGTCATGCTGCGCAGCCTGCTCGAGGGCGTGTTCGTGAAGTTCGCCGTCTTCGGAGACACCTATCCGCTGGAGGACGCGCGGCGCTGGGTGCGCCGCAGCTACGGGCTGCCGGAGCCCGAGGAGCCGCTGCCGCTGGCGATGCCTCCGCGGCGGGGCGAGCCGCGTCCGCGCGCGTCCGGTGCGGTGTGCCCCGACACGGGCACGGTGGGCTGAGGTGCGCAGAGGGGGACGGATGCCGCGGCATCCGTGCCCCTCCAGGCGGGTCAGGCGGGGTCGCCGCCGAGCGGGCCGACCGCGGGGATGGGGCCGCCGTCGTCGGCGCCGCTCCGGCGCCAGCGGGCGATCGCGTTGCCCAGGTGGTAGATGACCAGAGCGGCGACCGTGCCCAGCACGATGGCGCCGAGCTGGAACGTGCCCCAGCTCATCATGAAGCCGGCGATCGCGATGACGAACGACACGGCGACCGTGTACTGGTTGACCGGACGCGAGAAGTCCACGCGGTTGTCGACCCAGATCTTGATGCCGATGACGCCGATGAGGCCGTACAGCGCCGTCGTCACGCCACCGAGGACGCCGGCGGGGATGCTGTTGAAGATCACGCCGACCTTCGGCGAGAACGCGAGGAGGATCGCGACGATGCCGGCCACCCAGTACGCCGCCGTCGAGTAGACGCGGGTCGCCGCCATGACGCCGATGTTCTCGCCGTAGGTGGTGGTGCCAGAGCCGCCGAAGCCGCCGGCGAGAGTGGTCGCGAGGCCGTCAGCGACGAGGGCGCGCCCGGTGTGCTTGTTGATCCCCGGGTCGTTCGTCATGGTCGCGACGCCGCGCACGTGGCCGACGTTCTCGGCGATGAGCACGAGCACGACGGGGAGGAACATCGGCACCAGCGCCCACGCCTTCGGGTCGCCGACGGCGGCGAGGTGGAAGTCGGGAAGGCCGATCCAGGCGGCCTCCGCGACGCCGTCGAACTTCACCTGTCCGGTGAAGAGGGCGACGATGTAGCCGACGACCACGCCGAGGAAGATCGAGATGCGGCCGAGGAACCCGCGGAACAGCACGCTGAAGAGCACGACGGCGGCGAGGGTGACCGTCGCGAGCTCCGGCTGCTTCTGGAAGTTGCCCCAGGCGGCCGGCGCGAGGTTGAAGCCGATCAGGGCGACGATGGACCCGGCCACGACCGGGGGCATGAGCTTGTCGATCCAGCCGGTGCCGACGGCCTGCACGAGGAAGCCGATCGCGGCGAGCAGCACACCCGCGGCGACGACGCCGACGAGCGCCTGGGTGATCTGCTCGGCCGACTCGAGGGCCTTGCCGCCGTTGAGCGCGGTGATCGGGGCGATGAACGCGAACGACGAGCCGAGGTAGCTGGGCAGCTTGTTGCGGGTCAGCAGCAGGAACAGCAGGGTTCCGGCGCCCGAGAAGAGCAGCGTCGTCGACACCGGGAACCCGGTGAGGATGGGGACGAGGAACGTCGCGCCGAACATCGCGACGACGTGCTGGACGCCGATCGCGATCGTGCCGGGCCAGTTCAGGCGCTCATCGGGGCGCACGACGGCGCCGGGTGCGACGGTGCGGCCGTCTCCGTGCAGCTTCCACAGGGGCATTGCGGGCTCCTCAGGGTCGGGGGTGTCGGAGTGCTGGAGCCACACTACCGATTCCTGAGTGTTGCCTGGGTGCGCCGGATGCCGCGACTCAGGCTCCGAGGCGCTCGATCAGCTCGCGGTAGCGGGCGGCGGTGCGCTCGACGACGTCCTTCGGCAGCGCGGGCGGTTCGCCCTGCTTGTCCCAGTGCAGCGCCAGCCAGTCGCGCACGATCTGCTTGTCGAAGCTCGCCATCCGCGCGCTCGGAGTGGTGCCGACGGCCCAGGCCTCGGCATCCCAGTACCGGGAGGAGTCGCTCGTGAGCACCTCGTCGGCGAGGCGCAGGACGCCGTCGGCATCCGTCCCGAACTCGAACTTGGTGTCGGCGAGGATCAGGCCCTTCTCCTCGGCGATCGCGGCGGCCCGGCCGTATACGGCCAGCGAGACGTCTCGCAGCTCGGCGGCGCGCTCGGCGCCGACCAGCTCGACGACCCGCTCGAAGGTGATGTTCTCGTCGTGCTCTCCCATCGGCGCCTTGTAGGCGGGGGTGAACAGCGGCTCGGGCAGGCGGTCGCCGTTCTGCAGACCGGCGGGGAGCGGGATGCCGCACACGGTGCCGCTCTCCTGGTACTCGGCCCAGCCGGTGCCGGTGATGTAGCCGCGCACGACGCACTCGATCGGCAGCATCTCGAGGGACTGCGCGAGCATGGCGCGATCGGCGACGGACGCCGGGATCTCGCCCTCCGCGAGATGGTTCGGCACATCGGAGAGCGCGGAGAACCACCAGCGGCTGAGGCGGGTGAGCAGGGCTCCCTTCTCGGGGATGCCGGGGGACAGCACGTAGTCGAACGCGCTCACCCTGTCGGACGCCACGACGAGGATGCGCGTGTCCGCCGCATCCTCCGAGGCGTACAGGTCGCGGACCTTGCCGGAGTAGACGTGCCGCCAGCCGGGGATGCTCTGTGCTTCGCTCACCCAGCCATTATCCCGGTGTCGGAGGGTGGTCGTAGCGTGAGGGCATGCCTGAGGAGTTCTTCACCGAGCGTCTGGTGCTCACGCGACCGGCGCCCAGCGACCTCGATGAGGTCTTCGCGATCCACAACGACCCCCGTGTGTGGACCCACTTCCCGTCCCTGCGGCATCTCGACACGGAGCCGACGCTGGCGATGATGCGGAAGTGGGAGGAGGGGTGGGCGGATGCCGGACTCGGGTCCTTCGTGGCGCGGCTGCGCGAGACCGGGGAGATGGTCGGCAACGGCGGAAGCTCGGTGCGGGGGTTCGGCACCGAGGGAGCGGTGTGGAACGTCGGGTACCGGATCGCGCCCGACCACCACGGGCGCGGGTATGCGACCGAGCTCGCGCGGGCGGGGGTCGAGCTCGCGCGCGAACGCGTCCCGGAGTGGCCGCTCATCGCCTATCTCGTCGAGCACAACACGGCGTCGGCGCACGTCGCGGAGAAGCTGGGACTCGAGCTGGTGCATCGCGGTCCGGATGCCGGAAACCCTGACCCCGCGGTGATGCGTCTGGTCTACGCGGACCGTCCGCTCACCGAGGCGCAGCTCGAGGTGGCGCTGCGCTGATCCGAGCTTGCCGTCGGGGTCGTATCGGGCGTATAGTCCACGTGGACTAATTGGAATGGACTAACAATGCCGGATGCCGTCGACAAGCTCACCCCGATGGGGGTGATGGTGCTCGCGCTGCTGCGCGAGGGCGACATGCACCCCTATGAGATGGTGCGGCTGATGCGCGCGCGCCGCGACGATCGCCTGCTCCCGATCACGAACGGCACGCTCTATCACACGGTCGCGCGCCTCCAGCGGGCAGGACTGCTCGACGAGGTCGGTGTGGATCGCGACGGCAACAGGCCGGAGCGCACCACGTACACGCTGACCGCCGAGGGCCGTGAGGCGGTCATCGGCTGGGTGCGGCGCGAGCTGTCGCGCATCGACCGTCCGTCCGACTTCCGCATCGCGCTCGCCGAGGCGCACAACCTCGAACGACCCGACGCGATCGACAGCCTCCGCATCCGGCGGGCGGCTCTCGCCGATGCCCACACGCAGCACAGCGACGGGCTGCGCGGGGCCCGCGCCAACGGGGTCCCCGAACAGGTCCTCGTCGAGTTCGAACGCCAGGAGATGCTGCTCGACGCAGAGCTCCGCTGGCTCGACTCCCTCCTCACCCGTCTCGAGGCCGCCGCGTTCCCCTGGGGACCGCACGCCTTCGAAGACACCGAACGCTATCTCGCCCAGCGAAAGGCCGCACAGAATGACTGAATCTCAATCCACCGGGGCCGCGGCATCCGCCCCCTCGTCTTCAGGGCCGTCCACCGGCACCTACTCCGTCGGCCACCGGCCGAAGAGCCCCTGGCCCGCTCTGTGGGCGCTGGTCATCGGCTTCTTCATGATCCTCGTCGACACGACCATCGTCTCGGTGGCGAACCCGGCCATCAAGGCCGCCCTCGACCCGACGACGAACAACCTCGACAACGTCGTGTGGGTCACCAGCGCCTACCTCCTCGCCTACGCCGTTCCGCTGCTCATCACCGGGCGCCTCGGCGACCGCTTCGGGCCGAAGAACATCTACCTCATCGGCCTCGCCGTCTTCACGCTCGCCTCCCTGTGGTGCGGCCTGTCGACGACGCTCGAAGGGCTGATCGTGGCCCGCGCCGTGCAGGGGCTCGGCGCCGCATTCATGACGCCGCAGACGATGGCGGTCATCACGCGCACGTTCCCCGCCGAGCGTCGGGGAGCCGCGATGGGGCTGTGGGGCGCGACCGCCGGTGTGGCGACGCTCGTCGGCCCGCTCGTCGGCGGCCTGCTCGTCGACGGCCTCGGCTGGGAGTGGATCTTCTTCGTGAACCTGCCCGTCGGCGTGATCGGCTTCGTGCTGGCGTGGATCTACGTGCCCAAGCTGGCCACGCACCCGCATCGCTTCGACGTGCTCGGCGTCGTGCTCAGCGCCGTCGCCCTCTTCCTCCTCGTCTTCGGACTGCAGGAGGGCGAGAAGTTCAAGTGGGGCGTCATCTGGGGCCCGATCTCCGTGTGGAGCCTCATCATCGCGGGCCTCGTCGTGCTGGCCCTGTTCATCGTGCAGCAGGCCCGCACGCGCAGCGAGCCGCTGGTGCCCCTCGACCTGTTCCGCGACCGCAACTTCTCGGGAGCCAACGTCGCGATCGCCGCCGTCGGCTTCACCGTGACGAGCATGTCGCTGCCGATGATGTTCTTCCTGCAGATCGCACGCGGCCTCACCCCGACCGAGGCGGCGCTGCTGTTGATCCCGATGGCGGTGCTGTCCGGAGTGCTCGCGCCGTTCGCGGGCAAGCTGCTCGATCGCGTCGATCCGCGCATCATCCTGGTGCCCGGTCTGCTCTGCGTGGGCATCGCCCTCGTCTGGTACTCGGCGCTGATCAACATGGACACCCCGATCTGGATGTTCCTGCTCCCGTCCGCCCTGATGGGCATCGGCAACGCCGGCATGTGGGGTCCCCTCGCGACGACGGCGACCCGCAAGCTCCCGCCGCGCCAGGCCGGCGCCGGTGCGGGCATCTACAACACCACCCGCACGATCGGATCGGTGATCGGCTCGGCATCCATCGCGGCGTTCATGCAGTCGCGGCTGGAGGCCAACCTCCCCGGACTGTCCGACGCGGCCGGAGGCATCGGCACCGGAGGCGCGCTGCCCCCGCAGGTCGCCGACGGGTTCTCCGCGGGAATGGCGCAGGCGATCCTGCTGCCGGCCTGCGTCATGGTCGTCGCCCTCGTCGCGTCGCTGTTCCTCGGACGCTACGAGTCCGAGCCCGCGGCCGCGCCGGGAGGGAAGGGCTGACGCCCTGACGCGGCACCGGATTCCCGGCATCCGCGTCTCGACGTCCCCCCTCCGAGTTCCGACGCCCCACCTGACGCACGACAGACAGGTGGGGCGTCGGTGTCGGGTGGGGCGTCGGCGGCTGGTAGGGCGGACGGGTTTGGCGAGAGCGAGCGCGTGTGATGTCATCGGGTGATGACGATCGCGCTCATCCGACCAACGACCGACCTCTACGACAGCTGGGCCGCCGCCGTGGCGGAGTTCGGCGGAGGTCACATCGACGGTTCGGGTCTGCAGGCCCCTGTCATCCCGGGGCGGGTCACCCTCGACGAGCTGATCGCGGATGCCGCACGGCTCGCCGACACCTCGATCGCGCCTCCTGAGGACCGCGTGCACAACGACCTCTACTGGATCGTCGACGACGCCGAGGTGATCGGATTCCTCTCGTTCCGCCACGACCTCAACGAGTGGCTCCGCGAGGCCGGCGGGCACATCGGCTACGCGGTGCGGGAGTCGCGTCGCCGCCAGGGCTACGCGTCGAAGGCGCTGGCCCTCGCGCTCGACCGTGCGCGCGAGATCGGGCTGGACCGCGTGCTGGTCACCTGCGACGACGACAACGTCGCCTCCGCCCGCACGATCGAGGGCGCCGGCGGTGTGCTGCAGGACGTGAGCGACCAGACCGAGCGCGGGCACGCGCTGCTGCGCCGCTACTGGATCACGCTGTAGTCAGCCCACCGGCCCTTGTGCCGGTTCTGCGTGCGAGAACGCGACCGGAGGCTAGGGTTGTTGGTCGGCGGCCAACCGGTCGTCGTCGTCGATCCCGGGAGCATCCGTCGTGATCCGCAATCCTTCCTCCGCCTCCGCGCGCCTGCGCAGGTTCGGGCGCACCGCGGGAGCAGCCGTCCTCACGGCGTTCCTCGCCGTCGGCGCCCTCCTCGTCGCGCCGACCGCGGCGACCGCCGCCGATGAGAAGTACGTCATCGGCACCGACACCACCTTCGCGCCCTTCGAGTTCACGAACTCCGACGGCCAGCTCGTCGGCATCGACATGGACCTGCTCCGCGCGATCGCGAAGGACCAGGGCTTCGAGGTCGAGATCCGTCAGCTCGGATTCGACGCCGCCGTCCAGGCGCTCCAGGCGAACCAGGTCGACGCCGTCATGGCCGGCATGTCGATCACCGACGAGCGCAAGAAGACCTTCGACTTCAGCGACCCCTACTTCACCAGCGGCATCCAGCTCGGAGTGATGAAGGACAGCGACGTCCAGTCGCTCGACGACCTCGACGGCAAGACCGTGGCCGTGAAGACCGGCACCCAGGGTCAGACCTTCGCCGAGGAGAACAAGAAGAAGTACGGCTTCACCATCACGCCGTACCAGGACACGACCGACATGGTCGACGCCGTCAAGGCGGGCCAGGCCGTCGGCTACTTCGAGGACTTCCCGGTGCTCGCCTACGGCATCCAGCAGGGGTCGGGCTTCCGTCTGGTCGGCGACCCGGAGCTCGGCGGCGAGTACGGCTTCGCGGTGAACAAGGGGCAGAACCCCGAACTGGTCGAGATGTTCGACAAGGGCCTCGCGAACCTCAAGAAGTCGGGCGAGTACGAGACGATCGTCGACCGGTACCTCTCCGGCGGCGAGGAGTCGGCGCAGCCGACCGACATCATCTCGGTGGCCGTGAAGTACTGGCCGGCGCTCATGAGCGGTCTGTGGCTCACGATCCTCGCGACCCTCGTGGCGCTGGTCGCCGCGTTCGTGCTCGGCATCGTCTTCGGCTTCGGCCGCATCTCCGGGTTCTTCCTGTTCCGCTGGCTCGCCACCGCGTACGTCTTCGTGTTCCGCGGCACCCCGATCCTGGTGCAGGCGTTCTTCGTGTTCTTCGCCATCCCGCAGCTGTTCCCCGGGCTGACGTTCAACCCGTTCGTCGCCGGAGCGATCACCCTGTCGCTCAACACCGGCGCGTACATGACCGAGATCATCCGCGGTGGCATCCAGGCCGTCGACCCGGGCCAGAACGAGGCCTCGCGCTCGCTCGGCCTCGGCCACTGGAAGACCATGCAGAAGGTCGTGCTGCCGCAGGCGTTCCGCATCATGATCCCGTCGTTCGTGAACCAGGGCATCATCACCCTCAAGGACACGTCGCTGATCAGCGTGATCGGCCTGGCCGAGCTGACGTTCCAGTCGCGGCAGATCATCGCCTCGACCTACCTGTCTGCACAGGTGCTGACGATCGTCGCCCTCATCTACTTCGTCGTGATCACGCTGCTCACGCTGCTCGCCAACCGCCTGGAGAGGAAGTTCACCGCATGAGCAAGATCGAAGTCCGGGACCTGCACAAGTCCTTCGGAGACAACCACGTGCTCAAGGGCATCGACCTCCGGGTGGAGGACGGCGAGGTCATCGCCGTGATCGGTCCCTCCGGCTCGGGCAAGTCCACGCTGCTACGCTGCCTCAACAAGCTCGAGGAGCCCACCTCGGGTCACGTCATCATCGACGGCGTCGACCTGACCGACAAGAGCGTCAAGCTCGACGAGGTGCGCCAGCGCATCGGCATGGTGTTCCAGCACTTCAACCTGTTCCCGCACATGACCGTGCTGGAGAACATCACACTCGCGCCGATCGAGCTCGGTCGGCTGTCGAAGGCGGATGCCCGGGCACGGGCGCTGTCCCTGCTCGACCGGGTCGGGCTCAAGGAGAAGGCGGATGCGAAGCCGGCATCCCTCTCCGGCGGTCAAAAGCAGCGTGTGGCCATCGCCCGTGCGCTGGCGATGGACCCCGAGATCATGCTCTTCGACGAGGCGACCAGCGCCCTCGATCCCGAGATGGTGGGCGAGGTGCTGCAGGTCATCCGCGATCTCGCGTCCGGCGGCATGACGATGGTGCTCGTCACCCACGAGATGGGCTTCGCCCGCGAGGTCTCCGGTCGCACCGTGTTCATGGACGGTGGCGTGGTCGTCGAGGAGGCTCCTCCCTCCGAGCTGTTCGGATCCCCGAAGAACGAGCGCCTGAAGGACTTCCTCTCGAAGGTGCTCTGAGTCGCGTCCGCGGCATCCTCCGTCGACTTCCCGTGCACTCGCCGAGTGCACGGGAAGTTCGCGTGTGCGGGCCGTGCACTCGCCGACTTCTCGTGAACTCGCCGATTTCTCGTGAACTCGCCGAGTGCACGGGAAGTTTGCGTGTGCAGGCCGCGCACTCGCCGACTACTCGTGAACTCGCCGAGACGAGACGAGACGAGACGCGACGAGACGGGGCGCGGGGTCAGGCGCGCGAGGCGGGGGTGGGATGCCGGCGGATCGTGCCGCTCACGAGGGCGGCGACGGCGCACAGGCCGGCGGCGGCGAACCAGGCGATCGTGTACTGGCCGGTGTGGTCGCGGACCATGCCCGCGAGCACCGACGCGATGCCGGCGCCCACCTGGTGCGCGGCGAACACCCAGCCGAAGACCAGCGGACCCCGCTCGCCGAAGACCTCGCGGCACAGGGCGATCGTCGGCGGCACGGTCGCGACCCAGTCCAGACCGTAGATCACGATGAACACCACGATGCTGGGCTGCACCGACGCCGACAGCAGGCTCGGCAGGAACAGCAGGCTCACCCCGCGCAGCGCGTAGTACGCCGCGAGCAGGATGCGGGGATTCACCCGGTCGGTCAGCCACCCCGAGAGCACGGTGCCCGCGATGTCGAAGACGCCGACGACGGCGAGGAGGCCGGCCGCCGTGGTCGTCGGCATCCCGTGGTCGTGGGCGCTGGGGATGAAGTGCGTGCCGATGAGGCCGTTGGTGGTGGCGCCGCAGATCGCGAAGCCGATCGCCAGCGCCCAGAACGTCTTGGTGCGGGCGGCGTCGCGCAGCGTCGTGAGGGCGAGTCGAGCCGCGCCCCAGGCGCTGCCGCGGGGAGCCGGAGCGGATGCCGCGACCGGCGTCGCCTCGCCGTACCGGCCGACGCCGAGGTCGGCCGGTCGATTGCGCAGGAAGATCCACACGAGCGGGACCACGGCGAGAGCGCCTCCCGCGATGATGAGCGAGGCCGCACGCCAGCCCACGCCCTCGGCGGTCGCCGCGATGACGGGCAGGAAGATGAGCTGGCCGGTCGCACTGCCCGCGGTGAGCACGCCGGAGACGAGTCCGCGACGGGTGGCGAACCACGTGTCGGTGATGGTGGCGGCGAAGACGAGGGCCATCGACCCGGTGCCGAGGCCGATCAGCACACCCCACGTCAGGATCAGCTGCGCCGGGGTGGCGACGAAGACGCTGAGCGCGGACCCCGCGCCGATGACCAGCAATGCGGTGACGGTCACGGCGCGGATGCCGAAGCGCTGCATGAGCGCAGCGGCGAACGGAGCGGTGAGCCCGAACAGCAGGAGGTTGACGGTGACGGCGAGGGAGAGCTCCGCCGTGGTCCACCCGAACTCCTCCTGGAGCGGGAGCATCAGCACGCCGGGGGCGGCGCGGAACCCCGCGGCGCCGATCAGCGCGATCAGGGCGACGAGAGCGACGATCCAGGCGGGGTGGATGCGGCGGCGGGTGCCGGTCGGCTCCTCGACGGACTCGGCGGTCATGCGGCGCTCGACGCGGTGGCCTCGGAGGGGGAGCTCGCCCCGGTGGAGCCGGGTGCCGTGCTCGATCCGGTGAGGGCGAAGGGCTCTCCGCCCATGCTGCGGCGTGACCATCGGGTGATGTCCGCATCGAGGGGAGCGGCGCAGACCGCGCACCAGTCGACGGATGCCGCGGTCGCCCCGCATCGGCCGCACGTGACCGTGAGGCCCCACGGCCCGTCGGGGTCGGTGACCTGGGTGAAGCGGGCGTAGGCGTGCAGGATCGGAAGCGTGGAGCGTCCGGCATCCGTCATCCGATAGCCGGCGCGCGCCGCCGCGGGGTCTTCGCGCTCGATGAGACCCGCGTCGGTCATGGCCGTGAGTCGCCGCGAGAGCACGGAGTCGGCGGCGCCGGTGGCCGCGCGCAGCTGGTCGAAGCGCGTGCGTCCGGAGAACATCTCGCGCAGGATCAGCAGCACCCACGGGTCGGCGAGCACGTCGGCGGAGTGGGCGATCGGGCAGGTCGCCGAGGACCAGTCGGAGCGGAGCGGCATCCGCTAACTTTCTTGAAGAAAGCCAGGGCTGTCAAGAGTGAACGTGCGAGAGTTCGGAGAATGGCAGGAATCTCGGACGATCAGGCAGGAATCCTCCGAGAAACGCGCGTTCATCCGAAGAACGGATGCCGCGGCACGGCGCCGCGCGCCTACTCCGCGACGCGGGCGGCGATGTCGGTGCGGTAGTGCGACCCGTCGAGGGAGATCTTCGCGATCGCCTCGTAGGCGCGGGTACGTGCGGTGCGGAAGTCGGATGCCACGGCGACGACGTTCAGCACCCGGCCACCCGTCGCGACGAGCGAGCCCCCGGGGGCGTCGGGGCTGGCGGTCGCGGCGTGGACGAGGCGGACGCCCTCGACGGCCGCGGAATCCGCGAGGCCCTCGATCGGACGCCCGGTCTGCGGCGCCTCGGGGTAGCCCTCGCTCGCGAGGACGACGGTGATCGCGACGTCGTCGCTGAACACGGGCTCCGGCTGGTCCTCCAGGGTGCCGGATGCCGCGGCGAACAGCAGCTCCGACAGCGGGGTGACCAGGCGCGGCAGCACGATCTGCGTCTCGGGGTCGCCGAACCGCGCGTTGAACTCGATCACGCGCACGCCGGCGGGCGTGAGGATGAGGCCCGCGTAGAGCAGTCCGATGAACGGCGTGCCCTCGGCATCCAGCCGGCGGATGACGGGAAGGGCCACGTCGCGCGTGACCTCCTCGACGAAGGCGCGCTCGCTGCCGAACTGCTCGTCGAGCCAGGGCAGCGGCGAGTACGCGCCCATGCCGCCCGTGTTGGGGCCCTCGTCGCCGTCGAGCGCACGCTTGAAGTCCTGCGCGGGGCTGAGCGCGCGCACGGTGTCGCCGTCGCTGAGGAAGAACAGCGAGACCTCGGGGCCCGACAGGAACTCCTCCACGAGCACGGGGCCGGAGGGCAGGTAGTGCTCCGCGTGCGCGAGCGCCTCGGCGCGGTCGGAGGTCACGATGACGCCCTTGCCGGCGGCGAGACCGTCGGCCTTGACGACGTGCGGGGCGCCGAGCTCGTCGAATGCGGCCTCGACCTCGGCGACGGTGGCGGCGCGCACGGCGCGGCCGGTGGGGACGCCCGCGGCATCCATGATCCGCTTCGCGAACGACTTCGACCCCTCGAGCTGGGCTGCGGCTTTGCCCGGTCCGAACACGGGGACGCCGTGCGCGCGGAGCACGTCGGCGACGCCGGCGACCAGCGGAGCCTCAGGCCCCACGACGACGAGGTCGACCGCGTGCTCGTTGGCGAACGCGGTCACCGCGGCGCCGTCGAGCGGGTCCACCGTGACAGGGGTTGCGTCCTGCGCGATGCCGGCGTTGCCTGGGGCGACGAAGATCTCGTGCTCCGTCTGCTCGGCCCGCAGGGCGAGGATGATCGCGTGCTCACGGGCACCGGAACCGAGGACGAGAATCTTCACCCGTCCAGACTACCGAGGCCGCGCGTCCGGATTTCGGACCGGGTGCGGCGCAGGCGGATGCCAGAACTCCGGAGAATCACCGCGGCTCCCGGCCATGGAGCGGCTCGGAGCCCGATCATGACGGAATCTCCGGAGTTCTGGCGCGCGACGGCGCGTGATTCGGATGCCGGGGCGCAACGCGGGCACGGGCCCGAAGCCTCGGAGCGGGTGGCTCAGACCGTGACGGGCCGCTCGACCGTGGGGTCCCAGGGGATGGTCCAGCCCGTGGCGTCGAACAGCGCGTCCAGGACCATCGCGGTGAAGCCCCACACGATCGTGCCGTCCACGTCGAACGCCGGGCCCTTCCACGTGCGGCCCATGCGGCTGATCGTCGACGTGAAGCGGATGTCGGGGTCGAGCAGGTGCGCGACGGGCACGCGGAACACCTCGACGGTCTCGGCGTGATCGACCGCGACGACCCGCGACGGCGACCGCCACCAGCCGAGCACGGGGGTCACGAGGTGGTTGCTCGCGGCGAGGGGCAGCTCCGACAGTGTCGCGAGCACCTCGACGCCCGCGGGGTCGAGTCCGGTCTCCTCCTCCGCTTCGCGCAGCGCCGTGGCGACGGCATCCGCGTCCTGCTCCTCCCTGCGCCCGCCGGGGAACGACACCTGGCCGGGGTGCGACGAAAGGGTCGCCGCCCGTCGCTGCAGCAGCACGTCGAGGTCGGCCGCCACCGTCAGCTCGTCGGTGCGAGCGGGGATGCTGTCGAGCATGCCGAACAGCACCAGGACGGATGCCGCGTGCGCGCCGTCGTCGGTCGGAGGGAACGGCGCCGCCCAGCGCGCGCTGCGCTGCGCCGCCGCGATCAGCTCGGCGCGCGCCCCGTGCAGGGTCTCGTTCGGAGTCATCGCTTCGAGCCTAAGCCTGCGGGCAGGGGTCGGGCGCGGATCTTGTGCGCTCCCGACAAGCACCGGCACCGCCGAGCGGGCGCCCCCGCCGCGTACCCTGATCCCATGCCCCCGAAGAGGATCGACATCATCGACGGACGTGCGGCGCTCGCCGCCGTCGGCGCCGCGGATGCCGCGGGCGAGAAGCCGGCGCGCACCGCCCTGGCGACGGCCGTGCGCTATCTGCTGCAGCTGCTCGACGAGAAGGCGCCGGGAGGCACCGTGGAGGTGCGCGTCCCGCCGTTCGGCGCCGTGCAGGTCATCCAGGGGCCGCGGCACACGCGTGGGACCCCGCCGAACGTGGTCGAGATGGACGCCGCCACCTGGATCGCCGTCGCGACCGGGGCGGAGCGATGGGCGGATGCCGCGGCATCCGGTCGCGTCCAGGCATCTGGCACCCGCGCCGACCTGGCCGAGGTGCTGCCCCTGCGTCCCTGACCCGGTCGCACCTGCCCGGTTCAGCGCCGCGCCACCACCAGGGGGACCCCCGTCGAGGGGTGGGGGAAGACGTCGACCGGCTGCCCGTAGACCTGCTCGATCCTGGCGGCGGTGAGCACCTCGGACGGTATGCCGGATGCTGCCACCCGTCCGTTCGAGAGGAGGGTGACGCGGTCGGCGTGGGCGAGGGCCGCGTTCAGATCGTGCAGCACGATCGCCACCGCCGCACCATCGGCGGCCTGCTCGCGGATCAGGCGCATCACGTCTTCATGGTGCTTGAGGTCGAGGGCGGCGGTCGGCTCGTCGAGGAGCAGGATGCCGGTGCGCTGAGCGAGCACGCGTGAGAGGGCCACCCGAGCGCGCTCGCCGCCGGAGAGCGACGTCACGGCGCGGAGGGCCAGGGGCAGGACCTCGGTCGCCGTCATCGCGGCGATCACGATGTCGTCGTCTTCGGCGGACGAGGGCGTGCGAGCCCACGGCGCCCGCCCCATCCGCACCACCTGCTCGACGGTGAAGGGGAAGGTCACCGCGTTCTCCTGCAGCAGCACGGCGCGCTGTCTGGCCAGCTCCTGCGCACGGATGCCGCCGAGCGGACGTCCGTCGAGCGCCACCGCTCCCGCGGCGGAGACGTCACCGGCGAGCACGCCGAACAGCGTCGACTTGCCCGCCCCGTTGGGCCCGACCAGCGCGTGCACCTCGCCCGCCCTGATGTCGATCGCGGCGTCGTCGAGGATGGTCCGCCCCTCGCCCACGCGCACCGTGAGGCCGGTGCCGCTGAGACGCACGGTCATGCCCAACCTCCCGAGCGCCGTCGGGTGCGCACCAGCAGCCAGAGGAAGAACGGGCCGCCGACGAGCGCCGTGATCATGCCGATCGGAAGGTCGGCGAGAGGCACGGCGGTGCGCGCGACGAGGTCGGCCAGCGAGATCAGCAGCGCCCCGCCGAACGCCGATGCGATCACGAGGGGCAGGTGCGCGGGGCCGATGATCATGCGCATGAGGTGCGGCACGACGAGTCCGGCGAACCCGATGATCCCCGCGAAGGCCACGGCCGCGCACACGAGCACGGCGACGGTCACGATCACCACGATCCGCAGCAGCTCGACGTTGAGGCCGAGGTGTCTGGCCGTGCGCTCGCCGAGTGCGAAGAGGTCGAGGCCGGGTGCGACGACGAGTGCGACGATCACGCCGACGGCGACCAGCGGGGCGACGAGCGCCGTGTGCGACCACAGTGCGCCGTTGAGCGACCCGAGCTGCCAGAAGACGATCTGCTCGCGCGTCGACGTCGTGCCGAGGAACGTCAGGAAGGCCATGCCGGCGCCGGCGATCGCGTTGATCGCGATGCCGGTCAGGAGCAGCGTGACGACCTCGGTGCGCCCGCCGGATCGGCTGATGAGGTAGACCGCCATCACGGCGACGAGGCCGCCGAGGAACGCGAAAGCCGGTGTCGTCCACATCCCGAACGACGCGAGCCCGAGGGTGATGCTCGCCGCGGCGCCCAGCGCCGCGCCGGAGGAGACGCCGACGACTCCGGCATCCGCCAGCGGGTTGCCGAAGATCGCCTGCATGAGCACGCCGGAGACGGCGAGGGCGGCGCCGACGAGCAGGCCGAGCACGAGGCGGGGGAGCCGGATGCTGTAGATGACGCCGTAGTCCGTGGCGCTGTCGGGAGCCCACGCGGTGTCGATGCCGATGCCGTGCAGGAGCACCCCGACGAGGCCCGACGGCGACAGCTGGTACTGACCGCTCGTGATCGACGCGACGCACGTGATGACGAGGGCCGCGATCAGCCCGATCAGCACGAGCGTGAACCGCAGACCCCGGTGCGTCGTCGGCGTCGGGGTGACGACCTCTCCGGTCACTTCGTCGTCTCGGGGGCGTAGAGGGCGCGGGCGATCGCGAGGACGACGTCAGCGGAGCGCGGGCCGAAGCTGAGCACCTCGGTGTCGGCCATGTCGATCACGCGGCGATGGGCGCCGGCCGGGGTCTGGGCGACGGCGGGGATGCGTTCGATGAGGCCGTCGACGCCGCCGACCGACTCCAGTCCGTCGGTCATCATGACGATCACATCGGGCTGCGCCTCGACGAGCGCCTCCGCCGTCATCGGCTTCATGCCCTGCCAGCCGATCTCGCCCGCGACGTCGATCCCGCCGACCGCGTCGATGAGCGAATCGGCGCCCGAGTCCTCACCGAAGATGTAGTAGACGTTCGCGCTGCCGCGCACGTAGAGGAACAGCATCCGCGCCCGGTCGGACTCCGCAGCGGGGGTCACCTCGGCGATCTGGGTGATCGCGTCGTCGAGTCCGGCGTCGAGGCGCTCGATCAGGGCGTTCCCGCGGCTGGGGACGCCGAGCGCCGCGGCGATCTCCGTGACGAGCTCGTCGGTGGTGTCGAGCCTGCGGTCGCTGGAGATCACGACGACCGCGATGCCGGCGTCGCGCAGCTGCTGCCTGACCTCCTTCGGGCCGATCGTGGTGTCGGTGAGGACCACGGTGGGCGCCAGCTCGAGGATGGCCTCGGCGTTGAGGGTGTGGCCCGACTTCGTGACGACGGGCAGTTCCTCCGTGCCGGGGAAGTCGGTGGACGAGTCGCGTCCGACGACGCGGTCGCCGAGGCCGAGGGCGAACACGGTCGATGAGATCGTGCCGGAGATGTCGATGGGCAGGATGCGGTCCGCATCCGTCACGGTCACTTCGCGCCCCTCGCTGTCGGTCACCGTCACGGGGAGCTTCGGGGCGGTCTCGTCGGAGACCGGTTCGATGGCGTGGCTGGGAAGGCAGGCGGTCGACTGCCCCTTCGCGGCGCGGACGTCCTTGACGAGGTCGAGCGAGGCCAGGGGCACGGATGCCGCGGGGCAGTCGTCCTGCGAGGCCGCGGGGGAGGCCGGTGCTCCGGTGCCGCCGCAGGCGGAGAGGCCGAAGGCGAGCGTGGAGACCAGGAGGACGACGAGAGTACGACGCATTAGGCAAGGCTAACCTAAAAGTTGACGCGCCCTGCGACGTCCGTCTACTGTCGGAGATGATGCGACTTAGCTAAGCCTAACCAACATCCACCCTTCCCGCCCGACTGCACAGCGGCACCGCCGGCGCGTGTGCCCGCGCGCCCCGGAGTCCGGAGAGAATCCGTGAACGACACAGCCCCAGCCCCCACGGCGAGCACGCGCCTCCGCGCAGGCCTCGCCGCCCTGATATCGCTCTTCCTCATCGTCGCCGGACTCGCGGCCGCGCAGCCTGCGCTCGCCGCCGACGGGATCGTCTCCGTCAGCGTCGGCTCGGCGGACTCCAGCGGCGTCTCCGTGCAGGTGCAGGCCTCGGGCCTCCCCGCCGATGCCACGGGAGCGTATGCGGCGCTGATCGTGACGGGAACCGAAGGGGGGCTGACCGGTGGCGGCGGGTACGCGGCGTTCACGATGCCGGTCGTCACGACGGGCGCCAGCGCGTTCACGCTGACCGCATCCGCCGTCACGCTCGACCGCACCAAGACCTACGAGGTGCTCGTCTGGGCGAAGCACTCCAACCCCGACGCGACGACGATCTACGGCCGCGGCGCCGTCAGCATCAGCGGCGCGCAGTGGGATGCCGTCTTCGGCCCCGTTCCTGGTACCGATCCGGGTACCGACCCCGGTACCGATCCGGGTACTGACCCCGGCACCGATCCGGGCACTGACCCCGGTACCGATCCGGGCACTGACCCCGGTACCGATCCCGGTACCGATCCGGGTACCGACCCCGGCACCGAGCCGGGCACCGACCCGGGTACGACGCCTCCGGCATCCCCGTCTCTCTCGGTGTTCCTCGCCGACGGTGTCACTCCGGCGACCGGTGTCGCGCTCAAGGCAGGTGACAGGGTGGTCGTGAAGGGTACGGGGTATGACCCGGCGGCGAACGTGGGGGGTCGTGGGGCGCCGATTCCGTCGACGCTGCCGCAGGGCACGTATGTGGTGTTCGGGAACTTCGCTGCAACGTGGCAGCCGTCGAAGGGTGCGGCGTCCTCGACTCGCTCGGTGGGGACGCAGGCGTGGGCGCTCGCTGAGAGCGTGCTGAGCCAGGTGCCTGCCCAGTACCAGCCGACGATCCGGGCGCAGTGGGCGGACATCGCCGCGGATGGCTCGTTCCAGGCGACGCTGACGCTGAAGGACACGCCCGCGACCCCGGGCTCGTACGGCGTCTACACGTACGGCGCCGGCGGGGTCGTCAACGCCGACCAGGAGCGCAGCGTCGCCCTGAACTACTCCATCGCTCCGAAGATCACCGTGTCCTCGGCCGTGACTGCGGGTTCCCCCGGCATCACCGCCACCGTCACGGGAAAGGACTTCGGCACCGCGACCGGCGTCTACGCCGCGATCATCGAGACGGGCGCCGAGGCGAACGTCACGGGCGGAGGCGGTTACGCCGCGATGCAGTGGGTCCGCGGTGTCTCGGGCGGGGCGTTCACCGTCGAGCTCACGGCGCCCGCTGACAAGCTCGACCGCGCGAAGACCTATGAGGTGATCGTGTGGAAGCAGCACTCCAACCCCGACGCGACGACGATGCTCGCCCGGGCGGCCGTCGCGATCAGCGATGCCGAGTGGGACGTCATCAAGCCGGCTCCGGCATCCCCCTCGCTCTCCGTGTTCCTCGCCGACGGTGTCACCCCGGCGACCGGGATCGCGCTCAAGGCAGGTGACAGGGTCGTCGTGAAGGGCACGGGGTACGACCCCACGGCGAACGTGGGTGGTCGTGGGGCGCCGATTCCGTCGACTCTGCCGCAGGGCACGTATGTGGTGTTCGGGAACTTCGCTGCGACCTGGCAGCCGTCGAAGGGTGCGGCCTCCGCGACCCGTTCGGTGGGGACGCAGGCGTGGGCTCTCGCCGAGAGCGTCCTGAACCAGGTGCCCGCTCAGTACCAGCCGACGATCCGGGCGCAGTGGGCGGACATCGCCGCGGATGGCTCGTTCCAGGCGACGCTGACGCTCAAGGACACCCCCGCGACCCCCGGCTCGTACGGTGTCTACACGTACGGCGCGGGCGGTGTCGTCAACGCCGACCAGGAGCGCAGCGTCGCCCTCGACTACGGCCTCGCCTCCTCGCTCTCGACGAGCGTGAAGAGCGCGACGGCGGCTGACGGTCTGACCGTCACGGCATCCGGATCCCGACTCGGCGACGTCACCGGCGCCTACGCCGCGCTGATCGAGGCGGGCACCGAGGCCGAGGTCACGGCCGGCGGTGGATTCCTCGCGATGCAGTGGGTGCAGAAGATCACCGCCGGGGCCTTCTCCGTCGACCTCACGGCGAAGGCCGCCGAGCTCGACCCGGCGAAGACCTACGAGGTGATCGTGTGGCGGCAGCACTCGGTGCCGTCGGCAGCGACGATCTTTGCGCGCTCCACAGTCGCGATCAGTCCCGAGCAGTGGAAGGCTCTCACCCAGCCGGAGCCCGAGACCCCGACCACCCCGACCACGCCGCCGACCACCGTCCCCGGCGGCGCGCTGAAGTGGGCCGTCTCCTCCTCCTTCACGAGCTACGTCACCGGTCCGATCGCCCAGGGTGCGATCGAGGTGTCGGGTGGAGCCACCCGCTCCGGCGGCCAGTTCCAGTTCGGTCAGGCGACGGGCAGCACCTACGACCAGGGCACCGGCCTCGGCACGGTCTCGTACGTCGGCGCCGTGCGGTTCACCGGGCACCACGGCGTGCTCGACGTGACGGTCTCGCAGCCGCAGATCCGGATCACCTCGGCCGATGCCGCGACGCTCTTCGTGACCAGCGGGGGCACGCAGGTCGCCTTCGCGACGCTCGACCTCTCGCGGGCGGCGCGGATCTCCGCGAACGGCGCTGTCACGTACAGCGCGGCGCCCGCGGCGCTCACGTCCGCTGGGCGCGACCAGGTGCTCGCCGGCTACACGACCGCCCTCGACCCCGTGACGTTCACGATCGGTTCGGCCGCGGCCGCACCGGCCGGGACCACCGGGACCGTCGCCGCCGCCGCGGTGGTCAAGGCCAAGCCGCTCCCGCAGACCCCGCCGGCGTCGACCGGGATCGACATCAGCGCCGACGACCTCACCGCGCTCCAGGCCGGCGAGGAGGCCACGATCTCGGCATCCGGGTTCCGATCGGGCGAGACCGGCATCAAGGTGGTCGTGTACTCGACTCCGGTCGTGCTCGGCACCGTGACGGCGGATGCCGCGGGCATCGCCTCGTGGACTGGAACCCTCCCGGCCACCCTCGCCGACGGCGACCACACCCTCACGCTGCAGGGCTCGGTCGACCGCGGGCTGGCGTTCACCCTGTCCAGGACGACGGCGGCGATCGGCGCGTGCACCGTCGAGGGCGCCACCCTGAACTGGGGCTACAAGGAGTCGTTCCGCACCTACATCGAGGGCATCGCCAGGGGCGGGTGGACACTCACCGACGTGGCGTACGAGTACCCGCAGTTCGTGTGGGCGAACGGCACGGGGGCCTTCGACGGGGAGAGCGGCGCCGGCCTCATCGGCTACGGCGGCGGCATCGCCTTCACCGGTCACGACGGCGCGCTGAACACGACGCTGTCGAACGCCAGGGTCGAGCTCGCCGGATCCACCGGCTACCTCGTGTTCGACATCGCGGGCACCACGCAGTCCGGCGAGGTCGTCGATCAGCAGGGCGTTCGCCTCGCGGAGTTCGCGGTGCCCGATGCCGCGCTCGCCGACGGCGTGATCACGCTCGACGCCGTGCCCACCACCCTCACCGACGCCGGAGCCGCCGCGTTCGGCACCTACGCGGCCGGCGAGGAGCTCGACCCGGTGAGCGCCGTCATCCCCGTGGGCGCCGACTGCGGCTCCGCGCCCGTCGCCCCGGAGAAGAGCGAGTCGGAGGGCAGTGCGGCGGCGACCGCGGTCACGGCTGTCCCTGATGTGCAGGGGGCGCCGGTGTGGCCCTGGATCGTCGGCGGTCTGGTGCTCGTCGCACTGATCGCCGGAGGCGGCGTGTTGATCGCCCGTCGCGGCAAGGGCGAGACCGAGGCCGTCGACGCTTCCGTCGACGCCTGAGCGCCACGAGTCGCCCTCCTCGCCCGCGCGGGGAGGGCGACTCGCGTCGGCATCCGGCTCCTCAGCGCGCGCGGCTCCGACGGAGGCGCCGCGGCGGCACGGAGAAGGGGGCGAGCACCACGGCCCCGCGGTGGGACAATGGATGCATGGCCCCCAGCGAATCCGAGCAGACCGTCGAAGCGACCGTGCGCCGCGTGCCGCGCTACGGCGTGTTCATGGGCATCGGCGTCGTCGTCGGCGTGATCGTCGCGGGCATCCTCACGTTCGCGGGCAGCTTCCAGCCCTCGGAGGCCCTCGATGTCGTCTACCCTCCCGGCCAGGTCTTCGGATTCCTGCTGCTGTGGACCGCGCCGATCGGCCTCGCCCTCGGCGGCGTCGCCGGTCTCATCGCGGAGCGGGTCGCGCGCCGCAGAGACCGGGTGGTCCGCGTCGAGCGCGAGACCATCATCGAGAACGACTGACCCGAGACCCTCGCCTCAGGCGAGTTCGGCGATGATCGGCCGGATCGCCCCGTCGAAGGCGACCACGTCGCGCCGCAGGCCGTCGGTCACGGCGACGGACAGCGCGCCGATCCACCAGATGCCCCGCTGCGAGAGGGGCAGCACCTGCACGTTCAGCTCGAACGAGTGCGCGCGGCGCCCCACCTCGCGCTCGAACTCGGCGATGGCGCTGGCGTACGCCCGGTAGGAGTCTCCGCCGGTGCCCGGCTTGCCCGCTGAGGGGCCGTGCAGCGTCGAGACGTAGCGGTCGTGCGCCGATCTGGCGTAGTCGAGGGCGGATGCCGCGAACGGCGTGATCGCCGCGGTGAGCTCCTCGGCGCCGGTCGCGGGGAGCGCGACGAGCGTGTCGAACCCGTCGACGAGCTCGAGCGGGACGCCGGAGTGATGCGCGCGCGGCTCGACGGTCATGTCCCAGTAGTCCCGCCACTGCGATTCGACGAGCGGAGCGGCGTCGACGGCATCCGGGGCGCGCACCGGCAGATCCCGCAGGCTGGGCAGGTCGGAGGGCGTGCGGATGCCGAGGGACTGCCGCAGCGCGAGCGCGACGAGCACCGGCACGCTCGCGTCTTCGCGGATCAGCCACTGCGGCTTGTCGGACATGGCCCCATCGTATGGGGAGAGCGCGGCATCCGCTCTTCGTCTTCCGGAGTTCGGGGGTCGCGGCTGACGGTAGGATCGAGGGGTGGCTGCCTCCCCCACCAATCCCTATTCCGAAGCCGGCGTCGATACCGCTGCAGGCGATCTCGCCGTCGAGCTGATGAAGTCCTCCGTGCGCGCGACGCACGGACCCGAAGTGCTCGGCGGTGTCGGCGGATTCGCCGGCCTCTTCGACGCCAGCGCGCTGCTCGGCTATCGCCGACCGCTGCTGGCCAGCAGCACAGACGGGGTCGGCACCAAGGTCGCGATCGCCCAGGCGATCGACAAGCACGACACGATCGGGCAGGACCTGGTCGGCATGGTCGTCGACGACATCGTCGTGGTGGGCGCCAAGCCGCTCTTCATGACCGACTACATCGCGTGCGGCAAGGTCGTGCCGCAGCGCATCGCCGACATCGTGCGCGGCATCGCCGAGGCCTGCTCCGCCACGGGCACCGCGCTCGTCGGCGGCGAGACGGCAGAGCACCCCGGTCTGCTCGGACCGCGCGACTACGACGTCGCGGGCGCTGCGACCGGTGTGGTCGAGGCCGACGCCATCCTCGGCGCCGAGCGCGTGCAGGACGGCGATGTCGTCCTCGCCGTGCAGTCCAGCGGCCTGCACTCCAACGGCTACTCCCTGGTGCGCCACATCGTCACCGGCGCCGGCATCAGCTATGCCGACACCGCGGCCGACTTCGGCACCACCTGGGGCGAAGCGCTCCTCGAGCCGACGCGCCTCTACACGCTCCCGCTGCTGCGCCTCATCGACGCGCTCGGCGGCGGCGTCCACGCGCTCAGCCATGTCACCGGCGGCGGCATCGCGGCGAACCTCGCGCGCGTGCTCCCGCAGGGCACCTGGGCGGAGGTCGACCGCGGTACGTGGTCGCCCAGCCCCGTCTTCCGCGTGCTCAGCGACATCGCCGGCTCCACGCTCGAGTCGGCGGAGGGCACCTGGAACCTCGGCATCGGCTTCCTCGCGGTGATCGCGCAGGACAAGAAGGATGCCGCCATCGCTGCGCTCGCCGCAGAGGGCATGCCCGCCTGGCAGGTCGCGACCGTGGGCTTCGGCGCGCGTCCGGCCGGCGAGTTCGAACAGGGCGCCAAGGGCGTCGACGGCGGAGCGGTGCGCCTCGTGGGCGCCTACTCCTCCCACTGAAGAAACGGATGAAATAACCACCCCATGTGCGGCATCGTCGGAATGGTCGGAACGGCCCCGGTCAACCAGGACATCTACGACGCTCTCCTCCTGCTGCAGCACCGCGGCCAGGACGCGACGGGCATCGCCACCGCAGAGTCGAACGGCGTCATGCACAACGCGAAGGCGCAGGGGATGGTGCGCGAGGCGTTCCGCACCCGCGACATGCGCGCGCTCCTCGGCAACGTCGGCCTCGGCCACGTGCGCTACGCGACGAAGGGCACGGCGTCGAACGAGGAGGAGATGCAGCCGTTCTATGTGAACGCGCCCTACGGCATCATCCTCATCCACAACGGCAACCTCACGAACACGCGCGAGCTGACGGCCGACATGGCCCAGCGTGACCGCCGCCACCTGAACTCCTCCAGCGACACCGAGCTGCTGCTCAACGTGCTCGCCGGCGAACTGCAGAACACCACCTCGACGGTCGACCTCGACCCGGAGCGCGTGTTCGAGGCCGTCGAGCGCACCCACGAGCGCATCGAGGGCGCGTACGCCGTGATCGCCGTGATCGCCGGCTACGGCCTGCTCGCGTTCCGTGATCCCTTCGGCATCCGTCCGCTGATCCTCGGTCGCCGTCCGTCCACCGTGGAGGGCGCGGAGGGCCGCGACGAATGGGTCGTCGCCAGCGAGTCGCTCGTGCTCGAGAACGGCGACTACGAGGTCGTCCGCGAGGTCGAGCCCGGCGAGGCCGTGTTCATCACGAACGACGGCGAGCTGTTCTCCCGGCAGTGCGCGCAGAACCCGACCCTGGCGCCCTGCGCGTTCGAGTACGTCTACCTCGCGCGTCCGGACTCGGTCATGAACGGCATCTCGGTCTACGAGTCGCGCCTGCGCATGGGCGACCGTCTCGCCGACACGATCGCCAAGCACGTTCCGATGGACAAGATCGACGTCGTCATGCCGATCCCCGACTCCTCGCGCCCCGCCGCGATGGAGGTCGCCCGCAAGCTCGGCATCGAGTACCGCGAGGGCTTCTACAAGAACCGCTACGTCGGCCGCACCTTCATCATGCCCGGCCAGGCGGTGCGCAAGAAGAGCGTGCGGCAGAAGCTGAACGCCATGTCGACCGAGTTCCAGGGCAAGAACGTCCTGCTGATCGACGACTCGATCGTCCGGGGAACGACGTCGAAGGAGATCATCCAGATGGCCAGGGATGCCGGCGCGAGCTCGGTGACCTTCGCCTCCGCGGCGCCTCCGGTGCGGCATCCGCACGTCTACGGCATCAACATGCCGTCGCGTCAGGAGCTCATCGCGCACGGCCGCACGATCCCCGAGATCGCCGAGGTGCTCGGCTGCGACCACCTCGTGTACCAGGAGGTCGACGACCTCAAGGCCGCGATCACGGAGGGCTCGGCGGTGACCGAGCTCGACATGAGCTGCTTCGACGGACGCTACGTGACCGGCACGGTGTCGGACGAATACCTCGCGTGGGTGGAGGGGTCGCAGACCTCTTGATGACCGGATCCCTGGGTACGCCTGCGAGCCGGCCGCTCTGGGAGGGTCGGACACTGGCCCTGCTCGGGATCGTGCTCGTCGCGTTCTCGCTGCGATCCGCGGTCGCGTCGCTGTCTCCGGTGATCGACCACATCGCACGGGACTTCCCGATGTCACCCGTGGTCGTCGGTCTGATCGGCGCCGCGCCTCCGGTGTGCTTCGCGATCTTCGGCATCGTGACCCCGCTGTTCGAGCGCCGCTTCGGGCTGGAGAGGGTCGCGGTGTTCGCGATCGGGCTGATGGCCGCCGGGCTCCTGCTGCGCGGTTTCGCGGTGGACTCGACGACGCTGCTCGCCGCGACCGCCGTCGTGTTCGCCGGCGTCGGCTCGGGCAACGTGCTGCTCCCGCCACTGGTGAAGAAGTACTTCCCCGACCGTCTCGGCGTCATGATGACGGTCTACTCGACCACGATGGCGGTCTCGACCTTCCTGCCGCCGCTGGTGGCCGTGCCGATCGCCGACACGCTCGGCTGGCGCGTGTCGCTCGGCATCTGGGGCGGTTTCGCCGCGGTCGCGCTCATCCCGTGGATCACGATGCTCGTCACGAACCGCACGACCCCGGATGTGGCGGAGGAGCCCGCTGGTGACCGGCCGGCGATCGTCCGCGAGGCGTCGGCGCAGGATGCCGTGGCCGTCGCGACCGGGCCCATCACCACGGCGTCGGCGAACCCGCGGATCTTCGGCAGGCTGTGGCGGCTGCCGCTGGCCTGGGCGCTCGCGGTCGTGTTCGCGGCATCCTCGTCGATGGCGTACGCGTCGTTCGCCTGGATGCCGACGATGCTCGTCGACATCGGCGGCGTCACCCCGGCGACGGCGGGCTTCCTGCTGTCGGCGTTCGCGCTCGTCGGTCTGCCCTGCTCGATGCTCGTGCCGATCCTCGTGGTGCGCTATCAGGCCACCAGGCCGCTGTTCTTCTTCGCGGTCGGCGCGGGGCTCGTCGGCCTCGCGGGCCTCCTGCTCTTCCCGACCGTGGCCCTCGCGCTGTGGGTCATGATCTTCGGACTGACCGCCATCATGTTCCCGCTGAGCCTGGTGCTGCTGAGCATCCGCGCCCGCACCCCCGAGAGCGCCGTGGCCCTCAGCGGCTTCGTGCAGAGCCTCGGCTACGGCGTGGCCGCGCTGTTCCCGCTGACGATCGGCCTGCTGCACGAGACGACCGGAGGGTGGCAGGTTCCGCTGCTGCTCCTCGCCGGCGCGCTCGTCGTCGCTTGTCCCTTCGGCTGGATCGCCGGACGTCGTCGCACGATCGAGGACGAGTGGGAGCGCCGGTACGGGCGCTGGTGAGGGTGCGCCCGGTCAGGTGCGCGGCGGAGCGGTCGACGACCTGACGACGAGCTGCGGATCGGTGGACGGCATGTCGCCGATCGCGTCGTGCCCCTCGATCTGCGCGATCAGGCGCAGCGCGGCGGCTCGGCCCATGTCCTCGAACGGCTGACGCACGGTCGTGAGGGCGGGGGAGGCGTAGGCCGCGAGGGCGATATCGTCGACGCTGACCACGGAGACGTCCTCCGGCACGCTGCGGCCCGCTTCGTGCAGGGCGCGGATGAGGCCGAAGGCCATCTCGTCGCTGGACACGAAGACCGCGGTGACCTCGGGGATCGCCGCGATCGTGCGGCCGGCGCGGTAGCCGGACTCTGGGGTCCAGTCGGCGGGGATCACGGGCGGAGGGACGATGCCGCGGTCGCGGAGCGTCTGCTCCCAGGCCTCGCTGCGCTGCTGCGTCTCGGTCCAGTAGTCGTCGCCCGACACGTGCCACACGGTCTCGTGGCCGAGGTCGAGCAGGTGCTCGACGGCGAGCCTGGCGATGGCGCGCTGGTCGACGGCGAGGGGAGCGTCCTCGTCGAGCGAGGTGCGCTCGCTGCGCGTGGCCGGAGTGCGCTCCATGCGCATCCGCATGGCGGGGGTCTCCAGCTCGACGGGCACGCCGAGGATGATCCCCTCGGCGCCCTGCCGCTCCAGCCGGTCGAACGCCTCGAGGAAGGCCTCGGTCGACGCGTGGTCGGCGACGGCGGCGGTCGACACGGTGTAGCCGTTGGCGGCGGCGGCCTGCTGGATGCCGACGCCGAGCGCCGCGGAGGAGTAGCGGTCGGTCGACACGACGATCACGCCGAGCACCCGGGTGCGCCCGGATGCGAGGGATGCCGCGGCGGCGTGCACGCGGTAGCCGAGCTCGTCGACGGCGGCGAGAACCCGTCGGGCGGTGTCGGCCCGCACGTTGTCCTGGCCGGACATCACGCGGGACACGGTCTGCGTCGAGACGCCCGCGAGCTTGGCGACATCGACCTGACTCGGGGCCCTGTCTTCCTGGTGACGGCGAGGTGACATGTCTCAATGGTAGCGATCAATCGGCGGAATCTCAGTAACTCAGGCGGGTCATGATGCGATAATGTGAACGCAAACACTCGTCTTTGGAGCGCTATGTCCGACCTTCTCGCCGCCGCTGTCGACGGCCCGACCGCGACTCTCGCCGACCCGGCGCCCGCGGCACCCTCCTCCGGTCCCGCCCTGTCCTGGCGCGCCGGTGAGCTCATCCGCCGGGGTGCGCCTCACCGCATCCTGTCCGGCGCGATCCACTACTTCCGCGTCCACCCCGACCAGTGGGAGGACCGCCTCCGCCGACTCGCGGCGATGGGCGCGAACACCGTCGACACCTACGTCGCCTGGAACTTCCACGAGCGCACCGAGGGCGATGTGCGGTTCGACGGCTGGCGCGACATCGAGCGCTTCATCCGCCTCGCCGGCGAGATCGGCCTCGACGTGTTCGTGCGGCCCAGCCCCTACATCTGCGCCGAGTGGTCGAACGGCGGCATCCCGTTCTGGCTCTCCGGTCGGGTGGACGCCCTGCGCACCAGCGACCCCGCGTACCTCGCGGCGGTGGATGCCTGGTACGACGAGCTCATTCCGCGACTGGCCCCTCTGCAGGCGGCGCACGGCGGGCCGATCGTCGCGGTGCAGATCGAGAACGAGTACGGCTCCTTCGGCAGCGACGCGGCCCACCTGGTGCACCTGCGCGACGGACTGCGCGCGCGCGGCATCGTCGAGATGCTCACGACGGCCGACGGCATCACGTCCGACATGATCGAGCACGGCAGCGTCCCTGGAGCCATGACGACCTTCACCTTCGGCACCGGTGTGGCGAAGGCGGTCGAGCTGCGCCGCGGCGACGAGGCGCTGATGTGCAGCGAGCTCTGGGGCGGCTGGTTCGACCACTGGGGCGAGCGGCACCACGTCCGCTCCGCGGCCAGCATGGGCGGCACCGTGGGCGACCTGCTCGCCGAGGGCGGCTCGGTCAGCCTGTACATGGCCCACGGCGGCACGAACTTCGGGCTGTGGAACGGCGCGAACCACGACCGGGTGCTGCAGCCGACCGTCACCAGCTACGACTCCGACGCTCCGATCGGCGAGGACGGCACGCTGAACGACAAGTTCCACGCGCTGCGCGCGATGCTCGCTCCCTTCCACGACGGCGAGCTGCCCGAGATCCCCGCGGACCCGCGACGCCAGGCCGCGGCATCCGTCCCGCTCGTGCCCGTGCGCTCTCTTCTCGACGTCGTGCGCGCGCTTCCGACGACCGGACGCTCGACGCCGATGCCGCGCACGTTCGAACAGCTCGGCGCCGAAGACGGCCTGGTCGTCTACGAGGCTCCCGTGTCGTTCCCCGCGGATGCGACGCTCACGATCGAGGGGCTGCACGACCGCGCCACGGTCTTCCTCGATGACGCGCGGCTCGGCACCCTCGATCGCGATGCGCAGACGTCTCTCGCGCTTTCAGCCTCCGGAGGTCGCGGCGTGCTCACGATCATCGTGGAGAGCCTCGGCCGCATCAACTACGGCCCGCGCACGGGCGAGGGCAAGGGCATCATGGGCTCCGTCATGGTCGGACGCCGCTTCGTGAACGGCTGGACGCACCGCATCGTGCCGCAGGGGGCTCCGGATGCCGCGTCCGGAACCCCCTCCGCCGACGGAGTGGCCGTGGCCCGCCTCGACGTCGCCGAACCTCTCGACGCGTGGCTCGCCTTCCCCGGCGGCTCGAAGGGCATGGTGTGGCTGAACGGCTTCCTGCTCGGCCGCTACTGGAAGATCGGTCCGCAGGAGACGCTGTACGCGCCGGCACCGCTCTGGCGCGAGGGGGTCAACGAGGTCGTGGTGCTCGATCTCGACGGCCTGGGTGCGGCCGTCGAGATCCGCGAGCAGCCGTCGTTCGGCCCGCCGGAGGAGTTCATCGGCTCCTGACCGCGGGCCGACCCGGCCACCAGATGCGGTCGCCGACGAGGGCGAAGATCGCCGGGACGATCACGGTCCGCACGACGAGCGTGTCGACCACTACGCCGACGCCCACGATGAGCCCGAGCTGACCGAGGGTGACGAGCGGCAGCACGCCGAGGGCGGCGAACACGGCGGCGAGCACGATCCCGGCGCTCGTGATCACGCCTCCGGTGTGGGCGATCGCCTCGACCATGCCGTCGCGGGTGCCGTGGACGGACGCCTCGGCGCGCGCACGGTGCACGAGGAAGATCGTGTAGTCGATGCCGAGAGCGACGAGGAACAGGAACGCGAGGAGCGGCACCTGCAGATCGAGCGCGGGCTGCCCGAAGAGCACCCGGCTCAGCCAGGCTCCGGCGCCGATCGCGGCGAGAGCGCTCGCGACGTTCACGAGGAGCAGCAGCACGGGGGCGATGACGGAGCGAAGGAGGATCAGCAGCACCACCACGCTCACGGCGAGCACCAGCGGGGCGATGAGCAGGAGGTCGCGCTGACCGCCCTCTCTGGCGTCGAGGTCGGTCGCCACCGCGCCGCCGACCACCGCGTCGGCGCCGTCCACGGCGTGCACCGCGTCACGCAGCGCGGCGACCTGATCCAGGCTCTGCGTGGTGCTCGGGCCGTACTCGCTGATGACCCTGATCTTCGTCAGCGAGCCGTCATCCGCGGTCCCCGCGGGGTTCACTCGCACCACGCCGTCGACGCCCTCCGCCGCGGCGATGACGGCGTCGGCCTCGTCGCTGTGCGAGACGATGAGGATCGGCTGGGCCTCTCCCGGCGCGAAGTGCGCGGAGAGCACCTCGAGTCCCGTCGCCGACTCGGACTGCACGCGGAACCTGTCGAGCTGGTCGAGCCCGACCGCCGTGCCGAAGAGGCCGGCCGCCATGACCGCGAGCAGGGCGACTCCCGACAGGAGGCTCACCACGGGGCGCCGCACGACCTGTGTCGCCGCCCGTCGCCAGCCGCCGCCGTGGCGGACGGCCGCTCCTGGGCGAGGGGCGAATGGCCAGAACACCCCGCGACCGCAGACGGCGAGCAGCGGCGGCAGCAGGAACAGCACGGAGCCGAGGGCGATGAGCAGTCCGATCGCCGAGGTGATGCCGAGGCCGTGCGTGCCGGGGATCACCGCGAGCACCAGGGTCAGCAGTGCCAGCACGACGGTCGCGTTCGAGGCGACGATCGCCGGGGCGGACTTGCGCCAGGCGGTGCTCAGCGCCTGCCGGTGGTCGTCGGAGAGCAGGAGCTCCTCGCGGTAGCGCGAGATGAGCAGCAGCGCGTAGTTCGTCCCCGCGCCGAACACGAGCACGCTGATGATGCCGGCGTCGAACTGCAGGTCCCACAGGGATGCCGCCGCCGCGGTCATGCGTCCGGCCAGGCCGTCCGCGAGCGCGACGACGACCAGCGGGATCAGCCACAGCACCGGCGAGCGGTAGGTGACGATCAGCAGCACGGCGACGATGAGGATCGTCACGAGCAGGAGGGTGAAGTCGGCTCCCTCGAACGAGGAGGCGACGTCGGCCCCGAAGGCCGGGCCTCCCGTGACCTGCAGGCTCATCCCTTCGAGCCTCTCTCCGGCGATGGCGGTGCGCAGGGCGTCGATCGTCTCCGCCGTCTCCGCATTCGTGTCGCCGACGAGGATCGGTGTCGCGATCACGGCGGCCCTGCCGTCGTCGCTCACCATCGGGCCCGTCGGTTCGGCGTCGGCATGCGGCTCGAGCACCGGGAGGAGGTTCTCCAGATCGTCGATGTCGGTGTCGGAGAGCGCGCGTCCGTCGTCGCGTGACGCGACCACCAGCACCGACTGCCGGTCGGCGTCAGGGAACCGGTCGAGGAGCGCCGCCGCCTCGGACGACTCCGATGCGGCGGGCGCCTGGGCGTTGCCCCCCGGCGCCTTCGCCGAGCCGAACGCGCCGAAGAGCAGGGTCATGATGAGGAGGACGAGCCCCAGGGAGATCCACGCCCCTCGTCGGGAGGTCAGACGGTCGGAGAGGCGCTGGCGCGCGGAGGAGTCGGTCATGTCCTCCACTCCACAGTGGCGGGAGAGCGGTGACATCGCGAGGACGGTTGACGACGTTCTCCGTCGAACGATGGATGCCGTGCGAGCCCCGACGTGCGGGGCGGCCGATGTCGATCGTGTGAATGTTTGCGCTCGCGTCCCCAGAAAGTATTGAAATATCAATACCCGCTCCCATAGAGTGATTGCGCAAACATCGTGCGAGCGATGACTCCACCCTGGCGCATCGGAGCGTCTTTCTCTCCGAGCACCTCCCGTTCGAGAGGTAAGACGTGTCGACTCATACCCGACCACCCCGCGCGACGCGCGCGGTCAGCTCACTGTTGACCAGCGTGCTCGTCTTCGGCGGAGTCGCCGTGCAGGCGATTCCCGCACAGGCAGCCGACCTGATCCCCGTGCCCAAGACCGAGTACCGCCTGGCGGCGGTGTCCAGCGAGTCGGACGCGTACCCTGCGCCCCCTGCTCTCGACGGCACCGCCCTCGGGGCCTTCGACGGCGACTACGCCACGCAGTGGGTCTCGCGGTACACGGTCCCGGCCCCTGCTCCGCACTGGCTGGCGATCGACCTGCAGCGGTCGATCTCCGTGAAGGCGCTGGACTACTCGGGCAAGAAGGGCCAGCGCATCGACGCGAAGAACGTCGAGGTGTACGTCACAGACGACGCGTCCGTCGCGACGACCTCGCCGAAGGACGGCGGGTGGGGTGCGGCCGTGGGGACGGCGACCCTGCACGCCCCCACCGCCAACACCGAGAAGCAGCGCATCGAGCTCGCGACGGCGAAGACCGGGCGCTACGTCGCCCTCGTCGTGCTCGATGCGCAGGACCCCGCGGGCAACGGCGGCGGCGCCGGCGAGATCGAGGTCCTCTCCGACCAGGCCCTTCCGCCGATCGTCACCGACCCCGGCACCCCGCCGGCCGGAGCGACCGTGCAGATCGCGAACGGCGGCACCACGGCCACCGTGTCGAAGACCTTCCCGCAGATCCTGGGGTACGCGGTCGGCGGCTCGTCCATCGGCGGCCAGCGCACGTCGGGCGGCAAGTGGGCCGTCAACGGCACCTCCTACGCCTCGACGACCACGGCGACGTCGACGGCATCCGGCATCGACTACGTCTCGGTCCTGACCGGCGTCGACGTGACGGTGCGCAGCAGCATCCGCGTCGCCGCTGACGGCACCGTCGCCTTCGCGGTCACGGGCGTCGACGGCACCGCGCCGGTCACGACCCTCGGCCTGCCGGACAACGCGTTCCTGTCGACCAGCGCATCGGATGCCGGCTCGGTGCTCGACCGCACCGTGATCAGCCCCGACAGCACGAAGAACGCCGACGAGCACATCGCTCTGAGCGGCACGACGGCGACGGGGCAGAAGGGCGCGTCCTTCGCGTTCCTCGGCAACGGCGAGGTCGTCGGCAGCGTCATCACCAACGCCACCACGCAGGCATCAGGCAGCACCCCCTCGTGGAACAGCCGCCTCCTCACCCGCGTGACCGAAGCCGACGGGCGCACGGCCGAGATCGGCTCGAACACGTGGCTGATCCACCCGACGACCGCGGTCGACGGCCGCGTCACCACGTACGAGCTGCCGAAGGTCACCGTGCTGTTCGCGGGCGACCGCAACGGCGACGGAGCGGTCGACTGGCAGGATGCCGGCATCCGCTACCGCGAGGTCGACACCCCGCGTCTCGGGGCCGACAGGGTCGCGGAGCGCGTCGTCAGCCGCATCCCGTTCAACTTCGCCTCCAGCGCGACCAACTACTTCGACCTCACGCTCGACAACACCAAGCGCATCGCGAACCAGACCGACGGCCTGGGGCAGTGGGTGCTCAACAAGGGCTTCGGCAGCGAGGGCCACGACTCGGCCAACACCGACTACGGCGACAACTTCAACGAGCGCGCCGGCGGCGTGGGCGACCTCAACCACCTCGTCGACGAGGGCGCGAAGCTCAACGCCGACATGAGCGTGCACGTCAACGCGACCGAGATGTACCCGCAGGCGAATGCCTTCGACTCGGCCATCATCGACGGCGCCGCACCCTACAAGCCGGGCTGGAACTGGCTCGACCAGTCGTACTACATCAACCAGCAGGCCGACCTCGGCTCGGGCCGCGTGCTCGACCGGTTCCAGCAGCTGCGCGACGAGGTCCCCGGCCTCAGCGGCGTCTACATCGACGTCTACTACTCCAACGGCTGGGTCGCCGAGGAGCTCGCCGACGAGCTGCACGGCATGGGCCTCGAGGTCGCGACCGAGTGGGGCGACAAGTTCGTCGACAACACGGTCTGGTCGCACTGGCCCAACGACCTCAGCTACGGCGGAGTGACCAACAAGGGCATCAACTCCACGATGGTGCGCTTCATCCAGAACGGCCAGGCCGACATCTGGAACAACGACGCCCTCCTCGGCCAGCAGCGCCTGGTCGACGCCGAGGGCTGGGTCGGCAACCAGAACTGGGACGGCTTCATCGACAACGTCTGGACCCAGAGCCTGCCGACGAAGTTCATCCAGCACTTCGATCTGCTCAGCTACACGGCCGGGCAGGCCGCGACGCTGACCGACGACGTGAAGATCTCGATGGACGGCAGCACGCGCGTCATCACGATGGACGGCGCCACGGTGCTCCGCGGCGACTCCTACCTGCTGCCGTGGCAGTCGCTGGCCTCCAACGCGGATGCCGGATCCCCGGTGGATGCCGACAAGATGTACTTCTACTCCGCATCGGGCGGCGAGAAGACGTTCGGCCTCACCGACGCCTTCAGCGGCAACACCGCGTTCGACGTCTTCACTCTGGGCGACCAGGGCCGCGTCAAGGTCGGCACCGTGAACGCGGTCGGCGGAAAGCTCACCATCAGCGGCGACAAGGGCGTGGCCTACGTCGTCGTGCCTCAGGGCGGAGCGCAGCGCGCCGCGGTGACCTACCACGACGCGGGCCTCGACGACCCCGGCTTCAACTCCGGTTCGCTCGACGTCTGGCACCCGAGCGGCGACGTGACCCTGGCCCGCACGAACGAGGGCTCCGGCAAGAACAAGTCGCGCGGCGACAACATCGCGGTCTTCGGTCCGGCGGCCTCGTCGATCAGCCAGACCGTGACCGGGCTCACCCCCGGCCAGCGCTACTCGTTCTCCGCGCAGGTGCAGATCGACCCGACGGCGACGCGTGACGTCACCGTGGCGGTCGACACCGGTGCCGGCGCCGTGCAGCGCACCTGGAACCTCTCCCCGACGTTCAACTACACCGCTGCGGACTCGAAGGCCGGGCAGTACTACCAGCGCGGCACGGCATCGTTCCTCGCTCCGGCCTCCGGCCAGGTGACGGTCTCGGTGTCTGCGGCCGCGGGTGACGCGAAGGTGCGGATCGACAACGCGCGCATCATGACCGACACCACGGCTCCCGCAGCTGCGGGCACCGTCTACTCGAACGACTTCGAGGGCAACCAGGCCGGCTGGGGGCCGTTCGTGAAGGGGAGCTCCGGCGGCATCAACGACCCCCGCACGAGCATCTCCCGCCGTCACGACCCGTACACGAGCAGCGACTGGCGCAACACGGCATCCCCGTTCGCCCCCGGCGGTGCGCTCGCGGGTCTCGCGGTCGACTCGACCCTGACCGGTGAGCACTCGCTCATGTCGCACTCGGAGAACAACGGCATCGTCTACCGGACCGACCCCACGCTCGTGCCGCTGCAGGCCGGGCACTCGTACCGCATCGGCTTCGACTACCAGGCGGGAGCGAGCGGCGCCTACCGCTGGCTCACCGGCACGGATGTCGTCGCGGGCGGCGAGGTCGCCTCGACCACGCTGAGCCGCACGCCGATCGCCCAGGCGCTGGAGACCACGGCGTTCAGCCAGGATGTGATCGTCGGATGCGGCGACTACACCTGGGTCGGACTCGAGCGTACGGGCGGACCCGACGTCGACTTCGTGCTCGACGACTTCACGGTCACCGACCTCGGACCGACCGTGGGTGGCACGCCGTGCGCGACGGTCTCCGGCGGCACCGCGGTGCTCAACCCCGGAGCGCAGGCGACGTTCACCACGACCTTCACGAACAGCGAGGCGCTGACCGCCGAGAACATCGGCGTGCAGCTCGCGCTGCCCGAGGGGTACACGGTCGAGGTGGCCGACGGCTCGTCGAACCTGTTCGATGAGGTCGCTCCCGGCGCGAGCGTCGAGACGACCTGGCTGATCACGGCGCCCGCCGCGGCGGCCGGCTCCGCGGTCGACATCGGCATCTCGGCGACCTATCTCGTCGACTGCGACGTGCGCACCGTGTCGACGGTGCAGCAGACCTCGGTCGCGTCGCGTGCTCGCATCCCGAACGCGCAGATCACGGCATCCGCGAACTCCGAGGAGACCGAGGGGGAGGACGGAAAGGCCGCGAACATGCTCGACGGCGAGGCCGGCACCTTCTGGCACAGCCGCTGGAGCGCGAACGCCACGTCGTACCCGCACGTGGTGACCTTCGACCTCGGCAGCGCCGAGCAGGTCGACGGCATCTCTTACCTGCGCCGCGGAGCCAACCAGAACGGCCCCATCAAGGGCTTCCAGGTGGCGGTCTCGACCGACGGCACGACGTTCACCGACGTCGCCGCGGGGGAGTGGAAGAACGTCGCCGACTGGCAGGACGTCGACTTCGCCTCCGTGTCGGCACGGTACGTCAGGGTCACCGCGACCTCGTCGATCTCGGGAACGCAGTTCGCCGCGATCGCCGAGATGGCGATCTACGGCACGCCCGCGTCGAAGGACGGCCACGCCCCGAAGGCGCGTCCGGCCGACGACCTGGGCGAGTGCACCCCCGCGACCGACCCGGCGCTCGCTCTCGACGCCGATTCGGTGCGGGCGGGAGAGACGGTCGGGGCCGCCCTGACCGGCTTCGTCCCGTCTTCGACCGTGTCGTTCTGGCTCGACGGCGTGAAGATCGCGGATGCCGCGGTCGACGCCGACGGAGCGCTCACCACCCCGCTGCTGATCCCTGCGGATGCCGAGATCGGGAAGCACCGCGTCATCGTGAAGGACGGCTCTGGAGCCGAGCTCGCGAGCGCGGAGCTGAAGGTCAAGAAGGCCAAGCCGGCCAAGGACCCGAAGATCACCCCGTCGGTCGGGACGGTGCGCTCCGGCGGCACGCTGACCGTGCAGCTGGGCGGATTCGAGCCCGGTCAGCTCGTGCAGCTGTGGCTGCACTCCGAGCCGGTCAAGGTCGGCGAGGCGACGGTATCCGATGACGGCGAAGCGGTGCTGTCGATCACGGTTCCCGCCTCCACCCCGGCGGGCGCCCACACGCTCGTCGCGACGGATGCCGAGGGCGTCGAACTCGCATCGGCCGGGCTGGCGGTCACGGCCGCGCCCGGTGCGGGCACGGGCTCCGGAGCGGGTCTCGCCACGACGGGAGCCGATGGTTCGCTGTGGTCGGCCGTGGCGGCATCCGCTCTGGGTCTGCTGGCCCTCGGTGCGGTGCTGTGGACGAGGCGGCGTCGGCTGAGCTGACCCGCAGATCCGCAGCACGACGCGGCCCGGAGGACGATTCCTCCGGGCCGTGTCGTGCGTCCCGTCCCGTTCCGTCCCGTCCCGCTCCCGCGTCGCGCGAAGATGGATCAGAAATGCCGGTGGGGATGGCCCGGCGGATGCACTTTTGATCCACCGTGTCGCACCGCACCGCACCGCACCGCACCGCGCCGCGCCGCGCCGGGAGGCGGTCATCGCGCGCCGCGCACCGCCGCCCACAGCGATGCCCAGTGGGCCGCGGTCAGGTCGCGGGGCAGTGCGCGCCGCGGCGCCTTCGCCGCGGCGAGGGCGTGCCGAACGGTCGCGGCGCTCACCGGCGCGATCCGCCTGACGATGCTCTCGATGCCGGCGCCGCGCCCGGTGAACACGTCACGGACGAACCTCTCGTACGCACGTCTCTCGGCGTGCGGCACGAGGGGCGATCCGCGACGGGTGATCGTGAGGATGCCGCCGTCGACGCCGGGGCGCGGCGCGAATCCCCAGCTGGGCACCCGCCCCCGCAGGGAGAACTCGAACCACGGCGCGCTCTGCGCCGTCATCATCGTCCCGCCTCCGACGCCGGCGCGCTTGCGGGCGACCTCCCACTGGGTGACGAGCACGGCGTGATCCCACCGGCGCTCCGAGAGCAGGCGCCGCAGGATCGGCGTCGTGAGGTGGAATGGCACGTTGCCGACGACGACGGGCGCGTCGAGCGGATGCCGCAGCGCATCGGCGTGCATGACGCGCACGTGCGGGAGGGCACGGGCGAGGCGCCGCACCCGGTGCTCGTCGAGGTCGATCGCCGTGAGCGGCCGGCGGGTCGACGCGAGGTGGCGCGTGAGGGCGCCGTCACCAGCCCCGAGCTCGAGGATGGGCCCGGTGGTCGCGTCGACGAGGGCGATGACGGTGTCGATGGTCGGTCGGTGGACGAGGAAGTTCTGGCCGAGTTCATGGCGGCCGCCGTGAAGGGAACGAGGCATGGGAGCGCTCCAAGGAAAGGTTCTGGAGCACCACGGAGAGGCCGGGTCGCGGGTATGCGGAAGCGCCCGTCCGAGGTGCGTGATGACGTCTCGGAGGGACGGCGCGCTCAATCGAGCGGATGCGAGCGCGCCGTCAGGCGCGGCGGTCGCGGAAGGTGAAGAAGCGCCCCGTCACGGGCGCAGAGCATATTGTTCCCACGGCCCGACTATACAGGAGCCGGATGCCGCGGCATCCGTCCTGTCGGGAGGGGAGCCCCTGCTCGGGAGGAGAACTCCTGCTCGGAAGCAGAGCTCCTGCTCGGGAGGCGAGCTCGCCCTCGGGAGGAGAACTCCTGCTCGGGAGGGGAGCCCCTGCTCGGGAGGAGAACTCCTGCTCGGGAGGGGACGCTGTTTCGGGAGGAGTTCTCACGCTCGGGAGGAGGATCCCGCGCGGAGACTCCTCCTGAACGTGCTTTCTCCTCCCGAACGCGCGTTCTCCTCCCGAACCGGCGTGGCGGGGATGAGGGGAGGGTCTCCCCGCCACGCACGTGGGGAGGGGGCTCAGCCCTTCACGGCGCCGGCCGCGAGGCCGGAGCGCCAGTACCGCTGCAGGGTGAAGAACAGGATGATCAGCGGGATGACGCCGAGCAGGGCGCCGAGCATGACCGCGCCCTTGTCGGGGGAGAAGTAGCTCATCATGCCGTAGAGGCCGAGGGTGACGGGCTTCAGGTCGGCGCTGGAGATCATCATGAGCGGCAGCAGGAAGTTGTTCCACGTGGCCACGAAGATGAACAGGAAGATCGTCACCATCGCGGGCCCGAGCAGGCGCAGCACGATCGTGAAGAAGATGCGCGCCTCTCCTGCGCCGTCGATGCGCGCGGCCTCGAGCAGCTCGGTCGGCACCGACGACTGCGCGTAGACCATGCCGAGGAACACACCGAACGGCGACACCGCCGAGGGGATGATGATCGCCCAGGCCGTGTTCGTGAGCCCCAGCGAGTGGAACTCGATGTACAGCGGCACGGTCAGCAGGGCGACAGGCAGCAGCAGCCCCGCCATGATGACGCCGACCGCGATCCTCTTGCCGGGGAACGCGAACTTCGCGATCGCGTAGCCCGCCATCACCGCGAACAGGGTGCCGATGACGCCGGCGCTCACCGAGTAGAACAGCGAGTTGCCCACCCAGCGCCAGAACAGCCCCTGGGTCCAGCCCATGAGGCTGTCGTAGTTCGTGCCGAGGTTCCAGTCGGCGAACCAGAAGCCGAAGGTCGACGTGAGGTCGGTGTTGTTCTTGGTCGAGGCGACGATGAGCCAGTACACCGGCACCAGAAAGTACAGCGTCGCGATGACGAGTGCGATGATGCCGAAGGTCCGCGCGAGGGGGCCGGGCGCGATCGACGGGGGCGGAGCATCCGCCGACTGCGGCTTGCGCGCTCGGCGAGCGGATGCCGGGGCGACCGTGAGGAGTCGTGTGGTGGTCATCAGGCGTCACCCTTCCGGCGCTGCAGCAGTGCGTAGACGACCGCGAGCACGCCCGCGATCAGGGCCATGAGCAGGGAGTAGGCGGATGCCGGACCGCTGCCCGACGGCGAGATCTCGCCCATCATCGAGTTGTAGGTGAGCATCATCGGCGTGAAGTCCTTGCCCATCCACGAGTTCGCGGCCTCCATGATGACGGGCTCGTTGAACAGCTGGATCGTGCCGATGATCGACAGCAGCACGGCGAGCAGCGCGGCGCCGCGGACGAGGGGGACCTTGATGCGCATCGCGACCTGGAACCCGGATGCGCCGTCGAGACGCGCGGCCTCGTACAGGTCGCGCGGCACGGCCTGCAGCGCCGACAGGAAGATCAGCATGTTGTAGCCCATGTAGGTCCAGGTCGTCATGTTCGCCATCGAGAACAGGATCGTCTGGGGCGACATCAGGTCGGTGCCCTCGGGGAGGTAGGGCAGGAACGGCGAGACCTGGGGCGTGTAGAGGTACAGCCACATCATCGCGGCGATGATGCCAGGCACCGCGTACGGGAGGAAGAACGAGAGACGGAACAGCGCGGGGCGCCGCACGATGAACGAGTCGAGCAGCAGCGCGAGAGCGAGGGCGCCGATGATCATGACGGGGATCTGGATCACCGCGAACAGCACGACCCTGCCCATGCCGGCCCAGAACGCACTGTTCGTCGCGGCCATGGCGAGGTTGTCGAGTCCCACGAAGGTGTCGACGAGCTCGCCGCCGCCGTAGAGTCCGTCGCCCGCGGGGACCTGGGCGAAGAAGGCCGAGCGCACCGACACGATGATCGGAACCAGGAACACGACGACGAACAGGATCGCGAACGGCAGCATGAACAGCCAGCCGGTGAGTCCTTCGCGTCGGATGCCGGAGCGCCGCCGTCGTGCGGGTGCGGATGCCGGGGTCGGGGTCTTCGGGATGACCCTGCTGTCGGTCACGGTGACCATGCTTTCGCCTCTCGCTTCATGACGACGGCGGAGTGCACCGTGGTGGTATGCACTCCGCCGTCGATCATCAGATGATGCCTTGTCCGAGGGTCATTCCGCGACCGGGAGGCCGAGGTCCTTCAGTGAGGCGACGGCCGTCTCCTGGGCGGTGGTGAAGATGTCGGCCACCTTCGCGGTGCCGGCGACGGCCGCGGCCGCGGTCTCGTTCATCGTCGACAGCGTCGAGAAGCCCGGAGCGTAGGGGAAGTCCGGGTTGAGGTTCTCGGTCGCGGTCGCGAGCTCGGCGAGGACGTCCTGTCCGCCGAACTGGCGCAGCATCTTCTCGGGGGTCTTCACGCTGCCCTTGGCGGCGACGACGAGCCCCTGCGAGGCCAGGTCGTCGACCTGGGTGTTGAGCCAGGCGTTGAACTCCATGGCCTCGGCGGGGTTCTTGCAGCCCTTCATGACCGAGACGCCGGAGCCGCCGTCGGGGCCGCTCAGCGCGCCTGCGCCGAAGTCGGGGAGCTGCGCGACGCGCCACTGTCCCTCGGCCGGGGTGCCGTCGAGCGAGTCGAGCAGGAAGCCGGCCTCCCAGGCCGCGCCGACGTGGCCGATCAGGCTGCCGTCGTTGAGGGCGGCGGTGAAGCCCTCGCCCCAGCGCTCGGTCGCGAGGGTCTGCTTGTTGTCGAGCAGGCTCTGCCAGAACGCGGCGACGCGCTGCGAGCCTTCGCCCTCGGCATCCACCTTCCACTTGTCGCCCGAGGTGGAGAACCAGGTGTCGCCTGCGGCGGCGGACTGTCCGGCGAGCCAGTTCAGCGCCTCGTCGGGGGTGAACGCGGTGACGTACTTGCCCGCGGCGGCGGCGGTGGCCGAGTCGGCGGTCAGGTCGTCCAGGGTCTTCGGGGCCTCCAGGCCGAGGGCCGCGAACGCGGTCTCGTTGTAGAAGTACACGAGGGGTCCGGTGTCCTGCGGGAGTCCGACGATCGCGTCGCCGACCTTCATGCCGCTGAACGCGCCGGCGGAGAACTTGTCCTCGTACTTCTTGGCTTCGGATGCGACGTCCTGCAGCAGGCCCTTGACGTACAGCTGGGGGACCTCGGAGTAGCCGGTCTGCGCGAGGCACGGGCCGTTGCCGGCCTTGATGTCGGTCTCGAGCTTGAGGATCATGTCGCTGGACTTGCCGTCGAACTTCGTGGCCTTGACCTGGATGTCGGGGTGGTCGTCGTTCCAGCGCTTCACGATGTCGGAGACCTTGGTCATGCCGTCGCCGTCGGGAAGGCGGTGCACGTACTCGATCGTGATCGGCTCGCCGGATGCGTCGCCGCCGGTGTCACCGGACGAGCACGCCGCGAGGCCGAAGGCCGAGACCGCACCGACCGCGACGATCGCCGCGGTGCGAGTGAAGCGGGGGGTGAGTGCCATGCTGTTCTCCTCTTTGAGGTCAGGTTCATGCGGATCGCCCCAGGGCGGGGGCCAGGCGCCGCGGGCGGCGTCGATCACATGCACATCAAATCAGAAAATGTTTGCGTTCACAAGCTGTGAAATGCAATCGAAACATGCAGTCTCCGCGGCACGGAAGGGAGCGCTGACATTGCGCCGGATGCCGTGCCTTCGGCAGGTGTCGCAGGTCGCGCTGCGGGAGTCCGCACGCGCGGCAGGTTTCGCGGGTCGCGCTGCTGAAGTCCGCACGCGCGGTCGGTTTGCGAGTTGCGCTGCTGAAGTCTGTACGGGCGGCACAAGTGTCGACAGCGTGTGCAGCGATGAGCAGCGCGAACGGGCCGGGCGACGGAGGAGCGTGAACGGGCCGGGTCACGAGGGGCTCGAACCGCGCCGGAGGGCGAGGGGATGCCGCGGATGGCGGCATCCCCTCCGGCATCCGGGCACGACGAAACCCCCGCGCAACGCACGGGGGAGACGACGAGCTGAGGCGGTCAGGCCTTTTCTAGCTCGTCCTCGTCTTCGTCGGCATACTCGTCTGCCCACTTGTCGACGTACTCGGGTTCCGAGTCGTCGCTCGGGTGCCCGAGCTCGCGTTCCAGTGCCGAGTAATTCACAGACGGACTGAACGACTTGAGTTCGCGGGCGATTTTGGTGTGCTTCGCCTTTTGACGGCCACGGCCCATGCGCGAGACCCCCTCACGAGTTAGCTGCGGGCTACACGGGGCCCGACGCGTTTCAGGACACCGGCCTGAAGCCGGTAAGAGTAGCATTCAGAATAGCACGCGGGTAAGACCCTCTGGCCGAGGCCAGCCTGGTGAAGGGAGCGATCCTCATGACCGACAACACCTCTGCTCCACGAGAGGAAGCCGTGCAGAACGCGGCCCTGCAAAAGGCGGTGATCGTCGGGCTGCAGCCCGGACAGTCACAGCACGTCCTCGATGAGGCCGTCAAGTACTCGCGTCTGCTCGGTGCTCCGCTCGTGGTCGTGCACGTCGACGTGACCCGTTTCGTCACGTACGAGGACCCCGACGGCTACGTGCATTCGGCGCCGATCGACATCAACTTCGAGGCGGGAGCCGCCGAGTTCGAGGCCGTGCAGGCGACCGCCTCCGCCGCGCTCGACGGCACGGGACTGACCTGGACCGCACGGCAGCTCGTCGGCGACCCGGCTCTCGCGATCAAGCAGCTCGCGAACAAGCTCGACGCCCAGCTCATCGTCGTCGGAACCCGCAAGCGCGGGATCGGCGAGTCGATCAGGGAGTTCTTCACCGGTTCCGTCGCCGCGCGGCTCGCGCACCGGCAGCACCGCTCGGTGCTCGTCGTCCCGCTGGAAGAGCCGGTGCCCGACGACCAGAAGGAGATCTGGGTCGAGTAGCCCGCCGCGGCTGTGGCCGTCGAGCGACCGAGACGAAACGCGGATCCAGTCGTACGGCTGGATCCGCGTCCCGTGTCGTTGCGCTCGCCCGACGACCAGTGTGGGGGCTGACGCTCAGCGCCCCAGGCCGGCGAGGGCGGAGGTCACGCCCTTCGCGGCGGCATCCAGGCCGTCTTCGAGATCGGAGACGACGGATGCCGGAAGGGCCCCGCCCTTCGCGATGTGCGTGCGGAGGTCGGTGCGCACCCGTGCGCGGAACGCGTTGATGACGGCATCCGCCCTGTGCATCTCCTCGCGGCTGAGGATGCGCTCGTCGTCGACGGGCGTGCGGGGGCGCGACTTGGACGCCTGGCGGTCGTCGTGCTCGGCGCTGGCGAGGTCGGCCCTGAGGCTCTTCATCGCCTCCTTCACGCTCTGCCGCACCTCGTTCGCGATCAGTCGAACGGAGTCGGTGAGACCCGCCTCGATGCCGGCGAGGTCGCCCTCGCGCGATGCGAGCTCGGCGCGTCCGGCATCCGTGATCGCGTAGATCGTGGTGCGGCCGTCGACGGTCTTGGTGACCAGGCCCTCCTCCTCGAGCTTCGCGAGTCGCGGGTAGATGGTGCCGGCGCTCGGGGTGTACGTGCCCCCGGTGCGATCCGTCAGCGCCTGGATGACCCCGTAGCCGTGCTGCGGGGACTCCGCGAGGAGCGACAGCAGGTACAGGCGCAGGTCGCCGTGGGAGAAGACCGCGGGGCTCATGAGTCCCACTCCTCGTCGTTCGCGATCGACGCGGTTGCGCGACGCAGCACGGTGACGCCGCCCGACACCGAGTTGGCGCGGAGGTCGACGAAGCGGCCGGCGAGCTCGCCCGTGGAGCCGGTGTAGTTGCTGGGGCCGGAGGATCCGCGCTCGACGCCGTCGATCAGGATCCGACCGCTCATCGAGCGGACCACGTAGTTCGCGGCGAGCGACTCGTCGAGGCGCACGGTGGTGCCGCCCGACACGGTGTTCACGTTGATCGAGTTCACGTCTCCCGCGGCGTCGATCAGGGTCGCGCCGGAGACGCTGTCGACCGTCGCCTTGCGGATCGTGCCCGTGGCGGCGACGTCGCCCGAGACGCTGTTGGCGTTGATCGAGCCGGTCAGGCCGCGCACCTGCACGTCTCCGGAGACCGAGTTCACGGTGAGGTCGCCGATCAGGGTGTCGACGATGATGTCGCCCGACACGGTGTTGAGGCGGGCGTCGTTGCGGATGCCGGAGACGAGGGCGCCCGCGCTGACGACGCCGAGGTTGAGGGCGATCGCACGGGGGACCGCCACGCTGACCTCGGCCTTGGGGCCGCCGGAGCCGAAGTTGCGGAACACCTCGAGGAAGTTGTCCCAGCCGAGCTGCGGGTGGTCGATCTCGACCTCGCCGTCGGAGGACTCGATGCGCAGGTCCTTGATGGTGACGCCGTGCACCTCGATGCGGATGCCGGGTTCGTCGTGGGCGATCACGTCGACCTGCCCGCCGACGAGCCCGATCTTCAGTCGGCTGATGTTCTCGATGTCGATGACGCGTTCCTCGCCAGGGGCGATGAGCCACTTCTCGGTCATGTGCTTCTCCTTGTTCGGAATCGCGTTATATCGCGTCTAAGAAGAGTAACACGATATAACGCGAGTCTGTCAAGTGGGACGTTTCGTCTCGGTCGCTGCGCTCCCTCGCTCAACGACCGGGAAGACGGCGGTCAGATCACGGGAGGCGTGTGCCAGATGCGGTCGATGTAGTCGCGGATCGAGCGGTCAGACGAGAAGAACCCGGTGCGGGCGACGTTGAGCACGGCGGAGCGGTTCCATCCGTCGGCGTCGCGGTACGCGGCATCCACCCGCTCCTGCGCCGTCATGTAGGAGGCGTAGTCGGCCAGCACCATGAAGCGGTCCTCGTAGAGGAGGTTGGAGACGACGGGCTCGAACACCGAGCGGTCTCCGCGCGAGAACGCTCCGGAGGCGATCAGGTCGATCGCCCTGCGCAGCCCCTCGTCGGCCTGGTAGAACTCGCTCGGACGGTAACCGCGGTCGGACAGCGCCGACACCTCGGGCTCGCTCATGCCGAACAGGAAGAAGTCGTCATCGCCCACCAGCTCGCGGATCTCGACGTTCGCACCGTCGTCGGTGCCGATCGTGAGCGCGCCGTTGAGCGCGAACTTCATGTTGCCGGTGCCGGAGGCCTCCTTGCCGGCGAGGGAGATCTGCTCCGACAGGTCGGCTGCGGGGATCACCCGCTCGGCGAGGGTGACGTTGTAGTTCGGCGGGAAGATCACCTTCAGGCGGCCGTCGAGGCGCGGGTCGGCGTTCACGACGGAGCCCACGGCGTTGATCAGATGGATGATGCGCTTCGCCATCGCGTACCCCGGCGCCGCCTTCGCCCCGAAGATCACGGTGCGCGGCTGCAGGTCGGATGCCGAGAGCCGCCCCGAGATCACCCCTTCGTACTGCGACACGATGTGCAGCACCTTGAGCATCTGCCGCTTGTACTCGTGCAGGCGCTTCACCATCACGTCGAGCATGTGCCCGTCGCTCACGTCGACGCCGTCGCGCTCACGCAGCACCTCGCCCAGGCGCCTCTTGTTCGCCGCCTTGACCTCGGCGAACCGTGCGAGGAACGACGCGTCGTCGGCGAAGGGCTCCAGCTCCCGCAGGCGCTCCAGATCGGTCACCCAGCCTTCGCCGATCGTCTCGGTGATGAGCGAGGAGAGCGAGGGGTTCGCGAGCCGGAGGAACCGCCGCGGCGTGACGCCGTTGGTGACGTTCGTGAACTTCTCGGGGTAGAAGTCGCTGAAGTCGGAGAGGACCTTGTCGCGCAGCAGCTGCGAGTGCAGTTCGGCGACGCCGTTCACGCGTGCTCCGGCGACCGTGGCGAGGTACGCCATCCGCACCGACCTGACCGGATGCTCGGCGATGATCGACATGTTGCGGATGCGGAGCTCGTCGTCGCCGTAGCGCTCGCGCACGGCATCCAGGAACTCCTCGTTGATGCGGTAGATGATCTCCAGATGCCGCGGGAGGAGCCTGCCGAGCAGCTCGACCGGCCAGACCTCGAGCGCCTCCGGCAGCAGCGTGTGGCACGTGTACGCGAAGCACTGCCGCGTGATCGCCCACGCGGCATCCCACTCCAGCTTCTTCTCGTCGATCAGCACGCGCATGAACTCGGGCACCGCGATCACCGGGTGGGTGTCGTTGAGCTGGAAGATCACGCGCTCGGGCAGCCGGTTCAGGTCGTACCCCTCGGCGAGCATGTTGTCGAGGAAGTCGTGGATGGATGCCGCCACGAAGAAGTACTGCTGCTGCAGGCGCAGCTCCTTGCCCTGCGGGGTGGAGTCCTCGGGGTAGAGCACCTTCGAGATGTTCGCGGCGTAGGTCTGCGCGCGCACGGCCTCCTCGTAGTCTCCGGAGTTGAAGATGCGCAGGTCGAAGGCGTTCGTCGCGACCGCGCTCCACAGGCGGAGGGTGTTCACGCGGCCGTTCTCGAAGCCGGGGACCATGTAGTTGTACGGCACGGCCTGCACGTTCCACGCGGGGATCCAGCGGGAGCGGGTCACGCCGTCGTCGTCGTACTTCTCGGTGCGTCCGCCGAACGAGACGGTCTGCGCATCCTCAGGGCGGGCGAACTCCCACGGCGAGCCCAGTGCGAGCCAGGCATCCGGCTGCTCCACCTGCTGACCTTCGACGAACGTCTGCCGGAAGATGCCGTACTCGTAGCGGATGCCGTAGCCGATGTTGGGCACGCCGAGCGTCGCCAGCGAGTCGATGAAGCAGGCGGCAAGGCGGCCGAGCCCGCCGTTGCCGAGGCCAGGCTCGACCTCGTGGCCGCGGAGTTCATCGAGGCTGAGGCCGAGTCCGTCGAGGGCCTGCGCGGCGATGTCGGTGAGTCCGCCGGCGAGGAGGTTGTTGTCGAGCTGGCGGCCGAGCAGGTACTCGGCCGAGAGGTAGCAGACGCCCTTGGCCTGGGTCTGCTTCTGACGGGTGAGATCGTCGAGCCAACGGGCCATCAGATAGTCGCGCACGGTGTGGGCGAGGGCGAGATAGCGGTCGTTCGCGCTCGACTCGGCGAGGGTCACGCCCCGGTCGAAGTTCAGGTTCAGCAGGAACTCGTGGGCGAAGGCGTCCGGAGTGTGCGCGGGGGCGAGGTCGAGCGGGTGCGTGGTGGTCACTCCTCGACCGTAGCGACCCCGTCGGGTCGAGGACATGTCGAAGACGTTACGTTTTTCGGTTGTCCGTGTGGCATCCCGGCATCCCGGTTCTGACGTGCGGTTGACATTGACGTTGCGTCAACTTCTATCGTGGAGACATCGACACGGAAGGAGGGTGACATGACCGCTCGTGACTGGTCCATCCAGGAGATCGCGAGTCTCGCCGGCACCACCAGCAGGACGCTGCGTCACTACGACGACATCGGGCTGCTGCCGCCGTCGCGCATCGCGTCCAACGGGTACCGGCACTACGACGAGCAGGCGCTCGTGCGGCTGCAGCGCATCCTGCTGCTGCGCGAGCTCGGCCTCGGCCTGCCGCAGATCGCGCAGGTGCTCGCCCAGGAGCGGGCCGAGGCGTCCGCACTCGAGACCCACCTCGCGCTGCTGCGCGAGGAGCAGGCCAGGCTGGCGCGGCAGATCGCGTCGGTCGAATCGACCATCGACGCACTGAGAGGAGGTGAAGAACTGATGGCAGAGAACATGTTCGACGGCTTCGACCACACGCAGTACAAGGACGAGGTCGAGGAGCGCTGGGGCAAGAAGGCCTACGCCGACAGCGACCGCTGGTGGCGGGGGATGACGGATGCCGAGCGCTCCGACTGGCAGCGCCGCGTGTCCGACCTCGGACGCGACTGGATCGCCGCCGCGGAGAGCGGCATCGACCCGGCATCCGCCGAGGCTCAAGACGTCGCGCGCCGCCACGTCGAGTGGCTGACCGGCATCCCCGGCACCCCCGCGGCGGTTCCCGGCGGTGACGTGAAGGCGTACGTGATCGGGCTCGGTGAGATGTACGTCGCCGACCCGCGCTTCGGCGCCAACTACGCCACCTCGGCCGGTGGCACCCAGGGCGCCGAGTTCGTCCGCGACGCGCTGCGCGTCTACGCGGAGGCGAACCTGTAGTCCGCGCTGCTCCGCCGGTCGTTGAGCGAGGAGCGCAGCGACGAGACGAAACGTTTCATGCTGCGTACGACTCGGGCCCGCGCCGGGTGCGTTTCGTCTCGCTGCGCTCGCTCAACGACCGGTGGGGTGTTCATCCCCCGGTCGTTGAGGGAGGAGCGCAGCGACGAGACGAAACGCGCCATGGTCCGCGCGACTACAGTTGCACGGGTGAACCTCCGCCGTGTGTTCTTCGTCGCCCTCGGCGGCACCGTGGGCACGGCGGCACGGCTCGCGCTCGGACTCCTGCTGACGGATGCCGGTGTCCTCCCGGTGCTCATCGCGAACGTCGTCGGGGCGTTCCTGATCGGCATCCTCACCGCGCGGCTGCCGCACGCCACCGATCTGCGGCTGCTCCTCGGCACCGGCGTGCTCGGCGGTTTCACGACCTACAGTGCGTTCATGACGGGCACGGTCCAGCTCTGGACGGATGCTCCGCTCGCGGCACTCGCGTACGCGGCCGGATCCCTCGTGCTCGGCGTCGCGGCGGTCGCCCTCGGGCTCAGGCTGGGCCGACCCCGCGCAGGAGTCGCCGCATGAACCCGCTGATGTTCACCGCCGCGGCGCTCGCCGGAGGGGTCGGAGCGGTGCTGCGCTACCTCGTCGACCTCGGCGTCGCCCGGTTCGCCGGACGCCGGTTCCCGTGGGGCATCCTCGTCGTGAACCTCAGCGGCTCCTTCGCCCTCGGGCTCGTGACCTCGGCTCTCCCCGACCAGGCGTTCCTGCTCGGGGCGGGTCTGCTCGGCGGCTACACGACGTTCAGCACGGCGATGCTCGACACGGTCGCGCTGTGGCGCGACGGCGAGCGCCCGGCATCCGCTCTGAACGCGATCGGCATGCTGCTGCTCGGCCTCCTGGCCGCCGCTCTCGGCCTCGCCCTCGGCGCCGCCCTCTAGCGCCGCCGTCCCTCCTCTTCCTGCTCGATGCCCCGCCTGCCGGGTGAGGCGTCGGCGGCAGGAGGGGATGCCGAGGGCGGGGTCCCTGCAACTGATGGTTGCGCTCGTGACGCGTGACCGGGTACATTCTTGCTAATCGTTTAACTGCTAATCGATTAACAGACCTCTTCGCCCGGGTCCAGAAACCCGAACCCCCGCGCACCCACGCACCGTCAAAGGAGACACCATGGCTCGCCTTCCCCGCCGCACCGTCGGCGCCCTCGCCGCTTCAGCGGCCGCCGTCCTCGCGCTCAGCGCGTGCTCGCCCTCGACCGGGGGCGACTCCGGATCGTCGGGCGGCGACATCACCCTCAGCTACGGGATCTGGGACGAGAACCAGAAGCCCGCGATGGAGGAGATCGCCAAGGCGTTCACCAAGGAGCACCCGAACGTCACGATCGACATCCAGGTCACGCCGTACAAGGAGTACTTCACCAAGCTCCAGACCGCGGCGACCGGCGGATCCGCGGCCGACGTGTTCTGGATGAACGGCCCGAACTTCCAGCTGTACGCATCCAACGGGCAGCTCGCCCCCCTCGACGACTCGGGCATCGACGCCTCCGATTACCCGCAGGGCCTCATCGACCTCTACACCTACGACGGCAAGCTCTACGGCGCCCCGAAGGACTTCGACACCGTCGCCCTCTGGTACAACAAGGAGCTCTTCGACGCCGCCGGGGTCGCGTACCCGAGCGCGGGCTGGACCTGGGACGACTTCACGGCCGCCGCCGCGAAGCTCACCGACCCGTCCAAGGGCCAGTACGGCGTCGCCGCCAGCCAGTACGGCCAGGAGAACTACTACAACTCGATCGCCCAGGCGGGCGGCGAGGTCATCTCGGCCGACGGCACGAAGAGCGGCTACGGCTCGGCCGAGGCGCTCAAGGGCATCGAGCTCTGGACCAACCTCATCGAGGCCGGGTCGTCTCCCACGGCGCAGCAGATGACCGACACGAACCCCGAGGACTTCTTCCTCTCCGGCAAGGTCGCGATGTTCCAGAACGGCTCCTGGGCGGCGATCGCCTACGCCGACAACAAGGACATCGGTGCGAAGGTGAACGTCGCACCGCTCCCCGCGGGCCCCGAGGGCAACCAGAGCGTGATCCACGGCGTCGGCAACGTCGCCAACGCGAAGAGCGCGCACCTCGCAGAGGCCCAGGAGTTCGCCGCCTTCGCCTCCGGTGAAAAGGCCGCCAAGATCCAGGCCGAGACCGGCACCGTGATCCCCGCATTCAACGGCACCCAGCAGGCTTGGGTCGACGCCCTGCCGCAGTACGACCTGCAGGTCTACATCGACGCCCTCGACACCGCGGTGCCCTACCCGGTCTCGAAGAACACGTCGGCGTGGACGAGCATCGAGAGCGAGATCCTGTCGCAGGTCTGGTCGGGCGCCGTGACGCCCGCGGCCGGCCTCAAGGACCTCGCCGCGAAGATGCAGGCCGCGCTGGACGCAGAGCAGAAGTAGCCGCGCATGAGCGTCGTCGCGCCCCACGCGCGCACGTCGGAAGAGCGGATGCCGGCGGTCCCCAGCCCCGGCATCCGCCGCCGACGGCGCAACCCCGGGGCCTCCCCCTGGTGGGCGCTGGTCTTCATCGGACCGACCGCCCTCGGCATCGCGGTCTTCTACCTGTGGCCGACCGTGCGCACCCTCATCATCTCGTTCACGAAGTCGGGACCCTTCGGGGGCTCGGAGTGGGTGGGCATCGATAACTACGCCCGTCTCTTCCAGGACCCCGAGCTCATCGGGGCCCTCCGCAACACCGCGATCTACACGGTCATCGCCCTCATCGGCATCCCCCTGGCCGTCGCGATCGCGGCCCTGCTGAACACCACCGGGCTCAAGGGGCGCAGCGCCTACCGGACGCTGTACTTCATCCCCGTCGTCACGATGCCCGCCGCGATCGCGCTGGTGTGGCGCATGATCTACAACGGCGACTACGGAGTGCTCAACGCGGCGCTCGGAGCGATCGGCATCGACGGCCGCAGCTGGCTCACCGACCCGAACACCGCCCTCGTCGCGATCGCCGTCGTCGGCATCTGGGCGGGGCTCGGCACCAACATCGTGATCTTCCTCGCGGGGCTGCAGGGCATCCCCGACACGATCATGGAGGCGGCCGACCTCGACGGGGCCGGCCCCGTGCGCAAGTTCTTCTCCATCACGATCCCGCTGCTGTCGCCGTCGATCTTCTTCGTCAGCGTGATCAGCGTGATCGGCGCGCTGCAGGTGTTCGACCTCATCTACATGATGCTCGGCCGCAGCAACCCGGCGATGCCGAACACCCGCACCGTGGTCTACCTGTTCTACGAAGCGGGCTTCCTCGACAACGACCGCGGGTACGCCGCGGCGATCGCCTTCCTGCTCCTCGTGATCATCCTGCTGCTCACGGTCGTCCAGTTCCGTCTGCAGAAGAGGTGGGTGCACTATGAGTGACGTCTCGCTCGACACCCGCGCCGTCATCGGCGCACCGGCCGGCCGTGCGAGCGGCCGCGTCGGGAAGCCGAAGAACCCCGGCCTCTGGGCCGTGCACATCGTGCTGCTCGTCGGCGCCGTGCTGATGGTGTTCCCGTTCATCTGGCAGCTGCTGACCTCGTTCAAGACGCTGTCCGACTCGGTGCAGGTTCCGCCGTCGTTCCTGCCGAGGGAGTGGGTCTTCACGAACTTCGCCGAGGTCTTCGACTCGATGCCGTTCGCGCAGATGTTCCTGAACTCGGTGCTCCTCACGGTCGGCCGCACGGTCGGACAGGTCGTGCTGTGCACCATGGCGGGGTACGCGTTCGCCCGCATCCCCTTCCCCGGTCGCAACGCGCTGTTCGTCGTGTTCCTGTCGGTGCTGATGGTCCCCTCGCAGCTCTACCTGTTGCCGCAGTACGAGATCGTCCAGTCACTCGGCTGGCTCAACACCCTGCAGGCGCTGATCGTGCCCGGCATCTTCAGCGCCTTCGGCACCTTCCTGATGCGCCAGTTCTTCATGTCGATGCCCGCCGAACTCGAAGAGGCGGCGCGCATCGACGGCGCGAATCCGTGGCAGACCTTCTGGCGGATCATGGTTCCGCTCGCGAAGCCTGGCATCATCGCTCTCGTGGTGTTCACTGTGCTGTGGTCCTGGAACGATCTGCTCTGGCCGTTGATCGTGACGACCGACCCGGCCAAGATGCCGCTGTCGGTGGGGCTCTCGCAGCTCGTCGGCATCCACGGCACCGACTACCCCGTGCTGATGGCCGGCTCGCTGCTGGCGACCCTGCCCATGCTCGTGACCTTCATGATCCTGCAGCGGCAGTTCATCCAGGGCATCGCGTTCAGCGGATCGAAGGGCTGACGCATGGCGCGCACGAAGAACGACTCCCGCCGCCCCACGCTGCGGATGGTGGCGGAGCGCGCTGGGGTCTCCACGGCCACGGTCTCGTACGTGCTGTCCGGACGTGCGGGCGCCTCGGGGGCAGGCGCCGCCGAGGCGACCGCCGCCAGGGTGCTCGCCGCCGCCGAAGAGCTCAACTACCGTCCCAACAGCGCCGCGCGGGCCATCCGCACCGGTCGCAGCGGCATGGTGCAGCTGTCTCTGCACATGCTGAGCGACCCGTGGTCGCTGGCGGTGGCGGATGCCGTGAACGTCGAGGCGAACAGGCACGGCCTCACGACGCTGATCCTCGCGGACGGCGACTGGCATGCGGCTCTCGACCGCGTCGAGAGCGACGTCGCCTACCTGGACGGCGTCGGCCTCGACGAGGCCGCGACGCAGAAGCTGCGCGATCTGGTGAGCCGCGGCCAGCGGCTGGTCGTCTTCTCTGAGCACCTCGAGCCGCAGGGGTTCGACGTCGTGCGCTCCGACGCGATCCCCGGATGCGAGATCGCCATGGACCACCTCCTCGAGCGGCGCACGGCGATCGGGTGCCTCGCGGCGGAGGGCGCCGTGCGCCTCGCGCCGACGCAGGTCACGCGGTACACGCCGTACGTCGAGAAGATGGCCGCGGCGGGCATCGAGGTCGACCCGCGCTGGGTCGAGACCTATGCCGAGACGCAGGCCAGCGCCTTCGCGGCGGCCGTGCGGCTCCTCTCCGGAGAGAACCGGCCGGACGCGATCTACGCCACCACCGACTTCGCGGCGATCGCGGCGATCAACGCGGCCCACATGCTGGGCCTGCGCGTGCCCCACGACGTCGCGGTGATCGGCGTCGGAAACACCCCGGACGCGCGTCTGATCGCCCCCACGCTCACCACCGTCGGCCCGACCGACTTCTACGAGCGGCAGGCCCGCATCATCATCGACCGTGCTCTCGGCGTGGACGACCGGCCCGGCCGGCTCCACGAGTTCGAATGGTCGCTCTTCCCCGGCGGGTCGACCGACCTCGACGCCCCGGCAACCCGCTGACGGCGTCGCGCCTCAGCCCGCATCACTCTCAGAAGGACCACTGTGGATCTCAAGATCGGCATCATCGGCTTCGGCGCGCGCGCCACACTCCGCGAGGAGGTGCAGCGGCCCGGCGAGGGCTCGCGCATCACCGCGATCTGCGACCCGTCGGAGCGCGCCCGCGACGACGCCCGCCGCCTCGTCCCCGACGCTCTCGTGACCGACTCCCTCGACGAGCTCCTCGCCTCGGGAGTGGACGCCGTGATGGTGCTGACCCCCGACGACACGCATGCGGCGCTCAGCATCCGCGCGCTCGAAGCCGGCGTCGCGGTGTTCTGCGAGAAGCCGCTCGCGATCGACCTCGCCGACGCCGACGCCATGCTGGAGACCGCCCGCCGCACCGGCAGCCGCCTCTACATCGGCCACAACATGCGGCACATGCCCGTGATCACGCTCATGCGCGGCCTCATCCAGGACGGGCGGATCGGCGACGTCAAGGCCGTGTGGGTGCGTCACTTCGTCGGGCACGGCGGCGACTACTACTTCAAGGACTGGCACGCCGACCGTCGGCGCACCACGGGCCTTCTCCTGCAGAAGGGCGCGCACGACATCGACATCATCCACTGGCTCGCCGGCGCCTACACCGAGCGGGTCGCGGCGATGGGCGAGCTCAGCGTGTACGGCGACATCGCCGACCGCCGGGAGCGCACGGGGGAGCGGATGCCGGACTGGTTCAGCCTCGACAACTGGCCCCCCGCCTCGCTCACCGGGCTGCACCCGGTGGTCGACGTCGAGGACATCTCGATGGTCAACATGCGGCTCACCGGCGGCATCATGGCCTCGTACCAGCAGTGCCACTTCACGCCCGACTACTGGCGCAACTACACGGTGATCGGCACCGAGGGGCGCATCGAGAACTTCGGCGACACCGCGGGCAGCGAGGTCAGGCTGTGGAACCGACGCCACCGCGGCGCCGCTGACGCCGACGAGACGTTCATCGTCCCCGAGGTGCCGGATGCCGGACACGACGGCGCCGATGCGCTGCTCGTGGCCGAGTTCCTGCGGTTCGTGCGCGACGGCGGGCTCACCGAGACATCGCCGATCGCGGCCCGTGAGGCCGTGGCCGCCGGCATCCTCGCCACGCAGTCCCTCCGCGGTGACGGTTCGGCCATCGAGGTCCCCGCGCTCGATCCCGACCTCGTCGCCTACTTCGAACGAGGCCAGGTGGCGTAGCCCCCGGGCGTTTCGTCTCGGTCGCTGCGCTCCCTCGCTCAACGACCGGGTGTGCTGTCGACCGGGGCTCCCAGGGTCCTCACAATCCGAAACTGTACAAACGTACATGTACGCACGTACAGGGGGTTCGGATGACCGAGGGAACGCGCCGCAGACGCGACCCTGAGGCGCGCCGTCGCGAGATCGTGACCGCCGCCGCCGAGCTCATCGTCGAGATCGGGGTCGACGCGGTCACGCACCGCAAGGTCGCCGCGCGCGCCGGAGTGCCCCTCGGCGCCACGACCCAGTACTTCGCCACGCTCGACGACCTGCGCGATGCGGCCCTCGGCGCGCTCGTCGCCGAGGTCGAGGAGCGCATCGAGATCACGCGCGAGGCCGTCGTCGCCGACGGCGTCACCCCCGCCGGTCTCGCGCACCTGATCCATCAGGGGCTCGAAGACGCGCGCGCCGTGCAGGCCGACCGCGCGGTGGTCACCGCGGCCGTCCACGATCCCCGCGTGCGCGAACTCGCACGGCACTGGTCCGACGAGGTGGTCGGATTCATCGCACCCGTTCACGGTACGGACCGAGCCAGGGCAGCAGCCGTCTTCATCGACGGCGTACTCTGGCACGCCCAGATCCACGACGAACCGCTCGACGAGGGCCTCATCCGCGACGCCCTCGCCGGAATCCTGACACCAGCCGCAGCATCCGCCTAACCGAGAGAACCGCCTTGTCGAAACTCGCCGTCCTGAGCCTGAAGAACCGCGCGCTCATCGCGCTGATCACGATCGTCGCCGCGGTGTTCGGCGGCCTCGCGCTGACGAACCTCAAACAGGAGCTCATCCCCTCTCTCGAGCTCCCCAACCTCATGGTCATGACCACGTACCCCGGCGCATCGCCCGAGGTGGTCGAGAACGACGTGTCCACTCCGATCGAGTCGGCCATCCAGGGAGTCCCGGGGCTCGAGGGCACGACCGCGACCAGCACGACGAACGCCTCGATCGTGCAGGCGACGTTCACCTACGGCACGAACCTGGCGACCGCGGAGCAGAAGATCCAGCAGGCGATCAACCGCATCTCCTCCACGCTGCCCGACGACGTCACCCCGCAGGTGCTGTCGGTGTCGATCGACGACTTCCCGGTGATCCAGGTCGCCGTGACCGGATTCGCGGATGCCGACAACGCCCAGGCCGAGCTGCAGAGCGTCGCGATCCCGAAGCTCGAAGACGTCAAGGGCGTCAACGCCGCGCAGATCGTCGGCGGCGTCGGACAGCGGATCACGATCACCCCGGACCTCCTCAAGCTCGCCGCCGCGGGCGAGAGCACCCAGGCGATCAGCTCCGCCCTGCAGCAGAACGGCACGCTCTTCCCCGGTGGCGACATCACCGAGAACGGCCAGACCCTCACCGTGCAGACCGGTGCGAAGATCACGTCCGTCGACGAGATCGCCGCACTCCCGCTCGTGGGCACCGACACGACCATCGGCGAGGTCGCCACCGTCGTGCAGGAGAACGACCCCGTCTCCTCGATCTCGCGCGTGGACGGCAAGGACGCACTCTCCATCTCGATCACGAAGCTGCCCGCCGCCAACACCGTCGAGGTCTCGCACGGTGTGATCGCCGCCCTCGACGACATCAAGGAGGCGTTCCCCGACGCGAAGTTCACGATCGTGTTCGATCAGGCGCCGTTCATCGTGCAGTCGATCGACACCCTCGCCACCGAGGGACTCCTCGGCCTCGTCATGGCCGTGATCATCATCCTCGTGTTCCTGCTGTCGATCCGGTCGACGCTCGTCACCGCGATCTCGATCCCGACCAGCGTGCTGATCACGTTCATCGGGCTGCAGGCGTTCGGCTACTCGCTCAACATCCTCACCCTCGGCGCGCTCACCATCGCGATCGGGCGCGTGGTCGACGACTCGATCGTCGTGATCGAGAACATCAAGCGCCACTACGTCGGAGACGCCGACAAGGGCGACGCCATCCGTCTCGCCGTGCGCGAGGTCGCGGCGGCCGTCACGGCATCCACCATCACGACCGTCGCGGTGTTCCTGCCGATCGTCTTCGTGGGCGACATGGTCGGCGAGCTGTTCCGACCCTTCGCCATGACGGTGACGATCGCGATGGTCGCATCGCTGCTCGTCGCCCTCACGATCGTGCCCGTTCTGGCCTACTGGTTCCTCCGGCCGGGCAAGCCGCTGCTCGACGAGCAGGGCGTGCAGATCGACCCCGAGCACCCGGACGCTCCTCCGACGCGGCTGCAGCGCGCGTACCGGCCGATCCTCGGCTGGACGCTCAAGCACTCCGGCATCACCGTGATCATCGCGGTGGTCGTCCTCGGCGCCACGCTCGCCGCGGCCCCGCTGATGAAGGTCAACTTCCTCAGCGACTCCGGCCAGAACACGATGACCGTCACGCAGGATCTCGGCCCGACCGCGAGCCTCGAGACGAAGTCGGACGCGGCGATGAAGGTCGAGAAGGCCCTCCTCGACATCGACGGCATCACCCACGTGCAGGCCTCGATCGGCTCCAGCGGATCGGCGCTCCGCGACGCGTTCTCCGGCGGCGCCGGAGTGACGTTCTCGGTGCTCACCGACAGCGACGCCGATCAGGAGAAGCTGCGCGCCGAGGTGCAGAAGTCGATCGACGGTCTGAAGGACGTCGGAGACGTCGCCGTCGCGGCATCCGCCGGTCTCGGGTCGAGCGACATCGAGGTCTCCGTCACCGCGTCGAACTCCGCCGACCTCGAGAAGGCGACCGCTGCGGTCGTCGACGAGATCAAGGGGCGCGACGGCGTCGGACAGGTGACCGACAACCTCGCCGCCGCTCTGCCGTACCTCGCCGTGGTCGTCGACCGTCAGGCAGCGGCCGAGCGCGGTCTCTCCGAGGTCGCCGTCGGCACCATCGTGTCGAACACCATGCGTCCGCAGCAGGCCGGATCCGTCGAGATCGACGACACCGCGCTGACCGTGTACATCGCGGCGCCCGAGCCGCCCACGACGGCGCAGGCTCTGAAGGAGCTCGCGATCCCGACCCCGGCCGGCATCGTGCAGCTGCAGGACATCGCGACCGTCGAGGAGCGCAACGGCCCCACCTCGATCACGACCGAGAAGGGCAAGCGCACCGCCACCGTGACGGTGCCCCCGGCATCCGACAACCTCGCCGTCGCGACCGCCTCGGTCTCGGCCGCGCTCGCCGCGGTGGACCTGCCCGACGGCGCAGCGGCAGAGGTCGGCGGCGTCGCGACGCAGCAGGCCGACTCGTTCTCGCAGCTGGGCCTCGCGATGCTCGCGGCCATCCTCATCGTGTACGTGGTGATGGTGGCGACGTTCAAGTCACTGCGTCAGCCGCTGCTGCTGCTCGTGTCGGTGCCGTTCGCGGCGACCGGTGCGATCCTGCTGCAGATCATCACCGGGGTGCCGCTCGGCGTGGCCTCCCTGATCGGCGTTCTGATGCTCATCGGCATCGTGGTGACGAACGCGATCGTGCTCATCGACCTGGTCAACCAGTATCGGGAGAAGGGGCTGTCGACCGCGGAGGCGGTGATGGCCGGTGGCGAGAAGCGTCTGCGCCCGATCCTCATGACGGCGCTGGCGACGATCTTCGCGCTGATCCCGATGGCGCTCGGCATCACCGGGCACGGCGGCTTCATCTCGCAGCCGCTCGCGATCGTCGTGATCGGCGGACTCGTCTCGTCGACCGTGCTGACGCTCATCGTGCTCCCGACGCTGTACAACCTCGTCGAGGGTGCGAAGGAGCGTCGCAGGGCGCGCAAGGCGGGCCCGGATGCCGACGCGGCCGGCGGCGACCGGGAGCTGGTGACGGCCGGAGTCGGCGGGACGCCCGCGGCGGCCGGAGTCGGCGGGGAGTCCGACGCGGCATCCGCTGGTGCGACCGCCACCGCGACCTCCGACGGACTGCCGCACGCACCGCAGCTGACGCGGCGGGAGCTGCGCGAACGCGGGGAGTGACCTCCGCGTCGCGTTCACAACTCCTCATGAAATGACGAGAGGGGCCCGGATCCTCAGGATCCGGGCCCCTCTCGCACGTTCTGTGAGGAGTTGTGAACGGGTGCACCCGCGCACGCCGACGGAGACTCAGCCGAGCGTGATGCCCCACTCGAGCGTCCAGGTCTCGCCGGGCGCGAGTCGGCGGATGCCGAGACCGTTGTTGAGCGCATCGGCGGGCGCGGTCATCGGCTCGATCGCGACCGCGAGCGGCTGACCGGGGTAGCCCGGCGTCGTGTAGACCTGCACGTAGTCGAAGCCCGCGCCCTGCCAGAGCGTGACGCGGCGTCCGTCCGGTGCGGTGAGCGAGTGGCGGACGAGCCCGTCCGCATCGCGCGCGAGGTCTGTGAAGCCGGTGTCGAGCGCGACATCGCCCAGGCGGACCCCGTCGCTCAGGGCCGGATCCGCCGGCCGGGTGCCGGTGGGCAGCATCCGATCATCGGTGTCGAAGGCGGTGGACGCGGGGATCCTCAGCACCAGGTCGTGCGGGTCGACGTCGCCGATCGTGACGAACGGGTGGGTGCCGAGCGCGACGGGCGCCGCCTCGGACGAGCGGTTCGTCAGCGTGTGCGTGACCCGGATGCCGTCGGCCTGCAGCGCGTATGCGACAGCGGTGTCGATGAGGTACGGGTAGCCGGTCTGCGGCACGATCGTCGCGCGGAGGGTCGCGCTGACGGCATCCGTCTGCTCGATCACGTAGGAGGTGAACCGGAGCAGCCCGTGACTCGCGTTGCCGAGCTTGGGCTCGGTGATCGCGAGCTGACGGGAGACGTCGCCGTCGTTCCAGAGGCCGTCGCGCACGCGGTTGGGCCAGGGGGTCAGCACCACTCCGGAGCAGGACGGCGTCGGCTGGTCGAGCGGATAGGGGGCGACCGCGTCGACCCCTCCGATGCGGAGAGAGCGGAGGGAGGCGCCGACCTGCGCGATCTGGGCGGTGACGTCGGCGAGCTGGAGCTGCACCTGCGTGCCGGTGGGGAGTGCGGAGTTCACTCCGCAATCGTACGGTCTCGGTGGCGCCGGAACTCCGGAGATGCACGCCGTTCCTGTCGAGGCGCGGCCTGAACCCTCGGTTCTGCCGCGGTTCTCCGGAGTTCTGGAGCGGGCTGGTCGGGCACTCTCTCAGCCTGTACCGGTAGACTCGTTCGGTCGGCTTCGGACACCCGCGCATGGCGCGGACGTTTTTGTGCAAGAAGTGTGAGTCCAGGGGCCGATGGTGAGCGTCGTTCGACGCTAATCAACCATCACATGAATGGCCCCGGCCGCTGACAGTCCGGACCCGCGCTCAGGCGCAGGGTGCTCGCGCGTGTGCGCGGCGCTGTTCTCGTGCGAGAACTCAGAAGGACATACCCATGCCCAAGAACAAGAAGCCCCGAGGCGGACGTCCGTCCGCCAACTTCGAGCCGCGCTACGGCGCCAAGAAGACCTCCTTCCACGACCGTCACGCCGGAGCGCGTGACGGCGCCCGCGACGAGCGCGGCGGACGCGCGGATGCCGGCGACCGCCGCAGCGCACCCGCGGCCGGCGGATACGACCGTCGTCCGGGCAGTCGCAGTGCCGGCCACCGCGGCTACCGCCCTGCCGAGGCCGAGTCCGGCGCCCCGAAGCAGCGCTGGGGTGCGCAGGAGCGCGCCGGTCGCGACGAGGCCCGCAGCATCCGCAACCGCGCCGAGTCTGGCCGCCGCGAGGCTCCCCACCACCGCGGTGAGGAGCGTCCCCGTTTCAACGACCGCGCGGGTCAGCGCCCCACCGGTCCCGGCACCTACCGCGACGAGCGTCCGAGCGGTGGCCGCCGATTCGACGACCGTCCGCGTCGTGACGACCGTGGCGGCGCTGAGCGTCCGCGTTTCAATGACCGTGGGGCGGAGCGTCCTCGTTTCGATCGTGATGAGCGTCCGAACCGTGCCGGTGGCCGTGACGAGCGTCCCCGTTTCAACGATCGTGGGGCTGACCGTCCTCGGTTCGATCGTGACGAGCGTCCGAACCGTGCGGGCGGTCGTGACGAGCGTCCCCGTTTCAATGACCGTGGGGCGGAGCGTCCTCGTTTCGATCGTGACGAGCGTCCGCGCCGTGACGACCGCTCGTCCGAGCGTCCGCGTTTCAACGATCGTGGGGCTGACCGTCCTCGTTTCGATCGTGACGAGCGCCCGCGCCGTGACGACCGCTCGTCCGAGCGTCCCCGTTTCAACGACGCCAGCTCCGTCGAGCGTCCGGCCCGCTCCTACGACGCGGACCGCGCTCGTCGTGCGTTCGACCGCGACCGCACCCAGCGCTCCTACGACGCGCCGGGCGAGCGCAGCCGCCCCTCGACCGGCGGCGCCTACCGCACCGACCGTCCGCGTCGCGACGAGCGTCCGAGTCGTGACGAGCGTCCGAGCCGCAACGACTGGAGCGCGAAGCCCAAGGCCGCGTTCGAGCCGACGGATGACGTCGTGCACGAGCGCCTCGAGGCGAAGTCCGTCGCTGCGGTCGAGGTCGACGGCGTGACCTTCGGCGACCTCGGTCTCGGCTCCAACATCGTCGAGACTCTCGTCGGCATGGGCGCGGCGACGCCGTTCCCGATCCAGGCCGCCAGCATCCCGGCCGTCCTCGAGGGCCGCGACGTCCTCGCCCGCGGCCGCACCGGCTCCGGCAAGACCATCGCCTTCGGCGCCCCGCTCGTCGAGCGCGTGCTGCAGTCGCAGGCCGGCAAGCGCCGTGAGTTCGGTCGGTCGCCCCGCGCGATCATCCTCGCTCCGACGCGTGAGCTCGCGCTGCAGATCGACCGCACGATCCAGCCGATCGCCCGCAGCGTCGGCCTGTTCACCACGCAGATCTACGGCGGTGTGCCGCAGGGACGCCAGGTGGGTGCGCTCAAGAAGGGCGTCGACATCGTGATCGGCACCCCCGGTCGCATCGAGGACCTGATCAACCAGGGCAAGCTCGACCTCTCGGACTGCCGCATCGCGGTGCTCGACGAGGCCGACCACATGTGCGAGCTCGGGTTCGTCGAGCCGGTGCAGCGCATCCTGCGTCACACCGCCGACGGCAGCCAGAAGCTCCTCTTCTCGGCGACGCTCGACCGTGAGGTCGCGGCCCTCGTCGACGAGTTCCTCGTCGACCCGGCCGTCTACGAGGTCGCCGGTGAAGACCAGGAGTCCAGCACGATCGAGCACCGCGTGCTCGTGATCGAGCACCGCGACAAGGCCGACATCCTCACGTCGCTCGTCGACCGCGCCGGCAAGACGCTCGTGTTCGCCCGCACCCGTGCGTACGCCGACATGCTCGCCGAGCAGTTCGACGACGCCGGCATCCCCGCGGTCTCGCTGCACGGCGACCTGAACCAGGCGAAGCGCACGCGCAACCTCGAGCGCCTCACCTCCGGTCGCGTGAACGTGCTGGTCGCGACGGATGTCGCCGCCCGCGGCATCCACGTCGACGACATCGATCTGGTCGTCCAGGCCGATGCTCCCGATGAGTACAAGACGTACCTGCACCGCTCCGGCCGCACCGGTCGGGCCGGCCGCTCTGGGCGCGTCGTCACGCTCATCACGCGTCAGCGTCAGCGTCGGATGACCGAGCTGCTGCAGCGCGCCGAGATCGACGCGCCGTTCGAGAACGCCCGCGTGGACGACGACCTGATCGAGGAGATCGCCGGCCGCGTGCCGACGGCGGCCGACCTCACGGCCTGATCCTCCGCATCGAAGGCCCCGTCACCGCATCCGCGGGGCGGGGCCTTCGGTCTGCGTGCCTCGACTTTCGTATGCGCGGCGCGCGCCTTCCGCACGGACATCTCGTCCGTGCGGGAGGAGATCTCACGATCGGGAGGAGAGATCCGCCGAGTCGCTCCTCCCGAGCGTGCGAACTCCTCCCGAACGTGCGAACTCCTCCCGAACGTGCGAACTCCTCCCGAGCGCGCAGCCTGGCGGCCGCGCCGGGCAGGGAGCGGCGAAGAGAGCGGATGCCGTCCGCTAGGCGAGCTCGTGCTCGTGCACCCCGGTGGTCAGCATCGTGCCGTTGAGCGAGAGGTACAGCGTCTGCTCGGTCACCGTCAGGGACAGCATGTTGCGGCGTTCGAGCAGGGGCACCGCCGAGTCGATGAACCCGGGATCGAAGCTGTAGACGCGGATGTCCTCGGCACGGTGGATGCGCTTGTCCGCCCAGGGGGCCATGACCTTCGCGGGATCGCGGTGCGTGTAGACGACGGTGCGCTCCGCGAGCCTGCTGCCGTAGTGGAGGCGCTCGGCATCCGGCGCGCCCACCTCGATCCAGACCGTGATCGCACCGGTGAGATCACGCACGAGAACAGCGGGCTCATCGGACTGCGAGACGGTGCCGCCGAACACGATGCCCTCCGCGTACTCGAGTCCGTACGCGATCACCCGGGTCAGCATGTAGGCGTCGGTCTCCGACGGATGCCGTGCGACGCGCAACGCGTACTCCTCGAAGACGCCGCGGTCCATGTCTGCGAGCTGCACCTCGAAGGTGTGCATCGTCGATCCGATTGCCATGGGTCGAGCCTATTGGCCAGGGCGGTCGCCGCCGGACGAGGAGGTCGACGGAACGAGCTCAGAAGAGCATCGGCTGCGCAGGGGCGGATGCCGCGGTCGACGCCGACGGCGCGAATCCGGGGCGCGTGCCGCGGACGGGATAGTCGTCTTCGTGCCGACCGTCGAGTCCGTGCATGCGGATCAGGGGGCGCACCCGTTTCGCCAGCCACTGCCGATAGGCCTTCGGGGCCTCCGCGGACACGCCGGGGTACAGGCCGCGATAGGACGACAGCAGGTCGGGCCGATACTCGCCGAGCCACTGGAAGAACCACGGCTTCACGCCGGGCCGGAGGTGCAGCGCCCCGTAGATCACGCGCGCAGCGCCCGCCGCTCTGATCCGGGCCAGCGCCGTGTCGAGCGCGTCGACGGAGTCCGTCAGGTGCGGCATGATCGGCATCAGGAACACGGTCACGCGGAATCCGGCATCGGTCAGCGCCTTCACCGTGTCGAGGCGGGCCTGCGTCGTCGGCGCACCCGGTTCGATGGCCTTCTGCAGGTCGTCGTCGTACATCGCGATGGACATCTGGATGTCGACGTGCACGCGTTCGGCCGCTCTGACGAGCAGCGGTATGTCGCGTCGGATCAGCGTGCCCTTGGTGAGGATCGACATCGGAGTGCCGGATGCCGCGAGCGCCTCGATGATCCCCGGCATCAGGCGGTACCGCCCTTCTGCCCGCTGATAGGGGTCGGTGTTGGTGCCGAGAGCGACGAGCTCGTGCTGCCAGCTGCCCCGCCGCAGCTCCTTCTCGAGCACCTCGACGACGTTGACCTTCACGACGATCTGGGAGTCGAAGTCGGCTCCTCCGTCGAGGTCGAGGTACTCGTGCGTGCCGCGGGCGAAGCAGTTGTGGCTGATCACTCCGTTGGCGATGAAATCACCGGTGCCCGTCGTGATGTCCAGCAGATCCCGTTCTCCGTCAAGAGGCGTGATCTCGACCACACGCAGATCCGCGACGGTCTTGACCGCCGTGCCCTCGATGGACATCTTCCGGAAGGGTCGGGTCCGCGTCGGCACGCCTTCATCGAGGAGGAATTCGCGTGACCTGTCCAGGGCTTCGTCGTCGATGAGGGCGAGACGGAATCGGTGAATCCTCCGAGTCCGCCGTGGGCTCGGATAGGAGCCGTGGAAGATCATCCCGTCCCCACGGACCATCCCGGCGAGGTAGCCGCGACGGTACTCCTCGCCCGAATGCTCGATCGACAGGTCGTCCGCACCGACGCCGAACCCCATCAGCCGATTGTTCAGGGTGAGATGAGGGCGCTGCCCCGTCTCGGCATCCGTGACATGCTTCCAGCCTCGATCCGTGAGGAAGCGATGGTCCCCGCTGGCCTCGAGTCGAGTGCCGTCGGCGAGGGTGACGCGGTAGGCCGGCTTTCGGGTGCTCCATTTCGCCGTGATGGTCGTGCGCACATATCGGCGATAGAAGCCCTGCACTTCGGTGCCGATGATCTCGTCGCCGATCTCAAGCTCACGCAGAGGACGTTGGCGCCCATCCGCGCACAGGATGAGCGTGTCGGGAGAGACGCAGTACACGCAGGCATGACTGCATCCGCGGTAGGGGTTGATCGTCCACCCGAACGGCATCCGCGAGGATCCGGGGACCTTGTTCAGCGCCGAGCGCGACAGCACCTCGTGGAAGGTCATCCCCGCGAACTCGGGTGTGGTCACCGTGCGCAGCACGCTGCTGCGGTCTTCGAGCCCCGGCAGAGCGGCAGCATCCGTCTCTCCGAGTTTCTGACCCTGCCAGCGCATGATTCATTCGAACATAGCAACGATACTCGTGTCAACCGCGATGGGATATTCGTTCGAAACGGCGATGGGGGAGAATGGATCCATGTACTCCGCGCGGCAGCCCCAGCATGCACGGCCGCGCTCCCCGATTCACGGGCCCGCTCTTCCCGTCGGACTGGCGGTGACGGCGCTCGGCATCCTGCTCTCCCTCGCCACCGTGCCGTCGGGCGACGCGTCCGCCCCGCAGGCCATGCCCGAGCCGAGCGTGGTCCAGGAGGTGCCGCCGGTCGAGACCGACGCGATCCCCGCCGCTGATCCGTGTTCCGACCCCGCGGTTCTCGACGCCATCGCCGCCGCCGACGACGCGGCGATCATCGCGGGCTTCGGCGGAGGGGAGAGGTTCCGTGCGGCCGTCGTCGCAGGCAACGCGCCCTGCATCTCCCTCGATGACCCTGCGCATGTCTGGGTCGTGGTGAACAAGGCGCGCCCGCTCAACCCCATCGACTTCGCGCCGGCGTCGCTGACCGATGCGCCGCTGCAGATCACCACCGGATCGGGTCAGGCGCGCACCGACGTCGCCCAGGCCGTGGGGGAGCTCGCGGCGGCCGCAGCCGCTGATGGAGTCGGCCAGATCGGCGCCAACAACGGCTACCGCTCGTACGACCTGCAGGTGCGCACCTACGCCACGCACGTGCGCGCCGAGGGGCAGCAGAGCGCCGATGCTGCCTCCGCCCGAGCCGGGCACAGCGAGCACCAGACCGGACTCGCCCTCGATCTCGTGGCGTGTGCGCCGTGCGGCGGCATCGACGCGTTCGGCGGAACACCCCAGGGGGCGTGGGTCGCGGAGCACTCCTGGGAGTACGGGTTCATCGTGCGGTACGAGGCCGGTGCGACGGGCATCAGCGGCTACAAGCCCGAGCCCTGGCACGTGCGCTACATCGGCGTCGAGCTCGCCGCGGCCTATCACCAGGGCGGATTCCACACGCTCGAGGAGTTCTTCGGCCTCCCCGCCGCGCCCGACTACCCCCACTGAGACGCCCTGTTGCGGCATCCGACAATCGCGGTACCCAGTCTCACGGATTGTGGGATGCATTCTCACAATGGTCTGCCGTGCCCCGTGTTTCCGGCATAGAATCACCGGAGCAAAGACGCACGACATGCTCAGGAGGACGCAATGGAACGCGACATCTACGAAGAGGATCACGAGGCATTCCGCGACCTCGTCAAGGATTTCGTCAAGCGCCACGTGACGAACGAGGCCATCGAGCGGTGGGATGCCGCAGGAGAGATCGATCGCGCGACCATGCTGGCCGCGGGTGAGGCGGGCCTGATCGGCCTGTCCGTGCCCGAGGAGTTCGGCGGCGCGGGGATGCTGCAGGATTACCGCTTCCGCACGATCGTCATGGAAGAGGTCATCGCGGCCGGCGCCGGCTCGCTCGCCGGCGCCTTCGGCATCCAGGACGATCTCGCGGTGCCGTATCTCGTGCACATGGGCACGCAGGAGCAGAAGGAGAAGTGGCTGCCCCGCATGGCCACCGGCGAGGTGCTCGGCGCGCTCGCCATGACCGACCCCGGTGCGGGCTCCGACCTTCGCGGCATCAAGACCAACGCCAAGAAGGTCGACGGCGGCTACATCCTCAACGGCGCCAAGACGTTCATCTCGTCGGGCACCACGGCCGACGTCGTCGTGACCTTCGTCAAGACGGGCGAGGGCAACCGGCCCGACGCGTTCAGCCTGCTGCTCGTCGAGAAGGGCATGGAGGGCTTCGACCAGGGCAAGAAGCTCAGCAAGATGGGCTTCCACGGCTGGGACACGGCAGAGCTCAGCTTCACCGACGTGTTCGTCCCCGAGGAGAACCTGATCAGCGGCAAGGAGGGTCAGGGCTTCATCCAGCTGATGCTGAACCTGCCGCTCGAGCGCCTCTCGATCGGCGTCGCCGCAGCCGCGGCCGCCCAGGCCGCCTTCGACTGGACCACCGCCTACACGAAGGACCGCGAGGCGTTCGGTGAGCGCATCGCCGACTTCCAGAACACGCGTTTCCGCCTCGCCGACATGTCGGCGACGACCGACGCGATGTGGGCGTACATCGACCGCGCGCTGCTCGCCTACAAGGACAACAAGCTCACCGCCGAGGACGCCGCGAAGGTCAAGTTCTGGGCGACCGAGCGCGAGTGGGAGGTGCTCGACACCGGAGTCCAGCTGCACGGTGGCTACGGCTACATCATGGAGTACCCGATCGCTCGCGCGTTCACCGACGCCCGGGTGCACCGCATCTACGGCGGCACGAACGAGATCATGCGCGACCTCGTCGGACGTCAGATCGCCGGCAAGCGCTGACGCACGCTGCACGAAGGGCCCCGGATGCTGCATCCGGGGCCCTTCTGCATGTGCATCGTCCCGTCGGGCGTGCACGGGGGCGGGCGCGGGGGCGGGCACGGCTTCGGAGCGGGGCGAGGCGCGCCGAGGGGTGGACGCCGTAGAGCGGCGTGTCGGGAACGGGGTCCGCAGCCGTGCTCGTCGCGGGTGATGGTCGGTAGCAGGATCCTTGCCACCTGAGTAGCATGGAGCCATGAACAGCAAGGTCAGTCTCAGCCTGAGCGAGAGCGATCTGGCGTTCCTCGACCTCGAGGCGCTCAGCGGACGGTACGCGTCGCGATCGGCGGCGGTGCAGGATGCCGTCCGTCTGCTCCGCGAGAGCCGCCTCGCGGATGCCTACGCCGAGGCCTATGCCGAGGGGTACGACCCCGAGTGGGACCTCGCCGACAGTGACGGACTCGCGTCGGCGTGAGCGCGGCATCCATCCCTCTGCTGCGTCGAGGGCAGATCGTCCTCGTGTCGTTCGACCCGGCAGTCGGGTCCGAAGTGCGAAAGACTCGCCCCGCCGTCGTGGTGAGCAACAACACCGCCAACACCGTCGCGAGCCGCAGCTCGAATGCGACGGTGACCGTCGTGCCCCTGACCTCCCGCACCGAGAAGGTGTTCCCGTTCCAGGTGCTCCTCCCCGCCGGCGCGACGGGACTCGATCGCGACTCGAAAGCGCAGGCCGAGCAGATCCGCACGGTCTCGGTCGCCCGGATCGTGCGGCCGGTCGGCTGGGTGCCGGCGGAGCTGCTGGGCGCGGTCGACGAGGCCCTGCGGCTCCACCTGTCGCTCTGACCGTGCGGTCAGGCACAGCTTCGGAGCGGCGCCGGGCACAGCTTCGGAGCGGCGCCGCGAAACGCCGGCGAGGATGCCGGGTGAGCGGCGTGTCGGCTTCGAGATCCGCAGCTGTGCCCCTGAAGGGAGCACGCCATGACTCCGGTACAGGCCGGATCCGGTCGCCGCGGCTACGGACGCGGCTGCGGAGTCCGCCCGCCGACGCCCGCACGGCGCAGACGGTCGGCGATCAGGATGCCGAGGGCGGTCGCACCCACGCAGCTGGCGAGCGTGACGGCGAAGAACGTGACTTGGAGGCCCACGGTCATGCTCCCGAGGTTGAACGACGCCCACGCCAGCACCGGGTAGACGACGCCGACGACGATCGCGCCGAGGTAGTGCATCCACGTGCCCCAGTAGCGCCAGATCACGAAGACGAACGGCAGCTCCGTGAACGCCGCCCACCACAGGTTCGTGAGCACGCTGGCGAATCCGTATCCGGAGAACGGCACGATCACGAGTCCCGCGAGAAGCCCGACCAGGATGCCGACGAGCGGCCGGCGCAGCAGTCGCAGCGCGATCACCGAGGGGAGGAGCCACAGCCCCGCCAGCGCGACGCTGACGAACGGCAGTCCGGGGAAGAGGATCGTCGAGATCCAGTTCGCGGGGGCGAGCAGCAGGCCGCCCGCGACGCCCAGTGCGGCACAGGTGAGCAGCACGGCCGTGGAGTAGCGCGCGCCCTTCGCCCCGCGGGGCCGATCGGTCGGGGCCGCAGCGGTCCCCGATCCTGCGCCGTTGTAGGGCTGCCTCTCCGTCGCCGCAGCGGCGGCCGCGGCATCCGTCTCCGGGGTGTGCGCCCCGCCGTCCGTCGCGCTCATACCAGCGGCTCCGCCGAGGCCTCGCGCGCAGCCTTCGATGCGGGGGACGCCGCCCCGATCTTCCAGTAGCCGCAGAAGCTGACCGTGTTCTTGTCGACTCCGCGCTCGCCGACGAGGTGCTTGCGGACCCCGGACGCGAGGGCCTGCTCGCCGGCGGCGTAGGCGTGGAAGGGAGCCGCGGGCAGGTCGCCCTCGCGCAGCGCTGCGAGCGCGAGGGTGCCGGGAGCCGTGGAGTGCGGTCGCACGATCCAGGTGACGTCGATGCCGGCCGGGTGCGGGAAGTCGAGGGCGTCCTCCTCGCTCGGCACCTCGATGAGGGCGGAGCCGGATGCCGTGGCCGGCAGCGAGGCGCAGATCGAGGAGATCGCGGGCAGCGCCGTCTCGTCGCCGACCAGCACGACGCGATCGGTGCCGCGCTCGGGGTTGAACGTGAGTCCCTCGTCGATGATCAGCACGTGCTCGCCGGGCTCGCACGTCTCGGCCCACCGCGACGCGGGACCGGCCGTGCCCTCGGCGGCTGACCCGTGCAGCACGAAGTCGACGTCGATCTCCGCCCCGGCGTCGGCGGTCGCGGGGCGGTACGCGCGCACGCTGTAATTGCGCATGACCGGACGCTCGCCATCGGGGATGCGGAGGAACTTCAGGTATCCGAACATCTTGTTCGCCTTCGCGGGCACGCGGTCGAGCCCCGCTTCGCCGCCGATCGGCAGGAAGAGACGGAACCACTGGTCGAAGCCCATCGGCCGGAACCTCTCGATCTCGCCGCCGCCGAGGGTGACCCTCACCCAGTGCGGTGCGAGCCGCTCGGTGCGCAGCACCGTCACGTGGAGGAGGTCGGAGGAGAGCGGCTTGACCAGTTTGCTGAACGCCATCGGTGCGCCTTTCAGATGTTCCAGGGGAAGAAGAGGGCGAGGATCGTCGCGGAGGCCGCGATCCCCACCACGATGAAGACGAGGTCGCGCCCGCGGAACGGCACCAGATGCCGCTCGGTGCGCGTGGGGTGGGCGCCGAAGGCGCGGGAGTCCATGGCCAGGGCCACACGCTCCGCGTGCCGGATCGCGCCCGCGAGCAGGGGGACGATGTAGCCCCAGCCGCGTGCGATCCTGGCGAACGGACCGCGCCCGCCGTGATGGCCGCGCACGCGGTGCGCCGCGCGGATCACCGAGAGCTCGTAGCCGAAGCGGGGCACGAAGCGGAAAGCCGCGAGGGCCGTGTAGCCGATCCGGTACGGCACGCGCAGCTGCTGCACGCTCGCCCGCACCAGGTCGGGACCCGTGGTGGTGAGACCGCCGATCAGCGCCAGCCCGATGATCGCTCCGAGGCGCAGGCCGGTGGCGAAGCCGATGGCGAGGGCGCCCTGGTAGAGCGTCCAGTCGCCGACGCGGAGCAGGGGTGCGGTGTCGCTCACGAGACCGGCATCCACCCAGATCGAGAACCCGAAGCCGATGAGCAGGATGCCGAGGGGCACGGCCGCGAACAGGATCGCCGCGGTGCGGCCGGTGAGACGTGCGCCGACGAGCAGCACGGCGTAGGAGAGGGCGAGGAACGCGGCCGGTGTCGCGAGGTCCCGCACGAAGACGAGCACGAGGATCGCGGGCAGCACGGCCACGACCTTGGAGAGGGGGTTCAGCCCGTACAGGAACTGCCGCGGCGAGGTCGCCGTCATCTCTGCGTACGGATCGAACGCGGCGCTCATGATCTGCCCGCCAGCATCCGCTGCAGGGCGGGGAGGCGCAGCCCCGCCTCGGAGAAGGCGCGACCGTCGTCGAAGAGCTCGGCGGTGGGGCCGGCGGCGTGCACGCGCCCGTCACGGAGGATGACGGTGCGAGTGGCGTGCTCGGCGACCAGCTGCAGATCGTGCGTCACGATGACGATGGTCGTGCCCTCGGCGCGCAGGTCGTCGAGGAGTGAGAGCAGCTCGGATGCTCGTGCCCTGTCCTGCCCGAACGTCGGCTCGTCGAGAGCGAGCACCCGCGGCCTGGTGATGAGCGCGGTGCCCACCGACAGGCGTCTCTTCTCGCCGCCGGACAGCAGGAACGGATGCACGTGAGCCTTGTGCTCGAGGCCGAAGCGCGCGAGCATCTCGGCGACGAGGCTCTCGACCTCGTCGTCTGGCGTGCGCCGCAGCCGCAGGCCGTGGGCGAGCTCGTCGAACACCGTCGGTGCGATGAACTGGTGTTCGGGGTTCTGGAAGACGAATCCGATGCGGGCGGACAGCTCGCGCGGAGAGGCGGTGCCCGGGTCGACGCCCGCGACATCCACCCGACGCCGTGGCGGAGGGACGACCCCCGCGAGGGCCTGGATCAGCGTCGTCTTCCCCGCGCCGTTCGTGCCGACGATCGCGGTGAGGCTGCCGGCGGGGATGCTGAGGTCGACGCCGTGCAGGATCTCCCGCTTCCCCTTCCGCACGGTCAGGCCGCTGGCCGTGATGATCGGCGGCGCGTCCTGCTCGCTCGTCTCGCGTGCGGCCTCGGTCGTCGAGTGAGCGGAGCGAGACGATACGCCTCCCGTCGCGGCTCCGGTCGTACGTGGCATGAGGCGTTTCGGCTCGTCGCTGCGCCCCTCGCTCGACGACCCGAAGGCCTCGTTCGACGACCCGGGGGCGGCGGCGAGCGCGGCCCCGAGCTCATCGGGGGTCAGCGGCAGCGGTTCGAGGACGACGCCGGCATCCCGCATCCGCAGCGCCGCCAGCGTCGCCGACGGAAGCCACACCCCCATCGAGAGCAGCTCATCGACGTTCTCGCGCACCACGGATGCGGCGGGCCCGTCGAACGCGACGCGTCCGTCGCGGTCGAGCACGATCGCCCGCGTCACGAACCCCATCGCGGCGTCGAGGTTGTGCTCGACGAGGAGGATCGCCCTGTCACCAGCGGCGACGACGTCGGCGAGGGCCGCGTAGACGTCGTCGATGCCCTGCGGGTCGAGGTTCGCGGTCGGCTCGTCGAGCACGATCAGCGGCGAGCCCATCGCCAGCGCGCAGGCGATCGCGAGGCGCTGGCGGCCTCCGCCCGAGAGCAGATCGGGGTTGTCCGTCCTCCGGTCCCACAGGCCGACGCGTCGAAGCGCGTCTTCGGTGCGCCGCTCCACCTCGGCGAGCGGCAGCAGCAGGTTCTCCGGTCCGAAGGCGACCTCGTCGTAGACGGTGCCCGTGACGATCTGGGCATCCGGATCCTGGAACACCATCGCGACCCGGGTGCTCAGCGACGCGGTCGTCGTCTCGGCGGTGTCGAGGTCGCCCGCGGTCACCGTGCCCGTCATGGTCGCGGGGACGGCGTGGGGGATGAGTCCGTTGAGCGCCAGGGTGAGCGTCGACTTGCCCGAGCCCGACGGTCCCAGCAGCAGCACGACCTCTCCGGCCGCGATGTCGAACGAGACGTCGCCCGGTGAGGGGTGCGCGGCATCCGCGTGGGTGATCGAGAGGTCACGCACGCGCAGAAGGGGCGCGGATGGGCGCACTAGCACGGCCTCGGGTCAGCGGATCGGACCCTACTAACTTAGCTGAGCCTTACCTATTTCGCCACGCGGCATTCACGCGGGCGTCGACGGCGAGGCCGGCCGAAGAGGAGAGGGCCCGCGCTAGCGGCGTGCGACGCCGGCGCGGCTGAGCGCTGTGCCGATGGCGAGGCCCACCGCAGTCCAGGCGATCGGGCCGAGGATCGAGATGACGAGATATGCGATCTGCGCCCACAGCGCCATGGTCGACAGGTGCGCGGCGAAGAACACCACGACCGCGACGAACACGCCGATCACCGCGGCGGAGACGAAGAAGCGCCAGGCGCCCCACGAGCGGTAGCGCGTCAGCGCGGCGACGCCCTCCTGGATCGCGCCGAACAGCAGCGCGGTGCCGATGAAGCGCAGCGCCCACGCGGGGTTGAAGGCGCTCGCGATGAGCGCGGCGATCACGTGCGTGACGATGGCGACGAGGGGGCGGCGGAGCACCTCCTGCGCGATGATGCCGGGCAGCACGTGGGAGCCGAGCACGAGTCCGTAGAGGAAGGCGGGGCCGGCGAGCACGGGGACGGTCACCCAGCCCGCAATGCCTCCCAGGATGCCGGTCGCCACACCGATCGCGGCGCACACGAGCAGGACGCGGGTCGGCAGGGGGGAGCGGGAGGATGCCACGTCTCCAGCCTACTGTCGACCAACGGCGGCGACGGCTGGCCGATCGTCTAGGAACCGGCTGTGGATCTGGTGAGAGTCGGATTCCGGGACTACTTTGAGCGACGGTGCGGCAACGCGGCTGCACCATAGGACATCGGGAGCACCAATGGGTCGAACACCCCTCCGGATGGCAGCAGCCACCACCCTGGCGACGCTGTTCATCGCTTCAACCGCCACCGCCGGCTACGCAGGAGTAGAGGAGGTGACGCATCCCACCCCTGTCGAGGGCACTCCCGGGCACTACATCGTCGTGATGAAGTCCGACCCGCTGGCGAGCTACACCGGCGAGGTCAAGGGACTCAAGGCGACCAAGCCCGTCGAGGGCGAGCAGCTGGAGACGGAGTCCGAGGACTCGCAGCGCTACATCCAGCACCTCGAGACCGAGCAGCAGACGCTCGCGCAGGAGGTCGGCGTCACGCCGGACACCACGTACCAGACCGTTCTCAACGGGTTCAGCGCTCAGCTCACGGGCGAGCAGGTCGACAAGCTGCGCGCGTCGAAGGACGTCTACGAGGTGTTCCCCGACGAGATCCGTCACCCCGATGCGCAGACGTCGACGTCCTTCCTCGGACTCGGCGACGACAAGAAGGGACGCGGCGGCCTCTGGCAGCAGACCGGCGGCGTCGACCGCGCGGGTGAGGGCATCGTGGTCGGTGTGATCGACACGGGCATCGCACCGGAGCACCCCTCGTTCGAGGGCAAGAAGCTCAAGAAGCAGAAGCGCGACCACAACCGACACAAGGGCAACCAGCCCTACACCGACGGCACCTACGTCTACTTCGACAAGTCGGACGGCGGGCAGTTCAAGTCCCTCATGGTCGAAGGCCAGGGCTGGGACAAGGGCGACTACTCGACCAAGATCATCGGCGGCCAGTACTTCTACACCGGTGCGCAGGCAGACGGCTTCGACTTCCAGTACGACTACCTGTCTCCGCGTGACGGCGCAGGCCACGGCTCGCACACCGCGAGCACGGCCGCCGGGAACTTCGGAGTGAAGGCGTCGATCGAGAACGTCGACTTCGGCAAGATCTCCGGCGTCGCGCCCGGCGCCAAGATCTCGGCGTACAAGGCCTGCTACGAGGGCCCGGACCCCGCCGTCACGACCGACGACATCTGCGCGTTGAGCGACCTCGTCGCGGCGATCGATCAGGCCGTCGCCGACGGCGTCGACGTGATCAACTACTCCATCGGCGGCGGAGCGGCCAAGACCGTGCTCGCCCCCGAGGACATCGCGTTCTTCAACGCGGCGGCCGCGGGCGTGTTCGTCTCGGCGAGCGCCGGCAACGACGGCCCCGACCCCGTCACGGCCGATCACGCATCGCCCTGGTACACGACGGTCGCGGCATCCACCATCCCGACCTGGGAGGGCACCGTCACGTTCGACGGGTTCGCGCAGGCCGGCGCCTCGGTCAGCGTGCCGTTCGGCACCACCGTGACCGGTCCGTCGATCTACGCGGGGGATGCCGCGGCAGCAGGAGCGGCGAACGCGCAGCAGTGCCTCCCAGGCACCCTCGACCCGACGAAGGTCGCGGGGCACATCGTGGTCTGCGACCGCGGCAACAACGCCCGCGCCGAGAAGTCGCAGGTCGTGAAGGACGCCGGCGGCAAGGGCATGGTCCTCGTGAACGTGCCGGGTGGAGCCGACTCGCTCGACAACGACTTCCACGCCGTTCCGACGGTTCACCTCGCCTCCGCGCACCGTGCGGCCGTGCTCGCCTACGTGCAGGGCGGCAAGGACCGTCCGATCTCGCTCATCGGCAAGAACACCACCGGAGTCACGACTCCCGTCCCGCAGATCGCGGGCTTCTCGAGTCGCGGCCCGATGCTCGCCGACGGCAGCGACATCATGAAGCCCGACATCGCAGCGCCCGGCGTCGCGATCCTCGCGGCGACGAACAACGCGCCGGACGAGAAGCCGACCTTCGGCATCCTCTCCGGCACGTCGATGGCGGCGCCGCACATCGCCGGACTCGCGGCGCTGTACCTCGGCGAGCGTCCGAAGGCCACGCCGGCGGAGATCAAGTCCGCGATGATGACGACCGCCTACGACACGGTCAACGCCGACGGTTCGAAGAACCGGAACCCCTTCGAGCAGGGCGCGGGTCAGGTCGATCCGACGCGCTACTTCAACCCGGGCCTGCTGTACCTCAACGGTGCGAAGGACTGGGCGGCGTTCCTGGAGGGCAAGGGACTCGGCGCCTTCGACGGCGTCGACCCGATCGACGGCAGCGACCTCAACATCGCGTCCTTCTCGATCGGCTCGCTCGCCAGCGCGCAGACCGTCACGAGGACCGTCACGGCCACCGAGAAGGGCACGTTCACGGCATCCGTCGATCTGCCCGGCGTCAAGACGACGGTGACGCCGTCGACGCTGAAGTTCGACCGTGCGGGGCAGACGGCCACCTTCACGGTGACCTTCGACAACCAGAGCGCCCCGGTGGAGCAGTGGGCCACCGGCTCTCTGACGTGGACGAGCAAGAAGAACACGGTGCGCTCGCCGATCGCGGTGTTCCCGGTGACGGCGGATGCTCCGCCCGAGGCCTCGGGCACCGGTGTCGACGGATCCGCCACGGTGGAGATCGTCCCCGGCGTGACCGGCGACCTCGCCCTCACGCTGTCGGGTCTCACCCCGTTCGAGCTCCTCGCCGACCCGGACGGCCGGGTCGATGGGCACTCGGGCGACGAGGCGTCGGGCGATGCCGACAAGAACGTCTCCTGGCTGGTCGATGTGCCGGCTGGCACGACGCTGTCGCGCTTCGACCTCGACTCGTCGGATGACACGGGCAGCGACCTCGACCTCGCGGTCTACCGCGTGGTCAGCCCTGACGACCTGCGCTACTACGACAAGTGGCAGTCGGCGACGGGTTCGGCCGACGAGCAGGTCACGCTGAAGGCTCCGAAGGCCGGAACCTACCTGGTGGTCGCGAACGTGTACTCGACCTCGGCGCCGATGACGTGGGACATGACCGTCGCCAACGTGCAGCCGAGCGGAGAGGGCGCCTTCACGGCCACCCCGAACCCGATCGCGGCGACGCGCGGCACCAAGACGAGCTTCCAGCTCGGCTGGAGCGGCCTCACCGCCGGGACCCGCTACCTCGGCCTCGTGCAGTACGGCGAGTCGGCGGTGTCGACCATCCTCACGGTCGACGCGCAGTAGCCCCGCAAGACGGAACGCGGTGAGGTCGCACAGACCTCACCGCGTTCCGTCGCGTCTTCGGAGAACGGAGACGGATGCCGCGCATCAGGGCGTGTCGGCGGGGACACGCCGCGTCGGCGTCGGATCATCTGGGGTTTCCGAGGCGAGGCGGCCTCAGATCCTGCGGCCCCGTGGCATCAGTCGCACGTCGGGCAGGGGAGGGGCGGGGATGCGCACGTCGTGCCCCTCGACCTCGCCGAAGCGGGCTGACGCGGCCTCCCAGTCGGCCCTCGCGACGGCGATCTCGTCGTGCGTGCGGCCTGCGAAGTTCCACCACATCACGATCTCGTCTTCGAAGGGCTCGCCGCCGAGCAGGAACAGCAGCGCCCCTTCGGCGCTCGACACCTCCACGCTCTCCCGCGAGTCGCCGAGATAGAGGGTGTCGTTCAGGGCGAGCGGATGCTCCGCCACGGTCGCCGCGCCCTCGACGAGCATGATCCCGTGCTCCCAGTCGGCGCGCAGCGGCAGGTGCACGGTCGTCCCGGCCGGCACCACGATCTCCGCGCCGACGATCGGCGTGTGCACGGTCGCCGGAGACGTCGCCCCCGCGAACTCGCCGAGCACGACGGTGGCCGCGGCATCCGCTCCGTCGGCGGCGGGCAGCGTGACACCTGGCAGCGCGGTGTGGCGTTCGAATCCGGCGGCGCCGTGCCGCGCCGACTCGGGCAGCACGACCCAGAACTGCAGGGCGTCCAGTGGGATCGGCTCCTCGCCGATCGAGTACTCCGAGTGCGAGATGCCGTTCCCCGCGGTCATGAGGTTCAGCTGCCCGCGGCGCAGGTCGGCGTCGCTGCCGAGCGAGTCACGATGACGGATCTCCCCGACCAGCGGCCAGGTCACGGTCTGCAGGCCGATGTGGGGGTGCGGTTCGACGCGCATCCTCGTGTCTGCGGGACCGAACCGGTCGAGGAAGCACCAGGCGCCGATCGTCGGCAGGTTGCGGTGCGGCAGGGCGCGCAGCACGTTCATGCCGCGCACGCCGCCGAGGGGCACCTCCCGTGGCTCGAGGATGAGCCGGTGCTGACCGATCATGAGTCGCGGCGTCCGGGCCAGCGGATCTCCGCCCCGGGGATCTCGTGCGTCTCGAGGTACTTCGCGATGTACGGGCACAGCGGCACGATCGCCTCGCCGGATGCCGCGGCATCCGTCAGGGCGTCCTTCGCGAGGATGCCGGCGAGCCCCCGCCCCTGGAACGCCGGATCGATCTCGGTGTGCGTGAAGCGGATCGCGCCGGGGCGCAGCTCGAACTCCGCGAAGCCGGCGAGGCCGCCGTCGAGCGTGATCTCGTAGCGGGAGGCGTCGTCGTTGCGGGTGACGGCGATATCGGTCATCGGATGCTCCTTCTGCGGTCTGCGTCCAACCTACGCCCGCCGGGAGCGGGAGGGCTCGCTCCGCGCGCCGACGCCCGGCCTGGCCTCCGTCTCTCAGATGGGGAGTCGTCTCGTAGGCGGGGCGTCGGGCGCAGACGGGGCCGGGCGCGACGGAGCGGGCTCAGTGCACGGGCTCGGCGTCGGCGAGACCGTGCGCGTCCTCCCGGCTCGTGCGGGGGAAGGCGAAGCTCACGGCGACGAAGATCGTGAGCGTGATCGCCGGCACGATGAGGGTGTGCTGGAACGCCTCCGACGGCGATCCCGACCCTGCGGCGTCGAAGAACACCGAGGCGAAGATCGCGACGCCCACGGCGCTGGCGATCGCCTGCACCGCGGTGAGCACTCCGGATGCCGAGCCGATCTCATCATCTTTCACGGCCGCGAGGATCGTGCTGAACAGGGCGGCGATGATCGCTCCCCCGCCCATGCCGAAGAGGACGATGCCGGGGGCGATCCCCCAGATGCTGAAGTCTCCCGGCTGCTGGAGCTCGAACCACAGCAGAGCGGTGCCGGCGAGCTGCGTCACGGCGCCCAGCTGCAGCACGGAGCGGCCGATCTTCTCGGCGAGCCAGGCGCCGCTGAGCGCTCCGCCGATCGCGGAGCCGATCGCGAGGGGCAGGTTGCCGAGTCCGGCCTCGCCGGCGGTGAAGCCGTTGCCCTGTTGCAGGAACAGCGTCAGCACGAGCTGCGTGCCGGTGAGGCTGCTGAAGAAGAGGGCGATGCCCACGAGCCCGAACGTGTAGGCGCGCCGCGTGAACATGGTGGCGGTGACCAGCGGCACGCCTCCTCGGCGCAGCAGGCTGTGCTGCTGCCAGCCGAACACGACGAAGCCGAGAGCGCCGACGACCACGCACACCCAGGCCCAGACCGGCCAGTCGAGCTCGGGGCCGAACGTGAGGGCGAGCACGAGCAGGCCGGATGACAGGATGATGAGCGCGCCCCCGACGGGGTCGATCGTGACCCTGCGGTCGCCGGATCGCTTCGGCAGGATGCGCCAGGCGACGATCAGCGCGGCGATCCCGATGGGCAGGTTCACCAGGAAGACGGAGCGCCAGCCGAGTCCGAACAGGTCGGCCTCGATGAGTCCGCCGCCGATGACAGGACCGAGGATGCCGCCGAGTCCGAGCGTGGGCCCGAACACGCCGAACGCGGTCGCCAGCTCGGCGCCCGAGAGGTTCTCGCGCAGCAGTCCGAGCCCCTGGGGGAGCAGCAGTGCGCCCGCGGCGCCCTGGACGAGTCGGAACGCGATGAGGGTCTCGGGGCTCGGCGCGAGCGAGCAGGCGAGGGATGCCGCGGTGAACACGGTGAGCCCGAGCAGGAACATCGGTCGGCGCCCGTACCGGTCGCCCAGCCGGCCGCCGAGGATGAGTCCGGCGCCGAGGGCGAGGGCGTAGCCGCCGATCACCCACTGGAGTCCGAGCGGGGTGACCCCGAGGGACGTCTCCAGCGAGGGCCCGGCGACGTTGACGATGGTCGCGTCGAGCATGTCCATGATCTCGGCGGCGAGCATCACCCCGAGGATCGCCCAGCGCCAGCGGTAGGGAGGTTCGGTCGTTTCGGCCATGTCATCTCACATCTTGATAATCAATAGAATTAGCAATTATTCATACTACTATGACAGACATGGATGCGACGTCGAACCAGCGTGCGGCTGGACGAGAGGGCTACTCGCCGTCGAGTCGCCACGAGACCGAACCGGCGGAGGAGCGCGACATCCGGTCGCGCGTGCAGCAGCTCACGATGCGGCAGCAGCGATTCGAGAGATCGCTCGCGAAGCGGCTCGACCTGGATGCCGCCGGACTGGAGGTCGTCGACCATCTCATCTCGTCCGGGCCGACGACGCCGACCGAGCTCGCGCACCGGGTCGAGATCTCTACCGCCGCCATGACCCTCGTGCTCAACAGGCTCGAGGATCGAGGGCACATCGGCAGGGAGCGGCATCCGTCCGACGGGCGCAAGCTCATCGTGACGGTGTCGAATTCCGCAGCCGCCGACGCCGAGCGGATGGTCGCGCCGCTCATCGACGAGGTCGAGGACGTGATCTCGGCGATGAGCGAGGAGGAGCGCGCCGTCGTCTCGCGATTCCTGGACGACCTCATCGGCGCCTACGACCGCTCGACTCCGGACTGAGCCGCCCGCCTGTGGAGAACGCGGGGCGTGACGTCGGCGGGGGTGGTTACGCTGGAGGGATGCCGCAGACTCCCCGTGACCCGTACGAGGATCTGCCGTATGCAGACGAGCCCTGGGGTGACGGGTGGGAGCCGAGCGAGCCGCCGGAGCCCATGGACTGGGAGCCGCAGGGCTCAGGGTACGAGCCTCCGCTCGACTGGGGGCCCGGCCCGCGGACGCCCGTGACGGCATCCGCCCCGGCATCCGGTGCGCCCGTGCGCAGGGCGACGCCCAGCCGCTTCGCCACCGCGCAGGAGGCGCTGCACACGGTCTTCGGCTACGACGAGTTCCGCGGCGACCAGGCCGAGATCGTGGAGCAGGTGATCGGCGGCGGGGATGCCGTCGTGCTCATGCCGACCGGCGGCGGAAAGAGCATCACCTATCAGGTGCCGGCGCTCGTGCGCGAAGGCACCGGACTCGTGATCAGCCCGCTCATCGCCCTCATGCACGACCAGGTCGACGCCCTGCGCGCCAACGGCGTGAACGCGGCGTACCTCAACTCGACGCAGTCGATCGACGAGCGGCGCGAGGTCGAGCGCGCGTACGTCGCCGGCGAGCTCGATCTCATCTACGTCGCGCCGGAGCGGCTCAGCAGTGCGCAGACCACCGCGCTGCTGCAGCGCGGCACCCTGAGCGTCATCGCGATCGACGAGGCGCACTGCGTGTCGCAGTGGGGTCACGACTTCCGTCCCGACTACCTCGCTCTCGGCGACCTCGGCGAGAGGTTCCCCGGGGTGCCGCGCATGGCGCTCACGGCCACGGCCACCAGGGCCACGCACCAGGAGATCACCGAGCGGCTGCGCCTCGACGCCGCGCGGCACTTCGTGGCGAGCTTCGACCGCCCGAACATCCAGTACCGGATCGTGCCGAAGGTCGATCCGCGCAAGCAGCTCGTCGCCTTCATCCGCTCGATGCCGGAGGGCGCAGCGGGCATCGTCTACGCCCTCAGCCGCAAGTCGGTGGAGCAGACCGCGACGTACCTCGCCGCGCAGGGTTTCGACGCGCTGCCGTATCACGCGGGGCTTCCGGCCGAGGTCCGCGCGACCAACCAGTCGCGGTTCCTCCGCGAAGACGGCGTGGTCATGGTCGCCACGATCGCGTTCGGCATGGGCATCGACAAACCCGACGTGCGCTTCGTGGCCCACATCGACCTGCCGAAGTCGGTCGAGGGGTACTACCAGGAGACCGGTCGCGCCGGCCGAGACGGCGAGGCCTCCGTCGCCTGGATGGCCTATGGCCTCGGCGACGTGGTGCAGCAGCGCCGTCTCATCGACCAGAGCCCCGGCGACCGCACGTTCAAGATGCGCATGGGGCAGCATCTCGACGCGATGCTCGCCCTGTGCGAGACCGTCGAGTGCCGCAGGCAGAACCTGCTCGGCTACTTCGGCCAGGACTCGCAGCCGTGCGGCAACTGCGACACGTGCCTCGAAGACACCGCGACCTTCGACGGCCTCATCCCCGCGCAGAAGCTCCTCTCGACGATCGTGCGTCTCAAGAAGGAGCGCAACCAGGCCTTCGGCGCCGGTCACCTGATCGACATCCTCCGCGGCGCGTCGACCGAGCGCATCCGTCAGCAGGGCCACGAGAAGATCGCGACCTACGGCATCGGCGCCGACCTCTCCGATCAGGACTGGCGCAGCGTGGTGCGGCAGCTCCTCGCCCGCGGCATCCTCGTCGCGCAAGGCGAGTACGGCACTCTGGCCCCCGGCGAGCTCGCGGTAGGCGTGCTGAAGGGCGAGACCCCTGTGCCGCTGCGCAAAGACACCATCGGCCGGCCGGCGTCGGCGCCTCGCGCCCGCAAGGCGAGTGCGGCGGATGCGCTGGATGCCGGAGACCGCCCGCTGTTCGAGGCGCTGCGCGCCTGGCGTGCGGAGACCGCGCGGGAGCAGGGTGTGCCCGCGTACATCGTCTTCGGCGATGCGACGCTGCGTGCCCTCGCTGAGCATCGGCCCGCGTCGATGGGGGCGCTCGACGGGATCACGGGCATCGGTGAGAAGAAGCGCGAGGCCTACGGCGAGGGCGTGCTCGCCGTGATCGCCGCAGGCTGAGCCGCGCTCACGCGGCGGTCGTGTCCCGGTCGTTGAGCGGAGGAGCGCCGCGACGAGACGAGACGCGGTGGCGGATGCTCACTGCACTCCCTCCATCGCAGGGAGGAATCAGCCGCTGACCGTGCTCAGCGCCCGGCGGCCCACTCCGGGTTCACGGCGATCGCCGTGACGTGGAGGTCGCGCCGGGGGAAGTCGATGCCGTCGACGTCGATCTCGATCCGGCGCTCGCCGCTGATGGCGTCCGCGCTGAAGATCGCGAGGCTGAGGAGCTTGTCGTACGATTCGCCGCGGTTCGGGTTGATGAAATCCTCCTCCGTGGCGACGCCGAAGACGCGGCCTCCGCTCTGCGCCAGTGCACCCTGGTCGGTGCCGACGACCGGGCTCAGGTCACCCACGAACCCGCCCAGATCCGCCGCCGGCTCGGCGTCCACCGACCTCGACTCCGCGATCTCGGCGAGCGGGATCGACCACAGGGTGGCCCCGGCGGCCCAGTGCAGTCGTCCCTCCCAGACGAAGGGCGTGCCCGATTCCCACCCCAGCACCGACTCGGGGTAGTGGATCTCGAGTTCCTGTCTGTCCCCTGTGGTCCGGTCCCAGATCTGCAGGCTCTGGTGCGCCGAGGTCTCCTCGTCGACGATCTCGCCCAGGCCGAGCGCGCGGTCCTGGTCGCAGACGAGCGTGCGGACGCCGGTGAACACGCCGAGCCCGTCGATGTCGCGCGACTTCGAGGTCACGATGCGCACACCGGACTCGTCGACCAGGGCGACATCGTCGCCGCACGTGGTCAGCGCGGGGTTGACGTACCCGAGGTCGATCGTCGTGATCTCTTCCGTGGCGGCATCCACGAAGGCCAGCTGCTGACCTTCGGCCGAACCCGTGTACACCGCGAAGCCGTCGGCGACGGCGAGCCTCGCCCGCTCCGACGACGACTCCTTCGCGCCCGACAGGGGCAGCGCCGTGAGTCCGTCGTCATGGATCAGGTACTCGTCTGCGGGGCCGCCGACGCTCAGCCCCGCCTCCGACCACGCGAGCCTCGACTCCTCGAAACCCCGCTCCTCGAGCTCCACCGACCGCGTCTCTCCGGCCTCGTTCACGAGTACGAGATAGGCGTGGTCGCCGGCGTGCAGGCGCAGGGCCACGACGGCGTCTTCGAGGCCGAAGTCCTCGGAGATGGGTGGGGCGTTCAGCATCCTGACAACGGAGGGGATGCCGAAGAACGCCGCCCAGATGCCGACCAGCACGAGGGCGACGATGATCCAGCTCTTCAGCAGACCGGGCCCCGTGCCCTTCCCGCCACGATCAGGGCGCCCCTTCGCCTTCTGTGCCGCTCGGCCCCCCGCAGTGCTCATGGGAACGATCCTGTCAGAGCGAGGCGGTGCTCGACGGTCGGAGGTGCGGGGACGCGTCTCAGCGTGCGGGAAGCACGTCGTCCAGGTGGGCGCGGAGCTGCACGGCGACGTCCACCGCGTCGCGGTCGTAGAGCCACTGGTACTGCAGGCCGTCCCACAGGGCGATGAGCCAGATCGCCTCGCGCTCGGGGTCGCGATGCTCGGGAAGGTCGCCGTCGAGCTGAGCGAGCCGGAACACCTCGGTGAAGTAGTCCAGGCTGCGCTCGAAACGGCGGATGAAGTAGTCGTGGGCGGGGTGGCCTGCGGGCACGGCCTCGCACGAGAGCACCGCGTACACCTCGATGAGGCCGGGTTCGACCTCGGCGTTGTGCGCGGCGCCCGCGGGCATCCCGCGCAGGAGGTCGGCCGCGCGGCAGGGGGTCGTCGCGTGGTCCTGGAGGCGGATCGCGTCGTCGCGTTCCATGAGCACCGCGCTCAGCAGCGCCTCCTTGGTCGCGTAGTGGTGCAGCAGCGTCGACTTCGACACCCCCACCGCCTCAGCGATGTCGCGCAGGCTGGTGTCTCCGTATCCGCTGCGGGCGAAGAGCTGCGTGGCGTCGACGAGGATCTGCGCTCGACGTCGGCGGCCGGCCGCGTAGCCGGCCTGGTCCTCGTCGGCGAGGCCGCTGAGCGCCAGTTCGGGAAGAGGGCCCGACGGCTCGGCGGGCGCTTCGGGCTCCTCGGGGTCGCGCCATCCGACCGGCGTCGCCCACAGCCCTTCCCGCTCTTCGAGCATCTCCACGACGTCGACGCGCTCCGGGAGGTACTGCGCCATGAGCTGCAGGCCGTCCCACCCGGCCATGTGGCGGATCGTCTCGCCTTCGAGCTCGCGATCCGCGGAGATCACGCCGTGGTCCACGGCATCCTGCATCGCGTCGACCGTCAGCTCGCGCATGGTGGCGTAGCGCTCGCGCATCCGCTCGTGAGCGGGGTGGGCCGGGGCCGACGCCTCGCCGGTGAGTGCGGCGTACAGCTCCAGGTAGCCGGGGGTCTCCGCGTTGCGGGTGGCGAGCTCCGAGAGCACGAGGGACCCCGGCTCGGCGGCGGCGGTGAGGACGCTGACGGCCTCGGCGTTCTCCTCCTCGAACTGCGCGACGACCTCGGCGAGCAGGTCGTCCTTCGAGGCGAAGTGGCCGAGGAGACCGGGATGACTGACGGATGCCGCGGCGGCGATGTCGCGAAGCGAGGTGGAGCGGTACCCCTGGGCGACGAAGAGCTCGCGGGCAGCCGTGAGGATGCGCTGCCTCGTGGCAGCGGCACGAGCATGCCGGGTGTTCGTCATCGCATCCTCCCAGGACACTCTATCCTCGCTCATTACCAATCGGTCGAGATTCACTTACCAAACGGTCGAGATTCGTGTATCGTCGAGTCCGCGCCGATCGCGGAAGACCGGCGGAACCTTGCCCGAAAGGATCTCCCATGACAGAGCTGTCATCGGCTGCGAACGCCGCAGCCGCCGGAACCACCGGCTTCAAGCTCCCCGGAACCACCCCCGAGAAGACCCCCCGCGGCTATACGCCCGGTCTCGCCGCGGTGAACTTCGGCGTCTACCTCGCCCTGCTCACCCCGGTCATGGTCTCGATGGCCTTCAAGGTCCAGCACCTCGACCCGACCAACACCGAGGGGAGCCTCGGCCTCGTGATGGGCGTCGGCGCCGCATTCGCCCTCGTCGCCAACCCGCTCGTCGGGCGCCTCTCCGACCGCACCACCTCGCGCTGGGGGATGCGTCGTCCGTGGATCCTCGGCGGTTCGATCGTCGGTCTCGGCGGGTTCGCCCTCATCGGCGCCGCGTCGTCGGTGTGGATGGTGCTGCTCGCCTGGTGCCTGGTGCAGACCTCGATGAACGCGGTCCTCGCCGCAGCGAACGCCACCCTGCCCGACCAGGTGCCCGTCTCCAGCCGCGGCAAGGTCTCCGGCCTCGTCGGCATCACCACCCCGATCGGCATCCTCGCCGGCAGCTTCCTGGTGAACTTCCTCCCCGGCGACTTCGAGCGCTTCGTGGTCCCGGGCGTGATCAGCCTGATCCTCGCCATCGTCTTCGTGGCCATCCTCAAGGACCGCGTGCTCACAGAGAAGCCCGCCGAGCGCTTCACGATCGGCATGTTCTTCGGCTCCTTCGTCTTCAACCCGCGCAAGCACCCCGACTTCGGCTGGACGTGGCTGACCAAGTTCATGGTGATGTTCGGCTACGCGGGCATCGCGACCTTCCTGCCGCTCTACCTCGTCACCAAGTTCGGCCTCGACGAGCAGGGCGCCGTCGGCATCATCCTCGCCGCCAACCTCGCCTCGATGGCGGCCATGGCCGTGTCCTCGCCCCTCGGCGGGTTCCTCTCCGACAAGATCGGCAAGCGACGCCCGTTCGTCGCCGTCGCCGGCGTGATCATGGTCGTCGGTCTCGTGATCCTCGCGATCGCCCCCAGCATCCCGGTCGTGATCATCGGCCAGGCCATCATCGGCCTCGGCGCCGGCTCGTTCTTCTCGGTCGACCTCGCCCTCGCCACCGAGGTGCTGCCGAACCCGGACGACGTCGCGAAGGACCTCGGCGTGCTGAACATCGCCAACGCCCTTCCGCAGTCGATCGCCCCCGCCGTCGCCCCCGGCATCATCGCCCTGGGTGCCGCGACCCCTCTCGGCGGCTACCCCACCTGGTACCTGTTCGGCGCGGTCGTCGCGCTCGCAGGCGCCGTGCTCGTCTACCGCATCAAGGGAGTCAAGTGACGATGTCCGAACGGAACGAACGCCCCTGGCTCGACGCCGATCTGCCCGTCGACGAGCGCGTCGAGCTGCTGCTCTCCGAGATGACCCTCGAGGAGAAGGCCGGGCTCTTCTTCCAGACCATGATCGTGATGGGCGAGGGCGGTGAGCTCTCCGAGGGCGACGCGAACTTCGGCATCCCCTCGAACCGCGAGTACGTGGTCGGCCGCCACATGAACCACTTCAACCTGCTCGGCGTCGCGCCGAAGGCGAGCGACATCGCCGCCTGGCACAACAGGCTGCAGGAGCTCGCGGCATCCACCCGCCTCGGCATCCCCGTGTCGATCTCGACCGACCCGCGGCACTCGTTCAGCGACAACCCCGGCGCGACGATGTTCGCGGGGCCCTTCTCGCAGTGGCCGGAGCCTCTCGGGCTCGCTGCCACGCGTGACGCCGCGCTCGTCGAGCGCTTCGGCGACATCGCCCGCCAGGAGTACACGGCGGTCGGCATCCGCGTCGCTCTGCACCCGCAGGTCGACCTCGCCACCGAGTCGCGCTGGGCCCGGCAGCTGCAGACCTTCGGCGAGGATGCCGCCCTCGCCGGTGAGCTCGGGGCGGCCTACGTGCGCGGCTTCCAGGGCGAATCGTTCGGCCCCGGCTCGGTCTCCACGATGACCAAGCACTTCCCCGGGGGCGGTCCGCAGAAGGACGGCGAGGACCCGCACTTCGACTACGGGCGCGAGCAGGTCTACCCCGGCGACAACTTCGAGCACCACCTCCTTCCGTTCGAGGACATCTTCGCCGCCGGCGGTCGCCAGATCATGCCCTACTACGGCATGCCGGTCGGCACGCAGTATGAGGAGGTCGGCTTCGGCTTCAACAAGGGCGTGCTCACGGGGCTGCTCCGCGAGCGGTTCGGATTCGACGGCATCGTCTGCACCGACTGGGGTCTGGTCACCGACCAGCCGATCATGGGCACGGACTTCGCCGCGCGCGCCTGGGGTGTCGAGCACCTCACCCCGGCCGAGCGCATGGTGAAGATCCTCGATGCCGGCGCCGACCAGTTCGGCGGCGAGAACGAGACGGAGCTGCTGATCGGCCTCGTGCGCTCGGGAGAGGTCGCGGAGGGTCGTCTCGACGTCTCCGCGCGCCGCCTGCTGCGCGAGAAGTTCGAGCTCGGGCTCTTCGAGGACCCCTATGTCGACGTGGATGCCGCGGACGCCATCGTCGGCTCCGCGGAGTTCCGCGCGGCGGGCGAGCAGGCGCAGCGCGCCTCGGTCGCGGTGCTGTCCAACGACGGGGTGCTTCCGCTGCGGACGGGGCTGAAGCTCTACGTCGAGGGCATCGCGCCCGAGGCGGCGGCGCGCTACGGCGAGGTCGTCGCGACACCCGAGGAGGCGGATGCCGCGATCCTGCGTCTGCAGGCCCCGTACGAGCAGCGCGCCTCGATGTTCGAGAACTTCTTCCACGCGGGCTCGCTCGACTTCCCGGAGGACGTCATCGCCCACGTCGCCGAGGTCGCGGCATCCGTCCCGACCGTCGTCGACGTGTTCCTCGACCGCCCCGCCATCCTCGGACCGATCGTGGAGGCCGCAGGCGCCGTCGTCGCGAACTGGGGCGCGGGCGCCGACGCGCTGCTCGACGTGCTCACGGGAGCCGTCCCCGCAACGGGGAAGCTGCCGTTCGACGTGCCGAGCTCGATGGCCGCTGTCGAGGCGTCGCGGCCCGACGTCCCGTTCGACACGGAGGACCCGCTGTTCCGATTCGGGCACGGTCTGTCCCTGTAATCGTGCACGGAGAGACGCCCCGCCGGCTTCGGCCCGCGGGGCGTCTCTTCGTCTGGGTGGGGAGGCCTCACCACGCTGCGCTTCGAGGTGTCGAGCGGCTGCGAGGAGCTCGATTGTGCACGGCGGGAAAGGCGGGCAGGGGGCGACGGCACACCCGTCATCCGGGCCATCTCGGCGCGTTACTATCTCCTTAGCACTGCTGTAGGGGGGAAGCCGAGTCGACGGATCGTCGGGCTCGGATTGGTCTGCGGCTGGCAAGGAGTGATCGGAGGGGGCTTGTCAGCGCGTGAGAAGCGCCGTGACGCGGTGATCGCGTCGGCGCGCGAGGAGTTCGCTGCGCTCTTCGCGGAGCATCGGACCACGGTGCGCCGATACCTCGAACGAGGCCTGTCGAACGACGACGACGTCGATGACGTCCTCGGAGACGTGTTCATGCTGGCCTGGGTCAAGTTCGACCCGAAGCGGCCGTTCCGCCTCGCCTGGCTGCTGAAGGTCGCAGACAACAAGCTGCGCGACCATGAGCGAGGGGCGAAGGCGCGAGCGCGGTTGTTCGATGCGATCGGGCTGATGTCGGTGCCCGGTGCGGGTCGGGCCGACGTGCTCGATCACCTCGCCGTGCGACAGGCCGTCGCCACGCTGAATCAGCGGGAGCGCAGCATCGTCGAGCTGATATACAGCGAGAGGCTGTCGGCCGGTGAGGTCGCCGTGCGGCTGGGCTGTTCGCAGGCCGCGGTGAACACCGCCCTGAGCCGCGCGAGGATGAAACTCAGGGCGCAGCTGGCCACGGAATCGGATGCAGCGCCTCCCGTGTCGACGACGGGGCTGGTAGCCGTGCCGCGCGGCGACAGCTGAGTCGTTCGTCGGACGGGCATGCCGAGGAGGTGACCCGCGAAGCGGTGGTCGATGGATCTGGAGTTCTCGTCGAGCAACGGCGTCATGTCGGCATCCGACACGATGGCGGTTGAGCCCACGCATCAGATCAGGATGCGCTCGAAGCTATGCGTCACCTGGGAACCCACGCAATATCAAAACCCTGGATAAACCCGAATGTAAGAAACTCGCATCTCGCGCAACTAAGAGAAGGAACGCCGTGGCGTTGCCTGGCTGGCAGGTGACCTCGCGGCAACCCCCGTCACAATCCTTCACTTCTGAAGTTTTCTGTGGATCCGCTGGACATTCGGTGAGTTGTACCGGAATACTGGCATGGCATGCGCTCTGTCGACTCGATGTCGATACCTGGGGAGGGCCTTGTGACGCGAACGAAGTTCTGCATCACACGGGAGAGGCGAATGAAGAACATTGAGGGGAAGACCCTGCGGAGACGCAGGGCAATCGGAGGGGGCATCGCCGCGGCAACCGCGGGCGCTGTCATCCTCACCAGCGCGCTGGTGCCCATGGGCGCCACTGCCGCACCGAGCGATGATTCCGAGGCACTCGGCCAGATCATCCGCACCGAGCTGCTCGGCGGAGACATCCTCGATGTCTCGCAGGCCGTCAGCGGGAATCCGAGCGACATCGGGCCGGAGATCACTCCGCTCAACGTCACTCTGCTCCAGGGGCTGACCGTCGATCTCGGCGGCGGCCTCCAGCTTCCGCTGATCTCGGGTCCGGGTGGAGCAGGCCTCCTCGACCTCGGTCAGCTCGGCGTGCTCAACTCCTACGCAGGGTCGCCCACGGCGAACACCTCGACGGCCAGCGCCGGTGCGATCAGCCAGGACGGCACGATCGCCACCGACATCAACAACCCCGGCGCCTACGGCAACGCGAAGCTGAACCTGACCGACGTGCTCGACCAGCTCGGTGTCGCGGGGATCACCGACCAGGTCGTCGACAACCTCGGCATCGAGCTCGGCGCGATCGCGTCGACCGCGACCGCCACGGGCACCGCGTCGGACGTGACCTTCGCTTCGGAGTACACGGTCGCGGACCTGGAGCTCAACGTCTCCAGCCCGCTCGTCGGCACCGTAGCGACCTCGCTCGGCGGCGTCCTCGGCGGCGTCGGCGACACGCTGGACGCGGCCGTCGGCACCGGCGGTGTCCTCGACTCCGTGGTCAGCGCCGTCAACCTCAACCTCGGTGTTCCGGCCGTCCTGCAGGTGCAGATCGGCGGCGGAACGATCGCGATCGACGGACTCGACGCGGCGATCACCGCCGCGACGAACACCCTGATCAACGAGCCGCTGGCCGACCCCAACGGAATCGTCTCGATCAACCTCGCGAACGGCCTCGTCTCGGTCGACCTCGCGAAGATCGTCAACGGGCCTGCGGCGACCGACCTCAACGGTCTCGACCCGAACACGCTCGTCCTCGACGACACCACGATCACGGCGATCACCTCCGCGGTCACCGCGGCCCTCGGGACGCTGACCACCAAGGTCACGACGGTCGTCACCGACCTGATCAACAACCTGAGCCTCCACATCGAGCTCGGCGCGCACGTCACCGCGCTCCTGCTGAACGCCGATGTCGACATCACCGTCGACGTGAAGCTCGGTCAGCTCACGGGCGCGATTCCCGGGAGCCCGGTCGTCGGCGTCGACGGAGATCTGCTGGGCATTCCGCTCGGCGGCGTTCTCTCGCTCGTCACGACGCCGGTGATCAACCTGCTCACGACCACGCTCGCGCCGGTCATCAGCACGCTGCTCACCACGGTCACCAGCGGTCTCGCCCCGGCGCTCGACGGCATCCTCAACCCGGTCGTCGCCGCGCTGAGCCCGCTGTTCGACGCGCTGAACGAGGTCGTCGAGATCAAGATCAACGAGCAGGAGGAGCCGGGAGTCCTCGGTGCCGAATCGTTCACGGTCAACGCCATCAGCTTCGAGCTCCTTCCAGGGCTGGGTGCGCTGAACCTCGACCTCGCCTCCTCCACGGTGCGCGCGGCCGAGATCGCGGCGGTCGACCCGACGGTCGATGCGCAGGATCCGGTTCAGGCCGGAAGCAACCTGCCGGTGGTCGGTGCGAACTGGGTTCCCGGATCCACGGTGACCCTCACGCTGCGCAACGGCTCGAACGACACGATCGGCACGCCCGTGACGTTCACGGTCGAGGCCGACGGCAGCTTCCCGGCGAACACCGTCTACGCGATCCCCGCGGGTACCGACGTCGGAACCGACTACGTGCTGACCGCGGCTGACGACGAGGACCCGCAGAACGTCGCGACCGACACGGTCTCGATCACCGCGGGCGGCGGCGGAGACGTGAACACCAACGCGGCGGCTTCGGCATCCGCGTCGGCAGACGCGACCGCGAACGGCGACCCGGCAGCGCAGGCTGCGGCTGTTGCCGCGGCTATGGCGACTGCCGACACGCAGGCATCGGCTGACACCTCGGCTGTGGCGACGGCGAACACGCAGGCTGCAGCCCAGGCTGCGGCTGAAGCAGCCGCGTTCACCGCTGACGATGCGGATGCCTCGGCTTCTGCATCGACGACCTCGACCTCGGCGGCGAACGCTCAGGCTGCGGCGGCTGCTCAGGCGGCTGCTCAGGCGAACGCTGATGACGACGTCAACGCGGCAGCTTCCGCTGCTGCGACGACGGACGTGAACGCCAACTCGGCGTCGGCGGCGAACGTCGCTGCGACTGCTCAGGCGAACTCGTCGGCCAACGCGTCGCAGGAGGCCTCGACCAACGCGAACGCCGCGGCATCGGCATCCGCCTCGGCGAACGCCGACGTGTCCAGCTCGGCTGTGGCTCAGGCCGCGGCTCAGGCGGCGGCGTACACCTCGACCGACGCGAACGCATCTGCGAGCGCGGCGGCTGACTCGGACGCGATCGCGGCTGCAAAGGCTGCGGCCACCACGACCGCATCGACGGCGGCAACCGCGGACGCGACCTCGGCCGCGAATGCGAACGCTGCGGTCGCTGCTCAGGCTGCGGCTCTGGCCAATGCGTCCACCAACGCAGCTGCGTCGGGATCTGTCACGGGCGATCAGGACACGAACGCATCCACGGCATCCCAGGCTGCGGCCATCACCAACGCGTCGACCAACGCCTCCGCGAATGCGGTCGCCGAGGCGAGCGCATCGACCGACCCGGGAGCGCAGACGCAGGCGTCCACCAACGCATCGGCAGAGGTGAACACCAACGCATCGGCATCGGCAGCTGCGTCGGCCCAGGCGGACAACGACAACAACGCGGCGGCTCAGGCTGCTGCGGTCGCTGCTGCACAGGCGAACGCAGACACGAAGGCGAGCGCGAAGGCGACGGCCAACGCCACCGCCGCGGCGCAGGCCGCAGCAACGGCTCAGGCTGAGGCGGGAGCGTCGACCAACGCATCGACCGATGCGACCAGCGAGACCAACGCCCGTGCGGCTGCGGCTGCGCAGTCGTCGGCTGAGGCTGACAGCTCGCAGGCCGCTTCGGCTCAGGCCCAGGCCAATGCCTCGGCTGCGGCATCCGCTGCTGCCAACGCGAACGCGTCGACCGAGGCCTCGGCCGCGGCTGCCGCCGATGTGAAGGCGTCTGCCTCGACGAACGCGAACGCCTCGGCGGCCGCGAACCCGCAGGGCAAGCTCGGCATCACGATCAAGTCGCCGGTCCTGGAGCGCGGCCAGCAGCAGACCGCTGTCGGCACGGGCTTCAAGCCGGGCGAGGTCGTCACCGGCGTAATGAACTCCGACCCGCTGGCGCTGGGCACCCAGGTGGCCAACGCTCAGGGCACGGTCACGTTCACGTGGGCGATCCCGGCCGGAACCGACCTCGGCACGCACACCGTCACGCTCACCGGCCCCGAGTCGGGTAGCGTCGCGGGTACGTTCAAGGTCGTGGCCACCGGCCTCGCCGCCACCGGCGGCACGGCGCCCAACGGCTGGATCGTTCTCGGAGCCCTGCTCCTGATGTTCGGTCTGGGCACGGCGCTGGTCGCACGCAAGCGCGCGACGGCCGCGGCAGAGTAAGACAGAAACGCTGTCACAGGTCGGGGTCGCCCTCATCGGGCGGCCCCGGCCTTCAGTGATGAGAAGGACTCTTATGAGCACGAAGACCGATCAGGCTCCGAGCGACACGGAGGCGGATGCCGTCGCTGTCGCGACCAGACCACGACCGACCTGGTGGGTGAAGCTCTTCGCCTTCGTCGCGTGCCTGTTCACCCTGTGGCACGTGTTCGCGTCGTTCCTGTGGATCGCACCGTACTCGGCGCTGCGCGAGATCCCCACGCAGGACGTGCTCGCCAGCTACATGCTGCCGATGTTCGGCCAGTCGTGGAGCGTCTTCGCCCCCGAGCCGATCAACGGGGACTACCACTTCAACGTCCGCGCCGTCATCGAGAAGGACGGCGAAGAGGTCGAGACCGGCTGGGTCAGCGCGACCGACGTCGAGCTCTCGATGATCCGCTACAACCTCTTCCCGCCGCGCGCCGGCATCCAGTCCAGCGAGGTCGCGAGCGGGCAGATGAACGCGTACAACGACCTCAGCGAGCAGCAGCAGGCCGTCGCCGCCCTCGACTTCGCGAAGGACGGCTGGGAGGACTGGATGGTCGGCTCGTTCGACAAGCTCGAGGGCGACGACAAGCCCTCAACGGTCGAGTACATGAAGGCCGAGCACCTGGCCACCGCCTACGCCACGCAGGTCGCCTACGCGATCTGGGGAGCGGATGCCGTCGTCAAGGTGCAGTACCGGGTGAGCCGCCAGAACGTGGTCCCCTACGCCGAGCGCAACAACCCGAACGCCCAGCGCCCCGATCCGACGTTCTCCACGACCGGGTGGCGCGCGCCGATCGAGGAAGAGGGACAGAACCGCGGCAACTTCGCCGACGTCTTCCGTGCACAGTTCGAGAGGACCCAGCAGTGAGCGTCGACACCCGGGCGCCGAAGGCGCCCAAGACCGTGAAGAAGACGGACGCTCCGGCATCCGCCCCCGAGGCGCCGCAGGCGTCCTTCCCCGCGCGCCTGCTCACCTTCGTCGCGTCGATGATCTCGGGATTCTGGGCGATGCTGCTGTCGGCCGTCGACAAGATCTCGGCGTTCGTCTCGGACTGGCTGTTCAACGGCAAGAAGGCCCTCTACGGACTCGCGGTCACCCGCATCCTGTTCGGCGTCACGGCCCTCGGCCTGCTCGCCTCGAACTTCGGCACCCGCCTGTACACCTTCGGCTCGGGCTCCGCCTGGAACGGCGAGCTGGCGCAGCCGGTCAGCGACTTCCCCAAGATCTGGATCTTCAGCGCGTTCCACGCGGCCATGGGCAACGATCTCGCCTACACGGCGCTGTACCTGCTGCTCGCCGCGCTGGCCGTGCTGTTCGTGCTCGGCTGGCGGTTCCGCATCGTGCTGCCGGTCTTCTTCTGCCTGTGGGTGGGCTTCATCGAGGCCAACGACATGGTCGGCGACCAGGGCGACAACATGTTCCGCATCGCGCTGCTGCTGCTGTTCTTCGCCGACCCCGCCGCCCGCTGGTCGCTCGACGCCCGCCGCCGTGCGAAGAGCGGCGACTGGTTCGCCGCCGGCAGCCAGCCCGCGCTGCTCGGCACGGTCTTCCACAACCTCGCGCTGGTGGCGCTCACCGCTCAGGTCTGCTTCGTCTACGCATCCGGTGCGCTGTTCAAGGCCGGGGGTGCGCCGTGGGAGCAGGGGTACGCGGTCTACAACCCGCTGCACACCATGCGATTCGGCACGTGGCCGGTGCTCAGCGAACTCGTCACGACCTGGGGTCCCATGGTCGTGGCGTTCAGCTGGGGATCGATCCTTTTGCAAGTGGCGTTCCCGCTCGCGCTGCTCACGCGTCCGACGCGGCTCATCGCGCTGGTCGGCATCCTGTCCTTCCACATCGGCATCGCCGTGCTGATGGGGCTGCCCTGGTTCTCGCTGACGATGATCGCGATCGACTCGATCTTCATCCGCGACCGCACCTGGGAGCGTCTGAGCACGGGCGTGCGCCGACGCTGGAACGCGGCCAAGACGGCGCCTCCGCCTCCCGCATCCTCTCTGGCCTGACCCGGCGATCAGACCTCACCTGGCCAACGATCAGGCCAGCGCGGATCAGAAATGCCTCTCCGGACCGCTTCGGAGGGGCATTTCTGATCCATCCAGGGGTAGACGGGGCGGAAGAGGGGGATGCGGGGAGGACTGTGGGTGGGCGACAACGCGACCGGGGGATGCCGCGGCATTCGATTGTGTGAATGTCACACGTGAGTTCTCTCGATGTTGTGGCAGACCTACCATTGACGTACCCCACGTCTTGAGAGGAACGCCATGGTCGACGTCGCCACCGTGTCCGAAGTGAAGAACCCGCAGCCCGATGTGGAGCAGATCACCGAGCTCCTGATGGGCACCTGGGCCGACATCCGTCGCCAGGCCCGCGAGATGATCAAGGACCCCGCCTTCTGGCGCAAGGACGACCTCGGCAAGGACGAGCACCGCGAGCGCGTGCTCAGCCAGCTGCACCTTCTCGTCGAGAACAAGGCCGTGCACCGCGCGTTCCCGAAGCGCCTCGGCGGCGAGGAGAACAACGGCGCCAACATCGCAGGCTTCGAGGAGCTCGTCGTCGCCGACCCCAGCCTCCAGATCAAGTCGGGTGTGCAGTGGGGCCTGTTCGGCTCGGCCGTGCTGCAGCTCGGCACCGCAGAGCACCACGACAAGTGGCTGCCCGGCATCATGAGCCTCGAGATCCCCGGCGCATTCGCGATGACGGAGATCGGCCACGGGTCCGACGTCGCCTCGGTCGGCACCACCGCGACCTACGACCCGGAGACGGAGGAGTTCGTCATCCACACGCCGTTCCGTGCGGCGACCAAGGAGTACCTGGGCAACGCCGCCCTGCACGGCGTCGCGGCCACGGTCTTCGCGCAGCTGATCACGAACGGCGTCAACCACGGCGTCCACTGCTTCTACGTGCCGCTGCGCGGGGAGGACGGCGTCGACCTGCCGGGCATCGGCCGCGAGGACGACGGGCTCAAGGGCGGGCTCAACGGCATCGACAACGGCCGCCTCAGCTTCGACCACGTGCGCGTCCCCCGCACGAACCTGCTGAACCGCTACGGCGACGTCGCGGCTGACGGCACCTACTCCAGCGCGATCGACAGCCCCGGCCGCCGCTTCTTCACGATGCTCGGCACGCTGGTGCAGGGACGTGTCTCGCTCGACGGCGCCGCATCCTGGGCATCCGCTCTCGGGCTCAAGATCGCGATCACCTACGCGACCGAGCGTCGCCAGTTCGGCGGGGCCGACGGGCAGGAGGTCGTGCTGCTCGACTACGGCAAGCACCAGCGCCGTCTGCTGCCGCGCCTCGCGACGACCTACGCGCAGATCTTCGCGCACGACGAGTTCCTGCAGAAGTTCGACGGCGTCTTCTCCGGACACACCGACACCCCCGACGACCGCGAAGACCTCGAGACGCTGGCGGCGGCCCTCAAGCCGCTGTCGACGTGGCACGCGCTCGACACCCTGCAGGAGGCTCGCGAGGCGTGCGGCGGAGCGGGATTCATGTTCGAGAACCGCCTCGTCGGGCTCCGTGCCGACCTCGACATCTACGTCACCTTCGAGGGCGACAACAACATCCTGCTGCAGCTGGTCGGCAAGCGTCTGCTCACCGACTACGCGAAGCAGTTCAAGGGCAAGGATGCCGCGGCCCTCGCGAAGTTCGCCGTCGGCCAGACCGCGGGCAAGGTGTTCCACGGTGCGGGTCTCCGTCAGCTCGGGCAGGCCGTCGCCGACCTGGGCTCGACGGCCCGCTCGGTGGAGAAGGGCCTGCGGGAGGAGCAGCAGCACGAGCTGCTCGCCGACCGCGTGCAGCAGATGGTCGCCGACATCGCAGGGCGCCTGCGCGCGGCGGGCAAGGACAAGGAGCTCGGAGCGCGGCTCTTCAACGAGAACCAGGCCGAGCTCATCGAAGCCGCTCGTGCGCACGGCGAGCTGCTGCAGTGGGAGGCGTTCACCGACGGGGTGAACCGAGCGACGGATGCCGGCACCAAGAAGGTCCTCACCTGGCTGCGTGACCTCTTCGGCCTGCAGCTCATCGAGAAGCACCTCGCCTGGTACCTCATCAACGGCCGCCTCTCGACGCAGCGCGCCGCCGCGGTGTCGAGCTACATCGACCGCCTGTGCGCGCGCCTGCGTCCGTATGCTCTCGACCTCGTCGACGCGTTCGGCTACGAGCAGGAGCACCTGCGCGCCCCCATCGCGAGCGGGGCGGAGAAGGCCCGTCAGGACGAGGCCCGTGCGTACTACGCCGACCTCGCGGCAGCCGGCAACGCCCCGATCCAGGAGAAGGCGCTGAAGAAGCAGCGCTGAGCGGCATCGCCTCGGTCGAAATGCGTTAGTCGGCGCCTCGCGTCGGAATCCTGTGTGGTTTCCGACGGGAGGCGCCGATTTCGGTGCCGGCCGGAGAGGTGAGCCTCAACCCTGAGTCGGCGGGTGCCCCTGAGTCGGAGGGTAGGGCTGCCCCTGCTGGTAAGGCGGCGCGGGCGGGTAGGGCTGCCCCGGAGCGTAGGGCTGAGGGGCGGCCGCGGGTCCGGGTGCCGGATAGTTCAGGGGATAGCCGTCTGCACCGAGCGGGGCGACGTAGGTCCCCGGCAGGATGCGGTTCTGCGCGCGTGCCCTCAGCAGCACGGCCGTGAACAGCGCATAGGCCAGCGCTGCCGCGACCCCGGCGCCCATCACCAGCAGCGGCGGGACGGAGCGGCTCATCTCCCTCGAGAGGGTGAAGAGCACGTCCTGGAATCCGCTCCCCGGTGAGAGCGAGAGCGGCGTGAGCACGAGCAGCACCACGGCGGGGAGCAGCAGAGCGAACGGCGACCACCGGGTCGTCATCACCCCCGCGACGACCAGCACGGCGCCGCTGAGGACCGCCGCGATCGCATCGAACGACACGTCGAAGCGGTACTGCTGGAGCGCGACGAGCATCCCCCTGCTGATGCCGAACGCGAGCAGTCCGATCCCGACGGTGAGCAGCACGGGTGCCGCAACGAGTCCGACGATGTTCATCGCCATCCGGGGCCGGGCGGGCGAGCGCCGCGCGAGGAGCAGCACGAGCCCCATCGCGCCGAACGCGAGGAACAGGGCGAGCGGGATTCCGTAGACGATGCCGTCGACCCACTCCTGCGGCAGCGGTGACTGATACATCGAGAGCAGCAGAGAGGGGAAGATCGCGAAGACGAGACTCGCGAGCGCCAGGATGCCGACGGTGAGCAGCCCCGCCGAGCTCCAGAACCCTGTCGCCACGACCGCCAGCAGCAGGAGGATGCCGACGACCTGCAGCAGCACGGGGCCGAGGAGTCGGCTCGGGTCGAAGCCCCCGAACGCGGTGAAGGTGTAGTACCACGCACGCCCTCCGGCGCTGAGGAGCCCGGCGCCGATCGGGGCGACGACGACCGCGAACAGTGCGGTGATGATCCGGGCAGGCATGGATGATCTGCGCATGAGACGTCCCTCCAGAGTCGTACCGGCCACGGTACCGGGCCGACGGGCGCCCTGCACGGCGATCGTCCGGCAGGGCGCGGAACGCGGGAGAATGGCGGAGTACGCCACACAGAGGAGCGCCCATGACCCGCGTCACCGCCTACGCCGCCCCCAGCGAAGCAGCCCCGCTCGAGAGGACCACGATCGAACGGCGGGATCTCGGCCCGCACGACATCCTGATCGACATCGCCTTCGCGGGCATCTGCCACTCCGACATCCACACCGTGCGCGGCGACTGGGGTCCGCAGCACTACCCGCTCGCTCCTGGTCACGAGATCGCCGGCACCGTCGCCGCGGTCGGGGAGAGCGTCACGAGGCACGCGATCGGCGATCGCGTCGGCGTCGGATGCCTCGTCGACTCGTGCGGAGAGTGCCCCGCCTGCCGCCGCGGCGAGGAGCAGTTCTGCCGCGAGGGCGCCGTCTTCACCTACGGCAGCACCGACCGCGACGGCACCATCACCCAGGGCGGGTACTCGCAGCAGGTCGTCGTGACCGAGGGCTTCGCCGTGCGCATCCCCGACGCGATCCCGCTGGACAGGGCCGCCCCGCTGCTCTGCGCCGGCATCACCACGTACTCCCCGCTGCGGCGCTGGGGTGTGGGGCCAGGCACCCGCGTCGCCGTCGTCGGCATGGGCGGGCTCGGCCACATGGGCGTGCAGCTCGCGCATGCGCTCGGCGCGGAGGTGACGGTGCTGTCGCAGACCCTGAGCAAGAAGGACGACGGCATCCGGCTCGGAGCAGACCACTACTACGCGACCGCCGACCCCGCGACCTTCAAGGAGCTGCGCGGGTCGTTCGACGTCATCCTCAACACCGTCAGCGCGGTGATCGACCTGCGCGCGTACCTCGGGCTGCTCGCGGTCGGCGGGGCGATGGTGTGCGTCGGGGCGCCGGGCGAACCGCTCGGACTGCCGATCGGCTCGCTCATCGGCGGCAACAAGACCCTCGCCGGGTCGAACATCGGCGGCATCGCCCAGACGCAGGAGATGCTCGACTTCTGCGCCGAGCACGGCATCGCCGCCGAGATCGAGGTGATCCCGGCATCCGAGATCAACACCGCCTACGAGCGCGTGCTCGCCTCCGACGTGCGATACCGGTTCGTCATCGACGCCTCCACCTTCGCCTGATCGACGGAGGGGAGCGGCGGACGACGCCTCTCCCCTCCGTCGAGGGTCAGCCGACCAGGATGCCGGCTCCGGTCATCCGCGCGATCAGGTGCGGAGCGAGCGGGGCATCGGTTCCGAGCACCACGCGAACCGTCGCCCCCGGCTGATCCACCGAGCCTCGTCGCTGCCCGCGCAGGTCGCAGATGGTCTGCCCGCGCGCAGGACCCGCCGTGGTGTCGACCACGACGCTCACCGCCGGGGCGACGATCGCGGCGATCCCGCCGACCGCGATCGCCGCGGCGAGGGGATCGTGCAGTGCGCTGCTGCGCTCGCCGTAGGTCTCGACGTAGAAGTCGAAGTAGAAGTCGAGCATCTCGCCGACCGTGCGGGCGAGCGGCACGTCCGAGGTGAGCAGCGCGGCGCGGTCGTCTTCGTCGAAGACGTTCTCCATCGTCACGTCCAGGGGCACGAGGGTCACCGGCCAGCCCGCGGAGAGGGTCGCAGAGGCGGCCTCCGGGTCGTTGCCGATGTTGGCCTCCGCCACCGGGGTGATGTTGCCCGGCACGAGGGCTGCGCCGCCCATGACCGTGACGCCCGCCACGCGAGAGGGCAGGGTCGGGTCGAGAGCGAGCGCGGTGGCGAGGTTGGTGAGCGGTCCGACCGCGATCACCTCGAGGTCTCCGGCGTGCTCGTGGGAGAGCCGGATCAGCATGCGCGCGGCATCCTCGTCCTCGGGCGTCCGTGCGGCGGGCGGGAGGACGACTTCGCCGATGCCGTTGTCGCCGTGGACGTGCGGAGCGCCGCCGTCGTACGGGTGGGTGAGGAAGTCATGCGCGCCGACGGCCACGGGCACCTCGGTGCGACCGGCGACGGCGAGCAGACCGAGGGTGTTCACCGCGGCCTGCGCCGAGCTGGTGTTGCCGCTGACGGTGCCGACGCCGACGAGCGCGATCTCGGGTGAGGAGAGCAGGTAGGCGAGGGCGAGGGAGTCGTCGATGCCGGTGTCGCAGTCGAAGTAGACGGGACGGGCGGTGGCGTGTGTCATGGAGTGCTCCGGTGGTCGGGAGGGCGGCCGCGGCTGCGGCCGCCCGAGGGGTCAGGAGGCGTCGACGGGGACGCGGGGGCGGATGAGGAAGCTGGTGATGAGGGCCAGGGCGGTGATGCCGACGGAGATCCACAGCGCCGTGACGTAGCCGCCGGGGGTGCCCTGCGCGGCGAAGGGGGCGACGATGCCGATGCCGAGACCGGCGCCGATGCCGAAGGCGCTGCCGTTCAGGCCGGGGAGCGCCGCCGGCGCCTCCGCGGGCGACTGCACGACGCCCAGGCCGTTGATCGTGGTCAGCACGATGCCGTTGTAGGTGATGCCGAGGAGCGCGATCATGGCGAACACCACCCAGAAGCTCTGGGGGAGCAGGGCGATGACGACCAGCAGGACGAGGCAGGCGATCATGCCCACGCGCAGGACGGGGATCCATCCGCGGCGCCCGGCGAGCCAGCCCGACATCGGCGCGGCGAAGACGCCGATCAGCGCGGGCGGGGCGAGGAAGAGCAGAGCCGCGGTGGCGGCGTCGAGGCCGAATCCGTGGGTGCCGTCCTGGCTGAGCAGTACCACGGTGAAGTTGATGACGGCGAAGACGCTCGACAGGGTCAGCACGGTCGTCGCGAGCACCGGCCACACCTGGCGGGAGCGCAGGTGCTCGACGGCGATCAGCGGGGTCGCGCGCCTCTTCTCGACCATCCAGAACGCCACGAGGGAGGCGACGGCGCCCGCCAGGAACAGGAGGGTGACCGGGGCGAGCCACCCCGCGCTCGGTCCGGAGGACACGAAGTACGTCACGCAGATCAGCGCGATCGACAGTACGGCAGCTCCCCACCAGTCCATCTTCCCGGCCGAGGCGCTGACCTGCGTGGCCGGGATCACCCTGGCCACGCAGACGATCGCGATGAGGCCGACGATGAAGATGACGACGAAGATCGAGCGGAAGCCGAAGGCCTCGCTCAGCAGGCCGCCGATGTAGCCGTCGACGCCGCCGACCCCGCCGTTGACGGCGGTGATGATGCCGAGGGTCGTGCCGAAGACCTTGGCGCTCAGCGATTCGCTGAGGATCACGTAGGCGAGTTGGAACGCGGCACTCGATGCGCCTTGGAGGACACGTCCGATGAGCAGCACGGTGAGGTTCGGCGCGAAGATGCACAGGAGCGTGCCGAGAGACAGGATGCCGAGCACGATGAACAGGGCGCGCTTGCGCCCGATGAAGTCGCTCCAGCGTCCGAGGACGACGCCGCCGACGGCGCCGGCGACGAAGAACAGGGAGGACACCTGCGACACGCGCCCGATGTCCTCGCCCAGCTGTGCGGCGATGTCGGGCAGGGCGGGCGTGATCATGCTCGCGTTCAGCTGATACGAGAGCACGCCGAGGATCAGGGTGGCGACCAGCCCGACGGCGCGCGCACCGCGGACGGGCTCGCGGACGGGTGCGCCGGGGGAGGCGGTGGGGGCGTGGGTGTGCACGGAGACTCCTTCGTCATGGGTGCCGTCGGGTGCGGCTTGTATGATGTTATACCTCTCCGGTCTAACATGGTCAACACGAGGTGTCCCGTGCTTGAATACGGAGGACGCTCGCGCCGGAGCGGCGACGGAAGGAGCGACAGGATGACGAACGGGATCGAGCAGTTCCTCGGACGGAGTCTGACGAGCACCGTCGGGCAGCCGCTGCGCGTCGCCGTCTACTCGCGCATCGCCGACGGCATCCGCTCCGGCATCTTCGAGCTCGGCTCCGCCCTGCCGCGGGAGACCGAGCTGGGCGTCGCGCTGGGCGTCAGCCGCACCGTGGTCCGCGAGGCGCTGATGCTCCTCGAAGAGGACGGGCTCATCATCACGCGCCGGGGCATCGGCCGATTCGTCGCCGACGACCTGCCGCGCGTGGGGCTCGAGGAGCTGCGGCCGCTGGAGCAGGCGCTCTCCGACGGCGACGACGACGTGGTCGTGCGCATGCTCAGCTTCGACCTGCAGTCCACCACCGACTTCACCTCCAGCAAGCTCGCGCTCGACCCCGCCGCGAACACGTGGTTCCGCGAGGCCGTCGTCGAGCGGCGCGGCGAGCCGGTCGCGATCCTGCAGGAGCACCTGCCCGCCGGCCGCTACCTCAGCGACATCAGTCGGCCGATCGCCGACGTGCTGGAGGAGGCGGCGACTTCTCCGTCGAGCATCCTGGCGGCGCTGCGCGAGCGGACCGACGTCGTCTTCGACTCCGCGGTCTGCGAGATCACCGTCAACGTGGTCGGCGCATCGCGCGGGTCGCTGCTCGGCCTCGGCGCCGCCGAGCCGGTGCTCATCCTCACCCAGACCGTCACCACGGGGGGAGCCCCCGTGTACCTCGCCAAGTGCATCGTCTCCTCCCGAGTCGGTCATCTCTCCGTCGTCCAGACCACGTCCTGATTGCGAGCCCCCGTGCAGAGTCCCCTTCCCCTCACCGTCGTCGGAAGCATCAACGTCGACCTCACCGCACGCGCAGAGCGTCTTCCGCAGGCGGGTGAGACCGTGGGCGGAGGCCGCCTGGTCCGCGAAGCCGGAGGCAAGGGCGCCAACCAGGCCGCCGCAGCCGCGCGGCTGGGCGCCGCGGTGCGCATGATCGGCGCGGTCGGACCCGACGCCGACGGAGCGTGGATGCGCGCCGAGCTCGATGCCGCGGGCGTCGACACCTCCGGTCTGCAGGCGGGCACGGAGCCGACCGGCGTCGCCCTCATCGTCGTCGACCGCGAGGGGGAGAACCAGATCGCCGTGTGCGAAGGCGCCAACGGGGAGGTCTCCCTCGACGGCGTCGAGTTCGCCGAGGGCGAGGCGGTGCTCGCGCAGCTGGAGATCTCCATGGACCTCGTGGTCGAGCTGGCCGCGCGGGCGCGCGGATACCTCGCGGTGAACGCGGCGCCGGCCCGCGAACTGCCGGACGCGGTGCTGCGACGCGCGGACCTCATCATCGTCAACGAGACGGAGTACGCTCTCATCCCCGCCCTCCGCACGGCCGCTCGGGTCGCCGTCACCTACGGCGGCGACGGGGCGAAGCTGTTCGAGGGCGGTGTCGAAGTCGCCGCGGCCCCTGCCGTGAAGACGACGGTGGAGAACACGGTCGGCGCGGGTGATGCGTTCTGCGCCGCGCTGACGATCGGCCTCGCCTCCGGGGCATCCGCCGCCGAAGCGCTCTCCGTGGCGTGCGCCGTCGGAGCCGCCGCGGTGGCCGATCCGCGGTCGCAGCCCCTCCTCGACCCCTACGACGCCTACCTCGCGCGCTGAGAGCCGGCGGTGTCCGTCGCCGCGGATAGCCTGGGAGCATGACCTCCCTCATCGCAGGACCCGACGCACTCGACCGCTGCGCCTGGGTCGGTGACGACGCCGAATACCGCCGGTATCACGACGAGGAGTGGGGCACCCCGCTCCGCGGCGACAGGGCGCTCTTCGAGAAGATGGCGCTGGAGGGCTTCCAGGCTGGTCTGTCGTGGATCACGATCCTGCGCAAGCGTCCGAGGTTCCGCGAGGTGTTCGCCGGTTTCGAGCCCGAGGCCGTCGCCGAGTTCGATGAGGGAGACGTCGAGCGTCTGATGGCGGATGCAGGCATCATCCGCAACCGGGCGAAGATCGAGGCCACGATCGGCAACGCGCGGCTCGTGCGGGACATGGCCGATGGCGAGCTCGACGCCCTGATGTGGTCATTCGCGCCTCCGGCCTCCGGCATCCGTCCGCGCAGCATGGCCGACGTCGCCGCCGTGACCGCCGAGTCGACCGCGATGAGCAAGGAGCTGCGGCGACGAGGATTCCGCTTCGTGGGACCGACGACGATGTACGCCCTGATGCAGTCCGCGGGAATGGTCGACGACCACATGGAGGGATGCTGGCGCGCCTGATGCCGTAGGGCGTGCGGACGTTTCGTCTCGCTGCGCCCGCTCGACGCCGGCACCACCCCTCAGGGCGTGAGGCTCAGCGCCGACCGGTCTCCCTCGTGAGAGCGGAGCGGGAGTCCGACGTGTTCTCGACGGCGAAGGTCGCCATCGTCGGCAGGTAGCGGTCGTCGGCGGTCTCGACGAGCGCTCCGTCCTCGGCCCAGGCCATGCGGCGCACGCGCAGGAGCGGGCTGCCGAGCGGGACGGCGAGGACCTCGGCGTCGAGCGGATCGGCGGCGACCGCGTCGAAGAGATGGCGGGCGCGCGTGGGGGCGAGGCCATGCGCCGTCATTGTCTGGTAGATGCTCCCGGTGTCGAGATCCGCCGCGAGCAGCACTCGGCCCACGTCGAGGGGGAAGGCGGAGCGCTCGAGCATGGCGGGGGCGTCGTCGAGCAGACGGAGGCGCACGATCTCGACGACCGGATCCCCCTGTCCGATGCCGAGCCCGGCGGCGATGTCGTCCGACGCCGGCCGGCGGGCGGCTTCGATCACGCGCTGACCCGGAACGCTGCCGATGCTCAGCGCCCATTCGGTGAACGAGATGAACGTCTGGAAGGGCTGCGTCGGGACCATCCTCTTGACCCGCGGGGGAGCGCCGCGGCCGCCGTCGACCGCTCCCTGCGCGCGCAGGGTCGCGAGCGCCTGTCGGATCGGCCCCCTCGACGTGCCGAACTCGGCGATGAGCGACTGCTCGCTGGGGACGCGCTCCCCCTCGGGCCATTCGCCGGAGCGGATGCGCGACAGCATCTGCTCGTAGAGCTGTTCGTGCAGCGGTGCGCTCACGTGCTGGCCCTCCTTGTCGCTACTTCTTCGGGATGGGATCCCGCTCTCTGACCAGTCTGATGCCTGTCGGTGAACATTCGGGGAACTTCGCTGCCAGAAGTTGTCATGACTACTTGCATTCAGCAGGCTCGTATCGGGCGATACCCGCGCCCTCACCCCGCATCGTCCGACCCACGGTCCCCCACTCCCGAGGAAGAAGCACATGAGATTCACACGCGGAATCGGAGCCCTCGCGGCCTCCGCCGCTCTCGCCCTGATCGCCGGAGCAGCGGCGAGCCCCGCGGTCGCCGCCGCGCCCACACCCCTCGCCGAGGGCTTCACGACCGGGTCCGCCGCCCAGGCGCCCGCGGGCTGGAGCGTCGAGAGCAGCAACATCGCCGGCATGCGCACCGGATGGCAGGGGTGGACGTTCCACACCGTGCCCGAGGTCCTGTCGACCTGGGGCAACAGCGGCGATCGCGGATCGTTCTCCCGCGCCGACGGCATGACCGCCGTGGTGCACTCCGACTCCAACCGCCCCACCACAGGGCGCTTCAGCTCGGTGCTCTGGGCGCCCGAGTTCGACCTGCAGTCCGGCGCCGGCGCCGTGCAGGTGACGTTCGACAGCCACTACAAGCAGGGGCAGGCCCCGCAGACGGCGCAGCTCGTCGCGCGCTTCGACGACGGTGCACCCGTCACCGTGGAGTCGTTCTCGCGCAACCGGCTCGACGAGCAGGTCTCCGTCGCGGTCCCGGTGCCATCGGGTGCGGGCAGCGTGCAGATCGGCTGGTCCTACGCCGAGAGCAGCAACAACTGGTTCTGGATGATCGACGACGTGCAGATCGGCGAGACGGCTCCGGTCGACTCCACCCCGCGCATCCTCTCCGCGACCAAGCCCGTCGCGGCGGCGGGCGCGACGCTGCCCGTGCAGATCGGCGGGCTCCGTCAGGGGCAGCAGCTGGAGGCGCTGCTCGGCGCCGACGCCGTCTCGGGGATCCCGGTGGCGGATGCCGCGGGCGAGACCTCCTTCTCGGTGACCCTCCCGGCCGGGGCCCCTGCCGGGTCGGCGACCCTGTCGCTCGGAGGGGCGGGCATCGCGCCGGCATCCCTGGAGATCACCGTGCTGGGTGCGGGCGACGCCGAGACCCACACGACCGAGCAGCAGATCTGGTTCGACGGCTTCGAGGCCGACACCTGGACGGTCAGCGGGTCGTGGAAGACCTCGACCATCGCCGACGTCATCGCCGAGTACGGCACCGATCGGAGGCACGCGTTCACCCGCGCCTCCGGGCGGATCGCCGTGGCCGAATCGGCGAAGGCCGCTTTCGACGGCACGCTGACCTCCGCTCCGATCGCGGTGATGCCCGGTGACGCGCTCGAGCTGCGTCTCGACAGCCACTACCGCAAGCGCGGCGGCGCCCAGCAGGGCACCGTCACGGTGTCGTTCGACGACGGCACGCAGACCGTGCTCCGTGCGCTCTCCGATGCGGATGAGGAATCCGCCCAGCTGCGGCTGCCGTTCTCCGTGCCAGCGGGGTCGAAGGCGATGACCGTGCGCGTCGACTTCAAGGCGGCCGCGGCATCCGGCTCCTGGATGCTGGACGACGTCCAGGTCGTGCGTCCGCTCTCCGCCCTCGCCGACGGCACGACGGCGCAGGCCGTGGTCGACATCTTCAGCGACGTGCAGGGTGCGACCACCCGACTGAGCCAGAACGTGATCCCCGGCTTCCGCGGCATGACGCAGAAGGCCGACGTGCTCGTCTCGAACGGCGACCTCGTCAGCAACGGCTCGACGTCGAACTACTCCGCCTACCTCGCGGCGCTCGCCGCGGGCGGCGGAGGCCAGTACGGCACGGTCGTCTCGACCATCGGCAACCACGAGTACTACGGGAGCGACGGGTCGGCGACGTACCAGAAGCGTTTCCTCGACACGACCGGCATGCGCGACGTCGGCGGGCAGGGCGGCCTGTGGGGCGAGGTGCTCGTCGACGGCGAGCTGCCCCTGATCTGGATCGGCAGCGAGTCGTACGACTACTCCGCGAAGACGGGCTCCGGCCCCTTCGTCGACTTCAGCTCGGCGCAGTACACCTGGCTGCGCGAGCGCCTCGACCACTGGCGGGCCGAGAACAAGCCCGTGCTGCTCTTCTCGCACCACCTGCTGCCGTACTCGGTCTCTGGCTCCTACGCGCGCTTCTACAAGAACGACTACGGCCAGGAGGAGGCTCGCTTCGCGGCGCTGCTCGCGCAGAACCCGAACGTGATCATGTTCAACAGCCACACGCACTGGTCGCCCACTCTGAACGACTGGAGCTCCGAACTGCGCACCGACCCGGCGCAGGCGCACGCGCCGACCGTCGTGAACACCGGCGCGGTGACGACGATGTACGGTCCGAGCGGCGACTGGGAGGAGAAGGCCGTCGGCGGCGCCGACCCCGTGGGCCTCCGCGCCGCCCTCTACGACGACCGCGTGCGGGTGACGGTGTACTCGTTCTCCACGACGGGCGCCTCGGAGATCAAGCACGTCGACGTCCCGCTGCCGACGGATGCTCCGGTGGAGCCCGCGCAGCCGCTGATCGACCTCGGCGCCGACACCGTCGTCGCCGGCGGCGAGCTCGCGGTCTCCGGCACGGGCTTCCCGGCGTCGGCTGAGCTGGCGATCGAGCTGCGCTCCACCCCGGTGCGGGTCGGGCAGGTCACGACGGATGCCGACGGCGCCTTCCGCACCACGGTGACGATCCCGAAGAGCACGCCCGCCGGGGCGCACACGCTCGCCGTCATCCTGCCCGACGGCACGGAGGCGACGGCGGCGGTCACGGTCACCGCGGCGGGCGGCACCGGTGATGCGAACGGCACCGGCGGCACAGGCGGAGCGAACGCCTCCGGCGGCGCGAACGGCGGGTCGGGGTCGACCGCGCCGGGCGGAGGACTCGCGACAACGGGCGCGGAGCCCGCGTGGCTGCTGCTCGCCGGTGCGCTCGCGCTGGCCGCCACCGGTGCGGTGCTCGTCATCCGCCGCCGCGCGACCCGCGGCTGAGACCCTGCCCATCGGATGCCGCGCCCCACGGCATCCGATGGGCAGTCCTCCCCATGTGCGCCTCTTCATCGCGCGGTTAGACTCGACAGGTGCGTCGACCGTCCTCGCCAGGGCGGTGGACATCGACCGGGGGGACACCGCGAAATGAAGGCTCTGTCATGGGTACGGACACGTCCGAAGACCCTGGCCTCCGCGGCCGCCGTCACGGTGAGCGCCGTGGCGATCACGACGATGGCCTTCGCCTATGACGGCAACCCCACGACGAAGGTCGACCTGAACGACGGCGGCGTCTGGATCACCAAGACGTCGAGCCTGCTGATCGGGCACTTCAACCACGAGTCCACCGTGCTCGACGGCGGGCTGCGCACCAGCGGCGACAACTACGACATCCTGCAGGATGCCGCGAACGTCCTCGTCGTGGACACGGGAGCTGCGACGCTCAGCTCCGTGGACCCGGCGCGCGTCGCGCTGGGAGACTCCGCGTCCATCCCCGGCTCGGCGAAGGTGGCACTCGGCGCCGCCACCGCGGCGATCCTCGACCGCAAGTCGGGCGACCTCTGGGTCGTCCCCGTCAAGGGCATCGCGAGCTTCGAGCTCAAGGCGGCGGACCCCACGGCGGAGCTCGGGGAGAACGCCGACGTCGCCGTCGCGAAGGACGGCACCGTGTTCGGCCTCTCCGCCGACAAGGGCGAGGTCGTCACCATCCCCGTCGACAACGAGGGCCAGGCGCTCAAGCCGTCGTCGGCGTCGGTCGGCGACATCGATCCGTCGGGAGAGCACTCGATCACCGCGGTCGGGGACAAGCCGGTCGTGCTCGATCGCGACGCGGGCGTCGTGATCACCCCGGGAGGCGGCCGCACCGAGATCGCCGACGCGGAGGATGCCGTGCTGCAGCAGCCGTCGGCGGCGACCGACGCCGTGGCCGTCGCGACCGCGTCTGCGCTGCTGAGCGTTCCGCTCGCCGGAGGCGAGGCGACGAAGACCGAGGCGAGCGGCAAGGGCGTGCCCGCCGCCCCGGTGTGGCTGCGCGGCTGCACCTACGGGGCCTGGGCCGGGTCGGCGAGCTTCGTGCGCGACTGCGCGGGCGATGCGAGCGACGTGAACGAGAAGATCCCGGATGCCGAGGACTCCACGAGCCTCGTGTTCCGCGTGAACCGCGACGTCATCGTGCTGAACGACGCGGTCGGCGGCGCCGCCTGGCTCACCAACGAGAGCCTGCAGCGCGTCGACAACTGGAACGACATCACCCCGCCGGAGGGGGAGACGGAGAACCAGGAGGACACCACCGAGGAGACGGTCGAGACCACGCTCCCCGAGCGCAGCGAGCAGAACACGCCCCCTGTCGCGGAGGACGACGAGTTCGGCGTGCGGCCGGGTCGCACCACGATGCTGCCCGCGCTCGACAACGACACCGACGCCGACGGCGACGTGCTCGTCGCCTCGCTCGCGCAGAGCCAGCCGGCGCTGGGCGAGGTGCAGCCCGTCAACAACGGCGGCTCCCTGCAGATCGCCGTCCCGGAGGACGCGACCGGCGGCGGGTCGTTCGAGTACCAGGTCGACGACGGCCGCGGCGGCAAGGACACCGCGAACGTGCAGCTCTCGGTGCACGGATGGGACACCAACGGCGCGCCCGTCCAGCGCCGCACGACCGGCATCGCGGTCGAGGAGGGCGGCTCGGTCTCCTACAACGTGCTCCCGGACTGGCTCGACCCCGACGGCGACGACATCTACCTGCAGGACGTCGTGGCGGCGCCCGGCGACGAGGTCGACTTCACCACGGACGGTCAGGTCACGTACCGCGCGGTCGCGAGCATGCAGGGGCGCAAGGACATCCAGATCAGGGTCGCCGACGGGCTCGGCGAGACCTCGACCGGCGTGCTCCGGCTCGACGTCCGGCCGGCGGGCTCCACGCTCCCGAAGACGAACGCCGACCACGTCGTGACCCGCGTGGGGGAGGCCGTCACCGTCGCGCCCCTCGTCAACGACACGAGCTCCGGCCGTGAGCAGCTGCGCCTGGCCAAGGTCGACGAGACCCCGGGCGCCATCATCGTCCCCGACTTCCCGAACAAGTCGTTCACCTTCCAGTCGGATGCCGCGGGCGTCTACTACGTGCAGTATCTGGTCAGCGCCGGCCCGAACGCGGTTCCCGGTCTCGTCCGCGTGGACGTGCTGGAGCCGAGCGAGACCGAGCTCCCGCCGATCGCGGTGCGCGACGTCGCCCTGCTCCCCGCCGGCGGCGAGGTGCTCGTCGGCGTGCTCGGCAACGACTCCGATCCGGCCGGCGGCATCCTCGTCGTGCAGTCGGTCACCGTGCCGCCGCACAGCGGCATCTCGGTGTCGGTGCTCAACCACGAGACCCTGCGCATCGGCGACCAGGGCGCGCTCGACGAGACCGTGCGGATCGGCTACCGCATCTCCAACGGCAGTCAGACCGCAGAGGGCGAGGTCGTCGTCATCCCGATCCCGCGCCCCGAGCAGCTGATGCCGCCGGTCGCGAACGACGACCAGGTCGTCGTCCGTGCGGGCGACGTCGTCACGATCCCGGTGCTCGACAACGACACGCACCCCAACGGCGACGTGCTGCACGTGGCCCCCGACCTCGTCGAGCCGCTCGTCGACCCGGAGGACGGCGAGGCGTTCGTGTCGCAGGACACGGTCCGGTTCCGCGCCTCCGACACCCCGGGGACGGTCTACCTGACGTATCAGGCCGTCGACTCCCTCGGGCAGAAGGACGCCGGGTACGTCACGATCCAGGTGCGGCCGATCGACGAGGAGGCGAACTCCGCCCCCAAGCCCAAGGACCTCACGGTCCGCGCGCTGAGCGGATCGACCGTGCGCATCGCGATCCCGCTCGACGGCATCGACACCGACGGCGACTCGGTCGAGCTCGTCGGGCAGGAGAGCGCGCCGTCGAAGGGCCAGGTCGCCGAGACCGGCAGCAACTACCTCGTCTACGAGGCGTTCGGCGACGCCACCGGCGTCGACTCGTTCACCTATCGGGTGCGCGACCGCCTCGGCAAGGAGGGCGTCGCGACCATCAGGGTCGGCATCGCCCCCGGTGACGCCTCGAACCAGGCTCCGTACGCGGTCAAGGACACCGTCGTGGTGCGCCCGGGTCGCACGATCGCGGTGCCCGTGCTCTCGAACGACTCCGATCCCGAGGGCGACGCGATCTCGCTCGTCAAGAAGGGGCTCGAGATCCCGCCGGATGCCGGCGTCAAGGCCGTGGTGTCCGGCGATCGCGTCGTGGTCACCGCGCCGGACAAGGCGATGGACACGTCGATCCAGTACACGATCCGCGACGCCAGGGGAGCGACCGCGACCGCGGTGCTGCAGATCACCGTCGACGAGGACGTTCCGCTGAAGGTGCCGACGGCGCGCGACGACCGCATCGTCGCCTCCGACGTGCAGGACAGCCTGAAGGTCGACGTCGAGGTGCTCGTGAACGACGACGACCCCGACGGCACCGTCGACGCGCTCGACCTCTCGGTCGGGGCAGGCGGCGTCGTGCGGGAGGACCGCACGATCCGCGTCACGGTCGGCCAGGAGCGCCAGCTCATCCGCTACACGATCACCGATCAGGACGACCAGGAGGCATCCGCCTTCATCTTCGTCCCCGCGATGAGCGAGCTCCGTCCGACCCTGACCTCGACCAAGCCGGTCGAGGTCAAGAGCGGTGAGACTGTCGAGCTGCCGCTGTCGAAGTACGTCACGGTCGCCGGCGGCGGCGATGTGCTCCTCACCGAGGCCGCGAAGGTGAGTGCCGTCTACGCCGACGGCTCGTCCCTGATCAAGGATGAGAAGACCCTCGTCTACACGTCGAAGCAGGGGTACTTCGGCAAGGACGCCTTGACGTTCGAGGTGACCGACGGCTCGGGTCCTGACGACCCCGAGGGTCGCAAGGCCACGCTGACGATCCAGATCACCGTGCTCCCGCCCGAGAACCAGCAGCCCGTGTTCGTGAACGGCCAGGTCGAGGTCGCTCCGGGCGAGCCCGCGATGCCGCTCGATCTCGCCGCCCTCACGACCGACCCCGACCCCGAGGACGCGAAGGGCATCCGCTTCAGCATCGTGGACCAGCCGTCCGGCGGGGTGAAGGCGCGCATCGACGGCTCGAAGCTGCTCGTCGAGGCGGACTCCGGTACGCCGAAGGGCACGAGCACGACCGTCGGGCTGCGCATCGACGACGGCACGACCGAGCCGGTCGAGGGGTCGGTGGCCGTGCTGGTCGCCGCCTCGACCCGATCGCTCCCGACCGCGAACACCGACACGGTGCCCGAGGCCGACCAGGGCAAGACCGTCACGGTCCCGGTTCTCGACAACGACGTGAACCCCTTCCCGGAGACGCCGCTCAAGGTCGTCTCCGCGGCGACGGAGACCGGATCGGGAACCGTCTCGTTCACCGCGGGCGAGGTGAAGGTCACGCCCGCTGCGGAGTTCGTGGGGACGATGGTGGTGCGCTACCGCATCCAGGATGCGACGAAGGATGCCGATCGCGAGGTCGACGGACGCATCGTGCTGACCGTGCAGGGCGTGCCGGAGGCGCCGGGAACGCCGACCGTGTCGAGCGTCCAGGACCGCACCGTCGTGCTGTCGTGGTCGCCGCCCTCGAACAACGGCGCGGAGATCACCTCCTACACCGTGAAGTCCGTGGCCGGGAACTACACGAAGAAGTGCACGTCGACGACCTGCACGCTCGACGGTCTGACGAACAACGTCGAGTACGTGTTCCAGGTCGTGGCGACCAACCGCGTCGGCGACGGCAAGCCGTCTCCGACCTCCGCGGTGGCCCGCCCCGACGCGCGTCCGGACACCCCCCAGCCGCCGAAGCTCGTGTTCGGCGACAAGAGCCTCAAGGTCTCGTGGACGACGCCCACGACGCCGGGCTCGCCTGTCGAGTCGTACACGCTGCAGATCTCTCCGGCCCCGCCCTCGGGCATCTCGGAGAAGTCCGGGGTCACCGGCAACTCCCTGGTCTGGGAGGGGCTGGAGAACGGCTCGAACTACCAGATCCAGATCCAGGCGCACAACCGCGCACCGGAGCCGTCGAGCTGGAGCGGCTGGTCGGCGAGCGAGATCCCGGCCGGTGTGCCCGGCACGGTCGCTGCGCCGACGGCGAAGAGCGCGCCGTCGGTGGGCAAGCAGGTGCAGATGACGGTGTCCTGGGCCGCCGCGCCGCAGAACGGCGACGCGATCGCCGAGTACGAGCTCGTCGTGATGCGCGGAGGCGGGGTCGTGAACCGCATCCCCGGCATCCCCGGCACCCAGCTCAGCCAGACCGTGAACGTCGACACGTCCACGTCCGACTACACCTACTCGGTGCGGGCGCGGAACAAGGCCGGGTGGGGCGCGCAGAGCCCGGCCTCCGCGCCGCAGCGCGCCTTCGGCAGCCCAGGGGCCCCGACCATCACCGGCACTCAGGAGCACGACGGGTACGTCACCGTCTCGTACTCGCTCTCCGACACCAACGGCGCCTCCGGAGGAGAGGTGCGCTACGAGTACTCCCTCAGCGGCGGCGCCTGGAGCCGCAACTGGGACGGCACGCGCATCAACGCCGCGAACGGCAGCAGCTACACCGTGCGGGTCAGGGCCTACTCGGTCGTCGGCGGCCAGGAGTCGCAGCCCGGTGCGCCATCGGCGGCCTCGGGGGCTCTGAGGCCGTACGGACCCGTGCAGAACCCCGGCGCCTCCGCGACCAACCAGGGCACCTCGGTCAGGGTCGCGTGGTCTCCTCCGGCTGCGAATGGCCGTGCGATCACCCAGGTGCTCGTCAGCCTCGACGGCGGAGGATGGCAGGACCTCGGACTCAACGGCAGTCGCAGCCTCGGCGGCGGCTACAGCGAGACGCACAGCATCCAGGTCAAGGCCAAGGACGAGGCCGGCCAGTGGTCGAACGTCGTGTCGGCATCCGCCGTCACCGACAGCCAGCCCGTGCCCGAGGCGTGGGTCACGCGGGGCAATGCCAAGACCAACGGCTGCACCAGCGTCGGAGGCGGTCCCTGCTACAACCTGCAGCTGAACACGAAGAACTTCGCCGGCGGCTCGTACCGGGTCGAGTGCACGGCCGACGGCAGCGTGTTCTCCACCAACGCGGGTTTCCCGGTCAACATCCCGTCGAACGGTTCCGTGATCATCGACTGCTGGAACGGCTTCGTCACCCGCAAGGGTCTGAACATCATCGGCGGCAACCCGTCGAGCGCCAGGGAAGGCAACTTCTAGCAGGCGTTCGGCCCGTGCGCGCCGGGCGCTCTCGGTGGGGACTCCTCCCCATCGAGAGCGTCCGCCGCGCAAGTTAGACTCATCTGGTATGCCGCGCGCCCTCGGGCGTGTCGGCCGAGTCCGAGAGTGCACAACCCAGGGGGGATACCGGGGATGAAGGCGTTGTCATGGATGCGTGCGCGTCCGAAGACGCTGGCCTCCGCCGCCGGCGTGGCCGCCGCGGCCATCGCGATCACCACCCTCGCGTTCGCCTACGACGGCAACCCCACCACCAAGGTCGAGCTGAACGACGGCGGCGTCTGGATCACGAAGACCTCGAGCCTGCTCGTCGGGCACTTCAACCACGAGTCCACGGTCCTCGACGGCGGCCTGCGCACGACCGGTGAGAACTACGACATCCTGCAGGACGAGAGCAACGTCCTCGTCGTCGATCGCGGCTCCTCCACCCTCACGGCCGTCGACCCGGCCCGCGTCGCACTCGGCGACAGCTCCGGCATCCCATCGTCCGCGAAGGTCGTGCTCGGCAACAAGACGGCGGCGATCCTCGATCCGAAGTCCGGAAACCTCTGGGTCATCGCGGTCAGGGCCATCGCGGGCTTCAAGATCGAGGCGGTCGACCCGACCGCCGAGCTCGGCGACGGCGCCGACGTGGCGGTCGCCGACGACGGCACCGTGTTCGGCCTCTCCGCCGCCCGCGGCGAGGTCGTCACCATCCCCGTCGACAACGAGGGCGAGCCCCTCGATCCGTCCGAGGCGTCGGTCGGCGACATCGACACCGACGAGGCGCCCACGATCACCGCGGTCGGACGCACGGCCGTCGTGATGGATGCCGCTGCCGGTGTCGTCACGACCCCCGGTGGCTTCCGCACCGAGATCCCCGACGCGGCGGATGCCGTGCTGCAGCAGTCGTCCGCCGCGGCAGACTCCGTGGCCATCGCGACGCCGTCGGCGCTGCTCAGCGTGCCGCTCGACGGGAGCGATCCGACCGAGACCGCGGTCGACGGCACGGGCAATCCGGCCGTCCCCGTGTCGCTGCGCGGGTGCTTCTACGGCGCATGGGCGGGCTCGGCGCGGTTCGTGCGCGACTGTCCTGGCGACGCCGACGACGTGGAGGCGAAGATCGACGGGGCCGAAGACGCCGCCTCGCTGACCTTCCGCGTGAACCGCGACGTGATCATCCTCAACGACGCCGTCGGCGGAGCGGCCTGGATGGCCGATGAGAGCCTGCAGCGCGTCGACAACTGGAACGACCTGACGCCCCCGGAGGGCGAGGCGGAGAACGAGGAGGACACGACCCAGGAGACGGTCGAGACCACCCTCCCCGACCGCAAGGAGGAGAACACCCCGCCCGTGGCGGAGGACGACTCCTTCGGGGTGCGGCCCGGAGCCTCCATCCTCCTGCCGGTGCTCGACAACGACAACGACCCCGACGGGGACGTCCTCGTGGCGGCGCTCGCCGAGCAGCAGCCCTCGATCGGCACCGTGCAGCCGATCCAGAACGGCGGATCCCTGCAGATCGCCGTCGACGAGAAGGCGACGGGTTCGGCGACCTTCACCTACGAGGCCGACGACGGACGCAAGGGCAAGGACACCGCCGCCGTCACCCTCTCGGTGCACGACTGGGACGTGAACGGCGCGCCTGCGCCGAAGCGCAAGACCAGCCTCACCGTCGAGAGCGGCGGGACGGTGTCGTACAACATCCTCCCCGACTGGATCGACCCCGACGGAGATGACATCTACCTGAAGGCGGTGGCGGCCGCCCCCGGCGACGAGGTCGACTTCAGCACCGACGGACAGATCACGTACAAGGCCACGGCGAGCCTGCAGGGCCGCAAGGACATCGAGGTCGCGGTGGCCGACGGCTCCGGCGAGGTCGGCACCGCGTCGATCACGATCGACGTCCGCCCTCCCGGCACGACCGACCCCAAGACGAACGCCGATCACGTGGTCACCCGCGTCGGCGAGCAGGTCACCGTCGCGCCGCTCACGAACGACACGAGCTCCAGCAGGGAGCCGCTGCGTCTCGGCCGGGTCGACGAGGTGCCCGGCGCCACCGTCATCCCCGACTTCACGAACAAGACGTTCACCTTCTCCGCCGACGCACCCGGCACCTACTACGTGCAGTACCTCGCGACCGCCGGGCCCAAGAACGGCGAGGGGCTCGTCCGCGTCGACGTGCTCGAGGCCGGGGCATCCGACCTCGCTCCCGTCGCCGTGCGCGACGTCGCCCTGCTGCCCTCCGGAGGCGACGTGCTGATCGGGGTGCTCGCCAACGACGAGGACCCCGGCGGCGGCATCCTCGTGGTCCAGTCGGTGTCGATGGAGCCCAGCTCCGGCGTCTCCGTCTCGGTGATCAACCACGAGACGCTGCGCATCACCGACCAGGGGTCGCTCACCGGTCAGGCGCGCATCACCTACACGATCTCGAACGGGTCGAAGTCGGCAGAGGGCGAGGTCGTCGTCATCCCGATCCCCGCGCCCGACACGATCATGCAGCCGGTCGCCAACCCCGACACGGTCACCGTGCGGGCCGGCGACGTCGTGACGATCCCCGTTCTCGACAACGACACGCATCCGAACGACGACGTCATGCACGTCGCCCCGGAGCTCATCGAGCCGTTCGTCGACCCGGACGACGGCGAGGCGTTCGTGTCGCAGGACACCGTGCGCTTCAAGGCGGGGCCGGAGGCGAAGACCGTCTACCTCACGTACGAGGCCGTCGACTCGCGTCAGCAGAAGGCCGCGGGCTACGTGACGATCCAGATCCTCCCCGTCGACGAGGACACCAACGCGGCGCCGCGGCCGCGCGACCTCGTCGCCCGAGCCCTCGCGGGCACGGAGATCAGCATCGCCGTGCCGCTGGACGGCATCGACGCCGACGGCGACTCGGTCGAGCTCCTCGACATCGCCTCCAGCCCCACCAAGGGCCGCATCAACGAGACGGGCGCGAACTACTTCACCTACGAGGCCTTCACGGGTTCGAGCGGCGTCGACACCTTCAAGTACCGGGTGCGCGACCACCTCGGCAAGGAGGGCATCGCGACCATCCGCGTCGGCATCGCCCCACCGGAGCAGGTCAACCAGGATCCGTACGCGGTGAAGGATGCCGTGGTCGTGCGTCCGGGTCGTGAGATCGCCGTCCCCGTGCTGGCCAACGACTCCGACCCCGAGGGCGACGAGATCACGCTCGTCAGCGAGAAGAACGGCGGACTCGAGGTCCCGAAGGAGCTCGAGGCCAGGGTCTCGGGAGACCGTGTGCTCGTGCAGGCCCCGGACAGGTCTCTCGAGACGTCACTGCAGTACACGATCCGCGACGCCAGAGGAGCCACGGCATCCGCGATCCTGCAGGTCACGGTCGACGAGGACGTGCCGCTCCAGGCGCCGGTCGCGCGCGACGACCGGGTGCGTCCAGACGACCTCAAGGACGGCGGGCTGACCGCCGACATCGAGATCCTCACGAACGACGAGGACCCCGACGGCACGACCGACTCCCTCGATCTCGACCTCGGCGCCGGGGCGACGGCGCTGCAGAACGGCAAGGTCAGGGTCACCGTCACGGACGAGCAGCAGCTCATCCGGTACACGCTCACGGACCAGGACGGTCTGCAGGCGTCGGCGTTCATCTTCGTGCCGGCCGTGTCGGGCCTGCGTCCGACCATCGACTCGACCAAGCCCGTGCAGGTGGTCAGCGGCGAGACCATCTCGCTCCCGCTCTCGAAGTACGTGACCGTGGCCGGAGGCGGCACGGCCCGCATCACCGAGCACGCCAAGGTCTCCGCTGTGCACGCCGACGGCGCCGATCTGGTGAAGGACGAGTCGACGCTCGTCTACACCTCCGCGGCCGGCTATTTCGGTCAGGACGCGATCACCTTCGAGGTGACCGACGGCACGGGGCCCGATGACCCAGAGGGGCGCAAGGCGACTCTCACGATCCCGATCGACGTGCTCCCGCCCGAGAACCAGCAGCCGACGTTCGTCAGCGGACAGGTGCAGGTCGCGCCGGGCGAGAAGGCCACGGCGCTCGACCTCGCCGCGCTCACCACAGACCCCGACCCGGAAGACGAGCACACCTTCGCGTTCGTGGGCGGCGACGGCAAGGGCGTGACCGCGAAGGTCGACGGCGACAAGCTGCTCGTCGAGGCCGCGTCGAGCGCGAAGAAGGGCACCGCCCTCACCCTCGACGTGCGCATCAGCGACGGCGAGACCGAGCCCGTCGAGGGCACGGTCTCGGTGATCGTCGCGGCATCCACCCGTGCTCTGCCCGCGGCCAACACCGACACCGTCGGCCAGGCCGATCAGGGCAAGTCGGTGACGGTCCCGGTCCTCGCCAACGACTTCAACCCCTTCCCCGAGACGCCGCTCGAGATCGTGTCGTACGTCGTCGAGTCCGGCTCGGGTGACGTCTCGAAGAAGGGCGACGAGCTCGTGGTCACCCCGTCGGCGAACTTCGTCGGCACGATGGTGGTGCGCTACCGCATCAAGGATGCGACCGACGATCCCGACCGCGAGGCCAACGGCCAGGTCGTCGTCACCGTGCAGGGCGTGCCAGAGGCCCCGGGCGCGCCGACGGTCACGAGCGTGCAGGACCGCACCGTCGTCATCTCCTTCGCGGCGCCGTCGAACAACGGCGCGGAGATCACCAAGTACACGGTGACCTCGGCGCAGGGCTCCTCCTACCGCAAGGAGTGCCAGTCGACGACGTGCACGCTCGACGGGCTGACCAACAACGTCGAGTACACGTTCCGCGTCACCGCGACGAACCGCGTCGGCGAGGGCAAGCCGTCCGGCACCTCCGAGGTGGCGCGTCCCGACGCTCGTCCGGACACGCCCAACCCGCCGTCGCTCAAGTTCGGCGACAAGTCGCTCCAGGTGAGCTGGGTGACCCCGTCGACGCCGGGTTCGCCCGTGGAGAGGTACACGCTCGAGATCTCGCCCGCCCCGCCGTCTGGCATCGCCCAGAAAGAGGTGACGGGCAACTCGATCACCTGGGAGGGGCTGGAGAACGGCTCCAACTACCAGGTGCGCGTGCAGGCGCACAACAAGGCGCCCGAGCCGTCGAGCTGGAGCGGCTGGTCGGCATCCGAGATCCCCGCAGGCCCCCCGTTCGCGCCCGCGGCGCCGACGACGACGGAGATCCCGAGCGTGGGCGACCAGGCGCAGATGCAGGTGAACTGGGCCGCCCCGAACAGCAACGGCGACGCGATCGACGGCTACCAGCTGGAGATCTACGAGGGGTCCACGCTGAGGCGCACGGTGACGCCCGGCGCCGGCGCCACCAGCCAGGCGGTCACTCTGCCGACCTCGGAGACCGCCTACACGTTCCGCATCAAGGCGACCAACAAGGCGGGCTGGGGAGAGTACAGCCCGATGTCGGCCCCGCGCCGCGGAGTGAACGCCCCCGGGGCGCCGACCGGCCTGACGGCGACCCCCGGTGACAGGTTCATCGACATCGCCTACACCCCGGGCTCCCGCAACGGCGCGCGCACGGGCGAGGTGAGTTACCAGTACCGACTCAACGGCGGAAGCTGGCAGGCGTTGAGCGGTACGCGGATCTCCGGGCTCACCAACGGCACGACCTACAAGGTCGAGGTCAAGGGGGTCGCGACCGTCGACGGCACGACATACTCGGGCGCCACGTCGAATGCGGCCTCGGCGGTGCCGTACGGTGTGCCGTTCGCCCCCAAGGCGACGGCGAAGAACCTCGGCACGCAGGTGCAGCTGAACTGGGATGCCTCCGGCTCGGGCAACGGCCGCAAGATCGACGTCGTGCAGATCAGCGTCGACGGCGGCGGCTGGCAGAACGTCGCCGTGAGCGGTTCCCGGACCGTCGGCGGCGGATACAAGGAGACCCACAGCATCAAGGTCAGGGCGCAGGACAGCGCCGGCCAGTGGTCACCGGAGGCCTCCGACTCCGCGCGCACCAACGACCCGCCGGCCGAGGTGCTGAAGACCGAGAAGGGCGCCTCCGGGTCCTGGCCCGACTGCGGCTCGTCCTCCTGCGCCAAGGTCAGGCTGACCGTGGCGAACTTCAACAGTCCAGGCAACTACCACCTGCAGTGCGACGACGGCAACAAGTGGGGTGGCGGCACGCTGTCGTACGTCCCCGCGAACGGCAGCGTCGACCTCAACTGCTACTACGGGTTCCCCGGCAACACGATCCGCGTCTACATCAAAGAGCTCGACAGATACGCCACGGCGATGGTCTGGTACTGACGCTCTCTCGAACGACACATACAGAACAGGAAGCACCACGCTCATGACAATGACCCCCGAACAGGCCGCCTGGTTCCAGGGCACCTTCACCCGCCTCGTCGACAACGTCGACAAGGCCGTGCAGGGCAAGCGCGAGATCGTCTCGCTCGTGCTCGCCTCCATGCTCGCCGAGGGCCACGTGCTGCTCGAGGACGCCCCCGGCACCGGCAAGACGAGCCTCGCGAAGGCGCTCGCCGCGACCGTGCAGGGCACCAGCGCCCGCATCCAGTTCACCCCCGACCTGCTGCCGTCCGACGTCACCGGCGTCACGATCTACGACCAGCAGTCGCACCGCTTCGAGTTCCACAAGGGACCGATCTTCGCCTCGATCGTGCTCGCCGACGAGATCAACCGCGCGTCGCCGAAGACGCAGTCGGCGCTGCTGGAGGTCATGGAGGAGTCGCGCGTCACCGTCGACGGCGTGACCCATGAGACCGGCCGGCCGTTCCTCGTGATCGCCACGCAGAACCCGATCGAGCAGGCGGGCACCTACAAGCTCCCCGAGGCGCAGCTCGACCGCTTCCTCATCAAGACCTCGATCGGCTACCCCGATCTCGCCATCACCGAGAGCATCCTGGCCGGAGCATCCGACCGCAACCCGTCGGCCGCGCTGTCCGCCGTGATCACGACGAGCGCCGTCGCCGACATGGCCGACCTCGGTGCATCCGTGCACGTCGAGCCCGCCGTGCTGCGCTACGTCGCCGAGCTCTCCGAGGCGACGCGCAAGGACCCCGCCATCCGCCTCGGCGTCTCGGTCCGCGGCGCGATCGCGATGGTGCGCATGGCGAAGGTGTGGGCGGCGGCCCACGGCCGTCACTTCGTGCTGCCGGATGACATCAAGGCCCTCGCACGTCCGGTCTGGCAGCACCGTCTGCTGCTGGATGCCGAGGCGGAGTTCGCCGGCACCACGAGCGACATCGTGATCGCCCGCGTGCTCGAGAACATCGCGGCGCCGCAGGCGCGATCGGCCGCGTGATGACGACGGAGGCACTCGAGGCTGCGCCGATCGCCCGCGACGCCGGCTGGCGCGACGTCGCGGCGGTCATCGGTGCGCGCGGCCTCGCGCGCCTCCGCAAGGTCACCGCGGCGATCCGGCCGCTGGCATGGGTGCTGATGGCGCTCGCCGTCGGCTTCTGGATCCTCGGTCAGGTGGCCGGATGGGCGGAGTTCACCGTCGCCGCCGTCGTCATCGCGATCACCGTCGTCCTCTGCGCTCTGTTCCTGATCGGGCGCACCGCCTACGACGTGTCCCTCGACCTCGCGCGCACGCGCGTCGTCGTGGGGGAGCGCGCGGTCGGCGGCCTGAAGCTCGCGAACCGCGGTACGAGGGCGATCCTGCCCTCCCGTGTGGTGCTGCCCGTCGGATCGGGCCGCGGCGAGTTCGGCATCCAGCGGCTCGCGCCCGGTGAGGAGGCGGAGGAGCTCTTCGCCATCCCTACGCAGAAGCGCGGTGTCGTGAAGGTCGGCCCCGTCAGCGTCGTGCGCGGAGACCCGCTCGGCCTGTTCGAGCGCGCCCACCGCCGCGACGACCCCGTCGACCTCTTCGTGCATCCGAAGACCATCCTCTTCGACGGCCAGTCGCTCGGGTACCTGCGCGACCTCGAGGGTCTTCCCGCCGCCGACCTCTCGCGCGACGACGTCTCGTTCCACGCCCTGCTCGAGTACCAGCCCGGCGACGACCTGCGCCACGTGCACTGGAAGTCCACCGCGCGCACCGGGACGATGATGGTGCGGCAATACGAGGAGACCCGGCGCTCGCACTTCGTGATCGGGCTCTCCCGCGCCGCGGCGGAGTACGCCACAGGAGACGACTTCGAGCTCGCGATCTCGGTCGCCGGTTCCATCGGCCTGCGGGCCATCCGCGACTCGCAGCGCGTCGACGTCCGCGTGCAGGGGCGCGAGCTCCCCGCGGGCACCGGCAAGCAGCTGCTCGACTCGCTGTCGGCCGTGACCCATTCCAAGCCCCGCCGCGGCGGCATCGAGGACCTCGCCGGCGTCGTCGCCAGGACCATGCCCCTCGCCAGCGTCGTCGTGCTGATCTGCGGGTCCAAGGTGCGCTCGGACGACCTCCGTCTGGCATGCTCCCGCCTGCCCTTCGGCGCACGCGTTCTCGCCATCGTCGCCGACCGCTCGACATCCTCTCCCGCGCTCCGCCGCATCGGCGACGCCGACGTCGTCACCGTCGGCTCGCTCGAGCAGATCCCCCTCGCGCTCCAGAAGGTTCTCGCATGACCGCACCCGCCACCACGGCCACGGCGCTGCCGCTGCGCCGCTGGATCCTCGACCTCGGAGCGTCCGCGCTGCTCGTCGGCGTCTCCATGGTCGGCTTCTGGCCGACGTTCGCCGGCGGCTCGTACCTCCCGGCCGCGATCGGCGGCATCCTCCTGGGTCTCGCGATCTCCGCGGTCGCCGCCTGGCGACGCTGGGGCATCCTGATCATCGCCGGACTGACCGTCGCGGCGTACTTCGTCTTCGGCGGCGCCCTCGCCCTGCCGCACACCACGCTCCTCGGGGTCGTGCCGACGCTCGACACCCTCCAGCGCCTCGCGCTCGGCACGGTCACCTCGTGGAAGCAGATGCTCACCACCGTCGCCCCGGTGGCGGCGGCGGACGGGCACCTCATCGTGCCGTTCCTGCTCGCGCTCGTCGGCACGGTGCTGACGGCATCCCTCGCCCTCCGGCTCTCTCGGGTCGCCTGGGCTCTGATCCCCGCCGGTGCACTGCTCATGCTCGTCATCGTGCTGGGCACGCCCGAGCCGGCGTTCCCGCTCGCCCAGGGTCTGGTGTTCGCCGTCATGGCGATCGCGTGGCTCGCGCTCCGCCAGCTGTGGGCGCCGCAGAACGACGCCGTGTCGGTGAGTGAGGTCGACTCCTCTCGCGCCACCCAGATGCGCATGCGGCGCCTCATCGCGGGCGCGGCGGTGCTTGTCGTCGCGGGTGGTGCGGGCATCGCCACGAGCGCGGTCGCCGCGCCGGCGCAACCCCGGCACGTCTTCCGCGACGTCATCATCCCGCCGTTCAACATCCGCGACTATCCGAGTCCGCTGCAGTCCTTCCGCAAGAACGTGCGCGACGAAGCAGACGAGACGCTGTTCACCGTGAAGGGGCTGCCCAAGGGGGCGCGCATCCGGATCGCCGTCATGGATCAGTACGACGGCATGGTCTACAACGTCACCGACGGCGGACCCGACTCGTCGAGTGCGTTCGCGCCGCTCCGGTCGAACATGTCACCGGAGGCCGAGGGCGTCCCCGTCACGCTGAAGGTCGACATCGACCGCTACAACGGCGTGTGGGTGCCCGACGCGGGCGCCGTCTCCGCGATCGACTTCACGGGCGGTCGCGCAGAGGAGCTGCGCCGCACGGGCTACTACAACACCGAGACCGGCACGGCGGTCGTCACGTCGAAGCTCAAGAAGGGCGACAGCTACACGATCGACACGGTCATGCCCGCGCCGCTCGACGACACCCAGCTGGCCGACGTCGACTTCGGCAAGGTGCCCCTCCCGAAGCAGAGCAACGTTCCGGAGGAGCTCACCTCCCTCGCGTCCGAGACCGTCGCCGGCGCCGAGTCGCCCATCGAGCGCGTCCGCGCGCTGGAGACGTTCCTCGCCGAGGGCGGCTTCTTCAGCCACGGTCTGGAGGGCGAGGTCCTCTCGCGCGCCGGCCACACGGCCGAGCGCATCTCGACGCTCATCGGCGGCGATCAGATGATCGGCGACGACGAGCAGTACGCGGTCGCGATGGCGCTGCTCGCGCGTGAGGTCGGCATTCCGGCCCGCGTGGTGATGGGGTACTACCCCGACGAGGAGCGCGAGGGAGACCCCGAGTTCGCGGCCACGGGCGACGACGTGCACGCGTGGGTCGAGGTCAACTTCGAGGGGGTGGGCTGGCTCACCTTCAACCCGACCCCGCCCGAGGACAAGGTCCCGAACGACCAGAACACCAAGCCGAAGGTCGACCCCAAGCCGCAGGTGCTGCAGCCGCCGCCCCCGCCGCAGGAGCCGGTCGACCTCCCGCCGACGCTGCCGGACGACCGCAAGGGCGAGGACGAGACGTTCAACCTCGCGGGGCTGATCGGCATCATCCTCGCGGTCGGCGGCATCACGCTCGGCATCCTCGCGCTGCTCGCGTCGCCGTTCATCGTGATCGGCGCGTGGAAGGCGGCCAAGCGTCGCTCGCGGCGCAACGCGGCCAGGGCGTCCGACCGCATCAGCGGCGGGTGGGACGAGCTGACCGATCGCGCCGTCGACTACGGAGCCAGGGTCGCGCCCGGCGGCACCAGGGTCGAGGAGGCCGCGACCGTGGCCACCGCCCTCACCCTCCCGCAGGTCACGACGCTCGCCGAGCGCGCCGACGCCGAGGTGTTCGGACCCGCCGATCCGACCCCTGAAGACGTGGACGCGTTCTGGGCGGAGGTCGACGGACTCGTCGGCGGGCTCGGCAAGGAGGCGGGCTTCTTCAAGAGGATGAAGGCGCGCCTGAGCCTGCGCTCGCTGATGGGCGGCACCGCCGTGGCGACCGGAATGCAGAACCTGAAGGATGCCGCCACCGCGCGCGTCCGCCGTGAACCTGGCACGATCAAGAGCAGCACCGCTGCGAAGACGCCCCCCGCACCCGAGAGCGAGACCCCATGAGCCAGCCCGCGATCGAGAGCAGCGCGCCGATCCCGCGGCGCGCGATCGCCTACCTGATCGACGCCCTGATCGCCGGGGCGATCGCGATCGTCGGCTTCATCGTCGTCGCCGTGATCGCCTTCAGCACCAGGCCCATCGAGAACCTCATGATCGTGATGCCGATCGGCTACGGGCTGCTCCTTCTGGTCATGATGGGCTGGGCCGTCGCCTACACCGTGATGCAGACCGGCAAGGGCTCGTTCGGCATGCGCGCGCAGGGCGTGCGGCTCGCCTCGGCGACCGACGGCTCCCCGATCCGCTTCGGACGCGCTCTGCTGCGCAATATCGTCTTCTGGCTCACCGCGAGCGTCGTGGTCGGATACTTCTCCCCGCTGTTCGACGGCTCCGGCCGGTTCCAGGGCTGGCACGACCGTGTCGCGGATGCTCGTGTGCTCGACGCGCGGCGACCGTCGACGGCGGTCCCGGCGCAGCCCGCCGCTCCGGCGACGACGGCGTTCCCCGTGGTGGCTCCGGCCCAGGGGTTCCCCGGCATCCCCGCTGCACCGCCGGTCCCCGGCATCCCCGCTCCGGCCGCTCCGCAGCACCCCGGGGCGTTCGCGGCACCCGCAGCGCCCGCGGCTCCAGCGGCGCCGGTCGTCCCCGCCGCACCCGCCGTTCCTCCGGCTCCGGTCGTGCCCGCGTCTCAGCCGGCGCCGGCTGCTCAGCCCGCGACCGTCCACCCGGAGCCGGTCGAGCAGGCCGACGCGGGGTCGCTGATCGCCTTCGTGCCCGGCGTCACCCAGCCCCGCCCCCCGGCCGCGGCTGCACCCGAGCCCGCTGCCGCTCCGGCGGCGTCGGACCTCGACCCGTCGCTCGATGAGACGGTGGTGCAGCGCCCCGCGCCCGCAACGCCGATCGCCGCCGAGCCGACCCTCGCCGCTCCGCCTGCTCCTGCGGCGGCGCCCGCTCCCGCCGTGCCGCCCGCTCCCGCCGTGCCTCCCGCCCCCGCAGCGCCGCCTGCCCAGGATGCGCTCCCCGTCGACGGCGCGGAGGACGAGGCGGAGCTCGAGCAGACCCGCATCAGCATCCCCGGCCACCGCCTGATCTTCACGTGGGACGACGGCACCAGGGTCCCGGTGTCGCGCCGCACGATCTTCGGCCGCAACCCCGCCCCCGAAGACGGCGCCGTGCTGGTGCCCGTGCGCGATGAGACGCTGTCGCTGTCGAAGACGCACTTCGAGGCGGCATCCGAGATCTCCGGCGGCTGGGTCCTCGACCGCCATTCCACGAACGGCATGACCATCGTGCGCGACGGCCAGCGCATCGCCTGCCCCGCCGGCCAGCGCGTGCCGGTGCGGCTCGGCGACGCCATCGAGATCGGCGATCGCATCGTCACGGTCGGCGGCTACGCGTGAGGCCCGGACTCGTCGTCACCACCGGGTCAGCGACGCACCCGGGGCTGCGACGCGCCCTGAACGAGGACGCGTACCTGGCGAGCTCGCCCGTGTTCGTCGTCGCCGACGGCATGGGCGGCCACGAGGCGGGAGAGCGCGCGAGCGCCACCGTGATCGAGGAGTTCGCGCTGTTCATCGGCCGGGCATCCCTCGCACTCGACGACGTCCGCTTCGCCCTGGAGCGGGCACGGGAGGGAGTCGAGCATCTGTCGACCTCGGGCAACGGCCGCGCCGGCACCACGCTCAGCGGCGTCGTGATCGCCTCGGTCGACGGCATGGGCTACTGGCTCGCGCTGAACATCGGAGACTCCCGCACGTATCGTCTCGCCGACGGAGAGCTCGAGCAGATCACGGTCGACCACTCGGTCGTCCAGGAGCTCATCGAGGCGGGGCAGCTCACCCCCGAGGACGCGGCCACCGATCGGCGGCGCAACATCATCACCAGGGCGATCGGAGCGAGCAGCACGGGGGATGCCGACTACTGGCTCTTCCCCGCCGAGCTCGGCGACCGGATCATGGTGTGCTCAGACGGCCTCACCTCCGAGCTCTCCGACGGGCGGATCCGCGAAGTGCTCACGCTGACGACGGACCCGCAGGAGGCCGCAGACGTTCTCGTCGCCGAGGCCCTGCATGCCGGAGGACGCGATAACATCACGGTCGTGATCGCGGATGCCGTGTCGGTGGCCTCGCGCCCCGGCACGCTGCTGGAGACCGACGACACCGACATCGACATGGACACGCGTCCGCGCGAGGCAGCAGGAGGGGTTCGCTGATGCAGACGATCTATCGACCGGGACAGTGGCACCTGATCGTGATTCCGGGGGCTCTCGTCGCACTGCCGCCGGACGCGCCCGCCGACCTCGTGGCGCGGCTGTGGGACAGGCTCCCCGCCGAGAAGACCCTCGCCAGCGTGGTCGACGTGCTCACGACGAGCGTCGGGGGATCGTTCACCGCGCTGCCGCCGTTCGCGGCGGCCGTCGCGGAGGGCACCGACGTCCGCATCGCGCTGCGCGGCGGCGTCGTGGCCAGGATCAGCAGCGGCACGGAGTCCGCGCAGGAGTTCACCGGCGCGGAGGTGACCACCTGGAGCGAGCGCTTCGTCGGCGGCGCCACCCGCATCGAGATCACGGTGGAGGAGTCGGATGCCGTCTCCGCGCTCCCGGTGCAGAGCGGGGTCGTGCGGGCCGCGGCCGTGAGCGCTGAGCTCGAGGCGAGCGACGCCGAGCGGATCGTCGCCGTGCTGGGCCCGGCCCCGGTGATCGAGTCCGAGGAGAGCGGCGTGTCCGCCGCGGTCCTGGGAGGCGTACCCGCTCCGGCGCTCGCGCTGTTCGGTGCGGCTGTCGCACCGGTCCCGCCTCTCGTCGCTCCCGTGCCGCCGATCGTCGACGTCGCTCCCGTGCCGCCGGTCGCCGGAGCCGCCCCGGTCGACGCTCCCGCATCCGCTGCGGCGCCCGAGCCTTCTGCCGAGGACGGAGCCGTCGAGGCCCCGATCGATCCGGCGCCCGAGGTCTCCGAGCCGGCGGCCGCGGAGCCGGTGGTCGACGAGGTCCCGGTTCTCCCGGAGTCGGTCGAGGCGCCGGTCGAGGAGCCGTCCGAGCCCGCCGCGGCGCCGTCCGACGAGGATGAGGCGCCCGACGCGGCATCCGACGAGGACCCGTCGGACGAGGACGAGGTCGAGGGGGTCACGCTGATCCCCACCGAGACGCTGTCCCCCCTGAGCGACATCGATGAGTTCGATCAGCTCTTCGGCGAGACCGTGCACACCGCGCCGAGTTTCGTCGACGCTCCGCCGCCTCCGCCCTTCCCGATCGTGGCCGAGGGCGACCACGACGGAGCGACCATCTCGGCCGCCGAACTGCGGGCGCTGCGCCAGCAGCCTCCCGTGGCCGACGACGCTCCCACCCAGGTGATCCCCGTCGCCTCGGCCGGTTTCGGCCGCATCCGCGTCTCCACGGGCCAGGTGGTCGAACTCGACCGCACCGTGATCATCGGCCGGCGTCCGCGATCCACCCGCGCCAGCGGTGAGAACCTGCCGCATCTGGTCGCGGTGGAGAGCCCTCAGCAGGACATCTCGCGCAGCCACCTCGAGGTGCGCCCCGACGCCGACACCGTCGTCGTGATCGACCTGCACACGACCAACGGCTCGACGCTGCTGCGTCCAGGCGCCGACCCCGTTCGACTGCATCCCGGTGAGCAGACGCTCGTCCTGTCCGGAGACGTCGTCGACCTGGGAGACGGAGTGACCGTGGCCTTCGAGGACCTGCCGTGACCCGTCGCCCCTCACCGCCCCCGCAGCTGCCGGGCTTCACCTATGTGGAGCCGCTCGGCACCGGAGGGTTCGCCGACGTCTTCCTGTACGAGCAGCAGATGCCGCGCCGACGGGTCGCGGTCAAGGTGCTGCTCGCCGACCGGATCTCCAGCGGCGCCGCGCAGGAGTTCGCCGACGAGGCGAACGTCATGGCGATGCTCTCGACGCATCCGGCGATCGTCACGATCTACCAGGCCGGCGTCGCGGGCGATGGGCGCCCGTATCTGGTCATGGAGTACTGCCCCCGGCCGAACCTGCAGCTGCGTGCGCGCAAGGAGCCGTTCTCGGTCGCCGAGGCGCTGCGCGTCGGCGTGCAGGTCGCCGGTGCGGTCGAGACCGCTCACCGGGCAGGGGTTCTGCACCGCGACATCAAGCCGGCGAACATCCTCGTCACCGAGTACAACCGTCCGGCCCTCACCGACTTCGGCATCGCCTCGACGACGGGCGCGACGGGCGAAGCATCCGGCATGTCCATCCCGTGGTCGCCGCCGGAGTCGTTCGCCGAGCCGCCGCAGAGCGGGCCGCGCACGGACGTGTGGGCCCTGGGTGCGACGCTGTACACGCTGCTGGCCGGTCGCTCGCCGTTCGAACGCGTGGGGGAGCGCAACTCCAGCGCCGACCTCATCGAGCGCATCGAGCGCGCCGCCCTGCCGCCCCTCGCGCGCCCCGACTCCCCGGAGAGCCTGCAGCGCCTGCTCGAGCGCTCGATGGCGAAGAACCCCGACGACCGCTACCCGAGCGCCGTGGCCTTTGCCCGCGCCCTGCAGAAGGTGCAGATCGAGCTGTCGCACTCGGTCACCCCGATCGACATCGTCGACGACCACGCACCGGCCGAGGAGCAGGAAGACGACGGAGACGGGCTGACCCGCGTCAGGGAGATCGTCAGCATCGACCCCGAGGTCGCCGCCTTCACACGTCCGTCGGCGACGACGGAGCGCAAGGCGCCGGCGGTCGTGTTCCCCGAGGTCCCGCGCTACGATCCGCCCCCCGCCGCGCAGGCGCCGTCGATCGAGGAGACCCAGATCCGGGTGCCCGCTCCGGTGCTCGGAGCGGATGCCGACGAGCGCACGCTGTTGCGCGCGCCTCGAGTGCTCGCGCCGGATGCCTCGGCATCCGCCGCACCGCCCGCCGCTCCCGTCGTCGACGCCCCGGCGCAGACGGCGTCGACGGCGCCTCGAGGACGCAAGGGGCTCTGGATCCTGCTCTCGGTCGCGGGAGTCGCCGTCGTCGTCGGTGCGATCGTGATGCTCAACATCCTGGTCTCCGGAATCGAACCGACTCCGCAGGCGACGTCGGAGGCCCCCGACCCGCAGGACGTCGTCTCCGACGTCGTGCCGAAGGTGGGCGACCTCAGCGGCACCAGGACGGGCGAGCAGATCGCGTTCACCTGGACCAACAAGGACCCGCAGGAGGGCGACTCGTTCATCTGGAACGTCGTCGAGGTGTCCGGTGAGGTCGACCCGCAGCAGACGACCGAGCCGACGGCGCAGTTCACGGCGGGCGCGGGGAAGGTCTGCGTCGACGTGATGCTCCGCCGTGACGACGGCCGCGCGTCGGAGCCGGTGCGGGGGTGCGTCGAGTGAGCGGGACGAGCGGCGTGACCGTCGAGTTCGCCGGGGAGTTCTTCCCGCTGGAGCGCGGCGGCCGGTTCGTGGTCGGTCGAGAGGGCGACCTGGAGCTGGACGACAACCTCTTCCTGCACCGCCACTTCCTGGAGATCACGGATGCCGACGGCCTGTGGTGGCTGTCGAACGTCGGCACGCGCCTCACGGCGACGGTGACGGACTCGGCCGGCGGCGTGCAGGCCTGGCTCGCGCCGGGCGCCCGGCTGCCGCTCGTGTTCGAGATGACGACGATCGTGTTCAGCGCGGGACCCACGACCTACGAGCTGACGGTGCACGCCGCCGAGCCGACCTTCCGCGCCACGCGCCGTGAGCACGACGACGGCGGCGCCTCGACCATTGGCGACGTGCCGCTCACCCTCAGCCAGAAGCTGCTGATCCTCGCGCTCGCGGAGCCGCAGCTGCGCAGAGACGGCACCGGGATGAGCGACATCCCGACATCCGCGAAGGCCGCAGAACGGCTGGGATGGACGGTCACCCGCTTCAACCGCAAGCTCGACAACGTGTGCGACAAGTTCGACCGCGTCGGCGTCCCCGGCATGCGCGGGGGGCAGCGCCTGCTCGCGACCAACCGCCGAGCGCGTCTCGTCGAGCACGTCATCGCCTCGCGTCTGGTGACGAAGGACGACCTGCCGCTGCTCGACACGGCGCACGCCGACGAGGCAGAGGGGGAGTCCGAGTGATCTGGGAGATCGACGATCACGCCCCGGTGATCGAGGGCCTCGACGCGCACGGACGCCCTGATCCCGCCTATGCCGCCTCGCTCGGACTCCGTGCGGCCGGACGAGGAGCCCGCGTGCTCGCGGCGCTGATCGAATGGCTCGTCGCGGTGCTCATCGCCCTGCCGGCCATCATCGTCCTCACACCTCCGCTCACGCAGGCCCTCTCGGGCACCCTCGACCTGGGATCCGTCTTCGGCGGCGCCAACGGGGTCTGGGCGATCGTGGCCGTCGCCGTGTCACAGGGACTCATGACCGCGTACGTCGTGGTGCAGCTGGTGCTGCACGGACGCAAGGGCGTCACGCTCGGCAAGGCGATCTGCGGCATCCGCTCGGTGAACGTGCGCACGCTGGAGCGCCCCGGATTCTGGCGCGGCGCCGTGGTGCGCTACCTCGTCGCGTACGCGTCGCTGCTGGTGCCGCTCATCGGGCCGTTGCTCGTGATCGCGCTCTCGCCGCTGTTCGACACCGAGCGCCGTGGACGCGGCTGGCTCGACCTGGCGGCAGCGACCTGGTTCGTGGACGTGCGCGGCGGCCTCAACCCCTACGACCAGAAGCGCATGCGCATCGCCCGCAAGCGCGTCAAGACCCCGGAGGTCGAGGAGCAGGCGCCGCTGCCGTCTCTCGCGACGCCGGTCGATCGCGACGCCCCTGCGGAGTACGTGCCGAGCGCCCGTCTGTCCGGCGGTGTGATCGGCGCGCACCGCACCTCGACTCCGACAGCTCCCGATGCGGCGCAGCCGCAGGTCTCCGGTTCCATGGTGTCGGCGGTGCCTCCGTCCCTCGCGACGGGGGCCGCCACGCCCTCGCCGGCCCCTGCGGCGCCGACCTCCTTCGCGCCTCCCGCCGCGGAATCCGCGCCGTTCGTGCCTCCGGTGATCGCCCCGCAGCCGACGGGCGCCGCGCCCGCTGCGGTTCCCGCGCCGGCCCCGGCGTCGGCGGTGGCTCCGGCGGTGCCAGCTCCGGTCCCGGTCCAGGCGGCCCCGGCCGTGGTCCCGCAGACCCCCGCTCCCGCCTCGACGCCGGGTCCCGCTTCCGCGGCCTCCGCTGCGGCCCCGGCTCCCTCCTCGGCACCGGCTCCCGCCTCAGCGCCCGCTCCTGCGCCGACGACGTCGGCCGCGCCGGCATCCCCCGCTCCCGCGCCTGCCGCCCCCGCCGGGGTGCGCGCCGTCCTCGTGCTCGACACGGGAGAGCGCATCGAGGTCCGCGGCACCACGCTGTTCGGCCGCTCGCCGAGCCCGGCCGCCGGAGAGGGCGAGACCCAGCTCGTCGCGGTGTTCGACGACACCCGCTCGGTGTCGAAGACGCACATCGCCGTGATGCCCGCCCGCCGCGGTCTCTTCGTCGTCGATCGGGCGTCGACCAACGGCAGCGCGATCGTGCGGGGAGGCTCCGAGACGGCGTTGGCACCCGGCCACCCCGTGGAGCTGAAGGCGGGTGACACGGTGCGGTTCGGCGACCGCACGCTCCAGGTCGAACGGGTATGACGCGACAGTGCAGAACGCGCCTGCGGCGCGGTGAGGACGGACGATGAGAGTCAAGCTGACGTTGCGGCGCCCTTCGGCCCCGCTGACGGATGTCGTCGTGATGGCGGATTCGACGGCGACGGTCGCCGACGTCGCGAGGCAGATCGCCTCGACCGACCCGCTGCGCAGCATCCCCGCCGGCCCCTCCGACGTGCTCACGCTGTCGGTCGCACCGCCCACCAGCGATCAGCTGACCATGCTCAGCCCCGATCTCCTCGTCGGGGACGCCCCGATCGGCTCCGGCTTCCTCGCCGAGGTGGTCAACGTGGGCGCGAACCGCGCCTCGACGGGCTCGGCGAGCGCGCGCCCAGCGGCCGTGCTCACCGTGGTGGCAGGTCCCGCCGCCGGGCAGGAGTTCCCGCTGCCGATCGGTCACTTCATGATCGGCCGCGATCACGCGAACGACGTCGCGATCGCCGATCCGCTGATCTCGAAGCGCCACGCGCGCATCGAGGTCGCTGCGACCTTCGTCGAGCTCGTCGACCTGAACTCCGCGAACGGCATCCTCGTCGACGGCGGTCTCGTGCAGCGCCTGCGCGTCATCCCCGGCCAGCACTTCACGCTCGGCGACTGCGAGTTCGTGGTGCACCTGGTCGGCGACTTCGACGGCTCGGCGTCCGGCGACCCCGTGCTCGAACGCGGCGGCGCCCTGCTGTTCAACCGCAGCCCGCGCGTCGAGGAGCGCTTCACCGGAGAAGACCTCGATGAGCCCCGCTATCCCCGCGACCAGGTGCAGCGCCTCTTCCCCTGGCCGATGCTCGTCGCGCCGGTCCTGCTGGGCGCCGTGACGTTCTTCATGTTCGACAATCCGCGCGCGCTGCTGGTGATCTTCATGTCGCCGCTCATGATGTTCGGCAACTTCATCTCGCAGAAGACCAATCTCGGCCAGCGGCTGCGCAAGGAGGCGGAGTCCTTCGAGGAGCAGTTCGAGCGTCTGGAGGAGAAGCTCTACCACTCCCACCCCAAGGAGCGGGAGGTGCGTCAGAACGAGGTGCCCGCCGTCGCCGTCGTCTTCGACGAGGCGATGCGGCTCGGCCCGCTCCTGTGGACCCGTCGCCCTGAGCACTGGAACTTCCTCTCGGTGCGGCTCGGCGTCTGCGAAGACGAGTCGCGCACCGCGATCAAGCGCACCGAGACGCCAGAGGCTCTGGTCGAGTACGTCGAGCGCGTCGACCGGCTCGAAGAGCGCTACCGGATGATCAGCGACGTGCCGATCCTCGAATCGCTGCAGAGCGTCGGCTCGATCGGCGTCGCCGGTCCCACGTCGCTCGCGAGCGATGCCCTCCGCGGCATCGCGGTGCAGCTGTTCGGCATGCACTCGCCGAACGAGCTGGTCACCGTGGCCCTCACCGAACCCGGCTGGGCCAACGAGCTCGACTGGTTGAAGTGGCTGCCGCACACGTCCAGCGAGCGCAACCCGTTCAAGGACGTCTCCCTCGCAGACTCGGCCTCCACGGGCGCCGCCCTGCTGTCGGGTCTGGAGGAGATCGTGATGCGTCGCTCCAGGGAGGCGAAGTCGCAGCGGCCGCCCTACGGCGACGACTGGGATCCGATGCTCTTCGGCACCGACGTCAAGCGGGCGGCGGAGGATGCGACGTTCCCCGGCCAGACCGCGATCCTCGTCATCGTCACCAACGATGCGCCGGTCGACCGAGCCCGGCTCACGCAGATCCTCGAGCGGGGCGCCGACGTCGGCGTCTACGGCCTCTTCGTCGCCCCCGTGGTGGCGGCGCTGCCCGCCGCGTGCCGCACGTTCGTCGACGTGAGTCGAGGGCTCGAGCACGCCACCGTCGGCACCGTGCGCAGCGGCGTCGCCTATCGCGATGTGCAGGTCGAGGGCGTCTCGCACTCGTACATGACGATGTTCGCCAAGCGGCTCGCGCCGGTGGTCGACTCCAGCACGGTGATCGAGGACTCCTCCGACATCCCCAACTCCGTCATGTTCCTGTCGCTGATCGGCGCCGACCTCGCGACAGACCCGAACGCGGTGATCGACCGGTGGCGGCAGAACAACACGATCATCGATCGCTCGGGGGCACCGCAGCCGCGTCTCAAGAAGGCGGGCAACCTGCGTGCGATCATCGGTCAGTCGCAGACCGACGCCATGACGCTCGACCTGCGCACCCAGGGACCGCACGCCCTCGTCGGCGGAACCACCGGAGCAGGTAAGAGCGAGTTCCTGCAGGCGTGGGTGCTCGGCATGGCCGCCGCGCACAGCCCCGACCGCGTGACGTTCCTCTTCGTCGACTACAAGGGCGGCTCCGCGTTCGCGGATTGCGTCGATCTGCCGCACACCGTGGGTCTGGTGACCGACCTGAGCCCGCACCTCGTGCGGCGCGCGCTCACCAGCCTGCGCGCCGAGCTGCACCACCGCGAGCACCTGTTCAACCGCAAGAAGGCGAAGGACCTCCTCGAACTCGAGAAGCGCCGCGACCCCGAGACGCCGCCCGCGCTCGTGCTCGTGATCGACGAGTTCGCCGCGCTCGCCGGAGAGGTCCCGGAGTTCGTCGACGGCGTCGTCGACATTGCCCAGCGCGGGCGGTCTCTCGGCATCCACCTCATCATGGCCACCCAGCGTCCGGCCGGCGTCATCAAGGACAACCTCCGCGCCAACACCAACCTGCGCGTCGCGCTGCGCATGGCCGACGAGTCGGACTCGAAGGACGTCGTGGACGACCCGGTGGCGGCATCCTTCCCTCCGTCCCTCCCCGGCCGCGGCATCGCCAAGACCGGACCGGGGCGTCTGGTGCCCTTCCAGTCCGCCTATGCGGGTGGCTGGAGCACCGACGAGGTGCAGGCCGCCGAGGTCAAGGTGGCGGAGCTGCGGTTCGGCTCCATCCAGACCTGGGAGGCCGAGCAGGCGCCCGAGTCGGACTCGCACGACGAGGACCTCGGCCCGAACGACCAGAAGCGCATCGTCGCGACCCTCGTGAAGGCGGCGACCGCCGCCCGCATCCCCGCACCTCGGCGCCCGTGGCTGGACGACCTCGAGCGGGCCGTCGACATGCGCGATCTGCCCGTGCTCGGCGACGGGCAGATCCTGCTCGGCAAGATGGACGTGCCGGAGCGCCAGCTGCAGGAGCCGGCGTACTTCCACCCCGACAAGGACGGCTCGCTGCTCGTCTACGGCACCAGCGGCTCCGGCAAGTCGACCGTGCTGCGCACCCTGGCGATCGCTGCGGGGTTCGACCCGGCCCGGTCGAACGTCGAGGTCTTCGGGCTCGACTTCGGCTCCGGCTCGCTCAAGAGCCTCGAAGAGCTCCCGCACGTCGGCTCGATCATCTCGGGCGACGACGCCGAGCGCGTGCAGCGCATCCTGCGCTCGCTGTCGAGGGTGCTCGACGACCGCGGCAAGCGGTTCAGCGCGGCGAACGCGTCGAGCCTGACGGAGTACCGCGAGATCACCGGCACGGCCGAGTCGCGCATCCTGCTGCTGATCGACGGCTTCCCCCAGTTCCGCAGCGAGTGGGAGTCGACGACCGCGAGGATGCCGTTCTACCAGACGTTCATGCGGATCCTCGGCGAGGGACGGCCGCTCGGCGTCCACGTGATCGCCAGCGCGGATCGCTCGGGCTCCGTGCCGACGGCCGTGAGTGCGAACGTGTCGCGCCGGGTCGTGCTGCGTCTGTCCGACGAGTCGGGCTACGCGATGCTGAACGCGCCCAAGGACGTGCTCGACGAGCGCTCCGCACCGGGGCGCGCGATCGTCGACGGGCTGGAGACCCAGATCGCCACCCTCGGCGGAACCCCCAACGTGGCGGAGCAGACGAAGCTGCAGGGCCTGCTCGCCGCGGAGCTGCGTGCCGCCGGAGCCCGCGAGGTCGCCGAGATCGGCGCACTGCCGACCCGGCTCTCGCCGCGGGAGCTGCCGGACCGCATCGGGGAGTTCCCCGTGCTCGGCATCGCGGAGGACACCCTGGCCGCACGCGACTTCGACCCGGTCGGCACGTTCGTGGTCGCGGGGCCGCCGCAGTCGGGCAAGACGAACGCGCTCAAGGCGATCATCGGATCGATGCGCCGCTTCGACCCCGAGATCAAGCTGTTCCACTTCGGCGGTCGGCGTGCGCAGCTCAAGGAGTTCGCCGACTGGACGCGCAGCGCCGTCACACCGGAGGACGCGAAGGAGCTCGCGAAGGAGATCGCCGAGATCGCCGTGGACGAGACGGTTCCCGTGCGGATGCTGATCGTGGTGGAGGACGTGCCGCAGTTCGCCGACGGGCCCGCCGAGCGCGAGATGAAGGCGCTGTTCCAGGCGATCAACCGCAGCGACCACCTGCTGATCGGCGACGCCGACGTCACGCAGGTGACCAGCGGATTCGGCTTCATCGGAGACTTCAAGGCCGGACGCAAGGGCATCATCCTCAAGCCCGACGCCTTCGACGGCGACGCCGTCTTCAAGGTGCCCTTCCCGAAGGTCAAGCGCACGGACTTCCCCGACGGCCGCGGCATCTTCGTGCAGGCCGGGCGTCAGGTCACCGTGCAGATGCCGCTCGTCGAGGGCGAGCGGACGGCGTGAGCGCGCGGCGGCCCGGATGCCGTCGCCGCTGACAGACGCAGGAAGGTGGAACGATGCCCGTGAGCTTCGACATGTCGGCGCTGAGTGCACCGGTCGACCCCGCCGTCGCGCACCGCGAGTTCCAGGAGCGGATCGATCGTGAGGGGCGCCGGACCGGTGCCAGGGTCGGCATGGCCTGGTCCGTCTTCCAGACCGTCGTCCTCGTCGCCGGTGGCGGCATCCTGGCGGCGCTGGCCGTCGTGGCGGTGCAGCTCGCCTTCGGCGGGGAGGGGCTGAACGCCGCGACCGTGATCATCGCGGCGCTCGTGGTCGCACCGCTCGCCGTCGCACGGGTGCGGTCGTACCGGACGGGTCCGGATGCCGTGGAGGCCGACGTGTACCGGCTGACGAGGTTCGCCGCCGCGAACGGCCTCTCCCACGTGCTGGCCGAGAGCGACCCCGACCTCCCCGCCGCACTGTTCCAGGTGGGCGGCGCACGGGTCGCGAGCGACGTGATGGTCGCGGCCTCGCCGCGCAGGTTCGAGGTCGCCAACTACTCCTACGAGACGTGGACGGCCCGCACACGGATGCCGCGGAGCGCGACGTTCGCGGTGCTCGAGTCGGGGATCCCGCTTCCGGCGATGACGATCAGGGCCGCATCCCCAGCGATCAGGCGGGGGCGTGGGCGCCGCAGCCGCAGCAGACGCCGCTGCCCTTCGAAGGCGGGTTCGGTTCCACGTTCCGCGTCTTCTGCGCCGTGGAGGACGCTGATCGCGTCCGCGCCGTGCTCACGGAGCCCGTGCAGACCGCGCTGATCGCGCTGGTGCGCCACGGCGATGTCGAGATCGTCGGCGGGAGCGTCTTCTTCCTCGCGCGGAGGCAGCTTCGACTCGCCGACGTCGCGTTCTGGGAGTGGGTCGAGGACCTCGTGGCGATGGTGGATGCCGTCGATGACGGCGGCGTGCGGGTGGGCACATCCGCCGATCCGGCGCGGCGCGTGCGGCGCGAAGCGCTGTTCGATGGGCGCAGGAGCAGCAGGCCGTTCGTGCTCGGCTGCCTCCTTCCGCTGGTTGTCGGACTCGCGGCGGCGGCGCTCGTCACGGCGTTCTCGCACTGAGAGACGGCGGATGGGGAGTCCTCCCCATCGCGGTGGGGGGTGTTGTTTCGTAAAGTTGGTGGTGTCGGGCCGGAGAGGTCCGGTCCAATTCGATTACCGGAGGTGTGGACGATGGCCGATTTCGGTGCGTCTTATGCGGAGATGGAGCAGGTGGCGTCGTCGCTGTCGCAGGCTCGTGATGACATTCAGGGGCAGCTGGATTCTCTGAAGTCTCAGGTGGACACCCTGCTGGGTGAGGACTTCAAGACGCAGCATGCGTCGGGCAAGTTCGGTGAGGGTTACGGGGAGCTGACCACGGGTCTGAAGACCGCGGTGGATGGTATCAACGACATGTCGGAGTCGCTGCTGGGCATGATGCGTGCGATCCAGGATCTGGACACGCAGCTCGCCGGCGGCTGACACGCTGCTGCAGGATCTTCGGGGGTCGGCCGAGAGGCCGACCCCCGCTATCTGACACATACCGGAGGAGAACAGCGTGGGCGACGGGGTCAAGCTCAAGTACGACGATCTTGATGATCTGCAGACCGAGCTCAAGAACATCATCGGCGAGTTCGAGGCGGCGGGGAGCCGGCGCAGGGATCTGTCCCATGCCGTCGGGCGGCCCTACGGCGAAGACGCTCTGCAGGATGCCGCCGACGACTTCGAAGGCCGCTGGGACGACAAGCGCAAGACGCTGATGGACAACTGCAAGAAGGTCGCAGAACATCTCGAAGGCGTGATCAAGGGCTTCAAGGACTTCGACGTCGAAGCCGCGAAGAAGTCAGAGAACAACGGGGGCAACTGACGATGTACCGGATGATGCCTCAGACCTCCCCCGCCGGACACTACATCCAGGTGGTCACGGGTGATGCCGACGCGATCAAGGAGCGCGGCACGCAGATCAGCGAGCTCGCGACGGACATGCAGAAGTCCTCCGCCCTCCTCCAGCGTCTGGTCGACAACGGCTCCGACATGAGGGGCGACGCGATCGACAAGCTCAAGGAGCTGTCGAAGGAGGTCCACCAGGACCTCAAGAAGGGCGGCGAGCTCTACAGCGTGGTCGCGCCCTACATCAAGACCTACGGGCAGGAGCTCGAGGGGTCCCAGACGGCGATGACCACGATCATCGAGGACCTCTGCGACCTCTGGGACGAGTACAACCGCAAGGCCGAGGCCGCGGAATCGGCGCGCAACGAGCGCCCCGACTACCCGACGGGCGACGACGCCGACGACGAGCAGCTCCGCAAGGACGCCGAGGATGCGCGAGACGAGGCGGCCGGAGCCGCGAACACCGTCGCCACCAACGCCAAGGGCGCCTGGGACGCCCGTGCGAAGGACTACGACGCCGAGTGGGACTCGTGGCACACGGCGTTCACCAACGCCGCCAACGGCATCCGCGACGACATGGCGGGCAAGATCGAGGACTCCTGGAGCGATGACTTCGGCGGCTTCCTGCAGTTCATGTCCGATGTGCTGGCCGTCGCCGGCATCATCCTCGCGGTGCTCGCCATCATCGTCGGCGGACCGATCATCGCCGTCCTCGCCGGCATCGTCGCCGTGCTCACCCTCGCGGTCGCGCTCACACGGGCGATACGCGGGGAGGGCAGCTGGGTCGACGTGGCCTTCGGCGTGATCGGCGTCATCCCCTTCATCGGTCCCGCCGCCCGCGGCATCCGGACCTTCGCCAGCGCCCCGGCCGGCACCGGCTTCCTCGCCAGGATGACCCCCGCCGCGGGGTGGAGCGCGTGGAGCCGCCAGACCGATCTGGTGAGGAGCTTCCCCGACTTCAGCGCACGACTCTTCGGAGGCCACTCTCTCGTGGAGTTCGGGTCGCTGACGAGCGGCACCGCCACCGGCGTGCAGACGCTCGAGATGGTCGGGAAGATCTGGTCCGCGCAGTTCGCGATCGCCGGCGCCACCAAGGATTCCTTCGGCGGCGCCTGGTCGGGGACCTTCGATCCCGATCAGAACCCGTTCAGCTGACCGTTCGCGCTTCTGCAGGGATGACAGACTGGTGCCATGAGCGATCTTCGATCTGAGCTGCTCGGGCGCCGCGGCGCCACCATTCCCCCGTATCGCATGCTCCTCCCTCCGGGGTGGGACGCCTACGACCTGAGCGAGCAGACCGAGAAGGAGCTGGTGAAGCGGGCGACGACCCGGCTGCGCGCCGCGCAGGCGACCGAGGCGCTCACCCTGAACCTCTCGCGACAGGTCCGCGATGCGCTCGCCTCCGTGCGCGCGCAGAACGGTTTCGTGTACGCCTTCGCGGGGGAGAGCGCGCCCACCTGGGCGCTCGGCTCCGCGAGCCTGATCGGCATCAAGAGAGCGGCGACGCCCGAGGCTCCTCTCGGACGCGTCGTCGAGAACGTGATCGCCAACCAGGGCGGCGTCGCCGTCGGCGAGGGGCATCGCATCGTCCGCTGGACCGAGCGCCGCCCTGTCTCCGTGGATGACGTCGATGCCGTGTCGTTCATGATCAACTACCTCATCCCGATCCCCGGCTCGAAGCTCACCGAAGCCGTGCAGTGGACGGTCACCGTCGCGCACGAGGCCGATCTGCCCGAGGACGACCCGGTCCTTGAACTCTGGGTGGCGCTCTTCGACGCCCACATCGCCACGTTCACCTGGGAGGCATGATGGAGATCGGCTTCGACTTCGAGCTGGCCAAGGCCATCCCGGTGGAGACCGCCGACGTCCGGCAGCTGGGCGCCGCCGAGTGGGCGGCTCAGGCCGTCTCCCGGTTCACCGCGGTCGTCGATGTGCCGGTCGCACTTCGCGCGCGCCTCCAGGGGGCGCTGGAGAGCGTCGCCGCCGAGGTCTCCGACGACGCGCGACGGTTCCTGCTGGTCGGCACGGATGCCGCCGTGCTCGCTCCCCTGGTGTTCTTCGTCGTCGACCGCGAGCTCACCCGGCAGGAGCAGGCCGACTTCCTGTGGGCGCCGTCGGCGATCCTGCCTCCGGCGTCGCTTCGCGTGGAGACGGAGCATCTCGGCGTCGGATTCTCCTCGACCCTCGCGCAGCGCGAGGACGGTGTGGACTTCGGGACCCGTCGCTGGCTCTTCTTCGGGCAGGGGCTCACGGCAGGTGCTCTGCTGGGTCCGGTGGCGCCGTACTCGCTGGCCGTCGCCGAGCCCATCGCCGAGAGCATCCTCTCCGCCGCGCGCGTGGAGGGCTTCGTCCCGCTCGCGAACCACGACCGGGTCGAGGAGCTCTTGGCCGCTGTCGTCCGGGCGGGAGACGAGTGGAAGGCGTGAGTTCCCTCGAGTTCGACACCGCCGCCATGCACGCACCGATCAGCCCGTCGGCGCCCGCCCTTCCGGCGGACGGTGCGATCCACGGGAGCGCTGCGGAAGAGCTGTCGGTGCGACGGCTCGTCATCAGAGTCGTCTTCCAGGTTCTCGGGTTCGGCGCGCTGGCCGCGATCGTGGTCATGTTCGTCCAGATGATCTTCGGCGGTGACGGGATGAACGTCCTCACCTGGATCATCGCCGCGTTCATGGTCGCGCCGTTCGCGATCTCGCAGATCGTCGCGTTCGGATCACGCCGCCGCGAGATCGCGGACATCGCGTACCGGCTCCCGCGGTTCGCGGCGGACAACCGGATGAGCCACGTCGCCGCCGAGCCGGCGGCGCAGCATCCCGTCACCCGTTTCCGCGTGGGCGGCCCGCTCGCGATCAGAGACCTGCTGACCTCCCCCGAGCGGTCAGGACTCGAAGCGGGCACGTACTACTACGAGCGGAGCATGGGGCGTTCGATGGTGGAGCACAGCGCGACCTACGTCGCGCTGGACCTTCCGACCGCGGTGCCGTCGATGACCGTCGCCACGAAGCTCGGAGACGTGTGGAGCCAGCAGTCGACCCGTCAGAAGGCGCAGCATCCGGTCAGCATCGACCCCGACTTCGACGCGCACGTGCGGGTGTATTGCGAGCCGCAGGACGACGACGCCGTGCGGAGGCGGCTGACTCCGCCGGTGCGTGACGCACTGCGCGAGGTGGCGGGTCGGTGCGACGTCGAGGTGGACGGCGGCCGGATCCATGTCATCGCCCGCAAGGCCCTCCCCTTCGCGGAACCCGCGTTCTGGCGCTGGGTCGGCGACATCGGCGCTCTCGCCTCCCTCCTCTCGCGGCCGGACGCTCCGGTCCCGGCGGAGACGGCATCGGGATGGAGGAGCCGCGACGCCGAGCGCGAGGCGCTCTTCGCGGCGCCCAGGTCGGGGAGGGGCTTCGCCGTCGGAGTCCTGTTCATCGTTCTGGGCCTTGTGGCCGCCGCCGTCATCACAGCCACGACCTGATCCGAGCCGCTCCGCGACCCGTTGTGGATGGGGAGTTGTGCCCATCGACCGGTGGTGCGGGTGTTGTTAGGTTGGTGGTGTCGGGCCGGAGAGGTCCGGTCCAATTCGATTACCGGAGGTGTGGACGATGGCCGATTTCGGTGCGTCTTATGCGGAGATGGAGCAGGTGGCGTCGTCGCTGTCGCAGGCTCGTGATGACATTCAGGGGCAGCTGGATTCTCTGAAGTCTCAGGTGGACACCCTGCTGGGTGAGGACTTCAAGACGCAGCATGCGTCGGGCAAGTTCGGTGAGGGTTACGGGGAGCTGACCACGGGTCTGAAGACCGCGGTGGACGGTATCAACGACATGTCGGAGTCGCTGCTGGGCATGATGCGTGCGATCCAGGACCTGGACACGCAGCTCGCCGGCGGCTGACACGCTGCTGCAGGATCTTCGGGGGTCGGCCGAGAGGCCGACCCCTGTGCATACACGCGACGGAGGGGTCGTACGGATGTCGGAGGAGACGCTGAGAGCGGCGATGCAGTCGCTGCGGGTGCGTGTGCCCGCGTCCGCCGCGGACGCCGCCGAGCTGCGCGCCGAGGTGAGGGCGGCCGATGCCGCGCTGGGAGCCTGGCTGCGGGAGACGACGGCGGACCGCCTCGCGCGGCTGGATCAGAGCGATGACGGGGGAGATGCATGAGCGACGTCAGGATGGACCTCGCGCGGTTGCAGTCGACCGCGCAGAAGGCCAGAGGGCTGGCGACGACGTTCGACGAGGCGGAGTCCTTCGCGGACGACCTCGGAGGCCTCACTGGTCACGGCGGTCTCAGCGACAAGGTCGACGACTTCGGCGGCAAATGGGACATCGCGCGCGAGAAGCTGCGCGACAACCTGCGTTCGCAGGCCGACTTCATGCAGGCCATCGTCGACACGTTCCGTGACCTCGATCAGAAGATGGCCCAGGACGGGGAAGGCTAGACCATGACCGTTCTTCCCGGAAGACCGGATGAGCTGACCGCGCGCGCCGCGGATCTCGTCGCATCGGCCGGCGTCATCCTCACGGTGATCCACGAACTGCGCGGCATCGTCGAGGACGACGAGGGCAAAGCCGTCCAGGCGCTCTACGAGCAGAACGACGAGATCTCCTCGGACCTCGAGCGCATCCATCCGCGCTACAAGGGAACCGCCGACGCGCTCACCGAGTACGCCGTCGCGCTCACTGATGCTCACGCCGACGCCGAACGCGCGCAGGACGATCTCGACGACGCGCTCCTCGCACAGGGTCGCGCCGACGCGGCGCTCCACGACCTCAACGATCGGGTGGATGCCGCCGGCGACTCCACCGATCCCTCCCTCGCCGATCAGGTCCCCGGTGCGCAGCGTGCGGCGAACGACGCCCAGGCGGCCGTCGGGTCGGCGCGCTCGCGGATCGACGCGGCGCGCGAGGCCATGAACGACGCCGCCGAGATCGCGATCCGCAAGATCGACGCGGCCATCGACTCCACGAACGAGGGGTTCTGGGACAAGGTCGGCGACTTCTTCTCCGACATCGGCGACTTCCTCGCGAGCATCGGCGAGTGGATCGGCGACTTCCTGCAGGACGTCGTCGATCTGCTCAAGAAGATCGCCGACACGCTCATCGCGATCCTGGGCGTTCTCGTGGTGCTGCTCCTCATCATCGCGGTGGGCGCGCTGTTCGGAACGATCGGTCTCATCATCGGGGCCGTGATCGCCGGGGTGCTCGCCGCCTTCATCATCACGAGCATCCTGTCCGACGTGCTCAAGGGCACGCCGGGGGTGAGCGAGACGGATCCTTACGCGAACGTGCCGGCGGAGGACGTTCCCGAGGGGCCGAGTCTGGCGACCGTGCTCGACGGCACCGGGGAGGTGGACGGCCTCGGCGGGGAGACCGACTCGGTCGTGAAGATCACCAAGGTGCTCGGGCCCGACGGCTGGTACTACACCGTCACGCTGCCCAGCACGCAGGAGTGGCTGTCCCGTTTCGGCGACCAGGGAGCGGTCAACGACCTCGACAGCAACCTCGCGCTGATGCTGACGCCGGCGCTGCAGACGCAGTACGAGCGGGCGGTCCTCGAGGCGATGGAGCAGGCCGGCATCGGCGAGAACGACCCCGTCATGCTCGTCGGGTTCAGCCAGGGCGGGATCATGGCCGGACATCTCGCGGCGTACAACTCCGACTACAACTGGCAGGCCGTCGTCGTCTCCGGGGCGCCCATCGACCACATGCCGATCCCCGATTCGGTCGACGTGGTCTCCGTGCAGCACAACGGAGACCCGGTGCCGAACCTCGACATCGTCGCCGGCGACCTCGGCACCGAGCACGGCTCGAACTGGACGACCATCCACGTGGACCCGCCGAACCCCGCCCCGGTGCTGGGCGTGGATGCCGGCGCACACAACGCCGACAAGTACTCGCAGACCTACCAGGATCATCTGGCCGAGGTGCAGGCGAATCATCCCGGTCTCTCGAACTTCTTCAATGAGGATGGGTACGTCGACGTGTCCTACTACCACTGGAGCGAATGAGCATGAGGCGAGGACACATCGGAGGGCGACGGATCATCGCCGTGATGCTGGCGGGGTCGCTCCTGAGCGGTGCGCTGGCGGGATGCACGATGCTGATGCCGCAGACGGGCCAGGCAGAACAGACGGAAGGGTCGACAGTGGACTACGGTGATGTGGCGAACGCCGTGACAGCGGCGGTGCCGAGGGTCGTGGGAGTGCGAGATCTCGCGCAGTCGGCCAATGGTCTGGGCCATCGACTCAGCCTCGGACTGGAGGTCGACACCGCCGAGCCGCTCACGGCTGATGAGCTGGATGCCGTGGTCGAGGCGATCTGGGGTGCGCTTCCCTGGGAGCCGAACACGATCAAGATCACGGCCGGTGCGGATACGGCGGAGGGCCACGAGATCGTCGATCTCAGGACGGCGGCGGCCGATCTCGATCCGATGGGCGTGACGAATGCGGGCACGGGTGGAGTGAGCCTGACCGACATGAGCGCTCGGTACGGGAAGTGGTCGGCACCCGAGTGACCGGTCGCGATCTGCGGTTCCGCCTTCCCGGGCGCTGGTTCTCGGTGGACCTGTCCGGCGAAGACGCCACGACGTCCTCCATCGCGCGCATCGCCAAGGATGCTGTGGGACCGGCCGATGATCGAGCGGCCGAGCGTGCCACGGTGCGGCGTCAGCTGCAGCAGGCGGTCACGGCGGGGGCGGATGGCGATATCCGCGCCATCATGTTCTCGACCGAGATCGCCAGGGGCACTCCGCTGCCGGTGACGCTCCTCGTCTTCGAGCCCGCAGACCTGCGGATGAGCCCAGCGGTCGGCACGGCGCCGCAGTCGGTGCTCAAGGTCATGGCCGAAGGGCTGAAGCAGCTCGATCCCGGCGCGTACGCCTCGATGATCGAGGTGCGCGGCCCGGGCGTTCCCGCTCTGCGCACGCACCGCGTCGAACAGGTCGAGGAGAGCGGGGACTCGGAGGGGATCCTGCGGTTGATCGCCGACTACTGGATCCCCGTGCCCGACACGAAGCGGATGCTCATGGCGCGGTTCTCGACGCCGCTGGGCGAGCTGGAGAACGTGATGCTCGCACTGTTCGACGAGTTCATCGCCGTCGCCTACTTCAGCGAGGACAAGCCGGAGTCCCTGCGCGATCAGCTGCGCGCGGGTGCGACCGCGCACAGCTGATCGGGCCGACATGATCGCGCGCAGTCATCGCGCTCGGCTGACCACGCGCAGTTGATCAGGAGGCGTCGACGGCGCGGAGTGGATCGGGTGCAGCGAACGCGCACAACTGACGGTGCGGAGCTGACCGGGCGGAGCTGACCGCGCAGCCATCACCGCGCGCGTCCGTCGTTGGTCGACGGGTTGCGGTCGGTCTCAGCGTGCAGCCGCGTCGGCGAGGTGTCTCGCGTTGTGGCTGAGCACCTTGACCATGATGCCCCGACGGCGCAAGTCAGCCACCGTCCTGGTGCCCTCATCGGCGTTCCGGCCGAGAGCGTTGATGTTGGCGACGACCAGGACGTCACCGGGGTGCAGAGTCGCGATCAGCCGCGCGAGGCGGTCGTTCCAGCTCTCCAGGATGTCGGGTGCCGGGTGCCGGAAACCCTCGATCGGCACCCCGAACCGGGTGAGATCGTCGCGCTGCTCGACCACCGACGGCATCCCATCGCGTGCGACGACCAGACCGACCAGTCGTGACCCGTCCGGTCGCGCCGACCAGAAGTCCCTGTTCTGCTGCAGCTCGGTGAAGCACTTCGGGCACTCTGCGGCCGCGTGCGGCAGGTGCAGCGGGCTCGTCAAGGCGTCATCCACGGATGCCGCAGCCTTCGTCGGTTCTGTCATCTCGCTCATCGCGCACCTCCAGCGTCCATTCTGCCCTGTCCGCACACCCCTGGCATGCCTGCCTGCAACCTGCGGGCACGCCCTCAGAGTCGCTGCAGCCGCCGTTGCGGACCTTCGAGGCGGGCCACGGCGATCTTGACCTCGACGATCTCACCCGCCAGGTGGTCGAGCTGGGACTCGACGCGGTCCATCCTGCCCTCGACGCGGTCGATGCGCGTGTCGAGTCTGTCTATCCGTGCATCGACCTGATCGAAGCGCGCTCCGACCTGATCGAACCGTGCATCGAGTCCCCTCGACTGGTGCGCGATCATCCCGCCGACGCCACCGAGGACGGCAAAGGCGAAGAGGGCGATGACCATTCCGATCACGTCAGGCGACACGAACACCCTCCCATTCTGCTCCGGCGACCAGGGCTCGTCCATCGACTTTAGGCCAGAGAATCCGGCGGTTCCGCGGTCTGTGGACGAACCCGATCGGTGGCGCGATGGGGAGGAAGAGTGCGGGTCAGAGCAGGCCGAGCGCCCGCACAGTCTCGCGCTCGTCGACGAGCTCTGCGACGGACGCGTCGATCCGGGCCCGAGACCGTGCGTCGAGCTCGAGCCCCTCGACGATGCGCCACTCTCCGTCCACCGACTGCACGGGGAACGAGGAGATCAGCCCCTCCGGCACTCCGTACTCGCCGTGGGAGACCACCCCCGCCGAGGTCCAGTCGTCGGTGCCCCGCACCCAATCGCGCACGTGATCGATCGTGGCGCTCGCTGCCGAGGCCACCGACGACGATCCGCGGACCTTGATGATCTCGGCCCCGCGCTGAGCGACACGCGGGATGAACGTCTCGTCGAGCCACGCGGGCACGTCGCCCACGATGGCGGCGAGAGCATCGCCGACCGGCATCCCGGCGACGGTCGCGTGCGAGACGTCGGGGAACTGCGTCGCCGAGTGGTTGCCCCAGATGGGCACCCGGCGCACGGTCTCGACCGGGACGCCGAGGGTGGCCGCGAGCTGCCCGCGGGCGCGGTTCTCATCGAGTCTGGTCAGCGCCGTGAAGCGCTCCGCCGGCACGCCGTCGGCGGATGCCGCAGCGATCAGGGCGTTGGTGTTGGCCGGGTTGCCGACGACCGTGACGCGCACACCGGATGCCGCGTGCGCCGCGATCGCGCGCCCCTGCGGACCGAAGATGCCGCCGTTGGCCGCGAGCAGGTCTCCGCGCTCCATCCCCGGTCCTCGGGGGCGGGCGCCGACCAGCAGCGCGAGGTCGCTTCCGTCGAAGCCGACAGCGGGGTCGTCCGTCACCTCGACGTGCTCGAGGAGCCCGAACGCGCCGTCCTGCAGTTCCAGAGCCGCACCCTCTGCGGCCCCCAGACCCTGCGGGATCTCCAGGAGGCGCAGCCGGACCTTCTCGTCGGGCCCCAGCAGGTCGCCTGCGGCGATGCGGAACAGCAGGGCGTAGCCGATCTGGCCGCCCGCACCGGTGATCGTGATGGTCGTCGTCATATGTCGAGCCTATGACGGCATCCGCCCGGGAGTACCCTCGATCCATGACGTTCAATCCGGATGCCGACATCTCGACCAACACCACTCGTCGCCGAGGACGCGGGGCAGTCGTCGCCGGCGCCGGAGGAATCGGCCTCCTCGGGATCATCGCGCTGATCGCGGGTCCGCTTCTGGGCATCGACCTGACCGGGCTGATCTCCGGCGGCACCGATGGTGGCGGGAGCGGCGCGGGAGCACCCCAGGAGTCGAGTCTTACGGACTGCAAGACCGGCCAGGATGCGAACGAGAGGACCGACTGCCGTATGGCGGGCGCCGAGGTGGCGCTGAACGCCTACTGGGAGGACCACGTCGACGGATATGTCAAGCCGGGCATGGTCGTCGTCGACGGGTCGACGTCCACGGCGTGCGGCACCGCATCGAACGCGGTGGGCCCCTTCTACTGCCCGCCGGATCAGACCGTCTACATCGACCCCACCTTCTTCCAGGTCATGCAGCAGCAGTTCGGGGCCTCCGCCGGAGACCTCGCTCAGCTCTACATCGTCGGGCACGAGTGGGGCCACCACATCCAGTACATCACCGGCACGATGGACAAGTATCCGAACAACGGCACAGGACCCGAGAGCAACGGCGTGCGCACCGAGCTCCAGGCCGACTGCTATGCGGGGGCCTGGATCGCGCGCATGTCGGAGGACAAGGATGCCGACGGTGTTCCCTACCTGAAGCCTTCGACCGAGGAGCAGCGTCGTGACGCGCTCAATGCGGCACTTGTGGTGGGCGACGATCACATCCAGCAGCAGTCGGGCGGCTTCGTGAATCCGGAGAGCTTCACCCACGGGACGAGCGACCAGCGTCAGTACTGGTTCGCGAACGGGTACAAGAACGGCCTCGACGTGTGCGCGGCGACCTTCACTCTGCCGGGGGATCAGCTCGACGGCCAGTAGCGTTGACGGCGTAGGTCTGTGATCTGGAGGATCGATGACGATGAATCTGGATGCGCTGTATCCGGCGATCGAGCCGTATGAGACGGGCGAGCTGCTCGTGGGCGACGGCCACCGCATGTACTGGGAGGTCAGCGGCAACCCGGAGGGCAAGCCGGTGGTGTTCCTCCACGGCGGCCCCGGGAGCGGGACGTCGCCCTGGCAGCGACGGTTCTTCGACCCCGAGGTCTACCGGATCGTCCTGCTCGATCAGCGCGGCTGCGGACGCAGCACACCGCATGCGGGGGAAGCGGGCGCTGACCTGCGCCACGTCACCACCGCGCACCTCATCGCCGACATCGAGCTGCTGCGCAAGAACCTCGGCATCCGCACCTGGCAGGTGTTCGGCGGCTCCTGGGGCAGCGCGCTCGCGCTCGCCTACGCGCAGGCGCACCCGGATGCCGTCTCCGAGCTCGTGCTCCGCGGCATCTTCACCCTGCGCCGCGAAGAGCTGGAGTGGTTCTACGAGGGCGGGGCGGCCGCGTTGTTCCCCGACCTCTGGGAGGCGTTCATCGCGCCGATCCCCGTGCTGGAGCGCACGAGGATGATCGAGGCGTACCATCGACGCCTGTTCGATCCTGACCCGGCCGTGCACGAGCCCGCCGCGGTCGCCTGGTCGACCTGGGAGGCGTCGACGGTCACGCTCACTCCGGACGCCGAGCAGATCGCCGCGATGTCCGACGCGCGCAGGGCCACCGCGTTCGCGCGGATCGAGAACCACTTCTTCGTGCATCGCGGCTGGTGGGACGAGGGACAGCTGATCGCCGGGGTGGACGGCATCCGTCACATTCCGACCGTGATCGTGCAGGGGCGGCATGACGTGTGCACGCCCATGATGACCGCGTGGGACCTGCACAGGGCGTGGCCGGAGGCGGACTTCGTCGTGGTCGACGACGCGGGCCACTCGGCATCCGAACCCGGCATCCAGCGCGCGCTCAGGGCCGCGACCGACCGCTTCGCCGCGTCATTCTCCGCCGGTCGGTGAGCGAGCTTCCTCTCGGCCGTTGAGCGAGGGAGCGGAGCGACCGAGACAGAAGGGGTGGGGTCAGGGCTACGCGCGCAGCGCCTTCAGCAGCGTCTTCACGAGACCCGCGGTGCTGCCGTTCACGCGGAACCGTGTCAGCCCTTCGCTCACCTCGGCGCCGGTGCGGGCCGACACGAACCACGGCGGCTTCGGGAGGATCGTGAGCCGACCGCCGCCGTTCACCACGGGCAGCGACCGGGGGAACGGGCGGAACGGTCCGCGGATCACCGAGCGCTCCACGCCGTCGAGCAGCAGGGCGTTGTGCACGATGCCGATGCCGCTGCCCACGTCGTCGATCGTGCTGCCGGGGAACGCGCCCCACGTGAGGGTCGGGGTGATGAAGCCGAAGGCCGTCCAGCCGTTGATGGCGATCGAGCCGTAGCGGAGGTTCGCGATCGCACGCTCGAATCCGCTGCCGAGCGACTTCTCCGTCGCCGGGTCGATCAGCAGGTTCGCGCCGAGCGTGCCCTGCAGCTCGTCGTTGGCGTACGAGACCGCGGCGTCGAGGAAGGACTGGCCCTCGCCGGGGACGGTCACGACGCCGAGCACAGGGGCGAAGTACTCGGTGTGCTGCAGGGCGTCGGGGTCGTCTCCGTCGCCGATCTCGACGAGCAGGCGGTCGCCGAGCACGAGGGCGTCGGGGTACGCGTCGGTGGCCTGCTGCATCCTCGAGGGCGACCCGGGGTACCAGATCGGCCGTTCCGGGGCGTTCGCGTAGGCGCGGCGCAGCTCGGCGCGGAAGCGGTCGGCCTGCGCCCAGTCGGACGACAGGATGACGACCTGACCGGCGATGCAGTTGTGTCCGCCGTTCTGCAGACGCATGGTCGCGACGTGCTCCGCCTGGTAGCGCAGGTCGTCGTCCGACCACGCGCCGGGGACGACGATGATGGGCGAGACTCCGCCCAGCTCGGCGGTGATCGGCTTCTTCAGCTGCGGACGGTTCTCGCGGCGGCGTCTGGCGGCCGCGGCGCCCGTGCCCCACACGATCGCGTCGAACGTCGCCGCTGAGCCCGTGATGTGCACGTGGACGAGGTCGGGGTGACCGGTCAGGTAGGCGCCGACCGCCGGTCCGCCGCGCACGATGCGCAGGAACCCCGGCTCGATGAGCGGCGCGAAGGCGCGTTTGTAGACGGGCACGAGGGCGTCCTGCGTGGGGTTGACCTTCAGCAGCGCGGTGCGGTTGTGGGCGAGCAGCTCGTAGAGCACGTCGAGCACGGGGATGGAGGTGATGTTGCCCGCGCCGAGCACGAGTCCGACCCCGCCGGATGCGGTCGGGGTGCGCTGCGCGAGCCCCGCGGCGGCCCGCGCACCGTTCGGGGTGATGCCCGGTTCCAGCCAGACCTCTCCGGTGAACCCCGACAGCAGGAACCTGTCGATGCCGGTCAGGGGGAAGGTGTGCACGCGGGTGCGTCCGCCCGGAGCGCGGTCGATCTTCACGCCGTCGAGGGGGTTGGTGCCGTCGGCGAGACGCGAGAGGGTCTCGATGTAGGCATCGAGGGCGCCGAGCACGCTGTACGGGCCGCTCAGCCACTCCTCGCCGCGAAGCGGATGCCGCCCGTCCAGCCCCTTCGACGCCGCAGCGGTGTCTGCCCAGTCCTCGGCGGTCGCCGCGACGCTCGTCCGCACCGCGCGCAGGAGAGTGACGCGCTGTGACAGCGTCAGCGCCGACCAGATCGAGGCGCCGGTCTGCAGGTCGCCGATCGCGGAATCGAGGCGCGTGCGCTCGCCCTCATCGAGTGCGGGGAGGGCGGAGGCGGATGCGGTGGTACCCGAGCTCTTCGCCGTCGCAGGTGCGGTGCTGGCGGCTTCCGAGCTCTTCTGCCGTGCAGACGCCGGAGCCTTCGCGGTCTGGGCAGCATCCGGGCGCTTCGGCGTCGCGGGCGCGGTCTTCGGGGCTTTCGCGCCCGACGAGGCCTTCTTCGCAGGGCGAGGGGTGCTCGACGCGCTCTCGTCGGCGCTGGGCGATGTCGCAGAAGTCATCGGCGTCTCCTTCAGGCAGGACCCCAGCTTATGCCGCCGGGTCCGGTTCGGCCCGGTCTCACGTGGTGGACCTGGGCTTTCGCGCGGCGAGAACCTGCACGAGCTGCAGAAGTTTCGGGCGCGTGCGCAGCAATCAGCAGCGCGAGCGGGAGAAGAGCCGCGCGAGGGAGGGGAGCAGCGCGAGCGGGAGAAGCGCAGCGGGAACGGGGAGCCTGCGCGAGCGGGTATCAGCCCTCGATGTCGGCGCGACGGAGGCGGTAGCGGCGCAGCGCGGCGAGACTGCCCAGCATGAGGACCGCCGGGAGGATGCTGAAGCTCAGTACGATGCCGGCGACCGCGGCATCCGGCTGGGTCGTCGTCGCCCCGGCGACTGTCGACACGTAGCCGGTCGCGGCCAGCGTGAGCGACACGACGGTGGCGCCCAGGGCGAAGCCGACGGTCTCGCCGGCGGTCCAGACGCCCGTGAACGTGCCGGCCTGGCCGGCGCCGTGGAGGCGCTCGTCATGCGAGATGACGTCGGGGAGCATGGCCATCGGCAGGGACTGCAGCCCGGCGTAGGCGACTCCGGCCACGGCCACCGAACCGTAGATCCACGGTCCGGGCGCCCACACGGCGAGCGTGATCGATGCCGCCGCGACGGTGAAAAGCACGCTCGCGACACCGAATGCGCGTTCCTTGCCGACGCGACGGGCGATCGCGGTCCAGCCGGGTGTCGCGAGCAGCGCAGGGCCGACGAGCGCGAGGAAGACCAGCGTCACGGCATCCTCCGACCGCAGCACCCAGGTCGCCACGTACTGGGCGCCGGCGAGCATCGTGCCGGTCGCGAGCGCCTGAAGGAGGAACGTCGCGAGCAGCGCCCGGAAGGGCTGGCTGCGGCGGAGGGCGCTGAGCCCCGATGCGTAGTGGTCGCGCAGGCTCGCCGTCTCGGGCACGGCGCTCGCCGCAGGGCGCGCACGGGATGCCGCGGCATCCGCCGTCTTCGCGGCCACGTACATCCCGATGCCGATCGCGAGACCGGCGGCGATGCCCATCAGCAGGTATCCGACGACCTGGTCGGACCCGGCCTTGCGCAGCTCGGGGCCGCCCGCGCCGAACAGCAGGATTGCCGCGGTCAGGACGATGACGCGCCAGCCGAGCAGCCGCGTGCGTTCGTCGTAGCTGTTGGTGAGCTCGGCGGGGAGGGCGACGTACGGCACCTGGAACAGGCTGAAGGCCGTGGCGGTGGCGAGGAACGCCAGGAGCACGCACGCGGCGCCGGCGACAGGGCCCCACGATGGCGGCACCGCGAAGGTGAGCGCGAAGAAGAGGGGGAGCGTGAGCGCGCCGGTGACCATGAATCCGCGGCGGGAGCCGGTGCGGGCGAGCTGACGGTCGGATGCCGCCCCGATGACCGGGTCGATCACCACGTCCCAGATCTTCGCCGCGGTCACGATGAGCCCCGCGGCCAGGGCCGCGACGCCGAGGTTGTCGGTGAGGAAGTAGGTCAGCACGAGACCCGGGAGGGTCGCGTAACCGCCGGTCCCCAGGGAGCCGATCGAGTACAGCGCGATCGTGCGGGCGGGCAGGCGTGCGGATGCTCGTTCGGGGCGAGCCTCGGTGCTCATCGCGCCAGTGTATCGGTCGCCTCGGCGAGGCGATCCGCGCCGTCCCGCTGAGGGGTCGGCGAGGATCGAACGCCGATCGGGATCAGATCAGGGAGAGCTCGCGGAGCTTCGCCTCGACGTCGGCGTTGGACGGCTCGACGTGGTGGGAGGAGTCCGGGTAGACGACGACGGGGATGTTCGTGCGGCCCGAGATCTCCTTCGCGACGTCGGCTGCGGAGGGATCGGCGACGAGGTCGATGTAGGTGTACTCGATGCCGAGCTCGTCGAGCTGCTTCTTGGTGCGGATGCAGTCGCGGCACCAGTCGGCGCCGAACATCGTGATCTCGGATGCTGCAGGAGTGGTCATACATCCAGGGTACGACGAACGGATGCCCCCGGCGTCGTTGACGAGTAAGGGTAGCCTTACCTATGCTTGAGGGATGAGCACCGCATGCGAGCACCTCGAGGATCCGGACTGGGAGAGCATCGAGGGCGCGGTGCTCATCGCGGGGGATGCCGCGGACGCCGTGTTCATCGCCGGCATCTGCGCCCGGCTGCCGTGGGACGCGCAGGGCGTGGTCCTGCTCGAGGCCGCCGCACGCATCCAGCTCCGCCACATCGACGTGCCCGACGGGGTGTCGGTGCGATGGCTGATGCGGGGCGACGGCATCCGCCAGCACGTCAAGGGGGAGCGTCTCGCCGCCGCGGTTCACGCCTGGTGTGTGGAGTGGACCTGCACGGAGCCTCCGGCGCAGTGGACGGTCTGGCTCGGCCCGCACACTCCTCCGCGGGTGGCCCGTATGGCTCGGAGCCTTCTCGGCGTCGCCAACTGACCACGCGCCGCCGACCCCGGAGGGCGGCGGCGCGTCCCTCGACCGCATCGACCCGGCGGCCCCAGCTCGGCCGGATCGATGCGGTCGGTCTCAGCGCGCGACGGCGGATGCCGTCTGCGCGGCCCCGGCGGTGATCGCATCGAGGGCGCGGCGCAGCGAGGAGCTCGAGGTGTGGGCGGTGTACGGGAAGTACACGACCTCCACTCCGACCTCGGCGAACTCCCGCTCGAGCCGCAGGCCCTTCTCGGTGCCCCGCCAGTCGTCGCCCTTGAAGAAGTGCGTGAAGTGCACGTCTCGCCAGGAGTCCATCTTCGACGGCGTCGTCTCGACGTAGACGTCGTCGACGAACGAGATGTGACGAACGATCTCCGCGCGCTCCGCCGTCGGGATGACGGGCTCGATGCCCTTCACCTCGCGCAGCATCTCGTCGCTCACGACGCCGGCGATCAGAATGTCGCACTGCTGCTTGGCGTGTCGAAGAAGGTTCAGGTGCCCGACGTGAAACAGGTCGAAGGCACCAACGGCATAGCCGATGCGCGTCCCCATGATCTCCCCAGATCAGTAGATTCCCCAGAAGCGGATCCCCATCCGCTCAGCGACTCCCACAGCCGCATCCGGTCAGCCTAGCAGGAGTTCGCCCGAAGCGGGGAGTGCCCGGTTCTGACCCTTCTCACGCGGGGCCGAATATGGAAAGGTTGTTTATGAAGTGAGCGGGGACGTTCTCAACTCATAGCAACCCGTGAAACGATGGAGTCGGCATCCGAAGAGGGGGATCAGGTGGTGGCAGAGGTCACGGTCATCGTGCCGACGTACAACGAGCGCGACAACGTCGCGGAGCTCGTCGCACGCACCGCCGCCGCGCTCGCGGGGCGTGACGCCGAGATCCTCTTCGTCGACGACAGCACCGACGACACCGCTCTCGAGGTCGAGCGGGTCGCGGCCGACGCGCCCCTGCCCGTCCGCGTGATCCACCGCGAAGACAACACCGGCGGACTCGGCGGCGCCGTGGTCGTCGGGCTCAAGGCCGCGGCATCCGACCTCTGCATCGTCATGGACGGCGACCTGCAGCATCCGCCTGAGCTGCTGCCCTCGCTCCTCGACCGCCACGACGAGGGTGGCGCCGACGTCGTCGCGGCGTCGCGCTACATCGGCGGAGGCGACACCAGCGGGCTCGGCACGGCCGTGAGATTCGGGGTGTCGCGCGCCGCGACCTGGCTGACCAGGGCGATGTTCCCGATCCGCCTCGCGCGCAGCACCGACCCGATGACCGGCTTCTTCCTGGTCGACCGCAGCAGGCTCGACCTCGACGCGCTCCGACCGCAGGGGTTCAAGATCCTCCTCGAGATCCTCGCGCGCACCGACCTGCGCATCGCCGAGGTGCCGATGGAGTTCGCCGAGCGGCGCCACGGCACGTCCAAGGCGAGTCTCCGCCAGGGGGCCACGTTCATCGCCCACCTGGCCAGGCTCCGCTTCGGGAAGATGTCGCTGTTCGCGATGATCGGCGTCATCGGCGCCGTCGCCAACCTCGGCATCATGTGGCTGCTCACCGACGCGGGCGTCCCCTACGTGATCGCCGCGATCATCGGCGCCGAGGTCACGATCATCGGCAACTTCCTGCTGCAGGAGCGCTTCGTCTTCGCCGACATGCGCACCGACGCCCGCGGGCTGGGGCTTCGCTTCGCCGCATCGTTCGCGTTCAACAACGTCGAGGCGGCCGTGCGCATCCCCGTGATGTCCCTGATGGTCGAGAGCTGGCACATCTCCAGCGTGCTCGCCACGGCGCTCTCGCTGATCGTCGCGTTCTTCGCCCGGTTCCTGTTCCACTCCCTCGTCGTCTACGCGCCGCGTCGGCGGCGGAAGGCGGATGCCGCGGAGGAGCCTTCCGTCGACACCGCGGCGCTCAGGGTCATCAGGGCGATCGACGCCGAGGCGATGCGGCCGGGGGAGCTCTAGCTCTTCGGGCGGGCGTACTCGCCGCGCACGATGCCGACGGCGGCGAGCATCCGTCCCTGCGCGAACCAGGCGCGCCGCTGGTAGACGGCGTTCGCCGCCGTGTCGCGTCGCAGAGCCGAGACCGCGCGTCCGCCGGTGAAGGCGACCCAGCGCACCGCTCCGCCGACCAGGTGCGCGACGTGCAGGAGCGGGCGCTTCCACGCCGGCGCCTCCCGGATCAGCAGCCGCACGCGGGCCTGCCCGTGCGAGATCGCGCGGCGGTGCACGAACTCGCGCGTCGTGCGCTCGGGCGCGATGTCGTCGCGGGCCACGGAGTCGGCGGAGGCCACGATCGATCCGCCCCGCGCGACGACGGCGCGGCCGAACACGTTGTCCTCGCCGCCGATGAGACCGAGCGAGACGTCGAAGCGCACGCCGAGGGTCCGCACCTGGGCGGTGTCGACGAGCACGTTCCCCGTGGCGAGGGAGTCGAGCCGCTTGCCGTTCGGGAAGCGCGTGCGGCGCATGAAGCCGCCCGCGGCGATCCACGGTTCGGTGCCCTCGGGCCACACGTAGCGGACGTAGCCCATCACGACGGCCGCACGTGTGTCGCGCCAGACGTCGACCAGGCCGTGCAGCCACCCGTCCTCGGGGAACACGTCGTCGTCGATCATGACCGTGAGCTCGTCGTCGGATGCCGCGTCGAGGGCCGCCTGCCGGACGGCGGCGATGCCGGGGGTCGTCTCCGAGAGGTACTCGACGCCCAGCTCTCCGGCGACGACCTCGGCGGATCGCTCCGGGTCGTTGTCGACGAGCAGGATGCGCGTGCGCAGCCCATCGGTCTGCGTGCGGATCGCCGCGACCAGAGGGGGCAGCAGAGCAGCGCGTCGGTACGTCGGGACGGCGATCAGCACGGACTCGGTCATCGTGTCGCTCCGCGACGGTGCGCCACCGCGCGCGTGAAGGCCTCGCGATGGGCGACGCCCGCCCGGTCCCAGTCACGGGCCGAGAGGTCGGGCTCACCGGCGGGAAGGGTGCGGATCGCCTCGGCGAACGCCAGGAGGTCGGATGCTGCGAGCTCCTCGTCGAACATCGTGATCCAGCCGGGGCCGACCTCCGCCGACAGGGCTTCGTTAACGGCGGTGCGGGGCACCAGCACGGGGCGGTTCAGGGACAGCGCCGCGAGCACGGTGCCGGAGTTATGCATGAAGCGGTAGGGCAGCACGATGCCGGAACTGCTCATGACGGCGCGGGCGAAGTCGGGCTCCGACAGGTAGCGGAGGTCGAGCTCGATGCGGCCGTCGGCCTTCGCGCTCGCCCGCACCTCGTCGGCGAGGCCGGCGCTGGTCGGGTTGCCGGCGATGCGCAGCCGCAGCTCGGGGGCGATCTCCGCCGTCTCCGAGAAGACGCGGATCAGGTCCTCGACGCCCTTGTACCGTCGCACGAGGCCGACGAATCCGAGGGTTCCGGGAGCGGCATCCGTCTTCTCGACATCGGCGAACCAGTCGCGGTAGTGGCCGTGCGGGATCAGCGTCGACTCCGCGCCCTCCGGCAGCTCCGTCAGCTCGTTGAGCACGATGCGGTGATCGGTGCGACGCTCCACCCATTCGAGGTAGCGGCGCTGCCAGGGGGAGACGTCGCCAGGGAGCTCGACGTTGTGCACGGTGCGGATGACGGCGACCCGGCCCATCGAGATGCGGGCCCGCAGCGCGATCGCGTACGCCCGACGGGCGAGGCCCTTCGCACCCGTCCCGGAGCCGAACAGCGTCTCCGGCCAGTGGAACTGGATGGCGTCGAGTCGGCCGAACAGCGCCTGACGGCGGTCGAAGCGCCGGTGCTCGACGCCCGGCGTCGACGCCAGCGCCTCATCCAGCATGTGCACATACGGATTGGATGTGGGGCGCGGCGCCCCGAATGACTGCATCACCCTGATCGGGCGCGCAGAACCCCCTGATTTGTTCCCCATGGTTCCAGTGTGCCAGCAGTCGGGCTCTACACTGGTCGGGAATGACCCGGGCATGTGGGGTGCCCGCGGGTCGTGACATAGGGGAGTCGACATGTCCGCATCCTTCGCTGCCGCATACCGGCAGCTGGCCGCTGCGCAGAAGGGCCATGCCCGCGGGGCGCCCGGCTACTCGGTGTACGTGAACCGCAGGGTCGGGCGGATGCTGGCCGCTTTCGCGTTCCGCGTGGGCATCACGCCGAACCAGGCCACGGCCATCAGCGCCGTGCACACGTTCACCGGTCTCGCGCTCCTGCTCCTCCTCCCGGCGGCGTGGTGGACCGGCATCCTCGTCGCCCTGTTGCTCGCCCTCGGCTACGCGTGGGACTCGGCCGACGGTCAGATCGCACGGCTCCGCGGCGGCGGCAGCCTCGCGGGCGAGTGGCTCGACCACTTCGTCGACGCGCTGAAGATCGCCTCGCTGCACCTCGTCGTGCTTCTCGCTCTGCAGCTGCACACCCCGCTCGCCGGCACGCCGTGGCTGCTCATCCCGCTCGCCTTCTCGGTGGTCGACGTCGTGACGTTCTTCGGGATGCTCCTCAACGACCTGCTGAAGCAGAAGAAGGGAGTGCAGTCGACGCACTCCCGCGGCGGCGGCACCTTCCTGCGGTCGATGATCCTGCTGCCCACCGACTTCGGGCTGCTCTGCCTGGTGTTCGCCCTGTGGGGATGGACGACCGGCTTCCTCGCCGTCTACGCCGTGCTCGCCCTGATCAACGCGCTGTTCCTCGCGCTCGCCGCCGTGAAGTGGTTCCGTGAGATCAGCGCGCTCGACCGCGAGGACGGCTGAGCGGCATGGCTGCCGCACCCGCGTTCGCGGTCGTCACGGTCAACTACGGTTCCAGTGCGCTGATCGCCGAGAACTTCGGCCGTCTCGCGCTGCCCCCGGAGGGGCGACTGGTCATCGTCGACAGCTTCAGCTCCGCGGCCGAGCGCGAGGCCGTCCGCACCGTGGCCGACGCGCTGGGCGCCGAGTGCGTGCTGCTCGACGAGAACCTCGGCTACGGCGGCGGGACCAATGCCGGGGCGGCGCGGGCGCTCGAGCTCGGCGCCGAGGTGATCGTGCCTCTCAACCCCGATGCGAGCATCGCGATCGACGACCTGCGTCGGATCGTCGACGCCGCGCACGGCACCCGAGATCTCGTGTCTCCCCGCATCGTCACGGGAACGGGCGCCAGCTGGTTCGCGGGAGCCGACCTCTACCTCGATGACGGCACGACCGCCGGGCGCGCGGCCAGGGCGAGGCACGAGGGCCGCCCTCGACGCGAGTGGGCCACCGGCGCGTGCTTCGCGCTGTCCGCCGACGTGTGGCGGGACCTCGACGGATTCGACGAGGAGTACTTCCTGTACTGGGAGGACATCGACCTCTCGCATCGTGTGCTCGATGCCGGCGGGGCGCTCGTGCTGGCCGACGCGGTCGTCGTCCACGACGAGGGCGGCACCCACGAGGGCGAGACCACCGATCGTGCGAAGTCGCCGACGTACTACTACTTCAACATCCGCAACCGGATGATGTACGCCCGCAAGCATCTCGATCAGGACGGCATCCGCCGGTGGCGGCGCTCCTCGCTGCGCGTCGGGTACGGGATCCTCCTTCAGGGTGGTCGACGCCAGCTTCTATCCACTGCCCCGTGGCGCGCCTATGCGCGCGGGGTCCGCGACGGCTTCCGGGTGAGCCGGGGGAAGGCGACGGGACGATGAGCGGCATCCTCACGGTCTGCGACGCGAACGTGTGCCGTTCGGTCGCAGCGGAGTTCCTCCTCGCCGAGGAGTTCTCGCAGCGCGCCTCGCTCGCGGGGGTGCGGGTCTCCAGTCGAGGAGCGCAGGCTCTGCAGGCCCACTCCGCCTGTCGGCTCGTGGCGGAGATGCGCGAGGACGAGACCTGGCTCGCGCGGTCTCGACGGCATCAGTCGCTCCAGCTCGGCGCCGAGGAGATCGAGGACGCGGATCTGATCCTGACGGCGACGACGAGCTCCCGCGCGGCGGTCGTGTCGCTGGTTCCGGGTGCGCGGCGCCGGGTCTTCACGATGCGCGAGGCCCTGTGGCTCGCTCCGGGGTTCGCACCGAGACCGGGCGCGGTCGGTGACGACCTCGTGCGCGACTTCGCCGCGCACCTCGATGCGCAGCGCGGGCTCCAGCAGGTTCCGGTGAAGCGGGCGCGTCCGTGGCGGCGCGCTGCTCACCCCTTCGACATCGCAGACGGGCACGGCGCCGGTCGTCGTGCTCATGCCGCGACGCTCCAGCAGGTGCAGAAGACGGTCGCAGAGCTGGTCAGGGCGATGGCCACGGATCCGACTTTGCCTTTTCTCTCGACACGGAGGGCACCCGTCCAGTAGGATTCGGGTTGTGCGACTTAGGGAGTCGCGCATGGGAGCGGCTTAGGGGAGCCGCCACTGGGGAAAACTGGGGAAAAAACGTGAGCCTTCATTGGTGCACGCGTCGAACGGGGTATTCGACGCTGTCAAAAACTGTCGGGGGAGCCGTCGTCATCGCGGCGATGCTCACCCTTGCCGCATGCGCGCCCGCTGAGACGGACGGCGCTTCGCCGTCGCCGTCGCCAAGCGCGACGCAGATCCTGCCGCCCGGCGCGACCGAGAGTCCCGACGCCGGGGACGGCCCGCAGACCGCGGCTCCGCTTCCGACGCAGGAGGCAGCCGTCGGCGAGACCGTCGCCTTCGACACCGGCATCTCCGTCGTGATCGACAAGGTCGAGTCCGTGACCGTCAAGGCGGAGACGCCCGGCGAGGTCTCCGGAACCGCCGTCGTCGTCACCGTCACCGCGAAGAACGGCACGGATGCCGCGCAGAGCCTCGACTCCGCCGTCGTCACCGTCAACGCGCAGGACGGCGAGCCCGGCATCGGCACGACCGCGGGCGATCCCGCGCCGCTGACCGGCTCACTCGCACCGGGGAAGTCCGCCACCGGTCGCTATGTCTTCATGCTCGGCTCCGCGTCCGGTCGCGACGTCGCCGTCTCCGTCAACTACGCCGCCGGTGAGCCCGTGGCGATCTTCACCGGAAAGGTCTCCTGATGGCTGTTCAGGCTGGAACCTCGCGCTCGCGTCTGCGGGCGGCCCTGGCGCTCGGCGTCGGCATCGCTCTCGCAGCGGCCGCTGTCGTCGCCGTCCCGAACGCCGCGTCCGCGGCGGTGCCGGCGGCGAAGGCGCCTCTGCTCGAGCGCACGAACGACGTGATCACCTCCGACCCGCTGCCGACGGTCCAGATCGACTCGGGGTACGTGTGGGCGCAGGCCACGATCGGCAACATCGTCTACGCGGGCGGCAGCTTCACGAACGCGCGGGCCGCGCTCGCGGCTCCGGGCACGAGCCTGACCCCGCGCAGCAACATCCTTGCCTACGACATCACGACGGGTGAGCTGCAGGGCTTCGCTCCTGCAGTGAACGGCGTGATCAAGGCCGTCGCGGCGTCTCCCGACGGATCGCGCATCTACATCGGCGGCTCGTTCACGCAGGTCAACGGCACCGCGCGGTACAACTTCGCGGCCCTCGACGCCCAGACCGGGCAGCTGATCCCGGGCTTCGCGCCCGCTGTCGGCGGCGCCGGCGTGTACGGCATCGCGGTGAGCGCGGACTCCGTGTACGTGGCGGGCAACTTCACGCAGGCGAACACGGTGGCGCGCAAGAACTTCGCGGCCTTCGCGACCTCGAACGGGGCGCTGCGCGACTGGGCGCCGACCTCCGACCAGCAGGTCGACGCGCTCGTCATGGAGCCCGGCGGGCAGCACGTGATCGCCGGCGGACGCTTCTACCTCATCAACAACGCGACCCAGCGCGGGCTCGTGGCTCTCGATCCGACCACCGGCGGCATCGACACCGGATGGGCCGCACCGAACACCGTGAAGAACGGCGCACCGCTGAGCTCGAGCTACGCGGGCAAGACCGGCATCTTCGGCCTGTCCGTCGACCAGTCCGGCGTCTACGGCACCGGCTGGGTCTACGCGAACGCCGCGTCGGGAAACCTCGAGGGCGCGTTCGCTGCCGAGGCGGGCACCGGGGCGATCCGCTGGGTGGCCGACTGCCACGGCGACAACTACGGCGTGTACTCGACCGGCAAGGTCGTCTACACCACGAGCCACACGCACGCCTGCGAGACGGCCAACCTCTGGCCCGAGCAGAGCACGCGCACCTGGCGCTACATGCTCGCCTTCACCGCCACCGCCGAGGGCACGCTCACGCGGAGCCTCACGGCGGGCACGACCTACGCCGACTGGAACGGCACGGCCTCCCCTTCCGCGTACGCGGTGACCCCCGACTACACGGTCGGCAATACGTCGGGTCTGGGCCAGGCGGGCCTGTCGATCACGGGCGCCGGCGACTACGTCGCCGTCGCGGGAGAGTTCACGAGCGTGAACAACAAGATGTTCCAGGGCATCGTGCGCTTCTCCTCCAAGCCCGCGGGCGGCGCCAAGCAGGGGCCGCGACTGTCCGGCACCGACTGGACCACGCCGACGGCGACGTCGACGCAGTCCGGACGCGTGCGCGTGTCGACCACAACGAACTGGGATCGCGACAACCGCGACCTCACCTACCAGCTGCTCCGTTCCGACTCGGCCACTCCGGTCGATCAGGTGACCACGCAGTCGGTGTGGTGGCAGGTCGGCGCGGTCGTCCTCAACGACACCACGGCCGCACCCGGAACCAACTACACCTACACGGTCAAGGCGGTGGATGCCGACGGCAACTCCGCGCTCAGCCAGCCGGTCTCGGTGACCGCCGCCGGCGGCACGGGCTCCGACTACGCCAACCTCGTCCTCAACGACCGCGCCGAGCTGTACTACCCGCTCGGCAGCCTCGGCGGCAACTGGGCCGGCGGCGCGAACCCCGTCGTGGGCAGCGGCGTGAACAACACGTCACCCGGAGCCGTGCAGGGCACGACCGGCGCCAGCGCCTCCAGCTTCAGCGGCTCCACGTCGGGCCGCGTCTCGTCGGCGACCTCGTCGAAGGGCGACGACAACTACGCCGCCGAGGCCTGGTTCAAGACGAACACCACCCGTGGTGGCAAGATCTTCGGCTACGGCACCTCGCAGACGGGCAGCTCCGGCACCAACGACCGCAACGTCTACATGCTGAACAACGGCCGCCTGATCTACGGCGTGTACCCGGGGTCGACCAAGACCGTGACCACCACGACGTCGTACAACGACAACAAGTGGCACCACGTCGTCTCGACACTGGGCCCGGCGGGCATGGTTCTCTACGTCGACGGCAAGGCCGTGGCGCAGGACACTTCCGTGGTCGCCGCGCAGGACAACTACGTCGGCTACTGGCGCGTCGGCTACGACAACCTGAGCGGATGGCCGAGCGCACCGACGTCGAACTCCTTCGCCGGCAGCATCGACGAGTTCGCGGTCTACCCGAACGCGCTGACGGCCGCGCAGGTCGCGCAGCACTACGCGACGGGTATGGGCTTCAAGGCCCCGACGGCCTCGTTCACCACGGCCGCGACCGACCTCTCGGTCGCCTTCACCGGCACCGCAACCGCCGACACCGGACAGACCATCACGGGCTACTCCTGGAACTTCGGCGACGGACAGACCGCGACCGGCGCTACGCCCACGCACGTGTACGCCGCCTCCGGCACGTACACCGTCACGCTCACCGCCACGGACAGCCGCGGGATCATCGGGGTGTCCACCCAGCAGGTCACGGCCCTCGCGCCAAACGTCCTGCCGACGGCGGACTTCACCTCCACGGTCTCCGGACTCACCGCATCGGTGAACGGCCTGCCGTCCGCCGACTCCGACGGCACGATCGCCGGGTACTCCTGGAACTGGGGCGACGGAACGCCCGCTGGTGCCGGAGCCACGGCCACGCATGCCTACGGGGCGGCGGGAACCTACACCGTGACGCTCACGGTGACGGATGACCGCGGCGGTCAGGCGACCACGACGGGCGACGTCGTCGTGACGCATGCCGCTCCGGTCGCGTCGTTCGAGGCGAGCCCGAATGTGCTCGACGTGAACGTCAACGCCTCGGCCTCGACAGCGTCGGATGCCGCGACGCTCAGCTACTCCTGGAACTGGGGCGACGGCTCGGCCGCGGGCAGTGGAGCGACCGCGTCGCACCACTACGCAGCGGCCGGCAACTACACGATCACCCTGACGGTGACCGACAGCCTCGGCGCGACCGCGACGACCACCCGCACGGCGACCGTCGCCGACAAGCCGTTCGCGATCCGCGACGACTTCGAGCGCACCGCGGCATCCGGCTGGGGATCTGCCGAGGCCGGCGGCGCGTACACCGTGATGAACGGGGCGGCGGCCGCGGCATCCGTCGCGGGCGGTCGAGGACTGCTGACTCTCGCCACCGGTCAGACGCGCAACGTGGCCCTGCAGGGCACGTCGCTCGCCGACACGCTGACGTCTCTGTCGTACTCGATCGACCAGGCGCCGTCCACCGGCGGATCCTACGTCGGCGTGAGCGCACGCAAGTCCGCGACGAACGAGTACCTGGCCCGCGTCTGGATGCGGACCGACGGCAAGCTCTGGCTCACCGTCCAGCGCGGCAGCACCGTGATCGCCACGCAGGCGCTCACCACGACGTGGGCCGCAGGAGACGTGTTCCGTCTCGCGGTGAACGTCAGCGGTGCGTCGCCGACGACCATCCAGGTGAAGACCTGGAAGGACGGAGCGATCGAGCCCGCCGACTGGCAGCTCACCGTGACCGACTCGACCGCCGACCTGCAGGGGACCGGCTGGACGAGCGTGCACGCATCCCGTGGATCCACGGCGACGTCGACCGCGGTCTTCTCGTTCGACGCGCTGCGGGTCACCGACCTCAAGGCCCCGCTGCCGAATGTGGCTCCGACGGCGGCGTTCACGAGCACGGTGACGAACCTCGGTGTCGCGGTCGACGGATCGACGTCGACGGACAGCGACGGCACGGTCGCCGGGTACTCCTGGAACTGGGGAGACGGCACGGCCGCAGGCGCCGGCGCGACCTCGACGCACACCTATGCCGCGGCGGGCACGTACGACGTGACGCTGACGGTCACGGATGACGACGGCGCCACCGGCACCGTCACCCACCAGGTCGTCGCCACCGACCCGCCCGTCGTGGACCCGGCGATCGCGCGCGATGTGTTCGCCCGCACGGCGACCTCGGGCTGGGGCCCGTCGGACGTCGGCGGTGCGTGGACTCTCACGGGCGGTGCGGCATCGGCCGCATCCGTCGCAGACGGCGTCGGAAAGCTCACCCTCGCGGCGGGCGGAACGCGCAATATGCTGCTGAATTCGGTGTCCGCGAAGAATGTCACGATGTCGGCTGATTTCAGCGCCGATGCGGCTCCGTCCACCGGGTCCGCATATGTCGGCCTGATCGCACGATCGAGCGCCACGGACAACTATCTCGTGCGCGCCTGGCTGAACGCGAACGGGACCGTGTCGATCGTGATCCAGCAAGGATCCGCTGTGCTGTCCACTTATGTGGTCCCGGGAATCACTCGCGGCGCCGGAGACGCGTTCACCCTCAAGGTCGACGTATCCGGCGGAGCATCCACGACGATCTCGGCGAAGCTGTGGCGTCAGGGCACCGAGGAGCCGGCGAACTGGCAGACCTCGTTCGTCGACACCACCGGTATCGACGCGGCTGGCGCCGTCGGAGTGCACGGCAACCGTGTCAGCTCCGCCACCGCTCCGACCGTCATCTCCGTCGACAACTTCCGGGTTCTCGACAACGGCTGATCCGGCCGCAAACGAAGAGTCGACAGGCGGCCGCCTCTCGCCGAGACATTTCTCTGCGAGGGGCGGCCGCTTTCTTGCGTGAAATCGGTGGAAATCTGCAGAAACACCCCTCGACGGGGATGAGGGCGACGGGGTAATATACCAATGCGACCGCTTAGGGGAGTGGCCGTAATACTGGGGAAACTGGGGATCACGTGAACCGTCATCGGTGCACGCGCCGAACAGGGAATTCGGCGCTGTTCGAATTCACTGCGTCTGGCCTTCCGGCCACAGCCTCCGTCAGCCATGCCGTCGGGGAGCCCGTGGCAGTCATATTCGGAAAGGTCGCCTGATGAGCACTCTGGTCGCACGTCGCAGGACCGCGCGCTGGCGCGCGGTGTTCGCCGCATTCGTCGGCATCGTCCTCGCCTTCAGCGCAGCGCTGATCGCTCCCGTCACGGCATCCGCAGCCGTCCCCACCGCCAAGGCGCCGTTCCTCCAGCGAACCGCCGACGTGGCGACGGCCGACGCGTTGCCGACGGTGCAGATCGACTCCGGCTACGTGTGGGCGCAGACCACGGTCGGCAACACCGTGTACGCGGCGGGCAGCTTCTCGAACGCACGGGCCGCGCTCGCCGCTCCCGGCACGAACCTGACTCCGCGCAGCAACATCCTCGCCTACGACATCACGACCGGCAATCTCCTGCCCTTCGCGCCGTCGGTCAACGGCGTGATCAAGTCGATCGCGCACTCGACGGACGGGTCGCGCATCTACATCGGCGGCTCCTTCACCCAGGTGAACGGCGCCGCGCGCTTCAACTTCGCCGCCCTCGACGCCCAGACCGGTCAGCTGATCTCCGGCTTCACCCCCTCCGTCGGCGGGGTCGGCGTGTTCGGCATCACCCTGCTCGGCGACTCCGTCTACGTGGCAGGCAACTTCACTCAGGCCAACGGGACCGCCCGCAAGAACTTCGCCGCCTTCGCGACCTCGAACGGCGCTCTGCGGAGCTGGGCTCCGACGTCTGACCTGCAGGTCGACGCGCTCGTCACCGACCCCGACGGCTCGCAGATCATCGCGGGCGGCCGCTTCTCCATGGTCAACGGTCTCGCCTCGCAGCGCGGGCTCTCGGCCATCGACCCCGTCTCCGGTGTCGTGAACACCGGATGGCAGGCGAACAGCACGGTCATCAACGGCGCGGCATCCGGAAAGGCGGGCATCTTCGCCCTGTCCACCGATGCCACGGGCGTCTACGGCACCGGCTGGGTCTTCTCCGACGTCAACACCGGCAACCTCGAGGGCGTCTTCGCCGCGGATGCCGGCAGCGGTGCGATCCGCTGGGTGGCCGACTGCCACGGCGACCACTACGGCGTCTACTCCACCGGCAAGGTCGTCTACGCGACGAGTCACATGCACCAGTGCGAGACCGTGAACCTGTGGCCCGAGCAGCCGGTGCGTCAGTACCGCTACATGGAGGCCTTCACCACGACGGCCGAGGGGACCCTGAGCCGCTCGGTCTCCGTCGGCTCCATCTACAAGGACTGGAGCGGCACGCCCTCCCCGTCCGGATACGCCTGGTACCCCGACTTCACGGTAGGCACGGCGTCCGGACTCGGTCAGGCCGGTCTCTCCATCACCGGCGTGGGGGACTACATCTCCGTCGCCGGCGAGTTCACGAGCGTCAACGGCCAGCGCTACCAGGGCATCGTGCGGTTCTCGACGACGCCCTCGGGCGGCGCGAAGCAGGGACCGCGTCTCACCGGCGCGAGCTGGGGCGCCCCGACGGCGGCGACCGCATCTCCTGGCCGCATCCGCGTGTCCATCCCGGTCAACTGGGATCGTGACGACCGCGACCTGACCTACCAGCTCCTGCGCACGGGTACAGCCGGCGTGCTCGACCAGAAGGTCGTGTCGTCGGGGTGGTGGAACAAGACGCAGCTCTCGTTGAGTGACAAGACGGTCGCCCCGGGATCCACGTACACCTATACCGTGAGAGCGGTCGACGCGAACGGCAACGCCGCCACCAGTCAACCGGTCACGGCCACGGCGACGAGCGGATCGGCCTCCGACTACGCCAACGCCGTGCTCGATGACGGCGCACAGCTCTACTATCCGCTGGGAAGCACCACCACGGACTGGGCCGGGGGAGCCGACCCGTTGTTCAGCAGCGGGGTGAGCGTCACGTCGCCGGGAGCCGTCGAGGGCACCACCGGGACGTCGGCGTCGAAGCTCGACGGCACGACATCAGGCCTCGTCTCGTCCGGGTCCTCGGTCAGCGGGCCGAACGTCTTCTCCACCGAGGTGTGGTTCAAGACCACCACCACCGACGGCGGCAAGATCGTCGGCTTCGGCAACCAGCAGACCGGCTTCTCCGGGAACTACGACCGGCATCTGTACATGCAGAACAACGGACGACTGACGTTCGGCGTCTACCCGGGCGGGGTGCGCACGGTGTCGTCGAGCGCCTCGTACAACGACGGTCAGTGGCACCACGCGGTGACGTCGCTCGGCGATGACGGCATGAAGCTGTACGTCGACGGTGCCCTCATCGCGCAGGACGCCTCGGTCACCGATGCGCAGGGCTACGACGGCTACTGGCGCGTGGGCGGGGACAACATGGGCGGCTGGCCCGATGCCCCCGGACGCTGGGAGTTCAACGGCACGGTCGACGAGTTCGCGGTCTACCCGACGGCGCTGAGCGCCGCGCAGGTCGCCGCCCACTACGCGGTGGGCGCCGGCATCCACGCACCGACCGCCGCGTTCACCTCCACGCCGACGAACCTGTCTGTGGCGTTCGACGCGACGGCCAGCACGGTCGACGCAGGACAGACGATCACGGGCTACGCGTGGGACTTCGGCGACGGCCACAACGGAACCGGCGCGACCCCGACTCACGTCTACGGGGCCTCCGGCACCTACAACGTCGTGCTGAGCGTCACGGACAGCCGTGGCCTCACGGGTACCGTCACGCACCAGGTCGCCGTCACCGGGCCCAACGTGCTGCCGACGGCGGACTTCACCTCGACGGCATCGGGCCTCACGGCCTCGGTGAACGGCGCGACGTCGGCTGACCCCGACGGCACGATCGCGTCGTACTCCTGGAACTGGGGCGACGGCTCCGCGGCCGGCTCGGGCGTCACCGCCTCGCACGCCTATGCGGCGCCGGGCACGTACGCGGTGACGCTGACCGTGACCGACGACCGCGGCGGGCAGGCGACGAAGACCGCGAACGTCATAGTGACCCATGCGGCGCCGGTGGCGAGCTTCACGGCCGCCGCCAACGCGCTGACCGTCTCGGTCGACGGGTCGGCGTCCACGGCATCGGATGCCGCGACGCTCGCGTACTCGTGGAACTGGGGAGACGGCAGCCCCGCGGGCAGCGGAGCCACCGCCTCGCACGTCTACGCGGCGGCCGGCGACTTCACGATCACCCTCACGCTGACCGACAGCGTGGGTGCGACCGCCACGACCACGCGCACCGTCACGGTGGCGGACCAGTCCTTCGCGATCCGTGACGACTTCGAGCGCACGGCATCGTCCGGATGGGGATCTGCCGAGCTCGGCGGCGCCTACACCGTGATGAACGGGGCCGCGTCGGCGGCATCCGTGTCCGGCGGCGCAGGAAAGCTGACGCTGGCGGCGGGGCAGACGCGCAACGTGGCCCTGCAGGGCACGTCGCTCGCCGACACGCTCACGACGCTGACGTACTCCGCCGATCAGGGCCCTGCCACCGGCAGCTCCTATGTGGGGGTGAGCGCCCGCAAGTCGGCGACCTCGGAGTACCTCACCCGTGTGTGGATGCGCAACGACGGAAAGCTGTGGCTGGTGATCCAGCGCGACAGCACCGTCCTGGTGTCCAAGGCGCTGACGACCACGTGGGCGGCGGGAGACGTGTTCCGCCTCTCGGTCAAGGTCTCGGGCGCATCGCCGACGACCATCCAGGTGAAGACCTGGAGGGACGGCACCGCGGAGCCCGCCGACTGGCAGCTCTCCACGACCGACGCCACGGCGGGACTGCAGGGCAGCGGATGGACGAGCGTCCACGCGAACCGCGCCGGCAGCGCCACCTCGACCGCGGCGTTCTCGTTCGACGCGCTGCGGGTCACCGACCTCAAGGCCCCGGTCGGCCCGCTGCCGAACGTGGCTCCGACGGCGGCGTTCACGAGCACGGTGACGAACCTCGGTGTCGCGGTCGACGGATCCACGTCGACGGACAGCGACGGCACCGTCGCCGGGTACTCCTGGAACTGGGGAGACGGCACGGCCGCAGGCACCGGCGCGACCGCGACGCACACCTACGCCGCGGCGGGCACGTACACTGTGACGCTGACGGTCACGGATGACGACGGCGCCACCGGCACCGTCACCCATCAGGTGGTCGCCACCGACCCGCCCGTCGGTCCGCAGCCCGGAGCGGTCGTCGCGAGCGACGACTTCGGCAGGACGGCGACTGCGGGCTGGGGCACCGCCGACCTGGGTGGCGCGTGGACGCTCTCCGGGGGTGCGGCGTCCGCAGCATCCGTCGACGGATCGGGCGTGCTCACGCTCGGCGCCGGCAGCACGCGCAACATGCTGCTCAACACGGTGTCGGCGAAGAACGTCACGATGTCGATGGACTTCAGCGCCGATGCCGCACCGGCCACGGGGCAGGCGTACGCCGGCCTGATCGCACGATCGAGCGCCACGGACAACTACCTCGTGCGCGCGTGGCTGAACGCCAACGGCACCGTGTGGATCGTGATCCAGCAGGGGTCCGCGGTGCTCTCGACGTACCAGGTGCCGGGGATCACGCGCGGTGCGGGCGACGCCTTCACCCTGAAGGTCGACGTGTCCGGCGGGGCCTCGACGACGATCTCGGCCAAGCTCTGGAAGCAGGGCACCACCGAACCAGCCGCCTGGCAGACCTCGTTCGTCGACACCACCGGGATCGACGCCGCCGGAGCGGTCGGGGTGCACGCGAACCGCGTGAGCTCCGCCACCGGTCCGGCAGTCCTGAGGGTCGACGGTTTCCGGGTCACGGACAACGGGTGAATCCCAGGGCACGTGCCATAGGCTCGTGCTGATGTCCGAACAGCTGATGCGGCGATCGTCGTGAACGGGAGCACTCTCCTGCTCGCGGCGATCGCCGCTGGCGTGGGCGTGATCGGCATCCTGCTGTTCCGGGCCAGCCCACGTCTCACCTTCGTGGTCTGGGCCCTCGTCCTCTTCTTCGTGCCCGTGTGGATCGGCGTCAACGTCGGCTTCTTCTGGTCGGCGATCACCCTGCTCACCCTTGTCGCGGTGCTGACGAACATCTCCGACATCCGCCTCAACGGGATAGACCTCATCATGGGGGTGTTCACGCTGATGGCGGCGACGCAGTTCGCCCTCAAGATGACCGGACTCTCGGCCACCGTGATCGCTCTGCTCGAGTGGGTGCTGCCGTACATCTGGGGTCGACTGGTGCTGTCGCGCGTGAAGCGCTCGTTCGTCACTGCGGTGCTCGCCACCGTCGTGACGGTGGCGGCCGTGCTCGGTCTCATTGAGTTCGCCACCGGCACGAACATCTTCGTGTCGCTTCCCGCGATGGGGGCTGACCTCTACGCCAGCTGGGGCGGCTTGCAGGTCCGTGCCGATCGGCTGCGGGTCGAGGGCGCCTGGGGTCATTCGATCGCGATGGGCGCGGCCTTCGCGATGTCGTCCGCCTTCATCGTCGCCGCCCGATGGCCGGTCGCCGTCCGGCTGGTCGCGCTCGGCATCGTCACTGCGGCGACGGTCACGACCATCAGCCGCATCGGCATGCTGACCCTCGCCTTCACCGTCGTGCTCTCGGTGCTGCTGCTCCCCGGGCTCGATCGCGCGATGCGCTGGTCGGTGGCGGCTCTCGGAGTGGTCGCCGCGATCATCATCATCCCCTTCGTCGGGGAGATCTTCCTCGAGGCGGGCGATGAGGCGGGCGGCAGCGCCGACTACCGTTCCGGACTGTTCTCGCTCGTGTCGCAGGTGCAGCTGTTCGGGAGCGCGGGCGACTGGAGCGGACTCACCGTCGGAGGCGAGTATCTCGGTGCCTACGCGAAGTCGGTCGACAACGCGTTCCTCGTGTTCGCACTGCGGTTCGGGTGGATCCCGTCACTGCTCCTGATCGCCGCGCTCGTGTTCGCCGCGGCGTACATCCTCCGCCCCGGCAAGGCGTCGCCGCCGTCGATCGCCGTGGCCTCCCAGCTGCCCGCGATCTTCGCCGTCGCGCTCATCACGCAGGCAGGCGCGTACCTGTGGTTCCTCGCCGGCCTCGCCGTCGCGTGGGCTCAGCAGGGGAGGGATGCCGATGCGGCCGACGATCAAGCGGCGCTGCCGTCCCTCTTCAGCATGAGCCGCACGAACGAGGACAGCGTCTTCGCGTCGCGGCGGTAGACAGGGATCGCGAGGGCGGCCGCGGAGATCGCGAGACCGGCCACGAGACCCACTCCGAGCTGCACCCAGGCGTTCGTCGCCGTGAGGGCCTGCGCGGCGCCCCAGGCGGCGAGTCCGGCGGCCAGCGAGACGGCGATGATGCGCCCGGCGCCCTGGTACAGCTGCCTTCGCGGCATCGGCGTGATCCGGGAGAGCCAGGCGAGCGAGATGGGCCACGCGATCGCGGGGTGCACGGCGAAGGCGATGGCGACGCCGAGGACGCCGAAGAACGAGCCGATCACGATGCACACCACCTTGATGAGGGCGGTGACGATCGTGTACCGGAGCAGGTCGGCGCCAAGGCCGCGCGCGAGGTACACCCAGTACCCCACGAACGACACGGTGGTCAGGATGCCGGCGATCGCGAACATGCGCAGCATCGGGGCGGCCTCCGCCCACCGGCTGCCGAGCATGATGTCGACGGCCGGCTCGGCGAGGCCGGCGACGATCGCCACCGGGATGCCGAACAGGAAGCCCAGCGCGAGCTGCGCGGCCGTCACATAGGTCTCGAAGCGCGGCTGGTCCTGCTGCACGCGCGACAGCACGGGGAGGGCCACCGACTGCAGCGGGGAGCGCACCTGCGTCAGAGGCGTCATGATCAGCTGGAAGGCACGGTTGTAGAGACCCAGAGGGGCCGTGCCGAACCGGAAGCTGATCATGACCGTGTCGATCTGACGCGCGGCGTAGCCGATCAGGTTGGTCGCGACCAGAGTCCATCCGAAGTTCACCAGCTGCTTGACCGGATGCGATCGCGAGTACGGACGCGGCAGCCAGCGGCCGGCCGCGACGACGCCGACGAGCAGGATGATGCCGGTGACGAGCTGCTGGATCACCAGGGACCAGTAGCCCATGCCGGCGACCGCTGCGACGATCGCGACCGCGAGGGCGATGGCCGAGGACGCGACGTCGATGACGGCGAGGGGACGCAGCTTGAGATCGCGCATCAGGTTGGCCCTGTGCTGCGTGGCGAGTCCGTTCAGCAGGAACGTCAGCGACAGCCACTGCGAGATGCCCACGAGCTCGGGCTCGCCGGTCACGGCGCCGATCGCCCACGACAGCGAGAACATGATCGCGGTGAGCACCACGCCGATCGCCGCGTTGATCCAGAACAGGTTGTCGCGCTGGCCGGTGGACAGCTCGGGCGCCTGGATGGATGCCGACGTGAGGCCGAAGTCGCGGAAGATTTCGCCGAGGCCGACGACGACCAGGACGATCGCCAGCAGACCGTAGTCGTGCGGAGAGAGGATCCTCGCCAGCACCACGACGGACAGCAGCTGCAGGATGATCCTCGCGGCCTGCGCGGCGAGGGTGAAGTAGGCGCCGCGGGCTGCGGAGTGCGCGAGGGACGAGGCCATCAGCGCCTCTGGGCCGCGCGCACCCGGCGGAACGTCCCGCGCAGCACCCGGATCGCCTCGCGGGGCCGCGCAGCGGTCAGGCGGATCAGGTCGAAGCCGCGGTAGCGCGGAGGGCGTCGACCGGCGAGGCGCGAGCCGAGCAGGCGTGCGAAGAGGAACTGTCGACGTGCTGTCTGCAGAGGCTGGGCGTCGCGCAGGTGCGCGCCGGGGAGCGGACGCACGGCGATGACTCCGGCGTCGACGGCGGCGAGGATCACGTCCCGTCCGCGCGGCGTGCGGGCGACGAGGGCGCTGATGCCGTCTCCCTCGGCGAAGGTCGGGTATCCCCGTTCGTCGGTCTCCCAGGAGTCGGCGCACACGATGTCGGCGGCCTGTCCGACGCCGTCGGGGCAGATCTTGCAGCGCCACTGCGTGGTGGGCCCGAGAACCCTGCCCCAGGACTCGTCGTAGTCGGCGGAGACCTCGAGATCGCCGCTGCGAGCGGTGAAGCGGCCGGGCCAGCCGTTGCCGCGATAGCGCAGCGCATCGACGGGCTGGTCGGGGGAGACGCCGAGCTCGGTGAGCAGCGACTCGGTGGCCTTCTGGCTCGGCGTGCCGGCGCAGAAGAACGACAGCAGCAGCGGAGCCTCTCCGTCGACGAGCTGAGGCGCCGCGGCGCGCAGCGCCGCCACCTCGCAGGGCTTCGCCGCCACCGCGCTGTCAGTGCGGAACACGTCGGGGTTCTCCAGGGCGCCGACGGGCGCGTAGCGCGAGCCCGCGGCGGCGAGGGCCTGCTCGCGCGTCGTGATCGTCACGGGAACCGTGCGCCGCGGGGAGGTGCGCTCGGCGGCGGCTCCGGTGATGCGGGCGGCCCGGCCGGTGTCGAGCAGCCAGGCGTGCAGCGCCGTGAGCGCGCCGCCGCTGCTGCCGGCGCGTCGGATGTCGTCGTCGGTCGCCCAGGCCTGCCAGAGGCCGACGTTCGGACCGAGCAGGGCATCGTGCTCGGCTCCCTCCGGAGCAGCGGGAGCGGTGATGCGCATGCCCGGGCATGAGCGATCGAACACCTCGGCCGCTCCGTCGATCGGCGCCGACTCCGCCTCGTATGTCGGGCGCAGGTAGCCGCGGTCGTCGAGGCGCATGCTGACGCCGGGATCGAGTCGCGGGCACAGGCCGCACCCCGAGCACGCGTCGCGGGTCAGCACATCGGCGATGCGCTCCTGCAGCGCGGTCACAGCGACTGCTTTAGGCCGGCCACCAGGGGCTCGAGCAGGGCACGACCCCTGTCGCGGGCCTCTTCTGCGCCGCTGCGCAGATCGGGGGCCGCGGCGTGTGCGAGCACCTCGCCCGCCCAGTCCCCGTTCTCGGTGATCGAGACGACGCGGGTCCAGCCGACGGCATCCATCAGCGGTGCGAACTTGCGCGAGTAGGCCATCGCGACCGCCGGCGTGCCGGTGGAGAGCGCGTTGAGGCAGGCGTGCATGCGGGCGCCGATGACGAGCTCGCTCGCCGCGATGATCGACCGTGCGTCCTCGAGGTCGGCGGGCACGACGAGGTCGACCCGTCCGTCGTACTCGGCGGCGAGCTCGCGGCTCACCGGCACGTCGTTGTCGTGGCTCTGCGAGTCGAGCACGTGCGGGAAGATCGTGACCGATCGGCCTGCCGCCAGCAGCTCGTCGATGATGCGGCGGATGGCGTCGCGATAGTGCGGGGCGTCGACGTGCGGGTTGTCGTTCCACAGCAGGCCGGACACGTTCAGCAGCACGTCGCGCTTCGTCGCCGACGGCGTCGGCTGGTCGATGCCGAACACGAGATCGCTCGTGACCGCGGCGACCGGGCGCCCCAGCTGGGCGGAGGCGTTCGCGCTGACGATGTCGCGGGCGAAGACCAGGCGGCTGCGGCGCAGGTTGCGGCGGGCGAGAGCGCGGCCGCGGCGGGTGTGGAACGGGCCGATGGTCTGCGGCGCCATGACCGACGGGACGCCTGCCTGGGCAGCGAACTCGTGCAGCAGCGACATCGTCGTGTGCCGGGTGAGGCCGTAGATGTCGGCGAAGCTGTCGCCCGAGCGGGTGTCCCACACGAGGTCGAAGCCGCGGAGCCAGCGCTGCATGCCGAGGCGCCCCGTGACCCGCTCGCGCACCAGGGCGCGCGGACTCCACGGAACCTCGGGCTGCCGCCGCCCGTAGTTGAGATAGGTGAACTCCGCGTCGGGCCAGACCGATCTGACCAGATCCTCGGACCCGCGCGCGAGCGCGCGGACTCCCAGATTGACGCTGGAATCGTTCGCCCATGCGATGAGAACGCGCACGTAAACCCCCTCGACCCCGACGCGCCCCGTTCGCGATCGGGCCGCTGCCCTTCAGACGCGGTCATGACGACCGCACATCTCCCCAGATGAATGCTCAGCGCGCCGTACGAGGATACGGCTGAGCAGGCTCATCCTAGCATCACGAGCCCCGTATCCTCAGGGTTCGCGCAGGCGGTCGGCTACCATGAGAACGCGCCGCGTTCGCTCGGCGACGTCGTCACATGGGGAGGCGACGCTTGCCGGCACTGGAGGGGCACGGATGAAAGCTGACGCGACGGGTTGGTCGCTCGCCAGCGCATGGTCTGCGATTCGCAAGTTCTGGTACGTCATCATCGGCATGGCCATCATCGGGGGAGCCGTCGGGTACGGCATCTCGGCGACGACGACGCCGCAGTACCAGTCGACGGCGACGCTGTACTTCGCGATGAACCAGGGCACGACGGGCACCGATCTCAACCAGGGCTCGACCTACACCCAGTCGCAGATGCTCTCCTTCGCGCAGCTCGCGACGTCGTCGCGCGTGCTCGCCCCGGTCATCGACGAGCTCGGGCTCGACATCACGCCCAAGGAGCTCGTCCGCAGCATCGCGATCACGATCCCGCAGGACACCACGATCCTCAGCGTGCAGGTGACGTCGACCGGCGCCCAGCGCGCGACGGACATCGCCAACGCGATCTCCGAGGAGCTGTCCAGCGCGGTGAAGACGATCGTGGCCAAGGGCGTCGACCAGAAGCCGACGATCATCCCGTCCGTCATCGACGAGGCAGTGGTCCCGCAGTTCCAGTCGCTGCCCAACAAGAGCAAGGATGCCGGCCTCGCCGCTGTCCTCGGTCTCGTCCTCGGCATCCTCGTCGCCTTCATCGCGACGATCGCCGACACCCGCGTGCGCAACGAGGCGGCGCTCGCCCGTGTGACGGACCTGCCCTATCTCGGCTCGATCACCCGCACCAAGCGGGGGACGGATGCCGGTCTGATCGTGGTGCGCGAGCCGCGCAGCCACATCGCGGAGGACTTCCGGCGGGTGCAGGCGTCGCTGGCGTTCGCCAACATCGACGGGCAGTCGCGTCGACTCCTGATCACGTCGGCGTCCCCCGCCGAGGGCAAGTCGACCTTCTCGGCGAATCTCGCCCTCACCCTCGCCGATCTCGGCGAGAACACCCTGCTGATCGACGCCGATCTCCGGCGCCCGCGCATCGGCGAGATCTTCGGGCTCGACGCCGCCGTCGGGCTCACATCGGTCGTCCTCGGCTCCGCCGAGCTCAGCGAAGCGGTGATCCCGTGGCGCGAGGGCGGACCCGATCTGCTGCTCTCCGGCGAGGTGCCCCCGAACTCGGCATCCGTGCTCACCTCCCACGCGTTCGCCGAGGTCCTCGGCGCCGCCAGTGAGGGGCACGACGTCGTGGTGATCGACTCCCCGCCGGCGCTCACGGTGGCCGACACGAACCTCGTCGCGCCTCTCGTGGACGGCGTCGTCATCGTGGTCGACGCATCGAAGACCAGCAGGCCCCAGCTGGCGGCGACGATCCGCACGCTTGAGGGGTCGGGCGCGCCCATCATCGGCATCGTCCTGAACAAGGTGCGCCTCCCGCGCAGCCGCACCACGTATTACGCGCAGGAGAAGTCTTCAAGCTAGGCCTGCTACCCTGTTCTGCGGATGGGGGCATCTGTCGTTAGCGACGGGTGTGTCTTGTTGCATACAGAACGGTTCATACGTGACTTCCATCCCATCCAGACTCCGTCGTGCGCGCGCATCGCACGGCATCCTCGCCTTCCTCGTCGTCATCACCGCGCTCGCCGCGATGCTGACGGGCACGTCCCGCGCTGATGCGGCGACAACGGGGACGATCCTCACCGACACCATGGACCGCACCTCGGCCTCCGGCTGGGGCTCCGCACCCGCTGGCGGCGCCTACACGGCATCCGCGTCCTCCGTCACGAGCGTGTCCGAGGGAGCGGCCTCGCTGGAGGCCCCGGCGGCCGGGCGCACGGGGATGGTCCGCTGGAACGCGACGACCGCCGCCGACGTCGACCTGGTGACGACGGCATCCGTGCCGGAGCTCCCCGCGTCGAGCGGCGTGTACCTGAGCACCCACGTGCGCGACTCCGGCGATCGCTCGTATGCGGCCCGGCTGCGCCTTCTCGGCGACGGGCGCACCGAGCTCGAGCTCGTGTCGTTCTCCGGGTTCACGGCGTCCGTGCTGTCGGGCAAGACGATCGCCCTGGGCGATGCAGTGGGCAGCGGCTTCTCGGTCGAGGTCGTCGCCGTCGGCACGAACCCCGTCCAGCTTCGGGCGCGCGCCTGGGCCACGGGGGAGACCCGCCCCGACTGGCAGGTGAAGGCGTCCGACTCCTCGGCGACCCGCATCACCGCCGCGGGCGGACTCGCGTGGAGCGAGTACGCCTCCACCGGGGGCGCGGTGGCGCCCGTCCTGATCCAGGACGTCACGGCGACCCCTGGCACCCTCCCCGACACGGGCACGGGCAAGGGCTGCGCCGACGGCGACCTCGCCTGCGACCAGTTCGATCGCACGAACGGCACCGGATGGGGCTCGGCTGATCTGGGTGGGGCGTGGACCGCGTCCGGCGCGGCCGTCCTCAGCGTCGACGGCGATGCCGGAGTCATCTCCAGCCCTGCGGCCGGGCGTTCGTCGACCGCGACCCTTGCGGCCCCGGTCGCCGCCGACTCTCGCGTCACCGCCGACATCGGCATCCGCGCCCTGCCGACCGCGGGCTCGGGAATCTACCTGAGCGTGGCGAACCGCATTGTGGGCGACTCCTCCTACGCTGTCCGCCTGCGGGTCATGCCCGACGGAAGCTCCGAGCTGCAGCTGGTCCGGCTGCAGAAGCTCGTCAGCGCCGAGGTGCTCGCCTCCGCCCGTCTCGAGGGCAAGGTGGCGGCCGGCGATGAGCTGCGGATCTCCTTCCAGACGACCGGTACGGCGACCGTCACCCTCTCGGGCAAGGCATGGCCGGTGGCCGGTGCCGAACCCGCAGCGTGGAACGTGTCGGCGACGGACGCCTCGGCAGCGCACGTCAAGGACGGCGGCCGCATCGGCATCGCGCTGTACTCGGCGAGCGGCGGCAGCACTCCGCAGGTCGCGATCGAGTCGATCGCCGTGCGCGCGGCCAAGGCCGGTACCGAGCAGCCCACCGAGCCGACGGAGCCCACAGAGCCCGAGGTTCCGACGAACCCGAACCCCGACGGGCCCTTCCCGCGGGGTGACGCCGGTGCGGCAGCCCCCGGATCCTTCTCCTTCTCCGCGCCTGCGACCGCGGTGCACGTGGCCCGCACGGGGTCCGACGCCAACAGCGGCACGGCGTCGCAGCCGATGCAGACCATCACCGCGGCGCTGCGCAAGGTGCCCAGCGGCGGCACGATCGTCGTGCACAAGGGCTCGTACCACGAAGAGGTGCTCGTCCCGCCGCAGAAGCGCGTGACGATCCAGCCGGCCCCGGGTGACGAGGTCTGGCTCGACGGCGCCGAGGCAGTGACCGGCTGGCGTGCCGAGGGCGGCGTCTGGGTCAAGGACGGCTGGACTGTCAGGCTCGACGCAAGCCCGACCTACACCAAGGGCGCTCCGGACGGCACGTCGGCGGGGTGGCAGTTCGTGAACCCGCAGTACCCGATGGCCGCGCATCCCGACCAGCTCTGGGTCGGCGGGGTGCAGCTCACCGAGGTCGCGACGCGTGCGCAGGTGAAGGCCGGCACGTTCTACGTCGACAAGTCCAGCTCGCAGCTGGTCATGGGCACGGACCCGTCGGGCAAGCCCGTCGAGGCCAGCACGCTGACGCAGGCGCTGTCGATCCGCTCAGCGGGCACGGTGCTCCGCGGCATCGGCGTCAGGCGCTATGCGACCAGCGTGCCCCAGATGGGAACGGTCGTCATCGCGGCCGCCGATGTCACGGTCTCCGATGTCACGATCCGCGACAACTCGACCACCGGCCTCTACACCTGGTCTCCGCGATCGACCTTCACCCGCGTCTCCGTGCTCGGCAACGGTCTGCTCGGTGCGGGCGCATCGACCGCCGACGGGCTGCGGGTGAACCACCTGCTGTCGGTGGGGAACAACGCTCAGCAGTTCAACCGGGCGCCGGTGTCGGGGGCGTTCAAGGTCACGAGGTCCCGCGACATCGAGGTGAAGGACAGTGCGTTCCTCGACAACCTCGGTCAGGGACCCTGGTTCGACGAGTCCGTCTACGACATCACCTTCACGGGCAACGACGTCGTGGGCAACACCGGCAACGGACTGGTGTTCGAGCTCTCGGAGAAGGCGGTCATCGCCGACAACATCGTGTCCGACAACGCGTTGAACGGCATCTACATCATCGACACCGGCAACGTCCAGATCTGGAACAACACCGCGGTCGGCAATCAGCGCAACATCGCGATCATCCAGGACAAGCGCCGCGCGTCCGACACGAGCGCCGCGGGTCACGACCCGCGGCAGCCGAACCCCGACCCGACGGTGCCGTGGATCACACGCAACACCGTGATCGTCAACAACGTGGTGGGGGATGCCGGAGGCAACTGCCTGATCTGCGTCGAGGACCGTTCGAAGGAGTTCACCGGAAGTCAGCTCGTGGCCCGCAGCGACGGCAACCTCTACTCCCGACCCGCCGTCACCGCCCCGGTGTGGTTCGGCATCTGGTCGCGGGGGTCCGCGGGCGATCCTGCGGTGACCAACACGCTGAAGGCGTTCAGCACCGCCACCGGGCAGGACACGCACTCGATGCTCGTCGAAGGAGGATCCGTCGTCGACGACGAGTATCAGCTGGTGGTCCCTGCGGCTCCGGCGGCATTGGCCGCCGCGGCGCCGGCGGTTACGTCGATCGCGCAGACGATCCCCACGGCGATCGCCGCGGAGACGCGCCTGCCGTCGGGGGCGAAGCTGCTCGGGGCTCAGCCGCGCTGACCCGGGCGCTCCGCGCCGAACTCAACGTGTCGAGCGGCTGATCCTGGTGATCAGCCGCTCGATCGCGTGACGGAGCGGTCGTGGGGCCTCGAAGAGCCAGCGGATCGGGGCCCGCTTCTTGAAGACGGCGAGTACCGTGCCGATCGCGGCGGCGGCGACGAGGTTGATCAGCGCGAGCAGCATCCCGTCGATCGATCCGGCCAGCCAGATCGACAGGATCGCCATGACCGGGAAGTGGCTGACGTAGTAGATGATCGAGGAGCGCCCGAGGAACTGCAGCAGGCGCACGCCCTCCCCGCCGCGGGTGAGGTGCGAGAAGATCGCCGCCAGCAGCACCGTGCCCGCGATGCTGGCGGGTGCGCCCCAGACGGCGTACTGCAGCTGTTCGGGCCAGATGCACGAGGCCACTCCGAAGAGCACGACGGGCACCGCCGCGATCAGGGCCGCCCAGCGATGCGTGACGAGCTTCAGCGCATCGGGATGCTGTGCGAGCCAGTTGCCGGCGAAGAAGAAGACCGCGAAGTAGGCCAGCCGCTGCTCGGTGCTGCCGTGGGGCAGGAGGAGGCCCGCCACGGCGGCGACCGCCACCGGCGCCCACGCAGGCAGGCGACGCAGCGCCGGGGCCGCCAGGTAGTAGACGGCGATGAAGAACAGGAACCACAGGTACGAGGTGGCGTACCAGGCGCGCCAGTGCCACCACGGCGCGCCCTCGTCGAGGAACGTCACCATGGCGATCGTGACCCAGACAAGGTAGGGCCACAGGACCATCGCGAACTTCCCGGCGAAGTACTTCCCCGCGGGCTTGCTGATCGATCGCGGCAGGAGCATCCCCGACAGGAACATGAGGGTCGGCATCCGGTACGGGAGGAAGAACTCGTTCACCGTGCGGACGAGCTCGGGCATCTCCTGGCCGTAGAGCACCGGGACGGCGCTGGCGTGCCAGATCAGCAGCAGGAGGATGGCGGTGCCCCGCACGGCATCCATCCAGCCGATGCGGACGCGGGTCGACTCGCGAGTCTGCGGCGGCGACGTCATCGGCTCAGTCGGCGATGACGGCGTCGGCGACGGCGGAGCGGTAGATCGCCGGTGCGTGGCGGCGCAGTGCCTCCGCGCGGGACCCCGGCGTCTCGTCCACCATCCGCTCCCACTCGTCGCGGACGCGGACCAGCGCGTCGGCGATCGACTCGGCGTCGTCGGGGACGACGAGCTGGGCGGTCGGATACCCGCCGGCCGCTTCGCGAAGGCCGCTGCTGTCGCTGGCGATCACCGGACGCAGCGCGAGGATGCCCTCGACCGCCGTGTTGCCGAACGGCTCGTCGACGCGCGAGGGCACGATGAGCACGTCGGCGTCGGCGAGGAACGGCCACACATCGGGGTGGAAGCCCGCGAAGTCCACATCGACTCCCGTGCTCTCGGCCTGCTCGCGCAGCTGCTGCTCGTACCACTCGTATCCGTCGAAGACGGCTCCGAGCAGGGTGACGGAGGCGTCGACGCCCCGAGAGCGAAGCACCGACGCCGCGTCCACGATGAGGTCGGGGCCCTTGCGCGGCGAGAGACGTCCGACGTAGAGGACGCGCAGTGCCCCGTCGACCGTCTTTCGCGCCGGGGTGGGATCGTCGGGGGAGCTCACTCCGTTGTAGACGACCGCCGCACGCCGGGCGAGGGCAGGAAGGGCCTGTCGGATGGTGTCGAGACTGAAACGGCTGTTGACGAGTGTGCGCTGAGAGGCCAGGTGCGGCAGGTACAGCAGCGCGTTCACGATGCGGTTGCCCGACGCCTCTGCCTCGTGCACGTGACTCACGGAGCGGGTGCGACGCAGCCGCGCGATGATCGGCCACTGCGGGATGATGATGGTCGAGACGTAGACGGCGTCGGGGCGGATGCTCCCGATGAGGCGCCACGCCGCACCGAGCCCGCGGAACATGTCGCGGAACAGTCGCGGGAGCCCCTTGGGCGTGAGCAGGACCTTGCGCAGCACGAGCATGGGGATGATGACGACCTCGGCGCCCGCCTCGCGGAGCGCGACGTCGAGCAACCCACGGCTGGGCAGGGCGACGACGACACGCGCTCCCGACTCGACGAACCCGATCACGCTCTCGAGGAGCATCCGATCGGAGCCGAACATCTCGGCGCCGGGGTGGGCGACGAGCACGGTCTTCTTCGCGGTCACCATTCCTCCGCCCGACGGCGTGCTCGCCGCGCGACGCGGTGCACACTCTGCCCTGCCGCGATCCTGCGCGCGAGGTCTTCGTAGGCGTCGGCGACGTCGTCCCAGCGGAACGCGACCCGGGCCCGCTCCTTGGCGCGTTCGCCGGACTCGCGCGTGGCCTCGATGTCGGCTTCGGCCTCTTCGAAGGCGGCAGCGGCGTCGGCCGGGGTGGAGAAGAACCACCCGTCTCCGTCGAGGACCTCGCGGTTGAAGGGCACGTCGAAGGCGATGACCGCGGTGCCGGCGCCCATGGCGCGCAGCAGGGAGGGGTTCGTGCCTCCGACCGAGTGGCCGTGGTCGTAGGTGAGAGCGTGGAAGTAGAGGGCGTCGAGCAGCTCCTGGTCGTACACGCCGCCGACCAGGCGGATGCGATCATCGCCGGCTGCGGCCTGCTGGATCTTCTGCGTGTACTCGCTGCTGTACGGCGCGGAGCCGACGACGACGAGCGGAAGCGTCGCTGTGCTGCGGCGGTAGCCCTCGACGATCTCGAGTACGTGGTTCTCGGGCTCGAAGCGCGCCACGATGAGGTGATAGCCCCCGGGCTTCAGACCCAGCTCCTCGACGCGCCCCTCGGCGACCTCGTCGAGGATCGGCGCCCCGTAGCGGATCATCTCCGTCGGGACCTGGAACTGGTGAGCGTAGTAGTCGGCGATGCCCGGGGCGTCGGCGATGAGAGCGTCGCCCTTGCGGACGCCGAACTGCTCGGCCCACCGGTAGTACGCCTTGCCGCGCGGCCCCCACTTCGAGCGCCGCCACTCCAGCCCGTCCATGTGCAGCGCGGTCGGCACGCGACGCAGCCGCAGGAAGGGGAGGAACGGCGAGTTCGCCGCGTTGAAGACGAACGCGGCGTCGGGACGGCGTCGGAACATCAGGTGCAGCGTCGACAGCCCGGTGTGGCTGAGCGTCTCGACCTGCTTCACCGGGACGGCGGGGAGGTGAACCACCCGCATCCCGAGATACTCCTTCTCACGGCTCTCCGAGCCGCGCGTGTACACGACGACGTCGTGGCCGCGGTCGGCAAGTCGTCTGCCGACCTCCTCGACCGCGGTCTCGAATCCGCCGTACGCTGCGGGCACCCCTCGTGTCCCCACCATCGCAATGGTGAGGGCGTTCCCCTTGCTCATGCGTCTCAGTATGCCCCGCTCGGCTGCACCATGACCTTGGCGGTGCGCCACATGATCTGCAGGTCGTTCATCACGGACCAGTTCTCGACGTAGCGCAGGTCGAGGCGGACGCTCTCGTCCCACGACAGGTCGCTGCGTCCGGAGACCTGCCAGAGGCCGGTGATGCCGGGCTTGATGTAGAGGCGACGGAAGACCGTGCCGTCGTACGCGGTGACCTCGCTGGGCAGCGGGGGACGCGGGCCGACGACGCTCATGTCGCCGACGAGCACGTTCCAGAACTGCGGAAGCTCGTCGAGCGACAGCTTGCGCAGGATCTTGCCGACGCGGGTGACCCGGGGGTCGTCCTTCATCTTGAAGAGGAGGCCGGCGCCTTCGTTCTGCGCCTTGAGGGCGGCGAGCTGCTGCTCGGCGTCCGTCTTCATGGAGCGGAACTTCACGATCTTGAAGCGACGGCCGTCGCGGCCGACGCGCTCCTGGAAGAACAGCGCGGGTCCGGGAGAGTCGAGCTTGATCAGCGGCACGAGCACGAGAGACACGAGCCCGATCGGGATCAGCGCGAGAGTCGCGACCGTGACGTCGAGAGCGCGCTTGAGCACGTGGCGGCCGCCCTCGTAGCTCGGGATCTGCACCTGGATCAGGGGCAGCCCCTCGACGGGGGCGAAAGAGATGCGTGGGCCCGCGACGTCCGTCAGGCGGCTGGAGAGCACGAGCTCTGAGGCCGTGCCCTCCAGCTGCCAGCTCAACTGCTTGACGAACTCGGGGTCTCCGTCGGGACGGCTCGCCACGATGATCGTGTCGGCCCCGAGCTCTGCGGCCACGGTCGCGACCGTGTTCACGTTGCCGAGCACGGGGAACAGGGTCCCGTCGACCTCGACGTCACGCGCGTTGCCGTCGAGGAGCGTGGCGCCGACGACCTGGTAGCCAGAGGCGCCGATCGGGTGCAGGGTGCGCACGACGTACTCGACGTCGTCCCTGTTGCCGACGACCAGTGTGCGCGAGGCGAACCGGCCGTGCACACGCTGTGCGACCAGCCAGTGGCGCCACGCCCAACGCGTGATCAGCAGCGCGAGCAGCCCGACCGGAAGTCCGACGAGCAGGACGAGCTGCATGTGCTGCCACGCGAGCAGCACGCCGATCATCGCGATGATCCCGAATGCGAGACCGCTGGCGTTCGCGACGCCGCGGTACTCGGTGGCGCTGGCGCGGAACAGGGCTGCATCCCGAGTGTGCAGCACGCTGAGCGTCAGGTACCAGAGCGTACCCAGAAGGATGCCGTCACGCAGGGCCTCTTCCCCCGCGGCGCCGGTCATCAGCTGGATCGCTGCGGTGACACCGACCGCGAACAGGATGACAGCCGCATCCGTGATCCGCAGTCGCATCCGGTAGCGACGCTCCCATTGGCGGCGTCGCTCGAGTGTGGCGGAAGCGCGCGGTGTGACCACCGTGCGTGAGACCGCCTTGGTGGCCCGCGGAGCGGCGACCGGCAGGAAGACGGAACCCGTGCGAGTGATGCTCACAGCATCTTCGACGGACGTCATGCCGAGGCCTCGTGAGCCTTGAATGTACGCAGAAATCCCCAGTGCGACATAGTTTCCCCAGTAGTTCCCCAGACCGCGAACCCCACGCTCGCGGCATTGCGTCTGCAACCCGACCCCTCGGGCCTGCTGGATCATCGTGACCCCACGTCACGATTCGCGAACGCCGTCCCACACGGGTTCGCATGCAGCAGGAACTGCAGACCACATCACTCTAGCGGATGGAGGTGGCGGAGGGAAGGTATTTCATACGAGTGGATGAACCGATATTCCAGAACACGCGCTATGGTGCGAATTCAGCCCGCTATTCTGACCCGGTGACCGCCACCTCTGCACCGCGATTCCGCCTCGGCCAGATGCTTCCGCGAGACCCGGCCCAGCCGCATCGCGCCGCCAGCTCGCTGGAGCTCTTCTTCGATCTCGTGTTCGTCGTCGCCGTGAGCAGGGCCTCCGCAGAGCTGCACCACGCGCTCGCCCACGGCGAGTTCGCGCACGGCATCACCTCCTACGCGATGGTGTTCTTCGCGATCTGGTGGGCGTGGATGAACTTCACGTGGTTCGCCACCTCGTTCGACACCGACGACTGGCTGTACCGCGTCACGACGATCGTCCAGATGGGCGGCGTGCTGATCCTGGCCGCCGGCATCCCGCAGGCCTTCGCCGGCAACTTCACCGTGCCCGTGATCGGCTACATCGTGATGCGGTTCGCGATGATCGCGCAGTGGCTGCGCGCCAGCCGATCGAGCGAGGGGCCTCTGCGCACCGCCACCGTCCGGTACGCGGTGGGGATCGGGGCGGTGCAGGTCCTCTGGATCCTCTTCCTGCTCATCCCGAGCGGACCGCTGCAGCTCATCGCCTTCATCGTGTTCGCCCTCATCGAGATCTGCGTACCCGTGTTCGCCGAGTTTCGGTATCAGACGCCGTGGCACCCGCACCACATCACCGAGCGCTACGGACTGTTCACCCTCATCGTGCTCGGCGAGAGCCTGCTCGCCTCCGCGAACGCGATCATCACGGCGATCGACGAGGTCGACGCCCTCGGGCCGCTGATCGGCATCTCGGTGCTGACGCTCGTGGTGACGGCATCCCTGTGGTGGATCTATTTCTGGCCGCCCCACCACCGCGCCATCACGACGTTCCGGAGCTCGCTGCGGTACGGGTACACCCACTACTTCGTCTTCGCCGCGGCCGCGGCGTTCTCGGCGGGTATCGAGGTGCAGCTCGGCGTGCTCACCCACGAGAGCCACCTGTCGGCGATCGCCGCCTCGCTCACGGTGTCCATCCCGATCGCGGTCTTCCTGCTCGGCGTGTGGTGGATCGCCATCCGCGACAACGCCGATCGCGTCGTCAACACGGTCGTCCCGATCGGCGCCGCGCTGGTGTTGATCGATGCCGTGCTTCCCACGTCGGTCGCGATCACCGCCGTCGTCATGGTGGGGATCGTGGTCACCCTCGTCCTCCGCCCTCCCGTCGCGCGTTCATAGATTCCGCAGAGAAGAGGCAAAGGGTCCTGCTCGACTCCTCCGCGAACCTGGTCACAGCACACCAGCCGTGCGCACGAGAGGAGCCAGATCATGAGCCGTATCCCCGAGCCGACACCGACCCCGAACGGCCCCGCCTACGAAGGGCGCCTGCTCGATCATCCAGACGAGGAGGTCGTCGATCAGGGGGCTCCGTTCGACATCCGCACCCTGATCAGCCGTCGCGGCGTGCTCGGCCTCGCAGGGATCGGCGTGGGCGCGGTCGTGCTCGCGGCGTGCGCCCCGGCCGTGTCGAGCTCGACCACCGCGACGACCGGGACCGGAGGCGACTCGGCGACGACCGGGACGTCGAGTGGAGAGATCCCCGACGAGACGGCTGGGCCGTACCCTGGCGACGGCTCGAACGGACCCGATGTCCTGGAGGAGTCCGGCATCGTGCGGCAGGACATCAGGACATCGATCGACGGTTCGGCCACCGCGGAGGGCGTTCCGCTGACGTTCGAGTTCCAGGTGCTCGACATGGCGAACGGCGACAAGCCCTTCGAGGGCGTCGCGGTCTACGCCTGGCACTGCACGGCGCAGGGCGAGTACTCGATGTACTCGGAAGGACTCGAGGACGTCACGTACCTGCGCGGCGTGCAGGTGGCGGATGCCGAAGGGAAGGTCTCCTTCACGTCCGTCTACCCCGGCTGCTACTCGGGACGCTGGCCGCACATCCACTTCGAGGTCTATCCCGATGTCGGCTCGATCGACGACTCCGCGAAGGCCATCGCGACCTCGCAGATGGCGATGCCCGCGTCGTCGAGCACCGAGGTCTACGGGGAGTCCGCCTACGACGGCTCGGCGCAGAACCTCGCACAGGTCACTCTCGCGAGCGACAACGTGTTCGGAGACGACTCGGGCGCCTCGCAGCTGGCCACCGTGACGGGAGATGTGTCGAACGGGTACACGGCGACCCTCGTCGTCCGCGTCGACACCGCGACGACGCCGACGGCGGGCTCTGCGCCGTCCGGGGGTGGGGGAGCCGGCGGCGGTGCCGGCGGCACGCCTCCCGCGCACTGAGAACCCGCGACGAGAGTGGCTCCCGGCGATGTGCTCCGTCGGGGGCTGAGCGGCGCGCGAGTCGATCTGCTATAGTGAGGATGCAACGTGTGTGATTCGCCCCTCTCGGCCGACACGTCGCCATTGATCAGGGCCATTACGGACCGCATGCATCGACGCGTGCGCAGTCTGCCCTCGATCTCACGAAATCTGCGGTGCGCCTGCGCGCCCGCCACAAAGCAATGAGCACCACCATGAGCAACACCACCTTTCCTCCGTTCGACCCGTTGACCTGGAAGCAGGCCGACGATGATGTGCACGTCGCGACGCGTGCCGGCGAGTTCGCCGGCTTCGTCGAGTTCGACGGCACCGCCCATCTCGTCCGCGACAACCGCGGCACCGAGATCGGCTCCTTCTCGACCCTCGACGACGCGTTCCTGGCGCTGGAGGAGGCTCAGGAGTCGGCGCATCGCGCGCCGACGTTTCCCCTGAGCCCTCCTCGTGCGCTGCCGCGCCGTCCGCGGCGCGCCAGGGCCTGAATCGTATGCCGTTCGGCGTATGCGGACAGGTCTAGCCTGAGGATAGCGATCGGCATCCGCCCTTGGCTTCCATAGCTCAAGGGCTCCCGATCGACAGGAGAGCACCATCTCCATCACACAGGTCGATAAGACCGCCGCAACCGCCACGCTCGGACCGATCCGGCAGACGTACTCCGGCAACGCGGAGTTCCCGCCGATGGCGCACGCCTACAAGCAGGTGTCGCAGGTCGTCAGGGAGACCGGGCTGCTCCAGCGCGCCCGCTGGTTCTACATCCTCGTCGGTACGGGCATCCTGCTCGCACTCGGCGGTGCCGTCACGGGCTTCATCCTGCTCGGCGACAGCTGGTTCCAGCTCCTGATCGCCGGCGCGCTCGGGCTCATCTTCACGCAGATCGCGTTCCTCTCCCATGAGGCGGCGCACCGCCAGATCCTCAGCACGGGCCCAGCGAACTTCCGGCTCGCCCGCATCCTCGCCGGCAGCATCGGCATGAGCTACTCCTGGTGGGACTCCAAGCACACCAAGCATCACGGAAACCCCAACCAGGTCGGCAAGGACCCCGACATCGAGGTCGACACGATCTCCTTCCTGGAGACGGATGCCGCGAAGTCGCGCGGCCTCATCAAGCTGATCACCCGCAAGCAGGGGTGGCTCTTCTTCCCGCTGCTGACGCTCGAGGGCCTGAACCTGCACTACATCGGCCTCAAGCACCTCATGACCAAGAAGAACGTCAAGGGACGCTGGACCGAGCTGGGCATCATCGCCCTGCGCTTCGCGATCATCCTCGTGCCGGTGTTCCTGATGCTGCCGCTCGGCATGGCGTTCGCCTTCATGGGCGTGCAGCTCGCCGTCTTCGGCGTGTACATGGGCGCCTCCTTCGCGCCGAACCACAAGGGCATGCCGATCATCGACCCGAGTGCTCGACTGGACTTCTTCACGAAGCAGGTCCGCACCTCCCGCAACATCCGCGGAGGCTGGTGGGCGACGACGCTCATGGGCGGACTCAACTACCAGGTGGAGCACCACCTGTTCCCGAACATGCCGCGACCGCACCTGTCCAAGGCTCGGGAGATCGTGCGCGACTACTGCGCGGCGAACGACGTGCCGTACACGGAGACCAGCCTCGGCCGCTCGTACGCGATCGTCATCGAGTACCTGAACCGCGTGGGCCTGGCCGCCGGCGCTGATCCCTTCGACTGCCCCGCGGTCGCCCAGTTCGGGCGCGCATAGAGAGAGTCCTGCCTGACAGGGGCGCGATCGGCTTCGGCCGGTCGCGCCCCTTCTGCATCCTCTGCTTGCGATCACTAACTTAAGGTATTAAGTTACTGATCATGGATCTCGCCTACGAACTGCACGATCTGGTCCGCACGCTCGACAGGTGGGCGGAGCGGATGCTGAAGCCTGAAGGGCTGAGCTACAGCCGCTACGTCGCCCTGGTGATCGTGTGCGAGCACCCGGGGCTCACCGGACGTGACCTCGCCAGAGGGCTGGGGGTCAGCGAGCCCGCTGCGAGCGGCCTGGTAAGGGCCATGCTGCGCGACGGACTCGTCGAGAACATCGCTCCCGAGGGAGCGGGCAACATCCGCCGCCTGCGCGCGACCGACGCGGGGCACGCGCTGCAGAAGAGATGCGCCGAACTGCTCGGCGACTCTCTCGATCGCAACGCCCGCACGATCGGCATCGACCCCCTTCACCTCGCAGGCGTCATCCGCACCCTGCATGACGAGGTGCGCCTGGTGCGCGCCGCGACCACCGAGGAGCCCTCATGATCTTCGCCGCACTCGCCGCCGCCCTCTGGACGGCCAGGCTCGGCATGTTCGTCGCCCTGCACATCGTGCGCAGCGACTACTCGCCCGTGAAGCACGCGGTCAGCGACTATGCGGTCGGGCGCACTCGCACGCTCAGCTCGATCATGACCTGGACCACCGCCGGCGGGTGGGGCGCGCTCGCCGCTGCGGTCTGGTTCGGGCTCCCCGAGTGGAGCGACCGAGTCGGGGTCGCCGCCTGGCTCGGCGTTCTCGCGGTGATCTTCGTCGCGCTGCCGTTCGTGCCGACCACGCTCGAGGGCGAGGAGATGACCACGATCGGCCGCCTGCACATGCTGGCCGCCGTAGCGTGGTTCGCGATCAGCTACTCGTGCATGGGCAACTTCGTCAGACTTGCGGAGAGCACGGTCGGCGGTGGTCTGGCGGCGACGCTCTCGGTGCTCAGCGTGGTGACGATGGTGGCGCTCGTGGCTTTGATCGCCTCGCTCGTGCTGCCGTGGCTCCGCTCCCGGACCTTCGGCATCGCCGAGCGGGTGTTCATCGTCGCGGTGAACGTGTTCTACCTGATCGTCGCGATCATCCTGCTCCTCGGCTGACGGGACTCACGGGCGGCCGCGCCCACGTCGCGGACCGGGCGACGGTCGGAGTGGAGTGCGGAACGCCAGAGGGGGTGCGAGCGGAAGACCGCTCGCACCCCCTCTGGGCGAAGATGTCGATCAGCGAGTGGTCGACTCCTCGGCGTCGACCACGTCGATGGTGATCTTGCCGTCGATGGTGGCGGCCTCGTCGTCGAGCAGCTCGTCCTCGAGGACCTCGTCGCCGAGGAACACGTCGGCGGGCTCCGCCTCGATGATCTCGGCCTCGAAGGTCTCGACCTCGTCGTCGACGTCATCGATCTCGACGTCGTCGGAGGCGGCCGCTGCGGCAACCTCGGTCGCACCGGCGACGGCCACCGCGGCATCCGCCTTCGGGGCCGACGCAGGAGACTCGTCGCTGAACACGCCCTCCGGACGGATCATCTCGCGCACCTCGGCCATGAAGCTGGCGAGCTGCTGCTGCTGCCAGCGCAGCTGACGCGCGTGGTCCTCGGCGTCCCGCAGCACGGTGGACGTGTGCGTGGTGACCGAGTCGACGATCTTCTGCGACTTGACCCGAGCGCGGTCGAGCGTGTCACGGGCGCGCACCTGCGCGTCGGCTTCGATCGCGGATGCCTGCGTGCGCATCAGGCGCTCGTAGTCATCGGCCTTCGCGGAGATCCGCTGGGCGTGGTCGAGCGAGGCGGCGACCTGCTCGTTCGCATCGGTGGTGATGCGCTCGGCATGGGCGACGGCCTGGTTGTGCAGCACGAGGAACTCCTGCTGAGCGTCGTCCTGGCGGCGGGTGAGCGTCTCCTCGAACTCGAGGACGCGCGCGTTCATCTCGCGCACCTCGCGCTCGGCGTCCGCGCGCAGCTGCTCTGTCTCGCGCGTGACGAGCGAACGAAGGGCGGCGGCGCCCTTCTCGGCCTCGGTGCGGATGGCGGTGGCCTCCTGCGACGCCTGGTGCACCTTCTCGGCGGCGTGCGCCGACTCGCGCTCGAGGCGGGCCTCGTGCGCCGTGAACTCGGTGTCGATCTTCAGACGGATCTGGTCGGCGTCGTGCTGGGCGTGCGCGATGATGCGCGTCGCGTCGGCGTCGGCCTCGGCGCGCTGCGCGGCGACCTCCTCGCGGGCGGCGGCCATCAGACGGTCGGCCTGCACGGCGGCGTTCTGGATGAGGACGTTGGCCTGCTCCTCCGCCACGCGCAGGATCGCCTCGAACTGCTCGCGCGAGGGCGCGTCCTTGCCCTCGGGGCGGGGCGCGTCGACGAGTTCGTTGGTCAGTGTGGAGACCTGCTGCTCGGCATCCGCTGCCTGCGCCTTCGCGGCGGTGAGCTCGGCCTCGAGCACCTCGCGGGCGGAGCGCTCCTCGGACCGCACCGACTCCAGGGCGTCTTCGTGGCGTGCCTCGGCGTCGGCGAGGTCGGCCTTCAGCTGCTGCAGCTGGTTGCGCAGGGAGCTCAGGGCCGAGTCGACCTCGGCCTTGTCGTAGCCGCGGAACGAGGCGGTGAATCCGCCGGTCGAGGACTGGTCCTTCGGAGTCTCCTCGATCAGCTTGTCGAAGAAGTCGTTGTCGGCGGGAGTTTCGCTCATGGGTCGGCCTTTCTGGCGGGGCCGTGGCGCAGACCGGTCGTGGGGCCGCGCAGGCCTGAGGAGGAGGGGCACGCGCACCGCGAAGACCTGCGATGGCGCTGTCATCCAGCCTAGCCGCGCTGCCTGTGAGTTGTGCAGTCAGTTCTGACGCGCGATCGCCTTGATCACGGCGATCATGTCCTCGTCGGGGACCATGGCTGCGGCATCGGCGAACAGCGCGCGGCAGACGGCGATAAGCGGATGCGGGATGCCGGCCTCGGTCGCGGCATCCTCCACGAGCGCGGCGTTCTTCAGCACGTCGGCGATCGCGGCCTGGGCCGTGAAGTCCCCGCCGATCAGCTTGTGGGCCTTGCCGCGCGACACGTCGGACGCCATCGGACCCGCGTCGAGCACCTGGCGCAGCACATCGATGTCCGCGCCGGTGGCTCGGGCGAAGTGGAATGCCTCGGCGAGGCCCGTGACCATCGTGATGAGGAAGGTGTTGACGGCGAGTTTCATCCCGAGGGCCGCGGGAACCTCTCCGCAGACGAACCGCTGCGCGCACATCGCGTCGATCACGGGCGCGACCTCGTCGATCGCCGCGGTGGAGCCTGCAAGCATCGCGACCAGGGTTCCGTCGGCGGCAGGGCCGCGCGATCCCGAGACCGGAGCCTCCACGTACTCGCCACCGGCCCGACACACGTCCTCGGCCAGCGCTCGCGAGTAGGCGGGGGTGAATGTGCCCATCTGCACGGTGATACGGCCCGCGACGCGAGCGGTGAAGGCGGGGCTGCCGCGTCCGAGCACGTCATCGACGGCCTGCTCGTCGCGGAGCATGAGCACCACCACGCGGTTGGTCGCGTAGACGTCGTCGACGGATGCTGCGGTCCGCGCGCCGGTGAGCTCCCTGGGGGTTCGGCTCCACGCGGTGACGTCGTGGCCGGCGCGCACGAGGTTGGCCGCCATGGGTGAGCCCATGATGCCGAGCCCGATGAAGCCGACGTTCACGAGCGCTCGTCCTCGCGGACGATCCTCCAGACGGCGGGTTCTCCGGCGTCTCGCGAGTACTCGGCGCGGATGCCGTCGGCGACCGAGATGTCCTGAGCCCCCGCGCCCGAGGCGACGCGGGAGCGGAGATCGCGCCAGAACTCGAGGTTCTGCGGCATCCCCAGGTGCTCGCGTGTCTGCTCGATCTGCATCCGTGTGCCGTCTGGATCGTCGATGAGGCGCACGACGGCGTCGTCCGGTTCGACGAAGCGGATGCCGTAGGCGCCGCCGTCGAGTGGCGTGAACCGGCGCGGCTGCTGCAAGACGACGCCGTCGACGATCTCGCGCGCTGCGGTCGCCGGCGCGTGGATCACCAGGGGCGTGCCCAGCTCGGCGAGGAGCCTCTCGGTCTGCGACGTGGCGACCTTGTGCCCTGCGCGGTCTCCCGCGGAACGCGACGAGCGCCGGATCCAGCCGGGGAGGAAGAACATCAGGACCACCAGCCCGACGATCACGATGGCGAAGAAGAGCGTGCTGTCCACGCGACAAATCTACGGGAGCGGAGGACGTCCGTCATTGCTCCTATTTAGCAGCAGTGCTAGATTGCGAATATGAGCGATGAGGTGACGAGCGTCTTCGAGGCACTGGCGCATCCGACGCGTCGGCAGATCCTGCAGGATCTCAAAGACGGCGAGCTCGCGGCTGGCGAGATCGCGGCGAGGTTCGCGGCGAGCGGGCCGACGATCTCTCGGCATCTCCGTGTACTGCGCGAGGCCGGACTCGTCACCGAGCGACGCGATGCCAACCGCATCCTCTACTCCGCCGTCACCGATCGGCTGGCCTCGTCGGTGGGGGACTTCCTGTCGGCGGTGTGCCCCGAGCAGATCGTGCTGCGCGAGGTGCGCAAGCGCCGTACCGCCGGTCCCGCGGAGGACCGGCTTCCCGCATGAGCATCGTGAGGGGTGTGCAGGCGCAGCTGCGTCGGCGCCTCCTGATCAGCTACCGTGTCGATCCCGATGTCGCGGCGTCGCTGCTCCCCGAAGGGTTCCGCCCGCAGCTCGTCGACGGCTCCGCGCTCGCCGGAGTATGCGTGCTGGGGCTGGAGGCGATCCGGCCGCGATGGTTCGCTCCGCGGTGGGGGCTCCGATCGGAGAACGCCGCCCATCGCATCGCCGTCGAGTGGGACGGCCCGGAGGGGACAGAACAGGGCGTCTTCATCTTCGAGCGGCACAGCTCGGCGTGGCATCCGGTGCTGTTCGGCGGGCGGCTCTTCCCCGGCGTGCATCACCGGGCGCGTTTCACGACCCGTGAGGGGAGCGGCCGCTACGCCCTGACGATGGACGCCGGCGCCCACAGCATCGCCGCCGACGTGGAGGTCGGCGGGGAGTGGGCGAGCGGATTCTTCGACTCGGTCGACGAGGCGTCGGAGTTCTACCGCGCCGGACGCGTCGGCTGGTCGTACCGCCACGACGGCCGCGAGGTCGAGCCCGTCGCCCTGGCCTCGGATGAGTGGGCCGTGGAGGGCGCACGGCTGCACAGCCTGCGGTCGTCGTTCTTCGACGCGCTCCCCGAGGGCACCGCGGTCTTCGACAGCGTGGTCGTCATGCGGGACCTCCCCGTCGTGCTGTCCGCGCCTCAGCCCAGCAGTGCCATGATGAGCACCAGCACGGGCAGGCATCCGATCGTGGTCAGGAAGACCGTGTCCCGCGAGATCGTCTCGCCCACGTCGTAGCGCTGCGAGTAGTTGAAGACGTTCTGCGCGGTCGGTAGTGCAGCGAGCACCACGACGATCAGCGTCTGCTCCGACGAGAGTCCGAACAGCAGGGCGGCTCCCCACGCGACCACCGGCATCGCGATCAGCTTCAGGATGCTGGCGAGGATGACGTCGCGGCGATGTCCGCGAGTTCCGAGCACGCGCTGTCCGTGCAGAGAGATGCCGTAGCTGATGAGCAGCACGGGCACCGAGGCGTCGGCGATGAGCTGGACGGGGTCCATCACGATGTCGGGCACGCGGATGCCGAGCACCGACACGAGCGTGCCGAGCAGGGAGCCGATGATGATCGGGTTGGTCGCGGTGCGCACCAGCGTGCGGCGGATCGAGACCGTGTCGCTCGTCACGGCGTCGAGGATCGTCAGCGAGATCGGCGTGAACACCAGCAGCTGCATGAGGATCACGGGTGCGGGGTACGCCGCGCTGCCGAGCAGGTAGATCGACAGCGGGATGCCGATGTTGTTCGAGTTCACCTGCCCGGCCGAGAGGGCGCCGATGACCGTCTCGCCGATGGGGCGCTTCCACCAGAGGCGCGCGAACAGGACGTAGACGACGATCACCGCGACGGCCGCGATCGCCGAGACGGGCAGGAGCGAGGAGAACAGCATCCCGGCGTCGGCGTGGGCGAGCACGCTGAACAGCAGGAACGGCGAGAGCACGAAGAAGATGAGGCGTCCGAGGACGTGCCGGGCATGGGGTCCGAGCAGATCGATGCGCCCGATGACGTACCCCAGCGCGATCGCGACGCCGACGACGGCGAAGCCGGTGAGCGTATCGATCATGCTTCGAGCGTAGCGAGGGCGGGGGAGGGGCCTGCGGCGGGGCCATCGGATAGTGCGGACGGGCGTTCGTGATGCGCGACTCGTAGGATCGGGGCGTGACGAGCGTGGCGCCATCATCCCCTTCTTCTCTCCGAATACTCATCTGGGCGGAATCCGCGTATGAGCCGCCCCTGGACAATGCCGAGTACGAGATCGCACAGATCGAACTGCATGGACGACGCGCGGGAGGCGTGGTCGAGGTCGTGAAGGACCGCCCATGGTCGGAGCTAGCAGTCGCGATGGCAGCGTTCTCGCCGGACATCTTCCATTTCATCGGGCATGGCCGAAACGGCTCACTTGACACGTTCGACGTCGATGAGGAGAACATGAGGAGCAGGTGCCTGATCTCGCCGGCGAAGCTCGCACATACACTCCAGAGCGGCTCACCGCGACTACGGGGCGTCTTCCTCAGCGGATGCCAGACTGCGCATTGGGCGCCACACCTCATTCCGCATGATGGGTGGTTTCTCGGCACGACTCGCGACATCGACGACGATTCGATTGCGTTCCTCTCGGACAGCTTCTACGAGTTCCTCTGCGACCGTCGTGAGCCCCGAGGTGCATTCGATGAGGCCATGGAGCGGACCGCGGCGGGCGGCTTTGGTGAGTTGCCTTCAGCGACGATGTGGATGGAAGAACTCGACCATGACGAATTCCTCCACAACGTCTTCAGCAGGCAGGCCTTCCGCATCACCACTCGTCATGAGTCCTCGTTCGGGGACTTCGACGATGCACTGCGGGGAGTGGATTCCTCCGTGCGCTTCGGGCGGATAGCGCTACGCGAGACTCTCGGCGCGGCGAGGTTCGTGCGATGCAGTGGAGAATTGGATCCGTCGCTCGTGCGGGGGATACGGCAGCGGCTTGCCGTCGTCCAGGCGGATCTTCGACAGCTGAGGTCGTCGTTCCCCCGTCTTGTGACGGACCCGGGATTTTGGACCAGAGTTCCTGCGGCCGACACTGACTTCCTGAATCATCTCGGTGAAAGGATCGACCGGTCGCGCGACTTTCTCCTGCGCTTCGTCAACTCTCATCTCCCAGATGACAAGCAGCTCCCACTGATCGGCGCCGGTTGACGCATGCGAAGGCCGTGACCTCTCGATTCTGAGTCGTGAGGGCGGATGGACTCCGCCGGCGGGTTCGCGCGGATGTCCGTTACTGCGGGGAGTACCTCAGGAAGAGGTCGACTCCGTCCTCGGAGTACAGGACGAAACCGTGGCGTTCGTAGAGGCGCTGCGCGGCGCTTCCGCGCAGCACGTCGAGCCGAAGATCTCCGGCACGGTCGCCGGACTCCGCCACGATGCGGTGGAGGACCTGTCCGCCGATTCCCTGCCCCTGGTACCGCGGCGAGAGGTAGAAGTGCTCGATCCACAGCTCGTCGCCGGCGGGGCGGACGGCGACGAGCCCGGCGTCCTGAGCATCGACGACGATGACGCGGGTGTGGGCGGGCGTGAAGGCATCGAGGAACCGCGTCCGCACGCGCTTCTCGTCGAAGACGCCGAGACGTTCCAGGTCGGGGCGCATCGTCTCCGCCCGCACCTCGGCCATCCACGGCGCATCTGCCGCGAGGCTCGGTCTGAAGGTCCAGTTCGCTCCCATGCCTGCCATCGAACCAGTCGGTGCCGTCCTCGCCAAACCGCGGGCGCGCGACAGGCTGATCGGCTCGGGACGCCGATACGGTGGACGCGCATGCGACGACACGGGCGAGAGGCTGCCGACAGGATGACGATGAACACGACACCGCCCGCGACGATTCGCAGGGCCACACCCGCCGATGTCCCCGAGGTGCTGCGGCTCTTCGACGAGATCATCGCCTGGTTCGTCTCCATCGGCAACGAGGGGCAGTGGGGCGTGGAGCCCTGGTCGACGCAGGATCGGCAGATCGCCAGGGTGACCGAGGCCTGTGCGCTGCCCGGTGCGTGGATCGCCGAGCATCCCGATGTGGGTGTCATCGGCGTGCTGGTCCTGGGCGACGCGATGGACTACGTGCCGGCCGCCGAGGAACCCGAACTGTACGTGCGACTGCTGCTCGCATCGAGGGACCCCCGCGCTCGCGGCACCGGCAGGCGGCTGCTCGCCTTCGCCGACGACGAGGCGCGCGCCGCGGGAGTGGATCGCCTCCGCGTGGACTGCTACGGCGGAGGCACGGGAGCGCTCGTGGAGTTCTACGAGTCCTGCGGATACGAGCGCATCTCGACCTTCGATGAAGACGACTGGCCAGGGCAGCTGCTCGGGCGGAGGCTCGGCTGAGCATGGCAATCATCGCGGACGACGACCCGACGCGGATCGACCGGGAGTGGGTGTGGCGGATGCTGTCGACCGAGGCCTACTGGCACCGCTGGCGCACGAGAGCGGACGTCGATGCCCAGCTCGATGCCGCGTGGCGGGTGGTCGGCGTGTACGACGCGGACTCCGGGGCGCAGATCGGCTTCGCGCGCGCCGTGTCCGATGGCGTCAACGACGCATACCTGGCCGACGTGATCGTCGACCCTGCGGCGCGCGGCCACGGAGCGGGTGCGCTGCTCGTGCAGACCATGATCGACGACGGCCCCGGGGTCGCGTTTCGCTGGACCCTCTTCACCGGCGACGCACACGGCCTCTATGAGAAGTTCGGCTTCGGCGCCCCCGATGCGACGGCGATGGTCAGGCAGGGGAGGCGTCCGGTCGGGCGGTGAGTCGGGTCACGAGGGCGTGTGGTCTCGTTGCGCTCGACGAGCGGGGCGGAGGGCGATCCGCTTGCACGGCGGCAACGGTGGAGCCACCACGGGCAAAACAAAACCCCCGCCATGTAGAAGCTAGGCGAGGGTTTCTGGGACCGTTGTAACGACGGTCCGTGTGGCTCCGACGGGCGTCGATCCCGTGACCTCACGATTTTCAGTCGTGCGCTCTACCAACTGAGCTACAGAGCCGTGCGACCGGCGAAACCTGTCGCATCTAGACGAAAGGCCCTCTCCGAGAAAAGGACCAATCGCACAGAGCGACCCTGACGGGACTTGAACCCGCGACCTCCGCCGTGACAGGGCGGCACGCTAACCAACTGCGCTACAGGGCCATACTTGTTTTCAATTGTATCGGATGAGTGACCCCAACGGGATTCGAACCCGTGCTACCGCCGTGAAAGGGCGGCGTCCTAGGCCGCTAAACGATGGGGCCGAAGTCTGTCCCGGGGGACTTCCTTGCCGACGCTCAAGCATAAGGGATGTTTCAGGCAAATCGCGAATCGAGGGCGAGTCTGCTTCCGCCCGGGCGTGTTCGGGAGGACGATGGGGGTGTTCACCATGCCCGCGAACCTGCTCCACACCCTGTTGCGGATGTGAAAGTTGTTGTTAGTGTGGCATGAGTGAAACCGGCGGAAGGGGCCGTGTGAACGACAAGCCATCTATGGCGGATGCTGCGGAAGCGGCATCCGTCGACTGCGGGTGCGCACCCACGCCCGCCGAAAGCCGTGCCTTCTGGAAGAACGGCTCGATCACCCGTCGCAACGCCCTCGGGATCGGCGTGCTCAGTGCCGTCGCCCTCAGCGCGTTCGGGGTGTCGTCGGGCGTCTCCGCTGCGTATGCGGCCTCGTATCCGAGCTGGGACGACGTGCAGCGCGCCATGGCGAGCGAATCGTCCAAGGCCGCGGAGGTCACCCGCATCCAGGGGCTCATCGACGGTCTGACGCAGAAGGTCGCCGAGACCCAGGCCGCCGCCGAGAAGGCCGGCCAGGAGTTCTACGACGCCCAGCAGGCGTTCTTCGACGCCGCCACCAAGGCCGACGAGCTGCAGAGCCAGGCTGACACGCAGGCGGCCACCGCGACGGAGGCCGAGCGCAAGGCCGCTCAGGTCGCCACCCAGCTCTACCGCGACGGCGGAGACGACACGTCTCTCGAGCTCTTCTTCGCAGGGTCTGCCGCGAACGCCGACGATCTCCTCTCGCGCCTCGGCACGATGGACAAGGTATACGGCTACACCCAGACGGTGTACGAGACCGCCGTGAAGGCGCGCAACACCGCGCAGTCGCTGAGCGATCAGGCCGAGGTCGCGCGCAACGAGCGCGATCGCCTGCAGAAGCTCGCCGAGCAGAAGATGCTCGAGGCGCAGGCCGCAGCGGATGCCGCGCAGGCGGCGCTCGACGAGCAGACGGCCAACCTCGCCACGATGCAGGCTCAGCTGGCCGCCCTCAAGGACCAGACGGCGACCACCGTCGCCGGCTACCAGGAGGGTGTCCGCGTCGCCGAGGAGGAGCGCAAGCGTCGCGAAGCCGCGGAGGCCGCAGCTGCAGCCGCCGGCAACAACGGCGGGGGCGGCGGAGGCGGCGGCGGTACCGGGGGAACCCCTGGAACCGGCGGCTGGGTCCGCCCGCACGGCGGCCACCGCAGTGCCGGCTACGGCTCGCGTCCTGCGCCCTGCAGCGGATGCTCGACGTTCCACCGTGGCGTCGACATCGCCAACGGCTGTGGCGCGGCGATCTACGCGGCCCACGCCGGGACGGTCGACTTCGCCGGCCCCAACGGCGGCTACGGCAACTACATCCGCATCCAGCACGGCGGCGGCGTCGGCACCGGCTACGCGCACATCAAGCCGGGCGGCTTCGCCGTCGGCCGCGGCCAGCAGGTCAGCGCCGGACAGGTCATCGCCTACGCAGGCAACACCGGCAACTCGGCGGGCTGCCACCTGCACTTCGAGGTGTACATCAACGGCGGCACGGTCAACCCGATCGACTTCCTCGCCCAGCGCGGCATCTCGGTCTGAACACCCGCCTCACAGGCGCAGACCTCATGAACGAAGAGAAGACCCCCGGCCGCTGAGCGGAACCGGGGGTCTTCTCTTCGTTTAGACGTCGAGGGTCAATGGCCCTGCTCGCCGAAACGGACGATCGCCTCGTCGAGGATGCGCTGCGCCTCGGCGGCGTCGCCCCACTCGTCGACCTTGACCCACTTGTTGGGCTCGAGGTCCTTGTAGTGCTCGAAGAAGTGCGCGATCTCCTTCTTCGTGTACTCGGCGATGTCGCCGATGTCCTGGATGTGCGCCCAGCGGGGGTCCTTCGACAGCACCGCCACCAGCTTGTCGTCGCCACCGGCCTCGTCGCTCATCTTGAGCACGGCGACGGGGCGGACCTCGACGACGACGCCGGGGTAGATCGCGTGGTCGAGGAGCACGAGCACGTCGAGCGGGTCGCCGTCCTCGCCGAGGGTGTTGTCAAAGTAGCCGTAGTCGGCCGGGTACCCGAAGGTCGTGTAGAGCACGCGGTCGAGGTGCACTCGCCCGGTCTCGTGGTCGACCTCGTACTTCACGCGGCTGCCGCGCGGGATCTCGATGACGGCGTCGTGTGCGCCCATGCGTGTGCTCCTCAGAAAAGACGGTTGGATGCCGCGGACCAGCCTACTCGGGCCGCGCGCTCACGCAGAGTCGGCCCCGCTCGGTCTAGGCGTCGGTCCCCGTCGCGGGGGAGGACGGGGGAGTGCGCCGTCGCGAGAGGCGGCTCAGCAGACGGCTCACGGGATCGCTCAGGAGCAGCAGGAACAGCCCCACGTAGCCGTTGGGGGACGCGAGCACCGCGATCAGGAGCGCCCCCGCGAACAGGATGATCGCCGTGACATCGCCGATCACCCCCGCACGCAGCGTGTCTGCCGGCGCCGTCGTCAGCTCGGGGTGGCGCGACAGATAGATCCAGCCGGCGAGGGTCGTGACCTGGGTCATGATGAGCGTTCCGATGTAGACCACGGCCTGCAGCGGATCGGTGTCCATCTGGCCGATCATGGCGGTGGGCACGGGCAGCCACACGATCGTGGCCATCCAGGCGACGTTGATCCACAGCAGGGGCGCGGTGATCAGCTCGACGTCGCGGTACTGCCGGTGGTGGCCCATCCAGAACGTCGCGATGAGGAGGAAGCTCAGCCCGAAGCTGAGCAGCTGGCCGGAGTGCTCGGACAGGAACTCCGCCGTGCCGAGGTGCCCGGATGCCGCCTCCGACACCGATTCCATGAGGGGAAGGATGAGAAGCGTCATCGCGATGGCGACGACCGCGTCGACGAACGCCTTGAACCGCTCGGTCGTGAAAGTCCTCATGCCGCTGTGATCTGCCACGGCGTCAGACTAGTCCGCGCGCTTCCCGTGCGGAGACGGACGCGCGGATGCCGGGTGCGTGCCCTAGCGTGGAGGAGTGCCGTCGCTCCCACCCGCTGTCGCCGAGATCCGCCTCGCCGTGCGCACCGCGCTCGCAGAGCTGCCTGAAGGAGCGACGGTCATCGTCGCCCTCTCCGGCGGCGCCGACTCGCTCGCGCTCGCCGCGGCCGTCGGCTTCGAAGCGCCGAAGCTCGGTCTGCGCGCCGCATCCCTCACCGTCGACCACGGACTGCAGGAGGGGTCGGATGCCGTCGCCCTCCGCGCAGCGAAGACCGCAGCGGGGCTCGGTCTCGATCCGCTCGTCGTGAGGGTCGAGGTGGGCGAGGAAGGGGGGCCGGAGGCGGCGGCTCGTGATGCGCGTCATCGGGTGCTGCGGGATGCCGCGTCCGACGTCGCCGCTGCCGCTGTGCTCCTCGGCCACACCCTCGACGACCAGGCGGAGACCGTGCTGCTCGGCCTCGCGAGAGGGTCGGGGGCGACCAGCCTGCAGGGCATGGCCCCGGTGCGCGAGGACGACGACGGTCTGCGCTGGATCCGCCCGCTGCTCGGTGTGCGCCGTGAGACGACGCGCGCGTTCTGCACGGCATCCGACATCGAGTTCTGGGACGATCCGCACAACTCCGAGAGCCGCTTCGCCCGGGTCCGTGTGCGGGAACGCGTGCTCCCGGTTCTCGAGTCCGAGCTCGGACCAGGCATCGCCGAGGCCCTCGCGCGCACCGCGGAGCAGCTGCGGGAGGACGCAGAGGCCTTCGACGAGATGATCCACGAGACGATCGAGGACATCGTCGAGCACGCAGAGGCCGGCATCTCGGTGAGCGTCGCGGCGCTCGCGGCCAACCCCGCCGCGCTGCGGAACCGCATCATCCGCCTCGTCGTCGACAGCGAGTTCGGCGCGAGCCTCACCCGCACGCAGACCGTCGAGGTCGCCCGTCTCGCGACGGACTGGTCAGGGCAGGGGCCCATCGACCTGCCCGGATGCTCCGCCACCCGTGTCGGCGGGCGCATCGTGTTCACGGCATCCGGTCGCTGAGCGGACGCAGACGAAACGCCTCACCTGACGTTCGACGTCGGGTGAGGCGTTTCGTCTCTGTCGCTGCGTTCCCTCGCTCGGCGACCCGGACCGCCAGGCGACCGGGGCGCGAGGGGAGGGGAGTCCTACTTCTTGCCGCCGAAGAGGCCGCCGAGCAGGTCGCCGATGCCGCCGCCGGACGAGCCGCTGCCGCCGCCCAGCAGACCGCCGATGATGTCGCCGATGCCGCCGGTGCTCGCACCGTTGCCGCCACCGCCGAGGAGACCGCCGATGATGTCGCCCAGTCCGCCGGACTGCTGTGCGCCGGCATCCGACGTCTCCGCCTTGCCCTTGTTGGCGTTGGCGATCAGGCCCATGATGATCGGCGCGAGGATCGGCAGGAGCTTGCCGAAGTCGATGCCGGCGGTCTCCTTCGAGGTCGTGAGCTTCTCGGTGACCTCCTGCTGCTTGGCGCCGAGGATGTGCGACACGATCTTGCCGCCGTCCGCCTGGTCGATGTCATCGACCTTGGTCGCGCCGGCGGAGCCCTCGTGACGCTTCAGCGCGTTCTCGATGGCGGAGGAGCCCTCCTCCGTGGAGGCGTTCTTCGCAAGTCCGCTCAGCAGCACGGCGCCGCCCTGCTCCACGGCGGCCTTGGCGACGTCGGGGGAGACCCCGAGCTTCTCCGCGATGTCGTCGATCGGGACCTGCGCGAGGATGTCGTCGAGGGCCATGGTGAATCCTTCCGTCTGTGGGCGTCCGCCCGTCTCAAGGCTCACAGTAGTGCGGAAGAACGGGGTGCGGGTATACGCGACCCGATACATCACGACCGGAATCCGCGGCCGATCCCGGTCGATGCAGGGCCGCGCGACGCGGGATCGGATGCCACTGGACTCGACACCCGATCCCTTCACCTAAAATCGATCCATGCGCGCCGCGGACATCCAGGACGACCTTGCCCAGATCCTCGTCACTGAGGAGCAGATCATCGCCAAGCTCGACGAGCTCGCAGCGAAGGTCGCCGTGGACTACGAGGGCAAGGATCTGCTCCTCGTCGGCGTGCTCAAGGGCGCGGTGATGGTCATGGCCGACTTCGCCAGGGCGCTGCCGTTCCACGCGCCGATGGACTGGATGGCGGTGTCGAGCTACGGAGCCAGCACGAAGTCGAGCGGCGTCGTGCAGATCCGCAAGGACCTCGACAGCGACCTGAACGGCAAGCACGTCCTGATCGTCGAGGACATCATCGACTCCGGACTGACCCTGAGCTGGCTGCTGGAGAACTTCGGATCGCGCGGAGCCGAGTCGATCGAGGTGCTCGCCCTGCTGCGCAAGCCGGAGGCGGCGAAGGTCGTCATCGACTGCAAGTACGTGGGCTTCGACATCCCCACCGACTTCGTCGTCGGATACGGCCTCGACTACGACGAGCGCTACCGCAACCTGCGCGACGTCGCGGTGCTCGCGCCCCACGTCTACAGCTGACCGGCGTCGTGGCGCGATGGCGCCGACTGCCCCGCCGAGCCGTGCTCTGCGGAGGCCGGTACGCCGTGGGTGAACGCACAGCAGGCACCAAGCGCTCGCGCGATACGCTGATCCGATCATGGATGTGAAGAAGCTCACCCGGAATCCGCTGATCTACGTAGCCCTGATCGGTCTGCTGCTCTTCGGCGGCTTCCTGCTGATCTCGAACCTCGGCGCCCCGAAGCAGATCACCACGCAGGAGGGTCTCAAGCTGCTCGCCGGCGAGACCGTCACCGAGGTGGTCAACACCGACGGCGATCAGCGCGTCGACATGACGCTCTCGAAGCCGTTCGAGGGCTCGGAGTCGGTGCAGTTCTACTACGTCGACGCCCGCGCGGCAGACGTGGTCGCCGCGATCGACAAGGCCGACCCGAAGAAGGGCTTCGACGACGCCGTTCCGCGCGCCAGCTGGTTCGACGGCTTCCTCTCGCTCCTGATCCCGATGCTCCTGCTCGGCCTGCTGTTCTGGTGGCTGCTCTCCTCGATGCAGGGCGGCGGCGGCAAGGTCATGCAGTTCGGCAAGTCCAAGGCCAAACTCGTCAACAAGGAGACCCCGACGGTCACCTTCGCCGACGTCGCCGGCGCCGACGAGGCGATCGAGGAGCTCCACGAGATCAAGGAGTTCCTGCAGGACCCGGCCAAGTTCCAGGCCATCGGCGCCCGCATCCCGAAGGGCGTGCTGCTGTACGGCCCTCCCGGAACCGGAAAGACGCTGCTCGCCCGCGCCGTCGCCGGCGAGGCAGGCGCCCCCTTCTACTCGATCTCCGGTTCGGACTTCGTCGAGATGTTCGTCGGCGTCGGAGCGTCCCGCGTCCGCGACCTGTTCAACGTGGCCAAGGAGAACTCCCCGGCCATCATCTTCATCGACGAGATCGACGCCGTCGGACGCCACCGCGGCGCCGGGCTCGGCGGCGGAAACGACGAGCGCGAGCAGACGCTCAACCAGATGCTCGTCGAGATGGACGGCTTCGACCCGAACGCGAACGTCATCGTGATCGCAGCGACGAACCGCCCCGACATCCTCGACCCCGCGCTCCTGCGGCCCGGCCGTTTCGACCGCCAGATCGGCGTCGACGCCCCCGACCTCAAGGGCCGCCAGCGCATCCTCGAGGTGCACGCCAAGGGCAAGCCGCTCGCGCAGAGCGTCGATCTCGAGGTCGTCGCCCGCAAGACCCCCGGCTTCACCGGAGCCGACCTCGCCAACGTCCTGAACGAGGCGGCCCTGCTGACCGCCCGCTCGAACGCGCAGCTGGTCGACAACCGCGCCCTCGACGAGGCCATCGACCGCGTGATCGCCGGTCCGCAGCGGCGCACCCGCGTGATGAAGGACAAGGAGAAGCTCATCACCGCGTACCACGAGGGCGGCCACGCCCTCGCAGCCGCGGCCATGAACTACACCGACCCCGTCACCAAGATCACGATCCTGCCCCGCGGCAAGGCGCTCGGCTACACGATGGTGCTGCCGCTGGACGACAAGTACTCCGTCACCCGCAACGAGCTGCAGGATCAGCTGACCTACGCCATGGGCGGTCGCGTCGCCGAGGAGATCGTGTTCCACGACCCCACCACCGGCGCCTCGAACGACATCGAGAAGGCGACCTCGATCGCTCGCAAGATGGTGCTCGAGTACGGCATGACGACCGAGCTCGGTCCGGTCAAGCTCGGCACCGAGGGCGGCGAGCCCTTCGCCGGCCGCGACATGGGCCGTGGCCGCGAGTACTCCGAGACGATCGCCCAGCGGGTCGACGCCGAGGTGCGCGCCCTCATCGAGCAGGCGCACAACGAGGCCTACCAGGTGATCAGCGCGAACCGCGACATCCTCGACAAGCTCGCCCTCGCGCTGCTCGAGGAGGAGACCCTCGACCACAACCGCATCGCGGAGATCTTCACCGAGGTGCAGAAGCTCCCCGAGCGTCCGCTGTGGCTGTCGAGCGACGATCGCCCCGTGTCGGAGCGTCCGCCGATCGAGGTGCCCAAGAAGGACGTCTCGCTCGCGGCATCCGTCGAGGCGCCGTCCGCTGCGCCTCGCACGCAGCCGGGAACGGCAGGTGCCGGTCACGCACGACCTGCGACGGCGTGACCGTGGCCGTCGACCGGGAACGCGTCGCACGCCTCACTCATGAGCTTCTCGAGGCGATCGGCGAGGATCCTGACCGACCGGGCCTCAAGCAGACCCCGTCGCGGATGGCGGAGCTGTACTCGGAGTTCTTCGCAGGCGTGGGAGAAGACCCCGCCGAGCCCCTCGCGCGCACGATCAGCGTGACGAGGGGGCCTGCGCCCGACACCCTGCCCTCTGGCGCCGTGCTGCTGCGCGACATCCGATTCCGCTCCGTCTGCGAGCACCACCTGCTGCCGTTCGCAGGGCACGCCCACATCGCCTACCTCCCCGGAGAGCAGGTCGTCGGGCTCGGCGCCCTCGTGCGGGTGGTCGAGATCCTCGCCGCCCGCCCCCAGGTGCAGGAGCGGCTGGGCGAGCAGATCGCCGACACCATCGCCGAGCATCTCGACACCCGTGGCGTTCTCGTCGTCCTCGACGCCAGCCACGGCTGCGTCACGATGCGCGGCGGACGTCAGCCGGAGGCGACGACCCTCACGATCGCGGCCCGCGGGGAGTACACGGATGCCGTGGCCCGCACCGAGCTCATCGCCCTGATCGGCCGGGGCGCGGAATGACCGGCATCTGGGGGATCGTCAACGTCACTCCGGACTCGTTCAGCGACGGCGGACGCTACCTCGACGTCGAGCGGGCGGTCGCGCACGGTCTGCGTCTGCGCGCCGAGGGGGCGACCGTGCTCGACGTCGGCGGCGAATCGACGCGACCGGGTGCCGACCGCGTGACCCCGGAGGTCGAGCAGGCGCGCGTGATCCCGGTCATCGAGCAGCTCACCGCCGCGGGTGCGCCCGTGAGCATCGACACGCTCAATGCGTCGACCGCCGCTGCGGCGGTGCGGGCGGGAGCGCGGATCGTCAACGACGTCTCCGGCGGGCTCGCCGACCCGGAGATGCGCGCGGCCGTCGCCGAGTCCGGCGCCGACTACGCGATCGGACACTGGCGCGGGTTCTCCGCGGACATGTACGCCAACGCCGAGTACCGCCGCGTCGCGCGCGAGGTGGCAGGAGAGCTCCAGGAGCGCATGGGGGAGGCCGCGGCATCCGGCATCGCGCCGTCGCGCCTCATCATCGACCCCGGCGTCGGCTTCGCGAAGGCCGGCCAGCAGAATTGGGACGTGCTGCGCGGGCTCGACGAGATCGTCGCACTCGGACCCCGCGTGCTCATCGGAACCTCGCGCAAGAGGTTCCTCGCTGAGACCCTCGACCAGGGTGAGCCGATCACGGAGACGCGGCGAGACCTCGCGACCGCCGTCACGAGCGCCCTCGCGGCCCGCGCGGGCGTCTGGGCGGTGCGCGTCCACGACGTGGCCGCGACGCGGGATGCGCTCGCGATCGCGCACGCCTGGGAAGGATAGACCCCCATGTTCCCCATCGACGAGATCGCCCTCACCGGGCTCACGGTGTTCGGCCGGCACGGCGTCTACGAGCACGAGCGCCGGGACGGACAGGAGTTCACCATCGACGTGCGACTGAACCTGCCGCTGGGGCCGGCCGCGGCATCCGACGACGTCGCCGACACCGTGCACTACGGAGAGCTCGCCGAGAAGATCGCCGCCGTCGTCGCCGGCGAGCCCGTGAACCTCATCGAGACCCTCGCCGCTCGCATCGCCGACGTCGCGCTCGAGGATCCGCGGGTCCTGTTCGCGACCGTCACCGTGCACAAGCCGCACGCTCCCATCCCGCTCACGTTCTCCGACGTCTCGGTGACCGTCCGCCGGTCCCGCCCCGAATCCGCCGTGGAGTTCTCCGCATCATGAGCCGCAACCTCACCATCCCGCCCGACATCACCGTCCCCCGCGAGGGGAGGGCGGATGCCGTCGCCGTCGTCGCCTTCGGCGCGAACCTGGGCGACCGCGAGGGCACCATCAGGAAGGCGGCGGAGCGGATCGCGCGACTGCCTCTGGTGAGCGACGTGCGCCTGTCTCCTCTGCACGAGACGGTCGCCCTGACCCTGGACGGCCCCGACCCCGAAGCGCCGGGCTACGTCAACGCCGTAGCGCTGGTCACGACCCGTCTCGCCCCGAGCATCCTGCTCGGCATGCTGCACGCGATCGAAGACGAGAACGGGCGCGAGCGCCAGGTGCGCTGGGGCGACCGCACGCTCGACCTCGACCTGATCGCCTACGGCGACGAGTCCTCCGACGAGCCGAACCTCCAGCTGCCGCATCCTCGCGCCGCCGAGCGGCTGTTCGTGCTCGACCCCTGGCTCGATCTCGACCCAGACGCCGTGCTCTCCGGCCACGGACGCATCGCCGACCTCGCCGCCACGCTGCGCAGGCAGGGGAGCGCATGAGGCGCACCTCCGCCGGCGTCCTCGTCGTGCTCGCGCTCGTCGGCGCGGGGGCGGGGTTCCTCGTCGACCAGGTGCTCACCGCGATGGGGAGGGTGACCTTCACCCCGTCTCTGCTGCTGCCCGTCCTCCTCGTGATCGTCGGCGCCGCGGCGCTCGCGCTGGCATGGCCGGTGCGGCGGAGCGTGCGGACGGGCATCCGCATCGATCCGTTCCGCGCGACGCGCGCCGTGACCCTGGCCCGCGCATCGAGCCTGCTCGGCGCGATCATGGCCGGATTCGGCGCGGGACTGCTGGTGTTCCTCCTGTCCCGCCCGATAGATCCACAGGTAGGGTCGACTGTGGCGATGATCGCCCTGATCGCGAGCGCGGTCGTGCTCGTGATCGCCTCGCTCATCGCCGAACAGTTCTGCACTCTTCCGAAGGATCCTGATGACTCAGAACCCCGAGAACCCTCCCCTGATCCCGGCTCCCCTGAGTTCGGCGGCAGTCACTGACGGCGGCGCCCTCGACCAGGGCACCTACACGGCGCTGCGCACGACACGCAGCGAGTCGCGGCTGGAGCTCGACGGCGTGTGGCACCAGATCTCCCCGCGCTACGTCGTGTCGCAGATCGTGCAGAACCTGATCTTCATCGCCATCGTGGTGATCGCCGCTCTCGTGCTGGCGTTCGTCCTCGGACAGCTCTGGGCGCTCATCCCCGGAGCGGTGATCGTCGTCATCACCCTCATCACGCTCATCATCCTGCCGAGGCAGGCGCGGGCGATCGGCTACATGCTGCGCGACGACGACATCGTGTTCCGCAAGGGCATCCTGTGGCAGCGGATGATCGCGGTGCCCTACGGGCGCATGCAGCTCGTCGACATCACGCAGGGACCGCTCGACCGCGCCTTCGGGATCTCGCAGTTGAAGATGGTCACGGCTGCGGCGACCACGGGCGTGCAGATCCCCGGTCTCACGCAGGCGGCGGCGGAGGCACTCCGCGACACGCTCATCGAGGTGGCCGAGACCCGCCGGACCGGCCTGTGAGCGAGCAGTTCCCCGCCCAGGCGCAGACCACGGGCCCCGCAGCGAGCGACTCCCTCGCCGACGGCGAGTGGCATCGGATGCACCCGCTCACCCCGCTCTTCAAGGGCGGGCTGGCGCTTCTCATCATCGGCGGCTTCCTGATCGCGAACCTGCGCGACAGGCTCATCACCTGGGTGGTCGACCTCTTCGAGCCCGACGCGCACTACGACCAGTACAACGGCGGCGACCCCGTCGACTGGGTGCTGTCGAACAACCTGGCGATCATCGCGCTGCTGTCCGTCCTCGCCCTGGTGGTCGTGCTCATGGCGATCTTCTGGGTGATCTGGCGATTCCAGCAGTTCCGCATCACCGGCGACCACGTCGAGGTGCGCAAGGGCATCATCTTCCGCTCGCACCGCCGGGCGCCGCTCGACCGCGTGCAGGGCGTGAACCTGACCCGTCCGTTCCCCGCCCGCATCATCGGCCTCGCGAAGCTCGAGGTCGTCGGCGCCGGCACCGATGCGAACGTCGACCTCGAGTACCTCGCCACCACCCGTGCGGAGTCGGTGCGCAGCGACATCCTGCGTCTCGCCTCCGGTGCACGCGCGGCGAGGCAGGCGGCCGTGGACGCCGCGTCCGGAAGGCCGGTGGCGGATGCCGCGGCGGCGCCGTCGTCGGCTCGCGCCCAGTTCGTCGGATCGGTGAACCACGGCGTCACCGGACTCATCGCCGGTGTCGACCTCGCCGACGTCGCTCCCGAGAGCGTCGTGAAGATCCCGACCGGTCGTCTCGTCGGCTCGCAGCTCATCTCGAGCCTGCTGTGGGTGGCGTTCTTCGTCATCATCCTGCTCGTCGCGACCGGCGGCATCTTCATCGGCGGCCTCATCGACGGGCAGCCGATCACCTCGGTCATCGGGCTCGGCGTGGGATTGGGCATCGGCATCCCCATGGTGATCGCCGTGGTCGGCATCACCTGGGCGCAGATCTCCAAGTCGCTGCGCTATTCGATCGCCCCCACGCCCGACGGCGTGCGCATCACCTACGGCCTGCTCACCACGGTCACCGAGACGCTGCCGCCCGGCCGCATCTTCGCGGTCGAGGTGTCGCAGTCGCTGCTGTGGCGCCCGTTCGGCTGGTGGACGATCAAGATCAACCGCATGGGCGGCAAGAGCGCGGCGCAGCAGCAGTCGGGCAGCGCGCAGCAGTTCAACATCGTGCTCCCCGTGGGCAAGCGGGCCGATGTCGAGCGTGTGCTCGGGCTGATCCTCCCCGACGCCCCCGTCGCCGACATCCCGCTGGTCTGGGAGCACGGCATCCTCGGCCCGGTGGCCGGGGACCCCTACCGCACCATGCCCGCCCGCGCCTGGTGGCGTCGACCGGTGTCGTGGAAGCGGCACGGCTACGCGGTCACGGACTTCGGCCTGCTGCTGCGCAGAGGAACGGTCTGGCGCAAGCTCGCGATCTTCCCGTTGGCCCGGCTGCAGGGCGTCTCGCTGTCGCAGGGGCCGATCGACCGCGCGCAGCGCGTCTCCGGCGCGCAGGTGCATTCCGTGCAGGGGCCGATCACCGGCCTGCTGTCGGGGCTCGAGAGAGCCGACGCGCTCGACCTCATCAACGGTGTGAGCCGGGCGGCCGTGCTCGCCGCCTCCCGCGATCACAGCCACCGCTGGGGAGAGCACGCCCCGGATGCTGTTGCCGTCCCGCCCGCGTACGCACCAGCGGGTTCCGGGATGCCGCCGACACCGCCGCCGTACATCCCCGGCGCTCCCGTGGCGTCTTCGACGACCCCGGCGCCGCCGGTTCCGCCCGGTACGGCTCCGGTTCCGCCGCCGTACGTGTACCCCGGCACCCCGTCGACCACGTCGGGCACCCCGGTGCCTCCGCCCGCGACCGCGACGGCCCCGGTTCCGCCGACGTATGCGGTCCCCCCGGCGCCGCCGGTTGCTCCGCCGACGTACGCGGCGCCGCGGGTTCCTCCGGTCGCTCCGGTTCCGCCGGCATACGTCGCTCCGTCCGGGGCTCCGGTTGCGCCGGAACACGTCGTCCCGCCGGCCCCGCCCGTCGTCCCGCCCGCATCGACCGATGAGTGACCCCCTGCGCCGCGACGGACGCCTCGGCGTCGGGATCATCGGCGCCGGGCGAGTCGGACCGGTGATCGGCGCGGCGCTCGCCGGTGCCGGTCACGCGGTGACCGGGATGACGAGTGGCTCCGACGACGAACGCGCGTCGGCGGTGCTCCCCGGCGTCCCGGTACTCGATGCGCTCGACGTGGTCCGCCGCAGCGAGCTCGTGGTGATCGCAGTGCCGCACGATCAGCTTCCCGCCCTCGTCGCGGGGATCGCCGAGCTCGACGGCTGGCAGATCGGTCAGCTGGTCCTGCACACCGACCCGGCCTACGGCATCGAGGTGCTGCGTCCCGCGGCCGAGCGCGGCGCGATCCCGCTCGCCGTGCATCCGGCCATCACGTTCACCGGGACGTCGATCGACCTCCGGCAGCTGCAGGCGGGGTATGCCGCCGTGACCGCGCCCGCTCCCGTCCTCCCGATCGCGCAGGCGCTCGCCGTCGAGATGGGGTGCGAGCCGGTCGTGGTCGGTGAGTCCGACCGTGAGGCGTACGCGGATGCGATCGTCGCCGTGACGGAGTTCTCGCGGTCGCTCATCGGCCAGTCGACCGGACGGCTCCGGGAGATCGGCATCGAGAACCCCGGGGGATACCTCTCGGCGCTGGTGCAGTCCACCGTGGAGCGGGCGCTGCGCGAGGCATCCGATCCGTCTCCGCTGATCTGAGTCCTCTGCGGTGAGCCCGGTACGCGCAGCGCGCTGACGGACATCGCGCTGACCATCGAGGGATGACGCGCGGAGTACGTGCGTCATGCCGAGGAACGTATGCCGCGCTGAGCGGCGGATGCCGCGCCGAAGGGCCGAGGCCGCCGCTCAGCGGCCTCCCGAGAAGCCTCCTCCGCCTCCTCCGCCCGAGAAGCCGCCGCCGAAGGAGCCTCCCGCGCTCGAGGATCCGCTCGCGCTCGGTGCGGAGTACGAGGCGGCCGCCTGCGACGTCGCCGCGAACGCGGAGAGCTGCGAGTACACGAACGGCGCGGTGGGATCGCCGATCCAGGAGGCGCCGTGCCGCTCGTAGGCGTACACGGATTCGAGCACCTGGCCCCATTCGCGCTCCATGCCGAACAGCATCGCGTAGGGGAGGAGCCGCTCGTAGACGACGATCACGTTCGCGCTGCCATCCTGCCGCCGCTCGGCGCCGGAGTAGGACTGCAGCATCCGGAGGCGATCGGCTTCGGCGACGCGGATGAACTCGCGCACGCCCATCAGATACTCGTGCCTCTCGGCGCCTTCGGGGGTCAGCACCGTGTGCCGTGTGAACGAGTAGATGCTCGACACGAGCACGACGAAGAGGGCGAAGCACATCGCCACGAGGGCGGGCACGGCCGTGATCCGCCCACTGACCACTCCCCAGAGCGCGAGCGCGAAGCCGACGGCGGCCACCCCGTTCGCACACCACTGCAGGATCACGGCGCCGCGGCTGCGCGCCTTGGTGGTGAGGCCCCGCGCGCTGGCGGCCTCCGTTCCCGATGTCGTCAGCGCCGTCATCCTCGCCGCGAACGTCTCGCTGCTCGTCGGCAGCGCGACCACCCCGGCATCATCCGCATCGGAGAACAGGGCGTCGAGGGCGTCGACGTCGAGCGGATCCGGGATTCGCGCGCCGGGCAGTCTCCGCAGCACGGGGTCGGGCGCGCCCTCCTCGATCCGCAGGGTGCCGCGCACGGCGAGATGCACGATCTCCGCGGGGATGGTGTCCTTGGCGCCGGGGACGATGGTCGCAGCGAGAAGCGGGGGCAGCGCGTCTGGGACGTCGTACTGGGCGACGACGATGCCGCTCGCCCGGCGCCGCGATCGCGTGAAGGCTGACACGGCGAACCAGCTGCCGACCGAGAGGCCCGCGGCTCCGAGCGCCGCGATGCCCGGGACGGTGTCGGTGGTGTGGTTCGGGGTCCTGGCCGAAGGCTGCGCGACGGCGCCCGGTTCGAAGCCGATCGCCACGGTGACGCCCTCGCCCGCTGCGAGTGCTCCGGTCTCGACCGTGAACCGCCCGCCGTCGCGGCCGAGCGTGCACTCATCGGTCGACCCCGAACGGCCGACGTAGCAGCGCGTACTGCCCGTGAGCTGCGAGGTCAACGCCTCATCGAGGTCGATCTCCGCGTGGAACGACTCGATCGGCTGCGTGCTGTCGAGCGGCAGCAGGTCCCAGTAGAACTCGTCGGCGCGCCCGTCGGCGCGGTGCAGGATCACATCGCGCATCTCGTACTCGACGACGTAGGTGGTCAGGCCGTGCACGTAGGAGTCGTCTCCGGTGAGGACGAAGAGCACGCCGTCGTCCTCGTCGGTCTCGAAGGGTACGTCTGCGCCCCTGCCGTCGGTCACGGAGAGTATGCGGAGATCGAGCCCGGCGTTCTCGTAGGTCATCGGGATCCCGCGGACGATGCCCCGGTTCTGGTCGGTCTCGGGAAAACGCGCGGTGAGGGTCTCCGTCGCATGCAGCCGTGCGCGCCCCTCGTCGTCGATGCCGAGCTCCATCCGGGTGTCCCAGGAGGCATAGGAGAAGTCGTCGACGTCGTCCCTTGCAGAGGGAAGCGACTGCGGGATCGACATGGCGGCCACGTCCGGGGCGCGCTCGGCGGAGGGGGATGCCGAGGCCGTTGCGGGCATCGACCAGAGCAGCCCTGCCAACGCCAGGGCGATCACAGCGGCGGCGTGGGCGAGGCGGGGTGCGGCCATGTTCCGAGGCTATCGACTGAGGCTGCGGGCAGGCGACCGCGCGCCGGTAAACTGGAGGGGACTTTCAAGGAGCCCCGCACATGACTGACGCGTCCGCCGCGCCCGAGCAGAACCCTGCGACCAACGACGAAGACATCCATGAGCAGAAGGCGGTGCGCCTCGCCAAGCGTGAGCGCCTGATCGCGAAGCGTGCGGATGCCGGCGGTGGAGCCTTCCCGGTCGGGGTCCCCGTGACGCACTCGATCCCCGCGCTGCGTGCCGAGTACGGCGAGCTCGAGGCCGGCGCCGAGACCGGCGTCGTCGTCGGCGTCGCCGGACGTGTGGTGTTCAGCCGCAACACCGGCAAGCTCTGCTTCGCGACGCTGCAGGCCGGCGACGGCACGCGCATCCAGGCGATGGTCTCCCTCGCGAACGTCGGCGAGGAGTCGCTCGCGGACTGGAAGGAGTACGTCGACCTCGGCGACCACGTGTTCGTGCACGGAGAGGTCATCTCCAGCCGCCGCGGAGAGCTGTCGATCATGGCGGACGACTGGTCCATCGCCTCGAAGGCGATCCTGCCGCTGCCGAACGCCTACTCCGAGCTCAGTGAGGAGGGTCGTGTCCGGAGCCGCTATCTCGACCTGATCGTCCGCGAGCAGGCCCGCACCACCGTGCGCGCCCGTGCGGCCGTGAACGCGAGCCTGCGTGCGACGTTCACGTCACACGACTACCTCGAGGTCGAGACCCCCATGCTGCAGGTGCAGCACGGCGGGGCCTCCGCTCGTCCGTTCATCACGCACTCGAACGCCTTCGACACCGAGCTCTACCTGCGCATCGCCCCTGAGCTCTACCTGAAGCGCGCCGTCGTCGGCGGCATCGAGCGGGTCTACGAGATCAACCGCAACTTCCGCAACGAGGGCGCCGACTCCACGCACAGCCCCGAGTTCGCGATGCTCGAGGCGTACCAGGCGTACGGCGACTACAACCAGATGGCCGCCCTCACCCAGGAACTCGTGCAGAACGCAGCCGTCGCGGTCGCCGGATCGACGACGGTGACGTGGGCCGACGGCACCGAGTACGACCTGGGCGGAGAGTGGGACCGCATCTCGATGTACGAGTCGCTCAACCAGGCGATCGAAAACTGGTGGTCGTTGGACCAGCATCCTCCGGTAATCACGCCGGAAACGACGGTCGGCGAGCTCGAAGAGATCTCCGCCATGATCGTCAGCCCTGACGGGAACGACGGTCTCTCCGTCTCGCAGCCGACCCATGGCAAGTGGGTCGAGGAGCTGTGGGAGCACTTCGTGAAGGGCGACCTCGTGCGCCCGACGTTCGTGATGGACTTCCCCGTCGACACGTCGCCGCTCGTGCGCGAGCACCGCGCGATCGACGGCGTCGTGGAGAAGTGGGATCTGTACATCCGCGGATTCGAACTCGCCACGGGATACTCCGAGCTGGTCGACCCTGTGATCCAGCGCGAGCGCTTCGTCGAGCAGGCGAAGCTCGCGGCGCGCGGCGACGTCGAGGCGATGCCGGTCGACGAGGAGTTCCTGCGCGCCCTGGAGCACGCCATGCCGCCGTCCGGTGGCATGGGCATGGGCATCGATCGCCTGCTCATGGCGATCACCGGTCTCGGCATCCGCGAGACGATCCTGTTCCCGCTGGTCAAGTAGGACGCCCCGCTCCGCGTCGGAACGCCCACTCGGGCAGGAGCCCGTCGGAGACGATCGCGTTCAGCAGTTCGGCGAGCCCGTGCTGCGGATCGATGCTGCGCACCAGATCGAGGTAGTGCGCCGCGTGAGTGGAGCGCCCGAGCGCCCACGACAGCCAAGCCGCCGCCGTGAGGGGCCCGGGGCGCAGCTCTCGCGGCGCTCTGGCGGCTGCCAGCCGCACCACTGCGAGCGCGAGACGCAGCCGGTCGGGGTCGGGTGTCGGCCCGCGGCCGAGGAAGATGCCGGTGAGGTCGTCGGGGACCATCCGGCCGGTGCCGGAGAAGGCCAGCTGCGCCGACAGCGTGCGCACGCCCCCTCGCCGATCGCTCGCCCACTGCGTGAGAGCGACGTCACGGAAGACCGGTCGAGCGAGGCACCACAGCAGCGCGGCGGTGGCGAACGCGGGCTGAGACTCCGGGGCGTCCAGCAGGAGCTCGAAGAACTCCGGGAGATCCTCGAGCATGGCGATCGCCGCGATCGCCTGCGGATTCTCCCGCCCGGTCAGGGGGCCGTGCTTCCCCCTGTCGAGGATCTCGGCCACGTCGAGAAGGGCACGTCCGACGCGTTCCTTCTCGCCCAGGTCTGCGCGGGGGAGATCGACGCCCGCCAGCTGGTCGCCGGAGACGTCTCCCACCAGGGGCGCCGTCGGGGAGGGAGCGGTGGGCGCCAGCTCCGGATCGTCGTCGAGGTAGCTCGCCCACCCGCCCGCGCAGACGCACAGCGCGTCCACGATGCGCAGCCCGGCGTCGTCCGCGCTTCCGATGAGCTCGTCGACCTGTACACCGAGCGGGAGCACGAGCCCGTCTCCGGTTCGCGCAGGGCCGTCGTCCGGGTAGACGACGATGGCCACCCCGTCCACGCCATCCACCCTCGTGACCAGGCCGATGGCGGCCGCGGCGTACGTCGCCGGATCCGACTCGTCGTCGGGGAGGTCGAGGCGCATCGCGCCGTACGCTCTGGCTCCGATGAACGGGAGCAGGACGATGCTCCGCGTGGGCGTGAAGCCGGCGAGGACGGGGACGATGCCGAGGAACTCGGCGGAATCGGATGCACGGAGGATCGTGGTCATCCCCAGAGTGTGCTCGGCCGCAGCATCGCGTGGCGTCGGGAGAGGCCATTGTGGATGAGAAAGCTGAGGGCCCTCGAATGTGAGCGAAGAGTGGCTCGCGTACCATGGGTGCATGGAGAACTTCTGGCTCACGGCTGCCTGGTCGATTCTGCCGACCATCGCCGTGTGCACCGTCTTCTACTTCGTGATCCGCGGCATCCTCCGGTTCGACCGCACCGAGCGGCGGGTGCACGCGAAGATCGAGGCCGAAGAGCGCGCCGCGCGCGGACTCCCGCCCCGCACCTGAGCAACGTCCGCAGCATCGGCTACTGTGAAGCGAGCACCCTCCGCGGTGCCCACTGAGGCGATGTCCGCCGCAGTGACGACTCGCCGAGAGGGCAGTGCATGAGCGCCGAGGCATGGGGATGGTGGGTCGCCGCCTTCCTGGTCGCGCTCGATCTCGCGATCCGCATCACCGCGATCATCGTCATCCCGCGCAACAGGCGCCCCACCGCGGCGATGGCCTGGCTGCTCGCGGTGTTCTTCATCCCCTTCATCGGCGTGTTCCTCTTCCTCCTCATCGGCAACCCGCGGCTGCCTCGTGCCCGCCGCCGCAAGCAGGACCAGATCAACGAGTACATCCACGAGACCAGCGAGCAGCTGCACTTCGGCACGCTCCGGCCGAATGCGCCCAGCTGGTTCCCGCCCCTCGTCGAGATGAACCAGGCTCTCGGGGCGCTGCCGATCTCCGGAGACAACGGCGCGCACCTGATCTCGGAGTACCAGGAGTCGCTCGACGCGATGGCCGACGAGATCCGTCTCGCCCGGGAGTACGTCCACGTCGAGTTCTACATCCTGCAGTCAGACGCGGCGACCGACAACTTCTTCCGCGCGCTCGAGGAGGTGGCGGCCCGCGGAGTGCAGGTGCGGGTGCTGCTCGATCACTGGGCGAACCGCTGGAAGCCGCGGTACCGCCAGACCATCCGGAGACTCAACGAGATGGGCGCCGACTGGCATCTGATGCTGCCGGTGCAGCCGCTCAAGGGCAAGATGCAGAGGCCCGATCTGCGCAACCACCGCAAGCTCCTCGTGGTCGACGGCCGTGTGGCGTTCCTCGGATCGCAGAACGTCACCGACTCGACGTACAACCTGCCCAAGAACATCAAGCGCGGCCTGCACTGGGTCGACCTGATGGTGCGCATCGACGGCCCGGTGGTGCTGAGCGTGAACGCCATCTTCCTGAGCGACTGGTACAGCGAGACCGACACGGTGCTGCAGGAGATCGACATCACGCACGCCGAGACGGGTTCGGGCGATCTCGACTGCCAGGTCGTGCCCTCGGGACCCGGGTTCGAGGTGGAGAACAACCTCCGGCTGTTCCTCGGCCTGCTCTACGCGGCCAAAGAGAAGATCATGATCGTCAGCCCGTACTTCGTGCCGGATGAGGCGCTGCTGCTCGCGGTCACGGCGGCGGTCGATCGCGGCGTCGACGTCGAGCTGTTCGTCTCCGAAGAGGGCGATCAGGCGATGGTCTATCACGCCCAGCGCAGCTACTACGAGGTGCTCCTCAAGGCCGGGGTGCGCATCTGGATGTACCGCAAGCCGTACATCCTGCACACCAAGAGCCTCACGATCGACGACCAGGTGGCCGTCATCGGGTCGAGCAACATGGACATGCGGTCCTTCGGTCTGAACCTCGAGGTCTCGATGCTCGTGCGCGGCGAGGAATTCGTCGCGGAGATGCGCGAGGTCGAGGCCCAGTACCGCGCGCTGAGCCGCGAGCTCACGCTGGAGGAATGGATGCAGCAGCCCCTCCGCTCGACGGTGCTCGACAACCTCGCCAGGCTCACGTCCGCCCTGCAGTAGCGGCGTCGAGAGTCCCCCCTGGAACTAGGGGGTACGGGGGAAATATCACGACGGGTAGCCTGTCAGCATGACGTCCCCCACTCGTGTCATCGCCGCCCTGTCCGTCCTCACCGCCGCGCTGCTCGTCGTGGGGTGCACCTCGACGCCCGGGGCGAGCACGCCGACGAGCTCTTCGGCGCCGTCTGCGGGATCGACCGCACCGGGCGACGATCTCGACGACATCGAAGGCGCGCTGCTCGACGAGGGGCGCATGTTCGCCGTCGTGACCAGGGGATCGTCGACCTGTGTCCCGCAGGTCGATCAGGTCTCCGCTCAGGGGCAGACCGTCACGGTCACCCTCGTGGACGTGCAGTCCGACGGGGCCACGGAGAAGGCCTGCACGGCCGACCTCGCCCCCCGTGCCAGCATCGGCGCGTTCCCGGAGGGCGTCGACCCGACCAAGGACATCACTCTGAACGTGACGTACGGCGCGGTGACCGACGACGTCGACCTCGACGGCGACGCGGCGCTGACCGGCATCCCCGGTTCCTCGACCGACTACACACCTTCTGCGGGATGGATCGATGACGGCGCACTCGTCCTGCTCACGTGGGGCTCGTCGAGCTGCCCGCCGGTCGTCGACTCCCTCGAAGGCTCCGGTGCGGCCGGCACCGTCACGTTCGTCACGGACGACACCCAGGTCTGCACCATGGACATGGCGCCGCGCGCGACCATCCTCGACTTCGGCGACGACGCCGTGGACGACGACGCGTTCACGCTCACTCTGTCGGGCGGCGGGCTCGACGGAACCGTGTCGGTGCGCTGACCGACGGTCGGCGCGAACCAGCGGCATCCTCGATCGCGGCGCGGCGCGGCATGGCGCTGCGTGAGCGCGCCCGTCAGAGCGCGTGGATCGGGTGTCCGGCAGGGAGCGCGAGAAGAAGCGCGCCGGGGTCGACGCGGCAGGTGATCCTCGCCGCCTCGCCGAACTCGTCGCCGTCCAGCTCGATCGGGATGGGTGTCGCGGCGGCGGCCTCGGCGGCGATCCCGCTGAAGTAGTGCACGGACGCGTCCTTGCCCCGCCGCTCGAGCACTCGTCGGCCCGCGCGGAACCGGCGGAGCACGGAGTTGTCCCACCAGATCTTGCGCCAGACCCCGAGCCAGCCGAACGCGCCGCTGGGCTGGATGACCGCGATGTCGAGCGTGCCGTCGGTGATCGACGCGTCGGGGATCAGCGCGATGCCGGCGGGGAGAGTGCCGCAGTTGGCGAACAGGATGCTCTGCACCTTCGTCGTGTGCAGCCGTCCGTCATCCACCTGGAACACCGCGCGGAAGGGCTCTGCCGTCGCGAGCGAGCGTGCAGCTCCGTCGACGTAGGCGATCCACCCGACGGACTTCTTCAGATCTGCACGGGTGTTCGCGATCATGTCGGCGTCGAGCCCGATCCCCGCGAGCACGACGAACGCATGCTCGGTCTCCTCGCCGTCGGCTCTGGTGACCCTGGCCCAGCCGATGTCGATGGGATGCCGGTTCTCCCCGAGGGCGGCGCGCACCATCTCCGCCGGGTCGGCGAGCGGCAGACCCAGATTCCTGGCGAGGAGGTTCCCCGTGCCGCTCGGGAGGATCGCGAGCGGCACGCCCGTGTTCGCGATCGCCTCGGCGACCGCTCGCACCGTGCCGTCGCCGCCTGCGACGAGGACGACGTCGACGCCGCGCGCCAGCGCCTGGGCCGTCGCCCCCTGGCCGGCATCCTCGACGGTCGTGGGGTAGAAGGCCGGATGCTCCCACCCGAGGTCCCTCGACAGGTCGCGGACGGTCGCGCGGAGGCGCTTCTCGTCGACCTTGATGGGGTTGTAGACGAGTGCGGCCTGGCGGCGTGCGGAAGAGCGCTTCGTCATGGCGCTACTCTAATCCCGACGATCGGCCGCCCTCGCCGCGACCGGAGAGGCGGAGGACCGGGATGGACGATGCGCGTCGCACGCTGCTGACCAGCATGATCGAGGGGGAGCCCGAGCGCCTGCGGCGACGGAGCATCTCCCTGGGCGTCCCCGTCGACGATGCCGACGACGTCGCCCAGCTCACCCTCCTCCGTGCCTGGAGGGGAATCGAGCACCTGGAGCGACCGGAGCCCGGGCAGATGTGCTCGTGGCTGGACACCATCGCCCGCAACGCCGCGATCGACCTGGCGCGGCTGCGGGCCCGGCGGCCGGACGCGCCTCTCGATGAGGACACCCCGGATGACGCCGACGTGGCGGGGACCGTCGAGATCCGGACCTTCCTCGACGGTGCGCTCGCCGCGCTGCACGCGCTTCCGGAGACGCTCAGGGAGCCGCTCCTGCTGACAGCGGTCGACGGCCTCACCACGGCCCAGGTCGCGGAGCGTCTCGGCATCGCACCGGCGACCGCCCGCCAGCGCATCTCCCGCGCGCGCAAGGCTCTGACCGCGTGCCGGAGATCGGGCATGGAGGCAGACTGAGGGGCCGGTGACGCCGGCCCCTCAGCATCCGTTCAGACCGTGCCGAAGGGGTTGTCGACGACGTAGCGCCAGCCGTGCTCCTCGTCGTACACGGCGACGTCAGCCGTCGTGCCGGCGAGAGCGATCTCGGATCCGTCGGGGCCGGTGCCGGTGATGGTCCAGTCGGCGACGGCGAGACCCACGCCACCGGCCTCGAAGGCGCGGCGGACGGTCATGGTGATCGGCAGGTTCAGCCCCAGGAACTGCTCGAGGGCTCCGCGCACAGCGGCGTCGCCGGTGACCGGCTGGCCCGGCGCGGGCACGAAGACGACGCCGGGAGCGTTGAGGGCCATGAGGCCGTCGAGGTCACGGGCGTTGAAGCGCTCGGCGAACGCGAGGTTGAGCTGATCGAGGGCGGTGACGGAAGTGGTCACGGGGTGTCCTTTCGTGCGAGACCGGCCGGGTGCAGGTCTCTACGGGGGAAGACGACGAACGGGCGGAGTTGTGACAGGCGAGGCGCCCGGAATCGCACCCGTAGAATTGGTGGATGATCGACCTCGCTCTTCTTCGTGACAATCCCGAGATCGTCCGCCGCTCACAGGCTGCCCGTGGAAACGACCAGTCGACCGTGGATGCGGCTCTCGAGGCCGATCGATCGCGCCGCGCGGCGCTTTCCGCGTTCGAGGATCTGCGCGCGGAGCAGAACGCGTTCGGCAAGCAGGTGGCGAAGGCGCCCAAGGACGAGAAGGCCGCTCTCGTCGCGCAGGTGAAGGACCTGTCCGATCGCGTCAAGCAGGCGCAGGTCGTCGCCAACGAGGCGGCTGAGGCGGCATCCGCTGCGCTCGCGCGCATCGAGAACGTCGTGATCGACGGCGTGCCCGCCGGCGGCGAGGCCGACTTCGTCGAGCTGCGCCGCGTCGGCGAGGTGCCCGCCTTCGACTTCGAGCCCCGCGACCACCTCGAGATCGGCGAGATCCTCGGGGCCATCGACATGGAGCGCGGCGTCAAGGTCTCCGGCTCGCGCTTCTACTTCCTGCGCGGCGTCGGAGCGCGTCTGGAGATCGCGCTGATGAACCTCGCGCTCGACAAGGCGCTGCAGAACGACTTCGTGCCGCTGATCACCCCGACGCTCGTGCGTCCGGAGATCATGCAGGGCACCGGATTCCTCGGCGCTCACGCCGATGAGGTGTACCACCTCGACAAGGACGACGACCTCTATCTGGTGGGTACCAGCGAGGTCGCTCTCGCCGGCTACCACAAGGACGAGATCGTCGATCTGTCGAAGGGCGCCCTCCGCTACGCAGGATGGTCGACCTGCTACCGCCGTGAGGCAGGTTCATACGGGAAGGACACCCGCGGCATCATCCGCGTGCACCAGTTCAACAAGCTGGAGATGTTCGTCTACACGACCCCTGAGGATGCCGAGGCCGAGCACCTTCGCCTCGTGGCGCTCCAGGAGGAGATGCTGACCTCGCTCGGCCTCGCCTACCGGGTGATCGACGTGGCTGCCGGCGATCTCGGATCGAGCGCGGCGCGCAAGTACGACATCGAGGCATGGGTGCCCACGCAGGGTGCCTTCCGCGAGCTCACCTCGACGTCGAACTGCACGACCTTTCAGGCGCGGCGTCTCGACGTCCGCCACCGTCCGGAGGACGGTGCCAAGACGGCTCCGGTGGCCACACTGAACGGCACCCTCGCCACGACGCGCTGGATCGTCGCGATCCTCGAGACGCACCAGCAGGCCGACGGCTCGGTGCGTGTGCCCGAAGTGCTCAGGCCTTACCTGGGCGGCCTCGAAGTGCTGGAGCCCGTGGCGTGACCGCTCCCTGGCTCATCGGCCTCGACGTCGATGGAACCATCCTGCTGCAGGACGAGACGATGAGCCCCGGCGTGCCCGAGGCCGTCGCCCGTCTGCGCGACGCCGGTCATGAGGTCACGATCGCCACTGGTCGCAGCTGGATGGCGACCCGACGCTACGTCGAGGAGCTGGAGCTGACCCCGGAGTTCGTGGTGTGCTCGAACGGCGCGGTCACCATGCGCATGGTCGACGGCGAATGGATCAGATGGAACGTGGAGACCTTCGATCCGTCGCCCGTCCTCGCGCTGCTCCAGGATCGCCTCCCCGAGGCGCGCTACATGGTGGAGCTCGGGTCAGGACAGCGCCTGTACACGCAGCAGCTGGACGACTGGACGCTCGACGGCGGACGACAGGTCACGTTCGAGGAGCTCGCGGACGAGCCTGTGTCGCGCATCGTCGTCGTCTCGCCGGGGCACGACGAAGAGGACTTCCACCGACTGGTCGCGGATGCCGGCCTCAACGAGGTGTCCTACGCGATCGGCTGGACCGCCTGGCTCGACATCGCTCCGAACGGCGTCGACAAGGGCACGGCGCTCGAGCGGGTGCGCGGCGAGCTCGGCTTCGACGGCGAGCGGGTGCTGGTCGCGGGTGACGGCCGGAACGACATCGGCATGTTCACCTGGTCGCAGTCGGTCGGCGGGCGTGCGGTGGCGATGGGACAGGCGCCCGCAGAAGTGAAGGATGCGGCGGGCGAGGTGACCCTGGACGTGATCGACGGAGGGCTGGCACGCGCCCTGAACACGCTTCCAGCCCCCGCCCAGGTCAACGCCGGAGAATAGAACTCGGCTAGACTCACGGCTTGTCGGCAGATTCGTCTGTCGGGAGGGTTGTCCGAGCGGCCGATGGAGCTGGTCTTGAAAACCAGTGGGCAGAAATGTCTCAAGGGTTCGAATCCCTTACCCTCCGCTGGTGGCTGTGAGGTCGCCCGAAGGGTGGCCGCTCAGCCACCGATTGGCTGAGTGGGATTCGTGAGGAGGACCGCCGCAGGCGGACCACCGGTTCCCTTACTCTCCGCTTCATGAGGGATGCGCCGCCGGGGAGGGCGAGCATCACCCAGAACCGAAAGGCCCCGAGTGAGTAAGAGCACCCGACGCCGTCGTACCATCGCACGCCACGGGCAGTTGCGCACGCCAGGGCCGATCAGCCAGCTTCTGACGTTCATCGCGATCGGCCTCTCGGTCGTGCTCGTCAGCGGCATCGCTGTGGCGGGTTACGTGATCTACGACCTCACGAGCACGGTCAGCGCGAACGCCGTCGAGCTGGAGGGGCAGAAGGAGCTTCCGCCGGACATCGGCGCCTACGAGGGCGGCTTCAACCTGGTGCTCACGGGCGTCGACACCTGCGAGGACGCCTACAAGCAGTACTTCGGCGCCCGCTGCACCGGCAAGGACTCCGAGGGCACGCTCAATGACGTGAACCTCCTCGTGCACGTGTCGGACGCACCGCGCCGAGTCACGGTCGTCAGTTTCCCGCGCGACCTCATGGTTCGCATCCCGCAGTGCGAGGATGCCGCGGGCAAGACTCATTCGGAGATGAGCAAGCAGCAGATCAACACCTCCTACACCGACGGCGGACTGAACTGCGTCGTGAAGACGATCTCGGAGTTGACCGGACAGGAAGTCCAGTTCGCGGCATCCGTCACCTTCGGTGGAGTCATCGAGATCACCAACGCGATCGGCGGCGTCGACGTCTGCCTCGCCTCGCCCATCCGAGACAAGTACACGAGCCTCAACCTTCCCGCGGGGACGCACACGCTGCAGGGCCTGCAAGCGCTGCAGTTCCTTCGGACGCGGCACGGTGTCGGCGATGGGAGCGACCTCGGTCGCATCGGCAACCAGCAGCAGTACATGACGAACCTCGCGAAGAAGCTCATCAGCGGCGAGACGCTGGGCAACGTCCCGGTGATGTTGAAGCTCGCGACGACCGCGATCGACAACCTCGAGCCGAGCGAGTCCCTCGCGGACCCGATGAAGATCGTTCAGATCGCGCTGGCGCTCAAGTCCGTCAAGTACGAAGACATCGTCTTCCTGCAGTATCCGACGAACACCGATCCGGATGACAAGAACCGTGTCGTCCCGAACAAGTCGGCTGCTCAGGCGATGTGGGACGCGATCAACGCGAACGCGCAGCTGCAGGTCACCCACCAGAACTCCGATCGTGAGGGCGTGATCGTCACCGATCCCGGCCCCACGCAGACGCCTGTCGACCCGAGCGCGACGCCGGACCCGAACGCGACGCCGGAGAACGTCGTCGCGCTGCCAGACACCATCAAGGGCAACTCCGCGGCGCAGACGACCTGCTCCAACGGCAAGGTGAACTGAGGCCTTCAGCTTTCTCGAGTCCGGTTCGTGGGTGCCGGCGCGGGGGAGCGACGGGGGCGCGTGTCCCCCGAAGTGCCTACAGACAGTCGTCCGCCGATCCTCATAGCGTCTTCATGGAAGCTATAGAGATTGGACGCAGAGACAACATGAGCCCAGTGAAGAAGGTCGCGGTCGCCCTGGCGAGCGCTTTCGTGATGGTCGCCGGAAGCATCGCCCTGGCGGCTCCCGCATCGGCCGCGGATGCTCACGCATCGATCATCGTCAAGACCGCGGACTGCAACCGGTCCACCGCGTTTCGGCTGACCAACAACGCCAACGAGTTCGCGACAGTGCCGACGTACGGGACCTCGAAGAGCTGCACCCTCCGCTCAGGAAACAAGAACGACGGTGTCGCCTGGCTGCAGGTCGCACTGAACTCCTGCTACGGCAAGAACCTCGCGACGGACGGCGACTTCGGCCCGGCGACCCGGAACGCACTGATCCAGGTGCAGCAGGCCATCGGCGTCGTCGCGGATGGGATCTACGGACCGAATACTCAGAGCCGCATGAAGTTCAAGAACAGCATCAATTACGCGTGCTCCCCTGCGAGTCAGATCAGCAACACCGTCTGGTGAGAACCCGACGCGCGCCCCCGTTCGACTCGGTCGGGCCGCGCTATCACGTACCGGCGACGGTACTTGGCAGAACATAACCACAACATGACTAGAGAAGGTCCTCAATGAGAATGACACGTCGTCTCACTGCAATTGCCAGCGCAGCAGTGCTGTTCATCGGCCTCGCTGCTATCTCGACTCCTGCCGTGGCGTCCACGGGAGGCCCTGACGCGACTTCGAGAACGCAGGAGAGGTCGATCCCGGATGCTTCCGCTTCGCAAGTAGCTGCAGCGGCTGTCACCCCGGCGTTCGAGATCTACTACTCACCTAACTGCACCGGTGCTTCTCGCTACTACAGCGGGCAGAACTTTGGTGAGTGGTGGATCAACGACAAGTTCAATCTGACGAATTCGGGATCAGCGGGATACGGGCAGAAGATCAGAAACAACGCAGCATCCGTCAAGTTGTACAATGCTTCGCTCTGGGTCGCGACTGCGGCCGAAATGGCGAGCAGTGCCGGAACCGTCAAGTTCTACCGGGAAGGGAATGGGTGCCACAACCTGGGAACGACCCGTAACGCCAATGTGTGGTGGGCGACGATGTACTACGTGCCGTAGGGGACTCTCCCTGAGCGAAGATTCACAATGGATTGCTCATCGCCGTCGAGCGGTGAGCAATCCATTGGCATATTACGGCCCGGTCCGATGAGGCGGAAGACATGCGAGGCAACCTCAGCGCCGCGGAGCGAGGGCGTCGATGAGACGTTCGACGATGTCGGCCATGTCGACACTCGGATCGATCATCCACTGCAGCTGCAGGCCGTCGGCGACCGCCTGCAGCACCCGTGCCATGGTGTCGGGGTCGAGGGCCGGCTCGCGCGTGGTGTCGCGGTGGAACCCGGCGGCGACCGCCTCCCGCAGCCGCTCGCTCCGGTCGAGGAAGTACGCGTGGGCAGGATGCTCCGGGTCGACGGCATCCACCGCGAGCCGTGAGAAGAGCTCGACGAGGCCGGGCACCTCGGTGTTGTGGCGGATGACGTCGATGAGTCCGTCTCGGGGGTCGGCGTCGTCGGCGAAGCGCGGATCCATGCCGTCGTGCTCGTCGCGTTTGCGGAGGACGGCGGTGAAGAGCTCCTCCTTCGACCCGAAGTAGTGCAGGAGCGCGGCGGGGGTCACCCCGACCACCTCCGCGATCTGCTTGAGGGAGGCGTTCTGATACCCCCTGCGGCCGATCACCTCGAGGGCGCTCTCCAGGATCTCCTCGCGGCGCGCCACGCCCTTCGCGTATGAACCTCGTCGTGCCATGCATCCGAGGGTAAACCTGAACAACGTTTGATATCGAATCCTGACTGTCGTATGGTTTTCGCAGGACATCGCCGTCGCCTGTGAAAGGAACCCTCATGACCGATAACCCGGCATCCGACCTCACCCTCGAGGAGAAGGCGTCGCTCACCAGCGGCGCGGACTTCTGGACAACCAAGGCCATCGATCGCGCGGGCATCCCGTCGATCATGATGACGGACGGCCCCCACGGGCTCCGCAAGCAGGCGGGCGGCACGGATCACCTCGGTCTCGCGAGCAGCGTTCCCGCGACCTGCTTCCCCCCGGCGGTGGGCATCGGCTCGTCGTGGGACCCTGAGCTCATCGAGCGCGTCGGTGCGGCGATCGGCGTCGAGGCCGCGATCGAAGACGTCGCGGTCGTGCTCGGCCCCGGCATCAACATCAAGCGCTCTCCGCTGTGCGGACGCAACTTCGAGTACTTCTCCGAGGATCCGATCGTTTCCGGCGTGCTCGGTGCGGCCTCGGTGCGCGGTGTGCAGTCGCAGGGCGTCGGCACGTCGCTCAAGCACTTCGCCGCCAACAACCAGGAGTTCGACCGGATGCGGTCGAGCTCAGACGTCGACCCCCGCCCCCTGCGCGAGATCTACCTGCGCGGTTTCGAGCGCGTGGTCAAGGACGCGGCGCCGTGGACCGTGATGTGCTCGTACAACCGCCTCAACGGCGTCTGGACCTCTGAGGACCCGTGGCTCCTCACCAGCGTGCTCCGCGACGAGTGGGGCTTCGACGGACTCGTCGTCTCCGACTGGGGCGCCGTAAACGACCGCGTCGCCGGGGTCGCCGCCGGCCTCGACCTGGAGATGCCCGCATCGGGCGGGCGCACGGATGCCCAGCTCGTCGCCGCCGTGCGCGCGGGGGAGCTCGCAGAGAGCGTGCTCGACACCGCGGCGTCCCGCGCGATCGATCTGGTGCGCAAGTCGGAGCGGCGCCCGGTCGTCGCTGGCCCGCTGGATGTCGACGCCCACCACGCGCTCGCCCGTGAGGCCGCTGGTCGCTCGATCGTGCTGCTCAAGAACGACGGCGGCGTTCTGCCGCTGACCCCTTCGCAGAAGGTCGCCGTCATCGGGGCGTTCGCCGCCGAGCCCCGCTTCCAGGGCGCGGGTTCCTCGCTCATCAACCCCACTCGGGTGGATGCCGCTCTCGACGCTCTTCGCGCCGTCGCCGGCGATGCCGTGTCGTACGCTCCCGGTTTCGCGGTCGAGGGCGGGGCGATCGCGGCGTCGGGGCGCTCGGCTGAGGAGCTGCGCGCCGAGGCCGTGTCCGCCGCGTCGTCGGCCGAGGTCGCGGTCGTCTTCCTCGGGCTGCCCGCCGCGGAGGAGTCGGAGGGCTTCGACCGTGAGCACATCGACCTCCCCGCCGCGCAGCTCGCTCTGCTGGATGCCGTGCTCGAGGTGAACGCGAACACGGTCGTCGTGCTGTCCAACGGCGGTGTCGTGGCGCTGCCCTTCGCTGACCGGGTGCCCGCGATCGTCGAGAGCTGGCTGCTCGGACAGGCCGGAGGCAGCGCTGTCGCCGATGTCCTCTACGGAACCGTGAACCCCTCGGGCAAGCTCACCGAGACGGTGCCCGTGCGTCTCGAGGACAATCCCTCCTACGGCAACTTCCCCGGCGAGTTCGGCCACGTCCGCTACGGCGAGGGGCTGCTCGTCGGGTACCGCTGGTACGACGCCAAGGGGCTCGAGGTGACCTTCCCGTTCGGCTTCGGCCTGTCGTACACGACGTTCGCGTACGGAGAGGCGACGGCATCCGTCACCGAAGGCGGCGACATCGCCGTGTCGTTCCCGCTGACGAACACGGGTGGCCGCGACGGCCGCGAGGTCGCGCAGGTGTACGTGTCGCTGGCGGGGTCGATCGCGCAGCGTGCGCCGCGCGAGCTCAAGGCGTTCTCCTCCGTCGAACTCGCTGCGGGCGAGAGCCGCACCGTCGAGGTCGTCGTGCGCCGAGAGGACCTCGCGTACTGGGACATCCGCGTCGACCGCTTCGTCGTCGAGGGCGGCGAGTACACCGTCGAGGTGGCGGCGTCCAGCCGCGACATCCGCTCCACGGTCGCCGTGGCGGTGGAGGGCGACGCCGTCGTGCTGCCTCTCACGATGAACTCGTCGATCGGCGACGTCGTGGCGCACCCGGTCGCAGGTCCCATCGTGATGGGCGCGCTCGGCGGCTTCATGGGCGAGCTGACCGGCGCCGACTCCTCGGCCGCGTCGATGATGCCCAATGACGAGGCGATGCAGAAGATGATGGCGTCGTTCCCGATCGGTCGCCTGGTCGGCTTCCCCGGCATCGACGTGACCTACGAGCAGGTCGAGCAGCTGCTCGCCGCGGCGAACGCGGGCGCGGTGCCGCAGGGCTGACCCGCGCACCGTCGCTGCCCCACCGGCGCCCCTCCTGTGCATCTGCAGAGGAGGGGCGCCGGCATGTACGGAGGGCGGACGATGGAGGCCGGCATCGACCCCGTGTCAGTCGAACTTCGGCAGCGTCAGCGCCTGCCAGGTCTCCGGTCCCACGACGCCGTCCGCTGGTGGAGCGAACATCGTCTGGAAGCTGCGCACCGCGGCGTCCGTCTGCGGACCGAACGAGCCGTCGACGGCGAGCGGCGCAGGGAGCAGCGTCTGCACGGCGCGCACCGCCTCCCCGGTCGCGCGGAGCGAGACGGTGTCGATCAGTGCCGGCCAGTCGAGGAGGCCGACCGTCGTGCTGATGAAGGTCGCCCGCAGCGTCTGCTGGAACGCCTGGATCGCTGCACCGCTGAGGGGTCCGAAGACACCGTCGGCGGAGATCGTCGCTCCGCGATGCCGCAGCAGATGCTGGGCGGCCAGCACCCGCCAGTTCGAGTCCTGCGTCGCCCCCACCTTCACGAGTGGCCAGAGATCGGCGCCCGGGACGAGCGCGCTCAGGAACGACCAGGTCTCGTAGCCGGCGGCGCCGTCTTGCCCGAGCCCCCACGCCCACTGGAACTGGCGCACGCGGTCGGCGGTGAGCGGACCGAAGTCGCCGTCGACCACCAGCGGGTCGAGCCCGGGCGAGGGCACGAGCCCGAACTGCTGCACGGCGCGCACCGCGTCTCCGTGATCGCCCTGCTGGCTGGCGACGTAGAGGTGGGGCCAGGTCTGCGGCCCGACCACGCCGTCGGAGGGTAGCCCGACGGCGGCCTGCCGGGCGGACACGGCCGCCGCGGTCTGCGGCCCGTAGACGCCGTCCACGACCACGGTGTGGCCGTGGACGCGCAGGAAGTACTGGATGCTCCGCACCGGCGCCCAGTCAGCGCCAGGTCCGATCGTGCTCCACGGTGCGACGTTCATCGTCTTCTCCTTCGTCGGCGAAAGATCTCTCCCAGGGAAGGAGCGCGCTGGACCGTCGGTGATACATCGGCGACGGCATCCGGGTCGTTCCACGGCCACGGAGACCCGATTCGTGACTGCACGTCCGACCCGTTATGATTGCAGGGTGCATCCGTGTCTTCGGCTCGGATGCCTGGAGACGTCGCATAGTCCGGCCGAGTGCACCACCCTGCTAAGGTGGAGTCCCCTCACGGGGACCAGGGGTTCAAATCCCCTCGTCTCCGCAGTAGATTCCCTGGTCAGAGCCCGTCTTTCGAGACGCTGTCGACGTTCTCGCTCCGATGATCCGCGCGTGTGGATCCCTGCTCCGGGGTGTGCGACAGGAGCGAGCGAGGGTTGTGCACGGCACGCGGCCGGGCAGGCGTTGATCGCCGAGAGGACCGTCATGACTTCTGGATACTCGGATGCGCCGCTGACCCTGGCTCTCGTGGATCCCCGGTCTCCGGACGGGCGCGCGATTCTGGAGCGCTTCTTCATCGATATCGTCGGCCGGTACTGGGGGCGGCCGGCGACCGCCGCTGAGGTGACGGCGGCGATGCTCGACGAACCGAGCGACGACCTCTGCGGCGACGAGGGGTTCCTGCTCGTCGCCCGAGACGGGGGCCGCGCGGTCGGCTGCGGTGGCATGAGGGTGATCGAGCAGGGAGTCGGGGAACTCACGCGGGTGTTCGTCGACGGCACCGCACGAGGACGCGGCGTCGGACAGGCGCTGCTCGCCGAGATCGAGTCGATCAGCGCGCGTCGCGGCATCCGCACGCTGCGACTGACGGTGCGCGACGACCTCGCCGAGGCGCATCGCCTCTATCGTCGACTCGGGTACGAGACCGTCGAGCGCTTCTCCTCGTCGCCCTACGCCGACCACCAGCTCGCGAAGACCCTGGAACCGCTCGTCCCCTGAGCGGACGGCGCGGGTGGCGGATGCCGCAGGCATCCTGCATCGGATTCGCGGAGTGACGACGGTGCGCACCTTCCGCGCACCCGGCGTCTGCGGAGCGTGCGAGCGATGCGGGCGGAGCGGCACATGCCGTAGTGGCAATTTCTGCTGTTCTTAACTCGCGGATCGGTGATCGTGGGGTGCACTTCTTTCATACGGTTGTGGCATCCCGATCCGATCACAGTGAGGTGCGCCCGATGACCACTCCGCGGCCCGGTCTTGCGCTGCACGGCGACGGCACCTCTTCCCGCGACGCGTACTTCGTCTCGGACAGCACGGGCATCACCGCGGAGACGCTGGGAAACGCGCTGCTGGCGAACTTCCCCGCGGTGACCTTCCGGCGCCACACCGTGCCGTTCGTCGACACCGTCGTCGGCGCGGACAACGTCGCCGCCGACATCAGGGCGAAGCGCGGAGACGGCGAGGAGCCGATCATCTTCACCACCGTGAAGTCCGCGCAGATCCTCGCCGCGCTCGCCGATGCGGGCGGAGTGATGATCGACCTCCTCGGCGGGCACCTGCGCGAGCTGGAGACGAGCCTCGGGAGCACGGCATCCGAGCAGCTCGGCCAGTTCCACGGGGTGGGCGACATGGAGCGCTACTTCGCCAGGATGCGCGCCGTCGAGTACGCCATCGAGCACGACGACGGACAGAGCATGCGCGCCCTCGACATCGCCGACGTCATCATCATCGCGCCGTCGCGCTGCGGCAAGACGCCCACGACGATGTACCTGGCACTGCAGTACGGGCTCCTCGTCGCGAACTATCCGCTGACAGACGACGACTACCCCGCAGACGATCTTCCGCGCACGGTCGCGAAGTACGCGTCGAAATGCTTCGGCCTCACCACGACGCCCCTCCGGCTCAGCCAGGTCCGGCATGAGCGCCGCCCCGACAGCACGTACTCGAGCCTCGCCCAGTGCACGCTCGAGATCCGCCGGGCCGAGGATCTCTACCGCCGCAACCGCGTGCCCTTCCTGAACTCCTCCACGAAGTCCGTGGAGGAGATGTCCGCCGTGATCATGCAGTCCATGCGGCTGCGGAGCTGAACAGCTCGTCTCGGCGTTTCTTCTCTGCGTTTCGTCTCTGCGTTTCGTCTCGCTTCGCTCGCTCAACGACCATCGCTCGCTCAACGACCATCGCTCGCTCACCGACCATCGCTCGCTCGACGACCAGGTTCCGACCCGAAAGAAGAACACCATGACCACCATCCTCTGGTTCACGCAGATCGGCATGAACGACGTCGCTCAGGTCGGCGGCAAGAACGCCTCGCTGGGCGAGATGGTCTCGAACCTGTCGGGCGCGGGCGTGAGCGTCCCCGGCGGCTTCGCGACCACCGCCGATGCGTACCGGGACTTCCTCGCGGCGGACGGGCTCTACGACCGCATCCGCTCGACGGTCGAGTCCCTCGACGTCGATGATGTCGCCGAGCTCGCGCGCGTGGGCGCGAACGTGCGCGAGTGGATCGAGAGCCAGCCGCTCCCCGCGGCGTTCGAGTCCGACATCCGCGAGGCGTACGCGACCCTCGTGGCGTCGGACCCGCAGCCCGACTCCGTCTCCTGGGCTGTGCGCTCCAGCGCCACCGCGGAGGATCTCCCCGACGCGTCGTTCGCCGGTCAGCAGGAGACGTTCCTCAACATCAGCGGCATCGACAACATCCTCGCCGCGATCCGCAGCGTCTTCGCCTCCCTCTACAACGACCGCGCGATCGCGTACCGGGTGCACCACGGATTCGACCACCACGACGTGGCGCTGTCCGCCGGCATCCAGCGGATGGTGCGAAGCGACGTGGGCGCATCCGGCGTGCTCTTCACCGTCGACACCGAGTCGGGCTTCGACCGGGCCGTGTTCATCACCAGCTCGTACGGGCTCGGCGAGGCCGTCGTGCAGGGCGCGGTGAACCCGGACGAGTTCTACGCCTACAAGCCGGCCCTGCGCGACGGGCGCCCGGCGATCCTGAAGCGGTCGGTGGGGGAGAAGGCCGTGAAGATGGTCTACGCCGATGCGACCCAGGTGGGCGCGAGCACCGTCTTCACCGACGTGCCGGTCGCGGAGCGCGCGCGGTTCAGCATCACGGATGCCGAGGTCGAGGAGCTCGGGCGCCAGGCACTCGTCATCGAGGAGCACTACGGCCGCCCGATGGACATCGAGTGGGGCAAGGACGGCATCGACGGAAAGCTCTACATCCTGCAGGCACGGCCGGAGACGGTCGTGAGCCGCACCGACGGCAACGTGACGCGGCGCTTCGTGCTCGACGCCCCCGGCACCGCGATCACGGTGGGGCGCGCCATCGGGCAGAAGATCGGCGCGGGTCCCGTGCGGGTGATGACCTCGCTGGATCAGATGGACGAGTTCCGCCCCGGCGACGTCCTCGTCGCCGACATGACCGATCCCGACTGGGAGCCGATCATGAAGCGCGCCTCCGCGATCGTCACCAACCGCGGCGGCCGCACCTGTCACGCGGCGATCATCGCGCGCGAGCTCGGCATCCCCGCCGTCGTCGGCACGGGGGACGCCACCTCCGCGCTGCGCGACGGGCAGGAGGTCACCGTCTCCTGCGCCGAGGGGGACGAGGGCTTCGTCTACTCCGGCATCCTCGGTTTCGAGGAGGTCGTCACCCACCTCGACGAGATGCCCGCGAGCCCCGTCAAGATCATGCTCAACGTCGGCACCCCGGACCAGGCCTTCGCCTTCTCGAAGCTGCCCAACAGGGGCGTGGGGCTGGCCCGTCTCGAGTTCGTGATCAACCGGCAGATCGGCATCCACCCTCGGGCGCTGCTCGATCACGACACGCTCCCCGCCGAGCTGAAGGCCGACATCGCCGAGCGCATCGCCGCCTACGACTCTCCGCGGGAGTACTTCGTGAAGCGCGTCGCGGAGGGCGTCTCGATGCTCGCCGCGGCCTTCGCGCCCGAACCCGTGATCGTGCGACTGAGCGACTTCAAGTCCAACGAGTACGCGAACCTCATCGGCGGCGAGATCTACGAGCCGCACGAGGAGAATCCGATGATCGGCTACCGCGGCGCATCCCGCTACATCTCTGCGGACTTCCGCGAGTGCTTCGACATGGAGTGCGAGGCGCTGCGATTCGTGCGCGACGAGATGGGGCTCACGAACGTCGAGATCATGGTGCCCTTCGTGCGCACGCTGGGCGAGGCGGCGGCCGTCACCGAGCTGCTCGCCGAGAACGGCCTGCGCCGCGGCGAGAACGGACTGCGCGTCATCATGATGTGCGAGCTGCCGTCGAACGCCGTGCTCGCCGACGAGTTCCTCGAGTACTTCGACGGCTTCTCGATCGGCTCGAACGACATGACCCAGCTCACGCTCGGCCTCGACCGCGACTCCGGGCTCGTCGCGGCGACCTTCGACGAGCGCGACCCCGCGGTGCTGAAGATGCTGTCGATGGCGATCGAGGCGTGCCGCAGGGCGGGCAAGTACGTCGGCATCTGCGGGCAGGGCCCGAGCGACCACCCCGACCTCGCCGACTGGCTCGTCGGCGAGGGGATCGAGTCGATGTCGCTCAACCCCGACACCGTGGTCGAGACCTGGCTGCGGCTCGCGACGCTGAACGCCTAGGCGCGCGACTCAGCTCGCGGCGAGCACCGAGAGCACGTTCCCTGCGGGGTCGGTGAACCATGCGATGTCGGGTCCGCGGCCGGGGCCGCCGTGCGCGATGCCCTTCGCGTCGGTGCCGAAGTCGGGGTCGACGTAGATCTTCGTCACGACACCGCGGGCGTTGAGCTCGTCGACCGCGGCCTCGACGTCGTCGACCGGGAAGTTGAGGATCGTGAAGCTCGCGGGCGTGTGGTTCGGCTTGGCGTACACGAGGATCGAGCCGCCCTGGGGCAGACGGATGTCGAGGAACCCCATGGCGTTCGTCGACACGTCGAGTCCCAGGGTCTCGCCGTAGAAGGAGCGGGCCGCGTCGATGTCGTCGACGCTGAACCCGCTGAACGCGTGCGTGGTCTGGAAGGCGGTCATGCGTTCAGCATGCGCCCGTCGGCGCGGCCTGTCCAGAGGCCGGCCGACGGGCATCGCCGATCACTCCGGCGCCGAGTACTCCTCCACGCCGGCGATCACGGTGAGCACGACGTGAGCCCCGAGCAGCGAGGCCGCCCCCTCGACGAACGGATCGACGTCGAGCACCGCGAAGTCGGCGGCCTGCCCGACCGCGATCGTTCCGCGCCAGGCGCCGTCGCCCACGGATGCCGCGGCATCCCGCGTCGCATGCGCGATCGCCCGCTCCAAGGGCAGCGCGAACTGCGGATGCACCGCGGGCGCCGACGGGTCCAGCGCCGACGCCCTGGTCGCCGCGACGTACATGTTCGCGAGAGCCTCGTGCGGCGCGGTGGGCGCATCCGTCGAGAAGGCGAGGAGCGCGCCGGCATCCTCGTACTCCGGCCAGGCGAACGCGCGGTCGACGCGTTCATCGCCGAGCTGGGCGGCCCAGTTCGCGAAGATCGCGGGATCGGCGTGCACCGGCTGCATCGACGCGGTCACTCCGAGCCTCGCCATGCGTTCGGCCGTGCCGGGGGCCGCATACTCCAGGTGCTCGATGCGATGACGCCGGGGGCGGTCTCCGTTCTGCGCGACGGCGTGCTCGATCGCGTCGAGTGCGAGCGTGCTCGCGGCGTCGCCGATCGCGTGCATCGCGATCTGCAGGCCGGCCGCATCCGCCGCCGCGACGACGGGGAACAGCCGCTCGGCCGGCCAGATCGCGTCGGCGTTCGACCCGTCGGCGTACGGGTTCTTCATGGCGGCCGTGCAGGCGTCGATCGTGCCGTCGAGCACGAGCTTGATGCCCCGCACCCGCACCCCGGCCTGCGGAGCGGCGGCGAGCTCGGCCGCCCGTGCGACCTGGGCGAGGTTCGCGGCGTCGTCTCCCGTGTTGGCGACGAACCAGTGCGCGTCGATCCGCAGCGGTAGGGCCCCTCGCGCGGCCGCGCGGCCGAGTGCGGCGAGACCGAGCTCATCGAACGCCATGTCTACGGCTCCGGTGACGCCGGACTCCAGGTAGGCGGCGACGACCCGCTCGACGTCGGCGTCGCGCTGCGCGTCGGTGGTCGTGGCGTCGCGGTGCGTCCAGGCGAACTGCTGGGCCGCGGTCTCGTACAGCATCCCGGTGGCGTCGCCCGCGGCATCCCTCTCGATGCGCCCGCCGATGGGATCGGGGGTGTCGCGCGTGATGCCGAGCCTCGCCAGGGCGGCGCTGTTCACCCAGCACGAGTGGTAGTCGTTGGCGTCGAGGAAGACGGGGATGTCGGAGACGGCGGCGTCGATCATCGCGGCGGTCGGCTGGCCGCCCTCGATCGCGTCGAACAGCCAGCCGCGACCGTACAGCTCGCCCTCAGCCTGCGCGCGGGCCGCTCGCAGGCGCTCCTGGATCTCCTCCAGGGTGCGCGCGTCGGTGAGGCCGACCTGTCCGAGCGCGCTGCCCATCATGAGCAGGTGGGTGTGCGCATCGGTGAATCCGGGCACCACCGCCCGCCCGTCGAGATCGACGACCGCATCGGATGCCGGAGCATCCGCCTCTGCGCCCACGAAGACGAACCTGCCGTCCTCCACGACGACGGCGTCGGCCCACTGCGCGTCGTCGGCGGCGGTGAAGAATCGGGCGTTGCGGTACAGCGTGCGGGTCACTTCGACTCCCTCTGGTCGCTCAGTGCGGGTCATGCGGGGATCTCCTCGTGGGCGACGACGGTGGTGGCGGTGCGCTCGAGGCGCGTGGACAGCAGGGCGATCACCCCGGCGGGAACGGCGAGGACGAAGCTCGCAATGCCGAGCGCGATCGCGAAGCCCTCATAGCCGAGCACGCTGACCAGCGCGGCGCCGATCACCGGGGTCAGGGCGGAGCCGACGAGATAGACGGCGAGGAGCGGCCCGGACCAGCGGCCGTCGGCGTCGAGGGCGGCCGAGGTCGAGACGAAGTACATGAACGCGACCGCGTACACGGTGTTCCAGGCGATGAAGACGACGATGAACGCCGTCGGATCGGTGGTGAAGCCCTCGACGATCTTCAGCGCCCCGCCGAGGACGAGCAGGATCACGAGCGGCACCGCCCGGCCGAGCTTGTCGCCGACGATCATGAGCAGCAGGGAGCCGAGGAGTCCTCCGGCGGTCGCGCCGCTGAGGGCGATGCCGAGCCCCTCGGGGGTGAGGCCGGTCTGCTCGGCGCCCATGACCCCGGCCATCGCCCACAGCGAGTCCTCGCTGGCGGCCCAGAGCGCGAACGTCACGAGCAGGCCGAAGCCCGCGATCGTCACGAGGCGCGACCGCGCAGGAGACACCCTGACCGCGCCGGTCTCGGGGATGTCGATCGGCATGGCCTCCGCCACGGCGGCCGCGGCCTGCGGTGCGATGACGGGCGCCGCCGGCAGCCACGCCGACACGAGCAGGCCGATCAGGCTGAACAGCGCCAGAGCGCCGAACACGTCGATGGGGGCGAGACCGATCAGCGGGATGACGGCGAGCACGACGGTGATGACTCCGCGGTTGGCGAGGCCGTTGAACCCGGCGACGCGGTCGGGGTTGCGGAACGCGGCCAGCGCCGCACCGGATGCTGCGACCGCACCGCCGGCGCCGATGCCCCCGGCGAGGAGACCCGGAAGCACGAGGCCGGGCAGGAACGCCGCCGCGCCGAAGCCCAGGACGGCGAGGGCGAGGCCGGTGCGCGCGACCGTGCGGCGGTGGATGCCGGCGCACAGCGGTGCGATCGAGAGCCCGGAGACGGCGGTGAGCAGCAGAGTGGCCGTCACGAGCCAGCTGGCCGCGAGCACGTCGATGCCGAGGGCGGTCTGCGCCGCGGTGATCATGTAGGGGGAGAGGTTGACGCCGAGGTAGCCGGCGATGCCGATGGTGAAGGTGGCGGTGGCGGTCGGCAGGCGGAGGGGGACTCGAGTGCGGAGATCGGGAACGGTCATGGAGGACTCCAAGGGCGGGCGCACGGCGGTGTGCGCGGGTGTCGGATGAGGCGGGATGCGCGGGTGGGGCATGCCACGCATAAACGAATGGTGTTCGTAAACGAATGGTGTTCATTATTATGCACAGAGGAGATGTCGCAGGGAAGACCCTGTGTTGCGAGCACGTGACGATCTCCTGGGAATGAGGAACCATGCCGAGACCGACCACGCCGCTGCTGTCGGCCGAGATCATCGGCGATGCCGGACTCGCCCTGTCGCGTGCGGGAGAGCCGTTCGGCGTCAACGCCATCGCCCGGAGCCTCGGCGTGCGGCCGTCGTCGCTCTACAACCACGTCGACGGCATGGACGGCATCGTCGAGCTCATGCGCGGGCGCCTCATCATCGGATACCGGGTCGAGCCGTCGGGCGACGCATGGGACGACTATCTGGTCGACGTGCTCCGCACACAGCGCCGCATGTACGCCGACCACCCGCAGCTCGTGCCCCTGCTCATCGGCAAGACGATCACCCACCCCTCGGTGATCGCCGCCTACGACGAGCTCGCGACGGTGCTCGTCGACGGAGGATTCCCCGAAGACGAGATCCTCGCGATCATCGCCCTCATCGACGCCTTCGCCATCGGCTTCGGACTCGACCTCGCCTCCCCCGACGACATCTGGCAGCCGGAGGGGGAGACCCGCACCCTCGGGCGTCTCCTCGACGGAGCAGAGCGCGGCGAGGCCCGTTCCGACCGCACCTTCGAGCTGGGCGTCTCGGTGCTGCTCGACTCGCTGCGCGCGCGGCTGGCCGCATAGACCCGAGCCGCACCGGTTCATCGAGGTCGCGGCTCGCCCCCGGCATCCGTCCGTCATCTCGGGTAGTCTCGCCCGCATGCCCACCGCAGCGACGCAGACCCACAAGCGCGAGGCGTTCGGCTCGCGGAACGTCTTCATCCTCTCCGCGATCGGATCGGCCGTCGGCCTCGGCAACATCTGGCGCTTCCCCTACGTCGCGTACGAGGGCGGCGGAGGCGCGTTCCTCATCCCTTATCTGTGCGCCCTGCTGACCGCCGGCATCCCCCTGCTGTTCTTCGACTACGCGATCGGCCACCGCTTCCGCGGGTCGGCGCCGCTCGCCTTCCGGCGCCTGCACCGCTCCGCCGAGACGCTCGGCTGGTGGCAGGTCCTGATCTGCGTCGTGATCTCCGTCTACTACGCCGTCATCATCGCGTGGTCGGCGATGTACACGTGGTTCTCCGCACAGCTCACCTGGGGCCCGGGCAACGAGAACGACTTCTTCTTCTCCGATTTCCTGCAGTCGGCGGACGTCGCGAAGACGGGCGTCTCCACCGAGTTCGTGCCGCAGGTCGGTCTTCCCCTCGTCGTGGTCTGGCTGGCCGTGATCGTGATCATGTGCCTCGGCGTCAAGAAGGGCATCGGGCGCGCGAACATGATCCTCATGCCGCTGCTGACCGTGATGTTCGCGGTGCTCGTGGTGCAGTCGCTCTTCCTGCCCGGCGCCCTCGACGGGTTGAACGCGTTCTTCACGCCCGACTGGGAGGCGCTCGCCGATCCCGCGGTGTGGGCCTCGGCGTACGGGCACATCTTCTTCTCGCTCTCCGTGGCGTTCGGCATCATGGTGACCTACTCGTCCTATCTGAAGCGCAAGACCGACCTCACCGGGTCGGGGCTGGTGGTCGCCTTCGCGAACTCGGGCTTCGAGATCCTCGCCGGCATCGGCGTGTTCGCGGCGCTCGGCTTCATGGCGCAGGCGCAGGGCACCGATGTGTCCGGCGTCGCCTCGTCGGGCATCGGACTGGCGTTCATCGCGTTCCCCACGATCGTCTCGCAGGCGGCCGGCGGATCGATCATCGGCGTGCTGTTCTTCGGGGCGCTCGTCTTCGCGGGTGTGACGTCGCTGATCTCGATCCTGGAGGTGATCGTCGCCGCCCTGCAGGACAAGCTGGGGTGGAGCCGCATCCGCACGACGCTCACCGTGTCGATCCCGCTGGCGGTCATCTCGATGGCTCTCTTCTCGACGACGACCGCGCTCTCGGTCCTGGACACGACGGATGCCTTCGTCAACGCCTTCGGGATCATGGCGGTGGCCCTCGTCGCCGTGATCGTCGTCGCCTGGATGCTGCACAGGCTCCCCGCGCTCAAGGACCACCTGAACCGGCGATCGAGCTTCCCCGTCGGACGGGTGTGGATGCTGCTGGTCGGCGTCCTCGCACCTGTCGTGCTCGGATACCTCTTCGTCACGGGGCTGATCGACAAGATCGCGAACCCCTACAGCGGGTACCCCGCGTGGTTCCTCGGCGTCTTCGGGTGGGGCATGGTGATCGCCCTGGTGGTGCTCGCCTTCGGTCTCGCACTGCTGCCGTGGGGTCGGCGCTCCCACGCGAAGGACGACCCCGACTACGACGAGTTCCTCGCGGCCGAGCACTACGACCCCGATCAGGAGACCGCCGCGCACGCGCAGCCCGAGCAGAGGGGAGCGGTCGCATGAGCGCCGCAGCCGTCGTCATGATGATCATCGCCATGGTCACGGTCTGGGGCGGCCTCATCGCCGCGATCGTGAACCTCGCCCGCCACCCCGAGGTCGCGGAGAGCGAGCCGGAGGCCCCGCCCGTCGAGCTGTAGGCGGTCAGTCGCCGACGGGGCCGAACGCCTCGAGGTCCTCTTCGAGCCAACGCAGCAGGGATGCCGCGCACATCAGCGCGATGACCGCGTTCGCCGGCGTGTACTGCTGTGGCGATACCCCGTGCGAGGTCGCGTGGCGGCTGAACTCCGTCGGCGACTCGTCACCTGGCGCGTAGGACACGTACGCCGATGCCAAGGGCAGGAGCACGAGAGACGTGCGCAGAGACGCGGCGAGTCGCATCTTCCTGGTGTTCCGACTCATGATCGTCGCCCATTTGTGCCCGAAGGTCGCGGGGACGACATACTCGCTCCCCAGGGTGTCGATGATGTTCGTAGAGAGCGCTTGAGATGCCTCGACATGTCCGGCGTTCAGTGCGTCGATCGCGTGAGCGAGGAACACGCCGTGGGAGCGACCCCGAGCTGTGGTCATGCCATTCGCGATGGCCCAGCAGTCTGACGCGATGCTCTCGCTCCGCTCTTCCAGAAGAGCGCGCCTGGCCGAAGCGTTCGGCGCCGCGAGGAGAGAGGTGACGGTGGATGCTCTGGGCACGTGGATCAACGCGATGCCCTCGTCCTCGGCGATGCTCTGCACGAGGGTGAGATCGGGTATGTCTGCACCGCGCCAGTTCGGGGGGAGATACTTCGCCAGCTGCTCGACGACCGTCCCCAACGTCGAGACGAGAGCGCTGAGATCGGGTCTCGCGTACGCATCGATGACTGGCGCCACCTGCTCGGCGAAGGTGCGGATGATGGTCTCTGCCGCGCGTTGCATCGACGCATACTCCACGGTCACGGCTTCGAAGATCTTCGCCGTGGTCTCGACCATGCGTCTCAAGCCTTCGGCGGCTGTCGCAGCGGAGCGCGCGCGAAGGACCTCTTCTTCCGTCGCCCCGGGATGGTCGTCTGTATCGTCGTGCACAGGATCCAGCATGCCAGTGGTTCTCGGAACCTTGAGATCAGGGGCGGACCTGGTTCCTCAGCTCCTCGCCCGCGATGAGCCGTGCGACGTTCTCGTCGATGAGCGCGCTCGCGCCGACGGGCCTGTTGCCTGCGACGTGCGGGGTGATCACGAGGTTCGGCGTCGTCCACAGCGGGGACTCCGCGTCGAGGGGCTCGGTCTTCATCACGTCGATCGCGGCGGTGCGGAGCCGACCCGTCGCCAGTGCGTCGATCAGGGCGTCCTCGTCGACGGTGGCGCCGCGGCCGACGTTCACGAACACGGCCCCCGGCCGCAGCATCCCGAACACCGCGGCGTCGAAGAGGTCGGCGGTCTCGGGAGAAGCGGGGACGAGGGAGACGAGGACGTCGGTCTCGGCCAGCACCTCGGCGGCGTCCGCCTCCGCGCGCACCTCGAACCCGGACCGGATGCCGGAGCTGCGGGCGATGCCGCGCACGTCGGCGCCGAGCAGACCGAGCATGGGGGCGAGTCGTGCGGCAATCGAGCCGAATCCCCAGATCGTCACGCGGGATCCGGCGAGGGTGTACGCGGAGCGGGTCTCCGCGGCGCTCTGGGCGGAGATGAAGTCCGCGTCCCACCGCCGTTGGCGCTGCGCGTCGTGGAGCAGGTCGAGTCGGCGCACCGCCCCGAGGATCAGCGCGAGAGCGTGCTCGGCGACGGGGCCGTCGTGCAGGGAGCGCCCGGAGCAGATCCGCACGTCCGCGGCGAATCCGGCGGCGAGCACGGCATCCGGCCCCGCAGCCAGCGTCTGCACGAGCCGCAGCTCCGGCAGATCCCGCACGGCGTGGTCGAGCTGGCGCCCCGGGTTCTGCCAGGTGACCAGCACCTCGGCATCCCTGTGCCCTGCGGGGATGTCCGCGGATACGTCGTAGACCACGACCTCCGCATCGGATCCGAGCTGCAGCTCGATGGTGTTCGGGACAAGGATCTTCATGGCGCCTCCCTCACCAGGAAAGCACATCGCGCGCGGGGCCCGGTGCGGGCATGATCGGATCGGACCGGAACGATCGGGTGCGAGCCCGCCGCCGGAAGGGATGCTGGACAGGAAAGGAGGACCCCATGATCGGAGCACTCAACGCACTGGTCGATCTCGTGGAGCGGGATGCCGCGGCCGAGGTCGACGTCGCCGGGTTCGCCCGCGCGCAGGGAACCACCGAGTACCACCTGCGCCGGATGTTCTCGGCGCTCGCCGGAATGCCCCTGTCGGAGTACGTCCGGCGCCGGCGTATGACGCTCGCCGCCGCGGAACTCGTCGGCGGCGCCCCGAACGTCCTGGACGTCGCGGTTCGACACGGCTACGGCTCGGTCGAGGCGTTCGGCCGGGCGTTCCGCGCCGTGCACGGCATCGGCCCGGCGGAGGCGCGACGAGACGGGGGTCCTCTCCGCACACAACCCATGCTCCGGTTCCGCCTGAGCGTAGAAGGGAGCGTCCCCATGGACGTCACCGTCATCACCCTGCCCGAGCTCGTGCTCGTCGGCCACGCCGCACGCGTGCCGCTCATCCACGAGGGCGTCAACCCGCACATCCAGCAGCACATCGCCGCCATCGCACCCGAGGAGCACGTGCGGCTCAAGGGGCTGAACGACGCCGAGCCCTCCGGCATCCTCGCGGTGACCGGCGACATCGAGCCGGATGCCCCCGAAGGGACGACGCTGACCTACCTGCACGGAGTGTCCCTGGCGCCGACCACCGCGGTGCCGGACGCCCTCGACGTCGTGCGCGTCGAGGGCGGAGCCTGGGCCGTCTTCTCGGCGACCGGTCCGTTCCCCGACACCCTGCAGAGCCTGTGGGCGGCGACCGCGACCGAGTGGTTCCCGTCCCACCCGTGGCGGCTGCGCCCCGGCCCCTCGATCGTCCGCTACCTGGAGTTCACCGGCACGCACGCCACCTGCGAGCTGTGGCTGGCCGTCGAACCGGAGTGACGGCGGTCAGCTGATCGCCGCGCGCTCCGCGTGCAGCCTCTCCCAGCGCTCGCGGGTGAGGAAGGCGAGCTGTCCGGTCTTGGTCGGCAGGTCGACGTGCGGGCCGAGCTCGAAGCCGGACTTCACCGCCCGTGCGACGGCGCGCTCGTTGCGCACGTCGGGCTCGATCACGAGGCGGTCGACGTCAGGGCCGGCGAACAGGAACTCCGCCATCGCTTCGGCGACGAGCGAGGTGAACCCCGCGACGGGCGCGCCGCGGTCACCGAGCAGGAAGTGGAGGCCGGCGTCTCCGGGGAGGGCGTCGTAGACCTCGCCGAGGGGATCGTTCTCGGGCTCGTACGTCTGGAGGAGCACGATCGGAAGCCCGTCGCGGCGCACGAGGAACGCGTGGTGGCTCGGCAGTCCGTCGACGAAGAGGTAGAGGTCGCGCAGCTCCTCTCGCGGAAGTTCGGAGAGCCCCCAGAAGCGCGAGGCGGGGCGGGTGACCCAGTCGTGCAGCAGGTCGAGCTCGGCCACGGGATCGAGCACCGTGAACTCCAGGCGCCCGAGAGCGGGCGAGTCCGTCGTGTGCACGACGGCGCCCGCCGGACCGCTCGCCAGGCGGGAGGTGCGGATGGCGGTCATGATGCTCCTGTCGGGGTGTCGGCGTGCAGCGCCGCCCAGTCGGTGACGACCCTCGTGGGGTGGACGGCGGCCCAGTCGCGGAGCTGGTCGGAGAAGTGCGGGGAGCCGGGGGCGCCCGCGGCGCCGAACGGCACGCTCCACAGGCTCTGCTCGCGGTCGGCGAGGTCCCATGCCCACCGGGCGACGGAGCCCCGCCAGGCGCGGTCGGTGAGCCCTGGTGTGGATCCGGTGCAGCGCACGGCGTCCCCGTCTCCGGACAGCTCGATGTCGAGACCCGCGACCGGGGCCGTGGCCCGGTCGACGTCCGCGAGGACGTGCGTCGGCAGCATCCGGTGCGTCGATCCCCAGGTACCGGCGTCCGCCGCCCTCTCCAGAGCCCGCCGCACCAGAGCCGGAGCGTCGTCGCGCAGGGCCGGATGCTGGAGCAGCCGGGGGAGCACCGCGGCGATCTGTCCTTCGACGCCCATCCACGGGTCGAAGACCGCGCCGAAGGGGTGCGGCTCCCGCAGCGGTGCCAGCGTCGGATGCGCGGCCGTCTCCTGCACGAGCGCGTCGCGCCAGGCCCCGAAGGCGCCGGCCGCCTCGGAGCCCGCATCCATCCGCCCGTCCCATGCCGTGATGAGGTCGCGGACTCGCACGGCCGCGGGGGAGAGCGAGGCGTCGGGAGAGGGGAGCAGGGCGCGCAGCGGCGCCGTCGACCCCGATGCGGTGTCGCCCCAGATCGGCTCGAAGTCCGCGGGGGTGCGCGGGGCGAGGTCGGCGAGAAGACGGGCGATGCGCGACGCCCGATGAGACGACGGGTACGCCCAGCCGAGGTCGATCGCCGCGGCGGACGGGCGCTCGTTCGCGTCGACGGCGACATCGCGCACGACGACGGCGCCGACCCTGTCGCGGTCGGGGGCGGGAGCGACGGACGCGGCGGAGTGCGCGCGTCGGCGTTCGTCTCTCTCTCGACGGGGAACGGTCCCGACCGTGGCCGACAGCACGTCGCCTCCGCGGTCTGCGGCGAGCACGCGATTGACGGGATCGACCCAGCGGCCGAAAGCCGAGATCACGTCCTGAGCCGTGCGCGCCCGCAGCAGCGGCAGGAGCGCTCCGGCCCCGAGATCGGCGTTCGTCCGCGCGGGATGCCGGATGCTCCAGGCCCGCAGCCCGCCGTCGTGCGGATGCGGATCGGTCACGATGCAGCCGCGAGCCGTCTCCAGCGACTCGACCTCGATCGTGTCGCCTCCGCGCACGGCGATCAGCGACCTGTGCACCTCGACGGGCTCCCACCCGCGGGGTCCGAGCGCTTCGTACCCGCTCTGCACGGTCCGCAGACGCTCCTCGAACACGTCCACGCTGTGCGCGATCGCGTTCGTGATGCCCCAGGCGGCGTCGCCGGTGTGACCGAAATGCGGCACGCCAGGGACGCCGGGGAAGGCGAGCCCGATCACGTCGAACTCGTCGCACGCGAGCCTGACCTGCTGATACACGCCGGGGAGCTCGAAGATCCGGTGCGGGTCACCCGCGAGCAGCGGCATCCCGCTGGCGGTGCGCGATCCGTGCAGCGCCCAGGCGTTGCTGCCCGCCGTCGGGGTCGTCTCCTCACCGGAGTCGCCGGCGAAGAGGTCGACCCACTCGTCGCCGAGCGCCAGCGCGACCCGCTCGCGCCACAGCACGTGCGGGAACGTCGAGAACAGCGCGTGCGCGACGTGCAGCACGCCGAGCGGATCGTGGTCGTCCCACGCGGTGAGCGGCCGGGTGTCTCCGAACGTCTCGTCGAGCACGCGGAACTCCGCCGCGCCGGAGCCCGCGGCATCCATCCCTTGGCGCACGCCCCCGGCGTAGGCGCTCACGAAGGCGCGATCCTCCTCACCGAGTGCGTCGAACGCGCGCCGCGCGGTCTCGTCGAGCCGCGCTCGTCGGGCGAAGACGTCCCACACGACACCCGCCTCCCCGATGAGCTCGGAGAGACGCCCCGCCGAACGCAGCCGGTCGACCTCGATCTGCCAGCCGCGGTCACGCGCGGTGACCTCACCCTGCGCCTCGGCGAGATCCCGCACGTCCGTCGCCCGGATGTGCGGGATGCCGAGGTCGTCCCGGAACACCTCTGCCATCCGCTCAGCCTCCCACGGTCTCCCGTGCAGCGGGCTGCGGGATGCGCGCACGGCCGATGGGGTTCTCCAGCCGCCCTGCGTACATCAGCGACGAGGACTGATCGGCGAGGTCCACCATCCGCAGGGTGTTGCGCAGCTGCAGCCGGTTCAGGCAGGAGTGCGCGAACGAGTCCGCACGCAGATCGACCAGGGACTCCAGGTGCGGATGCTCGGCGGCGTGCTCGTCGACCGTCTCCGCGACGAGCCGCCAGAACTCGATCTCCGGGAGCACCCCGTCGATGTGGAGGATCCCGGCCAGATGGCGCAGCACGCCGTCGAAGACATCGGTGAAGATCGCGAGCGCCTTCTCCTCGTCGTCGACGGGGGAGACGATCCTGCGCACATCCTCCGGCAGCGTGCGCGCGGAGAGCAGCGCCACCTCCTCGCCGATGTCCTTCATGAACACCCCGGTCGGCACGTGCTCGTCGAGGATCAGGATGAGGTTCTCGCCGTGGGGCATGAAGGCGAGGTCGTGCGCGAGCAGGCAGTGCGCGACCGGACGCAGGTAGGCGCGCAGCACGCTGCGGACCCACTCCGCCGCGGGGATGCCGGAGGCGCGGACGAGTGCGCCGACGACGGAGCGGCCCTCTCCGTCGCGGTGCAGGAGCGAAGCGAGGGTGGCCAGCCTCTGCGAACCGGAGACCAGGGGCACGGGGCTCTCCCGCCACAGGGCCGCGAGCATCTTCCGATGCGCCGACGGCTCCGCCGTGCGGTGGTAGACGTCGCCCGTGTATCCGATCGACGCGCGCTCGCGCAGCACCCGGAAGCCCGCGTCCCGCAGGGTGTCGTCGCCCGCTGCGAGCTCGGCGACCCAGTCGTTGATCGCCGGCGTGACGCGCATGTAGGCGGGGGAGAGGCCGCGGAGGAAGCCCATGTTCTGCACAGCGAGAGCGGTCTTCACGTAGTGACGGTGCGGGTGGGAGATGTTGAACATCGTCCGCACGGACTGCTGGGCGCGGTACTCGTCGTCGCTCTCTCCGATGAGCACGAGATCGCGGCGGGCGACGTCGGGGGCGAAGGTGATCGCGACGCGGTTCTCCCACTGCCACGGATGCACCGGCAGCAGGTGGAAGTCCGCCGGGTCCTCGCCGAGGTCGCGCAGACGCGTTGCGAACCGGTCGCGCTCCGCGGCGCTCAGCTCGCCCGACAGCAGCTGCTCCTCATCGATCCCGGCGCCGAGCGCGAGGTGAGAGGAGGAGCGGCGCGCGGCCGTCCACACCAGACGGAACGGGCGTCCTGCCTCCGGGGCGAACGCCGCATGGTCGGAGACGCCGAAGCCGATGCGCCCGTTGTTGGCGACGAACCCGGGGTGGCCCTCGGTCATCGCCGCCTCGACGGTCTGGAAGTCGGCGTCGGCCAGAGCATCCGCCGTCGGCCCGCCCTGCGCGATCTTGAACATCGAGCCGGCCAGCGTGGAGGCGATCTCCTCGAGGTAGAGCGGCAGCAGCTCGTCGGAGAGGCCCAGCTGCGGCTGCAGCTCCAGGATCAGCTGCTGGGCGTCGAGATCCGTCGCCGTCCCGCGGACGAGACGGCGGATGCTGTCCTCATCCACGATCCAGTGGTCGAGCTCTGCACGGACGGCGTCGAACAGGTACTCGGCGTCGCCCAGGGGAACCGTGAGGCGCCAGCCGCCGTCGTCGCGGCGCTCAGGGGAGATGAGCCGCTCGTGGGCGAACTCCGCGATGGCCTTCGCCACGAGGTGGCGCTGCGCGCGCTCGAGGGCGTCGGGGGTCAGATGGTCGGCGGGCGCGATCATGCGCGCTCCTCTCGGTCGAGGCGGGTGAGCGCGGATGCCGCGAAGGCCTCCCGCGTGCAGGTGGACAGCATCGCGGTCTTGAGGTGACCGCCCTCGTCGACGACGACCTCGCCGAGCTCCTGGAAGCCGGCCCGCACGTTCTTCGCGCGGATCCTCTCGTTGCGGACGTCGGGCTCGACCACCACCCGCGTCGCACCGAGTCCGTCGAAGCACCACGTCATGACCGCGGCGAACACGGCGTCGGTCAGACCGTGCCGCGTGACGGCTCCAGGCGGGGAGATGAGGACGTGCATGCCGAGGTCTCCCGGCGTCGCCTCGTGCACCTCGGTCAGCAGCACGCGGGCGGGGTCGTAGGTCTCGGCGTAGAACGCGGGTGCACCGTCGATCAGCCCCAGCCAGGCCTGCTGTCCCGGCGCGGTCGTCACGGAGGTGAGGTACTCCTCGACCTGCGCGGCATCCAGAGCGGTCATCCCCCAGAACGCCGAGTGCGGATCGGACAGCCAGCTCTGCAGCACGACGGCGTCGCGCCGCGGATCGGCGGGGATCAGGGTGATGTCGAGGCTCGTCGCGACGCTCATCGTGCGACCTCCCCCGCGTGGAGCGCCGGCGCGCGTCCGGCATCCGCGGGGATGCCGAAGTCCTGGAACGCGATGCGACGCTCGATCGGGTAGACCTCGCGCCCCGTGATCGAGGCGAGGATCGACGAGTTGCGCCATGCCCCGAAGCCGAGGTCGGGCGCGGTGAGGCCGTGGGTGTGCTCCTCGCCGTTCTGCACGAAGACGCGCCCGCGGCCGCCGTCGACGCTGTAGTCGCGCGCGACGTCGAGCCTGCCCAGCGCATCCCAGTCGAGGCGGTCGGCGATGCCGGAGAGGAACGGCGGCGTCTCGGCGGAGTACCCGGTCGCGAGCACCAGCGATGCGGTCTCCCGCTCGTGCTCCTCGCCGAGCTGTCCGTGCTGCAGCGTGAGGCGGTGCCGGGTGCCGTCCCACGACGCCGCCGTCACCTCGGTGTCGGTGAGCAGCGTGGTCGGCACCGGCCCGTCGGCGCTGAGCCGGTAGAGGGTGTCGTAGATGTCGTCGATGAGGTCGGCGGAGATGCCCTTGTACAGGCTCCGCTGCTCGCGCCCCAGATGCTGACGCAGGGCGATGGGGAGCGAGTGGAAGTGGTCGGTGTACTCGGGAGAGGTCATCTCCAGCGTGAGCTTCGTGTACTCCATCGGGAAGAACCGCGGCGAACGGGTGATCCAGTCCAGCCGGTATCCGCCGTCGCGGGCTCCCTCCAGGAGGTCGCGGTAGATCTCGGCTGCGGACTGGCCGCTGCCCACGACCGTGATCGAGTCGGTGGCCCTGAGCGCGTCGCGGTTCTCCAGGTACTCCGAGCTGTGCACGGCATGACCCGAGACGTCGCGCAGCGCCTGCGGCACCCGGGGCCTGGTCCCGACGCCGACGACGACGTGTCTGGCGCGCAGCGTGTGCTCCTCGCCCGTGTCGGTGCGCATCGCGCGGACGACGTAGACATCGTCGGCCGCGTCGTGCTCGACGGCGACGACCTCGCTGTTCCACTGCAGCTGGGGGAGCTGTGCGGCCGCCCAGCGGCAGTAGGCGTCGTACTCGGCGCGCAGTGCGTAGAAGCTCTCGCGGATGTAGAAGGGGTACAGCCTGCCCGACTGCTTCAGCCAGTTGAGGAAGGAGAACGGCGAGGTGGGGTCGGCCATCGTCACGAGATCGGCGAGGAACGGCACCTGGATCGTCGCGCCCTCGATCATCATGCCGTGGTGCCACCGGAAGCCGTCGGCGCGGTCGAGGAACACGGCGTCCAGCCCGAGCGGATCCGCAAGGCACGCCAGGCCGAGATTGAAGGGGCCGATGCCGACGCCGACGATGTCGTGCACGTGCGCGCTCATGCCGATGCCTCCGCTCCGACGAGGGCGTCGTCGAGATCGGCGGACATCCCCGCGAGCGCCGCCGCGGCATCCTTCACCATGCCGAGGATCGCCCGCACGTCGTCGAGGGTGGTCTCGGGATTCAGCAGGGTGAGCTTCAGGCAGGGGCGGCCGTCGATCACGGTCTTCGCGACGAGCGCGCGGCCGGACTCGAACAGCACGCGGCGCACACCGGCGACGAGCGCGTCCTGCGCAGCCGGGCTGGCACCGTCCGGGCGGACGCGGAAGAGCACCGTGCTCAGCTGCGTGCGACCGACGAGCTCGAGGTCGGGGTCGGCCTCGACGAGATCCCCGACGGATGCCGCGAGGTCGATCACCTCGTCGAAGAGGGCGCCGACGCCGTCGGCGCCCATCGCGCGGAGCGTCACCCACAGCTTCAGCGCGTCGAAGCGACGCGTCGTCTGCAGGGACTTGTCGACCTGGTTGGGCTCCTCGTTCTCGACGGGGTTCAGGTAGTCGGCGTGCCAGGCGCCGGCGGCGAGATCGCGCGGCTCGCGGACGAGGATCGCGCTGGACGACACCGGCTGGAAGAAGCTCTTGTGGAAGTCCACGGTCACCGACCGCGCCCGCTCGATGCCGTCGAGCAGGTGCCGGCGGCGCGGCGAGACGAGCAGGCCGCCGCCGTACGCGGCATCCACGTGCATCCACACGCCGCGGGTCTCGCAGACGTCGGCGAGGAGCGCGAGCGGGTCGATGACGCCGCGGTCGGTGGTCCCGGCCGTCGCGACGACCGCCATCGGCACGCGGCCGGCGGCGCTCGCCGCGGTGAGGGCAGCGTCGAGGGCCGAGGGCAGCATCCGTCCCTCACCGTCGTCGGCGACCTCGATCACCGCGTCCTCCGCGAGTCCGAGCAGCAGTGCGGACTTGCCGACGCTGAAGTGACTGGATGCCGTGGCGAGGACGACCAGTCGCGGGATCGCCTCGGAGCGGGGGGAGGAGAGCACGGCCAGCGCGGCCTCCCGTGCGAGGAAGAGGGCATGCAGGTTCGACTGGGTGCCGCCGGAGGTGAAGACTCCGTCGCCCGCGGCGAACCCGGCCCAGCCGGTCGCGAGCTCGATGAGGCGCCGTTCCATCAGCGTGCCGACGGCGGACTGGTCGTAGGTGTCGACCGAGGTGTTCACGGCCGCGAGGACCGACTCCGCCGCGACGGCCGGGAGCGCGACCGGGCAGTTCAGGTGGGCCGCGTACATCGGGTGGTGGAACCACACCGCGTGGGCGAGGAACAGCTCGTCGATCTCCCGGATCGCGGAGGGGGTGCCGATGCCCGATCCGGCGAGGTCGACGGCATCCACGAGCTGTTGCAGTTCGACGCGGGATGCACCCGACGCGGGCTGCGCGGTCTCGGCGAATCTGTCGGCGACCCGCGAGGTGGTGCGGGCGATCAGCGAGCGGTAGACATCGGCGGTGGACGAGGTGAGCAGCTCAGGCACGAATCGACTCCTTAGTTAGGATTGCCTATCCTACATAAGGAAGTTTATGGACGCAGTCATAAATCGTCGCACGCCGACGGCGACGACGAGGACGCGAGCGCTCAGGCGGTCGCGGGCTTCTCGCTCCACACCAGGAGGAAGGCCCCGAGGGCGATCATGAGGCCGCCTCCCGTGGCGCCCATCGCCTCGAGGCGGCGCGGAGAACGGCCGAACCAGTCGCGGGCCGCGCTCGCGAGCAGCACCCAGATCGCATCGCAGGAGACCCCGATCGCGACGGTGATCGCACCGAGCACGAAGAGCTGGAGAGGCACCGAGCCCGTGTGCAGATCGACGAACTGCGGAAGGATCGCGAGGAAGAACGCGATCGACTTGGGGTTGCTCACGCCGACCACGAAGCCCTCGACGAGCACGCGGATCCCCGACCTCCGCGGCTGCACGCCGGTGATGGCGCCCGCCGCATCCTTCCGGTGCCTGATCGCCTGGATGCCGAGGAAGACGAGGTAGCCGGCGCCGAGCATCTTGACGATCGTGAACAGCACGACCGACTGGGCGATGATCGTCCCGACTCCGAGAGCGACGGCGCCGACCAGGAGCAGCGACCCGAGCGCGGTGCCCAGGATGCTGAGGAAGCCGCCGAGACGGCCGAGCGCCATCGCGCGTCCGATCGTGAACAGCACCGTGGGCCCAGGGATCACGACCATGATGAACGCCGCGATGATGAAGCTCGTGAGGGTCTCGGCACTGAACATGAGGAGAGCCTAGAGCCTCTCGTGTCGTTCCGTGGCGGGGGAGAGTCCGGGCGGCCCGATCGGCCGCCCGGACTCGGTCAGGCTGCGTCCCAGAAGCGGTCTTCCGCCGCCTGGTCCTCACTGATCAACCACACCTCGACGATCCGGTCGCCCGCGACGCGGAACACGTCGACGCCGTGCTGATCGAGGTCGTCCTGCCCGTCGCGTCGCGCGCGGAACCGCACGGTCATGGAGACGAGGTCGCCGCTCTCCGTCACCGATTCCGGCTCCAGGGCGAACGTCCCGCCGCTGAGCTGCATGAACCGGCCCAGGTGGGCGACGATGGCCGCGGGACCGACGTGATCTCCCGACAGCTGGTTCGATCCCGGCTGATGCCACACGGCATCCGCCCCGAAGGTCGCCGCGAGCGCCTCCATGTCTCCGGCGGCCATGGCCGCTCCATACTGTCCGACGACGTCGATTGCCGACATGATGAACCTCCCTGTGGCCCGTTACTCTGGGCATCCAGCTTCTCCAGCGAGGGCTGGTCACCTCAACGTCACCGAACGGAGCGGCGGATGCCCACCGACTGGACCGTCTTCTCGGCCCGATGCCCCTCTCGCACCTCGCTCGCGCGCATCGCCAACAAGTGGACGGCCATGATCGTCGTGCTCCTGCACGAGCAGCCGCTGCGGTTCGGCGAGCTTCATCGACGGGTCGAGGGCATCGCGAAGAAGGTGCTCGTCGATACGCTGCGGGCGCTGGAGCGCGACGGGATGATCGAGCGGACGACCGACGACGACGGCCACGTCCGCTACGCGCTCACCCCGCTGGGCGCGACCCTCCACGAGCCGCTGCAGGCGCTGCAGGTGTGGGCGGAGTCGCACGTCGACGACGTGCTCGCGGCGCAGGACCGCTACGACGAAGCGGTCGACGAGCGGGTGCTCGGCGACCGCTGAGCCGCGATCAGCGCGGCGGGTTCTCCGGCAGCCACTCCGCGAGCGTCGTCGGGAAGATCTGCGCGCCTTCGACGGGGAGCAGGGTGCGCTCCTCGATGTGCGCCCCGAAGTACTGTGCTTCCGGATCCTGCACGACGACGCGGTCGTCTCCGCGGAACGCGAGCCCTCGACGGATGAACTCGTCCATCGGGAACACCTCGGGACCCGCGATCTCGATGCCGCCGTTCAACGGGGCTCCGACGGCGGTGCGGGCGACGGCCGTCGCGACGTCGTCCGCCGCGATGGGCTGGATCAGCGCGCCGGGCAGCCGCACCTCGGCGCCCGCCGCGACGGTGGCCGCGATGCTGCCGATGAACTCGAAGAACTGCGTCGCGTGCACGAACGAGTACGGGACCCCCGATTCGGCGATGAGGGCCTCCTGCGCCGCCTTCGCGTGGAAGTAGTCGATGTCCTGCGGACGGTCGGTGCCGACGATGGTCAGGGCGACGTGGTGGCCGACCCCCGCGGTCTTCTCCGCGGCGAGAAGGTTCGCCGTCGAGGTCGTGAAGAACTCCCGCACCGCATCCTTCTCGAACGACGGGGAGTTCGTGACGTCGACGACCACATCGGCGCCGTCCAGCGCCTCGGCGAGCCCCTCGCCGGTGATCGAGTCGACACCGGTGCCCGGCGAGGCGGCAACCGCCTCGTGGCCGTGCGCGGTGAGCTTCGAGACGACCTTGGACCCGATGAGTCCTGTGCCCCCGATGACGACGATCTTTGCCATGTCCAGCCTTTCTCTGCGGCGCACCGAATGGTGCGCTCCCCAGCTGTGACCGGATGCCGCTCGCGGGTGTGACAGGTTCGGGACTCTGCCGGGCTTTCGTGGTTACCGGATCGGTGCAGACCCCGTCCAGGCGCTGGCGTCGGGCGACCACGTGCGGTTGAGCGCGCTCCGATCGCACGCAGGGGCCAGGAGGGAAGTCGTCAGTTCGACGGCGCCGCTGAACGTGAGAACGTCGCCGCACGCGGGGACCCGGCGAGCCTCTGCCGGGTAGAGGCGTTCCCACTCGGTGGGCGGGGAGAAGACCGGCTGTCCGGGGAGGCCTCGGTGCGCCCATTCCGCGGCGATGGCCTCGATGAGCGCGGCGCCGTCGATGTGCTGGGTTCGAGCGAACACCACGAGGTCGACGAGGTCGCGCACTCGGCTGGAGGGGCGGTCGCCGGCCACGCCATACATGCTCTGGGTGGCGCAGAGCTTGTCGGCGATGTGATCGACCACGGGGTACAGCCGCACGTGAGCCGGCGGAATGGCGGGAACGAGTCCAGGCCCGGCCCGGATGTCGGGTTCTGCGGTCATCAGTGAGCCTGTGACCAGGTCGACGCTGAAATGCTCACGGCGTCGGACGCCGCAGTACGCGTCGATGGAGATCTTGGATCCGTTCACCGCGGGCTGCGCGGTGCCAGCCCCAGCCGCGCGGGCTCCGGTGACCACAAACCGGAAGTGGTCATGCAGATCGATCTCGACGGCTTTGCGCAGGTTCGCAACTGCAGCGTCGAGGTCGGATAGCTCGGCGAGCAGATCGACATCCTTCGTCGCACGCGCGTCATGCACGCGCGCCAGTACGGCGTTGCCGCCCTTGAGGACCCATTCGTGGCCGGGCAGGGCGAACACTCGCGCGAGAAAGCGGTCGACAACGAATCGCCTGAGTATCGCTCCCGGTGCAGCACCTGATGCCTGGGCTTCTGCCTGTGCGCGCGCAGTGACGGACTTCCAGAGCGCGTTGCCGTCCCGATAGGAGAGGTCGGCCGTCACGGGGATGGCTCCCCATCGCCGATGGTCGTCTGCTGTGCTGACGGAGGGCGCGAGTCGGTCGGTACGTAACGGATGACTTCGGGGAGCCATGCGGGCACGCTCTCGCTGAGCGCAGTGCGGAATACCTCGGTGTCGACGGGGATCGGGAGCTTCGTGGCCGCGATGATCGCGGCTACGTCGACCTTCGGGAGCACGCCGTCAGGAAGCCGAGGGAACACGGCGTCTCTCGTGAACTCCGCGAGTGCCGCAGGGTTCAGGGAATCGAGGATGTTCTTCGGGACGTCGAGAGTTGAGACGGCCTCGATGATGCTCCGGATCGCACTGAGCTGACCGGCGGTGACGAGAGCCTTCCCGAGGTCGCTTGCAGCGAGCTCTTTCGCCAGTGCCGCCCCGCTCAGCCCCACCAGGTCGAGAAGGTGCTCCAGCAGCGCGGTACCCGTCGGCTGTTGGTTCCTGGAGGCGAGCGGCTCGAGCGCGATCGCCATGTCCTGCCGTGACGCGAGCCCCTGCCGGAGCACATCGCCGGCGATCTCCGCGACGTGGGAGGGGTCGCGCCCGTCCGCGAGAAGATCCGCGACGGTGCGTGCCGGCGTCGTCGCGGGGAGTCCCTCCACGAACGTCACCTCACCGGCATCGAGAGTGCCGCGATGCAGGCGGATGCCTCGGCGGCTCTGCTTCCTGCCGGGGGTCGTGATCTCGGGTTCGTCGTCCAGCAGATCCCCGATCCCGTGGAGGGCCGCCGCTGAGGTGTGCGAGATCACCCCCGATCCGAGAGGGTCGGCAAGCCGCTTCTCCGCCAGCTCCGAAGGATCCAGAGAGAGCCAGGCCGTGCGCAGGGCAGTGCGTTCGTCTACCGCTGATGGCACCGCGTAGATTCCCCGGTCGACGCGCACGATCACGCCCGCCTCGGCGAGACGGGTGAGCTGAAGTCGTGTGATGCCCTCGGCCTCGGCCTGGGCGGTGGTGAGCATCCCCCACTGGCGAGCTGCCAGTTCTGACACTCGCGCTGCAACGCTCACCGTCTTCATGACTGCGATTGTATCACTCAGGTGATACTTGTGAAGTATTTGATGGAGGTCTCGAAGTCTGTCAGCGGTTCCAATGGCGCAGTTTGTCCGGATTGCGCACTGACCACGCAGCCGTGATGAGGCGTCGATGAACCGACACGCTCAGCGTCGCCACGACCTGCCCGCGCTGGAGGATCGTGAGACCTGGCGCACCGTTCATACTCACGATCGCAACCTCCGAGGGGGCGGAGGCGAGCGCGATCGCGACCGCGTCGCGACCGCGGAGCTCTCGGCTCTCCACTGCCGCCCCGCCGTCGATCACCAGGCGAGAGGCAGGAGCGAGCAGCATCCGCATCGCCGTCGCGTCGCCGTCACCGATAGCCGCCGCCAAGTTCTGCATCAACTCGGCATCCGGTGAGTCCCGGGTGCGACGCCGCCACCACGCCGGCATCCGCCGAGACGTCATGCCCTGGTCGGCTCCGCGTTGCGGAGCTTGTCGGGGGCCATGACCCAGAGCAGCTGCTCGATGCCATCGGGGCCCGCCGTGATCGTCACGAGGGTGGTGACATCGCCGTCGACGGCGAGGGTGGCGGCAGGCTGGCCGTTTACCTCGACCCAGCCGACCTGCTTGCCGGTCCAGAAGTGCCCGGAGAACGCGGCGATGAACGCCGCCACCCTGCTGCGTCCCGCGATGGGGATGCGTGCGGCGAGCTTCGCGCCGTTGCCGTCGGTGCGGCTCACGACGTCTTCCGCGAGAAGGCTCTCCAGCGCGTCCACGTCGCCGCGCTGGGCGGCCGTGACGAAGGCCTCCAGCAGGCGGCGCTGCTCGTGCGCGCTCGCCGTCGTCCTCCGGGCGGAGGAGAGGTGGGCGCGCGCCCTGCTCACCAGCTGACGCGCGTTGACGGCCGTCGTCGCGAGGATCTCCGCGATGCGCGGATACGGGTAGTCGAACGCCTCCCGCAGCACATAGGCCGCTCGCTCGGTCGGGCTGAGCTTCTCGAGCAGGATCAGCACGGCGTACTGCAGCGCCTCGCCCGTCTCGGCCCCGAGAGTCGGGTCGTCGTCCGTGTTCACCGGTTCGGGCAGCCACGGTCCGATGTACGTCTCCCGACGCGCGTGCGCCGACTGCAGGGCGTTGATCGAGAGCCTGGTGATGATCGTCGCGAGGAACGCCCCCGGCTCCCGGATGCCGGAGCGATCGGCGCCCTGCCAGCGGATCCAGGTCTCCTGCACCATATCCTCGGCGTCGGCCACCGTCCCCAGCATCCGATACGCGATGCCGAACAGTCGCCGTCGCTGGGCGTCGAACACGGTGACGGCCTCGTCCAGATCGCCCTCCGCCATCGCCCCTCGTTTCGTCGATCCAGGGTACGCCCGCCGGTCGTGCGCACTCCTCGTCAGCTCTGACCGGATACTCCCGGCATCCGTGACACGACCCTCGCACACAGCGCCAGGTGAGAAGCTAGAAGGATGACCGGATCGATCGCCCCGTTGACCGAGGCCGAGGTGCAGCGTCTGCGCTCCGACTTCCCGATTCTGCAGTCCGAGGTGAACGGGCACCCGCTCGCCTACCTCGACTCCGGAGCGACCTCGCAACGGCCGTTCGCGGTGCTCGACGCGGAGCGCGAGTTCGCGTCGACCATGAACTCCGCCGTGCACCGCGGCGCGCACACCCTCGCGGCCGAGGCGACGGAGCTGTTCGAAGACGCCCGCGCCACCGTGGCCCGGTTCGTCGGGGCCTCCGACGACGAGATCGTGTGGACCTCCAACGCCACCGAGGCGATCAACCTCGTCGCGTACTCGATCTCGAACGCCTCGCTCGGACGCGGGGGAGCGGCCGCGGAGCGCGTGCGCCTGCGGGCGGGCGATGAGATCGTCACGACCGAGATGGAGCACCACGCCAACCTCATCCCGTGGCAGGAGCTCGCCGCGCGCACGGGAGCGACGCTCAAGGTCGTCCCGCTCGACGACGACGGCGCGCTGCGGCTCGATGTCGCCGCCGAGCTCATCACCGAGCGCACGAGGATCGTCGCCTTCACACACGTCTCGAACGTGCTCGGCGTGATCAACCCCGTGGACAGGCTCGTCGTGCTCGCCAGGGCCGTCGGCGCGCTCGTGCTCCTCGACGCCTGCCAGTCGGCGCCCCACCTGCCGCTCGACGTGAAGGCGCTCGACGTCGACTTCGCCGTGCTCTCCGGGCACAAGATGCTCGGGCCGACCGGCATCGGCGCGCTGTACGGACGTCGGGAGCTGCTGGAGGCCATGCCCCCGTTCCTCACCGGCGGCTCCATGATCACGACGGTCACGACGACCGAGGCCGAGTACCTGCCGCCGCCGCAGCGCTTCGAGGCCGGCACGCAGCGCGTCTCGCAGGCGATCGCGCTCGCCGCGGCCGTCGACTACCTCTCCGAGGTGGGCATGGATCGCATCGCCGCGCACGAGGCCGCCTTCGGTGCGCGTCTCGTCGAGGGGCTGAGCGCGATCGAGGGCGTGCGCGTCCTCGGCGCCGGGATCGACCTGCCGCGCGTGGGTCTCGCGAGCTTCGACGTGGCCGGCATCCACTCGCACGATGTCGGGCAGTACCTCGACGACCTCGGCATCGCGGTGCGCGTGGGCCACCACTGCGCGCAGCCGCTGCACCGCCGCCTCGGCATCACCTCGTCGACGAGGGCGAGCACCTATCTCTACACGACGGATGCCGAGATCGACGCCGTCATCGCGGGCGCGGCCGGCGCCATCGATTTCTTCCGGAGGGGCGCATGAGCGACCTGCAGAACCTGTACCAGGAGCTGATCCTCGACCATTCGCGCACCCCGCACGGCTTCGGGCTGCGCGGCGAGATCGCGGCGCAGTCGCACCAGCTCAACCCCACCTGCGGCGACGAGATCACCCTGCAGGTGCATCGGGCAGCCGACGGCTCGGTCGAGGCGATCGCCTGGGAGGGGCACGGCTGCGCGATCTCGCAGGCATCCGCGTCCCTGCTGTCCGAGCTCGCCGAGGGGCTGACGGTCGACGACCTGGAGACGCGCATCGCCTCCTTCCGCGAGGCGATGCGCTCCCGCGGAAAGATCCTCCCCGACGAGGAGCTGCTCGGCGACGCCGCGGCGCTCGGCGGCGTCTCGAAGTACGTCGCCAGGGTCAAGTGCGCGATGCTCGCCTGGGTCGCCGCGGAGGATGCACTCGCCAAGAGCTGAGGAGCCGGACATGATACGGGAGCCTCTTCCCCGGCACCGCATCGACGTCGCAGAGGGTGCGCGTTCGTCAGCGTGAGGGGTTGAGGTCGTACTCCGTGGTCTCGGTGTTCCATGCCACTGGTTCGTCGTCGAGCTGCACTGACCAGTCGGCGTCCGGGACGGCGCGCCTGGCGGCGGAAAGACCTCGTAGCAACTTCTTGACCGCACGCGGCGCTGTGAAGAGGTTGGACGGGAGCTTGCTCGAGCCGGAAAGCTCCCAGTCGTCGGTGCTCACGACGGTCTCGGGTTCTTCGTAGAACGCCAGCGGCTCGGTGCCGCTCGGCAGTGTCGCACCGTCGAATGCGGTGTTGAGAGCATGCGCTTCGTCGGGCGTGAGCGGGCGTTCACGGGCAAGCGAGTAGTAGACGGAAACGCCCATGTGTGTTCAATCCTCTTCTTCGTGGTCTCCTAAGACTGATGCTGGTCAGTCTGTGACCGATGGTAGTCAGGTAGTGGGTGGACGAGGGGGTGGCGATGCAGGCCAGTTCGCCTACCCGCGCCCTGCGGCGGACTGGACAGCGCGGCTCCGTGTGACCCGGCGTCCGGAGTCGCAGTATCGTGTTCCCACACACTGGGGCATCTGGGGGTTTCATCTTGTCCACACCGAGCTACTACCGACACGGTCTGAGGCGCATGACGGGGCGCGACTCCACCGAGTCGCATCGCGCGGCGACGCCGCTGGAGCTGCTGTTCGACCTCACCTTCGTCGCGGCCTTCGGCGTCGCGGGCAACGCGCTCGCATCGTCCATCGCTCACGGCGACATCCTCGCCGGGATCGGCGCGTTCGCGTTCGCGATGGTCGCGATCATCTGGGCCTGGATCAACTACTCCTGGTTCGCGTCGGCGTTCGACACGGACGACTGGCTGTTCCGCGTGCTCACGATGGTGCAGATGGCGGGAGTGATCGTGCTCGCGATCGGCCTGCCGACGATGTTCGCGTCGATCGAGCGCGGGCAGCCCGTGCAGAACGAGGTCATGGTCGCCGGCTACGTGGTGATGCGCGTCGCCGTGATCGCGCAGTGGCTCAGAGCGGCCCAGGGCAACCCGAAGTACCGCGCGGTCGCGAAGACCTACGCCGTGTCGATCGGCATCGCGCAGATCGGATGGGTGCTGCTGATCTTCCTCCCGCTCGATCCGCTGGGCTTCGTCCTCGCCGCGATCGTGGTGCTCGCGATCGACTGGTCGAGCCCGATCCTCGCGGAGGCGAAGGGCGCCCACTACGGGGGCGGAGCGACGCCGTGGCATCCGCACCACATCGCCGAGCGGTACGCCCTGCTCACGATCATCGCTCTCGGGGAGACGGTCTTCGGCACCCTCGCGGCGGCGCAGTCGATCACGGCGGCGGAGGGCTGGACGGTCTCGTCGATCATGGTCGTCGGCCTCGGCGTCCTGATGGCGTTCGCGCTGTGGTGGGTCTACTTCCTCGTGCCGAGCGCGCCCATCCTTGCGGTCCGCCGGTCGAAGGCTCTCGTATGGGGGTATGGGCACATCCTGCTGTTCGCGGCGATCGCCGCGGTCGGCGCGGGGCTGCACGTCATCGGCTACGTCTACGACGAGCACTACCACGTGAGCACCCTCGTCGCGATCTCCTCGATCGCGGTGCCCGTGCTGATCTTCATGGTCACGCTCTACCTGCTGCACGCCTGGCTGGTCTCCGCGATGCCGACGAACACTCCGCTGCAGGCGACGGTGATCGCTCTTCCCGTCGTCGCCGTGCTCCTCGCGGCCATCGGCTGGCCGCTGTGGGCGTGCCTGCTGGTCGTCGTGATCTCCCCGGTCACGATCGTGCTCTCCTTCGAACTGGGGGCGTGGCGCACGCTCGACGCGCAGCTCGCCGCGGTGGTGGAGGAGGGGGCTCGCGCGTCGAGCTGACGTCCGGAGCGCGCACGACAGCCACGTCACTCATCGCGAACGGGAGTGACTCCCGATGGGCACTCCTCCCCATCGACGCGGCGATCTTCTGAGCGGATGATGGGGCTCGGGCTCGCGATTCGTCGGGTCGTCACACGCATGAGGGGGAAGACATGAAGGAACGCGCACGAACGGCGAGGATCGTCGCCGCAGGGCTCGCGCTCGGAGGCATCCTGTCGCTGGGGATCGTGGCGCCGGCCTCGGCCAGCGAGATCAAGACGAGCTTCCGTGTGGAGACGACCTTCGAGAAGTCGCCGGACGGCAAGGCCACTGCGTGGGGATACCTCCAGTGGACGAGCGCGTACTCCTTCCGGGTCTACAACGCGGTCACCGACAACTGCCCGGTCCTGGGCAAGGGCGACGGTGAGAACGCGCAGCTCGACGCGAAGATCTTCTTCACCGACGGCACGAGCAAGAAGGTCAAGATCTCGTCCGACGACAACGGCTGCACCTTCTACACGCACGGAGGCGGTGGGTACACCGAGCCGCGCATCGTCGTGAAGTCGACGACGAAGCGGATCCGAGGCGTGGTGCTGATCCTCTCGGAGAAGAACGCCGATGGCGGGTACGCGGACTCCGTGACCAAGGGTGAGATGGTGGAGGTTCCCGCCATCGGGAACCCGCTCGTCAATCGGTAGCCGACGCCCGACCGGCACGGGGACCGAAGACGGCTGACAGACGACATGATGGAGTCATGTCGATCCAGCTCGCTCCTCTGCCCGCCGACCGGTTCGACGAGTGGAGGGCTGCTGCCGAGGCGCGGCTCGTGGAGCGCTCCCGGCGTTCGGGCTATCGGGTCGGAGCGGATGCCGTCGAGTACGCCGCGCGCGTGTTCGCGGAGGTGCTCCCCGAAGGCGTCGACTCGCCGGCCGCCCGCGTCCTCGTCATCACCGAGGGCGGTCGCGAGCTCGGCACGCTGTGGCTGGCGCTGGCGGGGGAGAAGCTCTTCGTCATCGAGCTCGCGGTCGAGGGCGCGTTCCTCGCCGACGAGCTGTTCGCGGAGATCGAGGTCATCGCTCGACAGCAGGGCGCCACACGGCTCAGCGTCGGGCTCTTCCCGCAGGACGCGGCCGGCCACGCACTCATCGCCGGGAGGGGCTTCACCCTCGCCTCGATCCAGATGGTCCTCGAACCCCTGCCAGTGCGCGCCGCGGAAGACGACGTCGTGGTCGCGCCCATGACGGCCGAGCGCTTCCCCGGATACGCGGAGGCCTCGGAGGCCGCGTTCGCCGGTGACCTCGTCGACTCCGGGCGCTACACCCCCGAGGAGGCGGTCGCCGAGTCCCATCGCCAGATGCAGCTCGAGCTCCCCGACGGGCTCGACTCGGCGGGCCAGTCGTTCTTCACGGCATCCGTCGACGGGGTCGAGGTCGGGGTCCTGTGGATCGGCGCGCGCCTGCGTGACGACCGCCCGCACGCCTTCGTGCTCGACATCGAGGTGGCGGCCGACCAGCGACGCAGGGGATACGGGCGGGCGCTCATGCTCGCCGTCGAGCGGGAGGCCCGGGCGTTCGGGGCCGACTCGGTCGGACTGCACGTCTTCGGCTTCAACACCGGTGCGATCGAGCTCTACGAGCGGCTGGGGTACCGACGCGTCGAGGAGTCGTATTTCCTTGATCTCTGAGACGGGAATACGTGGATGGGCGCGAGGTTTCCCCCTGCATGACAACTCTCGGAATCATCGGTGCAGGACACATCGGCAGTCAGATCGCGCGCGTCGCGGTGGCGCACGGGTACGACGTCGTGATCGCCAACTCGCGCGGACCTGAGACGCTGGCCGACCTCGTCGCGGAGCTCGGTCCGCGTGCGAAGGCCGGAACGGCGGTCGAAGCGGGCGAGGCGGGTGACGCGGTCGTCGTGACGGTGCCGCTGCGCGCCATCGACCAGATCCCCGTCGAGCCTCTCGCCGGCAAGGTCGTGCTCGACACCAACAACTACTACTTCGAGCGTGACGGGCGCATCGAGGCGCTCGACAAGGGTGAGACGACGACATCCGAGATCGTCCAGCGGCACCTGCCGACGTCCAAGGTCGTGAAGGCCTTCAACCACATCTTCGCGGCGGACATCACGTCCGATGGCGCTCCGGCGGGCTCGGAGAACCGTCGTGCGCTCGCCGTGGCCGGAGACGACGCGGAGGCGGTCGCCTTCGTCACGCGCTTCTACGACGAGATCGGATTCGACGCGGTGAACGTCGGTCCGCTCAGCGAGTCCTGGCGGGTCGAGCGCGACCGTCCGGCGTATGTCGTCCGGCAGAACGCCGATGAGCTGCGGGCGAACCTGGCGATCGCGAACCGCCTGCCCTGAGCGGGCGGCAGAGCGAAGGGGAGCGGATGCTGCGGCATCCGCTCCCCTTCTTCGTGTCCGCGTGGGTGATCCATGCGCACCGTTGGAATACCAGATTGCCGTCGCCTTCCGCATGGTGAGAGAATTCGAGCATGACGGAGGCGGGGGCCGGCGAGCTCGAGTCGGTGCGAGTGGCGAGCGTGCTGCGCGACGACATCATCCTGGGGCGGCGGGCGCCGGGATCACGGCTCGTGGAACGCGACATCGCCGCCGAGCTCGATGTCTCGCGGCTGCCCGTCCGCGAGGCGATCCGCGCTCTGGTCGCCGAGGGGATCGTCGTCTCGAGGCCGCGCAGATGGGCCGTGGTGCGCGAGTTCACCCACCAGGACATCCAGGAGTTCGGCGAGGTCCGCGAGGCCATCGAGACCCTGATCTTCGTCTTCGCGGCGCAACGCCACGACGACGAGGGGCTCTCCCGGCTGCGCGCCGCCTACGAGACCGAGCTCCTCGCGGCGCAGGCGGGCGATGCCGAGGCCGCCCGCATCGCGGCAGCGCACTTCCACGGCATCGCCGCCGACCTCGCGGGCAACTCGATGCTCGCCGAGCTCATCGGCGTCTTCGTCACGCGGCTGAGGTGGCTGTTCGGTCAGCACGACGACCTGCTGGCCATGGCCGAAGAGCACCGGGTCCTCCTCGACGCGGTGGCTGCGCGTGACGTCGAGGCTCTCCGGCGACTCGTTCCGGAGCATCTGGCGTCCGGCCAGGCGGCCGCAGAGGCGCGTCTCTCGAACGTCGCTTACGCGATCTGAGCTTTGCGGGAATAGCCGGTTCGGGCGTATCGTTGTCGATAGGCAGATACCCCTAGGGGGTATAGGTTCCGACCTTCGGGACACTGCCGAGAGGAAGCACATCATGAACACCACCACCTACGCCGTCACCGGGATGACCTGCGGACACTGCGAGGGCTCGGTGCGGAGCGAGGTCGCCAAGCTCGACGGAGTGACGGGCATCGAGGTCAGCGCCGCATCGGGCACGCTCGTCGTGACCTCCGATTCCGCGCTCGACGACGCGGCCGTCCTGGCCGCGGTCGACGAGGCCGGCTACCGCGCCGCGCGCGCCTGAGGGGCGATCATGGCAGGCGCAGGAGCGACCTACGATCTCGAGATCGGCGGCATGACGTGCGCGTCGTGCGCGTCGCGCATCGAGAAGCGGCTCAATCGCATCGACGGGGTCACGGCATCCGTCAACTATGCGACCGAGAAGGCGCACGTCGAAGCCGCTCCGGGCATCGACGTCGACGACCTCATCTCCGAGGTCGTGCGCACCGGCTACTCCGCCGCGCTCCCGCGCGAGGAGGACGAGGGTGAGCCCGATGCCGCGTATCGGCTCCTGCGTCTGCGCCTGATCGTCGCCGCGGCGCTGGCGATCCCCGTGATCGTCCTCGCGATGGTCGAGCCGCTGCAGTTCCCCGGCTGGCAGTGGGCGTCGCTCGTGCTGGCCACCCCCGTCGTCACCTGGGCCGCCTGGCCCTTCCACCGCGCGACCTGGCTGAACGCCCGCCACCGCGCCGTGACGATGGACACCCTGATCTCGGTCGGCGTCACAGCCGCCTACCTCTGGTCGCTGTACGCGCTGTTCTTCGGCACTGCGGGCATGTGGGGGATGACCCACCCGTTCCGGTTCACGATCGAGCGCGGCGACGGGCTCGGCAGCATCTACCTCGAGGTCGCCGCCGGAGTGACGATGTTCCTGCTGCTCGGGAGGTTCCTCGAGCAGCGGTCGAAGCGCCGCGCGGGCGCCGCCCTGCGGGCACTCGGAGAGCTGGGTGCGAAGGACGTCGCGATCCTCCGAGACGGCGTCGAGACGCGGATGCCGCTGTCTCAGCTCCTCGTCGGAGACGTGTTCGTCGTGCGCCCTGGTGAGAAGATCGCGACCGACGGCATCGTGCGGGACGGCTCGTCGGCCGTGGACGCCTCGATGCTCACCGGCGAGTCGGTCCCCGTCGAGGTGACGCCGGGCGACACTGTCACCGGCGCCACGGTCAACGTGGGCGGCCGCCTGCTCGTCACGGCCACGCGCATCGGCTCCGACACGCAGCTTGCTCGCATGGCGCAGCTCGTCGAGGAGGCGCAGTCGGGCAAGGCGGAGGCGCAGCGCCTCGCCGATCGCCTGTCGGCCGTGTTCGTGCCGATCGTGTTCGCGATCGCCGCGGTGACCCTCGCCGTGTGGCTCCTCGCAGGAGGCGGTGCCGCTGCGGCGTTCACCGCCGCCGTCGCCGTCCTCATCATCGCGTGCCCCTGTGCGCTCGGTCTCGCGACGCCCATGGCGCTCCTCGTCGGCACGGGGCGAGGAGCCCAGCTCGGCGTGCTCATCAAGGGCCCCGAGGTGCTGGAGTCCACGCGCCGAGTCGACACGATCGTGCTCGACAAGACCGGCACGGTGACCAGCGGACGCATGACCCTGCTCGATGTCGTCCCCGCAGCCGGCGAAGACCGTCTGCAGCTGCTGCGGCTGGCGGCCGCCGTCGAGGAGGCATCCGAGCACCCGATCGGGCAGGCCATCGTGCGCGCTGCGGTCGAGCAGTTCGGCGACCTCCCCTCCGTGTCCGACTTCCAGAACGCGCAGGGCCGAGGGGTCTCGGGGGTCGTCGACACGCACGCCGTGATCGCGGGGCGCCCGTCGCTGCTCGCCGACTGGGCGCTGCATCTCCCGGCCGATCTCGCCGCGGCGTTCGAGCGTGCGGAGTCCGAGGCGCGCACGGCCGTGGCCGTCGCGTGGGACGGTGCGGTGCGCGGCATCCTCGTCGTCGCCGATCAGGTCAGGCCCAGCAGCGCCGACGCGATCGCGGCTCTGCGGGGCCTCGGCCTCACCCCCGTGCTGCTCACGGGTGACAACGAGAAGGCCGCGAGGCAGGTCGCCGCACAGGTGGGCATCGACGAGGTGCGCGCCGGCGTGCTCCCCGAGGGCAAGGTCGCCGAGGTCGCCGCGCTGCAGGCGCAGGGCAGGGTCGTCGCGATGGTGGGTGACGGCGTGAACGACGCCGCGGCTCTCGCCTCGTCCGACCTCGGCATCGCCATGGGCACGGGAACGGACGCCGCCATCGAGGCATCCGATCTGACGCTCGTGCGGGGCGATCTGTGGGGAGCGGTCGACGCCATCCGGCTCGCACGCCGCACGCTGGGCACGATCCGCGGCAACCTGTTCTGGGCGCTCGCGTACAACGTCGCGGCGCTCCCGCTCGCGGCTCTCGGTCTGCTCAACCCGATGCTCGCGGGTGCCGCCATGGCGTTCTCCAGCGTGTTCGTGGTGCTGAACAGCCTCCGGCTGCGTCGGTTCCGCAGCGCCGCGCCCGGGATGAGAACGGTCTAGGAGCGCCCCAGGTGCGGAGCTATATTTAGCGCTACACGGATTCTTTCCGGAAGTCATGCGTTCTGGGGAGCGAGATGCGGAGTATCGCGGTGGTCGTCGGGGGGCTGCTGGTGATCGGCGGCGGAGTCCTCGTCGTGTCCGCGGATCAGCAGCGCATGGCGGCTCTGCAGGAGGCCAAGGCCGCCGTCGAGGATGCTCGCGGGGAGGTCGCAGAGCTGCGGGCCGCGAACCACGGGCTGTCCGAGAAGCTGGCAGCTCTGCAGTCGCAGATCGCCGAGCAGGACGCGCAGCTCTCCGACGTCACGGGGTTCCTGCAGTGAGGCGGATGCTGGCGGTCACGGCGGCCCTCGCGGTCGTCGTCGCCGCGGGCGTCGTCGGACGGGCGAACGCCCTCGATGCGGAGCGGGCGGAGACCGTCGCCCAGCTGCGAGCCGTCGTGGCGTCGCTGGACGACGCCCAGGGGCGCTCCGACCACCTGCACGGGTTGATCGACGCCGCGGAGAAGGATGCTGCGGACAGGGCGGCCGTGCTCGCCGTCAGGCCCGCGTTCACCACGGAGGTCGCCGCGCTGACCTCGGCGCTGAGCGGCGCTGAGGGCAAGATCGACACCTCGGCGACCAGGGCCTCGGCGCTGTCGGCGCAGCAGTCCGTGCTGGCCGAGCGCAAGGACCCCGCGGTCGTGCAGGCCGCGACCGCCACGGTGCATGCGCTCACGGCGAAGGTGACGGGCGACGTGGCGACGTGGCAGGCGGCCCAGTCGGCCCGGAGCGGACCAGGGGGGCCGGCATGGTCGTCGAGCGGGCCGGACGGCTATGCGCGGGTTCGCGCGGCGCTCGACCGGGTCGGCGGTGCCGGGGTCGGTCTGTACGAGTCGACCTCGTGCGCGGGCGGAAGCGCGGCGGCGTGCGCCAACAGCAACGGCTACATCAAGTACAGCGCCGGCATCGTCGGCTGGAGCGCCGACCGCTTGAACTGGGCCATGGCGCACGAGCTCGCGCACATCTACCAGTTCCAGGTGTGGGGTGCGCTGACCTCGTCATCGACGTATCAGACCATGTTCGGCAGCGACCCGGAGTTCCTCGCGAACTGCATGGCCGTCGTGCGAGGCTTCCCCGGGGCGGTCGGATGCGACGCCGACCAGCAGGCCTGGGCGTCGGGGATCTGGGTCGGCGCGGTCCGCTGAGTCAGGAGATCGGGGTCGTCGTGTCGATCGCCTCGCGGAGCGGCCGCCGCATCGCCTTCCAGTAGGAGCGCGGCGCGAGGCGCACGAGCACGTCGATGAGCCCGGCCTCCCTGCCCACCATCGTGCGCGCGCGGCGCCGCTCGGTCGCGCGGACGATCTGCGCCGCGGCATCCGCAGGCTCGGTGTGGTACATGGCCGCCTGCGCTGAGGCCGCCCTCGCCGCCACCGCCGGGTCGATCGCGGCCGCATAGCGACCGTGCAGGATGATGCCCGTGCGGACGCCGGCGGGGTACACCGCCCCGACGGTGACCGACGTGCCCTCCAGTTCGTGCCGCAGGGCCTCGGAGAAACCGCGGACGGCGAACTTGCTCAGCGAGTACGGGATGCGCCCCGCCGGCGCTGCCAGTGCGTACACGCTGGCGAGATGCGTGATGTGCGCGGCCGGCGCCGCCCTGAGCGCCGGCAGCAGGGCCTTCGTGATCGACACCGTGCCCCAGAGGTTCACGTCGACGAGCCAGCGCATCTCCTCCATCGTCAGCTGCTCGAGGCTGCCGAGCATCGACGATCCGGCGCAGGTGATCAGCGCGTTGATCCGAGGGTGGGCGTCGACGATGTCGGCGGATGCCGCGAGCACGGCGTCGTCGTCGCGGAGATCGACGACGTGCGTGGTGACGGTCGTGCCGGCGAGTTCGACGGCGACGGCATCCAGCGCCTCCGCGTTGTGGTCGATGAGCGCGAGATGCGCGCCGGAGGCGGCCAGCAGGCGCGCGATGTCGGCGCCCATCCCGCTGGCGGCGCCGGTGATGACGGTCGTGCTTCCGGCAAGGGCGAGACGCTGCATGCATCCTCCTCCTGGCGCGTTTCCGGGTGTGCGCCCTCGTGCTTCGTCGCAGGCGGGGAGTTCCTGATCGTGATCCATTCTGACCGACCAGCCGGGGGAGGGGAACCGCTACGCTCGTGAGAGAGGAGGTTGCGGTGGGACGAACTGCGGATGCCATCGCTGAGGGCGTCGCGATCGCGACCTCTGCCGCGCGCCTCGCCGTGAAGAACCACATCCTCGTCGGGACGATCGCCGAGGACGGCGTGTTCGACACCGAGAAGTACATCGCCGACACCCGTGAGGCCCTCCGCGCGATGGCCGAGGAGGCCGAGGAGTCGGAGAAGGCGCTGAACGCCCTCCGCAAGCGTGCTCGCGGCCGTCATTCCGACCCGGTCGGCACCCATGACTATCGCGATCGCGATGTGCGCAACCTCAAGCGCAGGGCCAGGCAGTCGCACGGCGTCGCCGCGAAGCTGCGCGAGATGATGGAAGACCCCGAAGAGCTCGGCGTGATCGTCGAGGAGGCACGCAAGGCCGCGTGGGCCGACGTGCGCCACAACCTCGATCGTCGCCTCAAGGTGGAGGGCATGCGCCCCGACCAGGACCCGGACTACGAGCGCATGCGCGAGGCGCGGATGCAGGCGCTGAGGCTCGTCGATCTGCAGGCGCTGTCCTCGGAGCAGCGGGCCAAGGAGAAGCGCAGGAAGAAGCAGCAGAAGGCGGCCGAGAAGGAGTCCGCGAAAGCCTCCAAGGGGTCGTCGAAGGGCGACTGAGGCCCCGTTTCGCTTTCCGGCGGAGACTGTTGTAGGCTGTTCCACGGCCCGCTGAGCGGGCTGGGCGCCCGTAGCTCAATGGATAGAGCATCTGACTACGGATCAGAAGGTTAGGGGTTCGAGTCCCTTCGGGCGCACACTGTGTTGAGACAGTGATGAGACGGCTTCCGCTTCGGCGGGGGCCGTTTCTGCGTTGACGGGCGCTGTGAGTCCCACGGTTTGAGCGGCGGGCGCGGCGTCTGCGCCCGTCGTCCGGCAGAGGACGGCGGCTAGTATCGGCAGCGTGTCCTCCGGTCTCTTCCATGCGGGTCTGCGCCGAGCGCCGCGCACGGCGGCACGACGCATCGTGTGGGGAGTCGTGACTCTTGTGCCTCTCGGCGCGATCGCCGCGTGCTTCACCGTCGTCGCCGTGTTGGGGTGGTTCGGCGAGATCGCTCAGACGGACGCGGAGAGGATGTCGTTCACGGTCTTCGCCGTGATCTTCGATCTCATCTTGGTGCTGACCCTCGTCTTCGGCGCCGTGGAGGTGACGCGTCAGTTCGCCCGGGAGAGGGCGCCCGCATCCGGAGAAGAGCGGTAGTCGCTCGCCCTGCCGACTGTTCTGTCGCCGGGGCCCGCAGGTGGCCGTGACGGGTCTGGTTCGCGCGTGAGTTTCGTATTACGCTTATCTTATGAGCGCAGGTGAGACGATCAACGGGGCTCCCGTCACAGAGCAGCAGATCTCCGACTGGGCCGCAGAAGCAGAAGCCGGGTATGACGTCGCCGAGTTGAAGAAGCGCGGGCGGGGACGACCCGGCCGGGGTGCTGAACCGTCGCAGGTCGTCGCGCTGCGGTTGACGAGCGAGGAGCTCGCTGAGCTGGATGCGAGTGCGGCACGGCACCACACGACTCGGTCTGAACTGATTCGGGCTGCGCTCGCCGCATACGCTGCGTGAACATCCACGATTCGGCGCGCAAGCACGGCATCTTGGAGGACGACGCGCGGCAGGCGGCATCCTGGCCTCTGTGGATCGAAGATCTTGACGAGGACACGCCATCCCGCCAGCTGAGGCTCGGGTTCGATACCCAGGGGAGACTGCTGGAAACCGTGGTCCTCGTATTCGATAGCGGCAATGAACTCGTCATCCACGCGATGAAGGCGCGGCCTCAGATGCTCGACCTGCTTCCGTGAGGTGCGGTCGCCGTCCGCCGCTCAGGATAATCTCGAAGGTGTGACTGCATCCCGAGCCGAGGCCGCGTACTCCCGCGCTGTCACGGCGTTCAGCACGCCGACCCTCGACCTTCTCCACGGCCGATTCGCGCCGTTCGTCGTCGCCTCCCTCTCGATCCTGTTCACGGCGGATCGCGCCTCCGTCCCGATCGCCGAAGCCCATGCCGAGCTGACCGAGGTGCTCGATGAGCTGAGGGCGGCGGGCTACGACGAAGACGACCGCCGGGTTCCTGCGGGCAGCGGTCGCGACGTGTGCCGGCACTGGGTCCGCCTGGGCTGGCTCGTGCAGCAGATCGACGACGACGTCGAGGTGTACCGTCTCTCCGCACACGCGGTGGAGGCGCTGGAGATCGCCGGGCGAACGGGCGGCGGACGCACTCGCGTCTCCAACTCCCGTGTGCGGACCCTCCTCGAGGCTGTCGAGCACCTGGCCGACAGTGCCGAGGCCGACCCCGCACGTCGTCTCGCCCGCCTCCACGAGGAGCGGGCCCTGCTCGACGCGGAGATCGCGCGGATCGAGGAGTCCGGCCATGCCGACCCCCTCGACGACGAGGAACTGCTCGAAGAGGCTGAGAACGTCCTCCACCTGGCGCGCGAGCTGCCGGCCGACTTCACCCGCGTGGCGGAGTCGCTCAAGGCGATGCAGCGCGACGTCGTCGCCCATCTGCGCCGTGACGAACGGCCGACGGGCGAGGTGCTCCGCGAGTACCTGCAGCGTGCGCAGGACGTCATGCAGTCGACCCCCGAGGGGCGCGCCTTCTCCGGCGCGCTGCGGCTGATCGGCGACCCGGAGCGCATCGACGCGCTCAATGACCAGCTCCACACCCTGCTCCGGCAGCCGTTCGCGCGGATGCTCGACGGGAGCCGTCGCGCCGAGCTCGACGCGATCGGCCGACGGGTCGAGCTGGGCGTCGAGGAGGTGCTGGCGGCGCAGCGCCGCGCATCCCACGTCATCACAGGACAGGTGAAGACCCACGACCCCCTGCGGGACCGCCAGATCGACGACCTTCTGCGCGACGTCATCGCCGGCCTCCACGCATGGAGCGGTGCGGGGTCCGTCGCCGAGCCGGTGCGCAGCATGCCGCTCGTCGATCTCGGCCACCTCCGGCAGACCTCGAGCGATGTCCGCCCGCCCGGAGCGCCGGCTCCGCTCGCGGATGCCGTCGACGTCGAGTTCGTCGACGCCGACACCAGGGCCTGGGGCGGGCCGCGGTACGCGGAGCTGGAGGAGTACGTCGCCGGCCTCGGGGAGGAGTTCGACCTCGGCACGGCGTTCGCGCACGCCGCAGACGACACCCGTCGCCCCGTCGACCTCCTCGGCCTGCTCGAGATCGCCCATCGCAACGGCATGAGCGAGGGTGACGACGTGTCGGTGGTCGTCGCCCTGCGTCCGGACGGCACCACGCGACGGTTCGCGTTCGGTGCGGTCACGGCGCGCACCACGAAGGAAGAAGCACATGACTGACGAAGACTTCGAGACGGCGGCGCCGGTCGATGATCCGTTCATCTCCCCGGTCGCGATGGAAGACGACATCGAGGAGCACTTCCCGGGCGACCGCGGAACGCTCGATCCCGAGATCCGACGGGTGCTCGTGCACATCCTCCAGCGCCGGTTCATCGCCGCCGAGCGCAACCGCCGGGAGTGGACGCTGCTGCTCGACCACCAGCAGGTGATCGAGTCGCGCCTGAACGACCTGTACCTCCGTCTGGTCGTCGACCACGGCCGCGGTTTCGCCTACAAGCAGCAGTTGCGTTCCGACGAGATCGACATGCCCGTCCTCCTCAAGGACACCCCGTACTCGCGCGCCGAGACCCTGGTGCTCGTGCATCTGCGCACGGTCTATCAGCGCGAGTCGGCCGCGGGCGAGGCATCCGTCCGCATCGATGTCGAGGACGTCGAGCAGACCGTGCTGAGCTACTTCACCGAGGTCGAGGGCAGCACGGCCAGGCAGCAGAAGGCGATCAGGAACGCCCTGGATCGCCTCGACCGAGAGGGCATCGTGCACGAGGAGACCAGCGGGCGCTACCGGATCAGCGCCCTCGTCGAAGTCGTCCTCAGCGCGGAGACGCTCAAGGAGCTTCGAGAATGGCTGCGATCGCAGGAGGTCGTCGCGCGATGACGATGGTGGACACGCTCTTCGGACTCATCCCCGCCGGTTCGCGGGGGCAGCAGTGGGTCGCCGAAGACCTGCAGCTGATCAACTGGGGCGGATACGACGGCGGACCGCACCGTGTGCGGTTCTCGCCCTACGCGACCCTGCTCTGCGGCGGATCGGGGTCGGGCAAGTCCACGCTGATGGACGCCTACATCGCGCTCATGATGCCGCACACGACGCCCTTCAACGGCGCATCGAACGGCGGCGTCACCGGCCGCCCGCGTGGCGACGAGCAGCGGAACATCCTGTCCTACGGCCGAGGCAAGATCGACGAGTCACGCACGGAGGACGGCACGAAGCTGCGGGTCCTCCGCGGAGACGGCGAAGACACCTGGAGCGCGATCGCGACGACGTGGCTCGACCACGACGGGACCCGATTCACGGCGGTGCGTGCGTGGTACATCCCCGCCGACGCGCGCGTCCTCGAAGACACCGTCCGCGTGCGCGCCACCGTGAACGGCCCGTTCGATCTGGCGCGGCTGGAGCAGGCCGCGGCGCAGCGCCTCTCCGACGCCGCCGTCCGCGACGCCGGGCTGGAGACCCTCGCCACCGATCGCGAGTTCTCCGCGCGCCTGCACGCCGTGCTCGGCATCGGCGCCGCGGGCTCCGGTGCGAAGGCGATCAGCCTCCTCGCGCGGATCCAGGCTGGTCAGCAGATCACCACGGTCGACGACCTCTACAAGAAGCTCGTGCTCGAAGAGCCGGAGACGATGGCGACGGCGGATGCCGTGGTCGCGCACTTCGACGAACTCGAGAGCACGCGCACGCGCATGCTCACCGCGAAGCAGCAGGTGAGCGCGCTCGAGCCGATCCGCGGCATCAAGGAGCGGATAGCGGCGGCAGCCGAGCGCGTGCGCGTGATCGACGAGGTGGGCGTGTTCTCCGAGCCGTCGTCTCTCGCCGCGCTGTGGAGCGCCGAGCGTCGCCTCGGTCTGCTGCGCGAGGTCGAGACGGAGCTGGGCGACCGCACGCGTTCGCTGCAGCTCTCCGTCCGGGAGAAGCGCGCGCTCGTCGAGGCGGCTGACGTGGAGCGCGAGGGTCTTCTCGACGTGCTGCGCCAGTCGGGCGGAGACCGGCTGGAGACGGCGCAGCGCGAGCTCAGGGTCGCCGAGCGTCGCCTGGAGGAGGTGCGCCGCGAGCGCGAGCGCTTCGACCTCGTCGCGAAGGAGCTCGGCGCCGACGTGACGTCTGCGACGGACTTCGAGGCTCTCGTGAAGGGAGCTCGCAGCGCGGGGCCCGGCGCGTCGGTGCGCGACCTGCGTGCCGAGTTCGCCGACGCCGAGACCGCGCGTCGAACGGCGAAGTCCGAGCTGGATCGCGCGCAGGGCGAGCGGGACCGCACGAGCCGGATGCGCAGCAGCATCCCCGCGCACCTGGACGAGTCCCGCAACATGCTGGCGGAGGCGGCCGGGCTCGATCCGAGCGAGCTGCCCTTCGTCGGCGAGCTCGTCGAGGTGCGCACCGAGTTCGAGCCCTGGCGCGAGGCGTTCAACCTCGCCCTCGGCGGCTTCGCGAGGACCCTCCTGATCGACGTCGCTCAGCTCGACGGCTTCCGCGCGGCGATCAACGGCATCCGCACTCCGGAGCGGCTGAACTACGAGGGCGTGCACACCGGGCTGGCCGAGCTGCGCGCCGCAGACGCGAAGACGCTCCCCGGTCGCCTCGACCACCAGAAGAGCCCGTTCACCGGATGGCTGCAGCAGCGTCTGCAGGAGCGCTTCGGGTACGCCTGCGTCGACTCCTCGACGCAGCTCGGCGACCACCAGAAGGCGCTCACGATCACCGGACAGGTGTCGCAGGGCAGCCGCGGCGCGCACGGCGGGCAGGGCCGCGGCAACCTGCTCGGCTTCACGAACGACCGTCGGCTGCGCGAGCTCGACGAGCAATTGCAGGAGCTCGCCTCCCGGTACGAGGATGCGGCGTCGGCGGCGCAGGATGCCGAGACCGCGCTCGACCGGATCGAGGCGCGCTCGAAGGCGTTCGCGAGGATCGAGGATCTCACCTGGGAGCAGATCGACGTCGCCGCGGTCGAGGCGGAGCGCACGCGCTGGCTCGCCGTCGAGGCGGAGGTCACCGAGGGCAACCCCGAGATCGCGCAGCTCACGCGGCAGGCCGATGAGCTGAAGGTCCGCGCCGGTCGTCTCCGCCAGGAGGAGGCTCGGCTGACGAGCGACCTGGAGCAGGCGCAGGCGCACTGGGCTCAGGTCACGGACGAGGTCGACGCCTGCCAGAGCGTCATCGATGCTGCCGACGCCGGCGGCATCGCGCTGGAAGACGGACATGCGTCCTTCCTCGACTCCCGCTTCCTGCTCGTCGACGCGGCGAGCCCCACGGCTGCGCAGCGGCTCGCGCACCTCGACACCGCCCTGCGCACCGCCGCTCAGCGTCTGCTCGAGGATCGTCGTGCCGCCGCGGAGGCCTACGACGAGCAGCGCGAGAGCATGCGCCGGCTCATGACGGGCTTCCTGGAGCGCTGGAACGACCTCACGATCCTCCCCGACCCCGACGAATCGGTCGCCGAGTTCGAGAGCATCCTGGAGGCGCTGCAGACCAACGGGTTGCACGAGCTCGAGATCGAGTGGCGGGACAGTCTCCTCAAGCTCTCCGGCAACGACCTCACGAGCCTCGACTCCACGCTCGCCCGTTCCCGTCGCGAGATCAAGGACCGCATCGAGCCGATCAACCGGATCATGGCCGAGCTGCCCTTCTACGACGACGATCACCGGCTGCAGATCGCGCCGCGGGAGAACCAGTCCGAGGCGCGTAAGCGATTCCTCAGGGAGCTCCGCGAGGTCAGGCAGCTGATCGAGGCCGCCTCCACGGATGCCGAGCGCGATGCCGTCTACCGCAGGATGAGCCGTCTCATCGGGCGGATGCGGCGCACCGCTCCGGACTTCGCGGAGCTCATCGACGTGCGCAACCACGTGCGGGTGAGCGCCGAGCGCATCCACGCCGTCACGCGAGAGCACGTCGCCCTCTACGACCACATCGGGGAGAAGTCCGGAGGCGAGTCGCAGGAGCTCGTGGCGTTCATCGTCGGCGCCGCGCTGCGCTACCAGCTCGGCGACGCCGGCGCCCCGCGTCCTCGTTACGCGCCGGTGTTCATGGACGAGGCGCTCATCAAGGCCGACGCGCACTTCACGAAGCGGGCGATCGGCGCGTGGCGCGGGCTCGGGTTCCAGCTCGTCATCGGTGCGCCGAACGACAAGTACAGCGCGATCGAGCCGCACGTCGACGTCGAGTACGACATCCTCAAGGACACCAGGGGCCGCTCCTGGGCCAAGGCGAAGGTCGGGCTCCCGGAAGACGCCTGACCCCGGGTTTCGCGCTGAAGCCTCTCGGGCGAGGGGCGCCTCGTGCGAGCGGTGTCGAGTCGTCGAGGATGGCGGATTCTCCGCGAGGGAAACCGCCGTTCGCGACGGTTGGGCGCCTGGGTGCGCGGATGCCGGGACAGCGGGCCGTGCGGGCCCACCGACCGCACGGCCGCGACGGCTAGAGCAGGCTCGTGATGGCGGGGTCGCGGCGGGCGACCTCGGTCGCCGTGGAGATGATCGCGTGGCGCATCGCCGCCACCGCGAGCGCAGGTGTCACATCCGAGCGGTGGGCGAGGCTGATCGTGCGCGTCATCGAGGGGTGCGCGAAGCGGACCGACCGCAGCTCGGGTCGATCGAGCAGCACCATGGCGGGCACCACGGCGACGCCGACTCCGCGCTCGACGAAGCGGAGCACGGCATCCATCTCCGCCCCCTCCAGCACGACGTTCGGGGTGAGGTCGGCGGCGCGGAAGGCGGCATCCGTCGTCGTCCGCAGGGAGTAGCTGTCGTCGAACACGATGAGCGGCAGCGTGGACAGCCGGTGGATGTCGATCACCGCATCCTCGGCGATCGGGGGATGGGCGGCGGATGACACGACCACCAGCTCCTCGGCGAGCAGGGGGGTGCGGGTGAGGCTCACCCCCGGGACAGGCTGCGCCGTCGACTCGGTGATGAGGGCGATGTCGACAGCGCCCACGGCGAGCTGCTCGACGAGCAGGCGGGAGCCGCTCTCGGTGAGATGGAGGTCGACGTCGGGGTAGGAGGAGTGGAACGCGCTGAGGGCCTCGGCGACGAGGCTGATGCACAGGGTCGGCGGAGCCCCGAGGCGCACGCGTCCGCGGCGGAGCCCGGCCAGCTCGCCCATCTCCTCGCGGATGGCGTCGGCCTCGGCGAGCATCCGCTGCGCCCGGGGGAGCAGGGTCTCTCCGGCGGCGGTGAGGGCGATGTGTCCGCGTGCCCGGTGGAACAGCTCGGCCCCGAGCTCGCGCTCGAGAGTGGAGATCTGCCGGCTCAGCGAGGGCTGCGCCAGGTGCAGGCTCTCGGAGGCTCTGGTGAAGTGCCCGAGCCGGGCCACCTCCACGAAACCGCGCAGCTGCTCCAGGTTCATGGCCATAGCTTAGCCGCATGATTCTGACTCGAACTATGCATTGGAGTTATTAGGCAACCCTAACTAGCGTGGCCGACATGAGCACACGCGAACGTCAGATCTCCACCACCGTCCTCGTCATCGGCACGGGCGGATCGGGGCTGCGAGCGGCGATCGAGATCGCCGAGCACGGCGTCGACGTCGTCGCCGTCGGCAAACGACCGCGGAACGACGCGCACACATCGCTCGCCGCCGGCGGCATCAACGCGGCCCTCGGCACGATGGATGCCGAGGACAGCTGGCAGCAGCACGCCGCCGACACGATCACGGAGAGCTACCTGCTCGCCAACCCGCACACGGTCGAGATCGTGACCCAGGGCGCCGAGCGCGGCATCCGCGACCTCGAGCGCTGGGGCATGGACTTCGCCCGTGAAGACGACGGGCGCATCTCGCAGCGCTTCTTCGGCGCGCACACCTTCCGACGCACCGCCTTCGCCGGCGACTACACGGGCCTCGAGATCCAGCGCACCCTCGTGCGGCGGGCCGAGCAGCTCGACGTGCCGATCCTCGACGGCGTCTACATCACGCGGCTCCTCGTGCGCGACAACGTCGTGTTCGGCGCCTACGGATTCGACCAGGCCGACGGCACGCGGTACCTGATCCACGCGGATGCCGTGATCCTCGCCGCCGGTGGACACAACCGCATCTGGCGCCGCACCTCCTCCCGCCGCGACGAGAACACCGGAGACTCCTTCCGTCTCGCGGTCGACGCGGGCGCACGGCTGCGCGACCCCGAGCTCGTGCAGTTCCATCCGTCCGGCATCATCGAGCCGGAGAACGCGGCGGGCACCCTCATCTCCGAGGCCGCCCGCGGCGAGGGCGGTGTCCTGCGCAACGCGCTCGGCGAGCGCTTCATGCCGAAGTACGACCCGGAGCGGATGGAGCTATCCACCCGCGACCGTGTCGCGCTCGCCGCGTACACCGAGATCGCCGAGGGGCGGGGCACCGAGAACGGCGGCGTCTGGCTCGACGTCTCGCACCTGCCCCGCGAGACGATCATGACGAGGCTGCCCCGGGTCTACCAGACGATGATGGAGCTGCAGATGCTCGACATCACGACCGACCCGATCGAGATCGCCCCGACGGCCCACTACTCCATGGGCGGCGTGTGGGTGCGGCCGGAGGATCACCAGACCGACGTCGACGGGCTGTACGCGATCGGCGAGGCCTCCAGCGGTCTGCACGGAGCGAACCGCCTCGGCGGCAACTCGCTCATCGAGCTGCTCGTGTACGGGCGGATCGTTGGACAGGCCGCGATGGCGCACGCCGCAGGCCTCGACGCCCAGCGCCGCTCGGCGGATGCCGTGGCGCAGGCCCGGGCCGAGATCGACGACCTCCTCGCCACGGACGGGCGGGAGAACGTGCGCGCCCTGCAGCGCGCGATCCGCGACACCATGACCGCCTACGCCGGGGTGGTCCGCTCGGAGGAGGGGCTCCGCACCGGACTCGCGGAGCTCGACCTCATCGAGGGGCGCATGGAGGACGTCGGCATCCACCCCGACATCGCCGGGTTCCAGGACCTCGCTCACGCCTTCGACCTCAAGGCCTCGGCGCTGGCGGCGCGCGCGACGTTGGAGGCCGCGCTGGAGCGTCGCGAGACCCGCGGATGCCACAACCGCAGCGACTTCCCCGACACCGACCCGACGCTGCAGGTCAACCTCGTCTGGAGCCCGCGCGACGGCATCACGCGCGAGGAGATCCCGCCGATCCCCGCCGAGATCGCGGAGCTGATGCGCGAGGTCGACACGAAGGGCAAGCTCGTCGAGTAGCCCGGCGCTCCACCAGCTCCCGTCGCGAAAGATCCCGCTCAGGTTCCCCCGGAGCGCGATCTTTCGCGACCGGAGCGGGCTCGGAGCGGGCGGGACGTCAGCGGCTGATGTCGGCGACGGTCGCGCCGGTCGCGGCCGCCGACAGCGACAGCGCCACGTCCGCCTGGCTCAGGATGCCGACCAGCAGGTGATCCTCGATCACGGGAAGACGGCGGATCTGATGCTCCCGCATGAGGTCGAGGGCCACGCGCACGTCATCGTCGGCGGCGACCGTCACGGGCTTGCCCTTGGCGAGCGCACCGGCGGGCGTGGTGTCCGGGTCGAGGCCTGCGGCGATCGCGCCGACGACGATGTCGCGGTCGGTGAGCATCCCCTTCAGCCTGCTGTCCTCCCCGCAGATCGGCAGCGCGCCGACATCCAGCTGGGCCATCAGTGTCGCGGCGATCTGCAGCGAGTCGTTCTCGCCGATGCAGCGCGGGCTGGGGGTCATGATCTCTCGTGCGGTGGTCATCGTCTTCCCTCTCGTCTCGATCGTTCGTCCTGATGTCCTGCGATGCGCCGTGATCCGCGGATGCCGTGTCAGGCGTCGGTGCGCGGCTCCCGCTGCGGGCCGTCCGAGTAGTCCGGCCGCGGGGGCTGCACGGGCTGATCGGAGTACTCGCCGCCCTCTCGCCCTCCATACGGGCGTCCGTGGTCGGCGAACTCCTCGCGGGCGAACACGAGGGTCCACGGTCCGGCGGTGAACCGGGCTCCGGTGCGGAGCGTCTCCGTGCGGGCGCCTCCGTGCGTGGCATCCGTGCCGGGGCTCGCGTTCATCTCGCCCTCCCCGTGCAGCTCGAGGACGTACTCGTCGCGCTCGTCGTGCGTGATGGTGGCGTGCAGCGGCTCGGTGTCGGCGAGGCGCAGGTCGCTGTCGTCGGCCGAGCCGATCCGCACCAGGTCGGACTCGATCGCGTACTCGGCGCGGTCGTCGTCGCGGGTGATGCGCAGGCGCGGCGACCCTGCTCCCCACTCCGCGTGGGTGGTCGTGGGAACGTACCGCTCGTCGTCGGGAATGCCGGCGTCGTCTGCACCGCGGTCGTCTCGTGCGTCCATGGACCGCACCTCCTCCGTGTCGGCCCTCAGGCTAGGCAGACGCGGATGCTGTGGCGCAGGGGGTTGACTTCAGTCCTCCGCAGTGATCCCATCTTCGCTGGAGATCATGTCGGCCGTGACGAGGACGATCCCGCCGGAGGAGTTCGCGGAGTTCGCCATCGCCGCGATCCACTCCGGCTGCAGCGGAGGGGGAGTGGGATCGTCGAACACGAACCGCAGCGGGATCGACGGATGCAGCCAGATCGTCGAGCGACCGGGGACGTCGCCCTCCGGGTGCGCCCACGACAGGGTGAAGCTCTCGTTGCGACGGAGCTTGGTCGCCACGACCACCTTGAGGTGCGCCAGGGCGAGGTCGTCGATGTGGATCGGATCGTCGGCGTTGCCGTAATAGAACATGCCCATGCGTTCTACGCTACGCAGAGAGGGTTTGGTCCGACAGCATTCGTCGGGCCTCTGTCATCGAGTCGAGGAGAACAGCGGATGGGCAAGTTCGTCTACGAGGGCGATGTCAAGACCGAGATCGAGGATCGCGCCCTCACGCACCTTCAGCTGGTGATCACGGCGAAGTTGCGTCGGGGCGAGCCGTTCCCGTTCAGCTGGCGTGAGGACGCGAGCGTGGGCGGCGGGCGGACGACCGTGTGGATCCAGCCGGGCAGCGCCCTGGTGTTCAAGTACTTCGGCAGCAGGCAGCCGTCGATCAACCGGGCCTGGATCGAGGCTCTCGCGTTCACCGCCAACGCGCCGAGCGGCCTCTACCTGGTGCCGGAGCCTGCGGAGGCCGGCTCGGAGCCGGGGTCGGGCGAGGTGCCGGTCACTCCGCCGATCTGAGGCGCAGCGGGCGCGGGGTCAGGGGAGATCGAGCTGATCGAGGTTGAGCTCGCCCGAGGCGTTGAGCCGATTCATCATGGCCGTCACGCGCGACGGATCCAGCGCGGGGATCTCGGCATGGTCGTAGCCGAACTGCAGGGGGATCGCCGGATGGATCCAGATGGTCATGCGCGCGTCCGGCCCGTCGCCCTCCGGGCTCCAGGTGAGCATGAAGCTCTCCTGACGCCGCAGCTTCGTCGAGATGACGATCTTCACGTGCGCGAGAGTGACATCGTCGATCGGGATCGGCCCCGAGGTGCCGTCGTACTTCAGCCTGCCCATACCGCCCAGTATCGCCGATGCCCGGAGGCGGCGGGTGACAGCCGCCGCCGGCACGTCGTCACTTCGTCTTCGGAGTGCGGTTCTCCGCGCTGACCATCCAGGAGAGCTGCTCGACCCTCTCGAGGATCGCGTGCAGCATGTCGGCGCTCGTCGGATCCTCCTCGTCGACCTCGTCGTGCACATCGCGGCAGGTCGCGGCGACCGCGTCGAGCCGGGCGGTCATCAGATCGATGGCGTCGCTGGTGAGGATCTCCCCCTGCGGCGCGTCGGCGAGCGTGGTGCTCTTCGCCACGACGGCGCTCCTCCCGTCGGGGAGCGCGTGCAGCGCCCGCATCCGCTCGGCGATCGTGTCGGCGAAGCCGCGCGCCGCATCGATGATCTCGTCGAGCTGCAGGTGCGTGTCGCGGAAGTTCCTGCCGACGACGTTCCAATGCAGCTGCTTGCCCTGGCTCGCGAGCTCGATGAGATCGACGAGGACGCGCTGGAGGTCGTCCGTCAGCGCGGCCGAGGCGGTGAACGCCGACTCGGCTCCCTCCTTCACCGTGCGCCGCGCGGTGGACGACCGCGGCGATCTCGTCGCGGCCTTGCCGGTCTTCTTGATGTCTGCAGCGCTCATGTGCGTCGCCGTCCCTTCGTGGTGGTCTGTCGTCTCGTCGTCCGTGAACGGCTCACGCTAGGTGCGGATGCCGGTGAGAGGAACGGCCTTGCGCGCGTCGACCGGGGGAGGTACACGCGCGTCGGGATCGCGGAGACACGCCGCCGCCGAGGGCACGGGGCGTAGGCTGAGACGGTGACTGCGTACGTCTCGGCCTTCGACCTGTTCTCCATCGGAGTGGGGCCCTCGAGCTCCCATACGGTCGGCCCGATGCGGGCGGCTCTCGAGTTCGCCGGGCGGCTCGGAGCGACCGACGCGATCGACCGTGTCACCAGGGTCGGCAGCACGCTCTACGGCTCGCTCGGCGCCACCGGCATCGGTCACGGGACGCCGGATGCCGTCGTCGCCGGTCTCCGCGGACTCGCCCCGGAGACCTGCGACCCCGCCGACGTCCGCTCGGCGTGGACCGACTTCCCCGCGGGGGCGTCGCTCCGCCTGAACGGCACGCACGAGGTGGCGTTCAGCAAGGACGACATCGTCTTCGCGCCCCGCACGCGCCTCCCGGGTCACCCGAACGCCATGACCATCACGGCCTGGGATGCCGACGGCGGCGCCGTCGCGGAGGAGACCTATTACTCGATCGGCGGCGGCTTCATCCGCCGCGACGGCGAGGAGGCGAAGCTCTCCACCGCCGCCCTGCCGTACTCGTATGCGGATGCCGCGTCCCTCCTCGCGCTGTGCGACGAGAACGGGCTCACGATCGCCGAGCTCGCGCGTCTCAACGAGACCGCCATGCGCAGCGAGGAGGAGGTCGCCGCGGGGCTGGACGCGATCTGGGACGCGATGGCCGCATGCGTCGACGCAGGGCTGCACGCCGACGGCGTCCTCCCCGGCATCCTCAAGGTGAAGCGTCGCGCTGGGACGATCCGCGCGCAGCTCGACGCCTCGGAGGCAGACGGCCACCGGGAGCTCCCCGGCGAATGGCTGGGCGCCTTCGCTCTCGCGGTGAACGAGGAGAACGCCGCCGGCGGACGCGTGGTCACGGCCCCGACGAACGGTGCGGCAGGCATTCTGCCCGCCGTCGCGATGTACTGGTGGCGCTTCCTCGCCGACTCGGGTCTCGGCGCGGGCAACGCGGTGACCCCCTACGGCGAGCTCGTCGGCAGCGCCCTGCTCGGCTTCGGCGCGGAGGCGTCGCTCGTCGCGGTCGGCGCGATCGAAGACCCTGACGCCGTCGCCGAGGCGAACCGCCGCCGTGGCATCCGCCGCTTCCTGCTCACCGCGACCGCTCTGGGGTCGCTGTTCAAGGCGAACGCGTCGATCTCCGGAGCGGAGGGCGGATGCCAGGCCGAGGTCGGATCGGCGTGCGCCATGGCCGCCGGCGGGCTCACCGCCGTCATGGGCGGCACCAACCGGCAGATCGAGAACGCCGCGGAGATCGCGATGGAGCACCATCTCGGGCTCACGTGCGACCCCATCGGGGGGCTCGTGCAGATCCCCTGCATCGAGCGCAACGCGATCGCGGCGTCGACCGCCGTCACCGCGACCCGCCTCGCCCTGCGCGGCGACGGCAGCCACTACGTCTCCCTGGATGCCGTCGTCGAGACCATGCGCCAGACCGGACTCGACATGTCGACGAAGTACAAGGAGACCAGCGAGGGCGGCCTCGCGGTCAACGTCATCGAGTGCTGACGGCGTCCCCGTCTCATGTCAGCGGCTCCGGGTAGCCTCCTCGGAGGAGGTGGCATGGAGTCGATCTGGAAGGCCGGCAGCAGGCGTCGCCGCGAGCAGCCGGTGGTGGCGGTGCGCCCCGCCGACGACGCTCCGGCGCCGAGCCGGCAGTGGCCGACCAGCATCCCCGCCGTCGCGCAGGTGCTGCGTGACGGCATCGACCTCGCTCCAGGAGTGACGTTCCTGGTGGGCGAGAACGGCAGCGGCAAGTCGACCATCGTCGAGGGGGTCGCCGTGGCCTACGGGCTCTCGCCCGAGGGCGGTTCCCGTCAGGCCATGCACAGCACCCGCCCGACCGAGTCGCTGCTGTCGGACTGGATCCGACTGCAGCGCGGCGTGGGGGCCAATCGCTGGGGCTTCTTCCTGCGGGCCGAGACGATGCACTCGTTCTACACGTACCTCGAAGAGAATCCGTCGACGAGGGGTCCCGACATCCCGTTCCATGAGATGAGCCACGGCGAGTCGTTCCTCGCGATCCTGGAGAGCCGCTTCGACGAGCCCGGCTTCTACTGTCTCGACGAGCCCGAGGCGGCGCTGTCGTTCCAGTCGACGCTCGCGCTCATCGCCGTGCTCCAGCGCATCGTCGACGACGGCGGTCAGGTGCTGTGCGCCACGCACTCGCCGGTGCTCGCCGCCCTGCCCGGTGCGCAGATCCTCGAGGTCGGTGACTGGGGCATCCGCCCCGCCGCGTGGAACGACCTCGAGCTCGTGAACCACTGGCGGTCGTTCCTCGACTCACCGGAACGCTACCTGCGGCACCTCCTCGCCTGAGCACATGTGCGGCGGCGGGCGGCGGGCCGCGGTCGCCGACGGCGGGGCGCGGTCACCTGAGCGCAGGTGCCGACGGCGGGGCGCGGTCACCTGAACGCAGGTGCCGACGGCGGGGCGGCGGAGCGCGGTCACCGGGTCGTAGGCTGTCGAGCATGACCGAGTCGAGAGCGCCGCGGCGCCGCGGGCGACCCCGCGGAGGAACGGACTCGCGGGAGCGGATCATCGGGGCGGCGGTCGACGAGTTCGGCGAGCACGGATACGACGGCTCCACGATCCGTTCGATCGCCGCGCGCGCCGGGGTGGACTCCGCGCTCGTGCACCACTACTTCGGCACCAAGGCCGATCTGTTCGCCGAGGCCGTCGGCATCCCGCTCCGGCCCGACATCGACGTGCCCGCGATCCTCGCCGGCCCGCAGGACGAGGTGGGGGAGCGGCTCATCCGCTACCTGCTGGACTCGTTCGAACAGCCGGAGATCCGCCGCCGCGGGGTTATGCTCATCCGCACCGCGATCGGCAGCAAGCTCACGACGCCGCTGCTGGCGGGGTTCCTCTCGCGCGAGCTGATCGGACGCATCGCCAAGGCCCTCGGCGTCGACGATGCGCAGCTGCGCGCCAGCCTCGTCGCCTCCCAGGTGGCGGGGCTCCTCATCGCCCGCTACGTCGTGAAGCTCCCCGCGCTGACCGCGGCTCCGATCGACGAACTCGTCGCCAGGGTCGCACCGACGGTGCAGCGGTACCTCTTCGACTGACGCGACGGATGCCGCGGCATCCCCCTCTCTTGGCTATCCCTTCCGGCAGTGAGCGGATGCTGTGGCCCCGCGCCGTTGTCGACGACATCCATTGACCTCGGCGGCGCCCGGGCGCATAATTCATCACATGATGAATAACTCGGCGGTCGAGATCACCCAGCTGCGGGTGCGGCGGGGGCGGACGCGCGTGTTCGACGGCATCGACCTGACGATCCCGCGGGGAGAGATCACGGGGCTCCTCGGCCCGTCGGGGTGCGGCAAGACGACGCTGATGAGATCGATCGTCGGCGTGCAGCGGATCGCCTCGGGTGAGGTCTCCGTGCTCGGCGAGCCCGGTGGCTCGGCACGCCTGCGGGACCGCGTCGCCTATGGGACGCAGGGGGCCGCGGTCTACGGGGATCTGACCGTGCGGCAGAACCTGTCGTACCTCGCGGCGCTGCTGAGGGCGCCGAAGGGAGACGTCGACCGCGTCATCGACGAGGTCGGTCTCCGCGATCAGGCGGGGCAGCTCGTCGAGTCCCTCAGTGGTGGGCAGTCCACGCGGGTGTCTCTCGCGATGGCGCTGATCGGCGCTCCGGAGCTCGTCGTGCTGGACGAGCCGACCGTGGGCCTCGACCCCGTCCTCCGGGCCGAGCTCTGGGGGCTGTTCCGCGCACTGGCCGATCGCGGCGTGACGATGATCGTGTCGAGTCACGTCATGGACGAGGCGCTGCGCTGCGACCGGCTGCTGCTCATGCGCGATGGACGGATCATCGCCGACACGACCCCGCGGGCGCTGCTCGACGACACCGGAACGTCCGATCCGGAGGCCGCGTTCCTCGCCCTGATCGAGAGGGACCGTGCAGCCCACGGGTCGGGCCGCCGCAGCCGCAGGGAGGTGTCGGAGTGAACGGCCGGCGGATGCTCGCCACCGCCGCCCGCGTGCTCGGGCAGCTGCGGCACGATCCGCGCTCCATCGCGCTGATGCTGATCGCGCCGAGCCTGCTGGTCGGGCTGTTCGCCTGGCTGTTCAGCGACCAGGACGGCGTCTTCGACCGCTTCGGCGGGGCGATCCTCGCGCTGTTTCCGTTCATCGTGATGTTCCTGATCACCTCGATCACGACGCTGCGGGAACGTCGCTCGGGCACCCTCGAGAGGCTCATGACCACCCCGCTCGGCAAGGCCGACTTCATCCTGGGCTATGCGCTCGCATTCGGTCTCATGGCGGTGCTGCAGGCCGTGATCACGGTGTCGTTCGCGGTCGGGGTGTGCGGACTCGACGTCGAGGGTCCGCTGTGGCAGCTCGGACTCGTCGCCGTGGTCGACGCGCTGCTCGGCACCGCGCTCGGACTGCTCGCGAGCGCCTTCGCGCAGACGGAGTTCCAGGCGGTGCAGTTCATGCCGCTGCTGGTGTTCCCGCAGATCATTCTCGGCGGACTCTTCATGCCGAGGGATCAGATGCCCGACGTGCTGCACGCGATCTCGGACTGGCTGCCGCTGAGCTATGCGATCGATGCGATCGGCGCGGTCACGGCCGGTGACGAGGGATGGGACGTGTACGGGCCGCTGCTCGTGGTCGCGGCATTCGCGGTGGGCGCGCTGGTGCTGGCGGCGCTGACGCTGCGGCGGCGCACGCGCTGAGGTCGGGGCGGTCTCACCGCGCGGCGCGGTTCTTGGTGTGCCTGGTCGGCGCGGCATCCCAGGGGTCTTCGGGCCACGGATGCTTGGGGTAGCGCCCGCGCATCTCCGCACGCACCTGCGCATACGGACCCGACCAGAACGACGCGAGATCGTCGGTCACCGCGAGCGGGCGTCCGGCGGGGGAGAGCAGGTGGAAGAGCACGGGAACCCTGCCGTCGGCGAGCCGCGGGGTCTCGGCCCAGCCGAAGCACTCCTGCAGCTTCACGGCGACGACGGGGCGTGCGCCGGGGTCGTCGATGGGCGGGTAGGCGATGCGGATGCGGGAACCGGTGGGCACCTCGAGACGTTCCGGCGCGAGTTCATCCAGCCGCGCGGCCTCCGGCCAGGGCAGCAGGCGGCGGAGGGCGGGGGCCAGGTCCACTCTCGCGGTCGGGGCGCCGCCGGCCAAGGCGTCGAGCTCCGGCGCGAACCACCCGTCGAGCGTGGCGAGCAGAGCGGCGTCGGAGACGGCAGGCCAGGGCGACCCGCACTCGCGATGCAGCAGCGCCAGGCGGCGGCGCAGTCCGTCGGCGGCATCCGACCAGGTGAACATGCTCAGACCGTCTCGTCCGATCGCCCGACGGACCGCCTCGCGCCCGGCCTCCGCCGACGCGCGCACCGGGGAGGAGGAGAGCACGATCGCTCCGACGCGGCGTTCGCGGCGGGCCTGCACCCGACCGCCGACGAACTCCGCCTCGACGCGGTCGGTCAGCAGATGGCTCGCGGCCTCGTCACGCTGCTGTTCGCTGAGCACGGCGGCGGATCGCACGATGGCGCCGGATCCCGCGGCTGCGCGTCCGGTCGCGCGCGTGACGTCGGCCACAGCCAGCCACTCGGCCGATGCCAGGGGGCCGCGTAGCCCGGCGCGGGTGCCGGATGCCAGCAGGTACGTCGCGCCCTCGGCCGTCCGCTCGACGCGGCGGGCGATCCGCTCGGGGAAGGCCAGGGCGACGACGAGTCCGGCGCCGTCGAGTCCGGAGCGGGCATCAGGCGCCGGGGCGACCAGACGCTGCAGGCGATCTACGTCGTTGCTCCACCTCCGGGCCTCCGGACCGCGGGCTCCGCGGAGGTCGATGAGCGCCCTGGCGACGTCGGAGTCCGCGATGCGCACGTCGCCGCCCAGCAGCGCGACGACCTCGGCGGCGAGCCGGCTGCCGACCAGGGGGCCGCCGTCGCGGAGGGCGCGGGCGAGCCGCGGGTCGGCCGGGATGCGGGCGAGTGCACGGCCGTCGTCGGTGGCGCGGCCGTCGTCGTCGATCGCCCCGAGCCCGCGCAGCACGGACAGGGCGTCGTCCAGAGCGTCGGCGGGCAGCGGGTCGATCAGGCGCAGGCCCGACCCGCCCGGCGCCCCCCAGCAGCTGAGCAGCAGCGCGGCATCGGCGAGATCGCTCGTCGCGATCTCCGGGGCCGGGCGAGCGGGAGCGGCCGCGTACGTGCGTTCGTCGACGCAGCGGATCACGGTCCCCGGGCCCTGGCGGTTCGCGCGTCCGGCGCGCTGCACGCAGGTCGCCCTGGATGCCGCCGACGTGACCAGCCCGGTCATCCCGCGCGAGGCGTCGCGCTGCGGATGCCGGGACAGGCAGCTGTCGACGACGAGACGCACACCGGGAACCGTGAGCGAGGACTCCGCGAGCGAGGTGGTGACGATGATGCGCGGCGGCTCCTCCGGGCGGCGACCGCGGATCACGGCATCCTGCTCGCTCGCGCGCAGCTGCCCGTGCAGCTCCCGCACGTCGAACCCGCCACCGGCGTCTCTGAGGCGTCGAGCGATCTCGGACACCTCGCGGGCGCCGGGGGCGAACACCAGCACGTCGGCTGTCGAGTCGTCACGGGTCAGGTCCCGAGCCGCGGATGCAGTGGTGCGTGCGACGTGATCGAGGAAGGCCCATGTCACCCCGCGATCGTCGAGACGCGGGGCCGGGCTCGGAGCCCAGCGCTCGGTGAGGGGGAAGGCGGGGACGTCGTGATCGACCACCGGTGCGGGCGCGGCATCCGTTCCGATGACCGCGGCGATGCGGTCGGCGTCGAGCGTGGCCGACATCGCGACGAGAGCGAGGTCGTCTCGGAGCTCGCGGACCTCGGAGAGCAGGCCGATCAGGAGGTCCGTCTCCAGCGCGCGCTCGTGCACCTCGTCGATGATCACGGCGTCGACGCCGTCGAGGCCGGGGTCGTCCAGCATCCGCCGCAGCAGCACTCCGGCGGTGACGAACTCGACGCGCGTGTCCCGCCCGGCCTGGCGCTCGCCGCGCACCGTGAACCCGACTCGGCCGCCGAGGGCCGTGCCGTCGAGCTGTGCGAGCCGTCGGGCCGCAGAGCGGGCGGCAACCCGGCGCGGCTGGGTGACGATCACGCGCCCCGCGGAGCGGTTCGCCAGCAGCGGCGGCACGAGCGTGGTCTTGCCGGTACCGGGAGGGGCGCTCACGACCACCGCGGTGCTCTCGTCGAGAGCGGAGGAGAGCGCGCCGAGGGCTGCCGCGAACGAGAGCCCCGCGCCGAGGGCGGCGAGGTCGAAGGCGGCGGAGGTCATCCCTCCAGTCTGCCGGTTCGGGGGCGCCGGTTCTCCAGAACTCCGGAGATCCGGGTGCGGCGGATTCCCAGTGCGTCGTCTCGGCGCGAACGCTGACGAATCTCGGCGTCATGCCCGGCCCGACCCGTACACGACGGATGCCGCGACCGATCCGGCCGCGGCATCCGCTCTTCTGCGTGTCTGCTCGACTACTCCGCTGCGGGAGGCGGAGGAGTGGTCGGCTTCGGCTCGCGCTTGGCGGGCGCGGGGGTGGCCGCGGCGACGCCGGCGCCGATCCCGCGTCCGACGGCCTGACCCTGGATGATCGACGCGAGGTCGAGTCCGGTCGCCGCGCTGACGCTGTCGAAGACCGACTTCAGCGCCTTGGCGCTGTCGGCGCCGACGAGTTCCGATGCGCCGTCTCCGGAACCGCCGATGATCGACACGTTGCCGATGGTGGAGTAGCCCTTGGCGAACTCGGCCATGATCGCGGGGAGGGTCTCGAGCACGCGCTGCGAGAGGAACGCGTCCTGGTTCGACGCGATGGCCTTCGCCTCGGCCTCGACGGCTGCCGCGCGCGCCTCACCCTCGGCGCGGATGGCGTCGGCCTCGGCGTTGGCGCGCAGACGGCGGGCCTCTGCCTCTGCCTCGGCCTGGGCGCGGAGCGCGTCGGCCTCACCGGTCGCACGGGCGATCGCGGCCGCAGCCTCACCGGCGGCCTTCGCCTGGTCGGCCTGGGCCTGCTGCTCAGCGATGCGGGTGCGGGCCTCTGCCTGCTTGACCTGCTCGATCGCCGCGGCCTCCGCCGCACGCTCGCGCGTGTACAGCTCGGCCTGTGCGCGGGTCTCCGCCTCGTACCGCTGCGCGTCGGCGACGCGCTTGACGTCGGCGTCCAGCTGGGCCTGCTTGTTCTCGGCCTGCTGCTGGAGCACTGCCTGCTCGGTCTGCGCGCGCGTGAGGTTCTCGGCCTGCTCGGCCTCGGCGCGGGCCCGGCCGATTCCGGCGTTGGCGTTCGCGGTGTTGGTGTCGAGCGCGGTCTGCTCGATCAGGTTCGCTTCCTGGTTCGCGATGTTCTTCTGGTTGATCGCACGGTCGGCGTTGGTCTGCGAGATCTCCGCGGCCTGTCGCTTCGCCTGGATCTCGGGGGCGCCGAGCGACTGGATGTAGCCGACCTTGTCGGTGATGCCCTTGATCTGGAACGAGTCGAGGATGAGGCCCTGCTCGGCGAGCTCCTGCGAGACGTCGGCGGCGATCTGGTCGGAGAACTTCTTGCGCTCGCGCATGAGCTCGACGACCGAGAGCGTGGCGACGATGCCGCGCAGGGCGCCCTCGAGCTGCTCGGTGGTGAACTGCTCGATGGCCTTGTCCTGCGAGGCGAAGCGCTCGGCGGCGCGGCGCACGTACAGCGGGTCGGAGCCGATCTTCACGATCGCGACGCCATCGACGTTGAGGGTGACGCTGTCGAGCGACTGCGCCTCGGCGTTGAGCGACACCTGCCGCGAGCGCAGGGAGATGATCTCGTGGCGCTGCGTGATCGGGTTGACGAGCGACTTGCCGTTCACGATGACCGTGACGGGGGACTCCTCCATCTCGGCGCGGCTCGATCCGTCGGCCGAGATGATGGCGCGTTGCACCTTCTGTTTGCGCCCGGAGATGACGAGAGCCTCGTCAGCCCTGGCGACCTTGATCCAGCTGCGTGCGAACAGCAGCAGGATCAGGAGCAGGACGACGACGATGACGACCGCGATCCCGACGATGATGAGGATGCCGACGATTCCGGCGATCTCCATGGATGACCTCCCTTTGCCCCCCTCGGGGGTGGTCTGCGATGCCGACGCGGAGATGTCGGCACTCGGTTCCACCCTGCCAGAAATGCGCGGGGGCCGCTGAAGGGTCGTTCAGTCTAAGCGTCGCGCGTTCGGCGAGAAGTCGGGCGTTCGGCGAGAAGAAGCGTGCGGGTGCGCGCGGCTCAGGAGGTCAGCGCCGGCGCAGCTTCTCGGCGAGGTCGCGGAGGGTGCGGAGCTCGTCGTCGTCGAGGCGCGACATGCGGTCGGCGATCGAGCGGCCGTGCACCGTCGCGAGGGCGCGGAACGCCCTGGCGCCGGCATCCGTCGCCCTGATGAGGGCTCCGCGGCCGTCGTCGGGGTCGGGGCACTTGGCGATGAGACCGCGGGTGACCATGCGGTCGACCAGACGGGAGACGCTGGGCTGACTGATCAGCATGTTGCCCGTGACGTCGCGCAGCCGCGAGGTCATCTCGGGGGAGCGGGTGACCGTGAGCAGCACGTCGTACTCGGCCTGGGTGAGGTGGGCGTCGTCGAAGTCCTGGACCATCTCGTCGAACAGTTCGTGCTGCGCGCGGAACAGGCTCTCCCATGCCTCGAGAGCGAGTTTGCGATCGGTCATGGAGAACAGCGTACTGGGAGCCGCCGACACGGGCGGGGCCGACCGGAAGGGTCCGGCCGGCCCGGTCGGTCAGCCCTGGTCGTGCTCGGGAGTCATCCACTGCACGAGCTGATAGATCACGCCGTTCGGGTCGGCCATCTGGAAATAACGCTCTCCCCACGGCTCGGTCTCGATGGGTGTCACGATGTCGACGCCCGTCTCGCGCAGCCGCGCGTAGTCCGCGTCGATGTCGTCCACGGTGAAGACGACGAGCAGGCCGGATGCCGATCCCGCCTGCGATGCGGGCCTGAAGGTGGAGAGTCCGGTGCGCAGATAGATGAGGTGGAAGCCGGCCTGCGGGTGGCTGAGGGAGCTGAACCCGTCGGCCGACATGGCGACCGAGAAGCCCAGGTGCTTCTGCGCCCAGGCGGCGGAGGCCTCGACGTCGGGGACGTTGAGCGAGAGAGCGGACGAGGTGATCTGCATGGGGATCTCCCTTTCGGTAACGTTGTACGGCGTACAATGTAGCTGGTACAACGCAGACGTGGCAAGATCATTCCCGTGACGTCAGAACGCACCGGATCCGGTGAGCCGAGCAGGACGCTCGCCCTCCTGTGGGGTCAGCCGATCGAACCTCGCAAGGGGCCGGCCCGGTCGATCACCGCGGCGAAGATCGTCGCGGCGGCGCTGGCTCTCGCCGACGACGAAGGGCTCGCGGCCGTCACGATGCGCGCCGTCGCCGAACGGGTCGGGGTGTCGACGATGTCGGTGTACACCTACGTCCCCGGAAAGCCGGAGCTGCTCGACCTCATGGTCGACGCCCTCTACCTGTCGATGGAGCGTCCGGACTGGGGTGCGCAGTCGTGGCGCGAGCGGCTCGAGGCGGTGGCGGAGTCCAACCGGATGCTGCTGGCCGCGCATCCGTGGCTGACCGAGGTCGCCGCGCTCAGCCGCCCTCCGCTTGGACCCGGCGTGATGGCGAAGTACGAGCACGAGCTGTCGGCGTTCGACGGTGCCGGTCTCTCCGACGTCGACGTCGATGCGGCTCTCGCCTACCTGCTCGGGTTCGTGCAGTCGCACTGTCGCGCGGCTCACGACGCCGATCGCGCGACGACCGACACGGCCCTCACCGACGCCGAGTGGTGGGCCGCCAACCAGCCCCTGCTCGCACGTGCGTTCGACCCCGCGGTCTATCCCCGGGCTGCGCGCATCGGAGCGGCCGCGGGTGAGGCGCAGGGGAGCGCGTGGGATGCCGGGCGGGCCTGGCGGTTCGGTCTCACGCGGACACTCGACGGACTCGCTGCGCTCATCGACGCCGGCTGACGAGGCGGATCCGTCGCGGCGTGACCGGACGCAGTAAGGGCCGATCGGAGAGGCTTCCGACCGGCCCTTGTCCCTTGCACCAAGAGGTCCTGCAATCACATGAGGTGGATGCCACAGCAAACATTCACCGTGCGATCACTCTATAACGGCGAGGTAACGAATGCAACGGTTTGATCACGGAAATCTGTGAGAGGTGAGAGCGTGTCCCACCTTCTCGTTCTCGCCGATCAGGGCTTCGCTGGGACCGCGTGACTGCAGCGGCCGATTGGTGCTGTCTTGCAGGATGATGAGGCATGGACCAAGACAGAATCGATGCTGCGATACAGGCGTACTACGGCAGTGTTTTTGATGAGCATGCACGGCTGACCACGAGGTCCGCGCAGGGGCGACTCGAGTTCGAGCGCACACAGGAAGTCGTTCGGGCCGCCACCCCTGCACCGGCGCGAGTGCTGGATGTCGGAGGGGCCACTGGTGTTCACGCGGCCGCGCTGGCACGCAGCGGGTACCAAGTGGTGTTGATCGACCCTGTTGAGAGCCAGGTTGCTGCGGCGCGACAGATCGGGACGTTCACCGCTGCGGTCGGAGACGCCCGACAGCTCGACTTTCCGGAGGACTCGTTCGACGCGGTTCTCATGGCTGGCCCCCTCTATCACCTGGCCGAGCGCGAGGAACGCCTGCAAGCACTGAACGAGGCGCGCCGAGTGTGTCGACCCGGCGGATTCGTGCACGCTGCGGCGATTCCCCGGCTGTTGGCTTTCGCCGCGGCGGCCCTCGATCCTGACCTCCTCGACGCCTCCCTCGACGCGTGGCTGGACCTGTTGAGACACGGCGCGCCGGTTCCCTCTCTCCGCTTCCCGGGCGGCCACTTCCACACTCCACAAGAGCTCCAGGAGGAGATGACCGAAGTTGGTCTTCGAAACGTGACAGTCGTCGGGCTCGAAGGCCCGGCCGGTGTCCCTCTGGAGAGCGTCGCTGAGGTGACCGACGCCGACTTTTCTGCTGCGATGCAACTCGCCCGAACGTTCGGAGACATGCCGGACATCCGCGACTTCAGCAACCATCTCCTGGGTTCCGGAATCGTCTGAATCTCGAGCGGTCAGCATCGAATCAGTTGTCGTCTGGGCCGTCCCCAGCGACGCACTATTCTAGTGCTAGAGTAACTGCCATGAACCTGACCCCGACCGAGCTGACCATCCTGGGGCTCATCGCCGAGCAGCCTCGGCACGGCTATGACCTCGAGCAGGTGATCGAGCAGCGCGGCATCCGCCGGTGGGCCGACATCGGGTTCTCGTCGATCTACTACGTGCTCTCGAAGTTGGAGGGTCGCGGACTCATACAGTCCGAGGGCGCCAAGGCCGGCGCCAGATCGAGGAAGGTGTTCCACGCGACAGAAGCGGGCAGGCGCGCGGCGGAAGAAGCCGCTGTCGCGTTCATCGCCGAGAGACGAACCGTCGCGCATCCCGCCCTCGTCGGTCTCGCCAACCTCGCCCTGCTCCCGGAGCAGGAGTACGCGGATGCGCTGCAGCGACGTCTGGCCTGGATCGACGAGCGGATCTCCGGCGTCATCGCGGCCGAGAGCTCGCAGGGTGCTCTGCCTCTGGCTGCGCGCGAGGTCTTCTCTTACTCGCTGAGCCTCCTCGAGGCGGAGAGGTCGTGGCTCGCGGAGCGAGTCCAGGTGTCCGATGAGTGATCAGATGCGGCTGGGGCACGGGGATGAACGGGCTGATGCGACGATCATCGACGGGATCGACGCCTCGGGGGGACTGCACTGCGAGACGACGGCCCTCGGCGTGCTGCTGGAGCGTGCAGGGCTCTCGCTGTCCGAAGCGATGCTGTTCGGGCTGGGGTCGGGTCTGTCGTTCATCTACTGGGATTCCGCGCGGCAGGAGCTCCCGTTCCTCGGCGGACGGGTGAAGCCCTTCGAGCTCACCCAGAACCTGACCTCGCGCCTGGGAATCGAGCTGCGGGTCGAGGAGACCACCTCGCCTCGGAAGGCGTGGGATCGGTTGCGCGCGCAGATCGATCAGGGAAAGCCCGTGGGTCTACAGCTCGACAGTCACGACCTGGAGTACTTCGGGTCTCGGGTGCATTTCGCCGGCCACGTCGTGGCCATGTACGGCTACGACCACGACAGGGCGTACCTGGTCGACACGGCCCAGCAGGGAGGTGAGGTCTCGACGAGTCTGGAGAGCCTCGCGCGTGCTCGTGCAGCGCGGGGCCCGATGTCCGCACGGCACCGCGCCTTCGTCGTGGATGTTCCGACCGCTGCCGCGCGACCCGAGCGGATCCGCGAGTCGATCGTCCCGGCGATCACCGCCTGCGCCGAGGAGTTCCTCGCGCCCCCGATCGCCAACCTCGGCAATCGCGGCATCCTCACCACGGCCACGCGCGTTCCGACCTGGCTCGACCGGGTCGATGACCCGGCCCGCGACCTCCCCGTCATCGCCATGCTCATGGAGCGGGCCGGCACCGGAGGGGCCCTGTTCCGCAACATGTACCGGGACTTCCTGGCCGAGAGTGCGGAACTCGTCGTGCACGAGACTCATGCCGACGTCATCCGTGAGAGCGCGGTCCTGTTCGCGGAATCCGCGCTCCTGTGGGCTCGGGTCTCGGAGTGGATCGCGCGGGCAGGCGAAACGCAGGATGCGGAGTCACTGGTCGAGGCGGCAGAGATGCTGCGGCGCATCGCGGAGATCGAGACGGCCGCGATGACACGGCTCGCTTCGCTGAGCGACACGGGGGAGACCCGTGGAGCGTGACGCCGTCGGCATCCGTGTGAGCGACGGCAGGAGCTCGACTGGCCGATGACGGTGAACAATGGAACGGTGAGCACGCCCCTGACGCAGGAGTTCGTCTGGCGAGGGCGGACCGTTCGGTGGGATCGCCACGGCTCCGGCCCTGCCGTCGTCTTCCTCCATGGCACACCCTGGTCTTCTCGCCTGTGGTGGCCGATCGCCCAGACGCTCGCCGGCCAGTTCACGGTCTATCTCTGGGACATGCCGGGGTACGGGGCATCCTCGAAGGACCCGACGCATGCGGTGGATCTCGGCGTGCAGGGCGAGTTGTTCGCCGATCTCCTCACGCACTGGCAGCTCGAGCATCCTCATGTCATCGCGCACGACTTCGGAGGCGCCGTCGCACTCCGCGCGCGCCTGCTGCACGGGGCGGAGTATCGGTCGCTCTGCCTCGTCGACGTCGTCGCGCTCTCGCCGTGGGGATCTCCGTTCTTCCTGCTGGTCAAAGAGCATGCCGCGGTGTTCGAGCAGTTGCCTCCGGCGGTGCACCGGGGTGCGATCGAGGCGTACATCAGCGGCGCGAGCCATCGGGGGCTGCGCCCCGACGACCTGGACATGCTCACCGAGCCGTGGACTGACGCCGCCGGACAGGCGGCCTTCTACCGGCAGATCGCGCAGGCCGACGAACGGTTCACCGACGAGATCGAGCAGCGCTACGCGGAACTCACCGAACCCGTGCACATCGTGTGGGGCGCGGAGGACACCTGGATCCCGAGCGACCGCGCCCATCGTCTCGGAGCGGCGATCCCTCACGCCTCGGTCGCGCTGATCGAGGGGGCGGGGCACCTCATCCAGCTCGATGCGCCCGCCGCCCTGGCCGCCGAGCTCAGCAGGTGGATGTCCCGAGTCGGCGGCTAGGGCGAGACGCGGCCTCGGGCGCGACGCTGCTTTCGCGGGTCTCAGGCGAGGTGCTGCTCGTCGATCCGCGGAGCATCGTCCGTCGCGATCGTGCGCGGCGGCTGCAGGCGGAAGGCCGCCCAGGCTCCGACCGCTGCGATCGCGAACGTGATCACCGGTGCAAGAGCCCCGAATACGGTGGCCCCCGCGAGCTCGGTGAGCAGGATGCCGACGGCAGAGGCGACGATCCAGGCCAGGGCGCCGAGGGTGACGGCCGGGAGGTACGGGCGGCGGACCTCGGGGACGACATCCTTGCCGCGCAGCATCCAGATGAACACCAGCGCGATCGCGACCCACGCCACGACGAACACACCCTGCCAGGCCAGGGCCTTGAGCAGCCACGTGACCACGTTCGTGAGCATGAGCACGTACGTGATGATTCCCGCGACGATCACCCAGACCCAACGGGGGAGTGCAAGGCGGAAGACCCTGGTCGCGAACGCGTCGAGGTTGCTGGAGGCGAGGAAGTAGTTCGCCGTGTTGATGCGCGTCTGCGAGATGAAGATCACGAGAAGTCCGAAGAAGCCCATGCTGCCGAGGAAGGCGTCGACCACGCCCGTCTCGCTGCCCTCGTGTCCCGTCGCGGCGATGATGTAGATGCCGACGAGCCCGTTCACGATGAAGGTGAAGAAGTAGAAGACCCAGCCGAACGTGAACTGGCCGTGGAACCTCTCATCCTGCTTCCGGCCCATCCTGGCGTAGTCGAACGTGTACATCATCATGATCCACACCCCCATGTAGATGAGGTAGGAGGTGACCCAGCCCGGGAGTGGTCCGGCCGCTGCGACGTCGAAGACGCTCGTGGGCGCGCCGTTCTGCACGGTGGCGAACACGACCACGAGGATGAGTCCGAGCGCGTAGATCGGCAGCAGGATGCCGTTCAGCCGGTCGAGCCAGCGCTGCACCGGACCGGAGGCGAGCGGGATCGCGTAGGCGACCACGGCTGCGTACCAGAGGTTGAGCTCTCCGCCGAAGGTCTTCTGGAATGCGATCGCGATGATCGACCCCTCGAACACGCAGTAGTAGATCGCGGTGGCGGCGAAGATGAGGGTGGCCAGCGCCGAACCCACCACGCCGAACATCGATCGAGACGTCAGCTCCACCGTGAGACCCGTACGGGCGGCGTGACGGGAGAGGATCAGGTTGATCACGCCGTAGGTGGCGACGGTCAGCGCCATTCCGATGATGGTGTCGACGAGCCCGACGGCACCTGCCGAGGCGACCGCCACGTAGATCCAGAACATGGCGGAGAAGAGTGCCCACCACGCCATGGACAGGGACCATCGAGGGGCTCGTTCGGATGCGGGCATGACGTAGTCGGCGTAAGCCATGGCTACTCCTTCGGGTCGGGTGTCACGCAGAGACGGCGGAATGCCGATGAGCAGTGAATCTAGTGACGCCGCTGACGCCGTGGAATCGGCCCTTTGCCCTGTCTTGCCCCCTGCCCTGTGCGGATTGCACTACGCCGAGATGATGTGCAGGGCGAGCAGCAGTGTCGCCCTCGTCTCCCCGTCCTGAAGGTCGACCCCCAGCAGCGTCTCGATCCGGCGGATGCGGTACGCGAGTGTGTTCCGATGGATGAACAGCTCGTCGCCGATGGCCCGCGCGGCGCCACTGTGGCGCAGGTAGGCGCCGAGAGTCTCTGTGAGCACGCCGGTCGGGTCGGCGGCGTCGAGTGGTGCGATGAAGCGACCGGCGAGCGAAGCGAGCCCTGCGGACGGGAGCGCCTGGGCGATCGAGGCGAGGTCGAGAGGCGGGAGCGCGCGCACCCCTGCCGTGTGCGACTGACGCATCGCCATCCTCAGCGCGAGAGGGATCTCTTCCCAGGACAGGTCTCCTGAGTGGATGACGCCGACCTGGGCGAGATCGATCGCTGCCGCCAGCCCCTGGGCCGCGCCCTCCGCAGTCCCGGGGCGCTGGAGGAGGAACACGGTCCGCTGGGGATGCTCGAAGAACCGCACGACGCCGAATCGGGATTCCAGATGCACCTGCGCTCGCCACGCGACGAGCCGAGCGTTGGCGGTCGACGCATTCGGATCGGCGGACACGGACAGCAACTGGCACGGAGCATCCGGGTCGAGACCCGCCGATCTGGCGAGCGTAGCGAGAGCCTCCGTGCCGACGGAGTCGTCGAGCATCGCCTCAATGAGCCGCGCGGCGGCCGGTGAGTGGAGCGGGGATGAGGACGCCAGCGTGTACGACAGCTGCATCGCGAGCACGGCGGCGACGGGACCCAGCAGAGGTTGGAGCAGTTGTCCCTCAGCGCCGCCGCGAATGCGAAGGGTGAATCGAGCGCCGCTTCCGCCGGGGAGCGCGAGCGTGGTCGCGGCAGCGCTCGACCTCGTGACCGGCACGCCCGCGGAGGCAAGCGGGAAGTCAGCCGGATCCATCAGCGCGACGTGGGCGTCGATCGCGTCGGCGATGCGTTGCAGCACCGTGACGATCGGGACGCCGTGCGTTGCGAGGCGCGTGCACTCGTCGGCCAGCTCCCAGCCCGCACGCACGATCTCGTAGCGCTGCGCGGCCAGTTCCTGCCAGATGTGTCGAGAGAACTGCAGCAGAGGCAGGTCCTCGGGCAGCTCGAGAAGGGGGATGCCGTGCTGGTTGCACGCCGACACGAGCCCGTTCGGCAGCGCGCCGTGGATGCGTCCGAGGCTGAAGGCCAGGCCGCTGATCGGCACGGTGGCGAGGCGCTCGACGTAGGCCTCCCAGGTGCGGTGGTCCTCGAAGTGCAGCGCCATGCCGGTCGTCACCATGAGCTCGCCGCGCTGGAGGAACGGCGTCGGGTCCATCAGCTCTGATTGCGCACAGCCGCTGATGGGCTGGTCCAGCTGCGGCTGGTCGGGCTCTGAACGCAGCTCGACACCGAGGACGTCGTCGTCCAGAAGATCGCGTACGCGCATCCGTGGCCTTCCTGCCGTTGTGCAGACTCCACTTGTCCACATCGGAGATTGAGCATACTGCCCAACGATCTCGAGTGGTGCCGAGGGCTAACGTGGCCGCATGGCAGCGCAGGCACCGGTACTCATCAACTCCGACATGGGGGAGGCCTTCGGGCTGCACACCTTCGGGAACGACCCCGAGCTGATGCGGATCATCGATCTCGCCAACGTCGCCTGCGGGTTCCATGCCGGCGACCCGGGCGTCATGCACGACACAGTCGCTCTGGCCAAGGATCACGGAGTCCGGATCGGCGCCCACCCGGGGCTCCCCGACCTCGTGGGGTTCGGTCGACGGCGCATGGCGCTGCGCCCCGATGAGGTCGAGTCCCTCATCCTCTACCAGACGGGTGCGCTGCTCGGCTTCCTCATGGCCGCCGATGTGCCGCTCAACCACATCAAGCCGCACGGCGCCCTCTGGGGCATGCTCGCCGGCGACGAAGAACTGATGCGTGCCGCCGCCCGCGCGGTGCGGGCATTCGATGTGCCCTTCCTCGGCCTCGCCGGTACTGCGCATGAGCGGGTGTGCGCAGAGGAGGGGGTGCCCTTCGTGGGCGAGCTCTACGTCGACATGGACTACAACTCCGATGGGACGCTCGCGCTGGTTCGCGCGGCCCACCGCACCGACCCCGAGGCCGCTGCCGACCGCGTCGCGACGGCGCTGCGCGGTGAACGCATCGCCGCGATCGACGGATCGCTGATCGATGTGCGCTTCCAGAGCGTCTGCGTGCACTCTGACGCTCCCAATTCTCCCGACGTCGCGCGCGCCGTGCGCGCCGTCGTCGACGCCGCCTGACCCCCACCGAAAGGACGACCATGGCTGACATCGTCTCGCCACTGCCCGGCATCTTCTATCGCAGGCCGGGACCCGGCAAGCCCGTCTTCGTGGAGGAGGGCGTCTCGGTCGAGATCGGACAGGCGATCGGCATGGTCGAGATCATGAAGCAGTTCACCGAGATCAGCGCCTCGGCGGCCGGCGTGGTCGGCTCCTTTCTCGTGGAGGACGGCGGCATGGTCAATCCCGGTGACGTGATCGTCACGGTCGACGAGAACTGATGCGCCGCCTGCTCATCGCGAACCGAGGCGAGATCGCGGTCCGCATCGCCCGTTCTGCGCGGATACTCGGCATCGAGACGGTTGCGATCGTCTCGGAGGCCGACCGCGACTCCTTCATCGCCAGGATCGCCGATCAGTCCGTCGTGATCGGCCCGGCCGCGGCCAAGGACTCATACCTGAACCCCGACGCCGTGCTCGCCGCAGCCAGGGAGACCGGAGCCGACGCGATCCACCCCGGCTACGGCTTCCTCAGCGAGAACGCTGCGTTCGCACGCGCCGTCATCGCGGCCGGTCTGATCTGGGTCGGCCCTGACCCCGACACGATCGAGCTCATGGGCGACAAGTCCAATGCGATCCGTGCCGCGAAGGATGCCGGTGTTCCGGTGCTTCCCGGCACCGGCGGCCCGCTATCGCCGGAAGACGATGTCGTCGCGATCGCAAGGGAGATCGGCTATCCGCTGCTCGTCAAGGCGAGCGCCGGTGGCGGAGGCCGCGGCATCCGCCACATTGCGAGCGAAGACGAGCTGATCTCCACGATCGAACTCGCCAGCAGTGAGGCCGCGAGCGTGTTCGGAGACCCGAGCGTGTACCTGGAGCGGTTCGTCTCCCAGGCCCGGCACGTCGAGGTGCAGCTGCTCGCCGATGGCGAGAACTGCATCCACCTCGGTGACCGCGACTGCTCTCTGCAGCGGCGCTCGCAGAAGGTGGTCGAAGAGGCGCCCGCGCCGGAGATCCCCGACCATGTCCGCGAGCGGATGCGCGCAGCATCCGTGCGGCTGGCGTTGGCCAGCGGATACCGCGGCGCTGGCACGGTCGAGTTCCTGTACGACGCCGCGCGCGAGGAGGCGGCGTTCATCGAGATGAACACTCGCCTTCAGGTCGAGCACACCATCACCGAGGAGATCACCGGCATCGACCTCGTACGCGAGCAGCTGCGCATCGCCGACGGGGAGGCGTTGGGGATGACCCAGGATGACGTGCGGTTCGACGGGCATGCGATCGAGTGCCGCATCAACGCGGAGAACCCGTCGCAGAACTTCTTCCCCAGCCCCGGACGCATCGCCGTCCTGGAATGGCCCGACGGCATCCGCGTGGACTCCGGATTCGAGGCGGGCGATGTCGTCGTCCCCTTCTACGATTCGATGATCGCGAAGGTCATCGTGCACGCTCCCACCCGGATCGAGGCCATCGAGCGGATGCGCGCGGCGCTCACCGCCACCCGCATCGAGGGAATCGAGACGACCATCCCGCTGCACCTGCGTCTGCTCGAGGAGCCTGACTTCCTGGCCACGGCGCACCACACCAAGACAATCGAGACCGGGAAGATCCTGGAGGGGCTGTGAGCCAGAGCATCAGCGCACCGACGCCGTCGCGGTACACGTGGGGAGGCGACGAGTTCCTCTTCGTCGAGGTGGATGAGGCGATGAGCCTCACAGCCAACTTCACCGTCATGGCGATCGCCCAGGAGCTGACGAGCCGCGCGGCCGAGGGCATCGTCGACATCTGTCCCGCCAACGCATCGCTGCTCGTGCGCTTCGACCCGGATCGGCTCTCGCACACCACGCTCGAGTCGATGGTCCGCGAGATCGAGAGCGGCATCGAGCACCGTGAGGGCGCCGCCATCCCCACCCGGATCATCGACGTGCCGGTCTGGTACGACGACCCGTTCACCGCCGAGGTCGGCGCACGCTTCCGCGAGGGGTACCACCAGGACCCCTCGGGCACCGACCTCGACTACGCGGCCGCGGTGAACGGCCTCGCCGACAGGGCCGAGTTCATCCGCCGCCACCAGGCACAGCCGTGGATCGTGAGCATGGTCGGATTCGTCGCCGGGCTCCCGTTCCTGTACCAGCTCGTCGAACGCGAGCAGCAACTGGTGGTGCCCAAGTACCTGAGCCCTCGCACGGATACCCCCAGGCTCACGATCGGGCACGGCGGATGCTTCGGCGCGATCTACTCCGTGAGGGGAGCAGGCGGCTATCAGATGTTCGGAGTGGTCGCCCCGCCGATCTACGACCCCGAACAGCGGCTCGCAGACTTCGCGGAGTCCTCCGTGCTGTTCCGTCCCGGGGACATCGTCCGCTACCGCTCCGTGGAGAGGGCGGAGTACGAGGCGATTCAGGCCGAGGTGGACGCGGGAACCTGGCGCTGGCGACAGGCGCCGGTGACGTTCTCCTTGGACGCATGGCAGAAGGATCCCGACGCGGCGAACCGAACGATGATGGAGGCTCTCGATGCTTGAGGTGGTGCAGCCAGGACTGCAGACGACCGTCCAAGATGAGGGACGGAGGGGCTATTACAGTCTCGGCATCCCCCAGGGCGGCTCCATGGACCAGGAGTCGGCCCGGCTCGCGAACGCCCTCGTGGGCAACCAGGCATCCGCAGCTGTGCTCGAGTGCACCTACATCGGACCGGTGCTGCGAGCGACCGAGTCCACGGTCGTGGCCGTCGCGGGGGCTCCGGTGCCGGTGCTGGTCAATGGCGAGCCGCGCGAGGAATGGACGCGCATCGAGCTGGTGGAGGGCGACATGCTCTCCTTCGGCGTGATCCAGGGCGGCACGAAGTACTGGATCGCGGTGCGCGGAGGCATTGATGTGCCCGAGGCGCTGGGCAGTCGTTCGACCTATGTGATCGGCTCGATCGGTGGTGTCGGCGGACGCGCAGTCGCGGCGGGCGATTCGCTCCCCGTGGGGGAGTCGCTGCTGTCGGTCCCGGCGATTTCGACCCTCGACGAGCGGTTCCGTCCCTCGTTCGGGCGCTCGCAGCGTGTGCGGATCGTTCTCGGGCTGTATGACCACCTCCTCACCGACGAAGGAGTCCGCCGCCTGGTCGAGGAGGAGTGGACCCTCACCCCGACGGCGGACAGGATGGGGCTGCGCTATGACGGCCCCGGCGTCGAGTGGCGCGAGCGCGAACAGCCTTTCGGCGCCGGTCAGGATCCCTCGAACATCGTGGATGCGGGCTACGCAGTCGGGTCGATTCAGATCCCCGGAGGCACGCAGCCGATCGTCCTGCATCGCGACGCCGTGTCCGGTGGCGGCTACGCCATGGTCGCAACGGTGATCTCCGCAGACATGGACCTGCTCGCTCGGGCGGCCCCGGGGACGAAAACGAGGTTCGTTCCGGTGGACATGCGAGAAGCACTCGATGCCCGGCATGCGAGGGCTACCCGCATCGGGCAGGCTGTCGCATCGTTGAACCTGTCAATGTGACGGTCGGATCCGGGCATACAGAATCGTCGCGTCGATCAGGGCCTCGAGATCCTCTTCGGCGCGACGACTGTCCAGATCAGCCGCGTACTGCAGCATGAGCCCGTCCAGGCCAGCGATGAAGAGGCGCGCGATGCGTTCAAAGGGCGCCCCCGTCACTTCGCCGGCGTTCGATGCCGTGGCCTCCAGGAGTGAGACGACGGCGGCCGCTTGTGCGGAGAAGGGCCAGCGTTCGGAGAAGTCGTCTCCCGTGCTGCGGAGCGCGTAGTTGAGGAGCTCGACCTGCATCACCTGGTACGGGACGTTGTCGTCGATGAGTCCGTGCCAGTAGCTGCGTGCACCTTCACGAATGGTCTCGGCGAGGCCGGCGTGGCGGACCAATGACCCGGTGTGGGCGTTCGACTCGGACGCGACGTCGTCGATCACGGCCTTGAGGAGGAGCTCCTTGGTCGGGAACACGTGCTGAAGGGTGCCCAGGGGAATGCCGGCCTCGGTCGCGACCGCCCTGATCGTCGTTCGCGCGACGCTGTCCCGCATCATGACGCGCCGGGCCGCGGCGACGATCTGCGGCGATCGAACGGATGATTCCACGTAACGCATTCGGGCTTCCCTGTCTTTGTGTTCCGCCACTACTCTAGTCGACACCAGTCATACGACTGACTGAGTTATGATCGAAGGGTCGGGCGCCGCAGAGCCCCGGATGCTGAGGGAGAAACATGTGGGGGAGAGCGAAAGCGACGTCACCTGATGAGGAGGCGATCGCAGCAGCCGTCGGCACGACCCGAGAGGTGTTCCTGTCCGGAAGGACGCGATCGGTCTCATCCCGCATCGAGAGGCTTCGGGCGCTTCGTGCGCTCATCCTCGACAATCGTTCGAGCTTCGCCGGTGCACTGTGGGAGGACCTCGGAAAGAGCCGCCAAGAGGTGGAGCTGACCGAATCCGATGTCGTTCTCGGCGAGATCAGTTTCGCGCTGCGCAACCTCCGCCGGTGGACCCGGCGGAGACGGGTGCCGGTTCCCATGGCTCTGCAACCCGCATCGGCCGGTCTGCTCGCTGAGCCGCTGGGTGTCATCCTCGTGGTCTCTCCGTGGAACTACCCGGTGCAACTTCTACTGGCTCCCCTGGTCGGCGTGCTTGCGGCAGGAAACGCTGCCGTGTTGAAACCGAGCGAGCTTGCTCCCGCGACCTCGCGGCTGATCGCGCGGCTAGTTCCCGAGTATTTTCCGGACGGCGCGGTGAGTGTCGTCGAGGGGGGCGTGGACGAGACGACGGCCGTCCTCGCTCAGCGCTTCGATCACATCGTCTTCACCGGCAGCGCCGGCGTGGGTCGTGTCGTTCTTCGAGCTGCGGCTGAGCACCTCACTCCCGTCACGCTCGAGCTCGGCGGAAAGTCGCCCGTGTGGTTCGACGACGATGAGGGGCTTCAGGAGGCGGCTCGGCGCATCGTGTGGGCTAAGTTCACGAATGCCGGGCAGACCTGTGTCGCGCCGGACTACGTTCTCACCACTCCGGGCAGGGTGGAGCCGCTCATCGCCGCGATGAGGTCGGCTCTCATCGACCTCTGGGGAGCGGAACCGCGCACCAACCCCCAGTACGGCCGCATCGCGACGGATCGCCATTTCGATCGGCTGGTATCCCTTTTCGAGGGGGTGGATATCGCGGTCGGTGGAGCGCATGACCGTGCAGAACGGTACATCGCGCCGTCCATCGTCACGCTCGCGCAGTCAGGTGAGATGGTGATAGGTCCGCAGTCGCCCGCGCCCGTACTTCAAGACGAGATCTTCGGGCCGATCCTGCCCATCGTGGCCGTCCCGTCGGTCGAAGCCGCCATCCACGCGATCAACGCCACCGAGAAGCCTTTGGCGCTCTACGTCTTCTCCGGATCTGCGCGTGTCCGCCGATTGTTCGAGGAACGCACCTCGTCTGGTGCGCTCGTGCATGACGCGGCGATCATCCATGTCGGCGCACCGACGCTCCCGTTCGGCGGGGTCGGCGGCAGCGGCATGGGCGCCTATCACGGCGCCTACTCGTGGTCGAGCTTCTCCCACCTGAAGCCGATACTCCGCAAGCCGCTCCGTCCTGACACGCTGCGGGCGGTTCAACCCGGATCGCACGGGATCGTGCGGCGGCTCGCGCAGGTCCTTCTCCGCGTCGGATGAAGCCGGAACCCGCCATCGCAGATCTCTGGCTCACGTGTACAAGTCATATGACCGACTGAGAAAGATGAACACATGGACTCATCGCATCCTCCGAAGCCGAACACGGTCGTCGTCGTGGGGGCGGGTCTGTCAGGGCTCGTCGCCGCGCGTGAACTCGTCCGATCGGGGCGAGAGGTGATCGTGCTCGAGGCGGCTGACCGCGTCGGTGGACGCGTGCTGGCGGAGACATCCCCATTGGGCTCGCGGCTGGATCTCGGCGGACAGTGGATCGGTGCCGATCATCAGCGGGTCGCAGCCCTGGCTCGCGAGTTCGGCGAGGTGACATTCGAACGCCAGGTGGGGAACCTCCCGCGCATCGTCGATGGAGCGCAAGGCGTGGGGTGGCTCTCGCTGACCGGTCTCGGAGCGGTTGCGGCCGCAGCCGTGACGTGCACGATTGCCGCGCTCGCGCCGGCGCGCTGGTCCAATCGCCAGCCGTTCGACCTCTTCCTGAGAAAGCTGTCGTGGGGACGCTCGCGGCGACTTCTGCGAGTCGGGGCCGAACTGTCCTGGACGGCTGATCTCGATCGCATCTCTCTGTACGGAGTGCGTCGAGTCGTGCACTCGCAGCATGGGCTCGGAACCATCCTCTCGGCCTCTGGGGGCGCTCAGGATTCGCTCGTCGTCGGCGGGATGGGAACGCTCGTGGAACGCCTCGCCCGGGACCTCGGCGACCGAGTGCGAACCGACGAACGGGTCTTGAGTCTGCACTCGAACGCCGACGGAGTCGTCGTCTGCACGGGCGCTGCGACATACCAGGCGGCCAAAGTGGTCATCGCCGTGCCTGCACCTGTCGCTTCGGCGATCGCGCACACTCCCCCTCTCCCGTCAGCGGTCCGCAACGTTCAAGAGAGCACCGAGATGGGCGCTGTGTACAAGGCGATCGCCGTCTACGACCGTCCTTTCTGGCGGGGGAGTGCTCCGCAGGATCTGCTGTTCCTGCACGGAGGTGGCGGCGCGATATTCGATACGTCGCCGCCCGAGGGGCCGGGGCACCTGTGCATCTTGATCGGCGGCAGAGCGGCGAGAGCCCTCGACGCCTTGTCTGCCGATGAGCGCATGTCGCGAGTTCTGGGTCCGCTTGCGGTTCACTACGGTCTCAGGGTCTTGGAGCCGAACAGCTGGCACGAGAAGGCGTGGCATCTCGATCCCGATGTTCGCGGAGGATACGTCGCGTTGCCCGTTCTCGGATCGCGAAGCGGGTTCTGGCCGCTTGGTGCCGCGCCGGTGGGCCACATCCACTGGGCTGGCTCCGAAACCGCCATGGAGCACCCGGGGTATCTCGACGGGGCGATCGAATCGGGACAGCGCGCCGCAGCTGAGGTCGTGGCGGCCCTGGCGTGAGATCGAAGCGATGTTAGGCGGAAGTCTTGCGTCTCGACCGAAGCTGAGTTATTCTAAGTCAGTTGTACGACTGGGAATGGGGTCGTGATGACATCGCGGCGAATGACGGATGCGGCGATGCATCACCTTCACCACCTCGGTACGACATCCGGGCGCTTTCGACGAAGCAGCCCGCCCCGCAACGTCTGACGCAGTCTCTGTCAGACCGCGGCCTGCTCTCCCCGACTCCCCAGGGTCCCCAACAGGCCGCCCCTGGGGGGAGCTCCGCCTCCCCCCAGGGCTTCATCTCACGAACGACTGGGCCCGAACCCGATGGCCCGCACCGCACTTCGGAAAGCGCAAGCGTGCGCTCCCTCCGACTTCACGAAGAAGGACAGCTCATGACAATCAGGCGACAAGGTCGCGATATCAGTGCCAAGGCGGCTCCATGGAGAGCACTGCTGACGGTCATTCTGGTGATGGGGAGCCTATGGGGTCTCGCAGGCCCCGCGGCAGCCGAGGCTCCCACTGTGCCGGCTGAAGCGTTCACGGCTCCGGTTTGTGAGGGCGCAACGCTGCTGGACCCAGCAGATTCGTCCGGCCCGGTGCCGGACCTGCGATCGGTCTTCGGGACGAGGCTCGCGGAATACAACGAAGGGCGTGTCGTCCCGCTCTACGACTCCTTCGCCGCGAACGACACCAACGCGTATCCGCCGGTGTGCTCCACGCGCTACGTCTCAGGCATCGGCCCGGTCTCGGAGTGGATGTTCTGCACCGACTACTTCTCCCACGTCTGCAGTGGAGTGGATGCTGACGGCAACCTGCTCGACATCGATGGCAATCCCATTCCGGGACTGAACGAGCTCGCCGGGGCGAATCCCAAGCTCACGCCAGAACAGGAGTCGCTGATCGCTTACCTGATCCAGCATGGACAGGACGCCTATCAGGGAACGGGCTACTTCAACTTCAACAATGCGGCGCGCGCAGTATCCGACGGTGATTCGTGGGAGCGCTCAGCACTTCAGGTCCTCATCTGGTGCATCAGCGATCCCGTGGCGCCGAGCGCAACGGGAACCGAGCTCGAGCGAGGCGCCACCTGCCTGGACAACATGGGTCATGAACGTCAGGCGGAGATTCTCGCAAGCATCTCCGCCGATCCGACGCTGTCGGTGGCTGGACCCTCTGCGCCGATACCGATCGGCGGATCTGGCGAGTTCGTCATCACGACCGACGTCTTCAGCTCACCGTTGACGCTCAGCACCGCGGGGATTCCGGGCACCTTGACGGTCGTCAGCGGCCCAGGAGTGCTTTCCGGTGATCAGCTCCAGGTCTCGGGATCGGGTGCTCCGGTGACGGTAACTCTTGCGCTAACCGCAACCGAGCAGGGCACGGCGACGCTCTCCGCAGCGGCAACCCCTCCTTCGACCGCTCACATCGCATGGAACCAGAGCCCTGGGCGTTCCGCCGATGACGTGCCATGCCAGGTCTTCGCTACCTTCCGCGTCGCGGATCAAGTCACGATCAACAGTTCAGCATCTGCAACGTTCGCGACAGAAGGCGGCGGGGGCACCGGCACAGGAGAAGGATTCGGTGCTTTCTCCATCACAAAGGCTGTGACCTGGGACGGTCAGGCTATCGACGGCATCGTCTTCGCCGGCACCTACACCGTGACGGCACCCGATGGCACAGCTATCGTCGAGAACCAGCCGTTCAATGTGGCAGAGGGGTCGACGTGGACGAGCGAAGGGTACGAGACCGGCTCCACCGTGCATATCGAGGAGATACTGCCGACAGGACCTTCGAGCATCATCTGGGCCGCACCGGTGTTCAGCACGAACGACTTCATCCTCGGCGACGAGACAACGGTCGCCGTGACTCTGACGAACCGGGCGACTCTGAACACGGGCGTGTTCGAGGCGTCGAAGGTGGTCGCTGGCGACGGGGCATCGCTCGTCGCTGATGATGCGGTGTTCCTCCTCGAATACGACTACCCGGCCGGTGAGGGGTTCGAGGCTGGTTCTGGGGCTCTGGAGCTGTCGGCGAACGGTGACGTGGTGACGTCGGGTGCTCTGCCGGTCGGTGCGGTGCTCACGTTGAGCGAGCGGGCTCCGGACGCGATCGCGGGTGCGACCTGGGCCGCCCCGGTGCTGTCCACCGGCACGGTCACCATCGATGATGATGAGCCCGTCAGCGTGACGGTCACCAACACCCTCACGCTGGACGCGGACGCTATCGGCGCGGGAGGAGGAGAAGCAGGCCACGGCACCGGTGCCAGCGCGGGATCAGGATCGACGTCGGGGCTCGCGCTCACCGGTGGCGAGCTGTCGCTGGTTATGGTCGTGCTCGGGGTGGCTCTCATCGCGGTCGGCGGCAGCGTCCTCGTCTCCCGCCGTTCCCGGCCCAGCAAGTAGCACGCAGGTCTCTTCAGGCGGCAGGTGCGAACGGAGCCCGGCGACTCCGTTCGCACCTGCCGCCGTCCGGCACGACCTTCGCACGCCGACCAGAGGAGCACGATGCGATTCACCACCTTCGAACAAGGATTCCGCGCCGAGTTGGCGAACCGGGAGTTCGCCCGTATCGGGATGGCGGCGACGGCGATACGGACTGAGAAGCACGAGACGGCGCCGTTCTGGCGCGCCTACGATCGCCTCGAGCGGTTCAACGCCCCGCGCTACCGAGCGGCCGCCGAACGCCTCGGGATATCGGACAGCACGGGTGCCGGTGCCCGGCTGCGAGGCCGACTGGTCGGGTGGATGCCGAACAGTCTCCGTCGCGAATCGATCAGGTTCGCGTTTCCTCGCACTGTCGAGTACGTGGAGGACCTCCGCCGTCTCGCCGTGATCGGACCAACGAGCGAGTCCGACTTCTTCGACTACATGCTCAGGCAGGAAGAGCTTCAGGTGAACATGATGGAGGCGATGCTCCGGGGCCGCAATGTCGCCGCAGAGTCACTGGTCGACCGGTTCATCGGCGACGAAGGTCGCTGAACGTTTTCTGACGCGGTCGGCTCTGCGCATCCGCGGCAGAGGCATCCCGCTGCAGGCATCCGCGTCGCGCTCACCGCGCGCCTGACCCGGTCAGCGTGCGGCGAAGATCTCGCGGGCGCGGGCGACGATGTCGTCCAGCCGGGACTGCAGGTACGGTCCGGGGCATTCGGTCCCCGACCAGGTCTCCCTGTGGCTGATGACGTGCTCCCTGTCGATCGTGAACGACACCGGCACGCCGTCCAGCGTCCTGCCATCGTAGGTCGCGAGCCACGCGATCATCTGGGCGAGCTCCTCCAGCTGCACCGCCGTCACGGTGTAGTCCGGCGCTCCCGTGGCGTCCAGGGTCTCCACGGCCAGCGACCGCCAGTTCCAGTCGGCGCCGGTCGATGACGGCTTCGCGCCGGGGCGGATGAGCTCGAAGACGGACCCGTCGTTCCGCAGATAGAAGGTGGGCGCGGAGGAGCGCCTGTTGCAGCGCGAGAGGAAGTCCAGCTGCTCCTCGGTCGTGCCCGTGTGGTGGATGACGAAGCGGTCGATGATCGGCGTCACCGCGTGGTGGTCGCTCCCTGCGGTGTCACGTGTCGACCGGATTGTGGGGTTCCGGCAGTCCGCGAATCCGAGCGGCGCCTCGAGGCCCTTGATCGCGCGATCGTAGACGGGTTCGTACTCGGGCAGCCCCCTCGGATTGTCCGGGTCCACGGCAGGCGCCCCGCCGTCTGTGCCCGGGGGAATCGTGGCGAGCAGGATTCCCGCTGCCGTGACGGCGACGCCCGAGCCCGCAGCGATCAGGAAGCGTCGACGGGTGTGCGCCGACGGGCTTCCGTCAGGATCGTGTGCGGGGGAGTGCTCCATCTGCCCATCTAACACGCTCGCCGCCCAGCGCAGCGGCGAGAGCGGCGATGCGAACATGCCGCGCCTATGAAAGGAGCATCCGCTCTGTGTGGATCCACAGCTCCTTCTGCAGCGCTGAGTCGTCGCCGGGTGAGGCGGGTTGGATCGCTCGGGGCCCGCGAACGGTCCAGTACTCTCCGTTTCGGTCGTGGTAGTCGGGGTGCGTGGCGAGCTGGACGATGAGGTCGGCACCCCTGCGGGGATCGCCGATGCGGAGGGCTGTGAGGATGCGCTCGATGACGGCGGCGCCTCGGACTTCCCGTCCGAGCCCTGTGACGTTGAACCCGGGGTCGAGGCAGAGCGCTGTGATGCCGGTGGTGATGTTCCGACGGGCGAGTTCCTTGGTGAACATGATGTCGAGGAGCTTGCTCTTGCCGTAGTGCTCGGAAGATCCGCGGGCGGTGAACGTCGGGGTGGCTGTGAGGTCATCGGGGAGATGAAGTCTGCCGTGACGTCGTGAGGCTTCGGAGGCGACGGTGATGACCCGTGCGGCGGGGGCTGCGTCGAGTGCGGGCAGGAGCTCGTGGGTCAGCAGCCACGGGGCGAGGTAGTTGACGGCGATCATCTCCGGATAGCCGTCGGTCGTGATGCGCGACTCGAAGGCGTGGATGCCGGCGTTGTTGATGAGGACGTCGACGTGGGCGTGGGCGCCGGCGATCTCCCGCCCGAGCCTGCGGACATCGTCCATGCGGGAGAGATCGGCGACGGGGGTCTCGACGATGGCCGCTGGAGTGCCTTCTCTGATGAGCGCGACGGTTTCCGCCGCCTTGGCGGGGTTGCGGGCCGGAAGGATGAGGTGTGCGCCCCGTTGCGCGAGGCGCAGGGCTGCGAGTCGTCCGAGGCCGCTGGTGGCACCGGTGAGAACGATGACGGGTGAGGGCATAGCGGGTGCTCCAAGACGGTGTGATCTCATGAAAGTCATTTGTGAATCCAAATCACCGTACGTGGTATTGTTTGGATATGCAAACGAAACAGCGAGCGCGGCTGGATCTGGAAATGGCATTGGGCGAGAGGCTCAACGCACTCCTGAGTGCGACGCGGGCGCTGAGTGAGCGCAGCGCGGCTCAGTTCCACGAGGGGCTGCAGCCCGCTGCTTTCCACATCGCCCGGTGGCTGCACGCCTTCGGTCCGGCCCGGCCCAGCAAGATCGCTGAGTCGGTGGGTATGGATCGCAGTTCTACGAGCACGCTTCTGACCAGGATGCGTGGTCTCGGGCTGGTCTCTGACGGGCCGGATCCGCAGGATCGTCGCGGAGTGATCGTTCAGCTCACCGACCGGGGGGAGGCCCGGCTCGCAAGCGCGATGGAAGAGCGCGGGGCCGAGTTCTTCGGACGCCTCAAGGACTGGTCGACGCACGACCTCCGCGAACTCGAGCGCCTTCTGGGGAAGCTGACGGCGGCCGACGCCGAAATGCACTGAGCCGCGCGCAGACGTCTCGACTGCGGCACGGCCGTGCTTTGTCCGCTCGCGCGGAGCCCCCGTCGTCACCCGGCCTCTTCGACCGGCCACCAGCGGCTGCCGATCACCTTCGGGTCGGTGCCGACGCGGGAGATCGCACGCTCGATGACGTCCACGCTCTCCGGGTCGTCGATGCTGACCTCCGCGCGCACGTGCACCTCCGTGTTCTTGCCGTGGCGCACCCGCACCGAACGCAGGGTGAGCTCCGGGTGCGTCGCGGCCTGGAGCAGCAGGGCGCGGACCCGCTGCTCGCTCTTCTCGCCCGTCGTGACCTCGAGCACGAAGTCCTGCGGGGCGCCGGCGTCGGTGCCGTCCTCCGTCGACTCGTCCTCGGCGTTGAGCCGCAGCCTCCGGTTGAGCGCGGTGCTCAGCGGGCGCAGCAGGATGTTGGTCGCCGAGACGAGGATCGCCCCTCCGGCGGCGAGCAGCGGCATCCCGGCTCCGGCGAGGGAGCCGACGGCGGCCGCGCACCACAGCGTCGCCGCCGTCGTGAGTCCGCGGATGTTGAGTCCCTCGCGCAGGATCACACCGGCGCCGAGGAACCCGATGCCGGAGACCACCTGAGCGGCCACGCGTGTCGGATCAGCGGTCTCGCCGGGGAGCGCCTGCGAACCGAGGATCACGAACAGTGCGGCGCCGAGCGACACGAGAGCGTTCGTGCGCATGCCGGCGGTGCGCATGCGCCATTGCCGTTCGAGGCCGATGAGGGCGCCCAGCCCCGCCGCCAGTGCGGCGGTGAGGAGCAGGGCGCCCGTGTCGAGGAGGGTCATACCCCTCAGCCGGCGAGACGAGAGCGCAGGGCCTCGAGGTCGTCGTCCGACAGCCCTCCGCCGCGAAGGTACTCGGCCGACCCGCCGCGCTCGTCGATCCACGCGAACGCGGTCTCGATCGCCTGCGGGGGCGTCGCGGTGACGAGATCGGTGAGGGCGGGGACCATCGGCATGCCCCAGCTCCTGGCGCGCTCCAGCATCCGATCCGCCCAGTCGCCGGCGAGGTTCGCCTCGCTCTGCACGTAGTCCGCGATCACCGCGGCGCGGTCCGCACCGGCCGCGTCGAGCAGCAGTGCCGTCGCGACGCCGGTGCGGTCTTTGCCCGCGGTGCAGTGCACGAGCACGGCGCCGCGGCTCTCGTCGGAGGGCCGTGCGACGAGCCGCGCGACCTCGGCGAACGACGCCGCAGCCGATCCGAGCATGCCCACGTAGAGATCCGCCAGCGAGGGGATGCGCGAGAGCATCGCCCGCGCGGCCTCGCCGTCGAGATCGCCGAGGTCTCCGAGATCGCCGGGTGACGGCATCCCGGTCATCGACCCCTCGAGCAGAGGGAGGCCGACCTCGACGAACGAGCGCTCCGTGCCGAGCCGGTTGGGGGCCTCCACACGTTCGAAGTCGCTGCGGAAGTCGACGATCGTGCCGATCGGGCTGTCGCTCAGTGTGCGGATGCCGTCGTCGGTGATGCCGGCGAGAGCGTCGGAGCGGTAGAGCACGCCCGCGCGGGTGACGCCTCCCGCGGAGAGCGGCGTGCCTCCGGTGTCTCGGGAGTTGTAGGTTCCGGCGATGATGGCGCTCACGCGACCTCCTCTTTCTGCGCGGCGCTGGCCGCGGCGGTGGACCGCCCTGCGTCGTACACGTCGCGCCGCAGCACTCGGCGCAGACCCGGCAGGGTCAGCAGCGAGGCGAGCACGGCGGCGGCCGCGACGAGGTACAGGGCGGTGTAGTTCTTCTCTCCTCCGACGACGGGGTCGCTCCCGCCGATCAGCACGACGAGGGGAGCGATGGCCGGGGCAATCGACTGCGGCAGGGTCTTGGCGACGTTGAAGATGCCGAGGTACTTGCCCTCCTCGCCGACGGGCAGCGTGCGCATCGCGAGGGCGAGGTCGACCGCGTAGTAGGCGCCGAGCGCGAACCCGGCCAGCAGCGTGCTCACCCAGAACACCGAGAGGTCCTGCGTGAACGCCTTGAGCAGCAGCGACAGCGCCATGAGCAGCGCCGACCCGATGATGAACGGCGCGTAGTTGCCCCGGCGGGAGGCGAGGTAGCCGCACGCGAACGCGGCGACGAAGTTCAGCGCCGCCCCGGCGAGTGCCGCCGTGGAGGTGAGGGATGCCGCGGCGACCTGATCCATGTCGAGTCGGATCATCAGGTAGAAGAGTCCGAAGGTCGACACCACGGTGAACCCGAACTGCATGGTCGCCCGCTGCACCCACACCAGCGTGAACATCGGCGCCTTGGCCGGATTGAACAGGAAGGCGCGGAACACCTGCGCGATCGAGCCGCGCTCTCCGTCGACCCGCTCGATCGGCGGGTCGGGGATGACGAGGCACACGATCGCGACGATGATCACGGCGACGATCGGCATCGCGAGGACGACGATCGTGAGGTTCGACGCGAAGAACGCCGCGACCAGCATGGCGGGCACCATCCCGAGGAAGCCGATCGCGCCGAAGATGCCGGACGCCTTGGCGCGCTGCTCCTCGGGGACCTGATCGGCGAGCAGCGCGGAGAGCGAGGCCAGCGTCGCGTTGTACGCCGCCTGCGACAGCACCCAGGCGACGACGAGGACGGGGATGCTGGGGGCGACGGCCATGAGCGCGGCCGCGAGGACACCGCCGAGCACGCCGCCGATGAGCCAGGGGCGGCGTCGGCCGAAGCGACTGCGCGTGCGGTCGGAGAGGTGGCCGAAGATCGGATTGGCGACGAGGGCGGCGAGAGCGCCGAGCGCCGTGACGAGACCGAGCGCTCCTTCCTTCTGCGACTCCGGCACGAGCTGGAGCACCTTCAGGGAGAGCGAGACGACGAGCGGGGTGACGAGAGCGCCGAGTGCGGCGAGCTCGATGAGCGCGAACAGGTAGATGCGCGACATCGGCACGCGCGTCTGCGGGGTGGGGGGAGTGGTGTGCATGGGTCCTTCCTCGGTCCGTGTGGTCCCTCATTGGACCAGCCGTTCCCTTCCCAGGGGTAAAAACTTAGTGACCACTAAGTTAATTCAGCCGACGATAACGCGCGGATTCCTCCCCGCGCAAGAGGTCGTCGAAAATTCACTTAGTCGTCACTAGGTTTTATGGTCTACTGGAGCGGATGCCACTGCCCGCAGCCGCCGAGCCGACGAAGGACGCCGACATGACCGACACCACGATCTCCGCCGCAGAGACGCGCCTCGACGCGCTGCTCTCCGCCATGACCATCGAGGAGAAGGTCGGCAGTCTGCTCGTCGCGCGCATCGTGACCGGCGCCGGCGGCACGCTCTGGGAGGGCGCCGAGGACGAGTCGCCGTTCGGGTTCGCCCCCACCACCGCGCTGCTGCGCGAGCGCCATGTCTCGCACGTGACGCTGATGAACCCCGCCCCCGTCGCCGAGCTGGCGAGGTGGGGCGAGGCGATCCGAGGCGTCGCGGCGTCGACCAGGCTCGGCATCCCCGTCTCCGTCGCCTCGGACCCCGTGCACGGCCGCAGCCGCAATCACGACGTCGCGATGAGCGGCGGCGGCTTCACGTCGTTCCCCGAGCCCATCGCCCTCGCCGCGACCCACGACCCCGCGCTCGTGCGCGAGGCGGCGCGGATGATCGGCGCGGAGCTCAGGGCGGCCGGCATCCACATCGCACTGCACCCGATGGCCGATCTGGCCACCGAGCCGCGCTGGGCCCGCGTCTCCGGCACCTTCGGCGAAGACCCCGGCCTCGCCTCCCTCCTCGTGAGCGAGTACGTCACCGGCCTCAGCGAGTCGGGCGTCGCCGCGACCGTGAAGCACTTCCCCGGCGGCGGACCCCAGCGCGGCGGTGAGGACGCCCACTTCGAGCGCGGCGCCCACACCGTCTATCCCGGCGGACGCTTCGACGACCATCTGCGCCCCTTCGCCGCAGCGATCGACGCCGGCGTCGTGCGGGTCATGCCCGGCTACGCCGCGCCGCTCGGGCTGGAGTACGACGAGGTCGGCTTCGCGTTCGAGCGTCGCCTCATCACGGATCTTCTGCGCGACAGGCTCGGCTTCGACGGGGTGGTCGTCACCGACTTCAACATCGTGAACGGCATGTGTCTGCCCCGCCTCGGCGTCGAGCTGCCCGTGCGGGCGTGGGGGATGCTGGACGCCGACCCCGTGCAGCGCGTCGTGCGGCTGCTCGACGCCGGGGTCGACCAGTTCGGGGGCGAGGACGATCCCGCGCCCGTGCTGGAGGCGCTCGACCGCGGCCTCGTGTCCGAGGAGCGCATCGACGAGTCGGTGCGGCGCGTGCTGCGCGAGAAGGAGCGGCTGGGGCTGTTCGACGATGCGGCCGCACGCGCGGCTGCCCCCGCCGAGGTCCGCGAACGCATCGCGATCCCCGCGCACCTCGCGATCGGCGAGCGCGTGCAGCGGGCGTCCGTCGTGGCGCTGCAGGGCGAGCCCGTCGCGCTGACCCCCACCACCCGCGTGTACGTCGAGGAGATGGACACCGACGCCCTCGCCGGACGCGCGCTCGTCGTCGACGACCCGGCATCCGCCGATCTCGCGATCGTCCGCCTCGCGGCCCCATACGAGCAGCGCGAGGGGATGCTGGAGCAGGGGTTCCACAGCGGCAGCCTGGAGTTCTCCGACGAGGAGGTCGCGCGGATCTCCGACATCGCAGCGCAGACTCCGACCGTGATCGACGTGTTCCTCGACCGGCCCGCCGTGCTGACTCCGCTCGCCGAGCTCGGGGTGACTCTTCTCGGCACGTTCGGCGTCGACGACGGCATCCTGCTCGACGCCGTCTCCGGCCGTGCCGCGACCACCGGGCGTCTGCCGTTCGACCTGCCCCGGTCGATGGCGGCGGTGGAGGCCTCGCGGGAGGACGTGCCCTTCGACACGGCCGATCCGCTGTGGCGCTTCGGGCAGGGTCTCCGCTGGCCGAACATCTCGTAGGGTTCTAGGGTGAGCAGCTCCGAGTCCTCCACCGACGTCGACAAGCGCGTGGCCCGCGGTGACGCCCGACGCACGCGGATCCTGGCGGCAGCCACCACGGAGTTCGGGCGCAAGGGGTACGAGAGCACCCGCATCGCCGACATCGCACGCGCCGCCGGGGTGACGGATGCCGGAGTGCTGCACCACTTCGCCACGAAGCACGACCTGTTCATGGCCGTGGTCGAGCGCCGCGAGGAGGTCTACCAGACCATCACGCTGCCGACGGATTCGGTGCGCTCGCTGTTCGACCAGTTCATCGAGGCCGTGCGTCGGGCCGCCGAGGAGCCGGAGCTGCTGCGCTTCCGCGTCATGCTCACCGGTGCCTCGCGCATCGCGGGGCACCCCGTCGAGGGCAGAGCGCAGCGCACCCTCGAAGCCGCACTCGACTCCCTCATCCCGCTCATCGAGGAGCGCATCGCCGCGGGGGAGATCGCCAGGGGCACGGATCCGCAGCAGCTGATCCTCGAGCTGCTGGCGCTCAACGAGGGCATCCGCGATCAGTGGTCGACACTGCCGGAGCGCATCGACTACGTCGCCGTGTTCACCGCGGCCGCGAACGGACTGTACGAGCGGGTGCGCGCCTAGGACGCCGCCGTCTACGCCCCGACGGTCGAGACCCGCTCGCGGCGACGCAGGATGATCGCGCGACGAGCACGGTGCAGCACCGGCATCGCGCCGTAGATCACGATGGGCACGGCGATGCTGACGAGGACGAGTGTCCTGACGATCATCGGGAGCGGTGCGAGGAGATCGCCGAGGATCAGATTGAGGATCGTGAGCGTGGGGAACACGGCGATCCAGATCATGAGGGCGAGCTGATGCTTCGAGGGTGGCGCGACGGCCGGTGCGCCGGGTGCGGGCGGGGTGTCGGATCGTGCGGTCATGGGAGTGCTCCTTCGGGGTCTTTCGGTCGGTGGTGCGGGTGGCTCAGTCGGCGGGCGCCGACGGTGAGGCGGTGCGTGCTCGGGAGAGCGCGGCCTGCAGGTCGTCGGCGACGAGGTCGGCGTTGATCGCGATCGCCGTCGCAGAGCCCTGCCCTGCCGCGGTGATGACCTGGGCACGGGGGTCCGCGGCGTTGCCGGCGACGTAGACGCCGGGGATGGTCGTGGCGCCGCCGGTGCGCTGAACGATCCACCCGGCCTCGTCGACACCGCATCCGAGGTCTCTCAGCAGCGCGTCGTTCGCGACGAAGACGGGGCGGACGAACAGGGCTCGTCGGGGGATCCGCTGCCCGTCGTCGAGTTCGATCGCCGTGAGCACGTCGTCGTCGATGACGAGCCCGCGGACCTCTCCCGGCTGGATCCGGACGCCTCGCGCGTCGAGCAGTTCGCGCTGTTCGTCGCCCAGAGCGGTGTCGCCGACGAAGAGGATCACGTCGTCCGACCACTGGCGGATGAGGATGGCGTGGGCGATCGCGTCCGCGTCGCCGCCGAGGACCCCGAGGGGCTGATCGCGCATTTCGTAGCCGTGGCAGTATGGGCAGTGGAGCACGTCTCTGCCCCACCGTTCGGAGAGGCCGGGGAGGAGGGGGATCCGGTCGCGAAGGCCCGTGGTCACGAGCACTCGGCGCCCCCGCACGGACGTGCCGTCGGAGAGGTCGGCGACGAACCCCGGCGTGAGGGCCACGATCGTGTCGTGGATGATCGCACCGCCGTACGCGATGACCTCGGCGCGTCCGGCGGCGAGGAAGTCGGCGGGCGGCATCCCCTCGCGGGAGAGGAACCCGTGCATGTGCGACGCGGGAGCGTTGCGGGGGTGACCCGCGTCGATCACCGCGACCCGGCGGCGGGCTCGCAGCAGGACGAGGGCTGCGCTGAGCCCTGCGGCGCCTCCGCCGATGATCAGTGCGTCGTAGTCGTTCATGAGGCAAGGATCGATCGACGGCACCGGTTTCGGCAAAGTTCGTTGCCGTTTCTGGGATGGATGGGTCACACTGACGGGATGGAACCGTCTGCGATGATCGACTCGGCGCTGGACGCCGTCGGTCCGCGTCTGAAGTGGCTGCGCGGTCAGCGCGGCATGACCCTGGCGGCGCTGTCGTCGGCCACGGGAATCTCGACGAGCACCCTGTCACGTCTCGAGACGGGGCAGCGTCGGCCGAGCCTCGAACTGCTGCTCCCTCTTGCCCAGGCGTATCGGGTGCCGCTGGATGAGCTGGTGGGAGCGCCGGAGGTGGGCGATCCGCGGGTGCGGCTGAAGCCGAGGCGGGTGAACGGGCGAGTGGTCATCCCCCTCACTCCGCAGCCCGGATCGGTGCAGGCCTGGAAGATCCTGATTCCCGGCAGCCAGATCAGGCCGGAGCCGCGGGCGCACGAGGGGTACGAGTGGCTGTACGTGCTGAGTGGGCGGATGCGGCTCATCCTCGGCGCCCACGATCTGACGCTGGAAGCGGGAGAGGTCGCCGAGTTCGACACGCACGTGCCGCACTGGTTCGGAAGCGCAGACGGCGCTCCCGCGGAGGTGCTGAGTCTGTTCGGTCGTCAGGGAGAGCGCGCCCACGTCCGCGCAGGCGGGGGCCAGCGGTCGGAGTGAGGGACGCGCCGGGCCTGGCACGTGGCGCCGGAACGGCGCCTTCTGCGTCAGGGCGCGACTCGTGCCGGCATCAAGGGCGTCAGCACCCCAGCTCGGCCCGCCGCCTCCTCAGATAGGCGACCTCCGCCGAGTTCTGCGCGAGAGAGATCGCCGCGTCGTACGCCACCCGGGCCTCGTCGTCGCGGCCCAGCTGCGCGAGCAGAAGGGCGCGGGCCGCGGGGAACGGGGGATATCCGCCGAGGTCGGCGGTGAGACCGTCCATCAGAGCCAGACCAGAGACCGCACCCTCGGACTCCCCGACAGCGATGGCTCTGCTGAGCCGCACGACCGGAGAGGGGTCGATCAGCACCAGCTGATCGTAGAGCGCCACCACCTGCGACCAGTCGGTCGCCGCCCCGTCGGTGTGCACCGCGTTGATCGCGGCCAGCAGCTGAAACCGACCGGGCGCGACGCCGGAGGCCAGCCGTTCGCGCACGAGCGCGTGCCCCTCGGAGATGAGCGCGGCATCCCACAGCATCCTGTCCTGCTCGAACAGCGGGATCAGCTCACCCGCGACGGAGACGCGCGCCGCGCGCCGAGCGTCGATCAGCAGCATCAGCGCCAGCAGCCCCGTGACCTCGCCGTTCGCCGGAAGCAGCTCGCGCAGCAGACGGGTGAGGCGGATCGCCTCGGCGGTGAGCTCCTGACGCAGCGGAGGAGAGGCGGAGTCCGATGCGAGGTACCCCTCATTGAAGACGAGGAACAGCACGGCCAGCACTCCCGACGTCCGCACGGGTAGATCCTCCGCCGTTGGCATGCGGTACGGGATGCCGCTCGCCGCGATCTTCGCCTTCGCCCGGGTGATGCGCGCGCCCATCGTCGTGTCCTGCACGAGGAACGCGCTCGCGATCTCCGGCACGCTCAGGCCGCCGACCATGCGCAGGGTGAGCGCGACGCGCGACTCCATCGTCAGCGCTGGATGGCAGCAGATGAAGAGGAGCCGCAGCCGATCGTCGTCGATCACGCCGAGCGGCGTCGTCTCGCCGTCGTACACGAGCATCGCCTCCCTGTGCCTCGCATCCCGCGTGCTCTCACGCCGGATGCGGTCGATCGCCTTGCGGACCGCCGTCGTCGTCAGCCACGCCCCCGGCGCGGGAGGGACCCCGTCGTCTGGCCAGCGCTCGGCCGCCGTCGCGAACGCCTCGGCCGCCGCATCCTCGGCCGTGTCGAGGTCGCCGAAGCGCTTGGCGAGCGTCGCGACGACCCGCGCCCACTCTTCGCGGTGGGCGCGGGACAGGGCGTCGCGGACCTCGGTCACACGGGCGGCGGAAGGATCGGACGGATCTCGAGCCGGCGATTGCACGCCTTCGATCCCTCGGCCATCAGCGCGAGCGCGACATCGAGGTCAGGGGCCTGGATGATCCAGAGCCCCGCGGCCCATTCCTTCGCCTCGGCGAACGGGCCGTCGGTGAAGACCGGCTCGGCGCCGCGCCCGTCGACGACCGTCGACGCCGTGGGATCGGCCAGTCCGGCGGCGAAGACCCAGTGCCCGCCGGCGACCAGCTTCTCGTTGAACGCGTCGATCGCCACGGCCTCCTCTTCGGTGCCGGACTCGCTGCGATGGTCGATGACGTTGACCAGGTAGTGCATGCGGTCGTTCCTCTCACTGCGCGTAGACGGGGCGGCCGCCCACTCGATAGGTCGATGCGATGATCCCGGTGCCGAACACCGTCGAGTCGACCAGATCCAGGGCGAAGTCGCGACCGCTCTGCGGGAACAACTTCTCTCCTTCGCCGACGATCACGGGAAACTGCACGAGGTTGATCTCGTCGACCAGCTCGTTCTCGAGGAGCCAGCGTGCGAGCGCTGCGCTGCCGACGACGAGGAGTTCGGCTCCCGGCTGCGATTTCAGGTCGCGGATCGCCCCGGCGACATCTCCCGAGACCACGGTGGTTCCCGACCAGGCGGGCGCGGTCAGCGTGTTCGAGACGACGTACTTCGGCGCCGAGCTGATCGCCTCGCCGAACCCGCCGTCGTCGCTGCGTGCTCCCCAGAACGTCTCGAACAGGCTGAACGTCTTCCGGCCCAGCAGAAACGCGTCGGGGCGGCGCCAGGTGTCGAGGATGTACTGCGCCGCATCCGCGTCGCCGAAGGGGATCGCCCAGCCTCCGCGGGTGAAACCGGGGTCCATCTCCTCGTTGTTGCCGCCGTTCGCTTGAGCGACTCCGTCGAGAGTGACCTGCAGGCTGACGGTGAGCTTCATGATGAGTACCTTTCTCTCACCAGTACCACGAACGCGGAAGGGCGGATTCGACATCCTCGGGCTGAAATATCGGTCTAACTGGGATGCTAGCTAGGCGTTCGCTGAAAAGATCTGCGCATAACCCCTAGGGTGGGGGGTTGTGGGTCCCCTGGTTCAGGGGATATTAGCAACGGGTAACCGGGGGAGAACGGGATGCCGATGAAGTGGGGATTCGGGCACGCCCGGAAAACACAGCTCAAGGGTTCGAAATCCATTGCGGCGGCGGTGGTGGCGGTCGTCGTGACCGCTCTCGCTGCGGTCAACGTGGTGGTGGTCGACCAGGGAACGGCGGTGGCCGCAGGCGGTCTGTCGTGCGGTGACGTCTACACCCAGCAGGGGGTGAGCCCGCGGAACATCTGGCAGATCGAACGCACCGGCGGAGCGCAGACCTCCGTCGGATCGTTCTCGATCGCCGGCGCGACCGGCAACCTCAACGGCACCGGCATCTACGACGCCGACCGTGACGGCTACGGCGAGATCATCGTCGGGGTCCTCCCGGCCAACGCCGGCACAGCTCGCTCGATCTACCAGTACTCCAGCATCACCGGCCAGACCACTCTGCTCGGCGCGGGAGAGGCGAATGCCGCGGTCACGCACGGCGCGATCAACCAGGCGAACGGCCACTACTACTACGGCGGCCTCACCGGCAACGTCCTGAACGTCTACGGCTTCAACACGACCACCAACCAGTCCATGGGCCTCGTCGCCACCGGCACGATCCCCAACGGCGGCGGCAACGGCGACTGGGCCTTCGACAGCCAGGGCAACCTCTACGTCGTCGCCGGCGGCAGCGGCGCGGGCACGGTGAACGTCGTGAGCGTCATCGACCAGAAGATCCCTGCCACCGCCGGCACCCCCGTGGCGATCACGGCCACCGAGCTCGTCCGCATCGACGCGGGCGGCACGGCGCTCAACGGCATCGCCTTCGCGGGCGACGGCTACCTGTACGTGGCGGGCGGCAACCGCATGTACAAGGTCAACCCGACCAGCGGCGCGGTCATCAGCAATGTGCCCTTCGCCACCGCCGGTTCGGTCGACATGGCCTCCTGCGCCTCCCCGAACACGGTCTCCATCGTCAAGGACTTCCCGGCGGGGCGTCACACCGCCTCCGACCAGGTCACCATGACGATCTCGGGCGCGGGCATCACCAAGGGCAACACGGCGACCACCGCCGGCACGGCCTCCGGCGTCCAGCCGCAGGAAGCCGGGCCCGTCCTCGTGCTCTCCGGTCAGCAGATCACCGTGACCGAGACCGGCACGGGAACCGGCAGGCCCAAGTACGACTCGAGCTGGACCTGCGTCGACCGCAACTCCGGCAACGTCCTGGCCTCCGGCACGGGCAGCACGGGCTCGTTCATCGTTCCGGACGGCGGTCCGAAGGGCGTCGCCGCGGTGTGCACGTTCACGAACGGCGCCCGGCTGCCGCACGTCTCGCTGCAGAAGACGGCGAGCACCTCGACCCTCGTCGCCGGCGAGACGGTGACCTACTCGTTCAAGGTCACCAACGACGGCAACGTGCCGCTGCACGACATCTCCGTGTCGGAGACCGCGTTCACCGGCGCCGGAGCGATGTCGGCGATCAGCTGCCCGGCGCTGCCCCAGCCGCTGGCGACCGGAGCCTCGACCACCTGCACCGCGTCGTACGTGGTGCGCCAGGCCGACGTCAACGCGGGAGCCGTGGACAACACCGCGACCGCGCGAGCCGTCTCTCCCGACGACATCGCCGTGACCTCGACCCCCTCCAGCGTCCGCCTCACCGCGACGCAGACCCCGGGCATCACGATCAAGAAGTCCTCCGACACCGCCGTGCTCGTCGTCGGCGAGACCGTGAAGTTCAGCTTCGTCGTGACCAACACCGGAAACGTGACGCTGAACAACGTCGGCGTCAACGAGACCGCCTTCACCGGCGCCGGCACGATGTCGGCGGTGAGCTGTCCCGCTGATCGGACTCTCGCCCCCGGTGCGCAGCTCGTCTGCACGGCCACGTACGTGGTGCAGCAGGCGGATGTCGATGCCGGCTCCATGGACAACACCGCGACCGCGACGGGCACCCCGCCCTCTGGCATCCCGGTGACGTCCGACCCGTCGACGACGCGCACGCCGTCGGTCCCCGACCCGTCCGTGTCGATCGTCAAGACGGCCGACCGCGCCACCCTGGTCGCAGGTCAGACCGTGACGTACTCCTTCCGGGTGACGAACACGGGCAACGTGACGCTGACGAACGCGTCGGTCGTGGAGGGGACGTTCTCCGGAGCGGGCTCGCTCTCGGCCGTGACGTGCCCGTCCGACCGCACGCTCTCCCCGAACGAGTTCATGGACTGCACGGCCACGTACGTGGTGCAGCAGGCTGACGTGGATGCCGGCGTGCTCGACAACACGGCCACGTCGACCGGCACCCCGCCCTCGGGCGGCCCCGTGACGTCCGACCCCTCGGCGGCGCACCTCACCGCGGCGCAGACGCCCTCGGTGGCTCTGGTGAAGACCGCGGACCGGACGAACCTCGTCGTCGGTCAGACGATCACGTACACCTTCGCGATCACGAACACGGGCAACGTGACGTTGACCGATACCGCTGTGGTGGAGGGGTCGTTCTCCGGCGCCGGCGCCCTGTCGGCCGTCTCGTGCCCCGCCGATCGGACGCTCGCCCCCGGTGGGGAGCTGGAGTGCACGGCGACGTACGTGGTGCAGCAGGCGGATGTGGATGCCGGTGCGATCGACAACACGGCCACCGCCACGGGCACCCCGCCGTCGCGGACCCCGGTGGTCTCCGCTCCGTCCGAGGCGAAGGTCACGGGTGCGCAGGCTCCCGCGATCACGATCGCGAAGACCGCGAACCGGACGAACCTCGTCGCGGGCGACACGGTGACCTACTCGTTCCGTGTGACGAACACGGGCAACGTGACCCTGACGGACGCCTCCGTGGTGGAGGGGACCTTCACGGGGGCGGGCTCGCTCTCCGCCGTGACGTGCCCGGCCGACCGGACGCTCTCGCCGGATGAGTTCATGGACTGCACGGCCACGTACGTGGTGCAGCAGGCGGATGTGGATGCCGGCTCGGTCGACAACTCCGCGACCGCGACGGGCGCCCCGCCCACCGGCGACCCGGTGACCTCGGCGCCCTCCGCGGCGAACATCACCGGAACGCAGACTCCGGCGATCTCGATCAAGAAGTCCTCCGACACCGCCGTGCTCGTCGTGGGCGAGACCGTCACGTTCTCGTTCGTCGTCACGAACACCGGCAACGTCACGCTGACGGATGCCGCCGTGCAGGATGTCTCCTTCACGGGCGCCGGCACGATCTCGGCCGTGGACTGCCCGGCCGACCGGACGCTGACTCCCGGCGCGCAGATGGTGTGCACGGCGACCTACGTGGTGCAGCAGGCGGATGTCGATGCGGGTTCCATGGAGAACACCGCGACCGCGACGGGCACCCCGCCCTCCGGTACCCCGGTGACCTCCGACCCGTCGACGACGCGTACGCCGTCGGTCCCGGACCCGTCGGTGTCGATCGTCAAGACCGCCGACAAGCGCACGCTGGTGGCCGGCGAGACGGTGACGTACTCGTTCCGTGTGACGAACACGGGCAACGTGACGCTGACGAACGCCTCGGTCGTGGAGGGGACGTTCTCCGGCGCAGGGGCGCTCTCGGCCGTCGACTGCCCGGTGGATCGGACGCTCTCGCCGAACGAGTTCATGGACTGCACGGCCACCTACGTGGTGCAGCAGGCGGACGTGGATGCCGGCCGCATCACGAACTCCGCGACGTCGACGGGCACTCCTCCGACGGGTGATCCCGTCGTGTCGGGTCCGTCTGAGGTGAGCATCACCGCGACGCAGTCCCCGGCGATCACGATCGTGAAGTCGGCGGACAAGACGCAGCTGGTCGCAGGCGAGACCGTGACGTATACGTTCCTCGTGACGAACACGGGCAACGTCACTCTGACCGACGCCTCCGTGGTGGAGGGCGAGTTCACGGGCGCGGGTGCGCTGTCGGCGCTGGACTGCCCGACGGATCGGACGCTGGCTCCCGGTGGGGAGCTGGAGTGCACGGCGACCTACGTGGTGCAGCAGGCCGATGTCGATGCCGGCGCGGTGGACAACTCCGCGACCGCGACGGGCAACCCGCCCACCGGCGACCCGGTGGTCTCGGAGCCCTCTGAGGTGAACATCGCGGCGACGCAGTCCCCGGCGATCACGATCGTGAAGTCGGCCGACAAGACGCAGCTCGTGCTCGGCGAGACCGTGACGTACACGTTCCTCGTGACGAACACGGGCAACGTGACCCTGACCGACGCCTCCGTCGTCGAGGGGACGTTCACCGGTGCGGGTGCGCTGTCGGCACTGGACTGCCCGGCGAACCGGACCCTGGCTCCCGGTGGGGAGCTGGAGTGCACGGCGACGTACGTGGTGCAGCAGGCGGATGTCGATGCCGGTGCGGTGGACAACTCCGCGACCGCCACGGGCACCCCGCCCACCGGCGACCCGGTGGTCTCGGAGCCCTCTGAGGTGAGCATCGCGGCGACGCAGTCCCCGGCGATCACGATCGTGAAGTCGGCGGACAAGACGCAGCTGGTCGCGGGGGAGACGGTGACGTACACGTTCCTCGTGACGAACACCGGCAACGTGACCCTGACCGACGCCTCCGTCGTCGAGGGGACGTTCACCGGTGCGGGTGCGCTGTCGGCGCTGGACTGCCCGACGGATCGGACCCTCGCCCCCGGTGGGGAGCTGGAATGCACGGCCACGTACGTGGTGCAGCAGGCGGACGTCGATGCGGGAGCGGTGGACAACTCCGCGACCGCCACGGGCAACCCCCCGACCGGTGGCCCGGTGGTCTCGGCGCCGTCCGCGGTGAACATCGCGGCGACGCAGTCTCCGGCGATCACGATCGTGAAGTCCTCCGACAAGGCGCAGCTCGTGCTCGGAGAGACGATCACGTATTCGTTCGTCGTCACCAACGCCGGCAACGTCACCCTGAGCGACGTGGAGATCGCGGAGGGCGAGTTCACGGGCGCCGGAGACATCTCCGCGGTCGAGTGCCCGGCCGACCGCACGCTCGCACCCGGTGCGCAGCTGATCTGCACGGCGACGTACGTCGTGCAGCAGGCCGATGTGGACGCGGGGCGCGTGGCGAACACCGCCACCGCGACGGGCACGCCTCCTGGCGGCGACCCGATCGAGTCGGACCCGTCGACCACGACGAGCGATGCGACCCCTGCTCCGGCGCTCGCGATCGTGAAGACCGCGGACAAGACCGACCTCGTCGTCGGCGAGACCGTGACCTACACGTTCACCGTGACCAACACCGGCAACGTGACGATGTCTGCGGTGGCCGTCGCCGAGGGCGACTTCAGCGGCGCCGGTGAGCTCTCGGCTCTCGACTGCCCTGACGCACGCACCCTCATCCCCGGTCAGCAGCTCGTCTGCACGGCGACCTACACGGTGCAGCAGGCCGATGTGGATGCCGGTGCGCTCGAGAACAGCGCGACGGCATCCGGCACCCCGCCCACTGGCGAGCCTGTCGTGACGGACCCGTCCCGTGTCGTCATCGAGGGGTCCCAGAACCCCGCGCTGTCGCTCGTGAAGGTCGCCGACAAGCAGGTCGCACGGGAAGGCGACACCGTCACCTACACGTTCACGGTGACCAACACCGGCAACGTGACGGTCGCCGACGTCGCCATCGCCGAGGGAGCCTTCACCGGCACCGGCGCGCTGTCGACGCCCGTGTGCGCCGACGGTGGACGCAGCCTGGCGCCCGGTGAGAAGGTCGTCTGCACGGCGACGTACGTCGTGCAGAAGGCCGACGAGAAGAAGGGCTCCCTGGAGAACACGGCGACGGCGACCGGAACGCCTCCGAGTGGACCGAAGATCGTCTCCGACCCCTCCACAGCGAAGACCGGAGTGCTCGCGGTCGCGCTGCCGCCCACGGGCGGTGAGCTCGCCGTCGGCGCGCTCACGTTCTCGGTGCTGCTGATGCTGGCGGGCGCCGGACTCGTCGCTCGCACCCGTTCGCGTCGGTCGCGCACCGCATGACACCAGGAGACGCCGCAGCACACTCCCCGTGCCGGCGTCTCCTGGCTCCCGCTCCGTGCGGGGTCGAGGAGTGGAGGTCGGCCCCGCACGGACTCCGGAGATCAGGGTGCGCTCTGATCATCCCCTCGCCAAGCCCACGGCGCTCCGCTGCTCCACGAGCGGACAGGTGAACACGTCGCGCTCGCCCAGCCCCACGCGGTTGATGTAGCGGACCACGATCGCGTACGACGCGAGCAGCCCGACGCGTGTGTACCGCACGTCGTGCGCATCGCAGTACGCGGCGACGACCGGTGCGGCCCTGCGCAGATGCGGCCGAGGCATCGACGGGAAGAGGTGGTGCTCGACCTGATAGTTGAGCCCGCCCATGGCGACGTCCAGGAAGCGGCCGCCCTTGACGTTCCTGCTCATCAGCACCTGACGCCGGAGGAAGTCCAGGGTCATGTCGCGGGGCACCACCGGCATCCCCTTGTGGTTCGGGGCGAACGCGATGCCCATGTAGAACCCGAAGAGCCCCAGCTGCACGGCGAGGAAGACGAAGGCGATCCCCGGGGAGAGCACGATGAAGACCAGCACCAGATAGCCGATCATCCGGATGCTGAGGAAGGCGATCTCCGCCCATCTCCTCTCGAGGCGCCCTTTCGTGCACACCCGCCGGACGCTCGACGCGTGCAGCGACAGCCCCTCGAAGAGGAGGATCGGGAAGAACAGCAGCCCCTGGTGCGCCCGCATCCACGCCACGGGCGGGCTGTGGTGCCGTGCCGCCGTCTCCGCCGTGACCGCGATGACGGGGAGCTCGATGTCGGGATCGGAGCCGAGCTTGTTCGGATTGGCGTGGTGGCGGGTGTGCTTGTGCTGCCACCAGCCGTAGCTCATCCCCACCAGCAGGTCTCCGAGGACGATGCTGACCCAGTCGTTCCAGCGGCCGGACACGAAGATCTGCCGATGCGCGGCGTCGTGTCCGAGGAACGCGATCTGCGTGAACACGATCGCCAGGACGGCGGCGGTGAACAGCTGCCACCAGGTGTCGCCGATCCAGACGAAGGCGATGAGCGTGACCGCCACGGCGAGAGGAGCGGCCACGAGCTTCGTCCAGTAGTAGCCGTATCGGCGGCGCAGCAGACCGAGTCCGCGGATCTGCTGCGCCAGTTCGGTGAAGGTGCTCGTCGCACGCGGGGCGCTGTCGCGCGGGCGCGTGCGGACGATCGGACGGATGCCGTCCATGATGACCTCTTCTCGGGCGCCGCCCTATGCGCGGACGGCACCGCCCTCTTCGACCCAGTCGTCGATGCGCGCGTCGTCGTCGAGGGCGACCTCCGCAGTGCGACGGGTGAATGCCACCGACTCGGCCAGGGCGGCGACGGATGCCGCGCGCTCCTGCTCGCGATCGGAGGCGTCCTGGAAACGGTGGGCCGCGATCTCATGCTCCGCCTGGAGGGCGGCGCTGATCTCGGCCAGTCGCTCGGCGATCACGGCAGCGAGGCCGTCGCGGAGCTCTTCCAGGTTGGTGTTCGCGATCTCCAGACGACGATCGGCGACATGCAGCTCGACGGTCGGGAATCCGTTCGCGGACAGGTGGGCGCGCGTCTCGCTGCCCTGGATCGCGGCGACCTCGTCGCGATCGGTCTTGCGCGTGAACACCGCTTCCACGGTGTAGTGGTCGGGAGCGTCATTCGTCATCAGCGTCGCGGGGAGCGAGCCGACGAGGACGGATTCCAGACCCAGCAGGTCGGGGCTGTGCCCCGCGATCTTCAATTGTGCGTTCATGTACCGACGTTACGCCCGGTTGCTGTGTGCGCTCACAGCAACCGGGCGTGGATCGGCTCGCGGAGAGGGGTACCGGCAGTACCGGGTTTCCCGGTGACTCCCGTGCGCACGTGAGCGGTGATGGAATGAGCGTCGAGTCGACGCGGAGTGCCGCGCGATGCGAACCGACCGGAAGGACTCGCGATCATGATCGACCTCACACTCAACAACGGTGTCGTGCTCCCCGCGCTCGGGCTCGGCGTGTTCCAGAGCCCGCCGGAGGAGACGGCGGCGGCCGTCGACACCGCCCTGCGCGCGGGATACCGCCACATCGACACGGCGGCCGCGTACCGCAACGAGCGGCAGGTCGGGGAAGGGCTGCGCCGCTCCGGCATCCCTCGGGATGAGGTGTTCCTCGAGACGAAGGTGTGGGTCAGCGACTACGGCTACGAGCAGACGCTGCACGCGTTCGAGAAGGCCGTCGGCAAGCTGCAGGTGGAGACGCTGGATCTGCTCCTGCTGCACCAGCCGGCGCCGACGCGATTCGAGGCCACCGTCGCGGCGTACCGGGCGTTGGAGACTCTGCTCGCGGAGGGGAGGGTCCGCGCGATCGGCGTCAGCAACTTCATGCCGAACCACCTCGACCGCCTGCTCGCAGAGACGGACGTGGTTCCTGCCGTCAACCAGGTCGAGGTGCACCCCTACTTCACCCAGCCCGAGGTCCAGGCTGCGAACGCGGCCCACGGCATCCTCACCCAGGCGTGGTCGCCCATCGGCGGCATCACGTTCTACCCGGGGTGGGGAGACGGCAAGCGCAGCGTGATCGAGGACCCCACGATCGGCGAGATCGCCGCCGCGCACGACAAGAGCCCGGCGCAGATCATGCTCCGCTGGGGCATCGAGCAGGGGCGTTCGGTCATCCCGAAGTCGGTCAACCCCGCCCGGATCGCCGAGAACCTCGACGTCTTCGACTTCGCGCTGACGGGGGAGGAGCTCGCCCGCATCGACGCGCTCGACACGGGCGTGCGCGGCGGCCCCGACCCCGATCAGCCCCGCGATGCGTTCTTCGACGTCGTGATCGACGAAGCCTGACCCCGTGACGCGGGCGCCGCTCAGGGAGCCCCGTCTCTCCGAGCGGCCTACCCGTGCGCGAGGACCTGCAGCCCGATCACGGCCAGGCCCAGTGCTGCCTCCGCGCCCAGCGCGACCAGCCGCTGATACCAGGTGAGCGGGATGCGGCGCACGGCTATCCAGCCGATCACGACGAGCGACGCGACGAGGGCGATCGTGCCCGCGCGCAGCGCAGCCTCTGCGCTCCAGACGCCGAGCCCGGCGAGGCCGAGGAAGACGAACGGCAGGGCGACCGAGCTGAGCGCTCCGAAGCTGGAGCCGAGGGCGTGGCCGAGCTCCTGGCGGGTGAAGAACCTGCCGTGCACGACGATGTGGGAGACGGCATCCGCGGTGAACACGGCGAGCAGCGTGCCGAGAACGGTGACGATCAGGGTGGTGGCGGCCTCGCCGGCGGTGACGTGGCCATGACTCGACAGCGCGAGGACGACGGCGAGTGCGGCGAAGGTGAGGTAGATCCGCTCCTTCAGATGGGCGGCACGAGCGGCGCGTTCGGTCTCGTCGATCTCTTCCACCCTGCGTCTCCCGATCCGTACGCGTGTTGCCCTGAGCGCGGGCGGCGGCGAACCGCTCCGCGCGATTCCGCGATCATCTCATGAGCCGGGTTCTCTTCCCGCACACCGTCAGATTCGCGGTTCGTTCTCGTTGTGTTCAGTGGGGGGCGTCGACGAGTCGGGGCGGTCGCGCAGCGAGGGGGTCTCAGCGGCCGCGCCGACTCGTTCCGAGGGCGCGGACACAATCCGACCAGGATGCGGTGATCAGCGCATCCGCATCGTAGTGTCGGCGTTATCGGGACGGCGTGTCATCGTCCCGTCGCGTGCCGTGCCCGACGGCGCGCGAAACGGGGGTGCAGCAGGGGAGAGGAAATGACGGACGGACCAGCGCCCGCTGATCGGCGTGCCCTCGACGACGCACGCGCCCGCGCGGCGAACGAGGGAGACCGCGGTGCCGCGGGAGAGTACCTCGCCGACAATCTGCCGCACCTGCTGTACATGGCCCGATGGATCGCGAACGGCGTCATCGACCACGAGGATCTGGCGTCCGAGGCGATCACCGCGCTGCTGGGCGTGTGGGCTCAGGGCACGGGCCCGACGACGAACCCGAACACGTACGTCGCCCGCTCGATGCGCAATCGGGTGATCGACGAGTACCGCTCGCCGCGATCCCGTGTGCGCGGAGTCATCGACGCGGATGCCGAGATGACGCCCCATGTCGACTCGACGAGGGATGCCGACCTGCACCGCGAGTACCGCTACGTCACGTCTGCGCTTCGTTCCCTTCCGCCCGACCAGCAGCAGGTGCTCGTCGGGGTCGTCATCGACGGCCGCAAGCCGGCGGAGCTCGAAGCCGAGCTGGGCAGGCCGGCGTCGGCGATCTACTCGCTCGTGCGGCGGGCGAAGGTCGGGCTGCGCAGGGCGACGCTGCGGGAGATCCTGGAGGACGGCGCCCCTGAGGAGTGCAGACGGGCAGCCCGACGGCTCCCCGAGACGGTGACCGAACTCGTCGACGATGCGCCGGACTCACGTGGCATGTCGCACATCCGCACCTGCGCCCGGTGTCGCGCCGCATGGGCGCGGTTCGGTGCGTTGACGACGCTCTTCGGCGTGATCCCGCTCTTCGTCGTGGGGAGCGTGCTGGATGCTCCGAGCCCTGCCCAGGCCGACGAGGGGCGCGGTCCCGACGCTGAGAGAGCGCCCGATGCGCCGAGTGCGCGCCGAACGCCCCGCATGCCGAGCACCGTGTCGGGAGCGGTGGCCCGATGGTGGTCTCGGGTGCCCGCGTCGACCTCCCGTGCCCTCGCCATCCTGTCGATCGTCACCGGAGTGGGGCTTCTCGTGCTCGCCGGAGTGCAGCAGTTCCTTCCGGCCGGGGCTGATCCGAGGGGGAGCTTCAGCGTGACATCGCACGCGGTCGGGGAGGGGCGCGCGGAGATCGACGTCGCGCTGGATCTGGAGGCAGCGGAGGACGTCCGACTGGTTCTGATCCTGCCCGCCGGGATGGCCGTCGTGGAGGTTCCGGAGGGGTGGGACTGCACCACGGGCCCGGCCGGGGCCGTGTGCCAGGCCGACGGCGGCGGTGACGGGCGGTTCGTCCTCTCCGACTCCCGCCCTGATGACGAGGGTCGGTACTCGCTCTCGCTGTCGGGTCGGATGGACGATCGTGACGTGACGGGTCGCGCGCAGGGGGAACTGCGCTCGACCCCGCAGACGGTGCGGGCCTTCGTCGGCTGACGCCGTCAGATTCTCGCCGCTGCCTCGTTAACCCAGGAGAGGGTGCGCTCCGTCAGACGGGCGCGCTCTGTCGGAGGGCGAACGCGCTCCGACATACCGATCCGCGGTATTCGCGTAATGGATCGCCGGAGCGAGCATCTCTCTCCTCGGGCGCATTGCGGGGATGCCGCCGGAAGAACGCTGGGGAGCATTCATGTCTGAACGAAATCGTGCGCCGTTTCGGCGCCTGCTGGGTACGGGAGCGACGGTGGGAGCGGTCCTCGCGATCACCGCATCGGGCATCGGATGGGCGGCGCCGACTCCTGATTCCGGGCCCGTCGCCGGAGGGACGACCGTCCTCATCGACTGCGTCGAGGTGTCGCCGATCGACATGTTCGCCGCCGGCGGCATGAACGCGATGATCGTCACGAAGGACGACAGGGTCCTGACCTGGGGCGCATGGCAGTACGGCGCCAACGGCAACGGAGGCGGTTCGGGTCCTGCGCAGATCTCGCAGGGCGAGATCCCCGCGGGCGCTGACATCGTGGATGCCGACTACGACCAGTACGCCGGGTATGTGCTCGCCGCTGACGGGAGCATCTACGCCTGGGGCATGAACTCGTCGGGTCAACTCGGCATCGGCGCCTTCAACCCGTCGGAGTCGGCGACGCCCGTCAAGGTGCACCAGGGGCAGATCCCCGCCGGTGTCACCCCGGTGTCGCTCGCGATCGGATCCGGACGCGCCTCCGTGCTCGCCGACAACGGCTGGGTCTACAGCTGGGGCGAGCCCTCGAACGGCGAGGGGACGAACAACTGGCGTCCTGAGCCGGTGGCTCTCGCGCAGGGGCAGATCCCCGCGGGTGTCACCATCACGCAGATCGCGAACGGCAACGGCAACGCCTACGCTCTCGGCAGCGACGGCTGGATCTACTCGTGGGGCGGCAGCTTCATGGGCGGCAACGGCGACGGAAACGTCGGCGGTCCTGACCGGCTCTCGCCGGTGAAGCTCGCGCAGGGCGCCGTCCCCGCGGGGGTCACGTTCACCCAGGTCGCGGCAGGGTCGTACGTCGGCTACGCGCTCGGCACCGACGGCAAGATCTATTCGTGGGGCAACAACGGCAACGGTTCGCTCGGTATCGGCGACCCCGCCGCGCCTGCGTCGGGCGTGCCCGTAGCGGTCGCGCAGGGCGAGATGCCCGCAGGAATCGGCATCACGAAGATCGTCGCCAGCGAATTCCACACTCTCGTCCTCGCCGACGACGGCAGCATGTACAGCTGGGGGTCCAATCCCGACGGGCAGCTCGGCAACAACACGATGACCAACGCGGCCGCCCCGATGAAGGTCGACACGAGCGACATCCCCGCCGGAGTCACGATCACGGACATCGAGGTCGGCCTCCAGGCGTCGTTCGGGCTGGGCTCGGACGGGCGGCTCTACAGCTGGGGCGGAATGCGGCCCAGCTGGGGCGGGATCTCGGGTCCGGCGCAGCTGGGCAGCTACGCCTCCGAGGGACGCATGCGGCCGGGACTGGCGCTGAGCTTCGGAGTCACCGAGGTCACCTTCGACGGCATCCCCGGAACCGACCTCGACGCATCGGGCTGCCCGATCAGCGTCGTGACCCCGCCGCACGTGCACGGGCCGGTCGACGTCGCCGTGACCACGGGGCTGATCGCCGGCACGACGCCGACGCCGTACCAGACCTCGACCGTCTATCCCGGCGGCTTCACCTACCTCGAGCCGCCCGTGATCGTCACTCCGACGCTGCCCGGCGGAACCGTCGGCACCGGCTACACGGCCATGGTCGAGGCGACGGGCCCCGGTCCGATCACCTTCGCCGTATCCGCGGGGTCTCTGCCGCCGGGAATCGTGTTCGACGGAGCGACCGGGGCGCTCAGCGGAACCCCGACGGCGGCCGGCACCTACACGTTCACCGTGACCGCGACGAACGAGTACGGCACCGACACCCAGGAGTACACGATCGTGATCGTCGACCGGACGGTGCAGCCGACGCCCAGCCCGACGCCGACCGATCCGTCTGGTGGCGGGTCCGGAGGCACGGGCGGAGGCAGCGGGGCCGGTGGCGGCTCGCACGGCGGAAGCGCCTCGCTGGCGATCACCGGAGGCACCGCGTCCTTCGCGATCGTCGCGGCGGCGGTGGGCAGCATCCTCACGCTCGCGGGCGGGGTGTACCTGATCGGGTCGCGTCGCCGACGCGCATCCTGAGAAATCTGCGCGGGGACCGACAGATTCCCTCCGGACATCCGTTGGTACTCATAGCCCGTCTCCCCGGGCTGACCGTGACCTCCCCGTCACGCGGTGCACAGCACCTCCCCTGAAGGGCGGCACTCCCCACGTGCCCCCTTCAACACCTCCCCGAGGGGCGGCGCTCTCCCCGAGCGCCGCCCCTCTTCTCTTCTCCCAGCGGCGTTCCTCTCCGGAGGGTCGCGGGCGCACAATGGGGAGCATGGATCCGACGTCGACGCCCGGAGCCCCGCCCGTGCGGGGAGCGGTGGTCGACGGGCAGACACGATGCGTCCACTACCGGTCCGAGCTCGACGTCGTCGCGATCCGGTTCGCGTGCTGCGGCGAGTTCTATCCGTGCCACTTCTGCCACGAAGAGGCTGCCGGGCATCCCTCGGCGGTGTGGCCGCTCGACGAACGCGGTGCCGAGGCGGTGCTGTGCGGCGTCTGCGGCTCCGTGCTCACCATCGCCGAGTATCTGGAGTCCTCCTCATGTCCGCGTTGCGCGGCGGGGTTCAACCCCGGGTGCTCCCTTCATGCGCACCTGTACTTCGAGGTGGCCCCGTAGACTCTGGGCACCGCAGGGCAGCCGGCAGGGGGCGACATCGTGGACGTGATCGAGCAGTGGAAGAGCGCGGGCGAGACGGCGGATGCTGCGCTCGCCGCGGAGGTCCTCGCCGACGACGCCGTGCTGATCTCTCCGCTCACGGACGGCTTCGCCTTCCGCGGGCGTGAGCAGATCCGCGAGCTCCTCGTCTCGGCGTTCGAGGTTCTCGACGGCATCCGCTTCGACGGCGAGGTGCGCGGCGACGATGAGGTCGTGCTGTTCGCGACGACCACGGTCCGTGGGCGCACGCTCAACGAGTGCCAGTGGCTTCGCCTCGACGACTCCGGACTGATCCGAGAGCTGACGCTGTACATGCGACCGCTTCCCGCGGTGACCGCCTTCACGCGCGCGCTCGGGCCGGTGATCGCCCGTGCGCAGGGGCATGCGGGAACGGCACGGGTGCTGACCGCCGCTGGCGCGCTGCTCGACGGCGTGGCCTCGTCGGGAGACCGGACGTCCATGCCGATGGCGGCGCCGGGGCGCTCCGGCTAGTAGACCGAGAACACGGATTGGGCGGCGGCCTCGCCGATCCGACCCTCTGCGTCGACGTAGTGCACCGATACGGTGTGCTCGCCCTCGGGCAGCGTCACCACGAACGCGTCGGACCAGCCGAGGGCGTCCGGGGCGATCCCGATCGTCTGCGCGTCCACGACGATGGCGAGGTCGGCGTCACCGGCGCCCCACACCGCGATGCTGGCCGTGTCTTTCTTCGCGTCGGTCGTCACCCGGACGACGACGGTCGACGACCACCAGGATGAGCCCCGCGGCCCGGTCGTGAGGGCGTCGACGCGCTCGTCGTCCTCGTTGGCATCGTTGCGCGCGGGCGTCGCCTCATCCCTGTGATCGTTGCCGAAGGCGTTGCCGCTGCCGGGTTTCGTGACGATCTCCACGGGCTTCTCGGCGGCGGATGGCGCCGTCGTCTCGACGGGATCGAGCAGCGGTGCGGCCGGCGGCACGGCGGGTGGGGGAGTCGGGTCGGGCATCGCCGACGGGGCGGCCGGAGTCGGCTCGGCGGGCTCGGCGACGGCAGGCGATGCCGAGGGGGTCGGAGCGGATGCCGTGGGCACGGAGGCCGACACCGTGGGTGTGAGCACACCGGTCGCGTCCGGCGCCGCATCGGGGCGCACGAACAGGCTGCCCCCGACCGACAGCGCCACCGCGGTCGCCGCGGCGACAGGCCACAGCAGGGCCGCCGAGTGGCCGGCTGCGTGGAGCACCGGCTGCGCGCCGGCGGATGCTCCCACCCAGCCGGACAGCCCCGTCGTGCCCACGACCGCGGCCGCGGCCTGCTCTGCGTGGAAGAGCGCGGGAGCGAGCACGAGACCTGCACCGCCGGCCAGGAGCGGGCCGATGGTCATCGCTCTGGCGAGCTTCCTGGCCTCGCCCGCGGCCGAGCGGCAGGTCGCGCACCCGTCGAGGTGCGCGGTGACGAAGCGCTCGGAGCGCGGAGAGAGATCGTCGTGCGCGTACGCTCCGAGCATCTCGATCACGCGCGCGTGGTCGGTGCCGTCGGGCGCCGCTCGAAGATGGGCCCGGATCCATGCCTTGCGAAGGGCGTCGCGGGCGCGGTAGGTGAGCGCGGCCGCCGAGTTGGGGCGGATGCCGAGGAGTTCGGCGATCTGACGAGGGGGCAGCTGTTCCACCTCGCTCAGCCACAGCGCGTGCTGCCAGCGTTCGGGGAGCGAGTCGAACGCCTCCGCCAGAGCGGTCGAGTTCACCATCGCCTCGACGTCGATCGCGCCGAGGACGGACGGCGGATGCTCGGTGTCGTCCAGGGAGCTCATCAGCGGCGTGCGGCGTGCGTGGCTCATCCAGGTGTTCTTGACCGTCGTGAGCAGATAGGGGCGGAAGCTGCGCTGCGGACCCTTGCCGGCCCTGAGCTGGCGGAGGATGCTGACGAACGCGTCGGACACCACGTCTTCGGGGTCGGGCGGCGACGAGCCGAGACTCCGCGCGTACGCGACGGCCACGGGTGCGTGTCGGCGCCAGAGCTCGGAGAAGGCGTGGCGATCGCCGTCACGGCTGCGGAGCAGAAGCTGACCGTCTGTCTCCGCGTCTGTCGTGTCGCTGGGGTCGTCCATGGAACCTCGTCTTGCCGATCGGCTTCGGGCGCCGGTCGTGAAGCGAGACTACCTCACGCCGGTGAACGGGCCGGAGGAGGAGAAGGGGCGAGCGGGGCCATGGGAGGCGGCCCCGCTCGCCGGGCCGCGAAGTGAGGGGAGATGCGGCCCAGACGCAGATACGAAGGTTATCCCCAAGATCCGTTCTTCGTCACATGAGCAAGACGGTGCGAGGGGCGGATGATGACGCGAGTTCGGCAAAGTTTCTCCGAGTGCGTGGTTCAGTGCTCCGCGTGATCGTCCTCGAGGAGCATGCCCACCGATGTCGCGCAGGCGTCTCCCTTCCACGCCTCGAGCCCTTCGCGCACCGCGAAGACGGCGATCACGAGGCCGGCGACGGCATCCGCCCACCACCATCCGAACAGGCTGTTCAGAACGAGTCCGAGGAGCACGGCCGCCGAGAGGTACGTGCAGATCAGGGTCTGCATCGAGTCCGCGACGGCGGTGGCCGAACCGATTTCCCGGCCGGCCCTCCGCTCGGCGAGAGAGAGGAACGGCATCACCACGACGCTCACGGCGGTGAGGATGATCCCGACCGTGCTGTGCTCCGGGCGGGTGCCGCCGAGGAGCGTGAGAGCCGATGACACCGTGACGTAGGCCGCCAGGGCGAAGAACGCGATCGCGATGACCCGCAGAGTGGGCTTCTCCCAGCGCTCGGGGTCGCGACGGGTGAACTGCCAGGCGACCGCCGCCGCGGACAGCACCTCGATCGTCGAGTCCAGACCGAAGCCGATCAGGGCCGTCGATGAGACGGCTGAGCCGGCCGCGATCGCGATGACGGCCTCGATCAGGTTGTAGCCGATGGTCACGGCGACGATGATCCGGATGCGCCTCTCCAGAACCGCGCGCCGCTCCGGTGCGATCGTCGACGCCATCAGCAGGTGCACCCTTCGCCGTCGCAGCAGCCGGGTTCGACGATGAGCGCCACCCGCATCAGGTCGCCGAGGGCCGGGGCGAGATGCTCGTCGGCGAGGCGGTAGCGGCTGCGGCGTCCGTCGGGGACGCTCTCGACCAGGCCGCAGCCGCGGAGGCAGGCGAGATGATTGGACATCACCTGCCGTGTGACGTCGAGCGTCTCGGCGAGGTCGGACGGATATGACGGCGCCTCCCGGAGGGCGAGCAGGATGCCGGCCCTGGTGGGGTCGGACAGCGCATGCCCCAGGCGGGACACGGCTGCGGTGTGGGTGAGGGAGGCGGTGGTCGTCACGTCCTCAATGTACATGAAAGTCTGAATTCAGATCATGCTGAATTCACGCAACAGAACGGAAATCCGCGGAGGGTAGCGTGACGGCGTATGAGTGGAGGAGCGGCGATGACGGTGTCGATCGAGAGGGTCGAGTGGGAGCATCCGGATGCCGTGCGCCTGCGCGCCGCGCAGCGCGCGGAGCTGGACGAGCGCTACGGCAGCGACGACCACGAGCCCGGTGTGGTCCCGACGGCGCACGATGTGCCGGTCTTCCTCGTCGCGAGGGATGCGGCGGGGCTCGCGATCGTGTGCGGCGGCCTGCGGCCGCTGGATGACGGCGTCCTCGGCCCGGGTATTGCGGAGATCAAGCGCATGTACGCCGCGCCGTCGGCCCGGGGCACGGGCGCGGCGGTGGCGCTTCTGCGGGCTCTGGAGCGCGAGGCGCTGGCGCTCGGCATCCGACGGCTGGTCCTCGAGACGGGCACCGCCCAACCCGATGCCGTGCGGTTCTACGAGCGCGAGGGATACGCGCCGATCCCGCTCTTCGGGCACTACGTCGACAGTGCTCTGTCCCTCTGCTTCGCACGCGATCTCGGTGTCCGCGACCCGGCGTAGAGTCGCAGCATGCCCTCTTTCGGAACGCTGCAGACCCCGGTCGGCGTGATCGGCGTCGAGAGCTCCGGCACGGCGATCACCCGGGTGACCTGGCGGTCGGTCGCACCGGTCGGAGCGGATGCCGGGCCCGACGCCCTCCTCGACGAGGCCCTCGCGCAGTTGGACGCGTACTTCTCCGGCGACCGTGCCGACTTCGACCTGCCGATCGACCTCGGCGTGCAGACCGACGCCACTCGTGCGGTGCTGATGGCCCTCTATGAGACCGTCGGGTCGGGGGAGACCGTGACCTACGGCGAGCTCGCCGCCCGCAGTGGCACGAGCATTCCGGCTCGGGGGATCGGCGCGATCATGGGCGCGAACCCGGTTCCGCTGATCGTGCCGTGTCATCGCGTCGTCGCGGGCGACGGCCTCGGCGGCTACTCCGGCGGTGACCCGGGGCAGGGCCTGCAGACGAAGCGCTGGCTCCTGGAGCACGAGGGCGCGCTGCCGACGTCGCTGTTCTGAGCATCCGCCCCTGTGTCATGGGCTCTCCGCCACCTGCGAGAATGGGAGTCCCGCGCCGATTCCGATCTGAGGAGCCACCGTGCAGTACATCTCGACCCGAGGCGGCATGCAGCCGCTGCCGTACTGCGAGACCCTGCTCGAAGGGCTGGCGACAGACGGAGGTCTGGCTGTGCCCGAGGTCATGCCGACCGTCGACGGGGAGACGCTGGAGCGGTGGCGGGCCCTCACCTACCCGCAGCTCGCGACCGAGGTGCTGGGGCTCTTCGCCACCGACATCCCGCGCGAGGACCTCGCGCGCATGACCGAGGCGGCGTACGCGCCGTTCCCCGGATCCGTCGTCCCGCTGCGCGAGATCGACGGCGGCCTCACGCTCGTCGGGCTCTCCGAGGGGCCGACGCTGGCCTTCAAGGACATGGCGATGCAGTTCCTCGGCCAGGTCGTGGAGTACGCGCTGGAGCGCAAGGGCTCCGTCCTCAACATCCTCGGCGCCACGTCGGGCGACACCGGCTCCGCCGCTGAGCACGCCCTCCGCGGCAAGGATCGCATCTCGGTCTTCATGCTCTCCCCGCAGGGGCGCATGAGCACGTTCCAGCGCGCGCAGATGTTCTCCCTCGACGACGCGAACGTGCACAACATCGCGATCGACGGGGTCTTCGACGACTGCCAGAACCTCGTCAAGGAGCTCGCGGGAGACCTCGACTTCAAGCGCACCCAGCACCTCGGCGCCGTGAACTCCATCAACCTCGCGCGCATCACCGCGCAGGTCGTCTACTACTTCTGGGCCTGGTTGCGGGCGACGGATGCCGGCGGCTGGACCGAGCTGTCGTTCACCGTGCCCTCGGGCAACTTCGGCAACATCCTCTCCGGCTTCTACGCCAAGCAGATGGGGCTGCCGATCCGCCGGCTCGTGCTCGCCGCCAACGAGAACAACGTCCTCGACGAGTTCTTCCGCACGGGCGTCTACCGTCCGCGCAACGCCGAGCAGACGCTCGCCACGTCGAGCCCGTCGATGGACATCTCGAAGGCCTCGAACCTCGAGCGCTTCATCTTCGAGCTGGTCGATCGCGACCCCGCCCGCGTGGTGGCCGCGTGGCGCGACCTCGATCAGCAGGGCTACTTCGATTTCACCGCCGACCTCGCGCGCTTCACCGAGGAGTTCGGCATCGTCAGCGGCACCTCGACCCATGCCGACCGGGTCGACACGATCCGCGCCGTCTACGAGGCGGCGGAGGACATCATCGATCCGCACACGGCCGACGGCGTCTTCGTCGCCCGTCAGCACGTCGAGTCCGGGGTCCCGATGCTCGTGCTGGAGACGGCGAAGCCCGAGAAGTTCGCCGAGACGATCCACGAGGCGATCGGGGTCGAGCTGGACTATTCGTCCGATCTGCGCGCGATGCTCGACGCCCCGCAGCACGTCACCGAGATGGCCGACGCCGCCGCCGTGCTGCGCGCCTTCATCGAGGAGCACGCACTGCGCTGATCCGTCCGCGCCGAGCCCGACAGGCCCCCGCGAGCGTTCGCATGATGCCTGTGCCTGCTTCGTGCCTGCGTCGAGTTCACGTGCAGTCGTCGAGTGCACGGCATCCGTGCGTCGATATCCCGTGCGTTCGGCGACTTCACGCGCAGTCGCCGACCCGGAGCCGGAGCCGGAGTCGGAGTCGGAGAGTAAGAGCCAGGATGTGCGCACTGCACATCGATGAGGCATTCTCGTGCGCAATGCACATGTCGCGAGGTCTTGTCGCGTCGCTACTGTGGCCGACAAAACCCGTCCCTCCTCTCGAAGGATCCTCATGGCACGCACGGCGCACGCAGATGACTTCGCGCTCTCCCGAGTGACTCCCGAGGCCCGCAAGCCCTGGTTCGGAATCGCCGTACAGCGGTTCGGTCAGGTCTCGGCCCTCTCGCAGTTCCTCCTCGGAGCGACCCTCGGCTACGGCATGACCTTTGGCGAGGCCGTCCTCGCCTTCCTCCTCGGCTCCCTCATCCTCGAGGTGATCATGTGCGTGGTCGGCTTCATCGGCCAGCGCGAGGGACTCAACACCGCTCTTCTGGCGCGGTGGACCGGTTTCGGTGAGATCGGCGCCTCCCTCGTCGGCCTCGCCATCGGCATCAGCCTCATCGGCTGGTTCGGCATCCAGTCCGCGATCTCGGCGCAGTCGCTCGACGCCCTCATGCCCGGTGCCCTGCCGGTGTGGGCGTGGAGCCTCATCTTCGGACTCGTCGTCACGGCGATCGTGGCCTTCGGTTTCGTCGGGATGCAGTGGCTGGCGAACATCACCGTGCCGCTGTTCCTGATCCTCGTCGGCTGGTCGGTCATCTCCGAACTGAGCCGTCACGACATCGGCGAGCTGCTCACCGGACCCGCGCCCGGCCCCGCCATGAGCGTGTGGGCGGGCACCGGGATCGTGGCCGGCGGTCTGATCGTCGGGGCGATCATCACCGGAGACATGACCCGCTTCAACCGCTCCCGCGCAGACGTCGTGAAGCAGACCGTGCTCGGCGTCTCCCTCGGCGAGTTCGTGATCGGCCTCGCCGGCGTGCTGCTCGCCCACGCGGCGGGCACCGGAGACATCGTGGCGATCGTGACCTCCTCGGTCGGCTTCATCGGCCTGTTCATCGTCCTCACCGGCACCCTGAAGATCAACGACTGGAACCTGTACTCCTCGACCCTGGGCCTGGTGAACTTCATCTCCACCGCGTTCGGGCGCAACCTGCACCGCGTGACCACGACGATCGTCCTCGGCGTCGTCGGCTCGGTGCTGGCCGCGGTCGGCATCCTCGGGCAGTTCACCGAGTTCCTCATCGTGCTGAGCGTCGCCTTCCCGCCCATCGCCGGGATCATGGTCGCCGAGTACTACATCGTGCGGCGCTGGCGACCCGACCTCGACGCCACCCGCGACGAGGGAACGCTCCCCGCCACCGCTCCCCGGATCGTCCCCGCGACCATCGTGGTGTGGCTGGTGTCGGCGCTCGTCGGCTACTTCGTCACCTGGGGCATCCCGTCGCTCATCAGCCTGTTCCTGTCGATGGCGCTCTACGTGATCGCGGGCAAGCTCGGCTGGGTGCGCGGCGTGGGCGTGGCGACGACACGCCAGTCCTCTCCGGTCGAGGCCACGGCCTGACCCGTCCACTCGACACCCACCACACGGAAGCGAGAATCATGCACATCGGCATCGACGTCGGCGGCACCAACACCGACGCAGTCCTCATGGACCGGACCCGCACGCTCGCGGGGGTGAAGCACTCCACGACCCCCGACGTCACGAGCGGCATCGTCCAGGCGATCGAGTATCTGCGAGCGGGGCACGCCTTCGAAGGATCCGACATCGAGGCCGTGATGATCGGCACCACGCACTTCATCAACGCGCTCGTGCAGGCGAGCAGGCTGGCGCCGGTCGCCGCCCTCCGGCTCGGGCTGCCGGCGACGCGGGCGCTGCCTCCGCTGATCGACTGGCCGGAGGCGCTGGTCGCGGCGACGCAGGCGCGCAGCTACCTCGCGCACGGCGGCTACGAGTTCGACGGTCGCCCGATCTCGCCGCTCGATCCCGACGAGATCCGCGCGCACGCTGAGGACATGAAGACCCACGGCATCCGCTCTGTGGCGATCTCGTCGGTCTTCAGCCCGGTCAACCACGACCTCGAAGTGCAGGCGGCGGAGATCGTGTCGTCGGTGCTCGGGCCGGATGCCGCCATCTCGCTGTCCCACGAGATCGGCCGCATCGGCCTGCTCGAGCGCGAGAACGCGACCATCATCAACGCCGCGCTCCGCGAGCTCGCGTCGGAGATCGTCGACGGGCTCACCTCCGCCGTGCGCGCTCAGGGCATCGAGGCGCCGATCTTCCTCAGCCAGAACGACGGCACGCTGATGGACGAGGAGTACGTGCGTCGCTACCCCGTCGCGACCTTCGCGTCGGGTCCGACGAACTCGATGCGCGGAGCGGCGGCGACGAGCGGGCTCGACGACTGCGCCGTGATCGACGTGGGCGGCACCACCGCCGACATCGGACTCCTCATCAACGGCTTCCCGCGAGAGACCGCCAACGAAGTCAAGGTCGCCGGCATCCGCACCAACTTCCGGATGCCGGATGTGCTGTCGCTCGGCATCGGCGGCGGCAGCATCGTCGACGAGGAGACCGCGGAGGTCGGTCCGGCCTCGGTCGGCTATCGGCTCACGACGGAAGCGCTCGTGTTCGGGGGATCGACGCTCACCGCGACCGACATCGCCGTGGCGGCCGGACGCGCATCCGTCGGCGATCCGTCGAAGGTCGCCCACCTCGACCCCGCCTTCGTCGCGCGAGTGCTCGATCGCATCGCCGAGCGCGTCTCCGAGGCGGTCGACCGCATGCGCACCTCACCGGAGCCGATCGCCGTGGTCGCGGTGGGCGGCGGATCGATCCTCCTGCCGGACGAGCTGCCGCTGTTCGGCACGGTGCATCGCCCGGAGAACTACGCGGTCGCGAACGCCATCGGCGCCTCGATCGCCCAGGTGGGCGGCGAGATCGACAAGGTCTACGCGATCGAACCGGGCCGCAGGGACGAGACGCTCGCCGAGGTGCGCGCGGAGGCCGTGGACAAGGCGATCGCCGCGGGCGCGAAGCCCTCGACGGTCGCGATCATCGACTTCGACGAGGTGCCGATCCCGTACCTCCCCGGCAACGCCACACGCATCCGCGTGAAGGCGGTCGGCGATCTCGACATGGGGGCCTGACATGAGCTGGTCGATCACCCCCGCCCACATCGAGGGTCTCGCCCGTGGCGCCGCCGTGCTCGGCACCGGCGGTGGCGGCGACCCGTACATCGGCGCGCTGCTCGCCCGTCAGGCGCTCGCCGCCGGCGGCGAGGTCACCGTCGTCGGTCTCGACGAGGTGCCCGACGACGCACTCGTCCTGTTCGTCGCCATGATGGGCGCGCCGACCGTGATGGTCGAGAAGCTTCCCAGCCTCGACGAGGTCATCGAGCCCGTGAAGGCCCTCGGCATCCACCTCGGCCGACCGGTCACGCACATCGCGTGCGCCGAGGTCGGGGGAGTGAACTCCACCATCCCGATCGCGGCGGCCGCCGCCCTCGGCCTCCCCCTCGTGGACGCCGACGGCATGGGGCGCGCCTTCCCCGAACTCCAGATGGTGCTGCCGACCCTCTACGGAGTGACCGCCTCGCCCCTCGCGTTCAGCGACGAAAAGGGAAACACCGGCGTGCTGCAGACGGTGGACAACTCCTGGACGGAGCGCATCGCCCGCGTCGCGTGCGTCGAGATGGGCTGCTCCGTCATGATCTCCGGATTCTCGATGACGGGCGCAGCGGCCAGGGAGTCGCTCGTCGGCGGCTCGCTCTCCCGCTGCATCGCCATCGGAGAGCGGATCGCCCGCGCCCGCGACGAGAAGTCCGACCCGGTGTCGGCGGTGGTCGACCTGCTCGGGGGTCGCGAGCTCTTCGACGGCAAGGTCGTCGACGTGCAGCGTGCGACCACCACCGGCTTCGCTCGTGGCAGCGCGCGCATCGACGCCGAGGGCGGATCGTCCCTGACGCTGCGGTTCCAGAACGAGCACCTGGTCGCCGAGAGCGACGGCGCCGTGCTCGCCACCACACCCGACCTCATCATGATTCTCGACGGCGAGTCGGGTGAGCCCATCACCACCGAAGGGCTGCGCTACGGACAGCGCGTCCGTGTGATCGCGGCGCCGGCAGACGAGCGCTGGCATTCGGCGGAGGCGCTCGCGATGGTCGGTCCGGGGTACTTCGGCTACGACATCGCCGCCCACCGATTCGACGGCGCCGTGTCGACGGGCGCGGTCGCAGGCGATGCGCCCGGCGTGAGGAGCGAGGCCAGATGAGCTGGCAGCTCACGGCGGCCGATCTTCCCGACCTCGCGCGCGGCGCGACGCTGCTGGGCACGGGAGGCGGAGGCGATCCGTACATCGGCAAGATGCTCGTGGAACGCGTCCTCGGCGACGGCAGCATCACGATCCTCGATCCGGACGAGCTCGCCGACGACCTGTTCGTGATCCCCACGGCGCAGATGGGCGCGCCCACCGTGATGGTCGAGAAGATCCCCGCCGGCACCGAGCCGACCCTCGCGCTGCGCACCCTCGAAGAGCACCTCGGACGCACGGCCGATGCCACGATGCCGATCGAGTGCGGAGGGATCAACTCGATGATCCCTCTGGTCGTCGCGGCGGAGACCGGACTCCCCGTCGTGGACGCCGACGGCATGGGGCGCGCGTTCCCCGAGCTGTCGATGGAGACCTTCGCGGTCTACGGCGTGCACGGCTCGCCGCTCGCCCTCGCGGGGGAGCGCGGGGAGCGGGTCGTCATCGACACCGGCGCCGACGACCGGCAGATGGAGTGGCTGGCCCGCGGCATCACGATCCGCCTCGGCGGCGTCGGGCACATCGCCGAGTACGCGATGACCGGCGCCGACGTGCGGCGCACCGCCGTGCCGCGCACGATCTCGATGGCGCTCGCGCTCGGCCGCGCGATCCGTCTGGCACGGGAGGAGCACCGTTCTCCGTTCGAGGCGATCGCCGACACACTCGCACCCACCCTCTATCCGCATGTGCGCGAGCTCTGCGTGGGCAAGGTCGTCGACGTCGAGCGGCGCACCACAGAGGGCTTCGCGAAGGGCAGAGCGATCATCGCCCCGCTCGGCGACGCGGATGAGCCGCCCTTCGAGATCTCCTTCCAGAACGAGAACCTCATCGCGCGCAGGGGCGGGGCCGTCGTCGCGATCGTGCCCGATCTCATCTGCGTCGTCGATCACGAGACCGCGGAGCCGATCACCACCGAAGGGCTCCGCTACGGGCAGCGCGTGCGAGTGCTCGGGATATCGACGCCCGACATGATGCGCACTCCGGAGGCGCTCGCCGCGTTCGGGCCGCCCGCCTTCGGCTTGACCGAGGGCTTCGTCCCGGTCGAGACTCTCGCGGCGTCCTAGGCTGGAGCGCATGGAGCTGGCGCGCGACGACCTCACCGCGCTCGCCCGCGGCTATGCGCTCCTCGGATCCGGCGGCGGCGGGTCCACCACGATGCTCGAACTCATGCTCGGCAGCTCTCCGGAGTGGCCGATGCGCATCGCGGCGGCATCCGACCTGGACCCGGCCACCCCGTGCCTCGGCGTCGCCTTCGTCGGATCGACCATGCTGCTGGGGGAGCGGATGCCGGGAGCCGATCCCTTCCTCCCGCTCCTCTCGGCGGTCGAGCGGTGGCTCGGCCATCCCGTGCCCGCAGTCTGCTCGCTCGAGGGCGGCGGTATGAACGGGCTCGCCCCGCTCACTCTCGCCGGGACCCACGTCGTCGTCGACGCCGATTGCACGGGGCGTGCCGTGCCAGGGCTCGATCAGATGTCGCTGTTCGTCGATCACGTGCCGGGGCTGGTCTTCGCGTGCGAGACAGGGGCCGACGGTGTGGCCCTGGTCGAGGCGAGGCGCCCGATCGACGCGGAGAGGGTGGTGCGCTCGGCGATCATCCAGGCCGGCGGCGTGGGCTGCGCCGTGCTCGGCGGTTTCACGGTCGGCGATCTCCGCGAGCACGCGATCGGGGGGCACCTCGCATACGCGCTCGGTCTCGGGCGCGCATTCCTGGAGTTCGGGCGCGCACCGCTGCCCATCCTCGCGGAGGCGCTCGGCGGCGAGCTGCTCGCGGAGGGCCGGATCGTCTCCGCGGCGCCGTCTCCGATGGATCCTCACGCGAACGCGGTGGAGATCTCCGGGCTCGGCGGCGTCGTGCACAGGGTCGTCACGCACTCCGAGACCCTCGCCGTTCTCGCCGACGGGCGGCTGATCGCCTCGGCGCCGACGATCATCGTGATCCTCGATGCGGTGTCGCGGGAGATCCTCGAGGTGACCGATCTCGGCCTCGCCCGCACCGTCGCGGTGCTCGGCATCCCCGCGCCGGGCTGGTGGCGGGAACGCCCGGAACGACTCGCGCGTGTGCTCCCCTCGGCATACGGTCTCCTCGGGCTGGATGCCGCATGAACGAGCTGCTGCTGAGCGCCCTCCTGGCGCACGCCGAGAACGGCGGCCTTCGCCTGGTCGCGGGCCCCTCCGATGCATCGTGGTCAGCGGTCTCCGTCGAGGCGGGAGAGGCCGACCTGCGGGAGCACGGCGACGGACGTCTCGCCGTGCTGACCTCTGCGGCGCCCGCCACGACCTGGCAGCAGGACGCGTTGCTGCGCCGCGTGCGCGACCGCGGCTTCACCGGGCTCGCTCTTCCCGGAGCGGCCGGGATGGATGCCGGCGCCCTGCGTCTCGCCGATCGGCTCGGACTCACCCTGCTCGACGTCGTGCGTCCGGTGCAGCTCGCGAAGGCGTGCTGGATGCTCATCGAGGCTCGCGACGCGCTCACGCTGAGCCAGGTGCGCAAGGTGGCGCAGTCCTTCGAGTACTCGGCCGACGATCTGGCCGACCTCCTGCGGCACATCTCGGCGAACCTCGGACTCGGTGTCGCGCTCGTCGAGGCGGGCACCGTGATCCACGAGGCCGGAGATCACCTCGATGAGGGGCTCCTCGCCGCCATCGGCTACGACTCCTGGATCGATCGCACGCGCACGACGGCGTTCGCGGCGGCGTCGGTGCGCGTCGACAGCCCGGGGCGCAGCGGTCTTCGTCTGGTCCTGTTCGGTCACGGGCTCAGCGACGCGCAGCTGCTCGCGCTGTCCGTCGCCGCCGAGGTGGCCATGCCGGCCGTCGCGGCGCGACTCCTCATCGACGAGGTCGCGGCCGTCAACGACGTCGCCGTGTCCTCCGGGCTCCTGCGCGACTTCGTCGACATCCGCGGGGCGGCCGACATCGAGGTCGCCCGTCGCATGGCGGAGCGGGGATGGCGAACGTCCGGACACCATCTCGGATTCCGCATGGTCGCCAGAGGCAGGCTCGATCCGTTCTCCCTGTTGCGATCGATCAGCTCCGACCTGGCCGCGGTCGATGCCGAAGCCCACGCCACCACGACGGGCCGCGGCATCGGCGGGTGGCTGACCTTCGCCGACGCGCCGAGCCCCGAGCGGGTCGAGCGCGCCGTCGCGGCCCTGCGCGAGCTGCATGCCGCGGCCCTCCGCGACTTCACGATCGCGACCGGGGTGGGCTCATTGCAGAGCGGCCCGGAAGGTCTCGCGGCGACGTTGGACGAGGCAGCCGATGCGGCGCGCATCGCCGCGGCGCGGTCGGCGACCGGATGGTTCGTGCGCGTCGACAGTCTCGGCCTGGACCAGCTCCTTCTCGCCTGGACGGGCACGGACACCTTCGTGCCGGCCGCTCAGTCCCTGCTCGCTCCGCTGCAGGAAGGCGGCGGCGAACTCCTCTCGACGCTGTCGGCGTACCTGGACAACGAATCGGGCATCGCCGCGACGGCCGCGGCGCTCGGGCTGCATCGCAACACCGTCGCCGTGCGCATCCGCCGTGTCCAGGAGCTCCTCGGGATCGACATGGCTGATCCCGAGGCGCGCCTGGCACTGCATCTCGCATGTCGTGCGGTGCAGCCGCGCTGAACTGCGCGGATCGCAGGGGATGCGGATCGTCGGAAAGGCACGGCCGACCGGACCGCTCTACGCGGGGTCGCCGTTGAGCATCCAGTTGACGCCGAAGCGGTCGACCAGCATTCCGAACAGGCCGCCCCACGGTGCGACGTCGAGCGGCATCGTGATCGTGGCGCCGTCGGCGAGTCCGTCCCAGACCGCCCGCGTCGCGTCGGCCGACGTTCCGCTCAGCGAGACGGAGAAGCCCTGCGGGGTGACGTAGGGCATTGCGCTCGGCGTGTCCGACGCCATGAGCACGAGACCGTCTGGCGTGGTCAGCTGCGCGTGCATCACGAGGTCCTTCTCGCTCGGATCCTGAAGCATGTCGGGGAACTCCGCGAAGACGTTGACGTCGAGATCACCGCCCAGCACGACCTGGTAGAACTCCATCGCCTCGCGCGCGTTGTCGCGGAAGGAGAGATAGGGGTTGAGATTCGCCATTGTTTCTCCCAGAGTGAGGTGTTCGACTCGGCCGGCCCCGATGTGCACGCTCAGTCTGCGCCCGTCTCCGGGCGTCTCGCAAGAGGATCAGTCAGAACGAGGTGCGCTTGACGAGACCGCGGTTCGTGCGGATGTGCTCGTAGTCCCACTGGACCTCGCGAGACGCCGCCAGCCAGCCCGCGAGCGCCGCCGTGTCGATCTCGGTGACGTCGGTGAAGCGCACCTCGGCAGCCTGGAAGGTGCCGGACGGAGCGAGGCCGTCGACGTCGAACGACTGACCCGACCAGAACATCAGCCGAACGGCATCCTTCAGGCGGCTGTACCCGACGATCGGGTTGCCGTCGAGGAACCAGACGGGATGCGCGTGCCACACCTTGCTCACGGCCTCGGGGAGCCCCTGTTCGATCTCGCGCGCGAGCAGCTCGCAGATCTCCCGGTCGCTCGGGGCCTGCCGCGCGTGGTAGGCGTCGATCTCCGCCGCGCGGGTCATTCGCGATCCAGCCCGAAGGTGCGCTTCACGAGCGCCTGTACGTCACGGTCGAGAGCGTCGATGCGGGTGTTCATGGAGTCGATGCGGTTGTTCACCGAGTCGAGGCGGGCGTCGACGGCATCGAACTTCGCCTCGAACTTCGCGTCCATCGCCTCGAACCGCCGATCCACCGACTCGAACCGCACGACCATCTCGGTGCGCAGTCCGCCGACCTCTGCGCGCAGGACGCGCACGAACAGCGTCGACACGACCGTCAGCATGCCGAACATCAGGGCGATGAACGCCCCGATCATCGTCCACGTCTGCGGTTCGGTCATGCTGATCACGCTCCCATTCTGGTCGGTGGTCTTCAACCTGCCAATGCTCGGCGGGTGAACACGCGGACGGTGGAGAACTTTTCCCTCACAAGCGGGTGTGGAGGATGAGTGCGCATCGGCCGTGACCGACATCCACCCCGGGGATACGATGGCCCTCGTGACAGACGCACGCCCCGGCATCGCCGAACGCCTCTCGCAGATGATCCAGCTGCCGACGGTGTCGGCCGAGCTCGACCAGCGGGGGAGGGAGCCGTTCGAGGCGTTCGTCTCCCTCATCGCCACGCAGTATCCGCTCGTCCACGAGCGGCTGACTCTCGAGCGGCACACCGACTTCGGACTCCTGTTCCACTGGAAGGGGAGGGGCGAGACCTCCGACGGACCTCTCGTGCTGATGGCGCACTACGACGTCGTCCCCGTCGACGAGAGCGATGCCTGGACCCATCCGCCCTTCGCCGGTGTGATCGACGGCGGCATCGTGTACGGGCGAGGGGCGCTCGACGACAAGGGGCCGCTGATCGTGGTGCTCGAGGCCGTCGAGAACCTGCTCGCCTCGGATTTCACGCCCGCGCGCGACGTCTACCTCAGCTTCGGCGGCAACGAGGAGACCTACGGGCACGCGGCCGAGGAGATCGCGCGGGTGCTCCGTGAACGAGGGATCGTGCCCTGGCTCGTCGTAGACGAAGGCGGTGCGGTCGTGGCGGCTCCGCTGCCCTTCGTCCCTGGGCGGGCCGCGATGATCGGCGTCGGCGAGAAGGGCGTGATGACCCTGACCCTCACGGCGCGCGGCGAGGGCGGGCACGCCTCCGCGCCCCCGGCGCTCACCGCCGTCCGCCGCATCGCGAGGGCCGTCGACCGGCTCGGCCCGCGGACCTTCCGTCCTCGCGCATCCCGGGCGATCGGACGGATGCTGTCCCAGCTCGCCGACCAGACCCCCGGCCCCGCCCGGCATCTGCTTCGGCTCCTCGGGGGAGCACCGGTGCTCACGGCCCAGCTCTTCGCCGCCCTGGGTGGAGAACCCGCCGCACTCGTCCGCACCACGGTCGCTCCGACGATGCAGTCCGGCGGCACCGCGGCGAACGTGCTGCCGTCGCAGGCGTCCGCGACGATCAACCTGCGCATCGCGCTGGGCGAGACGACGCAGCAGGCGGTGCTGCGTGTGCGTCGCCGCATCGCCGACCCTCTCGTGAAGGTCGCCGTCGTCGAGGCCAGCGAGCCCTCGCCCGAATCGCCGACCGACAACGAGCAGTTCGCCCTCCTCTCCGATGCCCTGGCCGCGTCGTATCCGGGCGTCGCCGCGGTGCCGTACGTGATGATGGCGGCGACCGATTCGCGTCATTTCCACCGCTTCTCCCCGGCCGTGTACCGCTTCGCGCCGCTCGACATGTCGAACGCGCAGCGGGCGTCGATCCACGGCGTCGACGAGAACGTCGAGATCGCCGCGCTCGAACGCGGGGAGCGGTTCCACCGTGCCCTCATCGAACGGCTAGGGTGATCTCACCCGCCCTTCTGCTCGCGTCCGTGTTCCGCTCGGGAACCGGCAGGAGCGGAGATCAGACGCCTGAACAGGAGCCGCGATGACGCGCACCCGGACCCTCGGCACCCTCGCGACGGTCGTCGGCTTCCTCGCCTTCGTCGAGTTCACCAGCGGTGTGCTGCAGGGGTACTACACGCCCATGCTCAGCGACATCGCACGCCACCTCGGCATCCACGACGCCGACGTCAACTGGCTCGAGGGCACGCAACTCATGCTCTCGGCACTCGTCGTCCCGGCCTTCGCGAAGCTCGGCGACATGGTCGGGCACAAGCGGATGCTGCTCATCTCGACGGCTCTCACCGGTGCGGCCGCGCTCGTGCTCCCGTTCACGGACTCGTTCGCGGTGTTCCTCGTCGGGTGGGCGCTCATGGGGTTCTACGTCGTCTGGCTGCCCCTGGAGATCGCGCTGATCTGGTCTCGTTCCCGCCGCATGGAGGGACGCTCGTCCATCACCGCGAAGGCCGCGGGACTCCTCGTCGCCGCACTCGAGGGCGGGGCCATCATCGGTGCGCTCGTCGGCGGTGCGCTCATCGACGTGCTGCCGCTGACCGTCGTGCTGCTGATCCCCGCGCTCCTCATCATCGTCTGCTTCTTCGTCGTCCTGTTCGGGGTGAAGGAGTCGCCCGAGCCCACCGGGGGCGTCTTCGACACGGTCGGCCTCGTGCTGATCTCCCTCGCGCTGATCTGCTTCACGGGCGGGCTCAGCCTCCTGCGTCTCGACGGCGGACTCGCGAACCCCTGGTCATGGGCGGTCGTCGCGCTCGGCATCCTGCTCGTGATCCCGTTCGCACTGTGGGAGCTGCGCTGCGGCGACCCGCTGATCGACGTGCGGATGTTCCGCTCCCCGGCGCTCGGCCCGGTGTTCCTCACCGCGGGGCTGTTCGGCGTCAGCGTGCTGGGTGCGCAGGCGCCGCTGTCGACCTTCGCCCGCACCGACCCTTCGGTGTACGGATACGGACTCGGGACGACCGGGTTCGCGACGTCGCTCATCATCGGGGTCTACCTGGTCGCGATGATCGGCGGAGCGCTCCTCTTCCCGGTGATCGCTCGCCTCGTGACGCCGCGACTCACCCTGATGGGGGCCTCGGTGCTGGTCGGCATCGGATTCCTGCTGTTCCTGCCCTTCCACGACTCCTATGCGCAGGTCATCACCAACATGGTCGTCGTCGGGCTGGGGTCGGGAGCGCTCGTCGCGGCCCTTCCCGCCGCGGCGGCGTCGGCCGCGCCGGCCTCGCAGACGGGCGTCGCCACCGGGCTCACCAACTCGGTGAAGACGGTCGGCGGGGCGATCGCGTCGTGCGTGTTCGGCATCGCCCTGCTGCACGGCGCCGTCGGCGCCGCGTCGGAGGGGACGGCCGGATCCTTCGCGGGCTACGTCACGGTCTGGGTGGTGTGCGGCGTGACGGCCCTCGCCGCCGCCGTGCTCCTGGTCTTCGTGCCGAAGGAGGCGTTCACCGACCGGGCGGTCGAGGCCGAGGCCGCGCCCGCGGTGTGAGCGCCCCGTTTCAGTCGCGCGGGTTGTACATGAACTCCAGGCGGATGCCGTTGGCATCCTCCACGAACGACGCGTAGTAGCGCGAGCTGAAGCGCGGATACTCCTTGGGCCCGCGCACGGGGGTCCAGCCCGCGGCCAGCGCGATGTCGTGCAGACGGTCGACCTCTTCGCGGGAGTCGACGGCGTAGGCGAGGTGCTGCCAGCCGATGCGGCCGTGCTCGTGCGGACCCGTGGCGTTGTCGCGCGCCGGGTACAGCAGGATCTCGGGCTCGTCGGTCTTGCGCCAGTACGCCAGGTCGTCGGCGTCGTGCGCCCTCGTGTAGCCGAGGGCCTCGAAGACCGGATGGAACTGGGCGGATGCGGCGGGCACGTCGTCGACGGTGATGCCGAGGTGATCGAAGGAGGCCATGAGGACAGTCTGTCGGATGCCCCCGACATCCGGTCGTCGTGCGGGATCGCGAGAACCCCGGGGCTCGACGAGGGGAGAGGTGGGGTGTCGAGCCCCGGGGCGGTCTCTGTTCGCGGCTCAGCCGTCGTGGCTGCCGGCGTGACGACGGGCGCGGACCAGAGCGATCCCGAGAGCCAGCAGCGCGAGAGCCGCGCCTCCGGCCACGAGCGGCCCGACCAGGTCCAGTCCGGTGTCGGCGAGGCCGCCGGGGCCGGAGTTCTCACCCTTCTCGGCAGGGGGCGTCGGCTGCCCGGTCTTGCCCGAGTCCCCGTCACCGCGCGGTGTGGTCGCGCTCGACGGCGCCGACTCGACCGGCTCGCCGCCCGGCGCGGTCCCCGCAGAGACCGCCGTGTTGTCGATCGTGTCGAGTGCGAGATCTGCGTCCTGCGTCGTGTAGCTCGCGGTGCAGGTGATCGACTGCCCTGGCCGGAGGGATGCCGCTTCGGGCGGGCACTCCACCGCGGACACCGATCCGGTGCCGCTGAACTCCGTCTCGTCGACCCGGACGTCCGTGAGCGTCACGGTTCCGGTGTTGGTGACGAGGAAGGTGTAGTCGATCGTGCTGCCGCTCCAGAACCACGCGGCATCCGTCGACTTCACGATGGCGAGCCCGGGGGCCTGCTCCGAGGTGATCACCGCCGAAGACGGGAGCGAGGTCACCGGGGTTCCGGTGAGCGTCATGCCCGATGCGGTCGCGGTGTTCTCGACGGAGCCCCTGTCGACGTCATCCTGCTGCAGCACGTAGGTCGCGGTGCATGTCACGGTCTCGTCGGGGTCGAGAGCGAGCGGTCGCGAGGGACACTCCACCGGCGAGAGCGTGCCGGCGCCGGTGAACGCGGTCTCGTCGACGGTCACATCGCTCAGCGGGCTGGTGCCGGAGTTGGTGACCTCGAACGAGTACGTGACACGGTCGCCGACCTGGGCCTGCGAGACGTCCGCCGACTTCGTCAGGAGGATCTCCGCCTCGACGCGCGGCGTGTTCGTGAACGTGCAGCGCACGCCCACGCCGTCGGGACGGCCCTCGGGAATCGTGACGTCGGCACGAGTGCCTCGGCCGCCCGCGATCCGATCGCCGCTGGCGCCATCCAGGCAGATCCACGACGATCGGTAGCGCTCCGGATCGGTGCCGGTGCCGCTCTCCTCGATCGTGACGACGGAGCCGGGGAGCACCGGGACGAGCACTCGCTCGCGCTGCACGCCCCGCGCAGTGCCGGTCGTCTGCGTGGCGATGTCGCCGAGACCGCTGCCGGATGCCGCGAGGCGCACCTGGTCGGTGTCATCGTCGGATTCCCGGCCCTCGGGGAAGTCCTTCTCGAGCGTGAGGTGGCTCGGGGCGGTGCAGGATGCCAGGTCGACGACGCCGGGCTCCGAGAAGGTCACCGTGCTCGTGACCTCTCCCGACATCGGGTCGATCCGCAGCAGCTCGAGCTCAGTGCTCACGACGAGGAAGCCGTCGCGGTCGAAGGCGGCCCCGTTGATGCCGAGATTCCCCGGGTCTGCGACGGTGAAGCGCTGGATCAGCTTGGAGCGCACTGCCGGGGCGGGGTTCCCCTGCCCGAGGATGATGTCTCGGGCGTCCACCACGTAGATCGCCGCTTCCTTCGCGTCACTCATGACGACGTAGAGGTTTCCCCCGTGATCGAAGGCCATGTCGCCGTTCGTTCCTGGAATGGTGGACGGAAACGTGATCCGGACTCGGCCTTCGCGGGCACCGGAGTCGAGCGCGCGTGCATCCAGGTTCAGGGAGCCGCCGTTCGTCGAGCCATGGAAGTACCGTGAGGTCTTCGGGTCCGTTGCGCCGTGCGTCTGGGTGCTCGTCCAGCCGGTGGGCAGATCGACGACATCGACACTCGTGGTCGTTCCGGTCGCGAAATCGTAGGTCTCCATCGCGCCCTTGTTCGTCGTCCAGTGGTCGGAACGCATCACATAGGCGAGTCCGCCCGGATGCTCGGGGGTGACGTGCACGCCGAGGGCGTTGAACGTCGAGCGGGCATCGGCCCCCGCGGCGATCTCGCCCACTTCGGTCTGCGCTCCCGTGGCCGTGTCGATGCTCCACAGCGTGCTGCCGCTGCCGTTGTCGAGTTCATGGCGTAGATGGCGGAGCAGTCGATCGCATCCGCGGCGAAAGCCGGCGCGGGCGAGGCGACTCCGCCGGGAATCGCCACGGCGCCGATGGCGAGGGCGGCCGCCGCGAGACCGGCGGTCCTTCCTCGTCGTGAACGGAGGCCGGGTGGGGCCGCGTGTGTCGATCTGCGGGCTGAACGTGCCATGAGGCAGTCCTCTCTGAGAGTGGGTCGGAGTGCCTCCGGTGCGCGGGGCAACCTCTCAAGGGTGCGGACGCGCGGTGCCGCGTGCGGGTCGAGATCCGTAGTGGGGGAGCGGAACTCAGTAGGCGTGATGCGCGACCGGGTACGTCACACGTCGAACCCGGTGATGCGCAGCGGGAGCGCGGCGTCTGTCGCCGTGGCTCAGAGCCAGGAGAACGCGGAGAGCTCCGCGCGACCGGAGATGCGCAGCTTGCGGAACGCCTTGAGCAGGTGGCTCTCCACGGTGCGGGTGCTGATGTGCAGGTGCTCTGCGATCTCGTGATTGGACTGGCCGTGCGCGGCGAGACGGGCGACTTCGCGCTCGCGGTTCGACAGCTGCGCCTGCGTGCTCGAACGCCCCGCCGTCGACACGGAATCGAGGGGATCGCGTCGACCCCGCAGGTCGGCGAGCGCATCGGACAGCTGTGCCGCCGCCACGTCGTCACCGTGCCGCATCGCGATGTCGCGACCCAGCTCGTACGACGTCGCCGCGTGTTCGAGGCGCTTCTGCTCCTCGAACCACGCGCCCAGGCGCGCGAGCTCCGTATGGTCCTCGCGTGCGACGGCCGCGCGCACATCGAGGATCGGAGCGACGAGGGCGCCCTCGACGCGGATGGCGTCGTCGTCGGCGCTCGCCGCGGGCGGCGCCTGCACGCCGAGGCCCCAGGTCAGCACGCGCAGCATCCCGGCCGCGAGGAGGTAGCCGCGCCTCTCGAGCGCGCTCATCTGCGCGCGGATCTCCCGTTCCGCACCCTCGGCATCGCCCGCGAGGAGCTGGAAGGTGATGTCGGGCAGCGCCGCCACCATGCCGGGCCAGGGGCCGATCGTCACCCCGGTGGCAGTGGCCTGCGCAGCGAGCGATGTCGCCGTGCTGATCCGCCCCGACCTGGCCGCGAGCATCGCCGCCAGCGCGAGCGCTCCCATCTGGCTGCCCTCCTGGCCCAGGCCCGGCTCTCCCAGGGCGAGGAACCTGCCGAGATGGATCTCGGCGGCGCGGAACCGCCCGAGGGTGATCCCCGAGACCGCGGCGAGATAGGTGTGCCCTCGCAGATTCTCGAGGTCGAGCTCGACCCGGCTCTGCTCGATGTGGGTGACCGCCCAGTCGTGCGCCTCGGCCACATCGCCCCGACCCAGCAGGGACCATCCGTGCAGCAGGGTGAGCACGCGTCCGAGCTTCGTGGAGGTGTCGTCCGCGTCCGTGAGGAGCTCGTGCGCCGATTCGGCGCGACCTCGAAGAAGCAGCGCCGTCGAGAGGACGGACCTGATCGAGTCGTCGGTGGTGGCATCCCGTCCTGACAACGTCGCGAGGCGGTCGATCTGCGCGCGCGTCGCGCCGTCGCCGACGATCTTCAGGTGGGTCGCCCAGACCTCCAGCATCGTCTCGTAGCGGGGCTGGTCGGCGGCGGCCTCGAGGATGTCGAGTGCGGATGCCGTCTCGCCCGCAGCGAGCGCATGCCACCGCGCCTGGAGGATGCGGAACATCGCCCGCGCTCCGCCGTCCCCGATGCTGGTGGGCGTGCGTTCGAACACCTGGAGCGCCACCGAGGAGTCGTGCTTCCCGTCGAAGAGCGTGAACAGGTAGTTCGTGGCCGTCTCCACGCTCGGGTCGCGCTCCCACGCGCGCCGTCGTGCCGAGAGCTGCGCCGCGTGCCGATCGCGGATGAGCCGCACCAGGGCCATCTCCGCGGCATCCGGTTCGAGCGAGGCGTCCGCGGCGCTTCCGGGGAGGAGCTCGATGCGCGCGGCGGCGTCCTCTGCGGGGCCGAAGCGCTCCTGGATCCTTCGCAGGATGCGGGTGCGCCGCACCGAGGTCGGGCGGTTCTGGAAGTAGTCGGCGACGAGCGGGGGAGTCACGGCGACCGACAGACGTCCGAACGGCTCGATGCTCAGCAGCAGGCTCGCCGATTCGAGCGACTCGATGGCGTGACGGCCGACGAGCTCCTCTGCGGTGTCGATGTCCAGGACGCCCGCGAGCGCGAGCGTCTCGATCGCTTCGAGGTCGTCGGCGTCCAGGTGGGCGAGGAGGTGCTCGACCGCTCCGGACATCGAATCGTGCCAGAGCTCGCCGATCGTGGTCCAGGTGCCGTCCTCGAGCGCGATGTGGCCGAACGCGCGCGCCGCCGTGATCATCGCCACGGCCAGGCTGGGGATGCCGGCGGATCGGGTGTACACGCGTCCGACCAGGCCGGTGTCGACGGCGTTCCCGAGCTGCTCGTGGACGAGATCGGAGACGGCCTCGAAGGTCAGCGGACGCAGGCGGAGCTCCGCGGCCTGGCTCACGATCGCATGCAGTCTCTTCGCGGCTCCGTCTCGGGGCGCCGCCGATGTCGTGACGATCGTGGCGCCCGTGCGTGCGTGCACGGCGGCGATGACTCCCCACGATTCCTCGTCGACGAACGGGGCGTCGTCGACGAGGAGCACTGCGCGCGTCCCCGCCGCGCGTTCGGCCAACGCGGCGACCAGCTGTCTGGCCTGGAGCGGTGACGATCCCGTCGGCGTCTCGCCGGCGAGATCCAGTGCGTCGAAGGGGCGTCCGCGAAGCGACTCGATGCCGAGGATCCGGATGGTCGGATAGCCGCGCTGCTCCAGGTGTCCGGCGATCTCGCGCAGCAGCATCGAGCGTCCGCTGCCATCCGGCCCCACGATGCTGACGCAGGAACCCGCGGTGATCAGCCTCAGCGCCGAGGCGAGATCGTCAGTCCTGACGAACATCGCTGCTCCGTTCGGCGCCGATGAGCGGCGGGCGGAGTTCGGGTCGTGGCATGAGGGCATCTCCTGGTTCGGACGTCAGTGTAATCACCGCTCCCGTGACCGCGCAGTATGCTGCTCGGCCCCGAAGACGCAGAGGTGCGCGATGGCATCGCCACCGCCCACCTCTGTGCTCAGTCGCCCTTCACGTTGACGAGCTGCCTGAGCGTGTGCCGGATCGTCACCAGATCGGCGGCATCCGCCATCACCGTGTCGATCGGCTTGTACGCCTGCGGGATCTCATCGATGAAGGCATCCGTGTCCCGGAACTCGATCCCGACCATGGCCTCCCGCAGCTGGTCGTGGGTGAACGTCCGCCGCGCGGCCGACCGGGAGTACTCCCGCCCTGCACCGTGCGGAGACGAGTTCAACGACAGCGGGTTGCCGAGGCCCTCGACCACGTAGGACGCGGTCCCCATCGAGCCGGGGATGAGCCCCGGCCGTCCGGCATCCGCCTGGATCGCTCCCTTCCGGGAGACCCACACCTGCTTTCCGAAGTGCTTCTCCGACTCGGTGAAGTTGTGGTGGCAGTTGATCCGCTCCTGCTCGTCCACCGTCGTCCCGAGGAACTCCGACACCTGCCGGACCACCCTGTCCATCATCTCCTCCCGGTTGAGCAGAGCGAAGTGCTGCGCCCACCGGAGCTCCCTGATGTACCGCGTGAACTCGGGCGTGCCCTCGACCAGGTAGGCGAGGTCGGGGTCGGGAAGGTCGATCCACCACTGCTTCGCCAGCCGCTGCGCGACGGCGATGTGGTGGCCGGCGATCCGGTTGCCGACTCCCCGCGAACCCGAGTGCAGGAACAGCCACACCCGGTCGAGCTCGTCGACCGACACCTCGATGAAGTGGTTGCCCGAGCCGAGCGTGCCCAATTGCAGCCGCCAGTTCCCTGCGTAGGACTCCGGATCGAATCCGCTCTTCTCCGCCAGCGCCTCGAGCTCGTCGATCCTCGGCTGCGCCGTGGCGACGATCTTGTTGTTGTAGCGCCCGGCGGAGAGCGGGATGGCCCGCTCGATCTGCTCCCGCAGCTCGGCGAGGTCGCGACCGTCGAGGTCGCTCCTCGTGAACTGCGTGCGGACGGCGATCATCCCGCAGCCGATGTCGACGCCGACGGCGGCCGGGATGATCGCGCCGAGGGTCGGGATGACCGACCCGACGGTCGCCCCCTTGCCGAGGTGCGCATCCGGCATGAGCGCCAGGTGCGGGTGGATGAACGGCATGCGCGCCGTGGTCTTCGCCTGATCGAGTGTCTTCTCGTCGATCAGCGACGCCCACGACAGCAGCCGTGCGGAGAGCCTCTCCATGATTCCTTTCCTTCGTGATGGTCAGCCACAGGTCGGGAGGCACAGAAAAAATGCCCCGGACCTGACGGTGCGGGGCATGAGAGCAGCGGATGCTGCTACACGGCGCGCGCCGGAGGGTACGACTCGTGGCGGTCGTTGCGCTTCTGCTGAAGGGCATCGACCGCGGTGAAGGGGAGTTTCCGCAGGGCGGTCATCCGTCGTCTCCTCGGCTGAGTGCTGCGCCGGTCGGCACAGCTTTGCAACATTAGGGGAGATCCGCTGCGTGCGTCAAGCGTCCCGCGGCGGATTGTGCATGAACTCGATGCGGATGCCATTGTCCTCCTCGACGAACGAGGCGTAGTACGTGTCGCTGAAGCGCTCGTAGATCTTCGGCTCGCGCACGACCGTCCACCCGGCATCCACCGCGACGGCATGCAGTCGATCGACGTCCTCACGGGAGTCGACGGCGAAGGCGAGGTGCTGCCATCCGACGCGGCCGTGCACGTGAGGACCGGAGTCCGCCTCGCGCGGGGCGAACACGATGATCTCGGTGTCGTCGCCGTGGTGCCACGAGAACCCGCCCTCGGCCTCGACTCCGAGCTCGTAGCCCAGCGCCGTCAGCACAGGATGGAACTGCTCACGTCCGCGCGCGATGTCGTTGACGGTGATACCCAGGTGATCGACGAGTGCCATACGTCCATCGTCGCGCATCGTCGGCTCTGCCGGAGAACCCGGAGCATCCGCTCGCGTGGCGGCGTGTCGCCGGGAGGCGCGCCGCACCGGCATCCGATGCTCCGGGCTCTCCCACGAGAGCGGGTGAGAGTCTTCCCGCGAGAGCGGGTGAGCTCAGTGCGGGGCGTGGTACTCGGCCTCGCCGCGCTTCCAGTAGCCCTTGACCACGGCGTGCGCGGTGTCGACGCCCCAGCGCTCGAGGAGCGCGCGACCGGGCTTCACGATGGACTGCTCGGCGGCGATGAAGACGAACGGGTCGGCGCCGACGGCATCCGTCAGCCCGTCGATGAGGGTCGTGAGCGCGGAGCCGGAGGGGGCGTCGCCGCGGTGCACCCACTCGACGTCGACCGGGGCCTCGATCTCGACCTCGCGGCTCGCCGACACCGTCTCGATGACGATGCGCGCGGGCACATCGGCGGGGAGCAACGCGGCGAAGCGGCGGATGGCGGGGATGGCGGTCTCATCGCCGGCGAGGAACCAGGAGCCGGGCTGTCCCGAGATGACCGCGGAGCCGCGGGGACCGCCGACGCCGATCGAGGATCCGAGCGGTGCGGTGGCCGCCCACGGCGCAGCCACGCCCTCGTCGCCGTGCACGGCGAACTCGACGTCGAGCCAGTCCTCACCCCATGCGAGCGGCGTGTACTCGCGGCTCGGGGAGGCACGCAGCTCCTCGACGGTGTCGACGGGACCCGCCGGGAAGAACAGGCGCATGTGGTCGTCGGAGCCGAGGGAGTCGAAGCCGGCGAGGTCGCTGCCGGAGAGGCGGACGCGCACGAAATCGGGGGCCAGCCACTCCCGAGCGGTCAGCGTGACGGTGCGGAAGCGCAGCTCGAGGCCGCGACGCTCGATGGAGAAGCCGGATTTCGTATCGCTCATGAAGTAAGGCTAACCTACATTCGAGGCGAGGATAGGCAACCCTAACTTCGTCCGATCCGGCGCCCTTCGCGCGAAAACCCCCGCAGAACAGGAGTCTCTCCATGTCCATGCCCAGAATCCTCACCGCCACGAGCCTCGGGCTCGTCACTCTGCTCGCCCTCGCCGGCTGCGCCTCCCCGTCGGCGGAGGCCCCGAACACCGAGAAGCCCGCGGCTGCGGAGGACTACTATCCGGTGACCGTCACCGACCTCGCGGGCAACGAGGTGACCATCGAGAGCGCCGACAGCGTCGCGATCACCGACAACCGCTTCTTCCAGCTCGCCGCCGACTGGGATCTCCCCGTCTCCGTCGCCCCGCTCGACCTGTTCAGCCCGAAGAACCCGCTCAAGGACTCGACCGAGATCCTCAACATCGGCCTTCACACCGAGCCCGACTTCGAGCAGATCGTCGCGGCCGACCCCGACGTCGTGGTCAACGGCTACCGCTTCGGCGGCGAGGAGAACGCCCAGGGCGTGAAGGATGCCGCCCCCGACGCGGCGTTCATCGACATGACGGGTCCGGAGGGGCAGACGGCCGACGAGTTCGTCGTCGAGAGCGTCACCCTGATGGGGGAGGTCTTCAACAAGAAGGCCGAGGCCGAGGCGCTCGTCGAGGAGCTCCACACCGCCATCGAGAAGGCGAAGGACGCGTACGACCCCGAGAAGACGGTCATGGGCCTGGTCACCTCCGGCGGCGAGATCAACTACTCCAACCCCACCGACGGCCGCGGCGCGAGCATCTTCTTCAGCCTGCTCGGGCTCACTCCCGCCCTCGACGCCGCGGGGTCGTCGGACCACACCGGCGACAACGTCTCGCTCGAGGCGCTCGCCCAGGCGAACGCCGACTATCTCCTGGTCCTCGACCGCGACGCCGCGGTGTCGGAGGAAGGTCAGACCGTCGTCCCCGCGCTCGAGCTGATCACCGGTTCCGCCGCCCTCTCCAACGTCCCGGCCGTGAAGAACGAGGCCATCACGGTGATGCCGGCGGACTACTACCTCACCGAGGACGTCTTCGCCTACATCGCGGTCCTGAACGGGCTCACGGAGATGTTCGACGCGAGCTGACGCGCCGACGCCGACCCGCGCGCCGCTGCCCGTCCGCATTCCGGACGCGGCGGCGGCGCGCCCCACTGCCCCGGAGACCCCATGACCTCGACGCCCTCCGCGCCGGCGCCGCGACGGATCACGAACACCGACGCCGTCGCCGCCACCGCGTCACCCCGACGGGACCGCTCCCGCTGGTCCCGGACGTGGCCGCTGCTCCTCGCCGTCCTCCTGACGCTCGCCCTCGTGACGGTGTCGATCTTCACCGGCGTCGCCGACATCACCGCGGCGCAGGGCGATGGCCGGGAGTTCCTCTGGATCACCCGCATACCGCGCACCGCCTCCCTCGTCCTCGCCGGGGCGAGCATGGCGATGGCGGGTCTCGTGATGCAGCTGATGACGCAGAACCGCTTCGTCGAGCCGACGACGGTCGGCACCACGGAGTGGGCGGGGTTGGGGCTGCTCGTCACCTACATCGTGCTGCCGGCATCCGGAGTCTTCACGAAGATGGTGATCGCGATCGTCTTCGCCTTCGCCGGGACGCTCGTGTTCTTCGCGTTCCTCCGGCGGGTGACGCTGAAGTCGTCGCTCATCGTGCCGATCGTCGGCATCATGTTCGGCTCCGTCATCAGCGCCGTGTCGACGTTCCTCGCGCTGCGCTTCAATCTGCTGCAGGTGATCGGCGGGTGGTTCATGGGCCGGTTCACCGGGATCGAGATCGGTCGCTACGAGCCGCTCTGGATCGTGCTCTTCGTCGCGATCGTGGTCGTGATCGCCGCCGACCGCTTCACGGTCGCCGGCCTGGGGAAGGACATCGCCACGAACGTCGGCCTGCACTACGAGCGGGTCGTGCTCCTGGGCGTCGGTCTCGTCGCGATGACCACGGGAGTGGTCACGGTCATCATCGGCGCTCTGCCCTTCCTGGGACTGATCGTGCCGAACCTCGTGTCGATGGTGCGCGGCGACGACCTGCGCTCGAACCTGCCGTGGGTGTTCCTCACCGGAATCTGGATCGTGACCATCTGCGACCTCATCGGACGCACGATCATCATGCCCTTCGAGGTGCCGATCTCGCTGGTGCTGGGAGTCGTCGGATCGATCGTGTTCATCCTCATGCTCCTTCGGACGAGGAGGACCGGTGTCCGCTGACCTCGTGAACCGTCCGTCCGTGCGGCGCTCCGGGTCCTTCGCCGACCCCGCGCACCGCCTCCGCTACCGGCTCGTGCTGATCGGCCTGATCGTCGGCGCGATCGTCATCACCGCCCTGCTGCTGTGCTGGAACAACCCGTACGCGCTGTTCAGCGAAAGGTGGCTGCGCATCTCGGGCATGCGCGTCTCGGCCGTCGTCGTCATCGCGGTCGTCACCTTCTGCCAGGCATGCGCGACGATCGCCTTCCAGACCGCGACGAACAACCGCATCATCACGCCGTCGATCATGGGCTTCGAGTCCCTCTACGTGCTCATCCAGACGGTGATCGTGTTCTTCTTCGGCGTCGCGGGATTCAGTGGCGTCACGCCGTTCGCCCGGTTCCTGCTGCAGTCGGCGCTGATGGTGCTCTTCGCCGTGCTGCTCTACTCGTGGCTGCTCTCCGGGCGGTTCGGCAACCTGCACGTCATGCTGCTGATCGGCATCATCCTCGGCACGGGGATGGGAGCCCTCTCCACGTTCCTGCAGCAGATGCTCGAGCCGAACGAGTTCGACGTTCTCGCCGCCCGCCTCTTCGGCAGCATCACCAACGCCAACACCGATTTCCTGTGGTTCGTCATCCCGGTGTGCGCGATCGCCGGAGGGGCGATCTGGATGCTGTCGCGGCGACTGGACCTGCTGTCACTGGGCAAGGACATCAGCACGAACCTCGGGCTGAACCACAAGCGCCAGGTGATGCTGATGCTCACGCTGGTCTCGGTGCTGATGGCGATGAGCACGTCGCTCTTCGGGCCGATGACCTTCCTCGGCTTCCTCGTCGCCACGCTGGCCTACGCGATCGCCGACACCTACGACCACCGTCTCCTGCTGCCGATGGCGTGGCTGCTCGGCTACGTCGCTCTCGGGCTCGCCTACTTCCTGCTCAAGCATGTGTTCACTCTCGTCAACGCGGTCACGATCATCGTCGAGCTGCTCGGCGGTCTCCTCTTCCTCCTCGTCATCCTCCGAAAGGGGCGACTGTGATCCGCATCAGAGATCTCGTCCAGCGCTACAGCAGCGACACTGAGATCGGCCCCGTCTCGATCGATCTCCCGGCTGGCGGCATCGTCGCCCTCATCGGGCCGAACGGCGCGGGCAAGTCCACCCTGCTCACCATGATGGGGCGGCTGCTCGCCCCGGACGAGGGGACCGTCGAGATCGACGGTCTCGACGTGCACCGGGCGCCGTCGAAGCAGGTGGCGAGGATCGTGTCGATCCTGCGACAGGAGAACCACTTCGTCACCAGGCTCACGGTGCGCCAGCTCGTGGGCTTCGGCCGCTACCCGCACTCCGGCGGGCGGCTCACCCAGCTCGACGAGGACAAGATCACCGAGGCGATCGACTTCCTCGGTCTCACGGATCTCGAACAGCGGTTCATCGACGAGCTCTCCGGCGGTCAGCGACAGCGCGCCTACGTCGCCATGGTCCTCGCGCAGGACACCGAGTTCGTGCTGCTCGATGAGCCGCTGAACAACCTCGACATGAAGCACGCCGTGCAGATGATGAAGCACCTGCGCCGCGCCGCCGAGGAGCTGGGCCGAACGATCGTGATCGTGCTGCACGACATCAACTTCGCCGGCCACTACGCCGACCACATCTGCGCCATGAAGGACGGCGCGGTGGTCGAGTTCGGGACCCCGGAGGAGATCATGACCGACGAGGTGCTCACCCGCGTGTTCGACACCCCCGTGCGGGTGGTCGAGGGCCCCTCCGGCCCTCTTGCGGTCTACTACTGACGGCCGACGTCGTCGATCTCCCGTGACCTCGCCGGGTGCACGGGATGCCGTCGTCGAGGAGCCGTGCGCGTGGCGGGCTTCCCGTGCGCTCGGCGCGGGACGGCGCCGCGGGGAGCGGGATCGGCGGCGGGTCAGAGCTCGATGCCGTGGTCCTCGTCGTTCACGCCCTCGTTGTGCCCGCGGCGGGACTCGAAGCCGAGGAACCAGCCGAACCACACGATGACCGCGAGCAGCACTCCGAGCCACACGTTCTCGAAGATGAGTCCGACGACGACGCCGATCACCAGGAGTCCGGCGGAGATGAGCAGGCGGAAGCCGGTGCGCGGGGGCGTCTTCATGCCCTCAGCCTAGGGGGCGATCAGCGACCGCGGTGGTCCTCCGGCGCGAGCCGCGGGCCCCGCCGCGGCTCGCGCACGCCGCTCGCGGAGATCAGCCGGATCACACGCTGGCGGTGACCAGCCCAGGGGGCGAGCAGCTCCAGCATCCCGTCGTCGTCGGTCCGAGAGCCGGTCAGCGCGTAGCCGATCTCGTGGGCCAGGTGATAGTCGCCCACGCTCACGGCATCCGGGTCGCCGAGGGCGCGGATGCGGGTCTCGGCCGAGGTCCAGAGGCCGATTCCGGGGAGGCTGGTGAGCACGCGATCACGGTCGGCCCCGGTCGCTGCGGCGATCAGCGCGCGACGGATGCTGTCGCCGCGCTCCGCCACGCGGACGATCGTCTTCGACTGCGGCGGCTGCACGCCCGCGCTGTGCCAGGCCCACGACGGGATGCGGCGCCAGCCCTCCGCCGAGGGGGCGGCGTGCATCGGCCGAGGCGTCGGACCAGGAGCGGGTTCGCCGAAGCGCGTCACCAGCACGCGCCACGCGCGGAACGCCTGCAGCCCCGTCACCTTCTGCTCGAGGATCGCGCAGGCCAGTGCGTCGAAGACCTGGTCCGTCCTGGCGAGGCGCAGCGACGGATGGCGGCGGGCGGCCTCGGCGACGAGGGGATGATGCGACGCGTCGAAGCCGGAGTCGTCGTCCTGGGCTCCGCACAGTGCGGGCACGGTGTCGAGGGCGGCGGCGGCGCCAGGGCCCCAGGCGGTCGCCCTGATCTCGCCGGAGGATGAGCGCAGTGCGAGAGTGGCTGTGCCCGTCGCCGTACGCAGGGCGCGCCAGATCACCGGGCCGTCGTGCACCATGGTCGGGTCGCCAGGCCCGCGGCGGAGCACGCCGACGGTGGAGCGGAGGTCGACGGGGCGCGCGGGGCGATAGACGGTCTCGAGCGGTGCGCCGGATGCCGCGGCATCCGATTCGGGAGCTGCCGTCACGGTCATGCGATCACCCTACGCGGCGGTTCCGACGTCGTGAGACTCGACGTCGTGAGCCTCGAGTTCGTGCGCAGAACTCCGGAGAATCCCGGGAATGCGACGCGTGAACCGAACGGGCCCCGGTGATGAGCGCGGATCTCCGGAGTTCTGTCGCCGGAGTGCTGCGCCCGGAAGGCCTGCGCCCCGACTCAGAAGCGGTCGGGCGAGGGGGTGCCGTGGCCGTAGCGGATGACGACGTCGGCGTGCCGGTCGAAGCGGTAGCCGATGCCGCGCACGGTGCGGACGATGTCCTCGTAGCGACCGAGCTTGGCGCGGAGGCGACGCACGTGCACGTCGATCGTGCGCTCGCCGGGGGTCTCGTCGTCCTGCGCCTGCCAGAGCGCGGAGACCAGCTCGCTGCGCTCGATCGTGCGGCCCTCGCGGAGCACGAGGTACTGCAGGAGCTCGAACTCCTTGTAGGTGAAGGACGCGGACTCTCCGTCGATGAGGACGCGCTTGCGGGAGATGTCGACGACGACTCCGCCCTCTTCGTCGGTCACGTCCTCCTCGGCGGCGGCCTTGGTGCGGGCGATCGCGCCGGGCTCCTGCAGGGCGAGGCGCACGACGTCGAGGTCGCGGCCGCCGGAGCCGTGCGGGGCGAGCGCCACGGTGGCGTGCGTCTCGGCACCGGGAGCGAGCTCGGCGAGGGTGCGACGGAGGGCGTCGACCAGGAGCGGAAGGCTGACCCCGGCCTCGGCGGCCTTGATCTCGTCGAGGCCGACGTACAGGGCGAAGCCACGGGGCGAGCGGACGGCGGGGAGGTCGGCGGCCAGCGGCGCGGTGGCGGCCTGCGGGCGGACGGATGCGGCGGGACGCTCGAGAAGGGCGGTGTTCGACATGATGATGAGTCCTCAGGACGTGAGCCGATGCGGCTCTGATGCGTTGCATGAATGACCGGCGGCGCCGGGAGAGCGAGCAAGGGTGGATGCTCGGAGACACCGACCTCGCAGATCGCGAAGGGTCAGGTCAGGCGGGGTGGCTGTTCGTTCAGCGACACATTCGGCAACACATGCCAACGCGACCGGGCATCATCATCCCGGCAGTCCTGTTCGCCTCCTGGGCGGACAAAGGGCGTGCGTTGGTGGTCATGGGGGGATTATGTCGGAAGAAGTCTGCGCGTGTCAAAACGACCACCGGCCGCCGGGGCGGGCGTAACGTTGCTCAGATGGTGCTCCCGCATGCGATAAAAGGCTTCAGCTTCACCGATGAGAAGGACGCGTCGCGCTACACGCTCCTGCACGACGGCGAGCTCGTGAGCGTGCTCGACTACCGCGACGACGGACGCACGGTCGCGCTCACCAGAGCCTTCACGATCCCGACTTTCCGCGGAAAAGGCTACGCCGCGAAGGTCGTGGAGGGCGCTGTCGCCGACCTCGAGTCCCGGGGGGATCGCAAGGTCGATCCGGTCTGCTGGTACGTCGCAGACTGGTTCGCCGCGCACCCCGAGCACGCGGATCTGCTCCGTACACGATGATCCGGCTTCTGTGACACTGTGTTACGACGCCGTCCGCACGTGCACCCCGAGGAGATGACCGGATGAAACTCGCCGAAGCGCTCACCGCGAGAGCCGATCTGCAGCGCAGGATCGAGCAGCTCCGCTCCCGCATCACCGCGAACGCGCGCTATCAGGAGGGCGAGGAGCCGGCGGAGGACGCCGCGGCGCTCATCGTCGAGGCGGATGCCGCGCTGGAGCGCCTCCAGGAGCTGATCCGCCGCATCAACGCCACCAACTCCCGGCTCGATCTCGACGCGGACGGCACGATGACAGACGCGCTCGCGGCTCGCGACGTGCTGCGCCTGCGGCATTCGCTGCTCGCGGACGCGGCGTCGGCGGCCTCCGGGTCCGCCGGGATGTTCCGGCAGATGCGCTCCGAGCTGCGGCAGGTGGCGGCTCTTCCCGTCGCGACGCTGCGCGAGAGGGCGGATGCCGTCGCCGTCGAGCTGCGGGAGCTGGACAACCGCATCCAGCAGGCGAACTGGACGAGCGACCTGGAGGAGTAGAGCGGAAGTCGGTAGCCACGACGAAGCGGGCACAACCCCTGCCGGTGGGGCAAGACCGGCCCTTGTCGGGCGGAGGGCAGCCCAGATCCCGTATCGCGCAGCCCCGCACCCCGCACAGGTGACAGCGCACAGCGCATCTCGCATCACCGCGTGCCGATCGTCATGGCGAGGGTGGGTCAGGGGACCTTCCGCTCTCTCATTCAGGATCGCGTCCGGCACGCCTCGGACGTGATGTCGGAGGCCCTCCGTACCGTGAGGGTATGCGAATCCTGCACACCTCCGACTGGCACATCGGCCGCACCTTCCATGGCAACTCGACCATGGATGCGCTGGCCGAGGTCTTCGGGGCGCTCACGGAGCAGGTTCGCGAGAACGACGTCGACGTCGTGGTGGTCGCCGGCGACGTGTTCGACTCGGCGACACCGGCTGCGGCCGCGTACACGCTCCTCGGCGATGCGCTCGTCGCGCTGCACGAGACGGGAGCCCGCGTCATCGTGACGAGCGGCAACCACGACTCCGCCGCGCGGCTCGGGTTCCAGGCCAGGCTCCTGCGCGACGGCATCGACGTGCTCACCGATCCGCGTGCGATCGGCGACCCCGTCACGGTGCACGACGCCGACGGCCCCGTGCGCTTCTTCGGCATCCCGTACCTCGAGCCGGCGATCGTCCGCCAGCACTGGCCGGAGGCGCAGCTGCGCACTCAGGCCCAGACGATGGCGTACGCCATGGGGCTGGTGCGCGAGGGCATCGACCGGCACGAAGGGCGCTCGGTCGCGATCGCGCACTGCTTCGCGGCGGGCGTCGACGTCACCGCCGGCCTCGAGCGCGAGGTCCGCCAGGGCGGTCTCGACGTGGTCCCGCTCGAGGTCTTCGACGGTCCCGACTACGTGGCGCTCGGGCACATCCACGGTCGTCAGCAGGTGAGCGAACGCGTGCGCTACTCGGGGGCGCCGCTGCACTACAGCTTCGGCGAGCAGCACAAGCCGCGAGGCTCCTGGCTGGTCGAGCTCGACGCCGACGGCCTGGCGTCTGTCGAGTGGCTCGATCTGCCCGTGCCCCGCGCACTCGTGACGCTCACCGGCACTCTCGACGAGATCCTGTCGGTCGAGAACGTCGCCGCGCACGCCGAAGACTGGGTGTGCGCGATCTACACCGACGCCGTCGCACAGGCAGAGCCGATGCGCCGTCTGCGCGAGCAGTATCCCTTCTGCGCGATGGTGCAGCATCAGCCCTCGGTGAGTGCCGACGTCGATGAGCGCTCCTATTCCGAGCGCCTGCGGATGGCCGTCACCGACACCGACCGGATCGAGGCCTTCCTGCAGCACGTCCGCGCAGGGCAGGGAGCGTCCGAGCGAGAGAGCGAGCTGATCCGCGAGATCCTCGACGATCGTGCGCGGACCGAGGCACTGGTCTGAGCGGGTACTGATCCGATGCAGCTGCACCGCCTGGAGGTCGAGGGCTTCGGCCCGTTCCGTTCGCGTCAGATCGTGGATTTCGACGCGTTCGCCGACGACGGCATCTTCCTCATCGCCGGGCGGACGGGCGCAGGCAAGTCCAGCATCCTCGATGCGGTGTGCTTCGGCCTCTACGGAGGTGTTCCCCGCTACGACGGGAGCGAGAAGAGGCTGAGGAGCGATCACAGCGAGCCCGATGAGGTGTCCGAGGTCGTCGTGGAGTTCAGCACGCCCTCCGGGCGGTTCCGGGTCACCCGCTCGCCGGAGTATCTGCGGCCGGCGAAGCGAGGCGGCGGTCTCACGAAGCAGGCGGCCGCGGTCGCTCTCGACGAGTGGACGGACGTCGGCTGGATTGGTCGCGCCGCCCGAGCGGTCGATGTCGCCGGTGAGCTCGACGAGATCCTGCAGCTCAGCAGGGAGCAGTTCCTGCAGGTGATCCTGCTGGCACAGAACCGGTTCTCGGAGTTCCTGCTCGCGAACAGCAGAGACCGCCAGTCGCTCCTGCGCCGCCTCTTCGGCACGGAGCGGTTCGAGGATGTGCAGTCGCGGTTCGACGAGCGTCGGCGGGAGGCGGAGCTCCGGCTCGGAACGAGGCTCGCCGCCGTGACAGCGCGACTCGACGAGGCCGATCGTCTGGTCGCGAGCGCGGAGCTCGGGGCCGACGGAGCAGAGGGCTCGTCGCGCGCTGAGCGCGAAGACGTGAGCGTTGCCGGACTGACGTCGACGGCCCCCACGGACGAGCGGCTCGACGACCTGCGCCGCGCCAAGGCCAGGGCGGACTACCGCGTCGAGCGGCGTGCGGCCGAGCGCGACGACGCCGAGACGCGCCTCACCGCGGCCGATGCGGCGCTGGCCGCGCTGCGAGAGGATCAGCGCGCGCAGTGCGAGCGTGATCGCGCCCGTGCGGCCCTCGATCGGCTCGATGCCGAACTCCCGCAGATCGCCGACGCCCGGGCAGAGCTCGATGCTGCCCGCGCTGCCGAGGCGCTGCGTGCGACGATCGCCGCGGCGACGCGTGCGCAGGTCGCGCTCACCGTCTCGACCGATGCCGAGCAGGAGGCCCGGAGGCGCTGGACCCGATTCGGCATCGACCTTCCCGCCGAGAGCACGGAGGAGCTCGATGCCTGGGCCTCGGAGCAGACGAAGGAGACAGGCGCCTGGGAGCACGCGCGCGCGCTCGAGCGCCGGGCGCCGCAGCTGGCTGTCGATCTCCAGGCCGCCGAAGATCGTGTGGCGGCCGCGTCCGCACGGATCGACGCAGGGGAGATGGAGCGGTCGACGATTCCTGAGCGGATCGCGGCGGCCACCCGACGACGTGACGACGCGAGACGACGGGCCGATCGGGCCGCAGATCTCCTCGCCGCGCGCGAGGCTGCGGCAGCCCGGAAGGCGGCGGCTGCCGAGCGTGAGCGGGTGGAAGCGCAGGAGGTCATCGACAACGCTGCCGTCGACGATGCGGCGGCAGCGTTCGCATCGGCGCAGGCGCGGTTCGCGCAGCTGCGCAAGCGCCGTTCCGACGGGATGGCGGGGGAACTCGCCTCCGCCCTGGTCGACGGAGAGGCCTGCCCGGTCTGCGGCGCGTACGAGCATCCCGCCCCCGCCGAGCATGTCGACCCGGTGTCGGCTGACGACGTGGCCGAGGCCGAGGCCGCGCGCGACGCCGCGGCCCAGCGCGAGCGCATGGCATCGGAGAAGCTCGCGGCCACGCGCGCCGCACTCGCTGCGGCGACGGCCCGCGCCGATGGGCGCACGGTGGAGCAGGCGACCGCAGACCTCACCGCGGCCGAAGAGGAGTACGACACGAGTGTCGCATCGGCGTCGGCCGTCGCGGAGCTCGAGCAGGAACTCGCCGCTCTGACGGCAAGAGCAGAGGCTCTCGAGAACGGTCGCGCGGACGACACTGCCGCCCTCTCCGCCGCTCGGGAAGAGCTCGCCGTGCTTCTTCAGCGCCGTGCAGACGCCGAGGCGCAGATCCTCTCGGCTCGGGGGGAACACGAGACGGTCGCGGCGCGCCTGGAGGAGGCCGAGGAGCGGATCGCCTCTGCCCGTGCTCTGTCCGAAGCGATCGCGGAGCGCGAGCGTCACTCGAACACGACTGCCGACGCTGTCGCGGAGCGGGATGCCGCGCTCGCCGCGTCGGCCTTCGACGATGTCGCAGCTGCCGAGGCGGCGCTGCGCTCGCCCGCGGCGCAGGCGGCGCTGACAGCTCGAATCGACGAGCACACGGCGCAGCGGGGCAAGGAGAAGGCGATCCTGCTCGACCTGGAGCTGCGCACTCTCCCCGAGGAGCCGATCGATCTCCTGCCTCAGGAGCAGGCATCCGTCGAGGCCAGGGCGCGCTGGACCGCGGCGGTGGATGCCGCTTCCCGCGCGGAGGGCACAGCCGAGAGGCTGGGGGGTCTGATCGAATCCGCGGCATCCGAGCAGGCGCGCGTCGGCGACGACGCCGCCGAGTTCGAGGTCCTGCGGGAGCTGGCAGACACCATCGCCGGCCGCGGGGCGAACAGCCGCAAGATGACCCTCGAGACCTTCGTGCTCGCCGCCGAGCTCGAGGAGATCGTCAGGGCGGCGAACCGACGGCTGAGCGACATGTCGGCCGGACGCTATCAGCTGCAGCACTCCGACGCGCTGGCCGCCAGGGGCGCGGCCTCAGGCCTCGGCATCGTGGTGTTCGACGCCTTCACCGGCCAGAGCCGCCCTGCGCAGTCGCTCTCCGGGGGCGAGACCTTCCTCAGCTCTCTCGCTCTCGCGCTCGGGCTCGCCGAGGTCGTCACGGCGCGCGCGGGCGGCATCCGACTCGACACCCTGTTCATCGACGAGGGGTTCGGATCGCTCGACGGCGACACCCTGGAGGTCGCCATGCGCACGCTCGACGAGCTGCGTCAGGGCGGCCGCACGGTCGGCGTGATCAGTCACGTCGAGGCGATGCAGGAGCAGATCCCTGCTCAGCTCACCGTCAGGGCCACGGCCGAGGGGCCGAGCGTCATCGAGGCCCGCTGACCACGCACGTCCACAGGACCGCCTCCGGCATCCGTTTCCGGACGCTGCTCGGCGGAACGGAGCCGGTCAGACCCCGTATTCCTCGCGGATGAAGGTCCGCAGCTGGGCGCTGCAGCGTGCGACGGCCTCACGCCAGTCGGTGAGCGCACCGTCTTCTGCGCTGTCGGAGACCGCACGGAAGACGCGGATCGGCACGCCGAACTGCGCGGCGACCCAGATGTAGGCGTAGGTCTCCATGTCGACCAGAGCGGCGCCGGTCGGACGGATCACGGCGGTGACCTCCGCGTCGTCGACGAAGTGATCGCCGGTCGCGATCAGGACCCCGTCACGGCCGGTCGAGACCCGCGCGGGCAGCGAGACGTGCTGTCCGGAGATCCCGTCGAGATCGGTGACGTCGTGCTGGAAGGCCTCGCCGACCTCGTGCACGCCGTCGGCGAGGTCGGGGTCGATCGCGCCGGCGGTGCCCACGACGACGATCTCGTCATAGCTGTTCGCGTCGAGCGCGCGGGTGAGGGCGTACGTCGCCTGCAGCTTTCCGGGGCCCGTCACGAGACGGTCGAAACCGGGGAGGGTATCGGGGAATGCGGCGAGTTCGGAGCTCAGGGCGGCGACGAGAAGTTTCACTGCCTCATCTTTTCAGGTCGCACCTGGTAGAAGCATGTGTCATCCCCTCGTAACACGCAGGGGGGATACTGGGTCGAGAACGAGTGAGGAGTCCCCGTGTCCCTGCAGCAGCAGATCTCTGAAGCCCTCGGCGTCAAGGCCGAGATCGATCCCGAGGCCGAGGTGGAGCGGCGGGTGCAGTTCCTCGTCGACTACCTGCGCACCACCGGAGCCCGCGGTTTCGTGCTGGGCATCTCGGGCGGCCAGGACTCGACGCTCGCCGGAAGGCTGGCGCAGCTCGCCGTGGAACGCGTGCGGTCCGAGGGCGGTGACGCGAAGTTCCTCGCGGTGCGTCTGCCCTATCGCGTGCAGCAGGATGCGGCGGATGCCGAGGCCGCGCTGGAGTTCATCTCCGCGGACTCCTCGGTCGAGGTCAACATCCAGAACGGCGTCGACGGCGTCGAGGAGGACATCGAGTTCGCCGTCACCAGCGACATCAGCGACTTCAACCGCGGCAACATCAAGGCCCGCGTCCGGATGGTGACGCAGTACGCGCTCGCCGGACACGACGGACTGCTCGTGATCGGCACCGACCACGCGGCGGAGGCGGTGACGGGCTTCTACACGAAGTTCGGCGACGGTGCGGCCGACATCCTGCCGCTCTCAGGCCTCACGAAGCGTCAGGGACGCTCGCTGCTGCAGGTGCTCGGAGCCCCCGACCGCCTCGCATTCAAGGTGCCGACGGCCGACCTGCTCGACGGGCAGCCCGGCCGTGCGGACGAGGACGAACTGGGCCTCACCTACGAGCAGATCGACGACTTCCTGGAAGGGCGAGAGGTCGCTCCCGACGTCGCGGGTCGCATCGAGGCGAAGTACCTCGGCACCCAGCACAAGCGGCACCTTCCGGTGACCCCCGACGACACCTGGTGGCGCTGAGCGCGTCCTGTGATGTCGGATGCCGCGGCTAGTGTCGAAGCATCCGACAGAACGGGAGCATCGTGCGGATCGACACTCAGGCGCAGCGCGTCATCTGGAGCGCGAGCGACCTCAAGGCCGCGGCCGAGTGCGAGTTCGCGTGGTGCAGAGCGATCGACGCGAAGCTCGGCCGCGTTCCCGCGGTCGAGGAGCCAGAGGACGCGACGCTGGCCCGTGCCGCCCGTCTCGGAGACGTCCACGAGCAGAAGGTCCTCGCCGACTACGTGGCCGAGTTCGGGCAGGGCGTGCACGAGGTCGCGAAGGTGTCGTCGGTGGATGCCGACGCGCTCGCCGGCGTGGTCGCCGAGACGATCGCCGCGCTGTCCTCCGACGCCCGGGTGATCTTCCAGGCGGCGTTCGCGACCGAGGAGTTCGTCGGTTTCGCCGACTTCCTGCGGCGCGATCCCGACGGCCGCTGGCGGGTGGAGGACTCCAAGCTCGCCCGCAAGGCGCGGGTCACGGCGCTCATGCAGCTCGCGGCATACGTCGACCAGCTTGACCGCCTCGGCATCCCCCGATCCGACGAGGTCGATCTGATCCTCGGCGACGGCACGCGGAGCACGCACCGGGTCGATGACCTCCTCCCGCTGTTCCGCGTGCGGCGTGGGCGGCTGCGAGCCTTGATCGCCGATCGTCGGATCGCGGAGGGTTCGGCCGGGGCTCCGCTCGCGTGGGGAGACGACCGCGGCGATCTCGATGTCGTCGCGTGCGGCCGCTGCGCCACGTGCGAGGAACAGGTGCTGGCGCACAGGGATCTGCTCATGGTGGCGCGCATGCGGCCGGTGCAGCGCGCTCGTCTGCGCTCAGCGGGCATCGAGACGATCGATCAGCTCGCCGCGGCGTCCGATGCGCCGGAGGGCATGAATCCAGACACGTTCGCGACGCTCCGTGCGCAGGCCGAACTCCAGCTGCGGGCAGATGCGGCGGGGACTCCCACGTTCGACGTGCACTACGCGGCGGCGATCCACACGCTCCCTGTTCCGAGCCACGGCGACATCTTCTTCGACTTCGAGGGCGACCCGCTCTACACCGAGCCGGCGCCGGCGGGGGAGTCGGAGTGGGGGATCGACTACCTCTTCGGCTGGGTCGACAACCTCGATCAGTACACCGCGCTGTGGGCGCACGACTTCGCCGCGGAGAAGAGGGCTCTGGAGGACTTCCTCGATTTCGTGAAGGTGCGCAGAGCCGCCCACCCTGGCATGCACATCTACCACTACGCCCCGTACGAGACCTCGCACCTCGTCGCGATGGCGGCCAGGCACGGCGTGCGGGAGGGCGAGGTCGATCGGCTCCTCAGAGAGGGCGTGTTCGTCGACCTCTACCCGCTCGTGCTGCGCACGGTGCGCGTCGGATCGCGCTCGTACTCGATCAAGAAGCTCGAACCGCTCTACATGGGCGCCGATGTGCGCACGAGCGATGTGCAGAAGGGCGACGACTCGATCGTCCAGTACGTCGCAGCGCGCGAGTTCGCGGCCGCGGGGGAGCAGGCCGAGGCGGATGCTGTGTTCGCCGACCTCGCCGACTACAACCGATACGACTGCGTGTCGACGCGGCGTCTGCGCAACTGGCTGATCAACATCGCTCGGGAAAAGGGTGTGCACCCGGCGCCGCCCGACCAGGCCGACGAGGCCATGTACGAGCCGTCTCCGCGGTCAGTCGCCCTGCTCGGCGACGCGGAGCATGACGTCGAGGCGGGCGGCGACGGTCAGGTGCACCGGATCGCCGCCGCGGCCATCGACTACTTCCCCCGGGAGGCGAAGAGCTTCTGGGTCTCGCACTTCCAGAGACTCCGTGAGCCGGTCACGATGTGGGACGGCACGAGAGACGTCATCCGCGTCGATCGGTTCTCGTCGACCGTGAGCCGTGACTGGAGCGTGGGCGAGGGCCGTCGGGTGATGTCGCGCGACATCGAGATCCGCGGCGAGGTGTCCCCGGGTACGACGCTCGGCGTCGGGTCGCAGCCGTTCGCGCTGTACGAGGTCCCCGCGCCCTTTGACACCGAAGTGCCCTCACGTGTCGTGCACGTGCCGCACACGGTGACGATCGCCGAGGTGCTCGACGACGGATATCTCGTGACCGAGACCGCTGTTCAGGGGCAGACGTGGGACGAGCTCCCGATCGCGCTGACTCCGGCCGCGCCGCCGAGAGTGGTCTCCCTGCAGGGGGCGATCGACGAGTGGGCGGATGCCGTGCACCTGGCCGCGCCGGGCTTCCCCGACGACGCGGCGACCGACATCCTCCGGCGGATCCCTCCGCGCACGGTGTCGGGAGCGCCGCTTCCGGAAGCGGGTGGCGACACGATCGATGCAATCGTACGCGGCATCCTCGATCTCGACCACAGCTACCTCGCGGTGCAGGGGCCTCCCGGTACCGGCAAGACGTACACCGGGTCCCAGGTCATCGCGCGGCTGGTGAACGAGCACGGCTTCAAGGTCGGAGTCGTCGCCCAATCCCATGCGATCATCGAGACCCTGCTCGAGCGGGTGGTCGCCGACGGCGTGTCTCCTTCGCAGGTGGGCAAGGCGCCGAAGTCCGATGACGGCGATCCGTCGTACACGGTGATCCCGAAGAGCGGGATGGCGTCGTTCCTCGCCGAGCACAGCGGTGAGGGCGTCGTGGTCGGCGGCACGGCCTGGGACTTCAGCAACACTCAGCGGGTCGGCCGCCGGGGTCTCGACCTGCTGGTGATCGATGAGGCCGGACAGTTCTCGCTCGCGTCGACGATCGCGGTGGCCGCGGGGGCGAAGCGACTGCTGCTGCTCGGAGACCCCCAGCAGCTGCCCCAGGTGAGCCAGGGCGCTCATCCCGAACCGGTCGACACCTCCGCGCTCGGATGGGTCATGGACGGTGACGCGGTCGTGAAGCCCGAGTACGGGTACTTCCTCGCGAGGTCGTGGAGAATGCACCCGTCCATCGCCGCCCCGGTCTCCACGCTCGCCTACGCAGGCAAGCTGGCTTCTGCTCCCGGCACCGAGAGAAGATCGCTCGCCGGCATCGATCCCGGCCTTCACGTCCTGCCCCTGCGCCACCGTGGCAACGCGACGCAGTCCGCTGAAGAGGCGGAGGCCGTCGTCGCCCTCGTGGCCGATCTGCTGGGCCGCACGTTCACCGACAACGACGCGGAGGCCACGGCGCGCCCTCTCGGTCAGTCCGACATCATCGTCGTCACGCCCTACAACGCGCAACGACAGCTCGTGCACGACGCGCTCTCCACCACAGGCTTCCCCGACGTCCCTGTAGGCACGGTCGACAACTTCCAGGGCAAGGAGGCCGTCGTGTCGATCACCTCGCTCGCCGCATCCAGCGGGCGAGACGCTCCTCGCGGTCCGGAGTTCCTGCTCCTGCAGAACCGACTGAACGTGGCGATCTCGCGGGCTCAGGTCGTCGCCTATCTGATCCACTCGCCCGCGCTTCTCGACGATCTGCCGTACACGCCGGAGGGCGTTGCCCGGCTCAGTGCGTTCGCCCGACTGGTCGGCGCCGGAGAGGACTGACCTGATGCACACGACGGAAGACATCCTTCGCGCGGCCGCCGCCTGGGCCTGGTTGCCACGCGACAGCGAGCATGTGCGCGAAGACCTGCTGCTGGTGAAGTACCCGCCGCGATTCGGAGGCGGTGTGCGCGGCTCTCAGGTCAGCTCGGCGTCGAGCGCCGCCGCGGTTCTCGATCATGCTGTCGAGAAGACCCGAGCATGGGGCGAGTCACAGTTGACCTTCTGGACGAATCCGTCCGACGACCCTGATCTCGAGGAGGAGCTGCGCCGCCGCGGCGCCGTGCACGAGGACACGGTCACCGTGTTCGCCCTCGCGATCGATCAGCTCGCGATCGATGTTCCGAGCGGTGTCACAGCGGAGGTGGTCCGCACGCTGGAGCAGGTGCGCGAAGTGGACGCGATCAACGTGCCGGTGTGGGAGCAGTCGCCGCTCGATGAGGAGGGACTGCGCACCGAGCTGGCGGAGGTGACTGCCGGGCTTGAAGCCGCAGAAGGCGTGCGCGTGCTCGGCCGACTCGACGGCGAGGCTGTGAGCACCGGCGGCTGCACGATCGTCGAAGGCTTCACCCGCCTGTGGGGTGCCGCGACCCTGGAGCGGGCTCGAGGCCGCGGCGCGTATCGGGCGGTCCTGGCGGAGCGGCTCCGAGCGAGCGCCGAGCTCGGCGCGACGACCGCGCTCGTGAAGGGCAGGATCTCGACATCCGCGCCGATCCTCGAACGAGCGGGGTTCCGGCACTACGGAGACGAGCGCGCGTACCGGCTGAGCGTCTGACTCCGGCCCCGCCCGAGCGCAGCTCTGCTGCGACGCTTCCGCCCGCTCTCGGTGCCCAGCTCTGTGGGCGTGCCCGAGCAACTGAACCGGGCGCCGCTCTGCAGCCCTGATCGAGCGTCTGACTCAGGCCCGGGCCCATGCGCAGAGCTCCGCCGCGGCGCCTCCGCCCGCTACCCAACGCAGCTCTGCTGCGCCGGGGAAGCCGCAATTGGGCCCGAGGGTCAGACGGTGCCGTACAGGCGGTCTCCGGCGTCGCCGAGACCGGGGACGATGTAGCCCTTCTCGTTGAGCCGCTCGTCGAGTGCGCCCAGCACCAGGGTGACGTCGCGGTCGCCGACTAGCGCCTCGATCGCGGCGACTCCCTCGGGGGTGCCGAGCAGGCAGATCGCGGTGACATCCTTGGCTCCGCGGTCGAAGAGGAACTGGATCGCCGCGGCGAGCGAGCCGCCGGTGGCGAGCATCGGGTCGATCGCGAAGCACTGGCGGTCACTGAGGTCGTCGGGAAGACGCTCGGCGTAGGTCGTCGGCTCGAAGGTCTCCTCATCGCGGACCATGCCGAGGAACCCGACCTCGGCGGTCGGCAGCAGCTTGACGAGACCCTCCAGCATGCCGAGGCCGGCGCGCAGGATCGGCACCACGATGGGCCGGGGCTCGGAGATCTTGACGCCCATCGTCTTCGTCACCGGGGTGGTGATCTCGATGGGGCTGACCCGCACGTTGCGCGTCGCCTCGTAGGCGAGCAGCGTCACGAGCTCCTCCGTGAGCTGGCGGAACACCGGCGACGGGGTGCGCTCGTCGCGCAGCACCGAGAGCTTGTGGGTGATGAGAGGGTGGTCGGCAACGTGAACGCGCATGGATACAGGCTAATGCGCCGCACAGCCCCGCACGACATCGGATGCCGCGGCACCCGCGCCGCGCGCCGTAGGCTCATCCCATGACCTCCGCCGACGACCGTGCGATGACGCGTGCTCTGGAGCTCGCCGCCGAGGCCGCCGCAGCCGATGAGATCCCCGTCGGAGCCGTGGTCCTCGATGCGGAAGGACGCGTGCTCGCCGAGGGACGCAACGATCGAGAGGCCACGCACGACCCCACCGGCCACGCGGAGGTGAACGCGCTCCGCGGAGCGGCGGCATCCCTCGGCTCCTGGAATCTCGACGGATGCACCCTCGTCGTCACCCTCGAACCCTGTGTCATGTGCGCAGGGGCGATCCTGCAGTCGCGCATCTCGCGCGTCGTGTTCGGGGCCTGGGACGACAAGGCCGGAGCCGCCGGCTCCATGTACGACGTGCTGCGCGACCGCCGGCTGCCCTACCGGGCCGAGGTCGTCGGGGGCGTCGAAGCGGATGCCGCGACAGGTCTTCTCCGCGCCTTCTTCGAACAGCGGCGCTGAGCGCAGTACCCGCGATCACGCCCAGCGATCTGATCCCCGGGCTCTGCCCCGGCACCCGCCCGTGCTCTGCCCCGGCACCCCGCGCCGGCGTCAGAGAGCGGTCGTGACGGCGTCCGCCAGGCGAGCGACCAGCGTCAGGTACGACTGCGCGCGCTCGTCGAAGTAGCCGGGGTGTCGGATGCCTCGTTCGTCGACCGCGGTCTGGGAGGCGTGGCCCTCGACGGGGACCCCCGCGACCACGCCGCCGTCGATGCCCGGTGCCTCGCCGCCGTCGGAGTCGTACACGATGACGCCGCGGATGTCGCGCGGATCGATCGGGTGGTTGCCGAGCCGTCCCATCGGGGCGACGCCGTCGCCGGCGCCCTCGGTGGCGTAGACCACGGCCTCTTCTCGTTCGATCGCGTCCTCGATCGCCGTGCTCGCGGCGTGGGTGACGCCGGCCGAGGCGATGCAGAACGCCGTGCGGACCTCGTCTGCGATGTTCAGCGCGAACATCTCGCCGAGCAGGGTGGTCGAGTACGAGTAGGCGACGGCGGCGATGTGGGCGCCGGGATTCCGCACGATCAGCCGATCGATGTCGACCGACAGCCGGGCGGCGCCGATGGTCGCGTGCTTCGTCGCGAGCGCCGTGACGTGCGTTCCGGAGTCCCACGCAAACCAGGCGACGGTCGCGACCTTGCGCGGCTCGCCGCGCGCCACGCACGTGCGGATGATGTCGACGCACAGTCGCTGCGCGGCATCCGCCCACTCGGGGAAGGACGCGAGGTCCGTGTCGATGCCGTGCAGCAGGTACACGACGAGGTCGGCCGTGCTCGGATCGCCGAAGGAGACGACGGCGTAGGGCCGACCGTCGAGGATCGTGAAGGACTCCAGCCGCGCCTGAGAGTCGGCGTCCAGCACGGATTGGACGTGCTGGATCTTCGTCCGCGTCTCGACCGGCAGGTCGGGGCGCGCGAGCGCGGACCTCAGCTCGTCCCGCACCGGCACGATCAGTCCGAGGACTTCAGCACGAACACATCGGTCGACGGCTGCGGGTCGATCGCCGGGCGATACACGTCGGGCTCGATGTAGATCACGCGGGCGATCGGAAGCGCCGCACGGATGCGCGCCTCGATCTCGTCGATGTCGTCGGCGACCTCGCGCAGCGGCTTGTCGGCGCTCAGCGCGATCTTGGCCGCGACCATCAGCTCGTCAGGGCCGAGGTACAGGGTCTTCATGTGGATGATCTTCTCCACTTCGGGACCCTCGTTGACGGCGTCGACGATGCGGTCGTAGTCGGCGGGGTTCGCGCCCTCGCCGACCAGCAGGCTCTTGGTCTCGATGCCGAGCACGATCGCGATGGCCACGAGAAGCAGACCGATCATGACGGTGCCGAGGGCGTCGAAGAGCGGGTTGCCCGTGATGACGGTGAGGCCGACGCCGAGCAGCGCGAACGCCAGGCCGGTGAGGGCTCCGGTGTCTTCGAGAAGCACGACGGGGAGCTCGGGGGCCTTCGCGCGGCGCACGAACGACACCCACGACTGGCCCTTCTCGCGCACCAGGTTGCTCTCCTTCACCGCGGTGCGCAGGGAGACCGATTCGAGCACGATCGCGACGAGCAGCACCACGATCGGAAGCCACCACCACACCGGGTCGAGCTCGTGCGGGTGGCGCAGCTTGTCGACGCCCTCGTAGATCGCGAAGACACCGCCGACCGAGAACAGGATGATCGACACCACGAACGCGGAGACGTAGCGCTCCCGGCCGTAGCCGAAGGGATGCTCGCGGTCGGCCTGGCGCTGAGCCTTGCGCCCGCCGAACATGAGGAGAAGCTGGTTGCCCGAGTCGGCGACGGAGTGGATCGCCTCGGCGAGCATCGAGGCCGAGCCTGACAGCGCCCACGCGATGAACTTCGCGAGCGCGATGCCCAGGTTCGCCAGGAACGCCGCGATGATTGCTCTGCTGCCGCCGGATGCACTCATGGGACGAGTCTAGATCTCCTCCCCGAGGGATCAGCGGCGAGCCGCCGTAGGATGACGACATGACTGACGCGCTTCCCTCGATCGCTTTTCTCGGTGCCGGTTCCATGGGAGGGGCGATCCTCCGCGGCGTCGTCGCCTCGGGCATCGCGGTCGACGGCGGCATCACCGCGACCAACCGCACCGCGCAGAGCGCGGCGACGCTGGAGGGGATGCCGGGCGTCACCAGCATCGCCCTCGACGGGCATCCGACCGGCAACCTCGACGCCGCGGCATCCGCCGGCATCGTCATCGTCGGCGTGAAGCCCGCGATGGTGCCGGACCTGCTCCGCGAGATCGGGCCGCACCTGAAGCCGGAGGCGATCGTCGTCAGCATCGCCGCAGGGGTCACCCTGCAGACCTTCGCCGATGTGCTCGGCGCTGAGGCGCGTGTCATCCGCTCGATGCCGAACACCCCCGCGACCGTCGGCAAGGCGGTCACCGGACTCGCCGCCGGGGCTGCGGTCACGGAGTCCGATCTCGCCGAGGTCCGTCGCATGTTCGAGACCGTCGGCGCCGTGATCGAGGTGCCGGAGTCGCAGATCGACGCGCTCTCCACGATCTCGGGCTCCGGACCCGCGTACGTGTTCCTGCTGATCGAGAAGCTGACCGCGGCGGCGGTCGATCTGGGCTTCACAGAGGCCGATGCGCGCCTGATGGCGGAGCAGACCTTCATCGGGGCGACCGCGCTCCTCGACGCATCGGGAGAGGACCCCGCCGAGCTGCGCCGCCGGGTCACGAGCCCCAAGGGCACGACCGAGCGCGCGATCGCGGTGCTGCAGGATGCGCACCTCGACCGGACCTTCGCCGATGCTGCCGCGGCGGCGCTGGCCCGTGCCAAGGAGCTCGCGGCCGGGGCCTGATCCACCGCCTCTGCCACGGAGGACCGCTCGAGATCAGGGCGATAGCCCGCGGTTACGCCTCGCTCGACACCTCGGCGAGGACCTGCGGCCAGCGGCCGTCGAGCACTCGTCCGCCCAGGACGGCCCCGCCCCATACGGCGGCGGCGCCGATCACGAGTCCGCACACCAGGCTCACCCAGCCGAGCGGCGGCACCCAGAACGCGGCGATCGCGAACCCGAGCGCCGGAGCGCCGAGGATCAGCGTGATCGGCGACATCACCATCATCGCGATGAGCGACTGCACGCCGCCCGACGACCCGCGTCCGAACGGGTTGGCCTCCGGGGCCGGCGCACGTCCTGGCAGGAAGCTCCCCGCCCACGCGCCGGCGCCTGCCGACACCGCCCCCAGTCCGAGCGCAGCCCCCAGGCTTCCCGGCAGCAGGTCGATACGTCCTGCCAGCACGCAGCTGGCGACGCAGAGCACGAGAGTGAGCGGCACGGCGATGATCGCGAAGCCGAGCAGTCGCCCGAAGCGGTCGACGGTGCCGCTCACCCCGGTGAGGATGTGCATGGCGACCGCATCGTTGTCGTAGGCGATCGCCATCTGCATGATGGTGCCGATCATCAGCGCGTTGATCGCGGGGACCAGCGTGATCACCGGACCGAAGCCGATCTGCTCGTCCTGCAGGCCGTTCATGAAGACGACCCCGATCAGGATCGCCGGCAGGAGCAGCATCATGACCACGTTGATGACCTGACGAGGATCGCGGCGGAAATAGCGGAGCGTGCGCGCGGCGATCGCTCCTACGGCTGTGGCGGGCAGCATCCGGTCGACGAGGCCGCCCGACCGCACCCGACCGCCGCCGCTGCCCTGGATCGGGGCCACCAGCCGTGCCGCGAGCAGGGCCCGCGCCGCGAACCAGAACACGACGACGGTGGTGAGGGCGATCAGCATCCGCAGTCCCGCGGTGCCGATGTCGCCGTCGACGAGCGCCGCAGGCACGCCGAACACGGCGGCGAGCGGTGTCCAGGCGAGGGCGTCCGCGGCGCCGGAGAAGGCCGATCCCACATCGCCCATCTGCCGGAAGGCGCTGAGCGCGAGGTTGATCAGCAGCCCGGAGGATGCAGCGAGCAGCACGCCGAGCGTCACGACCAGGTCGCGGGTGCGGCGCCGGGCGAGCCACCCTGCGAGGAGCCCGCTGATGACGCGCGCGCCGAGCACGCAGGTCGCGAGGGCCAGGGGGATCGTGATGAGCCCGGCGATGAGGGCGAACGCGTTGACCGACCACCCCAGCAGCATGAGCACGAGGGCGATCGCGGTGCCGATTCCGCCGATCGTGGTGGCGCCGGCGACGACCATTCCGGGAAGGAGCGCGGAGGCGGTCACCGGCAGCAGCGCGAACCGCTCGGGAGCGAGGGAGTCGTCCGCGCTCACGAGCAGCGATCCGAGCCACCAGCCGGCGACGATGACCGCGCCGGTGATGACCATGACCGTGACGGCGGTTTCGGGGGCCGCGATCCGCATCGCGACGAGACCGAACGCGAGCAGCGCGAGGAATCCGAGCGCCATCATCCCGGTGATGATCAGCGTCACGATCATCCACGGGTTGCGGCGGAGCTGATGGCCCAGCTGGCGCCACCGCAGGCTTACGAGGAGCGCAACCATGACAGCGTCTCCGATCCGAGCTCGTGCGCGCCGACCAGCGACAGGAAGCGCTGCTGCAGGCTCATCCCCGCGCGGACCTCGTCGAGCGTGCCGTCCGCGAGCAGACGGCCCTCTGCGACGATCGCGACCCGGTCGCACATGGACTCGACGAGCTCCATCACGTGACTCGACAGCACCACCGTGCCGCCGCCGTTCACGAAGGCGCGGAGGATCTGCCTGATCGTCTCTCCCGACACCGGGTCCACCGCTTCGAGCGGCTCGTCGAGGATGAGGAGCCGAGGGGCGTGGATCAGCGCACAGGCGAGACCGATCTTCTTGCGCATGCCCGCGGAGTAGTCCACGACGAGGGTGTCGCCCGCATCCGTCAGTCCCAGGGCGTCGAGCAGCTCCGCGGCGCGCGACACGACCTCCGCCTCCGGCATCCCCCGGAGCAGTCCGCTGTAGCGCAGGAGCTCGGCGCCGGTGAGGCGGTCGAGCATCCGGATGCCGTCGGGCAGGACCCCCATGCGCGCCTTCGCCTCCGCGGGGTTCTGCCACACGTCGACCCCGAGGATCCAGGCGGTTCCGGCGTCAGGGCGCAGCAGACCCGTCGTCATCGAGAGCGTCGTGGTCTTGCCCGCGCCGTTGGGGCCGAGAAGGCCCAGCATGGTGCCAGCGGGTACATCGAGCGACAGGTTGTCGACCGCCACCTTCTGGCCGAACTGCTTGCGCAGGCCGCGGAGGGCGAGGACGGGAGGGGCCGCTGTCTGGTCGGTCATGCCCCCATCCCACCACGGAGGCGGACGCAGAGGCATCCGCCGAGCGGGGGATATCCGGACCGGGGTTCCTCCGCGCCTCGGCATCCCGCGGTCGCGCCGCGGCGATCGTCCCGTTTCCGGATGGTCGGCTGGGTTCCGGGATGCCGGGTGGTCGGCCGGGTTCCGGATGATCGGCCGAGTTCCGGTTGGCGGGTGCTGGGGTTTCCGGGTCTCGGGCCGTTGACCGGGTTCCGGGATGCCGGATGGGCGGCCGGAGTTCGGGATGCTGGATGGTCGTCCCGTTTCCGGATGATCGGCCGAGTTCCGGTTGGCGGGTGCTGGAGCTTCCGGGTCTCGGGCGGTCGGCCGGGTTCCGGGATGCCGGATGATCGACCCGTTTCCGGATGGTCGTCCCGTTTCCGGATGATCGGCCGGGTTCCGGATTGCCGGCGCTGGAGCCTCCGGGTCTGGGGCGGTCGGCCGGAGTTCGGGATGCCGGGCGGTCGACCGGATCTCGGGGGCCAGGGGCTCGAGGCCATCGCGCGCGCAGCGCGGAGACCCGCTCCGGAGGGATGCCGGGGCTCAGCGGTCGAGCGCGGCGAACCGTTCGATGTCGACGTTGGTTCCCGACACGATGATGAGGTCGTGGTTCGTGACGATCGTGTTCGCCTCGGCGTAGCGGAACGGCTTGCCGGGGCTCTTCACACCGACCACGGTGACCTTGTACTTCGTGCGGACTCCCGACTCGTTCAGGCCGACGCCGCGGATGAACTTCGGCGGGTACATCTTGGCCAGCACGAAGTCGTCGTCGAAGCGGATGAAGTCGAGCATGCGCCCGGACACCAGGTGCGCGACGCGCTCGCCGGCCTCGCGCTCCGGGTAGATGACGTGGTTGGCGCCGACGCGGGCGAGGATCTTGCCGTGCGACTGTGAGACGGCCTTGGCCCAGATCTGCGGCACCTTGAGGTCGACGAGGTTGGCCGTGATCAGGACGGACGCCTCGATCGAGGAGCCGACCGCGACGACCGCGACCTGGAAGTCCTGGGCGCCGATCTGGCGCAGCGCGTCGATGTTCTTGGCGTCGGCCTGCACCGTGTGCGTGACCCGGTCGGACCACTTCTGCACGAGCTCGAGGTTGTCGTCGATCGCGAGCACCTCGCGGTCGAGGCGGTCGAGCTCACCGGCGCACGCGGCGCCGAACCGGCCGAGGCCGATGACGAGGACGGGAGCGTCGCCCCGGAGGACTTCAACCAACGATCGGCCTTTCCACGGGCAGCGAGTAATACTGCGATCGCGACGTCGCGGCGACTGCCGCGGCGAGAGTCACTGTACCAACGCGGCCCATGAAGATGGTCGCCGCGAGAACGTAGGAGCCCGAGTCCGGCAGCGTCTCGGTGAGGCCGGACGACAGGCCGACGGTCGCGAACGCCGAGATCACGTCGAACAGGACGTGACTGATGTCGTCCTTCGTGATCTGCGCGATGATGATCGTCGAGAGCGCGACGATCGTGGCGCCCCAGGCGACGACGCTGAGCGCGACGCGCTGCACGTCGCTCGGGATGCGGCGGCCGAACGCCTCGACCGACTGCCGTCCCTTCGCCTCCGACCACACCGCGATGGCGAGGACCGCGAGAGTGGTCACCTTGATGCCGCCGGCCGTGGATGCCGAGCCGCCGCCGACGAACATCAGCATGGATGCCGCGAGCAGCGAGGATCCGTTGAGGTCGGCCATGTCGATCACGTTGAAGCCGCCGGAGCGGGTCATGGCAGAAAGGAAGAAGGCCTGGAAGGTGGTGTCGGCGGCATCCATCGACCCGAATGTCTTCGGGTTGTTGTATTCGAGGATGAGGAAGACGGCCGCGCCGAGGAAGAACAGCAGCACCGTGGTGACGAGCGTGAGCTTGGTGTGCAGCGACCACTTCTTCACGTGCCACACGTGCTTGGCCAGCGTGTAGATCACGGGGAAGCCGATGCTTCCGAGGAACACGCCGGTCATCAGCAGCGTGAGCACGAGGTAGTCGTCGGCGAACACCGCGACGCCGCCTGCGTTCGGCGCGAAACCGGTGTTCGTGAATGCCATGGCCGCGTAGTACGGCGCCTCCCACAGTGCGGCGATCGGATCGACCTCCGCCATGACGAGAGCGGGGTAGAGCAGGATCGCGAGGGAGCCCTCGATGACGAGCGCGGAGATCGCGACGGTCATCAGCAGCTGGCCGACCTCGCCGAGACGCACGGTCTGGCTCTCGTTCACCACGCCGCCGTGCGCGCGCATCGGATTGGTGTCTCCCGCGGCCATGAGCTTGGCCCTGAGGCCGAGGCGCTTCGAGATGAGCATGCCCATGAGCGATGCGAGGGTCAGCACGCCGAGTGCGCCGACGTTCACGCCGATGAAGACGAGCACATGGCCGAACGGAGACCAGTGCGAGGCCATGTCGACGGTCGCGAGGCCGGTCACGCAGATGGTGGACACGGCGGTGAACAGCGCGTCGCTGAGCGGGGTGACCTCGCCCTTGGCCGAGGCGATCGGCAGCGACAGCAGCACCGTGAACACCAGGATGAGCAGTGCGAACACGACGATGGCGAAGCGCGACGGCGACGAGGTGATGATGTGGCGTGCGCGGCCTGCCAGGCCTTCGAGACGACGTCGCGGGGACGAACCCGATGCGATGCCCGACATCGCCTCCCCTTCCCGTGTTCGCCCTCACCGCCTCGTGCGGGTCGAGAGACCTGCTCGACAGGCCTTCGTCATGGTACTCCGTGCCGCGGACGACTAGCCTGAACTCATGACGGACATCTTCGACGTGATCGCAGACGGTACGAGGCGCGACATCCTCCAGCTCCTTCTGCGCCGCGGCGACGAGGGAGAATCCGGCATCAGCGTGAGCCAGATCGTCGCCGACCTCGGAATCAGCCAGCCCACCGTGTCGAAGCACCTGAAGGTGCTGCGGGACGCGGAGCTCGTGAACGTGCGTGAAGACGGCCAGCGCCGGTTCTACAGCCTGGCCGTCGAGCCGCTCGGAGCGGTCGACGACTGGCTGGTCCCGTTCCTGGTCGACGCCTACGGCGACGACGCGCCGGACATCGACTACCCCGGTCAGCCCCTTCCCGACGGGGCGGCGCACGCCGCCGAGGTCGTCGGACGAGCGGCAGCCTCCGCCAAGCACGTCGTCGCGAACGCCCTCAAGAGGCTCAGCGCCTGACGGCATCCGTCGTCCTCCGAACGGCGCCGCCGATCGGAGGACCCGCCCGAGACGGGCGACGCCCCTGACGACAGGGGGCTTGTCATCAGGGGCGTCGTGCGGACCCCATATCCGCGGCGGTCCGAGCAGTGCCCGGCTCGGACCGTGGTGTCAGACTCCCAGAGCTGACTGTGCGGATCCGGGACGATTCCTATGCCTTTGCTGTGGCGGGCGCGAGTGAACCCTCACCGCCGCGCGGCCTTTCGACGGAACAGCCAGGACCCCCACAGCACGGCCACGACGAGGATGAGCAGGCACCAGCCGATCGCCCACAGCGGCTCCGCGTGCAGGGGAGCGTGGGTGAGGAACCCGCGGAGGGAGTCCACTATCGGGGTGATCGGCTGATGCGCCGCCACCGGCTGCAGCCACGACGGCATGCTCGCCACCGGGACGAACGCGCTGGAGAGATAGGGCAGGAACAGCAGGGCGAACCCGTAGCCGTTCGCGCCCTCAGGGCTTCCCGCCGCGAGTCCGATCGCGGCGAACAGATATGTGATCGCCAGGATGTACAGCGCGATGAGGGCGGCCGCCCCCGTCCACTCCGCGAACGAGGCCTCGGGCCGGAAGCCGACGAGGACCCCGACGCCGATCACGACCGCCGTCGCCAGAAGGTTGCGGAGCAGACTGGCGACCACATGGCCGGTGAGCACGGCGCTGGCCCTCAGCGGCATGGTCCGGAATCTGTCGATGATGCCGCTGCGCATGTCGTTCGCGACGTAGACGGCGGTGGATGCCGCTCCATAGCCCGCGCAGGTCAGGATGATGCCGGGCACGACGTAGTCGACGTAGGCGCCGGACGGATCGATCGCCCCGCCGAACACCCACGTGAACATGAGCATGAGCGTCACGGGCAGCATGATCGCCATGACCAGCGATTCGCCGTCGCGGAGGGAGTGACGCAGGCTCCTGCCGACGAAGACCGACTCGGCGGCGAAGCCGCGCAGGGGAGGGCGGGGCGCGATGGCGAGGGATGCGGTGCTCATGCGTGCTCCTCCACGTTCGTGGTTCCGGCGGTGACGGCGAGGAAGACGTCGTCGAGGGTGGGGCGACGCAGGGTGACGACCCCCTCGGCCGCGGTGTCGGCGAGCCGGTCGAGCGCTCGCCGCAGGTCGGCGACGCTGCCGTCGGTGGGGATCGCGTTCAGCAGCTCTCCGCGCTCGTCGTGAAGTTCCACGGTGTCTCCGCCGATGCGCGCCTTGAGCGCGGAGGGCGTCCCGAGCGCGGCGATCCGACCGTCGTGCAGCACGGCGATGCGATCGGCGAGCTGGTCGGCCTCCTCCAGATACTGCGTGGTGAGGAAGACGGTGGTGCCTGCGGCGGCGAGGGAGCGGATGATGTCCCACAGGTCTCGTCGACTGCGGGTGTCGAGGCCGGTGGTCGGCTCGTCGAGGAACAGCACCTCGGGGGTGACGACGAAGCTGAGGGCGAGATCGAGCCGTCTGCGCATCCCGCCGGAGAAGGTGCGGACGACACGATCGGCGGCGTCGACGAGGTCGAACCGCGCCAGCAGCTCCTCGGCGCGCAGCCGTGCCGCCGCACGGTCGAGACCGGCGAGGCGCGCGAACATCGCCACGTTCTCGGTCGCCGTGAGGGCATCGTCGACTGCGGCCGACTGCCCGGTGAGGCTGATGCGCTGCTGCACCTCGGTGCGCTGCGTGCCGACGTCGTAGCCGGCGACCGTCGCTGTTCCGGCATCCGGTGCGATGAGGGTGGTGAGGATGTTGATGGTGGTGGTCTTGCCTGCCCCGTTGGGGCCGAGCAGGGCGAACACCTCGCCGCGCTCTACCGAGAAGTCCAGGCCGTCGACGACGGTCCTGTCTCCGAAGGCGATGCGCAGCCCGTGCACGTCGATGGCGGTTGTCATCGTGTCTTCCCTTCCGTCTGTGATGGACTCCACGCCGGGCGGAAACTGTGTATGCCCAACGCAACTGTGTATGACCATAACACACTGTTTATTTAATAAACAGAAGTAGGATGGCTCCATGACCGAGAACGAAGCACCGGAGCTGCCGCGGGGCATCGCCCTCGCCTGGGGCGTCGCGGCGAATCCGCAGCGCGGCCCGAAGCGGGAGATGAGCGTCGAGCGCATCGTCGATGCGGCGGTCGACCTGGCAGACGCCGAGGGCATCGGCGCGGTCTCCATGGCCGCCGTGGCAGCGAAGCTCGGCTTCACGCCGATGTCGCTGTACCGCTACGTGAGCGCGAAGGACGACCTGCTGCTGCTCATGCAGGAGCAGGCCACCGGCCTCCCGCCCGAGTCGCATCTCGACCACGACGGCTGGCGGGACCGCCTGCGTGCGCTGTTCGAGGCCCAGGTGCTGCTCTACCTCCGGCATCCGTGGATGCTGTCGCTGCCGATCAACGGATCGCCGATCACCCCGAACAGCTCCGCCTGGCTCGACGCGAGTCTCGCGGCCCTCGGGCAGACGCCGCTGACAGCGGAGGAGCGGCTCGCCGTCGCTCTCGCGGTCACGGGCGACGCGCGGTGGTGCGGGATCGTGCAGGCGGGGTACACCGAGCAGGCTCGGGGCACGGGTCTCTCCGCAGACGAGGTCGCAGAGCGCGAAGCGGCGCTCTATGACCGGGTCATAGACGCCGAGGGCTTCCCTGCGCTCCGTCGCGCTATCGACGAGGGGATCTTCACCTCGGCGGCCGACCCTTTCCGGTTCGGCGTCGAGAGGCTCCTGGACGGCGTCGCCGCCTACATCGCGGACCTCGATCGCGGCGAACCGCACGGGGAGGCACAGGACTGGATCCACCTCGATCCTGCAGAGCTCGCGGGTGACCGCCGCCTGAGGGAGGCGCAGAAGGCGGTCAGGGAGGCGGAGAAGGCGCTGCGAGCGGCCCGCAAGACCGAACGGCAGGCGCTGCGCGAGGCGGGGGAGCGTCTGGCGAAGGCGAGGAAGGTCGGCTGATCGGCCCGTCCCGATTCCTGCCTTTGCCATGATGTGCTCATGGTCACCGCACCCGTCGAGCACCGCGCCCACTTCGACTTCTCGATCTCCTTCGCCAACGGCGGGGGGATGAGCGGGGAGGGCTTCCGGCTCGACCTGCCTGGCCCGGAGCTGCGCGAGGCCGAGATCGCCGCGCTGCTGGTGAAGCACCTGGGTCTCGCGCTCGTGGGCGAGGTCGAGCTCAGCGGGGTGCGCATCGTCGAGGAGCCTCATCGCGGCAGCAGAGGAGTGGATGCCGTTCCGGTCGAGCGGCCGAGGGTGATCGACCTCAGCCATCCCATCGAGGCTGGTCTCATCACCTACCCCGGCCTTCCGGCCCCGACGATCACCTCGCATCTGACCCGCGAGGACTCCAGAGCGAAGTACGCGCCGGGCACGGAGTTCGCCATGGACATCATCACGATGATCGGCAACACCGGCACGTACCTCGACTCCCCGTACCACCGCTACGCCGACGGCGGAGACCTCGCCTCGCTGGAGCTGAGCGGGCTCGTCGGGCTCCGCGCCGAGGTCTTCCACCTGCGCGACGCCTGGACCGCCGACCGCCGAGGGATCGGCGCGGCCACCCTCGCCGACAGGGAGCTCTCCGGAAGCGCCGTGCTCCTCGACACCGGGTGGAGCCGCTTCTTCGGCGCCCCGGAGTACGGCGCGGGCTCTCCGTTCCTCACCGAGGAGGGCGCGCGGTTCCTCGTCGACGAGGGGGTCCGCCTCGTCGGGATCGACGCGCTCAACATCGACGACACGGAGAACGGAGGGGAGCGGCCGGCCCACAGCATCCTGCTCGCCGCCGGAGTCCACGTGGTGGAGCATCTGACGAACCTCGACGAGGTCCCGGCGCGGGGTGCGCGGTTCACGGCGGCTCCGCCGGCGGTGCGCGGGTTCGGCACATTCCCCGTGCGGGCGTTCGCGACCGTGGGACCGTCCCACTGATCACAGGGGCCACATGGGTTTACACACGTCCCAGGCAACACATAGAGTGTGCACATCGAGAAAGGGGTACGTGGGATGCCCGAAGTTCCTGACGTCAAGTTCCTGACGGTGGCCGAGGTCGCCGAACTCATGCGTGTGTCGAAGATGACCGTCTATCGGCTGGTGCATGCGGGGGAGCTGCCGGCGATCCGCTTCGGGCGCAGTTTCCGCGTCCCCGAGTCGGCCGTCGCAGAGGCTCTGCAGCGTCCGATCGCCGACGTCGGATAGCACTCCGCTGGTTTGCTAGACTGTTCCGAGGCATTTTTCCGTGCCCGTACCCGGGTGTCCGCCACGTGCGACGCCCAGCCCCTGACTTAGTGAGGTTTCCGTGGGTTCTGTCATCAAGAAGCGCCGCAAGCGCATGGCGAAGAAGAAGCACCGCAAGCTGCTTCGTAAGACTCGCCACCAGCGCCGCAACAAGAAGTAAGCGGCCAGACACCGAGCGCCTGTCTCCGGACGGGCGCTTTGTGTCTCTGCCCGCGTCTCGCCACATCGCCAGGAGGATGCCATGAAGTCGATCACCGTCGCCGAGCTCGCCGCCCGTGCGAACACCCCGCTCATCGATGTTCGCGAGGCGAATGAGTTCGCCGCAGGTCACGTCCCCGGGGCCGTGAACATCCCGATGTCCGAGATCGGCAACCGTCTCGAGGAGCTTCCCGCTGAGGCGTTCGACGTGATCTGCCAGCTCGGCGGGCGTTCGGCTCGCGTCGTGGAGGCGCTCGAGGGCCGCGGCTACGACGTCACGAACGTCGACGGCGGCACGGCCGAGTGGATCGCGGAGGGCCGCGAGGTCGAGGTCCCGTCGGCGTGACGACGCTGACCCTGATCGGCAAGCCCGACTGCCACCTCTGCGACGTGGCATCCGAGATCATCGACGCGGTGGTCGCCGAGCTTCCGGATGCCGCGGCCGAGAGCATCGAGATCGTCGAGGCGTCCATCGCCGACGACCCCGCCCTGTACGAGCTGTGGTGGGAGAAGATCCCCGTCGTGCTGATCGACGGAGAGCTGCACGCCCACTGGCGGCTGTCGGCCGACCGGCTGCGCGCCGCGCTCGAAGAGGCAGTGACCCGTGACGCATCGAAGGAGTCGAAATGACGATCCGCCATGTCGTGAGCTGGAAGCTCGCCGCTGAAGACGGCGCCGTGCGCGCCGAGCAGGCCGCAGAGGTCGCCCGTCGGCTCAACGCGCTCGACGGCGTCGTGCCGCAGCTGCGTTCGATCTCGGCGGGAGCGAACGTCGCGTTCACCGACGTGAACTGGGACGTGACGCTCGTCGCCGACTTCGACTCGGTCGAGGCGATCGAGCAGTACCAGGTGCACCCTGCGCACGAGGAGGTCGCCGTGTACATCCGCTCGGTGGTGTCGTCGCGTGTCGCCGTCGACTTCGAGGTCTGAGCCTCGCGCACTTGCAACACAAATGTGATGCGCTGAGGCCCTCAGCCGTCGTGCGGTCCGCTGACCGCATGTCAAGATGAACTCCTACCCGTACGTGGGCGTGATCCGCCCCCGACTCACAGGAGCTGACATGCAGCGTCGCAACATCTTCGCCGGGCTCGCCCTCGTGGCGACCGCCACCCTCGCTCTCGCCGGCTGTGCCGGCGGATCCACCGGTGCGGGTTCTGGCGGCGGCTCGACCGACGACCCGTACGGCCTCGTCGACGCGGGCACGCTCACCGTCTGCTCCGACATCCCCTACCCGCCCTTCGAGTTCGAGGGCGGCGACAACGGCACCGGGTACACCGGCTTCGACATCGACCTCCTCGGGGCCATCGCGAAGAAGCTCGACCTCAAGCTCGCCGTGCAGGACGTGGGCTTCGAGGCGCTCCAGTCGGGCACCACTCTCGCCAACGGCACGTGCGACGTGGGTGCGTCCGCGATGACCATCACCGACGAGCGCAAGAAGAACATCGACTTCTCCGAGCCGTACTACGACTCGCTGCAGTCGCTGCTCGTGCGCACCGACTCGGGCATCAAGAGCATCAAGGACCTCGACGGCAAGAACGTCGGCGTCCAGCAGGGCACCACGGGCGAGACCTACGCGACCGACAACGCGAAGGGCGCGCAGCTCGTGCAGTACCCGTCCGACGGCGAGCTGTGGCCGGCGATCCAGGCGGGCCAGATCGACGCGATCCTTCAGGACCAGCCGGTGAACCTCGAGCACGAGAAGGCCGACAGCGCGTACAAGATCGTCGAGACCTACAACACCAAGGAGTCCTACGGCTTCGCCTTCGAGAAGGGCAAGAAGACCGAGCTCCTCGACGCCGTCAACGGCGCGCTGAAGGATCTCCGCGACAGCGGCGAGTACCAGACGATCTACGACACCTACTTCACCGCACACTGAGCGGCGAGCAGGCGAAAACAGGAGGACCTTGACAATGGCGTTGAGGCGCACTCAAAAACAGAAGCTGTACCGGTACATCGTCTACGCGATCCTGATCATCCTGGTCGTCTGGGCTGCGGTGACGACGGACTGGGGTCGGATCGGGCCGCTGTTCTTCGACCCCGAGATCGCGGCGAAGATGTTCCCCGGGATCATCACGACCGCTCTCGTCAACACGCTGTGGTTCACCGCCGTGGCGTTCGCGGGTGGGCTGCTCCTCGGCGTGCTCCTGGCTCTGCTCAAGATGTCGAGCATCGGACCGTTCCGGTGGATTGCGACGGCGTGGATCGAGCTGTTCCGCGGTCTCCCCGCGATCATGACGATCTTCGCCATCTCGCAGGTGCTCCCGATCGCGACCGGGATCTCCGGCCAGAAGCTCGGCGGTCCCGTGGTCCTCGGCCTGATCGGTCTGGTCCTCGTGGCCTCGGCCTACATGGCGGAGACGATCCGTGCAGGACTCCAGGCCGTTCCCAAGGGGCAGACGGAGGCAGCCCGATCGCTGGGCATGTCGCCTTTCAAGACGACCTTCTGGGTCGTCGTGCCGCAGGGGTTCCGCATCATCATCCCGCCCCTCACGAACGAGTTCGTCCTCCTGCTGAAGGACACCTCGCTGCTCTTCGTGGCGGGGTCGTTCATCTGGTCGAAGGAGCTCACGAACTTCGCCAAGGATGCGACGACGCAGAATCAGAACGCCACGCCTCTGGTCATGGCGGCGATCCTGTACCTGATCGTGACGATCCCCCTCACGCGGTTCACCGCGTACCTCGAGCGACGGATGGCGAACCAGCGATGATCACCGACCTGATCGATGTCCACGCCCCCGCGATCGACGTGCAGGGGCTCGTCAAGACCTTCGGTGAGAACGAGGTGCTCAAGGGCATCGACCTCACCGTCACCGCCGGCGAGGTCGTGTGCGTGATCGGCCCGTCCGGTTCGGGCAAGTCGACGCTGCTGCGCTCGGTGAACCTGCTCGAGGAGCCCACGGGCGGCAAGGTGCTCATCGAGGGCATCGACATCACCGACCCCGACATCGACATCGACCGGGTGCGCACCCGTATCGGCATGGTGTTCCAGAGCTTCAACCTCTTCCCGCACATGAGCGTGCTCGGCAACCTCACGATCGCCCAGCGGCGCGTGAAGAAGCGGGGCAAGGAGGAGGCCGAGAAGGTCGCGCACGAGATGCTCGCCCGTGTAGGCATGGGGCACAAGGCCGACGCGTATCCGACGCAGCTCTCGGGCGGTCAGCAGCAGCGTGTCGCGATCGCGCGAGCGCTCTGCATGAACCCCGACATGATGCTGTTCGACGAGCCGACGTCGGCTCTCGACCCCGAGCTCGTGGGCGAGGTGCTGCAGGTCATGCGCACTCTGGCTGACGAGGGGATGACGATGCTCGTCGTCACCCACGAGATGGGCTTCGCGCGCGAGGTCGGCTCTCGGCTCATCTTCATGGATGGCGGGCACATCGTCGAAGAGGGCGATCCGCGCGAAGTGCTCGGCAACCCGCAGCACCAGCGCACGAAGGATTTCCTCTCGCGCGTCCTCTGACGAGCCTCAGCAGACTCCGAGCGGGCGCATAGCGCACGCCTAGGAGTCATGCGGGGGAGCGGTCCTACGATCAGGTCAGCACGACACGTGGTCGCGGGAATCGAGGGGGCATGCTTGCTGGGCTTCTGGGTCTCGACATCTCCGGGGGCCTGCTCCCGCTGATCGTGTGGAGCGCCACCGCGCTTCTGCTCGTCGCTCTTCCGATGCGGAAGACGTCCATCAGGCGCGCACGCCGGATGGTCGTCGCCGTCGCGGTCGGGGCACTTCTCGGGGCGGTCGCCTGCTGGGCGATCGACGCCTTCGATGTGTTCGGCACTCCACTGCCGGACGCGGTTCCCTGGTGGGCCGCAGGAGGTTTCGCCGGGGTCGCGCTCGGGATCGTGCACCTGTGGGATTCGGGGCTGTGGCGGAAGGCGATCGCCGTCCTCGCGATCCTCTGCTCGCTGCTGTCGACCGTGCTGGGGGTCAACGCCGCATTCGGCCTCGACCGCACGCTGGGCGACCTGCTCGAGCTGTCGGCGCTGCCCCCGGCGGGGACGTTCTCCACACCGCTCCCGACGCCCAGCTCCGACCCGCCGCTCGCTCAGACCTGGCGTCCGCCGGCCGACATGCCGGCGCACGGGGAGGTCCGACAGCTGTCGGGAGCCCAGCGCATCCCCTCGACCGCCGGCTTCGAACCCCGTGACGCCGCCATCTACCTTCCGCCCGCGGCGCTCGTGAAGGACCCGCCGGCGCTCCCCGTGATGGTGCAGATGATGGGCCTGCCGGGGAGCCCGTCGCCGACCGCGATCCAGACCGCCGTCGACGCCTTCGCGGCAGCGCACCAGGGACTCGGGCCGATCGTGATCGTGGCCGATCAGCTCGGGGCCTCCGACCAGAACCCCGGGTGCGCCGACTCCCGTGCGTACGGAGGCGTGGAGACGTACATCAACACCGACATCCCCGAGTGGATCCGCACCCACCTGCGCGTGCTGCCGGGGCCCGCGAACTGGACCATCAGCGGATACTCCAACGGCGGCGCGTGCTCCTTCCTCTACGGCGCGGCGCATCCCGAGATCTGGGGCTCCTTCGTGAGCATCTCCGGGGAGGAGTACCCAGGGATGGAGAACCCGACGCCGGTGCTCGAGAACGCGTTCGCCGGTGACCGGGCCGCGTTCGATGCGAACAAGCCCGAGACCGTGCTCGCGCAGCACCCCGGCGCCTATGCGGACCGTTTCGCGCTGTTCACCGCGGGGGCGGACGATCACGTTTACAGTCCGGCGGCGCAGCGTGGGGCTGAAGCGGCGAGCTCTGCCGGATTCGAGACCCAGTTCTTCTCGATCCCCGGCGCCGGTCACGTCGGGCCCGCTCTCTCCGGCGGGCTCGACGAGGCGCTGCGGGTGCTCGCGCCGCGATGGGGGCTGGTGTCATGATCACCCGCGCGCTGAGGCACCTGCGCGCCCATCCGGTGTCGTCGTCGTTCGCCGCGACCCTCGTACTGACATCGCTCGTCTGCGGCACTCTGTGGAGGGCTCATCCGCGCTGGCTCGCGGCGAGTCCGGCAGCGATCGCCGACGGGCGCTGGTGGACGCCGTTCACCGCGCTGCTGGTGCCGGACTCGCTGATCGAGCTGATCCTGACCCTGCTGCTGATCCTCACGGTCCTCGCGTATGCGGAGCGGCTGCTGGGGACCGTCAAAAGCGTCCTCCTGATCGTGGGCACCGGAGTGCTCGGGACTCTCGCGGGTATCGGCACACAGGCTCTCGCGGCATCGCAGGGCGCGGTCTGGGCGCGAACGGCCGAGCCGGTGCTCGACCCCGCGATCGGCGTCGTGGGAGCGATCATGGCGGCCAGCGCCTTCGCCCCTGCGCTCTGGCGTCGGCGTATCCGACTGCTGGGATTCTCCCTGCTCCTGATGTTCGCGCTGTACGGAGGCGACGTCGACAGCGTGTACCGGCTGTTCTCGGCGGTGATCGGAGTCTTCGTCGGAATGGTGCTCGCGCGTCGGGTGCGGCATCCGCTGTGGCACCGCAGCTCCTACGGCGAGGTGCGGGCGCTCGTCGCCGCCGCGGTCGCCGTGACAGGACTCGGGCCGCTGATCGTCCTGATCACCGGGGTGGGCGTCGGGCCGCTCTCTCCTGTGATCGCGGGATTCCGCGGCACCGGCGTCGACGCGATCCTGACCCGCTGCGCGGCGCAGCTCTCCGATCGCTGCGTGGCCGGGCTGGGCTTCGGGACCTGGTCGCTCCTGTCGAGTCTCGCGCCGGTTCTCCTCAGCCTGATCGCGGCCATGGGGTTGCGGGCCGGGAGGAGGGCGGGGTGGATCCTCGCGCTCTTCGTGAACGTCGGGAGTGCTGCGCTCATCGGCGTGAGCCTGGGCATGGACGACCTGCGGCATCCGGCGGAGATCGTCGCCATCGACCGGGCGTTCCCCGGCTTCGCCGTCGTCGCCCTCCTCGTCCCGATCGCGATGGCCGCTGTCCTGCTCGCGGCCCGTCGGCCGTTCGCGGTGAGGGCAGAGAGCAGTGCGGTGCGGCGCTTCGCCGTCACTCTCTCTGTCTCCGCAGCATCCGTCCTGGTCGTCGGGGTCGTCGTGGTGCTGCTGTCTGGCGGAGACATCGGCTTCGCTCTGCTGGACTCCCTGCGGCGACTGCTGCCTGCGGGGTTCACGCACGGGCACCCGCACACGCACTTCGGCGGTGTGGCCCCACTCGTGAGGCACCTGATCGGGGTGCTGTTCTGGATCGTGACGGCGTTCGCGATGGTGCGGCTGCTGCGTGCGCCGGCGATCGGCGCGTCCGTCGATGAGAGCGATCGCCACCGTGCGCTCCTGCACGCGCACAGCGGCACGCTCGGGTTCCTCGGCACCTGGGAGGGCAGCCGGCACTGGTTCACCCCGGATGGCGGCGGGGTGATGGCCTATCGGGTGATCTCGGGCATCGCGATCGCCGTCGCCGATCCGGTCGGCGCAGACGCCGCGGCGACCGTGCGCGGTTTCGTCGACTTCTGCGATCGGCAGGGGTGGATGCCGGTGCTCTACAGCGTGCACGACGAGACGCTTCCGGTGACGCGTGCACTGGGGTGGACGGAGATCCCCGTCGGCGAGGAGACCGTGGTGCCGCTGGAGGGCTTCGGGCTCGAAGGGCGCTCCTGGGCGAAGGTACGCCAGCCCTACCGGCGTGGGGAGCGCGACGGGCTGCGCGCCGAGTGGACAAGGTGGCATGATCTTCCCGCCGGGCTGTCGGCGCAGCTGGAGGCCCTCAGCGAGCACTGGATCGCGGAGAAGGCGCTGCCCGAGATGGGCTTCACCCTGGGCGGTCTCGACGAGTTGAAGGACCCGGACGTGGCGTTGATGCTCGCCATCGGAGCAGACGGCGGCCTCCAGGCCGTGACCAGCTGGTTGCCGGTGTGGGAGGGCGGCGAGCGGGTGGGGTGGACCCTGGACTTCATGCGGCGTGCGGATGACGCGATGCCCGGCGTGATGGAGTTCCTGCTCGCGTCCGCCGCGCTGCGGATGCAGGGAGAGGGGCTCGCGGTGATGAGCCTCTCCGGGGCTCCGCTGGCGCAGACCGGGGAGATCGGCGACGGCACGATGTCGGAGCTGCTGTCGTGGCTGGGGCGCGTGCTGGAGCCGGCGTACGGGTTCCGCTCGCTGCTGCAGTTCAAGGCCAAGTTCAATCCGGAGTACCGGCCCCTGTACATGGCCTACCCGGATCCCGGTCGGCTGCCGGCGATCGGGCTGGCGCTCGCCAGGGCCTATCTCCCGCACGTCACGGCGTCGGAGTACCTGGCACTGGCGAGGACTCTGCGGCGCTGATCCTGCTCGCGTCGGTCCCTCACTTGTGCGGGATTCCACGTCTGGATGCTCAGCTCGCGACGCCTGCTTGTTACGCTCGCCCATGCCGGTTCACGGGGGTGTGCCGGCTTCTGGGGGGCTGCTCACGTCGATCCGCATGCGGATCGTGCGCGGGCAGCCATGCTGTGGGGCAAGGGGGAAGCGATGGCTCTATTCGGGCGTCGGCGCCACGGAATCGACGTGCGCACAGAGCGTGCGGAACCGGCGGCGGGGGCGGCATCGGGTGGTGATGCGCTCGCGGTGATCGAGGAGCTCTTCGCGTCGACCGTGTCGTCTGCTGCGGATTCGCTCACGTTCTCGTGGACGGCCTCCGAATCGGAGACCGTCAGCGCTGCGCATCATGTCGCGCTGAGCGCTTCGGACGCGGGACTTCCTGCTCTCGACGTCGATCGGAGCGACGGTGCGGCGAAACGGGCACGAGCGGCCGCGACGGAGACGATCCCGAGCCTTCACGTGACCCCGGACAACTCTGCGATGCGGGATCGAACCCTGCGCGCAGCATCCATCAGCCACACCGGCAGCGAACAAGAAAGAGCAGCAATGGCACATCTCGAACAGTCCGTTCAGGACCTCCTGTCGATCGACGGCGCGACCGGAGCGGCCATCGTCGACTCCGCGTCCGGCATGGCACTCGGACAGGGAGGGCACCCCGGATTCGATCTGGGCGTCGCGGCCGCCGGCAACTCGAACGTCGTCCGCGCGAAGCTGCAGACGATGAAGGAGCTGGGGCTCGCCGGGCAGATCGACGACATCCTCATCACGCTCGACGAGCAGTATCACCTGATCAACGTGCTGAACGGCGCGGGCGCCGAAGGCCTGTTCATCTACCTGGTTCTCGACCGGTCGAAGGCCAACCTCGCCCTGGCCAGGCACAAGCTGGCCGCCGTCTCGGCGCAGATCGAGATCTGAGGGCGAGAGTCCGACCGACGAGGAGACCCCCTGCCTCGGCCGAGGCAGGGGGTCTCCTCGCGAATCTGAGGACCGACGGTCAGTCGGTCTCGACGATCTCGGAGTCGGCGTTCCGGCGGATCGAGTCGATGCCGTTGAGGGCTCCCGACTTCGAGGAGTAGCCCTCGCTGGACAGCGCGATGACCTCGCCGTTGCCCGCCTTCAGACGGAACCGGTACTCGCCGGACTTGTCGGTGTACAGCTCCCACTTGCCTGCCATGAGGCGTCCTTTCTCTTCGGATCGAGGGAACGACGCCCCTCCCGGGAACACGCTAGCCCCGGGATGCAGCGGGGGGAAGGGCGTCGTCACGAATCGTCGCGGCGGTGTTCAGCCGCGCGGATGCACCGCGACGGGTTCGGGGGACACGGCGATGCGCACGCGGTCCCCGAAGGCGGGGTGGATGCCGGGGGAGTGCTGCAGACGCACCAGCTCACCCGACTCCGTGCGCACCAGGGTGCGCCGCATGCTGCCGAGGAAGGTGCTCTCCTCGACGAGGGCGTCGGTGGCGGCATCCGCCTCCGATGCGAAGTACACGTTCTCCGGGCGCAGGTACACGTCGACGGGGCCGTCCGCGGGGTTCTGGAGCGGAAGCCGCTGCCCCCACACCGTGACGTGATCGCCCTCGGCCACTCCGGAGACGACGCTGGAGAGCCCGACGAATGCGGCCACCCCTGCCGTGGACGGCGTCGTGTACAGCTGCTCGGGAGAGCCGATCTGCTCGATGCGGCCGGAGTTCATCACCGCGATCCGATCGGACACCGCGAGGGCCTCCTCCTGGTCGTGGGTGACGAACACCGTCGTGATGCCGAGCCGCAGCTGGATGCGGCGGATCTCGTCGCGCAGCTGCACCCTGACCTTCGCGTCGAGCGCGGAGAGCGGCTCGTCGAGCAGGAGCACCTTCGGCTCGGTGACGAGAGCCCTGGCGAGTGCCACGCGCTGCTGCTGGCCGCCGGAGAGCTGATGCGGGAAACGGTCGGCGAAGTCTGCGAGGCCGACGAGAGCGAGGGCGTCGAGGGCCCGCGCCGCGGCATCCGCCTTGCCTGCCCCACGACGACGCAGCCCGAAGGCGGTGTTGTCGACCACCCTCAGATGCGGGAACAGCGAGTACGACTGGAACACCATTCCGATGTCGCGCTTGTTCGTCGGTACGCGGGAGACGTCCCCTCCGCCGAGGAGCACGGCGCCCTGGTCGGCGCCCTCGAGGCCGGCGAGCACCCGCAGGAGCGTGGTCTTGCCGCAGCCCGACGGGCCCAGCAGCGAGACGAACTCGCCCGGAGCGATGTCGAGGTCGACGCCGTGCAGCACGGTGGTGCCGGCATAGCTCTTCACGATGCCCTGCAGCTGCACGCGGGTGCCCTCTCCCGCCTCGGCGAGGAGGATATTGTCGGCAGTCCGGGGAAGAGTCATGAGCGGGCCTTTCGGGTGCCGCGGGCGAGGCGGCCGATGAGGAGGAGCAGGGCGAAGACGAGCAGCAGCGCCAGCAGCGTGAAGATCGCCGGGGCATACGGGTCCTGCTTTCCGACCACGACCATGGCGGTCTGGAACACGGGCCGGTTCAGCAGCGATGCGATCGTGAACTCGCCGAGGACCACGGCGATCGAGATGAGGGAAGCGGCGAGCAGCCCCTGGCGCAGGTTGGGTGCGAGCACCCGGAGGACGACGGTCGGCCAGCTGGCACCGAGCGAGCGCGCGGCCTCCGAGAGGGTGCGCAGATCGGCCGCGTCGATGGATGCCTGGATCGAGCGGTAGGCGAAGGGCAGAACCGTGATGCCGTATGCGAACGCGAGTGTCCAGGTCCCGGTGCCGAGTGCCCGCCCGATCTGCAGGTAGATCGGGGCGAGGCCGACGACGAGTACGATCGCGGGGATCGAGATCGGCAACAGGGCGACGAACTCGAACACCGGCTTGAGCCTCGTGAAACGAAGATTCACGAGGATCATGGTCGGTGCGAGGATCAGCAGCACGATCACGACCGTGACGAGGGCGAGCACCAGCGAATTGCCGAGACCGATCCAGATCGGCTTGATCGCGGCGGACTTCACCGGGTCGAACAGGGCGATCCAGCGCGCGAACGAGAGGCCGCCCTTCGGATCGCGCAGCGTGTACAGCAGCGTGGAGACCAAAGGGATCGCGAAGAACGCACCGACGAGGATGCCGATGATCCAGCGGGTCAGTGGCGAGGGGCCGAGGCGGTTCATGCCTGCCACCTCGCAGCCCGACGCTGGATGGACGAGTACAGCGCCATCACGATGCCGACGATGACGATCATGCCGAGAGCGAGGGCCCCTGCGAGGTTCTCGCGGCCGAGCACGGTCTCGCTGGTCAGCGCCGTGCGGATCTGCAGGGGAACGATCTGCGACCCCTGGCTGGCGAGGGCCGCCGCGGTCGCGTACGACGAGAACGCGTTGGCGAACAGCAGCAGCAGGCTGGCGAGGAACGAGGGCGCGAGCACCGGGATGCCGATGCGCAGCCAGAAGCTCGTCCTGGTGCCGCCGAGCGTGAGGTTGGCCTCGGCCCACTGCGGCTTGAGAGCGGCGAGGGCGGGCATGAAGGTGATGACCATGAGCGGGACCTGGAAGTAGATGTAGGGCAGGATCAGCCCGGGCAGCTCGTACAGCCACGTGCCGTTCTCGTAGATGTTGAGACCGAACGTGTCCTTGAGGAGGAGCGTCATGACGCCCTGGATGCCGATCGTCGCGATGAAGGCGAAGGCGAGCATGACGCCGCCGAACTGGGCGAGCACGCCGGCCGCGGCATCCACCGTCTGACGGACGATGCCCTCGGGGTTCATGCCGAGGAGCGCATAGCAGACGAGAGCGCCGACGACCGCTCCGACGGCGGCGGTCAGCAGCGACAGCCAGGCGGAGTTGGCGAAGGTCGTGAGCACGACCGGGTCGACGAGGGCGGTCAGGTTCGTCCAGGTGAAGCTGCCGTCCTTCGTGAAGAAGCCCGAGCCGATGGAGAGCACCGTCGGGACGGCGAGGAACAGGACCACGTAGACGGCGAAGGGGACGAGTCCCAGCCAGGAGAGGGAAGGGGCGAACCGCCGGACCCGCGAGGGTCCGGCGGTCGGGGTGGGGGCGGATGCCGCGGCATCCGCCCCCGTCAGCGCAGTCGAGGTCACTGGACCGCCGCTGCCCACTTCTCGCCGAGGAGCTTTCCGGCGTCGGCGGACTGCTTCTCGGTCGGGACGACCGTCTTCTCCGGAGCCTCGGGGAGCTTCGCGAGGAGGTCCTTGTCGATCGTTCCGGCCTCGGTCATCGCGTCGACGCGCGCCGGGCGTGCGCCGCCCTTGAGCCACAGGTTCTGCACGTCGTCGCTGTACAGGAACTCCTGCCACAGGCGCGCGGCCGCCGGGTGCGGGGCGTCAACGTTGATCGCCTGGTTGTAGTAGCTGGAGTAGCCGGTGCCCGGGAGGACGACGACCTTCCAGTTCTCGTTGTCCTTCTGGTGCGACGTGTTCAGGTAGTCCCAGTCGAAGACGACGGGCGTCTCACCGCTCGCGACGGTCGAGGTGGTCACGTCGACCTTGAGCAGGTTGCCGGCCTTCTGCAGCTTCGAGAAGAAGTCGATGCCGGGCTCGAAGTCGTCGAGGGTGCCGTCGGACTGCACGGTGGCGAGGCCGACCGCCGCGAAGGCCGCTCCGGCCTGCGTCGGGTCGCCGTTCAGCGCCACGGCGCCCTTGTAGTCGGCGCCGAGCAGGTCGTCGAGGGTCTTCGGGGCGTCGTACTTCGACGAGTCGTAGCCGATCGACATGTACCCGCCGTAGTCGCCGACGAAGAGACCCGTGGACTCCTTGAGGTTGTCGGGGATCTCGTCCCACGTCTGCACCTTGTAGGGGGCGAAGCTCTTCGTGTTCTGCAGGGCGACCGCGATGCCGAGGTCGAACACGTCGGGTGCGGTGTCGAGGCCCTTGTTCGTCTCGGCGGCCTGGATCTCCTCGGCGCTGGACACGTCGGGGGAGGCCTCGTTGATGGTGATCTCCGGGTACTTCTTCGCGAAGAGATCGAGGATCTCGCCGTAGTTCGCCCAGTCGCGGGGGAGGGCGATGACGTTGAGCGCGCCCTCGGCCTTGGCTGCGGCCTCGAGGTCGGCGAACGTGCCGAAGTCGGAGACGGAGGTCGCGGATGCCGCGTCGACCTTGTCGCCGTCAGCGGCGGGAGCGTCGCCGCCGGATGCGCATCCGGCCAGGACGAGCGCGGCCGTGGCGGCGAGGGCGATGCCGGCGCCGAAGCGGGCGCGGCGGGGGAAGTGTGCCATGAGGGTCCTCTCGGTGTCCGGCGCGGGTACGCCGGGTCGGGTTGCGAGTGGACGCTACGGGGTGGAGGTTGCCGATCGTCGCGGGTCGGGTGAACGACAGATGACCGGGTGGTGGCTGACGGATGCTGCGTGCCGGCTGACGCCCCGGGGAGAGGCGCCGCGGAGAGGCGCCGGGAAGAGGCGCCGGGAAGAGGCGCCGGGGTCAGTCCTGAGGGATGCGGAGCTTGAAGCCCACGTGCGAGCCCGTGTAGCCCAGCCGCTCGTAGAAGCGGTGCGCGTCGACGCGGGCGGCATCCGAGGTGAGCTGGACCATCGCCGCGTCCAGCGCGGGGGCCGCGGCATCCGCCACCCAGCGCATCATCGCCGACCCGATCCCCGATGAGCGCAGATCGCTCCGGACTCGGACGGCTTCGACGAGGAGCCGCCGTGCGCCGCGGCGGGCCATGCCGGGGATGGACGTCAGCTGCATCGTGCCGACGACGCGGCCGTCGAGCTCGACGACCACCAGGTCGTTCGACGCCTCGGCGAGGATCTCTGCGAGGGCGGTCTCGTACGCGGGACGGTCCTCGGCCGAGGCCACGTCGCCCCGCGCCGCGCTGATCGGGTCGTCGGAGAGCAGAGTGATGAGAGCATCCGCATCGTCAGCCGTCGCGCGCCTCAGCGTGGCCCGTCCGGCTCGGGATTCGAAGACGTGCGGCAGCGGCAGGGCGTCGAGCATGCTCCCAGTCTGACATCCTGGGCGGATGGACATCGGCGCTGTGCTCGGGCTGGAGCAGCTCACCTGGGGCATGCTGATCCTCGTCGTGATCGCCGCGTTCGCCGCCGGCTGGATCGACGCCGTCGTGGGTGGCGGCGGTCTGCTGCAGCTGCCCGCCCTGCTCCTGATCCCCGGGATGGCTCCGGTGCAGGCCCTCGCGACGAACAAGCTCGCCTCTGTCTTCGGCACGGCGACGAGCAGCATCACCTACTACCGCAGGGCCAAGCCCGACATCCGCACGGCGGTGCCGATGGCGGTGATCGCGCTCATCGGGTCGTTCGGCGGGGCGGCGGTCGCGACGGTGCTCCCGTCCGCCGCGTTCAAGCCGATCATCGTCGTCGCGCTCTTGGCCGTGGCGCTGTTCACGGCCTTCCGCCCGCAGATGGGGGCCGCGACGCAGCTGCGCTTCAGCGGCCACCGGCATCACATCGCGGCGGGGGCGGCCGGCCTCGGAATCGGCTTCTACGACGGCATGATCGGCCCCGGTACCGGCACGTTCCTCGTGATCACCCTGGTCGCTCTCCTGGGATACGACTTCCTGCAGGCGAGCGCGAAGGCGAAGATCGTGAACTTCGCGACCAACGCCGGGGCGCTGCTGCTGTTCATCCCGCACGGCTCGGTGCTGTGGCTGCTGGGCGGCATCCTCGCCGTCGCGAACGTGGCGGGGAGCTACCTCGGGTCGCGCATGGCCATCTCCCGCGGCACGACGTTCATCCGCGTCGTCTTCCTCATCGTGGTCATCGGCCTCATCGCGAAGCTCGGCGTCGACGTCTGGAACGAGAACATCGCCCCGGCGCTCGGCCTGCCCGGTCGGTGAGCGGCTCCCTGTCACCGGTCGTTGAGCGAGGAGCGAAGCGACGAGACGAAACGCCCCATGCTCCGGGGAACATGAGGCGTTTCGTCTCGCTTCGCTCGCTCAACGACCGGGTGGTTTCGCTCGCTCAACGAGCGGGTGGTCGGGCGCCGTGCGAGGGTCAGGCCTCGTCGTCCTCCGGGACGAAGTCGACGCCGGCCTCGGCGCGCTGCTCGGGGCTGATGGGCGCCGGAGCCGAGGTGAGCGGGTCGAAGCCGCCGCCCGACTTCGGGAAGGCGATCACGTCGCGGATCGACTCGCTCTTCGACAGGTGCTGCAGCACGCGGTCCATGCCCAGCGCGATGCCGCCGTGCGGCGGTGCGCCGAACTTGAACGCGTCGAGCAGGAAGCCGAACTGCTCCTGTGCGACCTCATCGCTGATGCCCATGACCTCGAACACGCGCTTCTGCACGTCTTCGCGGTGGATGCGGATCGATCCGCCGCCGAGCTCGGAGCCGTTGCACACGATGTCGTACGCGTAGGCGAGAGCCGAGCCGGGGTCGGTGTCGAAGGTGTCCTCGAACTCGGGCTTCGGGCCCGTGAAGGCGTGGTGCACAGCGGTCCATGCCCCTGCGCCCACGGCGACGTCACCCGAGGCGACGGCATCCGCTGCGGACTCGAACATCGGAGCGTCGACGACCCAGGTGAACGCGAACTCGTCCGGGTTCAGGTAGCCGAGGCGGCGGCCGATCTCGACGCGCGCGGCGCCGAGGAGCGCGCGGCTCTCCTTCGCCGAACCCGCGGCGAAGAACACGCAGTCGCCGGACTCGGCGCCGACGAGCGCCGCGAGCCCTGCCTGCTCGGCCTCGGACAGGTTCTTGGCGGCGGGGCCGCCGAGCGAACCGTCCTCGTTGAAGAGCACGTAGGCGAGGCCGCGGGCGCCGCGCTGCTTGGCCCAGTCCTGCCAGGCGTCGAGCTGCTTGCGGGGCTGTGAGGCTCCGCCGGGCATGCGAACGGCGCCGACGTACTCCGCCTGGAACACGCGGAACGGCGTCTCAGCGAAGTACTCGGTGGCCTCGACGAGCTCCAGGCCGAAGCGCAGGTCAGGCTTGTCAGAGCCGTACTTCGCCATGGCGTCGGCGTACGTGATGCGCGGCAGCGGGGTTTGCACCTCGACGCCGATCGTCTTCCACATGGCGACGACGATCGACTCCATGAGGGCGATGACGTCTTCCTGGTCGACGAAGCTCATCTCGATGTCGAGCTGCGTGAACTCCGGCTGACGGTCGGCGCGGAAGTCCTCGTCGCGGTAGCAGCGCGCGATCTGGAAGTACTTCTCCACGCCGCCGACCATGAGCAGCTGCTTGAACAGCTGCGGCGACTGGGGCAGCGCGTACCAGCTGCCCGGGTGCAGGCGCGCGGGCACGACGAAGTCGCGGGCGCCCTCGGGGGTGGAACGCGTGAGCGTCGGCGTCTCCACCTCGGTGAAGTCCTCGGCGTGCAGCACGTCGCGGATCGCCTTGTAGACGTTCGAGCGCAGACGGAGAGCGGATGCCGCCGCAGGACGCCGCAGGTCGAGGTAGCGGTACTTGAGGCGAGCCTCCTCGCCCACGTTCTCGGTCTCGGCGAGAGCTGTGGAGACCTGGAACGGCAGCGGGGCCGACTCGTTCAGCACGACGACGTCGCTCGCGATGAGCTCGATTTCGCCGGTCGGCAGGTTCGGGTTCTCGTTGCCGTCCGGGCGACGCGACACCTCTCCGGTGACCTTGAGAACGAACTCGTTGCGCAGCGGGTGGGCCACCTCTTCGTCGCGGATGACGACCTGGGCGATGCCCGAAGCATCCCGAAGATCGATGAACGCGACTCCTCCGTGATCACGACGACGATCGACCCAGCCCGTGAGGGTGACGGTCTGACCGATGTTCTCGGCTCGCAGGGAGCCTGCGGAGTGAGTGCGAAGCACGGAGGATTCCTCCTGATCTGGGAAATGATGAACCCGCCCATTCTACGTGGGCGCGGATCGCCTCCCCGCCTGTGTGGTGTCGATCAGTATGATCGCCTCGACACAGCCATCACACAGAAAGGATGCATCGTGGACTCCAACGGCATCTCCGATCTCTACGCATCGATCTTCTCCGGCACGACCGGTCTGATCGCGCTCGTCTTCTACGTCCTGGTGGCCATCGGCCTGTGGAAGGTGTTCTCCAAGGCGGGGTACCCCGGCATCCTCGCGATCATCCCGATCGTGAACATCGTCATCCTGGTGCGCATCGCCGGGATGTCCGGATGGCTCGCACTGCTGTACCTCATCCCGATCGTCGGTTTCGTGTTCGGCATCATCGTGGCGATCAAGCTCGGTGAGCGCTTCGGCAAGGGCGGCGTCTTCTCGTTCTTCCTGCTGTTCCTGTTCCCCTACATCGGCTACCTGATCCTCGGTTTCGGCGAGTCCCGCTACAGCAAGGCCTGACGTGCCGGCGAAGCGACTGCACCTCGTCCGCCACGGCGAGGTGCACAATCCCGCGCGGGTGCTCTACGGGCGGCTGCCCGACTACCACCTGAGCACCGCGGGACGTCGCATGGCGCAGGCGGCGGCCGATCACGTGGCCTCGTTGGATCGGCCCGTCGCCGCCCTGTACTCCTCGCCGCTGGAGCGGGCGCAGGAGTCGTCGGAGCCCTTCGCGGTGCGGTTCGACCTGGTGCCGGAGATCGACATCCGCATCATCGAGCCGACCAACGTGTTCGAGGGCACTCGGATGCGGCGCTCGCTCATGAATCCTCTCAACTGGTGGCACCTGCGACAGCCGTCGCTGCCGAGCTGGGGCGAGCCGTACACCTCGATCGCGGAGCGGATGCTGGGCGCCATGGGCGAGGCCTGGCAGGCAGCCGATGACGGCGACGTGGTGATGGTCTCGCACCAGGCGCCGATCTGGATCACGCATCTCCGCGTGGCAGGCCTGCCGTTGCGGCACGACCCGCGCACGCGGAGATGTGCGCTGTCGAGCGTCACGTCGTTCGAGCTCGTCGGCGATGTGTGGCGCGAGGTCGCCTATGCGGAACCGGCGACCACCGAGGGCGCAGTGGACGTCGGCGCCGTCTGACCCCTGACGCCCTCGACGCTCCGGGTCAGTGCTCGGCGGCGAGCAGCGACTGGATGATCCCCACCGCGGCGAGCTGGCCGGCCGTCGCCGCCAGCATCACGGCGGCCATCGGTCCCGGCAGCGTCGCGCGGTGCGCGAGATCGCCGGCCGCGAAGACGCCGGGCGCGGAGGTACGTCCGAAGTCGTCGATCTCGATCGCACCGGACTCGAGCATCCGCAGGTCGAGCTGCGCCGCGAACGGTGCGCGCTGGCGCATCGTCCCCGAGGCGACGAAGACACCGGCGACGGTGTGCTCGGCGTCGGACGTGCGCACCACGACACCGGCGTCAGCAGCCGAGACCGCGACGACCGCCGAGCCGCTCACCCTGGCGCCGCGGGCCTCGAGGGACACGACCTCCTCGGTCGTGAATGCGGCCCCCACGGGGATGACCGAGATCTCGCTCACGATCCGGCCGAGCATGCCGATCAGGTGCTCGGCGCGCGCCGCTCCACCGAGGACCGCGATCCGCTTCCCCGCGTGCTCGTGGCCGTCGCAGAAGGGGCAGGAGAATGCTCGGGTGCCCCAGAGTTCCGACAGCCCGGCGATCTCGGGCAGGTCGTCGACCACCCCGGTCGCGAGGATGATGTTCCGACCCGATGCCGTGGAGCGGTCGGCGAGCGCCACGGTGAAGTCTCCCTCGCTGCCGGACACGCTCTCGGCGCGGACATCGCGGAGCTCCACGTCGTCGTAGGCGCCGAGCTGCGCGCGTGCGGTCGCCCGGAACTCGGCGGGAGGGGTGCCGTCGTTCGCGACGACGTTGTGCATGTGCAGCACCGTGCCGTTGCGGTATTCGCCCGAGTCCAGGAGCAGCACCGACCGGTGCATGCGTCCGAGCGTGAGTGCCGCCTGCAGGCCCGCGGGGCCTGCGCCGATGACGATCGCGTCGTACATGTGCGGGTGTCCTTCCGTGGATGGGGTTGCGTTCCCGCTCAGTCTGTGACTTCATGTCGACATGAAGTCAAGCGCCGAGCATCCGTGGTCCGTCGGCGAGGTCGCCGCCCGCTTCGACCTCCCCACCAACGTGCTGCGGCACTGGGAGGCGGTGGGCCTGCTGCGGCCCGAACGCGACACGGCCGACCGGCGCCGCTACGGCGAGGACGAGGTCGTCCGCATCGCCGTGATCCAGCGCAGCAAGGCGGCGGGGATGAGCCTCGAGCAGATCGGGGTGCTGCTCGACGACGGGAGCGCTGGTCGGCATCAGGTGCTGCAGGAGCACCTCGACGATCTGGACCGGCGCATGGAGGAGATGCGCCGGTCGAGAGAGATGACCGAGCACGCGATGCGCTGCCGGTCGCACGACATCGCCACCTGCCCGCGTTTCCGCGAGGGCGTCGCCGACGTCCTCGCCCGGTTCTGACGTCCCTCCGGACGCCCTCGAGAACGGGCCCGCGGAGGCCCCACCCGTCCGGCTCACGCATAGGAACCCTTGCGTAGACTGGGAATCGTGCCACTCGCCTCGACGGTTCGCCCGATCCGCAGCGGCCGCCGCTCCCGCATTCGCGTCCTTCGTGGTGCGGTCGGAGCCGCGCTCGCCGCGGTGTTCGCCATCGGCCTCAGCGCCTGCGCCCCCGATGCCGTCAGCGACTCGTTCCTGAGCGGCGAGAACACCGGCTACGTGGCGGCCGACGGCGCGATCGTCGAGATCCCCGTCGCCGAGCGCGGCGACCCCGTCGACTTCGCAGGCGTCACCGAGGCGGGGGAGAAGTTCTCCAGCGCCGACATCGCCGGCAAGGTCGCCGTCGTGAACTTCTGGTACGCGGGCTGCGCCCCGTGCCGCGTCGAGGCGGGCGACCTCGAAGCGGTCTGGCAGAAGTTCGGCGACCAGGGCGTCTCGTTCATCGGCATCAACACGAGGGATCAGGCCGACACCGCCAAGGCCTTCTCCGACGAGTACGGCATCACCTACCCGAGCCTGATCGACGTCGACACCGCGGAGGCGAAGCTCGCGTTCGCCGAGGTCGTGCCGATCCAGGCCACGCCGACCACGCTGGTGCTCGACAAGCAGGGCCGCGTCGCCGCCCGCATCATCGGGCCGATCGACAGTCCGTCGATCCTCTCCACGCTCGTCAAGGACGCGCTCGCGGAGACCTCGTGAGCGCGCGGGGTGCGCTGTGAACCCCGAGGTCATCATCAACTCGGGTGCGCTCTGGTTGGCGATCCCTGTGGCGATGCTGGCGGGGCTCATCTCCTTCCTCTCCCCGTGCGTGCTCCCGCTCGTCCCCGGATACCTCGGCTTCCTCGGCGGTGCAGTGTCGCCGCGCGCTGCGCAGGGACGACCGAACGCCGTCGCACCAGGGCGCGGTCGTCTCGTGCTGGGAGTGCTGCTCTTCATCCTCGGCTTCAGCGTCGTCTTCGTCGCCATCACGGCACTCGGCGGCGTCGCGAACGTGTTCCTGATCCGATGGGGCGATCTGATCACCCGCATCCTCGGCGTCGTGATCATCATCATGGGCCTGGTGTTCCTCGGGCTCTTCGGCTTCGCCCAGCGCGAGTTCCGATTCCACGTCGACTCGAAGCTCGGCGTCGCCGGAGCCCCGCTGCTCGGCGTCGCGCTCGGCATCGGCTGGGCGCCCTGTCTCGGGCCCACTCTCACGGCGATCTTCGCGCTCTCGTTCAATGCGGGCGACCCGGTGCGCGCCGGATTCCTCGGGCTCGCGTACTCGCTCGGCCTCGGCATCCCGTTCCTGCTCGTCGCCCTCGGGTTCGGCTGGGCGACGAGGGCCATCGGCTTCCTGCGCCGCCACATCCGCGTGGTGAACGTCATCGGCGGCGTCCTGCTCATCGTGCTCGGCATCCTCATGGTGACCGGGCTGTGGACCGACATCATGTCCCGGCTGACGGCGGTGATGAACAGTGTCATCCTCCCGCTCTGACCTGAACGACCAGAAGGACCCCGTGGACACCGACCCGCTGCGCCCGTCCGACCACATCGACGGCGACGACACGATCGTCCAGCCCAAGCTCGGTTTCATCGGCTGGCTGCGGTGGGGATGGCGCCAGCTCACCTCGATGCGCACGGCCCTGATCCTGCTGCTCGTGCTCGCGATCGCGGCGATCCCCGGCTCGATCTTCCCCCAGCGCATGGCCGACCCCAACGGCGTGACGCAGTGGGAGCGCAACAACCCCGACATCTTCCCGGTGCTCGACTCGCTGAAGATGTTCGACGTCTACCTGTCGCCGTGGTTCTCGGCGATCTACCTGCTGCTGTTCACCTCCCTCGTCGGCTGCGTGATCCCGCGCATCAAGCACCACCTCAAAGCCCTGCAGGCGCGCCCGCCGCGCACCCCCGCACGGCTGAAGAGGCTCGCCGACTTCCGCGCGGTGCAGCGCACGAGCACGGATGCCGCCGCCGACGCGGCCGCGTCCATCGACATCGCCCAGAAGCAGCTGAAGGCCCTCGGGTACCGCGTCGAGCGCTACGACGCCGGGCGCACCTTCTCGGTCTCCGCCGAGCGCGGGTACTGGCGCGAGACGGGCAACCTGCTCTTCCACATCGCGCTGGTCGGCGTGCTCATCACGGTCGGCGTCGGCGGCGGCTTCGCCTACACCGGCCAGCGCGTGCTGGTCGAGGGGGAGACCTTCGCGAACACCCTTCTCGACTACGACTCCATGAACCGCGGCCGCTTCGTCGGCGACGGAGCTCTCACGCCCTACTCGATGCGGCTCGACAGCTTCGACGTCACCTACCAGCCGTTCGGAGAGCCGGGCTCGGGGCAGGCCGGCGACTTCTCCGCCAACGTCACGCTCAAGGAGAACGGCGACACGCGCACCGGCTCGGTGAAGGTGAACCATCCGCTCGAGGTCGGCGGCGACCGGATCTACCTGCTCGGCAACGGCTACGCGCCGACCATCACGGTCCGCAACGCCGACGGCAAGGTCGTCTTCAAGAACAGCGTCCCCTTCCTCCCGCAGGACACGAGCATGACCTCGCTCGGCGTCGTCAAGGTCACCGACGGGATGCCGGAGCAACTCGGTCTCCTCGGGTTCTTCTACCCCACCACCGGCGTGCTCGACACGGGGGCCTTCTTCTCCGCGTACGGCGATCTGACCAACCCCACGCTCACCCTCGACGTCTACTCGGGTGACCTCGGGATCAACGAGGGCACGCCCCGCTCGGTCTACGTGCTCGACACCACGGGGATGACGAAGCTCACCGGCCGCACGACGGACGTCGAGTCGATCAAGCTGACCCCGGGCAAGACCGCGGATCTCCCGAACGGGCTCGGCACCGTGACCTTCGAAGACGAGTCTCCCGCTGGGGCGACCGACCTCACGCACTCGGTGAAGAGGTTCGCGTCGCTGCAGATCCACCACGACGCGTCGTCGGTGTGGGTGCTCGTGTTCGCCCTCCTGGCCCTCGGCGGGCTGATGCTGGCGCTCTTCGTGCCGCGCCGTCGCGTGTGGGTCAAGGCCACCCACTCCGGTGACGGGGTCGCGCTGGAGTACGCCGGTCTGGCGCGAGGTGAGGACCCCACGCTCGGCGCCGCCGTCGACGACCTCGTGGCCGGGCACGCACGGCTGCTCGACGCCGCCGGTGTCACGGCCGCCCATGAGGCGGAACACGAATCCGAGCCCCCGGCATCCGAGCCCCCGGCATCCGACACTCCGAAAGTAGACTGACAGCATGCTCGAGCTCACCGTGATCTCGCCCGTCCTCCTGTGGACCGCGATCGCGATCTACGCGGCCTCCTTCGTGGCGTACGCCTTCGACCTGGCGCGCCGCTCGCAGGCGACGGCCGATGCGAAGACCGTCCGCGAGGGCGAGCTCGTCGGCGTCGGCGCCCGTGGGGGAGCGCCGACGGTCACCGCGACCGGCGCCGCCGCGGATCCCGCGCCGCAGCGCTTCGTGATGGCGCGCATCGGCACCTCGCTGACGATCCTCGCCTGGGTGTTCCACCTCGCCGCCGTCGTCACCCGCAGCATCGCGGCCGGACGCGTGCCATGGGCCAACCTCTACGAGTTCGCGATGATCGGCACGCTCCTGATCGTCCTCGTCTACCTCGTCGTGCTCACCCGCATCGACCTCCGCTACCTCGGCACCTTCATCACCGGTCTCGTCGTGGTCCTGCTCGGACTCGCGGCGACGAACTTCTACGTCGCCGTCACGCCGCTGATGGACCCGCTGAAGAGCATCTGGCTGATCATCCACGTGTTCGTCGCGTCGCTCGCCACCGCGTTCTTCGCGCTCGCGTTCGCACTCTCGGTGATCCAGCTCATGCAGGCCCGCCGCGAGCGGCTGGTGCGCGAGGAGGCCGCGAAGACCGGTCCCGGATTCCTCCGCACGCTGCCGGGGTCCGACCGCCTCGAGAGCCTCGCCTACCGCTTCACGATCATCGGCTTCATCCTGTGGACGTTCACGCTGATCGCAGGGTCCATCTGGGCGCAGGACGCCTGGGGTCGCTACTGGGGCTTCGACGTCAAGGAGACCTGGACTTTCGTGATCTGGGTCGTGTACGCGGGCTACATCCACGCCAGGGCGACGCGTGGCTGGCGCGGCAACCCGTCGGCATGGCTGTCGATCGTCGGCTTCGCGTCGGTGATGTTCAACTTCACCATCGTGAATGTCTTCTTCAAGGGTCTGCACGCGTACTCGGGCCTCAGCTGAGCGCGGAGCCCCGCTCTCAGAACGGCCAGATCAGCGGCACGTAGAACACCGCCACCGCGAAGAACAGCGCCATCAGAGGCAACCCGAGCTTGGCGTAGTCGCCGAAGCGGTAGCCCCCGGGCTCCATCACCATGAGGTTCGCGGGGGTGGCGACCGGCGTGAGGAACGCCGCCGCCCCGGCCACCGTCAGCGCCATCATGAACGGCATCACTGACGCGTCCATGGCCGAGGCGAGGGCCACGGCCACCGGTGCGACGATGAGCACCGTGGCGGTGTTGCTGATGAGCTGGCCGAGCACGAGCGTGATCAGCACGATGACGGCGACCGCCGCATGAGGACCGGCTTCTCCGAGGAACGAGCGCAGCCCGTCGGCGATCAGCTGCGCCGCGCCCGTCTCCTGGAAGGCGGTCGAGAGCGGGATCATCCCGGCGACGAGGATCACCGTGGTCCAGGAGATCGCGCGGTAGGCCCGGGTGATCGAGACGACTCCGGTGAGGATCAGGGCGCCGGCGGCGAGGAGCCCGGCGATCGCCGCCGGCACGATGCCCGTCGCGAGCAGCACGATCATCGCGAGCAGGATCACGGCCGTCCGCTTGGCTCCGGCCCCGAGTGGCACGGAGCGACGCAGGGTCAGCGGCGCGTCCACCACGAGCACCTCCTCGCGCTTCGCGGTGTGCCGCTGCAGATCGTCCCATGACCCGTCGAGCAGCAGGGCGTCTCCGGCGCTGAGCTCGGTGCCCGATTCGTCGAAGGCCTCCTCGCCGCGACGGACGCCCAGGATGACGAGGTCGCCGCTGGGCGTGCACATTCCAGGGAACACGTGCAGCCCGATCAGCGAGGACCGAGGAGGCACGACGACCTCGGCGACGCCGCGCGCCGGAGACATCAGCGCACGCTCGGGGGCGATCTCGTAGTCGGCCCGCAGCGCCGCGGCGAGCTGCTCCAGGTCGACCGGGGCCGACACCGGGCTGCGCGTCGGCAGCAGGCGCGAACCGAGCAGCAGGATGATCGCGAGAGTTCCGACGAGCAGGGGGAGACCGGCCAGAGCGAACTCGAAGAACCCGAACTGCCTGCCGCCGTTCTCGGCGGCGATGTCGGAGACGATGATGTTCACCGGGGTCCCGGTCAGGGCGAGCATCGAACCGGCGTGCGCGGAGAACGCCAGCGGCATCAGCATCTGCGAGGGCGCGATGCCCGCGCGCGCCGCCACCACGACCACGAGGGGCAGCAGCGAGGCGACCGACCCGTTCACGCTGATCACTGCGGTCAGCACGGCGGTGAGCAGCCCGATCGTCAGCAGCAGTCTCCGGCGCCGGGTGCCGGTCCTGGCGATGACCTCCTGTCCGGCCCATGCGACGATGCCGGTGGCCTCCAGAGCCTCGCTCACGACGAAGAGCGAGGCGATGAACAGCACCGTCGGATCGCCGAACCCTGACAGCGCGGTGTTCAGATCGAGGACGCCGAAGAGGTACAGCGCGATCGAGACGCCCACGGCGACGACCCCGAGCGGGATCCGGTTCGAGACGAACGCGATCACCGCGCAGAGCAGGATGACGAGGGTGGAGGTGATCGGATCCATTGGTTCACACAATAGAAGGCCCCGACGTCAAGGGGACCCCCTAGTTCTAGGGGGTCAGCTTGCCCCGGCATCCCTCGCGCCAAGATCATGGGGCTATGGCTGGCGATATGACGCTGAGTGCCCCCGACGCCGATCGCAAGGGGTTCCTGAACTGGATCGAGAAGGTCGGCAACAAAGTCCCTGATCCGACGATCATGTTCGTCTATCTGATCGGGTTCATCGCCGTCCTCTCCTTCCTGCTCGCCTGGGCCGGAGTCTCCGTCACCGACGAGGTGGTCGTCCCCGGTCCGCAGAGCCAGCTGGACGAGCTCAACGAGCAGTTCGGCGGCGGCTGGCAGATCTACGACACCACCACCGGGCTGCCGGCCGAGACGCCCGACTACACGATCGAGGAGCGCACCTTCGAGGTGCGCAACCTCCTCTCCATCGAGGGCGCCCGCTTCTTCTTCTCCTCCTTCGTCGACAACTTCGCAGGCTTCGGAGTGGTCGCCGTCGTGCTGATCGCGATGGCGGGCGTCGGCGTCGCCGAGCACGCCGGTCTCATGGGGGCGATGATCCGTCGCGTCGTGAAGGTCGCGCCGCGCCGCTGGATCGCCGCGATCCTCATCTTCGTCGGCGTGCTCTCCTCGGTCGCCACGGATGCCGGGTATCTGATCCTGGTCCCGCTCGCGGCCGCGGCCTTCCTCACCGTCGGGCGGCATCCGCTCGCGGGGCTCGCCGGGGCGTTCGCGGGCGTCGGAGCCGCGTTCGGCGCCAACATCCTGATCACCCCGAGCGACAGCATGCTCACCGAGATCACCAACGAGGTGCTCACCGCTGCGGGCATGCAGCCGATCGAGGTGACCCAGAACTGGTACTTCGGCATCGTGTCGACGCTGCTGCTGACCACAGTCGCCCTGCTCGTGACCATGTTCATCACCGAGAAGCGGCTCGGTTCGTACGACCGCTCGGAGATGACCGTCGCCGACGAGGCCGACGGCGTCGACCACGATGCCGAGGCCCGGGGACTCCGCTTCTCCTTCTGGGCGCTGCTCGGCTACCTCGCCGTGATCCTGCTGCTGACCCTTCCCCCTGGCGCGCCGCTGCGCGACCCCGAGACGGGCGACATCATCGGCACCACGCCGTTCATGGCGAGTCTCGTGTTCATCATCTCGCTCGCGTTCCTCGTGTGCGGTGTCGCCTACGGCGCCGGGGCGAAGACGCTCAGGGGAGGCTCGGCCGCGGTCGGAGCCATCGCGAAGACGTTCGCCAGCCTCGGCGGACTGCTGGTGATGTTCCTGATGATCGCCCAGTTCATCGCGCTGTTCAACTGGACCAACCTGCCCACCGTGGCCGCGGTGTCAGCCGCCGAGCTCCTGCAGCAGGCGAGCGTGCCGGCGATCGTGCTCCTGCTCGCGTTCATCCTCGTGATCGTGATCCTCGACTTCATCCTCCCGGGGCTCGTGCCCAAGTGGGTGATCTTCGCTCCGGTGTTCATCCCGATCTTCGCCTCGCTCGACGTCGCGCCCCAGACGCTGCTGGCGGCGTATCGGGTGGGCGACTCCCCGGTCAACGTGCTCACCCCGCTGATGGTGTATCTGCCGTTCATGGTGACGGTCGCGCAGCGCTACAAGAAGGACGCGGGCATCGGCACGATCATCGCGCTGATGATCCCGTACGCGGTCTGGATGCTGATCTCCTGGGTCGCGCTCTACGTCGTGTGGTTCCTCCTCGGCATCCCGTGGGGACCCGGCTCACCGGTCGACGTCGTCGGCTGACCCTCCCCGCCGTCCGGCCTCACCCTCCCCCGGGACCGGGCGGCGGGCCTCGACATCACCACCGCACGCAAGGAGCCATCATGGAACGCAGACCGAACAAGCTGATCCCCGCCGACCTCCCGACCGTGCCGGGCCTCGACGCGCTCGACGCCGCGACGATCACGGTCGGGGTCGTGCCAGACGACATCGAGGCGCTCGGCATCGGAGTGCACTCCGATGGCGACGTGCCGGCGGAGCTCGTCTTCGACAGAGCGGCGCTCGAGCAGGCCGGCTTCACCGGCGCGGCGGGGTCGTCTCTCCTGCTCCCTCAGGCGGGTGCGGCCGACATCGTCGCCGTAGGGCTCGGAGCACGGGGCGAGACGACGGCGAATGCGCTGCGGGATGCCGCCGCGACGTTCGTGCGCGCGGCATCCCGCCGTTCGCGACTGGGTCTCCGCATCGACGACCTCGACGACGTCGACGCGGACACCGCTGTTCGGATGCTGGCGGAGGGGGCCCTGCTCGCCCGCTACCGGTACACCGTGCTGCGCGGCTCCTCGCCGCACGTCCCGCTCGCCTCGCTCGTGCTCGATGTGCCAGGGGGTGCGGATGCCGCCATCGCTGAAGCACGCACGGGTGCGCGGGCGGGCGTGGTCGCGCGCGACCTCGCCAACACCCCGCCGGGGCACCTCACCGCCGTGAACCTCGGAGAGATCGCGACGGAGCTCGGAGAGCGATTCGGGTTCGAGGTGGAGCTGTTCGACAAGCAGGCGCTCATCGACCTCGGCTGCGGCGGCCTGCTCGGCGTCAACCAGGGCTCCGTGGAGGAGCCTCGGATGGTGAAGCTGAGCTACACGCCGTCGGGTGAGGCGACCGGCCACCTCGGGCTGGTCGGCAAGGGCATCATGTACGACTCCGGAGGCATCAGCCTCAAGCCCAGCGACCCCATGCACCTGCTCATGAAGATGGACATGGGAGGAGCCGCGGCGGTGCTCGGGGCCTTCACCGGCCTCCGCGACGCGGGCGTGACCGCTCAGGTCACCGGGTGGCTGATGTGCACCGACAACATGCCCTCGGGCACCTCGTACAAGCTCGGCGACGTGCTGACCGCCCGAGGGGGGACGACTGTGGAGGTCAAGAACACCGACGCCGAAGGACGACTGGTGATGATGGACGCTCTCATGCTCGCGAACGAGGACGGCGTGGACGCCATCATCGACATCGCGACGCTCACCGGCGCCGCGCTGGTGTCGCTCGGCCCCGCGACCGCGCCGGTGCTCGGCAACGACCAGAAGACGATCGACCTCGTCCGCACGGCATCCGCCGCGGTGGACGAATCCGTGTGGCAGCTGCCGCTGGAGCGCAAGTACCGGCCGCAGCTCGACTCGGAGATCGCCGACATCGCCAACCTCGGCGGGCCGTTCGCCGGGGCGACGACTGCGGCGCTCTTCCTCGCGCACTTCGTGGGGGAGACCCCGTGGGCGCACCTCGACATCGCCGGCACCATGCAGACCGAGAAGGACGACTCCTGGCGGACGGCGGGGGCGACGGGCTTCGGCGCGCGCATCCTGCTGGAGTCCGCGCGCGCGTTCCGGGCGGGGGAGTGACCACCATGACCACGTCGAACTACGTCGGACCGCTGAGCTTCGCGGTCTTCGCTGTGCCGGCCGACGCGGAGCTCGTCTCCGTCATCGCCGAGCTGCAGAGCCTGCAGCTCTCGCACGCCGTCGAGGTGCTCGATCTCGAGCTGGTGGAGCGCTCCGACGACGGGACGGTGCGCCGGCTGACCTTCGCAGACGAGACCGCGGCCGCCGCGGAGACCGATCTGCTCGATGACGACGACCTCTCGGAGATCGGACGCGAACTGCGAGCGGGCGAGCGGGCGCTCGTGGTCGTCTACGAGGACCGCAGCCTCGCGACGGTCGCCGACCGCATCACGGCGCTCGGCGGGCGCGAGGCATGGGCGGGCGGCATCGACGCCGCCGATCTGGACGAGGGAGTCGCATCATGAGCCTGCTCCGCACGGCCGCACGCGCGGCGGTCGCCACCCGGGTGGTCGGCAACGTCCAGCGTCGGCAGCACCAGCAGTGGGCGGCCCAGGACGCCGCCGTGGCCGCGCAGCAGGCGCAGGCGGTGGATGACGCCGCTGCTCGCCTCGCGGCCACCGCGCCCGCGCCCGCCGCCCCTGCACCCGCCGCTGCGCCGGACATGACCCAGGTGATCGCACAGCTCCAGCAGCTCGGCCAGCTGCGGGATGCCGGCGTGCTCACCGACGCGGAGTTCGAGGCGCAGAAGCAGCGGCTCCTCGGCGCCTGAGCCCGCCCCATGATCCCGGATGCCGCACCTGCGGCATCCGTCACGAACGCCGCAGACGCGGCAAGGAGTACAACAGCATGCATTTCTGGTCCTCGATCGTCGACATCCTCTGGTGGTCTCTCACGGTCTTCGTCTTCGTCGCCTATCTGATGGCGTTGTTCTCGATCATCAGCGACCTGTTCCGCGACCGCGCGCTCAACGGCTTCGCGAAGGCGGTCTGGCTGCTCTTCCTGGTGTTCCTGCCCTTCCTCACCGCGCTGGTGTACCTCATCGTGCGCGGCAAGGGCATGGGCGAGCGCGCCGCGCAGCAGTCCGCCGCCGCGCAGTCCGCCGCCGAGGACTACGTCCGCTCGGTTGCCGGGACGGCCGCGACGCCCACCGACGAGATCGAGCGGGCCAAGCGCTTGTTCGACGCCGGTGCGATCAGCGAGGCCGAGTTCGCCTCGTTGAAGCAGTCCGCGCTGCGTCGCGCCTCGGCGTGATGCAGTGCAGCGGCTGATCGGGCAGGCGATGCGCGATCACGACGAGGCCCCGGTCGGCGGCGCCCCCTTCTCCGGAAGGGGGATGCCGTCGGCCGGCGCCTCGTGGGCCGGCCGGCTGGCCACCTCCGCCGAGGGGATCTACGGGCTGATCATCGTCGCCGGCATGATCGTCGTCAGCCGCAACCTCACCGCGAGTTCCGGAGACGCCCTGATCTCGGTCGTGACGACGCTGCTGGTGTTCTTCGCGGCGCACGTCTACTCCTCGGCGGTCTCCTGGATGGCCAGGGGGTCCGAGCGCCGATCGCTCGGCGAGGCGCTCGCGCACGGGATCGGGGAGTCGTCCGGAATGATCGTCGTCGGTGCGGTTCCCGTCGTCATCCTGCTGCTCGGTGTGATCGGTGTCCTCCGCGATGCGGACGCCGTGTGGCTCGCCCTCGGCGCCGATGTGATGCTGCTCGGGCTGCTGGGCTGGTTCATCGCCGCCTCCCGCAGCGACAGCCTGTGGGTGCGCCTCGGGAGCATGCTCGTCACCGCCGCGTTCGGCGGGGTGCTCATCGCGCTGAAGGCGCTCGTCCATCATTGATGCCATGAAGGATTCGGACTCGCCCCGCCGTCGCTGGTGGCACGTCGATCCGGGCGGAGCGCTCGGCGGCCTGCTGCTGGCGGTGCTGTCGGCGACCCCGTCGTTGCTCCCTCGTGCGGCGCTGTTCCAGGGGCTCATCACGGCGGTCGCCTTCGCTGTGGGCTATGGAGTCGGCACGGCGGCGTGGCTCGGCATCCGACGCCTCGTGCCGATGCGCAGCCGACCGATCCTCTGGATCGCGTACGGGGTGCTCTGGCTCGTCGCGGTCGGAGCGCTGTCCGTGCTCGCCGTCGCATGGCAGAACGAGGTGCGCAGAGCAGTGGAGATGCCTCCGCTGGACGCCGTGGACCTCGCCGGGTTCCTGCTCGGATTCCTCCCGGTCGTCGTCATCCTGATCGCGGTCGGAAAACTCAACCGTCGCGTCTTCCGCGCGCTCCAGCGCACGTCGGGAACACCGGTGTCGCTGTTCGGCACCCTCACCGCGCTGGTCGCGGGCGTCGCCGCGACGGTGCTCGTCGTCATGTTCGGTGTCGACGCGGTTTACAAGGGACTCAACGGAGCCCCGGATGCCGAGGCCGTCGAGCCGTCGAGCGAGTTCCGCTCCGCCGGGGCCGGGTCGGCGATCCGCTGGGAGGACCTGGGGCGGCACGGCAGCGCCTTCATCGGCGGTGGACCAACGGCGTCGGAGATCACGGCGCTCACCGGAGTGGAGGCGAAGGACCCCATCCGCGTCTACGCGGGGCTGGAGTCCGCGGAGACCTCGGAGGCGAGGGCGCAGCTCGTCGTCGACGAGTTGGAGCGGACGGGCGCGTTCGACCGCTCGGTGCTCGTCGTCGCGACGACCACCGGGTCGGGCTGGCTGGAGGCGCAGACCGTCGACGCGATCGAGTACCTGCACGCCGGTGACACCGCGATCGCCGCGATGCAGTACGCCTACACCCCGAGCTGGGTGTCGTTCCTGTTCGATCCGGACGCTCCCGTCGAGTCGGCGCGGGCGCTGTTCGACGCGGTCGAGGAGCGGTGGTCCCAGCTCCCCGCCGATGACCGCCCCGAGCTGATCGTGTACGGTCTGAGCCTCGGCGCTCACGGCGGACAGGCGGTGTTCGACGGCCTCGGCGATCTGCGGTCTCGTGCGGACGGGGCGATGTTCGTCGGCAGCCCCAACGGATCGGCGCTGTGGCGCACACTGCAGGGGGCGCGCGATCCCGGGAGCCCGGTGTGGCAGCCGGTGCTCGCAGACGGACGAGAGGTGCGGTGGATCTCCCGCGCGGGGGACGAGAGCCTGCTGCCAGGGCCCTGGTCGGAGCCGCGCGTGCTGTACCTGCAGCACGCGACCGACCCGGTGACCTGGCTCACTCCCGAGCTGATCTGGAGTCCGCCCGAGTGGCTGGATCCGTCGCAGCGAGCGGATGACGTCAGCCCGGAGATGCGGTGGATACCGGTCGTGACCGCCGTGCAGGTCGGCATCGACATGCTCGGCGGCGAGGCCGTGCCCGCACGGCACGGACACAACTTCGGCGATGTCGTCACGACGGGCTGGCGCGAGGTCGCCGGCGACGCGGGTCTCGACCAGGCGGCCGTGGACCGCATCCAGGAGGAGATCGAGGGCTACGCGCCCATCCAGCCCTACCTGGAGTGAGTCAGCCGCCGAGCGGGATGATCTCGGCGTGCTCCCCGCCCTCGTCGTACCAGACGAACTCGGCCTCGGTTATGGTCTCGGTCGGCGGGAGCTCGAATGCGCGACGCGCCGCGCGCTCCAGAACCTCCCACTCCGCAGCGCCGAGGGAGCGTGCGTAGACGAGGGAGAGGTGGAAGGTCCAGTCGTCGACGCTCAGCTCATCGAGCCGTCGGTAGTCGGTCGGCTCGAGCCTGTCCGTGAGGCGAGAGTACGCCTGGACGAGAGATGCAGACCGCGCCGCGCGGAGGATGACGACCTGCCAGGGAGACGGGAACGCGTCGACGGCATCCGCCGTCACCTCGATCGGAGGCTGTTCAGCAGCCCACTCGCGGACCAGGGCCGCGACCTCTTCTCGGCGCTCCGCCTCGAAGAATCCGCGCAACGTCACATGTCCGGTGTGCGGATGCCGAAGGCCGCGTGCCGGCCCGTCGAGCAGCGTGCGCTGCGTGCTCTCGTACTCGTGCGCGACGGCCGCGGAAGGCCGCAGCACGAGGTACTGCTGGCCCTGCAGCGAGGCGAGCTGATCCGGGGTGTCCATGAACGGTCGGCGCATGGGTCGAGGGTACGCGAGCCCGGTCGCCCCCGTGCGTCACATGACGGTGACGTTCCGGAGAAGCGCGGTCGACGACCGGGCGGCGACTCGAAGGTGCTGCCGACGTCAGGGGGCGACGGCGGGAGCGGGAGCGTCGATGGCGAGTTTCACGCCGATCGCGCCGAGCAGCGTGCCGGTGACCCGTTTCTGCCATCGCATCCACGTGGGCCTGCGCTGAAGGAAGGTGGCGACGGAGCCGGCGACGACGATGATCGCGCCGTTGACCACCACCCCGACGAGGATCTGGATCGCGCCGAGCTGGAATCCCTGCGCCACAATGCTGCCGGCGGCGGGATCGATGAACTGCGGAATGAGCGCGAGATAGAGGATCGCGACCTTCGGGTTCAACAGGTTCGTCAGAAGCCCCATGCGGAAGAGCGTGCCGAACGAATCGCGAGGCAGATCATCGGTCTCGAACGGGGACCTCCCACCCGGGCGAAGCGTCTTGTAGGCGAGCCAGAGGAGGTACAGGGCGCCCGCGATCTTCACAACGATGAACAGCCAGGGGACGACGAGGAAGACCGCCGCCAACCCGAGGTTGGCCATGACGAGGTACACGACGAAGCCCACAGCCGTCCCGGACAGCGACATCATCCCGGCACGCCATCCCTGGCTGATGCTGCGAGAGACCAGATACATCATGTTCGGTCCGGGGGTGAGGGCGAGCCCGAGCTCGATGAGCGCGATACCGAGGGCGGCGGACAACGAGATCATGCACGCTTCTTTCATCAGGAGGATTCACACGCGCATCCCCCTCGACGCTGCACCCAGTCTCGCATCCGATCTACGTATGAGCTCGCACACGCTCCGATGCGCCGGGGGAGATCTGTGCCGGCGCCGACGAGAACGCCTCCGCAGGTCGCTGTGCGGAGGCGTTCTCGGTCCCCCGGAGGACGACGGTCGATGGATGCTCAGGCGGTCGCGAGCACCGTCTTCGCAGAGGTCGTCCGGCGAAGGGCGATCGCGAGGGTCGTGACGATCAGGGACAGCACACCCCAGACGACGAGCCCCGCTGCGGCCCCGCCGTTCGCGGCGATGAGACCCGTGAACGCGGGCGCCGTGGGCAGGGAGGCGCCGATCGCCGAGAGCCACCCGGGAACGGTCGAGATGAGCCCGGTCGCGACGGCCAGCACACCGACCAGAGCGCCGATCCAGCGGCCGATCCCGCCGAAGACCGCGACGAGCGCCTGGTTCACCGCGGCGAACACGACGCCGGCGAGCACAGCCGTGCCGGCGAACGCCCACCAGGTCGCCGCGTCATAGCTCGCCACGATCTGCACGATGAGCGCCACGAGCACGCCCTGGCCGGCGCCGATCAGCGCGGCCGGCGCGAAGGAGCGCAGAGCGAGACCGGCCGAGGAACGGCGGGACGTGAGGGTGCGCGCCGTGTGCGCCCGCATCACGATGAACGAGGCTAGTCCGCCGAACCACAGCACGACGGCGGCGAGCAGCGGGATCGCGGTCGGGCCGAAGATCGTGTCCATCTTCGAGTTCGAGGTGACCGGGTCGGCCATCACGGTCGCCAGCGACTTCGACTCGCCGTCGGTGAACGACGGCAGGGAGTCGGAGGCCTTGCGCAGTCCACCGGCGAGATCACCGGTGCCCGTCGCCAGGGTGTCGAGCCCGGTGGCGAGCTCGGTCGCTCCGGTGGACAGCTGCGTGGCGCCGTCCGACAGCTGCGTCGCCCCGTCGGCGAGCTGGCGGGCGCCGCTCGCGGACTTGTCGATGCCGTCGGTGGCGAGCTGGTTGAGGCCGGCGGAGATGGATGAGGCGGCGGTGCCGGCATCGCGCATCTGTGCGGAGAGGGTCGCGGTCGCCTCCGTGTTGAAGGCCTTGAGTCCTGCCGCGGTGCCGGTCGCGGCTCCTGCTGCCAGAATCGCCGGACCCTTCTCCGGGTCGACGAGGCCGGCCGCCGTCGCCGATGCGTTCTTGAGTTTCGCGCAGAAGTCGGGCGTCGCGACCGTGTCGCATTCACCGACCAGTTTCGTGAGCTCCGTCGACAGACCGGACACTCCGGCTGCGACGCCGCTGGTCAGCTGCTGCACGGCAGCCGCGCCGTCCGACAGCTTTGCGGGGACGAGGCCCGTCTGCTGCAATCCGGACGCCCCGCCGAGCAGCCCGGACCCGAGCTGTCCCGCGCCGGCGGCGATCTGACGGGTGCTGCCGGCGATCGTGCCGAGGCCGTTCGCGAGATCGGAGGCGCCGGATCCGAGACCGGACGCGCCGGTGGCCAGCTTCGCGGCACCGTCCGGGATCGCGGCCGCACCGGTCGCGGCATCCCGTGCCCCGGAGGCGAGTTGCAGCGCGCCGTCAGCCGCTTCGCCGATCTGGTCGCCGAGGGTGGTGAAGCCGACCAGCACGTTGCTCATGGTCGCCTCGCTGAGCATCGAGCCCATCGTCGACGTCGCGACCGAGGCGATCTGGCTGGTGATGAGATCGTCGGCGACGAGGCCGTCTGGCGGAGTGGTGACGGTGATGGTCGCCTTCTCGGCCTTGTCGGAGGCCGCGCCGCCGCCGTCGGAGATCGCCTGGCCTGCTGAGGTCGCGGCGGCGGAGAAGTCCTCGGGGATCGTGATGACGGCCTGGTAGGTGCCGTCGGCGAGACCTTCGGCGGCGTCGTCCTTGTTGGAGATGACCCAGGTGAGGTTGGAGTCGAGGTCGTCCGAGCCCTCGACGAGCCCCGCAGAGAGCTGTCGGCCCAGCGGGGTCAGCTGCCCGTCGATCGTGACCGGGTCGTCGAGGTTCACGATCGCGGCGGTCATGGAGTCCAGCCGCTCGGTCGGGTTCTGCAGCGCCGCGACGAGGATGCCCCCGACGGCTGCGGGGAGCAGCAGGATGCCGAGGATCGTCAGCCACGTGATGGGCTTGCGGGAGCGTGCGCGCTCGATGGGGAGGGTCATGCGGTCACCTCGGTGGATTCTGCGGAGTCTTCGGCGTCGAGGCCGGCGGCATCCGTCGCGTCTGCGGCGGAGTCGGGGTGGGCGGCGGGCTCGTCGGCGAGGCGAGGAGCGGGTGCGCTCACATCGACGAGGTCCGTGGTCTCGCGCCCGGCGGACGCGAGGATGTCGAGCGCCGCGGCAGGAGCGGCGGCGGTGAGGAGCACGGCCGTGGCGGCATCCGCGTCGCGCAGTCGCGCGGCGAGCTGATCGCGCGCCGCCTGCGGCAGCAGGTCGACGCCGTCGATCACGACGAGTGCAGGGCGGCCGCGCAGGGCTTCGGAGAGATCGGATGCCGTGGCTCCGGCATCCGTCGCGATCACCGTTCCGACGTGCGCCCTGACCCACGCTGCGCGTCCGGGGAGGAGGTGGCCGGCGACCCGCAGTCGACCGTCGTCGGGGGTGACGCGGCCGGCGATCGCGAGGGCGAGCGCGCGGAGCGCACCGGGGGCGGCTCCGGTGAGGACCGCCGATCCGCCTGGTGCGACACGCAGGTGCAGTCCGTCGATGCCGGTGTCGGCGAGCACGAGGCCGTCGGCGGCGACGACCGAGTCGTCTCCGGGCCAGGAGGAGAGGTGCCGCTCACGCTCAACGGCCTCGCCCTCGATGTCGACGCTGGGGAGGATCCGTTCGAGCCACGCGGGGATCTGCCAGGCGCGCTCGCCGAGGATGGCCATGAGCGCCGGGATCAGCGTCATCCGCACGAGGAAGGCGTCGATCGCGATGCCCGCGGCGAGCCCCAGCGCGATCGGCTTGAGCGAGGAGTCGCCCTCGGGGACGAACGCGACGAACACCGCGAACATGATGAGTCCTGCGGCGGTGACGACCTTCGCCGAGCCCGTGAAGCCGCTGCGCACGGCTCGGAGCGCCGCGGCCCGGCGCGCCGCACGGTCGGGGTTCTTCGAGTCCTTGTCGTGCACGAAGTCCTCGCGCATGCGGGAGACGAGGAACACCTGATAGTCCATCGCGAGTCCGAACAGCACGCCCATCAGGATGATCGGCATGAAGCTGATGATCGGGCCGACCTTCGCGACGTGCAGGAGGTCGGCGAACCAGCCCCACTCGAAGACGGCGCCGACGATGCCGAACGCCGCGACGATCGAGAGCAGGTAGCCGAGGGCGGCGGTGACGGGGACCCAGATCGAGCGGAACACGATGGTCAGCAGGATCAGCGAGAGGCCGATCACGAAGATGCCGAACGGCAGCAGCGCGTTGCCGAGCTGGTCGGAGATGTCGATCCCGACGGCGGTGAAGCCCGTGACCTTGAGGTCGATGCCGAACTCCTTCAGCCACTCGTCGTGGTGGGAGCGGAGCTCGCGCACGAGATCGGCTGTCGCGGGGGCGTCGGGCGCCGTCTCGGGGATGATCTGCACGATGCCGGTGTCGGCGGTCTCGTTGGGGGTCGAGAGGGCGACCTCCTTCACGCCGTCGACCTTCGCGACGGCGTCTCCGAGATCCTCCATGAGGCCCAGCGGATCGGTCGACGTGACGATCGTGCCGGTGAGGATCAGCGGACCGTTGAAGCCGGCGCCGAACTCCTCGCCGACGAGGTCGTAGGTCTGCCGCGCCTCGGAGTCCTTCGGCAGCACGCCCGCGTTCGGGAGCGCGAGGTTCAGGCTCAGCGCGGGCACCGCGACGATGCCGAGTCCGATCACGACCGCGAGCGACACGAGGATCGGGCGCTTCGTGACGCCGGAGACCCAGCGCTGGCTGAACGAGCGACGGGCCTCGGGGGCGGGGGCGGGGGCGCCCTTGCGCGCCTTGCGCTCGCGGCGCGGCCAGCCGGTGACCCGTCCCTTCACGAAGCCGAGGACGGCCGGGGTGAGGGTCACGGCGATCGCCACGGCCACGGCGACCGCGACGGATGCCGCGATGCCCATGGTCGTGAGGAAGGGGATGCCGGCGAATCCGAGGCCGATCAGCGCGATCAGCACGGTGACTCCGGCGAACACGACCGCAGACCCCGCTGTGCCCACGGCGCGCGACGCGGACTCCTCGGGGTCGACGCCCTCGCGCACCTGATCCTGGTGTCTCGCCATGATGAACAGGGCGTAGTCGATGCCGACGGCGAGCCCGAGCATGAGCGCCAGGAGCGGCGTGGTCGAGGAGACGGTCGCGAAGGCCGTGGCGGCGAAGATGCCGGCCATGGAGATGCCGACGCCGAGGATCGCGGTGAGCAGCGGGAGCCCTGCGACGACGAAGGAGCGGAACGTGACGATGAGGACGAGCAGGGCGATCAGCAGGCCGACGGCCTCGGTGAGCGTCACACCGGGGATGGACATCGCGAAGAGGTCCCCGCCGAGGGAGGTCTGCGAGCCGTCGGGGAGCGCTGTGGAGAGCTCGTCGACGGTGCGGGTGAGAGCATCCTTCGTCTCGGCGGAGACGTCGGTCGCCTGCCCCTCGAACTGCAGGCGCACGATCGCGGCGGTCTTGTCGTCGTTGATCATGCCCTTGACCATCTCGTCATAGGGCGAGGTGACGGCGAGGACGCCCTTCATCGTCGACAGCTCGTCGACGGCGTGCTCCACGTCCGTCCGGTAGGCGTCATCCGTGATGTGGTCGCCGTCGGCAGCGACGACGATGAACTGCGCGTTGGTGCCGCTCACCTGGGGGAACGAGCGGGACAGCTGCTCGAGGCCGGCCTGCGATTCGGTCCCGGGGATCGAGAAGGTGTTGTCGGTGCCCTGCCCCAGAGCCAGCGCACCGGCGCCGGCGATGCCGAGCACGATGAGCCAGGAGACGAGCACGCGCCAGGGGTGCCGGAACGACCAGCGCCCGAGCGAGGACAGGAGAGTGGACACGACGTTCCTCCGAGGATCCCAGTTGGATACACAGGTGTATCCAATACATAGATGTATCGTAAAGGTGTCGGCCCGCGAAAGTCTGTGTGCCGGGTGTGAGAATGAGGGGGCAGGAGGATTCGATGACGACATCCACGACGCGCAGTCGCGAGAACACACGAGCCAGGCTGCTCGATGCCGCAGCACAGGTGTTCGCCGAGGTGGGCCTCGACGGCGCATCGGTCGAGGCCGTGTGCGAGCGCGCAGGCTTCACCCGCGGAGCCTTCTACTCCAACTTCGAGTCCAAGGACGAGCTCTTCCTCACGCTCGCCGCCAGTGTGGGCGAGGTGCGCGTGAAGGCGGTCCGCGCCCGCGTCGAGGAGATGACGGCCGACGGCGCGCTCGCCGAGGGGTGCGATCCCGTCGAGCTCGTGCAGGACGTCATGGACTCGGGCGGCGACGACCGTCTCGGCGTGATGCTCATGAGCGAGATCCGCATCCGAGCACTTCGGGACGAGGCCTTCGGCGCCGCCTATCTCGCCCAGGAGCGCGAGATGGTCGCCAGCATCGCGCAGATCATCACCGACATCGTCGCCGCCGGTCTCCTGCGGCTGCGCGTGCCCGCCGAGGCTGCTGCACGCATGCTCATGATCGTGTGGGAGGGCATGACCGTGCGCGGCGCGATGGACGGGCAGGATGCTGCGCAGCTGCGCCGCTCCGGCGGTGTCGAGCTCGGACGCCTGGTGCAGCTGCTCATCGAGGAGTGAGGCGCGCGCCGTGCGCGCCCCTTCCCGCCGCCCACGGAGTGCCGCGGACGGCGCATCGGCTGTGGGCCTTGTTATAGAGAGCACACTCTCATAACCTGGTTAGGTGACCCTAACCCCATCTCCGGATCGTCCGCCGTCCCGACGCGGTCCCGGCAGGCCCGTCGCGGTCGACGCCGACGCGATCGCCCGCGCCGTGCTCGACATCGGCTTCCTCGAGCTGACGTTCGCCGCCGTCGCCGCACGGCTCGGAGTCGGACAGGCGACGCTGTACCGCCATGCCCGCACGAGGGACGAGCTGGTGCGCCTCGGTCTCGACCTCGCTCTGCGGAGAGGGGAGTGGCCGGGACTCGACGGTGACTGGCATCCGCTGTTGGAACGCTGGGCGATCGCCTCCTGGCGCATCTGGGAGCAGCATCCGGGAGCCGCGGCCGAGGTCGCCAGGGGCGTCATCCCGGCGTCGATCGTCACCATCGCAGACAGCGTGGCCGCTGCGCTGGTCGAGCGCGGATTCTCGCCGAACGCCGCCGTGCTCGCGGTCGATCTCGTGTTCGACCTCGCCGCGGACAGCCGTCGGGGCGCTGAGGCCTTCGATGCTCCGCTGCCAGGACAGGCGGGCGGGATGCGCGCGATGGTGGAGCGCCAGTGGAGGGCGCCGCACAGCGGAAAGGCGACCGACGACGTGCGATCCGCGATGATCCGCGCCATCACCGCCGATCCGTTCGAGTGGTTCCACGGCAAGCTCCGCGTCGTCCTCGCCGGCATCCGACACGAACTCGCCGGTCGACAGTGACCGCCGTCCACCCGAACCCGTCTGAGAGGACTTGCCCATGACCGGCGCCGACACCGCCTCGATCCCCATCGCCCCCGCTGCCCCGCGTCCACAGGTGCCCCTGCTGCTGGCCGCGGTCTTCCTCGCCTATCTCGCGCAGATGACCCTCAATCCGATCATCGCGCCGCTGTCGAGGGATGTCGGTCTCGCCGAGTGGCAGATCGGCGCCACCATCAGCGTCGCTGCCGTCATGATCGTCCTCACCAGCCAGTTCTGGGGTCGCCGTTCGCAGTCGTGGGGACGCAAGCCCGTGCTCGTCCTCGCACTCGCGCTCGCCGTCGCGACCATGGTGCTCTTCGCGCTCACGGCGTGGGCCGGCATGACGGGGCTCCTCAGCGGCACCGTGCTCTTCCTGCTCTTCGTCCTCTTCCGCGGCATCGGATTCGGATCGGCGCTGGCGGCCGTTCCGCCCACCGCGCAGGCGTACATCGCCGACGTCACGGAGGACGAGAAGGCGAGGGTCAAGGGGATGGCGGGCGTCGGAGCTGTCCAGGGGATCGCCATGATCGCGGGCTCCGTGGTCGGGGGAGTGCTCTCGGCGTTCGGGCTGCTCACCCCGCTGGCGGTCGTCCCGCTCCTGCTGGTCGTGGCGCTCCTCGTCGTCGCCTTCCGTCTGCGGAGGGAGACCAGGACGGAGCTGATCGCGGAGCCGGTCCGCGTGCGCCCGTCTGACCCGAGAGTCTGGCCGTTCCTCGTCGCCGGCTTCGGGATGTTCACGGCGCTGGGGTTCATCCAGGTCATCACGGGGTTCATCGTTCAGGACCGCCTCGGCCTGGCGTCGGCGCAGACCGGCGTCGTGACGGGGGCTGCGCTCCTGGCGGCAGGAATCGGCATGGTCGTCGCGCAGACCGTCATCGTGCCGCGCAGCGGATGGATGCCGCCGACGCTGCTGCGTGTCGGCGGGGGCACGGCCCTGCTCGGGTTCGCGCTGCTCACCGTGGACCTCGGAGCGTGGTCGCTGTTCACCGCGATCTTCCTCATCGGGCTCGGCCTCGGCACCGCGATGCCCGGGTACACGGCCGGCCCCACCCTGCTCGTCCGGCGCGACGAGCAGGGCGGCCTCGCCGGACTCATCGGCGCGACCACGGGGTTGACCTTCGTCGTCGCTCCGCTGCTCGGTACGGCGCTCTACGGCGTGGAGCCGGTGCTCCCCATCGCCATCGGCGCCGTCATCATGGCCTTCGTCACGGTGTTCGTGTGGGTGCACCCGCGTTTCCGGGAGCCCGTCGAGCGGCCCGTCTCCTCGTAGCGGCAGACCTCGTAAGGGCCGGACTCAGGATGCGGCGCGCGCTGCCCGCTTCTCCTGCTGGAACACGCGGATCGCTTCGTAGCGCTCAGCGGATCGGGCCTGGCGCTTCGCCGCCTCCTCCGCACGGTTCTTCGGCGGCGCCGGGGTGACGAGCTCGTCGAGCAGACGACGCGTCGACTCCGCGATCTCGGCGACGGCGCGGTCGAACACCTCCTGATTCGCTCGCGAGGGCTTCGTCGTGCCCGCGATCTTGCGCACGAACTGGAGCGCGGCGTCGTGGCACTCCTCGTCGGTGGCGGCCGGTTCGAGGCTGTTCAGAGGGACGATGTTGCGGCACATGCAGCCAGGCTAGGACGCATCTCCGACGCCGCCAAGCACCTCGTGGCAGCGGCCGAGGCGGGCCAGCCACCAGTCGCGGCGCTCGTCGGAGGCCGCGAGCCGCGTGAGCGCCGCGGCATCCGGTGCCACCCTGCCCACCGGAATCGAGCCGTCGACCGGACGGAGGTCGGCGACGTCGTCGAGGAACAGCGACGCCGTTCCGAGTCCGCAGTCGAAGTCGAGCCGCGGCAGCGCGGCGGCGAGGGCGGCGCCCTGGGAGAGCCCGATCGCGGTGTCGAGGGCGCTCGACACGACCACGGGGAGTCCGGCGGCGGTCACGATCTGGAGCGCGTGCGTGACGCCGCCGAGCGGCTGCGCCTTCACGACGAGGAGGTCGGCCGCCTTCGCGCGGGCCACGGCGAGCGGGTCGGACGACTTGCGCACGCTCTCGTCGGCGGCGACCGGGATGCCCATGTACTTCACCCGTCGGCGCAGCTCGGCGAGCTCGTCGACCGTCGCGCACGGCTGCTCGACGTACTCCAGGTCGAACTCGTTGAGGGCGTGCACGGCGTGCTCGGCCTCGTCGACGTTCCACAGACCGTTCGCATCGACGCGGATGCGGCCCTCCGGACCCATGACCTCGCGCACGGCGCGCACACGGGCCACGTCGTCGGCGAGCGTCTGACCGGGCTCGGCGACCTTGACCTTGGCGGTGCGGCACCCGGGGAATCGGGCGAGCACCTCGGCCACCTTCGACGCGTCGACCGCGGGGACGGTGGCATTGACCGGGATGCGGTCGCGCAGCGGCTCCGGCTGGGCGTTCCAGGCGAAGTCGATCGCCGCGGCGAGCCAGGTCGAGGCCTCGGCATCCGCGTACTCCACGAAGGGGGAGAACTCCGCCCAGCCCTCGGGGCCCTCGAAGAGCAGGGCCTCTCTCGTGTCGACGCCGCGGAAGCGCGTGTGCATCGGGAGGGAGACGACCCGTGCCGAGTCGATCAGGTCTGCGAGCGGCGGGAGCGTCATAGGGTCCATCTTGCTCCGTCGCGGGCCGAAACACGGCGGGAACTCGCCCCTAGGCTGGGAGCATGTCGCACCCCCGTCACGCCCTCGACATCGAGGCCTTCGACCGCCCGGCCCGCTCGCAGGCGCTGCTGGATGCCGTGCACTCGCGCGTGGTCATCGCCGACGGCGCGATGGGCACCATGCTGCAGCAGCACGATCTGTCTATCGAGGCCGACTTCCAGGGGCTCGAGGGGTGCAACGAGATCCTCAACGTCACCCGCCCCGACGTGATCGGCGGCATCCATGACGCGTACTTCGCGACGGGCATCGACGCGGTCGAGACCAACACGTTCGGGGCCAACTGGTCGAACCTGTCGGACTACGGCATCGACGACCGCATCCATGAGCTCGCCGAGCGCGGCGCGCGCATCGCCCGCGAGCGCGCGGAGGCCGCCGAGGCCGTGGACGGTCGCGTGCGCTGGGTGCTGGGGTCGATGGGGCCAGGCACCAAGCTGCCGACCCTCGGCCACACCACGTACGACCATCTCAAGCAGACGTTCGCGCTGCAGGCGGAGGGCCTGATCGACGGAGGCGCCGACGCGTTCCTCATCGAGACCAGCCAGGACCTGCTGCAGACGAAGGCCGCGGTGAACGGATGCCGTCAGGCGATCGTGGCGCGCGGCATCCGTCTGCCGATCTTCGTCGAGGTGACCGTCGAGACCACCGGCACCATGTTGATGGGGTCGGAGATCGGCGCCGCGCTGACGGCGCTGGAACCGCTCGGGGTCGACGCGATCGGCCTGAACTGCGCCACCGGCCCCGCCGAGATGAGCGAGCACCTGCGCCACCTGTCGAAGCACTCCACGGTGCCGATCGCGTGCATGCCCAACGCGGGGCTGCCCGTGCTCGGCGCGAACGGCGCGCACTACCCGCTGACCCCTGCGGAGCTGGCGACCGCGCACGAGCAGTTCGTGCGCGAGTTCGGTCTGGGGCTGGTGGGCGGATGCTGCGGCACCACCCCCGAGCACCTCGCTGCGGTGGTCGAGCGGCTGGAGCCGTACCGTACCCGCGCGCTGACCACTCGCACGCCCGAGGTCGAGTCGGGCGTCGCGTCGCTCTACCAGCACGTGTCGTTCGATCAGGACGCCTCGTACCTCGCGATCGGCGAGCGGACGAACGCGAACGGCTCGAAGGCGTTCCGCGAGGCGATGCTGGAGGAGCGCTGGGACGACTGCGTCGAGATCGCCCGCAACCAGATCCGCGTCGGCGCGCACCTGCTCGACGTGTGCGTGGACTACGTGGGGCGTGACGGCGTCGCCGACATCCGCGAGGTCGTCTCGCGCTTCGCCTCGCAGTCGACGCTGCCGCTCGTGATCGACTCGACCGAGCCGCCCGTGATCCAGGCGGGACTGGAGCTCATCGGAGGGCGCCCCGTCGTCAACTCCGTGAACTACGAAGACGGCGACGGCGCCGACAGCCGGTTCGGCCGCATCATGCCGCTCGTCAAGGAGCACGGCGCCGCGGTCGTCGCGCTCACGATCGACGAACAGGGACAGGCCCGCACGACCGAGGGCAAGGTCGCGATCGCCTCGCGCCTGATCGACTCGCTGGTGGGCGAGTGGGGCATGCGCGTGGAGGACATCATCGTCGACGCGCTGACGTTCCCGATCGCCACCGGCCAGGAGGAGACCCGGCGCGACGGCATCGAGACGATCGAGGCCATCCGGCAGATCACGCAGAAGTACCCCGGCATCCACACCACCCTCGGTGTCTCGAACGTGTCGTTCGGGCTCAACCCCGCCGCGCGCATGGTGCTCAACTCGGTGTTCCTGCACGAGGCATCGGAGGCCGGCCTGTCGAGCGGCATCATCGACGCCGCCAAGATCGTCCCCCTGGCCTCCCTGCCCGAGGAGCAGCGCAAGGTCGCGCTCGACCTGGTGTGGGACCGCCGCGAGTACGACGCTGACGGGAACGTCACCTACGACCCGCTGTCGACCATGCTCGACCTGTTCGCCGGAGTCGACACCGCGGCCCTGCGCGACCAGCGCGCCGCCGAGCTCGCGGCACTCCCGGTCGGCGAGCGGCTGGAGCGGCGCATCATCGACGGCGAGGGCAAGGGGCTCGAAGCCGACCTCGACCTCGCACGTGCCGAGGGCAAGACCGCGCTCGGCATCATCAACGACCACCTGCTCGAGGGCATGAAGATCGTCGGCGAGCGGTTCGGCGCGGGTGAGATGCAGCTGCCGTTCGTGCTGCAGTCGGCCGAGGTCATGAAGACCGCGGTCGCGCTGCTCGAACCGCACATGGAGAAGTCGGATGCCTCGGGCAAGGGCACCATGGTGATCGCGACCGTGCGCGGAGACGTGCACGACATCGGCAAGAACCTCGTCGACATCATCCTCACGAACAACGGCTACAGGGTGATCAACCTCGGCATCAAGCAGCCGATCGCCGACATCATCGCGGCGGCCGAGGAGCACGACGCCGACGTGATCGGCATGTCGGGCCTGCTCGTGAAGTCGACGGTCGTGATGAAGGAGAACCTGCTGGAGCTGCAGGCCCGCGGGCTCGCGAAGAAGTGGCCCGTGATCCTCGGCGGCGCCGCCCTCACTCGCGCCTACGTCGAGGACGATCTGGCGGGCATGTTCGACGGCGAGGTGCGCTACGCCAAGGACGCGTTCGAGGGGCTCGCGCTCATGGAGCCGCTCGTGCGGGTCGCGCGCGGCGAGGACGCCTCCGAAGTCGGACTGCCGGCGCTCAAGAAGCGCATCCACGCGCGCGGCGCCCAGCTCACGCTGACGGAGCCCGAGGCGATGCCCGGCCGCTCCGACGTGGCATCCGACAACGAGGTCCCTGCGCCGCCGTTCTGGGGCACCCGCATCGTGCGCGGCATCGCGCTCGCCGACTACGCTGCCTTCCTCGACGAGCGCGCCACCTTCATGGGGCAGTGGGGTCTCAAGCCCGGCCGAGGCGAAGACGGAGCGTCCTACGAGCAGCTCGTCGAGTCCGAGGGGCGCCCGCGCCTGCGGTACTGGCTCGACCGGATCCTCGGCGAGGGGATGCTCGACGCCTCCGTCGCCTACGGCTACTTCCCTGTGGTGTCGGAGGGGGATGACGTCGTGGTGCTGCACCACGGCGACGACCCGACCGGCACCCTGGGCGTGCCCGGACTGCTCGCACCCGACGGAGGTTCCGGCGGACCCGTCGGGACGGATCGGCTGCGGTTCACGTTCCCGCGGCAGCGTCGCGATCGACACCTGGACCTCGCGGACTTCGTGCGCTCGCGCGAGTCGGGGCAGGTCGATGTGCTCCCCGTGCAGCTCGTCACCGCGGGCGCCGCGATCGACAAGGTCACCGCGAAGCTGTTCGCCGAGGACCGGTACCGCGACTACTACGAGCTCAACGGCCTCGTGATGCAGCTCACGGAGGCGCTCGCCGAGTTCTGGCACGCGCGCATCCGCTCCGAACTCGGCTTCTCGGCCGAAGACCCCACCGACACGGCTGGTCTGTTCAAGCTCGAGTACCGTGGCGCCCGCTTCTCGCTGGGCTACCCCGCGTGCCCCGACATGGAGGATCGCCGCAAGGTCGTCGAGCTGCTGCGCCCCGAGCGCATGGGCGTCGAGCTCAGCGACGAGCTGCAGCTGCACCCGGAGCAGTCCACCGACGCGTTCGTGTTCCACCACCCCGAGGCGAAGTACTTCTCGGTCTGAGCAGGCTGCATCACTGATGCCCGTCTGAGTCTCGACGCCCGCTGGCAGACGTCAGCGAAGCGGGGCGTCGACGGCCAGGTGGGGCGTCGACCGGGTACGGCGGGCCGCCACGGGCTTCGCGCGGCGGAGGGCGGCGAGCACGGGACGGCCGATCAGCGCGACGCCCACGATCGTCGTGATCGCGCGCAGGGTGTCCCAGCCCGCGCTCGAGGTGACGAGCGAGTACAGCAGGAAGCTGCCGAGGTTCTGCCCGATCGGCGCACCCGGCGCGTAGGAGATGGCCGTGCCCGATCCGATCGCGAAGGGCCAGAACCACAGGTTCAGCAGCAGGCCGAACAGGTAGGAGGCGAGGGCTCCGTATGCGCACAGCATCACGATCTCGCCCCAGCCCCGGACCCTGCGGGGGAGGAGCCCTGCACCGGCTCCCACCCAGGCGCACGCGAACATCTGGAAGGGCGTCCACGGGCCGAACCCGCCGAACACGGTCGACGACAGCAGGATGGTGGACACCCCGAGCAGCATGCCGAACCGTGCGCCGAAGGCGCGACCGGCGAGCACGAGCAGGATGAACACGGCCTCGACGCCGCCCACGCCGGTGCTCGCGATGCGCAGGGCCGTGCCGATCGCCGCGAGCACGCCGAGGTACGCGAGCACGTGCGCTGATCGCACGGTCTGGTCGAGGGCCGCGACGGCGACGACCACGGCGATCGGCGCCAGCGCGAGAGCGACCCACGGGACCGCCGCGTCGGCCTGCGCGGGCACCGCCGCGGCGACGAAGGGCCAGGTGAAGGATGCCAGGGCCACGAGGTTCGCGGCGAGAAGTGTGAGCGGTGTCCAGCGCGCGGCGGGACGAGGAGCGGCAGACCCCGCCACGCGCCCACCGGTCACGCGCGGTGAACGAGCCGGAGCGGGGGCGCCGGCCACGGCATCCGCCGCTCGCGGATCCGTGCGCAGCGCCGCGTCGATCCGCGATGCACGGCTCTTGCCCGCCCGCTCGACGAGGGAGGGCAGAGACGGCGCTGCGACGGATGCCGGGACGATGCCGTCCCGCATCGGCAGCACCTTCGCGCCGAGTGCCGCCGCGAAGTCGGCGTCGTGCGTCGCCATGAGCACGGCGGCGCCGGCATCCGCCGCCTGCTCCAGCGCGGAGCGCACCTGCTCGCGGGCGCGGGAGTCGAGTCCGCGCGTGGGCTCGTCGATCATCAGCGCCTCGGGGGAGCGCGCGAGCTGCAGGGCGATCGCCAGGCACCTGCGCTCGCCGAGGGAGAGGTCGCGGGGATGCCGCGGCATCCGCTCTGCGAGACCTGCGGCGTCGAGGCTGAGGAATGCCGCGAATCGGTCGGCCGTGGACGTGGGGGAGTGGATGCCGTGCCGCTGCGCCGAGCGGTCGGCCCGCGCGCACTCGGCGGCGACGGTGTCGCGCGTGAACAGATCGTCGGAGGCGTCGGGGACGAGCACGGGGGCGCCGACGACCTCCAGGCCGTGCGGCGGCAGGGCGAGGGCCGTGAGCAGCGACGACTTGCCCGCGCCGTTCGGTCCGATCAGCGCGGCGATCTCGCCGTTCCCGAGAGCGAGGGAGGCGTCGTGCACCGCGACGACGTCGCCGTGGGCGATGCGGACGTGCGACACCGCGAGGACAGGCGACGGAGACGCCGCCGGAGGGAGAGGGGCCGACGCGGTGCGATGCGGTGCAGGTTCCGGATGGATGACCTTCGGCGTCGTGCTGCGCTCGGTCGACCCCGTCGACACCGTGCCCTGCTCGATCGACCGCCACTCGTCGGCGACGCCGTCGAACGCGGCTGCCCTGTGCTCGGCGACGAGCACGCAGGCTCCCCCCTCGTGAGCCAGCGCGTCCAAGGCGGCGACGACGCGCACGCGCGCCTCCGCGTCCAGATCGGCGAGCGGCTCATCCACGAGCAGCAGGATCGGCTGCTCGACCACCGCGGCGGCGATCGCGACCATCGTCGCCTCCCCCGCGGAGAGCGTGTGCACGGAGCGGTCCCGCAGGCCGGCGATGTCCAGGCGCTCCAGCACCTCGTCGACGCGGGCGCTCACGATCACGGCGGCGACGCCGCGCAGCTGCAGCGACAGGCCGATCTCGTCGCGGACGAGCTCGCTGCAGAACGCCTCACGGGGGTTCTGCAGCACCACGCCGACCAGCCGCGAGGAGTCGCGCGGCGGCATCCGCCGTCGGTCGCGGCCTGCGACCTCGACGACGCCCGTCGACCAGCCCCCGTCGACGTGGTCCACGAGGCCGGCGAGCCCGCGCAGCAGCGTCGACTTGCCCGAGCCGGTCGGTCCGGTGACGGCGGTGAGCGCTCCGGTGCCGAGGGTGAGCTCGGGCACGGTCAGCACCGCGTCGTCGCCGAACCCGAACGCCGCGTCCCGCAGGCGGACCGGGCTCGTGCACTCCCCGTCGACGGCATCGCCGCCGAAGCCGCGCAGCTCCAGCCCGTTCGCGACGGCGGCGGCGCGTTCCAGGGTGCGTTCGAGCACCGGCACCAGCATCCGCGGTCCCGGCCTCTCGCCGCGAAGACGCTGGGCGGTGTGCACCGTGCGAACGGCCTGACCGAGCCCGGGGAGCGTGGACCAGGCGACGGCGAGAGCACGGGCGATGCCGCGCAGCGGACCGCGCCTCGCGAGCAGCCCGAACGCCCTGGACACGTCGAAGATCGCGTTCAGCAGCCCGAACAGCAGTATGACGGCGGCGATCGGCAGTGCGGACAGCGCGGCATCCGCGAGTCCGTCGACCGTCACGGGGCCGAGGAGCGTCACCCAGCTGAACGGCGCGGGGAGGCGGATCGCGGGCAGAGGGAGCAGCACGGGGCCGCTGCCGGCGGCTCCGTTGAAGAGCACGCGGTAGAGGATGCGGGCGACGACGAACACCGCCGCCAGCCCCGCCGCCGCGCGCAGCGGGCCGGGTCTCAGTCTGAGCCGGCCCGCATCGCTCACGACGCGGGTGCGGCGGGAGCGCCGTTCAGCGTGAAGAGCAGCTCGACGCTGTCGCCGGGGTTGAGCTCGAGGGCGGAGAGACCCGTCTGCGCGTAGTCCCACGTGCCGCCTGCGGGCTTGACCCACAGGCCCCAGTACGCGGCGGCCGGAGGCATGTCGGCGCAGGTCTCGTGGTAGGCGGCGCCGTCGTCGCCGGTCAGCTCGGTGTCTTCGGCGGGCACGCCGTTCACACGGCAGATCACGTCGTCGGGGTACGTCGTGGTGCCGACGGTGGTGAACCCGGCTTCGGAGACGGCATCCGTCCCCAGGATCTTCCCGTCCGTGTCGACGCAGACCGAGGAGGAGGGATCGTCGGAGACGTCGAGGTCGCCCGTGTCGACGACCACGGTCACCCCGGCGCACGACTCAGCAGACGCGGTCGACGAGGATGACGGCGACGACGTGGGCTCGGAGGAGGGCGCCGGCGGCGTACAGGCGGTCAACGCGAGCGTCAGGGCGGATGCCGCGACGAGGGACAGGGCGAGGTGGCGGGTCTTCGGGGTCACCGTTACACCCTACGGAATCGGGGACATCTCGCCCGTCCGTCGTGTCACATTCGGCCGCGCGCCCCGTCGCGCGGAGCCCTCAGCTCAGGCGCTTCTGCAGCTCGCCCATCCGCTCCCGAGGGCGGAAGCCGAGCAGGGTGTTCACGGCGAGCATGTGCGCATTGGACTCCGCGTTGTACGTGTACACGCAGGGGGTCCCCGGTGACTCGTGCTGCAGCATCCTGAGGTTCGCGACCTTGACGGCCGTTCCCAGTCGGTGCCCTCGATCCTCACGGCGCACGAGCGTGCCCCACTGGTAGGCGTTGCCGTCGTCGCCCGAGACCACGATCTGCGTGTAGGCGGCGACAGCGCCGTCCGAGGCCAGCGCGACGGTGCCGAAGGAGATGCGGTGCTGCAGCACGAGCAGGTCCTCGGTCTCGCGGATGCCGGCGACGTCCGGCGTCGCGGGCTCGATGTCGAGCTCGCCGCTGGGGGCCTCGGTCTCGATCGACGCGTCCAGCGACGCCCAGCCCTCGACCACGTCGTCGGGCACAGGGCCGATCCAGCTCCGCAGCGTGTAGCCCTCGTCGGGGACTCCGGCCTGCAGTCGGTCGAGCAGCGCGGGGTCGACGGGCAGGTCCAGCCGGTTCTGCACGTCGCCGAGGGCGAGGGAGTAGCCGTGGCGACGCGCGAACTCGCGCCCCGGTGAACCGGAGCCGTCGGGTCCGAGCTCGTACAGCCAACTCGTCGTGGACTGCGCGGTGGTGCGTCCGGCAGTCACGGCCTCGCCTTCGAGGAAGGCAAGTGCGTGCGAGCCGTAGCCTCGACGGCGATGACGGGGCGGCACGCCGAGGCCGAGGTGCGCCACGTGCGTGTTGTCCTTGAGGGGCAGCGCGAGGCTCGCGGCGCCGATGCACTCGCCGCCCGAGCGCAGCAGGTAGGTCCGCCGCTCCACGGCCGACGAGTCCTGCTGCAGCTCTCGCCTGGTCTCCTCGCGGGTCCATACCGGGGTGCCCTTCGCGCGGTCGGCGCGCTCGGCCTCGGCGTACGCGTCCCACCACTCGTCGACCGTCGCATCGTCGAACGGGTCGACCCGGCTGATCTCGAGACTCATCCCTCCACGCTACCCGGCACCCTCTCCTGCCTCGGCAGGTGGGGAGCAAGGAAGGAATCTCATCAATGTGCGCTTGACTATAGTGTGTGACGCACAGTAATGTGATGGGCATGAACGAGACGCTCGACACGCACCTGCAGGAACTGCGGCGCGGCACCGTCGTCCTGGCCTGCCTGCAGCTGCTGCGCACGCCCGGCTACGGCTACGGACTGCTCGAAGAGCTGGAGGCGCGCGGCTTCGCGACCGACGCGAACACGCTGTACCCGCTGCTCCGCAGGCTGGAGAAGCAGGAGTACCTCACCAGCGAGTGGAACACCGAAGAGGCCAGGCCCCGCAAGTTCTACCGCACCTCGGATGCCGGCATCCGGCTCGCCGACACCCTCACCGACGAATGGCGATCGCTCACCACAGCGATCTCCGCCCTCACCGCAGAGGAGAACTGACATGACCACGACAGCCACTCTCACCGAGCGCTACATCGCCGCCACGGTCAAGGGCCTGCGACCCGAGACGCAGGACGATGTGCGGGCGGAGCTCGAAGCCTCCATCGCCGACGCGATCGAGGCGCGTCTCGAGCAGGGCGAGGCGCCGGATGACGCAGAGCGCGCCGTCCTCACGGAGCTCGGCGACCCCGGCATCCTCGCCGCCGGGTACGCGGATCGTCCGCTGCACCTGATCGGTCCGCGCTTCTACCTCACGTGGTGGCGGCTGCTGAAGCTGCTGCTGGCGATCGTCCCGGTGTGCGTGCTCGGCGCCGTCGCCCTCGGGCAGACGATCTCGGGCGCGGCTGTGGGCGAGGTCATCTCGACCTCGCTCGTCGCGGCAGGTGGCGCGATCATGCACATCTGCTTCTGGACGACCCTCGTGTTCGTCATCCTCGAGCGCACCGGGAGCACGACGACGATCGACGAGTGGGATCTCGACAAGCTGCCCGAGATCACCGACGACGGGGTGGGGCGCAGCGAGCTGATCGCCTCGCTCGTCTTTCTCGGCATCGCGGCCGGTGCGCTGCTCTGGGACCGCTTCCGTGGCTTCGTCCCCGGTGAGGCGCTGCCGATCCTCGACCCGGCCCTGTGGCCGTGGGGCATCAGCGTCCTGTTCGCGCTCATCGTGGCCGAGGTCGTGTTCGCCGTCGTCGTGTTCCGTCGCGGCTGGAGCACCGGGCTGGCCGTGGTCAACACCGTCCTGGCGCTGGCCTTCCTCGCCTGGACGCTCGTCCTGCTGCTGGGCGGGCAGCTCGTCAACCCGGACTTCCTCTCGTACATCGTCGCCGTGGGCGGGGAGGGGTTCGCGGCCGGCGATGCCGGGGCCGCAGGCGAAGGCGGCGTCTTCCGCATCCTGGCCGTCCTCCTCGGGTTCGGCGTCGCGATCGGCGTCGGGTGGGACATCGTCGACGGATGGCTCAAGACCGTCCGCCGCAGCCGCCGCTGACGGCATCCATGCAGAAGGCGCTGTTCCCCGGGGGAGCAGCGCCTTCCGCATGTCCACGCGGCCACGGGAATAGGCTGGATGCCGTGACCACACCCTTCGTCTCCGACCTGTTCGATCCCGAGGAGTGGGTGCTCGCGCCCGGTGCCGAGGACTACACCGACATCACGGCGCACGTCACGCACGACGGCGGGGTCGCGCGCATCGCGTTCAACCGGCCGGAGGTGCGCAACGCGTTCCGTCCGCACACGGTCGACGAGCTGTATCGCGCCCTCGACATCGCCCGGCAGGACCCGCGCATCGGAGCCGTGCTGCTCACGGGCAACGGCCCCAGCCCGAAGGACGGCGGCTGGGCGTTCTGCTCAGGCGGCGACCAGCGCATCCGCGGACGCGACGGCTACAAGTACTCCGATTCAGAGACCACCGTGCACGACTCCGCACGAGGCGGGCGTCTGCACATCCTCGAGGTGCAGCGGCTCATCCGCTTCATGCCCAAGGTCGTCATCGCGGTCATCCCCGGGTGGGCCGCGGGGGGCGGGCACTCGCTGCACGTCGTGTGCGACCTCTCGGTGGCATCGGCGGAGGAGGCGCGCTTCAAACAGACGGATGCCGACGTCGGCAGCTTCGACGCGGGATACGGTTCCGCGTACATGGCGCGGCAGACCGGCCAGAAGATCGCGCGAGAGGTGTTCTTCCTCGCCGAGGAGTACTCGGCGCAGCGCGCGTACGAGATGGGCGCGGTCAACCGCGTCGTGCCGCACGCGGAGCTGGAGCGCGAAGCACTGGCGATGGCCAGGACGGTGCTCACCAAGTCGCCGACCGCGATCCGCATGCTGAAGTTCGCCTTCAACGCCGTCGACGACGGACTCGTCGGCCAGCAGGTGTTCGCGGGGGAGGCGACCCGTCTCGCCTACGGCACGGACGAGGCCGTGGAGGGTCGCGACTCCTTCCTCGAGAAGCGCGCTCCCGACTGGTCGTCCTTCCCGTACCACTACTGATCCCGCTCATGGTCTCGACGATCTTCGACCCTCTCCACCCCGGCATCGTGGGGGAGAAGCCCCGTGCTCGGCGGGGCGACCGATGATCGCGCTCAGGCCCACGGATGCCGACGACCCGGTCGCGCTGCGTGAGGCGCTGGCCCGGGCGCTCGACGGCGGACCCGCTCTGGGATTCGGCATGCTCGACGGCGCCCCTGAGCGCGTGCCAGACGGCACGGCCGCGGTCATCGCGACCTCCGGGTCGAGCGGCATCCCGAAGCGGGTGGTCCTGAGCGGGGAGGCGCTGCGCTCCAGCGCCGAGGCCACCGCGTCGCGGATCGGCAGCGGACGCTGGCTGCTCGCCCTCCCCGCGACCTATGTGGCCGGGCTCCAGGTGCTCGTCCGCTCCGTCGTCGCCGGCACCGAGCCCGCCGTGCTCGAGGGCCGGTTCTCGGCGGAGACGTTCGCGCAGACCACCCTGTCCATGCTGCGCACGGGGGAGGAGAGGCTCTACACCTCCCTCGTGCCCGCGCAGCTCGCGACGCTGCTGGATGCCGCGGACAGCACCCCCGTCCGTGCGGCGCTGCAGGCCTACCGCGCCATCCTGGTCGGCGGTCAGGCGCTGCCGGAGCCGCTCCGCGACCGTGCGGGAGAGCTCGGTGCGCGCCTGGTCCGCACCTACGGATCGAGCGAGACGAGCGGGGGCTGCGTGTACGACGGCGAGCCCCTCGACACGGTCGCCGTCCGCTCCGTCGACGGAGAGCTGCACATCGCCGGACCCATGCTCGCCGACGGCTACCTCGGAGACGAGGAGCTCACCGCCCGCTCCTTCACCCGAGACGAGCACGGCATCCGCTGGTACCGCACCGGCGACCTCGGACTGGTGGAGGACGGCATCGTGCGGGTGCACGGCCGTGCGGACAATGTGATCGTGTCCGGCGGCATCAACATCTCCCTCGACCGGGTCGAGCGGATCGTCCGGCGCGTCCCCGGACTCAGCGGCGCCGTCGTCGTCGGCGTCGCGGACGAGCGCTGGGGTGAGGCCTCCGTGATCGTCGCCGCCCGTGGTGAAGCGCTCCGCCGCAGCGAGTCCGAGCAGCTCGCCCACGCGAGGGATGCCGTCGCCGAAGAGCTCGGCAGGCACGCGCGCCCCGCGCGGCTCATCCTCGTCGACGAGCTCGACGTCCTGACCTCGGGCAAGCCCGACCGCGAGTCGATCCGCAGGGCCGTCTCCGAACTGCGCTGATCGTCGCCGTGGCGGGTGGGCCTCCTCCCGGTGCCAGACTGGAGCATGGCCACGTACACGCATGGACACCACTCGTCCGTCCTCCGCTCCCACAGCATCCGCGACATCTCGAACTCCGCCGAGTACCTCCGCCCGCGCCTCACCCCGTCGACGCGGCTCCTCGACGTCGGGGCCGGGCCCGGATCGATCACGGTCGACTTCGCCGGACTCGTGGCCCGCGTCACGGCCACCGAGATCGACGAGAACGCCCTGGCGCTGTCGCGCGGGCTCGCGGAGAGCCGGGGCGTCGCGAACATCGACTTCTCGGTCGAGGACGTGCACGCGCTGAGCTTCGCCGACGACAGCTTCGACGTGGTGCACGCGCACCAGGTGCTGCAGCACGTCGGCGACCCGGTGCAGGCGCTGCGGGAGATGCGCAGGGTCACCGTGCCCGGCGGCGTCGTCGCGGCGCGGGACGCCGACTACGCGGGCTTTCACTGGTTCCCGATGCTGCCGGAGCTCGACCGCTGGCTCGACCTGTACCGGCGCGCGGCGCAGGCCAACGGCGGTGAACCGGACGCCGGGCGACGTCTGCTGTCGTGGGCGCGCGCCGCCGGCTTCGTCGACGTCACGGCGACGGCATCCACCTGGTGCTACGCGAACCCCGAGGATCGGGCGTGGTGGGGCGGCATGTGGGCCGACCGCATCCTGGAGTCCGCGCTGACGCGTCAGCTGCTCGACAGCGGCATGGCGACCGACGCGGAACTGCGCGGCATCAGCGAGGCCTGGCATCGCTGGGCCGACAACGGCGACGGCTGGTTCCTCGTGCCGCACGGGGAGATCATCGCGCGCGCCTGAGGTTCACAACTCCTCAAGAATCGGGCCGGGATGCCGCGACCGCGTCTTCGCAGCGCCCGATCATCGGATTCTTGAGGAGTTGTGAACGCGGCGGACCGGATACATCCGCAGACGGATGCGGCGTCCTGACGCGGCCCCGTACCGTAGGAGGGTGTTCCGCCCCGTCTCCCGAGCCTGGCTCGTCGTCGACATCATCGGCGCCGTCTTCGGCTTCGTCGTCACCACCCCGCTGACGTTCATCGCCGGCTCCAGCTGGCTCAGCGCGTGGATCGGCGCCGAGCCGGTGGCCGTCGTGATGTACGTCATCGTCGGCCTCATCCTGTGGGGAGCCGCGGCGATCAGCCGCCTGTCTCCCACCCTCGCGATCGGCATCGCCTGGTTCGGCGCCGTCGTGCAGATGGCGGCAGGGCTGCCTCCGAGCGCCTATGACGCGGGCATCCTCGTGGTGCTCTTCGCGACGGCCGCGTGGGGCACGCGGCGGATCCTCTGGATCGGCGGCGTCTCGGCGCTGGGCGGCGGGATCATCGGCGGCCTGTACTTCGCGGTCATCTGGTCGGGAGAGCTGCTGACGGATGCCGCGAGCACCATGCGCGCGGCGCTGATCGGCTCGCTGATGGCCTCCGTCTTCGTGCTCGCGATGGTGATGTCCTGGGGCACGGGGCTCCTCTGGCGCGTGGTGCTGAACGGACGGGAGACGCAGGTCGCCCGTGCCCAGGCCGAACTGCTGGCGGCCGAGGAGCAGGAGCGCGTGCGGATCGCGCGCGACATGCACGACATCGTGGCGCACTCGCTGGCCGTCGTGATCGCGCAGGCCGACGGCGCGCGGTATGCGGCGGCGGTCAAACCCGAGATGGCGACCGAGGCGCTGAGCACGATCGCGCAGACGGCTCGCGGGGCGCTGTCGGACGTGCGGCTGCTCCTCACCCAGCTGCGGCATCGGCAGGGAGACGGCCCTCAGCCGACCCTCGCCGACCTCGAGACGCTCTTCGCGCAGGTGCGTCAGGCGGGCGTCGAACCGCGCATCACCGTCGACCCGATGCCGCCGGGGGAGCCGCCTGGGGCGATCCAGCTCGCCGTCTACCGGATCCTGCAGGAGGCGCTCACGAACGCCATCCGACACGGCGACGGCGCGGTCGACGTGCGGCTCGCGTGGCTCCCCGACCGCGTCGACGTCGTCGTCGCCAACGCCTTCGAGAAGGAGACCGCGTCGCTCGGGGGCGGCCACGGCGTCATCGGCATGCGTGAGCGCGCCCAGCTCGTGGGCGGTAGCCTTCAGGCGGGGCAGGAGGGCGAACGGTTCGTCGTGCGCGCCTCGCTTCCCATCGGAGGAGCCGCATGATCAGGGTCGTACTCGTCGATGACCAGGCGCTGTTCCGCGCCGGCATCCGCATGCTCGTCGCGTCGCAGCCCGACCTCGACGTCGTGGGCGAGGCGGGCGACGGGCGAGAGGCGATCGACGTCGTCCGGGCCACGCGCCCCGACGTCGTGCTGATGGACATCCGGATGCCGGTCATGGACGGCCTCACGGCCACCGCCGAGATCCTCACCCAGCCCGACGCCCCTCGCATCGTGATGCTGACGACCTTCGACCTCGACGAGGCGGCGGCCAGAGCCATCCGTCAGGGGGCCAGCGGCTTCCTCCTGAAGGACGCCGACCCCGAGTTCCTGCTCGCGGCGATCCGCACCGTGCACGGAGGGTCGAGCGTGATCGCGGCATCCGCCACCCGTGATCTCTTCGCGCACTTCGCCGAGGCTCCCAAGCCCGTCCCCGCGCAGTACGCCGACCTCACCGACCGGGAGAGGGAGATCTTCGCGCTCGCGGCGAGGGGCCTCTCGAACTCCGAGATCGCCGCGCGCGAGTACCTCAGCGAGGCGACCGTGAAGACGCACATCAGCCGGATCCTCACCAAGCTCTCCCTGCGCGACCGGGTGCAGCTCGTCGTGTTCGCGTTCGAGCACGGGCTCACCTGACCCGATCCACGGTCCTGGGCGCCGAATGTCGGCGGACGGGAGGATGCTGTCGTCATGACAGAACCTCTCGTCCCGATCCCCGTCCGCATCGACATCGACACCGTCGCCCCGCATTTCTCCCGGGCGCTCGCCCATCTCGACAACGCGATGGTCCGCGAGCTCGACGCGGTGGGCTTCGAGAGCCGCCTGCGCGAGCTGGTGCGTCTCAGAGCCTCCCAGCTGAACGGCTGCAGCTACTGCGTCGAGCTGCACTCCGGCGATGCCCTCACGGCGGGCGACACCCCGCAGAGGATCAACGCGGTGGCGGTGTGGCGCGAGTCCCCGCTGTTCACCGCCCGCGATCGCGCCGCCCTCGCGCTGACCGAGAGCATCACGAGGACGTCGGAGACGCACGTCCCCGACGCCGACTGGGATGAGGCCGCCGCCGTCTTCTCGACCGAGGAACTGGGGGCGCTCGTGGCGCTCATCGTCACGATCAACGCCTGGAACACGGTCGGGGTGTCGACGCACGCCTGGGTGGGGTGACGGCCACAGACGTCTGTGCGGGGTGAAGGCCACGGACGCTTGTGCGGGGTGAAGGCCACAGACGCCTGTGCGGGGTGACGGCGAAGTCATCCTCCAGATGTACGCGGATGCGCCGCACGGGCGACGCGCCCGCTGATGCCGCCGAAATAGCGTCGAAGGCATGGAGATCACGACCACAGACCTGGGGCTCGCCGCCCGCGTCCAGCACCTGAAGAAGACCTACGGCGCCGGCGAGGGCACCGTGCGCGCCCTCGACGATGTGAGCGTCGGCATCCGTCGCGGTCAGTTCACCGCGATCATGGGCCCATCGGGCTCCGGCAAGTCCACGCTCATGCACATCATGGCCGGACTCGACACCCCCACCGAGGGGCGTGCCTGGATCGGAGACACCGAGATCACCGGACTCGGAGACCTCGACCTCACGATCCTGCGCCGACGCCGTGTCGGCTTCATCTTCCAGGCGTTCAACCTCGTGCCCACGCTCACGGCGCTCGGCAACATCATGCTGCCCTTCGAGCTCGACGGGCGTCGTCCGAGCGCGATCGAGAAGGCCCGCATCGACGGCCTCATCGACACCCTCGGACTCGGCGCGCGCCTGGACCACCGCCCGCACCAGCTCTCGGGCGGCCAGCAGCAGCGCGTCGCGATCGCCCGCGCCCTCGCCACGGCCCCCGACCTCGTCTTCGCCGACGAGCCGACGGGCAACCTCGACTCCAAGACCGGTCGTGAGGTGCTCCAGCTGCTCGCCACCGCCAGTCGCGAGCACGGCCAGTCCATCGCGATGGTCACGCACGACGCGATCGCCGCGAGCCATGCCGACCGCGTGCTCTTCCTCGGCGACGGCCGCATCGTCGCCGATCACCCGCGGCAGACCGCCGAGGAGATCTCGGCGTACATGCTCGCTGCCGAGGTGGCGGCGTGAGCGCGGTCGCGACGGTCGTTCCTCAGACATCGGCGACCGGTCCTCGGCTGGCCTGGCTCCGTGACAGGGGCATGGGCGCCAGCATCCTCGTGGCGACGCTGTCGGCCGCGTTCGGCGTGCTCCTGGTGGAGACGACGGTGTTCATCGGCGCGGTGCTGCAAGCCGACCCCTTCATCGGAGACAGCGAGACGCTCGCCATCGTCGTCGGCATCCTGTCGGTGCTGCTGACGGGCGTCGCGATGTACGTCGCCGCGATCGTCACCGCCAACACGTTCTCCACGATCATCGCGGGGCGCACCAGGCAGATCGCCCTCATGCGCCTGATCGGGGCCACGGCGCGCTCGCAGCGCGGTGAGGTGGGGCGTCAGGGACTGATCGTCGGGATCATCGGCGCCGTGCTCGGACTGCTCATCGGGCTGCTCGCCTCCGTCGCCGGCGTGCAGATCGCCTCTGGGCTGCTCGCCAACCCTCCCGTCGGCTTCTCGCTCGCGCAGCCGTTCATCGTGCTGCCCGCCGTCGGCGTCGCGCTCACGACCTGGGCTGCGGCCTGGGCGGGATCCCGCCGTGTGCTGGCGGTGACCCCGCTGCAGGCGATCGGCGGCTCCGTCGAGCGCACGCACGACGAGGTCTCCCGCCCCGGCCGTCACATCGGCGCGTGGGTGCTTCTGTCCATCGGCGCGGCCCTCCTCGCCGGCGGCGTGCTGGTCGGGCTCGCGAGCCCGCTCGGCGTCGTCGTCGCGTTCTTCGGCGGTCTGCTGTCGTTCACCGGGCTCGCCCTGGGCTCGGTGCTCTTCATGCCTCCGGTGCTCCGCCTCGTCGGCCGTCTCTTCGGGCGCAGTGCGACGGCGCGCCTCGCCGCCGAGAACGCCCTCCGGTACCCGGAGCGCTCCTCGCGCATGGCCATCGGCGTCGTGATGGGCGTGACGCTCGTGACGATGTTCGCCGTCGCGCTCGAGTCGGTGAAGCAGATGATGATCAACCAGGTGGAGGGCGAGGTGCCCGCGGAGTTCTTCGCGCCCTTCGACGCCTTCGCCTCGGTCATGATGGTGCTCGTCGCGGTCTCCGCGGTGATCGCCGCCGTCGGACTCGTGAACCTGCTCACGATCGGCGTGGTGCAGCGCCGTCGGGAGCTCGGGCTGCTCCGTTCGATCGGGCTGTCCAACGGTCAGGTGCGCCGCATGGTGCTGCTGGAGGCGACGCACATCACCGTCGCGGCGACGCTGACCGGACTCGTGCTGGGCGTCGTGTACGGCTGGATCGCCGCGCAGTCGCTGCTGGGATCGGTCCCCACGCTGCCCGACTTCGTGCCGGCGGGTCTCGTGCCTCCGCACGTCCCGTGGCTGCCGATCGTGATCATCGTCGCCGCGACCGCGGTGCTGACGCTCGTCGCGGCGGCCACCCCGACGCGTCTTGCGACCCGCGTCGCTCCGGTCGAGGCGCTGGCCGCCGACTGAACGTCTCTGGGACCGATGCGGGAGCCGATCTCGCGTGCGGAGCCCCGGTGACGGAGACGGACGCCTCTGCGGTGCGGAGGCGTCCGTTTCGGGCACTCCGTGGCGGCGGGCCTGGCTTCCTGGGGCGGCGGGCCCGCTCTCCGGGACGCATAGGCTGGACGGATGGCTTCGCCGTTCGATCAGTCCACCTATCAGGTCCGCCACGAGTGGGGTGTCGCCGGGCTCGCGCGCCTGGCGGCGGCCGACATCGTCGTGGTGGTCGACGTGCTGCGGTTCTCCTCGACGCTCCCGGACGCCGTGGCGTCGGGGACCGCCGTCGCGCTCGCAGACGCCGTCGAGTGGTCGAGCAACGGCGCCGCCGTGGCCGCATCGGCGGGCGACGCTCTCGTCCTGGTGGGCGGGCTGCGCAACGCCGCGGCGGTGGCGAGAGCCGTGCAGACCGTGCAGGAGCGACGACAGGCGCGCACCTCGGTCGCCGTGATCGCGGCGGGCGAGAAGGCGGATGACGGGTCGCTGCGCTTCGCGGTGGAGGATCAGCTCGGGGCGGGTGCGGTGATCGCCGCGCTCACCGACCTCGGCATCGATCACACCGCGCCGGATGCGGCGGTCGCCGCCGAGGGTTTCCGCGCACTGCGGCGGGCTCTGGGCCACCTGCTCAGCGCCAGCGGCTCCGCCCGAGAGCTGGAGATCGGCGTGGCCTCCACCGCGCGGATGGCGGAGTCCGGCATCCGCCCCGCGTCCGTCGCCGAGGCGGCTGCCCTGGACTCGAGCGATGTCGTCCCTGTTCTTCGCGAGGGCCTGTTCGTCCGGTTCGAGTAGGCCGCGGCATCCGCCCCGCCGCGACGTAGGGTGGCGGCGCACGGCGCGACCATCCGTCGCAGTCCTCAACAGGCCGTGCGTCCGGCGAGGAATCCGCCGCCGCGGACGTAGGGTCGTGGCATGAGGTACCTCCCCGCCTTCCTCGTCGACGCCGTGCTCGTTCTGATCTTCGCCGTGATCGGACGTGCGTCCCACGGCGAGAGTCCGATCGGCTTCCTCCTCACGGCTTGGCCGTTCCTCGTCGCCCTCGTCGTCGGACATGCCCTCGCCGCCCTGATGGGCAGCGGACCGCGCAAGCCGTGGTCGATCCTGTGGGGCGCCGTCGTCTGGGTGGTGACCGTGGCCGGCGGGATGCTGCTGCGCGTGGTCTCGGGCGATACGGCGCAGGTGCCGTTCATCATCGTCGCCACGATCGTGCTCGGTGTCTTCCTGGTCGGATGGCGGGCGATCGCCGCCCTGCTGCGTCGCAGGCGGGGCGTGCAGGAGAGCACGACGGATGCCGCGGCATCCGATGCTCCCGAGGAGCCGACGTCGGTCTGAGCCCGCGGGCCGCCATCGGTCAGCGTGCGGACTGTGCCGCCAGCCGCACGTCGGCGGTGATCTCGCGTCGCGTCCAGGTGAACTGATGCCGGGCGTCGAAGGACCGCGAGCAGCGGGCGCACGAGGTCGCACGCGTCGGACGGCGGTGTCGATAGGTCACGTGCCCTGCGGGGCAGGTGCCGACCCAGGGGGCGAGCTCCACCGCCGTCTCGCCGTGATGCGTGGTGCCGCCGACGTAGCCCAGATCGCGCGCGACGCGCTTCCACGTCGGGCCGTGCGCCGCTCGGTGCCCGGCGAGCGCGTGGGCCACCTCGTGCAGCAGCACCTGATGGATCTCATCGTCGTCGAATCGCGCGGCGAGATAGCGCGACACGGTGATCCGCTTGTTCGTGTAATCGCACTGTCCTGCACGGCGCTTCGCATTGTCGAAGCCGAACGACCAGCTGTCATCGAGATGCAGCGTGATCAGTGCTTCGCCCCAGACGCGCACACGGTCGAGTTCCGCCATGCGCCCAGGCTAAGCCATGACGGGGACGTTGAGGTCGGCTCGACGCACCGCGTCAGGGTGAACGGGCGGATTCAGCCCGCCACGAGCTGCGTCGAGCGACGACGCTCCGCCGCGTCGATGGCGAGCAGCGCCGTCTCCAGCTCGCGGTCCTCGGCGCCGGCCTCGCGGCGCAGGAAGAGCGACCTCTTGAAGCTCTCGCGCGCAGTCTCGTAGTCCTCGGCCTCGTATGCGTTCTTGCCGTGGTGCTGGTGGGCGAAGGCGGCGATCGACAGCCACCGCTGTCCTTCGGCCTCGTCGGCGCAGGTGGCGAGCTCCTGTTCGGCCGCCGCGTGGGCGCCGCGGAACTGCAGGACGGTCGCATGCAGCACGCGGGCGCGCAGAACGTCCTTGCGGGTGCCGGCCATGCGGGCCTGGCGCACGGCCTCGTCCGCCAGCGCGAGCGCGTCGTCGAGGCGTCCGAGCACCTTCAGCAGCCACACGCGCTCCAGCAGAGCCGGAAGGCTGCGCTGATACTCGATCTCGGCGAGCCTCGTCTCGCACTCATCGAGATCGACCAGCTCGCGGAGGGTGTCCTGGTCGTATCCCCGGATGAAACTCATTGCTCTCCTTCCGCAGCGTCCCGCGTTCCAGTCTGCATCGCCTCGCCGTGGTCGCGGGGGCGGCGCGCCCCGCTCCTCGGCATCCGATTCCGCAGGTCGTGCTCCGCCCGGGCTGAGGAGCCGAGAATCGTCGGATGCAGAGCCCTCGAAGGGACATGGTGTGACCCCTCAGCCCGGCAGAGCGGCGCGCGAGAGTGAAGGCGGCGGGTCAGCGCAGGAAGAGGGAGGCGTCGGGGCGAGGGGATGCCACGGCATCCGCGTCCGTCACCACTCTCGCGCCCTGGATGAACGAGGCGACCTCCGCACCCTGGGCGATCTTCGCGGGATGCGGACCCGCCGCGAGCATCCTCGGCAGCCACTCGGTGGGCAGCGGGGTGGCGGATGCGGCGATCACGAGGTTGCCGAAGCGGCGGCCCTTGAGCACCTGGGTGTCGGCGAGGATGCCGATCTCTGGGAGCACCTCCGCGACCGTCGCGGCCTGGCGTCGGGCGAAGGCGAGCCCTGGGCCGTCGGCCACGTTCACGAGCAGCACGCCGGATGGCGCCAGCAGCTCGCGCAGCTCCCGGTAGAACTCGACGCTCGTGAGGTGCGCGGGAGTCTGCGCTCCAGAGTAGACGTCGGAGACGACGAGGTCGCAGGCGCCCGTGAGCGCCGGTGGCAGCTTCTGCACGCCCGCCCTCGCGTCGCCGATGCGCACGCGGATCGCCGCGCCCCGGGGCAGCGGCAGGTGCTCGCGCACGAGTGCTGCGAGCGGACCCTCGAGCTCGATGACCTGCTGACGGGATCCGGGCCGCGTGGCCTCGACGTAGCGAGGGATCGTCATGGCGCCCGCACCCAGGTGCACGGCCGTCAGCGAGCCAGGGGGCAGCTGGTCGATCACGGCGCCCATGCGCACGATGTACTCGAAGTGCAGATGCGTCGGGTCGTCGAGATCGACGTGCGACTGCGGGGTGTCGTCGACGATCAGCTCGAACCCGCTCGTGAACTCCGAGGGCACGATGCGGGCGAGGCCTCCGTGGTCGAGGCGGGCCTGCGGATGCTCGGTGTCTCGTGCGCGCGTCCTGCCCATGCTCCGAGACTACGCGGTCGTGCTCCGAGACCTACGCGGTCGTGCTCCGAGACCTACGCGGTCGTGCTCCGAGCCCTTGCGGTCACTTCGACTGCCTGCCGTTGGAGCAGGTCTCCTGATCCACGGACTGTCCGGAGATCTCCGGGGGCAGCGTCGTGCGCACCTCGGGAGTCTCGGTGGGCGTCGCGGTCTCGACCGGAGGCGCGGTGGGCGCCGGGGTGACCAGCTCGACGCCGGAGTTCGTCGCCACGTCGCCGGAGAGGGCGATCGGCTGACCCGCGATCAGCGCCTGCCAGAGATGCTCGGCGGCGGCTTCGTCGGGGACGACCTTGTCGCTGTCCGCCGGGTCTGCTCCGTTGGGGAACTGCACGAACACGAAGTCCGAGAACGGCACGTCCTTCAGGGCGAGGCCGAGCTGCGTCAGCGTCAGCGCGTTGTTGAGCGATTCGCTGGGGACGATGTTGTCGGCGACGGTGGTCGCCAGGCGCAGCACCTTCGCCGGATCGGTGAGCGTCTCGGCGCTGAGGATCTTCTTCGCCAGACGCGACATGTACTGCTGCTGGTTCGAGATGCGGGCGAGGTCGCTCTCGTCGCCGACGCCGTGCCTGGTGCGGATGAACGCGAGAGCGTCCGGGCCCGACACCGTGTGGGTGCCCGGCGGCAGGTTGATGCCGGCCTGCGAATCGCGGATGCCCTTGCCCGCGATGCAGACCTCGACGCCGCCGATCGCGTCGGTGATCTCGATCACGCCGTCGAAGCTGATCTTGGCGGCGAACCCGATGGGGATGCCGCTGAGCTCGGAGACGGTCTTCACGATGCAGGAGACGCCGGCGCGGTCGAACAGGCTGTTGAAGGCGACCCTGGGGGAGGAGGGCGCAGTGGAGCCGTCTTCTCTCGTGCACGACGGCACCTTGACCATGAGGTCGCGCGGGAAGGATACGACCGTGACGTTTCGCGGCTCGGCGGAGACGTGCACGAGGAGGTTCACGTCGTTGCGGATGCCGTCGTCGACCTTCTCGCAGCGCTCGGCGAGGTACTGCTTCGAGATCTCCCCGCATTCGTCCGTGCCGACGACGAGGATGTCGAACGACTTGTCCGCCGGATAGGGGCCGAGAGCGGGTGGCGCGACCGTGGGTGCGCCCTCGAGGACGACGGCGCCATCGCCGATGCGGTTCGCGAAGTCGGCGACGAGGTATCCGGCCACGGCGATCGCCGACACGAGCACGACGCTCAGGGCGATGCCCGTCAGCTTGAGGCCAACGGAGAGGCGGGAGGGGGAGGGCAGATGTGCGTGACGTGCGACGGTCGAGCGATCGGTGCTGTCGTGGGGACGGCGCATGGGCAGAGCCTACCTTTGGAAATTTGTGTCACAACGAGATGACGATCTTGAGAATTAGTTGCAGCGAATTAGTTAGTCGTAGATACTTATCTCAGTTGGTGAGCACCCGATGCCGCCAGGACGTTTCAAAGAGGAGATCCCTGATGCACAAGCGCATTCTCTCGGCTGTGGCGCTGGGCGCCGTGGCCACCCTGGGCCTTGCAGCCTGCTCGAGCGGTGGAGGAACCGGCTCCAGTGATGGCGGATCCGTCGACGGAAAGGGCAAGGAGCTCACCGTCTGGATCATGAAGGGCACCAACCCCGACTCGACCGCCTTCTACGACGCCGTCTCCAAGGAGTTCAAGAAGGAGACCGGCGCGACGGTCAAGATCGAAGAGGTGCAGTGGGCGGATGCGCACGACCGCTTCGTGACCTCGATCGCGGGACAGACGACCCCCGACATCGCCGAGACCGGCACCACCTGGACCGCCGAGTTCGCCGACGCCGGCGCACTGCTGCCCATCGACGACTACGTCGCCGCCGAGAAGGGCCTCGACAAGGACCTCGTCGAGGGCCTCAAGGTCGCGGGCACCTACGACGGCGAGCTCTACGGCATGCCGTGGTACGCCGGCGTCCGCTCGCTCGTGTACCGCACCGACGTCTTCGAGGAGCTCGGTCTCGACGCTCCGAAGAACTGGGACGACATCGTCGCCGCCGGCGAGGCCATCAAGGCCGCCAAGCCCGACATGCTGCCCTTCCCGGTTCCGGGTGACGCCGAGTTCCAGGTCTACCCCTGGGTCTGGGGCGCGGGCGGAGAGGTCGCGACCCTCGACGGCAAGACGTGGACCAGCGAGCTCGACAGCAAGAAGTCCCAGGAGGGCATCGAGTTCTACACCGACCTCGCGACGAAGCACGGCTTCTCGTCGGCCGGCGCCACGACCTGGAAGGAGACGGACCTCCGCGACGCCTTCACCCAGGGCAACGTCGCCATGATGCTCTCGGGCTCGTGGACCCCCAAGGCCCTCATCGAGGCCAACCCCGAGCTCGACGGCAAGATCGGCGCCGCGGTCATCCCTGGCAAGGACGGCGGCATCGCCCCCTCCGTGCTCGGCGGCTCGCACCTGTCGATCTTCAACACGACCAAGAACGCCGACCTCGCCTGGAAGTTCGTCCAGCTCATGACCACCGGCAAGTTCGCCGAGCAGTGGTCGCAGGAGACCGGCTACTTCCCCGGCGTGCAGTCGGCGATGGAAGAGGCCCTCGCCTCGACCGACCCGCTGGTCGCCCCGTTCGCGCAGCAGATGGTCGAGGGCGGCGCCTCCGTGCCCGTCACCCCGAACTTCGGCGCCGTGCAGGCGAAGAAGACCACCAACTCGATGATCCAGGCCATCCTCAGCGGGCAGAAGGACGTCGCCACGGCGACGAAGGATGCCGCCGCTGAGATGACCGAGCTCCTCAACCAGTAGGAAAGTCTCCCTCCATGTCGATGGTGCAAGCACCGCTGCCGGCCACGAAGGCGGAGTCCTCCTCCGCCTCCGTGGCCGGCAGGCCGCGCGGGTTCTCCCTGGTGAAGGCCCGCCCGTGGCTTCTTCTCGCTCCCGGCCTGATCATCCTCGCGGTGCTCATGCTGTGGCCCCTCGTGCAGGTGTTCCTCTTCTCGCTGCAGGACTACGGTCTGCGCGAGATCAACACCGGCGAGCAGAACTGGATCGGCCTCGAGAACTACGCGAAGGCGCTCAGCGACCCGCAGCTGTGGACCGTCGTGCTGCCGAACACGGTCGGCTTCGCCGCCGTCGCGGTGTTCGTCACCGTCGCCGTCGGCACGCTCGTCGCCCTGCTGCTCGCGAAGCTCGGCCCGGTGTGGCGCACCATCGTCTCCAGCTGCATCATGGTCGCCTGGGCGATGCCCGCGGTGACCGGCACCTACGTCTGGACCTTCATCTTCGATGCCGACCGCGGCATCTTCAACGCAGTCCTGCAGGACCTCGGGCTGATCGACGAGCCCGTCAACTGGTTCACGAACCAGTGGTCGTTCTACGCGATCGTCCTTCTCAACGTCGTGCACCACGGCTTCCCGTTCGTCGCGATCACGGTGCTGGCCGGACTCCTCGGCGTCTCGAAGGAGATGCTCGAGGCTGCCGCCCTCGACGGTGCGAACGCCTGGCGCCGGTTCTGGCAGATCGTCTTCCCGACGCTCAAGCCCGTGTTCTCGGTCGTCATCATCCTGTCGACGATCTGGGACTTCAAGGTCTTCGCTCAGGTGTATCTGATGCCCGGCGGAAACGGAGGCAACCGCTCCGTGCTCAACCTCGGCGTGTGGTCGTACGTCGAGTCCTTCGGCCAGAACAAGTACGGGTTCGGCGCCGCCCTCGCTGTGCTGCTGACCCTCGTGCTGATCGGCATCACGATCGTGTACATCCGCTCTCTCATGAAGGAGGACGAGCTGTGAGCTCCCGTCGGTCTGTCATGTCGAGGGTCGGCACCGGCGTCGCGATCGCCGCCGTCCTGATCTTCACCCTGTTCCCGGTGTACTGGATGGTCTCCAGCGCCCTCGACGCCAAGGCGTCCAGCGGCGGGCAGTCGCTGCTGCCGCAGGAGTTCAGCCTCGAGAACTTCGAGTTCGTGCTCACCGACGGCGGCTTCGGCACCTACCTGCGCAACTCGGCGATCGTGGCCCTGGTCACCGTCCTCGTCAGCGCGCTGGTCTGCCTGCTCGCGGCGGTCGCCGTCGCCCGGTTCCGCTTCAAGTTCCGCACCACCATCCTCATGATGATCCTCGTGGTGCAGATGGTGCCGCTCGAGGCGCTCGTCATCCCGCTGTTCCTCCAGGTCAAGAGCCTCGGGCTGCTCAACAGCATCCTGGGTCTGATGGTCGTCTACGTGGCGCTCTCGCTCGCCTTCGGCATCTGGATGCTGCGCGGCTTCGTCGCGGCGGTCCCGGTCGAGCTCGAGGAGGCCGCGTACATCGACGGTGCGAGCTGGTGGCGGATGTTCCGCTCGATCCTGCTGCCGCTGGTCATGCCCGGCCTCGTCGCGACGAGCATCTTCAGCTTCATCACGGCGTGGAACGAGTTCATCTTCGCCATGACGATCCTCGGCAGCGCGACCGACCAGTACACGGTGTCGATCGGACTCAAGTCGTTCTTCGGCCTGCACTCCAACGACTGGGGCAGCATCATGGCCGCGTCGACGATCATCACCATCCCGGTCATGATCTTCTTCGTGATCGTGCAGCGCCGCCTCTCGGCGGGCATGGTGGCGGGAGCGGTGAAGGGATGAGCGACGACCTCACCCGCCTCGCCAACGGCGTTCTCTGGCCGGGCTTCTTCGGCACGACGGCCCCCGCGTGGCTCCTGGAGGAGCTGCGCGATGGTCTCGCCGGCGTCGTCTACTTCGGTCAGAACATCGGCGACGATCTCGCCTCCCTCAGCGAGGAGATCCTCGCCGCCCGACCGGACGCGCTGATCGGCATCGACGAGGAGGGCGGCAGCGTCACCCGCCTCGAGACGGCCACGGGCTCCACCCTCCCGGGGGCGGCTCAGCTCGGACGCCTCGACGACGTCGCGGCGACCGAGGCCACCGGCGCCGAGCTCGCACGACGCGTGCGTGCGATCGGCGGCAACGTCGTCCTCGGACCGGTCGCCGACGTGAACACCGACCCGCGCAACCCCGTGATCGGCGTCCGCTCCTTCGGCAGCGACGAGCAGCTCGTCTCCCGGCACACGGTGGCGGAGGTGCGCGGCATCCAGAACGGCGCCGTCGCGGCCTGCGTCAAGCACTTCCCCGGTCATGGGGACACCCATCTCGACTCGCATCATTCGCTTCCCGAGATCGCCCTGCCGGTCGAGGAGTTCGAGCGCGTGCACCTCGAGCCGTTCCGCGCCGCGATCGCCGCCGGCGTCGACACGATCATGACCGCGCACATCGTCGTCCCCGCGTGGGGCGAGCGGCCGGCGACCCTGAATCCGCGGGTCCTGGGGATGCTGCGCGACATGGGCTTCGAGGGGGTGATCATCACCGATGCGCTCGACATGGCCGCGATCCGCGAGACCGTCGGCATCGGCGGGGGAGCAGCCGAGGCGCTGGCCGCCGGAGCCGACCTCCTGTGCATCGGAAACCCGACCAACCCGGGCGAGGCCGCGCTTCCCGACCAGGATCTCCGCGACTTCCTCGCGGCGCGCGACGGCATCGTCGCCGCTCTCCGCGACGGCTCGCTGTCGGAGGAGCGGGTCCGCGAGGCCGCGGGTCGCGTCGCCGCGCTGGCCGCGAGACTGCGGGAGGCGGATGCCGTGCAGGTCGCCGACTTCGACGCGGCCGAGGTGGTCCGCAGGGCCGTCGCCGACGCGGGCGTCGCACCGGCATCCGCTCTCTCCGTCGTCGATGCGCGCCGCCGCTCGTCGCTCGCCGTCGACAGCGCTGCGGGCTATGTCGCCGCAGCGCTGGCCGGCGACGGCCACCGGGTGCGGCTCGACGTGGCGAGCACCGGCGTCGACGAGCAGGATGCCGCGCTGGACGCGGCGGTCGCCGCCGAGGGCACCACGGTGATCCTCGTCGACCGCCCCGACGCCGATCCGGCGCAGCGGGCCCTCGTGGAGCGCGCAGCGCAGCGCGATGCGGCCGCCGTCGCCGTCAACGTCGGACTGGCCGCCGAGCGCCCGCTGGCACTGCCCACCGTCGAGGTGGGAGCCGCGAGCCGCATCGGGGCTCTGATCGCCAGGGAGACGCTGCTCGGCCGCGTAGGCTGAGCGCGGAGGCCACCGTGGACGCTGACGTTCTCGCACTGGTTCGGCGATCCCTTCCTCGGTTGAGCGCCGCCGAAGCGAGGGTCGCCGACACGATCCTGGGCGACCCGACGCTCGTCGTCGACCTCGCGATCAACGACCTCGCGAAGCTGTGCCGCACCTCGGTCTCCACGGTCGCCCGCTTCGCGCAGTCGTTGGGCTTCAGCGGCTATCGCGAGCTGCGGGTCGCCGCCGCGCGCACGATCACCCTCGCGCAGGCCCAGCAGGCGCGCTTCGGCCTCGACACGACGGCGATCGACCCGGAGGACGGGCCCACGGCGATCGGCGCGAAGATCGCCGCGCAGGAGATCGACGCGATCGAGAAGACGGCGCTGGGCGTCGATGCCGAGGCGCTCGACAGGGTCGCGCGCGCGGTCGTGGCGGCTCGCCACATCGACGTCTACGGGCAGGCGGCCTCGTCGCTCACCGCGCAGGATCTGCAGCAGAAGCTCGCGCGGATCGGCTGCTCGGTGGCGCACTCCGCCGATCCGCATCTGGCACTCACCACGGCGTCGCTTCGCACATCCGACGACGTCGCGATCGCGTTCTCGCACGGCGGGGAGACCGCTGAGGTGGTGCGCGCGGTGGAGGTCGCCAGGGATGCCGGCGCGCTCACGGTCGCCGTCACGAGCGTCGAGGAGTCGACGCTCGCCCTCGCCGCCGACGTGGTGCTGCTCACCCACGCGCAGGAGTCGCCCTTCCGGATGGCGGCGATGTCCAGCCGCATCGCACAGCTCGTGCTCGTCGACATCCTGTTCGTCAGGGTCGTGCAGCATCGCGGACTGCCCGTCGTGATCCCGCTCCAGCTGACGCACGACGCCGCGACCCGACGAGGGCGCTGAAGCGCGTTTCGTCTCGCTGCGCTCGCTCAACGACCGGGCGGCGGTCTCGTCCCGCGGGGTGGGGGCTCTTCTTCGCGGTGAGCGGCGTCTTCTCCGCGGGGTGGGCGCCGTCTCCTCCGCGGGTCGTTGAGCGAGGAGCGCAGCGACGAGACGAAACGGGGTGTCGTCCGGCGCGCCTCAGTCGACGTGGTCGCGCGTGCTCGCCAGGGCGCGCGTGGCGATGCGGTGCGCGCGGGAGAGACTGCCGCTGAGTGACAGGCCCGTGAGGATGCCGGCCAGGAAACCGGCCGCGAAGGCGTCGCCGGCGCCGATCGTCTCCACGACGGCGACGTCGAGGGCGTCGCTGTGCGTGCGCTCCGATCCGTCGAAGGCCTCGGCTCCGCGGGCGTGCGTCGCCAGCAGATATCGGGGTTCGGGGAACAGCTCGCGGAGGCGGTCAGGGTCGGAGGTGCCGAACACGGCCTCCGCATCCGGCCGGGTGCAGAACAGCACGTCGGAACGTCGCGCGTAGGCGGCGATCAGGGCCTTTCCCTCGTCTTCCCGCCCGCGCCACAGCGCAGGGCGCCAGTTCACGTCGAAGCTCACCAGACGCTCGCCCCGCGGGGCGTCGAACAGCGCGTCCTGCGCGGCACGGGCGCTCGCCGAGAGGGCGGGCGTGATGCCGGAGGTGTGCACGAGGGCGGCCTGATCGAGCAGAGCGGATGCCGCCGGAGACGCGAGGGTGCCGGGGGAGAGGGCGGATGCCGCAGATCCCTTCCGGTAGTAGTGCATGGTGCCGTCGATCGAGCCGTCGGGCAGCGGAGACAGCTCCTTCACGTAGAGACCGGTCGGGGCGTCGGGATCGACCTCGACCGCCGAGTCGTCGACGCCGTGGTCGCGCAGCTCGCTGCGCAGGAAGCGACCGAATCCGTCGTCTCCGACGCGCGACACGACGGCGGTGCGGATGCCCGCCGAGGCGAGGGCGATCGCGGTGTTCCACTCGGCGCCGGCGAGTGATCTGCGGAAGGTCTTGCAGTCCTCGAGCGGGGCTGCCGCGACCGGTACGAGCGAGATCAGGCCCTCGCCGACGCAGACGGCGAGGGGAGAGGTGTCGGGCACGTCTCCGACGCTACCGGATCGCCCCGACACCCGTCAGTCCGATACCGGATCGCAACCTGCAAGCATTTGGCATCTATGGATTCGCTGGGTAGCGTCGAGGGATCACCGTGTCCGGGAGCGAAGAGGCTCCCGGTTCGCGCAACGAAGCGCCCCAACAGGGAAGGTCACACCATGCACCACACAGTCACGCGACGGCGGGGTCTCATCGCCGTCACCGGAGCCGCTCTCGCCGCTCTCGTCCTGGCGGGTTGCGTCGCCAGCGAGCGCGGGGACAAGGGCGACACCGCCTCCGGCGACGTCGACGGCACGTTCGTCTTCGCCGCGTCCTCCGACCCGGCGAGCCTCGACCCCGCCTTCGCTCAGGACGGCGAGAGCTTCCGCGTCTCGCGTCAGATCTTCGAGGGTCTCGTCGGCACCAAGCCCGGCACCGCAGACCCGGCTCCGCTGCTCGCGGAGTCGTGGGAGTCGTCCGACGACGGCATGTCCCACACGTTCACCCTCAAGAAGGACGTCACCTTCCAGGACGGCACCCCGTTCAACGCTGAGGCCGTCTGCGTCAACTTCGACCGCTGGTACAACTGGACGGGCCTGGCAGCGTCCGAGGCCTTCGGCTACTACTACAACAAGCTGTTCCACGGCTACGCCTCGACCGCTGCTGACGCTGTCTACAAGTCCTGCACGCCCGACGGCGACGACAAGGTCACGATCGAGCTGAACAAGCCGTTCGCCGGCTTCGTCGCCTCGCTGTCCCTGCCCGCGTTCGCGATGCAGAGCCCCTCGGCGCTGAAGGAGTTCGGCGCAGACGAGGTGTCGGGATCCGCCGAGGCCCCCGTGCTCTCCGAGTACGCCATGGGCCACCCCGTGGGCACCGGTCCCTACCAGTTCGAGGAGTGGGCTCCGGGTGAGCAGGTCACGCTCAAGTCGTACGACGGCTACTGGGGTGACAAGGGCCAGATCGACGAGATCATCTTCCGCACGATCGACGACCCGACCGCACGCCGCCAGGCGCTCGAGTCCGGCTCGATCGACGGTTACGACCTCGTCGGCCCCGCTGATACGAAGGCGCTCTCCGACGACGGCTTCACCATGGTCGCCCGTCCGCCGTTCACCATCCTCTACCTGGCGTTCAACCAGGCGGTTCCCGAGCTGCAGAACCCGAAGGTCCGCGAGGCGCTCTCCTACGCGATCGACAAGGATGCGCTGATCAGCCAGGTGCTCCCCGAGGGCACCAAGAAGGCCATCGAGTTCGTCCCCGAGGTCGTCAACGGCTACAACCCCGACGTCACGACCTACGACTTCGACCCCGAGAAGGCGAAGTCGCTGCTCGCCGAGGCCGGCTACACCGAGGCCAACCCCCTCAAGCTGACCTTCAACTACCCGGTCAACGTCTCGCGTCCGTACATGCCGGACCCCGAGCAGATCTTCACCGTGCTGTCCACGCAGCTCAAGGAGGTCGGCGTCGAGACCACCCCGGTGTCCGAGGAATGGGTCGAGTACCTCGACCGCACCACCGGCACGTCCGACCACGGCATCCACCTGCTCGGCTGGACCGGCGACTACAACGACACCGACAACTTCGTCGGCGTCTTCTTCGGACAGAAGAGCTCCGAGTGGGGCTTCGACAACCCCGAGCTGTTCCAGAAGCTGGCGGACGCCCGTGGCGTCTCCAACCTCGAGGAGCAGAGCAAGCTCTACGAGCAGATCAACGAGGATGTCGCGCAGTTCATCCCCGGTGTCCCGCTCGCGCACCCGGCGCCGACCCTGGCGTTCGACCCCCGCGTGAAGAGCTACCCGGCCAGCCCGGTGAACGACGAGGTCTTCACGGACATCGTCCTCACCAAGTAACGGGCTGACGCCGACAACCGGTCGTTGAGCGAGGAGCGAAGCGACGAGACGAAACGCAGCAGCAGAGACCTGCGGAAGCTGCGTTTCGTCTCGCTTCGCTCGCTCGACGACCGGGTGATAGGAGATCTTCGTGCTGCGCACCATCGGCAGGCGACTGCTGTTCCTCATCCCCACCCTGATCGGCCTCAGCATCCTGCTGTTCGCCTGGGTCAGGGCCCTTCCCGGCGGCCCCGCCGTCGCTCTTCTCGGTGAGAAGGCGACACCGGAGGCCATCGCCAGAGTCAACGAGCTGTACGGCTTCAACCGACCGCTCATCGAGCAGTACTTCGTCTGGGTCGGCCGTCTCCTGCAGGGAGACTTCGGCACCTCCATCCAGACGAACCGACCGGTCGTCGAGGAGTTCTTCCGTCGCTTCCCCGCGACCATCGAGCTCAGCGTGATGGCGCTCATCTTCGCGGTGGGCGTCGGCGTCCCGCTCGGCTACTGGGCGGCCCGCCGCCACGGCAAGCTGAGCGACCACGCCTCGGTCGTTCTGAGCCTCGTCGGCATCACCATCCCGGTGTTCTTCCTGGCCTTCATCCTGAAGTACGTCTTCGCGGTGCAGCTGGGCTGGCTCCCCTCGGACGGGCGTCAGAACCCGCGGATCGACGCGACACATCCCACGGGCTTCTACGTGTGGGACGGCCTCATAACAGGGGAGTTCGACGCCGCCTGGGACGCGATCCTGCATCTCGTGCTGCCCGCCCTCGCCCTCGGCACCATCCCGCTCGCGATCATCGTGCGCATCACCAGGGCGAGCGTCCTGGAGGTGCAGAACGCGGACTACGTGCGCACAGGTCGCGCGAAGGGCGTCGGATCCTCGACGCTGCGCAACCGGTTCATCCTGCGCAACGCCATGCTCCCGGTGATCACGACGATCGGCCTGCAGACCGGTCTGCTGATCTCCGGCGCGGTGCTCACCGAGACGGTGTTCGCCTTCCCCGGCATCGGATCGTTCCTCGCGAGGGCGATCTTCACCAGGGACTTCCCCGTCCTCCAGGGGTTCATCATCTTCATCGCGATCGCGTACGCGCTCATCAACCTCGCGGTCGATGTGTCGTACAGCTTCATCGATCCGAGAGTGCGGGTGCAGTGATGGCCCGGCTCAGCATCCGAAATGAGGTGACGTCATGAGCGTCGCACTCCCACCCGCCCAGGGCGGCGAGATCATCGACACCGTCGCGATCGCCCAGGCGGACCTCAAGGACGGGCCCGGCGGCTTCTGGCGCGACGTGTTCCGCCGCATCCGCCGCAATCCGACCGCCTGGATCGGCGCCGGCATCGTCCTGCTGTTCCTGCTGGTCGCCGCCCTCGCGCCCATCCTCGCTCCGTACCCGGAGACGGCCCTGCCCGGTGCGAAGTTCATCACGCCGACGCACATCCCCGGACCGGGGGAGCTGGCGCAATTCCCGCTCGGGCTCGACCGCTTCGGCGGCGACGTGCTCTCCAAGCTCATCTGGGGCGCCCAGGCGTCGCTGCTCGTCGGCGTCATCTCCACCGTGATGGGTCTCGCCGGCGGCATGCTGCTCGGCCTCCTGGCCGGCACGTTCGGCGGGTGGGTCGACACGCTCATCATGCGCTTCGTCGACATCATCCTGTCGGTGCCGAACCTGCTGCTCGCGGTCTCGATCGCCGCGATCCTCGGGCAGACGCCGTTCGCCGTGATGATCGCGATCGGTGCGGCGAACGTGCCGATCTTCGCGCGCCTGCTGCGCGCGTCGATGCTCCAGCAGCGATCGAGCGACTACGTCCTCTCGGCGCAGACGCTCGGACTCGGCCGCGGTCGGATCACCATGTCGCACGTGCTGCCGAACGCGATCGGGCCGGTGATCGTGCAGGGCACCCTGACGCTCGCCACCGCCGTCATCGACGCGGCAGCGCTCTCGTTCCTCGGACTCGGCGGCGGACGCCCCGAGACGGCGGAATGGGGCCGCATGCTCACCTACGCACAGGATGAACTGGCGATCGCACCGTGGCTGGCGTTCTTCCCCGGCATCTGCATCGCGATCACCGCGCTCGGCTTCACGCTGTTCGGCGAGGCCCTGCGTGAGGCCATGGACCCGAGGACGAGGGCACGATGAACGATCTGAACCAGAGACAGCCGCTGCTCACCGTCGAGGGACTGGCCGTCGACTTCTCGACCATGGACGGCGTCGTGCACGCCGTCGAGGGCGTCGATCTCGACATCGCGGCGGGTGAGACCGTCGCGATCGTGGGGGAGTCGGGGTCGGGCAAGTCGACGACGGCGATGGCCATCATCGGCCTGCTCGCCGGCGGAGGGCGCATCGCCAGCGGCACGATCCGACTCGACGGCAAGGAGATCGGACACGCACCGGAGCACGAGCTGCGGAAGATCCGCGGACGGGACATCGGCCTGGTGCCTCAGGATCCGATGTCGAACCTGAACCCGGTCGCGAAGATCGGCACGCAGGTGGCCGAGACGCTGCTGGCGCACGGTCTCGCGAACAGACAGAACGTGCAGGCGAAGGTCGTCGAGGCACTCACCGCGGCTGGTCTCCCCGATCCGGAGCGGCGGGCGAAGCAGTATCCGCACGAGTTCTCCGGCGGCATGCGGCAGCGCGCGCTGATCGCGATCGGCCTCGCGTGCAAGCCCCGTCTGCTGATCGCTGACGAACCGACCAGCGCCCTCGACGTGACGGTGCAGCAGACGATCCTCGACCAGATCGGGGCGATGACGCGCGAGCTCGGCACGGCCGTGCTGCTCATCACGCACGACCTCGGCCTCGCGGCCGAGCGGGCCGAGCGGGTCGTCGTGATGCACAGGGGCCGGGTCGTCGAGCAGGGGCCGGCGCGGCAGATCCTCGAGGATCCCCAGCATCCGTACACGCAGTCCCTGGTGAAGGCCGCGCCCTCCGTGGCCGCGGCGCGGCTGCGGCCGGAGGCCTTCGTGTCCGCAGCGAAGGAGCGCGAGGAGGAGGCCGAGGCGGAGGCCGCTCCTGTGGACAACATCGTCGAGATCGAGAACCTCACGAAGGTCTACCCCGTCCGGGGGCGGGGCGAGGACTTCGTGGCGGTGAACGACGTCTCGCTCGCGATCCCGCGGGGGGAGACGGTCGCCATCGTGGGCGAGTCGGGGTCGGGCAAGACGACGACCGCGAGGATGCTGCTGAAGGTGATCGAGCCGACGAGCGGCCTGATCCGCTTCGAGGGCAAGGACGTGTCGTCTCTGAGCAAGGCGGAGACGCGCGACTTCCGCCAGCGGGTGCAGCCGATCTTCCAGGACCCGTACTCGAGCCTGAACCCGATGTTCACGATCGAGCGTCTGATCGCCGAGCCCCTCGACTTCTACCGGAGGGGCAGCGGCGCTGATCGCCGCAAGCGCGTCCGTCAGCTCCTCGACGACGTCGCGCTGCCGCAGTCGATGCTGAGGCGGTACCCATCGGAGCTCTCGGGCGGTCAGCGTCAGCGCGTCGCGATCGCGAGGGCGCTCGCGCTCTCGCCGGATCTCATCGTGTGCGACGAGCCGGTGTCGGCGCTGGACGTGCTGGTGCAGGACCAGGTGCTCACGCTGCTGCGCGACCTCCAGAGCGAGTACGGCCTGAGTTATCTGTTCATCTCGCACGACCTCGCGGTGGTGCGGCTCATCAGCGACTACGTGTGCGTGATGAAGGACGGCTCGCTCGTGGAGGCCGCCTCCTCGGAGGAGATCTTCACGAACCCTCGCGATCCGTACACGCGGCGCCTGCTCGCGTCCATCCCGGGCAACGAGCTGAACATCGCGTGCTGAAAGGCTCGCTCTCGAAGACCCCCTGTCGCCCCGGAACGTCGGTCGCGGCAGGGGGTCTTCCGCATCGGCACCAGGCGGACGTCGGATCCTGTGGATAGGCTGAGCGGCATGCGCACCCAGCTCCGTTCCGCCGCCGTCCTGCTCGCCGCGTCGCTCGCGCTCACCGGGTGCTCGTCGGCCATCCCCGCCCCTGCGAGTTCTGACAAGCCGTCGGCGTCGGCATCCGAGTCCTCGGACTCAGGCGCCTCCGAGCTGAGCGCCACGCCGTCGACCGGCCCCGTCATCACGGGATCCGCGTACACGTTCAACGCCCCTGAGGGGTGGTCGGTGCCCACGCAGGAGATCCCGGGCTTCACACCAGACAGCATCGTCGCCGACGTCGCGGATGCCGACGGCTTCGCCGACAACATGAACGTCGTGAAGTCGCCGGCCGGTGTGGTCACCGCCGACCAGGTCGAGTCCGCGGGCGTCGCCGAGCTGAAGGCCGCGGGCGCATCGAACGTGACGGTGAACCCCCGTCAGACCATCGCGGGCTCGGAGGCCGCGCACCTGTCGGCGGAGATGTCCGGCGGCGGCGTGACCGCAGCCATGGAGCAGTACTACCTGAGCAACGACGAGGCGACCTTCGTCGTCACGTTCTCGTTCAACAGCACGGTCGCCCAGGCCGATCGGGTCGCGCTCGCCGAGTCGGTGCTCGCCTCGTGGAAGTGGTCCTGACCCTCGCCTGAGCAGGGGAGCGGATGCCAATACCGCAGCATCCGGAATTGGTCAAGGATTTGACTTGCCATGTCGTGGAATCGCACGTATAGTTGGTAGTTGCGCTCGCTTCTCCGTGCCCTCATATGGTGGTCGGCATTCGTTGAGTTTCAGAGCGCGAACTCCACCTGACGACAAAGGAATCGAGAAGCCCTGCGGGGCTCACGGAGGTTATTCCCTTGGCTGCTGCTCGCAACGCATCCACATCCACCACCACCAAGAACGGACGCGGAGCATCCCGCCTCTCGTTCGCCAAGATCTCCGACACGCTGACTGTCCCCGACCTGCTCGCTCTGCAGACGGAGTCGTTCGGATGGCTCGTCGGCAACGACGCCTGGAAGGCGCGCGTCGCCGAGGCGAAGGCCGAGGGGCGCACCGACGTCAACGAGATCTCGGGCCTCGGAGAGATCTTCGAGGAGATCTCCCCGATCGAGGACCTCGGCGAGACGATGCAGCTCTCGTTCACGAACCCGTACCTCGAGCCGGAGAAGTACTCGATCGAGGAGTGCAAGGAGCGCGGCAAGACGTATGCCGCCCCGCTGTACGTCGAGGCCGAGTTCATGAACCACCTCACGGGTGAGATCAAGACCCAGACGGTCTTCATGGGCGACTTCCCGCTGCAGACCGACAAGGGCACGTTCATCATCAACGGCTCCGAGCGCGTCGTCGTGTCGCAGCTCGTCCGTTCGCCCGGTGTCTACTTCGACAAGACCCCCGACAAGACGTCCGACAAGGACATCGTGTCTGCGCGCGTGATCCCGAGCCGTGGTGCATGGCTCGAGTTCGAGATCGACAAGCGCGACCAGGTCGGCGTCCGCATCGACCGCAAGCGCAAGCAGTCGGTCACCGTCTTCCTCAAGGCCCTGGGCCTCACCAGCGAGGAGATCCTCGCCGAGTTCGCCGGCTTCCCCTCCATCGAGGAGACCCTGGCGAAGGACACCATCGTCACCAAGGAAGACGCGCTCCGCGACATCTACCGGAAGCTCCGTCCGGGCGAGCAGGTCGCCGCCGAGGCCGCCCGCGCGCTCCTGGACAACTTCTACTTCAACCCGAAGCGCTACGACCTGGCCAAGGTGGGTCGCTACAAGATCAACCACAAGCTGGGTCTCGACGCTCCGCTCACCGACTCGGTGCTGACCGTCGCCGACATCGTCGCGACGATCAAGTACCTGGTGCGCATCCACGCAGGCGTCGAGAGCTTCGACGGCATCCGCGGCGGCAAGCAGGCCGAGATCCGCATCGCCACCGACGACATCGACAACTTCGGCAACCGTCGCATCCGCGCGGTCGGCGAGCTGATCCAGAACCAGGTCCGCACGGGTCTCTCCCGCATGGAGCGCGTCGTCCGCGAGCGCATGACCACGCAGGACATCGAGGCCATCACGCCGCAGACCCTGATCAACGTGCGCCCCGTCGTCGCCGCGATCAAGGAGTTCTTCGGAACCTCGCAGCTGTCGCAGTTCATGGACCAGAACAACCCGCTCGCGGGTCTGACCAACAAGCGCCGTCTCTCGGCTCTCGGCCCCGGTGGTCTGAGCCGTGACCGCGCAGGCGTCGAGGTCCGTGACGTCCACCCGTCGCACTACGGCCGCATGTGCCCCATCGAGACCCCTGAAGGCCCGAACATCGGTCTGATCGGTGCTCTCGCGACGTTCGCGCGCATCAACTCGTTCGGGTTCATCGAGACCCCGTACCGCAAGGTCGAGGGTGGCGTCGTCACCGATCGCATCGACTACCTCACGGCATCCGAAGAGGTCGACTTCAACATCGCGCAGGCGAACGCCCCGCTCGACAAGAACGGCCGCTTCCGTGAGAGCCACGTCCTCGCACGCCCCAAGGGCGGCTCGGGCGAGGTGGACCTCTTCCTGCCCGAGGAGATCGGCTACATCGACGTCTCGCCGCGCCAGATGGTGTCGGTCGCGACCTCGCTCGTGCCCTTCCTCGAGCACGACGACGCACAGCGCGCACTCATGGGCGCCAACATGCAGCGTCAGGCTGTGCCGCTGCTTCGCAGCGACTCGCCGCTCGTCGGAACCGGTATGGAGGGCTACACGGCCATCGACGCCGGTGACGTGCTCACCGCCGAGAAGGCCGGTGTCGTCACCGAGGTCTCCGCGGACCGCGTCGTCGTCATGCTCGACGAGGGCGGAACGCAGGAGTACCACCTGCGCAAGTTCGACCGCTCCAACCAGGGCACGTCGTACAACCAGAAGGTCGTCGTCAACGCCGGTGAGCGCGTCGAGGTCGGAGAGGTCATCGCCGATGGCCCCGCCACCGAGAACGGTGAGCTGGCACTCGGAAAGAACCTCCTCGTCGCGTTCATGACGTGGGAGGGCTACAACTTCGAGGACGCGATCATCCTCAGCCAGGACCTGGTGAAGGACGACACCCTCTCCTCGATCCACATCGAGGAGTACGAGGTCGACGCCCGCGACACGAAGCTGGGCAAGGAGGAGATCACCCGTGACCTCCCCAACGTCAGCCCCGAGCTCCTGAAGGACCTCGACGAGCGCGGCATCATCCGCATCGGCGCCGAGGTCCGCCCCGGCGACATCCTCGTCGGCAAGGTCACGCCGAAGGGCGAGACCGAGCTGTCGGCCGAGGAGCGTCTGCTCCGCGCGATCTTCAACGAGAAGAGCCGCGAAGTCCGTGACACCTCCCTGAAGGTGCCCCACGGCGAGCAGGGCACGATCATCGCCGTCAAGGAGTTCAACGCCGAGGACGGCGACGACGAGCTCGGCTCCGGCGTCAACCGTCGCGTCGTGGTCTACATCGCCCAGAAGCGCAAGATCACCGAGGGTGACAAGCTCGCCGGCCGTCACGGCAACAAGGGCGTCATCGCGAAGATCCTCCCGATCGAGGACATGCCGTTCCTCGCGGACGGAACTCCGGTCGACATCGTCCTGAACCCGCTGGGCATCCCCGGTCGAATGAACTTCGGCCAGGTCCTGGAGACCCACCTCGGCTGGATCGCGAAGCAGGGCTGGAAGGTCGAGGGCACTCCGGAGTGGGCTGTGAAGCTCCCGAAGGACGCGTTCGAGGCCGCCCCCGGCACCAAGGTCGCCACCCCGGTGTTCGACGGTGCGAGCGAGGAGGAGATCGCAGGTCTTCTCGACGCGACCACCCCGACCCGCGACGGCGTGCGCCTGATCGACTCGAGCGGCAAGACGCAGCTGTTCGACGGTCGCTCCGGCGAGCCGTTCCCGGCGCCGATCTCGGTGGGCTACATGTACATCCTGAAGCTCCACCACCTGGTCGACGACAAGATCCACGCGCGTTCGACGGGTCCGTACTCGATGATCACCCAGCAGCCGCTCGGTGGTAAGGCGCAGTTCGGTGGACAGCGCTTCGGTGAGATGGAGGTGTGGGCCCTCGAGGCCTACGGCGCCGCGTACGCGCTCCAGGAGCTCCTCACGATCAAGTCCGACGACATCCTCGGCCGCGTCAAGGTGTACGAGGCGATCGTCAAGGGCGAGAACATCCAGGAGCCCGGCATCCCCGAGTCCTTCAAGGTGCTCATGAAGGAGATGCAGTCGCTCTGCCTGAACGTCGAGGTCCTCTCGGCGGACGGCACGGCTGTCAACCTCCGCGACACCGACGACGAGGCCTTCCGCGCAGCGGAGGAGCTCGGAATCAACATCTCCAGCCGCTTCGAGGCCGCCTCGATCGACGAGATCTAAGGTTCTGGCCGCTGCCCTGAGCGTCACGCCAGGGCAGCGGCCCACCTCCCCGATTTCTTCAGAAGAATTCCTACACAGGAGAATTTGTGCTCGAGTCAAACACTTTCGACGAGCTTCGCATCGGCCTGGCCACTGCGGATCACATCCGCGCGTGGTCGTACGGTGAGGTCAAGAAGCCCGAAACCATCAACTACCGCACCCTGAAGCCGGAGAAGGACGGTCTCTTCGGAGAGCAGATCTTCGGCCCCTCCCGCGACTGGGAGTGCGCCTGCGGCAAGTACAAGCGCGTCCGCTTCAAGGGCATCGTCTGCGAGCGCTGCGGCGTGGAGGTCACCAAGAGCTCCGTCCGTCGTGAGCGCATGGGCCACATCGAGCTCGCCGCGCCCGTCACGCACATCTGGTACTTCAAGGGTGTGCCCTCGCGTCTCGGCTACCTGCTCGACATGGCGCCGAAGGACCTCGAGAAGGTCATCTACTTCGCCGCCTACATGGTCATCTCGGTCGACGAGGATGCTCGTCACCGCGACCTGGGCACGCAGGAGAACAACATCCGCCTCGAGCTGAAGACGCTCGGCGACCGCCGCGACTCGAAGATCGCGGAGCGCCTTGCGAAGCTGGAGGAGGAGCTCGCCGCTCTCGAGGCGGAGGGTGCCAAGGCCGACGTCAAGAAGAAGGTCAAGGACGCCGCTGAGAAGGAGATGTCGCTCATCCGCAAGGGTGCCGACGAGGCGATCGCCAAGCTCGAGCGCGTGTGGGAGGACTTCCGCACGCTCGAGGTCGGCGCACTCCGCCCCGAGGACGACGTCTTCCACGAGCTGCAGGACCGCTTCGGCCAGTACTTCGAGGCCTACATGGGCGCCGAGTCGATCCAGCGCCGCCTGGCGGCCTTCGACCTCGCGGCCGAGGCTGAGAACCTGCACCTGCAGATCTCCGAGGGCAAGGGTCAGCGCAAGATCCGCGCGATCAAGCGCCTGAAGGTCGTCAACTCGTTCCTGGAGACCGGCATGAGCCCGGCCGCCATGGTCCTCGACGTCGTCCCGGTGATCCCGCCGGAGCTGCGCCCGATGGTGCAGCTCGACGGTGGCCGCTTCGCGACCTCCGACCTCAACGACCTCTACCGTCGTGTGATCAACCGCAACAACCGTCTTCGTCGTCTGATCGACCTCGGCGCCCCCGAGATCATCGTCAACAACGAGAAGCGGATGCTGCAGGAGGCCGTCGACGCACTGTTCGACAACGGTCGCCGTGGTCGCCCGGTCACGGGTACCGGCAACCGCGCCCTGAAGTCCCTCAGCGACATGCTGAAGGGCAAGCAGGGTCGCTTCCGCCAGAACCTGCTCGGCAAGCGCGTCGACTACTCCGGCCGTTCGGTCATCATCGTCGGCCCGCAGCTGAAGCTGCACCAGTGCGGTCTGCCCAAGCAGATGGCTCTGGAGCTCTTCAAGCCGTTCGTGATCAAGCGCCTGATCGATCTCGGTCACTCGCAGAACATCAAGGCTGCCAAGCGCGCCGTCGAGCGCACCCGTCCCGAGGTCTGGGACGTGCTCGAGGAGATCATCCGCGAGCGTCCGGTGCTGCTCAACCGTGCACCCACCCTGCACCGTCTCGGCATCCAGGCCTTCGAGCCTCAGCTCGTCGAGGGCAAGGCCATCCAGCTGCACCCGCTCGTCTGCGCGGCGTTCAACGCCGACTTCGACGGTGACCAGATGGCTGTGCACCTGCCGCTGTCGGTCGAGGCTCAGGCCGAGGCCCGCGTGCTGATGCTCGCGTCGAACAACATCCTGAAGCCGTCCGACGGCCGCCCGGTGACCCTGCCTTCGCAGGACATGATCATCGGTCTGCACCACCTGACCACGGTCAAGGAGGGCGCAGCCGGTGAGGGTCGTGCATTCGGTTCGGTGGGCGAGGCGATCCTGGCGAAGGACGAGGGCACCCTCGACCTGCAGGCCAAGGTCCGCATCCGCATCCCCGGCCTGACGTTCCTCGAGGGCGACGCTCCCGAGGGCTACGAGCGTCACGGTCTCGTCGACGCCTCGCTGGGTCAGGCGATCTTCAACGACACGCTGCCCAAGGGCTACCCGTTCGTCCGCGAGCAGGCTGACAAGAACAAGCTGTCGCAGATCGTCAACAAGCTGGCCGAGGAGTACCCCAAGGTCGAGACGGCTGCGTCGCTGGACCGCATCAAGGACGCCGGCTTCTACTGGGCCACGCGCTCCGGTGTGACCGTCGCCCTGAGCGACATCCTCACGCCGCCGAACAAGGCGGAGATCGTCGCGGGCTACGAGAAGCAGGCCGCAAAGGTCCAGTCGCAGTACGAGAAGGGTCTCACGACCGACTCGGAGCGTCGCCAGGAGCTCATCAAGATCTGGACCGAGGCGACCGACGAGGTCCAGGCCGCGATGAAGGCGAACTTCCCCGAAGACAACACCATCAACCGCATGGTGTCCTCGGGCGCCCGTGGTAACTGGCTGCAGATCCGCAACATCGCGGGTATGCGAGGCCTGGTGAACAACCCCAAGGGTGAGATCATCCCGCGTCCGATCATCTCCTCGTACCGCGAGGGTCTGTCGGTGGCGGAGTACTTCATCGCGACGCACGGTACCCGTAAGGGTCTGGCCGACACCGCTCTGCGTACCGCCGACTCGGGTTACCTGACCCGTCGTCTGGTGGACGTCTCGCAGGACGTCATCATCCGCGAAGAGGACTGCGGCACGTCGAAGGGCCTCGAGCTCCCGATCGCGGCTGCCAACTCGCAGGGTGAGCTGGTGCGCGACGCGAACGTCGAGAACTCGGTGTTCGCCCGCACGCTGGCCTCCGACGTCGTGAACGCGGCCGGCGAGGTCCTCGCCTCCGCTGGCGACGACGTGGGCGACGTGCTCATCGACAAGCTGGTCGCGGCGGGTGTCGAGACCATCAAGGTGCGCTCGGTCCTGACCTGCGACTCCGCTGTCGGTGTCTGCGCGCAGTGCTACGGCCGCTCGCTCGCGACCGGCAAGACCGTCGACATCGGCGAGGCCGTCGGCATCATCGCGGCCCAGTCGATCGGTGAGCCCGGTACCCAGCTGACGATGCGTACGTTCCACACCGGTGGTTCGGCATCGGCGGATGACATCACCCAGGGTCTGCCCCGTGTCCAGGAGCTCTTCGAGGCTCGTACCCCCAAGGGTGCGTCGCCGATCGCCGAGGCCGATGGACGCATCACGATCGACGAGACCGACAAGGCCAAGAAGGTCATCCTCACGCCCGACAACGGCGACGAGGCAGTGGTCTACCCGGTCCTGCGCCGCGCGACCCTCCTCGTCGAGGACGGGCAGCACGTCACGGTCGGTCAGCCGATCCTGGTGGGCACGCTCGACCCCAAGGAGGTCATGCGCGTCATGGGTGCCCGCGAGGTGCAGCGTTACCTCGTCAACGGCGTCCAGGGTGTGTACCGCTCGCAGGGTGTGCCGATCCACGACAAGCACATCGAGGTCATCGTCCGTCAGATGCTCCGCAAGGTCACCGTCGTCGATCACGCCGACACGACCCTGCTGCCGGGTGAGATGGTCGACCTCAAGCGCTACCAGGCGATCAACCGCGAGGCCGTGGCAGAGGGCAAGCGCCCCGCGTCGGGCCGTCCGGAGCTGATGGGTATCACGAAGGCGTCGCTCGCGACGGAGTCGTGGCTGTCGGCCGCATCCTTCCAGGAGACGACCCGCGTGCTCACGCAGGCCGCCATGGAGGGCAAGCGCGACCCGCTGGTCGGTCTCAAGGAGAACGTCATCATCGGTAAGCTCATCCCCGCCGGAACTGGTCTCTCGAAGTACCGCGACGTCACGGTCGAGGCCACCGAGGAAGCCAAGAGCGAGCGCTACCCGAACCGGATCTTCGCATCCGACGGCGCGTACGCGGACGGCGACTTCGGCTACGTCGACTTCGACGCGTTCTCGACGGACGACATCACGCCGGGCACGTATAACTGACGTGCTGAGTGAGTGAGAAGGCCCCGGGCGATTCGCCCGGGGCCTTCTTCGTGCTCGGCGCGCCGTGAGGGGTCGGGAATCGTCGCCTCACGCGCCCCCGATCCGGCTTTCTCTGACTCCTCAGGTCGGATCGGACGCGCGAGAGCGAGCGGCGCGGGAGATCGGCCGGCGCGGGAGAGCGAGCGGGACTCAGTCGAAGAGCTTCGCGATGATGCTGGACGTGTAGCCGCTGGGGGCGAGGTTCGAGTACCGGGTGTCGATGAGCACGTCGTCGCGCCAGAACAGCGTGCGACCGTCGGTGACCGGGTACTGCGCGTTGGGCCAGGTCTTCTCACAGCGGGTGCCGTCGTCGGGCGTGAAGCAGCTGAAGCCCTCGTCGGACACGAGGCCGTTGAGCAGGTCGAGCGCGGGGCCGCGGTTCATGCGGGAGATCGTGGTGACCAGGCTCGTCGTGTCGGCGCCCGGGTCGGCCCAGATGCAGGTGAGGGTGCCGTTGGATCCGACGCCGGACGGGCCGAACGCCGCGTCGTTGAGCGGCACGCCGTCGAGCTGGGCGAGGACGTCGGCCGACAGGATCGCCCGGCAGTCGGTGGGCAGGGCGACGGATTTCGTCGTCGCGGTCGGGGAGGGGGATGCCGTGGGCGACGGCTTTCCGGACTCCTCTGCGGAGGAGGACGGCTTCGGGCTGCCGCTCGCTCCGCCGCCGCTGGACGCCGCGGGTCCGCATCCGGCGAGGACGGAGATGAGGAGCAGCGCGGCGGCTCCTGCGGCGATTCGAGCGTTCATGCGCTCACCGTACCGTCAGGAGTCGCCGGAGCGATACGGGACACAGCGTGTGCGTCGGAGGACGGCGCGGTAATGTCGGCGGGATGAGCACTGATTCTGCGGCTGAAGGACGCGTCGTCGTCATCGGCGATGCGCTGATCGACGAGATCCGCGATGGCGGCAACGTCCGCGAACTGGTCGGAGGGGCCGCGTTGAACGTGGCGGTGGGGCTGCGCCGGTTGGGGGTGCCGACGACGCTGATCGCGATGGTCGGCGATGACGAGCCGGGAGCGCACATCCGCGAGTATCTCGCCGACCACGACGTGCGGCTGATCGCGAGCACCGCACCGCACGGGTCCTCCCGGGCGATCGTCACCCGCTCGGCCGAGGGCGAGCCGCAGTACGTCTTCAACGAGGCGGCGCAGCAGCGCAGCATCCGCTACTCCGACGAGGCCAGGGAGGCGATCTCCCGGGCCGATCTCGTGGTGGTCAGCTGCTTCCCGTTCGACGTGCCGGCGGAGGCCGACGCGTTCGTGGAGGCGGTCACGGGCGCGCGTCTCGCCGTCGACCCGAATCCCCGGGCGGGCATGCTGAGCGACCGGGACGAGTTCGTGCGCGGATTCGAGCGCGTCGCCGCCGACGCGGCGATCGTGAAGGTCGGGGCGGATGACGCAGCCTTGCTGTACGACGGCGACCTCGATGCGCTGCGTGCGAGACTGCGAGGTCTCGGCGCGCGGGCGGTGCTCGCGACGGCGGGGTCTCAGGGCGCGGTGATCGAGTCGGATGCCGGCGTCGTCAGCGCCCCGATCTCGACGCTTCCCGGTCGGGTCGTCGACACCGTGGGGGCGGGCGATGCCACTCTCGCCGCAGTGGCCGCTGGTCTCGTGGCGGGAGAATCCGACTGGGCTGCGCTGCTGCGCAGAGCGATGGACGTGGCCGCCGCGACCTGCCGCATGGAGGGCGGGTTGCTGTGCACTCCGGAGTCGCTGGCCGACGCGGACCGCGGCGTGTACGGGAGCTGAAGAGCCGGCTCGGACGACCGGGGACCCGCCTCGATTCTCGATTTCTCTCCCCACGTTCCGACCGGTATGATTGACACTCGTGCCCCCGGTTGGCTGTCGAAGTTGGACGGGTGCGCAATGGCGAGTTACCCAAGCGGCCAAAGGGATCTGACTGTAAATCAGACTGCACTGCATTCGGGGGTTCGAATCCCTCACTCGCCACCACATGAAGGGCCTCGCGAAGCGGGGCCCTTCGTTCATGCGTAGGGCGGACCGAGCAGCGAGCTACCCCGCATCGCCCCCGCCCTCGCCATGCGGCGCCCCGCCGGGGAGCGCCGCACGGGATCACCTACGACGTAGGCGTCTCGAAGGTCGCGTCGGGGTAGAGGCCCTCGGCGATCTGCCTGACCGCGGAGACGTTGCCGAGCGTGCCGGGGAACATGTCCGTGGCGGGCACGGCGATGAGTCGTCCGTCGCGCACCGCTGGCATGTCGGGGAAGGTCGCCGAGAGGTACGCGCGGACCGCCGATTCGTGCGCGGGGTCCGACACCGCGAAGACGAGAGCGTCGGGGGCTTCGGCGGCGAGCGACTCCGGCGTGATCTCGGCGGCGAAGAAGTCCGAGAACGCGGGGTCGTCGGGGGTGAACACGTTGTCAGCCCCTGCGCGGTGCAGGATGTCGTACTCGATGCCGGCTCCGATGGCCGTCAGGGTCGTGCCCTCGACGAAGACCTGCGCCACGCGGGGCCGGTCGCGGCCGTCGATCGCAGCATCCACCGCGGCGAGCTCAGCCCGGGACGAGGCGATGAGGTCGTCGGCCTCGCCCTCGACGTGGAAGATCGTGCCGAGGTTCTTCAGGTCGGTGAAGAGGTCGTCGACCGTGCCCTCCATGCGGCGGTCGAAGCATCCTCCGGTGGCCGTGTAGGCGGCGACGCCGGCCTGGGTCAGCTGCTCGATGCTGGCGAAGCCCTGTTCGGCGGTGAACTCGTACGTGGTCGGCGAGTACACGAAGTCGGGCTGGACGGCGAGCAGCTCCTCGCGGCTCGGCGGGGTGTCTCCGCCGATGACGGGCACATCGGCCGCCAGGCCGGCGACGTCGTCGGGCAGCTCCTGCGCCGTGGCCTGGGCCTGTCCGACGAGGCGATCGGCGAGGCCGAGCCGCAGCAGCAGCTCCGTCTGCGACGGGTGCAGTCCGACGACCGCGGTGGGCGTCGACGGGATCTCGACCGTGCGGCCGCAGTTCTCGATCGTGACGGCATCCGTCGAGGTGGTCGGCGCGGCTCCCGACGTCACGCCGGTGCCGCATGCGGCGAGTGCGAGGGATCCTGCTCCCACCGCGACGGCGGCGAGCAGGCGGATGCTTCGGGTTCGGGGTGTCATTCTCTCTTCTTCTCCTTCTGAGGGGTCGGATGCGGGTTCAGCGGTCGCTGGGCCCGCGGGGGTGGAAGGTCATCGCCCTGGCGCCGGTGTCGACCTCGACGGCGATGCGCGCGGTGACGTGGAACACCTCGTCGACCAGGGCAGGGGTGAGCACGGCATCCGGAGGGCCGAAGGCCACGATCCTTCCCTCGTCGAGCACCGCGACGTCATCGCAGAACGCCGCGGCGATGTTGAGGTCGTGGAGCGCCGCGATGACCGTGGTGCCGAGCCCGCTGACGACGCGCATGAGGTCGAGCTGGTGCGCGATGTCGAGGTGGTTGGTCGGCTCGTCCAGCACGAGGATCTCGCCGCTCTGAGCGAGCGCGCGCGCGAGCATGACCCGCTGGCGCTGGCCTCCGGAGAGTCGGCGCACGAGGCGGTCGCCGAGTTCGTGCACGTCGGCCGTGCGGAGGGCGTCGTCGACGATGCGCAGGTCGTCAGGAGTGTCGCGGCTGAACGGCGGCCGGTGCGGCGAGCGTCCGACGAGGACGGTCTCCCGCACGGTCAGATCGAACTCGGAGGGCGAATCCTGCAGCATGACCGACACGGTGCGGGCGAGCGCGCGAGGGGCCATGAGCGAGACGTCTGCGCCGTCGATCTCGACCCGCCCGCGGTGCGGACGCCGCCCGCTGAACAGGGTGCGCAGAAGGGTCGACTTGCCGCTGCCGTTCGGACCGAGGAGCCCCACGATGCGTCCGGTGCCGACCTCGAGGTCGATCCCGTGGAGCACCGTGCGGCCGCCGCGCACCACGCTGACGTCGTCGAAGAGGACGGTCATCGGTCGAACCCCGCCCGCTCGCCGCCGCTCCGCATCAGCCAGAGGAAGAAGGGCGCCCCGACGAACGCGGTGAGGATGCCGAGAGGGATCTCCGTCGGCGCCGCCACCGTGCGGGCGAGCAGATCGGCCACCATGAGGAACAGCGCGCCGCCGAGGATCGTGACCGGGAGCATCCGACGATGGTCGGAGCCGACCAGGAGGCGGGCCATGTGCGGCACGACGAGACCGACGAAGCCGATGCCCCCGCTCACCGCGACGATCGCGCCGGTCAGGAGCGACGCGAAGATCAGCAGCAGCCCGCGCACCCGTGTGGTCCGCACGCCGACGGCCAGGGCCGACTCGTCGCCCGCGAGAAGCGCGTTCATCGACCGCGACAGTCCGAGCGCGGCGATGACGGCGACGCCGAGGGCGGCGGCGGGGATCGCCAGCGACGACATGTCGGCGGCGGAGACGCTGCCGAGGAGGAAGAACATGACGCTGACGACGTTCTGGGCGTCGGTGGTCAGCGTGAGGTAGCTCGTCACGGCGCTCAGCAGCGAGCCGAGCGCGACGCCCGCGAGGATCATCCTCGTCGGCGACAGCTCTCCGCGGATGCGGGCGAGGGCGGCGACGAGCACGCACGCGACGACCGCGCCCACGAAGGCCGCTCCGCTCATCGTGAGGCCGAGGAAGGTGGCGCCGCCGGAGACGATCACCAGCACGGCGCCGACGCTCGCCCCGGAGGAGACGCCGAGGATGTACGGCTCGGCGAGCGGGTTGCGCACCACCGCCTGCATCATCGCCCCGGCGAGGGCGAGCCCAGCGCCCGAGAGCCCGGCGAGGAGCGAGCGCGGCAGCCGGAACTGCCACACCGCCTGATCCTGCAGCGGCGTGAGCGTGCCGTCGGTCATCCACGGCATGCCGGGGAGGAGATGGCCGATCACGATCTTCGCGGCGTCGACGGGGGAGACGGAGACGGGGCCGACGGCCGCGGAGAACACGAGGACGAGCAGGGAGAGCACGGCGGCCGTGGTCACCGTCGCACCGACGGGGAGCGTCCGACCGCGACGACGCCGTCTCGGCTCAGGGCGGGAGGACGGGCTGCTCCGACCGGAGCTCTCCATCGTGGTGTCGGCGGATGCGGTCATCGTGCGTCTCCTGTCGTGACGTCGGCGGCGAACTCGAGCACGGCGAGGCCCATCTCGTGCAGCACGGTCTGCTCGTTCGCCCCGTGCCCGGCATCCGCCGCCGTCCAGGTCCGGGCGGATCCGCCCGCGCGTCGCAGCGCCGCGGTCATCCGATGCGTGTCGCGGGCGAGGACTCTCGTGTCCTGTCCGAGCACGATCCCCAGGTACGCCGGAACCGTCGCGCCGATCTGCAGCGCCTCGGCTCGGGCGAGGGGCGAGAGCGCACGGAGCCGCTCGCGGGCTTCCGCGGCGCCGTCGTCGCCGAACTCCGCTCGCCAGCGCGACCCGAGCGGATGCTCGTCGAGGGCGAGCAGATCGAGCGGAGCAGCCGTGGTCGCGAATCCTGCGCACAGGTCGGGATGCCGCAGCGCACACGCGGCCGCGACGACACCGCCCAGCGAGGCTCCGACGAGGACGAGAAGATCGGGGCGGGTGACACCGCTGCGGATGAGACCGCGCGCGATGTCGGCGAGGTCGGCGACCGTTCGCGTCTTGCGGGCGCCGTGGCCCGCGTCGCGCCAGGCCTCTCCGCGCTCGCCACCGCCCCGGAGCTGCGCCGTCGCATACGCACCCCCGTGCGCGATCCAGGCGGAGACGGTGGGCTCGTAGACCGGGAGATGAGGGATGCCGAAGCCGCCGTAGCAGGTGAGGAGCAGCGGCAGCGGGCCCTCCGCGCCCGACGGGACGGTGACATGGACCGACAGGGTCTCGCCGTCGTCGGCGGGGAGGTCGTACCGGGTGGTGGTCCCGGGCAACGCGGCGACAGCGGGGAGGCTCGTGCAGCCCTGCGGCATCCGCTCCACGATCCGTGGCGGGGTGAGCGGGCCCTCGACCGAGAGGCGCAGCACGCCGTCGTCGACGCCGATCTCCGTGACGGTGAGGGCGTCGGCGGCCGACGATGCGGCCTCCGTGCGACCGACCTCGACGCCGTCGTGGAGGTCGATGAGCACGCTGCACCCCTGAGCGACCGCGAGCACGACGACCCGGTCGCCGTGCACCGTGGCGTCGATGATCTGCACCAGCGGATCGCTCCAGCGCCAGAGCGCGGTTCCGTCGAGACCCACGGCGTCGAGCCCTCCGTCGTGATGGACCAGCACCGCGTCGGCGAGCGGCCATGCGCGCCGCAGCGCCGGCCATCGGCCCAGAGTCGTCTCCGTCGCGCGGTCGCTGAGCCTCGTGCCCCCGGCGAGGCTGCGGGCGAGCAGGCCGCGCGTGCCGCCGGGGAACAACCGCACGCGCGTCCCGGGGGCGAGGGCAGTCGACTGCACCGCACCGGTCTCGACGTCGAGGGAGACGAGAGCGTCGTCTCGGCTCGCGACGACGTCGAGGGAGCGCGAGTCCGGTGTCCACAGCACGGTGTCGTAGCGGAGACGGATGCCGGGGTGCGGATGCATCGTGCCGGAGGACGCGTCCACGATGCCGAGGACGGCGTTCTCGTCGGCGGAGGGAGCCCACTCGACGGCGATGAGGCGGCCGTCGGGCGAGGGGTGGATCCGCTGCAGGTGGCCGTCTGGCTCGATCACCGGGGTGCCGTCGAGCCGATGGATGCCGCGTCGAGGGCTGCCGTCTCGGCGGCCCAGCACGAAGCCTCCGATGGGGAGCCCCGGCCGACCGTGGTGCTCGGCGCGGGACAGGGCGGCGTCGAGCACCGCACGGTGTGCGCTCATCGGCCGACCAGATCGTTCACGCGGTCGTCGTCGCCGGCCCACAGGAGGTGACCGCCTTCGTCGAGGGCGGTGGGGACCGCGATCGTGGTGATCTCTTGTTCGTCGATCAGGTGGATCACGCCGTCGCCGCCGCTGGTGACCGCGATGGCGCCGGTCAGCGGATCGATCGCGATCGATCGGCGCTGCGCCGCCTGTCCGTCGACGCCGTCCCACGGCATCCGTCCGGCCTGTGGCGGGTGCGTCATCGGGGGGAGCGGGACGATCCGGGAGATGCGCGCCTGTTCCCGATCGATCACGACCATCGCGTCGCCGTCGGGGTGGATGACGGCGACGGCGGCGACACCCGCGGCGAGGGCGAACCGGAACGCGAGCCCTGGCGGGAGGGCGACCGCCGTGGAAGCCCCGGATGCGAGGTCGATCTCGACGAAGGTGTTGGTCCATTCAGGCCACGCTCCTGGCGACGCCGGCCCACCGCGCACGATGCCCGTGACGCGCCCGGTGTCGCCGGCGAGGCGCAGGTAGAACGCGCGACCCTCGACGGGCCAGCGGATGATGCCGATGGCCCGGGGCGCCCCGCGGTCGACGATGAAGCGTTCGAGGCCGCGGCCGGTCGCGACGCCGACGACGCCGGACGCGGGGTCGACGACATCGCCGTGACCGTCGGGTGCGAGGTCGTCGAGGAGCGCACCACGGAGCACCGGCGCGTGCGGCCCCACGTCGAGCGCCGAGGCCAGCGGCAGCGCCTCGACGGCGCCGGGCTCGCGGTGGCGGAGCACGATCATCGCGTCGCCCGATGCCTGGTCCGGCGCGATGACGACGCCCGGCTCTCCGGTGCGGACGCGGAATCGCGCAGAGGATCCGGCCGCGAGGTCGACGACCGACACGAGGTCGCTCCAGGCTGCCTCGTTCATCCCCAGGCCCGATGTGACCACGACGTGCCGACCCGATGCGTCGCAGGCGAGGTGCTCGGCGGGGATGGCGATCGGGATGCGGCGGACCTCCCCGGCGCCTCCGACGACGAGGGCGCCTCCGCGATCGTCCGCGAAGGCCCACCGTCCCGATGCGCCGGCGGGGAGACGGAGGAAACCCGAATGTTCGGCGAGCCAGGCGTCGGCGACGACGACACGCCGAGAGCCGTTCTGGATCTCGTAGACGATTCCGGCCCGGTGATCAGCGGCGAGGAGGGGGAGCGAAGAGGACATGGGGGTCAGCCTAGTAGATATTGAGAATCATTATCATTTAGGGTCGTCAGTGTTCACACACCGTGAACCCCTCTCCGCCGATCGCGGAGCGGACCACCTCACAGAAGGAGCACGAAATGGAAAAGCAGATCCTCGCAGAGATCGAAGAGTCCGAGCAGCTGGCGCACCTGTCGGCGACGCACTCGAACGCGCTGGTCGAGAACCCCTTCGACTGACCGCGGATCCTTCCGCCGCGCTTCCGAGCGCACTCAACCCCGGCCGGGCGTCCTCGCCCGGCCGGGCCCACCCTCGAGAGGATCCATGACCGCCGAATCCCGCATCCATCCGCTCCCCGGCACCGGGGCGCACCTCGTCTCGGGCGCCGACGGCCGACACCGGGTCAGGCTGCGCACCGGGCGCCTCACGCTTCTCGATGCGCCGCCCGACGGACTGGTCGCCGCCATCGAGAGCGGGCCGGACGGAGACGGTGCGGACTACCTCCATCGACTGACCGAGGAGGTGCGGACGCGGGAAGCTGAAGACGCCAGCCGCCGCTGGCCGACCGCGCGTCGTGCCGTCTGCCTCCTCGGCTCCGACCCGATCCTGGATGAACTGGGTGGCGCCCTCGCCGCGTGGGGAGCGGCGGTCACCCGTCTTGACGCCGATGAGGAGCCCCCGCAGGACGCGGCCCTCGTGATCGCGTACGCCGACGACGCGCGGGGTCGCCGGCGGTGGCCGCATCACGACCTGCTGCCGCGGCGCGGCGTGGCCTGGCTTCGCGCGCACCGCGACGGCGAATGCGTCCTCATCGAACCTCTCGCCCTCGACGGCGACGACCCCACCTCCGTGCAGGTCGCCACGAGACGCGTGGCGGCGAGCAGCGCGCCGACCGCGACTGAGGCCTGGCACCGGGCGGCGCCGCCGGCGAGTGCACCCGTCGATGACGCCACGCGGGTGCTCGTGCTGGGGCGACTGCTGCAGATCGCGGCCGCGTGGGCGCAGGACGACCCCTCGCTCGACCGGCTGCGCACGACCCTGTGGAAGCTGGTGCCCGCGCTCGGCGCCGTCACCGAGCACACGGTGCTCGCGTATCCCGCGGCCCCTGAGCGCGTGATCCGATGACGCCGCCGCGCGACGCCCGCAGGCACGACGTGGTCGCCCCCGACGGCGTGCTCCTGCGCGGATGGGTCTGGGAGCCGGAGGAGCCGAGGGGGACGGTGCTCATCCGCACGCCGTACGGTGCCTGGCGGCACGGCGCCACCGCGAAGGCCTGGACGCGACGGGGCTACCGCTGCGTCATCCACGACGTCCGTGGCCGCCACTCCTCCGAGGGGGACTGGCACCCCTATCTCGCCGAACGCAGCGACGGCCGAGCCGTCGTCGAGGCGATCAGAAGCGACGAGCCGGGGCTCCCCGTCGTGCTGTCCGGCGGTTCATACGCCGCGCACACCGCGCTCGAAGCGGCCAGGGTCGTCGATGTCGACGCGCTGGTGCTCCTCGTCCCCGCGCTCGGCCTCGCCGAGACCGCGTGGGATGAACACGGAGAGCCGCAGCTCCTCCACCGCATCGGCTGGTGGCACCAGCACGGGCGCGGATCCCGGTCTCTGCCGCCGCTCGCCGACGAGGAGCTCGCCGCGCGCGTGAACAGGGCGAGAGAGGTGGGCGTGCATCGCGCCGCCGAGGAATGGGGATGGACGCACGACGTCCTGTCGGGATGGCGGCGCCTCTGGTCCGCCCCTCCGGTCGACCTGGCTCGCGCCTACGGTGCGATCCGGGCGTCCCTGCTCCTCATCCGCGGCGACCACGACTTCTTCTTCGCCGACGCCGGTCGACTCGCCGATGCGTGGAGTGCCCGCATCCGCGTGGTCGACGGCCCCTGGGGGCATCGGCTGGCCGACGACATCGTCGACGACGACGTGCGATCCCGGCTGCGCAGCGCCGGGGGGATCGGCGGCGTGCTCGACGACTGGTTGGCCGAGAACGGCCTGCCCTCGGCGTCTCCCGCTCCCGCCGCCCCTGACGGGCACCGGGCCCGCCGCACCCGATCCGCCTTCGACGCCGACGCCGGTCGTTGGCGACACGAGAGGACAGCATGACCAGCGACACCCTGCACCGCACCCCCGGGCGACCCACCCTGACGGCCGAGGTCCTGGTCGACCCGGAGACCGGGATCATCCGCTCCGTGCGGGAGGTCCCGCATCCGTCCGGTGCACCGGACCGATACCTCGCGCTCACGGCATCCGTCGCCGACGCGCGCATCCTCGGCGAGTGGCCGGCCGACCGCGTCTCACTCGGCACGTCCTTCGGAGACCGCGCTCAGGCGCGCATCGCCGCCATTGGCGAGGGCGTCGAGCGGTACTGCGGCAACTGGCTGCCGGATGTCCTTCCACCCGGCGAGCTGCGCGTCACCACGGCGCAGGAGCTGCGAGCACAGGGGGAGGCGGTCCTCGACGAGTCCGCGCTGCCCCGGTTCGCCGACTGGCAGCTCGATCGGCCGGGCTTCCCGTATCAGCGGCTGCTCCCCGACACCCCGACGCTGTGGGCGAGGTGCGACGAGCTCGGCGGCGGATCCGTCTGGGTGCCGGACGCCCTCGTGCACCTGAACTGGCGGCAGTCCCGGTTCCGCGCGCTGCCCCGGACGCACCACCTGAACTACGCCGGTATCGCCACCGGCGACGGGGTCGACGATGCGCGCGACAGGGGAGTGCTCGAGGTCGTGGAGCGCGATGCGCTGGAGGTCTGGTGGCACCTCGACGGCCCCGCGTTCGGCATCGACCCCGCCACCGTCCCCGGTCTGCTCGACGACCTGCGGGGCAGCAGCCTGCGCGTGTGGCTCGTTGCGATGCCGTCGGAGTTCGCCCCCGCGATCGGTGCGCTCGTGCACGACGAGGAGCGCGGCCTGTACGCGGCCGGGTTCTCCGCAGCCCTCGAGCCGGAGCGCGCCGCACGCAAGGCGGTGCTGGAGGCCGTGCACACGTGGATCTACACGCAGGGCTGCACTGCGGCCGACGGGTGGGTGTTCCGTGCTGTCGCCGAGGGGCTGATGGCGAAGGGCCTCACGCTCGACCACCGCCCCGACGCGGACTACACGACCGCGGCGGGCCCGCAGTACGAGAACGTGATCGATCTCGGCGCGCACGTGCAGGTGTGGCTCGATCCCGCCGTGCACGGCGAGGCGCGCCGGTTCCAGGCGCCCGTGCAGGGAGTGCGCCCGCTGAGCGCGATGTCTGCGGTGACGATGGACGAGGTCTATCGGCGACTGCGCGAGCGGGGGCATCGGGTGCTCACGCGCGACCTCACCACCTCCGACGTACGGCGCACGCACCTGCGGGTGGTGCGCTCGATCGTCACGGGGTTCGTGCCCAACGCGCCCGCCGCGTTCTCCTATCTCGGGATGCCGCGGTTCAGGGCCGCCGCGGAGGAGCGCGGCTGGCGCACGACCTGGACCGGGGGACCGGAGGACTTCACGCTCCTCCCGGCCCCGCACATGTGAGGGCCGCGGTGAGTGTCATGAGACAGGCGCGCCGCGGCATCCTCGGTCCGCTCACCGAGGCGATGTCGTCGCGCGCGCCGGCGGGTCCGCTTCCGCCCGGACCGAGGGTGAACGACTGGGCCGCCGCGGGCGCCATCGTCGACGGTCCGTCGCAGGGTGTGCGGGATCTCCTCGACGACCTGTGGCGCCCCGGGCCCCTCCATCGGGCAGCGGACGGCACGCCGACCCGCATACCCCGCCGCCCTGTTCCCTCGGCAGGGGCCTGCTATCCGGTGCAGACGCACGTGATCGACGAGACGGGTGCGAGGCGCGTGTTCGACCACGAGCGCGGAGTCATCCTCCGGCGGGATGCCGAGGCGGAGGGTGCCTCCGGGTGGCCCGCGTCGGAGCGGGGCACCGCGGGAACGAGGCTGGTGTTCACCGTGCAGCCGGGCCGATCGTTCGGGCGCTATCGTCACCGGGCCTGGCCCCTGTGGATCGCGGATGCCGCCTACGCACTCGCTGCCGTGCAGTTCCTGCTGGGCACGCAGACCGGACAGGTCGAGCTCGGCCCGTCCGCCCGCCTGCGCGGGATGCTGGGGGTTCCGCGGGCAGCCGACGCGGAGGCGTGGCTCGCGCTCGGACTGGCGCCGGAGATCCCTCTCGCCGCCGTCGAGATCGCGGATGACCCGGCGTCGCTCCCCGCCCGCCGGGCGGCGCTCGCCGGGCGCCGTTCACCATCGATCGAGGAGTTCTCCGCACGCATCGGACCGGCGCCTCGGCCCGACGCGGAGCGCATCGCGCGCGCCTCCGGGCAGTCGTGGGTGCGCGGCGCATCGGCGATCTCCTCCTGGTCGGTGCCGGTGGATGCCGCTCCGGGTGCCGTCGCCGCCGCGCTCTGGGAATCTCACCTCTCCGCCGCACGCCTCTGCTACGAGGTCTCGCTCTCCGGAGACGCGGGCGCCCGTCCCGTCTCCGGCTTCCCCTCGACCGGCGACCGCTGGATCCTCCACGCCGTCGCCCTCCTCGACACCCCTGGAGGTCCACGATGATGATCGTCCCCCCGCTGTGGCGCGAAGCGCGACGGCATCCGTGGCTGCTCGGCGGAAGCGTCGTGCTCCTGCTCCTGGTGTTCGCCACGCACCTCCTGCAGGCGCTCTCCCTCGCCTGTGCGCTCGCGGCGTTCGTGCGTGCGGACGTGGCAGGGGCTCTGGCCGGCATCGGCGCGATCGTCGCGATCGGCGCGACCCGGGTGCTGCTCACGCTCGCTCAGGGCGACGTCGCCGCGCGACTCGGCGCGCGGGTCAGGGAGGACCTGCGGGATGCTGCCGTCAGGGCGGTGCTCGTGCCGTCGCGGCTGCACGACGCGGCGCTCCGGGACGGGTCCGCCCAGCTCGCCATCGGCGACGGGATCGACGGGACCGACGCCTACGTGTCGAAGTACATCCCCGCCGTGGTGCAGCTCGCCGTCGGCAGCGTGATCGCCGTCGCACTGGTCGGGATGCTGTCGCCCCTGGCCGCGCTGTGCGTGTCGCTCGGCATCCTGCTCGCCGTGCTCGGTCCGCTGCTCTGGAAGAGGATGCTCGCGCGGCGCGGATTCGCGCACTGGGACAGCTACGAAGCGCTCAGCGGCGACCTGCTCGAATCGCTCCGCGGCATGTCGACGCTGCGTGCGCTGGGCGACGTGCCCGCGACGCGCTCCCGACTGTATGCGAGATCCGAAGCCCTCCGCCTCGCCACCGAGCGGGTCATGCGGTCGTCTCTCGCGGAGACGGCCATCACCGATCTCGCCGTGCAGGCCGGGGTGGTCGTCGCGGCCGGTCTCGCCGTCGTCTCCGTGATGATGGGGCAGCCCCCTGCCGTCGAGGTCTACGCGCTGCTCCTGCTCTCCTCGGAGGCGTTCCGCCCGGTGCGCGAGCTCTCGCGGCACTGGCATGCGGGGTTTCTCGGGCTCACGGCCGTGCCGGGGCTGGTCGCGCTGGGGGCGTTCCGACGCCCCGACGTCGAGCCGTCGCCCGTCGCGGCCGACGCCGCGACGGGCGCGGGGGAGGTGCTGCGCATCACGGGGCTCTCGTATCGCTATCCCGGCGCCGCCGCCGACGTCCTCCGGGGCGTCGACCTCCGTGCCGAGCGGGGGGAGGTGCACGCGATCGCCGGGCCCTCCGGCGCGGGCAAGTCCACGCTGTTCGACGTGGTCCTCGGGTTCCTCCCGGCGTCATCGGGCACGGTGGAGCTCGACGGACGTCCGCTCCGCGCCTCCGACGTCGCAGTGGTCTCGCAGCGACCCGTCCTGTTCGCGGGGACCATCAGGGAGAACGTCGATCTGTTCGGTGCGGGGCAGGATGCGCTCGAACGGGCCTGCGCAGCCGCCGGCGTGCTCGACGAGATCAGAGCGATCCCCGAGGGGTTCGACGCGATGGTGGCGGAGGCGGGGACGAGCCTCTCCGGCGGGCAGAGACAGCGGCTCGCCCTTGCGAGGGCGCTGCTCGCGCGCCGCCCCGTGCTCCTCGTCGACGAGCCGACCAGCGCCCTCGACGACCGCAGCGCCCTGACCGTCGCGGAGACGCTGGAACGTGTCGCCGCAGAGAGGATCGTGCTCATGATCAGCCACCGCCCCGAGGCCCTCGCGCGGGTCGCCGACGTGCGCGTCCTGCGCGACGGGATGCTCGTGAGGGAGGCGTCATGACCTCCGCCGTCGCCGTGCTCGCCCGCCTGCTCCCGCCCCTGCGGCCGGAATGGCGGAGGATCGTCGGCAGCTACGCGATCGCCACGGCGAGCCTGTGCGCCCTCGCGGCGATCGGCGTGCTCACCGCCCTGGGCGTCGGCGGGGCGGTGGTGCACGGATCCTGGCCGCCTGCGGCGTGGTGGATCGCTCTCGGCGCTCTCGTGCTCGTGCGCACGGTCCTCACCTGGCGGGAGATGGATGTCTCGCACGCTCTCGCGTATCGGGTCCTCGCTCGACTCCGGATGGCGCTGTTCGACGCCTACTCGCGCAGTGTGCCCGGCCGCCGCAGGGAGCACTCAGGGCGCGCGGCATCCGTGGCGCTGACCGACATCGAGAAGCTGGAGTTCTTCTACGCGCACACGGTCGCGCAGATCGGCGCGGCGCTCACCCTGTTCGTCGGGGCGCTGGTGTGCGCCGTCGCGCTGATGCCTGCGGTGGGGCTCGTGATGCTCGGCGGAGCCCTCGCCGTCGCGCTCACGGCCTGGGCGGGAGCGGGTCCCGCACGTCGCGTCGGGGCCCAGGAGCAGCGGGAACGGGAGACGCAGTCCGAGCGGCTGGTGGACGCGCTCGGCGCGCTGCGCGAGATACTCGCCTACGGTCTGCAGGACCGCGTCGTGCGGGAGGCGGTCGCGGGAACGCGGCGGTCGGCGCGCATCAGCCGTCGCCGGGAGGCCATCTCGCACCTCGTCGACGGGACGCGCGAGCTGATCCTGGCCGTCGTCGTGATCGGTGTGATCGCGGTGGCTCTCGTGCAGCGCGGCACGGAGGAGGCCCACGCGGCACTGCTCCCCGCGCTCGTCGCACTGGCCGTCGCGGGGGTCGCCGGGGTCGCGGATGCCGCGCGCACCGTGTCGGAGCTGCATCCGCTGATCGCGAGCGCAGACCGGGTGGGCGCCGGACTCCGTCGTCCGCCGGTCGTCGCGCCGGTCGACGATCCGATCCCCCTGCCGGACGGACCGCTGGGTGTGCGGTTCGGCAGGGTCTCGTTCTCCTACGACGATCGGTCCGAGGTGGTGCACGACTGGTCTCTCGACGTCGCACCGGGCGAGCACGTCGGGCTGGCGGGCCCGTCGGGCGCGGGCAAGAGCACGGTCATCGCCCTCGCGGCTCGTCTGTGGGATCCGGATGCCGGCGCGGTCGCGCTCACCGACGACTCAGGGGCGGCGTATCCGCTGGGCCGTGTCCGCGACGCCGACCTCCGACGCGTCGTCGCCGTCGTGGAGCAGGACGCCAGGCTCTTCCACGGCACCGTGCGCGAGAACCTGCTGCGCGGCGACGGCGTCCGCAGCGACGACGAGCTGCGGGACGCCCTCACGAGGGTCGGCGCCGACGACTGGATCGCCCTCGACGACGAGCTCGGAGAGCACGGAGTGCGCCTCTCCGGGGGTCAGCGGGCGCGACTGGCGCTCGCGCGGGCGCTGTGCCGGGAGCCCCGCATCCTCATCGTCGATGAGATCACGGCGAGCCTGGACGCGGAGTCCGAGCGCATCATCTCCGACGTGCTCGGAGCGTTCCCCGGCACGGTCATCGCCGCATCGCACCGGAGGGAGACACTGGGGGCCTTCGCTCGCGTCGTCAGAGTCGGCTGACGCTCTCGAGCGGATTCTCCGCCAGCTTGCGGATGAGGCCGCCGTCGACGAGGCGCCGCGCGGCGCTGCGGGGCTTCCGCGCCGATTGGTCGAGCACGCACGTGCCGAACTCCTCGGCGAGCGTGAGCCGCGGGTAGGCGTTGAGCACCTCGCGGCGGAAGTCGAGGGGTATCTCCTCGTCGCGTCGCCCCGAGATGTCGAGGCCGGTCGCGATCTCCAGCAGGTAGCCCTCGACATCCTCGTCGGGGTCGACTTCGGGCCAGTTGTGGCGCACGATGACCTCGTTCACTCGCCGGCGCCGGTCGGGCGACCACCCGGCCCCCGCGGTGAGGGCTTCGCCGACGAAGCCGCCGGCCTCCTCGTAGCCGAGAGCGTGGTTGTCGTAGGCGGGCACCAGGCCGATGTCGTGGAGGATCGCAGCGGTGTAGAGCAGCTCGTGATCGACGTCGGTGCGGCCCTCGATGATCGCGAAGGCCTCGGCCCAGAGCCACGAGCGCACCACATGGTTCGCGATCGCCGGCGTGTGGAAGTCGTCGAGCAGAGCCAGCGCGCCTCGTGCGGCCGCGGTGTCCGGTGGCGTGAAGTCCGTGAGGCGCATGATTCTCCGGTGGGTCGCGATCGAGTGCGCCCAGTGTAGCCGCGCGGTCGAAGCTCCCGCCTACATGCCGGGTCCGGCATGAGATCGATCGGATTCGCGTAATGAAACGGCCCCTCTCTGCATCTCATCGGTATGAGCATCATCGAGCCGCGCCTGTTCCGTGATCCTGAGTCGGATGCCGCCTTCGCCGCGGTCGGGACTCGTCTGCAGCGACGGGCGATGCTCGACCTGAGCATCGACGAGGAGATCGTGCGCGGAGACCTGCGCGGGGCCACTCTCGAGGAGCCGCTGCGTTCGGCGCTGGTGCTGGTCGTCGAGCACGAGCTCAAGCAGGAGGAACCGCTCACCGAGGCCGAGCTGCTCGCCACTGTGCGCACGCCCCGCCTGTTCGGAGCGGGGCGCTACCGTCGCCGGCTCGATGCTCTCGCTGGCATGAACCTCGTCCGTCGTGAGGGCCGCGGCCTGCACGCCACGGTCGCCGGCATCTCCGCGGTGCTGCGGCCGTCGTCGCTGGAGGGGCCGCGTCTGCCGCGCGAGCTGCTGCGCGTCCTCCGTCAGGCCGAGCTCGCCCGTCAGCGCCGCTGACCCGGCGCTGGCGATCGACTGAGCGGATCGCCGCGTATAGAACCGGATAGTTGAGACTGAAAGTACACTTTCTGTACTGTGGGTCTTAGCTAGGAGGTTCTGATGAAGCCGATCACGCTTGCACGCGTGGTGGAGCGCGCCCCGATGCGAACGGTTCGATGGAAAGACGTCGCGCAGACCTCCACGAACGCCCCCCGGGATCTGGCCCGGCTGGAAGACGAGGGCGTCGTCCTCAAGATCGCCCAGGGGGTCTACACGGCCCCACCGGACGGAGCCGACGGACGTCGTTGGAAGCCGCCCCTGGAAGCGGCGGGGCTGGCTCTGGCGACGGCGCGATTCGGTCAGCGACGTGTGGCTCTCATGGGGCTGGGGGCCGCGCGATTCTGGGGGGCGATACCTCGGGCCATCGGTACGACGACCATCGCGGTACCTGTGGCCGGACGGCCGCCCGTCACCCTCACCACCGGAGGGACCGTGCATCTCATTCCTCGGGATCTCGACGCCCTCGATCTGGTGCTGGAGCGCACGCCCCTCGGTGAGGCGCTCATCACCACTCCCGCGCAGACCCTGTACGACGTGCTGGCGCGTCCGATGCAGGGCGGTGCCCCTGATGTCGCTCGCGAGGCGGCGGCCAATCTGCGGGTGCGTGTCGACGCTGACGAGCTGCGCGGGATCGCCGACCGGGCGCGGCGAGTGCCGCTCGCCGTGCAGAAGACCATCGCAGACATGGAAGCATCATGAGCCGTCGTGAGCGCGCCCGCGAGGTGCACGACGGATCGGACTCGGGGGCGGTCGGCAGACGTGCGACACCGGCGCCGATTCCCGGTGTCCTCGATGAGGACGAACTGCTCGACATTCAATCGAGGTTCGGAGTAGACGAGGATCAGGTCAGACGCGATCATGTCATATCGCACGCGCTCGCGGCCTTGAGCGGAATCGATGACACGCACCTCGTGTTCTTCGGAGGCACGGCGCTCTCCCGGACGCACCTGCCGGGGCTCCGGCTCTCGGAGGACATCGACCTGATCGCTCTCGTGCCGAGGCGGGATGCGGCCGAAGAGATCCAGCGCGCGCTCGGCACCGGTCTCAGACGTGCTTTCCGTACGCCCGAGTTCATCCCGGACATCGTGCACACGCGCCACTCTCAGCCCAGCGTCATGCGGGTAGGAGAGCTGAACGTACAGGTCCAGCTCCTCGCCTCCGAGGGCTATCCTGCATGGCCGACGGAGATCCTCGATCTCGAGCAGCGGTACTCCGACGCCCCTCCCGCCCGAATGCGGGTGCTCACCGCGCCCGCATTCGCGGCGTCGAAGCTCGCTTCCTGGGTCGACCGCGCTGCGCCACGTGATCTTTACGATCTGTGGGCACTCGCTCGCCGGGGTTTCATCGATGATGAGGCGAAACGCCTCTTCGCCAGGTTCGGCCCGTTCACGAGCAGCGCCCGTGTCTCTTTCGCTGCGCTGCCGGACGCGATGCAGTGGTCGACGGCACTCGATCACCAGTGCATCCCCGAGGTGGATGCCGAGGAGGCAGCCGAGGTCGTGCGCGCCGCCTGGCGATAGCAGCCCCGCGGTCAGGGAGCGACCCGCTAGCATCGGGCGCATGTCTGCCTCACGGTTCTGGTCGGCGGCGCTCGCCGCGGGTGTCCTGCTGCTGCTCACGACCGGCTGCTCGACGAACGCGTCGCCGGTGGCAGAGGAGCCGGATGCCGGCGCACCGGCTGTGGAGTCCGAGGCGGCGGGTGAAGGCTGGGTCGTCGTGAAGTTCGAGAGCCGCGACGAGCGGTTCGACCTCGACCTCATGGACAAGATGCTCGCCACGGAGCTCGCCGCCGATGAGGCGCTCGCCGCCGCCGAGGCCGGCGCGATCGACGGCAACGACGTCGGAGACGGCGAGTACGCGCTCTACTTCACCGGGGTAGACGCCGAGCGGATGTGGGAGATCCTCGAGCCGATCTTCGCGGACGCGCCTGTGCCGTGGACCACGGTCGTGCTCAAGAGCGGCTTCGAGGACTCCGAGCCCCGCGTCCTCACGCAGTAGCGGCGGCCAGCTCCTCCGCCTGCGGGCGTGGTTCCGATGCCGCTCATCACGCGCGAATCGGTGCGTGATCTGCGCGCGGATCCGGTGCCGTCCGACGACTCTCCGACCGATTCCGCGTAATGGAACGCGTTCTCGCGCGTCTTGCAAGTATGAACGCCGACGATCGGCGCCTACCCGGCGTGCCCGAAACCACCCCGCTCCCGCAGAGCGGGGCGGCGCCGCTGCGTCGCCGTGCCGCCCTCGATGTGAGCATCGACGACGAGCTCCTGCGCGGTGAGCTGCGCGGGGCCGAGCTCTCCGATGCGCTGCGTCTCACGCTCTCCGCTCTGGTCGAGCACGAACTGGCGACCGCAGAGCCGCTCACCGAGAAGGAGTTCCTCGAGAACGAGCCGATCGGCGGTCCCTTCCCCTCCACGCGGAAGGCTCGCAGGCTCGAGACGCTGATCTCCCAGAGTCTGGCGCGCCGAGAGGACGGCCGCGTCCGGCCGACCGTCGCCGGTGTCGCGGCGATCATGCAGATCTCCGCGCTGCCCGATTCTGCCCACCCTCCGCGAGAGCTGCTGCGTGCTCTCCGGCAGTCGGAGATCGACGGCATCCGGCTCTGAGCGCTCTGCCTAGACTGGTGCGATGCGAGCGCTCACCGAGGCAGAAGTCCGCTCCTCGTTCGTCAATGCGGATGCCGACGAGCTGCGGGTCATGGAGATGCCGCACGATTTCGTGCTCGTCGACTGGGACTACCTCGACTTCTTCGCCTGGCGCGACCCGAGCGCCGGCAAGCGCGGGTACGTGCTGATCCAGCACGAAGGCCAGATCAGGGGCGTCGTGCTGCGCGTCTCCGAGCCGGGGCGCGCACGCTCCGGGATGTGCAACATCTGCCACACGATGCAGCCGGGCAACCAGGTCGCGATGTTCTCCGCTCGGCGTGCGGGCGACGAGGGCGAGCGGGGCGATTCGGTCGGCACCTACATCTGCGCCGATCTCTCCTGTCACGAGAGCGTCCGGCTGGCTCATCCGCTCGCGCCGAACGAGGTGCGGGCCCCGGGGCAGGTCGACTACCGCCTCGACGGGACCCGTCGCCGCATGGAGGCCTTCGTCGCGCGGGTGTGGGAGCGGTCCTGATCGCGATTACCCTGGAGGCATCCGTCCTGTGCTCGAAGGAGACGCCATGAGCGATGCCATCCTGTTGTCCGTCGATGAGGGGCTGGCTCGGCTCACGCTGAACCGTCCGTCGCGGCTGAACGCCTTCAACGCCGAACTCGCCTACGCCTGGCGGGACGCGACGGCAGAGGTCACGAGCCGTGATGACGTCAGAGCGATCCTCCTGGATGCGGCCGGCCCCGCCTTCTGCGCGGGCGGCGACGTGATCGAGATGTCGATGACGATGGGGTCCGGCGACGACATCACCGCGCTCGCCGAGGTCATCAATGCGGGTATCCGGTCGCTCACCGGATCGGCCGTTCCCGTCGTCGCTGCAGCGCACGGCACCACGGCTGGTGGAGGACTCGGCATCCTGCTCTGCTCCGACTACGCGGTCGTCGGCGCGCGCTCCAAACTGGGCAGCCTCTACGCCAACATCGGGCTGACCCCCGACCTCTCGGTCTCCGCGCAGCTCGCTCGCGCGATCGGCCAGCGGCGGGCGCTGCAGCTCGTGCTGCAGGATCGCCTCCTCACGTCGCAGGAGGCCGTCGAGTGGGGTCTCGTCGCCGAGGCCGTCGAGGGAGCGGATGCCGCCGCCGAGGCCGACCTGGTTCGCGCCAGGGCGGAGGAGGTCGCGCGGTTCTGGCTCGCTGGCGCAGCCGCGGCCTACGGCCAGGCGAAGCGCCTCGTCCGCTCTCAGCCCGAGCGCACGTTCGTCGAGCAGCTGAGCGAGGAGGCGCGCTCGATCGGCGCAGCGATGGAGACGCCCGACGCTCAGGCGCGCATCGCGGCCTTCGCTGCGGCGTCGACGAAGAAGGCCGTCTGACGCGCATCGGTGACCTGAAGTTTCCACAGGGCCACGGATGCTCGCGGCATCCGCGACCCCGCATGCGAGGATGAACACACCGCCGCTCGTCGAGAGGACCGTCATGTCGCAGCCGGAGTCCGTGCAGGCCGAACCGAAGAAGAACATGTCCCTTCTGATCAGGGGATCGATCTGGATCGCCATCGGCGCGCTCATCGCCGCCGCTCTGGTGTGCGTGGTCTGGGTGCTGATCGGCGATCAGGACGGCCTGATCGGGCGCGCGTTCCTCACGATCCTGCTGCTCGCGGGCTTCGCGGGAATCGCGATCCTGGAGGCGGGACTGGCGCCGAACCGCCCCGACTGGCTCGCTCTCGCGAGCATGGTCACGTGGATCGTGGCCCTCATCGTCGGCGCGTTCAAGATCTGGCTCCCTGAAGACGGCCAGGTGTTCAGCGGCGGGGAGCGCTTCTTCCAGCTGCTGCTCGTCGTCGGCATCCTGCAGCTCGCGCTGCTGCATGTGCGACTGTTCACTCCGGCCGCCAACCGCTACGTCACGTCGTTCACCCGCGTGATCTACATCGCGACGATCGTGTTCCTGGTCGGCCTCGTGGGGATGCTCGTCTTCTTCCTCACGTTCACGCACAACTTCGAGTTCGGCGACCTGTACGGTCGCATCCTCGTGGCGCTGACCATCCTCACCGCGGTCGGCACCACGCTGATCCCGTTGCTGAACGCGCTGTTCGCGCCGAAGAAGCCCGTCGTCGCACACGCATACGCGCCCGTGGCGCAGGCCTGGCCCACCTATGCCGACGGGGCCACGCCGCTGCCCGTGCTGCCCGACGGCACCCCCGACTGGAACGCCTACTACACCGGTCACCCCTCCGCGCAGCAGCCGCAGCTCGCCGCTCCGGCCGCGCAGTACGCGGCTCCGCAGCTTCCCGCCATCCCGGACTTCTCGGCTCCGCAGGCGGCACCCCAGGTCCCTGCGACGCCACCGGCTCCCGCGGGTCCTCCCGCGCCCACGGCTCCTCCGGTGCAGGCCGCTCCTCCGGCGCCGGCCGCTCCGGAGTCGCCGCCGGCTCCCAACGCCACGGCGTTCCCGCCCGCGCCGCCGCTGCCGCCGCAGTGAGCGCCGACCTCGAACTCGTCGATCTTGCCGCGGAGATCGCTCGCGAAGCCGGTGAGCTCGCGCGTCGTCGCCGAGACGAAGGCGTGCATCTCGCAGCCACCAAGAGCAGCCTGGCCGACATCGTCACCGACGCGGATCGCGAGGTCGAGGAACTCATCCGCACGCGACTCCGAGAGGCCCGCCCCGGCGACGGCTTCCTCGGGGAGGAGTCGGATGCCGATCCCGGTGTGACCGGCATCACCTGGGTCGTCGATCCGATCGACGGCACCGTGAACTACGCCTACGGCATCCCCGCGTACTGCGTGAGCATCGCCGCCGTGCGCGGAAGCGCCGACCCGCAGGACTGGGATGCTCTCGCCGCGGCCGTCTTCGCGCCCGCGGTCGGAGAGCTGTTCACCGCGAGTCGGGGCGGCGGCGCGTGGCTGGGGGAGCGGCGCCTGTCCGTCACGACGGAGACCCCCGCGGGGGCGCTGCTGGCGACCGGGTTCGGCTATGACCCCTCGACGCACGACGGCGACCTGGCCACGGTGCGCCGCGTGATGACCATGGCGCGCGACCTCCGCCGTGCGGGGTCGGCGGCCCTCGACCTCTCGTACGTCGCCGCGGGGCGTCTCGACGGCTACTTCGAACGGGGTCTCAAGCCCTGGGACTTCGCTGCCGGGGCCCTGATCGTCGAGGAGGCCGGCGGCGCGGTCACACGTCTCGACGTGGAGTCGGCGCGTCCGATGATCGTCGCGGGCGGCATCGATGTGCACGCCCGGCTCCTGGAGCTTCTGGAGGATTCATGACGAACTCATGGCTTTCTCAGGCGGCTCAGGGTACTGTTTATCCGATCGTTACCTTCGTCGTTCCCGAGGCGATGAGGGTGCAAGCATCCCCCCTGCTTGACGTCTGACCCGAGAGAATCGTTTTGCCCTTCGAGAATCCCCAGGCTGCCCCTGCGCCCACGCGCCGCTCCAGCCGCATCCGCACTGCGGCCTCCGAGGCCCCCGCGGCAGGAGCGACGGCAGCTGTCTCCGAAGGCAGCGCACCGGTGTCATCGGCGCCGATGACGCGCCGCACCGTTCGCCGGAGCGTGACCGTCGCCGAAGCGGTCGCCATGGTCGCCGCTCTCACCGCCGACAAGACTCCCGACATCGCAGCCGCACCCGCCGAGCCTGTCGCAGCAGAATCCGCTGCCGAGCCCGTCGTCGAGACGCCGACGGTGGGGGAGCCGACCTCCGCCGACCCGTTCGAGCAGGCTGCCCGCACGTTCCGCTCCGTCTCCGGCGATGTCGCAGACGCCGCGGCATCCGCTCCGGTCGACGAGGAGCCCGCTGTCGCGGACGCTCCGACCGTCGAGCACGTGGCCCGTCGTCGGCCGAGCGCCCGCAAGTTCCTGGCCGTCGGTGCGACCGTCGGCGTGATGAGCCTCGCCGGACTGCTCGCCGTCTCGATGACGCTGCCGGCTGAGGCGGTGGCCGCCGTCGGTTCGAACGGCGTCGCCTCGACCTCACTCGTCGCCGCCTCCGCGGGCGCGGAGAAGTCCGACACTCCGATCCAGGCATTCGTGACCTCGTCGGACGTGCAGAACGAGACGCTTGCCAGCGCCGAGGACTTCTCGACCGTCTCTCTCGTCGACCTCGCGTCCGAGCAGGGCATCAAGTTCTCCGACACCGTCTTCACGAACGACCCCGAGGCGGCCATTCAGTGGCCGTTCCTCGTCGGCGTCGGCATGAGCTCGGGATACGGACCCCGCTGGGGCCGCATGCACGAGGGCATCGACTTCGTGCCGGGCGAGGGTGCCCCGATCCAGGCGATCGCCGACGGCACCGTGCGCATCGCGACGGAGCAGGGCGGCGGCTACGGCGTGACCGTCTACATCGACCACGTCATCGACGGCCAGGTCATCACGAGCCACTACTCGCACATGCAGTACGGCTCGCTGAAGGTCAAGGCCGGACAGACCGTCAAGGTCGGCGACATCGTGGGGCTGACCGGCAACACCGGCCACTCCTTCGGCGCCCATCTGCACTTCGAGATCATCGTCAACGGCAAGACGATCGACCCGCTTCCCTGGCTCAAGGCGAACGCGGGCCGGTACACGCTGGATTGACCGCCTCGATTTCATGAGAACGCCACTGTGATGGTATTCTCGTGTGGTTGCCCCGCGAGGGGCAGCACGCCCCGATAGCTCAGTGGCAGAGCACTTCCATGGTAAGGAAGGGGTCGTCAGTTCAATCCTGACTCGGGGCTCACAGTGTTCGTATCTGCGATGCGGATGCAGTGCGGCAGGGTAGCTCAGCTGGTCAGAGCGCACGACTCATAATCGTGAGGTCGCGGGTTCAAGCCCCGCTCCTGCTACAGAATAGGACCCCCGGTGTAGCCGGGGGTTTTGTCGTTCCTGGGTCGGGTGAGTCCGGGATGCGGCGGCCGCAGTTGTCCCCGTTTTGTGCCGGTCAGCGGCGCGGCGACATGTGCCTAGCGGCGCTTACGGGGCGTCGACGGACGTTCCAGTGGCGAGCCGATTCCGACGACGTGCCACCATCCGCAGTAGTGGCATCGCATTGCGCGGGCCGGCTTCTGCGCGCGTCGGGATGCTGCGATCGCTTCGGCCTCGGAGCCGATCACAGCACGGGTTGTGGGGCATCTCACGGTCATACGAGGAGATTAGCTGTGACGACCGACATCGGCACCGATGTTCCGGCTGTTGACCCTTTACATCGTGTACAAGTTAGACTTCTAGTACGGCGGGCAGTAGCCCTCGGAGCCTGGCAGTCTTCCGGACGGTATGACGAGCCAGGCTCACGTGTTTCTACAGCCGGGTGACCCGGGAATCGACGATCGCATCGACGCGACGGACCCAGTCTCCGCCGTTCGAAAAACACCAAGCGACAGCATCGCTTACCCAGAGCAGCGGATGCTCGTGCGGCGCAACATGCCGATACTGCATCTCTGGCGATCCAGCACGGCGGATTGCGTCCGCGATCAGTCGGCGGTCGGCGCGCTCGAGGGACTCGTCTCTTTCGATGATCAGTTGCGCCACACCAGCGCGGACAGCCTCCTCAGGGAGTGCGCCGAGGGACAGTGGTCGCGCTTCCCTGTCTGACCGCTGCTTGACGATCCACACGGACGCGCGTACTTCGAGAGCGCACATGTGCGAGAGGATCTGGCGGCGGCGACTGTCGCTCTCACTCTTGAAGTGTATGCGTCGCTGACCTGGCTTGAGGAGATCGCGCAGCGCCCGTTCGGACGTCTGAACGTGTCCGATCGCCGTGGCGGTCGCAACGACGTAGTACCCGCGGGCCTTCGATTCGTCGACGTAGACGCGGTCGGCGAGGTGGAAGGTCACACTTCAACCGTAGACTGCAAGTCTGACCTTGCTGCGGGCGGCGGGCGCGTCTTGTTAATAGGGACATCGAGAGCCTTCTTTGCTCTTTCGAAGCCCGGCTTCCGGCCGGGATTCGTCCCCTGCGGTGCGTGCTATCCGCAGCTCCGCTGCGGTCCGGGCGCTCCTCGGCGGTGTGCCCGACTAGCATGAGCCTGTGATCAGTCATGTGCACGACGCAGGGTGCAAGTGGTGCGCTCTTGACCTAGATTTTGATTTGCCGCAGGAAGTTGTCGAGGCGTATCTGAGGGGCAACCTGGCTATCTTTGCGGGCGCGGGCATCAGCACGGAAGTTCCGACCGTTCTATCCGAAACGCTCTTCGAGCGAGCCCGACTACGTACGGGTTCCACTGCTGAGACCTTCCCTGAGGTCATGCAGGCATTTCAAGAGAAGTTCGGTCGGGCAGCGTTAGTCAAGGAGATCCGCAAGCGATTCACCTATGCAGACTCCTTCCCGACGGCGCGTCGAGCCGCGCGACAATTCCATGAAGAACTTGCGACGCTTCCCGCGATTCGTGACATCATCACCACAAATTGGGATACGTACTTCGAAGAGGCGTGTCTTGCTACTCCGTTCGTGATTGGGGAAGATATCGCGTATCACGATGAGTATGAGCGCCGCGTGTACAAGATTCACGGATCAATCAACAACCTTGCAACGCTTGTCGCCACGAGTGAAGACTACGAGGAGTCTCTCGCACGGCTTGGTTCTAACGCTCTTGGAGCACATTTGCGCCAGCTTCTCGCGACGAAAACCGTGGTGTTTGTTGGATACTCTCTGACTGACTGGAACTTCCGACGCGTGTATGAAACGCTTCGCGCTGATCTAGGTAAATTTGCTCCGCGGGCCTATGTGGTGAGTCCGTTCGACGCTCCAGAAGCAAGCAAACTTGGGCTCACCCACCTGCGCACGAGCGGGGTGAAGTTCATCAAGGAGATCAAGCGATCACTCCAGGGCCACTGCATTCTCCCGGACGATACTTACGATCTCGTCGCGAGAATTGAGAAACGAGCGCAGCGCGCGGATCAGGTTGCTAAGGAAATAGATCACCGCGAGTATCCATCGGTCGTGTACACCTGGTTCTACAGCGACGCAGTCCTTGACGCCTGTTTCAGGGTGCTTCATCGACGAGGCTCGGGTGAGTACTCTGATGCTCATCACGTTCAGGTACTCGCTCGCCGGTATGCAGCTGCCGCAGATCGAGCTTTTAAACGGGGAAACTACGGTGATGCTGCGTACCTCGAAGGATACTTCAGCGTCATGCTGGCGCTCCTCAGCCCGTGGATGAGTATGAACGCGTCGGATGACGACGATGATGCCACTGGCTCTTTGGCTGAGCCGGGGGAAATCGAGGAAGAGGTGGCGACTGACGGAGAGGTGTTTGACCCGTACGAAGAGTGCTTCGAGTCCTTTCCCCACTTCTACCTCCCTGGAATTGATCTGGAGATGGACGGACCGGAGGAGTTCCGAGCAGGACTTGAGGAGAGCCGCAGGAAAGCGCCACGGCAGCGCAAGCTGGCGCGATCTATGGTCGCCAACCTCGCCCCGGGCATGGTATTCGAGCACACGAGGGATCTTCCTGACCTCTTTGCGACGCCCGCGACGCCGGGACATTCGCACTGATCGGGTGAGACTCACGCGAACAGGATGGGCCAGTCCGTGCCGGGAACCCCCTCTGAAAGTACCCCAAACCAGCCGCAACCAACCATCACAACATCCGCAGAATCACGCGGGAGTCGAGTACCAATTAGCATCCACAGGCTCGGCGAATCTAACTCATGATCGTGAGGTCCCGGGTTCAAACCGCGCTTCTGCTGCAGAATTTTCAGATCAGCCCCGGATACGTCCGGGTCTTTTGCGTTGTAAGTCCACCCACTCCGACGAACCTCCGCAGATCCGGATGCCGAGCACCGCGTCGAGAGGATCCACGGCGTAGGCTCCGCTGAAGATCTTCGACATGTCCCCGTCCTCGGCGAGGCGGATGCGGTCGCCTCACGCCCCGGACTCCGTCGGCATCGTGGCGATCGGATGCCGGTCGGCCCTGCCGTCATGTCCCCGCGAAGATCTTTTTCCGACGAATCTGTGACGTTTCGACTCCGGCATCCGTCCTAGTGGTGTCGCACGAATGCGACCCGCTGCCGGGAACGGCCGCGGACACACGGAGAAGGAGCTCATGATGGCGAATGTGACTGGTGGCACCCAGCCCAAGGCTCAGGTCGTTTCGGCGCCGCAGGCGTCGGCGGCCGGGAAGACGACGATCGAGGATGGCGTGGTCGCGAAGATCGCAGGCATCGCCGCACGCGACGTCAGCGGCGTGTACGCGCTCGGCGGAGGCGCCGCGCGCATGGTTGGGGCCATCCGCGACGCGCTGAACACGACGGATCTCGCGCAGGGCATCAGCGTCGAGGTCGGGGAGACGCAGGTCGCGGTCGACGTCACGATCGTCGCCGAGTACCCCGTCTCGCTGCAGAAGGTGGCCGACGACGTCCGCGCGGCGATCGTGCACGCCATGGTCGAGCTCGTGGGCATGGAGGTCGCCGAGGTCAACGTCACCGTCAACGACGTCCACATCCCCTCCGACGACGACGGCGCCGAGCAGCCGCAGGAGGCGCGAGTCCAGTGAGCACTTCGGTGATCGGCGCCGCCGCAGGGGCAGCGCTCGCGCTGACCTGGGTCGTCCTCGGGTTCTGGGCGTTCGTCCTGGTGGCCGTGGCGATGCTCGTCGGCGCGATCATCGGCCGGATCGTCGACGGGCGGCTCGATGTACGAGCGCTCGCCGATGCGTTCAGGGGACGGCGTTCATCATCATGATGATCGACGATCGCACCGCACCGGCGCCGGGGGGCGCTCCGGGGCGGACGACAGTCAGCGCCCGTGCCCTCGAGCACCTGGCCGTCGGTCTGGCGCGAGACCTCGCACGCGTTCCGCGTCGCGACGTCTCGGTCGCGCTGGCCGACGACCGGGGTTCTCTCCGGGTGTCGGTGACGGTTCCCGTCGCCCTGCAGGGGTCGCGGCGCGAATCCGTCGTCGACAGCGGCGCCGCACTCCGCCACGGACTGATCAGCGGGATGCAGGAGCTGGCCGGGCGAACCGTAGGGACCGTCGACATCCGCTACTCGGGTGTCAGGAAGATCGCAGAGACGAGGGTCGCATGACCACCGAACAGGCAGCGTATCGGCGCGTGCTGCGCCGGGAGACGCACTCTTCGCGGTCCGTCGCCGCGGTGGTCGCGGCATCCGTCGCGGTCGTGCTGCTGCTCGCCCTCCTCGTCGGCGGCGTGTGGAGTCTGCTCGATCCGCGGTTCGGCGACGCGGCATCCGCTCGCATCGCAGAGCTGACATCGCCCGATGCGGGCCGGGTGTCGCTCATCGTCTCAGGAGCGGTGGCCGTCGTCGTCGCGCTGATCCTGCTGCTGCTCGCCGTCCTCCCGGGGCGTCGAGCGCGCAGGGCGCGCACGACGGAGCGGGTCGCCCTCCTCGTCGACGACGGGGTGCTCGCGGATGCGGTGGCGGATGCCGTCGCGGCCCGGTGCGGCATCGACCGCAGACAGGTCTCGGTCACGCTCGCCCGTCGTCGCGTGACGGTGCGGGTGACGCCGACCAGCGGCATCCGCATCGACGAATCCGCTGTCGCGGAGACGGCGGTCGACACCGTGTCCGACCTGGGATTCGTCGTGACGCCGAAGGTCTACATCTCGGAGAGGGGGGTGGTCGCATGACCTCCACCAACAGGGCGCTCAACCGCGCGCTGCTGCTCGTGTTCGGGCTGATCCTCCTCGTTGCGGGAGCGGCGGCGCTCGCGGTCGGCATCGGGGCTCCCTGGCTCAGCCCGTGGCAGGAGCGTGCGACGACGGTCGTCGACGACCTCTCGGCGCGGTTCGGCTCGTGGAGCGTCGACGTTCCAGGGGCGGGGTCCGTTCCCGGGATGCTGCCGGTCGCGCTGGGCATCGCGCTGCTGCTGACGATCCTTTTGATCGTCTTCGTCTTCACACGAGGCGGAGGCAGGACGAGGAACATCCTGCGCGCCGAGGCCGCCGACGGGAGCACCGTCGTCGATCGCAACGTCGCGGAGGCGGTGCTCGCCGGGACTCTGGATGAACGGCCCGACGTCCTCGCCGCACGCACCAACGCGTACCTCGTCCGGCGGGCGCGGACGATCGAGCTCGCGGTGACGGTCCAGCGCGGCGCCTCTCTCCGGAGGGTCGTGACCGCCGCCGAGTCCGCGGTCGATGACTGGGACGCACTGCTGGGCACCCGCGGTCCGATCCTGCTGCACCTGTCCGATCGGAGCTGGCGCGACGGGCTGAAGCGGCGCACACGCGTGCGCTGAGTACGACGACGAGGAAGGGACGACATGCGCAAGAACATCATCATCGTGGCGATCATCGCCATCGCGGCCTACATCGTGGGCGCGGAGACGGCGAAGGCACGGGGCAAGGACTACGAGGACATCCGGCATCAGCTGGAGCGCCTGTGGACGAACCCCGACGCGCGGAAGTCACGCGCCCGGATGGCCAAGAAGGCGCGCCGGTCGATCCAGGACGCGCAGCGGAAGCTGCAGAAGGCCGTGCGCTGAGGCGCAGGGCAGACAAGGACTCGGCCCCGAGATCCGGGGCCGTTCACGGAAGGGAGACGCCATGAGCGCTCAGGACAAGATCAAGGCCGCAGCCGAGAAGGTCGCAGGCAAGGCCAAGGAGACCGTCGGGCACGTCATGAACGACGACAAGCTCGTCGCCGAGGGCAAGGCCGAGCAGGCCAAGGGCGAGATCAGGGACGCCGCGGAGGACGTGAAGGACGCGTTCAAGAAGTAGCGGACCGGGCGGGGCCGACACGGCCCCGCCTCCATCTCATCGAAAGGACACACCATGGGCTTCTTCGGATTCCTCCTCCTCGGACTGATCGCCGGAGCGATCGCGAAACTCCTCATGCCCGGAAAGCAGGCGGGTGGATGGTTCGTCACGCTCCTGCTCGGCATCGTCGGCGCAATGCTCGGCGGCTGGCTGGGCGGGCTCCTCTTCAACGTGAGCCTCGACTCGTTCTTCTCGCTCTCCACGTGGGTGCTCGCGATCGGTGGTTCGCTCATCGTGTTGCTGATCTACGGATTGCTCGTCGGACGCCGCGCGAAGGCGTGAGGAAGCAGACAGAGTTCGGCGAGGCATGCCCGTCGCAGGGAGATGCTGGGTCCGGGGCGGTGGCGACACCGGCCCGGACCGGCCGACGGTCAGGTGGGGGAAGGGCGGGGAATGGACGACAGGCGTTCGGGCAGCGCCCTTGAGCGCGCCGACGACGGCATCGTCGCCGGACGTGCGATGGACGGAGACGTCGCGGCGTTCGCCGTTCTCGTGCGCAGGTACACGCCGATGATGAGGGCGTACACCCAGCGGATGCTGAACGCCTCTGCCGACGTGGATGACATCGTGCAGGACGCGTTCGTGACGGCGTGGCAGCGGCTCCCTGAGCTGGACGAGCCGGTGAAGGTGAAGAGCTGGCTCATGCGGATCGTCAGCCGCAAGGCGGTCGACCGCCTGCGCGCGCAGCGGCCGGTGCTCGACATCGACGACGTCGAGCATCCGGCGCCGTCGCACGCGTCGCCTCCGCGCATCGCCGAGACACGCGCGGAGGTCGAGGCACTCGCCGCCGCACTGCGCGAACTGCCCGACGGACAGCGCGAGTGCTGGGTGCTCCGCGAGATCGGCGGATATTCCTATGACGAGATCGCCGAGGAGCTCGACATTCCCGTCACCACGGCGCGCGGCCTGCTGGCCCGCGCCCGGAAGTACATCATCGTACGGATGGAGGAGTGGCGATGAGCGACGAACACGACGCGCCTGAACTGCGCCGACTCGGGCTGGAACCGGCGGATCTCGACGGTCACACGATCGACGAGCTCACCGACTACCTCGATGCCGATCGGACTCCGGCGAACCCGTCCATCGACGGATCCGCGGGATGCCAGCTCGCCCTCGATGCGCTGGTTCGTCTTCGCGCCTTGACCGGGCAGCTCATCGCCGCCGATGCGGCGGAGGAGCAGGAGGTGGATGACAGCTGGGTGGACCGCATCCTCAGCGGGATCGTCCTGGACGCCCGCTCCGGACGACGCGTCCCGATCGCGTCCGAGGTCGGCGGCGCCGACCTCGGAATCACCGAGGGCGCGGTCCGCGGACTCGTGCGCGCGGCGGAGGGCAGCGTCCCCGGCGTGCTCGTCGGCCGGTGCCGGCTCGACGGCGACGCCGAGCAGCCCGGTGCCCCGATCCGGATCGACATCGACGCCAGCGTTCCCTACGGGGAACCCATCCCGAACCTCGTCGAGAGGCTGCGCGCCGAGGTCGCAGACCGGCTGCGACGGCACACCGAGCTCAACGTGGTCGGGATCGACATCACGGTGCGCGACATCCAAGACGTCGCATCCTGGGAAGAGGGGGCAGGCCGATGACTCCGGAGCAGGAGCAGCGCATCTCCCTCGCGGGCGAGATCGAGGTCGCGGTGCGGCGGGTTCCGGGCGTGCAGAGCGTGTACCGCTCCGGATCCCTCGCGTCCAACCTCGTCGGCCGCGCGGCGGAGGCCCTGGGGCTGCGCGACGGAGACGAGCCGCTCGTCGTCGTGGACCGAGGCGGAGACCGGGTGGGCGTCGAGGTCTCGATCGCCGTCGAGGTCGCCGCGAGCGCCGCAGACACCGTACGCGCGGTGCACGCGGCGGTCGCGGCGATGCTCGAGGCGGAGGGGCTGGAGGCGTCGGGCATCCGGCTCACCGTCGTGCACGTGCACGAGTAGTCGCGGCTCCCGCCCGTCAGCGCGGCGTGCGCCGAGAGGCCTGGGGGAGGGCGATCGCGCCCGTGCGGCGTCGGATCTCCTCGGCGACGGTGATCGCGTCGCCCTCGGGGGCGTCGGACTTCCCGTCGGGGCGAGCGATGAGGAGGTAGGCGATTCCCGTGACCACGACGACGCCGAGCCCGATCAGGACGATCCAGTCGGTGACGACATCGCCGGAGGAGCCGGGGAGCGCGAGGAGCACCATCGCGAACACGCCGTAGGCGAGGGCGAGGGCATTGACGACGATTCCCCAGGCGCCGAGCGAGAAGGGACCGGCCGGTCGCCATCCGCGCAGACGCTGGCGCAGGGCGCCGAGCACGACCATCTGGAACGCGACGTAGATGCCGAGCACGGCGAACGCGGTGACGGCCACCAGCAGGTCCGGATTGATCCACACGAGCACCGCGATGATCGCCGGAATCGTGCAGGCGACGATCAGCGCGTTGGTGGGCACCTTGTTTCTGGGCGAGATCTTCGACAGCCAGCGATGGCCGGGCAGCATCCCGTCGCGTGCGAAGGAGAACAGGAGGCGGCTGGCGGCGGCCTGGAGGCTGAGCACGCAGGAGATGAAGGCGGTGACGGCGATGACGAGGAAGATCTTGGCGCCCACGGTTCCGAGTGCGGATTCGAGGATGCCGGGGATCGGATCGGCGTTCTCGCCGGCGACGATGGCCTGCAGATCGGGAGCCGCGAGCACATAGCCGACGAACGAGAACAGGGCGGAGACGCCTCCGACGAGGATCGTCAGCACCATCGCCCGCGGGATGCGACGGGCGGGCTGGGACACCTCCTCCGCGACGTCGCCGCAGGCCTCGAACCCGTAGAACAGGAACAGCCCGGCGAGCGCGGCTCCGAAGAACGCGGTCGCGTAGCTGCCGTCGCCCTCGACTCCCATCGTGTCGAAGAAGACGCTGAACTCCTGCTTGCGCTGGAACAGCAGGAGATACAGGCCCACTCCGATGACGCCGGCGAGTTCGGCGGCGAGCCCGATGCGGGCGACGCGTCCCAGCCACTTGGTTCCGGAGAAGTTGATGAGCAGAGCGAGAAGCAGCAGCGCGAGCGTGAGCAGCAGCGTCGTCGTGGGGGTCGGCTCCAGGCCGAACAGGCTCGCGGTGAATCCGGAGCCGAACTCGGCGACCGCCGTCACGGTGACGATCATCGCCCAGATGTAGACCCACGCGGCCATCCAGGCGTACCGGCGTCCCCACAGTCGACGCGCCCAGGGGTAGATGCCGCCGTGGATCGGATACTGGGAGACGACCTCGCCGAAGACGAGGGACACGAGGAGCTGGCCCGCGCCGACGATGAAGATCCACCACACCGACGGCGGACCGCCCACGCTCAACGCGAGGGCGAAGAGCGAGTACACGCCCACGAGCGGGGACAGGTAGGTGAATCCGAGGGCGAAGTTGGCCCAGAGGCTCATCGACCGGTCGAAGGTGTCGTCGTATCCGAGGACTTTGAGGTGCTCGCCGTCAGCGAGTGCCGACGGGGTCGTGGGACGGGTGTTCATCTGCGGCCTTCCGATCATCATTGAACGAGTGGCTCGACCTCGCGGATCGATTCCGATGGGCAGGGTGCGAGTTAAAGATCCTGTTGTAGATATTTAGCACACTTCCGTTCGGATGACGGCAACTTTCTCACCGCACCCGTCCCCTCGGCAGAGCTCTTCGCGGATCGCCGCAGGCTGACGACGATCGCCGTCGGGCGGGCAGTGCGCTCATCGCGAGGGAGATCGCGACCGCACCGCCCACCCGTGCTCGCGGCGTCAGGCCGCGGCGCGCAGTCCGTCGACGAGAGGCGTCGTCGGACGGCCGATGAGGCGCGCGAGCGTGCCGTCCGTGTCGGCGAGCGCACCGTCGCGGATGCCGGCGTCGAGCGCGGCCACGAACCCTGCGGTGCCCTCGTCGAGACCCGCGGCGCGGAGTGCGGCGACCTGCTCATCGGCGCCGAGACGCACGTACGAGACCTCGCGGCCGGTGATCTCGGCGAACGCCGCAGCGAGCTCGTCGTAGTTCCACGCGACGTCGCCGCCGAGCTCGTAGACCTGGCCGAGGTGGCCGTCCTCGAGGAGGACGACGGCCGCGGCATCCGCGAAGTCCTTGCGGCTGGCCGAAGCCACCCGTCCGTCGCCGACGCCGGCGGCGAGCACGCCGCTCTCCGCCGCGGTGGCGAGGTCGCGCACGTAGTTCTCGGTGTACCAGTTGTTGCGCAGGATCACCGACGGAAGACCGGACGCGGCGATCGCCTCCTCCGTGGCCTTGTGCTCGGGCGCCAGGATCAGATCTGTGGTGGTGGCCTTCGGGGCGCTGGTGTAGACGAACTTCGTCACCCCCGCAGCGGCGGCGGCGTCGATCACGGCCTTGTGCTGCGCGAAGCGCTGACCCACTTCGGAGCTCGAGACCAGGACCACCGAGTCGACGCCGTCGAGGGCGGCGGAGACGGAGGCGGGGTCGGTGTAGTCGAGGTGCACGGCGCGGACGCCGAGGTCGGCGGCCTTCGCGACGTCGCGCGCTCCGGCGACGATCTGATCGGCGGACGCACCGCGCTCGATCAGGCTCTCGATGATCAGGCGGCCGAGGTTCCCGGTTGCTCCGGTGACGAGGATGGTCATGGGGTGTCCTTTCGTAGGTGACACCAGCCACAACCCGCTCGTGAAGGCCTTACATTCCAGAGTTCGGGTACCCACTTTGAAGTAAGGTACCTACATGACGGTGAGTTTTGCGCAGATAAAGGGATCGTCTCCCATGCTCTTCGACCCCGGTTGCAGCACGCGGGTCATCCTCGACCACGTCATGAGCAAGTGGGGCGTGCTGGTGCTCTCCTGCCTCTCCGATGGGACGCGCCGCTGGGGCGAGCTGCGTCGAGAGGTCGGCGGGATCAGCGAGAAGATGCTGGCCTCCACTCTGCGCACCCTCGCCGAGGACGGCATCGTGCACCGGGAGTCCCTGCCGGCGGTCCCTCCGCACGTCGAGTACAGCCTCACTCCGCTGGGGCGTGACCTGATGGAGAGGATGCTCCCTCTGGTCGCCTGGGTGGCTGAGCACTCCGATGGGATGCTCGGACGAGACTGAACCTTCGGATTCTGTTGTTTGGCACGACTGTGGTGACGGATTCCATTGGTATCCGTAGGTGGTTGACCCGAAAACAGTAGGTGCCCTACTATCTGAACATGTCAACGACGCCAATCCATCTGGAACGACCCGACGGCAAGGGACTGGCAGCGGGGACACTGGGGCTCTGGGGATCGACCGTCATCGGCCTGGCATCCACGGCACCCGTGTACTCGCTGGTCGCCTCGCTCGGCTGGGTGGTCATCGCCGTCGGCGCGCAGGCGCCCATCGCCTTCGTGCTCGCCTTCGTGCCGATGCTGCTCATCGCCTTCGCGTACCGCGAGCTCAACAACGCCGTGCCCGACTGCGGCACCACCTTCACGTGGGGCACCAAGGCCTTCGGCCCGTGGGTGGGCTGGATGGGCGGCTGGGGCGTCGCGGTGGCCGGCATGGTGGTGCTCGCCAACCTCGCGCAGATCGCGTCGGTCTACTTCTGGTCATTGATCGGCGTCGACCTGGAGAACAACGACTGGCGCGTGATCGTCGTCGCGGTGCTCTTCATCGCCGCGATGACCTGGGTCAGCTGGCGCGGGGTCGAGATCGGCGAGCGCATCCAGAACGTCCTGCTCGGCATCCAGTACCTCGCTCTCGTCGTCTTCATCGTCGCCGTCTTCTGGCAGATCGTCAGCGGCAACGCTCCCGACGCCATCGACTTCTCGTGGGAGTGGATGAACCCGTTCGCCTTCACATCGTGGTCGGGCTTCACCGAGGCGATCCTGCTCGCGCTGTTCATCTACTGGGGGTGGGACACCTGCCTCGCTCTGAACGAGGAGACCAAGGACCCCAAGCGGATACCCGGTCGCGCCGCTGTGCTCACCTGCGTCATCCTGCTCTTCACCTACGTCGCCGTGACGATCGCCGCCATGATGTACGCGGGACTCGGCGAGTCGGGCACGGGCCTGGGCAACGAGGCGAACGCCGACGACTTCTTCCTCGGCATCAAGGACGGTCTGCTGGGCCCGTTCGGCTGGGTGCTGGTCGTCGCGGTCATCATCTCGGCCATCTCGTCCACGCAGACGACGATCCTCCCGACCGCCCGCGGCACCCTCGCGATGGGCGTGTACCGTGCGCTGCCGGCGAAGTTCAAGGACGTGCACCCGACTTTCAAGACCCCGTCGTTCTCGACCATCATCATGGGCATCGTCGCGATCGCGTACTACGTCGGGATGACGCTCATCAGCGACAACATCCTGCAGGACTCGATCCTCTCGCTCGGCCTCGCGATCGCCTTCTACTACTCGATCACCGGGTTCGCGTGCGTCTGGTACTTCCGCAAGGACCTCATGCGCTCGCCGCGCGACTTCTTCTTCAAGGGGCTGTTCCCGCTGCTGGGCGGACTCATGCTGGCGGCGGCCTTCGTGCAGTCGGCGATCGACATGTGGGACGTGGACTACGGCAACACCGTGCTCCTCGGCATCGGCGGCACGTTCGTCGTCGGCATCGGCTCGCTCGCGATCGGCATCGTGCTGATGTTCATCTGGTTCCTCTTCCCGCGGTCGAAGCGGTTCTTCCGCGGCGAGAGCCTGAACATGGAGACCGAGGTCATGGTGCCCGACGAGCCGGGCGACTTCATCCGCTCGATCGACGGCGGCATCTGATGACGGTGGCCACCGCCGACCTGTACGACGAGCTCGGCGACGGCATCCAGTCGCTTCCGCTGCAGCTGCGCTCCTTCGGGCGGCGGCGGGCTTTCGACGGCCCCATCCGCACGGTGCGCTGCCTCGAGGACAACGCTCTCGTGAAGTCCCTCCTGGCCACGCCGGGTGACGGCGCCGTGCTCGTGATCGACGGGGGAGGATCGCTGAACACCGCACTGATGGGCGATCTGATCGCCGCGTCGGCCGTTCAGAACGGATGGGCGGGTGTCGTGATCAACGGCGGCATCCGCGACAGCGTCGCGATCGACGGACTCGACCTCGGGGTGAAGGCCCTCGGGACCAACCCGCGCAAGAGCGCGAAGCTCGGCGCGGGCGAGGTCGACGTCACGGTCTCATTCGGCGGCGTGGAGTTCGCGGTGGGCGCGCACCTGTACAGCGATGAGGACGGCATCCTGGTCGAGCGCCTGTCCTAGTCTTGATGCGTGCGCATCCGGCTCGACATCGCTTACGACGGCACTCACTTCCGCGGGTGGGCCAAGCAGCCGGGCCTGCGCACCGTGCAGGGCACGCTGGAAGACGCACTGGCCCGCATCGTCGGCTCTCCGGTGCAGTTCGTGGTCGCCGGGCGGACGGATGCCGGCGTGCACGCCTCCGGCCAGGTCGTCCACGTCGACCTCGACGATGAGCAGTGGTCGCGCGTCGAGTCGCGGCACGGGAAGGCGGCGCACGATCCAGCCGGCTCCCTCGCCGGTCGCATGCGCGGCGTGCTCGGCGCCTACCCGGACGTCACGGTGACCCGCTCCTCGCCGGCGCCCGACGGGTTCGACGCCCGTTTCTCCGCGGTGTGGCGGCGGTATCGATACCGGCTCGCCGACGAGGCCTCCGGCTACGATCCGCTGCGCCGGCTGAACACGACCACCCATCGAGGCGTCCTGGACGAGCAGGCGATGGATGCCGCAGCGCAGACGCTGATCGGCCTCCACGACTTCGCGGCGTACTGCAAGCCCCGTGAAGAGGCCACGACGATCCGCACCCTTCTCGAGTACCGCTGGGCGCGGGATGCCGACGGCGTGCTCGTCGCGGAGCTCAAGGCCGACGCGTTCTGCCACAGCATGGTGCGCGCCCTCGTCGGAGCGTGCGCCGCGGTCGGCGAGGGGCGACTCGACGTGGCGGATGTCGCCGTGCTGCGCGACGCCCTCGCCAGGACGAGCGAGTTCAAGGTGCTCGCCGCGCGCGGCCTGACCCTCACCGAGGTCGGCTATCCGGCCGACGAGCTGCTGTCGACGCGGGCCGAGCAGACGCGCGCACGCCGCACGTCCGACGACTGACGGGGCTCCGTTGCGGCTGTCCTTCCCCCAAAGAAGGGCAGCCGCAACGGACGTTTCACCCGAAGGCCCCAGCCGTCTGACGGTGATGACGGGCCGCCGCTCTGAGGGGAGGCGAGCGCGAATCCGTATGCTGACTGTAGACGAGGCTCCTTCACACGACGGCAGGGAGAACTGTGACGGATCGGACATCGGCGTTCGCGGCCGCACTGCGCGTCGCGATCTCTGAACGCGGCATGTCGCTCGCGCGTCTGCAGGCGCTGCTGAACGACGACGGCAACCCGGTGTCGATGGCGACGCTGAGCTACTGGCGATCGGGGGCGCGGCAGCCCGAGGGCGCGCAGTCGCTGAGCGTCGTCGAGGGCATCGAGGATCGCCTCGCCCTCGACCGCGGCCACCTGACGAGCCTGCTCGGGCCCTCGGCGCGGCTCGGGACGGTGGCGCCCCCGAAGCTCCCGTTCGACGAGGAGAGGGTGCAGCGCGAGGCGGAGGAGACCCTCGTCGCGCTGCGGTCGGCTCCTCAGGAGTCGCTGCGGGATCTGTCCACCCAGTACGTCGCGCACGTCGGTCGCGACGGAGCCGTCGAGCGCGTGGTCACGAGGGCCCTCGTGCAGTCGACCAAGGGCACGATCACCGAGATCCCCCTCATCGACGCGACCCCGGTCGAGAGCGACGTCATGTCGGTGTTCTCCGACGTCATCGGCGGTCGGGTCGACCGCGAGTACCTGCATCCGGGGCGTCTCCTCTCCGGGGTGGTGATCGCCCTCGACGAGCCCATCACCACGGGCGGCACGACGCTCATCGAGTTCACCGAGACCTATCCGCCAGGGCATCCGCCACGGCAGTCCGTCTGGCACGCGACGTCGAGGGCCGCGAGGGAGACGCTGATCTGGGTGCGCTTCCATCCTGATGCCGTGCCGAGCTGGTGCGAGGAGTTCATCGAGACGGGGGAGGAGTACGTGTCCACGGCGCGTGCGGTGAGGTCGGGGTCGGTGCACCTCGCCAGGCACGGCTTCGGCCCGGGGATGCTCGGCATCCGCTGGGGCTATGACAGGTGATTCATCGCGACCGCTCAGCACCGACGGGTAGCGTGTCAGTGTCATGAAGGTCATCTCCTACAACCTCCAGAAGCATCGCGCCGCGAGCGAGCTCGTCGAGCTGGTCGGCGTGCACGATCCCGACGTCCTCTGCCTGCAGGAGTGCGATGTGCAGGAGCTCCCCGAGCGCATCGGAGACCTCGTGCTCGCCGAGGCGACCCAGGGCAATCGCCTCGGCCTCGCCCTGTACTACCGCGCGAGCACGTTCCGGGTGCTGGGCGTGAAGACCCTCGAGCTGAAGAAGTCGCTGCACGACCGCATCGCGAAACCCGCCCACGAGAGGGTTCTCGGGGTGAGACTGCTCGAGATCGACGAGGGACGCGAGCTGATCGTGGCGTCCTTCCATGCGGCACCGCTCACGGCGCTGAACTCGCTGCGGAGGCATCAGATCCGCGCCGCGCTCACCCAGCTCGCCGCGCTCGGCGCCGGACTCCCGCAGCTCATGGTCGGCGACTACAACTACCCCGTGTTCAAGGAGAACCTCGGCGACGCCGTGCGTGAGCACGGCTACGCGCTCACCCTCAGCGACGATCACACGTACACGCGGTATCGCGTGTTCCGCGGGCACTACGACTTCGCGACCTCTTCGGGGTTCGAGATCGAACGTGTCACGACCCTGCCTCAGGGCATGAGCGACCATCGCCCGATCCTGGTGACCGCACGACTCGACTGAGGCGGATCCGACGAGGACCGTCGCTACTCGCGCGGTGCGTCGAGCTCCAGATCATCTCTCCAGCGGTAGCACCACGTCGTCTGATGACGCCCGAGCTCGTCGAGCTCGGGACCGATTCGTGCATACACGCCGTCCCCCCAACGATCCGAGCCGAGGGTCGGGGGCAGCGGTGTGGGCACGTCCATGGAGTCTCCATGCGCCGGTCCGCCGTACAACCACGCCGTCACGATCAGTCGTTCCCTCATGGGCGAGTCCTCCTTCGGCGTGCAGAAGACACCAGCTTCGCAAAGACGCCCGCTGCAGCCCCGTGAGACACGCCCCGGCTCATGCGGCCCCGACCCGGAACGTCGAGCGGTGCGCCGCCGGGCTGACACCAAGGCGCTGACGGAAGTGCAGGCGCAGCGACACGGCGCTTCCGAATCCGGCGAGCTCCGCGATGCGGTCGACCGACTCGTCCGAGCTCTCGAGCAGGGTGCGGGCGGCATCCACCCGCTGATCCAGCAGCCACTGCTGCGGGCTCGTGCCCGTGCGCTCGCGGAATCGCCGCGTGAACGTCCTCCGCGAGAGGTGCACGGCCTCTGCCCACTCGTCGAGATCGAAGACCTCGGTGAGGCGGGCCCGCGCCCAGATCATCGCGCGTCCGATCGGATCGTCCGCGGAGGCCGCGACCACCGGCGCCGGGATGTACTGCGCTTGCGAGCCGGTGCGGTGCGGCGCCAGCACGAGCGCCCTCGCCAGGGCGGTCGCGGCTGTGGCGCCGTGGTCGGAGCGCACGATGTGCAGGCAGCAGTCCAGGGCGGCTGCGGCGCCGGCCGACGTGATGACGTCGCCCAGGTCGGTCCACAGCACGTCGTCGCGGACCTCGACCTGCGGCTGCTCCGAGGTCAGCCTCGCCGCGGCGGCCCAGTGCGTGGAGACCTCCCGGCCGTCGGCGATGCCGGATGCCGACACGACGAACGTCCCGAGGCAGAGCCCCACCACCCTGGCGCCGCGGGCGTGGGCCGACGTGACGGCGTCGAGAAGGGCGGGGGAGGGCGCCATGCCCTCGCGCCAGCTCGGGATGACGACGAGGTCGGCGACGGCCATCGTCTCCAGCCCCGCGTCCACCTGGATCGCGTACCCCGCACCGGTGGGCATGGACCCTGGGTGCTCCGCGCACACGGTGACGTCGTAGAGGCCCTCGACGCCGTCGAGCCCCGCGCCGCCGAACACGAGCGTCGGCACCGACAGGTGGAAGGGGCTGATCTGCGGGAATGCGAGCACCGCGACGGTTCGTCTCCTCATGGCCTGATCCTATCGAAGAGATTCCTCAAGGCCACTGGATCGACCGCGACGGATGCCGAAGACTGATGCCATGACACAGATCCCAGCCCTTCTGATCGGCGGCCCGACGCTCCACTTCACCTATGCGGGACTCTCGATCCTCACGGACCCGACGTTCGACGAGCCCGGCGCCTACCCCGGTCCGATCACGCTGCACAAGCTCGTCGGCCCCGCGGTCGCCGCCGCGGATCTCGGCCCCGTCGACGTCGTGCTGCTCTCCCACGACCAGCACGAGGACAACCTGGACTCCGCGGGGCGCGCGCTGCTCGCCGAGGTCCCCCTGGTGCTCGGCACACCGGACTCGGCCCAGCGCATCCCGCACGTCATCGGTCTCGACCCGTGGCAGCAGCACCGCGTCGGCGACGCCGTGATCACGGCGGTGCCGGCGCTGCACGGTCCGGAGGGAGCCGAGGCGCTCACCGGCGTCGTCACCGGCTTCATCCTCGAGGCGGCGGGCGAGCCGACCGTGTACGTGTCGGGAGACAACGCCTCCGTCGCCCTCGTGCGCGAGATCGCCGAGCGCTTCCCGCGCATCGAGGTCGCCGTGCTCTTCACCGGTGCGGCCAACGTCGGCAGGTTCGGCGACGTCGACCTCACCCTCAACGCCCGCACCGCGCTCGAAGCGGCCGAGGCGCTGGCCGGCGCGATCATCGTGCCCGTGCACGCAGAGGGATGGTTCCACTTCTCGGAGACCCGTGAGCGTCTCATCGGCATGTTCGAGCACGCGGGGAGCGCCGGTCGGCTGCGCATCCTCACGCCGGGTGAGCGCGTCGCCATCGGCTGAGGCGAGGCGCCTCGCCGACCTCCCTGACGGAGACGGGCTCTCCGGCAGGGAGGCGCGGTTTTGGGGAACCGGCTCCGATGACGTAAGCTGTCACTTTGGTACTCGACTGCCGAGTGCCGCGAACGTGAGCCCTCCACTGGCGTGTTCCTCCCCCTGGGGAGAGAACCACCCCGGAGTGGGATTCACGAACTTCTCCGTTCGAACAAGAAAGCAGCACTATCGTGACGCGCACTTACACCCCGAAGGCCGGCGAGGTCCAGCGTGACTGGGTCGTCATCGACGCCACTGACGTCGTTCTCGGCCGTCTGGCTTCGCACGCCGCTACGCTCCTGCGTGGCAAGCACAAGCCGACCTTCGCCAACCACATCGACTCGGGTGACTTCGTCATCATCGTGAACGCCGACAAGGTCGCGCTCACCGGTCAGAAGCTCCAGAAGAAGCTGGCCTACCGCCACTCGGGTTACCCGGGCGGTCTGAAGTCGGTCACCTACGCCGAGCTCCTCGAGAAGAACCCGGTCCGCGCTGTGGAGAAGGCCATCCGTGGCATGCTCCCCAAGAACAGCCTGGGCCGTCAGCAGCTGTCGAAGCTCAAGGTGTACGTCGGTGCAGAGCACCCGCACGCCGCGCAGCAGCCGACGCCGTACACCCTCGACCAGGTCGCCCAGTAAGCGCCGTAAAGACTTAAGGACATACTCGTGGCTGACATCCAGGACACCACCGAAAACCTCCAGAACTTCTCGACGTCGACTCCCGAGACCGAAGCAGTCGAGGCGGCTCCCCGCCCCGTGCTGAGCGTCCCGGGTGCCGCCGTTGGTCGTCGCAAGCAGGCCATCGCCCGCGTGCGTCTGATCCCCGGCGCCGGCACCATCACGGTCAACGGCCGTACCCTCGAGGACTACTTCCCGAACAAGCTGCACCAGCAGCTGATCAACGACCCGTTCACGGTCCTCAACCTCGCCGGCGGCTACGACGTCATCGCCCGCATCTCCGGTGGTGGCCCCTCGGGTCAGGCCGGTGCGCTCCGCCTCGGCATCGCCCGTGCGCTGAACGAGATCGACGCCGAGAACAACCGCCCGACCCTGAAGAAGGCCGGCTTCCTCTCCCGTGACGCTCGCGTCAAGGAGCGCAAGAAGGCCGGTCTCAAGAAGGCCCGCAAGGCGCCTCAGTACTCGAAGCGTTAAGGTCCATCCGACCGATGCCGATCTTTGGCACGGACGGCGTGCGAGGACTTGCCAATGGCATCCTCACCGCCGATCTGGCGCTCACCCTGGCCCAGGCGACTGCTGTCGTCCTGGGCCAGGGCCGTACTGCGGAGGCTCGCAAAGCCGAAGGCAAGCGACTCACCGCAGTTGTGGCACGCGACCCCCGGGTCTCCGGCCACTTCCTCACCGCGGCGGTCGCCGCGGGGCTCGCGTCCTCCGGCGTCGACGTGCTCGAGGCCGGGGTCATCCCGACTCCGGCACTCGCATTCCTCGTCGCCGACAGGGATGCCGACTTCGGCGTCATGATCTCGGCGTCGCACAACCCCGCTCCTGACAACGGGATCAAGATCTTCGCCCGAGGCGGGGTCAAGCTCCCCGACGTCGTGGAGGAGCGCATCGAGGCCGCGATGGCCGACGAGAAGCTCCGTCCGACGGGCGCGGGCGTCGGACGCATCATCCGATTCGCGGATGCCGAGGACCGCTACGTGGTGCACCTGCTCGGTTCGCTGCCGCATCAGCTCGACGGCATCCACGTGGTGCTGGACTGCGCGCACGGTGCGGCCGCGGGGGTCTCACCCGAGACGTTCCGAGACGCGGGCGCGAACGTGACCGTCATCGGGGCCGACCCCGACGGTCTGAACATCAACGACGGCGTGGGCTCGACCCACCTCGACAACCTCGCCGAGGCCGTCGTCCGGCTGGGCGCCGACATCGGCATCGCCCACGACGGCGACGCCGATCGCTGCCTCGCGGTCGACGCCCAGGGCAACGTCATCGACGGCGATCAGATCATGGCGATCCTCGCGGTGTCGATGAAGGAGCGCGGGCACCTCACCGACGACACCCTCGTCGCGACCGTGATGAGCAACCTCGGTCTGCACGTCGCCATGCGCGAGCAGGGGATCACCGTGCGGCAGACCGCCGTCGGCGACCGCTATGTGCTCGAAGACATGAACGAGGGCGGATACGCGCTCGGCGGCGAGCAGTCGGGCCACGTGATCATGAGCGAGTTCGCCACCACCGGAGACGGCCTGCTGACCGGTCTGCACCTGGTGAGCGAGATGGCGCGGCAGAAGAAGTCGATCGCCGAGCTCGCGAGCGTCATGAAGGTCTACCCTCAGGTGCTCATCAACGTGCGGGGCGTCGACAAGGACGCCCTGGAGGGCGACGAGGTCGTGCAGGCGGCCGTTCGCGAGGTGGAGGCCGAACTCGGCGACACCGGACGCGTCCTGCTGCGCAAGTCCGGCACGGAGCCGCTGGTGCGGGTCATGGTCGAGGCGGCGGATGCCGAATCGGTGCAGACCTACGCCGAGCGCCTCGCCGCTGTCGTGCGCGAGCGTCTCGCACTCTGAACATCATGAGAGGAAGCGGACGGATGCCGGAAGGCCTCCGTCCGCTTTGTCGTATCCGAGGCGGTGCGGAGGGGATATGAGCGGAACGGCGCTGGTCATCGGAGGCGGCGGGTCCACGGGCAACGCCTGGGCTCTCGGCGTCCTCGCCGGCATCGCGGACGGCGGGCTCGACGTCACGGACGCGGATGTGGTCGTCGGCACATCCGCGGGGTCGACGACGGCCGTCCAGGCGCTGTCGGGCGCTGTGGGAGAGCTGTACGCGGCATCGCTGGTTCCGATCCCGCAGGGCACTGGGCCCGACCGGACCAGGGCGGCAGCGGAGGGCATGGCGAGGACGGCCGACATCATCGCCGCCTCCGCCGACATCGAGGATCTGCGCCGCAGGCTCGGTGAGGCCGCTTTGGCGATGGACCAGGACGGGTCGCGCTCCACGCGGTGGCGCGAGATGGTCGCGAGGAGGCTCCCGCGCCAGGACTGGCCTGATCGGGAGCTGCGCATCACCGCTGTCGACGCGCGCACGGGCGAGCCGGTGGTGTTCACGCGGGAGAGCGGTGTCGAGCTGGCGGATGCCGTCGCGGCGAGCTGCTCGAGCGGGTTCGCGTACGCGATCGGCGAGGAGCGCTATCTGGACGGCGGCTATCGTCGCAATGAGAACGCCGATCTGGCAGCCGGGTGCGAGCGCGTCCTCGTGCTCTCACCGTTCGGCGGGCGGTCGCGGCATCCGATCGAGTGGGGAAGCGACCTCGTCACTCAGGTCGAGGAGCTGCGCTCCACGGGGAGTCGCGTCGAGGTGATCGTCCCCGGTGACGGCGCCGTGCATCTGTTCGGAGCATCGGCGATGGACCTGACCCTGCGCCCGGAAGCGGCGCTGCTCGGCCGCTCCCAGGGGTTCGAGCTCGCAGGCGGGCTCTCTGACTTCTGGCGCTGACGAGAAGAGGGGGTCCGGTCTCTCGACCGGACCCCCTTTCTTCGTCGGGTCAGGCTGCTTCGTGCTTGCGGTTGCGGCGAACCGTCGCGGCGACGGCGAGGCCGCCGCCGGCCAGGACGAGCGCGCCTCCGCCGATCCAGATGGGCAGGAGCGCGGAGCTGTCGGCTCCGGTGGCGGCGAGGCCGTCATCGCCGGTCCCCGTGCCCGCGCCCGCGTCCGTGCTGACGTACGCGGCGATGCCGGTCGGGTTGGATTCCGAGGTCGCCAGCACCGAGTAGCGGCCGGAGGCGTTGGAGGGGAGCGTGATGCTGACCGCTCCGAGGCCGCCGTTGCTGCTGGCGGTCACGGTGCCGAGAGCCTTGGTCTCGATCGCGAACTTCACGAAGCCGAGCGAGGCGCCCAGGGCGTTCTCTCCGGTGAGGCTGATGGTGACGCTCTCGCCGGGGGCGAAGATCTCCGCGGGGGCGGAGAAGGTGAACGTGCCCCCCGGTGCGACGGTGGCCGCACTGACGGTTCCGGTGGACGGAGGGGTGTACGACGTTGCGCCGGCGAAGGCCGGAGTGAGGAGCAGTGCGCCGGCGACGAGAGCGGTCGTGGCGGCTGCCTTGATGAAACTGCGCTTCATGGCGGGGCCTCTCTGGGGGAGTGGGGCAAGAACTCGGAGGGCTGTGAGGGTTCCGAGCGTTAAGCGAGGCGGGGAGCCGCGATGGTCTCCCACCAGAAGCCCCCCTCCTAAATATCACTATCCCGGAATATCGCAACCCTGTGCAATGGCCGAGGACTCCTCCTGGCCATTCGTCGGAGTCCTCTGGCCAATGGTCTGAGAGGCCTGGCCGATCGTCGGGGTCACTCGGATGAGGAGCACGGGAGTGTGCGGAGTCCGCACGCGCACCGTCAAGGTCGCGGTCTGTCCCGGAGCGAGCTGAACGGTCCACAACAACACGTCACGGCCGGCATCCACTCCGCTTCCGATGCCGGGGGTGACCGCGTCTCCTGCCGCATCCGTCGACAGCAGGGTCGAGCCCTGGGGCAGGTACACATAGACGGCGGTCTTCACCTGACCGGGCGGGACGCCGTGGCTGCCGCCGCCTGTGACGTAGCTCGGGAGGTCGGCGGCATCGGCGGGCGCGGTGTTGCGGATCGTCACGGTGGTCTGCGCCTGGTCCGCCCCGCACCACCACGTCGTCTGCGTCTCGAGCGTCTGGTGGATGTCCATCTTCGACGAGGTCGCATCGTTGACGTAGACCCCGAACGCGGTCGTCGTCGCGTCGGTCTCGGGCAAGGCGCCCTGCAGCGTCGTGCCGTCGAGGACGGACTGCTCCGCAGGATCCTGGTTCCACACCAGCACCCGATGCTCGGACCCGGCGCGGGCCAGCGCCTCGAGGAGACTCGCGGGCGACCCCGCCCCCGAGGCGAGCGCATCGAAGACCGCACCGGCGGATGCGGCGAAGAACGCATCCTGCTCCCGGGGTTCTCGATAGCGCTCGTAGACCCCGCTGAGCAGCAGGTCGACCGCGTTCTCGCCGGTGAGCACGTCGCCGGTCGGGAGCGTCACGGGGCCGGTCGCCGCAAGCAGGTACGACAGCGCGACGGGATCGAGTGCGATGACCCCGTCGACCTCGACGCCCGTCTGCCGCAGCCACATCTCCCGCGCGACGGGGGCGCCGCGGGTGAAATCGGGGATCTGAGTGACGTTCTGCACGAAGCGCCCCGGCTGCGTGCCGAAGAGCTGCGTCTCCTCCTCGCTGAGCGGGAGCACGGGGTCTGCGTAGATCGGGAAGTCGGACGAGGAGCTCTGGGTGACGAGAGTCAGGCGCCCGCCGTCGACGTGCAGCTGCAGCATCGCTCCGGCGATCCCGCCGAGGGAGCGCCACTCCGCGTTGTTCTGCAGGACGACCAGGTAGTCGCGCGGGCCGTCGACGCCGAGCATCGACGGTGCGAGAGCCGAGGCGCGACGCAGGGCGTCGACGCCCTCGTGGGCGCCGGTGACGAGATCGGAGACCTGTGCCACGGCCGCGCGGACGGGGGAGATCAGGGGGGCGGGATCGATGTCGCCGATCGTCTCGCGTGCAGCGGCCAGCGCGTCCGCACTCGTCGCCGCGGCGGGGACGATCTCTGTGAAGGGCGCGAGGTCGATCACTCCCTCCTTCGGGCGGATGCTGTCGAGCGAGGACGTCGCCGCGATGTGCGAGAGCGGGGTCAGGGCGTGCGACGCGATGTCGTCGAGGGCTGCGGACACCGTCGACACGGCGGCCAGCTGCGGCCCGATCCAGGGCACGTGCTCGCCGGCCTTCCATATCGCGTCGCCCGTGAGGGCGCGTGCGGCAGAGGTGTCGTCGGCGATGCGTCGGATGAGGGCGGGCGCCGCCGAGGGATCCGCCAGCACGGAGGGTGCCTCGGCCGCCGCCTCGCTCGCGCTCTCCAAGTGCTGGTAGGCGAGGGAACCGCGGATGCCGATCCACACCGCGCACACGGCGGCGGCGAGCAGGATGCCGCCGAACACCCAGGCGGAGATGCGCCCGGCCCGGCGTCGGCGACGGGAGGTGCGGGGCGCGGAGGTCACAGGGACACGATAGTCGTATTGGTATATCGGATGCCTCGGCACCGCGTAGTCTCGCAGGGTGAGTGACCTCGGCATCGAAGGAGCGGGTGTGGACGATGGGGAATCGCAGGGACGGGAGCGGCTCCTCTTCGTCGCGCCGTGGGTGCCGTCTCGGCAGCGCCCGCGCAGCCTCGGCATCCTGAAGGCGCTCGCCGAGGACTACGACGTCACCGCGCTCCTCCTCGTCTGGTCGGCCCAGGACTCCGCGGACGTGCACGAACTGATCGCCCTCCTCCCCGAGCACACCGACATCCGCGTCGTGCGTCTCGGCAGGATCGGCGGGCTCGCCCGCGCTGCATGCGCCGTGTTCTCGCGGCGGCCTCTGCAGCAGGCGTTCACCGGAGCGCGGAAAGCCGACACCGCGATCAGACGCGCCATCGCCGACACCGCGCCCGACATCGTCTTCTTCAACGTCATCCGCTCGGCGAACTTCCTGCCGCTGGCGCGGGGGATGCGCGTCGTCGACCTCGACGAGTTCCGTAGCGACTACTACCGCCAGCTGCTCGCCACCGGCCGCAATCCGCTGTGGCGTGTCATCGCGAGGATCGAGGCCGGCCGGCTGAGCCGCGCGGAGGAGCAGGTCGTCGACGAAGCCGACGCGGTTCTCGTCTCGTCTCCCGCGGAGCTGCGTCCGGACGGGGTCGTCCGCCTCGTGCGCTCGCCGCACGCTCTCGACCTCTCGCCGGGCGACGGCGCGGAGCTGAGGCTGGCTCCGTCATCGGCGCTGTTCGTCGGACGGCTGTCGTACCGGGCGAATCGCGAGGCGCTCGCGTGGTACGTCCAGCACGTGGTCCCCGAGCTGCGCAGGCGCGGTGCGGCGGGAACGCTGTACATCGTCGGGCGCGGCGCCGGCCCCGATGTCCGTGCGCTCGTCGCCGACGGGGTCGAGCTGATCGGCGTGGTCGACGAGGTGGCGCCCTACTACGCCGCCGCGGACGTGTGCATCGTCCCGATCCAGATGGCCACGGGCGTGCAGATGAAGCTGATCGAGGCGGCCGTGCTGGGCAGGGCGATCGTGACGACGAGGATCTCGGCGGAACGCGCCGGCCTGGTCGACGGCATCCACTGCCTCGTCGCGGAGTCGCCGACGGAATGGGCGGATGCCGTGCAGCGCCTGCACGGATCGCCGCAGCTGCGAGCGGAGCTAGGCGTGCGCGCGCAGGCGTGGGCGGCGGACGCGTACGACAGCCGCGCCATCGGAGAGAGCCTGCGCGTCGCGCTCGCCGACGGGAGGGCGCGACGTGACCTGGCCCCACATGAACCCGAAGCAGAACATCCCCAGCGACAGCACTGACGTCGCGAGCATCCCCCAGCCCGTGTAGGCGATCATCACCATCGGCAGGGCGCTGGCGACGATCGCGCGGGCGGCGTCCCCGTTCGCCGACACCAGGTTGCGTCGCCTCCACGCGGCGACGGTCATGACGACGATCGGTGCGAAGAGCAGGACGAAGCCGACGATGCCGAGCTCGGCGAGGGCGAGCACGAACGAGTTGTGGACGGGGATGAACGAGCCCGTCAGCGGGGCGTTCTCGATCGTGTAGCGGTTCGGGCCCGTGCCCGTCCAGAAGAACGTCGACACGATGCGGGCCGCGTACGAGAGGATCTCGCCGCGGACGCCGCCCGTGGGGTCCTCCTCGAACCGGGTGATGATCACACCGGAGGCGGCGAGACCTGCGACGCCGAGGCCCAGGATCACCGAGAGCTTGCGGGAGAGGTGCAGGGACGGCTGCAGCAGGACCCAGCCGGTCACGAGCGCCGCGGCCGCGGCGAGGTTCGCCCGACCCTGAGCGAGCACGAGCGGGACGAAGGCGACGCCGATCGTGATCCAGATGAGCCGGGCGCGGTCCTTCGCGGAGTTCAGCAGACTCAGCAGGAGCGCGATCGAGATGACCAGGATCTTCCCGAGGTTGTTGGGGTGGTTCGAGAGCCCGTTCACGCGGGAGCCGAGGATCTCCTGGTCGGCGGCGGCCACGGCGTTGATGTTCAGACCCAGCGCCTGCAGCACGGCGACTCCGGAGTGCGCGAGCACCACGATGACGATCAGGATGATCAGGCCGCGGCGCAGCCTCGAGTCCGGGTCGGAGCGGGCCGCGCGCATCCCGATCCCCCAGGCGAGGACGGCGATGCAGAGCTGCACGATGCCGGCGATGCCCGGCGGGTCGGAGGGCCAGATGAAGAGGGCGCCGATCGCGATCCAGAGCAGCAGCGGGACGAAGATCCCCACGAGAGGGGGTTTCGCGATGAAGGTGAGGAGCACGGCGCCGACGGCGATGACGAGGGTGAAGGTGCGCAGGTCGGGGGAGGAGCCGGCGATCCCCACGTGGAAGGCGCCGGAGTCGGAGATCAGCGACACCGGCATGAGGGCGAGGGAGAAGAAGGCGGCGTACGCCACGGTGGCGACGAGTCCTATCCTCGTCGTGACGATCGCGGCGGCCACGACCGCGCAGATCCCGAGGGCGACGACGGCCTCGATGCTCATGACGTGCTCCGCAACGGCGCCGCCGCCCTGTGCAGGCCCGTCACGAGCGTGGGGAGGGCTGCCCGCACGATCTCGGTCTGCGCGGCGACCTGATCGATCAGCGCGGCGGCCGAGAGGTCTGCGACGACCGTGACGTCGGTGGGACGATGCCGCAGCCCGAACACCGACAGGTAGTCGTCGTACTTGAAGTCGGGTTCGGCGTGCCCGGCCACGTCGACCGCGACCACCGGCGTGCCCAGTGCATGAGCGAAGACGACCCCGTGGAGGCTGTTCGTCGCGACGACCGGGGCGCTCCGGATGGCCTCCGCCACGGCGAGAGGGGTGGTGGTCGGCAGCTGCACGTCCCACCCGCGGGCGCGGATGCCGGAGAGATGAGCGCGACCGGCGCGCTCGGCGAGCATCGTGAAGTGGGGGATGAACAGCGGGGCGCTCTTCCTGATCGCAGGGCCGCCTCCGTAGACGTCGCCGACGACCAGGGCGGGATCGCCGAGGGTCTGCGTCGAGGGCAGGCCAAGGGCGTCGCGGGTCAGGGTGCCTCTGACGGCGAGGATGCGGTCGGCGGCCATCGGGAGCGGCCTGTGGTCGGGCTCGCGGAGTCCGCTTCCGAACACCGTCGCGTCGGGCTGCGCCTTCCACGCCCTGTTGAGGATCGACCCGACGCCCAGCACATCCGCGGAGCCGATTCCGCTGCGTCTGATCGGGCGTCCGCTGAGCTCGCCGAGGGCCACGCGGCTGGCCTCGTCGCCGAAGTTGAGGGGAGCACCGCCCATCCTGACGGCGTGCGCCCAAGCCGACCCGTGTCGCAGGAGCTCCCCGGCGGCTGTGCGAGGATTGCCGAGTGGCCGCCACCAGTGGAGTGCGAGGGTCAAGCTTCGTTCCTTCCGGGAAGGGCCTGCTATGGGCGAATCGGCGACCGTCGGTCCTGCGTGGCACAGGCTGCGCTTCGCGGCGATCCAGCTGGCCTCCGCGGGAGCGGGGATGGTCGCGTGGATGGTCCTTCCGCGCATCGCGAGTGGGATGGAACAGGGGCCCGCGATCGTGGCCTTCGCGCTGGGCCCCATCCTAGCGTTGCCCCTGACTATCGGTATACCGGTTACGCTCCCCAACGCGTTCCGCCGTGGGGCGGACGGGAGCCATCTGCGCCCAGGCGCGTGGGCGGTGCCTCTGCGGATCGTCTGCGGCATCCTCGCCGTCGCGCTCGGGGTCGGGATCGTGCTCTCCATCGTCGGCATCGCGGGCCTCCCCGTGGAGACGGGAGCGCTGACCGCGTCCTATGCGGCGGGGATGGGGACGTGGCTGATCGCGGCGCAAGTCGCCCGCATCCGCGAGTCGACTCTCCTGATGGCCTCGGGTGGCCTGCTCAACCCGATCCTGCCGCTGGCGTGGATGCTCTTCGCCGGACTCGGGCTTCCGCTCGACCTCGCCGCGACGGCGACCGTCGCCGTGATGACCGTGCTGTGCGCCGGGATCTGGTTCGGGATGCGAGGGCTGCTGTCCGCGCATCCGTCCGCGCCGGGGGGAGAGGCTGGGAGGACGCTCGCGATGGCGACCGTGCTGGTGCCGCATCTGGCACTGTTCGCCGTGCTCATGCAGGGCATCCGGCTCTCGGCCATCGTCGCCGGCGCCCCCGCTCTGCTGGAGCAGGCTCATCTGGCCGCCCTCGGCGTCACGATGGTCAGCGTCCTGATCAACTCCGTCCACGCGCTGCTCTCGGTGCGGATGCAGATGGCCGACGACCCCGCGCTGACCGCGGCTGTGCGGGCCTCGTCGGTCGGCTACGGCGCCCTCGCGCTGACGAGCACCGTGATCACCCTGATCTTCTATCTCGTGCTCCCGATGGTGTCGGGCGTCGCCGTGCCCCTCGCGGTAGCCGCGCCGCTGGGCCTCACCGTGCCGGCGCTCGCCGTGTACTACTCCTCGTCGGCCATCCAGCTCCGGACCGGCTCCGCGATCAGGCTGCTCACCGCGTCAGGCGGCGCTGTGGTGCTGTGGGCGCTCGCGACCGTCGTGATGCGACCGGACACCCTTCAGGGGCTGTCCTGGGTCTACGCGATCGCTCCCGTGACGCTGGCCGCGGTCGCCGCCGTGCTGGGTTCGTTCAACCCCGACCCGGTCACGCGGGACGCCACCAGGCTGATGCTCCGCAGGATCGCGCTCCCGGTGGCCGCCTGCGTCGCCCTGCTCGCCGTCGCGGGCGTCGTGGTCGCGGTGACGGGCGTCTGACGGGGTCGATCGCCGCACGCTAGTGGGCGCTGTTCCCCGGCAGGATCACCGCTCTCAGCGTCTTGAGCAGGATGCCGATGTCGCCGAGGAGCGACCAGTTCTCCACGTAGTACAGGTCGAGGCGGACCGTCTCCTCCCACGTCGTGGTCGAGCGGCCGCTGACCTGCCAGAGGCCGGAGACGCCGGGCCTGGCGAGGAGCCGCCGCCGCGCGGCATCGGAGTACAGGGCGACCTCGGCGGCCACCTGGGGGCGGGGGCCGACGAGGCTCATCGATCCGCCGAGCACGTTGAAGAACTGCGGCAGCTCGTCGAGCGAGTACTTGCGGATGAACCGTCCGACCGGTGTGATCCGCGGGTCGTCCTTCACCTTGAACAGCGGCGTCTCGCTCGTGCCCTGGGCATCGAGCAGGGCGCGGAGCTCGGCGTCGGCTCCCACGCGCATGGATCGGAACTTCAGCATCCTGAACGGGGTGCCCTTCAGCCCGATCCGCTCCTGGGCGAAGAGGAGGGGGCCGGGGCTCGTGGCCTTCACGGCGATCGCGACGCCGAGGAGGAGCGGCGAGGAGAGCGCGATGAGCGCGAGCGCGCCGATGATGTCCATGGTGCGTTTGACGATGCGCTGCCCCGAGCTGAACCGGGGGATCTCGACGTGGATGAGGGGGAGGCCGGCGACGGGGCGCGAGTGGATGCGCGGCCCCGCGATGTCGGTGATGCTCGGAGCGAGCACGAGGTGCTGTCGCCCGGCCTCCAGAGACCAGGAGATCTGCTTCAGCCGCGAGGGCGGCAGGTCGCCGGTGCTGGTGACAGCGACGGTGTCGGCGCCCGTGCGGACGAGGCCGAGCTCGACGTCGTCGACGGAGCCGACGACGGGGACGTCCGTGCCGGGGACGAGGTCTCCGATCCGCGCGCCGGGGATGCACGCCCCGACGACCGTGTAACCGGCGTCGGATACGCGACGGAGCTCGTTGGCGATCGCCGTCACCGACTCGCTGGATCCCACGAGGAGGACGCGTGCCGAGTAGCCTCCGGCGCGACGGTTGGACACCAGCCACTGGCGCCAGAGCCACCGGACGAGCGCGAGCGTGACGATGCCCGCGGGGAGACTGATCAGCAGGTAGCCGCGTGCGACCTCCGACTTGGTCAGGAAGGCGACGATCGCGATCATGCCGAAGACGCCGAGGCTGGCGCGCGCAACCCGGACGTACTCCGTCGTTCCGGTGCCGATCACGCGATGGCTGCGGGAGTCGGCGAGGCCGAGCGCGCAGGCCCAGGCGATGACGAGCCCCGCGGAGAAGAGCCAGTAGGAGATGTTGCCCACGCCCAGCAGGTTGTCGGTCGGCACCGAGGTGTTGCCGAATCCCAGCCAGGCGATCTGCGTGCCGTACACGACCCAGATGAGCGCGAGGAGATCGGTGATCCGGAGGTTGCGTGCGTAGCGCGCGCGCCAGTCGAAGCCGGCCCGCGTGCTGCCGGCTGCGGAACCGAGCGCTCTCCTGTCTGCGCCCGCCCCGGTGTCACTCTCGTCCTGCGGCTTCTTCGTCGCGTCGATGTCGTGTGTCGACGTCACTGTGACCTCGTAATATTCTGGTATTTCCCCGCGTGAACAGTAGCAGAGCGAAGGATGCCGGAAGGTGCTCGAGGTCGCGGATTTCACGCGGATGTAACAAACCGCCCGGGGCTCGGGGTGCTGGCGGCTCAGCCGCGCTTGAGCAGGTCGTCGAACGCGTCGGCGGAGTCCGACTCCGCGGGCATCACGGCCTTGCCGGTCGAGCGCCTCTTCGCCGCCGAGGACGCCGACGAGGCGCCCGACTTGTGACCGTGACCGTACCCGTATCCATAGCCGTACCCGTAGGTGTACGCGTCGGCGCCCTTCGTCGGGACCATCGTCAGGACCACTCCGGCGACCTTCGCGCCCACGGTCGCGAGGGCGTCGAGAGCCCCCTGGAGCTGATGCGTCGTCGTCCTGCCGACGGCGACCGCCATGATCGCCCCCGACGTCACCCGGGACAGCACAGCGGCATCCGTCACCGGCAGCAGGGGAGGAGCGTCGCACAGCACGACGTCGAACTCCTCGGCCAGCGCGTCGAGGAGCTTCTTCATCCGGGCGGAGCCGAGCAGCTCGCTCGGGTTCGGCGGGATCTTGCCCGCGGGGAGCACGTACATCGAGCGATTGCCCCAGGGCAGCAGCACGTCCGACACCTTGGCGCGGCCGATCAGGACGTCGGTGAGGCCGGTGCCGCCCTCGATGCCCAGGTACTCGGCGACCTTCGGCTTGCGCAGGTCCGTGTCCACCAGGGCCACGCGCTTGCCGCTGTCGGCGAGCGCGATCGCCAGGTTGAGCGTCGTCGTGGACTTGCCCTCCGTGGGGATGCTGGAGGTGATGACGAACGTGTGGCCGCCGTCCATCTCCAGGAACTGCAGGTTCGTGCGCAGCGAGCGGAACGCCTCGGAGCGCGGGTTGAGCGGATCGGCCTGGATGATGAGCGGTCGCTCCTTCGCCTTCGGGTCGAGCGGGATGGCGCCGATCAGCGGTCGATCGGTGAGCTCCTCCACGTCGCGAGGGGAGCGGACGCGGTTGTCCAGCACCGAGCGCAGCACGGCGATGCCGATGCCGATCGCGAGGCCGACGAGCAGGCCGAGGGCGAGGTTCAGCGGGATGTTGGGGCTGACGGGGGCGTACGCGGCGGCGGCATCCCGCACCCGGGTGAGCTTGATGGCGCTCTGGTCCTGGCCGGCGGGGGTGTCGATGCGCTCCACGGCCGCGGCGAGGCTCGCACCGAGCGCGTTCGCGATGTCGGCCGCCATGACGGGATCGGGGTCCTGCACCGTGATCTGGATCAGCGTGCTGTTCAGCGGGCTCGACGACTTCACGTTCTCGGCCAGGTCGTCGGCCGAGGTGTCGAGGCCGAGCTGGGTGATCACGGGGTTCATCACGACGGGTTCGCGCACCAGGCTGACGTACGTCGTGATGCGGGACTGCGCGAAGGACGACCCCTGCTGCAGTTCGGTCACGGTGCTGCCCGCCTGCGACTGCACGAAGACCACGCTCTGCGACTCGTACATCGGCGTGCGGGTGAGGGAGTATCCGGCGGCGGCGGCGAGTCCGAGCAGCGTCGCGATCACGATCGCGGGCCAGCTCTTGCGCAGGATGCGGATGTAGTCGCTGAGCTCCATGTCGCCTCTCGTCGGTTCCCCTTGGCGGTTCATTGTCGCATAGGAACAGCATTCTGATATTCCGGTTGGCGCTACGGTGGATCCCGATGACCGACTCCGCCGTTGACCCGTCGCATCGCTCGCGCGCGCCTCGACCGAGGGCGTGGTGGAGCGGCGGCTCGACCGTGCGCGCATGGAACGGGGAGCTCCTCGGCTGGAGCGTGATCGGCCTCGGCGCAGGCATGCTCCTGGGGGCGTGGCTCGGGATGCTCTTCGGGGGCGTGTGGGGCCAGGCCGCGCTGTGGGCGGCGCTGCTGACACCCGTCATCCTCGCGTTCCGGAGGGGGATCCCCCGGGGGCTGCTCGCCGTCCGCCCTGTGGACCTGCTCTACGGCGTCGTCCTCGGCCTCGTGCTGCGGATCGTGCAGGGATGGTCGGCGGTCGCGTTCGGAGGCTCCGGCGCCCTCCCGTCCTACGCATCCCTGGACGGCTCGCTGCCGAGGCTCTGGTGGGCGGAGGACCTCCTGGCCGGGGGGATCGTGGCCCCCGTGATCGAGGAGCTCTTCTTCCGCGGGGTTCTCCTCGTCGCCCTGTTCAGCGTGGTGAGGCGGAGCGCGCGGAGAGCATCGCCGGATCGTCGGGGCGCCGGCATCCGGAGGGCCGGCGTCGTATCGGTCGCCGTCACCACCGTGCTCTTCGTCCTGACGCATCAGCTCGTGTCGGCTCTGACGCCGGATGCCGCGGTCGCGCTGACGCTCCTCGGCATCGCGACCGGCGCGCTCGTCGTGCTCACCGGGCGGATCTGGCCCGCGGTGCTGGTGCACATCGTGTTCAACCTGAGCGGGGTCGGGTTGATCGTCGCCGGGACGCTGCTCGGCTGACCGGCCACTCAGAGCAGCGCGGCTCGCAGGACTCTGGCGACCTCGTCCACGGCGGGGATCAGCTGCGACGCGGACTCCTCGTACACGGCGCGATCGCGACGATACGGGTCGATCACATCGTCGTCCTGCGTTCTGGCGGGGGGCATCTGCCCTCGTCGCCCAGCGACGAGCGCGAGCACGGCCGCGAGGCGCGCACGCGGGGCCGTGCCCGCGGCATCCGCGGTCCGGCGGATGGCGTCGTCGTCCAGAGCAGTGGAGAGCGCGGCGAACTCCCGCACGGTGAACGCGCGCCGCAGAGCCGAGGGAGCGAGCTCGACGGACGCGGTCCGGTGCTCGCGGGACATGGCGAGGACGAGGTCGGCTCCCGCGACGATCGGCTCGGTCAGCCACCGCGCGCGGTGGGTCACGACGTCATCGGGGGAGGCTCCGTGCGCCACGGCGATCTCCTGCGACATGCCCGTCATCTCGGCGCCGACCGGCGCGTGCGTGCCTGCGCTGTGCACGGTCGCGTCGACCCCGTGCAGGCGGGCGCGGAGCACGGTCTCCGCCAGGGGGGACCGGCAGATGTTGCCCGTGCAGACGGTGAGGATCACGGGCGTCCCGGAGTCCGCCGACGCATCGGAGGACCGGTCGAGCGCCCGCGGCGCGCTCCGGTCCGCCCGCGCGTCGAAGGAGTCGAGATCCTTCATCGCCCCGCGCCGCTGCTCCAGTTGAGCTGCTCGATGTAGCGCAGCAGCACGCCTTCGCGCAGCGCCCACGGCGAGACCTCCAGCTCGTCGATGTCGAGCACCGTCATCGCGGTGTGCAGGGAGACGGCGGCAGCGACGATCTGGAACGTGCGGTCGGGCGTAATGCCGGGCAGCTCCTGACGAGCGGATGCGGGGAGGCGCGCCAGCCGGGGGATCCAGGACCCGAGGGATGCGCGGGGCAGCAGCATCCGCTCGATCCCCGACCAGCCGGGTACCGGGTAGCCGACGAGCCGCGCGAGCGAGCGGATCGCCTTCGAGGAGCCGACCACGTGGTCGGGGCGGGGGAGCGACGCGAACCGGGGGAGGATCTCGGCGAGCGTCGCCCTGGCGTGCTCGCGCAGACGCTCGACGTCGTCTTCGCCCGGCGGGTCGTTCGGAAGGAACTGCACGGTCATCCGACCGGCGCCCAGGGGGACGGATGCCGCAGCATCCGGCATCTCGTCGCCACCGGCCGCGATCTCGAGAGAGCCGCCGCCGATGTCGAGCAGCAGGAGCTGCCCGGCCGACCAGCCGAACCACCGTCGGACGGCGAGGAAGGTCAGCTCGGCCTCGGTCTCTCCGTCGAGCACCTGCAGCGGCTGGCCGAGAGCCTTCTCGATGCGCGCGATCACGTCGGCGCCGTTGTGGGCGTCGCGCACCGCGCTGGTGGCCGTCGCGAGCAGCTCGTCCACCCGCTCCTCCGCGGCGACCCTGCGCGCCTGCGTGACCGCGGCCTCGAGTGCCAGGACGCCCTCTTCGGAGATCGCGCCGTCCGGGGTGAGATAGCGCATGAGCCGCAGCACGGTGCGGTCGCTCGTCGTCGCGAGAGGCCTCCCGCCGGGGCGGACGTCCGCCGCGAGCATATGGACGGTGTTCGATCCGATATCGAGGACTCCCAAGCGCACGGGAAGAGACTACCGGTGCCCCGTTACGATGTATGCGTGACCACCGTCGACCCCACGCTGCCACTGTCTCCGTACCGGGAGATCGATCGCGCCGAGTGGGCGCGGCTCGCGGCAGGTCTCGATCAGCCGCTCACCGAGACCGAGGTCGTCGAGCTGCGCGGCATCGGCGACCGGCTCGACCTCACCGAGGTCCGCGAGGTGTACCTCCCGTTGAGCAGGCTGCTCAGCCTGTACGCGACGTCGACCAAGAAGCTCGGCGCGGCGACGTCGTCCTTCCTGCAGGAGGACGACTCCACCACGCCGTTCGTCGTCGGCGTCGCCGGCTCCGTCGCCGTGGGCAAGTCGACCATCGCCCGACTGCTGCGCGAGCTGATGAGCCGCTGGCCGGGCACGCCCCGCGTCGAGCTCGTCACGACCGACGGCTTCCTCTACCCGAACGCCGAGCTCGAGCGCCGCGGCCTCATGGACCGCAAGGGGTTCCCCGAGTCGTACGACCGCAGATCGCTGCTCCAGTTCCTCACCGAGGTGAAGAGCGGTGCGCCGGAGGTCCGTGCGCCCTTCTACTCGCACATGCGCTACGACATCGTCCCCGACGCCCACGTCGTGGTGCGCCGCCCCGACGTGGTGATCGTCGAGGGCCTCAACGTCCTGCAGCCGCCGCCCGCGCCGAACGACGTCGCCGTGAGCGACCTGTTCGACTTCTCGATCTTCGTCGACGCCGACACCGCGCACATCGAGAAGTGGTACGTCGACCGCTTCCTCGCGCTGCGCCAGGGGGCGTTCTCGAATCCGTCCTCGTACTTCAACGTGTTCGCGCACCTCACCGACACCGAGGCGATCACCACGGCGCTCGGGTACTGGAACGAGATCAACATGCCGAACCTCGTCGAGAACGTGATGCCGACGAAGCATCGAGCGCGGCTCGTCCTGAACAAGGGCGTCGACCACTCCGTCGAGAGCGTGCTGCTGCGCAAGCTCTGACCGACTCTTCCTCCGCCTTTCCGGTCGTCGAGCATCCGCCTCCCGGTCGTTGAGCGAGCACAGCGAGTCGAAGCGCGGCCTCACGCGACATCCGCTATTCGTTCGGAATCCTGCCAAAAGTGTGCGCTTACCCTTGAGGGTATGTGTGGAATCGTCGGATACGTGGGCCCGCGCCCCAGCCAGGACATCCTGCTCGCAGGACTCGCTCGCCTCGAGTACCGCGGCTATGACTCCGCGGGCGTCGCCGTCATCGACGACGCCGGGACGCTCGGGATGCGCAAGAAGGCCGGCAAGCTCAGCGCCCTGCGCGACTCGCTCGCCGAATCGGCCCTGCCCGACGGCAGCACCGGGATCGGGCACACCCGCTGGGCGACGCACGGTGGACCGACCGACGTCAACGCCCACCCGCACCTCGCGGACGGCGACAAGCTCGCCCTGATCCACAACGGCATCATCGAGAACTTCGCCACGCTCCGTGACGAGCTCCTGGCTGACGGCGTCGTCTTCCGCAGCGAGACCGACACCGAGGTCGCCGCCGCGCTCCTCGGCCGCGAGTACGCGGGCAACGGGGGAGACCTGCAGCTCGCCTTCCGCAGCATCGTGAACCGCCTCGAGGGCGCGTTCACCCTCCTCGCGATGCACCAGGACCACCCGGGACTCGTCGTCGGCGCTCGCCGCAACTCCCCCCTCGTGATCGGCCTCGGCGAGGGAGAGAACTTCCTCGGCTCCGACGTCGCCGCATTCGTCGAGCACACGCGCAAGGCCCTCGCGATCGGTCAGGACCAGATCGTGTCGATCACGCCGGATGCCGTCACCGTTACCGACTTCGCCGGGACCCCGGTCGAGGCCGAGCCCTTCGACGTGTCGTGGGATGCCGCCGCCGCCGAGAAGGGCGGATGGTCGTCGTTCATGGCCAAGGAGGTCGCGGAGCAGCCGGAGGCCGTCGCGAACACGATCCGCGGTCGCATCCACGACGGCCAGGTCGTCATCCCCGAGCTCGACGGTCTCGATGAGCTCTTCGCGGGGATCAACCGCATCATCATCACGGCGTGCGGCACCGCCGCCTACTCGGCTCTCGTCGGCAAGTACGCGATCGAGCAGTGGGCGCGGATCCCCGTCGACGTCGAGCTCGCCCACGAGTTCCGCTACCGCGACCCGGTGATCGGCGCCGACACGCTCGTCGTCTCGATCAGCCAGTCCGGCGAGACCATGGACACGCTCATGGCCGTCAAGTACGCGAACGAACGCGGCGCGCGCACGCTCTCGATCTGCAACACGCAGGGTGCGACGATTCCCCGCGAGTCGGATGCCGTCGTCTACACGCACGCCGGACCGGAGGTCGCGGTCGCGTCCACCAAGGCGTTCTCCGCGCAGATCACCGCCCTGCTGCTGCTCGGCCTCCACATGGGCCGCGTCCGCGGAACGGTCGCCGACGCCTCCGTCGACGTCGCCGAGCTGCAGGCGCTCCCGGAGAAGATCGCCCGCGTCCTCGCGGAGGAGCAGGACCACGTGCAGCAGCTCGCCGGCTGGATGGCCGACACCCGCTCGGTGCTCTTCCTCGGCCGCCACGTGGGCTTCCCGATCGCGCTCGAGGGCGCGCTCAAGCTCAAGGAGATCTCCTACATCCACGCCGAGGGCTTCGCTGCCGGCGAGCTCAAGCACGGCCCGATCGCACTGATCGAACCGGGGCAGCCCGTGTTCGTGCTCCTGCCCTCGCCCCGTCACTCGGCGCTCATCCACTCGAAGGTCGTCTCGAACATCCAGGAGATCCGCGCTCGCGGCGCCCGGGTGATCGTGGTCGCCGAAGAGGGGGATGCCGCCGTGCTCCCGTTCGCCGACGAGGTCATCCGCATCCCGCTGGCCGGGGCGATGTTCGAGCCGCTGCTGTCGGTCGTCCCGCTGCAGATCTTCGCCATGGCTCTCGCCACCGCGAAGGGCCTCGACGTCGACCAGCCGCGCAACCTCGCGAAGTCGGTCACGGTCGAGTAGACCTCCTGCGGGATTCGTCCGATGCTGAGGCCGGGTCCGCGTCGCTTCGTGCCGCGGGCCCGTGCTGCTTTGTCGGCTCGGAGCCCCGACTGTCGGCCTGACCGGGCCCACCGCGCCGACAGAGTGGCCTCAGCGCCGACAGAACGACGCGACAGAGGCGTATGAACGGCGCGCAGGGCGGACCGTGCGCGGCGCGGAATCAGCGCGCGGCGCGGAGGAGGGCCTGCTCGATGGCGGCGACCACGCTCGGCCACTCGTGCACGACCATCGCGTAGTCGAATCGCAGGGTTTCGAATCCCAGGGCGGATGCTGCGGCATCCCTCACCAGATCACGGTGCCTCCGGTCGACGCCGGCGTGATTCTCTCTGCCGTCGACCTCGAGGATCAGCCGGCGTCCGACGACGAAGTCGACCCGGCCGACGCCGGCGATGTCGACTTGGCAGTCGAGTCGGATGCCGAGCAGGTGCAGTCGGAGCCGTAGGAGCGACTCGAGCCCGCTCTCCGCATCGGGGCGTGCGAGATCGAGCATCCATTCGGCGGAGCGGGGCAGGGCGGTGCGGATCCGTGCGCGGTCGTGGGCGTCGATCAGCCGTTTGTTCCACGCCGATTCGTAAGCGGCGAAGAACGCCTCCCCGTCGATGCAGCGATAGGCGTGGATGAGGCAGTCGGCGACCGGCGCGAGTCCGAGGGCCGATCTCCCGACGGAGAAGTGCACGCTGCAGGCGCAGTCGGGGTGCGCATGCGCGCGTCCGGCCTTGCCGAGCCAGACGTGGATCGATCGGTCCGACTCAGGCAGCACCCAGACTCCCCACGCGCGCAGGGCGGAAGCGCAGGTGAGCGCCCCTCCATGCGCCGCCGCAGTGACGATGTCGGGGTCGAGGTCCGGGAGCGCGTACACCCCCTGACGGACCCGATTGATGCGGCCGGCATCGGCTGCTCTTCTGACCTCGCTTCTGGAGCATCCGTACTGCTGGATGCGGGAACCGTGGCTGATGCCGCCGAAGCGCTCAAGCAGGTATGCAGGATCGAACATCCTCCGAGCATCCGTCCGTTTCCGTGTCCGTGGCGGCTCGGAGCGGCGTTGTGGACGGATTCCGGGATCTTCGCGATTGTGGACGACGAGTCGTGCGACGTGGGGAAGGTGAGTCGAGCGACGCTCTGGCGGCTCAGATCACGGAGTGTCTGCGGAACCCGGGCCTCTCAGCCGACAGCAAGGCCTTCGCGCCGACGAACGGAGGGCGCGAAGAACACGGAGGGGATGCCGGAACCGGCGCCTACTAGGCTGAACGGGTGATCATCGGGACCGGCATCGACCTCGTGGACATCCCGCGATTCGAGCGGACCATCGAGCGCACGCCCAGACTGCTGCAGCGCCTCTTCACGCCGAGCGAGCAGACCCTGCGGCTGCCGTCGCTGGCCGCGCGCTACGCCGCCAAGGAGGCGCTCATCAAGGCGCTCGGCGGCTCGGACGGCGTGCACTGGACCGAGATCGAGATCGCATCCGAGGCCTCAGGTCGACCCCGGTTCGTGCTCAGCGGCACGACCGCCGCCGTCGTCGACGAGCGCGGCATCACCACGCTGCACCTGACCCTCACCCACGACGCAGGCCTCGCCGCCGCGTTCGTCGTCGCCGAAGGAGAGCCGCTGTGACCGTTCCGTTCCGCGAGGCGAGCATCGACCTCGGCGCCATCAGCGACAACGTGCGCCACTTCACGAGGCTCACCGGCGTGCAGGTCATCGCCGTCGTCAAGGCCAACGCCTACGGACATGGCGCCGCGGCCGCGGCCGTCGCCGCTCTGGCCGGGGGCGCGACCCGACTGGGGGTCGCGGAGATCCCCGAGGCGCTCGATCTGCGACGACAGGGCATCACGGCCCCGATCGTGGCGTGGCTGCACGCTCCGGGGGAGCGGTTCGAGCAGGCGGCCGCGCAGGGCATCGAGCTCGGGATCTCGTCGTTCGACCAGCTCGAGGCCGCTGCCAGGGCGGCCGACGTCGACCATCCCGTCGGCGTGCATCTGAAGTTCGAGACCGGGCTGTCGCGCAACGGCATCGCCCCCGCCGACTGGGGCCGTGTGCTCGCGGAGGCCGCTCGGCTGGAGCGCATCGGACGTCTGCGAATCGTGGGGCTCTTCAGCCATCTCTCCAACACCTCTCCCGAGGACGACAGGGCGGCTCTCGCGCGGTTCGAGGAGGGCGTCGCGACGGCGGCCTCCTTCGGCATCCGCCCAGAGATCCGGCACATCGCGGCCACCGCCGCCGCCATCGACCTGCCGGAGACGCGCCTCGATGCGGTGCGCATCGGCATCGGCATCTACGGCGTATCGCCCTTCGAGGAGCGCACGTCGGCGTCGCTCGGCCTGCGTCCGGCCATGACCCTGCGCGGTTCCATCGCGGCTGTGCGCAGGGTGCCGGCCGGCACGGGCGTCTCATACGGCTACGCCCACCGCACCGATCGGGACACGACCCTGGTGCTGGTGCCGCTCGGGTACGCGGACGGGGTTCCGCGGAACGCGTCCGGCCGGCTTCCGGTGTCGATCGGGGGGCGCCGTTTCCTGAACGCGGGACGCATCGCGATGGACCAGTTCGTCGTCGACGTCGGCGACACCCCCGTCTCGATCGGCGACGAGGTCGTGCTGTTCGGCGACCCCACGCTCGGCGTCCCGTCGGCGGCGGAGTGGGGGGATGCCGCGGATACGATCGGCTACGAGATCGTCACGCGCATCGGCGCCAGGGTTCCGCGGAGGACCACGTGAGCGTCGACCCTTCCCTCCTCGGACGTCGGGAGATCGAGACCGCAGACGACATGGAGGAGCTCGGGCGGACGCTCGGGGCGACTCTGGAGGCCGGGGACCTGCTGATCCTCACCGGTCCGCTCGGTGCGGGAAAGACCACCTTCACCAGGGGGCTGGCCGAGGGACTCGGGGTGCGCGGACCCGTGCAGAGCCCGACGTTCGTCATAGCGCGCACGCATCCGTCGCTCGTCGGTCGCGCACCGCTCGTGCACGTCGATGCCTACCGGCTCGGCTCCGGTGCGGAGCTGGAAGACCTCGATCTCGATCTCGCACGGTCCGTCGTGGTCGTCGAGTGGGGCCGGGGCATGGCCGAGGATCTCGCCGACGCGTGGTGGGACGTCGAGCTGGAGCGACCAGTCGGGCGTGCGGACGGCCTCGACGCGTCCGAGCTGGACGCCGACGCTCCCAGGATCGTGACGATCGCTCGAGAGGAGCGTCGATGAGCACCGTCTCGGAGTCCGCGCGCGTCGCCGTCATCATCGAGGACGACGTCGACGTGCAGACGCTGCTGGACGAGGTCTTCCGCGCCGCAGGGTTCGAGACCGTGCTGGCGGGTTCTGCGCCCGAGGGCATCGCCGCCGTCGTCGCGCATCGCCCCGTGATCACGACGCTCGACGTGAACCTGCCGGGGATGGACGGCTTCGAGGCCGCGCGACGGATCCGCGAGGTCAGTACGACGTTCATCATCATGCTCTCCGCGCTGTCGGAGGAGCCGGACGTCGTCCTCGGCCTCTCTGCGGGGGCCGACGACTACCTCGTGAAGCCCGTCCGCCCGCGCGAGCTGCGCGCCCGGATCGAGGCCGTGATGCGTCGTCCGCGCTTCGAGGCGCCGCCCGTGCCCGGGTCCCCCTCCGGCGGAGCGACGATGCCGTCGCCTGCGGCCGGCCTGCAGACGCATCGCGATCTCTCCCTCGATCCCGATACGCACACGGTGCTCGTCGGGGGCGGAGAGGTCGAGCTCACCCCGACCGAGTTCGATCTCCTGGCGACCCTGCTCGATTCGGGACGCCGTGTGCGCAGCAAGGCCGAACTGGCCCTCGTCCTCCGCGGCGACACCGTGGGAGGGGTGTCCGACTACGTCGGCGAGCCCGACAAGCGCACCGTCGAAGCGCACATGACGAATCTGCGTCGCAAGCTCGGCGACACCCCCGCCGACCCTCGCTTCATCGAGACGGTTCGCGGTGTGGGCTATCGCCTCACCTCCGCTGATCTCCCGACCGGCTGAGTCCCGGAGGCCTCGGGCGGTCGAGGCCGCGGTTCCCCAACCGCGGCCCCCAGCCGCGCTCCCCAGCCGCGGTTTCCGTCCCCATCAGGATCGTATTGCCCGCGCCGCCCCCGGCGGACGCAGCATCCGCCTTCTTTGAGTAATCTTGCGAGAACGTTGAGGATCGAGGGAGAGGCGGTCGACGATGTCCCGCACGCTGTCGATCTGGCGATGGCAGCTGATCTTCACGGGCAGCATGCTCGCGGTCGTCGTGGTGATCGCCGCCTTCGCGCCGCACACCCTCGGGAACCCGCTGGTGGCGGTGGCGCTCATCGTTCTCGTCGTGACCACCCTGGCGACGCTCATGGTTCCGTGGCCACGCATCCCGCAGTCGATCGTCGTCGCGGTGCCGCTTCTCGACGCGCTCGCCGTTGGTCTGGCGACGAGCGCTCCCGGCATGCGCATCGAGCTCCTCTGGGTGTTCCCGGTCGCCTGGCTCGCGTCGTACTTCGCGCTGCCGTGGGTGTTCGCGGGCATCGGCTTCATCAGCGCGTGTCTTCTCCTCTTCACGAGCCGCAGCGGAGAACCCGCCGACGTGCTCGTGCGCGTGCTCATCGTCGTGCTGACGCTGAGCTTCCTCGGCACGACGATCCGCATCGGCGCACAGCGCTCGCGGGCCGCGAGACGGCTCCTGCAGCGGCAGTCCGAGCAGGCGGAGAGGGCCGCCGATCGTGCGCAGACCCAGGAGCAGCGGGTCACGCAGGTGATCGACGCCCTGGACGTGGCGCTCGTCGTGGTCAACGCGGACGGTCGGATCCTGAAGATGAACGACGCCTATCGCACGCTGTACGGGCGTGATCGATTCGGGGCCGCTCTGCCGTCGACGGCCGTGGAGTACGACGAGCGCAGGGGTGCACCGCTGTCACCAGAGCGGACGACACTGTCGCTCGCGGCACGTGGCGAGGAGCTCAGGAGCGAGCGGATCTGGCTCTTCGATCAGGAGGGGCGGTGGCGCGCACTGCAGGCGAGCACGCAGCGCCTCGCCGACGCGACGGCTCGCGACCGCAGCACCCTGCTCATCATCGACGACGTCACCGCGCTGATCGAGGCCGCCGAGGAGCGGCGCACCCTCACCGCGATCGTGTCGCACGAGCTGCGCAACCCGTTGATGGCGATCCTCGGCCACGTCGACCTCCTGCGGGAGCGGGACGACCTGCCCGGCTCCGTCGTCGCGCAGCTGGAGGTCATCTCCAACGCCAGCGAACGGATGCAGCGGCTGGTGGAGAGCACGCAGGACGAAGCGAGGCGCGCGTCGGAGTCGCTGCCGGAACCGGTCGATCTCCGCCAGGTCGTCGATGCGTCGGCGGCGTCGTACTCGGCGATCGCGAGGAGCAACCGGCAGGAGCTCGTCGTGGAGGGACTCGACAGGCTCGTGGTGCGCGGAGACGCCTTCCGTCTGCGCCAGGTGCTCGACAATCTGCTGAGCAACGCGGTCAAGTACACCCCGGGCGGTGGCGGCATCCGGGTGAGTCTCGGTGCGGACGACGGCGGGGCGGTGCTCACGATCGCCGACACGGGCGACGGGATGACGGCCGACGAGGTCGCGCGGGTCTTCGACCCCTACTTCCGCACCGCGCGGGCCGTGGTCGGGGGCGCCCCCGGCACCGGGCTGGGCATGGGCATCGCCCGCGACATCGTGTCCGACCACGACGGGAGCATCGAGGTGGGCAGCGCTCCCGGCGCGGGAACCCGTGTCACGGTGCGGTTCCCGCTGACCGAGGAGGACGGATCATGAGGGAGCTGACGCACACCGCGATCAGCGTCGACGTCATGACCAGCATGGTCGCGGTGGTGACGGTTGTGACGGTGGTCGTGATCGGGCTCGCGACGCTCGCGCGGCCGAGCAGGGCGACGATCACCTGGGGGGCGGCGTTCGCACTGGGGATGCTCGGCACCTACCTGTGGGTCGGCGGTCTCCAGCTGCATGAGCCGCGTCTGACGGCCGGAGCCTCCGGTCTGCTGCTCTGCTTCGAGCCGCTCCTCTGGCTGGGACTGCGGATGCACAGGGGCGCGCGCCCGCTCTGGTGGCCGTCTCTCGGCTTCATGGTGCTCATCCCGACCGTGCTCGTGCTCGCGGCGGGGACACCGGCGTTCCAGGTGACGTTCCGCCTCTCGTTCCTCAGTGCGAGCGTCTTCGCCGGGCTCGTCGCGTGGGAGCTGATCCGACTGAAGACGGTGTCGCGCGACATCACGATGCCGCTTCTCCTGGCCGCGTGCTCGTTCGTCGTCGTCGCGATCGCCGGCGCCGTCTCCGTGCTGCTGGACAACGGCGTGAGCTCGGGCGAGCAGCTGAGCGTGCTCCGCGGCGTCAACAGCGTGGGCACCGTGGTGACCAGCATCTGCGCGGCGTTCACCCTCGTGCTCCTCGTGCGGTCCGATCGGGTCGCTCCGGCCACGGGCGATGCGGCCGCGCGTGCGGCGCGCAGGCTTCGCAAGGCGGAGGCCCAGAACGACCACTCCTGGTCCGTCCTCGACGTGCGGCTGGACGATCCGCTGGACCTCAGGGAGGCGTCGACGAGCACCGGATATGCGGCGATCGTCGAGCGCTTCCACTCCGACATCGAGGAGGTGCTCCCCGCGAGTGCCGACGCCGATCGCGTCGACGACTCCCACTCGATCATCGTCATCCGCGGGAGCGAAGAGGAGATCCGGCACCACATCCGCGCTCTGCTGCAGCGGATCTCGGCGATCGAGCACGATGCGGGCGCATCCGGGATCCGGGTGTCGGCGAGCATCGGCTGGGCGAGCGCATCGGCCTGGGGGCACGACTACGACGCGCTGGCGGCAGCGGCCGGCACGGCATCGGCGTCCGCCCGCGCCGATGGCGGCGACCGCTGGAAGCGCGCGGAGGAGAACGGCTCAGCATCCCCGGCTACCCTGGAAGCGTGATCCTCGCCGTCGACACCTCCCTCGGTACCGCCGTGGCCCTCATCGACGCCGACGGCGCCCTCCGCGCCGAGGCGGCGACCGCCGACCCGCTCGGGCACGCCGAGGTGATCGGCGATCTGCTCGCCGATGTCCTGAAGGGCGCGGGGGCGGGGGAGATCACCCACGTCGTGTCCGGCATGGGCCCCGGGCCCTTCACCGGCCTGCGCATCGGCATCGCGGCGGCTCGAGCCTTCGCCCTCGGGCGTGGCATCCCCGTGGTCCCGGTGCCGAGCCATCTCGCGGCGGCGCTCTCGGTGTCCGCCGACGGTCCGTTCGCCATCGTCACCGACGCGCGTCGTCGAGAGGTCGCGGTCACGGTGTTCGACGGGACGGATGCTGCCGGCATCCCCACCGTCGTCGCCGACACTGTTCTCGTGCCCGCGGTCGAGGCCGATGCGCACCTGGGCGGCATCCGGCGGATCGACGTGTCTGAACTGTCCGGCGCCGACCTGGCGCGGGTCGCGGCGCGTGCACTCGCGGCAGGACGCGTCCTGGCCGACGACGAGCCGCTGTACCTGCGGCACCCCGACGTCGTGCTCCCCGGAGCGCCGAAGCGGGTGGGATCATGACGCTGCGTCCCGCGACTCCGGCCGATCTCGACGGGATCATGGCGATCGAGAACCGCGCGTTCCCGACCGACGCGTGGAGCGCCGAGTCGATGGCGTCCGAGCTCGCCAGCCCGCACGCCCGCTACCTCGTCGACGAGGTCGACGGCGTGATGATCGGCTACGGCGGTGTGCGGGCGCTGCAGGGCGGGTCGGATGCCGACATCCAGACCATCGCGTTCGACGCCGATCGTCGCGGTGAGGGCCGAGGACGGGCCCTGCTGCGCGCGCTGCTCGAGGCGGCAGTGGGGCGGGGCGCACGAGAGGTGTTCCTCGAGGTGCGCGACGACAACCCCGCCGCGGCGGGGCTGTACGTCTCGGAGGGTTTCGAGGAGATCGGCCGCCGCCCCCGCTACTATCAGCCGGACGATGTGGATGCGATCGTGATGCGCCTCGACCTGCGCGCGTGGGATGCGCGGCGCACCGCGACGCCGAAGGAGCAGACCGCATGACCGCCGCCCCCCTTGTGCTCGGCATCGAGACGAGCTGCGACGAGACCGGTATCGGCATCGTCCGCGGACGCACCCTGCTCTCGAACACGATCGCTTCGAGCATGGACGAGCACGCCCGCTATGGCGGCGTCGTTCCGGAGGTGGCCGCGCGCGCTCATCTGGAGGCGCTGCAGCCGTCGATCGACGCGGCTCTCGACGAGGCCGGCATCCGTCTGCAGGATCTCGACGCGGTGGCGGTCACCAGCGGCCCGGGACTCGCGGGGGCGCTCATGGTCGGCGTCGGTGCGGCCAAGGGCCTCGCGGTGTCGATCGACAAGCCCCTGTACGCGGTCAACCACCTGGTGGGGCACATCGCGGCCGACATCCTCACGGCGGACTCCGCGCCGCTGGAGTACCCGACCATCGCGCTCCTCGTCTCGGGTGGGCACACCTCGCTCCTGCACGTCCGCGACCTCACGACCGACGTCGAGCTGCTCGGCGAGACCATGGACGATGCCGCGGGCGAGGCCTTCGACAAGGTCGCAAGGCTCCTCTCTCTGCCCTACCCCGGCGGGCCCGAGATCGACAGGGCTGCGGCCGACGGCGACCCGAACGCGATCCGCTTCCCCCGTGGCCTGTCCAAGGCGTCCGATCTGGCGAAGCACCGCTACGACTTCTCCTTCTCCGGACTCAAGACCGCCGTCGCCCGCTGGGTCGAGCGCTGCGAGGCCGATGGCGTCGAGGTGCCGGTGGCCGATGTGGCGGCGAGCTTCCGCGAGGCCGTCGTCGACGTGCTCGTGACGAAGGCGCTGGCGGCGTGCGAGGATCTCGGAGTCCCGCGACTGCTGCTCGGCGGAGGCGTCATCGCGAACCGCAGGCTGCGCGAGGTCGCGCTCGCCCGTGCCGAGAAGGCGGGGGTGACGGTGCGCATCCCGCCGCTGTCGCTGTGCACCGACAACGGCGCCATGATCGCGGCGCTCGCCGCAGAGCTGATCTCCTCTGGTCGGCGGCCGTCGACCCTCGCCTTCGGCGCCGACTCGACCCTCCCCGTCACGGAGATCCAGGTGGCCGAGCGCTCATGACCACACCGGACGACGGGCTGCGCGCCCGCATCGAAGGACCCAGCGGCGAGGTCGAGCGCCCGGCGGGGTCTGCTCGTCTCCCCGGCGCCAGACGCGACGCGTACACGAAGCTGCCCACCGGGCCGGTGACCGTGGAGCCGGTCGTCGCCAGCGGGCCGCACCTCGAAGACGACGACGAATACAACGGGTGGGAGCCCTCGGCAGCGCCCGCATCCGTCGACGAGACGCGGCTCGCGCCCTGGGCGCTGCTCGCCGCGATCGTCTCGCTGTGCGCCTCGTTCTTCGTCGGCTGGGTGATCCCGGTCGCGGTGGTGGCCGTGATCGCGGCGATCATGTCGCTGCGGCGTCCGGCCGAGAGCAGAGCCGTCGCGACGTGGGCTCTCGTGCTCGGCCTCGCGGCGACGACGTACAGTCTGGGCTGGCTGGTGTGGGCCGGTCTGCAGTTCGAGAGGTTCGGGTAGCGGATGCTCGACGCCGACCGGACATCGATGTCATCAGGGGGGCCGATGCCGCACGATCATGACGGCGAGGAGCGTCGTGCGCTCCAGCGCAAGGCGTATGGCCGCGAGGCGTCGCTCACGGATGCCGAGGCTCGGCGTCTGCACGAGCTCGAGCACGCCCTCCGCGAGAGCGCCCGCCCCGAGGCCACGGCGGAGCGTTCCGCGCGGACGGCGGTCCGCGACACGGCGCCGGTGGACGGAGCCCGCCTGGACGGCATGCGGGCGGGCGAGGTGCAGCCTCCCGTCACGCGGGGAGTCCTCGACGAGGAGAGCACCGCAGCGGCGTCCGTGGCCGAAGAGCCCATGACCGAGAGCGCGGCAGACGAGGCGGCGCCGGGCATCTGGAGGACTCTGCGGTCGCACGGGAAGCCCGTGGCCGTTGCGTCCGCCGTCCTGCTGGCGATCGGACTCGGCGCGGGTTGGGCGCTGTTCTCTCCGCGTGCGAGCGACATCCCGCTCAGCGCGGAGGAGGTGGAGCGCAAGCTGGAGCTCTACACGGCGCAGAAGTTCGACGACGGCTCGCTGCGCGCCGTCGCGCGCGATGGAGACGCCCTCGTCTGGTTCGCCACCAAGAGCGCGCCGGAGCCGCAGTCGTGCCTGACGCTCGATGTGGGGGAGCAGTCCTCCATCAACTGCGTCACCGATGACGAGTTCGCCACGTTCCCGTTGAACGCGTCGATCTCGGTGCCTTCTGACGAGGGCGGTTCGATGGGTGGGAGCAGTGTGAACGCCACGGGCATGCTGACCACCGCCGGCGAGGTGATGGTCGCGATCAACCGCTGGAACTACGACGATTCCATGCTCGATCAGTTCGAGGGCGAGGAGAAGGTGCGTGCCCAGGCGCTCATCGACGAGGGGTACCAGCCGGGGATGTCCCTGATCGGACACTTCCGCGGAGAGCCCGTGTGGGTCGCCGACCGCTTCACCGACACGGGCTCGATGGAGAGATGCCTGATCGTCGATGTCGTGGTTGCATCGAAATGCGCCGCGCCGGACAACAGCGGGAAGCAGGCGCCGATCCGGCTGAGCTCCGGAGACGCGGATGACTCGCCGTGGTCCCTGACCGTGGAGTTCACCGGCTGGGGCATGCCCTACCTGACGATCACCGAGGGTCCGACCGGCGGATCGCTCGTGGTGATCGACACCGAGTCGGGGGATCCGATCGAGGTCCAGGTCCCCGTGGACCCTGCCGGCTGACTAGGCCGCAGACACCCGGTCGGCGAGGATCGCCAGACGCTCGTCGCCGATGCGGGTGAGGATCAGCGTCGCCGACTCCGCGCCCTTCAGCACGAGCTTCCTGCGGAAGGCCGCAGGGTCGACGTCCATGCCGCGCTTCTTGATCTCCAGGGTGCCGATGCCGTTCCTCTTGAGCACCGCGCTGATCGCCTTGGGATTGGCGGGCATCGTCTCGCGCACGCGGAACGACTGCACGAACGGACTCGTGAGCGCCGCATCCGAGGTGAGGTATGCGATGCGCTCGTCGAGCATGCCCGCCTCCAGGCTGCGGGCGACGTCGCCGATGAGCCGCGCGCGGATGACGGCTCCGTCCGGTTCGTGCAGGAAGGCGCCGAGCGGGCGCACCGGCGCGTCCTCGGCGTCGGCGCCCGCGGTGAGCTCGTAGGAGCGCTCGCCGCGGATGAGGAGCGCCGCTCTGCGAACGCCCTCTCTGGCGAGGACACCGGTCCAGACCACGAGCTCCACGACACTGCCGTCCGCGCTCACCCACTGTGCCTCTGCGTCGGCGGGGAGGCTGTCGCGATCGTGCGCGGGTCCGAGCTTGATGCCGGTCGGCGTGCGCGATGCCACGTCGAAGGCCCAGTCCAGCGACGGTGAGTAGTCGTCGGCCGAGACGCGGCGGGTCTCGCTGTGCCCGGAGGTGCGTCGCGCGGGGTCCATCCAGATCGCGCGAGCGGCGGGCGCGGTCGCCGTGCTCAGCTCCCGGTACGCATCCTCCGCCGTGCTGTGGCGCACGTCCGATCCGAACGGCGCGAGGTTGTACGCGGCGATCGCGGCTGTGACCTCGTCGGCGTCGACGGCCGTCACCTCGAGTCCTGCCCCGGCGAAGGCGAGGGCGTCGCCGCCGATTCCGCAGCCGAGATCAGCGACGCTCGTCAGACCGGCGCTGCGGATGCGCTGGGCGTGCCGTGCGGCGACCCCCAGCCTCGTCGCCTGCTCGAGGCCGGCGCGGGTGAACAGCATCCGCTCGGCGAAGTCGCCGAACTTCGCCCGTGCCCTGGCGCGCAGGTGGGCCTGACCCACGACCGCCGAGACGAGTTCGGGGGAGTGGCCCGCAGCGCGCAGTCGCGACACGGCCCTGGCGGCCTCGCCCGTCGACTCGATCGGCCCGAGGGCGTCGAGGAGCTCGAGTCCGTCGGGGGTGAGCAGGGCGCGCAGCTCGGACATCTCCACCCGTTCAGCTTAGGTCGTGCCCGGCTGGCACTCGCATTGCATGAGTGCCAGCTGAGCGCTTAGACTGGATTAGCACTCTCGGGTTGAGAGTGCGAACAAGTCTTTCGTGTCAGCGTCAAGAAAGAAGAGGTAGACCGTGTCGGTTTCCATCAAGCCGCTCGAGGACCGCATCGTCATCAAGCAGGTCGAGGCCGAGCAGACCACCGCGAGTGGCCTGGTCATCCCCGACACCGCCAAGGAGAAGCCCCAGGAGGGCGAGGTCGTGGCCGTGGGCCCCGGCCGCATCGATGACAACGGCAACCGCGTCCCGCTCGACGTCGCCGTGGGCGACCGCGTGCTCTACAGCAAGTACGGCGGCACCGAGGTGAAGTTCGGCGCAGACGAGTTCCTCGTCCTGTCGGCTCGCGACGTCCTCGCGGTCGTCGTCCGCTGATCCAGCGCACATCGCAGAAGGGGTTCGGATGCTTCGGCATCCGAACCCCTTCTGCATGTCCGGAGCAGTCACGCGGCGATCGATTCCTGCCGAACCGCGGTCGTGGCGGGTGAACACGCGCTCAGCCTCCGCCCACGGGCATAGGGTTGTGCGGTGACCCCTGACGCCCCCGCCCGCACCGGCCAGACCGCGGGGGCCGTCTACGCCGTCGCCGCCTACCTGCTCTGGGGCGTGCTGCCGCTGTACTTCCTGCTGCTGGTGCCCACGGGCGCGTGGGAGGTCGTCGCCTGGCGTGTGCTGCTGTCTTTCGTCTTCTGCCTGATCCTGCTCACCGTCACACGCGGATGGAAGGCCTTCGGCGTCATCATCCGGCAGCCGAAGCTGCTCGGCCTCACGGCGCTCGCGGGCCTGCTGATCTACGTGAACTGGCAGGTGTTCGTCCTCGGCACCCTGAACGACCGGGTGGTGGAGACGAGCCTCGGCTACTTCATCAATCCGATCACCACGGTGCTGCTGGGCGTCTTCGTGCTGCACGAGCGGATCCGCCGGATGCAGTGGGCGGCCATCGGCATCGCCGCCGTCGCGGTGATCGTGATCGTCGTCGCCTACGGGGAGTTCCCCTGGATCGCGCTCTCGCTCACCGCGTCCTTCGGCATCTACGGACTCATCAAGAAGAAGATCGGACCGGCGGTGGATGCCGTGAGCGGTCTGACCCTCGAGTCCTTCTGGCTCATCCCCATCGCGATCGTGCAGCTCATCCTGGTGGCCTTCACCCCCGCAGGCATCACCATGGGGGCGAACGGCGTCCCCCACGCACTGCTGCTGGGCTTCGCCGGCGTCGCGACGGCGGTGCCGCTGCTGCTGTTCGCGGCGGGGACACGACGGATCGACCTCACCATCATCGGGATGATCCAGTTCATCACCCCGATCATGCAGTTCGTGATCGGCGTCGCCTTCCTGCATGAGGAGATGCCTCCCGCACGCTGGGCGGGCTTCATCCTCGTCTGGATCGCGATCGGCGTGTTCGTGGCCGACCTTCTCCTCGCGGGGCGGCGGAGCCGTGGAAGCGGCCCTGCAGAACTCGTCTGAACCTCGGGTGCATCGACGGCGGAACCCGGTGCCGGATCGTTAACGCACCGAAACCTAAGCACCCACTACGCGCTCCTGCCACGCTCTAGGGTTAGAGCACCCGATCGTGGTCGCATTCCACGCTCAGATATCCAAGGGAGCAACATGAACGCACTGAAGGGCTCGCGCGCAGCGAAGGTCCTCGCCGGGGTCGCGCTGGTCAGCGCGTCGGCACTCGTCATCTCGGGCTGTGCGAGCAGCACGCCGTCCGACTCCGGCGACGGCGGCAGCAAGCCGTCCGCCGACCTCACTCTCAAGCTCGGGTCGCTGCTGCCGCAGACCGGCGCTCTGGCCTTCCTCGGCCCGCCCATGGAGTCGGGCGTCGGCCTCGCGGTCAAGGAGATCAACGACGCCAAGGCCGGAATCACCATCGACCTCACTGCCGAGGACGAAGGCGACACCGACACGAAGGCCTATGAGACCTCGATCACCAAGCTGCAGGGTGCAGGCGTGTCCGCCATCGTCGGCGCCGCGGCGTCCGGCGTCTCGAAGCTCATCCTCGACGGCAACGTCGCCGCGGGCATCCTCCAGATCTCGGCCTCGAACACGTCTCCCGACTTCACCACGTGGGACGACAAGGGCCTGTACTTCCGCACCGCCCCCAGCGACCTGCTGCAGGGCGAGGTGCTCGGCAACCTGATCGCCGAAGACGGTCACAAGACCCTCGGCATCATCTACCAGAACGACGCGTACGGCACCGGCCTCAACGACGCCATCAAGAAGACGTTCGAGGGCACCGGCGGCAAGGTCGTCGCCGAGGCGTCGTTCAACGTCGGCGACGCGCAGTTCGACGCGCAGGTCGAGACCATCAAGGCGCAGAACCCGGATGCCGTCGCCATCGTCTCGTTCGACCAGTTCAAGACGATCGCCCCGCTACTGGTGAACGCCGGCATCACGGCCGACAAGTTCTACATGGTCGACGGGAACCTGTCCGACTACGGCACCGACATCCCCGTCTCGCTCGAGGGCGCACAGGGCACCAAGGCCGGCCCCAAGCTCGCCGACGACTTCACGAAGCGTCTGCAGACCTTCTGGACGGGCGAGGGCAACGCCGAGGTGAAGGACTTCACCTACGCGGGTGAGGCGTACGACGCTGTCGTGCTCGTGGCGCTCGCGTCGCTCGCTGCCGGCTCCACCAAGGGCGCCGACATCGCGGCGAAGATGCAGGAGGTCTCGGGCGGCTCCGGCGACGGCGAGAAGTGCACGACCTTCGCCGACTGCGCCAAGATCATCAACTCCGGCAAGGTGGCCGACTACGACGGATACTCCGGCGAGGTCACCTTCGACGAGAACGGCGACCCGCAGGGCGCCACGATCGGCATCTACAAGTACGGCGCGGACAACACCATCACCCGCACCAACTGATATCGCTGAGAAGGCCCCGGATGCTCGCATCCGGGGCCTTCTCCGTGTCCTGCGCGTTCGTCTCGCTCGTAGAGCGAGGAGCGCAGTGACGAGACGGAACGCGTCTCAGGCGGCGTCGGTGCCCAGCGTGCCGAGGTAGAGCCCGATGACCTTGGGGTCGTTCAGCAGGTCGCGCCCCGTGCCCTCGTACGCGTCCTTGCCCTGGTCGAGGACGTACCCGCGGTCGCAGATCTGCAGGCAGCGACGGGCGTTCTGCTCGACCATGATCGTGGTCACGCCGGCCTTGTTGATGTCGGAGACGCGGATGAACGCGTCATCCTGCCGCACGGGGGAGAGGCCCGCGGACGGCTCGTCGAGCAGGAGCACCGACGGGTCCATCATCAGAGCGCGCGACATCGCGACCATCTGGCGCTCTCCACCCGACAGGGAGCCGGCGCGCTGCTTGAGCCGCTTGCCGAGCTCCGCGAAGATGCCGCTGACGAACTCGAGCCGCTCGGCGTAGATCTTGGGGTTCTGGAAGAGCCCCATCTGCAGGTTCTCCTCGATGGTCAGCGAGGGGAAGACGTTGTTCGTCTGCGGGACGAACGCCACTCCGCGCTTGACGAGCTTGTCGGCCTTGAGGCCGACGATGCTCTCGCCGTTCACGGTGATGTCGCCGGAGCGCACGTTCACCATGCCGAAGATCGACTTCAGCAGGGTCGACTTGCCGGCGCCGTTCGGGCCGATGATCCCGATCAACTCGCCCTGCCTGGCCACCAGATTCGCCCCGTTGAGGATGTTCACGCCCGGCAGGTACCCGGCATGGACGTCCTTCAGCTCGACGATCACCTTCTCATCGCTCATGCGCGACCCTCCTCGGGGGAATCGGTCTCTTCCGCGGCGAGCTCCGCCTCGGCTTCGGCCTCGATCTTCTCGCGCAGTCGTGCGGCCGCGGCGTCCTCCAGCACGGGGATGCGACCGGTGACGGCTCCGAGGTCGAGGTCCTGGTGCGCGCCGAGGTAGGCGTCGACGACCGCGGGGTCCTCCATGACGTCCTCCGGCGGACCCTCCGCCACCACGCGCCCCTCGGCCATGACGACGACCCAGTCGGCGATGTGCCTGACCATGTGCATGTCGTGCTCGACGAAGAGCACGGTCATCCCCTGGTCCTTGAGGTCGAGGATGTGGTCGAGCAGAGACTGGGTGAGGGCCGGGTTGACGCCGGCCATCGGTTCGTCGAGCATCACCAGCGTGGGGTCGCTCATCAGCGCCCGAGCCATCTCGAGCAGCTTGCGCTGACCTCCGGAGAGCGCTGCCGCGAAGTCCTTCTCCTTGGCGTCGAGCTTGAAGCGCGCGAGCAGCTCGCGCGCCTTCGTCTCGATCTCGGTGTCCTGCGAGCGCCAGACGAACGGGAAGAGCGAGGCCCAGAAGCCCTCGCCCTTCTGGTGCGGGGCGCCGAGCTTCATGTTCTCGAGCACGGTCAGCAGCGACAGGGATTTCGTCAGCTGGAACGTGCGGACCTGGCCCATCCGCGCGACCTTGAACGAGGGCACTCCCGCGAGGTTGTTCCCGTCGAATGACCAGGAGCCGCTGTTGGGGCGGTCGAACCCGCACAGCAGATTGAAGAGTGTCGTCTTGCCGGCGCCGTTCGGCCCGATCAGGGCCGTGATGGCGCCACGGGGGATCTCCACGTGGTCCACGTCGACCGCGGTGAGACCGCCGAAGCGACGCTGCACCGCGTCGACCACCAGGATCGGATCGACCTTCGCGACGCCGGGCGCCGCAGGTCCCTTCGCGAGGCCCGTCGTCTTCGGACGGCGGATGCTTCCCGTCGCGGGGGCGGCGGACTCCGCGGAGCCCTCGGGGTTCAGTTCACTTGACAAAGGTCATCTCCCTCTTGTCTCCGAGGATGCCCTGCGGGCGGAAGATCACGAGCAGCATGAGTGCGACGCCGACGAAGATGAACACGAGTGTCGAGGCCTGGCTGTCGGACATCGGAAGCACGCCGGCCTTCGCCATGCCGGGCAGCAGGTTCGCGAGGAATGCGAACACGACCCAGAACAGCACGGCCCCGAGCGTCGGCCCGAACACCGTGGCGGCGCCGCCGAGCAGCAGGATCGTCCACAGGAAGAAGGTGAGCGAGGTCGTGTAGTTGCCTGGCACGACGGCCGAGGGGAGCACGAACACGATGCCGCCGGCGGCGCCGATCACCCCGCCTACGACGAGCGCCTGCATCTTGTAGGCGAACACGTTCTTGCCGAGCGAGCGCACCGCGTCCTCGTCTTCGCGGATGCCCTTGAGCACGCGACCCCAGGGGCTGCGCATCAGAGACCAGACCAGCAGGATCGACACGGCCAGCAGCAGGATGCCGAACACTCGGTTCCACAGGTCGTCGGCCGAGAACGTCCACGGGCCGAACCCGTAGGTGCCCTCGGGGAAGGGGTTCGCGTCGCGGAAACCGCCGTTGTACTGGGCGAGTCCGTCTGCGGAGTTCGTCCACTCGTCGAACAGCTGAGTGGTGAACAGCAGTCGCACGATCTCTCCCGCCGCGATCGTCGCGATGGCGAGGTAGTCGGCGCGCAACCGCAGGGTCGGGATGCCGAGGAGCACGGCGAACAGGGCGCCGCCGGCCATGCCGATCAGCATGCCGAGCCACCAGGGGAGCCCGAACGAGAGCACGGAGATGGCGTAGCCGTAGCCGCCGATCGCCATGAACGCCGCCATGCCGAAGTTCAGCAGGCCCGCGTAGCCGAAGTGCACGGCCAGGCCCGTCGCCGCCAGGGCGTACGCGATCGTGACCGGGCTGATGAGGTAGACGGCGGTGTTGGAGAAGATGCTTCCGAAGTCCATGATCAGCCCAACCTTTCCTTGCGTCCGAGCAGACCCTGCGGCCTGACCAGGAGGATCACGATCAGCACGACGAGGGCGCTCGCGTACTTCAGGTCGGAGGGGATCCACAGGGTGGAGACCTCGACCGCGATGCCGACGATCAGCGAGCCGATGAGCGCGCCGAACGCGGTGCCGAGTCCGCCGAGCGTGATCGCGGCGAACATGAGCAGCAGCATCTGGGTGCCCATGTCCCACTTCACGCCGGGGCGGAAGTACGCCCACAGGATGCCGGAGATCGCGGCCAGCACACCGGCGACGACCCAGACGATCCGGACCACCCGGTCGACGTCGATGCCGGAGGCGGCGGCCAGCTGCGGGTTGTCGGAGATGGCTCTGGTCGCCTTGCCGATGCGGGTGCGGGTGAGGAAGTAGGCCACCGCGAGGATGACGATGATGCTCACGCCCATCGCGATCATGTCGATGTACGACAGCGAGATCGGCCCGAGCTGGATCGGTGTAGGGCTCGCGCCGGGGAGCTGGTAGGTGCCGCCCCCGACGAAGTACTGGAAGACGTACCGCAGTGCCAGGGACAGACCGATGCTGACGATCATCAGCTGGACGGTGCCGAGACCGCGATGGCGGAGCGGGCGCCAGACCGCGGCATCCATGCCCCAGCCGAACAGGCCGCCTCCGACCACCGCGGCGATGAGCCCCGCCCACAGGGGGAGGTGCCAGAAGGTGGTCGTGACCATGGCGAGCAGTCCGCCCCAGGTGACCATCTCGCCGTGCGTGAAGTTCGACATGCGCGTGGTGCCGTAGATCAGCGCCGCACCCATCGAAGCCAGCGCGAGCAGCAGCCCGAAGTTGAGCCCGCCGACGAGACGGGAGAAGAGCTGATCCCAGAAGGAGACCGTGATCCGCTCTCCCTCGCCGAGGAAGAGGTTCATGATCTTCGTGCCGGTCAACCCGAACTCGACCTCGAACGACGCCGTCGTCCCCGCGATGGGCTGCGTGCCCTCGGGGAGTTGCGCGGCGTCGACGATCACACCTTTCGGCAGCGTGTCCTCGTCGACGGTGAGCGTGTACGTCGCCTTCTCCGGCACATACAGGCGCCACTTGCCGTCGGCATCCGTCTTGGTCTCTCCGTCGAAGCCCTTGCCCTTGATGGTCATGACCACATCGGGTACGGGCTTGTCATCGAAGGTGATGACGCCGGCGAAGTAGAAGTCTGTGATCTCCTGGCCGTCGTCCGTCGTGTCGGCTGATGCCGTGGCCGGAGGCTGCAACCAGAGGAACGCGATGGCGAGGAGTGCGCCGAGCACCACCACGATCCATCGGGTTCCGCTCCGTCTCGCCGTGATCGTCAGACTCACAGATCCTCCAGCCCCAGTACGCAGGCGATGACGGAGTTGTTCATCAGCCTTGATGTACGACGGTATGAGCGTAATGTGTCGGTTCTGTTTCAGCCAAGGCACGATCTGCTCACGGCGCGCCGCCCGTGTCGTCCGACGATGCGGCTGCGGCCTCAGAATCCCCGTCCTCCTGCGGAGAAGCGGGGAATATCTCCAGCCGCGACACGCTTAGAATTGGTACACGCCGCCGCCCCACCACGCGCCCCGCAGGAGGACAATCCATGGACCAGCACGATCCCTTCGGTTTCGTCGGACTCACCTACGACGATGTGCTGCTCCTCCCGGGGCACACCGATGTGATCCCGAGCGAGGCCGACACCTCCTCGCGCATCACGCGCCGGATCTCGGTCGCGACCCCGCTGCTCTCCAGCGCGATGGACACCGTGACGGAGTCGCGCATGGCGATCGCGATGGCGCGCGAGGGAGGCATCGGCATCCTGCACCGCAACCTGTCGATCGCCGACCAGGCCGCGCACGTCGACCGCGTCAAGCGCAGCGAATCGGGCATGATCACCGACCCGATCACCACGACTCCGGACGCGACGGTCGAAGAGGTCGACGCGCTGTGCGCGAAGTACCGCATCTCGGGCCTCCCCGTGGTCGACCCCGACGGCAAGCTCGTCGGCATCATCACCAACCGCGACATGCGGTTCGTCTCCGGCTTCGAGCGTCAGACGACCTTCGTCAAGGACGTCATGACCAGCGAGAACCTCGTCACCGCTCCGGTCGGCGTCGCGGCGGGCGAGGTCATCGCGCTGTTCGCCCGTCACCGGGTGGAGAAGCTGCCGCTCATCGACGCGGACGGAAGGCTCGCCGGTCTCATCACCATCAAGGACTTCGACAAGAGCGAAAAGTACCCGCTCGCGACCAAGGACGACCAGGGCCGGCTGCGCGTCGGCGCCGCGATCGGATTCTTCGGCGACGCGTGGGAGCGCGCAGAGGCGCTGCGCGACGCGGGAGTCGACGTGCTCGTGGTCGACACCGCCAACGGCCAGTCCCAGGGCGTCATCGACCTGGTCCGCCGCCTGAAGGCGGACGAGTCGTTCGCGCACATCGACGTCATCGGCGGCAACGTCGCCACCCGCGAGGGCGCTCAGGCGCTCGTCGACGCAGGGGTGGATGCGGTCAAGGTCGGCGTGGGCCCCGGGTCGATCTGCACCACGCGCGTCGTCGCCGGCGTCGGCGTCCCGCAGGTCACCGCGGTGTACGAGGCGTCGCTCGCCGCGCGCCCCGCGGGCGTCCCGGTGATCGCCGACGGAGGCCTGCAGTACTCGGGCGACATCGCGAAGGCCCTCGTGGCCGGTGCGGACGCCGTGATGCTGGGCTCGCTGCTCGCGGGCACCGACGAGTCGCCGGGCGAGATCGTCTTCCAGTCGGGCAAGCAGTTCAAGCAGTACCGCGGCATGGGCTCGCTCGGAGCGATGCAGACCCGCGGCAAGCAGACCTCGTACTCGAAGGACCGCTACTTCCAGGCCGACGTGCCCAGCGACGACAAGCTCATCCCCGAGGGCATCGAGGGTCAGGTCCCGTACCGCGGGCCGCTCTCGGCCGTCGCCTACCAGCTGGTCGGCGGCCTGCGTCAGTCGATGTTCTACGTCGGTGCGCGCACGATCGAGGAGCTCAAGGCCCGTGGCCGTTTCGTCCGCATCACCGCGGCCGGCCTCAAGGAGTCGCACCCGCACGACGTGCAGATCGTCGTCGAGGCGCCGAACTACAAGAAGTGAGCCCGGCGTAGGCGAGAGAAGGGGGCGGATGCTGCGGCATCCGCCCCCTTTTGCATCCCCGGCTCAGTGCGCGAGCGCCGGCTCCGTCTCGACGGCCTCGGACACGGCGGCATCCGTCGACTTCCCGGACGGGAGCCACAGTGCGATCACCGTCGCCGCGAACAGCACGGCGGCTCCCGTGAACACGGCGGGCTTCGCGGCGTCCACGTAGAGGTCGGGAGTGAGCTGGCCGCCCGCTCCGACGAAGATCGCGGTCATCACCGCGGTGCCGAGTGCGACGCCGAGCTCGCGGATGGTCGAGTTGACGCCCGATGCCTTGGCGTGGTCGACGAGTCCGAGGGTCGCGAGCAGCGCCGTCGCCGACGGGGCGAAGACGAGTCCCATTCCGATGCCCGCGAGGATGAACGGGGCGATCAGGTTCGGGTACTGCAGGTCGGGGGCGGTGATCTGCGCGATCCACGCGAGGGCGACGCCCTGCAGCAGCAGGCCGGGCACGAGCAGTGCGCGCGTGCCGACGCGCGGGGCGATCATGCCGGCCAGTGGGGCGACGAACATCGGGGCCAGCGTCCAGGGCGTGGTCTGCACTGCGGCCTCCAGAGGGGTCGACCCCTGCACGACCTGCAGGTACTGGATGAGGATGAACACCGAGCCGAAGGTGCCGAAGCTGAAGGCGAAGCCGACCACGTTCGTGATCGAGAAGGAGCGGTCGCGGAACAGGCGCAGCGGCACCAGAGGGGCCGTCGCGCGCATCTGCCAGATCACGAATGCCACGAGCAGCACCGTGCCGAGCACCAGCTCGAGGATCACGCCGAGGGAGTCCCAGCCGTCGTCGTTGCCGCGCACGATCGCGTGGACGAGAGCGAGGACGCCGGATGCCGCGAGCACGGCTCCGGGGATGTCGATGCGGGAGCGGGCGCCGAAGTCGTTGCGGAGCACGAGCAGCGCGAGCGGGATGGCGACGATCGCGACGGGGATGTTGATCCAGAAGATCGCCTGCCAGTTCCAGCCCTCCATGATGGCGCCGCCGACGAGCGGCCCGACCGCGACTCCGAGTCCGGAGACGCCGCCCCAGATCCCGATGGCGAGCGGGCGACGCGATGCGGGGACGGCCCCGGTGAGGAGCGCGAGCGAGAGGGGCATCACCGCTGCGGCTCCGAGCCCCTGGACGGCACGGGCGGAGATGAGCTGGCCGGGGTCGGAGCTGAGGGCGGCGAACAGGGAGCCGACGCCGAAGAGGGCGATGCCGATCGCGAAGACGGTGCGGCGGCCGAACCGGTCGCCGAGAGCGGAGGCGATGAGGATCGCGCCGGCGAACGCGAGGGCGTAGGCGTTGACGAACCACTGCAGCTCCTCGACGCTCGCGCCCATCTCCTGGTGCAGCACGGGAAGGGCGTTGGTCATGACGAGGTTGTCGAGCGTGGCCATGAACATCGGGAGGGATGCCGCGGCGATGACGAGCGCGACCGGGCGACGCCTGATCGCGGAGGTGGGCTGAGACATGATGCTCCAGTTGTAATTGAATGATTACTTGTCCTGGGAGCAATGTAGTAATCGAATGATTACAAAGTCAAGTGATTCGCTGATAGCCTTTCGACATGACCTCAGCCGCCGCATCCGACGTCCTCTCCGACGACTCGGGCAGGCGACTCTCCTCGGAGGAGCGGCGCGCGCAGATCGTCCAGGCGGCGCTCGCGGTGTTCGGCGCGCGTGGCTACGAAGGCGCGAAGACCGACGAGGTCGCTCGGGCGGCCGGCGTGAGCCAGCCCTACGTCGTCCGCCTCTTCGGCTCGAAGGAGAACCTCTTCCTCGCCGCGGTGGAGGAGGCGCTCGCCCGACTGCTGACGTCGTTCCGCGCCGCCCTCGCCCGCGAAGACGACGACCTCCCCGCGGGCAAGCGCATCGGCGAGGCGTACGTCGATCTCATCGAGGTGCGCGGACTCCACCAGACCCTCGCGCACTCGTACCTGCTCGGCAGCCACCCCGTGATCGGTCCGGCCGCGCGCCGAGGGTTCGCACAGGTCTGGCGCTTCTTCCGCGACGAGGTGGGGCTCGATGCCGACGAGGCGAGGGCGTTCTTCGCCGAGGGCATGCTCATCAGCACCATGATCGGGCTCCGCATCGTCGACGACTACGGATCCGACCCCCAGATCACCGAGCTGTTCCGCTCCTGCTTCCCGAGCGAGCTGCCGCACGTGCTCGACGTGCTCCCGCGCGGCGCCGAGCGCTGGTAGCCCCAGGCTCCGCACAGACGAGAAGCGGGGACGGATGCCATGGCATCCGTCCCCGCTTCTCGTAGCGACGCGTCAGCCGCAGGTGTAGGTGACTCCGTTGACGTCCCACACTCCGGGGCCGAGGTCGGAGCACATCGAGAACAGGCTCGAGAACAGCATCACGATCACGATGAAGCCGATGATCTCGACGATGGTGAGGATGAGTCCGACCCAGAACCCCGCGGTCGCGAGACCCGTCGGCGCGCCGGCCTTCTTCAGCTTCGAGCGGGCCACGAGGCTCAGGATCATGCCGACGAGCGGCAGGATGAAGGCGAGGATGAGTCCGACGATCGACAGGGTGCGGCCGGGGACCGGCGCCGTGGCGGGGTAGCCCTGGGGTGCGGCGGGGTAGCCGGGGGTGGCGTACCCCGGTGCGGCGGGGGCCGCGTACCCGGCCGGGCCGGGTGCGGGAGGCGCGGGGAATCCGCCGTCCTGAGCGGGCGGCGGCGTGGAGGAGGGCGGCTGGTTCTGCGGGTCCGGGGTCGACATGGATCGCTCCTTGATCTGGGGTGGAAAATCCGTCAGCCCGAGCGTAGCGACTGCACGGAACGGACCACCACCGGTTCGTGCGCGCGGCTCGCGCGCCGAGCATCCCTCCCATATGCCTGTATGCCAGAATCGTCATACCCCGCTCGCCCTTTCCCGCGTCACGGTGATGAAGGCACCAGGATGCAGCGCCGTTCCCCACGGCAGGGAATCTCCCCAAGGAGAGCTGAATGACAACCGAGACCCCCACTCGCGTCCTCGTCGTCGATGACGACCCCGACGTCGCGCTGCTCGTCAAGACCGTGCTCGAACGACGAGCCGGCTGCATCGTCGACCTCGCCGCCGATGGCCGTGAGGCCGTCGAACGCGTCGCGACGATACGCCCCGACGTGGTCGTGACCGACATCGAGATGCCCGGACTCAACGGACTGGAGCTCCTCGCGGAACTGCGCAGCTCCGCTCCCGCGATCCCCGTGCTGGTGATGACCGCGCACGTGTCCGTCGAGTACGCGGTCTCGGCGCTCCGCGCGCAGGCCGACGAGTTCCTCACCAAGCCTCTCGACAACGCCCGCCTCGTCGAGTCGGTCCAGCGTCTGGCCGTCGAAGGCCGTCGTCGGCGTGAGGCCGAGCGGCGCAGGGAGGTCGTGCTCGCCGTCGGCGCGCACCCCGACGACGTCGAGATCGGCATCGGAGGACTCCTCGCCGCGCACGCCGCGGCCGGAGATGAGATCACGATCCTCACGCTCTCGCGCGGAGCACGGGGAGGGGATGCCGACAGCCGTCAGCGGGAGTCGCTGGCATCGGCGGACATCCTCGGCGCACGGCTCTTCCTGCACGACCTCGTCGACACCGAGATGTCGGGCGGAGGGTCGACGGTGCGCCTCATCGAAGAGGTGGTCCAGGAGATCCAGCCCACCATCGTGTACACCCACTCGCCGCACGATCGGCACCAGGACCACCGCGCGGTGAACGAGGCGACTGCCGTCGCGACCCGCGCCGTGGGGACCGTCGCCTGCTACCAGAGCCCCTCATCGACGATCGACTTCCGTCCGACGCGGTTCGTCCGCATCGACGGATACGTGGAGCAGAAGCTGCGTCTGCTGGCGTGCTTCGACTCGCAGACGGCGAACCGCGACTACCTCGCACCGGACTTCGTCCGCGCGACGGCGCGGTACTGGTCGCGGTTCGGCGGCGGACTGGCGGTCGAGCCGCTGGAGATCGTCCGGGAGACCGCGGCCTTCGTGGGCGCCCACGAATTCGTGCGACAGGAAGGCTGACATGCCCCGTGTACTCGTGACGGGAGCCGGAGGGCCGGCGGGAGTGGTGGTGATCCGCTCGCTCCTGAAGCGCCCGGAGCTGACCGTCTTCGCGGCCGACATGGACGGCTGGGCCGCAGGGCTCTACCTCGTCCCCGCCGAGCAGCGGCGACTGGTGCCCCCCGGCAGGGCGGAGGAGTTCGTGCCGACCCTCGCGCGACTGGTCGAGGACGACGCGATCGACGTGGTCGTGTCGACCGTGGACGTCGAGCTCATCGCCCTCTCCGAGCGCCGCGATGAGCTGGCCCCCGCCGTCCTGGCGGCGCCGTCCGCCGACACGCTGGACGTCTCCCTCGACAAGCTGCTGCTCGCCGAGAGATGCGCAGACACGGGGCGCGCTCCCCGGACCGTGCTCGCAGGCCCCGCGGCGCAGGCCGTTGATTGGGAGTTCCCCGTCTTCGCGAAGCCCCGCCAGGGCGCAGGCAGCCGCGGCATCCGGCTCGTCCCCGACCGGGCGGCGCTCGATGCGCTCCCCGTCGACGAGGGGCTCATCGTGCAGGACTTCCTCCCCGGGGAGGAGTACTCCGTCGACGTGGTCGCGGATGCCGCGGGGCAGGTCGTGGCCGCGGTGCCGCGCACCAGGGCCCGCGTCGACTCCGGGGTCGCGATCGCCGGCCGCACGGTGCACGACCCGGAGCTGGAGGAGACCGCGTCGGCCATCGCGAAGGCGATCGGACTCGTCGGCGTCGCCAACGTGCAGCTGCGCCGAGGCCGCGACGGGCGCGCCATGCTGCTCGAGGTCAACCCGAGGTTCCCCGGAGCGCTGCCGCTGACGATCGCCGCGGGCGTCGACATCCCGTCGCTCGTCGTCGATCTGTTCCTCGGCCGCGAGCTGCCGGCGAGCGTGCCGTTCCGCGAGGTCGCGTTCGTGAGATTCCTCGAGGACGTCATCGTGGAGATCGACGAGGTGCTGGTCTCCGATCACGCGGGGCACCAGGAGGAGCTGTGAGCGACGCCCTGCTCCGGGGGGACCATCACGTCCATTCGACGTTCTCGGATGACGCGGTCTCCACTCCGGAGGAGAACGTCGCCGCGGCCGTCGCCGCGGGGCTCACGACCCTCCGCCTCGTCGACCACGTCCGCCGCGACACCACCTGGGTGCCCGAGTACCTCTCCGCGATCAACGCGCTCCGCGTGCCGGAGGGGCTCACCGTGCTCACCGGCGTGGAGGCGAAGGTGCTCGACGCGTCCGGGCGCCTCGACATCCCCGTTCTCCCGACCGGCGTCGACCGCATCCTCATCGCCGACCATCAGTACCCCGGCGCCGACGGACCGCTGAGCCCGAGCGAGGTGCGCGAGCGGATCTCCGGCGGATGGGCGCCCCGCGACGTGCTCGACCAGTTCACCTCGTCGTTCATCGCGGCGATGGAGCGGCACCCCGGCAACCAGCTCGCCCACTGCTTCTCCCTGCTGCCCAAGATCGGCCTCTCCGAGCAGGACCTCGGCGGGGAGGCCCTCGCGGCATGGGCCGAGACCGCCGCGCGGACGGACACGCTCGTGGAGGTCAACGAGAAGTGGGGATGCCCCGAACCGCGGACACTGCGCGCCCTCCGTGCGGCGGGGGCGAGGCTCGTGGCCTCCACCGACAGCCATGAGGCGGCGACCGTCGGGCGCTACGAGCGGGTGCGTCGTCTGCTGGCAGAGGAGGCGTGGGAGTGACCGCCGACCTGACCTGGCTGCAGACCGCCGTCGTGATCCTGCTCCTCCTCTGCGTCCTCGTCGGCACCCTGCCCGTCATCAACACCGGACTGCAGTTCCTCTCGCTGCCTCTGCACGCGTTCAGGAACCACTACGGGAAGGCGGCGCCCTTCCACCCGAACGTGGCGGTCGTGATCCCCGCGTGGAACGAGGGCAGGGTCATCGGCCCCGCGATCGAGCGCCTGCTGCAGCTGGAGTACCCGGCCGAGCGCCTGCGCGTGTTCGTCGTCGACGACGCGTCCGACGATGACACCCCGGAGGTCGTGGCCGCCAAGGCCGCCGCTCACCCCGGACGCGTCGTCCATCTGCGCCGTCAGGTCGGGGGAGAGGGCAAGGCCCACACCCTGAACCACGGTCTCGACGTCGTGCTCGCCGACGAGTGGACCGAAGCGGTGCTCATCATGGACGCGGACGTGATCTTCGCGAGGGATTCGCTGCGCAAGCTCACCCGGCACCTCGCCGACGAGAAGGTCGGCGCGGTGACCGCCTACATCGCCGAGGGCAGCCGCGACCGCAACTACCTCACGCGGTTCATCGCGGTCGAGTACATCATCGGGCAGCTCTCCGCCCGGCGGACGCAGAACGTGCTGGGCGCGATGGCCTGCCTCGCGGGCGGCGCGCAGCTGCACTCCAGGGCCAACCTCGAGGCCATCGGCGGGCGGATCCCGGCTGGCACCCTCGCCGAGGACACCATGACCACCTTCGAGGGCCAGCTCAAGGGCCGTCGTGCGGTGTTCGAGCCGCATGCTCGGGTGCTCGCCGAGGAGCCGCGCTCTATCGACGCCCTCTGGAAGCAGCGCCTGCGCTGGGCCCGCGGCAACGTGCAGCTCACGTCGATCTACCGCTCGCTGTGGTTCCGGCCGAGCAAGGAGCACGCGCTCGGCAGCTTCTCCTTCGGGCTCGCATGGTTCACGATCCTGCTGCTCCCCGCGTTCATGCTCCTCGCGGCCGCGGCGCTCCTGGTGCTCCTGATCCTGCACAGCGACATCGCCGAGTTCGTGTTCCGTTTCATGTGGATCGCGGCGGCGTGCATCTACCTGTTCTCGATCCTCTTCGCGGTGCAGCTCGACCCGAAGACATCACGGCACGCCTGGCGGGAGGCGATCATGTTCCCGGGGCTCGGGGCGCTCCTGCTCATGCTGATCGCGCTGTTCCCCTGGGCGTTCGACGCGCTGATCCGCGCGCTCGGCGGGTCGCTCACCGAGCAGACCCGCTTCGCCTGGGCGGTGGTCTTCTTCCTCTGGGGTCCGATCTCGATGCTCGGCATCTGGCTCGCCCGCGCGGTGGAGCCGCTGCCCGGCGGCCGGTTCCTCGCCGGACTGCTCGTGTACATCTGCGGGTACGGATCGCTCCTGTGCGCGGTCACCGTGGACTCCTATCTCAAGGAGTGGCGCCGGGCCGACGCCACCTGGATCAAGACCGAGAAGATCGGGCGGGTCGACTCATGACCGGGATGCCGAACGAGCACGACGAGCGCGAGGAGATCGCGCGCGACGCCGAGAAGGAGCGGATGCTGGTGCCGCAGGCGCTGATCGCACTGGGCATCGTCGTCGTCATCGTGATCGTCAGAGAGCTGTTCCTCCGATGAGCGCGCGACGTCTGGCGCTCGTCGTGGAGGACAGCGAGGATCAGGCGGCGCTGCTGCGCCGGCACCTGGAGCGCGAGGGGTTCGAGGTCTTCGTGGCGAAGGACGCCGAGACCGCCATCGCCGCGTTCGACGAGATCGAGCCCGTCATCGCCGTCCTCGACCTGCTTCTCCCCGGCATCTCCGGTCAGGAGTGCGCGCGTCTCGTGCAGCGGCGCTTCCCCGAGTGCTTCCTCGTGATCAGCTCGGTCCTCGACGCGGCGGACTACCCGCCGGCGGACGCCGCGCTCCCGAAGCCGATCATCGGCGCCGATCTCCGCGAGCTCGTCGGGAGGATCGGACGGTGAGCGAGCTGACGACGACGGAGAAGGGGTGGCGCCGGTTCTTCGACGACCCCTCGCCGCTCGTCAAGCAGGCGCCGACGACGATCGCGGTCCTCGTTGCGGCCGTGCTCATGGTCACGATCCCGAGCTTCCCCATCACCAGCGCCGCCGCCGCAGTCGCGGGCGTCGCGGTCGTGATGGCGACCACCGCTCTCGCCGTCGTCCTCAGCATCCGGCATGTGCACGAGGGCTGGGTCGTGCTTCTCATCCCGATCGTCGACATCCTCGGGATCGGCCTGCTGAGAACGGGCACGGGCGGGTCGGGCTCCCTGTTCTCGTCGTTCGTGCTCCTCCCGGTCGTCTGGATCGCGGCGGCCCCCGGCATCCGTCACGTGTTCATCGTGGCGATCTTCACCTCGATCGCGCTGCTCATGCCGTATCTGACCTCGCCGCCGCCCGACACGGTGTCGTGGCTGCGCGGCGTGATCGGGCCCCTCGTCTTCGCGGCGGTCGGCGCCCTCGTCAACGAGCTGTCGCGGCAGCAGCGGCTGCGCATCGCGCAGGCCGAGCGTCTGGTGGCCGAGCGCACCGAAGCCCTCGCCGAGAACCTCGCCATGGTCGAGCAGCTCCGTGCGAGCGAAGCCCAGTACCGCACGCTGCTCGACTCCTTTCAGAGCCTGTGGCAGTCGATCACCGCCCAGGCCGTCATCGCGACGGACCTCGACGGGAAGATCGTCGAGTGGAACCCGGGAGCCGTGCGCCTGCTCGGGCTGACAACCGCGGAGGCGCTGGCCGACGTCCGGGTCGATCGCTTCTTCCCCGCCTCCGCGCTCTCGACGTTCGAGGACTGTCCGGCCACGGCTCCGGCAGATCACGCCCCGGGACTCCCCGAGGGGCTGCGGCGCCTCTTCGCAGCGGCCGACACCGACCAGTTCGTCGAGGCCGACCTCGATGTCAGGACAGCCGGAGGTTCGTCGGTCCCCGCCCGCCTGACGGTCACGGCGCACCGCGACGGCTCCGGCGTGCGACGAGGGTATCTGCTCGTCATCACCGACGAGACGAAGGCCGTCGAGGTCGCCCGCATGAAGGACGAGTTCGTGGGGATGATCTCGCACGAGCTGCGCACCCCTCTCAGCGCGATCATCGGATTCCTCGATCTGCTGCAGAACGACCCGGGGCAGCCGCTGACCGCCGACCAGACCGAGTTCGTCGCGGTGATCGAGCGCAATGCGAAACGGCTGCTGAACCTCGTCGGAGACCTCCTCTTCACCGCGCAGGTGGAGTCGGGCCGGTTCCCTCTGGAGAAGGCGGATGCCGACATCGGCGCCCTCGTCGTCTCCGCCGTGGCCTCGGCGCGGCCGCACGCGCAGCGCGAGGGCATCGAGCTCGCCGCGGAGATCCCCGTGGACTCCTTCCGGCTCGACGCCGACGCCGGCCGCATCGGGCAGGCGCTCGACAACCTGCTCTCCAACGCGATCAAGTTCACCCCGCGCGGCGGCAGGGTGACGGCGCGGGTCGAGCGAGGGGACGGCGTGATCCGGCTCTCGGTCGCCGACACCGGCATCGGCATCCCCGAGGACGAGCAGGGCATGCTCTTCACCCGCTTCTTCCGCGCGTCCAGCGCGACGAGGAACGCGGTACCGGGCGTCGGGCTCGGGCTCACGATCACGCGTGCCATCGTGCTCGCGCACGGCGGATCGATGGACGTCAGCAGCCAGGAGGGGGTCGGCACGGAGTTCCGCATCACCCTGCCGCTCGCGCCCCGCACCGAGGCGCTGCGCCTGGGCTGAGGCACCGGCGGCGCCCCCGTGTGTCGCGCCGTGACGGCGGGTGACCGCGGGTGACGCCGACCGTGCGGCGCCGCACGGCGCGCGGGTACCTTCGCCGCATGACTCTTCTCCAGGAACAGCTCTCGATCATCGCCGACGTCACTGCCGAGGAGCGCGCTCAGCGTCTCACCTCCGCGGGCACCGCGTGGAACGAGCGCATCGCCGCCGATGCGGGCGCGGCCGCTCTCACCTACAAGGTCACAGGTCGCGGCATCGGATCCGTGGCGACCGAGATCCGCGCGGGGAAGCACCGCTTCCTCGTCGACGAGCCGGGTGCCCTCGCCGGAGACGACGCGGCGGCGAGCCCGGTCGAGTACGCCCTGGGCGCGCTCGTCTCCTGTCAGGTCGTCGTCTTCCGCCTGTACGCCCAGGCGCTCGGGCTCACGATCGACGAGATCGAGATCACGGCCGAGGGCGACCTCGACGTGCGCAAGCTGTTCGGCATCGACGAGTCCGGTCGTGCGGGGTTCCACGACGTGCGCGTGCGGGTCGACATCACGGGTCCCGACACGGCCGAGCAGTACGAGGAGCTGCGCCGGGTCGTCGACGCGCACTGCCCCGTGCTCGACCTGTTCGCGAACCCGGTGCCGACCTCGGGCGCGCTCGTCTGAGCGTCGCCGCGGAACCGAGCCGTCGCGGATGACGGGTGCGCCCGCACCGCACCCTCCGTCCGCGACGGTTCGCCGTGCGCCCCGAGTCCTGATAGCCTGGTCGGCTCGCCATGCGGGCGGAAGGACGGCCACGCACGGTGGGGTATATCGATGTCTCCGGCGTCTCATTGACGCTCCCAGACGGCAGACCGCTTCTCGATGAAGCGACATTCAGGGTCGGATCAGGCTCGACGAGCGCGCTGATCGGACCGAACGGCGCAGGCAAGACGACGATGCTGCGGATCATCCGCGGTGATCAGGCGGCGGATGACGGCGTCGTGACGATCGACGGCGGGCTCGGCGTGATGGACCAGTTCGTCGGCCACGGCGAGCCGGGGCAGACGGTGCACGAGCTGCTGGTGCGCGTGGCGCCTCGGCGCATCCGCGCGGCGGCCGAAGCCCTGGAGGTCGCCGAGAACGCGCTCATCGAACGCGACGAGCACGACACGCAGATGGCGTACGCGACCGCGATCTCCGAGTACGCGGATGCCGGCGGCTACGAGCACGAGACGGTGTGGGACCAGTGCACCGTCGCGGCGCTCGGCGTGCCCTTCGAGCGGGCGCGGTACCGCGAGCTCACGACGCTCTCCGGCGGAGAGCAGAAGAGACTCGCCCTCGAGGCCCTGCTCAGGGGGCCGGACGAGGTGCTGCTCCTCGACGAGCCGGACAACTACCTCGACGTGCCGGCCAAGCGCTGGCTCGAGGAGCAGCTGCGGCAGACGCCCAAGACGGTGCTCCTCGTGTCGCACGATCGCGAGCTGCTGGCGCGGGCGGCCGATCGCCTCATCACGCTCGAACCGGGCGGCGCCGGTGCGACGGCGTGGGTGCACGGAGGCGGTTTCGCGACGTACCACCAGGCGCGGAGCGACCGCATGGACCGGCTCGACGAGCTGCGCAGGCGATGGGACGAGCAGCACGAGAAGCTGCGGATCCTTGTCGCGAACCTCAAGGTGAAGGCGTCCGCGAACGACGGCTTCGCGTCGAGATACCAGGCGGCGCAGACCAGACTCCGCAAGTTCGAGGAGGCAGGGCCTCCCGAGGAGCGCCCGCCGGCGCAGGACTTCGACATGCGGCTGCGGGGGTCACGGACGGGCAAGCGCGCGGTCGTGGCGACGGGTCTCGAGCTCACCGGCCTCATGCGCCCCTTCGACGCGGAGGTCTGGTACGGCGACAGGGTCGCGGTGCTGGGCTCGAACGGCTCGGGCAAGTCGCACTTCCTGAGGCTGCTCGCCCGAGGGGGCACCGACCCCGACCCCACGCTCGGCCATGTGACGTCGACGGGGGAGCAGCTGAGCGAGGTCGCCCACTCCGGGCAGGCGGTGCTCGGCGCGCGCGTCGTCCCAGGGCTGTTTGCGCAGACGCACGCGCATCCGGAGTTCGTCGGACGCACTCTGCTGGAGATCCTGCACCGCGGAGACGAGCGCAGATCGGGGATGCCGAGGGATGCGGCGAGCTCGGCGCTCGACCGGTACGGCCTCGTGCGGCAGGCCCAGCAGACCTTCGAGTCGCTGTCGGGCGGTCAGCAGGCGCGCTTCCAGGTGCTGCTCCTGGAGCTCTCCGGGGCCACCCTGCTGCTGCTCGACGAGCCGACGGACAACCTCGACCTCGAGTCCGCTGAGGCGCTCGAGGATGCTCTCGCGCGGTTCGAGGGCACGGTGCTCGCGGTGACCCACGACCGCTGGTTCGCCCGCTCGTTCGACCGCTTCCTGGTGTTCGGCTCCGACGGCGAGGTCTACGAGGCCGACGCCCCGGTCTGGGACGAGAAGCGGGTGCTGCGAGCGCGCTGACGGGCGCGGTGAGGGGGCGACGTGCAGCTTTCGGGGCGCTTCGTCTCGTCGCTGCGCTCCTCGCTCGACGACCGGGCGCGCGCGATCCCGGTCGTTGAGCGAGCGGGGCGAGTCGGAACGCGGTGAGGGGTCGAGAAGCGCGGCATCCGACCGCACGCACTCGACGTTGCTCGACCCCTCACCGACCGTCGGGCAGGCGGAACGGGGATGCTGCGCGCGCCGACGGGTCGAGGGCGAGGTCGGCGAGCACGGCGCCGACGCCCGGGGCGAACTTGAAGCCGTGCCCGGAGAATCCGGCGCCGACCACGATCCGCCCACGCCGGTCGAGCACGAACGCCGAGTCGTCGGTCGAGGTGTAGGTGCAGCTGATCGGAGCGGCGGATGCCGGGTCGAGGCCGGGCATCCACTCCCGCACGTACTCGGCGAGAGCCTCCGCATGGGCGGGGCGGTGCGGTCGCGCGTCGGGGTCGACCACGTCGCCGACGCGATGGAAACCGACCTTCACGCCCTCACCGGGCGTCGGCATGCCGTACACCGTGGCCGGGTGGCGCTCGGGGTCCGCGTAGTGGTTGAACGAGGGCCACGCGGCGTCGCCGGTCGGCGCGAAGTGCGCGGGGGACTCCTCCGTGACCGTCAGCCGCGGCAGGTCGAGTGACGGCAGCATCCGCGATGTCCATGCGCCGACCGTGACCACGGCGACCTCGGCGTCCAGCGTGCCCGAGGGCAGCGTCAGCCGCACCCCGGCATCCGTGTCGTCGATGCGGAGCACCGGCGTCTCCCACCGCACCTCTCCGCCCGCGGCGACGATGCGGCGCTCCAGCTCGACCAGCGCGGCCGACGCCCTGGCGACGCCCGCGTCGCGCGAGTACAGCACGTCGTCGTCGAAGCGCATGCCCGGCCAGCGGCGGGTCGCCTCAGCGGCGGACAGCATCACGGCGTGGATGCCGCGCTCGCCGAGGCGGCGGGCGATCGGGTCGAGGTCGAGGAGGCCGTGGGTGACCAGGCCGTGGAGACGCAGCAGCGGTTCGCCGTCGACGGCGCCGAGCGCATCCCACCCCTCGCGGGCCCGCACGAGGAGGTCGAGGTAGTGCTCGTCGTCGTAGGCGTTGTTGAAGTTGCGGGTGGCTCCGTGGGAGGCCCCCTCGTGGTGTCCGCGGGCGAAGCGCTCGAGCACCACGGGTCTGAGGCCTCGGCGCGCGAGTTCCCACGCCGTCGCCAGCCCCATCACGCCGCCGCCCACGACCGCGATCTGCACGGCATCCGTCTTCATGCGTCCTCCCTGAGGGTCGGCTCCAGTCTCCCAGCCGTCGATGCCTCCGCGTGCCGGGTAGTCTGGTCTGGTGACCACAGAGATCGATCTCGGCCGAGGAAAGCGCGCGCGACGCGCGTACACGTTCGACGACATCGCGGTGGTGCCCTCGCGGCGCACCCGCAACCCCGAAGACGTGTCCACCGCATGGACCATCGACGCCTTCGGCTTCGAGATCCCGGTACTCGGCGCGCCGATGGACTCGGTCGTGAGCCCGAAGACCGCGATCATGCTCGGTCAGCTGGGCGGCCTCGGCGTGCTCGACCTCGAAGGGGTCTGGACCCGCTACGAGGACCCGGAGCCCCTTCTCGCGGAGATCGCGGGTCTGAGCGACGAGAGCGCGACGACGCGGATGCAGGAGCTGTACTCCGAGCCGATCAAGCCCGAGCTCATCACGCGCCGCCTTGCGGAGATCCGCGACGCGGGCGTCACCGTCGCAGGCTCCCTCACGCCGCAGCGCACCCAGGAGTTCTACGACACGGTCGCCGCCGCCGGCGTCGACCTGTTCGTGATCCGCGGCACCACGGTGTCGGCAGAGCACGTGTCGAGCGTCGACCAGCCGCTCAACCTCAAGAAGTTCATCTACGACCTCGACGTCCCCGTGATCGTCGGCGGCGCCGCGACCTACACGGCGGCCCTGCACCTCATGCGCACCGGAGCCGCCGGCGTCCTCGTCGGGTTCGGCGGGGGAGCGGCGTCGACGACGCGCGCGACCCTCGGCATCCACGCCCCGATGGCGACGGCCGTGTCCGACGTGGCCGCGGCCCGCCGCGACTACCTCGACGAGTCGGGCGGGCGCTACGTGCACGTGATCGCCGACGGCGGCGTCGGCACCTCGGGCGACATCGTCAAGGCTCTCGCCATGGGCGCCGACGCGGTCATGCTCGGCGTCGCGCTGGCCCGTGCCACCGATGCTCCCGGCCGCGGGTTCCACTGGGGCCCCGAGGCGCACCACCCGAAGCTCCCGCGCGGCCGTCGCGTCGAGGTCGGCGGCATCGGCACGCTCGAAGAGGTCCTGTACGGTCCCGCCCCGGTGGCGGACGGCACGGCGAACCTCATCGGGGCGCTCCGCAAGTCGATGGCGACCACCGGATACTCCGATCTCAAGGAGTTCCAGCGGGTCGAGGTCGTCCTGGCGCCCTACGAGGCCTGAGGCCCAGCTCTTCACCGTGACCACCCCTGCGCTGTTCCCGCCCACCCTGCGTGAGGTGATGCTCCGGGGACGCTGGATCGGCATGCTGCTGCTCTGCCTCGTCGTCGCCGGCGTGTTCGCCTGGCTCGGGCAGTGGCAGCTCGGGCGCGCGATCGACACGTCGCCGCAGGCCCCAGGAGCCACCGAGCAGGTCCGTCCGCTCACGGATGTCGTGGAGCCGGGGGAGTATCTGAACGAGCCTCTCGTGGGGCAGCGCGTGAAGACGAAGGGGCACTGGATCCCCGAGGACTTCATCGTCGTGTCGACCCGCTTCAACGACGGTGCGCAGGGCTACTGGGTGACCGGTCAGCTGCGCGTCGCTGAGCGCACGTCGATCGCCGTCGCGATCGGCTGGGCGCCGGATCGGGAGTCGGCCGATGCCGCCGTCGCGGATCTGGAAGCGGATGCCGACGGCTCCGAGGTCTCGGTCACAGGGCGCATCATCTCCGATGAAGGGCCGGTCGTCCCGCCCCGCGACGAACCGGACAGGCTGGACCGCATGTCCCCGGCCGCGCTGCTGAGCCGCTGGCACGACGTGGACCAGCTGAGCGTGTACCGCCCGTATCTCGCGTCGATCTCGGCCGTCGACGGACTGGTCGACATCTCGTCGCCGGCGCCGGAGGAGGGCTCCTCGGTGAACTGGCTGAACATCTTCTACGCGGTCGAGTGGGCGATCTTCGCCGGCTTCGCGTTCTACCTCTGGTACCGCCTCGCGAAGGACGCCTGGGAGCGAGAGGTCGAGGAGTTCGAAGACGCGGCATCCGCGTGAACTCCGCGCATCCGCGCACCCGCTCGCGCGCATCTGCGCGATGATTGTGGGCTCTCTCCGAACGGTTTTGTCGATCGGATGAGCAATGCATGACGAATCGGCAAACAGCGTTGAGGATGTCCGGGCCCGTCCGTAAGCTCCCACACATATGTGTTGGCTGGGAGACCGGCGAGCACGATCGGAGGCTCCACAAGAGTCCTCCGCATACGAGATCCGCAACGCCGAGGAGACCTGCCGAATGAACTTCGCCCCCGACGACGGCGCCCGAGAGGGCCTCGCTTCGTCTGCGCACCGGAAGCGGGGGCGCATCGGCGCTCTCGCTGCGACCTGCATCGCCGCCCTGAGCCTCGGCTCCCTGGTCGCGACCCCCGCCTTCGCCAGCACCGACGGAACGGGGGTGGTGATCAACGAGGCCTACCTCTCCGGCGGCAGCGCCGGCGCGGCCTTCACCAACAAGTTCGTCGAGCTCTACAACCCGACCTCCGCGCCGATCACGCTCGACGGCAAGTCGCTGCAGTACCGCTCGGCGACCGGCACGGCCGCCTTCTCCGGCGTCGCCGCCCTCACCGGCACGATCCCGGCCGGCGGCTACTACCTCGTGCAGGGAGGCAGCAACGGTGCGAACGGCGCGGCGCTCCCCAAGGCGGATGCCGTCAGCACCCTCAACCCGAGCGGCTCCTCCGGCACGATCGCACTCGTCGACGGAACCGCCGCGGTGAACCTCACCCCCGGTTCGACCGCGGGCGCCGCCGGCGTCATCGACGTCCTCGGCTACGGAACCTCGAACACCTTCGAGACCGCGGCGGCGACCGCGCCGGCCGGGAACACCGACGTGAAGTCGCTGAACCGCACCGGCGGCGCGGACACCGACAACAACAGCGTCGACTTCACCCTCTCGGCGTCGGTCACGCCGCAGGGCTCCGGCGGCACCGATCCGGGCACCGACCCCGGCACGCAGCCCACCAAGGCCACCATCGCCGAGGTCCAGGGCACGACCGACGTCTCGCCGCTGAACGGCAAGACCGTCACGGTCGAGGGCGTCGTCACCGCCGACTACCGCACCGGCGGCTACAAGGGCGTCACGATCCAGACGCAGGGCTCTGGCGGCGCGAACGACGCGACGCCCGGAGCATCCGACGGCGTCTTCGTGTTCCTGAACGCGCTCACCCCGACGCTCGCGATCGGCGACCTCGTCTCGGTCACCGGCCCCGTGAGCGAGTACTTCGGCCAGACGCAGGTGAACCCGGCGACCGCCTCCGCGATCTCCGTGGTGCAGGCGGGCGTCGGCGTCCCTGCAGCGACTCCGCTGCCCGACACGGCGGTCGGCGCAGCACGTGAGCAGTTCGAGAGCATGTACGTCGCTCCGACCGGCACCTACCGCGTCGCGTCCAGCCACCAGCTGTACAACTACGGCGCGCTGTGGCTGAACGTGGGTGGCGGACTCGCCCAGAAGAGCACCGAGGCCGCTCTTCCCGGCCCGGATGCCGCGGCGATCACCGCCGCCAACCGTGCGAACCGCATCCTCCTCGATGACGGATGGTCGATCCAGGTCACGAACAACGGCCACCCGAACGACCAGCCGTACTTCACCAAGGACGCGGTCGTCCGCAACGGCGACACCGTCGACTTCGGCGACAACGGCTACGTGCTGCAGTGGAGCTTCGACGACTGGCGTCTGCAGCCGGTGGTGCCGATCGACAGCACGTCGTCGGCCGACCTCAAGGTGGGCTTCACCGCCACGAACCCGCGCCCCGCGAAGGCTCCGGTCGTCGGCGGCGACGTGCAGGTCGCGTCGTTCAACGTCTACAACTACTTCACGACGCTGAAGAGCCAGAACTCGAACGCGCGAGGAGCGGCGACCGCTGCGGAGTTCGCGATCCAGAAGTCGAAGATCGTGGCGGCCATCAACGGCCTCGACGCCGAGATCGTCTCGCTCATGGAGATCGAGAACTCGGTCAAGCTCGGCGGCACGCTGGACTCGGCCCTCGCCGATCTGGTCGCGGGTCTCAACGAGGCCGCGGGCAGCGATGTCTGGGCCTACGTGCACACCCCGGCGGCGCTGAACAACGCGGCGACGACCGACTACATCACCAGCGCGATCATCTACAAGAAGGGCGCCGTCTCCCCGGTGGGCGACAGCATGACCGTCACGGATGAGACCGTCTGGGGCAACGCCCGCGAGCCGATCGCCCAGGCGTTCGACGTCGACGGCCGTGTCGTCACGGTCGTCGCGAACCACCTGAAGTCGAAGTCCGACCCCAAGGACGGCACCCCGGTGCCGACCGACGAGCAGGGCTTCTTCAACGCCGACCGCGTCGCCCAGGCGAAGTCGATCCTCGCGTTCACGCAGAAGATCGAGCAGACCACGGGCAGCGCCGACATGCTGCTCATCGGCGACTTCAACGCCTACGCGAAGGAGGACCCGATCCGGGTCTTCACGGATGCGGGCTGGAGCGACGTCGCGCGTGAGAAGGCGGCGGACGAGCACACGTACAGCTTCGACGGGGAGGTCGGCTCGCTCGACCACGTCATCGCCTCGCCGTCGCTCGCCTCGTCGATCACCGGAGCAGGCGTCTGGAGCATCAACTCGCCCGAGTGGAGCGACCGCGGCTACGCGTTCGGCGCCACCGAGTCGGGTACGCCCTACCGCTCCAGCGACCACGACCCGATCATCGTCGGCGTCTCGGCCACGACCCCGCCGGTGAGCATCGACGTCGTCACGGTCAACGACTTCCACGGTCGGATCGAGGCAGACGGGGCCGCTGCCGGAGCCGCGGTCCTCGCGGGCGCCGTCAAGCAGTTCCGCGCGGAGAACCCGAACACGATCTTCGCCGGAGCCGGCGACCTGATCGGCGCCTCGACGTTCACCTCGTTCATCAACGACGACAACCCCACCATCGACGCGCTCAACGCCGCAGGACTCGACGTGAGCGCCGCGGGCAACCACGAGTTCGATCAGGGCTGGGCCGACCTGCGCGACCGCGTGCAGGAGCGTGCGAACTGGGAGTACATCTCCTCGAACGTGTTCCTCACCGAGACCGGGCAGCCTGCGCTCGCCCCGGCCTGGGTCAAGGAGCTCGACGGCGTGCGCGTCGGCTTCGTGGGCGCCGTGACGGAGGACCTCGACTCGCTCGTGTCCCCCGACGGCATCAAGGACCTCGAGGTCCGCAGCATCGTCGACTCGGTGAACGCCGTGGCCGACGACCTGCGCGACGGCGACGAGTCCAACGGCGAGGCGGATGTCGTCATCCTCCTCGTGCACGAGGGCGCAGCCACGGTCGACGTGTCCAGCATCACGCCGGACTCGCCGCTCGGGGAGATCGTCTACGGGGTGGACAAGGACGTGGACGCCATCGTCTCGGCGCACACGCACCTCGCCTACAACCACGTCATCGACGGCCGTCCGGTTGTCTCGGCCGGTCAGTACGGCGAGAACCTCGGCCTGATGAACATCAAGGTCGACCCGAAGACGAAGGACCTGATCTCGATCACCAACCAGATCAAGCCCCTCACCGCGGCAGGCAAGCCGCTCTACCCGGCAGTGCCGGAGGTGGCCGACATCGTCGCGAAGGCCAAGGCGGAGGCCGACATCCTCGGCGCCGTCAAGGTCGGCGACATCACGGGCGACCTCAACCGCGCTCGCCAGAGCGACGGCAAGACGGAGAACCGCGGTGGCGAGTCCACCATCGGCAATTTCGTCGCCGACGTGCAGAAGTGGTCCACCGGCGCCGACCTGGCGCTGATGAACCCGGGTGGCATCCGCGCGAACCTCACCTACGCGTCGAGCGGGGCGAGCGACCCGAACGGCAACGTCACCTACCGCGAGGCGGCGACGGTCCAGCCGTTCGCCAACACGCTGGTCACGCTGACGCTCACGGGCGCCCAGCTGAAGAGCGTGCTCGAGGAGCAGTGGCAGCCGGCCGGCTCGGCGCGTCCGTTCCTCAAGCTCGGCGTCTCCAAGGAGCTGTCGTACACGTACGACCCCTCGGCGGCCCAGGGCTCGCGGATCACGACGATGACGCTGAACGGCGCACCGGTCGACCCCGCGGCGAACTACACGGTGGCGGCGAACTCGTTCCTTGCGGCGGGTGGAGACAACTTCACCTCGTTCAAGCTCGGCACGGGCAAGCGCGACACCGGCAAGATCGACCTGCAGTCCATGGTCGACTGGTTCGACGCGAACAAGACGGCGACCCCCGACCTCGCGCAGCGTGCGGTCGGCGTCGCGGTCAGCGCCCCGGATGCCGACGGCTACAGCGCCGGCGACCAGGTCACCGTGTCGCTCTCCTCGCTGGCGTTCAGCGCAGGCGAGCAGGCGCCGGGCGAGGTGACGCTGAAGCTCGGCGACACCGTGCTCGCGACGGGCGCGATCGACCCGGCCATCGTCGACACCTTCGACGAGGTCGGCCGCGCGGCGCTCACGTTCACGGTTCCGTCCGGTGTGTACGGCGCGACGTCGCTCACGGTCTCGGTCGCGGGCACCGGAACCACGGCGCAGGTGCCGTTCACGATCGCGGGCCAGCCCGTGTTCGCGGGCACCATCGCCCTGGACTCCTCGAAGGTCACCGCGGGCAAGAAGCTCACGATCACCGGAAAGGGCTACCAGCCCGGGGAGACCGTGACGGTTCAGCTGCAGCCGAAGAAGGGTCAGCCGCTCACGCTCGGCACGGTCCAGGTGCGCGCGGACGGGACCTTCAGCACGTCGGTCGTCGTGCCGAAGAGCGTGCCTGCGGGCAAGTACACGGTCGCGGTGGCTCAGGCCGACGGCGACAAGGCGACCGCAACGGTCACCGTGAACAAGGCGGGTGGCATCGGCGGCATCATCGGTGCGATCCTCGATTGGCTCTGGGACATCATCAAGGGCTGGTTCTGACCTTCAGGAGCAACAGCGCGGAGGCCGCCGGGAGTGATCCCGGCGGCCTCCGTCGTCTGTAGCGGGGAAGAGGATGCCCGCAGGTCAGAGGCTCGCGCCGGCCTCGACGGGGGCCCAGGCGAAGCCGTCGGGGTCGACGGCTGCTCCGAGCACGCCGTTGATGCGGAGCCGGTGCGAGCCGGAACCGGATGCCGCGACCCCCGCGTCCTTCGCGAGCGACGCGTGCCGGTAGAGTCCGAGCCCGATGGGGCTCGTCCCCGTGTCGAACTGCACGTAGCTGCGGCCGAAGCTCTTCGCGACGCCGATGCCGCGCTCCGTGTAGAACGTCTTCGAGGCGAGGACGTCCGCGGCGCCGAGCAAAAGGATGATCTCGTCGACGGTGCGGCTCGGGGGAGCGGTGTCCTTCTTCGCCGACGTGGCGATCTTCCAGATCGCACCGTCCGGAGCCTGCACGGTGCCGCCGACGCCCCAGAGGGACTTCGATACGGGCTTGATGACCGTGGCTCCCGCCGCGACGGCGGCGTCGACGAGCGCGTGCACGTTCGCGGGCTGGGCGACCACGAGCGAGAGGGTGTAGCCGCGGAAGCCGGAGCTCTCGGCATCGGCTGCACGGAATCGCAGCCTGTCGCCGAGCCCGAAAGCTGCGTCGTAGAAGGCCTGGGCGGTGGTGACGTCGGAGACGTCGAGGGTGAGGGATTCGATTGCGCTGTTCATGCCCTCGACGCTACGGACGCGGCATGCTGCGTGCTTCTCGATTCCTGACCGGATCGGCGGAAGGGCGTGCGGCGACGATCACGGGGTGAGGACGTCGACCTCAGCCTGGGCGAGTGCCTCCGCCATGCCGGTCTCCGGGAGCGCGTCCGTGACGAGGTAGTCCGCACGATCGAGGGGCGCCACCTGGGCGAACAGCCGACGGCCCAGCTTCGAGGTGTCGGCGAGGATCGCCGTCCGCTCCGCCCGTTGGATCATCTCCGACATCATGGCGGCATCGCCCAGGTTCGATGTCGAGTAGCCCGCCTCGTCCACGGCGCCCACCGCGATGAGAGCCAGGTCGCAGCGGATGTCGACCTCGGGGCCCCCGGGCGTCATGGTGAACGTCACCGGGCCGGTGGTCGCCTGGGTGATCGCTCTGACCGCCCCGCCGAAGACGTAGAGGTCGCGGAAGGCCGAGGGGGAGATCTCCGCGGGGATGCGGAGATTGTTCGTCGCGATGGTGAGGTCCTTGTGATTGCGGAGGGCTCGAGCCAGCGCGAGCGTCGTCGTGCCCGCGTTGATCATGACGACGGCGCCGTCGTCGATGAGGCCGGCGGCGACGCGCGCGATCTTCTCCTTCTCCTCCGTCTGCATCTGGAGTCGCACGTCGAGTGCGCGATCCTTCAGCTGCCCCTCGGCGGCGCTCACCGCGCCGCCGTGCGTGCGGATCAGCACGCCCTCCCGGTCGAGCTGATCGAGATCCCGTCGGATGGTGTCGATCGAGACGTCGAAGTGCTCGGCGAGGTCGGCGACGGTGACCTGACCCGTCTGCTCGACGTACGCGGCGAGATCGGCCTTTCGTCCTGCGGGGAGGCGGCGTCTGCGGCCGGTTCCGGATGCTTCCATGCAGTCTTCTTAGCACACGGTGCGCTTTTTCCCGCATGTTGCGGCAGAAAACAGCAAGAAGGGGGACGCGTGCATGCGCCCTCGACGCCGCGCGTCGGCAGGGCTGTACGCGAAATCGTGCAGAGAATCTCTTGACCTGGCCGCATATCTCGGCATAACATTGCTTAAAACCGCATGAACAAGCATTGAGGCGCGTGATGCGGCACGATCTCGAAGAGGAGAAGTGATGATGACAGTGGGACGAGGGCGGCGACGTGCTCTGACGCTCGCCAGTGCGGTGACCGCGACCCTGACCGTTCTCGCCGTGGCCGGCTGCTCCGCCGGCGACAGCGGATCGGGCGGCGATGCAGGCGGAGACGTCACGATCGAGTTCGCCCAGTGGTGGGAGCCCGAACTCCCCGACGGCGAGTTCCGTGCGCTGATCGACAAGTTCGAGGACGAGAACCCCGGCATCACCGTCAAGCTCGTCAGCGGCCCGTACGCCTCCACGAAGGAGCAGCTGTTCGCCGGTGCGGCATCCGGCACCATGCCGGACGTCGTCGGTCTCGACGGCGCCTGGGTCAACGACTTCGCGTCGCAGGGGGTCATCGCCGACCTCACGGCCCTCATGAAGGAGTACGACTACGACGACAGCGAGCTCGCCAGCCAGATCCAGGTCGACGGCAGCACCTACATGATCCCGGTGGTGAACTTCGTCTACCCGATGTTCACCAACGACACCCTGCTCGCCCAGGCGGGCGTCGACGCACCGCCGGCGACGCGCAGCGAGTTCGCCGACGCGGCCGCGAAGGTCTCGGCCCTGGGCGGCGACGTCTCCGGCTGGGTGCTCCCGCTCTCGCTCGAGGCGCCGAACGGCGTGCAGAACGACGTCATGTCCTGGGTGTGGGCCTCCGGCGGATCGATGCTGAAGGACGGCAAGCCCGATCTCACCAACGACGACGTCACGTCGGCGGTCGAGTACATCGACGGCCTCTGGGACGACGGGGTGATCGCATCGGGCTCCTTCACGATGAAGGAGCAGGACAAGGTCGAGGAGTTCACGAACGGACGCGTCGGCATGATGATCGACTCACTCGCGCACATCAACCTGATCAGGGAGACCAACCCCGATCTGAAGTTCTCGATCTCGGCACTGCCCGCCGAGGACGGATACGACGGCGAGCGCGGCATCCCCTACGCCTCCTGGGGCATCGGCGTCGCAGAGAACTCCGAGCACAAGGAAGCGGCGTTCAAGCTGGTGTCTTTCCTGATGAGCGAGAAGACGAACTCCGAGCTGTCGACGATGGCCAAGGCGTTCCCCGGCAACTCGAAGTCCGTCCCGGACTTCGTGAACGACGACGAGCTCTTCAAGACGGCGTTCGACATCTACCAGGCGGGCTACCCGGCGAACGAGTTCACCGGTCTCCCTGTCGCCGAGGAGCTCATGCGCCAGCTCGGAGAGCAGCTGCAGTCCGCCTTCGACGGGCAGCAGTCGATTCCGGACGCGCTCAAGAAGGCCCAGCAGGCCTGGGAAGCGGAGTTCTGACCCTCCCGCATCCCCTCTGAACGGGGTGCCGCATCGCACAGGATGCGATGCGGCACCCGACCAACCAAGGAGCACCGGTTCCCATGAGCCTGAGAACAACCGACGACACCGAGGTGATCGTCACCGGAGCCCCGCTGTCGCGTCGACGTCGGCAGCTGCGCAAGACCTCCGAGTCCTACGTCTTCCTCTCGCCGACGATCATCCTGCTGTTCGTGCTGATGATCGTGCCGATCGTCATGGTGATCGGGTACTCCTTCCAGGACAACGTCATCCTGAACAAGTCGCCGGAGTTCGTCGGCCTCGAGAACTACACGGGGATCCTCTCCGACCCCCGATTCTGGAAGGCGACGGGCAACACCGTCCTGTTCACGGTGGCGAGCGTCGTCGCCCACCTCGTGCTCGGCCTCGCCTTCGCGATGATGCTGAACAGCCCGCTGCTGGGCCGGGTGTCGCGGGCGGTCTTCCGAGCCCTCTACATCCTCCCGTGGCTCTTCACGGTCGCCGTCATCGCGGTGCTGTGGCGCATGCTCCTCGCCCCGAACGGCGTGATCAACTTCCTGCTCAACACCGACATCGAGTGGTTGGCCTCCCCGCAGCTCGCCCTCGGCACCATCATCTTCATCAACATCTGGGCGGGGTACCCGTTCTTCATGGTGAGCCTGCTCGCGGGTCTCCAGGGCATCCCGACCGAGCTGAACGAGGCGGCCACGGTCGACGGGGCCGGCGCCGTGCAGCGCTTCTGGAACGTCACGATCCCGCAGCTGCGACCGATCATCGTCAGCCTCGTGCTGCTCGACCTCATCTGGACGTCGCAGCAGTTCGCCCTCATCTGGATGACGACCGGCGGCGGTCCGATCGACGTCACCGAGGTGCTGAGCACCTTCACCTACAAGCTCGCCTTCGCGAAGTACGACTTCTCGAGTGCGGCGACCTCCGCCGTGCTGGTCCTGCTGATGTCGATGGTGCTCGCCGTGTTCTACGTCCGTCATCAGAAAGCGAGGGACTGATCATGGCTCTCACCGCCACCCGCCGACGCACGGTCGCGAAGATCGCGGTCACTCTCGGCCTGCTGCTGGGCGCGGTCTTCGCCGCCGGCCCCGTGCTGTGGATGCTGTCGAGCTCGTTCAAGTCGAACACGCAGATCTTCGAGCTGCCGCCCCGGCTGATCACGGACACGTTCTCGTTCGACGCGTACATCGCGATCTTCACGAACCCCGAGACGATGAGGTTCTTCCTCAACAGCTACATCGTCGCGGGCGCCGTCACGATCCTGACCCTCGTCGTCGCCATCCAGGCCGCCTACGCGTTCAGCCGATTCGACTTCCGGGGCAAGCGCATCCTGAACGTGGTGATCGTCAGCGTCCAGGCCGTTCCGCCGATCACGCTGCTGATCCCGTACTTCGGGCTCATGGTCGGCCTCGGCCTCTACAACTCCTACCCGGGACTGATCCTCACGTACATGGTGTTCACCCTGCCCTACGCGATCATCATGATGACCGGCTATTTCAACACCCTTCCCCGCGAGCTCGACGAGGCGGTCAGGGTCGACGGAGCCGGTTCGATGACGGCCCTGTGGCGGGTGCTCGTCCCCATCTCCGTGCCCGGGATCGTGTCCATCGGGATCTACACGTTCATGATCGCGTGGAACGAGTACCTCTTCGCCCTGACGCTGACCAAGTCGATCGACATGCGCACCGTCCCCATCGGCATCCAGCTCCTCATGGGACAGCACTCGTACGAGTGGAACCAGATCATGGCGATGAGCGTGCTCGGCTCGATCCCCGTCCTCATCCTCTTCCTCTTCTTCCAGCGGTACTTCATCAGCGGGCTCACGGCCGGGTCCGTGAAGAGCTGACCTTTCCGCCGCTGCCACCCACCACCACGAAACAGGAGAATCAAGTGCTCTACACCGGCAAGTCCATCCTCGACGTCGCGAACGCCAACAACTTCGCCATCCCCGCCTTCAACATCAGTGACTGGGCGATGTTCACCGGCATCATGGACGTCAGCGAGGAGAAGGAGGCCCCCGTCATCATCGCGATCCACCCCGACGAGGTCTCCCACATCACGACCGACCTCATCGCGGCCATGCATGCGCGGGCGCACCGCTCCAGCGTGCCGGTCGCGATCCACTGGGATCACGGCGGCACCTACGAGCAGATCATCACCGCCATCCGCTCCGGCTTCACCTCGGTCATGATCGACGCGTCGCTGCAGCCTTTCGATGAGAACGTGGCACTCACCCGCAAGGTCGTCGAGGCGGCGCACGCCGTCGGCATCCAGGTGGAGGGCGAGCTCGGCACGATCGGCGCCAACGACAGCTACGGCGAGTCGGGTGCCGCGGAGATCATCTACACCAACCCCGCGGATGCCGTGAGGTTCGTGGAGGAGACCGGCGTCGACAGCCTCGCGATCGCGATCGGAACGTCGCACGGTCTCTACCCCGCCGACAAGAACCCGGAGCTGCGTCACGACCTGCTGGAGGAGATCAAGGCCGCCGTCGGCATCCCTCTCGTGCTGCACGGCGGATCCTCGAACCCCGATGCGGAGCTGCGTCGCGCCGTCGAGCTGGGGGTCAACAAGATCAACATCTCCAGCGACATCAAGGTGTCGTACCACAACCGCATGCGCGAGATCCTGGGGACGGACGAGCGCCTTCGGGAGCCGAACGCGATCCAGCCCGAGCCGATCGCGGCGATGAAGGTCACCGCGGCGGAGAAGATCGAGCTGTTCGGGGCCGACGGCAAGGCTCCGCTGTACTGAGCGGCAGGACGGGCGCGACAGGAGGATGATCGGCGACGTGGGCAGGCGAAGACTCGTACTGGGACTCGGCGGGACCGTCGACTACGAGCTGCGGTGGGATTCCGCCGTGCTCGGAAGGCTGGCGCGGGCTCACGGGATCCGCAGGCACGAGGTGACCTCCACCTCGCCGATCGTCGACGAGAGGTCGCTGATCGTGTCGATCCTCGCCTTCATGGCATCGGGGACAGGAGCGGAGCGGTTCGTGTCCGACTCGGCGGTGATCGAGCGCTTCAGCGCGCACTTCGCGTACGACGTGACCCTCGGCGGCACCGGGGTGCGCGCGGGGCTCGCGCTCGCAGGCCTCGGCATCCCGAGCACTCAGCACCTGGTCAGCATCGACGACACGGTGCGCAGGCTCCTGCCGGACGCGGTCTCGTACGTGTGCTCGGCCGACGCCGACACCCTCGACCCGCACCTCATCGTGCAGTACCCGGCCGGAGCTCAGGTGCAGCTCGTCGATGCCGATATCGTCTCGCCCGCGTCGAACCGTCTCATCTTCGCGAACGATCCTCCCAACCGTGAGATGGCCATCGCCCCGGCGCTCTCCGCGGAGCTGACGGATGCCGGCGGATTCCTGGTCTCGGGGTTCAACACCATGCAGGACCACGCTCTCCTGGAGCGGCGCCTCGGCGAGCTGCAGGCCGCGATGCGGACGCTGCCCGCCGACGCGCTGCTGTACTACGAGGACGCGGGGTTCTACACGCGCGAGTTCTCGGAGACCGTCCGTGCGCGGCTGCTGCCGCGGATCGACGTCTACGGAATGAACGAGGACGAGCTCCAGGAGTACGTCGGCCGCTCCGTGCGGCTGCTCGATGCGGACGAGGTCGCCGATGCGCTGCGCGAGGTGCATGCGCTGATCCCGGTCCCGGCTCTCGTCGTGCACACACGTTACTGGGCCGTCGCCGTGGGCCCGCAGGCCGCGCGCCACAGGAAGGCTCTCGACAGCGCCGTCAGCGTCGCCGCGACCCGCTACCGGCTCGGAGACGGCATCACGGCCGACGACGTGGCTGCGACGACAGGGCTCCCGCGTCATGAGGGCGGCGGCGAGCTGGTCAGGGCGGTCGAGGGCTCTCTGCCCGAGGCGGCGGGCGTCGCGGCGTTCCACCTCGACGTGCTCGCTCCGACCACGGTCGGGCTGGGGGACACGTTCGTCGGCGGCTTCCTGGCTGGCCACGTCGAACCCGTGCGGGCGACGGGGCGGCGATCCTGATGCCGATCGCCCTGCCCTCGAACCGCCCTCGTGAACGCTTCTACCGTGGCGGGCCGCGGATCACGCGGTTCCGCGGTGAGGCCCCCGCGGCAGCACGCGAGCCGGAGGACTGGATCGCGTCGACCACCACGATCCGTGGCGAGAGCGACCTCGGCCTGACGGTCCTGCCCGACGGGCGGATGCTGCGGGATGCGATCGCCGACGACCCCGTCGCCTGGCTCGGTGCGGCGCACGTAGAGAGGTGGGGTGCGGATGCCCGCCTGCTGGTCAAGCTCCTCGACGCCGGTCAGCGCCTGCCCGTGCACGCGCATCCGCACGATGACTTCGCGGCGGCTCATCTCGGCCGGCCTCACGGCAAGGCGGAGGCCTGGTACATCCTCGAGGGCGGCGTCGTCCACGTCGGACTGCGCCAGGAAGCCGGGGCCGCGGTGCTCGCGGATCTCGTGTCCCGGCAGGATTCCGAGGGACTCCTCTCGCTGCTGCACGAGATCGAGGTCGCACCGGGGGACGTGGTCTGGGTGCCGCCGGGGGAGCTGCACGCGATCGGTGCAGGCGTCCTGCTGCTGGAGCTCCAGCAGCCAGAGGATCTCTCGATCCTCCTGGAGTGGCGCGGGTACGAGCTGGACGCGACGGATGTGTGGCATCTCGGCCTCGGCTCCGATCTGGCCCTGAGCGCGGTCTCCACCGTCAGACGCTCGGAGCCCGAGATCGCGTCGCTCGTGCATCGGGCCCCGCGCACCGGTTCGGTGTTCCCGGCGGAGGCCGACCGGTACTTCCGGCTCGAGCGGGTCGATGTCGACGGCGTGACCGGTATCGCCGCGGGCTTCTCCGTCGTCGTGGCGACGGATGGGCGGATGGAGGTGGGCGGCGAGGCCGTTCACCGGGGGAGCGTTCTGCTCGTCGCCGCCGATGAGGGAGAGGTCGTCGTCGACGGGCGCGGCGAGCTGCTGATCGCCCGACCGCCGGCGCCGTAGGTGTGTGATCCGAGCTGAACGGCGAGCTCGCGAAACGCAGGTGATCGCAGATTCATCATTGTGTTTGTGTTGTTCTCTGTTGTATCGTGTGGGAATCTTCCCTCAACAACGGAGTCGGCAATGTATGCACTGGAGCGTCAGCAGCTGATCGAGCGCATTCTGCTCGACGAGGGCCGTGTCGCCGTCATCGAGCTCGCGCAGCGCTTCGATGTCACGACCGAGACGATCCGTCGCGATCTGGGAGCACTCGAAGACGCCGGCGCCCTCGTCCGCGTGCACGGGGGAGCCGTCGCACGGGATGCCGACAGCATCGACGAGCCGACGGTGCTCGAGAGGACGCACCGGCATGGAGCGGCCAAGCAGGCCATCGCCGCCCGCGCCCTCTCCGCCCTGGGGAGCGGCTTCCGCGGTTCCGTCTTCATCGACGCCGGCACCACGACCGCGACCGTCGCCGACGCCCTGTCAGCGCGCAGCGCTCTCGCATCAGCCGGAGATGAGCGCATCGAGGTGGTGACGCACTCTCTCACGATCGCGCCCGTCCTCGCGGCGGCGGAGGGGATGTCCCTCACCGTCATCGGCGGTCGCATCCGGGGGATCACCGCGGCGGCCGTCGGAGCCGAGACCGTCGGCGCGATCGGCCGTCTCCGCCCTGACGTCGCGTTCGTCGGTGCGAATGGCATCTCCGCGGGATTCGGGCTGAGCACGCCCGACCCCGACGAGGCCTCCGTCAAGGCGGCCATCGTCCGCTCGGCACGGAAGGTCGTCGTCGTCGCGGACTCGAGCAAGCACGACAGGGAGCTGCTCGTCACGTTCGCCGCGCTGAGCGACATCGACATCCTCGTGACGGATGCCGAGCCGTCGCCCGAGCTCGCGGAGGCGCTGGCCGAGGCCGGAGTCGAGGTCTGGGTCGCATGATCGTCACGCTCACCGTCAACCCGGCGCTGGATCGCACCATCACCCTCCGCGACGCACTGCGCCCCGGAGAGGTGCAGACCGCTTCGTCCGCCCGGGAAGACGCCGGCGGCAAGGGGATCAACGTCTCCCGGGTCGTCTCGGCGGCAGGCGTCAGGACGCGCGCGGTGCTTCCGCTGGCTGCCGACGATCCCTTCCGCGCCACGCTCAACGCCGCGGGCCTCGCGGTGCGCCCCGTCCCCGTCGAACGGCTCGCCCGCACGAATCTGGCGATCACCGATCCCGCCGGCGTCACGACGAAGCTGAACCTCCCCGGCGCCCCTCTCACCGTGGCCGACGCCGACGCGATGCTCTCCGCCGTGGTCGAGACCAGCGCCGATGCGGACTGGCTGGTGCTCGCGGGGTCGCTCCCTGACACGCTCGACGACATGTTCTATGCGGACGTCGTCCGTGCGGTGCGGGATCGATGGGGAACGCGCGCTCCGAAGGTCGCCGTCGACGCCTCCGGTCCCGCTCTGCGCAACGTCGTGGAGCATGCCGCCGTCGACCTCATCAAACCCAACGACGAGGAGCTCGCCGATCTCGTCGGGGGGCCGATCGATCAGAACGACCTCGACGGCGCGGTCGCCGCGGTGGCGCGGGGGATCGTCCCCGGTCGCGTCGCGGCGGCGCTCGTCACGCTCGGCGGGGCCGGCGCCGTCCTGGTGACGGCAGACGGCGCCTGGTGCGCCGCGGCTCCGCGCATCCGCGTCGTGAGCACGGTCGGCGCGGGAGACAGCTCCCTCGCCGGCTACCTTCTCGCGGACCTGGCCGGCGAGCAGCCGGCCGATCGTCTGCGCTCCGCGATCCGCTACGGGGCGGCGGCGGCATCCCTTCCGGGCACCCAGGTGCCGTCATCCGCCGATCTCGGCGACGACGACATCATCGTCCGCGCTCTGTAACCCTGACGACCACTGGAGGTCATCATGTCCGACACCATCACCGCCGAGCTGGTCAGCATCGATGCGGCCCTCGGCGCCGACAAGTCCGCCGTCATCCGCGCTCTCGCCGAGCGCGTCGCCGCACAGGGCCGCGCGAACAGCGCGCAGGGGCTCTTCGACGACGCCTGGGCGAGGGAGGAGAAGGACGAGACGGGTCTGCCCGGCGGCATCGCCATCCCGCACGCGAAGAGCGCGTCGGTGACGATCCCGACCCTCGCCTTCGCTCGTCTCGCGCCGGGGGTCGACTTCGGCGCCCCTGACGGGCCGGCCGATCTCGTCTTCCTCATCGCCGCGCCGGACACGGCCGCCGAGGCGCATCTCGCGATGCTGTCGAAGCTCGCGCGGAGCCTCATGCAGGAGGAGTTCACCGGCGCCCTGCGCGCGGCTCGCTCCGCCGAGGAGGTCGTGACGATCGTGGCCGCGGCGATCAGCGATGAGCCGCAGCCGGAGGCATCCGCCGCCGTCGCACCGTCCGAATCGGCGACAGCGCCCCCCGCAGACGGTGCACCGCGTCGCGCCCGCATCGTCGCGGTGACGGCGTGCGCGACGGGCATCGCCCACACCTTCATGGCCGCCGACGCCCTCACCGCGGCGGGGCGAGCGGAAGGCGTCGACCTCGTGGTGGAGCCGCAGGGGTCGAGCGGGTACAAGGCCCTGCCGCAGAGCGTGATCGACGATGCGGATGCCGTCATCTTCGCGGTCGACGTCGACGTGCGCGCCCAGGAGCGGTTCGCCGGCAAGCCCGTAGTGCGCTCCGGGGTGAAGAGGGGCATCGAGGAGCCGGCACGCCTGATCGCCGAGGCGATCGCCGCGTCGAAGGATCCGTCGGCCGCCCGGGTGTCGGGCGCCGCGTCGTCGTCGTCCGCTGCAGCGCCCGCGCAGGCGCAGTCCATGGGGTCGCGGATCAGGCGCATCCTGCTCACCGGCGTCAGCTACATGATCCCGTTCGTCGCCGCGGGCGGACTGCTGATCGCACTGAGCTTCCTGCCCTTCCTCGGCGGGTTCAACGTCAACAAAGACGATCAGGCGTTCGACATCGTGCTCGGCAACGCGCTGTGGGCGCTGCCCGACGGCGGCCTCGGCCAGTACATCGGATCGGTCCTCTTCGTCATCGGCGCCACGTCGATGGGCTTCCTCGTCTCGGCGCTCGCCGGATACATCGCCTTCGCGATCGCCGACCGGCCGGGCATCGTCCCCGGTTTCGTCGCTGGCGCCATCGCGGTGCTCATGAACGCCGGCTTCATCGGCGGCATCGTCGGCGGTCTGCTCGCCGGGTTCATCGCCTGGGCGATCGGGCGCATCGACGCGCCGCGATGGCTGCGCGGCCTCATGCCGGTCGTGATCATCCCGCTGCTCGCCTCGATCGTCGCGTCCGGGCTGATGCTGCTGTTCCTCGGCCGACCGATCGCGGGGCTCATGCAGATCCTGAACGAGTGGCTGACGGGACTCGCCGGCACCTCGGGCATCGTGCTCGTCGGCGTGATCCTCGGACTCATGATGTGCTTCGACCTCGGCGGACCGGTGAACAAGGTCGCGTACGCGTTCGCGACGGCCGGTCTCGCCTCCGCGTCCTCGGACAACCCCGCGCCGTACCTGATCATGGCCGCCGTCATGTGCTCGGGCATGGTCCCGCCGCTGGCGATGGCCCTCGCCTCCACGGTGCTGGCCCGTCGCCGGTTCACGACGGTCGAGCGCGAGAACGGCGTCGCCGCATGGCTGCTGGGCGCCTCCTTCATCAGCGAGGGCGCGATCCCGTTCGCCGCCGCCGATCCGCTGCGTGTGATCCCCGCGTCCATGCTCGGCGGCGCCGTCACCGGTGCGCTCAGCATGGTGTTCAGCGTGCAGTCGCTGGCCCCGCACGGCGGCATCTTCGTGTTCTTCGCGATCAATCCGATCTGGGGCTTCCTCCTCGCTCTCGCCGCGGGCACGATCGTCAGCGCGCTCGCCATCGTCGCCCTGAAGAGGTTCATCGGCGCGGGAGACCCCGTCGCCGTCGCCGCCTGATCACGCACCCGACACCGCATCGAAGGAGAACAGACATGACCGAACGCCAGGCCACCATCGCCAGCAGCTCAGGGCTGCACGCCCGCCCCGCCAAGCTCTTCGTGTCGGCGGTGCAGGAGAAGGGCATCCCGATCACCATCTCCCTCGCGGGCGGGGCCGAGCTCAACGCCGGCAGCATCCTCGCGCTGATGGGACTCGGAGCCTCGAAGGGCGCCGTCGTGACCCTGCGATCCGACGCCGAGGGCGCGGAGCAGGCGCTCGACGAGCTCGTCGCCCTGCTCGAGACGGATCTCGACGCGGAGTGATCATGACGACGGCCGCCGGGAAGCCCCGGCGGCCGTCGTCGCGCCTCGCGGTCCGCAGCGCGGAGCGCCCGGGCACCGGAACGGATGCGATCCCGGCCCGGCTAGACTGGACTCCATGCCAGAACCGAAAGTCGCCAGTTTTCCGGCGATCCGCGGTGCGCTGAAGTTCTATCAGATCGCGTCGATCATCACCGGAGTCATGCTGCTCCTGCTGGTCACGGAGATGGTGCTCAAGTACACGCCGATCCACCTCGAGCTCTTCGCGGGCGGAAGGGGCGGTTTCCTCTGGTTCGCGCCGGTGGTCGAGGGGCCGGACGGCCTCGAGTCGACGGGCGACGGTCTCAACCTCTCCCTCGGCATCCTCGTCGCCCACGGCTGGTTCTACGTCGTCTACCTCTTCGCGTGCTTCCGCATGTGGAGCCTGATGCGCTGGCCGTTCCTGCGCTTCATCACCCTGGCGCTCGGCGGCGTCATCCCGCTGCTGTCGTTCTTCATGGAGGGCATCGTCGCCCGCGAGGTGAAGACGTACCTCTCCACCAGGGAGGCCGCGACCGCGCAGCCGGAGCCCGATGCGCTCCCCGCAGACCCCGATTCCCGCCCCTCCCCGGAAGGTGTCCGTTGACCGAACAATCCGAGACCCAGCAGCGTCCAGCGCTCGTGGTCGACTTCGGCGCGCAGTACGCGCAGCTGATCGCCCGTCGAGTCCGCGAGGCCGGCGTCTACAGCGAGATCGTGCCGCACACGGCCACCGCTGAGGAGATCGCCGCCAAGAACCCGGTCGCGATCATCCTCTCCGGCGGTCCGTCGTCGGTGTACGAGGAGGGCGCCCCGCGCCTCGACCCCGCGGTCTTCGACCTCGGGGTGCCGACCCTCGGCATCTGCTACGGCTTCCAGTACATGGCGCAGACCCTCGGCGGCGAGGTCGCGAACACCGGCCTGCGCGAGTACGGCGCGACGGATGCCGTCATCTCCGGCGACGGCGGCACGCTGCTCGGCGGCCAGCCTGCGGAGCAGAACGTGTGGATGAGCCACGGCGACCAGGTCGCCACGGCCCCCGAGGGCTTCGAGGTCCTCGCCACCACGTCCGCCACCAAGGTCGCGGCCTTCGCGAACGAGGAGCGTCGCTTCTACGGCGTGCAGTGGCACCCCGAGGTCAAGCACTCCGACCACGGTCAGCGCGTGCTGGAGAACTTCCTGCACAAGGGCGCGGGTCTCGCGTCCGACTGGAACAGCGGCAACGTGATCGCCGAGCAGATCGAGCGCATCCGCGAGCAGGTCGGCGACGCCCGCGTCATCTCCGCCCTCTCCGGCGGCGTCGACTCCGCCGTCTCCACGGCCCTCGTGCACAAGGCCATCGGCGACCAGCTCACCGCGGTGTTCGTCGACCACGGCCTCCTCCGCAAGGGCGAGCGCGAGCAGGTCGAGAAGGACTACGTCGAGTCCACCGGCGTCCGTCTCATCACGGTCGACGCGGCCGACACGTTCCTCGGCCACCTCGAGGGGGTGACCGACCCGGAGGAGAAGCGCAAGATCATCGGGCGCGAGTTCATCCGGGCGTTCGAGAAGGTGCAGCTCGACCTCGTCGCCGAGGCCAAGGCCGCGGGCGGCGCTCCGGTCAAGTTCCTCGTGCAGGGCACGCTGTATCCCGACGTCGTCGAGTCCGGCGGCGGCGCCGGCACCGCGAACATCAAGTCGCACCACAACGTGGGCGGGCTCCCCGACGACCTCGACTTCGAGCTGATCGAACCCCTGCGGGCGCTGTTCAAGGACGAGGTCCGCGCCATCGGCCGCGAGCTCGGCATCCCCGAAGCGATCGTCGGCCGCCAGCCGTTCCCCGGCCCCGGCCTCGGCATCCGCATCATCGGCGAGGTGACGAAGGACCGCCTGGAGATCCTGCGTGAGGCCGATGCCATCGCGCGCGAGGAGCTCACCAAGGCCGGCCTCGACCAGGAGATCTGGCAGTGCCCTGTGGTGCTGCTCGCCGACGTCCGCTCCGTGGGCGTGCAGGGCGACGGCCGCACCTACGGCCACCCGATCGTGCTGCGTCCCGTGTCGAGCGAAGACGCGATGACCGCCGACTGGACGCGCCTGCCGTACGACGTGCTGGCGAAGATCTCGAACCGCATCACCAACGGGGTGCGCGACGTCAACCGCGTCGTCCTCGACGTGACCTCCAAGCCGCCGGGGACCATCGAGTGGGAGTGAGTCTCCCACTCGCCTGACGTCGAAAGGGCACGGGCCATCGCGGTCCGTGCCCTTTCGCGTACCCGGGCGCTGCGGCTCAGCCCAGGTGCTTCATCGCCTCGCGCCGTGAGAGTCCGCTGAGCTCGCCCTCGTGGGCGGCGACGAACGTGCGCACCCACTCCGGGTCGGTCTTCGCGTACTCGCGCAGGGCCCAGCCGATCGCCTTGCGGATGAAGAACTCCGTGTCGGCGATGTTCGGCTGGATCGCGCTCACCAGGAGCGCGAGGTCGGTGTCGCCCCGCCGTCCGAGCTGGGCGATGATGCTGGCACGTCGCACCCAGAAGTCCTCGTCGCGCGCCCAGGCGACGAGCACGGGCGTGAGCTCTTCGGGGTGGGCGTCCAGCGTCTCCGCCAGCCGGTGCGAGACCTCGTCCACGTGGTCCCACCAGGCGCCGGTGCGGATCATCTCCTCGTGCACGTCGAGCATGTCCAGCCGCCCGCGCAGCGGACGCAGCCCCATGATCTCGGTCGCGGCGTAGCGCTCCTCGCGGTGCGTCGCCCCGCGCCACAGCTCCAGCGCGGCGGCACGGAGCTCCGCAGCATCCTTCTGTCCGCGGGCGGCCTGTCGCGCGATCCTTCGCGACTGCGGCACCTTCACGCCGAGGAACGGCATGGATGACTTCATGTACGCCTGCTGACCGGGCGCGATCGCGGGATCCGCGCTCTCGCGCAGGGCCTGGCGGATGCTGTCGACGAGGTCTGCGGCGGTCACGGAGCGAGTCTAGAGCGGACCTGCGACGGATCTCGGGAACTTTTTTCGCGAGGATGTCGATCCGATGCGTTCCCGTTCGACGTCTTCAATGAGAGGGTCGAGAGACGGCCCCACGATCAAGGAGAACATCATGAAGTACATGCTCATCATGCGCGCGACCGACGAGGCACTCGAGGCGTCGAAGGAGATCCCGTTCGAGGAGATGATCGAGTCGATGGGGCGCTACAACGAGTCGCTCATCAAGGCCGGCGTCATGGCGGGCGGTGACGGTCTGACGGACGCCGCTGAAGGCGTCGTCGTCGACTTCTCCAGCGAGCCGCCCCTCGTCACCGACGGCCCCTACGGCGAGACGAAGGAGCTGTTCAACGGCTTCTGGATCCTCGAGGTCTCGTCCAAGGAGGAGGCCGTGGAGTGGGCGAAGCGCTGCCCGCTCGGCCCCGGCTCGAAGCTGGAGATCCGTCGCATCCACGGTGTCGAGGACTTCCCCCAGGACAACGAGTGGGTGCAGAAGGAGAAGCAGTGGATCGAGGACGCCGCCGCCAAGGCCGCCGAGGCCTGAACGGGCGGGATGCCGACGATGACCGGTGAGGCGATGGCGCGCTCCGCACCCGACAGGGGAGCGGCGGAGCGCGCCGTCGCGGCCGTGTGGCGCATCGAGTCGGCGAAGATCGTCGCGACGCTGTCGCGTCTGGTCGGAGACTTCGGTCTCGCGGAGGACCTCGCGCAGGAGGCGCTGCTCGACGCACTCGCGCAGTGGCCGGTCGAGGGCGTGCCGCGCAACGGCGCCGCCTGGCTCACCGCGGTCGCCAAGCGCAAGGCGATCGACGGCTGGCGTCGGCGCGAGCGGCTGGACGACCGCATCGCCGTGCTCGCCCACGACCTGGAGCGCGAGCAGGAGGAGGCGGCCGACGCGCTGCCCTGGGACCCGGACGCCGTCGATGACGACGTGCTGCGCCTGATCTTCATCTCCTGTCACCCCGTGCTGTCGCGGGAGGCGCAGGTCGCGCTGACGCTGCGGGTGGTGGGCGGCCTGTCGAGCGAGGAGATCGCTCGCGCCTTCCTCGTGCCCACGGCGACCGTGCAGCAGCGGATCGTGCGTGCGAAGAAGACGCTGGCGGCGGCGAACGTCCCTTTCGAGATGCCGTCGCGGGAGGAGCATGCGGCGCGGCTCGGGGGCATCCTGGGCGTGCTGTACCTGATCTTCAACGAGGGGCATGCGGCGTCGAGCGGATCCGACTGGATGCGTCCGGAGCTCAGCGTGGAGGCGATCAGGCTCACCCGCGTGCTCGCCGCTCTCATGCCGCGCGAGCGCGACGTGCACAGTCTGCTGGCGCTCATGGAGCTCACGGCGGCCCGGTTCCCCGCGCGCATCGACGCGAACGGGGAACCCGTACTGCTGGCCGATCAGGACAGGTCGCGCTGGGATCGCGGACGCATCGCGCGCGGACGCGCCGCTCTCGCCGCCGCCGATGCGCGGGGAGGGGGACGCAGCGCGTACGGGCTGCAGGCGGCGATCGCCGAACGCCATGCGGTCGCGCCCTCCGTCGAGGAGACCGACTGGGAGAGCATCGTCGTGCTCTACGAGGCGCTGGGGCGCCTGGCGCCGTCACCGGTGGTCGAGCTGAATCGTGCCGCCGCGGTCGCGATGGCGACGGGACCGGCATCCGCTCTCCGGATCATCGACCGGATCGCGGAGTCGGGTGCCCTGCGCGGATACCACCTGCTGCCCGCCACCCGCGGCGAGCTGCTGCTGCGGCTCGGCCGTACCGAGGAGGCGCGGAGCGAGTTCGCGACGGCCGCCTCCCTCGCCGGCAACGATCGCGAGCGGGCGCTGCTGCAGTCAAAGGCCGCCGGAGACTGAAAGACCCGCCCCCTTCGACAGCCTCGGCTTTCGAAGGGGACGGGCGTATGTATCAGCGCGGGTCAGTCGCGGACAGCACGTCCACGTCCGGCCACGAGGCCGTAGATCAGCAGCACGATGATCGAACCGGCGATCGCGAGCAGCCACGTGCCCAGGTCCCAGAACTCGGTGAGCGGACGGTTGAGGATCAGGCTGCCGAGCCAACCGCCGAGCAGCGCTCCCACGACGCCGAGAAGAAGGGTGATGAACCATCCTCCGCCCTGGCGGCCGGGAAGGATCAGCTTCGCGATGGCTCCGGCGATGAGACCGAGAAGAAGAAAGCCGAGAAAGCTCATGGTCAGCTCCTTTGTGTCAGGAGCCCCGGGGTGCCAGGGCTCGTACACACCACCATCCGCCCATCCGGGTTTCTCCGACACCCCCTTGCGCAGGACCGCCGGAGTGTGCGAAGAGGCCCGCCCCCAGGGGGACGGGCCTCTTCGGACGAGCATGTTCTGCGTCTAGTTGCTGCGCGCGATCGCGATCATCCGCAGGATCTCGACGTACAGCCAGACCACGGTGACCATGATGCCGAAGGCGCCGAGCCAGCCGTACTTGCGGGGAGCGCCGTTGCGGACGCCCTGCTGGATCTGGTCGAAGTCGAGCACGAGCGAGTACGCCGCCATGAAGACGACGAGGACGCCGATGATGAGACCGAGCGGGATGCCGGCGATCTTGAACTCGCTGAGCATGCCGAATCCCTGACCGGGGCCGAAGACGCCGGTCCACATCAGGACGACGTTCAGCAGCGAGAAGACGAGGTAGCCGATCATCGCGATCATGACGATCTTCGTCATCTTCGCCGAGGCGCGGATCTTGCCGCTCGCGAAGAGGGCCAGCGTCACCGCGACGACCGAGACGGTCGCGAGCGTGGCCTGCATGACGATGCCGGGCCACAGCACCTCGAAGAACGCCGAGATGCCGCCGATGAAGAGGCCCTCGAACACCGCGTAGGCGAAGATCAGCGCGGGGCGGACCTTCTTGCGCGAGGTGAACGTGATGACCATGGCGAGCACGAAGCCGCCGAGCGCGCCGATGATCCACGGGAGCATGTTCGGCGCGAAGCTGTTGTACGGGTCGCGTTCGGGCGCGGCGATGCCGCCGAGCGTGAACACCCAGCCGATCGCGGCGGTGACGAGGAGGATGCCGAAGAGACCGGCCGTCTTCCACACCGTGTCCTCGACCGACATGCGGTCGGTCTCGATCGCGCCGGCCGGGGGAGCGGCGTACATGCCCTCCAGCTGCGCGTTGACCGCGGCGTCGACACCGGCCTGCTGGAACGAGGCGGCCTGAGCACCCTGAGCCGCCTGCGGTGCCCCGGGGTAGGTCGCGACGTTGCGCGGATCCTGCTGCTGGAACGCCGGATTGTTGAATGCGAAATTACTCATGGTGGGCCTCACTCCGAAGTGGTTGTAGGTCGCTTCCCTCCACGATACCCGGATGGGCGCGTCACCTGGGTGTTCTACGCTGAGAGCGTGCCCAGGAAATCCCCTCTCGTCATCGGGCACCGAGGTGCGCCCGGCTACCGTCCGGAGCACGGCCGCTCCTCCTACGAGCTCGCGCTCGCCATGGGGGTGGATGCCGTCGAGCCCGACGTCGTCGCCACCAAGGACGGCGTGCTGGTCGTGCGCCACGAGAACGAGATCTCGGGCACGACCGATGTGGCGCTGCACCCGGAGTTCGCCGACCGCAAGACGACCAAGCGGGTCGACGGGCAGGCGCTGACGGGCTGGTTCACCGAGGACTTCACGTGGGAGGAGCTGTCGGTGCTGCGCACGCGCGAGCGCCTTCCCGCGGTGCGCGTCTCGAGCGCGAGCTTCGACGACGCGCAGGGGATCCTCCGGCTCGTCGACGTGCTGGATCTCGTGCGCGAGGGGTCGGTCGAGCACGGCCGGGAGATCGGCGTCGTGCTGGAGGTCAAGCACGCCACCTACTTCGCGAGCATCGGGATCGATCTCGCCCCTCTCATCGCCCGCGACCTCCGTGCGGCGGGCTGGGCCGATGGCGAGCTGCCGCTCGTGATCGAGTGCTTCGAGTCGACCATCCTCGGCGAGCTGCGCGAGCGCGGCATCCCGGCGTCGTACGTCTACCTGATCGAGTCCACGGGGCGTCCGTACGATCTCCTGGTCGCGCAGGGGAAGCAGGCCCCGACCTACGCGTCGACGGTGACCCCTCAGGGCCTCGACGCCCTCGTGGGCAGGGTCGACGGCGTGAGCGTGAGCAAGAAGATGCTGCTCGTCCGCGGCAACACGATCGTGGCCGACGCGCACGCGCGGGGCCTCAAGGTCTTCACCTGGACCTGCCGCCCAGAGAACGCGTTCCTCGCGGCGGAGTACCGGGGGAGCGGCGGCAAGGGCGCGTACGGCGACTACGAGTCGGAGTGGCGGGTGATCGCCGAGACCGGCGTCGACGGCGTCTTCGTCGACCACCCCGATCTCGGCGTGAGCTTCTTCCGCAGCTGACGGACGACGGCTCAGAGGGGGCCGAGCACGTCTGCGACCTCTGCGTCGAGGCGCATCGTGCGCAGCGGTTCGAGGATCTCGCGCTCCTCGAACCGGAAGTGCGACGCCATGATCGCGCCGACGCCGTCGAGATGACGGGAGATCGAGTCGGGGCTCTCGCCGCTCTCGACCGCGTGCCGGAGCCCGGAGAGCAGGTGGGTGAGCATCGAGTGGTCCTGCATGAGCTTGTCGATCATGCCGCCCAGCCGGGGGTGCTCCTCACGCAGGGCGGGGAACAGGTTCCGATCCTCCGCCCGGTGGTGGCCGTCCAGCGCCGAGCAGAAGCCGATGCAGTACAGCAGGAGGTCGGATGCCGCATCCGGCGCCGCTGCCCCCGCATCGAGAGCCTCCCGCGTGGCCGCGAGCGCCGCGCGGAGCCGAGCGTGGGCGCTGCGGAGCTCCGCGTCCCAGGCGATCAGGCGGTCGGCATCCATCCGCGCCAGTCTAGGCGCGTCTCACAGCGTCCGGTCGAACGCGCCCTTCTTCGTCGAGACGATCTCCTTGCCCAGCGGCATCAGGGACACGGGAACCATCTTGAAGTCGGCGATCCCCATCGGGATGCCGATGATCGTGATGCACAGGGCGATGCCCGAGACGATGTGCCCGATGGCGAGCCACCAGCCGGCGAGGATCACCCAGAGCACATTGCCGAGGAAGGATCCGGCGCCCGCGGTGGGCTTGCTCACGACCTCTCGGCCGAACGGCCAGATCGCGTAGCCCGCGATGCGGAAGGACGCGATCGCCCACGGGATCGTCACGATCGGTATGCACAGCAGGATGCCGGCGAGCATGTAGCCCAGCCAGAGGGCGAAGCCGGCGAAGATCAGCCAGATGATGTTCAGGATCGTGCGCACCGCTCGATTCTCGCACTCGCGGCATGAACATCCGGTGCCCGCTCGCACCCCGTCTGCGGTGTCGGTGGTGACGCCTAGACTCATAAGGCCATGACCGAAGCACCTCTCATCGTCCCCGGATCCGTCGGCCCCCGCTCCACTGGGGCGGAGGGGCAGGACGACCTCCTCGCCGGACTCAACCCCCAGCAGCTCGAGGCCGTCACCTATCGCGGCCCCGCGCTGCTCATCGTCGCGGGGGCGGGGTCGGGCAAGACGAGCGTGCTCACCCGTCGCATCGCCTCCCTGCTGCGCGCCCGAGAGGCATGGCCGAGCCAGATCCTCGCGATCACCTTCACCAACAAGGCCGCCGGCGAGATGCGCGAGCGCGTCCAGGCGATCGTCGGCGATGCAGCCCGGGGCATGTGGATCTCCACGTTCCACTCCGCCTGCGTGCGCATCCTCCGGCGCGAGGCCGAGCAGTTCGGCTTCACGAAGTCGTTCACCATCTACGACTCCGGTGACTCGCGCGCGCTCATCAAGCGCCTGGTCAAGGAGCACGAGGCCGATGCCTACGGCATGACCCCGGGATCTGTGCAGTCGCGCATCTCGAAGCTCAAGAACGAGCTGTCCGATGCCGAGGCGTACGCGCGGCAGGCCAACATGAGCGACCCCGCAGAGCGCGTCTTCGTGGAGCTGTTCGCCGACTACCAGCGCCAGCTGCAGAAGGCGAACGCGTTCGACTTCGACGACCTCATCGGGCAGACCGTCTACCTGTTCCGGGCGTTCCCGCAGGTCGCCGACACCTATCGTCGGCGCTTCCGGCACATCCTCGTCGACGAGTACCAGGACACCAACCACGCCCAGTACGCGCTGATCCACGAGCTCACCCGCCCCGTCTCGGGCGACGCCCCCGACCCGTATGCCTCGAACGGCATGATGATCTTCGAGCCGGAGACGACACCGGAGCTCGATGGCGCCTCGCTCACCGTGGTCGGCGACTCCGACCAGTCGATCTACGCCTTCCGCGGCGCCGACATCCGCAACATCAGCGAGTTCGAGCGCGACTTCCCCGGCGCGCGCGTCGTGCTCCTCGAGCAGAACTACCGCTCGACGCAGAACATCCTCTCGGCCGCGAACGCCGTCATCGGCAACAACTTCGACCGCAAGGACAAGAAGCTCTGGAGCGACAAGGGCGACGGCGACAAGATCATCGGGTTCACCGGCTACTCGCAGCACGACGAGGCCCAGTTCGTCGCCGACGAGGTCGAGGCGCTGCGTCGTGCGGGCTACCCGTACTCCGAGATGGCGGTCTTCTACCGCACCAACTCGCAGTCCCGTGCGCTGGAGGAGATCTTCATCCGCTCGGCCGTGCCCTACAAGATCATGGGCGGCACCAAGTTCTACGAGCGCGCCGAGATCAAGGACGCGCTGGCGTACCTCGTGGCCGTCGCGAATCCGGCAGACGAGATGGCCGTCCGACGCATCCTCAACAAGCCGCGTCGCGGCATCGGCGACGTCACCGAGACCGCCATCGCGCGCTTCGCCGAGGAGCATGGCATCACCTTCCGGCAGGCGCTGTCCGTGCCCGACCAGCTCGGCTTCGGACCGAAGATCCAGGCGGCGATCGCCCAGCTCGACGCCGTGCTCGCTGAGGCGACCGAGATCATGCTGCCCGCGACGGGCGAGGTGCCCGCCCCGACCACGGTCGCCGACGGCCTCAGCGTGCTGCTGTCGAAGAGCGGCTACCTCGATTCGCTGCGCGCCAGCCGCGACCCTCAAGACGAGGCGCGCGTCGAGAACCTCGACGAGTTCGTGGCTGTCGCCCGCGACTTCGCGCGCAACAACCCTGAGGGCACGATCGTCGACTTCCTCACCGAGGTGGCGCTCGTCTCGGACGCCGACGACCTCGACGACGAGTCGGGCTCGGTGTCGATGATGACGATGCACACGGCGAAGGGGCTCGAGTACGACGCGGTGTTCGTCACGGGCGTCGAAGAGGATCTGATCCCTCATCGCATCTCGGCAGGAGAGCCCGGAGGCCCGCAGGAGGAGCGGCGGCTCTTCTACGTGGGCATCACGCGTGCCCGCAAGCGCCTGCACCTCTCCCTCGCGATGACGAGGGCGCAGTTCGGCGAGGTCTCGGTCGCCATGCCCAGTCGCTTCCTGCAGGAGATCCCCGCGGGGCTCATCGACTGGCGCCAGTCGCCGGGAGACGTGAACTCGCGTGGCGGCATGCAGTCGCGCGCGCTGAACGCGCGCCGCTCGGGCTCCGGCGGGTTCGGTGGCTCCGGCGGATTCGGCGGATCCGGTTCGAACGACAGGTTCGCGGTGAAGCCGCTCCCCGGTCGCGACTCGCTCACGCCGCTCTCCACCGCGATGGACAAGTTCCCCAACCGGGTCACCGCGAAGATGCGCGACAACGGCGATCTCGAGCTGACGGCCGGAGACCGCATCCGCCACAGCGACTTCGGCGAGGGGCGTGTGGATGCCGTGACTGGCGAGGGCGCGAAGCGCATCGCCCACGTGCGCTTCGACACCGCCGGGCAGAAGAAGCTCCTGATCAAGGTCGCGCCGATCGAGAAGATCTGAGCCGCATCGACGCTCCGGCGCCCAGGAGGCGCGACGCCGCAGCCCGCGCGGCGAGCAGCGCCCGGGGGCGGATGCTGAGAGCCGACCCCGAACGGCGGGTCCTGCGCACGGAACCGCCGTCGTCGCCGGTTAGGCTGGCACATTATGGCCCTGTTCTCCCGCCGCAAGAAGTCCGCTGACGCTGTAGTCCCGGCATCCGACATCTCCTCCGAGAACGTCGAATCCGAGTCGACCGGCGCCGAGTCCGTCGCCCCGGTCGAGGCCGCTCCCGCCCCGACGATCGGCATCTCGGTGCAGGCGTTCCGCGGAGTGGGGGCCGAGGCCGGCCCCGAGGTGTCGCTGGACGAGCCCGCTGCTCCCGCGCCTGCAGCCCCGGTCGCTCCTGCTCCGACGCAGTCCGCACCCCCGGCAGCGCTGCCCGCTCCTCAGGAACGTCGTCTTCCGCTCGCTCCTGCGCTGCCTCCGGAGCAGACCGAGACCGTCGCCGGCATGAAGGACAACGTCCTCCTCCGCGACGCGCTCAAAGAGATCGAGCAGGGCGCGTCGAACGATCAGCTGCTCGGCGTGATGCGTCAGGCGCTGCAGGGGCACCTGTACATCCGCGTCAACGGCGATGCCCGTGCGCAGATCAGCGAGGGAAAGCCGCTGTCCGTCGCCGTGGTGCGCGACGGCGACCGTCAGTTCATGCTCGCGTTCAGCTCGGCCGGTGCTGTGCGCGACTCGGTGCAGCTCGAGGCCGACCCGGCCGCGACCACTGCGGTCGCCCAGCCCGTCACCTCTGTGCTGCAGCAGGTCGTCGCTGGCGACTTCGCCGGTCTCATCGTCGACAACGCCTCCGCGCCGCACCGCGTCGTCTTCCCGACAGAGCTGCTGCGGAAGGCACTCGAGCAGGGCGACCCCGAGATGACCGTCAAGACGATCCTCGCGGCCCCGCGCGAGCAGGACTCGGCGGCCAGGGTCGCCGAGGCTCTCGCCTCCACGCGCATGTGGGTGGCCGTCAACGACGGCAGCAACGGGACGCCCGTGGGCATCGCCGAGGCGCAGACGCCCGACGGCAAGAGGTTCCTCCAGCTGTTCTCGCACCCGCTCGAGGTCATCGCGATGGGACGAGGCGACCGCCCGCTCCCGTTCGAGCCCACGCAGCTCGCCAAGGTGCTCACGGGGCATGCCGAGATGGCCGGAGTGATCGTCGATCCGGCGGGACCGACCCTTCTCGTCGAGCGTGACGCACTCGCTCCGGTGCTGGTGCTCGGGGTCGACATCGAGTCCTGACGGGCGGGGCTTCCGCGCGTCCGGGGCTGCCTCTAGGGTCGAGTCATGGCCTCCGAGCGCGTGACCCTGACCATCGTCGACCCCGACGGAGAGCGCGAGGTCGTGCTCTCCAGCCCGAACAAGGCGGTCTGGCCGGTTCCGGGCATCACGAAGGCCGAGCTCGCCGAGTACTTCCAGATCGTCAGCGGGCCGTTCCTCGAGGCGAACGGCGGTCGCCCCGTGTCGCTGGAGCGCTTCCGCGACGGCGTCGGCAAGGGCGGCGGCTTCTTCTCGAAGAACCCGCCGGCGGGCACGCCCGACTACGTCGACGCGGTGATGGTGACCTACAACAGCGGGCGACAGCATCCGCAGATCGTGCTGAACAGGCCCAGCGCGATCGTGTGGGCGGCGCAGATGAACACGATCGTGTTCCATCCGTGGGCGTCGTTGGCGTCCGACCCCGACAACCCCGTCGAGCTGCGCATCGACCTCGACCCCCAGCCGGGCACCGACTTCGCGGATGCCGTCACCGCCGCCCACGCGCTGCGGGAGGTGCTGCGCGAGGCGGGGCTCGACGCCTTCGTGAAGACCAGCGGCAACCGCGGACTGCACGTGTTCGCCCCCATCGTGCCCAGCCACGAGTTCCTCGACGTGCGGCACGCGGTGATCGCCGCGGGGCGAGAGCTGGAGCGGCGGATGCCGGAGCAGGTCACCATGAACTGGTGGAAGGAGGAGCGCGGCGAGCGCATCTTCATCGACTTCAACCAGGCCAACCGCGACCGCACCATGGCAGGCGCCTACAGTCCGCGAGCCCTCCCCGGAGCGACCGTGTCGACCCCCGTGCACTGGGAGGAGCTCGACGGGCTCGACCCGGCGCGGTTCACGGTGCGCAGCATCCCGAAGCGGCTCGAAGAGGTGGGCGACCCGTGGGCCGGCAAGCAGAGCAGTCCCGGCCGCATCGACATCCTGCTGGAGTGGTGGGAGCGCGACAAGGCGGACGGCCTCGGCGAGCTGCCGTTCCCGCCGGAGTTCCCGAAGATGCCGGGGGAGCCCCCGCGCGTGCAGCCGAGCAAGAAGGTCGCGGCGAACTGGGATGAGGAGGGGAAGCCCTCCGCGCAGTGAGCGAGCCGGGAGAGCGCCGGGCTCAGCCGAGCACGTCGGCCAGGTCGTAGCCGGCGACGGTGTCGAGCTGGTCGTAGGTACACGAGCGAGCGTCGCGGTCGGGGCGCCACCGTTCGAACTGCACGGTGTGGCGGAAGCGCGCGCCCTCGAGCTGGTCGTAACGCACCTCCAGCACCCGCTCGGGCCGCAGCCGCACGAACGACACATCCTTCGAGCCGCTGAATCGGGAGCGCTCGCCCTCCCCGGTCACGGCGCCGCCGGACTCGTCGCGCTCCACGAGGGGCGCGAGCTCGTCGACGAGCTCCTGTCGTCGCACGTCGCTCCAGGCCGCGACGCCGCCGACCTGGCGCAGGACGCCGTCGGTGTCGTAGAGCCCGACGAGCAGTGATCCGACTCCCGACCCCGACTTGTGGATGCGGTAGCCGAGCGCGACGACGTCGGCGGTTCGCGCGTGCTTGATCTTGATCAGGGTGCGCTTGCCCGGCGCGTAGGGCTGGTCCAGCGGCTTCGCGACGACGCCGTCGAGACCGGCGCCCTCGAACTCGGCCAGCCAGCGGACGGCGGCCTCACGATCGCGGGTCGTGCGCGTGATGTGCAGCGGATGCGCCACTCCGGCCAGCATCCGCTCCAGCCGCTCGCGACGCACGGAGAACGGTGACGACTGCAGGTCTTCATCGCCCTCGGCGAGGAGGTCGAACGCGATGAACATCGCGGGAGTCTCGGTCGAGAGCTTCGCGACGCGGGAGGCTGCGGGGTGGATGCGCTGGCTGAGGGCCTCCCAGTCGAGCCGCTGCGCCCCCGCAGGGCCGGTCGCGACCACGATCTCGCCGTCGAGCAGGCACGGCCCCGGCAGCAGGCTCGGAATGGCCTCGACGAGCTCGGGGAAGTACCGGGTCAGCGCCTTCGCGCCACGGGAGCCGATCTCGACGGTCTCGCCGTCCCACGCGATCAGACCGCGGAAGCCGTCCCACTTGGGTTCGAACAGGAGCCCGCCGGAGCTCTTCGCGGGGTCGGGGACGGATGCCGCGGCCTTCGCCAGCATCGGTGCGGGGATGTCGTAGCGCATGGGTCCATCCTGGCGACTGGCGGGGACACGCGCCAGAACTCCGGAGAATCGGAGGACGTCGGCGGACGGTCCGCGGACGCGCGTGGCTCTTCACTCCGGAGGGGGCCGGTTCTCCGGAGTTGCGGCGCTGGTCGCGGTTCACAACTCCTCACGTTCGGCTGCTCCGGAGTCCGGAAACCGCCGATCGGCGGGCGACGAGCCGTCGAGGCGCGCGTTTCTTGAGGAGTTGTGAACCTGGGGGCGGGGAGGCCGCGACCCGGGTTCCGATCAGAACAGGTCTGCGAGGGTCGCCGGGATGCCGGCGTCGCCCAGCGCCGTGCGCGCCGCGTGCCACCCTGCCATGCCGTTGACACCGGGCCCCGGCGGGGTGGAGGCGGAGGCGAGGTACACGCCGGGCATCGGGGTGCGCCACGGCTTCGTGCCGAGCACGGGGCGACGCAGCGCCTGGGGGATCGTGAAGGCCCCGCCCAGGATGTCCCCGCCGATCTCCGAGGGGTTGATCGCCTCGCGGGCGGATGCCGGCACCGAGTGGTGCGCGAGGATGCGGTCGCGGAAGCCGGGGGCGAAGCGCTCGACCTGCTGCGTGATGAGCTCGGTGGCGTCGAGATCCGAGCCCTGCGGGACGTGGATGTACGCCCACAGCACGGCTTTGCCCTCTGGCGCACGCGTGGGATCGAACACCGAGGGCTGGACGGTGAGCACGTAGGGGCGTTCGCTGACGCGTCCGCGCGCGACCGCGTTCTCGCTGGCCCACACCTCGGTCTGAGTGCCGCCGACGTGCACGGTGGGCGACTGCGCGACCTCGTCGTTCGTCCAGGGCACGGGTCCGTCGAGGGCGAAGTCGACCTTCGCGGCGGCGGGGCCGTACCGGTACGACCGCAGGGCGCTCGCGTAGCGGGTGGGCACATCGGGGAGAGTGAGGGCCAACCGGAGCGAGGTGTTGAGCATCAGCAGATCGCCGCGTGCGGGGTCGCCCCAGTCCAGGGTCGAGAGGTCGGTGACGTGCACGCCGGTCTCGACCGCGCCGCCGTGGGCGACGAGATCCGCCACCAGGGCGTCGGCGATGCCCTGCGCGCCTCCGCGCGGATACATCCACCCTCCGGCGTGCGCCTGTGCGGCGAGCAGGAGCCCCGCCGCCGCTCCGGCGAGGGAGGGGAGCGGGGTGTTCGCATGCGCCAGCACCCCGGACAGGAGGCCTGCCGCCTCGTCGGTGCGGAAGGTGCGCCGCGCCAGAGGGGTGCCCTGCTCCAGCATCCGCATCGCGTAGCGGAAGGCCGTGATCGGCTCATGCGGAAAGCGCAGCATCTGGTTGCCGGTGAAGTCGACGACTCCGTCGATGTGCGTGCTCAGTGGGCGCAGCAGCGACAGCCACGCCCTGCCGTCCTCGCCGAGTGCGGATGCCGTGCGCTCGATGTCGCGCCAGGCGATCCCGGCGCGGCCGCCGTCGAGAGGATGCGCGTAGGAGATCTCGGGGTGGATCCAGTCGATCCGCTCGGCGAGGCCGAAGGCCTGGAAGAAGGGGGATGCGAGGGCCGCAGGATGCGCGGCGGAGCACACGTCGTGAAGGAAGCCGGGGAGCGTGGATTCGGCGGTGCGCACGCCGCCGCCGATCGTGTCCGCGGCTTCGAGGACGCGCACCTCGTATCCCGCTCTGGCCAGCGACACGGCCGCCGCGAGTCCGTTGGGACCGGAGCCGATGATCGTCGCGCGCGCCATGCGCCCAGTCTTCCACGGCACAAGTGGTATTCGCGCCGCCTCCGGGGTGAGACCATTGAGGAGATGACTGAAGTACAGGGTCCCACCCCTACTGGCACCTCCCGTCCGTATCGCTCGCTCACGGAGGCGCTTCGTGCGCACCGGGTCGCCCTGGAGAACTACGAGTTCATCACTGCGGTCACCGATGCCGTGGGCATCTCCTCCTTCATCGACCGCGGTCGGTACATCGAGGCCATCCGTCGTGGGGAGGGCGCATCCCTGCACATCGGACGCACGTACACGAACGGGTTCGGGGAGGGCGAGGTCATCACGATCGGCTCCACCCCGCTGCGGCTCCAGCCGAGCGAGGGGCGTGAGCCGTACTTCTTCGTCACGCACCCGAGCGAGTACCCCCAGGTGACCACGACCGCGCGGTCGATGCGGCCGAGCACCCCGCGCGTCAGCGCTCCGCGCACTGCGACCTCTCCGCGCACGGAGCGCACGCCGAAGCCCATCGAGCGCGACTACGGCGTGTGCGATGTGTGCTTCATGGTCAAGACCGCCGCCGGCGGCTGCGCCTGCGACTGAACCCGTCGACGCGGCCCGTCTGCGTCACCGCGGTGCCGCGTCTCGTCACGGGCGGCGTGCGAACGGTCTTCCGGTGAGCTCTTCGGAGACCTCCCAGATCCTGCGTGCCGCATCATCGTCGCGCAGTCGGGAGTAGAGCCGCTGCGGTCCCGGGGCGCCGCCGAGGTGGCCGGGTCCGCGGGGGCCGTAGAACCCGCCGCTCACGGCCTTCGAGGAGGTCGCGGCGTGCACCGCAGGAAGGCCGGCGGACTCCGCGGTGCCGAAGAGGATTCCGCGCCGTGAGAGCGCCCCGATGACGCGGCGGCCGTTCGTCTCGCGTTCCCGGCCGAGGTCGGGACGGGCGGCGAGCAGGTTCGTCGGGGCCACGCCCGGATGCGAGAGCATGCTCGTGATGCCCCAGTCGCGCGATCGGCTGAGACGGTCGAGTTCGAGCCCGAAGAGGCCGAACGCGATCTTCGACTGGCTGTACGCGCGCATGCCGTCGTATGCGCGCTCCCACTGCAGATCGTCCCAGTTGATCGCGCCCTGATTCGCGGCGACGCTGATCTGGGAGACCACTCGTGCGCGGCCCTCTCGAAGCAGCGGGAGGAGTTCGCCGACGAGTGCGAAGTGTCCGAGGTGGTTCGCGCCGAACTGGAGCTCGAAGCCGTCAGCCGTGGTGCGTCGATCCGGCGGCGTCATGACGCCCGCGTTGTTGACGAGGATGCCGATCGGTGTCCCCTCCGCGCGCAGCGACTCGCCGAGAGCGGCGACGGAGTCGAGCGCGGAGAGATCCAGATCGCGGAGGGAGATCCGCGCGTCGGGAACCGTCGTGCGGATGCGCTCGATCGCCGCACGTCCCTTGTCCCGGTTGCGGACGGGCATGACGACCTCGGCGCCCGCGGCGGCGAGCCGTGCGGCGATGCCGATGCCGATGCCGTCGCTGGCGCCGGTGACGACGGCGCGCCGGCCGTCGAGGTGGGGGATGTCGATGGATGGTGTGCGGGGCATGGTCTCCTCGTTTCTGACCTTCCGACTCTCCTCCGCACGCCGTGCGGCATCCAGGGATCGTCCGTCCGTGGATGCGCCCGAAGGCTGCTGGTACAAAGGACGGGACGGGGGTGCGCATGGAGATCGACAGGGCAGGGCTGGCGGAGTTCCTCCGGTTGCGCCGCGAGGCGCTGCAGCCGGAGGACGTGGGCCTCGCCAGAGGCGGACGCCGGCGGACGGGCGGCTTGAGGCGCGAGGAAGCCGCGAGCCTCAGCCACATGTCGACCGACTACTACGCACGGATCGAGCAGCAGCGGGGTCCTCAGCCCTCGCCGCAGATGATCGCGGCGATCGCCCAGGGGCTTCATCTCACGCTGGCCGAGCGGGATCACCTCTTCGTTCTCGCCGGGCACGCTCCTCCTCCGAGAGGAGGGGAGAGTCGTCACATCAGTCCCGGCATGCTGCGCATCTTCGACCGCCTGCACGACACCCCGGCGGAGGTCGTGACGGAGCTCGGCGAGACCCTCAGACAGACCGCGCTCGGCGCAGCGCTCGTCGGCGACCTCACACGCTTCGAGGGGCCGGAACGCAGCATCGGGTTCCGGTGGTTCGTCGATCCCTCGTCGCGACGGATCTATGCGGAGGAGGAGCACGACTTCCTCTCCCGGCTCTGGGCCTCCGGCCTTCGCGACGTCGTGACGCGCCGTGGACCCTCGTCGCGCGCCGCGCGGTGGACGAGGGAACTCCTCGACCGCAGCGACGAGTTCGCCCGGATCTGGGGGCTGCACGAGGTGGGGCTCCGTCCGCGAGCGGTCAAGCACTTCGTCCACCCGGAACTGGGTGCTCTCGAGCTGGAATGCCAGACGCTCTTCGAACCGGAGCAGTCCCACGCGCTTCTCGTCTACACGGCCGCTCCGGGGAGCGAGAGTCGGGAGAAGCTGCGCCTGCTCTCCGTCATCGGCGCGGAGAGCTTCTCAGTGTGACCAACCCCGGGAGCAGGCGAAGGCGCTCATCTCCGTGATGTCGGGGCCCGCTCTCGGAGCTGCGCCTGCGACGGAACCGGTCAGCCGCAGGGTCATTCCGGATGCTGTGAGAGCCGGTACCTGCCGGGGGTCATGCCGACCAGCGGGGTGAACTGCTCGATGAACTGACTGCTCGTCGCCCATCCGCACGCCGCGGCCGTGTCGGTCACGGAGGCTCCGTCGGCGAGCAGGACGAGCGCGCGGTGCACCCGCAGCTGGAGTCGCCACTGCCGGTAGCCCATGCCGGTCTCGTGCGGGAACAGCCGGCTCAGGGTCCGCTCCGACGCGCCGATGCGTCGCCCGAGCTCGCCGAGCCCGACGGGAGCCGACAGCTCGTCCTCGACGATGCGGGCGACGCGCTGGAGCCGAGGGTCGCGGGGCTCCGGGAGATGCAGCGGCTGCTCGGGCGCGGCGACGGTCTCGTCGACGATCACGCGGCGCAGGTGATCGAGCGCTTCGGCGCTGCGCGGTCGGCCGACCGTCATCGCCAGGACCGCCTCGCGGGCCAGCGGCGTGGCGACGACGACGGCGGGGCCGGCGGGGAGCGCGGCGGCGAGCTCGTCGGGGAGATGGACGATCCGCATGTCGGTGCGGCCGTGTGCGCGGTGGCGGTGCTCGACGCCGGCCGGCACCCAGGCGAAGCGCGACGAGGGAGCGATCCAGGTGCCGTCGTCGGTGATCAGGGACAGCACTCCGGATGCCGCGTGCACGAGGTGCCCCCGGCGATGGGAGTGGCGAGGCGAGGTCTCCGCGTGGGCGAATCGGTACGCGCCCTCCGAGGGGAACGGGTCGTCGGCCGTGAAGTCGACGAGGTGAAGATCGACGAGGCGGCGAGGTTGGCGGGTATCCGACATCACACGGCAGTCTAAGTGTTTCGCGACGACCGGTGTCACTGCTGGAGTGGACTCATGAGCACGATCGACCAGCATCCCGACACCGCCTCCACGCCTCTGGCGGTGCCGTCTCACCGGCGGGGCGGTGTGTTCCTCGGCGCCTACGTCGGCGCAGGACTGCTCCTGATCGCCCTCAACCTCCGCATGGGGGTCGTCTCGGTCGGGCCGGCGCTCTCGGCGATCGAGGCCGATCTCGGTCTCCCGTCCGCGGCGGCGGGTCTGCTGACCACGATCCCCGTCTTCGCCTTCGGGGCGTTCGCGTTCCTCACGCCCGCGCTCACCCGGCGGATCGGGCTGCACCGGCTGCTCGCACTCACGATGGCGGTCGTCGCGATCGGCATCGGCATCCGTCTCCTGCCGTCGCCCGTCGCTCTCTTCGGCGGGACGGTGCTCATCGGCGCGGGCATCGCCGTGGCCAACGTGTGCATGCCCGCGGTGATCAAACAGGACTTCGCCCACCGCGTCGGCCTGATGATGGGCCTGTACTCCACGGCCCTGTTCGTCGGCGCGGCCGCGGCTGCGGCGCTGACGGTGCCGTTCATGACGGCGTTCGACGGCTCGTGGCGGGGTGCGCTGGGAGTGTGGGCGATTCCCGCCGTGCTCGCTCTGCTGCTCTGGCTTCCGCGTGCGCTGCGGGGAGCGGGCGCTCCACAGGTGCGCGGAGCGGCGCAGGCGGATGCGATCATCGAGCCGCGAGACGAACCCCGCCTGTCACGGCTGCTGCGCGACCCGGTGGCGTGGGCGGTGACGGCCTTCATGGGGCTGCAGAGCCTCAGCTACTACGCGGCGCTGACCTGGATCCCGACCCTGCTGCAGGACTCCGGGGTCGCGGCATCCGATGCGGGACTGCTGCTGTCGTACTCCAGCCTGCCCGGCATCGCCGCGGCTCTTCTCACCCCGACGCTCGCGCGTCGCATCCGCCCCCGCTGGCTGCCCGTCCTCATCGCCTCGCTCCTGTGCGCGGCGGGCCTCGTGGGACTCCTCGTCGCCCCGTTCGAGCCCCTGGCGTGGGTATGGATGACGCTCCTCGGGTTCGGTCAGGGCGCCTCGATCACCCTCTCGCTGAACTACATCGTGCTGCGAGCTCCGGATGCCGCCCACACCGCGCACCTGTCGACCATGGCGCAGGGGATGGGCTACCTGCTGGCCGGGTTCGGGCCGATCGGGCTCGGTCTGCTGCACGCCCTGGTCGGCGGATGGGTCGTGCCGGTCGTCGCGCTGCTCCTGCTGCTCGCGGTGCAGACGGTGGCGGGGGCCGCGGCGGGGCGCGATCGCCACGTGCGCGGCTGAGCGCGACCGGCGGCCTCCGTTCAGGCGAAGGCGCTCATCCCAGTGATGTCGCGGCCGAGCAGCAGGGCCTGCACGCTCTCGGTGCCCTCGTACGTGTGGATCGCCTCGATGTCGGCCATGTGCTGCATGACGCCGTTCTCGAGCAGGATGCCGTTGCCACCGAGCAGGTCGCGGGCCGTCGAGGCGATGCGGCGGGCGGCGCGGGTGTTGTGGAACTTGGCGAGCGACGCCTGCGTCGGCCGCAGCTCGCCCGCCGTCTCCAGGTCGGCGAGGCGACGGCAGTACAGCTGCATGGCGGTGAGGTCCTCGAGCATGTGCGTGAGCCGCTCCTGCACCATCTGGAACTTCGCGAGCGGTTTGCCGAACTGCACGCGCTCCTTCGCGTAGGCGAGTGCGGCCTCGTAGCAGGCGGTCGCGTGCCCGAGAGCCGACCAGGCCACGCCGGATCGCGTCGCGTAGAGCACGGTCGAGGCGTCCTTGAAGCTGTGGGTGCCGGGGAGCACGGCGTCCAGGGGCACCCGCACGTCGTCCAGGGCGATGTGCGCCTGGTAGATGGCGCGCAGCGAGGCCTTGCCGCGGATGACGGTGCCGACGTAGCCGGGGGTGTCCTGCTCGACGAGGAAGCAGCGGACGGCGCCGTGCTCGGCGGCATCCGGGTCGTCGACGCGCGCCCACACGAACGTGATGCCGCCGGAGGCGCCGTTGCCGATCCACTTCTTGGTGCCGCGGATGACCCACTCCTCGCCGTCTCGACGGGCGACGGTCTCGAGCGACACGGAGTCGGAGCCGTGATCGGGCTCGGTGAGGGCGAACGAGCCGAGGACGGAGCCGTCGGCGAGGCCCGTCAGCCACTTCTCCTGCTGCGCGTCGGAGCCGAACAGCGCGAGCGTGCGCAGCGCGAGACCGCCCTGCACGGCGAGCACGGTGCCGAGCGATCCGTCTCCGCGGGAGATCTCCATGTTCACGAGGCCCGCGGCCAGCGGCGACAGGCGGGTGAGCGACGGATGCTCGATGCCGTCGACCACGAGGTCCATCTCGCCCATGCGGCGGGCGGCATCCAGCGGGTACTCCGCGCGGTCCCAGGCGTCCGCCATCTGCGGGCCGACCTCGTCGATGTACGCGCGTGCGCGATCCCACGCCTCGCGGTCGGCGGCGGGGATGTCGAGGAAGACGGCGTAGTAGTCGCTGTCCTGGCGACCGGTGATGTCGTACGACGAGACACGCTCGCCGGGGAAGGGGGAAGCTGCAGTGCTCATGGGAGACTCCTTCGTGGCACCAAGTATCGTACTCCTCGATACTCAGTTTCACGAGCCCGGGCGTGCGAGACCGCCGAGCCCGGGCGTGCGAGAACGCCGAGCCCGGGCGCGCGAGAACGCCGAGCCCGGGCGCGCGAGACAGCCGAGCCGTCGCGAACGGCGTGTGCGTGCGCCGAGAACCCGCCGTTCGCGACGGGTCGCGACGCGGGGTGAGGGGCGCGAGCCCGGGCGCTCAGTCGAGCTGCGTGCGCAGGCGGCGGGTGACCTCGGCGATCGGCATCGAACGGGGGAAGACGGCGACCACCACGTCGTCCGGCGCCTCCGCAGGTGCCTCGGCGGGCACGCCGTAGCGGCGCCGCACATCGGCCAGCGCCGACTGCAGCGTCGACAGCGGCACCTTCTTCTTGCCGCGCAGCAGCTGGCGCAGCACGTGGTTGTGCACCGCCGTCACGAGGGCGGCGAAGCCCACAGCGTCCAGCGGGTCGATACCGGGGAGGGACGTGCGCAGGTAGTCGTCGAACAGGCGCTCGTAGCGGAACACGGTGATGATCTCCCGCTCACGCAGCACGGGGACCTGCCGCACGATCTGGTAGCGACGACGAGCGAGCTCCGGATCGTTCGCGAAGTGCGAGAAGACGGACTCCGATGCCGCGCACACGGCGCCCCACGGGTCTTCGTGCCCCTCGGCGAGGAACTCCCTGAGCTGCTCGATGAGGACCTCGTGATCGGCGAACACCACGTCCTCCTTGCCGCCGAACTGGCGGAAGAAGGTCGACCGCGAGACGCCGGCGGCCTTGGCGATCTGCTCGACGGACGTCTGGTCGAAACCCTGGGTCTGGAACAGTTCGAGCGCTGCGGCGACGACGGCGGAGCGCGGTTCGGGGAAGTCTCGCATGACGAAAGCCTAGAACCTCGCGGGCGAACTGCGAGGCGGCTTCCCGGCACGGGGCGCTCAGAGCGAGGTAGTAAGCTGGGGGACTGGTCGATGTCTCGACATCGAGAGAAAAACCAGCCGCATCCCAGTGAAGGAACCACAGTGGATCTGTACGAGTACCAGGCACGAGACGTTTTCGAGAAGTACGGAGTGCCGGTCCTCGCCGGCATCGTCGCCGACACCCCCGAGGAGGTGAAGGCAGCCGCTGAGAAGATCGGCGGAGTCGTCGTCGTCAAGGCACAGGTCAAGACCGGTGGTCGCGGCAAGGCAGGCGGCGTCAAGGTCGCGAAGACCCCCGAAGAGGCGTACGAGGCAGCCAAGGCCATCCTCGGCCTCGACATCAAGGGCCACATCGTCAAGCGCGTCATGGTCGCACAGGGCGCCCGCATCGCCGAGGAGTTCTACTTCTCCGTGCTGCTCGACCGCGCCAACCGCTCCTACCTGAGCCTCTGCTCGGTCGAGGGCGGCATGGAGATCGAGGAGCTCGCCGTCGAGCGCCCAGAGGCGCTCGCCCGCGTCGAGGTCAACCCGCTCACGGGCATCGACAAGGCGAAGGCCGTCGAGATCGCCCGCGCGGCGAACTTCCCCGAGGACCTCGTCGAGAAGGTCTCCGACGTCTTCGTGAAGCTCTTCGACGTCTACAAGGGCGAGGACGCGACGCTCGTCGAGGTCAACCCGCTGGTCCGCACCGAAGAGGGCGACATCATCGCGCTCGACGGCAAGGTCACGCTCGACGACAACGCCTCCGAGATCCGCCACCCCGAGCACGAGGCGCTCGAGGACAAGGACGCCGCTGACCCGCTCGAGGCCAAGGCCAAGGCGAGCGGCCTGAACTACGTGAAGCTCGACGGCGAGGTCGGCATCATCGGCAACGGCGCAGGTCTCGTCATGTCGACGCTCGACGTCGTCGCCTACGCCGGTGAGAACCACAACGGCGTCAAGCCCGCCAACTTCCTCGACATCGGCGGCGGCGCCTCGGCCGAGGTCATGGCCGCGGGTCTCGACGTGATCCTCGGCGACCCGCAGGTCAAGAGCGTGTTCGTCAACGTCTTCGGCGGCATCACGGCGTGCGACGCCGTGGCCAACGGCATCAAGGGCGCCCTCGAGACGCTGGGCGCCGCGGCGTCCAAGCCCCTCGTCGTGCGCCTCGACGGCAACCGCGTCGACGAGGGCCGCGCGATCCTCGCCGAGTACGCGCACCCGCTCGTCACCCTGGCCGCCACGATGGACGAGGGCGCCGACAAGGCCGCCGAGCTCGCCAACGCCTGATCGCAGAGAGACACAAGGACTAGAGAAATGTCGATCTACCTCAACAAGGACTCCAAGGTCATCGTCCAGGGCATCACCGGCGGCGAGGGCACCAAGCACACGGCGCTCATGCTCAAGGCCGGCACCCAGGTCGTCGGCGGCGTCAACGCCCGCAAGGCCGGCACCACGGTCGCGCACACGGACAAGGACGGCAACGCCGTCGAGCTCCCCGTCTTCGCCTCGGTCGCCGAGGCCATGAAGGAGACCGGCGCCGACGTGTCGATCGCCTTCGTCCCCGGCGCCTTCACGAAGGACGCGATGATCGAGGCCATCGACGCCGAGATCCCGCTCCTCGTCGTCATCACCGAGGGCGTCCCCGTCGGCGACTCGGCCGAGGCCTGGGCCTACGCGCAGAGCAAGGGCAACAAGACCCGCATCATCGGCCCGAACTGCCCCGGCATCATCACCCCCGGTGAGGCGCTCGTCGGCATCACCCCGGCGAACATCACCGGCAAGGGCCCGATCGGCCTCGTGTCGAAGTCGGGCACCCTGACCTACCAGATGATGTTCGAGCTGCGCGACCTGGGCTTCTCGACCGCCATCGGCATCGGCGGCGACCCGGTCATCGGCACCACGCACATCGACGCGCTCGCCGCGTTCGAGGCCGACCCCGAGACCAAGGCCATCGTCATGATCGGCGAGATCGGCGGCGACGCGGAAGAGCGCGCGGCCGACTACATCAAGGCGAACGTCACGAAGCCGGTCGTCGGCTACGTCGCGGGCTTCACCGCCCCCGAGGGCAAGACCATGGGCCACGCCGGCGCCATCGTCTCGGGCTCGGCGGGCACCGCTCAGGCCAAGAAGGAGGCCCTCGAGGCCGCCGGGGTCAAGGTCGGCAAGACGCCGTCCGAGACCGCCGACCTCATGCGCGCGATCGTGGAAGCTCTCTGATCTGAGCTACGCTTGACATGAAGGCCCCGGGCTCCACCCCGGGGCCTTCATGCATGTCCGGCTGCGGCATCCGCTCGCGGCATCCGCTCGGGCATCCGCTCGCCCGTTCGTGCACTCGGGCGGATGCTCGTCCTCGTGTTTTTCGGAGGGTTGTCGCTTTTTCGGATGATCGGCGGCGGATCGTCCGAGGAACGTGCGATCGTCCGATGAACGTGCGACGGTCCGAGGGTTGGTGGGGATGCTGCGTACTCGCTCGTGGCATCCGGCTGCGGCATCCGCTCGGGCATCCGCTCGCCCGTTCGTGCACTCGGGCGGATGCTCGTCCTCGTGTTTTTCGGAGGGTTGTCGCTTTTTCGGATGATCGGCGGCGGATCGTCCGAGGAACGTGCGATCGTCCGCGGAACGTGCGACGGTCCGAGGGGCGGTGAGACGACAGAGGGGCGGCAGAGACGGCAGAGGGGGCGGCAGAGACGGCAGAGCGGCGGCAGAGACGACAGAGGGGCGGATGCTGCAGCATCCGCCCCTCTGTCGTGCGGGTGTCAGGCGCCGAGCAGCGCCTCGATCGGGCCGCGGGCGAAGAACAGCACGAAGCCGACACCGACCGCCCACAGCAGCGGGTGGATCGTCTTGGCCTTGCCGGAGAACGCGTTCACGACGATCCAGCTGACGAAGCCCGCCCCGATGCCGTTCGCGATCGAGTAGGTCATCGGCATCACCGTGGCGGTGAGGAACACCGGCAGCAGCACGCGGAAGTCGCTCAGATCGATGTTCTTGATCTGCGAGAGCATCATGGCGCCGACGAGCACGAGGGCGGCGGCGGCGACGGCGCTGGGCACCAGGGACGTGAGCGGCGTGAAGAACATCGCGAGCAGGAACATCGCGCCGGTGATGACCGTCGCGAAGCCGGTGCGGGCGCCCTCGCCGATGCCGGCGCCCGACTCCACGAACACGGTGGCCGACGACGATGAGGTGCCGCCTCCGACGATCGCGCCGACGCCCTCGACCACGAGGGCCGACTTGATCCGGGGGAAGTCGCCCTTCTCGTCGGCGAGGTCGGCCTCCTTGGCGAGACCGGTCATGGTGCCCATGGCGTCGAAGAAGTTCGAGAACAGCAGCGTGAAGACGAACATCACCAGGGTGACGCCGCCGACCTTCGCGAAGTCGAAGCCGAAGTCGACCTGGCCGATCAGGCTCAGGTCGGGGAGCCCCACGATGCTGCCGTTGAATCCGAAATCCTGACCGAAGGGCCAGATGAGGTTGACGAGCGCTGCGAGCACGGAGCCGCCGACCAGGGCGATGAGGATGGCGCCCTTGATGCGCAGGGCGATGAGCACGCCGCCGATCAGCAGCGTGATGACGAACAGCAGGGTGGGGATGGATGCCACGGAGCCGCCGATGCCGAGATCGACCGGGGGAGAGGCGTTCTTGGTCGAGGTCACGAACCCGGCGTTCACGAAGCCGATGAACGCGATGAAGAGGCCGATGCCGACCGTGATCGCGAGCTTGAGCTGCACGGGGACGGCATCGAAGATCAGCTTGCGCAGACCGGTCGCCGCGAGCAGCACGATGATCACGCCGTTGATCATGACCAGCGCCATGGCCTCGGGCCAGGTCACGGTGCCGACGACCGTGAAGGCAAGGAACGCGTTGATGCCGAGGCCGGCGGCGAAGGCGAACGGCAGGCGGGTGACGAGCCCGAAGAGGATCGTCATGATCCCGGCGGTCAGTGCGGTGGCTGCGGCGACTGCGGGGCCGGACAGCACGTGGCCGTCGACGTCGGGGGTGGCGAGGATGATCGGGTTGAGGATCACGATGTAGGCCATGGTGACGAAGGTCACCAGGCCTCCGCGCACCTCGGTGCCGATCGTGGATCCGCGCTTGCTGATCTCGAAGAAGCGGTCGAGAGCGTTCGTGGGCTCTGCGCTCGCGCGGACAGGGGACGGGGCAGTTGTCATCGGGGGAACCTCCGTGGAGACGATATCGTGTCGCCCGAGTCGCGCGCGCCCCGAGGGGAGCCGCAGGTTCTCGTCGTAGTCTCGAAGGGATATGCAACGCCTCCTCGTCGCGCTCCTCGCGGCCGTCGACGCAGCCATCGCGGCCGCGATCGGTCTCGCCGTGCTGCTGGCGCCCCTCACCCTGCTCTGGACGCTCGCGTTCGGCGTCGGCGCCGACTGGGGCGCCCTGTGGCCTCTCACGGGAACCCTGTGGCAGTTCGGGCACGGAGTGCCGTTGGATCTGACGATCCCCGCCGAGGTGCTGACCGCCGCCGGGATCGCCCCGGAGGCGGCGTCGTTCACGCTGTCGGTGACGCCGCTGGCCTTCCTCGTCTTCACGCTGCTCTTCGCCGCGCGATCCGGTGCGCGGGCGGCTCGCGCGGGCACGTGGCTGCTCGGCGCGCTCTCGGGATCCGCCGCGTTCGCGCTGATCGCCGTCGGCGTCGCGCTGTCCTCGAGCCTCGGCGTCGCCCGCACGCCTCTCGCTCTCGCGATCCTGCTGCCGTCGGCCGTCTACCTCGTCGGCGCCGTGTGCGGAGCCGTGCGCATCGCGTGGGAGGACGGCGACGGCGGCATCCTCGACCGTGTTCACGACGCCGTCGACTCCTGGGGGGAGTGGGGGCCGGTGCCCGCCGCAGCGGTGCGGGGAGCGGCCTTCGCGGTCGTCGGCGTGGTCGCGGCATCCGCGCTCGCCGTCGCGGTGATGACCATGCTGCGCGGAGGGCAGGTCGTGGCGCTCTTCGAAGCCGCCAGGGTCGACGTGCTCGGCGCCACCGTGCTCACCCTCGGACATCTCGCCTACCTCCCCACGCTGATCGTCTGGGCCGCCTCCTGGCTCGCCGGTCCCGGCTTCGCCGTCGGCGCCGGCACGGCGGTGTCGCCGGCGGGCACGCAGCTCGGCGTGGTGCCCGGCATCCCGGTGCTGGGCCTGCTGCCCGAGAACGGCTCGATGTGGATGCTGGTGGTCGTGCTCGTCCCCATCGCGGCCGGCGCCTTCGCCGGCTGGGCGGTGCGCTCGCGTCTCGTCTGGGAGGGCACGCCGCTCGGTCTCGCCCAGCGTGGGGCGATCGCGCTGGGCATCGCCGTGCTCACCGCGGGCGTGGCTGCGACGGCCGCTGTCGTCGCGAACGGATCGATCGGTCCGGGGCGGCTCGGAGTGGTCGGACCAGCGGCGCTGCCCTTCGCGATGGCGCTCGGCGGCGAGGTGCTGATCGGCGCCGCGATCCTGCTGCTCGCGCCCCGTCACCGCGACGAGCTCGCGGAGGAGCGCACCGATCGGTGGATCGCCGAGATGGCGGCATCCGACCTGCCGCTGAACGATGCGCCGGATGCCGGTTCCTCCTTCGACACGACGCCGCTGGACGATCTCCCTCCGCGCGGCTCCGGGGGCTGACATGCGGGTCGGGCGCGCCGCGGCGCCCCGGTAGACTGGGCGCGTGCTCACGGTCGCCGTTCTCATCTCGGGCACAGGCTCGAATCTTCGTGCCCTCCTCGAGGCTGCTCGTCACCCCGACTTCCCCGCGCGGGTCGTCGTGGTCGGAGCCGACCGCGAAGCCGACGGGCTCGCGCACGCGGAGGAGTTCGGCATCCCGAGCTTCACGGTGCCGTGGCACCTGCACGAGAGCCGCGAGCACTGGGGCGAGGAGGTCGGCCGTCAGCTCGACGTCTGGAAGCCGGATCTCGTCGTGCTCAGCGGGCTCATGCGCCTGCTGCCGCCGTCGCTCGTCGCCGCGTACTCGCCGCGTCTGATCAACACCCACCCGGCCTACCTGCCGGAGTTCCCCGGAGCGCACGGCGTTCGCGATGCCCTCGCCGCCGGAGCCGCCGAGACCGGGGCCAGCGTGATCGTCGTCGACGACGGCGTCGACACCGGCCCCATCCTCGCGCAGGAGCGCGTGCCGATCGTCGAGGGCGACACCGAGCACACGCTGCACGAGCGCATCAAGCCCGTCGAGCGCCGACTCCTCATCGACGTGGTGCGACGCATCGCGACCGGCGAGCTCGCGCTGTCCTCCGCTTCCTGACCCCTCACCCTCGCACGAAGGAGCCCTCCATGGCCGGCCCCCGCCACGACCCCTCGCTGTACCGCGATCGCGATGCGGTCCCGATCCGCCGCGCGCTCGTCTCGGTGAGCGACAAGACCGGGCTGCTGGCCCTCGCCGCGGCGCTCGCCGAATCCGGCGCCGAGATCGTGTCGACGGGCTCCACCGCCGCGACGATCCGCGAGGCGGGCTTCGAGGTCACCGACGTCGCCGCCGTCACCGGCGTCGACGAGATGCTCGACGGCCGCGTCAAGACGCTGCACCCGAAGATCCACGGCGGCCTCCTCGCCGACCTGCGGCTGGAGGATCACGAAGGACAGCTCGAGCACCTCGGCATCGCGCCGTTCGAGCTCGTGGTGGTGAACCTGTACCCGTTCGTCGAGACCGTGGCCTCTGGCGCTCAGGGCGATGACGTCGTCGAGCAGATCGACATCGGCGGCCCTGCCATGGTGCGCGCCGCGGCGAAGAACCACGCCAACGTCGCCATCGTCGTCTCGCCGGAGTCGTACCCGGCGATCGTGGGCGCGATCAAGGAGGGCGGCACGTCCCTCTCGCAGCGGCGCGAGCTCGCGGCGCGCGCCTTCGCGCACACCGCGGCCTACGACGCTGCGGTCGCCTCATGGTTCGCCGAGGGGACCCTGATCGACCAGGGTGATCTGCCGGCGCACCTCACGATCCAGGCCGAGCGTCTCGCGACCCTCCGCTACGGCGAGAACTCCCACCAGCGCGGCGCGATCTACACGCGCGCCGGCGGCCACGGCATCGCCCAGGCGACGCAGCTGCAGGGCAAGGAGATGTCGTACAACAACTACGTCGATGCGGATGCCGCCCTGCGCGCCGCCTACGACATGGTGCTGCCCGCCGTCGCGATCATCAAGCACGCGAACCCCTGCGGCATCGCCACCACCGCGCCGAACGCCCTCGACCCGATCGCCAGCGCGCACCTGCGGGCCCACGAGTGCGACCCGGTGTCGGCGTACGGCGGAGTCATCGCCGCGAACGGCACGGTCACCCTCAAGATGGCCGAGAACCTCAAGGACATCTTCACCGAGGTCATCGTCGCTCCCTCGTTCGAGCCCGCCGCGCTCGAGGTCTTCAAGGCCAAGAAGAACCTGCGTCTGCTGCAGCTCCCGGAGGACTGGCAGCAGGAGCGCATGGACGTCCGCCTGGTGTCCGGCGGCCTGCTGCTGCAGGACGCCGACCGGTTCCCCGACGACATCTGGTCGGTCGCGAAGGACTGGGAGCTCGTCTCGGGCGAGCGCCCGAGCGACGCCGAGATGGAGAACCTCATCTTCGCGTGGAAGGCGTGCCGCGCCGTGAAGTCGAACGCGATCGTGCTCGCGAAGGACAACGCCACCGTCGGCGTCGGCATGGGCCAGGTCAACCGCGTGGACTCCTGCCGTCTCGCCGTCGAGCGGGCGGGCGACCGCGCGACCGGATCGGTCGCGGCATCCGACGCGTTCTTCCCGTTCGCCGACGGCGCGCAGGTGCTCATCGATGCGGGCGTCAAGGCGATCGTCCAGCCCGGCGGCTCGGTGCGCGACGAAGAGGTGGTGGATGCGGCCCGCAAGGCCGGCGTGACCATGTTCTTCACCGGGGAGCGCCACTTCTTCCACTGATCTCCGGCCCCGTCGCTCCAGGTCACGTCCGCGGAATCTATACTGGACGGACACTGGGGCGACGGGGCGACGGTATGACAGCACAGACGAGTGCGACTTCGGGTGACGGCACGTCCATGCCGTCGTGGCTGACTCCCGCGTCCTATTGGCTGCCGGCCCACTTCGTGGACTCCGCCTGGTCCACTCACGGGTCGTTCGCCGCCTGGATCGTCGACGTGCTGCGACCGCGGGATGTCATCGAGCTCGGCACCCACAACGGCTTCTCGTGTTTCGCGTTCGCAGAGGCGGCGAAGCGGATGGGCCACCCGATCACGATCCATGCGCTGGACAGCTGGGAAGGCGACGATCAGGCGGGCTTCTACGACGACTCCGTCTACCTCTCGGTGCGCGCGACCGCCGAGCGCGACTACGCCGGTTCGGTCGTGCTGCATCGCGGCTACTTCTCCGAGACGCGTCCGGAGTTCGCCACAGCCTCCGCGGACCTCCTCCACATCGATGGACGCCACGGCTATGAGGATGCCAGGGAGGACTACGAGCAGTGGCGTGACACGGTCCGCGACGGCGGCGTGATCCTCTTCCACGACATCGCCGAGCGGCGCGAGGGCTTCGGCGTCTGGAGACTCTGGGAGGAGATCGCCGAGCCCGGCCGCTCCTTCACGTTCGAGCACGGCCACGGGCTCGGCGTGCTCGCCGTCGGCGACATCGCGCAGGAACCGCTTCGCGTGCTCTTCGACGCCGATGCCGGCGTCGCCGACCGCATCAGGACCGACTTCGAACGACTCGGGGCGGTCATCGCCGAGATGGCGCGCATCCCGCATTTCGAGGCCGAGGTCGCCTCGTTGCACGACGTCGTGGACATGTTGCAGACCGAGCGTCTGCGCCTCACCGAGGTGATCGCCGCCCAGGATCGCTCGATCGCCTCGTTGCACGGCAGCACGAGTTGGGCGGTCACTGCGCCGCTGCGCGCGGCGAGCCGGATGATCAGACGAGACCGCTGACGCCGGCGCGGTGAGGCGGGACCACAGCGATGTCCGATTTCCGCCAGTGCGTGTCGGCGGGGCGTGACAGCATGGAGCCATGAGCCTCCCCGTGATCGACTTCGACGAGCGGTATCGCGCCATCAGCGCCCGCGACACCCGCTTCGACGGGCAGTTCGTCACCGCCGTGCGATCGACCGGGATCTACTGCCGACCGAGCTGCCCTGCGCGCACCCCGAAGCCCGAGAACGTCACGTTCTACCCGACCAGCGCCGCGGCGCACGAGGCCGGCTACCGTGCGTGCAAGCGCTGCCTGCCGGAGGCCGCGCCCGGCTCACCGGCATGGGACATCCGGGGAGACACCGCCGCGCGGGCGATGCGGTTGATCGCCGACGGGGTCGTGGAGCGCGAGGGCGTGCCGGGGCTCGCCTCGCGTCTCGGGTACTCCAGCCGTCATCTGACCCGCCTCCTCGCCGCCGAGCTCGGTGCCGGGCCGCTCGCACTGGCCAGGGCCCATCGCGCCCACACGGCTCGCATGCTCCTCGTCGGCACCGACATGCCCGTCTCCGACGTCGCGTTCTCCGCCGGGTTCGCCAGCATCCGCCAGGGCAACGAGACGATCCGCGAGGTGTTCGGACTCACCCCGGGGGAGCTGCGCGCGCGCCGACGCAGGGACGCGGCGGCGGATCCCACCCCCGGTGCGATCGACCTCGTGCTTCCGTATCGCGGTCCGTTCGACGCGGCCGGTGTGTTCGCGTGGATGGCCGCGCGAGCCGTGCCCGGCATCGAGACGGTCGCACCGAACTCGTTCGCTCGGCATCTGCGCTTGGCAGGAGGTCCCGCCTGGTTCGAGGTGCGGCAGGATGCCTCCTCGCGGCTCCGTCTGCGCGCGAGCGTCACCCAGCTCGGCGACCTCGCCCCGCTCGTGGCCACTGTTCGCCGCATCTTCGATCTCGACGCCGATCCGCTGGCCGTCGACGACGCGTTGAGTGCGCACCCCGAGCTCGCGCCGCTGGTCGCCCGCACCCCCGGCATCCGCGTCCCCGGCTCCGCCGACCCGCACGAGATGCTCATCCGCGCGATGATCGGGCAGCAGATCACCGTGGTCGCGGCCCGCACCGCGCTGACGGCCCTGGCCGACGCGCTCGGCGAGCGCACGCCGCACCCCGTTCCCGACGGAGCGGGTGAGCCGGGGCTGCTGTTCCCGACGATGTCGGCGATCGCCGCGCACGGGGCAGAGGTGCTCCGCGGGCCCGCCGCGCGCATCAGGGCGATCGTGGGAGCAGCCGCCGCGCTTGCCGACGGCACCCTCACCCTCACGGTCGGCGACGACGGCGTGCAGCAGCGCTCCGCACTGCTCGCGATGCCCGGCATCGGCCCGTGGACCGCCGACTACGTGCGCATGCGCGTGCTCGGCGACCCCGACATCCTGCTCCCCGGGGATGTGGCGCTGCGCGCAGGCGCCGCGGCCTCCGGCCTGCCGGGAGACCCCGGCCCCCTCACGGACTGGGCGGAGCGCGTCGCGCCCTGGCGCAGCTACCTCAGCGCGCATCTGTGGCGCGCGGCGCCGGTCAGGCCGGCACGCACGAAGACGACGAAGAAGGAGACCCCATGAACGCCCTCATCCAGACCATCGACACCGCGGACGGACCCTTCACGATCCTCGCCGACGACCGGCAGCGCGTGCTGTCCTCGGGGTGGACGGCCGATCAGGAGGCGATCCTCGACCGGCTCGCCGTCGCCCGTCGCCCGGAGTCGGTCCTCGAGGGGGAGACGGACGCCGCCTCTGCCGTGGTCGCCTACTACGGGGGCGACCTCGCCGCGATCGACACGGTCGCCGTGATGCAGACCGGCACCTCCCTGCAGCTCGCAGGATGGGAGCTCCTGCGGCGCATCGACCCCGGTGCGCCGCTGACCTACACGACCTTCGCGGCGCGTCTCGACAACCCTCGTGCCGTACGGGCGGCCGCGTCCATCTGCGCGCGCAATGCCCCCGCGCTGTTCGTGCCCTGCCATCGGGTGCTCCGCACGGACGGCACTCTCGGCGGCTTCGCGTGGGGACTCGACGTCAAGGAGAGCCTCCTGGCGCGGGAGGCCGCCGCTCGTTGAGCCGATCCGACGACTCCGCGGCGTGCGAGTGGTGCGCGGCGACGAACCGGCGCGGTATCCCCGCTCGTATGCTCGACGCGAGAAACGAGGTCGAGGAGGGCCGATGGCGCAGGTCGAGACGATCAGAACCTGGGTCGAGCGGCGGATGCCGGAGCTCGTCGCCGCGCACCGGGTCCCCGCGCTGTCGCTCGCGATCGGCCTCGGCGACGAGACGATCGAGTTCGCGCCCGGGATCCTGAACCGCGACACCGGCGTGGAGGCGACGACCGATGCGGTCTTCCAGATCGGCTCCGTCACCAAGGTGTTCACGGCCACGCTCGTCATGCAGCTCGTCGACGAGGGGCTGCTCGCGCTGGATCAGGCGGTGCGCGACATCCTGCCCGGATTCCGGGTGGCCGACGCCGACGCATCGGCGCGGATCACCGTGCGCCAGCTGCTCAGTCACTCCTCGGGCTTCGAGGGCGATGTGTTCGTCGACACGGGGGCGGGCGACGACAACCTGGAGCTCTACGTCGACATCCTCGCCGGGACTCCGCAGCTCTTCGCCCCTGGAGAGATGTTCTCGTACAACAACGCGGGGTTCTCGACCCTCGGCCGCCTCGTCGAGGTGCTGCGGGGAGCGCCGTACGACCGCGTGCTCCGCGAGCGCCTGCTCGATCCGCTCGGACTCCGGCACGCCGCCGTCGATGCGGAGGAGGCGATCCTCCACCGCACGGCGGTCGGACATCTGCGCACCGCGGCGGGAGACATCGCTCCGACGACCGTGTGGTCGATGGAGCGCTCGGGGAGTCCGGCGGGGTCCCGACTCGCGATGAGCGCGCGCGACCTGCTGGGCTTCGGGCGCCTCCATCTCGCCGGAGGCGTCGCGGCGGACGGATCCCGGCTGCTGTCCACGGCATCCGTCGAGGACATGCGCCGCCCCCAGGTGCGGCTGCCGGACATCGATCAGGGTGTCGCCTGGGGGCTCGGCTGGGAGCTCTTCGCACGCGACGGCCGCGTTTTCGCCGGTCATGACGGCAACACCATCGGTCAGTCGGCCTGCCTCCGTCTGCTCCCGGAGGAGGGGGTGGCGGTGGCCGTGCTCGCGAACGGAGGGGACCCCCATCCGGTGTTCGCCGAACTGGTCGATGACGTGCTGCGGGAGGTCGCGGGCATCGGCCAGAAGGAGACGCCGGCCGCATCCGGACCCGCTCCGCACGACGCCGGGCGCTTCGTGGGCCGCTACGAGTCCAGCACGGCGATCACGACGATCAGCCGCACCGACGACGGGCGGCTCTGGCTCGACCGCACACCCCGGGGCGTCGTCGCCGACCTCGGCGATCTGCCCTACCGCACCGAGCTCGTCTCCTGGCGGGACGACGTGCTGCTGCCCGTCGACCCGGAGCGCGGCGTGCGCCAGCCCATCGCCTTCCTGGGCGACGACGGCACCGGGCGCGCGGCGCACCTGCATACGGGACGCGCAGACAGGAGGATGGACTCATGAGCTTGGACCTTCACCGCCGCGCGGTCGTCGCGGACGCGCACAATGACCTGCTGTGCTCCGTCGCGAGCCGCGAACCCGATGAGTGGTCGGAGTACTTCCGTGCGCAGTGGCTGCCTCAGCTGCACGCCGGCGGCGTCGACCTGCAGATCCTCCCCGTGTTCATCGACGACCAGTACCGTCCGGAGGGGGCGCTGCGCCGCACGCTCCGCATGATCGAGGCCGCGCACCGGATCGCGGAGGACAACGCGGATGCCGTCTCCCTCTGCCTCACCGGCACGGAGGTCGACCGCGCGATCGAGGAGGGGCGCATCGCCCTGGTGCTGGCCCTCGAGGGCATGCCGGGGATCGGCGACGACGTCGAGCTGCTGGAGACCGTGCACCGTCTCGGCGTGCGCGTCGGCTCCATCGCGCACTTCGGCCGGAGCGCGTTCGGCGACGGCAGCGGCGAGGACGCCGCGGGCAGCCGCCTCACCAGGACCGGCGTCAGGGCGGTCGCCGAGATGGAGCGCATCGGGATGCTGTTCGACGTGAGCCACCTCGGCTCCGGCGGCGTCGACCACGTGCTCGAGCTCGCGACGCGACCGGTCATGGCCACGCACTCCTCGGCGCGTGCGCTGTTCGACCACCACCGCAACCTCACCGACGAGCAGGCGCGGGGGATCGCTGCCACGGGCGGTGTCGTGTGCGTGAACTTCTTCGCCGCATACCTGCACGAGAGCGCGTACACGATCGACACGCTGCTCGATCACTTCGAGCACCTGGTCGGCGTCGCAGGCGTCGATCACGTGGGCATGGGACCGGATTTCGTGCGCGAGGTGCTGGCCGACACCACGGCGCCCTGCTGCGTGCAGGACACGGTGGAGGGCGTCCCTGCCGATGTGTACCTGCCGGGGCTCGACGGCCCGGCAGGGCTGCCGCTGGTGACCGAGGCTCTGCTGGGCAGAGGGTGGGGAGAGGCTGATATCCTCGCCGTGCTCGGCGGGAACGTGCAGCGGCTGCTCCGCGCCGAGCTCGGCGTCGCCGGACGCCCCGCCTGATTCGTCGGCCCCGACGAACGGGGCCGGTTCCGTTCGACAGCTCCGACGAACGGCATGCGCGGCTTCTGCCGCAGTATCGAGGATGACGCAGGGCCGCCCTGGACCCCGCGGGCAGGCCACTGTAGTTCGCAAGGGAGCGCGGCATGCTGACGATTCGAGACCTCTCGGTGGAGATCCACCGGTCGGGTCGCACCGTGCGCCCCGTGACGGGCGTCGACCTCGTGCTGAGCCGCGGGGAGACCCTCGGCATCGTCGGCGAGACGGGCTCTGGCAAGTCGATGACGGGTCTCGCCGTGATGGGCATGCTGCCCGGCGGCGGGCGCATCACGAGCGGCTCGATCGACTTCGACGGCACCGAGCTGGTCGGTCTCGGCGCCGCCGAGTACCGGGCGATCCGCGGCAACGACATCTCGATGGTCTTCCAGGACTCGATGACCTCGCTCAACCCCACGCGCAACATCGGAGACCAGGTCGCCGAACCCCTGCTGCTGCACCGCGGGCTCTCGAAGAGGGCGGCGCGGAAGAGGGCGGAGGAGATGCTCGCACTCGTCGGCATCCCCCGTCCGTCCGAGCGTATGGGCGACTTCCCTCACCAGCTGTCCGGCGGCATGCGTCAGCGCGTGATGATCGCGATGGCGCTGATCTGCGAACCGCGCGTGCTCATCGCGGATGAGCCGACCACGGCCCTCGACGTCACGATCCAGGCGGAGATCCTCGAGCTGCTGAGCGGGCTCAAGCAGCAGCTCGGCATGGCCATGATCCTCGTGACGCACGACATGGGCGTCGTGGCGCGGCACGCCGATCGCGTCGGCGTGATGTACGGAGGGCGCCTGGTGGAGACCGGAGCCACCCCCGATCTCTTCCACCACACCCGCCACCGGTATACGCACGCGCTGCTGTCGTCGATCCCCTCGCTGGCGCAGGACAAGGACGTGGAGCTGTTCAGCATCCCCGGCTCGCCTCCGGACCCGGCGGAACCGCAGGTCGGATGCCGCTTCGCCGCCCGCTGCGCCGCGGCGACCGACCAGTGCCGCACGGACACGCCCGTCTCCGTCGCGGGCCCGGGGGAGGGGCACGTGTTCTCCTGCTGGAACCCGGTGACGACCGTGTCGGAGACGGCCGTGCAGCGTCGATTCGCCGCGCAGGAACCGCGGCCGGTGACCGCGGTGCCGCGCCTGCGCGTCGTCGACCTCCGCAAGGAGCATCCGGTATCGGCCCAGGGACTGTTCGGGCGCAAGCGCTCCGTCAAGGCCGTCGCCGGCGTGAGCTTCGAGGTGAGAGCGGGGGAGGCGTTCGGCCTGGTCGGCGAGTCCGGCTGCGGCAAGTCGTCCCTCGGGCGGATGCTCGTGGCTCTCGATCGCCCGACCTCGGGAGAGGTGCTGCTCGACGGCGCCCGCGTCTCCGGTCTCGGGTCGAGGCAGCTGGGACCGCGTCGCGCGAAGCTGCAGATGATGTTCCAGGATTCGCACGCGTCCCTCGACCCGAAGATGCGCATCGACGACATCCTGCGGGAGCCGCTGGTCATCCAGGGCGTCGGCACTCCGGCCGAGCGCACCGAGAAGGCGCTGGCGTCGCTCGCGAGCGTGGGCCTCGGCGCCTCGATCATGGAGCGCTACCCTCATGAGCTCTCCGGAGGGCAGCGGCAGCGCATCGGCCTCGCCCGCGCCCTCGCGCTCGACCCCGATGTGCTCGTCGCCGATGAGCCGGTGAGCGCCCTCGACGTGTCGATCCGCTCGCAGGTGCTGAACCTCATGCGCACGATCCAGCGGGAGCGCGGCCTCTCCAGCGTCGTCATCTCGCACGACCTCGCCGTCGTGCGCTACCTCGTCGACAGGGTGGGCGTGATGTACCTCGGCGCCCTGGTCGAGGTGGGCGAGACCGAGGAGGTCTACGCCCGCCCCGCTCACCCCTATACGGCCGGTCTCCTCGCCGCGGTCCCCGTTGCCGACCCCGACCTGGTGGAGACGCCGGTCGAGCGGGTGCGGGGCGAGCTGCCCAGTCCGCTCGATCCGCCCAGCGGATGCCGTTTCCGCACCCGCTGCCCCCTGGCGACGGAGCTGTGCGCGAGCGTGGAGCCGACGCTCGAGGCCGTCGGGGCCGACCACGGGGTCGCCTGCCACTTCCCCCTGCAGCCGAAGCTCCGGAAGACCGGTTCGCCCGCTGAGGAGGCGCACGCATGATCTGGTTCGTCGCCCGCCGGGTGCTGGTGTCCCTCGCGGTGCTGCTGGGCATCTCGCTCGTCGTGTTCCTCATGCTGCATCTGATCTCCGACAGCCCCGGACGCGCGGTCCTCGGTCAGCAGGCCACGCAGGCGGCCGTCGACGCGTTCAACCGCGAGAACGGCTACGACCGCCCCGTGCTCATCCAGTACGTGGACTACCTGCTGCAGCTGCTGCAGGGCGACCTCGGACGCTCGTACAAGCTCAACGAGGAGGTCGGCACCCTCCTGCTCCAGAACGCGCCGCGCAGCGCGATGCTCTCGCTGTGCGGTCTGGTGCTGGCCCTCGTGATCGCGATCCCGCTCGGCATCCTGCAGGCCGTCCGCCGTGGACGCTTCGTCGACAGGGCCGCGACGTCGGTGTCGTACCTGCTGTACGCGACGCCGTCGTTCCTCATCGCCCTGGTGCTCATCGGCGTCTTCAGCCAGACCATCCCGTTGTTCCCCGCCGAGGCGTCGCAGTCGACCTCGCCGTGGGTCGTGTTCACCGACACGAGGGCGATGGCGCTGCCGCTGATCACCCTCGCGATCACGAACATCGTGGTGTTCGCGCAGTACCAGCGCTCCTCTGCCCTCGAGCAGCTCGGCATGGACTACATCAAGGTCGCGCGGGCGAAGGGCGCCTCCGAGCGCATCGTGCTCACCCGGCACCTGCTGCGCAACGCGATCACCCCGATCATCACGCTCGTCGGCGTGCTGATCCCCACCCTCCTCGCGGGCAATCTCATCGTCGAGGCGGTCTTCAACTACCCGGGACTCGGGCTGCTCTTCCTGAACAGCCTCCACCGAGAGGACTATCCGGTGCTGCTGGCATACACGCTCATCGGCGGTGCGCTCACCGTCGCAGGGAACTTCGTGGCCGACCTCGTCGTCGCCCGCGCCGACCGCCGGATCGAGCTGGGAGCATGAGCACGGCACGCGCGGAGATCGCGGCCGAGGAGCTCCCCGTCCTCGCCACGCGCAACCCCCTCTCGCGCTCCGCGGTGCTGAAGGCGCTGTGGCGCAACAAGCCGGGCATGGCGGGGGTGTTCATCCTCGTCGGCCTGGTGCTGTTCTGCTACCTCGGACCGCTCGTGTACCCCACGAACCAGACCGACGTCGACCTCCTCAACGCCGCGCTCGCCCCGGGAGAGGGCTTCCCGCTCGGCACCGACAGCAACGGCTTCGACGTGCTCGGCCGGCTCATGCAGGGCGGCCAGGTGTCGCTGCAGATCGGACTGCTCGCCGCGCTGTTCGCCACCACGCTCGGCACGATCTACGGAGCGGTCGCCGGCCTCGTCGGCGGGGTCGTCGACGGCATCATGATGCGCGTCGTCGACGTGCTGCTGTCGATCCCGTTCCTGTTCTTCGTGCTCATCATCGCTGCGCGCTTCACGGCCACGCCGCTCACCCTCAGCCTCGTGATCGGCGGCTTCTCCTGGCTCGTCGCGGCGCGGCTGATCCGCGGCGAGGTGCTGTCGCTCCGCGTCAGGGAGTTCGTGTCGGCCGCGCGCCTCATGGGTGCGAGCAACCGGCGCCTGATCTTCAGCCACCTCATCCCGAACACCTTCGGGGTGATCATCGTGAACCTGACCTTCCAGGTCGCCGACTCGATCATCGTGCTCGCCGCTCTCGGCTATCTCGGCTTCGGCCTGAGCTATCCGGTGACAGACTGGGGCAGTCAGTTCTCCAGCGGGGTGACGTTCCTCGCGGCGGACTACTGGTGGCTGATCTACCCGGTCGGCGTGTGCATCGTGCTCACCGTGCTGGCGCTGAACCTGCTCGGCGACGCGCTCCGCGACGCGATCGAGCACCGATCCCTGTGAACCCCGGCGGGGCTGTGTAGGCCTCGACGGATCACGCCCCGCGATTCTGTCGGGATCCCTGAACGGCCGACATCGGGGATGCTGCACTCTCGGAGCATCGGACCTCTGCACCACCCGATCGGTCCGACCATCATCTCAACCCGAACGAGGAGCACCGCACATGTCGCAGGTTCCGCGGAGGCGAGGACGCCTCCTTCTCGCCCTGGCCACGGCCGGGGTGCTCGCACTGACCGGCTGCACCGGCACGAGCTCGCAGGTCGATACGGCGTCGTACGACAAGATCCCCGAGGCGAGCAGCTCGCACGTCGACGGGGGCGTCGTCACGATCGCGTTGACGCCGGGCCTCACCCCGAACTACATCTACCCGTTCCCGCCCGCCGAGGCCGGCGGAACGGTGATCGGCTACGACCTCATGTGGCGTGCGCTGTACCGCACCAGCCTCGAGGGTGAGCCCTTCGATGAGGCGACCAGCCTCGCCGAGGCGCCGGTCGTCAGCGACGACGGTCACACCGCCACGATCACGCTGAAGGACTACACCTGGTCCAACGGCAAGCCCGTCACCGCCGACGACGTCGTGTTCTCCTTCGACCTCCTCAAGGCGGCGATCGCCGACAGCCCCGCGAACTGGAGCTTCTACACGCCGGGGCAGTTCCCCGACGGCGTGACGGCGACGGCGGCGGATGCGCACACGCTCGCCCTGACCTTCGAGACGCCGTACAACCCGTCGTACCTGGTGTCGCTCCTGCAGCTGCTCTACGTCATGCCGTCCGCCGACTGGAGCATCGCCGAGACCGGCGGGCCCGTGCTCGACTTCCGCGACCCCGCGAACGCCACGGCGATCTACCACTACCTCACCGCGCAGTCGTCCGACCAGTCGACGTTCGCCACGAACCCGCTGTGGCAGGTCGTGAACGGCCCGTACCGGCTGTCGGCGTTCGAGCCGACGACGGGGTCGTTCTCCCTGACGCCGAACGAGGAGTACGCGGGCCCTGGGGACTCGACCATCGAGCGCGTCGACTTCAAGGCGTTCACCTCGGCTGCGGCGATCTACAACCAGTACGAGGCGGGCACGCTCACGGTCGGCCGACTGGACGCCAGTTACGCCTCGAAGATCGACGACCTGAAGAAGAAGGGCTACAACGTGTACGGCGCCCCGTCGCCGGCCCGGTTCGACGGCCTCGTCCTCAACTTCGCGAACACCGTCGACAACTTCGACAAGGTCATCGCGCAGCTCTACATCCGCCAGGCGCTGCAGCACTCGATCGACCAGGCCGGGTACATCAAGAGCCGCGGCATCCACAGCGGCACCGCCACGGAGAACTACAGCACGGGCGGTCTGAACTCGGCGTACCCGCCGGAGTTCGGCGACGAGGCGACGTACCCCTTCGACCCGAAGGCGGCGGAGAAGCTGCTCACCGATCACGGCTGGAAGGTGGATGCCGAGAAGGGCACGACCTGCGTCAAGCCGGGCACCGGCGACGACGAGTGCGGAGAGGGGATCCCCGAAGGGCAGAAGATCACCTTCACGATCGCCTCCGCCAACGAGCCCGCCTACGTGGGCGCTCGGGATCTCGCGTTCGTCTCCCAGCTCAAGAAGCTCGGCATCGAGGCGAAGATCGTGACGAAGTCGCTGAACTACATGTACGAGAACTACGGCAACAGCTACGCGCCGGACAACGCCGACGAGTGGGCGATGCAGGACTTCGGCGCCTTCGTGCAGACCGCGTACCCGACCAGCAACAACGCCTTCAACACGGGCGGCAGCTTCAACCTGGGCAGCTACAGCAACCCCGAGGCCGACGCGCTGATCGAGGCGAGCACGTTCGGTTCAGACCCGACCGCGCTCAGCGCCGAGGTCACGATGCTGTCGAAGGACCTTCCGGTGCTCTTCTTCCCGACGCCCGACAATCTGATCGTCTGGAAGGACACGCTGTCGGGTCCTCCCTCGACCTTCCGATCGCTCCTGAAGTTCGTCTACTCTCCGGAGCAGTGGTACTTCACCGAGAAGCAGTAGGGACCCGCCGATGAGCGCGCAGACCGCCGCGTACGCGCAGCCGATCCCCGAGATCGACCTCGCGCATCCGGAGCTCCCGGGCTCCGCCGCGATCGGCGCGCTCATCGGTGCGTCCAGGGTGGTCGCGCTCGGCGAGGGCGCCCACAGCATCGTCGAGTTCACGGCCTACGGCGACGCCTTCCTGCGCACCCTCGTGCGCGATCACGGCGTCACGGCGTTCGTGATGGAGTCGGGCTTCGCCGAGGGGCTGCTCGTGGACGAGTGGATCCGCGGCGGCCCCGGCGCCGTGCAGGACATCGCCAGGGAGGGCATCACCTACCGCTTCGGGGAGTCGGAGTCGCTCTGGCGGCAGCTGGAGTGGATGCGGGACTGGAACGCCGCAGGCGGCGGCATCCGCTTCTACGGAATGGACCTTCCCGGCTCCTCCACCTCGCCGGGGCCGGCCGTGCGCGCATGCCTCGCCCGGATCCCGGCGCGCGACGGCGACGAGGAGCTGCAGCGCCTCGCCGACCTCGGCGGCCGCACGGAGGCCGCCATCGCCTACGCCTCGATGTCGGACGGGCAGCGCACGGAGTTCGCGGAGTCCCTGCGCGCACTGATCGCCCGGGTCCGTGAGGACGGCGACGAGATCGCGCTGCGCTGCGCCGCGTCGATCGACGCGTATCTCGCGGAGCTCGACGGGGATGACGACGCGGGCCCCTACCCCCGCGAGACGTTCATGGCCGAGACGGTCGAGTGGATCGCCGCGCGCGAGGAGAGGATCCTCGTCTACGCGCACAACGGCCACGTCCGCCGCACCCCGCTCGACGGGAGGCCCATGATGGGCGCCCTCCTCTCGGCCGTACTCGGGGCGGACATCCGCGTCATCGGCATGACGTACGGCGCCGGCCCCGTGGTGACCTTCACTCAGCGCTCGCCGCGGCCCTTCGACTGCGACGTCTCGCTCGGTCAGCGCGGCACCGTGCCCGGATCGATCGAGGAGCGGCTGGACGCGATCGGAGCGGATGCCGTGCTCGTGGATCTCTCTCGCGCCGACGCGGCCCTCCTCGACGGCGTCGAGGGGATGCTGGCGAGCGGGAGCCTGGAGCGGGTCGACGACTTCCCCGCGAGCTTCGACGCCCTGCTGCACCTGCACCGGGTCCGCCCGACCCCCGGCGCCTTCGAGCGTCTGCGCGCGGAGTTCGATGCTCCAGGGCGGTCGGAGGCATGAGCCGGATCTATCCGCCGACGCGCACGGACGACGTCGTCGAGGAGGTCGCGGGCGTCCAGATCCCTGATCCCTACCGATGGCTCGAGGCGGACAGCGCGGAGGTGCACGACTGGCAGCGCGCGCAGGCCGAGCTCGCGATCGCGACGATCGACGCCGGTGGACGGACGGACGCCGCGCTGGCGCTGATCGAGAGGCACGAGCTCGGCTCCCGTCCGGAGCTTCCGCGGCACGGCGGAGGTCGATGGTTCCGGGTGGAGAGCGGGGCGGTCGTCGTGAGCGACGAGCCGTACGGCGCCGGCAGGGCGCTGGTCTCGCTCGCGCTGTTCGACGAGCCCGGGCGCCCCGCCGTGCTCTCGTGGTTCGCGCCGTCGCCCGATGGGGAGGTGATCGCCCTCGGCGTGTGCACCGACGGCAGCGAGCACAACACGATCCGTCTCGTCGACGTCGCCACCGGAGCGCTGCGCGCTGACGCTCCGCCCGAGGTGCTGCACAGCTCGTGGGCCGGCGGGGTCTCCTGGCTGCCCGACGGCTCGGGGTTCTTCTTCCTCGCGCTCGCCGGGACCGCCGAGGGCTTCCGTCAGGTCGTGTACCGTCGCGCGCTCGGCGAGAGAGGGGCATCCTCCGTCGAGGAGATCCCCGTTCCCGACGGCTCGCGGGAGTACACCCGCATCCAGTTCTCCGCCGACGGACGCTGGGCGGTCGCGAGCCATCGCGTGGGAACGCCGATCCCGGTCGCCGTGAGGGACCTGCACGCGGGCACGCCGTGGCGGGCCTTCATCCACGACTGCGCCGACACGATCGCCGGGCACATCGTCGGCGACGAGTACATCGCCGTCACGGATCACGGTGCGGCGCGCGGCCGGGTCGTCGCGATTCCGCTCGATGCACCGGTGCCCGAGGACCCGACGACCTGGCGCGTGCTCGTCCCCGAGGGAGACACGGTGCTGCGCTCCTTGACCCCGGTGGGAGGGCATCTGTACCTCAGCGGCTTCGCCGACACGGCCGCGCGCGTGCGCGTGCTGCGCGCCGACGGCTCCGACGCGGGCGCCGTGCCGCTCCCGGTAGACGGCGCTCTGGGGGGTGCGTTCTTCCCGCTCACCGGTCTCGACCCCGACGACGGCAGCGGCGAGTTCCTCTTCACGTTCTCGACCCTCACGGCGTCGTGGGGCGCGTACCGGCACCGCCCCGGGGCCGCCGGGATCGACCAGCTCCTCGCCCCGCTGGTCGCCGTCGACGCCGAGGTCGAGTACCTCTGTGCGACGGCCCCCGACGGCACGCCGATCCCGTACCACGTGGTGCGTCCGGCCGGCGCGGCGACAGCACCGGCCCCCGCGCTGATCTCCGCATACGGCGCCGCGGGCATCCCCACCCTGCCGAAGTACCAGCTCGACCTCGCGGCGTTCGTCGCAGCGGGGGGCACGTTGATCCAGGCGTACCTCCGTGGCGGCGGCGAGTTCGGCCGCGACTGGTTCCGCGGCGCCGACCGGGAGCGGAGAGGCGTGCGCGACGGCGATCTGCGCGCCGTCGCCGACGACCTGATCGCCAGAGGGATCAGCGCACCGCGGATGCTGGCGCTGACGGGCGGATCCGACGGCGGGCTGATGTGCGGCGTCGCCGTGACGACCGCTCCGCAGCTGTGGCGCGCCGTGCTGCCGCGGTCGCCGCTGCTCGATCTCATCGGCGGCATCCGCATCCCCTACCTCGAGTTCGTGATCCGCAAGGCGTGGGGCGACCCCGACGATCCCGTCGACGTCGAGCGGCTGCGCCGGTCGTCTCCGTACGAGCGCGTGGTCGAGGCGGAGTACCCGCTCGTCTACGTGCAGGCGGGGGCCACCGATCCGCGGTGTCCTCCGGCGCAGGCGCGCAAGTTCGTCGCGAGGATGCAGGCCGCGCAGCGCGGCGACGAGCCCGTCCTGCTGCACGTCTTCGAGAACGCAGGTCACGGCGCGGGCACGAGCCCCGAGGTGCTGCGGGCGCAGGATGCCGAGTGGCTCGCGTGCCTGATGGGCGCGCTCGGACTCAGCGCTCGGTCGTGATCGCCAGCAGGCGCAGCTGCAGCTGCACGGCGAAGCGCGCGTTCGGATCGTCGAGATCGAGCCGTCCGACCTCGGCGACGCGGCGCAGCCGGTAGCGGAACGTGTTCTGGTGCACGAACATCGCGGCGGACGCCAGCGTCACGTCGCCCATCGCATCGAGCCACGCGCGCAGCGTGTCGACGAGGCTCGCCTGGTGCGAATCGTCGTAGGCCATGAGGCGCGCGAGCGGACCGGACGGCACATCCCGGGACGAGCCGGCGAGCTCCAGGAGCAGCGATTCGGCGTGCACGTCCTCCAGACGGGCGACCTGCCGCTCGGCGACCCCGGCCCGCAGCACGCGGAGGGCGCGATCGGCGCTGGAGCGGGAGCGGGGGAGCTGCGCGGTCTCCTGTACCACGCTGCCGATGCCGATGAACGGCTGCTGCGAGGAGCGCACCCTGGTGAGGAACTCGTTCGCGAGGCGCACGGCGCTCTCCTCGGCATCCGTCGTCGTCGCGGTCACCGGCAGCACGCCGTAGGCGACCTCGCCGATGAGCCCGACCGTCGAACGGGGATGCGCGAACAGCAGATGCACGGAGAAGGCGTCGGCGACGCGCTTGCGCTCCGCGGCGAGGGCGGCGTGGGGCAGCTGATCGGTCGCCGGCGCGTGCAGCGAGAGGGCGAGCACGACCGCGGGCTCCTCGCGGAGGCCGAGCCGGCGGGCGGCTTCCGCGGCGGTCGGGCCGCCGTCGAGCACGCTGCGCAGCTGATCGGCCCGCAGGCGCCGCTCCACGTCGGCATCCGTGCGCTGCCAGACCATGTGCATCGCGACGAGCTTCGCCGAGTCGCGGAGCACGCGCACATGCTCCTCGCTGAGAGGCGTGGGAGAGGCGACCCAGATCGTCCCGAGCACCTCGTCGCCGGCGCGCACGGCCATGACGGTGCGGCGGCTGTCTGCTGTCTCGCTCGACGGCGCCACCTCCACGGGGTCGTCGCTGCGGCTGATCTCCTGGAAGACGCCGGTCTCCTCCAGCAGGCGGGTGTAGTGCGGGGGGAGCTGCCTGCCGCGGGGTGCCGCGCTCTCCTGCGCGTGCGAGAACGCCAGCAGCTGGGAGTTGCGGTCCTCGATCGTCACGGGCGCCTCGAGCAGGGCTGCGATCGCGTTGGCCATCGCGAAGAGGTCGCCCGCGAGGATGCCGCCGAACGTCACGGGGCGCGCGTCGTCTGGGCCCCCGGGGGTCATCAGGGCGCGGAACAGGCCGGCCAGGTGAGCCCAGGTGGTGCCGGGGGAGAGCGAGAAGAGCACGACACCCGCACGGTGCGCCGCGGCACGGAGCTCGTCGTCGGCGGCGAAGGGCGCGCGCACGACGAGACCGGCCGCCCCGCTGAGCCCGAGCCGCGTGAGCACCTGCACGACGTCGTCGCTCTGCTCGAGGCCGACGCCGAGCACGATCGCGTTGCGCGGGGCCTCCGGCTCGTCGCGGGGGTCGTGGATCGCCACCGCCTCGATCGTGCGGTCGGCGCTGACCTCTCCGGCGACCACCTCGAGCAGGGTGCCGCCGAGCTCCTCCATGACGTGCACGAGGCTCGCCTGGGGCCGGTGGTTCATCGCGGCTCGCATTCTTGTGAGGCTAGCACCGCGCACCGGGCGTTCATCGGACCGGGACCCACTGCCGCGACACCGTGAAGCGGGCGAGCGCGTCGGGGTCGGGGGACACGCCGATTCCCGGGCCGGTGGGCACCGCGAGGTGCCCGTCCACGAGTCGGAACGGCTCCGTGATGTCCTCGGCGAAGTAGCGCTCGGAGGCAGACGTGTCGCCGGGGAGCGTGAAGCCGGGGAGGGCGGCGAGGGCGACGTTGGCGGCCCGGCCGACGCCGGTCTCCAGCATCCCTCCGCACCACACGGGCACCCCGTGCGCAGCGCAGACGTCGTGGATGCGTCGGGCCTCCAGATAGCCGCCCACGCGCCCGGCCTTGATGTTGACGATGCGGCAGGCGCCCAGTTCGATCGCGGTCGCCGCGGCTCTGGCCGACACGATGGACTCGTCGAGGCAGATGGGCGTCGCGAGACGGCGCCCCAGCATCGCGTGGCCGAGCAGGTCGTCGGCCGGCAGCGGCTGCTCGACCAGCGAGAGGTCGAAGTCGTCGAGGGCGAGGAGGTCGTCGATGTCGCTGCGCTCGTAGCTCGCGTTCGCGTCGACCTGCAGCACGATGTCGCCGAACCGCTCGCGCACCGCGCGCACCGGCTCCACGTCCCACCCCGGCTCGATCTTCAGCTTGATGCGCAGGTAGCCGTCGGCGAGGTACCCGTCGACGGTGTCGAGGAGGTCGGGGATCGAGTCGGCGATGCCCACGGAGACCCCGGAGGCGACGGAGCGCCGCACCGCGCCGAGCGCGTAGGACAAGGGGATGCCGCGGGCCTTCAGGTCCGCGTCCAGGATCGCGGTCTCCAGCGCCGCCTTCGCGAGGCGGTTCTCCTTGAAGGCCGAGAGCGCAGGGGCGACGCTGTGCGCGTCGAGGTCGGGCGCTGCGGCGAGAGCAGGGATGAGGTGCCGTGCGAGCACATCCGCGACGCCGTGCGTGTGCTCGCCGGAGTAGAGCGGCGCCTCGCTGGCCCCGCTCTCGCCCCACCCCTCGGCCTCGTCGGTGACCGCGCGCAGCAGCAGGGTCTCGCGCACGGCCTCGGTGCCGAACGAGGTGCGGAAGGCACCCACCAGCGGCATCGCGATGTGGAGGATCTCCACGCCTTCGAGCTTCATGAGATCTCCGTTCTGTCGACCGGCTCGCGGTCGACGATGTACCAGCCGGCGCGATCGAATCCGCGCACGGTCGCTCCCTCCGCGATGAGGGCGCCGAGGGTGCGTCTGATCGCCAGGCGCCAGTCGGCCGCCCTCCGCGGGTCCTGCTCGCGCATCGCCTCCATGTCGGCGGGCACGGCGATGAGCACGGTCGCGGCGTCCGTGCGCCCGTCGACGGGGCGCTCGTCGCCGTCGGCGCTGAGGCCGATCGCGGCATCGGTCTCGTCCGCGATGCTCGACAGACGCGGGTGCCCGCCCGCCGCGGCGACGGATGCCGGAGCCGTCAGCGACCACCTCGCCATCACGCGGTCGGTGATGTCGTCGCGGTTGATCGCGTCGTCCATCGTGCCGTACAGGTCGGGGAGGTAGGCGCCGACGCCGGCGCCGAGCTTGCCGAGGTTGAAGTAGGCGTTGCGGCGGATCAGCGGGTCGAAGGTCCAGGTGATCGTCTCGGCACCGTGGTGCAGCGCCCACGCCCGCTGGTGAAGCTTGAGCGCGAAGCCGATGCCGGAGCCGCGGGTGCGGGGCAGCGCTCCGGCGATGTGGCTGTGCAGGCGCCGCTCGGCGGGCGGTGCGAAGAAGCCGAGGCATGCGGCGGCGAGACCGTGCTCGTCGAAGGCGCCGCTGACGTAGCCGCCCGCCGCGCGCATCGCGCTGAGCATGTCGGCGGTCACCGGCGGGTTGCGCTCTCCGGTGCGCCAGACCTGCTCGATCAGGGCGCGCACCGCCGCGTGCTCGTCGATGTCGTCGATGAGGCGGATGCGCAGACCCGATGCGTGCTCCGCGGCGAGGGCGTCGGCGTCCGCCCGCTCCGAGATCGTCATCGCCGGGCCGTCTCAGGAGCACGGACGGCGTGCTCGTCCTGCAGCAGGTCGGCGACCAGCGCCGTCAGCAGGCGGGTGCGGTCGGGCAGCTCGGCCACGATCACGTGCTCGTCGTCGGCGTGCGCGCCGCCGCCGACAGCGCCGAGCCCGTCGAGGGTCGGAGTGCCGACGCCCGCCGTGAAGTTGCCGTCGGATGCCCCGCCGACCGCGATCGACTCCAGGGGGCGGATGCCGAGGCGCTCGGCGAGCCCGCGGGCGCGGTCGAAGAGCGCCGCGGAGGCGTCGGCCTGCAGGGGAGGACGGTTGATGCCGCCCTCGACCGTGATGACGGCGCCGTGGATGCGGGGTGCGAGCGCGAGCATCGCCTCGTGGGTGCGCTGCTGCTCGCGCGCGGAGCGGGCGCGGACGTCGACCATGAACGACGCGTGCGCGGGGACGGTGTTCGAGGTCGTGCCGCCGCGCATGCGCGTGGGGGTGACGGTGGTGCCGAGGTCGGGCGCCGCGAGATCGGCGACGGCCTGGATCTGGTGCGAGAGCTCGATCGTCGCGTTGACGCCCTGCTCTGGCTCGAGGCCGGCGTGGGCCGCGCGCCCCGTGACGTGCACCTCGTAGCGGGAGACGCCCTTGCGCTCGGTCTTGAGCGCGCCGCCGGGGCCGGCGGCTTCGAGCACGAGGACCGCAGCGCACCGGGCGGCCTCCTCCTCGATGAGAGAGCGCGAGGTGTGCGAGCCCGGTTCCTCGTCGCCGGTGATCAGCAGGGTCACGCCGTCGAGGTCGTCGAGGGCGGCGAGCGCATGGAACGCGATCACCAGGCCCGCCTTCATGTCGAAGGAGCCGGGGCCGCGGAGCACGCCGTCCTCGACGTCGGCGGGGTGGGTGACGATCGTGGAGAGCGGCCAGACGGTGTCGTGATGGCCGAGCAGAAGAACCTTCGCGCCCTCGCCGAAGCGCCACCGCAGGTGCGTGCAGCCGTCGAGCACGATGCGCTCCGGATCGGCGCCGAGAAGCCTCGCGCCCAGGGCGGCGACGGCATCCGCGCTCCGGGAGACCGCGACGAGATCGTCGGACGGGGACTCGCACCGCACCAGGTGCTGGATGTCCGCGATCATGGCGGCGGTGCGTTCTGGCATCGCTGCTCCCTTGCTGTGGCATGCCGGTTCCCTGCGGATCCATCCTGCGACGCTGCCGGCGTGAGCTGGCTGTCGGAACGACCGAACGCGACGGCCTCCGTTGGTCGGGCTCGATGGACGAAAGGTTCTTTTCGAAGAGTTCGGAATTCCTCTTGTGCTCAGCTTGTTCACAGGAATAGGCTGGAGGGCTTCGCGCCGACCGGCCGACGCCACCGAGCCCCTGAGGAGGACACCATGACCACGATCGCCACCGCGCGGATCGCAGCTCTCGGCTCGACCCCGGCGCGCCCGCTCTTCATCTAGAGCCACCCGCCTCTCCGCATCGGACGCCCGGACTCTCAGAGTCCGTCTCACGCGCCCGCCCCGTTCAGCAACCGCTTTCCATACGAAACTCGTCTGAGAGACATGTCTTCCTCGTCTTCATCGCAGAACATCTCGCACTCGTCCTCCCTGTCCACGCCGGCGGCGCTGTGGCGTCTCAAGCCCTTCGTCAAGCCGGTCATCTGGCGACTCGCCGGCGGTGCCGCGAGCGCGCTCGCCGCCGCGATCATCGCCCTGATGATCCCCATCGTCCTCGAGCAGATCATCCGCGGTCCGGTGCAGTCCGGCGACCTCGGCGCCATCGGCTGGGGCGCGCTCGCCGTGTTCGGTCTCGCCGTCGGCGAGGCCGTGATGGTGTGGCTGCGTCGCCAGTTCGTGCTCAACCCCGCCACCGAGGTCGAGTACAAGATGCGCACCGAGCTCTACTCGCGCCTGCAGACGCTGCCGGTGGCGTTCCACGACCGTTGGCAGTCGGGACAGCTGCTCAGCCGCATGATGCAGGACATCGGCCTCATCCGCCGCTGGCTCGCGTTCGGACTCGTGCTGCTCGTCGTCAACGTCCTCACGATCATCATCGGCTCGGTGCTGCTGTTCCGCTGGCACTGGCTGCTCGGCACGATCTTCCTCGTCACGGCCGTCCCGCTCTGGATCCGCGGCTACCTGTTCGAGAAGCGCTACGGCGCGCTCACCCGCCGCAGCCAGGATCAGGCGGGAGACCTCGCCACCAGCGTCGAGGAGAGCGTGCACGGCATCCGCGTGCTCAAGGCCTTCGGTCGGGGAAAGCACGCGCTGAGCCGCTTCAGCCGTCAGGCCGAGACGCTCCGCGAGACCGAGATGAGCAAGGCCGGCGCGATCGCGTCGATCTGGTTCTGGCTCGACCTCATGCCGCAGATCGCGTTCGGCCTCAGCCTGATGTCGGGCATCTGGCTGATCTCGCAGGGCGCCATCGAGGTGCCTGAGCTCTTCGCGTTCTTTGCGATGGCCGTGGTGCTGCGCTGGCCGATCGAGTCGATCGGCTTCCTGTTCTCGTTCATGCTCGACGCCAGGACGGCGACCGACCGCGTGTTCGACATCTACTCCGAGACGAACTCGATCACCGATCCGGAGAACCCGGTGAGCATCGAGAAGCCGCGCGGCGAGCTCGCCTTCGAGGCGGCCCACTTCCGGTACCAGGATGCGGGGGCCTCGGAGCGCGACCTGCTCGACGGCATCGACCTCGTGCTGCGCCCCGGCGAGACCATGGCCCTCGTCGGGCTCACGGGCAGCGGCAAGACCACGCTCACCACTCTGCCTGCGCGGCTCTACGATGTGACCGGAGGCCGCGTGACGCTCGACGGCGTCGACGTGCGCGACCTCACGCTCGCCGAGCTGCGCCAGCACATCGCGATGGCCTTCGAGGACGCGACGCTGTTCTCGGCATCCGTCCGGGAGAACGTGCTGCTCGGTCGCGCCGACCTCGACGTGCACAGCGAGGAGGCCGAACGGGTGCTCCGGGAGGCGCTCGACGTGGCGCAGGCGGCCTTCGTCGATGCGCTGCCCGAGGGCGTCGAGACCATCATCGGCGAGGAGGGGCTGAGCCTCTCCGGTGGCCAGCGCCAGCGTCTCGCCCTCGCCCGCGCCGTCGCGGCGAAGCCGAAGGTGCTCGTCCTCGACGACCCGCTCTCGGCTCTCGACGTCGACACCGAGGCTCTCGTCGAGGAGGCGCTGCGCCACGTGCTCGCCGACACGACCGCGATGATCGTCGCGCACCGTCCGTCGACGGTCGCGCTCGCCGATCGGGTCGCCCTGCTGGAAGCCGGCCGCATCACGGCCGTCGGCACCCATGCCGAGCTGCTGAAGTCGAGCCGCCACTACCGCCACGTCATCTCCAGCCTGGAGGCCGAGGAGGCGGCGCGGACCGGGACGATCCCCGTCATCCGCGACACGGCAGACGAGATCGACGAGGTCGTGCAGGAGGGGATCCGAGAGGATGCCGCCGCCGACGAAGACCTGATCAGCGAGAAGGAGGTGCAGGCATGAGCTCCGCGATCACCGGAACCCAGGATGAGGACCGCTCCCGCTACACGCGAGAGGAGAGCCAGGCCATCCGCCGTCGTTCGCTGCGGCTGCTCGGCTCGCTCGTCGTGCCGCTGCGCCCGCAGATCGTGCTCGCCGCCGCCGTGCTGGTCGTCTCGACCGCGCTGCAGGTGGCGGGGCCGATCCTCATCAGCATCGGCCTCGACAGGGCGCTGCCCGCCGTGCTCGACCACGCCGACTGGATGCCGACCTTCATGGTCGGTCTCGCCTATCTGTTCGCCGGGCTCTTCGCCGCCGTCCTCATCGCGTGGTACGTGATGATCGCGGCGCGGATCACCCAGGCGGTGCTGCTCGACCTGCGCAAGCGGATCTTCCTGCACACGCAGCGGCTGAGCCTCGAGTTCCACGAGTCGTACACGTCCGGTCGCATCATCTCGCGCCAGACCAGCGACCTCGACTCGATCAAGGAGCTGCTCGACGGCGGGCTGAACGAGCTCGTCTCCGGCGTGCTCTTCGGCGTCTTCACCTTCATCGCCCTGTGCGTGTGGGACTGGCAGTCGGGCGTGATCCTCGCGCTCGCCGGCATCCCGCTGTTCTTCCTGATGCGCTGGTTCTACACCCGCTCGCAGCTCGTGTACCGCGAGTCCCGTGTGATCAGCGCCAAGGTGATCGTGCAGTTCGTCGAGACGATGACCGGCATCCGCGCCGTCAAGGCGTTCCGCAAGGAGCCGCGCAACGACGCCGCCTTCCAGAAGGTGGCCGGTGACTACCGCGACGTGAACCGTCGCTCGATGCTGCTGTTCGGCACGTTCGAGCCCGGTCTGATGGGCGTGGCCGCTCTCACGCTCGGACTCGTCGTGCTGTGGGGCGGCATCCGCGTCTCCGACGGCGCGCTGAGCGTGGGTGTGCTGCTCTCGGCCGTGCTGTACGTGCGCAACTTCTTCGCGCCCATGCAGGAGATCGCGATGTTCCTGAACTCCTACCAGTCCGCCACAGCGGCGCTGGAGAAGGTGTCGGGCGTTCTCGAAGAGGTGCCGAGCGTGCCCGATCCCGAGAAGCCGGTCGACCTGTGGGAGTCCCGCGGTCACATCGAGTTCGACGAGGTCACCTTCGGCTACAACGGCGAGAAGACGATCCTGCCGAACTTCTCGCTCGACATCCCCGCCGGGCAGACGATCGCGCTCGTCGGGACCACCGGTGCGGGCAAGTCCACGCTGGCGAAGCTCATCTCGCGCTTCTACGACCCTTCGAAGGGGCGCGTGACGCTCGACGGTGTCGACCTGCGCAAGCTTCACCCCAAGGACCTGCGCCGCGCCATCGTGATGGTGACGCAGGAGGCCTACCTGTTCAGCGGGACGGTCGCCGACAACATCGCGCTCGGCAAGCCCGATGCGACGCTCGACGAGATCCGCGCGGCCGCGCGGGCGGTGGGGGCCGACGAGTTCATCTCGTCCCTCCCCGACGGCTACGGCACCGACGTGAACAAGCGCGGCGGTCGGGTCTCGGCGGGGCAGCGTCAGCTGATCTCGTTCGCCAGGGCGTTCCTCGCGGACCCCGCGGTGCTGATCCTCGACGAAGCGACGGCGTCGCTGGACATCCCGTCGGAGCGCCTCATCCAGGATGCTCTGCAGACGCTGCTCAAGGACCGCACCGCGATCATCATCGCCCACCGTCTGTCGACCGTGGCGATCGCCGACCGCGTGCTCGTGATGGAGCACGGCCGCATCATCGAGGACGACACCCCCGCGACGCTGATCGGCGGCACGGGCAAGTTCGCCCAGCTGCATGCGGCCTGGCAGGAGACGCTCGTCTGATCGTCGTCGGCGCCCGGCGCGGCATCCGACCCTCGGACGGGCCGCCCGCGTGTCGGTGACGGATGCGTCCCGTGTTTCGGACGGGCCGCCCCCGTATTTCGGACGGATGCGCCGCGTATTTCGGACGGATGCTCTTTTTTCGGATGATCCACTTCGGATCGTCCGAAAAACGAGCATCCGTCCGAAATACGTTCGCCGAGGGGGCGGGGCTGGAGAGGCGTCAGGCGGAGTGGCGACCGGGGCCGAGGGGCTGGGGAGGAAGTCCGGGGAGAGGCGATCGGGGGCTGGAGAGGCGTCAGGAGGGGCCCAGGTGGAGCCCGCGCGCGATGGCCTCGGCGATCAGCGCCTCGACCTCCCACCAGCGATTGATCACCTGCTCGTAGGAGAAGCGGAGCACGGTGTACCCGCGCATCCGCAGTGCGGCGTCGTGGGCGATGTCGCGCGTGCGATCGGCTGAAGAGGAGTGGAAGCTCCATCCGTCGACCTGCACGATCAGGTGTGTGCCGATGACGAAGTCGACGGTGTGGCCGGCGAGCCGCACCTGCATGCGCAGCCGCACGCCCCAGGCGCTGAGGCGCACGTGGAAGATGGTCTCGAGCGAGGAGTCCGTTCCGGGGCGCAGGTGGGCGGCGCAGCGCCTAGCCACGGCATCCCGCCATCGGACCTGGCGCAGCGAGTCGATCGAGACGCGCTCGACTCGGGCTGCGCTCTCCCAGATCGCAACCGCCTGATCGAGCGGGAAGCACCGGGCAGCATGGGCGAGCGCGTCCTCCGTGCGTGCGAGCACCCGGCGCGGGCGGGAAGGACCGAGCGACGCGGACCAGTGCGCGACGACCGGGATGCCGGGCGTTGCGGCGTTCGGACGAAGGTGCACGTGCACCTGCTCCGCCGCTCCGGGCGGCACCCACCAGCCTCGGCGCCGCGCGAGCGACATGCACGTGAGCTGCCCTCCCGCCTCGGCGGCGTGCACGAGGTCGGACGGGGCATCGTGCAGAGCGATCCATCGTGCCCGGATGCGACGCACGGCGTCCGCTCGGATGGCGGCGCGGATGCGTGACACGGTGAAGCCGGCATCCAGGGCGTCCGCGCGGTGGGCGATGCCATCGCGCTGCCGCAGCCAGGTGATCAGATCCATGGGGATCACTCTGGCGACGTCCGACGCTGCGGCGGGGCGCCGATGGGTGATTGTGGAGAGATCCGGCGTTGCGCCGAAGTGTGAACGAGAGGTCGCGCCGCCGTGTTTTCGGACGGATGCCCGTTTCGAGGATGATTCTCTCGGGATAGGCCGAGAAACCGGCATCCGTCCGAAAATCGTGGTGGGGCCGGGCGCACGTCGAGGCCGCACAGGACCTGCGCGCGAGTCGCTGGGTACGATCGAGTCATGGACCCCTTCCTGTTCGTGGCGGAGTGGTGGTGGATCGCGCCGTCAGCCCTCGGCGCGGGGGCCGTCGCCGCGGTCGGGACGATCGGGATGCGTCGCCGCACGCGGAGATCCGGACGCCGTCTCGCCGTGGATGCCGCCCGTCATGACCTGACGACGGCCCAGCGGACCGTGACCGATCGACGGACGGCTCTGAAGCTCGCTCGTGCCGATCACGCCCGCATCGCCGCCGAGCGGAGCGCCCAGCGCGCGAGCGCCGACCAGCTCGCGGGCGCTCGGCGGATCCTGCGGGAGCGGGAGCGCGACCTCAAGGCGGCCCACGCCGATGCCAAGGCGAGCAGGGTGCGGCTCAGCGCTGCGAAGGCGGCGGTTCCTGCGGCATCCGCTCCTCGTCCGCTGGAGATCCTGCGCGCGGAGCACGACGCGATCGTCGCCCGCTGGATGCGCTACGAGACCGACCCCGCCCTGCAGATCACCTACCCCGCGATGACCGACGTCAAGCAGCCGTCGACAGCGGCCTACCTGCGCGCGGCCGGCCGGGCGAACGAGCTGCGTCGTGCGGTCGAGCATCGCGCGACGCCGGCCGACTTCTCGGCCTACCGCCAGGCGGTCTCTGATCTCGAGCGCGCCTTCGAGGCTGCAGAGCACAGAGCTCACGTCCTCGCGGGGGAGTCGCCGACCGCCGCAGCCTGGCAGGACGCAGCGCAGGACGTGCTCGCGCGTTCCGCCGATGCGATCGATCGCGCGGCGGGGGCGGCGGCATCCGTCATCGCCGCGTGGACGACGCGCGGTCGACGCGACGACCGCTGAGCCGGTCCGGCCTGCCGTCCGAGCACCGCGCGCAGGATGACGCACGGACGATGCGTCACCGCCGGTCTAGGGCGACGGAGTCTCGATGGGGGAGGGGATTCGAGACCCCGCCGCCGGTCTAGGAGGTGATCCGGATCTCGCCGACGACCTCGGCGTAGGCGGTCTCACCGACCGGAGTGAAGCCGACACGAAGGAAGAACGCCTCGGGTCCGCCGTCGCCGGCCTCGTAGATCACGTTGACGTGGTCGAATCCGCGCGCGCGTGCCTCTTCGATGAGCTTCTCGACCGCGAAGCGGCCGACGCCCTTGCCCTGGCCCTCTGCGTCGACGTTGATGCGCCACAGCACGGAGCGGAAGTGCTCCTCGGGGGCCTCGGGGTCGAAGTTGGCACTGACGAAGCCGACGACGGTATCGCCGTCGAGAACCACGCGCTGCCAGGAGGTCTGCGGGTTCATCACCGTCGCCGCGATCCCGTACGAGACGGGGGCGAGGAACTGCTCCTGTCCGGGCTTGAGCGACAGGTTGTTCACGGCGACGATCGTCGCGGCGGAGAGTTCGACCATGCGCAGTTCGGACATGATCCCAGGCTAACCCCTCGCGGGCGCACGCACACGCAGCCGGGACACATTTCCCAACGGCGGATGGATGCCGGACCCGGCGGACAGCGGGCGCAGGGTCGCTCAGGTATCTTGGTATCGAGACAAATCACCCCGTGAACGGAGAACCTCCCGGTGACCGACGACGCCATCATCTACACGCACACAGACGAGGCTCCGGCACTCGCCACGGCTTCCCTCCTCCCGATCATCAAGGCCTTCACCGGCCAGGCGGGAATCGAGGTCGAGACCCGTGACATCTCGCTCTCCGGTCGCATCCTCGCCGCCTTCCCCCAGAAGCTCGCTCCCGAGCAGCAGGTGGGAGACGCTCTCGCAGAGCTCGGCGGCCTCGCGACCCTGCCCGAGGCGAACATCATCAAGCTGCCGAACATCTCGGCATCCATCCCGCAGCTCAAGGGCACCATCGCCGAACTGCAGGCCGCGGGCTACGACATCCCCGACTTCCCCGACGAGCCGAGCTCGCTGGAGGAGAAGGACGTGCGCGCCCGCTACGACCGCATCAAGGGCTCTGCGGTCAACCCCGTGCTGCGCGAGGGCAACAGCGACCGCCGCGCCCCGCTCGCGGTGAAGAACTACGCCAAGAAGCACCCGCACCGCAACAAGCCGTTCGCCGAGGGCTCGAAGACCCGCGTCGCCACGCTCGGCCACGACGACTTCAAGCACAACGAGCGCTCCTGGGTCGCCGCCCACGACGACGTGCTCAGCTTCCGCCACACGGCCGCTGACGGCACCGTCACGGTGCTGAAGGAGGGGCTGAAGGTCCTGCCGCGCGAGATCATCGACGCGACGTTCCTCTCGGCATCCGCACTCGACGCCTTCCTCGCGGAGACGCTCGAGACGGCGAAGGCCGACGACGTGCTGTACTCGGTGCACCTCAAGGCCACCATGATGAAGGTCAGCGACCCGATCATCTTCGGCCACGTCGTGAAGGCGTTCTTCGCCGACGTGTTCGACCAGTACGGCGAGCAGCTGGCGGCCGCGGGCCTGAACGCGAACGACGGACTCGGTTCGATCCTCGCCGGGCTCGCGAACGTCACGGGCGGCGCCGAGATCGCCGCGGCGTTCGACAAGGCCATCGCCGCGGGTCCGCGTCTGTCGTACGTGAACTCCGACAAGGGCATCACGAACCTGCACGTCCCCAGCGACGTGATCGTCGACGCCTCGATGCCCGCGCTCGTCCGCAACGGCGGCAAGCTGTGGGGCAAGTCCGGTGAAGAGGCCGACACTCTGGCCGTCATCCCCGACTCCTCCTACGCCGGGGTCTACCAGGCCGTGATCGACGACGTGATCGCGAACGGCCCGCTCGACCCCGCCACGATCGGCACCGTCCCGAACGTGGGGCTCATGGCGCAGGCGGCCGAGGAGTACGGCAGCCACGACAAGACCTTCGAGATCGCCGCCGCCGGCACCGTGCAGGTGCTCGACAGCGAGGGCACCGTGCTCATCGAGCACGAGGTCGGCAAGGGCGACATCTGGCGCGCGACCCAGACCAAGCACATCCCCGTCATGGACTGGGTGAAGCTCGCCGTCGGTCGTGCCCGCGCCACGGGTGCTCCCGCCGTGTTCTGGCTCGACGCCAACCGCTCGCACGATGCGCAGATCATCGCCAAGGTGCACCAGGGTCTGGCGACCCTCGACACCAAGGGCCTCACGATCACGATCCTCGCCCCCGAGGAGGCCACGCGCTACACGCTCGCGCGCATGCGTCACGGCCTCGACACCATCTCGGTGACCGGCAACGTGCTGCGCGACTACCTCACCGACCTGTTCCCGATCCTCGAGGTCGGCACGTCGGCGAAGATGCTCTCCATCGTCCCGCTGCTCGCGGGCGGCGGTCTGTTCGAGACCGGTGCGGGCGGCTCCGCGCCGAAGCACGTGCAGCAGCTCGTCGAGGAGAACTACCTGCGCTGGGACTCGCTCGGCGAGTTCTTCGCGCTCGCGGCGTCGCTCGAGCACTTCGCCGACCGCACGGGCAACGAGAAGGCGCGCGTGCTCGCGGAGACGCTGGATGCCGCGACCGGCACGTTCCTCGAGGAGGACCGCTCGCCCGGCCGCGCGCTGGGCACGATCGACAACCGCGGCAGTCACTTCTACCTCGGCCTGTACTGGGCACAGGAGCTGGCGGCGCAGACCAAGGACGCCGAACTCGCCGCGGCCTTCGCCCCGATCGCTGCGGACCTCGCCGCGAACGAGGAGAAGATCGTCTCCGAGCTGAACGCGGTGCAGGGTCAGAAGGTCGAGATCGGCGGCTATTACCGCCCGGACGACGCGCTCGTGACCGCCGTCATGCGCCCGTCGGCCACGCTGAACGGGATCGTCGACGCCCTGGCGTGATCTGAACGACGAGAGGGACCGGATGCCGAGAGCATCCGGTCCCTTTCTTTGTCGATGCGGGCCCAAAGGACGCAGCGCCGTTTTTCGGATGATCCGGGGGATAACCTCCGAGAAACGGCAGATCATCCGAATCTCGGATGCATGGGGGTCGGTCGCCGTCGATGTGCCCGAGCGGTCGACGTCGCCTCAGGTCGCGCGAGCACATACGAGAGAGCGCCCGCCGGTGAACCGACGGGCGCTCTCTCAGCTGCTCAGTAGTGGACCGAGACCTCGACGCCGTCCGGCGCCCAGTCGTACACCCACTTCGCGGCGGAGATGGGCATGTTCACGCAGCCGTGGCTCATGACCCGTCCGAAGTTGTTGTGCCAGTACGTGCCGTGGAACGCCTGGTCTCCGTTGAAGTAGGTGACCCAGGGGACGTCCTTGGTGATGTAGTCGGCGCCCTTCATGTCCTGGATGCGCACGTGCGCCCGGATCGTGAAGTTGCCGGTCTGCGTCTCGTGCCCTGCGGCCCCCGAGGAGATCTTCCAGGAGTTGACCAGCTGGCCGTTCTCGTAGAAGCTCGCCGTCTGGGTCCTGAGGTTCACGTCGGCGGTGCGCACCAGGTTCACGGACTGGAACGGCGTCTCGGTGACCGTGAGCGGGTAGATGCCGTCGCCGCTCTCGAGCTGAGTCGCGAAGTCCGACGCGATGTCGGAGGTGTCGCCGATCGTGCGTCCGTTGACTCCTGCGGTCTCAGCGCGCAGCACCTTGCCGGCCGAGTTGGTGACGTTCGCCGCGTTCACCGGCGCCCGGTCGACGAGACCGGGCAGGGTGTCGACGGTCGCCTGGATCAGCGCGGGGTCGGCCTCGATGCTGAGCTTCCCGTCGGTGTCGACGACCTTGAGCCAGCTCGCTGCGGTGGCGGCGTCGACGGGAACGGTGCGCTCATCGCCGACGTAGAAGCCGATGGTGCCGAGCAGCGTGTTCAGCGAGGTCGCGATCGTCGTGGCGTTCTCGTCGGTGACCGCCGCCATTGCGGGCGTCGGGTCGCCGGAGAACTCCAGGTTCTTGCCGCCATCGGACACGGTCTCGGAGATCGCGGCGGCGAGGTCGTCGACGTCGATCGCCGTGCCCGCCTCGGCCGGGGTGACCGCATAGGCGCCGGTGGCGGGGTCGAAGGCGACGGCAGCATCGACCGGGTCGACGAAGCTCGACGGAACGGCGTCGCGCAGTGCGGCCTCGGACTTCGCCTGGTCGAGGGTGATCGTGCCGGGAAGGGCGGCGCCCCACGCGGTGACGTTCCACATGGGGTTCGACGAGAAGGCCTTGTCGGCGAGCTCGCGGGCGTCGATCGACGCCCCGAGGTCGGCGCCGGTCAGCACGGCGTCGTCGCCGGCCCCGGTGAGCGTGATCTTCGTCTCGGCGACGTGGGCGCTGATCGCGTCGGCGGCGGCTCCCGGCGTCATCCACCCGACGGACACGCCGGCGACGGTGGTGCCGGGGGCGATGAGGATCATGGACGCCGCGCCGGCTCCGAGAGCGAGGACGCCGACGCCGAGGCCGATCCAGAGTCCGAGGCGCTTCTTCTTCGGGGCAGGTTCGATCGGAGCCCAGGCGAGAGGCTGCTCGCCATCGGTGGGCGGCAGGGCCTGCGTGGGCGCGTCGTCGGCGGGCGAGACGGACGCGGGACCCTCGCTGGGCGCGGTGGCATCCACCAGCTTCCCTGTCGCAGCGTCCGGCGCTGAAATCAGATCGGTCACGAACTTCACCCCCCGGCTCTCACGTGGCTCTTTTGTCCACTAATTGTACGGGATCGCAGGTAACGAGGAGGCAACGGAAAACCCCAGGTCTCCTGCGATCCCACAGAGGTCAGCCGACGACCGCGAGTCCGTCGATCTCGACCAGCATCTCCTCGCGCGGAAGACCGGTGAAGACGGTCGTGCGGGACGGCAGCACTCCGCTGGTCGTGTGCGCCGTGACGAAGGCGCCGTAGGCCTCGTTCATGATCGGGAAGTCCTCGCGCGTGGTGAGGTAGACGCGCAGCATCACGACGTCGTCGAAGGTCGCTCCCGACGCCTCGACGATGGCCTTGACGTTCTCGAGGGTGCGCGTGGTCTGCGCGGCGACGTCCCCGGGGAAGAGGTACTCGTTGGTCACCGGATCGACCGGACCCTGCCCGGAGACCTGGACGATCGGGCCCTTGCGGACACCCTGGGAGAACGTGTGAGCGGGAGCGGGGGCGGCGTCGGTGGAAACGCGGGTCTTCACAGTCATGGCTCAAGACTAGTAGCGTTGTTAGATGCCTGTACTAATTCCGAACGCCGTTCACCTGTGCGCGCGAGCGGCGGTGGCGGGATGCTTCTGAGCTCGGAGAAGCCGGTACGGGTCTATCGGAATGCGACGGTCGTCGACGGCACCGGCGCCCCGCGCTTCCTCGCGGATGTCGCGATCGAGGGCGCCAGAGTGGTCGCGCTGATGCGCGACGGTCACGGCGGCGACATCGAGCTTCCACCCGGCGCGGTGGAGGTCGATGCGACCGGTCTGGTCCTCGCGCCCGGATTCATCGACATGCACGCGCACAGCGAGCTCGCCGTGCTCGAGGGCGCACGTCACGATGCGAAGATCCTGCAGGGAGTGACGACCGAGGTCCTCGGCCAGGACGGGCTCGGCTACGCGCCGCTCGACGAGGCGACGGCATCCGTGATCCCCGCGCAGATCGCGGGCTGGAACGGCATGCCGGCATCCGTCCCGTGGCGCACGATGGGCGACCTGCTCGATGCGATCGACGCCGCAGCGGTGGCGAACGCGGCCGCCCTGGTTCCGCAGGGCAACCTCCGGATGATGGTCGTCGGCCACGAGAACCGGAGGGCGACCGCCGGTGAGATCGCCGCGATGTCGGATCTGCTCGGCGAGGCGCTCGACGCGGGTGCGTTCGGCATGTCGAGCGGGCTCACCTACACCCCGGGGATGTACGCCGACACCGCGGAGCTCGAGGCGCTGTGCCGCGTGGTCGCCGAGCGCGGCGGATACTGGGCTCCGCACACGCGCAGCTACGGAGGCGCCGCCCTCGACGCCTACCGCGAGGCGATCGAGATCGGACGCCGCACGGGCTGCCCCGTGCACCTCACCCACGCCACCATGAACTTCGCACCCAATCGGGGGAGGGCGGTCGAGCTGCTCGCGCTCGTGGACGCGGCGATCGCCGACGGCGTCGACGTGACGCTCGACACCTACCCCTACCTCCCCGGAGCCACCACACTGGCGGCACTGCTCCCCAGCAGGCTCTCCGAGAGCGGCGACCTGCTCGCTGCGATCTCCGCGCTGGACGACGAGGGTCGAGAGGCCGTGCGCGTCGAGCTGGAGGACATCGGCTGCGACGGGTTCCACGGTGAGAAGGCCGATTGGAGCGCGATCCAGATCTCCGGCACGACCGCGCCGGAGCTGGCCGACCTCGTCGGGCGCACGGTGGAGGAGATCGCCGCGGACTCTGGGCGGCGCCCGGTCGACGTCGTGCTCGACACGATCGTGCAGGATGCCGGAGCGACCGGCATCCTCATGCACATCGGCGACGAGGACAACGTGCGTGCGATCATGGCGCATCCGCGCCACAGCGGGGGCAGCGACGGCATCCTCATCGGCGCCAGGCCGCATCCTCGCGGGCGCGGGACGTTCGTCCGCTATCTCGGGCACTATGTGCGGGAGCTCGGCGTGCTGACGCTGGAGGAGGCCGTGCGCCATCTCGCGGGGACACCCGCCTCCCGGCTCGGGCTCGACCGCGGCGATGCGCCGCGTGGGGTGATCCGCGAGGGCGCCACCGCCGATCTGGTCCTGTTCGATCCCGAGACGGTGGCGGCCGGAGCGACCTTCGAGTCGCCGAGGGAGGCCCCGATCGGCGTCGTCGAGGTGCTCGTCGGCGGCGTCCCTGTCGTCGAGCGGGGAGCGGTCACGGGTGCGACGCCCGGAGCGGCGCTGCGGATGCCGCCCGCCCCGCACCGCGCGACGGTCCCGCTCGTGCACAGCGCGATCGATCCGTCGGCCCCGGGGTTCGTCTGGACATCGGCCACGCCGATCATCGCCTCGCCCGATCTCGCATCGAGCGTCGCCCGCCTCGGCGGGGAGGCGGGCGGCGGGCTGCCGGGGATCCGTCTGCGGATCGACGAGTCGCTCGCCGCGGCTCCGGACGCCGAAGGGCGCATCGGGACGGAGGCGTTCCGCATCGTCGTCGCCGCCGACGGCATCGACGTGTGCGGGGCGAGCCCTGCGGGGGTGTTCCGCGGGGTGACCGTGCTGCGACAGCTGCGCGAGCCGGGAGCGGACTCCGCGCGGATACCCGCGGGAACGTGGGAGGGGTCGCCGGCGTACGGCTGGCGCGGTGCGATGCTCGACGTCGCGCGGCACTTCCGTCCGGCTGAGGACGTGCGCCGTCTGATCGATCTGCTCGCTGATCACCACCTGAACGTGCTGCATCTGCATCTCACCGATGACCAGGGATGGCGTTTCGAGGTGCCCGGCTACCCGCGGCTGGTCGAGGTCGGCGCCCGTCGCGAGGCGACGCAGCGGGGTCACGGCGTCCTGGCGACCGTCGAGCCGGGTGTGCACGAGGGCTTCTACACGGATGCCGAGCTGCGCGAACTGGTCGCCTACGCCGCCGAGCGGTTCGTGACGGTCGTGCCGGAGGTGGAGCTGCCCGGCCACATCCAGGCGGGTCTCGCCGCTTACCCGGAGCTCGGCAACCTCGACGTCGGAGAACCGCCGTCTTCGGCGTGGGAGCGCTTCGGAGTGAATCCGCGCACGCTCGCGCCGACGGACGCGTCGCTGGCGTTCGGCTACGCGGCCATCGACGCGCTGTGCGCTCTGTTCGACTCACCCTGGATCGGCATCGGCGGTGACGAGGTGCCGGTCACGGAATGGGCGGAGAGCGCCGCAGCGGGGGAGCGGATGCGCGAGCTCGGGCTCGACGATCCGCACGACGTGCAGCCGTGGTTCACGGCGCACTTCGTGGAGCGGGTGCGGCGCAACGGCCGCATGGCCCTCGCCTGGGACGAGGTGCTGGAGGGGGATGTCCCGGACGGCGTGGAGATCCTCGCCTGGCGCGGACCCGCCGCCATGCGCGAGGCGCTCCGCCGCGGCATCCCCGTGATCGCCTGCCCCGATCTGGAGGTGTACCTCGACTATCCGCAGTCCGATTCCGAAGAGGAGCCGATCAGGGTGGGGCCGCCGCTCACGATCGAGCGGGCGTACTCGCTTCGGGTCGAGCCGGGGGCGGCGGGCGGCCAGGCGAACATCTGGACCGAGCATCTGCCGACCAGGGACCGCGTGGACTTCTCGGCCTTCCCCCGCCTGTCGGCGATCGCCGAGCGGCTGTGGGAGGGCGGGGACTCCGGTGACGTCGCGGACTTCTCGCGACGCCTGCCGACCCATCTCCGCCGCCTCGCGCAGGCGGGGGTGCGGTATCGTCCCCTCGACGGTCCGACTCCCGCACAGCGTCGCCCAGGCATCCCCGGGAAGCCGCTGACGATCGCTCAGCGTGAGGAGATCGTCGCGGGACTGGTCGAACGTCTCGTAGAGAGGGCGGAAGCGGCGGCGACATCATCGCCGAAGTAATGTAACGTTTTGGTAACCCTCGTTCCGCACCGTGTGGCGGGGGTTGCGTAAATTTTGTTCGTAAGGTCTACTAACAAACATGTCCGTATCGGATGAAACGCGTCCTCCATCGTCGTCAGACTACGCCGGTGCGAACACTCACGCCTTCGGGCCCGGACGCCACCTGCGCTCCCGCTCCAAAGTGCTTCCCGAGCACGCCCGCGGGCACAACCGCGCCCTCGTTCTGCAGACGCTCTACCACGCGGGGGCGATGAGTCGGGCGGACCTCTCCAGGGAGACCGGACTGACCCGCGTGACGATCTCCGACCTCGTCGCCGAGTTCATCGCCGACGGCATCGTCGTCGAGATGGGCATCCGCGAGACCGTGGGCCCTGGCAAGCCTCCGATCCTGATCGACATCGATCGCGTCGGCCACCAGATCGTCGGAATCGACCTCTCGGGTCCGAGCGCCTTCGTCGGCGCCGTCCTGAGCCTCGACGGCGACGTGCTGGAGCGCCGTGAGGTTCCGCGCCCAGAGGCCGCAGACGGCGCCGCCGCCTATGCGGCGACGCTGGAGCTCGCCCGCACCCTCGTCGCCGCGGCGACGCAGCCGGTGCTCGGCGTCGGCCTCGGCACCCCCGGTGTCGTGCGCCCCGACGGGCTCGTGCTCAGCTCGCCGAACCTCGGCTGGACGAACCTGCCGCTCGAGGCCAAGCTCGGCATCGACCTCGACCTGCCCGTGCTGGTGCGCAACGACGCCAACGCCGCCGTCCTCGCCGAGTACACCTTCGGTGAGGCGAAGGCCGACTTCATGCTCATCAAGATCGGCCGCGGAGTGGGCGCCGGTCTGATCACCGGCAGCCAGCCGCTGCTGGGCAGCCGCTTCGCCGCGGGCGAGATCGGCCACGTCGTGGTCGGCACCGACGGCGGTCCGCGCTGCGCGTGCGGCAAGGACGGATGCCTGGAGGCCTGGCTGAGCGTCAGCAGGCTCAGCGCCGCGATCGACGCGACCCCCGAGTCGCGCGACGAGATCCTGCGCGACGCCGGCACCCGCATGGCCATCGGCATCGCTCCGATCGTCGCCGCGCTCGACCTCTCCGAGGTCGTGCTGTCCGGTCCTGCCGAACTGCTCGACGGGACCCTTATCGACGCCGCCATCGAGACCCTGCACGCCCGCACTCTGGAGGGCGTGTTCGAAGACGTGGAGATCCGCCTGACGCAGCAGGACGACATCGTCCTGCGCGGAGCCGCGGTGATGGTGCTCTCCAGTCAGCTGGGAGTCTCGTGACCGCGAGGCCGGTCCGGGTCGGCCTCGACGTCGGTGGGACCAAGATCGACGCCGTCGCGGTGGGGGAGGACGACGAGATCATCGGGCGCGTCCGTCGCCTGAGCGGATGGGGTGGCGAGGAGGTCGTCGCGAACGTCGTCGGCGCCGTCACCACGCTCGCCGCGGAGTCGGGCCTCGATCTGGCCGACATCGGGTCGGTCGGAGTCGGCATCCCCGGACTCGTCGACGAGGAGTCCGGTCGTGTGCTGCACGCCGTCAACCTCGGCGTGGAATCCCTCGACCTCGCGGAGCTCGCGAGCGCCCGTCTCGGCATCGGATTCCGGGTGGAGAACGACGTCAAGGCCGCCGCCCTCGGCGCTGCGGTGCTGCGCGGAGCGGCGGGATCGATGGCGTACCTGAACCTCGGCACCGGCGTCGCCGCCGGCATCGTCGTCGACGGCCGGATCTGGCGCGGCTCCCGCGGCACGGCCGGTGAGGTCGGTCACCTCTCCGTCGACCCGAACGGCCGACTCTGCGGATGCGGCCAGGTCGGCTGCGTGGAGACGCTCTGCGGCGGCGGTGCTCTGGCCAAGGCCTGGGGCCGCCCCGGTGCGCTCCCCGTGCGGGACATCCTGGATGCCGCGGAGTCCGGCGACCCGCTCGCGCTCGCCCTCCGTGCCGACCTCTTCGCCGGGGGCGCTGCCGGAGTGCGCGTCCTCGTCCTCTCGGCGGACGTCGACAGGGTCATCATCGGCGGTGGTCTCACCGCCCTCGGAGACCGTCTCGAAGACGGCATCCGCTCTGCTCTTCTGGCCGGCGCTGCATCGTCGCCGTTCATGCGCTCTCTCCACCTGGATGAGAGAATCGAGATGCTCCCCGCCGGGTCTCCGGCGGCCGCTTTCGGCGCCGCCCTCGTGGGCGCGTCCGTCCCTTCGAAGGAGATCGTTTCCCATGGCTGAAGTCGTCATCGTCGAGAACAAGGAAGCCGCAGGGGAGCTGGTCGCCGCCGAGATCGTCGAGCTGATCACCGGTCGTCCGGATGCGGTTCTCGGACTCGCCACGGGCTCGACGCCGCTGCCGGTCTACCAGGCCCTGCGCTCGCGGCTCGCCGGTGTCGACGTCTCGCAGGTGCGCGGCTTCGCCCTCGACGAGTATGTCGGCCTCGACCCCGCGCACGTCGAGAGCTACCGCTCGGTGATCACCAGGGAGGTCGTCGAGCCGCTCGGACTCGACCCGCAGCGCATCCACGTGCCCAACGGCGCCGAGGCGACCATCCAGCACGCGGGAGAGGACTACGAGGCGGCCATCACGGCGGCGGGCGGCGTCGACCTGCAGATCCTCGGCATCGGCACAGACGGACACATCGGGTTCAACGAGCCCGGCTCGTCCTTCGCCTCCATCACGCGCGTCAAGACCCTCACCGAGCAGACCCGCGAGGACAACGCCCGCTTCTTCGACTCGATCGACGACGTGCCGCGCCACTGCATCACTCAGGGGCTCGGGACGATCCTGCGGGCGCGGCACCTCGTGCTGCTCGCGTTCGGGGAGGGCAAGGCGCAGGCCGTGGCGGATGCCGTCGAGGGGCCGCTCTCGGCGATCCTCCCCGGATCGGCCATCCAGCTGCACCCGCACGCGACCGTCGTCGTGGACGAGGCCGCCGCGTCGCGCCTGAAGCTCGCCGACTACTACCGCTACACGTTCGCGAACAAGCCGGCCTGGCAGGGCATCTGACCTGAACCCGGAGCGTTTCGTCTCGGTCGCTGCGCTTCCTCGCTCAACGACCGGGGAGCTCGACTCGAGTCCGCTGTCGGTCGTTGAGCGAGCGGAGCGAGACGAAACGGGGTGAGGTTCGTGCGCCTCTAGCGCGACCAGGCGATCGGCAGCAGGTGCTCCACGCTCAGCGGGGCGAGCGGGAGCGTCTCCGCGTCCTCGCGGGTGATCCACCGCAGCTCCGCGAGCTCGGCCTGGACCGTCACGGCGGCGGGGTCGACCGTCGCGGCGAAGGCCTCGGCGACCACGCGGTGCCCCGGTTCGTTCGCCGCCTCCGAGATGAACGTGCCCAGGGGCTCGAGGTCGCCCTCGTCGAGCAGCACGCCGAGCTCCTCGTGCAGTTCGCGGACGAGCGTCTGCGCGGGGGACTCGCCCTCCTCCGGCTTGCCGCCAGGCTGCATGAAGCGGACGGTGTCGTTCTTCCGGACGACGAGCACGCGCCCGTCGTCGTCGACGATGACGGCCGCGCTCACGTGGATGTCAGGCATGGAACACCTTTCCCGGGTTCAGGATGCCGAGGGGGTCGAACACCCTGGTGATCTGCCGCTGCAGCTCCCACTGATCGTCGCCCAGCTCCTCGGCCAGCCAGCGGCTCTTCAGAGTGCCGATGCCGTGCTCGCCGGTGAGCGTGCCGCCCAGGGCGATGGCGGCGCGGAACAGCGCGCCAGCGGCATCCCACACGTGCTCGGGCACATCGGGACCATCGAAGATGAAGTTCGGGTGCAGGTTGCCGTCTCCGGCGTGCGCGACGGTCGGGATCGTGAGCGCGTACTCGCGTTCGATGCGTGCGATCTCGTCGAACAACGCCGGCATCGCGCTGCGCGGGACCGAGACGTCCTCGATGAGCGTGGTGCCGAGCGCTGCCATGGCCGCGTGCATGGATCGGCGGACGGCGAGCAGGCGTTCGCCCTCTTCGCGATCGTGCGAGACCTGCACGGCGCCGCCGCTCGTGCGGAGGACCTCGGCCACGGCATCCGCTTCGGCGACGGCGGCGGGACCGTCGGTCTGGATGGTCAGCTGCGCCATGCCGGCATCCGGCGCCGGCAGGGACAGCAGAGCGGCGACCGCGGCCAGGCTCGCCGCATCCATCAGCTCCATGATCGCGGGCTGGATGCCGGTCGCCGTCACCGCCGCGGAAGCGACGGCGGCCGCCCGCACGCTGGGGAAGGTCGCGGTGATCGTGCACGTGGTGCCGGAGACGAGCCGGCGCAGCTTCAGGGTGGCGCCGACGACGACGCCGAGCGTTCCCTCCGAGCCGATCACGAGAGAGGTGAGATCGAGGCCGGTCACGCCCTTGACGCTCCGATGCCCCAGATGGAGCAGTCGTCCGTCGGCGAGGACCAGATCGACGCCGAGCACGGCGTCGCGCACGACTCCGTACTTGGCGCAGAGGAGCCCGCCTGCGCCCGTGGCGATGTTGCCGCCGACGGTCGAGATCGCGCGGCTGGCGGGGTCGGGCGCCCACCAGAGCCCGTGCTCGGCGAGCAGGTCGTTGAGGTCGGCGTTGAGGATGCCCGGCTCGACCACTGCGAGCAGATCATCGGCGCGGATCTCGGTGACCGCGGTCATGCGCGCCGTGGAGAGCACGATCTCTCCCGCGCCTCCGTTCGCGGCCCCGGCGAGACCGGTTCCCGCGCCTCTGACGACGACCGGCGTGCGGGTCGCCGTGGCGATGCGCATGATCTGCTGGACGTGCTCGACCGTCTCGGCGTGCACGACGGCGAGAGGGAGACCGGGAGCGGCGTGACCCGAGCGGTCGGCCCGTGCGGACTCGAGCGCGGCGGGGGCGGTGTCGACGAGGTCGCCGAGAGCGGCTGTCAGCTGCTCGAGCGCGGTCATGACAGGCTGCGGCGCCCGCTGACGAGTCCGGCGCCGACGGCGACGACGCCGAAGGCGATGCCGACGAGGGGCTGGTCCATGAGCCACCAGGCGATGGTGACGCCGACGTAGATCAGCAGCTCCACAGCCGCGCGGAGGAACGGGTGCAGCCGGAGGACAGGCTTGGGAGACAGGAACAGCGCCCAGACGAGGATGACGATCACGGGGGCGCCGATGCCCAGGACGACATTCCACGGCAGCGGCCAGGTGGCGAAGCCCCAGAGCGCGAGTGTGCCGACGGCGACGACCAGGACGATGGCGCGCACCACGTCGAGCGCGGTGATGTTCGGGCGGTCTACGCCGGGTACGGGTGCGGATTCCTGGGGCATGACCCCAGTCTATTCGCCGCTCGGGAGCTACTCGGCCGGCGCGGGAGCGGTGCCGGCGACGTCTGCGACGGTGTCGATCGCGGCGCCGAGGAGGCTCGCCTGCACGGGTGCGGCGGAGTCCTCAGGAGCAGGTGCGGCGGGAGTCTCTACGGGCACGGGCGCGGGCGCGACCGGTGCGGGCGGTGCTGCCGGCTCGATGGGGGCCGCGGGGTCCACCGGGGCGACGGGCTCGGTCGGGGCAGGCGGGGCCGATTCCGCGGGCCCGGGAGTCGAGGTCTCGGCAGGGGGCTCCGTGCTGGTCGGTTCCGTCGGAGCGGGGGGATCCGTGACGACACCGATGCCGAAATCGCAGAGGAATTCGGGATAGAAGTCGTTGAGCTCGCGCAGGGTCGTGCTCGTTACGGCGCCCTTCTTGTCTCCGGCCACATAGAAGAACTCGACCGTCGCGTTCTCGCAGATCTGCTGCAGCGATGGCCGCAGGTCGATCGTTCCTTCGCCGGTCGTCGAGTCGAGGGCGGAGGGAACGAGCACGACCTCGCCGTTTCCGGCGGTCGAGCCGCCGAGGAGAGTGCTCACCTTCGCCTGGGCCACTCCCGTGACGGGGACGCGATAGTGCGTGACGATCAGATCCTGCTCGTCGAAGGAGAAGCTCACCGTCGCGCTCCCGACCGTCGGAGCTCCCTCCGGCAGAACCGGGTCCACGGGGTCGATGGGATCGATCGGGTCGACGGGCTTCTCGGGGTCGACCGGCTTCACGGGGTCGACGGGTTTCTCCGGTGTCACCGGGGGCGCCGGCGGCGTCACCACGGGAGCGGATTCCGGTGCAGAGGCCTCTTCGACCGGCGGCTGCGGCGCCGGGGGTGCAGGCGGTGCCGGCGGCTCGACGATGGTCGTCTCCTCGGACGACATCGAGTCGTCGGGGGCGATGTCGGCGGCGATAGACGAGGAGTCGCTCGCCGCGGCGTTCGACAGCGAGGTCGACGGGTCAGCGCTGCTGAGGCCGGGCAGAATGGTGGCCGCGGCGACGACGCCGGCGACGATGAGTGCCGCGGAGCCTGCTCCGACGAGCGCGCCGACTCCGGTGAAGATGCCTCCGGCGGCTCCTGCGCCGCCGCCCGCAGAGCCTCCGGCTCCGGATCCTGCTGATCCGCCGGCTGCTCCGCCCGCAGCGCCGCCGGCGGCGACGACGCCGCCCTGGACGACGCTGGAGGGCATGGCCGCCAGCGCGACGATGGGTGCGCCGCCGCCCTGGAGGGTGGCGAGGTAGCCCGCCGAGCCGGCGATGCCGAGCACGAGGGGGAGCAGTACGAGCGCGAGGCGCTTCGAGACGTCCTTGGCCTCGGCGGCGACGATCATGCAGCGTGCGCACTCGTCGAGGTGCTGTTCGAGGCGCTTGTGGTCGCGAGTGCTCAGGTTCCCTCGCGTGTACGCGCCGAGATGCTCGATCGTCCACTGGCAGTCCGACCCGGGGGCTGCGCTGCGCAGGTGCGCCTGGATCCACGCTTCTCTGAGGCCTTCGCGAGCACGGAAGGCGAGCTGTGACACGGCTCCGGCCTTCATGCCGAGCAGCGGCGCCACCTCATTGGGCTTCATCTGCTCGATCTCGGTGTACCAGAGCACCTCCTGCCAGCGGGAGGGGAGGCTGCGGAAGGCCTGCGAGGTGAGACCGCGGTCGAGGGCCTCGTTCGCCGCCTGCTCGGTGCTGTCAGGGTCGGCGACCGCGTCGAGCTCATCGATCGCGGACTCCCGGCGGGAGCGTCCCCATGCGGCGGCGGTGTTGCGGATGCTGGTGAAGAGGTAGGCGCGGAAGGAGCCGTTGGGGCCGCCTCCCTTGATGATCGCCTGGTAGATGCGGGTGTAGGACTCCTGCACGAGGTCGTCGGGGTCGATCGAAGACGTGATCGAGCGCGCGACGGACATGCCGGACGGGTAGTGCCGTCGCCACAGTTCGCCGAAGGCCGTCGCGTCACCCGAGCGGGTGCGCAGAACCAGGTCGGCGTCCGCGATCGCGTCGTCGTGCAGTGTGTTCTCGTCGTCCACAGTCATCCATCTGTCGTGGGGCGCGGGTGCGCCTTCACATGAAGAGACGCGTGAGACCGCTCTTCATCACGCGTCTTTTCCATTCTCTCCCGATTCTTTCAGCTAGGCCACCCCTGACGAAAGTCCAAAGCAGATCTTGAGTTTTGGCCAAAAGTCCAGGTCGTTCACTATTTCCGAATCTGTGGCCTGGCGGAGGGGAAAGATTTTCGAAGATTTTCTGGGAAGTCGCGTAATGAACGGCGGCTGAGTTCGTCTCATCACGTAGAGACAGCCATAAGGGCTCCACCGGGGGGCGGAGTTCTGAGGCGCTGGTGCGAGGGGTAACAGCACCAGCTGGCGGGTCGGGAGCCTCGGGGGAGGAGTTCCCGGCCCACCTGCTCTGTTGTGGGGGTGAGGCCGCCGATCTGGGGAGAAGGCGGCCTCCCGCCCCGCACACACATTTCGACCGGAGAGCGCAGAGCTGCGCGTCGTCGCGCGATGCGCGGTTCTCAGAGCCGCTGACCCACCCATACGCGCGCGACGCGCAGCTGTGCATCGAGAAGCACGGCGTCGCCGACCGATCCGGTCCGCAGGCTGCCGAGCCGTTCGCCGCGCCCGATCGCGCGGGCCGGGGTCTCGGTCAATGCGCGCACCGCCTCGGGCAGTGTCACGCCCGCCTGCACGGCCCTCAGCAGAGCCACGTCCTGGGTCAGCGTGGAGCCCGCGATCGACCCGGTGTCGTCGGCGCGTGCGATCCCGTTCTCGACCGTGACGCTCACCGCGCCCAGGTCGTAGTGGCCGTCGGCGCTGCCCGCGGCCGCCATGGCGTCGGTGATCAGTGCGACCCTCCCGGGGGCGGAGTCGAACACGAGCTTGATCACGTGCGGGTCGAGGTGCACGTTGTCGGCGATCGCCTCGAGCACGACGCGGTGGTCGGCCGCTGCGGCGAGCACCGGCCCGGGGGCGCGGTGGTGGATGCCGGGCATCGCGTTGAAGGCGTGCGTGAGGATCGAGGCTCCCGCTTCGAATGCGGCGACGGCCATGGCGGCATCCGCATCGGTGTGCCCGACCGCGGCCGCGGTGCCGGCGGCGACGATCTGCCGGATGGCGTCGAGCCCTCCGGGGAGCTCCGGCGCGATCGTGATCTGGCGGATCGTGCCGCGCCCCGCCTCCAGCAGGCGCTCGACGTCGCCCGCCTCCGGGTGCCGCAGCAGCGTCGGCTCGTGGGCGCCGTGGTGCCCGGGGTCGAGGAAGGGGCCTTCGAGGTGCGAGCCGAGGATGTCGGCATCCGTCTGCATCAGGTCGGCGATGCCGGCGACGCTGAGCGCGAGCTCGTCGAGTGTCGCCGTGACCAGCGAGACGACCGCGCGCGTCGTGCCGTGCGCGCGGTGCAGCGCCCTGCCGGTGCGGATCGCCTCGATGCCGTCGTCGAAGGCGGCGCCTGCGCCTCCGTGGCCGTGGATGTCGACGAACCCCGGCGTGAGCACGGCGTCTGCTCCGGCGACCGCGGACGCGTCGACGATCTCGTCGGCCGGCGCCCAGTCCGATCCGGCGCCGCGCGAGGCAACGGCGCCGTGCTCGAATCGCACCCAGCCGTTCTCGACGATCTCGCCGCCGTCCACGACGCGGGCGGAGTGGATGACGAGCGAGCCCGTCGTGGAGGTGTGGACGCTCATCGTGCGCTCCAGGGGATCTCGGGGCTGGGGTGGAAGTCGACCCCCTCAGCCTTCCATAGTGGAGCGAGTGCACCCAGCCGTGCGCGGAAGGAGTCCCAGGTGCGCTCCGGCGCTGTCTGCGGCGACCAGGCGATCTCCGCCTGGGCTGCGGCGCGCGGGAAGACGAGCTGCTCGACCTCGGAGATGGTGCGGGTCGTCTCGCTCCACAGCGGGGTCTCGACTCCGAGGATCGCGGTGGCGGGCACGTCGAGCACGGCTGTCGGCTCCCAGTCGTAGGCGGCCCGGACGTCGATGATGGCAGCCCAGTCGAGTCCGAGCGGGAACTCCGGCGTGTACTTCATGTCGAGGTAGGCGACGTTCGAGGCCGACATGATGAGCGCGCCGCCGCGTGCGACGAAGTGCGCTGCCTCCTCGGCGTGTGTGCCCTGCGGGGTGGTGTTGCCCCAGTACTGTCCGACGGTGCCCTCGGCGATGTCGGCCGCGGAGCCCATCTCGTGCCAGGCCACGGGGGTCTTGCCCGCCGCGACGACGATCTCGGTGGCCCGTGCGGCGAACAGGTCGAAGTCGGTCTGAGGTGTTCCGAGCGACTCGTCGCCCCCGACGTGGATGTACGGGCCGGGCGTCATCTCGGCGAGCTCGCGCACGACGTCGCGCACGAAGTCGTAGGTGCGCTCCTCGTGGATGCGCACGCTGGAGTGCCCGACGCCCCAGCCGATGTAGGTCTCGCCAGCGACGGGGAGCGGCTGGCCGAGGCGCGCGGACTCCGAGATCAGTCCGTCGTTCAGCACGGGCGCCTCGACGAGCTCCGGGTACGCGACGCCGATCGCGTGCGTGTGGCCGGGGAGGTCGATCTCGGGGATCACGATCATGTGGCGGGATGCCGCGTGCGCGACGATCTCGCGGTAGTCGTCCTTCGAGTAGAAGCCGCCCGGGTCGCCGTTCGCCGATGTCGTCGCCGCCAGCTCGGTGAGCTTCGGCCAGGAGTCGATGTGGATGCGCCAGCCCTGGTCGTCGCTCAGGTGCAGGTGCAGGTGGTTGAACTTGAGGGCGCTGGTCGCGTCGATGAACTTCTTGACGTCGTCGACGCCGAAGAAGTGGCGTGCGACGTCGAGCATCACTCCGCGGCGGGCGAAGCGGGGCGCGTCCGCGACGGTGGCGCGGAGGAGGCCCCAGGAGCCGTCTTCGTCTTCGCGCAGCAGCTGCAGCAGGGTCTGGATGCCGTAGAAGAGGCCGGCCTCATCGGCGCCGACGACCTCGACGCGCTCGCCGACCGTGAGGCCGTAGCCCTCGGGGTTCGCGACGGCCCCGTCGATACGCAGAGTGATGTCGGCATCGCCCTCGACGGAGGACAGCCGGATGCCGCTGCGCCGGGCGACCGCGTCGATAAGCTGCGCCGTGGCGGCTGCGGGTCCGGACACAGAGGAGGCGGCGGTGAGCGGCATCCGTCCTTCTCCTGCGGTGGCGGTCACGGGCGCTGGAACGAGGGGCAGAAGATGGGGAAGGACCATGAACAAAACCTATCGTCTGGGGTGATCCCTGGATATAGGGAATGTTGTTTCTTCCATCCGTCTGGCCGCCAGACCCCGTCAACATGCATGATCTAAGCGGCGAGAAGGTCTCGATCGCCCCATTGTCTGATGGGGGTAGAGTCACCAGTAAAAACAGTGCCCCGGTCATCCAGCGTGCGGTGAAGAAAGCATCGCGTCCAACGTACTCCCGCTCTTCATCGCTCTTCAACTATGAAACGTTGACAAACATTTCCAAGATCGCGAATATAACCTCTCTGGTTTCTGGAGCGATCGGGGGCGGTGCTGAAATAGCTGCTGCCTTCATGGAGTTGTCCCCGGCAGGCCTACTTGCAATGAAAGCGACTGCCCTACTTGCAGGGACTGTAAGCATCGGTGCTGCCTGGGTCGCGACTGGGGCGGACTGCGTCGCGCACAAGCTGGATGCGATCTGCATCGCGCAATTGCCTGCACTCGGCATGGCGACCATGTTCTACGCAGCGGGTTTGACCAAAGTTGGAGGCGGGGCTGGGGTAGGTGGCACCATTTTCTCAATATCTCAGTTTGCTATATGGCAGCTTGTTCCCTCGGATGGAAGGCCACACATTTGAAACCCATAATTCCGCACATGCGACTCGCGGACTACTGTGCGTGGGTGATCTTCCTTGTCATTACTGGTGTGGCTTTGTTCTTCCTCCTCGCTTCGGCCTCTCTCGGATCTGATGTGCGCTTGGGTGTATTAATCGTGAGCGCAATTGACATCGCCTACGTTGCAGTTATTCTTACGCGTAACCGACGAGTGCGTACATACGCACTAGAGCTTTCCCTCAACAAATCTGTCCCAGCTGTCGCGTTCGATCATGCGCAGATGCAAAATGGTCTTGGACAGCCGCTTGTCGACTTCGAAGAAGGCTGCATCTCAGTTCGAGATGGTCGGGTGTGCGTGTTGAGAATCCCCAAAGGTGCAAGAGATACACCCGTAGCGAGTACATATTTGACAGACGTAAGAGATATTCGTGGTGAATGGGCCTTCATGGGCTGTTATCCTCTGCTTGCGATAGAGCTCTCAAGCGGAGAGGTGTTTCGTATGCGACCGCTGAAGCCTAGCGGGGTGACATGGCGTATCGGTTTGACTCGAAAGGAAATTGAGGCCGTCATCTATCGCATTTACTCAACAACTGGGCGTGAATAAGCGCCATGTGAGTTCGGCGTCACTAGAGTCAATCCCCCGCCCTTACCTTCCGTCTGCCCGCACGCCGTCCTCTATATACCCGCATGGGAGAGGTGATGGGGTGAATGCTTTGATCGAAGTGGGGGCTTTGAGCGTGTCCCAAAGGTGATCAAGAACACTGCGGGACTCGTGACTCGGAACACCTTTAGGTCGACGATGCGAAACATCACGGTTTACGAGTTTTTCAACCTAGCAATATCATTGCGTATGTTGACAAACACGGTGTGTGTCGGCCGGGGCAAGGGGATAGCTGCAAATAGGAGTGGATATGAAACACCTGACGCCGGAAGAATTGATGGAGCGCGCCGACGGTGTCGGTGGATTGGGGGCCTTGGAAGCTCACGGGTTCTTCGGGGGGCGTATCTCGGAGGGTCATGCGGTGCGCGTGGTGTTCCGTAGGGGGCGGCGATTCGACGACCTCGTGCTGTTCCAGCGTGACGAGGATGATTGGTCGGGGGTTGGCGCGCCGCCTGGGGGTGAGTTCCGGGTGCTGGCGGCGTGGAACTTCCCCGTCCCTTCCGAATGGGGTCCCGTACTGGTTCAGGATCGGGTGCTTCCTACAGCGTTCAAGGATCCGGTTGCCTGGGTGGACTCGGTAGTTGGAACCGTCGAGATCCCGGAGACCGGGAAGGATGCTCCAGCGCGGCCATTGATGGACAACGATCGCTTCTGGTCTCTGATCGACTGTCTCGGCGGGTCGTTGGAGGACGAGAAGATCGCGGAGTTGACGGAGGCATTGGAGGCGTTGCCGTATCGGGATGTTCTCTTCTTCCGTGACACGTTGGTCGCGCGGTTGCGTGAGCTTGACCAGCCCCTCAATACCGTCGGTGTGGGAGAGGGGGAGGAGCGTGTGATCAGTGCGGATGCGTCGTTGTACTACCGATGCGAGATCGTGGCGGCGGGTCGCGAGGTGTTCCGCGACCGCGTAGAGCATCCGCGACCTGGCAGGGATGCCGATGGCGCTAGCGGTGAAGCATTGCTAGGTGTCGCGGAAGATGCTTCCGTCTCCAGGGTGCCTGAACCGGATGCGTCTATCGAGACGGGCACGAACCCGCTGTACTGGCCCGATGCGCCCGATCCGTTGCCGGATCCGTGGGCGTCGATTCCGAGTCCTGGTCCTTTCTCATATGACATTCAGTTATCTCGGTTGCGTCTTGGCCCGTGGAGTCAACGACGATTCATAGTTTGGTTGGCGTACGCGACCACGGCGGAGGGAACTGTGCGCGAGATGATGGGGTGTGTCGTGCAGGGGAACAACGAGACCGCGCGTGAGGAAGTCGTCGCCTACGTGCGTGCCCGGCTGCGCGATGGAGAGACGCTGCATCCCAACGTCGTCACCTACGCTCCGGGAATCGACGGCGTCGCGACTGGGCATCAGATCGCCGGAGGGACTCGACGTAGTCGATTGAGCATGGATGAGTATGTCCAGAGGTACTACACGGGCGAGCTCGCTTCGGCCGGGATGCGGAAGGCCGGCGAGTAGCGCGTGGAGAGATTGGGTACTTCTGTTGGACATGAACTCCCGCCAAGGCTTACGCCCCGATCCGCGGGATCGAGAGCCTTGCCATGATCGTCATCTTTGACGTCATTGTCCTGTTCGCTCTCTGTGCATTCAGAGGGTTGTATCTGCTGGTATTGATACCCGCAACCTTTCTTGCATGGATCTTCGTCCACTCGTGGCGACAGAGGGCCAGTTATGGTGCGTGCCTGGGTTGGTACGACTGGAATATCTTTCTATCTCTTGCTACGGGACTCGTCGGAGTGCGTGCGGGTAAGTACATGCCGACTGCTCGATACGTCAGACTGGTAGACATGGCCAACATCTCACACAGAGTGGGATGGATGGGTCGAACCCTGCAGAACTTGGATAGTGGCTCAGCGCAATCAAGTTCATAGAGTGCTGCGGGCGGCGCTGACCATCGACAGGCAAGTTGGAGTTGGAGTTCGGCTCCGACGACGCCGGACGGGCAGTACTTGAGCATGCGTACGCCCTTGACCCCACGACCGGCTGGCAGCTGAGCGATGCCTTGCGCGCGGCCGGGGACCTCGATGCTGCCGCGGATGTGCTCCGTGCTGCGGCAGAAGCCGGTGAACCGCGTGCGTACCTCGACCTTGCCGATGTCGAACACGAGAGGGGAGACCTCGACGCGAGCGAAGCGGCGTTCGAGGCCGCGATCGCGGCAGGCGTCGCGGAGCAGGCCGATGACGACGAGGGGGCGGGGTCGTAGCCGTGGACCACAACTCGACGGACTCCCGTGATGTCGACTTCGCCGGGGACATACGATCGAGTCCTGATAAGAGGCGCTCGTGGGGGTGAGCAGGGCTTGAAGACGCAAGACGGCGTGAAGGGGCCGCGGAGTCGGTGGCACGCACTCGCCACGGCCATGTTCGGCGGATACGACTTTCGCGACAGCCGTCAGATCCGCCGGCGCTGGTTGCTCTATCGAACTCTTGCCGCCATCTGCATTGTGCTCGGGGTAGTCCTGGTCCTGTTCGAGATCGTTTCCTTGGTGAGAGGAGTCTCGCTGAATGGCCCGGCGTTCGTACTGCCCTTCCTGATGCTCGGCGTGCCCAGCTTCGTCTTCTGGGTGAAGGCGAAGGATCACGCCATTTTCTGGCGCGAGGAAGTCGAACGCGAGCGGGCGCTGGCGGAGGCGGGTTCTCTGCCGTCGGAGTAAGAACGCCTCGAAGCCTCCTTTCCGGATCTGCTCCTGAACCACCACTACAGAAAGCTGCTTGGGGGCGTACTGGTGACGACTGCTGCTATCGTCCAGATACGAGCGTCAGCGGTGACCGAGGGGGCAAGCATGTCGGTGGTGTCCGGAATCCTCATGGCCATCGGCATCCTGTTTCTGACCGCGGGCGCGGTCATGCTCCTGGGGCGGCGTCGGGTTGCTGCCAACATGTCGCAGGCCGGAATCGTCAAGGGCTCCCGGATGTCCGCGACGACCTACTCGGTCCTGATCTCCGTGATGCAGCTGCTCATCGGCGCCGGCCTCCTGATCCTGACGCCGCTGACGTCCTTTCGGAGCCGTGAGGACAACTTCTTGCGTGCCCTGACCGCTCTCTCCGAGATCCTCGGAGCAGGGGGCATTGTGCTCAGCATCGCGCTCAGCATCACAGGCAGTGCTGGGATGCTGTTCGGCCTGCGCTTCATCTGGCAGGCATGGAAGGACAGGTCGAGCTGGCAGCACGATTCCTCCGGCTTACTGACAATGCCCACACGTGATCGAGTGAGGATGGGCGGCGGAACCGTCCTCGCCACGTACGGTGCGATCGCGGTCGTGTTCGGCATCCTGCTTCTCGCGACCTACGCGGCCGGCGCGTGATCATGAGCGAACCGCAAACGGGGCGCGATTCGCGGCAGGACCAACGCGCGGAAGGAGCCAAGAGGATGAGCTTCCCCGAGGGGCTAGGTTGGCTGCTCTTCCTCTTCTTTCGCGGGCTCGCGCTGTGGGTTGTGATTCCCAGCGCCTTCTTGGCCTGGCTCCTGGTTCACTCGTGGGCTCAGAAGGCGTCTCTAAAGCAGGCTGTCGCCTGGTATGTCGCGAACCTGATCGCGGCGCTGTCGAACGGTCCGTTCCGTTGGCTGATGCGTCGGGAAGTCCGGCCATCCTTCGTACGCATGTCGGGCATGAGCACGCTCAGTACCCAGAGGATCCCCTGGTTCGACGTCAGCGCCCTGTTCGACCTCAACTGACCCCCAGGCCCGACGGCACCCGATGAGGCCCGCGACCATAACGGTCGCGTCCCGAACGCACCGTTCGCTTCGCTCAGTCGTTACCGTGGGCTCAGAGGTCGCGTGGCGATCCTGGCCGGAGGAATGCCGTGGTGGTGGAACGAGCACAGAACGATGAGTCCGAGAGCCTCGTCGAACGTCTGCGCTTCTGGCGCCGGACGGCGAAGGTCTTCATCATCCTCACGATTCTGGGTGTCGGATTCTTCGTGATCCTGGCGTTTCGTCTGTACTTCACGCCGGGGCATCTCGACGTCGTTGCGCCCACCTCCAGCGAGTGTCGTATGGCCGAAGACGGAGAGCGGCTCTACGTCGCCGTCGGCCTCGTCGCTCTCGTGGACGGCACGCTGTTCGAGACGTCGATGGTCCGCGACTCCCAGGGCTCCGTCGAGTCGGCGGCGGTCCTGCTCGACGATGTCCGACTCGACGAACTGGAGGACGCTGAGCTCGATGCGCTGCTGCACGACGCGGATGACGCGAGTCGGCGGTTCGGCGTCGTCGGGGCGGAGAGCGGAACCCTTGTCGCCGCCATCGGCCTTCCGGCATCGGAAGGGAAGATCGTGGCCCTGAGCCTGCTCTGGGGCATCGGGGAGATGTCGTCCGCGCAGACCATTCCGCTGGCGCTCAGATACGGCCACGGCGAGTGCGGCCTCGGGGTCCCTCTGTCGCACGAACAGGGGTAGGGCCTGACGTCATCTCCGCGCTCGACAGCCGCGGCATCCGCTATGCTCGTAACCGTCGCGACTGGCGTCTGGGTGGACTACCACCGGGGAGCGACTGACCACGGAATTCGACCGCGCGCCTGGGCCGATGGAAGCACCCCTTTCGAATCCGTTGTCAGAGGAGCACGTCACATGACCGACCGTTACTTCAACGCCCCGCTCGCCGAGGTCGACCCCGAGATCGCCGAGGTCCTCGACCGGGAACTCAAGCGCCAGCAGACGTTCCTCGAGATGATCGCATCCGAGAACTTCGTGCCCGTCTCCGTGCTGCAGTCGCAGGGCTCGGTGCTCACGAACAAGTACGCCGAGGGCTACCCCGGCCGCCGCTACTACGGCGGCTGCGAGGAGGTCGACGTCGCCGAGGAGCTCGCGATCGCCCGCGCCAAGAGCCTGTTCGGCTCGGAGTTCGCGAACGTCCAGCCGCACTCCGGCGCCTCTGCCAACGCCGCCGTGCTGCACGCGATCGCCCGCCCCGGCGACACCCTGCTCGGCCTCTCGCTCGACCAGGGCGGCCACCTCACCCACGGCATGAAGATCAACTTCTCCGGCCGCCTCTACAACATCGTCGCCTACGGGGTGAACCCCGAGACCTCGACCATCGACATGGACGAGGTCCGCCGCCTCGCCATCGAGCACAAGCCGAAGGTCATCATCGCCGGCTGGTCGGCCTACCCGCGCACCCTCGACTTCGCCGCGTTCCGCGAGATCGCCGACGAGGTCGGCGCGCTCCTCTGGGTCGACATGGCGCACTTCGCCGGCCTCGTCGCCGCGGGGCTGCACCCGAACCCGGTGCCGCACGCGCACGTCGTCTCCTCGACCGTGCACAAGACCATCGGCGGCCCCCGCTCTGGCTTCATCCTCACCAACGACGCCGAGATCGCGAAGAAGATCAACTCCGCCGTCTTCCCCGGACAGCAGGGCGGCCCGCTCATGCACGTGATCGCCGCCAAGGCGACGGCGTTCAAGCTCGCCGGCACCCCGGAGTTCAAGGAGCGTCAGGAGCGCGTGCTGCGCGGCGCCGCCATCATCGCGGAGCGTCTGTCTCAGCAGGACGTGAAGGATGCCGGCATCGCCGTGCGCTCCGGCGGCACCGACGTGCACCTCGTGCTCGTCGACCTGCGCGACGCCGAGATCGACGGCAAGCAGGCCGAGGACCTCCTGCACGACATCCACATCACCGTGAACCGCAACGCGGTGCCGAACGACCCGCGCCCGCCGATGGTCACCTCGGGTCTGCGCATCGGCACCCCGGCGCTCGCGACGCGCGGCTTCGGCGACGCCGAGTTCACCGAGGTCGCCGACGTCATCGCCCTCGCGCTGCAGCCCGGCGCCGACGTCGAGGAGCTCCGTGCCCGCGTCGACGCGCTCGCCGCGGCCTTCCCGCTGTACCCCGACCTGCAGCAGTAAGCCCGCGGCATCCCGTCCGCGACTGCACGGGATGCTGCCGAGTGCACGAGAAGCTACCGAGTGCACGGCCCGTTCACGCGAACGAGCCGTGCACTCGGCGAAAGCACGAGAACTCGACGAGGGCGGACACCGCCCCGAACGGCGAACGCAAGGAAGAGAAGAGACAGCATGACCGCGAAGATCCTCGACGGCAAGGCCGCCGCAGCATCCATCAAGGCCGAGCTCACCGAGCGCGTCGCCGCGCTCAGGGAGAAGGGCATCGTCCCCGGCATCGCCACGGTGCTCGTCGGCGCCGACCCGGCGTCGCAGCTCTACGTCGGCATGAAGCACCGTCAGTCCGAGGCGATCGGGATGAACTCGATCCAGCGCGAGCTCCCCGCCGATGCCTCGCAGGCCGACGTCGAGGCGCTGATCGACGAGCTCAACGCCGATCCCGACTGCCACGGCTACATCGTCCAGCTGCCGCTGCCGAAGCACCTCGACACCGACGCGATCCTCGAGCGCATCGACCCGGCGAAGGACGCCGACGGCCTGCACCCGACCAACCTCGGTCGTCTCGTGCTCAACGTGAACAACCCGATCCACACGCCGCTGCCCTGCACCCCGCGCGGCGTCATCGAACTGCTGCTGCGCAACGACTACGACCTCAAGGGCAAGCACGTCGTCGTGGTCGGACGTGGCGTCACCATCGGCCGCCCGATCGGCCTCCTGCTCACCCGCCGCGACATCAACGCCACCGTCACGCAGGTGCACACGGGCACGCCCGACATGTCGCCGTACCTCCGCCAGGCTGACGTGATCGTCGCCGGCGCCGGGGTCAAGCACCTGATCCGCGCCGAAGACGTCAAGCCCGGAGCCGCCGTGCTCGACGTGGGCGTGACGCGCGAGACGGATGCCGAGACCGGCAAGAGCCTCGTCTTCGGCGACGTGCATCCCGACGTGGCCGAGGTCGCCGGCTTCCTCTCCCCGAACCCCGGCGGCGTCGGACCGATGACCGTCGCCTTGCTCATGACGAACGTGGTCGAGGCGGCCGAGCGGCTCGCCTGACGCGTCGCATCCCGTGGGGCGTTTCGTCACTTCGCCTCGCTGCGCTCGCTCAGCACGGCGCTCGGTCGCTGCGCGTCCTCGCTCAACGACCGGGCTCCTCCGCCGCGCGGATCAGCCGAGCTCGTCGAGCATGCGGCGCTGCTCGGGGGTGAGGCCGTCGTTCAGCTCCTGGCGCGCCTCGGTCGTCGCGGGGGAGTCGGGGGTGGGAGCGGATGCCGCGGCATCCGACCTCTTCGAGATCTTCGCGGAGACGGTGTCGTACACCTCGCCCGCCTTGGCGCGCAGCCTGTCGTCGAACTGGTCGTAGATCATCCAGCCGAAGAGCAGGATCAGCGGAGGCAGGACGAACGCCCAGAAGCCCGACGCGCGCACCCCGCTCAGCCATACCGTCAGCACCCAGACGATGAGCTCGACGACGTAGACGAGCGCGTACTGCACGGTCTTCTCGCCGACCTTCGTACGGCTGGCCGACGACTTCGCGGCGGACTTCCGGAACGCGGAGCCGAGCACGGGCTTCACGAACAGCGCGGCGAGGGTGAGGATCACGGCCGCCCACAGGGCGTTGAAACCCACGCGGACGCCGCTGAACAGCAGGCCGATGAGCAGGAGGACCGCGACGTTGAACACGTAGAGCGCGGCGAACCGGACGATTCCGTTCTTCATGCGACCAGACTTCCACATCTGCGCGCCGTGCGGCACCTCACGCGCGCGGGAAGGAGCGCTCCACCGCGTCGACCACGGCATCGTAGACGGCATCCCAGTCGGGCACCTCTGGCGCGACTCCGGCGAGTTCGAGGCTCACGGCGCCGTGCACCTGCGCCCACACCGTGACGGCGGCAGCCATCACCTGCTCCTCCGGCACGCGCGCCGCGAGCGCGCGCACGAGCGGAGCCATCGCGGTGGAGGTCGTGGCGGCATCCGGAGCGCAGTCCTCGACGGTCGTGATCGCTCCGCCGAACATCAGGCGGTAGAGGGCGGGGTTGGCCTTCGCCCACCCTCGGTACGCGTATCCGAGGGCGCGGAGCCCCTCCGGCTCGGTTGCGGCCTGAGCGGCTCCGAACGACGCGAAGCCGTGCTCGATCACGGCGACCAGCAGCTGCGCCTTGCCGCCGAAGAGGGAGTAGACGGCCGAGGTCGAGGTGCCGGCTGACTGGGCGATGTCGCGGAGGCTGATGCGCTCCGGGCCCTTCGCGTCGACCATCTCCGCCGTGACGTCGAGCAGTCGGTCGCGGAGAGCGTCGTCGTAGGAGACAGGTCTTGCCATGGAGGGAAGTCTATCGTAACGTTGTTTCATAACGTAGTTACATAACAACGTTCCAAGGAGAATCGCATGACTCAGCAGGTCTTCCCCGGTCGCTACACGGCAGCACCCGACCGGTCTGACATCACCGTCTTCGTCATCGGCATGCGGGCCAACCGCTGGTGGCAGCTGGGGAAGGTGTGGTGGACGGCCAGCAAGATGCCGCCGATGCTGCGGCACCTCGCCACCCATCCGGAGGCGGGGATGCTCGGCGCCCACAACTGGTTCGGGCGCACGACCATCCTGCTCTCCTACTGGGAGAGCCCCGAGCATCTGCAGCGCTTCGCCGCCGACCGCGACGCCCCGCACCTGCAGCCGTGGCGTGACTTCATGCGCTCGCTGCAGGGGTCGGGCAGCGTCGGCGTCTGGCACGAGACGTATCAGGTGCCCGTCGCCGATCTCGAGGCCGTGTACGTCGACATGCCCGCGTTCGGGCTGGCCGCGGCAACCACGCACGTGCCCGTCGGCCCGGGCATGAAGACCGCGCGACAGCGACTCGGGCGGTGACGGAGGTGGGTGGATGCCGCGGCCTCCACCCCTCATCTCAGCTCTGGGGCTGCAGCGTGCCCTCGATGTTCGTGATGCGCGCGCTCTCGTCGAAGCGGAACGTGACCGATGCCGTCGCGTCGGTGATCGTGGCGCCGGTGTAGGCGTCGTCGGTCCAGGCGAGGTTCCAGCCGGCGAGGCGGGCGAGGTCCCACACGGCGGTCCTGGCGTCGGGCAGAGCCAGGCCGGAGAGGATGCGGGGGAGAGCGGTGGTCGCCGATGCGACGGTCAGTGCGGGCACGGGCGCGTAGAGGAGGAAGACCGCCCTGGTGCCGCCGGAGATCGGGGCGGAGTAGTAGGGCGAGCGTCCGGTGATCTCCACCGCGACGCCCGCGATCGTGTGCGCGGCTGCGGCGATCCACTCCTCGTCGCCGGAGGCGTCCGCCGGGAAGGGGAGCTCCGGCTCCGCCAGCTCGGCGAGTCCGTGCTCGACGCCGTAGTCGCGGAGCTGCGCGGCGACGCCCTGCGCGTCACCCTGCGGGTGCGCCCACGCCCACAGCAGCGACCGCGGCCCGGGTGCGATCGTCGCGATCAGATGAGCCGTCGTCACCAGCGTGCGCGACGGATCGGCGTTCGCGGTGAAGGTGATCGTGCCCGCCGTCATGTCGGCATCCCAGCGGTGGTCGCCGAGCTCGTCCGTCGCCGTGGCGAGGGCATCCTGACGGAGCGCGGTGAAGAGGGCGGAGCGGTCGGCGAGCGGCTGGAGCGCGGCGAAGGTCATGCCCCCAGTCTCGCCCGGATTGCTATGAATCCGCCAGAGCGCTCATGTCGTCACGGCATCATCCGGACGCCCCATGCGCCGCACGCTCGGCACGGCCAGCGTCGTCAGCGCGATGCTCGCATAGAGGATGCCGGACGTGACCAGCACGGTCTCGACGTCGCTGTGGGTGATCAGCCAGCCGTAGATCAGCGTGCCGATCGGCATGGCCACGAAGCTGCCGAGCATGTCGTAGCTGGACACGCGGGAGAGCGTCTCGCCCGGTACGTTCTCCATCATCGCGAGATTCCACCCGGTGCTGAACACCTCGGCGCCGGCGCCGGCCACGAAGGCCGCGATCGCGAGCAGGACGACGGCGGGGTGGACGCCGAGCACGGTGAGCGGGATCGCGAACGCGGCCATGCCGATCATCCCGTAGCGGAGCGGTCGGTTCAGCGGGAACCACATGAGGATGAGGGTCATCACGAGGATGCCGACGCCCTCCGCGCTGACCACCCAGCCCCAGCCGGTGATGCCGAGACGGGGGTCGTTCTTCGCGATGTACGGGCCGACGACTCCCCACGCGCCGACATGGATGGCGTTCATCACCATGAACGCCAGCACGACCACCCACAGCCAGGTCCTGGTGCGGAACTCGTGCCAGCCGGTGCGGAGATCCTGGAACAGCGTCGTCCCTCCGCCGTGCGCCGGCGGAGGAAGGCGGACCATCGCCAGCACGGGGATCGCGATCACCCATCCGATCGCCTGCACGACCATCGCCCAGGCGGGGCCTGCCGATGCGACGACGATGCCGGCGATGATGGGGCCGCCGATGGTGGTGGCCGAGCGCACGAAGGAGAGCATCGCGTTCGCCTGCTGCAGATGCTCCGGCGAGGCGAGCTGCGGGATGATCCCCTGCATGGCGGGCAGGACGAAGGCCGTGGACGCCCCGTTCAGCACGGAGAGCAGTGCGAGCATCGGCACGGTCGCCGTTCCGGTGAACAGCAGGGCGGCCATCGCCCCGATGGTCAGGATGTCGATGACGTAGCACGACTGGATGATCAGCGCCCGAGGGAGCCGGTCGGCGATCACGCCGCCGAAGAGGAGGAAGACGATGTTGCTGACCGTGAAGGCGGCGAGCACGAGCGACAGCGAGCGGGCGTCGTTGTCGATCTCCAGCACGGCGAAGGCGAGCGCGATCGACGACATGGATCCGGCGATCATCGTGATCGCCCTCGCCAGGAAGAACCAGCGGAATCCGGCATCCTGCATCGCGGCGAGCCCGCGCGTCATCGGCGGTCCTCGCGTCTCTGCATCCGACCATCCTGCCACGCGACGCGCGGCGAGGAGGGTCGGACGGCGTCTACCAGGACGGACGGATGCCGGCGAGGGCCCAGGCCGCCTGCACGGCGGCGCCGAGGGCGACGTACTCGCCCGGCTCCGGCACCACGACCGGGATGTCGAACACCTCGCGGGCGACGGCCGCGACGGCGGGGCTCTGCGCGCCGCCGCCGATGAGCAGCACGCGCTCCGTGCGGACGCCGAGGTCGCGGATGGCGCCGAGGCCGAACGCGAGACCGCCGATCACGCCCTCGACCGCGGCCCGCGCCAGGTTCTCGCGACGGGTCGACGCGAGCGTCATGCCCGAGAGGGTCGCGGTCGCGTCCGGCCGATTCGGGGTCCGCTCGCCCTCGAACCACGGCTGCAGGGACAGTCCACCGGCACCGGGTTCCGCCTGCAGGGCGAGCCGCGAGAACTCCTCGAGGTCCACGCCGAGCAGGGCGGCCGTCACGTCGAACACGCGCGCGGCGTTGAGGGTCGTGACGATCGGGAGGCGGCCGCCCGCGGCATCCGCGAACCCTGCGACGGTGCCGGAGACGTCGAAGATCGGCGCATCGGTCACGGCGAAGATCGTGCCGCTCGTGCCGATGGACACGCCCACGTCGCCCGTGCGCGCGCCCATGCCGAGCGCGGCGGCGGCGTTGTCGCCCGCACCCGCCGACACCACGAGCCCACCGGAACCCTGCACGTGCTCCGAGGGCCCGAGCACCCGGGGGAGCACCACATCCGACGCGTCCCTGCGGAGAGCGAGCGACAGCAGCTCGCGGTCGTAGACGTCGCGGACGGGGTCGAAGTAGCCCGTCCCGCTCGCGTCGGAGCGGTCGGTGACGAGCTCGCCGAGTGCGGGGCCGAGGTCGGACTCGTCGGCAGGGCCGTACCCGCGCAGGCGCCAGGTCAGCCAATCGTGGGGGAGGGCCACGGCCGCCACACGGGCGGCGTTCTGCGGCTCGGCGTCGGCCAGCCATCGGAGCTTCGTGACGGTGAACGACGCGACGGGCACCAGACCCGTGCGGGACGCGAACTCGGAGGCGCCGACCTCTGCCGTGAGATCGGCCGCGGCCTGCGCCGAGCGGGTGTCGTTCCACAGGAGGGCGGGGCGGATCACTCGGCCGGACTCGTCGAGCGCGACCAGTCCGTGCTGCTGCCCGCCGATGCCGATCGCTGACACGTCGTCGAGTCCGCCGGCATCCGCCAGTGCCGTTCGCAGCGCCGCCCACCATGCCGCGGGGTCGACCTCTGTGCCGGCGGGATGGGGTGCACGGCCGGTGCGCACGACCGCACCGGTGTCGAGGTCGCGGACGACGACCTTGCAGCTCTGCGTCGACGAGTCGACGCCCGCGACCAGTGCCATCAGCGCGCGCCGAGCAGGTGCTCGGTGGCGAGCTGCTGCAGCCGGACGAAGCCGAAGCCCTTGCCGCCGAGATACGCGTCGGCGTCGAAGTCCTCGTAGGCGCTGCGGTCGGCGAGCAGATCGTCGTAGGACTCGCCCTCGTTCAGGGTCGGAGCCGCGAGCTCGGCGACCTTCGCCGCGGCCAGAGCCTCCTGCACCTCGGGGTCGGCGCGGAACGCCGCTGCCCGCTCCTTGAGCAGCAGGTAGGTGCGCATGTTCGCGGCGGCGGAGTCCCAGACCCCGGTCTCGTCTTCGGTGCGGCTCGGCTTGTAGTCGAAGTGCCGAGGGCCGTCGTAGGCGGGGACGCCGTTCGGGCCGCCGTTCTCGAGCAGGTCGACGAGCGAGAACGCGTTGTGCAGGTCGCCGTGGCCGAACACCAGGTCCTGGTCGTACTTGATGCCGCGCTGGCCGTTGAGGTCGATGTGGAACAGCTTGCCGTGGAACAGGGCCTGCGCGATCCCCGCGGTGAAGTTGAGTCCCGCCATCTGCTCGTGACCGACCTCGGGGTTCACGCCGACGAGCTCGGGGCGCTCGAGGGAGTCGATGAACGCGATCGCGTGGCCGAGCGTGGGCAGCAGGATGTCGCCGCGCGGCTCGTTGGGCTTGGGCTCGATCGCGAAGCGGATGTCGTAGCCCTTGTCGGTGACGTAGTCGCCGAGCAGGTTGACGGCCTCGCGGTAGCGCTCGAGAGCTGCGCGGACATCCTTCGCCGAGTCGTACTCCGCGCCCTCGCGGCCGCCCCACATGACGAAGGTCTTGGCGCCGAGCTCGGCGGCGAGGTCGAGGTTGCGCAGCACCTTGCGCAGCGCGAACCGGCGCACCTGGCGGTCGTTGGAGGTGAAGCCGCCGTCCTTGAAGACCGGTGCGCTGAAGAGGTTCGTGGTGACCATCGGCACGATCAGCCCGGTGTCGGCCAGTGCGCCGGTGAGGCGGTCGATCTGCGTCTGACGCTCGGCGTCGGTGGAGCCGAAGGCGAACAGGTCGTCGTCGTGGAAGGTCAGGCCGTAGGCGCCGAGCTCCGCGAGTCGCTCGACGGCGTGCACGACGTCGAGGTGCGGCCTGGTCGGTCCGCCGAAGGGATCGGTGCCGTTGTAGCCGACGGTCCAGAGTCCGAAGGAGAACTTGTCGTCGCGGGTGGGGGTGAGGGACATGGCTCGGATCGCTTTCCACGGTGAGGGCGAATTGTTGTTGCCAGGAACATATCAGGGGTGGGTGGCCTCCGCAACGTGTCCGTCCGCTGCGATCCTGCGCCCGGGGGTGCGGTCAGCCGCCGATCGGCGCCGTCGAACTGCGCACCACGAGCTCGGCGTGCATCCTGATGTGCGCGGGGTCCTCGCCGCGCAGCATCCCCAGCAGCACGCCGACCGCCGCCGCCCCCATCTCTGCGAGGGGCTGCCGCACGGTCGTGAGCTGCGGGTTGTTCGACGACGCCTCGGGGATGTCGTCGAACCCGACGACGGAGAGGTCGTCGGGCACGCGCAGGCCGCGTTCGGCGGCGACGCGCATGGCCTCGAGCGCCGTGAGGTCGTTGGCGGCGAACACCGCGGTCGGCCGCTCGGGGAGATCCAGGATAGCGTGGGCGCCGGCGGTCGCGCTCGCGGTGCGGTAGCCGCCGTCGACCACGAGGGACGGATCGAACGGGATGCCGGCCGCGCCCAGCGCCGAGCGGTAGCCCGCCTCGCGCTGCTGCGCCGACTCGAGATCGGAGCGGCCGCGCAGGTGCGCGATCCTGCGGTGCCCGAGGGAGATGAGGTGCTCCGTCGCCGTGCGTGCGCCCTCGACGTTGTGCACCGCGACCGTCGCCGTTCCGTGCGGCCCCTCGTGCGGGTCCACCGCCACGATCGGCACCGCGGCCTGCGGGGGAGTCGTGGTCGGGGTCACCAGGATCGCCCCGTCGATGAGCGTCCCGCCCAGACGGGAGAGGGAGCGGCGCTCCCAGCCGAGGTGCTCGCCCGCCGAGACGCTTCCCGCGTACGCGAGCACGTCGTACGGCGTGTCCTGCAGGGCGGTGGAGACGCCACGCAGCAACTGCAGCGCGAAGGGCTCGAACTCGGCGACGAGCACGCCGATGACGTTCGTGCGCCCTCTCCTCATCGACGTCGCCACCAGGGAGCTCTCGTATCCGAGTTCGGCGACGACGCGGAGGATCCGGGCGTGGGTCTCCGCGGACACGCCGTCTCGGCCGTTGATGGCCTTCGACACCGTCGCCACGGACACTCCTGCTGCGCGGGCGACGTCGGTGATCGTGGTGCGTGCGTTCATCAGAACAGACTAATCATGGAAAACGTTATCGATATCGTTTGACACGATCTCGTCCAGGTGCCAGAGTGGGCCCACAACACATTGGTGTGGCTGACAACAAATAGGTTCGCTCTGCTGCACGGAACTCGATGAAGAGGAGACACAGCATGAAGATGCGCAAAGCGTGGGCTGCGGGGGCGGCCATCGTGACGCTGGGGGCGCTCGGGTTGACCGGGTGCGCGGGCGGGGGAGGCGGCGCCGATGACGGCAGCACGCTCACGATGTGGCACAACTCGACCACCGGTGCGGGCAAGCAGTACTGGGAGGACGCTGCGGCCGCATTCCACAAGGCCAACCCCGAGGTCACGGTCAAGGTCACCTCGATCCAGAACGAGGACATGGACGGCAAGCTCCAGACCGCCGTCAACTCCGGCGACATGCCCGACATCTTCATGGCACGCGGAGGCGGCAAGCTCGCCGACGTCGTGAAGGCCGGCAAGGTCAAGGACCTCACGAAGCTCATCGACGCCGACGTGAAGTCGGCCTTCGGCGACGCGCCGTTCAGCGCCTTCACCGTCGACGGCAAGATCTACGGCATGCCCAGCGCGGTGCTCCCCGGCGGCATGTTCTACAGCAAGGACCTGTTCGCCGCGGCGGGGATCAGCGGCGAGCCGAGCAGCATGGACGAGCTCGAGGGCGCCGTCGACAAGCTGAAGGCGTCGGGCGTCGCCCCGATCGCACTCGGCGCGAAGGACGCCTGGCCGGCCGCGCACTGGTATTACTTCTTCGCGGTGCGCGCATGCGACCAGGACGTGATCGCCAACCTGTCGACCAAGCCGGACTTCTCGGACAAGTGCTGGCTCGACGCCGCACAGAACCTCGCCGACTTCGCCGAGACCGAGCCGTTCAACGACGGGTTCCTCACGACATCAGCGCAGCAGGGCGCGAACTCCTCCGCAGGTCTCGTCGCCAACCACAAGGCGGCGATGGAGCTCATGGGGGCGTGGAACGTCGGTGTGATCGCCAGCCTCACGCCCGACCAGAAGCCCCTTCCCGACCTCGGCTGGTTCCCCTTCCCCGAGGTCAGCGGCGGCAAGGGAACCCCCGGAGCCATGATGGGCGGCGTGGACGGATACTCGTGCTCCGTCGACTCGCCCGACACCTGCGAGAAGTTCCTGAACTTCGTCTCCTCGAAGGAGTGGCAGGAGAAGTACGCCGTCGCCTTCCAGACGATCCCGGCCTCTCAGGACGCGATGGGCGCGGTCACCGATCCGTCGCTGATCCCGCTCATGGAGGCGTACAGCAAGGCGCCGTACGTCTCGCTCTGGCTGGACACGGCCCTCGGCCAGAACGTCGGCAACGCGCTCAACACCGGCGTCGTGGAGATGCTCGCGGGTCAGGGAGACCCGAAGAAGCTCGTCGACAGCCTCGCGAACGCGGCGGCCAGGGGCTGACCCGCGCCATGACCATCACCCAGGCGCTCGCTCAGGCGCCTGAGGGGAGCTCCCGTGGGGCCGGCGCATCGTCGGCCCCACGGCGGCGGAAGCCGCGCCCTGACTGGCGCAAGCGCGGCGAGATCGCCCTCCTCTCGGGCCCTGCCCTCCTCGTGTTCGTCGGCTTCGTCATCTTCCCGGTGCTGATGGCGGCGTTCTACGGATTCTTCAAGTGGAACGGCTTCGGCTGGCCGACCGAGTTCGTCGGCCTCGACAACTACGTGCTCATGCTGCAGGACGAGACGTTCCGCGCGGCCGTGTCGCACAACTTCATCATCATCTTCCTGTCGCTGATCATGCAGGGGCCCGTCGCGATCCTCTTCGCCCTGCTGCTCAACCAGAAGATCCGCGGACGATCTGTCATCCGCGTCCTGATCTTCGCCCCGTACGTGATCGCGGAGGTCGTCGTCGGCACGGGCTGGAGCCTGATGCTGCAGGATGCCGGCGCCCTCAACTCCCTGCTGGAGAAGTGGGGCCTCGGCGCGCTCCAGCACTCGTGGATCGCCGACCCCGCGATCGCCATGTGGTCGCTGATGATCATCATCACGTGGAAGTACGTCGGGTTCGCCGTCATCCTCATGCTGGCGGGGATGCAGTCGATCCCCGAGGAGCTCTACGAAGCGGCTGCGATCGACGGAGCCGGGTTCTGGAAGACGCAGTGGAGCATCACGCTTCCCCTGCTCGGCCCGACCATCCGCATCTGGGCGTTCCTGTCGATCATCGGCTCCCTCCAGCTGTTCGACCTCGTCAACATCATCTGGGGGCAGTACATCGCGGCGACCGCCGGCACCTCGACGATGGCGACCTACATGTACCAGAACGGCCACCTGGCGGGGAACTACGGCTTCGGCAACGCCGTGGCCGTGATGCTCTTCCTCATCTCCATGGTCGTGGCGCTCATCTACCAGCGCTTCGTGCTGCGGCGTGACACCGAGGGCGCACTCACCGGAGACAGCGGAAAGGCGCGCAGACGATGACCGACACCCTGAAGACCTCCGTCGCGATCCAGACGATCGGGCCCAGGGGCCGCCGCCGCGCCGCCCCCGAGGTGCGCTGGGGCAGCCCCGGCGTGTACCTCGTCGCCCTCGTGCTGATCACGGTCTGCGTGACGCCGATCCTCTACATCATCATCGGCGGCTTCCGCACGAACTCGCAGATCACCACGGATCCGTCGGGCTGGCCCGCCCCGTGGCAGTTCGCGAACTACACCGACGTGCTCGGCAGCTCCGAGTTCTGGACCGCGATGCTGAACTCGACGATCTCGGCCGTCGGCACCACCGCGGGAGCCCTGATCCTCGGCGTCATGGCGAGCTACGTCATCGCGCGCTACGACTTCGCGGGCAAGGGCGTCATGTACTCGCTGTTCGCCGCGGGGCTGATGTTCCCGGTGACCGTCGCGATCACGCCGCTCTACCTGCTGATCCGCAACCTGGGGCTGGTGAACAGCCTCGCGGGCATCATCCTTCCGCAGATCGCGTTCGCCCTGCCGACCACGATCATCATCCTCGTGCCGTTCCTCAAGGCGATCCCGAAGGAGCTGGAGGAGGCGGCGTCGATCGACGGCGCATCCCGTCTGGGGTTCTTCTGGCGCATGGTGATCCCGCTGAGCCTGCCGGGAGTCATCACGGTCGGGATCCTCGCCTTCATCGGCGCGTGGAACGGCTACATGCTCCCGCTGTTCATCCTGAGCGACCAGAGCCTGTTCACCCTTCCGCTCGGCGTGCAGAACTTCGCCTCGCAGTACTCGGTCGACACCGCCCGTGTGCTCGCCTACACCTCGCTGTCCATGCTTCCCGCCCTGATCTTCTTCAGCCTGTTCGAGCGCCGCATCGTCGGCGGTCTGACCGGCGCGGTCAAGGGCTGAGAGACCACGAACCACGAATGGAGGCGCACATGAGCGCTGACATCCCCGCATTCCCCCACGCATCCGATCGGGTGCGGGATCTGCTCGCCAGGATGACGCTGGACGAGAAGCTCGCGCAGCTCGTCGGCTACTGGATCGACCAGGGCGGCGAGGTGGTGGCGCCCATGCAGAACGAGATGGGAGGCAAGGCCGCCCCCGGGGCGCTGGCCGAGATCACGCGTGACGGCATCGGCCACTACACGCGCGTCTACGGCACGCGCCCGGTCGATGCCGCCGAGCGCGCGGCGTGGCTCTGGGAGGAGCAGCGCCGCCTCCGTCGGGAGACCCGGCTGGGCATCCCCGCGCTCGTGCACGAGGAGTGCCTCACCGGGCTCGCCGCGTGGAAGGCGGCGACCTTCCCCACGCCGCTCGCCTGGGGCGCCTCGTTCGACCCGGAGCTGGTGGAGGAGATGGCGGCGTCGATCGGCGAGACCATGCGCGACCTCGGCATCCACCAGGGGCTGGCGCCGGTGCTCGACGTCATCCGCGACCCCCGGTGGGGGCGGGTGGACGAGTGCATCGCCGAGGATCCGTACGTGGTCGGGGTGACCGGCACGGCGTATGTGCGCGGGCTGCAGTCCGCCGGTGTGCACGCGACGCTCAAGCACTTCGTCGGGTACTCGGGATCGCGTGCGGGGCGCAACCACGCGCCGGTCTCCGCCGGACCCAGGGAGGTGGCCGACGTGTTCCTCCCGCCGTTCGAGATGGCGGTGATCGACGGCGGCGCGCGCTCGGTGATGAACTCCTATGCGGAGATCGACGGGGTGCCTCTGGGCAGCAGCGCCGAGCATCTCACGGGCCTGCTGCGCGAGACGTGGGGCTTCGACGGCGTGGTCGTCGCGGACTACTTCGCCGTCGCGTTCCTGGAGATGATGCACGGCATCGCGCGCGACAGGGGAGAGGCGGCGGAGGCCGCCCTCACGGCCGGGGTCGACGTCGAGCTCCCGAGCGGAGACGCGTATCTGGCGCCGCTGCGGGAGCGCGTCCTGTCGGGGGCGCTCGATGAGGCCTTCGTCGACCGCGCGGTCCTGCGCGCGCTGTCCCAGAAGGAGGAGCTCGGGCTGCTGGAGCCCGACGCCTTCGACGGCGAGCCGCCCGCGGCAGTCGACCTCGACTCGCCCCGCCATCGCGACATCGCACGACGGCTCGCGGAGGAGTCGGCGGTGCTGCTCTCGAACGACGGCATCCTTCCTCTCGCCGATGCGGCGACGCCTCTGGGGAAGATCGCCGTGATCGGCCCCAACTCCGCGCGCCCTGAGGCGCTGATGGGCTGCTATTCGTTCGCCAACCACGTGCTCGCGCATCATCCGGAGCATCCGATCGGCTTCTCCATCCCGAGCTTCCTCGAGGCGTTCTCGGAGGAGGCGGATGCTCTCGGCGTCGAGGTGATCGCCGCGCACGGCTGTGACGTCGAGGGCGACGACCGCTCGGGCTTCGCGGAGGCGGTCGACGTCGCGCGCGCGGCCGACGTGGCGATCGTCGTCGTCGGCGACCAGGCCGGGCTGTTCGGGCGGGGCACGGTCGGCGAGGGCAACGACTCCGAGAGCCTCGAGCTGCCCGGTGTGCAGCGCGAGCTCGTGGAGGCGCTGGTGCGCACGGGAACGCCGGTGGTCATGGTGGCCGTGACCGGTCGCCCGTACGCGATCGGCTGGGCTCTGGACGCTGTGTCTGCACCGGCTGCCGTGCTGCAGGCGTTCTTCCCCGGAGAGGAGGGCGCCTCGGCGCTCGCCGGAGTCCTCTCTGGAAGGGTCGTGCCCTCGGGGCGCCTCCCGGTGTCGCTGCCGCGGTCTGCGGGAGCGCAGCCCTACTCGTACCTGCACCCTCGCCTGGGCGGACCCTCGGAGGTGACGGCGACCGATTCGACTCCGGTGCGTCCGTTCGGGTTCGGCCTGTCGTACACGCGGTTCGAGGTCGATCGGCTCGATGCCGACGACGAGGTGGCCGCCGGAGGAGCGTTCCGGGTCGCGGTCACGGTGACGAACACGGGCGGCCGGGCGGGCGCCCACGTCGTGCAGCTGTACGGGCACGACGTCGTGGCATCCGTCACGAGACCCGTCGCCCAGCTCCTGGCGTTCCGCCGGGTGACGCTCGACGCCGGGGAGTCGGTGCGGGTGACCTTCGACATCCCCACCCAGCGATTCGCCTTCAGCGACCGGTCGATGACCCGTGTGGTCGAACCCGGAGACGTCGAGGTCTGGGTGGGAGCGCACGCCGCGGCATCCGTCGAGGAGGGCACGGCGACGGCCCGGGCCACCCTGCGGATCACGGGGGCACCGCACCCCGTCACGACGGCGGATGCACGGGTGGCGACATCGGAGGCGATGATCGTGGATCGCGCGGTGTCGCGATGACGGTGGTGAGCAATCCCATCCTGCCCGGGTGCCACCCCGATCCGACGATCTGCCGTGTCGGGGAGGACTACTACCTCGTCACCTCGACGTTCGAGTACCTGCCCGGTCTCCCGGTGTTCCGCAGCCGCGACCTCGTCGACTGGGAGGTCGTCGGGCACGTCATCGATCGGCCGGGGATGCTGGATCTCGAGGGGATCCGCTCGTCGGGCGGCCTCTACGCTCCGACGCTCCGGCACCACGACGGCCGGTTCTGGCTGCTGTGCACGCTCGTGGACCAGGAGGACGACGCGAGGGGCGGCAATTTCGTCGTCACGGCGGAGAACCCGTCCGGCCCCTGGTCCGACCCGGTCTGGCTCGACGTCGACGGGATCGATCCGTCGGTGTTCTTCGACGACGACGGTCGCATCTGGGTGCACGGCACGCGACCGGCCCGTCAGCCCGAATGGCACGATCAGACCGAGGTCTGGCTGCGCGAGCTGGACCCGCACACGATGACCCTCGAGGCCGAGGAGCATGTCCTGTGGCGCGGGGCGGTGCAGGGCGCGGTGTGGGCTGAGGGTCCGCACCTCTACCGGGTGGCCGGGGCCTACCATCTGCTCGCCGCGGAGGGCGGAACCGACTTCCACCATGCCATCAGCGTGGCGAGGGCGGATGCCGTCACCGGTCCGTACCGCGGCAGCAAGGGCAACCCCGTGCTCACCCATCGGAACCTCGGGCGCGGCGTCGACATCACGGCGGTCGGGCACGCTGACCTCGTGGAGGCGCCGGACGGCAGCTGGTGGGCGGTGCTGCTCGGCATGCGTCCGTACGGCGGCTACCACTGCAACCTCGGCAGGGAGACCTTCCTGGTGCCGGTGGTCTGGGAGGACGGATGGCCGGTCTTCGCACCGGGCATCGGTCGCGTGGAGCACGAGGTCGAGGTGCCGTTCGCGCAGCCGCGGGCGGCGGCGCCCGTCGGCGGGATCATCGCGTCGAGCGATCCGCGCTGGACCTCCGTGCGCGCCCTGCCCTCGGAGATCGCCGCGGCCGACGGCGACGGGTGGGTGCTCCCGCTGCTCCCGGCGACCCTCGCCGATGCCACCCGCAGCGCCTTCCTCGGTGTGCGGCAGCAGCATCGAGACGTCGACGTCACGGCGACCATCGCCTGCGATCTGCGCGAGGGCGAGGAGGCGGGACTCGTCGTGCGTCAGTCGGAGGACGACCACGTGCGGCTGTCCGCCATCGGCGTCACGGGGGAGGGAACGCGCGTGGTCGCCATCCACCGGAGCGCCGGAACGGAGCGCGTGATCGGGGAGGCGGTCGTCGCGGGAGCGCCGCACGAGGACCTCGTTCTCATGCTGCGGGCGCGCGGTCAGGACTACGAGCTGCGGGCGGGAAGGTCGGGCGACGACCTCGTCGCCGTCGCCACGGCGGACGGACGCACGCTCGACTCGATCGCGACCGGCGGCTTCCTCGGACTCTGGATCGGGGTCCACGGCACGTCGAACGGTGCGGCGACCGACTCGACGATGCGCGTCGAGCGCGTCGAGTACGTCCCCCGGTGATCACGAGGGTCGGGCCTGACCGGAGCGCGCCCGTCGGGCGGATATCGTGGCAGGAGCAGCACGACGCGCGGAGGAGGCGGGGGATGACGGATCGAGCATCCGGAGTCGAGGGAGTGCGCCGGGCGAACCTCGGCGAGGTGCTTCGGCTCGTGCACCACGACGGCCCGCGATCCCGCGCGGTCATCACCGCCGACACGGGACTGAACAGGTCGACGGTCGCCGACCTCGTCGCCGAGCTGGTCTCGCACGGACTCGTCGTGGAGCAGGAGCCCGACACCACCCGCCGAGTGGGGCGCCCCTCGCCGATCGTCGCGCCGAGCGAGCAGGTCGTCGCGATCGCGGTCAACCCCGAGGTCGACGCGATCGAGATCGGCGTCATCGCCCTCGGTGGCAGCGTGCGCGAGCGCGTACGGGTCGAGTGCGTCGAGCCTCCCTCCGTCGAGGACGTCACCGCGGCGGTCGAGGGCTTCGTACGACGGTGGCGGGAGTCGTCCGGGCCGGCGGCGAGGATCATCGGCATCGGACTCGCCGTGCCGGGGCTGGTCAGGGCCGAGGACGGCATCGTGCGACTCGCCCCCCACCTGGAGTGGCGGGATGCTCCGATCGGCGATGCGCTCGCGACGGCGCTCGGACTCCCCGTCTTCGTCGGCAACGACGCCTCTCTCGGAGCGAGCGCCGAGCGCCTGTTCGGAGCCGCGCGCGCTCACGAGGACGTCGTGTACCTCAACGGCGGATCGAGCGGCATCGGCGGAGGGCTCATCCTGGACGGCCGGCTCATCGGCGGCGCCGGGGGTTACGCAGGGGAGTGGGGGCAGACGCGCCCCGGCATCCTGTCCGACGACGACCGCCGCACCGACGGCGGCGTCCTCGAAGACGAGGTCAACCGCTCGCGCCTGCTGCAGGCCGCCCAGCTCGGCCCCGTGGACGACACCGCCCTCGCGGCGGTGCTCTCGGCGACGAGCGATCCGCAGGTGATCGCCGAGATCGACCGGCAGCGCCGCGTGCTCACGGCCGCGCTCGCGAACGCGGTCAACGTGCTGAATCCGTCGATCGTGGTCCTGGGCGGCTTCCTCGCCATGCTGCGCGCCCGCGACGCCCTGAGCTTCGACGCCGAGGTGCGGGCGCGCTCGCTGCAGGCGCCGGCGGAGCAGATGGAGGTGACGGCCGCAGGGCTCGGCGCCGATCGTCTGCTGATCGGCGCCGCCGAGGCCGCCTTCGCTCCGTTGCTGGCGGATCCGCTCCGATTCTGACGGTCAGTAGCTGGCGCGCCGCGTGTCGTCCGAGACGGGGATGAAACGGCTCGCGAGTCCCTCGGAGGCGCGGGCGAGCAGCGCGACATCGGCGCCGACCGCGACGAAGTCGGCACCGGCGGCGATGTACCCGTCGGCGGCGGTCGGATCGAAGGCGTTCACGCCCACGGCGGTCCCTGCGGCCTTCACCGCGGCGAACACGCGCTCCACCGCGGCGACGACGTCGGGATGCGTCTGCTGGCCGAGCAGGCCCATCGACGCCGACAGATCCGACGGGCCGACGAAGACCGCGTCGACGCCGTCGACCGCGGCGATCTCCGCCGCGGCATCCACTCCGGCTGCCGTCTCGATCTGCACCGTCAGCGACGTGTGCGCCGCGGATTCCTGCAGGTAGCGGTCGACGCGGTTCCAGCGGGCGCTGCGGGCCAGGGCGCTGCCGACGCCGCGCACGCCCTCCGGCGGGTAGCGGGTCGCGGCGACGGCCGCGCGGGCCTCGTCGGCGGACGACACCATCGGAACGATGATGTTCTGCGCACCGAGATCGAGGACCTGCTTGATCGCGACCGTGTCGTTGGAGGGCACGCGGACGACAGGGGCGATCGGGTAGGCCGCGGCGACCTGCAGCTGCAGCAGCACGCTCTCCAGCGAGTTCGCGGAGTGCTCCATGTCGATCAGCAGCCAGTCGAGGCTCGAGCCCGCAGCCACCTCGGTGACGATCGCGCTGCCGGAGCAGGCCCACATCCCGATCAGCGAGCGGTCGGATGCCGCGAGCTGCTCGCGGAAGGAGGCGTCTAGACGAATCGGCATGCGATCGTTCCCATCGGTCCGTAGTCGCACAGCACTTCATCGCCGCGCGTCACCCACATCGGGCGCGTGAACGATCCTGCCAGGATGATCTCCCCCGGCTCGAGACGCGCGCCGTGCTGGTGGAACTTGTTCGCCAACCAGGCGACGCCGGTGGCGGGATGGTTCAGCACGCCGGCGGCGACGCCGGTCTCCTCGATCTCGCCGTTCTTGAAGAGGAGCCCTGGAACCCAGCGCAGATCGATCTCGTCGGGGCGCTTGCGCACGTCGCCGAGGACCATCGCCCCGTACGCGGCGTTGTCGCTGATCGTGTCGACGATCGTGCGCCCCTCCAGCTCGATGTGCGAGTTCAGCACCTCGAGGGCGGGAACGGCGTAGTCGATCGCGGCGAGGGCGTCCTCCAGCGTGCAGTCCGGGCCTTCGAGCGGATGCTTCAGCACGAACGCGAGCTCGACCTCGATGCGCACGTTGGAGAAGTGCTCCGTGGGGATGTCGGCCCCGGACTCGTACACGGTGTCGTCGAACATCACCCCGTAGTCGGGCTCGGTGATGCCCGTCGCCTGCTGCATCGCCTTCGACGTGAGGCCGATCTTGCGACCGACCAGCCGGCGGCCGGCGGCGATCTGCGAGTCGCGCCACACGCCCTGGATCGCGTACGAGTCCTCGACCGTCGCGGCGGGATAGCGCGCGGTGATGCGCGGGATCACCCCGTGCGTGCGATCGGCCTCGGCGAGCTCGGCCGCGATCGTCGCGATGTCCTCTGCTGACAGCATCCGTTCCTTCTCTCTTCTTCTCACCGACACAGGCTGCGGCTGATGCGCGAGTGTCGGGCCGGAGGGATGTTCTCGTGGGGACAATCGGGGTAGGGGTCCCCGCTCTTGTCCCCACGAGAACATCCCGTAGGCCGCCACGCGCGACTAGAGCTGGTGCCCCAGCTTGTACTCGCCCTGCTTCCACTCCGGCATCGCGTCCTCGTCGTCCGGGCGGGTGTAGCTGAACCCGTCGGCGCCGATCGTCACGGCCATCTCGGAGCTGTCGGTGCGCGCGACCACCGGCTGCGGGTTGCCGTCGAGGTCGAGCACGAGGCTCGCATCCGTGTACCAGCTCGGCACGACCGGGTTGCCCCACCAGTCGCGGCGCTGGTTGTCGTGCACGTCCCACGTGATGACGGGGTTGTCGGGGTCGCCCGTGTAGTAGTCCTGCGTATACACCTCGACGCGGTGGCCGTCGGGGTCGCGCAGGTACAGGTAGAACGCGTTGCTCACGCCGTGACGGCCGGGCCCGCGCTCGATCGCGTCGGACCGGCGCAGGGCTCCGAGCTTGTCGCAGATCGCGAGGATGTTGTGCTTCTCGTGCGTCGCGAAGCACACGTGGTGCATGCGGGGTCCGTCGCCGCCGGTCATGGCGGTGTCGTGCACGGTCGGCTTGCGGCGCATCCACGCGGCGTAGACGGTGCCCTCCTCGTCCTGGATGTCCTCCGTGACGCGGAAGCCGAGGTCCTGCATGAACTTCACCGCGCGCGGCACGTCGGGGGTGACCTGGTTGAAGTGGTCGAGGCGCACGAGCTCGCCGGGGATGTGCAGGTCGTAGCGCCACGACATCCGCTCGACGTGCTCGGTCTGGAAGAAGAACTCGTACGGGAAGCCGAGAGGGTCGACCACGCGGACGGAGTCGCCGATGCCCTTGACGAAGCCGTCGGGGTTGCGACGGACGTCGCAGCCGAGCTCCGTGTAGAACTCGACGGCGCGGTCGAGGTCCTCGGCCGAGCGGACCCGGTACGAGAAGGCGGCAACCGCGGCGATCGGGCCCTTGCGCAGCACGAGGTTGTGGTGGATGAACTCCTCGGTCGAGCGGAGGTAGATCGCCTCGTCGTCCTCGCTCGTCACGTAAAGGCCGAGGATGTCGACGTAGAACTGGCGGGATGCCGCGAGGTCGGTGACCACGAGCTCCATGTAGGCGCAGCGCAGCACGTCCGGGGGCGTGCTCGTCGGCGTGGGGGTGGGGTCGGCGGGATGGATCGGCGCCTCCTGGCTCACGTAGAAGCCAGACGAGGTCAGCGTCATGTCGTCGCGGTTGGTCATGTCAGCGTCCTTGCTTTCGTGTCGTGCGTTCGTTTCGTCTCGCTTCGCTCGCTCAACGACCGGATCTCAGGACCGGTCGTCGAGCGAGGAGCGCAGCGACGAGACGAAACGGGAGAGGTGGGGTCAGTTCTTGCCGAAGGTGGGGTTGTGGGACTTCTCCGCGAGCGTGATGTGCACGCTCTGCTGGTCGGTGTAGAAGTCGATCGAGCGGTAGCCGCCCTCGTGGCCGAGGCCGGACGCCTTCACTCCGCCGAACGGGGTGCGGAGATCGCGCACGTTGTTCGAGTTGAGCCACACCATCCCGGCCTCGACGGACTGCGCGAAGTTGTGCGCGCGCTTGAGGTCGTTGGTCCAGATGTAGGCGGCGAGGCCGTACTTCGTGTTGTTCGCGAGCGACAGCGCCTCCTCGTCGGAGTCGAACGGCGTGATCGCGACCACGGGGCCGAAGATCTCCTCCTGGAAGATGCGCGCGTCGGGGGAGACGTCGGCGAACACGGTCGGGGCGACGAAGTTGCCCTCGTCGAAGCCCTCGGGGCGGCCGCCGCCGGCGACCAGGCGTCCCTCGGTCTTGCCGATCTCGACGTAGCTCATGACCTTCTCGTAGTGCTCGGGGTGCACGAGCGCGCCGACCTCGGTCGTGGGGTCGTGCGGGTAGCCGACCTTGACCCGCTGCGCCTGCGCCGCGTAGCGCTCGACGAACTCCTCGTAGATGGAGCGCTCGACGAGGATGCGGGAACCGGCGGTGCAGCGCTCGCCGTTGAGGGAGAAGACGCCGAAGATCGTGGCGTCGACCGCGGCCTCCAGGTCGGCGTCGGCGAACACCACGGCAGGCGACTTGCCGCCGAGCTCCATCGACAGGCCCTTGAGGAAGGGAGCGGCGTTGCCGAAGATCAGCTGTCCGGTCGAGCTCTCGCCCGTGAACGAGATGAGCGGCACGTCGGGGTGCTTCACGAGGGCGTCGCCTGCATCCTCGCCGAGACCGTTGACGAGGTTGAAGACGCCCTTCGGCAGGCCGGCCTCCTCGAAGATGCCGGCCCAGAGGGATGCCGACAGCGGCGTGAACTCGGCGGGCTTGAGCACCACCGTGTTGCCGGTCGCGAGCGCGGGGCCGAGCTTCCACGACTCGAGCATGAACGGCGTGTTCCACGGCGTGATGAGGCCCGCGACGCCGATCGGCTTGCGGTTGACGTAGTTCATCTGCTTGCCGGGCACCTTGAAGGCGTCGTCCGACTGCGCGACGATCAGGTCGGCGAAGAAGCGGAAGTTCTCGGCGGCGCGACGCGCCTGGCCGAGGGCCTGGGTGATCGGCAGACCCGAGTCGTAGGACTCCAGCTCCGCGAGGCGCGCGTCGCGCGACTCGACGATGTCGGCGATGCGGTGCAGCACGCGCGAGCGCTCCCGCGGCAGCATCCGGGGCCAGGGGCCCTCGTCGAAGGCGCGCTTCGCGGCGGCGACGGCGAGCTCGATGTCGGCCTTCTTGCCCGCGGCGGCGGTGGTGTAGGTCTGGTTGGTCACCGGGTCGAGCACGTCGAAGGTGTCGCCGTCGATCGAGTCGACGAAGGCGCCGTCGATGTAGTGCTGGATGTGGTCCGGCAGGTCGGCGGGGATGCGGGAATCGGTCATGAGCCTTCTCCAGGGGTGTGGGTGGAACGGGTGTGCAGCGCATCGAGGAACGCGTCCCTCGTGCGCCAACGGTGGTTGCGGGCGGCGAGCTCGATCTCGAGGGGCTCTGCGCCCTCGCGGATCAGCTCGAGGATCTGCGTGTGCTCGTCGACGGAGTGCTGGGCGCGGCCGGGCACGTACGCGAACGTGGAGTCGCGGATGCCGGAGAGCCGGGCCCATCCGCGGTGGACGAGGTCGAGCAGATGCGGGTTGGGGCACGGCTCGAACAGCACGGAGTGGAACTGGCGGTTCAGCTCGGTGAAGGCGTGGGCGTCGAAGTGGTCGAGCAGCCGGTGCATCCGCTCGTTCACCTCCGCGGCCTCCGCGAGCGCCTGCTCGTCGAGGAGCGGGGCGGAGAGCGCCGTCGCGGCGCCCTCGACGAGTCCGAGCGTCTGCATGGTGTGCGCGTACTCGCTCTCGTCGACGAGCGTGACGCGCGCTCCGACGTTGCGCTCGAACGTCACGAGCCCCTCGGCCTCGAGGCGGCGGATCGCCTCGCGCACGGGCACGACGCTCATGTCGAGCTCGTCGGCGATCGAGCCGAGCACGAGACGGTACCCGGGCCCGAAGGCGTGCGCCGAGATGCGCGAGCGGATCCAGTCGTAGGCGCGCTCCGACTTGCTGGAGTTCTCGACGGTGGTCATGCGCGGCTCGTCGCAGCCTCGTACTTCGCGCGCCACTCGGCGTTCAGCGGGAACAGCCCGTCGACGGGGTGCCCTGCGGCGACCTGCTCGGCGATCCAGGCGTCCTCGATCTCCTGAGCGAGAGCGTCGTCGACGACCTCCTCGACGAGCGACGGGGGGATGACGATCACGCCGTCGCCGTCGCCGACGATGATGTCGCCGGGCTGCACGGTCGCGCCTCCGCAGGAGATCGTGACGTCGACGTCCCACGGCACGTGCTTGCGTCCGAGGACGGACGGGTGGGCGCCCTGCGAGAACACGGGAAGGCCGATCTCGGCGACGGCGTCGAAGTCGCGGACCCCGCCGTCGGTGACGACCCCTGCGGCTCCGCGGGCGCGGGCGCGGAGGGCGAGGATGTCGCCGAGCGTGCCCGTCGTGGCGTCGCCGCGGGCCTCGATCACGATGATCTCACCCTCGTCCACGGCGTCGAACGCGCGCTTCTGCGCGTTGTAGCCGCCGCCGTGGGTCTTGAAGAGGTCTTCACGGAACGGCACGAAGCGCAGCGTCTTCGCCGTGCCGACGATCTTCGTGCCGGCGATGTTCGCTGCCACGCCGTCGACGAAGCAGGAGTGGTGGCCGCGCTTGCGCAGCTGCGCCGAGAGTCCGGCGGTCGGCGCCTCGAGGAGTTTGGCGCGCAACTCGGGGGAGAGCCCGGCACCTGATGCCGAGGAGCCAGAAGATGCGGCATCCGAGGGGGTCGATGCGGCGTTCTGCGACTCCTCAGCGACCGGGAGCAGGCCGGCCGCCTCACGTGAGCCCCACGCCTCGGTGCGCTGCAGGTCGTCGACCGCGGGGAGCGAGCCGATCTCGGCGTCGAACGGGACGTCGCCCTGCGTGACGGTGGTCACGAGCGCACCGGAGGAGGGGGCGCCGTGCGCGGTCGGGGCGTCCACCTCGACCTCGACGACGTCGCCGGGGACGATCACGCTGGATCCGGCCGGCGTGCCGGTGAGGATGACGTCGCCGGGCTCCAGCGTGAAGTGCTGCGAGAGGTCGGCGACGAGCTGCGCGAGCGGGAAGATGAGGCCGGCCGTCGTGTCGTCCTGCCGGAGCTCGCCGTTGACCCAGGCGCGTACGCGGAGGGCTGCGGGGTCGACGGCGGAGGCGTCGATGTACTCGGGGCCGAGCGGGGTGTACCCGTCTCCGCCCTTGGAGCGGACGTTCGAGCCCTTGTCGTTCGCGCGCAGGTCGTAGAGGCCGAGATCGTTCGAGGCCGTGACCCATCCCACGTGCGACCAGGCGTCTACGAGGGAGACGCGGCGCGCCGCGGTGCCGATGACGAGGGCGATCTCGCCCTCGAAGGCGAGCAGCTCGGTGCCGGCCGGCCGCTCGACGGTGCCGCCGGATGCGGCGACGGAGCTGGTCGGCTTGAAGAAGTAGGAGGGGAAGGCGGGGCGCCTGCCGCGCTGATCGGCGCGAGAGGCATAGCTCAGGTGGATCGCGATGATCTTGCCGGGGCGGGGGATGGATGCCGTCACGGATGCGCCTCCTCGCGCTTTCGACGACGCCTTGTGCGTCGTATCTGAAATCATATATCATCGGTTCACCCCTCGGCAAGCACTCGTTTCCCCCTCGGATGTGCGCCGTGACAGTGCAGTCACCAGCAAAGGAGGCCCCATGAGCGGGCAGTCACAGGGCGGGTTCACGCCCACCGGAACCATCGCCTCGCAGGCCGATCGGCGGCGCGTCATCTTCGCGACGGTCGTCGGTACCACCGTCGAGTGGTACGACTTCTTCATCTACGCCACGGCCGTCGGCCTCGTATTCGGTCAGCTGTTCTTCGAGCCGCTCGGTGCGAACAGCGCGCTGATCGCTTTCGCCACCGTGGGCGTCAGCTTCCTCTTCCGTCCGCTCGGCGCCTTCCTCGCCGGGCACTTCGGCGACAAGCTCGGACGCAAGGCCGTCCTCATGTGGACGCTGATCCTCATGGGCGCGGCGACCGCCCTCATCGGCGTGCTGCCCACCTACCAGTCCATCGGCCTCGCCGCGCCGATCCTCCTCGTGCTCCTGCGCATCATCCAGGGCATCTCCGCCGGCGGCGAATGGGGCGGCGCCGTGCTGATGGCCGTCGAGCACGCGCCGCGGCAGAAGCGCGGCATCTTCGGCGCCTCGCCGCAGATCGGCGTCCCGCTCGGGCTGCTCCTCGCCTCGGGCGTGATGGCGCTGATGACCGCGATCGCCCCCGGAGACCAGTTCGCCGCGTGGGGCTGGCGCATCCCGTTCCTGCTCAGCGTCGTGCTGATCCTCGTCGGCTATTACGTGCGCCGCAAGGTCGAGGAGAGCCCGGTGTTCACCGAGCTCGCCGAGCGCAAGGAGAAGGCGAAGATGCCGATCGTGCAGCTGTTCCGCAAGCACCTGCTGCTCGTGATCATCGCCGCGCTGGTGTTCGCTGGCAACAACGCCGTCGGCTACATGACGACCGGCGGCTACATCCAGGGCTACGCGACGAACCCGGAGGGGCCGATCGGCCTCGAGCGCGGGCCGGTGCTGTGGGCCGTCGCCGGTTCCGCCGTGACCTGGCTGCTCACCACGCTCCTGGCCGGCTGGGTCTCCGACCGCATCGGACGCCGCAGCACCTACATCATCGGCTGGGTGCTGCAGCTCGCGGGCGTCTTCACGCTGTTCCCGCTCGTCAACACGGGGCAGATCGGCCTGCTGTTCGCCGGCCTCGCGATCCTGACGATCGGCCTCGGATTCACCTACGGCCCCCAGGCCGCGCTGTACACGGAGCTGTTCCCGGCGAGCATCCGCTTCTCCGGCGTCTCGATCTCCTACGCGATCGGCGCGATCGCCGGCGGCGCCTTCGCCCCCACCATCGCGACGGCGATCGTGCAGGCCACGGGCTCGACGCAGGCCGTCACCTGGTACCTCGCCGGCATGACCGTGCTGGGTCTCGTCGCGACGCTGCTGCTGCGCGACCGCTCCGGCATCCCGCTCGGACCGGATCACGAGGCCGAGCAGGCCGTCAGTCCGATCCGCGGTCTCGCGAAGGCCTGACCGCCGGTCGTCGATCGAGGAGCGCGGCGACGAGACGAAACGCCTCAGCGGCCGTTCGGCGTCGGTTGGGGTGTTTCGTCGCGCTGCGCTCGCTCAACGACCGGTGGGGTGGGGGTTGTCGCGCTCGCTCGACGACCGGCGAAGGTCCCGGTCGTCGAGCGAGGAAGCGCAGCGACGAGACGAAACGCGTGAGCCGCGTCAGCCCTCGAGCGCCTCGCGGATCGCGGATGCCGAGCGCTCCAGCCGCTCGGCGATCGCCGCATCCTCGACCGACGTCGCCACGTGCACGACCGCGATCGCCGCAGGGCGCTGGCCCCGGAGCGCGAGGGGCACGGCCACCGACTGCACGGTCGGGATCACCTCGTCGTGGCTCGTCGTGTAGCCGTGCGTGCGGGAGGCCTCGACCTCCGCGCGCAGCGCCGCCGCGGCATCCGCCGGCCATTCGGCGGGGGTGAGCTGCATCAGGATCGCCTTGCCCGGCGCTCCGACGGTGACCGGGTGGCGCGCACCCGGTCGCTGCGCCACGCTGGCGACCGCGTGACGGGGCTCGATGCTCGCGAGCGTGATGCAGTCCTCTCCGTCGAGCACGGCGAGGAAGGCCGTCATCCCCAGTTCGTTCGCGATGTCGGTGAGCTCGGGGAGGGCCTCGGCCTGCAGGTCCTGTGCGACGCCGGCCGCGAGGGCCGCCATGCGCGCGCCCAGCGAGACGGCTCCTGCGGCGTCGCGCCCGACGAGCCGGTGGTCTTCGAGGGTGCGCAGCAGTCGGTAGGCGATGGAGCGGTGCACGCCGATGGCGGCGGCGATCTCGTCGATCGACAGCGGGCCGCGGGCGTCGGCGAGCACCTCGAGGATGCGGATGCCGCGGCTGAGGGTCTGCGACGCCGGGGCGGTGTCGGCCATGGTGCTCCCTTGCGGTCGGAGAGGGGCGCGTCTAAGCTGTGTTCAATAGTAGAACAGTGTGTTCGAATATAGAACACTCCTGTTCGCGCCGCAAGACCCGACAGAGAAGTCCGGAAGGATCGACGACGATGCAGTTCCACCACCACGGTTACGTCTCCGGTGACCCGCGCGTGCTCCCGGCGGGAGTCGCCGACCGACCCGCAGACCTGCCGGACGACATCGACGTGCTCATCGTCGGCTCCGGCCCCGCCGGAATGCTCCTGTCGGCGCAGATGTCGCAGTACCCGGGCATCGTCACCCGCATCATCGAGAAACGCGACGGACGCCTCGTGCTCGGCCAGGCCGACGGCATCCAGCCGCGCAGCGTCGAGACCTTCCAGGCCTTCGGGTTCGCCGAGCGGATCATCGCCGAGGCCTACAACATCGGCTGGATGAACTTCTGGGGTCCGAACCCCGAGAAGCGCGACGAGATCGTCCGCACGGCGCGCACGGCCGACTACGCCTACGACATCTGCGAGTTCCCGCACCTCATCGTGAACCAGGCGCGCGTGCTCGACTACTTCGCCGAGGCCGCCGCAGACGGCCCGGGGCGGATCGTGCCGGACTACGGCGTCGAGTTCACGGGCCTCACCGTCCACGACGACGGCGAGTTCCCTGTCGAGGTGCGCATCCGCTACGTCGCAGGCCCCCGCGAGGGGGAGGAGCGCACGGTCCGCGCGAAGTACGTCGTCGGCTGCGACGGCGCCCGCAGTGGCGTGCGCGGAGCGATCGGACGCACTCACGTCGGCGCGATGGCCGCCCACGCCTGGGGCGTCATGGACGTGCTCGTGAACACCGACTTCCCCGACTGGCGCACCAAGTGCGCCATCAACTCCGAGGCGGGGAACATCCTGCACATCCCCCGGGAGGGCGGATACCTCAGCCGCATGTATATCGACCTCGGCGAGGTGGCCGAGGACGACGACCATCGCGTGCGTCAGACCCCGGTCGAGGAGATCATCCGCAAGGCCAACGCGATCCTGCATCCGTACTCCATCGACGTGAAGCAGGTCGCCTGGCACAGCGTGTACGAGGTCGGCCATCGGGTCACCGACGGCTTCGACGACGTCGACCCCGGCGTGGAGCGCACCCCGCGGGTCTTCCTCACCGGAGACGCCTGCCACACGCACAGCGCGAAGGCAGGGCAGGGCATGAACGTGTCGATGCAGGACGGCTTCAACCTCGGCTGGAAGCTCGGCGCCGTGCTCACCGGACGCAGCCCGGAGGCGCTGCTGTCGACATACGGGTCCGAGCGCCGCCCCGTGGCGCAGCAGCTGATCGACTTCGACCGCGAATGGTCCTCGCTCATGGCCCGCAAGCCCGAGGAGATCTCCGACCCGAACGAGCTCGCCACCTTCTACCTCGGCACGGCCGAGTTCCCCTCCGGCTTCATGACGCAGTACACCGCGTCCATGATCACGGGCTCCGACGCGCACCAGTCGCTCGCCGCCGGGTTCCCGCTGGGCAAGCGGTTCAAGTCCGCCGAGGTCGTCCGGGTCGGCGACGGCAACGCCATCCACCTCGGCCACCATGCCAAGGCGGACGGACGCTGGCGCCTCTACGCGTTCGGCGACCGCGACGGGACCGCGCTGGAGTCGTGGGCCGCGGAGGCGGCGCCCGTGCTCGCCCGGTTCACCCCGTCGGATGCCGACGTCGACGCCGTCTTCGACGTGAAGGCCGTCTATCAGCAGTCGTACGAGGAGGTCGAGGTGACGTCGGCTCCCGAGCTGTTCCAGCCGAAGACCGGCCCGCTCGGACTCACGGACTGGGAGAAGGTGTACGCCGCCGGCCCCTCGCATTGGACGGATGCCGACATCTTCGAGGCGCGTGAGCTCTCCCGAGACGGCGTCGTCGTCGTGGTCCGCCCGGACCAGTACGTCGCCGCGATCCTGCCGCTGGATGCCGTGGCCGAGCTGGAGTCGTTCCTGGAGGGCGCGTTCCTGCCTGCGTCCTGAACCGGCCCCAGGGGCGTCCGGCATGACACGTGTCACGTCGAACGCGTGACAGCGGACGACGGCGCCGCAGGCTGCGCGTCGCGATGCTGGAGGCATGAACACATCAGGAGCCGCATCCGCGGTGATCGAGCTGACCGACGTCCGCCGCCACTTCGGCGTCGGCGACCGGCGCGTGCAGGCCGTCGACGGAGTGAGCCTTCGTATCGAACGGGGCGAGGTCACAGCCCTTCTCGGGCCGAACGGGGCGGGCAAGACGACGACCCTCGACATGCTGCTGGGGCTCACCGAACCGAGCTCCGGCACGGTGTCGGTGCTCGGCGGGCATCCGGATGCCGCGGCGAAGTCCGGGGCGATCGCGGCCGTGCTGCAGACCGGCGGGCTGCTCGGCGACCTCACGGTGCTCGAGACGGTGGAGCTCATCGCCTCGCTCCACGGACGCCAGGCGCTCGATCGGGTGCCCGAGGTGATGCGCCGCGCCGATCTGGTCGCGCTCGCGAAGCGCAAGGTCTCGAAGTGCTCCGGCGGTGAGCAGCAGCGCGTCAAGTTCGCCCTCGCGATGGTGCCCGATCCCGACATCCTCGTGCTGGACGAGCCCACCGCCGGCATGGACGTCACGGCCCGTCGTCACTTCTGGGACGTCATGCGCGCCGACGCCGACGCCGGCCGCACGATCATCTTCGCGACGCACTACCTCGAAGAGGCCGAGCAGTTCGCCCGTCGCACCGTCGTCATGCACCGGGGGACGATCGTCGCAGACGCCCCCACCGCGCGGCTCAGGGCGAGCCTGGGCGAGCGCACCGTGTCGGCCACGCTGCCGGCCGGGTCGTCGATGTCGATCGTCGAGCGGCTCGCCGCGATCGCGGGCGTGGTCGGCATCCGCGTCGACGCCGATCGCCTCAGCCTCAAGGCCGCCGACTCCGACGCGGCCGCGCGCACCCTGCTCGACGCCGGGGCCCGGGATCTGGAGATCGCCGCGCCCACCCTCGAAACCGCCTTCACCGCCCTCACGGAGGACTGACCGATGCTTCTCTCACCCACCATGCTGCGCATCGAGGCCGTCCGCCAGCTGCGCAACCCCTACACGCTCGCCTTCACCCTGGCCATGCCGATCGCGATGTACCTGCTCTTCGGCGCGAGCATGAGCTACGGCACGCTCTCCGCCGGGCACGGCAACGTCTCGTTCTACGTCATGACGTCGATGGCCGCGTACGGCACCGCCGTCGCCATGAGCTCGCTGACCTCCCTCGCCGCCACGGAGTCGAAGCAGGGATGGGGCCGCCAGCTGGCGATGTCGCCGCTCACGACCACCGGCTATGCGCTCACCAAGGTGCTCACGGCCTTCTCCTACGCGGCGCTGTCGGTGCTCGGGGTGTTCGTCGCCGGGATGCTCACCGGCGCCGAGGCCGACGGCGCGTGGCGGTGGCTCGCGACCGTCGGGATCGTCCTCGGACTCGGATTGATCTACGGGCTCTGGGGTCTCGGCGTCGGCCTGTTCTTCAACGGCGACTCCGCGACCGCGCTGGCGTCGATCTCGATGACGTTCTTCGCCTTCTTCGGCAACGTGTTCATGCCCCTCGACGGGGTCATGCTCGACATCGCCCGGTTCACCCCGCTCTACGGCTTCGTGGCCCTGAGCAGGTGGCCTCTGACCGAAGGACGGCTCACCACGGGGCAGACCGACGAGCTCTGGATGCTGCTCCTCAACGTCGCGGTGTGGGTCGTGCTCTTCGCGGCGCTGGTGATGGCGGGCGCCAAGCGCTCCCGCGCACGTCAGTAGGTTGGTTCCATGACCGATCAGCGAGACGACGCGGCGGCGCTCGCCGCAGCAGGTGCTCCGCCCGCGGCATGGGCGGCATCCGGCTCGGGGGCGGGGTCCGCGCATCCGGCGGATCCCTGGGCACGATTCGGCTGGCTGATGGCCGTCGTCTGGCTCATCTTCCTGATCTACCCCGTCCTGTCGCTGCTCCGCTCCGAGGCGCCGATCGCCTGGGTGGTGGTCGGCTGGGCCGCCCTGGTCGCCTTCATCGTGCTGTACGTCGTCGGCTTCATGTACGGCATGCGCGGCGGGGGCGGCCTGGGGCGCCCGGTCGCTCCGCGGCAGTGGGTCACCTTCGGGCTCCTGATCGTCTGCGCCCTGGTGTCGATCCCCGCGGAGGGCGGATCGGCGCTCAGCTTCCTCCCGTTCATCATGTCCTTCGCCTCGTACGGGCTCACCCGCGTCTGGCACTGGATCACGTTCGCGGCGTCCGTCACGATCACCGCCCTGTGCGTGTTCCTCCTGCCCGGCGGGCTGGACTTCCTCACGGTGCTCGCGATCATCGTGCTGCTGGGGGTCGTGAACACCGTGTCCACCTGGCTGATCCTGCGCTCGAACGAGGCGGAGAGGCTGGGGCTCGAGCTCGCCACGAGCGAGGGGCGGGAGGCGGTCGCCCGCGACGTGCACGACCTGATCGGGCACTCGCTCACCGTCGTCGGGCTGAAGGCCCAGCTGGTCAGGCGTCTGATCGACACCGACCCCGAGCGGGCGAAGGCCGAGCTCGCCGACATCGAGGCGCTCACCGCGGAGGCGATCGCCGGGGTGCGTGCCACGGTCTCCGGAGCGCGCGCGACGACGCTGACCGAGCAGCTGGCATCCAGCCGCGACGCGCTGCGGTCGGCCGACGTCGTGCTCGCCGTCGACGGGACGCCGGGGGCGCTCTCCGCCGCGCAGGCGCTGACCGCTGCGTGGATACTCCGGGAGGCGACGACGAACACGCTGCGGCACGCCGGCGCCACGCGGGTCGACGTGCAGATCGCGCCAGGGCGGCTCAGGATCGTCGACGACGGCGCCGGGCCCGGTTCGCGCGAGGGCAACGGCGTCCGCGGCATGCGGGAGCGGGCGGCAGCGGCCGGGGCCTCGTTCGCCTTCGGCGCGGGGGAGTCCGGCGGCACGAGCGTGGAGGTGACCTGGTGACCGACGGCATCCGACTGCTGATCGCCGACGATCAGGCGCTCGTGCGGGGAGCGCTCGGGGCCCTGCTCGACCTGGAGCCCGATCTGGAGGTCGTCGGGCTCGCGGCCGACGGAGCGACGGCGGTGCGCCTGGCGGCCGAGACCGCGCCGGACGTGTGCCTCATGGACATCCAGATGCCGGGCATGGACGGCATCGAGACCACCCGACTGCTGCGCGCGGCCCATCCCGGCACCCGCGTGCTCATCGTCACGACCTTCGCCAGGCCAGGGTACCTGCGCTCGGCTCTGGACGCGGGTGCCAGCGGCTTCATCGTCAAGGACAGCCCGGCGGAGAAGCTGGCGGATGCTGTGCGCCGCGTGCACGCAGGCATGCGCGTGCTGGACCCGGCCCTCGCCGAGGAGAGCCTGTTCGACGGAGCGAACCCGCTCAGTGAGCGGGAGCGGCAGGTGCTGCGTCTCGCCGCAGACGGCAGATCGGCCGCCGCGATCGCCGCGGAGGTCTTCCTCTCGGCGGGGACCGTGCGCAACCACCTCTCCGCGGCGATCGGCAAGACCGGGGCTGCGAACAGGGCGCAGGCCGTGCGGATCGCTCTCGACAAGGGATGGCTCTGAGCCCGCGTCGGGTGGGTCAGGGGCGGGTCCGGCCCGCGTCGGACGGCTGAGATCCGGAAGATCGACCGAGACCCGGATGGATGCAGGTCAGTTGTGCGGATCTCGGGGCGTCGTCCGGTTCTCGGGGCAGGGAGCCGGCCGGGGCTGAGGGGGTTGCCCGATCGGTCGACGTCCGGTGGGTCGTTCGCCTTGGCGGCTGAAGTCCGGACGATCGGCCGAGATCCGGATGCTGTCGGCTGGTGTGTCCGGATTTGGGGGCGGCGTGCGGATCTCGGGGCGGGCGCGGCTTGAGGTCTGAGGGGGTGAGCGGGGCATGGCGGAGAAGCTGTGTTGCAGCGGTGTGGCGCGGGTGGCTGAAGTCCGGAGGATCGACCGAGTTACGGATGCAGTCGGCTGGTGTGTCCGGATCTGGGGGCGGCGTCAGGATCTCGGGGCGGGCGCGGCCTGCGACCGGGGCGCTGAGGGACTGAGGGGCTGAGGGGATGCGGTCAGAGGGTCTTGCGCCGCAGCCTGAGAGGGTGAGCTGTCGAGGGCTGAGAAGGCGCCGGAGGGGCGATGCGGCGTCGGATGTACGGTCAGTGGAGGCGCGCGGAAGGGGGTGTCGCTATGTCGGAGGCTCCGCGTACCTTGGTCGCAGCGGGAGATGCCCGCGATGGAGGGTGTGTGCGATGACCTGGAAGATCGAGCTCATCTTCGTGCCGGTGACCGATGTCGACCGCGCGAAGGACTTCTACACGAAGATCGGCTTCAATCCCGACCACGATCAGGTGCCCTACGAGGGGCTTCGGTTCGTGCAGATGACCCCTCCGGGGTCGGCCTGCTCGATCGCCTTCGGCACCGGTCTCGACATCCCGCTCGAGCCGGGGCAGCAGAAGACGATCCAGGTGGTCGTCCCGAACGCCGACGAGGCGAAGGCGCAGCTCGAAGCCGTCGGCGTCACGACGCGCGGCGTCGAAGACCTCGGCTGGGGTCGCTTCGTCTGGTTCGACGACCCCGACGGCAACACGTGGACCCTGCAGGAGCTGCCCGACTACGCGGCGGCGAACCAGCAGGCCTGAGAGCAGCCGCGTCGGCCCGATGCGGTTCGTCCCCTGTTGAAGGGGCGCTCGAACCGGTTGACCTCTGCGGTCTAGTGAGCAGTTTCGGACCGCAGAGGTCATCCGACCGACTCAGCCGAGGCTCGACCTCAGTCGAGGGCCGATTCGGTCGATGATGGATCGAAGCCGAGGCTCGACCTCAGTCGAAGGCCGACCTCAGTCGAAGGCCGACCTCAGTCGAAGGCCGACCTCAGTCGAGGATGGAGCTCAGTCGAGGATGGAGCTCAGTCGAGGACCGACTCAACCGAGGACCGACTCAACCGCGCGTCGATCTCAGTCGAGAATTGACTCGAGCAGCTCGGACTCATCGGAGTGGATCATCTGCATGAAGGGCAGGAGCACGGTCACGGCGAAGAGCGTGGAGGCCGGGTCCGCGATCATGCCCTCCGGATCTGCGTCGATCGTGACCGTTCCGCTCAGGTCGTCGATGTTCCAGCGTGCGGCGAGGGCGCCATCGACCTTGACCTCGACCGAGTCGTCCCAGTCCTGTCGGGCGAGGTAGTCGCGGCCGTCGATCCTTCCGTCCACCGCGAAGTAGAGCAGGTTCTCGCCGAGCCGGTCGCTCAGCCGGTCCTCGCGATCGTCTCGGCGCACCAGGTAGTCAGGACGTACGAGCCGCTTGAGCCAGGACCGGCTGAAGCTGCCGATCCCCACTGTCGTCGGCGTCGCGCCCTCCGGCTCGAAACAGAACGTCCCTGCCGTCTCGGCTCCGTTGATCGTGCCTCGGCTGATCGTCCCGACGAGGGCGCCGGTCTCCGTGCGGACCTCGATCGCCTTCATCGTGGTGATGAGCGTGCTCAGGACGCTGGGGCGGAACACGTAGCGCATGCTTCATCTCACCATGCGGACCGCGACCTGCGTCGGCGACCTCGGGAGTTCACGGATGATCACCATGCGGAACGCGACCTGAGTCGGCGACCTCAGGAGTTCACGCGGATGATCTCCTGCTGGTACGGCGCGATGACGTCGCCCGAGATCCGCAGGTCGAGGAGCAGGAAGCGGCGGCTGGCCGCATCCTCCCGCGCCCACTCGCCGAGACGGTCGAGGTCGGCGAGGGTGCGCACCACGACGCCCTCGGCGCCGACGGCCGCGCCGAACGCCGCGAAGTCGACCTCCGGGATGCGCATCGGCCCCTCGGCGAGGCCCTTCAGCCCGTAGAGGTTCACCTCGGCGCCGTAGGCGGCATCGTTCCAGATCACGGCGATGCCCCGTCCGGCCGCCGCGCGCACAGCGGACTCGAGGTCGGCGATCGCCATGAGGCCACCGCCGTCACCGCTCGTGAGCACGACGGTCGATTCCCGGCGCGCGAGCGCGGCGCCGACGACGCTCGGCCAGCCCTGACCGATCGACTGGAAGGCGGTGCCGACCATCATCATGCGGTCGGGAGCAGCGACAGGCCAGTACATGTTCGCCCATCCGATGAAGTGGCCGCCGTCGGACACGACCACGCGGTCCTCCGGCAGCAGCTCGGCGATGCGTCGTGCCGCCGAGCGGGGGTCGAGCCGTCCGTCCGGGGCGAGGTCGTCGCCGGTCTCGTATGCGCGCGAGCCGGCCACGTCGACCGTCTCCCGCCAGGGACGGGCGGGCACGACACCAGGCACGGCTTCGGATGCGGCGCTGGGCGCGGCTTCGGATGCAACACCGGGCATGGCTTCGGATGCCGGCACTGACACGCCGCGCGCATCGAGGGCTCGCCAGGCCTGTCCTGCCTCTGCTCCGACGCTGTGCTCGGCAGGCACGGCGTCCTCTTCTCCGACGCTGTGCCCGGCAGGCCCGGCAGGCCCGGCAGGCCCGGCAGGCCCGGCGGCCTCTTCTCCGACGCTGTGCTCGGCAGACGTGGCGGATGCCGCGGCCACGCGCGTCACGAGCTCCTCCGCCGCGACGCGGGCGTCGGCCCGCACGAAGCCGCCGACGTGCGGGTGGGTGGCCGCGGGGGCGGTGTCGATCTGGAAGACGCGGGTTCCGGGCGCGAACAGCTCGCCGAAGCGCATCGTGAACTGGTTCAGCGACGCGCCGAAGACCACGGCGACGTCGGCGGTGCGGACGAGCTCCATGGCTCCGTCGGCGCCGAAGCCGCCGGTCACGCCCAGGTCGTACTGCGTCTCGGGGAAGACGCCGCGGCCGAGCGCCGACGAGGCGGTCAGCGCTCCGGTGAGGGCGGCGAGCTCGCCGAGCGCTGAACCGGCGCCGGCCAGCCAGGCGCCGCGCCCCGCGAGCAGGAACGGGCGCTCGGCGCCGCGCAGGGCGTGCGCGATCTCATCGAGCATCCCCTCGGCGAACTCCCCGCGCGGAGCGAGCGGCGCGGGGATGCGCGGAGACGGTGCCGGCGGCACATCGCCGGCCTCGAGGGCGGCGACGTCGTAGGGGATCGCGAGCACCACGGGCACGCGGTAGGTCAGGGCGTGCTCGATCGCGATGACGGTGGTGGCGGCGGCATCCGCCCGTCCGACCGTATAGGTGCGGGCGCCAACGGCAGAGGCGAGCGCGATCTGGTCGACGTCCCACGGACGAGGGCCGGAGGTGGGCTCGTCGCCGACGACGAGCACGAGCGGCACGTGCGCCTGCACGGCCTCAGCCAGAGCGGTCAGCGTGTTGGTGAAGCCGGCGCCGTACGTCGAGGTGCCGGCGGCGATGCGCCCCGAGGCGCGGAAGTGCGCGTCGGCGGCCACGACGGCGCCTTGCTCGTGGCGGACGGCTGTGAAGACGGCATCCGTCTGGGTCTCGATGGCGTCGAGGAAGTAGGCGTTGCCGTTGCCCATCACGCCGAAGACGGCGTCGATGTGCTGGGCGAGGGTGAGGGCGACGTGCGCGGAGACGGTGGGCATGCGAAAGCCTTTCGAGACAGGGACGGAGGATGCTGTTCCGTATGTGTCTCGCCCCCGCTGCGATGCGGGGTGCTTCGTGCCTCTTTTTCAGGCACCGGCCTCGTCAGAGCCGGACCCGTCGATTCTAGCGCGAGAGGGCCCGACTCGGCGCCGTCTCGCGACCGTAACATCGCGGAAACCGCGACGCGGAAGCATGCGGTCATGGAGTCGCTGTTCAACGGATACACCTCACGACGGAGCGCGGTGCGGACCGGGCCTGGACCCTGGGACGAGATGTTCTCGGCTGCGCCGGACGGAGAGGTGCGCGGCCCCTATCGGGATCTGTACCCGGCTCTGGCCGGTATGGATGACAGCGAGTTGCGGGCGCGCACGGATGCGCTCGCCAGCAGCTACCTCGCGCAGGGCGTGACCTTCGACTTCGCGGGGGAGGAGCGCCCGTTCCCGCTCGACGTGGTGCCGCGCGTGGTCGCGGCGGACGACTGGCTCTACGTCGAATCCGGTGTGAAGCAGCGGGTCAGGGCGCTGGAGGCGTTCCTCGCCGACGTCTACGGCCCGCAGCTCGCCGTGCAGGACGGGGTCATCCCGGCATCCCTCGTCAGCTCCTCCTCGCACTTTCACCGTCAGGCGGCGGGCATCGTCGGGGCGAACGGCGTGCGCATCCACGTCGCCGGGATCGACGTCATCCGCGATGAGGCCGGGGCGTGGAGGGTGCTCGAGGACAACGTCCGCGTGCCGAGCGGCGTCAGCTACGTCCTCGCGAACCGGCGGGTCATGGCGCAGACCCTGCCCGAGCTGTTCACCAGCCTCCGCGTGCGGCCCGTCGTCGACTACCCGGGGCGCCTGCTGCAGGCGCTGCGTGCGGCCGCGCCCGAGGGCGTCGATCACCCGAACGTCGTGGTGCTGACCCCGGGAGTGCACAACTCGGCCTACTACGAGCACACCCTTCTCGCGCGGATGATGGGCGTCGAGCTCGTCGAGGGGCGTGACCTCTTCTGCTCTGGCGGACGGGTCTGGATGCACACGACCGCAGGCCCCACGCGTGTCGACGTCATCTACCGGCGTGTGGATGACGAGTACCTCGATCCGCAGCACTTCCGCCCCGATTCGGTGCTCGGCGCCCCGGGGCTCATGCTGGCGTCGCGGCTCGGCACCGTCACCATCGCGAACGCGGTGGGCAACGGCGTCGCCGACGACAAGCTCGTCTACACGTACGTCCCGGCCCTGATCCGGTACTACCTGGGTGAGGACCCCATCATCCCCAACGTCGACACCTGGCGGCTGGAGGAGCCCGCCGCCCTGGAGGAGGTGCTGGATCGGCTCGACGAGCTCGTGGTGAAGCCGGTCGACGGGTCAGGGGGCAAGGGGCTCGTCGTCGGGCCTGATGCCTCCCGCGCCACGCTGGAGGAGCTGCGCCGCACCCTCCTCGCGGACCCCCGCGGGTGGATCGCCCAGCCGGTGGTGCAGCTCTCCACGATCCCGACGCTCGTCGAAGACGGGTTCCGTCCGCGGCACGTCGATCTGCGCCCCTTCGCGGTGAACGACGGCGACGACGTGTGGGTGCTCCCCGGCGGACTGACGAGGGTCGCCCTGCCGGAGGGGCAGCTCGTGGTGAACTCCAGTCAGGGCGGCGGCTCGAAGGACACGTGGGTGCTCGACCCCTCGCTGTTCACCGGGCCGACGACTCTCGCCGGGGCACCCGACCCGGCATCCGACGAGGTCTCGCTCGCCACCGGAGCGATCGCCGTGGTCGCGCCTCCCCGAGAGGACCCGCACCCTCCGTTCCTCTCGTCCCCGCAGGACGAGGACGTCGAGGCGCGGCACCACCAGCAGCAGCAACAGCAGCAGCAACAGCAGGGAGGTGCGTCGTGCTGAGCCGCATCGCCGAGGCGCTGTTCTGGATCGGCCGCTACGTCGAGCGCGCCGACGGCACCGCGCGCATCCTGGACGTGCACCTGCAGCTGCTGCTGGAGGACCCCTGGGTCGAGGAGGACACGGCGTGCCGTGCGCTCCTGTCGGTCATGGGCACCAGCGCCGAGCCGGACGTCGTGCTGAGCCGCGACGACGTCGTGCGCCTGCTCGCCCTCGACAGGGAGCACACCGCATCCATCGCGCACTCGATCGCCTCCGCTCGGGAGAACGCGCGGCGCGCCAGGGAGATCATCTCCACCGACCTGTGGGAGACGCTCAACGAGTCCAACGCGCGGATGCCGCGTCGCATCGCCTCCGACAAGACCCACCCGTTCTTCCGCTGGGTGCGCGACCGCTCCGCCCTCGCGTTCGGGGTGGTGGACTCCTCGACCAGCCGCGACGAGGCCTGGCACTTCTTCGTGCTCGGACGGTCGATCGAACGCGCCGACATGACCGCACGGCTCCTCGCCACCCGGTCGCTCACGGACGCCGCCGGACCCAGCTGGACGACCCTGCTGCGCAGCTGCGGGGCGTACGAGGCGCACCTCCGGAGTCACAGGGCGATGCCGACCGCGGCGTCCGCCCTCGAGTTCCTGCTGGTGGATCGGCTGTTCCCCCGTTCGGTGCTGTCGAGCATCCTGCAGGCCGAGGACTGTCTGCGCGGCATCGACCCGGCCGGCGCGTTCGGAGCACCCGACCGCGCGCACCGCGTGCTCGGACGGATGCGGTCGGAGCTGGAGTACCGGCCGATCGGCGACATCGTGCATCGCCTGTCGGAGAGCATGGAAGAGGTGCAGGTGGGGATGTCGATGGCGAGCGACGCGATCAGGGAGCGCTACTTCCCGTCGATCGCGATGCCGGTGTGGATCGGAGAAGCGCTGTGAGCCGGCTGCGGATCGTGCACAGGACCGGGTTCCGTTACGAGAAGCCGGCCACCGCGTCGTACAACGAGGCGCGGATGCTCCCGCATTCGCGCGACGGGCAGTTCGTGCTGCAGGCGAACCTGGAGATCACGCCGACCGCCACCCAGCACTCCTACGCGGACTACTGGGACACGAGGGTCTCCACGTTCGAGGTGCTCACGCCTCACCAGCTGCTGTCGGTCACCGCGACGAGCGTCGTCGACGTGCGGCCCGCTCCGGCTGCGGCGGCCTCGATCGACTGGGACGAGCTGTCCGCCCGCATCCCGCTGTCGCTCGCGCTCGCCGAGTGCGTGGCGCAGACGCCGGCGACCGAACCCGATGACGAGATGCGCGACCTGGCCCTGCGCATCGAGGCGGAGGGCGGCGACGTCGACGAGACGGCCTTCGAGATCTGCCGGACGGTCGGGGAGGCGATGGAGTACCGGCGAGGGGTGACCGGGGTGACCTCCACGGCGCGCGACGCCTGGCCGACGCGTTCGGGGGTGTGCCAGGACATCGCCCACGTCGCACTCGGGGTGCTGCGAGCGGCCGGCATCCCCGCGCGGTACGTGTCCGGGTACCTGCACCCCGACCCCTCAGCGGGGATCGGGCAGCCGGTGATCGGCGAGTCGCACGCCTGGGTGGAGTGGTACTCGGGACGGTGGCGCGGATACGACCCGACCAACCTCGTCGAGATCGGGGAGTCTCACGTGTACGTGGGGCACGGTCGCGACTACGGCGACGTGGCTCCGCTGCGCGGGGTCTACGCGGGGCCGAGCGCCTCGGAGCTCTTCGTCTCCGTCGAGATCACCCGGCTCGAGTGACGTCCGACTCGGCGCGGTGCAGGAGCACCGTCGATGCGGTGAGGTCGTCGAGGCGGATCGTCGTGACCGACTCGGGCGGCAGAGCCTCCCAGTCGTACCCGGAGACCCCCGTGGAGCCGATCAGCAGGGTGCCGTCGTCCGTGCGCGTCCAACGCAGAGCGAAGTAGTCCTCGTTGTGCTCCTCGGGCAGCAGCGGATGCTGCGCGATCTCGTCGAGGTCGTCGTCGGAGAGCACGCTGCGTGCGCTCGCGCGCACTACGACCATCTGCTCCCGGTCGAGCATGATCGCATTGAGACTCGCGAGAGGGAAGACCTCGCGCAGCATGCGGGCCGCATCGGCCGTCGCCGCGGAGAGCGGGATGCCGAGCGCGAGCCGTTCGCGGATGAGGGCGAAGTACATCTCGCTGTCGGTCTCCCCGGTCATCTCGGCGAGGCTCTCGGGGGAGAGCAGGGCGCGGGCGCTCTCGATCGGCTTCAGCGAGCCGTTGTGCTCGAAGGCCACGGCGCCGCGGAGGAAAGGGTGAGCGTTGCGGTCGGCGATCTCGATGCCCGCTGTCGCCCACCGCAGGTGCACCATCGCAGCGCGGGCCATCGTGGTCGCCGCATCCTCGAAATCGGGGTCGGAGACCGCCGAGAGAGCGGACTTGCGCACCCCGGGCGCCTCGCCCCGGCGCTCGACCCCGGCCCAGCCCCAGCCGTCTCCGTGCAGGCGGGCGAGGGAGATCAGGCGCTCCATACCGGTGTCGCCGAGCTCGCGGCGCACCGACGACGGGGTGGGGGAGACGAAGGCGAAGAGGCGGCACATGGTCCTTCGTTTGTAGCGCATCCTCCGACCCGGCGGCGTGACGCCCGTGCATGAGCGAGAATGTACCGGTGACTGATGCATCGAACGAGCGCGAGACGCTCACCTGGGACGGCTTCGGATCCGCGACGCGCGACCTCGCGCGCAAGATCCTCGACAGCGGCTTCGAGCCGGAGGTCGTCGTGGCGATCGCTCGGGGCGGGCTGCTCCCGGCCGGCGCGATCGCGTACGGGCTCGGCGCGAAGAACTGCGGCGCGATCAACGTCGAGTTCTACACGGGTATCGGCACGGTGCTCGACGCTCCGGAGGTGCTGCCCCCAGAGCTCGACATGGCCTACCTCGACGGACGTCGCGTGCTCCTCGTCGACGATGTCGCCGACTCCGGACGCACCCTCGCGCTCGCCGTCGAGCTGCTGAAGGAGAAGGGCGCCGACGTGCGCTCCGTCACCATCTACACGAAGCCGTCGACGATCATCCAGCCCGACTACGCCTGGAAGGACACCGATCTCTGGATCAACTTCCCGTGGTCGTTCCAGGGCACGGTGCGCGAAGAGGACCTGGGGCTCGCTCCCTCCGCCTGACGTGGGACGTCGCGCTCAGACTGCGCGGGACTCACCCGCGCAGCAGAGCGCGCAGGGTCTGGATCGTGTCGGCGCCCTCGGGGGTCTTATCAGGTCGGTAGCCCTTGACGCGCGCGAAGCGCAGGGCGAGGCCGCCCGGATACCGCGGTGAGCGCTGCACGCCGTCGATCGCGATCTCGACGACCAGTTCGGGGCGCAGGAAGACAGCGGATGCCGTGCGCCTCTCCTCGTGCTGCGGGAAGGTCTCCGTCTGCCAGCGGAGCAGTTCGTCGGTGAGTCCTTTGAAGGTCTTGCCGACCATCACGAAGCCCCCTGGCTCGCCGAACTCCCCGTCGGGATCGCGTGCGCCGAGGTGCAGGTTCGACAGCCAGCCGCGGCGGCGCCCCGACCCCCATTCGGCGGCGAGCACCACGAGGTCGTACGTGAGCACCGGCTTGACCTTGACCCAGGACTTCCCGCGCCGGCCGGCGGCGTAGGGCGAGTCGATGCTCTTGACCACGACGCCCTCGTGGCCGGCGGCGAGAGCATCGCGGGAGAGCCGCTCTGCGGCGTCGGCGTCGCCCGTGACGATGCCGGGCATCCGCCAGCGTTCGGCGACCCGATCGAGTTCGGCCAGTCGCACCGAGAGCGGCTCGTCGATGAGGTCGCGTCCGTCGACGTGGAGCAGGTCGAAGAACCAGGGTCGCAGCGCGAGATCGCGCGAGGCCTCGGCGCCGAACCGCGACATGGTCTCCTGGAACGGGCGCGGGCCTCCGTCTTCATCGAGCGCCAGGGTCTCGCCGTCGAGGATGAGGTCGTGCGCCGGGAGGCCGCGCACGATCTCCACGATCTCGGGCACGCGGTGAGTGATGTCGGCGAGACTGCGCGTGAACACGCCGACCTCGTCTCCGTGCCGATGCACTTGGATGCGCGCGCCGTCGAGCTTGTACTCGACCGACGACTCTCCCGTCAGCTCCAGCGCCGCCGTCGGCGTCGCGGCGGTCGAGGCCAGCATCGGCAGCACGGGGCGGCCCACGACGAGACCGACGTCGTCGAGCTCGTCGGGGGTGCCGGTGAGGGCGATCACCGCGGTGACGCCGAGGTCGCCCGACAGCATCGCCGCGCGGCGGACGGCGGCGGGAGGGCGGTCGGATGCCCGAGCGATCGCGTCGAGCAGGACGCCCGCGAGTGCGCCGGTGCGCAGCTCGCCGAGCATGGAGCGGGCGAGGAAGTCCCACTCGTCGGGCGTGGCCCGGGCGGCGAGAGCCGTGAGAAGCTCGTTGCGCGCGGTTGCGGATCCGGGGCCGGAGGCGCTCGCGAGCGCATCGAGCGCACCGTCGACCTCCAAGATGGTGAGCGTGGATGCCGCCGCGTGCGTGACCTCGAGCGTGACGATCCCTCGCCAGCCGACCCCCAGTCGTCCCTGTCGCGGTGCGGCGAGCAGCAGGCCGACGAGAACCGGGAGCTCCTCCGCTTCTGTCTCGGCGAGAAGCGCGGCGAGCGTGTCGATCTTCGCGAGCCGCGACCGCGTGGCTGAGATCGTCCGGGTCTTGTCGACGACGTCCGCGAGCTTCATCACTGCAGTCTGGCACCGGCCTCCGACATCCGACCAGCGGGATCGACCTGCGCATCCGCTGTCGGAGCCCCATGCCAGACTGGCTCCATGATCGTCGAGAGCACCGCGCCGGGCCGAGGAGCGTTCGGCGAGCCCGTCACGCTCCTTGGAATCAGCGGCGAGCACTCCCTGAGATCGCTGTTGCGCTTCCTCGTCGAGCACGAGGTGGGTCTCTACGTCGCCCATCGGGAGCGCTCAGCGACCCTGCAGATCCTCACTCCCGCAGACCTCGTCAAGGGTGTGGAGACAGGACGCTACGGCCACGAGCCGCGTGCGCTCCCGGCGTCCCCCGTCATCGACGGGGCCTATGCCCGTGCCGTGGAGGCCTTCGACGACGAGCTGTACTTCGTCTTCCTCGACGACGTCCGGATCCACGCACTCGACGACATCATCGTGGTCGAGCCGCACTCGCGCCTCCGGCTCGTGCGGCTCGTCGCGCTCACCGGATAGGAGCACCGTGCTGACTGCCGAGCAGGCGACCGAGGAACTGAGCAGGTTCTGCTCGTGCGACAAGGAGGGCGTGCCGCGCCCGGTCGACGTGCACGGATGGGGCGCTCCGCGTCTCGCCCGCCGCATCGCCGACCACCTGAACGTCAGCAGCGGGGCCCACGACCCCGAAGCAGCAGAGGCGGTGCGGGCCACGGCGCGGGTCCTCGCAGACGAGGTCGACGCGCTCGACGACCGTGCGCGCACGAAGGCGCTCAAGGCGCTGTGTCCGTCGGTCGGCGCCGAGCTCTCGTCCTGGTGGGTGTGGTCGCGATCACGGCCCTACGTGCAGGGGTCCTGGAGTAGCGCACCGTATCGTTCCACGGACCTCCGGTTCACCCTGCCATCGAGGTGGGAGAGACTCGTCTCGCTGATCCGTCATGTCACCCACTATCCGCAGCCGATCGAGTGGCACGCGACCTGGCTGCTGCACCTCCCCGAGCATCCGCGACTCGGAGACTTCGTCGCATCCGCTGTCGACGCGGGCAACGCCGCAGTCCGCCGCATCCTCGTCGAGGGCATCTCGGGATCGCATGCGGTCGCCGGTCCATCGGCTCATGCCTACGTCGCCCTGCTCGCGGCAGACGACGCCGGCGCCTGGGACCTCGTGGTCGGCCAGCTGCTCGACGCCGGACGTGCGGAGGGCCTTCGGCAGACGATCCTCGACGCGCTCGACGTCGCGCACCCCGGAGCGATCGAACGTGTGCTCGGCACCGTGGCCGACGAGGGGCTCATCCGCTTCTCGAGCTCGATCCGCGCGCTGTCGCGGTGGGTCGACGAGGAGCTGACCGTGCGCGATGCGGTGCGCGCAGACGCGGCCGTCGCGACGATCGTCCGATTCCTGCGCACTCCGCCGACGTCCGACGACCTCCGCGCGGGGAGTCGCATCGAGGCCTATCTCGGTCTGTGGACCCTCGCGGTGCGCGACATCGGCGTGGCGATCGGTGCGGCGGCGGAACTCATGGACGACGACGATGCGGGGCTGCGGCTCGCTGCGTCGCGGATGCTGGTCAGGCTCGGGCACCCGTCGATCGTCGACGCGCTGGCCCGCGGCCTCGAAGACGACGACCCGGCGGTGTTCGCGGTGGCGCTCGCCGCCTGGCCCGCGCACCACGCCGCAGCGCACCGGGAGTGCACGTTGACGGCCGCCGCGGCCCGTGGACTGCGTGAGCGCAGCGGCCGGCTGACCTCCCCGCTCGCGGTCGACATCGGGATCATGGCGCCGCGCATGGTGACGCTGAAGAAGACCGACATCATCGACGTCGTCGCGGTGTACTCCGACACCGACGAGATCGACATCGCGACCGCGTCGCCTGACGTGCGTCGAGGAGCGGCGGCGAGGTACGCGAAGAACCTCGAAGGCCATCGGGCCGACCTCTTCAGGCTCCTTCTCGACCCGTCGTCCCAGGTGAGGAGCGTCGCGCATCGGGGCTTCGCCGTCGAGTCGATCACGGACGACGAGGCGAGGGAGCTGGAGCGCGCGCTCACCCGCAAGGCCGACGACATCCGAAAGTGCGCGCTGCGGCTCCTGCAGCTGCAGGGGCAGGAGGGCGTCATCGCGTCGGTGGAGCGGCTTCGCGCCGGTACGCCGGATCAGCGGCGGGCCGCGGAGGATCTCGCGCAGATGGCAGGACTCGGGAGGAAGACCGACTCCGTGGCGCCTCAGGACAGCGCTGGCGCGTTCTCCGATCGTCCGGCCGCGCTCCGATTCGGAGTCGAGGAGCGCACGCCGGCCGTGCGTCCTCAGGCGCCATCGAGGTCGCGATGGGACGGCTACCACCCCGGAGCGCGCCGAATCTGGCTGTCTTTCGAGGCATGGATGGACGAGCACTCCGACGTCGAGGTGCAGTCGAATCACGGCGTCCAGCTGCTCGCCAACGTGCAGGGGCACGAGCTCCGCACGGGCGATGACGGGACCATGCCTCTCGCCGAACTGGTCGATCCCTGGTGGGAGCGGGTGCGCGGCGACCTGATCGACGGCGGTGTGGAGCTGGCTCTGCTCTCCATCCTGAACGCGGATCAGGACGCGATGGGCCTGCGGATCCTCGGCGACATCGGACGCGACCGCGGCGATGCACAGGGATCGTTGCGGGTCGCTCTGATCGACCACCTCGCCCGCAGGGAGCGGCGTGCGACGTGGGCGGACCCGATGATCGATCTGCTGGCGCTCCTGGCCGCAGAACTGCCGACCGGCCGGTTCCTCGGGCCCAGGAACGTCCGCTTCGGCGAAGACCGGAGACGCATCGGCAGCGACCCCCGCGAGGGTGGCATGTTCGGCCGCGTGTCCGGCTACCTGGACCCGACGTCCCTCGACGACCAACGGCTCCGCCGACTCTGGGGCATCCTCCGCTTCGTCGACGAACCAGAGGGAGCCGTCGACCAATGGGACGGTCCGAAAGTCGAGTGGAGCGACCCTTGGTATCGCAACGAGGTCGACGTGTCGGTCGATCAGCCGTTCCGGTTCCGGCCGCCGCTCGAGGTGGTGCGCACCGCGTTCGAGCGTGGCATCGCGACCCGTGCCGATCTGGTCGACTGGGCGTTCGTGCGGCCCCTGCGGCAGAGCGAGCTGCGTGGTCTCGAGACCAATCCGCTCGCCAGGCTCAGCGGCATCACCGGGGCCGCCGCCGCCACGCAGAGCGTGGTCGATGACGTGCAGCGTGCCGTCGTCGAACTAGAGCTCCCGCGCGGCGACCAGATGACGAAGTACTCCCGGATGGCGATGTCGTTGCAGAGGGTCACTGGAGCGGAGACGCTCGTCGCGACGGTGAAAGCCCTGGGGCGCCGTCCGATTCCGCGGCGACACCTGTACGCGGAGGACAGGGAGGAGGTCTTCGCCCACCTGATCCGCGTGCACCACCCGGCGAGTGACGAGACGGCGGAATCCGTGGCGAAGGCGTTCGCCACCGCAAAGATCCCCGAGAGCAGGGTGATCGAGACTGCCGTGTACTCGCCGCAGTGGGCCGAGGTCTTCGAGGAGCACCTGGGCTGGCCGGGGTTCGCTTCGGCTGTCTGGTGGCTCCACGCGCACACTCCGGTCGACACCCATGAGATCAACCGAGATATCCGCGCGTATCGGGGGCGGGAGATCGCGAGGCGGACCGCGGTGCCGTCGGACGATCGGGAGCGCGGCTGCGCGGACGCCGAGTGGTTCCGCCGGTTCCACGCCGAGCTCGGCGACGATCACCTCGACCGTGTGCTCAAGGCCGCGAAGTACGCCTCGGTGGCCGGCGAGCACAAACAGGCGGAGCTGTTCGCAAACGTCCTCCGAGGCCGCGTCGGCGAGGAGGAGCTGCTCGCTCGGATGCACGAGAAACGCCACCAGGATGCCGTGCGCGCGTATGGGCTGCTACCGCTCGCCGACGAGCCCGAGGTGCTGCTGCAGCGGTACGAGGTGCTGCGCGCGTTCGTGAGCACCGGCAAGACCAACGGCGCGCAGCGTCGCGCCACCGAGACCGCAGCTGTGCACACCGCGCTCGAGAACCTCGCCCGCTCCGCGGGATATCGTGACCCGCTGCGGCTGACCTGGGCCATGGAAGCGCGCACGGCGACAGACCTCCTGCACGGCCCCGTCGCCGCCACAGACGGAGACCTGACGGTGAGCCTGTCGATCGACGCGCAGGGGATGCCGACGATCGCGGTGGACCGCGCCGGGAAGCCCCTCGCGTCGGTGCCGGCCGCGAGCCGGAAGGTCGAGCGCATCGAGGCTCTCCGAAACCGCGCCGCAGAACTCAAGAAGCAGGCGCAGCGTATGCGGTCTTCGCTCGAGGCCGCCTGCGTCCTCGGCGACGTGTTCGAGGCAGGGGAGATCGCGCTCCTGACCTCTCATCCGCAGCTCAGCAGGATGCTGGCCGACCTCGTGCTGGTCGACGGCGAGGGACGCGTCGGGTTCCTCAGCGGAGCCGGGGACGAGCTCGTTCGTGCCGACGGCACCGCGTTCGAGCCGGTCGGCGGACTGCGGATCGCTCACCCTCTCGATCTGCTGGCGAGTGGAGACTGGCCCGACCTGCAGCATGAGGTCATGACGCGGGGCCGGCCGCAGCCGTTCAAGCAGGTGTTCCGCGAACTCTATGTGCCGACGGAGAACGAGAAGGGCGAGGGCGGAGTCTCGTCTCGCCGCTACGCAGGCCACCAGATCGACGCCCGTCGCGCCTCCGGGCTGTTCACCGCCAGGGGGTGGCTGCGGGACTACGGGATCGGCTATGAGCGCACCTTCCACAACGAGAAGATCCACGTGTTCTGCAACGTCGACGACGGGTGGGACACAGCAGCGGGAGCCGAAGACGCAACGGTGAGCGATGTGCGGTTCGGTCCGGCGGGAAGCCACCGCGCGATCCCGCTGGACGACGTGCCGCCGCGCGTGTACTCCGAGACCATGCGGGATCTGGACCTCGTGGTGTCGGTCGCCCACTCGAGCGGCGTCGATCCCCAGAGTTCAGAGTCGACGATCGAGGCGAGGCGGCGGATCGTCGAGGAGACCTGTCTCCTGCTCGGACTCGAGAACATCGAGGTCTCCGGGCATCACGTCCGGGTGAAGGGGGCACTGGGCGTGTACTCCGTGCATCTGGGGTCGGGGATCGTGCACCGCATCCCCGGGAACACCCTGTTCATCATCCCGGTCGGGGGGCAGCACAGGGGACGAGTCTTCCTGCCCTTCGTCGACGACGACCCTCGCACCGCCGAGGTCGTCTCCAAGGTGGTGATGCTGGCGAGCGACGACAAGATCAAGGATCCGACGATTGTGAGCCAGCTTGTGCGCTGAGTCGCGCGGCCCCACAGGTGCCGCGGTCCTCCCGTCGTGTCAGCGGCCGCGGAACTCCGGCTTTCGCTTCTCCTGGAACGCCGCGAAGCCCTCGCGGTAGTCGTCGGTGTCGCAGAGCGCGGCCTGGGCGGCGTTCTCGATGCCCACCGCATCCCACAGCGCGAGGCGCTCGTCGCGGATCCGTGCGACGAGCCGCTTGCTCGCGAGGAACGCGGCCGTGGCTCCACGGGCCGCGGCGGTCGCGGCATCCGTCGTCGCCTGCGCCACCTCGTCGTCGGGGAGCACCCGGGAGAAGAGGCCGGACTGCACCGCCTCCGTGCCGCTCATCAGACGCCCGGTGTAGATGAGGTCGAGCGTCTTGTGGGCGCCGAGACGGTCGAGGAAGAGCGCGTGGCCGCCCGAGTCGAGCGTGGCGCCGAGGGCAGCGAACGGCGAGCCGATCTTCGCGGACTCCGCCACGTACACGACATCGGTGGCGATGAGGAGCCCGAGTCCCACACCGAGGCATGCTCCGTGGGCGGTGGCGAAGGTCGGCGCGGGGAACCGCGACATCCGCTGCAGCAGCGGGGTCACGAGGCCGTCGAGGTAGCCGATGACGTCGTCATCCCTCGGATCCACGCCGGAGATGTCGCGGCCGGCGCAGAACGCCCGGCCCTCGCCGCGGAGCACGAGGGCGCGCACACCTGCGGCCTCCGCCTCGTCGTAGGCCATGCCCAGGCCGTGCAGCGCCTGTTCGTCGAGCGCGTTGAGGCGCGACGGCGCGTTCAGCACGATGGTGGCGACGTCGTCGTGGATGCTCAGGTCGATCATCGGATGCTCCGCTTCACACGTCGTAGTCGACCACGACGCGGTCGCTCGTGGGGTGGGACTGGCAGGTGAGGACGTAGCCGCGTTCGAGCTCGTCCGGCTCCAGGGCGTAGTTCTCGGTCATGGTCACACTGCCCTCGATGACCCGCGCGCGGCACGTGCCGCAGACGCCGCCCGCACACGCGAACGGGGCGTCGGGGCGCACCCGGAGCGCGGCGTTCAGCACGGACTCGTGGGCGTCGACGGGGCTCTCGACGGTCGAAGAGACGCCGTCGAGGTTGACCTCGATGCGGAACGTCTTCTCGCCCTTGCGCACCTCGACCGGGCGCGCGGTGCGCAGCGGCTCGTCGCCCGTCGTGAACAGCTCGAAGCGGATGTGCTCGCGGGCCACCCCGACATCCGCGAGCACCTCGCGGCACAGGTCGACGAGAGACAGCGGGCCGCACAGGAACCACTCGTCCACATCGGTCGGATCGATGAGCACCCGCAGGATCGTCCGCAGCTTCTCCTCGTCGATGCGGCCGGAGAGCACCGGCGCCGTGCGCTGCTCGCGCGAGAGCACGTGGTGCAGCGTGAGCCGGGTGGGGTAGCGGTCCTTGAGGTCGGCCAGGTCCTCCAGGAACATCACGTCGAGCGTCGACCGGTTCGTGTAGAGCAGCGTGAAGCGCGAGGTCTCCGAGCGCGTGAGCACGGTGTGCGCGAGCGCCATGAGCGGCGTGATGCCGGAACCAGCGGCGATGCCGACGACATGGCGCTGGTCGAGGTCGTCGAGACCCGAGGTGAAGGTCCCCTGCGGGCTCATCACGTCGATGCGGAACCCCGGATGCAGCCCGGTCTGCGCCCAGGTCGAGAACAGCCCGCCCTCGTCGCGCTTGACGGCGACGCTGAGGCGCGTGGGCTGCCCTGCGCCCCTGTGCTCCGGCGCGCGGCACAGCGAGTACGAGCGCCGCACCTCGACGCCGTCGAGGGTCGTCCTGAGCGCCACGTACTGGCCGGGCAGGTGGTCGTAGTCGTCGGCGAGCTCGGCGGGCACGGCGAACGTGACCTCGACCGCATCGTCGGTGAGGGGACGCACGTCCTCCACCGTGAGCGTGTGAAAGCGAGCGCGCGTGCGCTCGCCGGAGACGCCGCGCGAGGGGGCGGATGCCGGGGCGGTGTGAGCGGAGGCGAACAGCGACATCAGTGCACCTTGAAATGGTCGAAGGGCTCGAGGCACGCACGGCACTCGAACAGCGCCTTGCAGGAGGTCGAGCCGAAGCGGGAGACTTCACGCGTGTCCAGCGACCCGCATCGCGGGCAGCGGACGCTGAGGGCGAGCCGGATGGGGCCGGTCGACACGGCGGCGCGGCCGGAGGGCGGGGCGATGCCGTACTCCGTCAGCTTCCGCTTGCCGGCATCCGACATCCAGTCCGTGGTCCAGGCGGGGGAGAGCACGAGCCGCACGTCGACCTCCGCGTACCCCGCGGCGGTGAGAGCGAGGATCACGTCGTCGCGGATCGCGTCCATCGCGGGGCAGCCGCTGTAGGTGGGCGTGATGTCGACGCGCACGGCGTCTCTGTCGACCTCGACGGCACGCAGCACGCCGAGGTCCTCGATGGTGAGCACCGGCACCTCCGGGTCGGCGACGGATGCCGCGATCCGCCACGCGTCGTGATCCCGGTCGTCGAGCGAGGGAGCCTGCGACCGGGCCTCGCCCGCGGTCACCATGTCGCCCCCGGGTGCCGGCGGGCGAGCACCTGCATCTCCGCGAGGAGGTGGCCGAGCGGGGTCGCGTGGGCTCCGTGCCGACCGCCGGCAGACGATGCGGCGACGGCGGGCGTCGACAGCTCCGCCTCGGCGAAGACGGTGTCGATGACCCCGTCGACACCGGCGCGCAGCGACGACGGACGCACCGCGGCGTCTCCGAGGCGGTCGATCAGGGGCTCGTCGCGGAACAGCTCCTCGACGTAGGGCCAGACGTCGCCGAACGCGCGGACGATCCTGGTCCGCGACTCCTCCGTGCCACCGGCCAGACGCAGCACCCACTGCACGGCGTGGTCGCGGTGGTAGTCGACTTCCTTGAGCGCCTTCTCGGCGATCGCGGCGAAGGTCTCGTCGGTGCTTCCGCGCAGCGCGGAGTAGAGCTCGAACATGTAGGTCGCGACGATGAACTGCCTCGCGATGGTCTGTGCGAAATCGCCGTTCGGCTGCTCGACGATCCAGGCGCAGCGGAACTCCGGCTCGTCGCGGAAGTAGGCCAGGTCGTCTTCGCTGCGGCCGTCGAAGGATCCGGCGTAGCGCAGCAGTGAGCGGGCGTGGCCGAGCAAGTCGAGGGCGATGTTGCCGAGGGCCACATCCTCCTCCAGCTCGGGGGCGTTCGAGATCCAGGCGCCCAGCTGCTGCGAGAGGATCAGCGCGTCATCCCCGAGCCACAGGGCGTACTCGGCGATGTCGGCGGATGCCGCGATCGCCCCGGTGCCGGCGAGCTCGTCGCTCAGCCGGAGCTCGTCGACGGAGACGTCGCCGTGGATGTCGCCGTGGATGTCGTCGCTCACAGGTGCGGCACCCCCTCGGACGCCGTGTAATACACGGCGTGGCGGTAGTTCTTGCCGGCGGGGCTCTCGAAGTACGCGCCCTTCGCGTCTGGGTCGCTCGTCGTGATCGCCTCGGCGGGCACCGCCCAGATCGACACGCCCTCACCGCGTCGCGTGTAGAGGTCGCGGGCGTTGCGGATCGCCATGTCGGCATCCGGAGCATGCAGCGAGCCCACGTGCACGTGGCTGAGTCCGCGGTTCGCGCGCACGAAGATCTCCCAGAGCGGCCAGGGCTCGCGCTCATCGGCGCCGGGGGTCGCCATCACGCCGCTCCCCGACCGGTCGTCGAGCGAGCCGCAGGCGAGCCGAAACGCTGCTTGCGCGCGTACTCGGCCGCGGCCTCGCGCACCCATGCGCCCTCCGCGTGCGCCGTGCGGCGCCGTTCGAGACGCTCGGCGTTGCAGGGGCCGTTGCCCCGGAGCACCTCGAAGAACTCGTCCCAGTCGATCTCGCCGATGTCGTACTGCCCGGTCTCGTCGTTCCAGCGCAGATCGGGGTCGGGCAGGGTGATGCCGAGGATCTCGGCCTGCGGCACGAGCATCCCCACGAAGCGCTGGCGCAGCTCGTCGTTGGAGAAGCGCTTGATCTTCCACTTCATCGACTGCGCGGAGTTGGGCGACTGGTCGTCGGGCGGCCCGAACATCGCCAGGCTGGGCCAGTACCAGCGGTTCACGGCATCCTGCGCCATCTGTCGCTGCTCCTCGGTGCCCTGCATGAGCGTCAGCAGGATCTCGAAACCCTGCCGCTGGTGGAAGGACTCCTCCTTGCAGACGCGCACCATCGCGCGGCCGTACGGACCGTAGGAGGCGCGGCACAGCGGGACCTGATTGCAGATCGCGGCGCCGTCGACGAGCCAGCCGATCGCGCCCATGTCGGCCCAGGTCGGGGTGGGGTAGTTGAAGATCGACGAGTACTTGGCTCTGCCGCTGATGAGCTGGTCCATCATCTCGTCGCGGGTGATGCCGAGAGTTTGTGCGGCGGAGTAGAGGTAGAGTCCGTGGCCGGCCTCGTCCTGCACCTTCGCCATGAGGATCGCCTTGCGCTTGAGGCTCGGCGCGCGGGTGATCCAGTTGCCCTCCGGCTGCATGCCGATGATCTCGGAGTGCGCGTGCTGCGAGATCTGACGGATCAGCGTCTTGCGGTAGGCGTCGGGCATCCAGTCCCGGGGCTCGATGCGCTGCTCGTTCGCGATGAGCTCGTCGAACAGGCGCTCCTCGTCGGAGAGCTCCTCGTTCACGAGGGAGAGATCTGCGGGGCTGGTCATCATCGACTCCTCAGGGTCCGGCCTTCTTTACTGACCGTTCGTTAGGTAATTCTGACACGGCGCGTCATCGCACGCAAGACAGAGCCCTCCGCCGTGCTCGGGGCCGGCGCTCCAGAACTCCGGAGAAACCGGAGATGCGGGAGCTGCCCCTTTCGCGCACGCGTGAGTCGAGCGGTATCCGGATGGCCGGCGCCGCCCGATCTCCGGAGTCCCGGAGCGGGAGGGGAGGGTCAGCGCGAGCGGGAGATCAGTTCCAGAAGCGCCCGGCCGTACGCCTCCGCGGGATCCGGATGCTCGAACGCCAGCATCTCACCGGCGATCTCGATCTCGACGAGGAAGGCGTCGCCGAGGCGGGTCAGTCGACGGAAGGTGCCGCGGAGGAGGTCGCGCAGCTGATCCTCTCGGGGCAGCCACACGGCGTCTGCGAGGGTCACGGCGTCGAGTGCCCACTCCGTGGTGCCGTTGAACGCGAGGTCGGTGCCGCTCGGGGTCTGACGCGCCTCGATCGTCATCTCGCTCACCGTGAAGACGTCGGCCTCCGCCTCGAGCTCCACCTCATCGGGCAGATCGAGCTGGAAGCGGTCTCCCTCGGCGGGGTGCCACACCAGCCCGGCCTCGCGCAGGGCGACGGCGAGCTCACGGGCGATCATGGGTCAACGGTAGAGCATCGACATCTACGCGTCGCCGACGATGTCCGCGACGTGAGGCAGAGTGGGGGCATGACCTCTCCGCTCTCCGGCGACACCCGCACCGCCGCCCTCTCCGCACTGCGCGAACTGGTCGGGAGGCCGGACGCCGAGTTCCACGACGGGCAGTACGAGGCCATCGAGGCCCTGGTCGACCGTCGTCGTCGCGCGCTCGTCGTGCAGCGGACGGGGTGGGGCAAGTCGGCGGTGTACTTCGTGGCGACCCTGCTGCTGCGCCGGCAGGGCGCGGGGCCGACCGTGCTCGTCTCACCGCTGCTGGCGCTCATGCGCGACCAGATCGCGGCCGCCGAGCGGGCGGGCGTGCGCGCGGTCGCGATCAACTCCACGAACGCGCACGAGTGGTCCGATGTGCTGGCGCAGCTCGACCGCGACGAGGTCGACGTGCTGCTGGTGTCGCCGGAGCGGCTGAACAACCCGTCCTTCCGTGAGGAGCGGCTGCCCGCGCTGGTGCGCCGCATCGGCATGCTCGTGGTCGATGAGGCGCACTGCATCAGCGACTGGGGTCATGACTTCCGCCCCGACTACCGGCGCCTGCGCGACCTCATCGCGCAGATGCCCGCCGACGTGCCGGTGCTCGCGACGACGGCGACGGCGAACAGCCGCGTCGTCGCCGATGTGGCCGAGCAGCTCGGCACCGGCGAATCGGATGCCGAGGTGCTGACCATCCGCGGCGCCCTCGCACGCACGTCGCTGCGGCTGGGCGTGCTGCGGCTGCCCGATTCGGCCAGTCGTCTCGCCTGGCTGCTCAGCCACCTCGACGATCTGCCCGGCTCCGGCATCATCTACACGCTCACCGTCGCGGCGGCCGTCGACACCGCTCGACTGCTGCGCGAGCGCGGTCATGAGGTGCGCGCCTACACGGGGCAGACCGACGCCGACGAGCGCGAGGAGTCGGAGGGCATGCTCAAGCGCAACGAGGTCAAGGCGCTCGTCGCCACGAGCGCCCTCGGGATGGGCTTCGACAAGCCCGACCTCGGCTTCGTGCTGCACCTCGGAGCCCCGTCCTCTCCCGTGGCGTACTACCAGCAGGTCGGTCGCGCCGGCCGTGCGAGCGAGAGCGCTGACGTGCTGCTGCTGCCCGGCGTCGAGGACCGCGACATCTGGCACTACTTCGCCACCGCGTCGATGCCCGATCGGGAGCGCGCCGAACGGGTGATCTCCGCTCTCGGCGACAGCCCGGTCTCGACCCCGGTGCTCGAGGCGATGGTCGACATCCGGCGCACACCTCTGGAGCTCCTGCTCAAGGTGCTCGACGTCGACGGTGCGGTGCGGCGGGTGCAGGGCGGATGGGTGGCCACGGGCGAGCCGTGGATCTACGACGCCGAACGGTACGAGCGGATCGCGGCGGAGCGTGTCGCCGAGCAGCGCAGCATGCTCGACTACGAGACGACGGCAGGCTGCCGCATGGAGTTCCTCCAGCGTGCGCTCGACGATGACACCGCGGTCCCGTGCGGACGCTGCGACAACTGCGCCGGGGCGTGGTTCCCCCGCGACATCGAGGAGCGGGCGACGGCCGCGGCATCCGAGTCCCTCGATCGGGTCGGCGTGCCGATCGAGCCACGACGAGCCTGGCCGACCGGCGCCGACCGGCTGGGCGTTCCCGTGAAGGGGCGCATCGCACCGGCCGAGCAGGCGGCCGAGGGGCGCGCGCTGGCGCGGCTCACCGATCTCGGCTGGGGAGGAGCGCTGCGAGACCTGTTCGGCGCGGGGGCCGCGGATGCCGTGGTCCCGCCGCAGCTCCTCGCCGGGTGCGTGCGCGTGCTCGCCGGGTGGGGATGGGAGCAGCGGCCGGTCGCCGTCATCGCGATGCCGTCGCGCTCCCGCCCCCAGCTGGTGGACTCCCTCGCCCGCGGCATCGCGGAGATCGGCCGGCTGCCGTACCTCGGCGAACTGGGGCTGGTCGGCGGAGGGCCGACCGGTCAGCCCGGCGGCAACAGCGCCTTCCGCGTCGCGGGGCTCTGGGAGCGGTTCAGCGCCGAGGGGCTCGACGTGCCGGACGGGCCGGTGCTGCTCGTCGACGATCAGGCCGACAGCCGCTGGACCCTCACGATCGCCGCCCGCGTGCTCCGCCAGGCCGGTGCCACCGAGGTGCTGCCGTTCGTGCTGGCCCTGCGGGGCTGATCGGCAGCGCGGGGCGGATACTGAGGAGACCTCAGCGCAGGTCGTACACGCGCTTGTACTTGCCCTCGCTGCGGGGGAGCACCCCCGGCTCCTCGACCTGCACCTCGACGCTCGTGCCGATGTGCATCTTGACGCGGTGCCTGAGCACGGCGGCCGCGCCCTCGCACTCCTCGGCGCTCAGGGACGGATGCCGCTCGATCCGCACGGTCAGGGAGTCCATCCGCCCGGCTCGGTGCAGCTCGAGGATGAAGTGCGGGGTCAGGGTCTCGATGCCGAGCACGATCTCCTCGATCTGGGTCGGGAACAGGTTCACACCGCGCAGGATGATCATGTCGTCGTTGCGGCCCGTGATCTTCTCGATCCGACGCACCGCGGGATAGGTCGTGCCGGGCAGCAGTCTCGTGAGGTCGCGCGTGCGGTATCGGATCACCGGGAACGCCTCTTTGGTGAGCGACGTGAACACGAGTTCTCCGAGCTCGCCATCCGGCACGGTGGCTCCGGTGTCGCCGTCGATGGTCTCCGGGAGGAAGTGGTCCTCCCAGATGTGCGGACCGTCTTTCGTGAGCACGCTCTCGCTCGCGACGCCGGGGCCCATGACCTCGCTGAGGCCGTAGATGTCCACGGCGTCGATGTTCAGGCGCCGCTCGATCTCCCGGCGCATCTCGTTCGTCCACGGCTCCGCCCCCAGCACCGCGACCTTCAGCGAGGTCGCGGCAGGGTCGAGGCCGGCGGCTTCCAGAGCATCCGCGATCGTGAGCAGGTAGCTCGGCGTGCACAGGATCGCATCGGGCTCGAAGTCGGTGATCAACTGCACCTGCCGGGCGGTCTGGCCTCCGGAGATCGGGATGACCGTGGCGCCGAGCCGTTCGATGCCGGCGTGCGCGCCGAGGCCGCCGGTGAACAGCCCGTAGCCGTACGCGTTGTGCACCTTCATGCCCGCGCGGATGCCCGCGGCGTGCAGTGACCGCGCGACCAGGTCGCTCCAGCGCTCCAGGTCGCCCGCCGTGTAGCCCACGACGGTCGGCCGGCCGGTGGTCCCCGACGAGGCGTGGATGCGGCGCACATCGGCCATCGGCACGGCGAACATGCCGAACGGGTAGGTCTCGCGCAGATCGGCCTTGGTCGTGAACGGGAGCCTCTGGACATCGGCGAGCTCGCGGATGTCGTCGGGATGAACGCCGTGCTCGTCGAAGGTGCGCCGGTACAGCGGCACGTTGTCGTACGCGTGGCGCACGGTCCACTGCAGGCGGCGCAGCTGCAGCTCGGCGAGCGCATCGCGCGAGTGCAGCTCGGTCTCGGTCCCGATCTCGGGAAGCTCTGAGGTCATGGTCGACTCCTTCGTCGCAGGGGCGGCATCTTCATTTCAGCGGGTGTCGGTCGGGTGCGATCTGCCGTACACGTACGCCGCTGTGCCGCGGATGCATGAACGGGTGAAGCCCCTGTCGCGGGCAGCGGCCGGCTCGTAGGCTCGCCGCAATCGGACGGAGCCGTCCGCGGAGAAGGAGGATGCTGTGACCACGACGACGACGCTCCTGGAGGAGATCAGCGTGCCCGAGGGGATCGGTCGGCCGATCCCCGACGCCGCGACCCGCGAGGTGATCGCGTACGCGCCGGTGCACACCACGGAGGACCTGGACAGGGCCATCGCCGACGCCCGTGCGGCGCAGCCGGGGTGGGCCGCACTCGGTCACGCCGAGCGCAGCCGCATCCTGCACGCGATCGCCGACGAGATCGAGGCGAACGCGGAGGAGCTCGCGGTGCTGCTCTCGCGCGAGCAGGGCAAGCCGCTCAACGGACCCAACGCGCGCTTCGAGGTCGGCGCGTGCGCGCTCTGGACCCGCAGCGCCGCGGATACCCCGCTCGAACCCGAGGTCGTCTTCGAGGCCGGCGAGTCGAGGGCAGAGGTGCACTACGAGCCGCTCGGCGTCGTCGGCGCGATCGGTCCGTGGAACTGGCCCATGATGATCTCGGTCTGGCAGATCGCGCCCTCGCTGCGCATGGGCAACACCGTGGTCGTGAAGCCGAGCGAGTACACGCCGCTCTCGGTGCTCGCGCTCGCCGCGGTGTTCAACCGGCACCTGCCCGAGGGCGTGCTGACCGTGGTCTCGGGCGACCGCGAGGTGGGCGCGTCGATCGCGGCGCACCCGGGGCTGGACAAGATCATGTTCACCGGATCGACGGAGACGGGGCGCCGCATCGTGGAGGCCTCGGCGCACAACCTCGCGCGGCTCACGCTCGAGCTGGGCGGGAACGATCCGGGCATCATCCTGCCGGGCACCGACATCGCCGCCATCGCCGAGAACCTGTTCTGGGGCATCTTCCTCAACACGGGTCAGACCTGCGCGGCCCTCAAGCGGCTGTACGTGCACGACTCGCAGTACGAGCAGGTCGTGGAGACGCTCGCGAACCTCGCCGCGGCGATGCCGAGCGGCAACGGGCTCGACGAGGCGAACGTGCTCGGCCCCCTGCAGAACGAGAAGCAGTTCGACGTCGTGCGCCGGCTCGTGGATGACGCGAGGGCGCGCGGCGCCCGCATCGTGACGGGCGGAGCAGCCGCGCCCGAGCACGGACCGCTGTTCTACCAGACGACCGTCGTCGCCGACATCGACGACGGCGCCCCGCTGGTCGACGAGGAGCAGTTCGGTCCCGTGATCCCGGTGATCCGCTACTCCGAGGTCGACGACGCGGTGCGCCGGGCGAACGCGTCGTCGCAGGGACTGGGTGCGTCGGTGTGGTCGTCGGACGTGGATGCCGCGACCGAGGTCGCCCGTCGGGTGCAGGCCGGGACGGTGTGGATCAACCAGCACGGTGCGATCAACCCGAATGTGCCGTTCGGCGGCATCAAGGCCAGCGGGTACGGGCAGGAGTTCGGCGTCGCCGGTCTCAAGGCCGTCGCCGCTCCCCAGGTGATCCAGCGCTGAACCGCTCGAACGCGCGGAAGGGCCGGGGTCGTGACGACCCCGGCCCTTCTCTGCGTCAGAGGCGCGCATGGTGACGGCATCCGTGACGGCCCGCGCCTCAGCGCGATGCCGGCCGGTTCGTGGTGATCGAGCGTCCGCGGAACTCGGCGACGGCGTCGCCGATCTCGTCGGTGACCGTGACGTCGTACAGCCCGGTGCGGCCGCTGACCACGCGCCGAACGGCGGTCGCGGTGAGGGTCTGCCCCGCCCGCGTCGACTTCAGGAAGGTGATATCGGCTCCCGCGGCCACGGTCACCCGCTCGTCCTCGTTGCACGCGATCGCGAACGCCGTGTCCGCCAGGGCGAACACGAGTCCTCCGTGGGTGATCGCGAAGCCGTTCAGCATGTCCTCCCGCACGGGCATCGACACGATCGCGTGCCCCGGCTCGTCGAGTTCGACGACCATCCCGAGCATCGCCGAGGCGCTGTCACGCTGCATCATCGGCCTCATGACTTGCTCACCAGCGTCAGCACGTCGTAGGTGGCGACGGTCTCGTCCTCCTGATTGCGGATGACGGCATCCCACCGCACCTCGCCGTACTCGTCGGTCTCGCGCGGCGTGATCTGCTTGGCCGTGAGCTCGACGCGGATCTCGTCTCCGGGGGAGACCGGCGTGAGGAAGCGCAGGTTCTCGAGTCCGTAGTTCGCGAGCACCGGTCCGGGCTCCGGGTCGACGAACAGCCCGGCCGCCCACGAGACGAGCAGGTAGCCGTGCGCCACGCGCCCGGGGAAGAACGGGTTGGCCGCGGCGGCCTCCTCGTCCATGTGCGCGTAGAAGGTGTCGCCGGTGAAGTGCGCGAAGGTCTCGATGTCGTCGAGGGTCACCTCGCGCGAAGCCGACACGATCTGATCGCCGATCCGCAGCTCTGCCAGCGACTTGCGGAACGGATGCCGTCCGCCGCTGTGCGCCGCGGCGCCGGCATGCCACACGCCGGTCAGCGCCGTCAGCATCTCGGGCGATCCCTGCACGGCCGTGCGCTGCATGTGGTGCAGCACGGCGCGGATGCCGCCGAGCTCCTCGCCGCCGCCGGCCCGCCCGGGACCGCCGTGCACGAGGTTCGGCAGCGGGGAGCCGTGGCCGGTGGAGGATCGGGCATCGTCGCGGTCGAGCAGCAGCATGCGTCCGTTGAAGGGCGCGATGCGCGTGGCGAGCTCGACGGCCTGTGCGGGGTCGTGCGTCGCGATGCTGGTGACGAGCGAGCCGCCGCCGCGGGCGACGAGCGCCGCGGCCTCGGCGGTGGTGTCGTACGTGAGCAGCGAGGAGACGGGGCCGAACGCCTCGACGGAGTGCACGGCATCCGACTGCGCGTCGTCGAAGCGCAGCAGCACGGGCGAGACGAAGGCGCCGTCGGGGGCGTCGCCCACCGTGCCGTCGGCGAGGCGCACCTCGGGGGCGTCGGTCGATCCGACGACGACCCGGCCGCCGGCGTCCTGCAGGACCCGCACCTGGCGCCGCACCTCGTCGCGCTGAGCTGTCGAGGCGAGCGGACCCATGGTCACGCCCTCCGCGCGGGGGTCACCCAGCACGGTCTTCTCGGTGATGCGCAACCGCACGGCGGCGATCACGGCGTCCGCGGATGCGGCGGGCACGATCGCCCTGCGGATCGCGGTGCACTTCTGTCCGGCCTTGGTCGTCATCTCCGTCACGAGCTGGCGGACGTACGCGTCGAACTCGGGGGTGCCCTCCACCGCGTCGGTGCCGAGCACGGAGGCGTTGATCGAGTCGGTCTCGGCGGTGAACCGCACGCCGCCCGTCTGCACGGCCGGGTGCGCCTTCAGGCTCTCCGCGGTGGAGGCGCTGCCGGTGAAGCCGACGAGGTCGCCGAGCCGCAGGTTCTCGAACAGCTCGGGCACGCTGCCGCTCACCAGCTGCAGCGATCCTTCGGGCAGCAGCCCCGACTCGACGAGGATCCGCACCATCGCCTCGGCCAGGTAGCCGGTCGGCGTCGCGGGCTTGACGAGCGTCGGCATGCCCGCGAGGAACGCGGGGGCGAACTTCTCCAGAGAACCCCACACCGGGAAGTTGAAGGCGTTGATCTGCACCGCCACACCGGGGAGGGTCGTGTAGACGTGGCGGCCGAGGAACGATCCGTCCTTGGAGAGCGGCTCCACGGGTCCGTCGACGTGCACGGTGCCGTTCGGCAGCTCGCGCCGGCCCTTGCCCGAGTAGGAGAAGAGCACGCCGATCCCGCCGTCGATGTCCACCCACGAGTCGACCTTCGTGGCGCCTGTGCGCGAGGACAGCGCGTACAGCTCGTCCTTGCGCGCGGTGAGGGCGAGCGCGAACTGCTTGAGCAGCACCGCCCGCTGGTGGAAGGTGAGCGCGGCGAGGCTCCGCTGCCCGGTCGTCCTGGCGAACTCGAGCGCACCGGCGAGGTCGAGTCCCTCGGTGGAGACCCGGGTGACCAGCTCGCCGGTGGAGGCGTCGCGGACGTCCGTCGCCCGGGCGGGGGAGGAGGGCGTCCACCACTCGCCGTTGACGTAGCTCGACAGGTACTCGGTCATCTCTCCTCATTCCATTCGTAGAATCCGCGGCCGGACTTGCGGCCCAGCCGCCCCTCGGCCACCATCCGGCGCAGCAGCTCCGGCGGGGCGAAGCGCTCGCCGAAGGCGCGCTCCAGCTCCTCCGCGATCCCGAGGCGCACATCGAGACCCACGATGTCCGTCGTGCGCAGCGGGCCGGTGGGATGCCGATACCCGAGGGTCATCGCGGCGTCGATGTCGGCGGCCGATGCGACGCCCTCCTCCAGCATCCGGATCGCTTCGAGGCCGAGCATGACGCCCAGGCGCGAAGACGCGAAGCCGGGGGAGTCGCGCACGACGATCGGCGTCTTGCCGAGGGCCGCGACCCAGTCGCGGGCGCTCTCGGTGACATCGGGCGCGGTCGCCGTGCCGTGCACGATCTCGACCAGCGCCGAAGCGGGGACGGGATTGAAGAAGTGCAGGCCCAGGAAGCGCTCCGGGCGCAGGCGCGTGGCGGCGAGGTCGTCGATCGAGATCGACGACGTGTTGCTCGCCAGCGTCGCGTGCGCGGGCATGGCGGCCTCCGCGCGGGCGAGAGACTGCTCCTTGAGGTCGCGGTCCTCCGGCACCGCCTCGATCACGAGGTCGCACTCGCCGAAGGCTGAGATGTCCGTGCCGGTCGTGAGGCGTGAGCGCAGCGCGGTCCCGTCGAGGGAGGCGTCGCGTTCGGCCGAGCGACGGATGCTGTCGTCGATGCGGTCGGCCGCGGCATCCGCGCTGGCGTCGTCGCGCTCGACCACGGTCACGTGCGACCCCGCCAGCAGGAACGCGTGCGCGATGCCGGCGCCCATGCGTCCGCCGCCCAGGACGCCGACGCGTGCCGGCGGGCGTTTCGTCTCGCTGCGCTCGTTCGACGGCCGGGGGGTGGGAGCGGGGTCGCTCATCGCTTCTTCCTCGCTTCGTCTCGCTGCGCTCGCTCAGTGCGGCGCTCCAGGAACGCGGTCATCCTGCGATGCTTCTCGGGGGACTCGAAGAGCTCGGCCTGCAACTCGAGCTCGATGGCCGGATGCTGGGCCCTCGGCGTGCGCAGGGCGCGCTTGGTGTGCCGCGTCGCCAGGGGGTCGTTCGCGGCGATCCGGTCTGCGATCGCGTGGGCGGCGGGCAGGAGGTCGTCCGCGGCGTGCACAGCGGAGATCAGCCCCCAGGCCAGCGCCTCCTCGGCATCCAGCGCCCGACCGGTGAGGAGGAGCTCGCTCGCTCTCGCCTCCCCGACGATCTCGGGCAGTCGCCAGGCGGCGCCCGCCGCGGCGATGATGCCGAGCCCGGTCTCGGGGTTGCCGATCTTCAGGGCGGGGGTGGCGATGCGGATGTCCGCCGCGTAGGCGAGCTCGGCGCCACCGCCGAGCGCATAGCCGTCGATCGCCGCGATCACGGGCATCGGGAGTTCGCGGATCCGGATGAACGCGGTCGCGTTGATGCCCTTCCGCGCGTCCTCGGCCGTGCGCTCCCGCAGCTGGGCGATGTCGGCCCCCGCCGCGAAGGTTCCTCCGGAGCCGGTGAGGATCAGCGTGCGCGGCGCGGCCTCGAGCCCTGCGCACAGCTCGTGCAGGGCATCGATCGTCTCCTGATCGATCGCGTTCCGCTTCTCCGGGCGGTCCAGGGTCGCGATCACGCGGTCGGCGCGCTCCTCGATGCGCAGCGTCATGACACGAGCTCCACGATCATGGCTGTGCCCTGGCCGACGCCGACGCACATGGTGGCGAGGCCGTAGCGCACGCCCTCGCGCTCCATACGGCCGAGCAGCGTGACGATCAATCGCGATCCGCTCGATCCCAGCGGGTGTCCGAGGGCGATCGCGCCGCCGTCGGCGTTCACGATCGCGGGGTCGAGTCCCAGGCGGCGGATGCAGGCCAGCGACTGCGAGGCGAACGCCTCGTTCAGCTCGACCGCGCCGATGTCCGCGATGCTCAGTCCGGCCTTGCGCAGCGCCTTCTCGGTCGCCGGAACCGGCCCGAGGCCCATGATCTCGGGCGCGAGGGCCGCCGTGGCCGAGGCGACGATGCGCGCGCGGGGGCGCAGTCCGTGCGCGGCGACGGCCTGCGCGCTCGCGACGAGGATCGCCGAGGCCCCGTCGTTGAGAGAGCTGGAGTTGCCGGCCGTGACGACCGCGCCGCCGGCGACGACGGGACGGAGCCCCGCGAGCACGTCGAGCGCGGTGTCGCGGCGGGGACCCTCGTCGGTGTCGACGAGTCCGCGGGGCGTCTCGACCCCCACGATCTCGGGGGCGAACCGTCCGGCGTCGATCGCCGCGAGGGCGCGCTGATGGCTCAGGAGCGCGAACGCGTCGGCATCCGCCCTCGAGATCCCGTCGACGCGCGCCACCTCCTCTGCGGTCTCCGGCATCGAGAAGGTCGCCTTGTCGCGTGCGCTCAGCCGAGGGTTCGTGAATCGCCAGCCGATCGACGTGTCGAAGGCCGCGCCCGGCTTGCCCCATGCCCGCTCCGGCTTCGCCTGCACCCAGGGCGCCCTGGTCATGGATTCGACGCCGCCGGCGACGATGAGGTCGGCGTCGTCCGCGCGCACGGCGTTCGCCGCGAGGGCGATGGCCGACATCCCCGACGCGCACAGCCGGTTCACGGTCAGCCCGGGGACCGAATCGGGGAGGCCGGCGAGCAGCACGGCCATGCGGGCCACGTTGCGGTTGTCCTCGCCCGCCTGGTTCGCCGCGCCCAGGATCACCTCGTCGATCGCATCGACCGGCGCCGTCGACCTGCTCACCGCTTCGCCGACGACGAGGGCGGCGAGGTCGTCCGGGCGGATGCTGGAGAGCGCGCCGCCGTAGCGGCCGACCGGGGTGCGCGCACCGCCGACGAGGTAGGCCTCGGACATCGTCATCCTCCTGTCTGCCGCCACTGGCAGATAATTTCAGACCGATCGGTCAGGAATACATTCTCAGATGAACCGGCGGTTGGCAACTCCGAGATGACAGACTGGTCGCATGCCCCGCACCGATCCCGCAGATCCGACGCCGAAGCGGGGCAGGCCGGGCTACGACCGCGAGCAGGTGCTCGCCGTCGCGGTGAAGGTGTTCAACGACCACGGCTACGACGCGACCAGCGTCGCCGACCTCACCGCTGCGCTCGGGCTGACGAAGTCGGCGCTCTACCACCACTTCGACTCCAAGTCCGCGATCCTCGAACTCGCGCTGAACGACGCGCTCGACGGACTGGAGCAGGTCGTGGACGACGCCGTGGCGCAGCATCCGCTCGCCGCCGACCGTCTGCGCTCGATCGTCCGAGGAGCCGTTCGCGTGCTCACCGAGAAGCTCCCCTCCGTGACCCTGCTGCTGCGGGTGCGGGGCAACAGCGAGGTCGAGACGACGGCGCTGCGGCGCCGGCGCGACTTCGACCAGCGGGTCACGGCGATCGTCGCCGAGGCGCAGCGCGAGGGGCTGATCCGCGATGACGTCGATGCGGCGGTCGCGACCAGGCTCATCTTCGGCATGATCAACTCGGTCGTCGAGTGGTACCGACCAGGCGGCCCCGTAGACCCCGAAGAGCTCGGCGAGGACATCCTGCGCGTGAGTCTGGACGGGCTCCAGTCGCGCTGACCTCGGGTCGACCTCGCGCGGCGCGCGCCGACGAACTGCGCGTATGCTGTCCGTCACGCGACGAGGCGAGGAGTGATGGATGGGCGATCGCGAACGCGAGGAGAACCCGGGCAGGGTCGTGCTCGACTGCGGCGACGTGGCCTCCGCTGAGCGCTTCGACATGTGGACGGATGCCGTGAATCGCAGCTTCGTGCCCCTCCGGGCCTGGTCTGCGGATCCTGCGACCAGGGCGGGCTTCGCGGGCAAGCTCGTGGCGCAGGAGCTCGGGCCGTTGTCGGTGAGCAGCGTGTCGGGATCGCCCGTTCGCGTGAGCCGCACCAGGAGCGAGATCGCCCGTGATGACCCCGGCCACATCAAGCTCGGCGTGCAGCTGCAGGGCCGGAGCGTGATCAGCCAGGACGGACGCGATGCCATCCTGCTGCCGGGGGACTTCGCCGTCTACGACACGACGCGCCCCTACTCCGTCGACTTCGACGACTCGTTCCGCATGCTGGTCGTGATGTTCCCGCTCGAGACCCTCCGCATCGATCGGGCGCGCCTGAGAGCGCTGACGGCCTCGCGGTTCTCCGGACACGAGGGCGTGAGCGCGATCGCCTCCTCGCTGCTGCGCGCGTTCGACAGCGCCCTCGAAGACGGCACGCTCCGCAACCGGATGCCGCTGTCCGACGCCGTGCTCGACATGCTGACCGCTGCCCTCGGGGAACGACTGGAGCTCGTGCTGGACAGCGGAGGGGATGCCGACCGGAGGGCGCTCCTGACCAGGATCGAGATGTACATCGCCGCGCATCTCGGCGACGCCGAGCTGACGGTCGCTCAGATCGCCGCCGCCCACCACGTCTCGGTGCGGTATCTGCAGAAGCTGTTCGAGGGCAGGAACGACACCGTGAGCTCGTGGATCCGGCATCGCCGCCTCGACGCCACCCGTAGAGACCTGAGCAATCCGACCCAGGTCGGGCAGCAGATCGCGTCGATCGGAGCGCGATGGGGCTTCACCGACGCCACGGCCTTCTCCCGGGCGTTCCGCACGCGGTTCGGCGTCACGCCGAGCGAGTACCGCGCCGAGGCGCTGCAGCACTGACCCCGGCGATCGTGCGCGTCCGGCACATCGGTGTTCGCCGGTGGCCGGTCGGTTCCGCCGCATCCCGGGCGATTCTGATCTGACAGCGGGCGAAGACCGCCCGGCGTTCAGAGAGGAACGAGCGATGACCGAGCTCACAGAAGTCGCCGACTACATCGTGGTCGGCGCGGGATCGGCGGGCAGCGCCATCGCGCGCCGCCTGGTCGACGCGGGGCGCACCGTCCACGTGCTGGAGGCGGGGCCGGTGGACAGCGACCCGAACATCCACTCACCGCAGGGCTGGCCGGGCCTGCTGATGTCGCCCAGCGACTGGGCGGTCATGACCACTCCGCAGGAGCATCTGGGCGGGCGGGTCCTCTACTGGCCGCGCGGCAGGACGCTCGGCGGCTCCAGCTCGCTGAACGGCATGATCTACATGCGCGGCGACCGCAGCGACTACGACGGCTGGGCTGAGCGGGGCGCGGCCGGCTGGTCGTGGGACGAGGTCTTCCCCTTCTTCACCGCGTCTGAGGACCACGCCGACGGCGCCGACGAGTTCCACGGCGCAGGCGGACCGCTGCACGTCGAACGGGTGCCCGTGGACAAGCGGCACCCCCTGGCCTCGGCGTTCGTGGATGCGGCGGTGGCCGAAGGCATCCCCGCGACCGACGACTTCAACCGCGAGACGCTCGACGGCGCGGGCTTCAACCACACGACGACGAAGGACGGCAGACGCGCGTCGGCCTGGCAGTCGTTCGTCGCCCCCATCCTGGGCGACGCACGGCTCGCCGTGACCACGGATGCGCTCGTCGACCGGGTCGTGATCGAAGACGGCAGGGCCGTCGGCGTCGAGTACTCGGTCGACGGCGTGACGCGAGTGGCGCGGGCAACGCGCGAGGTCGTGCTGTCCGGCGGGGCGATCGGCTCACCCGCGGTGCTGCTGCGCTCGGGCGTGGGCCCGAAGGATGACCTGAGCGCCCTCGGCATCGATGTCGTGGCCGATCTGCCCGGTGTCGGCGAGAACCTGCACGACCACCTTCTGGTGAGCGTGCTGTACGAGGCGAAGGACCCGGTCGCCCCGCCGCAGTGGAACATCCTGGAGAGCCAGTTCTACGCCCGATCCTCCGTCGCGGCCGATGATGCGGCCCCCGATCTGCAGCCGCTGTTCATCCACGTGCCGTATCCGACCGACGGCGGAGCCGTGCCGGAGCAGGGGTACACGATCGTCGCGGGCATCGTGCGCCCGTACTCGCGCGGCACGCTGCGCCTGGCATCTGCGGCGGCATCCGATGCTCCCCTCGTCGACCCGAACATCTTCGCCGACGACCGTGATCTGGAGGCGATGGTGGATGCGATCGAGCTCGTGCGCCGGGTCGGCGCCCAGGACGCGTTCGCGCCGTTCCGCGCGGCAGAGTTCGCCCCCGGCGACGACGTGACCACCCGTGATCAGCTGCGCGACTTCGCCCGCCGCACGGTCGGCACCTATCACCACCAGGCGGGCACCTGCCGGATGGGGAGCGACGAGCTCGCTGTCGTCGACCCGCGGCTGCGGGTTCGCGGAGTGGCGGGACTCCGCGTGGCCGATGCCTCGGTCATGCCCTTCGTGCCGAGCGCCAACACCAACGCGCCCTCGATCATGATCGGCGAGCGGGCGGCGGGCTTCCTGCTCGCGGAGTAGCCACGGGAGAACCCGAGCCCGCGGGACACGTCGAGTGCCCGGGTGGATGCGCCGCGCGCGTCCACCCGGGCATGGAGCGTCAGCGGCCGTCTCGACACTTCGTGCGGGGTGGTGGGCGATCGCCTCCGCGGAGGAGGTGCGCATCGAGGCCCGGACTGTTCAGTCCTCGGCCGGCGCGACCCGCGGGGGCCACGTCGTCGAGCCGAGCTCGCGGGAGATGTTGCGGGCCGTCTCCCGCAGGGCCGCGAGCACCACGTCGGATGCCGGGGCCTGCGCGGTCGGCATCACGACCGCGAGCGCCGCGACGATGTCGCCCCGCGCGTCGGCCACGGGCGCCGCGATCGACGTCTCGCCGAGCACGGCCTCGTCGGTCTCAGAGGCGCTTCCCCGTTCGACGATCGCCGGCAGCTCGAGGGTGAGCCTCGCGACGTCGGTCACCGTGTCGCCGGTCAGACTGCGCAGCGGCTGCGCGAACACGTTCCGCTGGAACCCCTGATCGTAGGCGAGCAGCACCTTGCCCATCGCGGACGCGTGCGCCGGGATCGCGACTCCGGTCTCGAGCATCTGCTGGCTGTCGTCCGGGCGCAGGTTGTGGTGGATCACCAGCACGTCGGTGAAGTGCGGAGCGCCGAGCCGCACGGACAGGCCGGTGCGGCGGGCGAGATCCTGCGTCCAGCGCATCGCGCGGGCGCGGACGTCGAGGGTGTCGAGGTAGACGTTGCTCAGCCGCAGCAGCGTGGGGCCGAGCATGTAGCGCTGCCCGCCGCGCTCTTTGGCGACGAGGCCGTGCTCCCTGAGCGACTTGACGATGCCGTGCACGGTCGACGGGGGGAGGTCCAGCGCGAGGGCGAGGTCGGTGATGCCCAGATGCCGGGCGCCCTGCAGCAGCTCGAGCACCTTCGCGGCGCGGTCGATGGCCTGGATCATGCGGCCCTCCCTCTCAGACGATTCTTCCTCGAATCGGCGACTCGACGGGGTCTTGACATCCCGTCCGACTCCGAGCATATTCGACATTAACGAATTCCTTTCGGATTTCGACGACTTTCAGCCAGGCAGTGATCAAGGGAGATCGGACGATGAAGAAGCTCATCAACAACCCTGCGGACGTGCTCATCGAGTCGCTCAGGGGAGTCGCCGCGGCGCACCCCGAGCTGTCGGTGGACCTCGACACCAGCGTCATCACGCGCGCGACGCCCAAGGCGCAGGGCAAGGTCGCCGTGGTGTCCGGTGGAGGCTCAGGACACGAGCCGCTGCACGGCGGATTCGTCGGCATCGGGATGCTCGATGCCGCCGTGGCCGGTGAGGTCTTCACCTCGCCGACCCCCGACCGGGTGCAGGCCGCCACGAAGGCCGTCGACCGCGGCGCCGGGGTGCTGCACATCGTCAAGAACTACACCGGAGACGTGCTGAACTTCGAGATGGCCGCCGAGCTCGCCGAGATGGAGGGCATCGAGGTCGGCACGGTCGTCGTCGACGACGACGTCGCCGTGCAGGACTCGCTGTACACCGCCGGTCGACGCGGCGTCGGACTCACCGTGCTGCTCGAGAAGATCGTCGGCGCCGCCGCGGAGGAGGGGCAGGACCTCGCCTCCGTCGTCGCACTCGCCCAGCGCGTCAACGCCCAGGGCCGGTCGATGGGCATGGCGCTCACGAGCTGCACTGTGCCGGCCGCCGGCAAGCCGACCTTCGATCTCCCCGAGGACCAGATGGAGATCGGCATCGGCATCCACGGCGAACCCGGTCGCCACCGCGAGCCTCTCGCCCCGGCATCCGACATCGCCCGGCAGCTGGTGGAGCCGATCCTCGCCGACCTCGATTTCACGGGACCCGTGATCGTGATGCTCAACGGCATGGGCGCCACCCCGCAGATCGAGCTGTACCTGATGTACGCCGAGGTGGCTGCTCTGCTGGAGAAGGCCGGCGTGCAGATCGTGCGCAACCTCGTCGGCAACTACATCACCTCGCTCGACATGGCCGGATGCTCGGTCACCGTGCTCAAGGCCGACGACGAGATCCTGCGGCTGTGGGATGCGCCGGTCGTCACCCCCGGTCTGCGGTGGGGCGCCTGATGGGGAACGTGGGAGTCGCGGCGCTGCAGGACTGGATCGCGCGATTCAGCGCGGCCGTCGCCGAGAAGAAGGACTGGCTCACCGAGCTCGACTCGGCCATCGGCGACGCCGACCACGGAGCGAACATGTCGCGGGGTATGGGCGCCGTCGTCGAGAAGCTGAGCGGAGGCGCGCCGGCCACGGCGGATGAGCTGCTCAAGACGGTGGGGATGACCCTGGTCAGCTCGGTGGGCGGCGCCAGCGGCCCTCTCTACGGCACGTTCTTCCTGCGTATGGGGATGAGCGCGGGAGCGGTCGACTCCCTCGACGGCGCGTCGCTCGCCGGCGCTCTGCGCGCAGGTCTCGACGGCATCGTCGCCCGGGGCAAGCCCGAAGCGGGGGACAAGACCATGTTCGACGCGATGTCTCCGGCCGTCGACGCGTTCGACGGGGCCCTCGCGGGCGGCGCCTCCGTGAGCGAGGCGGCCCACGCGGCCGCGGTCGCGGCGGCGACGGGTCGGGATGCGACGCTCCCGCTCGTGGCGCGTAAGGGTCGCGCCAGCTATCTCGGGGAGCGCAGCGCCGGTCACCTGGACCCCGGCGCCGCGTCGACCGCTCTGCTGTTCGAGACGCTGGACGCCGCGATCGCGGCCGCCTCCTGATGATCGGCATCGTCGCCGTCTCCCACAGCGCTCGGCTCGGGGAGGCGGCACTCGAGCTCGCCCTCCAGATGGTGCAGGGCGGCGGCGTGCAGGTGCGCGTCGCGGCAGGGGCGGGAACGGATGCCGAGGGCAGGCCGATCCTCGGAACAGACGCGACCGCGGTGGCCGCGGCCATCGACGAGCTCGCCCCCGAGTGCGGCGGCGTGCTCGTGCTCATGGATCTGGGGTCTGCGGTGATGAGCGCCGAGCTCGCCCTGGAGTTCCGGACCAGCGAGGTTCCCGTGCGGCTCGTTCCCGCGCCGTTCGTCGAGGGACTCCTCGCCGCCGTCGTGTCGGCGGCGGCCGGGGCGTCGCTGGACGTCGTCGCCGACGAGGCCTCCGCTGCTCTGGGGGCGAAGACCGGGCAGCTGGGGGAGCACACGGCCGAGCCCGAGCGGGAACCCGCGGACGAGCGCGGAGAGGCGCAGGGGGAGCGGATCACTCGCACCGTGCGGGTGCGCAATCCGCTCGGCATCCACGCACGCCCCGCCGCGCTCATCGCCAAGGCCTCGACGGGAGCCGAGGTGCGGCTGCGCCTCCTGCCCGATGGGCCGGAGGCGGCCGCGGCCAGCCTGTCGCGCCTGCTGATCCTCGGCGCACGTCAGGGCGATGAGATCGAGCTGTCGGCGTCCGGGGACGCCGCCGAGGAGGCGCTCACGCGTCTCGCCGCCCTCTTCCACGACGGTTTCGGCGAGGGCGTCGAGGCGGCGGCGCCTGCTTCCGCTCCCGTCGAGGCGCCCCCCGCGACCGTCGCGGCCGGCGCGGTGCTGCGGGGCCGTGGCGTGAGCGCGGGGGCCGCCGCTGCGGTCGTCGTGCGTCTCGCGCCGCCGCTGCCGGAACCCGCGAGCGACATCGTGATCGACGAGGCCGACCGCGATGCGGAGGTCTCGTCGATCGAGTGGGCAGCGGTCGCGGTCGCCGACGAACTGCGCGGCCGCACGGCGGAGGCGTCGGGCGAGGCTCGCGACATCCTCGACGCCTCTCGGCTGCTGGCCTCCGACCCCGAACTCGTCTCCGAGGCGTCCGCGCTCGTGCGGACGAAGGGACGCACCGCCGCGCGCGCCGTCTGGGAGACCGCATCAGCGCACGAGAAGGGGCTGGCCGCTCTCGGCGGTCGGATGGCCGAGCGGGCCGCCGACATCCGCGACGTCCGCGACCGGATCATCGCCGAGATCCTCGAGGTGGAGATGCCGGGGGTGCCCCAGCGGGACGAGCCGTTCGTGCTCGTGGCGACCGATCTCGCCCCCGCAGACACCGCAGCGCTGGACGGAGGGCGCTGCGTCGCCCTGGTCACGGAGCAGGGCGGACCGACCTCGCACACGGCGATCATCGCGCGCTCCCTCGGACTGCCGGCCGTCGTGGGCGTCGCGGGGGCGACGGGGATCGCCTCGGGCGCGACCGTCCTGGTCGACGGGGACCGAGGCACCGTCGAAGTGGAGCCGTCACGCGCCAGGATCGACGCGGCGGTCGCCGCCGCCGTCATCGTGCCGTTCGACGGCGCGGGCAGGCTGGCGGACGGCCACGAGGTGCCGCTGCTCGCCAACGTCGGCGGAGCGGCGGATGCCGTGGCCGCCGCAGCGGCCGGCGCGGAGGGCGTCGGTCTCTTCCGCACCGAGTTCTGCTTCCTGGACCGCACGGAGGCTCCGTCGGTCGAGGAGCAGATCGAGGCCTATCGGGGAGTCCTCGCGGCGTTCCCCGGACGCAAGGTCGTGGTGCGCACGCTCGACGCGGGCAGCGACAAGCCGCTGCCGTTCGCGAACGCCGACGACGAGGAGAACCCCGCGCTCGGTGTGCGCGGGCTCCGCATCGCCCGCCGTTCGCCGGCTCTGCTCGACGATCAGCTGCGCGCCCTCGCCGCCGCGGCCGCCTCGGAGGACGCGCTGGTCGAGGTCATGGCGCCCATGGTGGCCACGGTCGAGGAGGCGCGGGAGTTCGCCGAGCGGGCGCGCGCAGCGGGGCTCACGCGCGTCGGCATCATGATCGAGACGCCGTCGGCCGCGCTGCTGGCCGCGGAGATGCTGGAGGTCGTCGACTTCGTCAGCATCGGCACGAACGACCTCGCCCAGTACACGCTCGCCGCCGACCGCCTCCTCAGCGATCTCGGCGACCTCAACGACCCGTGGCAGCCCGCGGTGCTCCGCCTGATCGGCACCGTCGGCGCCGCGGGGCGGGCGGCAGGCAAGCCCGTCGGCGTCTGCGGTGAAGCGGGGGGAGACCCTGTGCTCGCACCGGTGCTCGTCGGACTCGGAGCGACCAGCCTGTCGATGACGCCTCGCGCCCTCGGACGGGTCGGGGCGTCCCTGGCCGGTGTCGATGAATTGCAGTGCAGACGGATGGCCGAGGCCGTGTCGACGGCGTCGGACGTGCAGCAGACCCGGGATGCGGCGGGTCGGGGGCGACAGCGGTAGGACGGCGCCGGCGTCGTCACATGCTCATCTCGGCATGTGATTCATATCATTCCCGTCTCGACATGGACGCAGAGGTGAGCACGGATTCTCCTCGCCTCTATCCTCGACACCAGGGGGCACCGAAGAACGGTGCGATCAATGAACTGGAGGGTTCTCATGTCTCATCTGCGTGTGTGGAGAAGGTCCTCGATCGTCGTCGCCGCGGCCGGAGTCGTTCTGCTGGGTCTCGCGGCCTGCGCGCCGGCGTCCGAACCCGGGGGGACGCCGTCGACGGCCCCCGAGACACCGGAACCGTATGACGGACCGGTGGCGTTCGTCGGCGATGAACTGGATCTCCTTGTGCTGGAACCCGAGGAGATCGCGGAGATCCTTCCCGGGGCGACGGGGGTGACGGCATCCTCGTCGGTGCTCATGCAGGTCTCAGACGGAAGCGGACCGAGCGCTGACCCGAGGATCTGCGAGGTGTTCTACACAGAGCACGCTCTGCACGCCGTCGGTGCTCGCGTCGTCACGTGGAGCATGCCGGGTGCAGCGCAGGACGTGCCAGGGGTCCTGCAGGTTCTGCAGTTCGCCGATGAGGAGCATGCCCGGTCTCTGATGGACCAGGTCGTCCAGGGGGCAGAGCAGTGCAGCGCGTTCACGAAGGAGGCGGCCGTGACCTTCGACGGTGTGGCCACCGAAGGCGAAGGCGAGGTCAGGGCGCTCGCGGGAACCCTCACGGACAACTGGAGCGGGACGGCCATGCGCACGGTGCGGGGCTATGCCGCGACGGGCAACGTCGTGACCGTGCTCGAAGCCCCTCTCCCCGACGGCACTGAGGTCGACAACGGGGACATCGCCGAGGCGATGAACGCACGCACGGAGGACGCGCGTGACGCGCTCATCGAGAAGCTGACGGCCACCCCGCCGACCGAAGAGGAAGCGCCGACCGGCGACGCCTCCGCACCCTGGAGCGAGTGGAAGATCTCGACCGCCGGCGTGGGGCCCATCCTTCTCGGCGACACTCTCGACAGTGCGAAGTCCGTCTTTCCCGACGGTTCCGTGGCGGAGCCCGAGTTTCCGGGTGGGGAGTGGAAGGCGGCGGCCCCCGGGGCGGACGGCTCGATCCTGATCGAGGCGTCCGGAGACGGGTCGAAGGTCGCGGCGCTGACCGTCGGCACCAGGGCCTCGCTCGAGCGGCCGTTGCAGGAGGGGCAGGCTCTTCCGGCAGCCGGGGAGATTCGCGTGGGCTCGCCGGTGGCAGAGGCCATCTCGGCCTTCCCCGGAGGGACGATCGTGACCGTCGCCTCCTCGGGTGACGACTGGTACGACGTCGCCACCCGCAGCGGGAGGCTGCTCCGGTTCCACACCGATCGGGACGCCGTGGATCCGGAGGCACTGATCGTCGGCATCACGGCGAGGGACGCCACGATGACGCCCCTTCCGCAGCTGGGCGACTGACGCGCACCGGGGGCGCTGGCGGCAGCACGCGCCCCCGGTCACACCCTCCCGAAGGCGCGGAGGGGATGCTCGATGAGCTCGACCACGCGTCGCAGGAACGAGGCGGCGTACCCGCCGTCGCAGACGCGGTGGTCGAAGACGAGCGACAGCTGGGCGATGCGTCGGGCGACGATCTCGCCCTCCACCACCCACGGGCGCTCCAGGATGCGACCGAGGCCGAGAATCGCCACGTCGGGGTGGTTGATGATCGCGGCGGACCCGTCGACGCCGAAGCCGCCGTAGTTGTTCAGGGTGAAGGTCGAGCCCCGCAGGCGCTCCGGCGGCATCGTTCCGCCGCGCGCGGTGCCGGCGAGCTCGCGGAGAGCGGCGTCGAGTTCGGCGGCGCTGAGGGCATCGGCGTGCGGGATGACGGGGACCATGAGGCCACGGGGAGTGTCGGCGGCGATGCCGAGGTTCACTCCCTCGAACTCGATGACCTCCGACGCGTCGGGGGAGAGACGCGAGGCGAGCAGCGGATGGTCCTCCAGCGCGATCAGCACGAAGCGGGCGATCAGCGCGGTGATCGAGGGCGCACGTCCGCCCTCCGGCGCCATCTCGGCGCGGGCGTTCCAGAGCGCGGTGGCGTCGACGTCGACCCACACGGTCGCCTCGGGGATCTCGGCCCTGCTGCGGCTCAGCGTCGCATTCGCGGCCTTGCGCAGGGGCGACATGCGGGTGCGGGACCGCACGGCCAGGCCGTCGATCCGTGCGTCGCTCTCGAGAGCGGACGCCGCCGGACCGCCCTCCACGGGAGCGGATGCCGCGGCCGTCACGCCGTCCACGGCGTGATCGACGGCCGCGCGGAGCACGTCGGCCCTGGTGATCGCTCCGTCCGCCCCGGTCGGGGCGATGAGGCGCACGTCGAGGCCGAGGTCTCGCGCGAGCCGGCGGACGAGGGGTGAGCGCACGGCGACCGGTCGACGGGCGGCCGCCTCTGCATCCGAATTTCGGATGATCGTACGATTCTCGGATGCCGTCGGCGGAATCGTCCGAGAAATGCGCGGGTCTCCGATTTCAGGAGTCGTGACCGGGGTGTCCGGAGCGGCAGACGAGAGATCCGGAGTCACGGTCGGAGCACCCGGACGCGCGGCGGGGCGCCGGCGCCGCCCCTTGACCTCGCGCTCCGAGGTGCCGTAGCCGATGAGGACGTTGCCCGAGCCTGCGCGCTCCTCGGTGCGGTAGGCCTCGTGGGCGTCGGATGCCGCGGCATCCGCGACCTCGAGCACGGGTGCTCCGACATCGATCGTGTCGCCGGGGGAGCCGTGCAGCGCGATGACCACGCCGGCGAACGGGGACGGCAGCTCGACGACGCTCTTCGCCGTCTCGACCTCCGCGATGGGCTGATCCGTCGTGATCGTGTCGCCCACGGCCACGAGCCACTGCACGAGACCGGCCTCGGTGAGCCCCTCGCCGAGATCGGGGAGGCGGAAGACGCGCGCGGTGAGGGCGCTCACTTCTCGTCCTCCCAGTGCAGCGAGTCGATCGCGTCGAGCACGCGGTCGACGTCGGGCAGGTACCAGTGCTCCAGCTTGGGCGGCGCGTACGGGGTGTCGAAACCGGTGACCCTGCGCACGGGGGCCTCCAGATACTCGAAGCAGCGCTCGAACACCCGCGCCTGGATCTCCGACGCGACGCTCACATAGCCCGGAGCCTCGGCGATCACGACCGCGCGGCCCGTCGAACGCACGGCGGCGGTGACCGTCTCGTCGTCGAAGGGCGACAGCGAGCGCACGTCGACGACCTGCACGCTGCGCCCCTCGGCGGCGGCGACCTCGGCGACCTCCAGAGCCAGCGGCACCGAGGACCCGTAGGCGAGCAGGGTCACATCCGTGCCCTCGCGGGCGACGCGTGCGGTGCCGATCTCGGCGGTGACCGAGGTGTCGACCTCGCCCTTGGCCCAGTAGAGCTTCTTCGGCTCGAGGAAGATCACGGGATCGGGGGAGGCGATCGCGGCGCGCAGCAGCGAGTACGCGTCCTGCGGAGTCGATGGGCTGACGACCGTGAGGCCGGGGGTGTGCGCGTAGTACGCCTCCGACGAGTCGCAGTGGTGCTCGACCCCGCCGATGCCGCCGCCGAACGGGATGCGGATGACCAACGGCATCCGCACCCCGCCCCGCGTGCGGTTGCCGAGCTTGGCGACGTGGCTGACGACCTGCTCGAACGCAGGAAGCGCGAAGGCGTCGAACTGCAGCTCGACCACGGGGCGCATGCCGTTCATCGCCATGCCGACCGCCGTGCCGACGATGCCCGACTCCGCGAGCGGTGTGTCGAAGCATCGGTCCTCGCCGAACCGGGCCGTGAGGCCGTCGGTGATGCGGAACACGCCTCCGAGGGCGCCGACGTCCTCCCCGAAGACGACGACCTCCGGATCCGCCTGGATCGCATCGGCGAGGGCGAGGTTGAGTGCGGCCGCCATGCTCATCGTGGCCACGGCGGGTGTCGACGCCTCTGTCCGGACGTCGTGCTCGGCGATGGTCATCGTGCGCCTCCTGAGGTCTCGGCGGGGGTCCGATCGATCTCTCCGCGGAGCAGCTGCCACTGCTCCTCGAGCTGCGGCGAGCGGGCCGCGGTCACGAAGCGGAAGAGGTCTTCGGGGTCGAGCTCGGCATCCGCGTTCAGCGCGTCGCGCATCGCCTGGGCGATCGTCTCGGCCTCGGCCGCGTATTCGGCGTCGAGCGCCTCGTCGAGCACACCGGAGGCCGTCAGGTGCGCGCGGAGGCGCGTGAGCGGATCCCTGGCCACCCAGGCCTGCACCTCGGCGCGCTCGCGGTAGCGGGTGTCGTCGTCGGCGTTGGTGTGCGCCTGCATCCGATACGTGTGGGCCTCGATGAGAGCCGGCCCTCCGCCGGTGCGTGCCCGTTCCACGGCCTCTCCGAGCACCGCGAGGACCGCGGCGACGTCGTTGCCGTCGACGCGCTGCCCCGGCATGCCGTAGCCGATGGCCTTGTGCGCGAGGGAGGGGGCGGCGGTCTGGCGCGAGAGCGGCACCGAGATCGCGAACCCGTTGTTCTGGACGAAGAACACGACGGGCACATGGAAGACCGCGGCGAAGTTCATCGCCTCGTGGAAGTCGCCCTCGCTCGTGGCGCCGTCGCCGCAGAGTGCGACGACGACCGTGTCCTCGCCCCGCTGCTTCGCCGCATAGGCGAAGCCGACGGCGTGCAGGAGCTGCGTGGCGAGCGGGGTCGCCTGCGGGGCGACCCGATGGGTCTTCACGTCGTAGCCGGAGTGCCAGTCGCCCTTGAGCAGCACCAGGGTGTCGGCGGCGCTGACACCGCGCGCGATCACGGCGACGGAGTCGCGGTAGGTCGGGAACAGCCAGTCCGTCTCGGCGAGGGCGAGCGCGACCCCGATCTGGCAGGCCTCCTGCCCGTGCGACGACGGGTACACCGCGAGTCGCCCCTGCCGGACGAGGGCGCTGGCCTGGTCGTTGATCCGCCTGCCCTCGACGAGACCGCGGTACGCGCGCAGCAGGCTGGCGGTGTCCGGCAGCGCGTAGTGGTCGTCGGCGACGACAGCGCCGTCCTGGTCGATCAGCTGCACCGCTTCTTCACGCGGGAGCATGTCCGTGTCCTGCATCCGTCCGCCCTCCTTGCCGAACTCGATGGGTCCAGCATGCGTCGCTCCGCGCACTCGTCCAAGATCTATCCGCGAATCCTGGACGAATGGATGAGGATTGTTGATTCAGGCATCGAAGTGTCAGAATTCATCGACAGAACGAAGGGGTGCCATGATCACGCTCGACGATACCGATCACGCGATCCTCCGAGAGCTGCGTCAGGACGCCCGCGCCTCGATGACGGCGATCGCGGATGCCGTGCACATCTCCCGCGCCGGCGCCCACGCCCGCATCAAGAGGCTCACCGAGGCCGGCGTCATCACGGGATACGCCGTGCGGACCGACCCCGTGCTGCTCGGTCACCACGCCAGCGCCTACGTCATGCTCGCGATCGAGCAGGCCACCTGGCAGGACGTGAGCGCACGGCTGCGCGCGATCCCCGAGATCGAGCACATGGCGCTGGTCGGCGGGGACTTCGACGTCATCCTCCTGGTGCGCGCGAGTGATGCGCGAGACCTCCGCCGCATCGTGCTGGAGGACATCCAGGCGATCCCGTCGATCCGCTCGACGCGGACCACGCTGATCTTCGAGGACTTCACCAGGGCCTGAGGGTCACGGGAGGGTTCCCGCGATCCCTTCGCACTCGGACATCACCGGCGCGCTCCGCGACAAGTCCGGCGGGCCGCGGCATCCGACAATGAAGGGGACCGGGGCCGTCCACCGGTCGAAGCCCCCGCTCGAAGGAGAGTCCTGATGTCCGAATCCGCCGCATCCGCAGCCGCCGCGCTGCTCGACCGCATCCAGGCGCCGGAGGGCGCAGGACGAGAGATCCCGGACGCCGCGACGCGCGAGATCATCGGACGGGCCCCCGTCGACTCGGTCGACGTCCTCGACGGCGCGATCGCACGTGCCAGGGCGGCACAGCCCGCCTGGGAGGCGCTCGGCCACGAGAAGCGGATCGAGCTGCTGCTCGCTGCGGCCGACGCGATCGACGCGAACGCGGAGGCTCTCGCCTACATCCTCTCGCGCGAGCAGGGCAAGCCGCTGAACGGTCCGAACGCCCGGTTCGAGCTCGGAGCGTGCTCGGCGTGGCTGCGCACGAACGCCGCCACGGTGCTGGAGTCGCAGGTGCTGGTCGACGACGAGAACCTGCACGCGGAGCTCGTGTACAAGGCGGCCGGGGTGGTCGGGGCGATCGGTCCGTGGAACTGGCCGCTCATGATCACGATCTGGCAGATCGGGCCGTCGCTGCGCATGGGCAACACGGTCGTCGCGAAGCCCAGCGAGTACACGCCGCTGAGCGTGCTCGCGATGCTCTCGGTCATGAACGAGGTCCTTCCGGCCGACGTCCTCATCGGCGTCTCCGGCGACCGCGAGGTCGGCTCGCGTCTCGCCTCGCATCCCGACGTCGCCAAGATCATGTTCACGGGCTCGACGGCCACGGGGCGCCGCATCATCGAGAGCTCGGCCGGCAACCTCGCCCGCCTCACGCTGGAGCTGGGCGGCAACGACGCCGGCATCGTGCTGCCGGGCACGGATGCCGCGGCCATCGCGCAGGACCTCTTCTGGGGAGCATTCATCAACACCGGCCAGACCTGTGCGGCGATGAAGCGCCTGTACGTGCACGACTCGGTGTACGACGACGTCGTGAACGCGCTGGGCGAGATCGCGGCGTCGGTCCCGATGGGCAACGGCCTCGACGAGGACAACGTCCTCGGACCGCTGCAGAACAGAGCGCAGTTCGACATCGTCTCGCGGCTCGTCGACGACGCGAAGGCGTCGGGGGCGCGGGTCGTCACGGGCGGCGAGGCCGCCCCGGAGCTGGGCGAGCTGTTCTACCGGCCGACCATCATCGCCGACATCTCGAACGACGCCGCCCTCGTGCAGGAGGAGCAGTTCGGACCGGCCCTGCCGATCATCCGCTACTCCGATGTCGACGAGGCGTTCGCCTGGGCGAACGCGGTCGACGTGGGCCTCGGCGCGTCCGTGTGGTCGAGCGACCCTGATGCCGCCCGCGAGGCGGCGACGCGCATGCAGTCCGGCACGGTGTGGATCAACTCGCACGGCGGGCTGCACCCGATGGTGCCGTTCGGCGGGGTGAAGAGCTCGGGCTACGGCCTCGAGTTCGGCGTCGAGGGACTCAAGTCGGTCGCGGTGACGCAGGTCGTCTCCGGCCCCGGACGGAAGGGCTGAGGCGTGCGGACCGCGATCGTCGTCGGCGCCGGCACATCGGGCGCCATCGTCGCGCGACGGCTGGCCGATGCGGGCGTCGCCGTGACCCTGATCGAGGCGGGCGGCTACGACACCAACCCCGCGATCCACGACCCGTCCCGTGCGGGGGAGCTGTGGCACTCCGCCGAGGACTGGGACTTCTACACGGTTCCGCAGGAGCACGCGGCCGGCCGCCGACTGCATCTGCCTCGGGGCAAGGTGACGGGCGGATCGCACGCGCTGAACGCGATGATCTGGGTGCGGGGCGCGGCATCCGACTACGACGGATGGGAGCGCGACGGGGCGACCGGCTGGGGCTGGTCCGACGTGGAGCCGGTCTACGAGGCCATCGAGAACGACCTGCTCCCCGTGACCGACGACTACCCGCTGTCACCGATCCAGGCGTCGATCATCGAGGCCGCCATGCAGGAGGGCCTGCCGCACAACCCGGACTACAACGCCGGCACCCTCGACGGCATCTCGCAGGAGCAGGTCACGATGCGCGACGGGCGCCGCGTGAACACGTGGATGGCCTATGCGCAGCCGATCGCCGACCGCCTCACGGTCGTCACCGGCCGTGAGGTGCACTCGGTCATCGTCGAAGACGGTCGGGCGCTGGGGGTCTGGCTCGGGGAGGGGGCGGATGCCGAGGAGCTGCGGGCCGACGAGGTCATCCTCTCGGCGGGCGCCCTCGGGTCTCCGGTGATCCTGCTGAGGTCCGGTATCGGGCTGGCGGAGGAACTGGCCGCACTCGGCATCCCGGTCGTGCAGGACTCGCCCGAGGTCGGGAAGAACCTGCACGACCACCTCCTGTCTCCGGTGATCTTCACCACGTCGCGACGCATCGGACCGCCGCAGCCCGGCGTCTCGGTGACGCAGACCCACCTGTTCTGGCGCAGCCGGCCCGACCTCGCCGAGCCCGACACGCAGCCGATCCACTTCTCGGTGCCGATGTGGGGCGACCTCGAGCCGCGGGGCGACGACGGCTTCACGCTCATGGCCGGTCTCGTCACTCCGCACAGCCGCGGCGCGCTCACGCTCTCGGGCCCCGGCCTCTCGGACGAGCCGCTGATCGATCTGGCGGCCCTCGCCGACGAGCGCGATGTGGCCTCTCTCGCGGCGTCCGTGCGCCAGGGACGCCGCATCGGCGCGCAGCCCGCCCTCGCGGGGGAGTGGGGAGCGACCGAGGTCTACCCCGGACCCGAGGTGGCCGATGCCGACGTCGAGGACTGGGTGCGCCGCACCGCCATCACCTACCACCACCAGGTCGGCACCTGCCGCATGGGCAGCGATGCGGGCGCCGTGGTCGACCCGCAGCTGCGGGTGAGGGGGATCGCGGGGCTGAGTGTGATCGACGCCTCGGTCATGCCCACGGTGCCGACGGGCAACACGAACGCGCCTGCGGCGATGATCGCGGAGCGCGGGGCGAGGTTCCTGCTCGGGGCGTGAGCGCCGGAGGCGACGATGACGGTGTCAGCGGGCGGCGCGGGGATGACGGTGTCAGCGCGCGGCGCGGGCCTTCGGACGGCGGAACGTCGCGAGGAGAGCCTCGAGAGCGTCGTTCAGGCGCCCGTCGCCCGCCGAGTCGGGCATGAGCACGGCGATCATCTGCCATCCGGCGTTGCGCGAGGCGACCTCGCTGACCGCGGTCTCGATGTCGACGTGGTCGGCGAGCTCGCCGTCTTCGCGCGCCTCGGTGAGGAATCGCCGGAACAGCTCACGCCAGTGCAGGTTGTTCACGCGATGGATGCGGGTGACCTCGTCGTCCTGGGAGGCGTGATCCCAGAAGGAGATGACGACGCGCGCGTACAGCGGGCCGTTGGGGCTGTAGGGGAGGATCTCCCGGCACACCCGCTCCAGAGCGGCGAGGCCGCGGATCCCCTCGATGCCCGCGTGGATCCGATCGTTCGCCTGGGTGTAGAGGCGCAGGAACGCCGCGGTGAGCAGGCTCTGCTTGTTCGGGAAGTACCGCGCGATGGCGCCGTGCGCGTAACCGGCCTCCGTCGCGATCTCGCGCATCGTCAGCTTCTCGAACCCGACGCGGATGATGACCTGCACCGCGGCGTCGGCGATGTGGTCGCGGCGTTCGTCATGGTCGACGATCTTCGGCATGGCAGGCCCCCCTCGTTCTCACGATTCTAGTTTTGACCCTTTTAGTCACCACGTGGTGACGAATGTGATGCAATCGTAACCAATCGAATGCAAGGCAAGAGTACGATCTTTTTAATCACCAACTGGTGACTAACTCGAAGAGGAGTTGCAATGAACGTCCATCGACTCACCCGTCGCGCCGGCGGTGTCCTGGCCGCGGTCGGGGTGCTCGCCCTCGCCGCCTGCTCGTCGTCTCCGGCCGCCGAGCCTTCTCAGGGCGGGGGAGGCGGGATGACCACGGTCAAGGTCGCCACGATCGGCCTCACGTCCGACGGTGCACTGCTCACCGGGATCGCGCAGGGCTTCTTCGAGGACGAGGGGCTCGAGATCGAGACATCCATCGTCGCGAACCCGCCAGCCGGCCTCGCGGCCGCGCAGAGCGGTCAGGTCGACATCGCGTACTCGCCCAGCATCCCCCTGCTGAACGCGCTCTCCAGCGGCGTCCCGCTCAAGGTCATCGGCGCGGCCGACGGCTACGTCGACGGCGCAGCGGACTCCGAAGACCCCGACGCCCTCGATGACACCGGCCTGTATGCCAGCGCGGACAGCGGCATCACCTCGGTGGCCGATCTCGCGGGCGCCACCATCGCGATCCCCGCCCGCAAGGCGCAGCTCGAGGTGGTGATCGCCGACGCTCTCCAGGACGAGGGGATCGACCCCGCCGCCGTGAACTGGGTGGTGCTCGACTTCACCTCCGCCGTGGCCGCGCTCAAGAGCGGGACGGTCGACGCCGCGGGCCTCGTGAACCCCTTCACGGCCGAGGCCGATGCGATCGGCGCCGTCCGGCTCTCCTCGCCGTCCGTCCGGTTCTTCGAAGAGGGCGCGACGGGGCTCTGGACCGCCGGCGCCTCCACGGTCGAGAACAAGGAGGACGCGATCGCGGCGTTCCAGCGGGCGCTGGCCAAGACCAACGCCTATGCGAACGAGCACCCGGAGGAGGCGATCACGGCGGGTCTGGAGTACACCGGATCCACGCTCTCCCTCGACGAGGTGAAGGTGCCGTACTGGCCTCTCGCCGTGCTCCCCGAGGAGCTGGAGCGCGTCAACGACAAGCTCGTCGCGCTCGGCTTCCTGGCGCAGCCCGTTCCGCTCGACGGCGTGATCGTCAGCGCGAAGTGACCGCGGACATGCGCACCTCCTCCGTGGCCGGCGCTCTCGTCGGGGCACTCGGCGTCGCGTGCGGTCTCGGGGCGTGGCAGCTGGCGGCGACCGTCGGACCGCTGTCCTCGTCGCCGCTGCCCACCGCGACCGAGGCGATCGGCGAGGCGGTGCGCATGCTCGGCACCGCGCAGCTCTGGGAGGCCATCGGCGCGACGCTCGCCATGGCCCTGCTCGGACTCGTCCTCGCCGTCGTGGTGGGAGTCCTCCTGGGCGTAGCGATCGGCACGTCGCCGCTCGCGCTGCACGCCACCCGCGTCCCGCTGGAGTTCCTCAAGCCCATCCCGCCCATCGTGATCCTGCCCATCGTCGTCCTCGTGCTCGGTCCGACCTCCGGGATGGGCGTGTTCCTGGTGTTCTTCGGCTGCGTGACGGCGATCGCGGTGCAGTCGGCGGCTGGCGTCTTCGACACCGACCCGGTGGCGAGGGCGACGGCGCGGTCGTACGGCATGGGGTCGGCCGAGATCCTGGGCCGGGTGGTGCTCCCCAGCGCCCTGCCCTACATCGGCACCGCGGTGCGTGTCGCCGCACCCACCTCGCTCGTCGTCGCCGTCGTCGCCGGACTCCTCGGCGGCGGTCCAGGGCTCGGACAGAGCCTGCTGCTGTCGCAGATCTCCGGCAATCAGCCGCAGCTGTTCGCCTACGTCGTCATCCTCGGCGTGCTCGGCCTCATCATCCAGGGTCTGAGCCAGCAGGGGGAGCGGATGCTGCTGCACTGGCACCCGCAGTACCGGAAGCAGGACCACAGATGACCCTGACCACCTCCATCCAGACCATGGCCCGCGTGCGCCGCAGCAGGTCGCAGAGCGGGTCGCCGCGGTGGATCCTCGTCGGCGCCGAGATCGCGGTGCCCGTCGTGCTGCTCGCCGCCTGGTGGCTCGCCTCCGCCGGGTCGACGAACACCTTCTTCCCTCCGCTGCAGACCATCCTCACCCGCCTGGGTCAGCTGCTGCAGACGCCGGCGTTCCTCGGCAGCGTCGCCTCCTCGGTCGGCAACCTCGCGCTCTCGTTCGTGCTCGCCACGCTCATCGGCGTGATCCTCGGCTGCGCACTCGGGCTCGTGCGGCCGTTGAGCTGGTTCGCCGAGCCCGCCATCCACTTCTTCCGCGCCATCCCTCCGGTGGCTCTCGTGCCGATCTTCGTGTCGCTGATCGGCTTCGGCAACGAGACCCGCGTGCTGTCGATCACGCTGGCCGCGGTGTTCCCCATCCTCATCTCGACGATCGACGGCATCAGGGCGGGAGAGCCGACGATGGAGATGGTCACCAGGGTCTACCGGCTCACCCCGGCCGAACGCCTGTTCCAGGTCGTGCTGCCCGCCGCGGGGCCGCGCATCCTCTCCGGCATGCAGGTCAGCCTCATCACGGCGTTCGTCGTGATGATCGCCAGCGAGATGCTCGGGTCGTCGACCGGACTCGGAGCGGCCACGCTGCTCGCGCAGCAGTCGTTCGCGATCCCCGACATGTGGGCGGGCATCCTCGTGCTCGGCATCATCGGCTACGCGGCCACGGCCGTCTTCACCCTCTTCCGGCGCCGCGTGCTGCGCTGGTACATCGCCTCGCAGCAGCAGGAGAAGAACTCATGACCATCGCAGAACAGGCCCCCGTCCGCCTCAGCGTCGCCGGCCTCGCCAAGTCCTATCAGACGAAGAACGGTCCGGTCCCCGTGATCGCCGACCTCACCTTCGACGTGCGCGTCGGAGAGGTGTGCTGCATCGTCGGCCCGTCCGGCATCGGCAAGACGACGCTGCTGAAATGCCTCACCGGGCTGCAGAGCATCACCGCGGGAACAGCGGCCATCGACGGCCGGCCCATCGACGGGCCGCCCGAGGAGATGGCCCTGGTGTTCCAGGAGTACACGCGATCGCTCATGCCGTGGCTCACGGTGGAGAAGAACGTGCGGCTGCCGCTGAAGCATCTGCGGCTGCCCGTCGCCGAGCGTGAGGAGCGGGTGTCCGCAGCGCTCGCCGCGGTCGGTCTGGCCGGAGCCGAGTCGAAGTACCCGTGGCAGCTCTCCGGCGGGATGCAGCAGCGCGTCGCCATCGCCAGGGCCATCGCGTATCGCCCCGAGGTCCTCGTGATGGACGAGCCCTTCGCCTCCGTCGACGCGCAGACGCGCTTCGAGCTGGAGGATCTGTGCCTGCGCATCCGCGAGCAGTTCGGCATGACGATCGTCGTCGTCACCCATGACATCGACGAGGCGGTGTACCTCTCCGACCGCGTCGTCGTGCTCGGCGAGCGACCCGCGAAGGTGACCGAGATCATCGAGATCGACTTCGGCGCCCCCCGCGATCAGCTCCGCACGCGCGCACTGCCCGCCTTCGCGGAGCTGCGGACGGAGATCTTCGAGCTGATCAGGAGGGCCGGCTAGATGGCGGATCGGACGGCACGCGGATACGAGGCGTTCGAGGGGCGGGTCGCCGAGTTCACCTCGGACTCCGCACCGTGGTGGCCCTCGCCGCGACGGGCGCGGAAGAAGGCCCCGAACATCATCGTGATGCTCATCGACGACCTCGGGTTCAGCGACCTCGGCCCGTTCGGGAGCGAGATCGAGACGCCGCACATCGACGCCCTCGCCGACGACGGCTGGGTCTTCACGAACTACCGCACGGCGCCGATGTGCTCGCCGGCCAGGGCCGCCCTGCTCACGGGCCTCAACCCCCACCGCGCCGGCTTCGGCTTCGTCGCCCACATCGACCCCGGCTATCCGGGGTTCAGCTGCGAGCTGCCCGCCGACGCCCCGACGCTGGCGGAGTCGCTGCGCGCGGGCGGCTACGCGACCTTCATGGTCGGGAAGTGGCATCTCACGCTCGAATCGCGCCTGCACGACGGCGCGGATCGCGCCAGCTGGCCGCTGCAGCGAGGATTCGACCGGTACTTCGGCAGCATGGACGGCTTCACCTCGCTGCACCATCCGCACCGCCTCGTGCAGGACAACTCCGTCGTCGGCATCCGCGAGTTCCCCGACGGGTTCTTCCTCACCGACGAGCTCACCGATCGAGCGATCGGGATGATCGACGACCTCCGGGTGAACGACCAGGAGAAGCCGTTCTTCCTCTACTACGCGCACACCTCGGTGCACGGGCCCATCCAGGCGAAGGACGCCGACATCGAGAAGTACCGCGGCCGCTACGAGGCGGGGTGGAGCGCCCTTCGCGAGGAGCGCTTCGCCCGTCAGCGCGAACGGGGAATCGTGCCGTCGCACGCCCGGCTTCCGGAGGACGCCATCGCGGACGGCGACCGGATCCCCTCCTGGGATGCGCTGGGCGAGGACGAGCGCCGCCTGTTCGCACGGCACATGGAGGTGTATGCGGCGGCGGTCGACGAGATCGATCAGAGCGTCGGGCGGCTCCTCGAACGGCTGGAGCGCAGCGGAGAGCGCGACAACACGATCGTCATCCTCGCGAGCGACAACGGAGGGACGGCCGAAGGCGGTCCGAGCGGCACGCGCAGCTACTTCGCGCAGTTCGGCACGCACGGAGGGATGCCGGAGGGCTGGGTGACCGATGTGCCCCGCGACGTCGAGGAGATCGGAGGGCCGAGGCTCTTCGGGCAGTACCCCACGGGGTGGGCCCGCGTCTCGAACACCCCGTTTCGCTCGTTCAAGTCGACGACCTACGAGGGCGGGGTGCACGCTCCTCTCATCATCTCGTGGCCGGATGCCCCCATGGAGGGCGGGCTGCGCGACCAGTTCGTGTTCGTCTCCGATCTCGCTCCCACGCTGCTCGACCTCGCCGGCGTGACCCCGCTCTCCGAGCGCGGTGGTCGCACGGCGCAGGACATGGACGGCGGCAGCATCGCGGGCGTGCTCGCCGATCCCGACGCCGACGGGCGCGAGGCGCAGTACTTCGAGTGCGTCGGCCGCCGCGCGCTGGTGGAGGGCGAGTGGAAGGCACTGTCGGCGACGGCGCCGACGAAGGCGGAAGGTGCCGAGGGGGGCGAGTGGGAGCTGTACCACCTCTCCGCCGATCCCACCGAGACGGTCGACCTGTCGGCGGAGCATCCGGAGCGCGTGGCGCGGATGGCGGAGCGCTGGCACGCGGAGGCCTGGCGCAACACCGTGTTCCCGCTCGACGACGACGGCTCCCTCTTCCGGCTCCGGCCAGACACGGAGGAGCCGCTGTCGGCGCCGATGACGCTCGTGCCGTTCCGGCCCCCGCTGGAGCGCTTCCGCTCGGCGAAGCTCACGGTGCTGCGCTCCTTCACGGTCGAGATCGAGATCGAGACCCGCGCGGAGGCGGCGGGCGTCATCGTGGCGCACGGCGACCAGGGCGGCGGCTATCTCCTCGCCGTCGACGACGGACGGCCGCTCCTCGTGTACAACGCCTACGGCGCCATGCACCGCGCACGCGGCGATCGCCTGGAGGAGGGCGCGCATCGTGTGCTCGTCCGGGTCGACGAGCGACCCCACCTGCGCTGGCGCCTGGGCGTCGACGTCGACGGCGTCGAGGTCGCGGTCGTCGACGACGTGCCCATGCTGCTCGGCATGGCCCCGTTCACGGGCATCAGCGTCGGCTACGACTACGGCGGTCCCGTCGACTGGGAGCTGCACGAGGCGCATCGCACCTATCCGTTCGGAGGGGGCGAGCTGCGATCGGTGCGGTACGTGCCCGGCCGGCGCTCCTCCTACGACGGGACCGTGCTGCGGGCCGTGGGCGAGGCGGTGCAGGCGATCGCCGACTGAGCGCGCGGGTGCGGCGCAGCGCGGTCAGAGCGCGCAGCGGAATCCGAGGTGCGTGGTCGCCGAGTCCTCGGTCTGCGAGGAGCGGGCGGCCGGGCGGTAGCGGAGGCAGTACTCGGGGGCGCAGAGGTGCGAGCCGCCCTTGGTGACGCGCCGTGCAGGTCCCCGTGCCGCCGAGTCGAGGAGGGTGACGCGGTCGCCGGGCTGAACCGTCGGGGTCATGCCGTGGCGCGGTGTCCAGGCATCCGCCGTCCACTCCCACACATTGCCGATCATGTCGCTCAGACCGTACCCGTTGGCGGGGAACGCGCCGACGGGCGAGGTGCCCGACCAGCCGAGGGCTCCGGTGCTCCGGTAGGGGAACTCGCCCTGCCAGGTGTTGGCCATGAGGATGCCGGAGGGCCGCAGCTCGTCGCCCCATGCGTAGCGCGCCCCCACGAGTCCGCCGCGGGCGGCCCACTCCCACTCGGCCTCCGTCGGCAGACGCTTGCCCGCCCACTCCGCGTAGGCCAGAGCATCCGCGAAGGCGATCTGGACGACCGGGTGATCGAGGATCTCGTCCACGTCCGATGACGGACCCTGCGGCGCCCGCCAGTGCGCTCCGGGCTGCCAGCGCCACCACTGGCGCCAGTCGCCGAGGTCGACGGGGCCGGCGGTGGGGGTGAAGACGAGCCCGCCGGGGACGAGCGTCGCGGGGTCGGCTCCGGGGAAGTCGGCGGGATCGAGCGGGCGCTCCGCGTCGGTCACGTACCCCGTCTCGGCGACGAAGCGGGCGTACTCGGCGTTGGTGACCGGATGCTCGTCGATGTCGAAGGCTGCCACCTCGCGCTCGACGACAGGCCCCTCCTCCGGGTAGTGATCGTCAGAGCCCATCCGGAGGAGCCCGGCGGGGATGCGCACCATCCCGGGACTCATCGCAGCGCCGACAGCACGGAGAAGACCAGCGCGACGGCTCCGAACCCCGCACCGAGCACGGTGAGGAGGACGAGCATGGCGCCACCGGGCGGGGTGACGCCGGTCGCGCCCGAGAGGAATGCGCCGAGCCTGCGCTGGCGTCGGTGGGCAGCGAACCACAGGGCGCATGCGGAGAGCAGCCCGACGATACCCGGAGCGAAGCCCCAGAACGTGGCCTCCGGGGGCAGGGCGATCGGCAGGACGCGCAGCGACAGCAGCGAGCCGATCGCGATCGAGAGCGCCGTGCGGCGCCAGGCGAGCTCGGTGCGCTCGAGCTGCAGCCCCGGGTCGAACGGGCGGTACGCCGTCATCGCCACAGCACACCGGCCGTGACCAGCAGTCCGACGACGATGACCACGACGGCGAGCAGCAGGGCGGAGAAGGCTCCGGGGAGCGGCCGGGACAGGCGCAGGGCGCGCTCGGCGCGCATCCACTCCCACCAGGCGAGGGGAGCGACCGCGGTGCCCGTCACGATCAGCAGCAGCGACGCGGCGAGCCGGAACCCCGGGTGCAGGTCGAGGCCGAGCACTTCGAGGGCGACGCCGCCGGCGATCAGCGCGAGTCCGGTGCGCGTCCAGGCCAGGAAGGTCCGTTCGTTGGCCAGGGAGAACCGCGGATCCGGCTCGTCGCCGACGGAGTAGACGGAGCGGGGGAAGCGGCGCATGGGCTCATCGTATCGATGCATGGTCAGCCGGCCGCGAACACCTCTCTGCCGGAGAACCACGTGGAGAGCACGCGCGTGTCGATGATGCGCTCCGCGTCTCCCGCGATCGCATCCCGCTCCAGGACGACGAAGTCGGCGGACTTGCCCACCGCGATCGACCCCGTCTCGTCGCCGAGGCCCATGGCCGTGGCGGCGTTGATCGTGAAGACCTCCAGGGCCTCTTCGGCGGTGATCGCCTGCTCCGGCCACAGCACGCCGGGCGCGCGGTGCAGCGGATCGGCGCGAGTGACCAGCCCCTGCAGGCCCTCCAGCGTGTTGGGGGATTCGCACACCGGCCAGTCCGACCCGCCCGCGACCAGGGCGCCCGCGTCGAGCAGGGCCCGGTTCGGCTGGGAGTGCTCGGCGCGATCGCCGAGCACCTCGGCCAGCGCCTGCGTGATGACGCCGGGGAACCAGATGAACGGGGAGATGTCGGCCGACACGTCCAGTGCGTGCAGGCGGGGGATATCGGCCTCGGCGAGGAACTGCCCGTGCGCGATCTGGATCGGCGTCGTGACGCCGTCGGCGCGGATCCGCTCGGCGACGTCGAGCACGAGTCGGGCCGAGCCGTCGCCCGTGCAGTGCACCTTGGCGCCGAGCCCGCGCTCCGCGACCGTGCGGAGCCAGCCGTGGAGCTCGTCGAAGGTCATCGTCGTCTCGCCGTGGTAGTGCGCGCCGTGCGCGGCATCCGCCACATACGGTTCGAGGAACGACGCCGTCCTCGCCGGCGGCACCCCGTCGAGGAAGATCTTCACGAAGTCCGGCCGGTGGTGCGGCGTGCGGAACTCCTCGCCGCGCTCGACGAGCGCCTGTCCGATCGGGTCGAAGCCGAAGATCTCGTCGTTGATGAGCAGCGACGACACGACCCAGGCGTTCAGGTCGCCGTCGCGGTCCAGCGTCGCGAGCGCCGAGAGGATGTCGGTCGAGACCCCCGCATCCTGGAAGGTCGTGATGCCGAAGGAGTTGAGCAGCTCGACCCCGCGCCGAGAGGCGGCGACGTGCTGCTCCGCGGTCAGGCCGCCGCTGCGGTCGTACGCCTCCTGCACGGGGATGCCCGCCGCTTCCAGCAGCACGCCGGTCGGGGTGCCGTCGTCGGGATCGAGGATCGTCACGCCGCCGGAGGGGATGCCGTCGGCCGTGATGCCGGCGAGCTCCAGGGCGCGCGTGTTCGCCCAGCGGTTGTGCCGGGAGTCCTCGACGATCACGACGGGCCGTCCACCCGCGGCCTCGTCGAGCCGCAGGCGGGAGGCGGTGTTCGCGAGCGTCGGGAGCAGGGTCGTCGCGACGACCCCGCCGATGATCCACGCATCCTCCGGGAGCGTCGCGGCCTTCTCGGCGACCTTCTCCAGGATCTCGTCGAGGGTGAGCGACGGAGGCAGCGAGAGCTCGAAGAGCTCGGTGCGGCCGGCGAGGGCGTGGTGGTTGTGGACGTCGACGAAGCCGGGGTAGACCGCGGCGTCGCCGACGTCGAGCATCCTCGTCTCGGGCCCGCGATGGGCGGACACCGCAGACAGAGCGCCGACGGCCGAGATCCGGCCGTCCCGCACCGCGAACGCCTCCGCGAACGGCTGCGAGCGGTCGGCGGTGCGGATCACCGATCCGGTGACGATGAGGTCTGCGGCATCCGTCATCTCAGATCCTTCCGAACTCCGCGGGCTCCAGGCCGGCGCTGTGGTGCGTGGTCGAGATGAGGCGGCCGTGCGCGCCGAACGTGAAGTGCGTGGGGATCTCGCCCGTCTCGTCGAGCCCGAACAGCACGCCGTGCGAGCGGATGGCGTTCACGTCGCGGTGGTCGGCGATCGTCACGGATGCGCAGGGGATGACCTTCTCGCGCCACGCGAAGATGTAGATGCCGGGGCGCACCTCCCACACGGTGTTCTCGTCGGTGTCGGCGAGGCCGCGCTCGGGGCCGGCGAGGCACTGCCACGAGTACCAGCGCTCGGACAGGTACACGTGCTCGTAGGCGTGCTCGGTGCTGTAGACCCACTCGACGCGGCGGCCGATGAGGGACGTGGTGGGAGCGGCCTCTGCTCCGGTGACCTCCGCGCCCTCGATGATGCTCGGGGCGAAGACGTGCTGCACGCGCGTCTTCCCCTTCTCGGGCGCGGGGAGGATGAGCGAGATCACCGCGAGCGCACGCCCGTGCCGAAGATCGAGCACGAGGGAGACGGCCTCATTCGGCAGGTAGTTGTGGTGGAACTGCACGTAGAACAGGTCCTCGTCGACCTCGACGGCCTCGTAGTCGTCGGTGTCGGATGCCGCGGCGGTGCTGTCATCGGCTCCTGGCTGGTAGTCCCAGGTGACCGTGGTGTCGGCGAAGCGGTGCACGATGCGGGTGCCGCGCCCGTCGACGACGGTGATCTCGCGGCCGCTGAGGGCGGTCGTGTGCGGGGCCTTGTTCGCGTCGAAGCCGGGGGCGAGTCCCTCGAGGGGCAGCCAGGTCGAGGTGTCTGCGGGGTTCAGGGTCGTCATTTCTTCTCCTGTCGGATGGGGCGGGTCAGCGGGCGCTGACGCGCTCGAGGTCGGTGGCGAGACCGTCGTACACGGCCGGCCGGGACTTCTTCAGGTACGCGCCGTAGACGATGCCGCCGATCACGGCGAGCACGAGCAGCAGCGGCATCAGGCGGATCGCGAGCTCCTGGGAGCCGGCGACGATGTCGAAGTTCACGATCGCGAGGATCGAGATCGCCGCGATGCCGAGGAAGCCGATGCCCGGCGCGATGAACGTGCTCCACCACCGAGGGTCGCCCTTGCGGCGGAAGTACACGACGATCGAGATCGCCGCGAGACCCTGCAGGATCAGCACGCTGAGCGTGCCGAAGCCGAGCATCGCGGGCACGAGCGTGACGATCGGGTCGGCTCCGGCGATCGCGAAGATCACGGCGACGATCGCGGCGAACGACGCCTGCACGATGCCGGCGAGCTGCGGGGCGCCGTTGGCGCGGGTGCGGGAGAGCGCCTGCGGCAGGATGCGCGCGCGGCCCAGCGAGTAGAGGTAGCGCGTGGCGGAGTTGTGGAAGGCGAGCATCGCCGCGAAGAGGCTCACGAGCAGCAGGATCATCATGACCGTGGTGAGCGGACCGCCGAGGTACTGCTGCGACAGCGTGAAGATGAGGTCGCCGGTCGGCAGGTGCTCCACCGCGGTGGCCTGCGCCTGCGCGACGCCGGTGGCGCTGACGACGGCCCAGGTGGTGACGCCGAGGATGATGCCGATCGCGATGATCGCCGTGTACGTCGCGCGCGGGATCGTCCGCAGCGGCTGCTTCGCCTCCTCGCTGAACAGCGCCGTGGCCTCGAACCCGAGGAACCCGGTGGCGGCGAGCAGCAGGCCGATCGGCAGAGAGCCCGAGAGCACCCACTCCGGGCTGAACGCCGCGACGTCGTAGCCGGTCTGCACGAGCACGGAGACGTCGAACACGACGAGCATCAGCGTCTCCAGCACCAGGCACACGCCGAGGATCTTGGAGCTGAAGTCGACGCCGACCCTGGCGAGCACGAAGCACACCACGATCGAGGCGAGCCCCCAGACCAGCCAGTGCACGTCGAGGCCGGTGAGGTCGCGGATGATCGTCTGCATGAAGAAGCCGCTGGTGCCGATCGTGCCCACGACGAAGAAGTTGTAGCCGAGCGTCGCGATCAGCCCGGCGATCAGTCCGCCGGTGCGGCCGAGGCCCTTCACCACGAAGGCGTAGAAGCCGCCGGCGTTGACGAGCTGCTTCGACATCTGCGCGTAGCCCACCGCGAACAGCAGCAGGATCGCCGCGACGATGAAGAACGACATGGGCGTGCCGCCGCCGTTGCCCAGCGCGATGGCGAGCGAGGCGACGACGACGATGCCCGTGAGAGGTGCGACGGCGGCGAGCACGAGAAAGACGATGCCGGCGACGCCCAGGGCTCCTGGGCGGAGGGAGGTGTGCTCTGCGGATGGTGCGATCGGATCTGCCACGGCGGCTCCTTTGCTCGGTGACGGCCGTGCGCGCACGGCATCGACGACGAGGGGGATCGTCGATAGAGCGAGTCTGCTCCGCCCCCGTCGCCCGCGCTTGACCCTGAGCGAAAGACGATGGTGTCAGCGTGCACAGCCGCATCGGGGTGCTTCGACGTCGAGGACGCCGCAGAGCAGGATGACTGTCAGGACGCCGCCGTCCTCCGCATCGACAGATGCGCCGGCGGGGTCAGGAGAGGCGACATGGACCTGCATCTGAGCGGTACGACCGCCCTCGTCACGGGGGCGGGGAGCGGCATCGGCAGGGCCGTCGCGCTCGCGCTCGCCGCCGAGGGCGTGCGCGTCGTGCTCCTCGATCGCGACGGGGCGGCCCTCGCCAGGACGGCCAGCGGATGCCCCGGCGCTCTGCTCCTCGTGGCGGACGTGACGGACGAGGCGCAGGTCGCCTCGGCTCTCGCCCGGGTCGACAGGCTGGACGCGGTCGTGTGCTGCGCGGGGATCTCCGGCCCCGTGGGCGCCGGCATCGAGGACGTCTCCCTCGCGGAGTGGAACGCCGTGCTCTCCGTCAACGTCACGGGGCCCTTCCTCGTGCTCCGCGCGGCGCTGCCCCTGCTGCGCGCATCGGCCGCGGCATCCGTCGTCCTGATCTCCAGCGACTCCGCCTTCGTCGCCTCTCCCGGCATGGCGCCGTACTGCGCGTCGAAGGCCGCGCTGGTGCAGTTCGGCAGGGCGCTGTCGGTCGACCTCGCCGACACCGGCATCCGCGTGAACACCGTCGCCCCCTCGGTCGTCGACACCCCCATGAGCCGCGGCGACCTGGGCGACACGGCTCTCGACGAGGCGGCGTTCCCCGTGCAGACGGCCGACGAGGTGGCCGCGCACGTCTCGTACCTGCTGTCGCCCCGCAGCCGCGCGGTCAACGGCACCACCCTTCTCAGCGACTTCGGGTACACCGCCCGGTCGGGATTCCCCGCTTGAGCGCGCACGCGCCAGACAGACAGGAGCAGCACATGGGACTCGTAGTCGGATCGACGGTCTCCGGACGCGTCGTCGTCATCACCGGAGGCGGCACGGGCATCGGAGCGGCCATCGCCGAGCGGTACGCGGCCGAGGGGGCGCACGTCGTCGTCGTCGGACGCAGGGCCGAGCCGCTGCAGGCGGTGGAGAAGGCGGTCGGCGCGCACGCGATCATCGCGGATGCCGCGGACACGGAGTCCGCCAAGGCCGCAGTGGCCGAGGTGCTGGCGACGTTCGGCCGCATCGACGTGCTGGTCGCGAACGCCGGAGGCCACGGCTTCTCACCGGTCGGCGACACGGATGACGCGGGGTGGGACGCCGCCATCCGCGCCAACCTCACGACCGCGTTCGTCATGGCGCGCGAGGCGCTGCCCGCGCTGCTGGAGTCGAAGGGGCAGATCGTGATCGTGTCGTCGCTCGCCGGGCTCTTCGCGGGGCCGTCGGTGGCCGGGTACACGGTCGGCAAGCACGCGCTCATCGGCCTCACCCGCACGCTCGCGCGCGACTACGGCAAGCACGGCGTTCGTGTGAACGCGGTGTGCCCCGGATGGGTGCAGACGCCGATGGCCGACGACGAGATGGACGAGTTCGCCACGCACGCCGGCCTCGGGTCGCGCGAGGAGGCCTACGCCACGGTGACCGCTGACGTGCCGCTGCGGCGCCCCGCGCGTCCGGCCGAGATCGCCTCGGTCGTGCGGTTCCTCGGATCGGGCGAGTCGTCGTACATCACGGGCGCCGTCATCGTCGCCGACGGCGGCTCACACGTGGTGGACGTGCCGACGATCGCCTTCGACCACGCCGGGATGTAGGGAGCGCGGCGGGGCCAGGGATCGTTGAGCGAGGTGTCTGACGGCTCTGTTCCGGAATATTGCCCTGAACAGCAGAAAACCGGCCTCGAATGTCGGTGGCCCTCGGTTGGATGGAGTCATGAGCAGCACCGCCGGCATCCTCGATCGGGTCGTCATCGACCTCGATCTGATGCTGGGCGCTGACATGCTCGCGGGGCTGTCCGCGACCGAGCGGATGGAGGTGCTCAGAGGCGCCGGCGAGGCACTGCGGCGGCTCGAGGCGATCGTCGTCGAGACGGCCGCAGATGCCGATGCCCGAGAGCTGCCGGATGCGTTCGGATGCCGGTCGCTGAACGAGCTCCTGCAGCGGGTGCTCCGCGTCGATGCCGCGACTGCGGCGCGCATGGTGAAGGCGGCATCTGCCCTGCGTCGAGAGCTGAGCCTGCTCACCGGGGAGCGCCTGCCTGCGCGGTGGCCTGCGCTGCGTGAGGCGATGCTCGACGGGGAGGTGGGCGTCGCCGGACTCCTCGCGGCGACCGGCCCGATGGAGCAGGCGGGGGATCGCATCGGCGCAGCCGACCGCCTGCGCGCCGACGCCGAGCTGGCAGATCAGGCGCGGGGCATCGTCAGGGAAGACGACGGCCGTACGACTGCGGTTCCGCCCGCCACGCCCGACGACCTGCGGCAGTACTCGCAGCTGATCGCGCTGTACCTCGACCCCGACGGCTCGACGCCGATCGAGGTGCGCGCGTCACAGCGGCGCTTCGTGGTCATCGGGCGGCTGCGCGACGGCGCCTATCCGATCCGCGGCGCCCTCCTGCCCGAGGTGTATGCGCAGCTGCAGCTGATCTTCGACGCCCAGCTCAATCCGAAGGTCGAAGGACCCGCCGATCTCGGCGTGATGTTCCGACCCTCCGAGGAGCTGACGGGAGATGCGCGTCCTGACGCGGAGCAGCGGGGCGACACCGACTCGCGCACGCGGGCGCAGAAGCAGCACGATGCGCTGGCCGCCGCACTGGGCATCGCGGCTCGACACGACGACATGCCCTCGCTCGGCGGCGCGGCCCCCACCCTCGTGGTGCACGTCGACGCTGCGCAGATCTCAGAACGCGAGAGCGGCGGATGGGCGACCATGCCCGGTGTCGAGGCGCCTGTTCCGGCACCCGTGGCGGTCCACACCGCGTGCTCAGGGGCCGTGCAGCGCGTGCTCTTCGACGAGGGCCGCATCGTCGGGATCAGTACGACCGACCGCGTCTTCACGGCGACTCAGCGCCGCGCGATCGTGCTCCGCGACGGCGAGTGCCTGATCCCCGGATGCCACGTCCCCGCGTCGTGGTGCGAGATCCACCACGTCACCGAGCACGCGCGCGGCGGCCCGACGCACACCGACAACGGGGTGCCCCTGTGCTGGCATCATCACCGGACCCTGGATCACTCCGGGTGGGAGATCCGGATGTCGGAGGGTGTTCCGCAGATCAGGGGTCCCGGATGGTGGGACCCGAGACGCGAGTGGCGTGAGCCGCGCCGACCGAGACGCGCTCTCATCGCGGTCGCGTGAGCAGGCGGTGTCTGTTCGGCGACGTCGTCTGTTCGGCGACGTCGTCTGTTCGGCGACGTCGTCTGCAGGTTGGCGGGTGCAGGGCGGGAGCCGAACCCCCGGGCCCGACACGCCGGCGTCCCGATGCAGGCCTCGCGCGACGCCTGACCTCAGCCGACGTGCAGCTCGAACCCGCCGTCGACGGCGACCACGGCCACCTGGGTGAGGTCGGCGACGTGATATTCGGGGGAGTGGGAGGTCGCGTGGGCGCCGACGCCGATCACGCGCATGCCCGCGGCGTGGGCGGCCTGGATGCCTGCCCCCGAGTCCTCGAAGACGACGCAGTCGGCTGGATCGATGCCGAGGAGTTCCGCGCCGAGCAGGAAGCCCTCGGGGTCGGGCTTCGACCTCGACACGTTCTCCGCCGTGACGGTGAGCGCGGGCACGGTGAGCCCCGCCTCGCCCATGCGGGCGTTCATCAGTCGCACGTCGGCCGACGTCACGATCGCGTGCGGGAACGGGAGGAGGTCGGCGAGGAGCACGTCGGCTCCCTCGATCGCCACGACGCCGTCGACGTCGCTCGCCTCGTTGGCGAGCATCTCCCGGTTCTCCTGGAGGTTGATCTCGTGGTCGCGCTCGGGGAGCATGATCGCCATGCTCTGGTGCCCCTGACGGCCGTGCACGACGCTGAGCACCGTGGCGGGGTCGATGCCGTGGGGCGCAGCCCAGGCGAGCCAGAGCCGCTCGACCACCGCGGTCGAGTCGACGAGGGTCCCGTCCATGTCGAGGAGGACGGCGCGGACGTGGACGATCTCGGTCATGCTCCCAGGCTAGCGCCGCCGCATCCGTCCTTCCTGGTCGCGGACGGGTCGGGTAGCGTCGACGGGAAAGACCGAGGGGAAAGACCGAGGGGGCAGGATGCGGAGAACGCGCAGGGGGATGCTGATCGTCGGGGGAGCGCTGCTCGTCGGGCTCGCGCTCGCATGGTTCGCGGTGCGCAACCTCGAGGCGATCCACGCGCTCGTCGCCATGGACACCGTGCTGGGGTGGATCACGCACGGCGCCGCTCTGCTGATCCTGGCCGGCGGGGTCGCCCTCCTCGCCGGAGGCGTCTTCGGGAGCGCCCCTCAGGACGCCCCCGAATGACGCCCGGTCAGCCGCCGAGGTAGGCGCGATGCAGCAGTTCGGGGTCGCCCTTGAGCTGCTCAGACGTCCCCTGGAACGAGACCTGACCGCCCGCGACGACCACGGCCTCACGAGCCAGCCCGAGTGCGAGCTGCGTGAACTGCTCCACGAGCAGCACGCCGACCCCGGACTCGGCGATCGACTTCACGATCGGCATGAGCCGCATGAACACGACGGGCGCGAGCCCCAGCGACATCTCGTCGATGAGCAGGATGCGCGGTTTCGCGGCGAACGCGCGCGCGAGCACGACCATCTGCTGCTCGCCGCCGGACAGCAGGGCCGTGGGGGAGTCGATGCGCTTCTCCAGCTCGGGGAACTGCTCGAGCGCGGCATCCAGCTCCGCCGGGGTCCTCGCGGTGAGCGAGATGTTCTCCCGCACGGTGAGTGAGGGGAACACGGCGCGTCCCTGCTCGATGTGCACGATCCCGCGCCGCGCCCTGGCGACCCGCGACAGCTTGTCGATCGGGTCGCCGTCGAGCGTCAGCGACCCGGCGGAGTGCGGGGTCACGCCTGACACCGACTCGATCAGGCTCGTCTTGCCCGCGCCGTTCGGCCCCACGAGCGCCAGCACCTCTCCGCCGCGCACGGTGAGCGACACGTCGGAGATCACCGGCCCGGCGCCGCGGCTGACGGTCACACCGTCCAGGACGAGTTCGCTCATGACAGCAGCTCCGTCTCTCCCATGTACGCCTTGACGACGTCGGGGTTCGCCAGCACCTCGGCCTGGGGGCCGCTCGCCAGCACCTTGCCGAAGTCGAGCACCGTGAGCATCGGGCACACCGAGCGCACGAGGTCGAGGTCGTGCTCGATGATGATCAGCGCCACGCCGTAGCGCGACGGCAGCTCCCGCAGGCGGGCGGCGAGAGCCAGGTGCTCCTCGTGAGACAGCCCCGCGGCCGGCTCGTCGAGGATCAGCAGCCGAGGACGCGAGATCACGTTCGCCGCGACCTCCACCAGCCGCCGGGTGCCGACGTCGACGCTCGACAGGCGGGCGCGGGCGGGCGGGCACCCGAAGAACTCGAGGACCTCGTCGATGTCGGATGCCGCGAGCCGCCGCCGCGCGACGAACCGCACGTAGGCGCCAACGGTGAGCGCGGGCGGCACGCGGTCCTGCTGGAACGTGCGTCGCAGCCCCAGCCGGGCCCGCCGCGTGGGGGAGAGGCCGGCGAGGTCGCGGTCGCCCAGCAGCACGCGGCCGCCGTGCTTCGGCAGGAACCCGCTGATCGCATCGACGAACGTCGACTTGCCCGCGCCGTTCGGCCCGATGAGCCCCATGATCGATGCGGCGGGCACCTGGAACGACACGTCGTCGAGCGCCTTCAGGGCGCCGAACTGCACGGTGAGCCCCTCCACGGTGAGCACGGGGGCGCCGTCGAGCGCGGCCTCGTCCACGGTCGCGGTGGTGGTCGTCGTGATGGCCGCGGCGTCGGCGGGAGCATCCGGGGGCAGCGCCGTCAGCGCCGCGCTCGCGGTCCTGCGGTCGGCGCGGCGCCAGAACACGTCGCGCACGGTCTGACCGAGGTTCGTCCCGCCGGTGAGCGCCTGCACCCCGAGCACGCCGAAGACGACGAAGCCCCAGTTCTGGTCGATGCCCCAGCGCTTGAGCAGCTCGGGCACGAGCACCCAGAGGATGCCGCCGAGGATGGCCATGTCGATGAGGTGCGCGCCCGACATGATCGCCAGGACGTACAGGGCCAGCGACTGCAGGGGCGTGAAGCTCGATGCGAACGGCAGCTGCACCTGTCCGGCGAGCAGACCACCCGCGATGCCGCCGAGGGCGGCGGAGACGGCGAAGGCGGTGAGCTTGGCGACCTGCACGCTCTGCCCGGCCGCGGCGGTTCCGCGCTCGGAGAATGCGACGGCCTTCCACGACGATCCCCAGCGTCCGCGCTGCAGGAAGAACACCCCGAGCGCGCAGACCGCGAGAACCACGATCGACAGGAAGAAGAACTGCCGGTCGTTGGAGAACAGCGCGGGCCGCTCGATCGACGTGCCGTCCACCGAGCCGGGGAACTGGATCTGCACGAGCGTGACGTCGGCGGCTGCCGCGAACCCGAGGGTGACGACGGCGAGGTTGACGCCGCGCAGGCGCAGAGCGGGAAGCCCCACGAGGACGCCGACGAGCCCTGCGGCGACGCCGCCGAGCACGAGCCAGACGATGAAGCCTCCGGGGGCCTGCATCACGTTCAGCAGCGAGACGATCCACGCGCCCACGGCGGCGAAGGTCAGCTGGCACAGGGCGATCATCCCGGCGGAGCCGGTGACGATGCCGAGGCCGAGGATCGCGATGGCGGCGACGACGGCGCTGATCGCGAGGAACACGAAGTAGCCGGGAAGGGCGGCGCTGAGGATCGCGCCCACTCCCACGGCGACGGCGGCGATCGCGAACGGCCAGACGGCCTTGACCACGCGGTTGTCGGACAGGGGCGAGCGGTCAGCGAGCGGCATCCCACACCTCCTTGCGCTGGGTCCACAGGAGCAGGACCACGATGAACAGGAACGGGAGGAAGTTGCGCACCAGCGCGACCTCGTCGATCTGCGCGACGAGACCGCCGAGCACTCCGAGCACGATGCCGCCGACGACGGCGAGGTCGAGCCGCCGGAAGCCGCCGAGGAGCGCCGCGGCGGCCGCGGGGACGATGAGCATCGACAGCCCGGTGGCGTCGCTGGACTGGGTCGGAGCGACGATGATGATCGCGATCGCGCTGATCACCCCGGTCACGAACCACACCGAGATCGACAGCGGACGCGAGCGGATGCCGAGCAGCTCGGCCGTGGTCGGCCGCTCGGACAGAGCCCGCAGCTGCGTGCCGACCCTGGTGCGGCGGAGGATGATCCGCACGACCACGGCGGTGACGATGGCCATCAGCACGGTGGCGACGGTGACCTGGCTGACGACGACGCCCCCGAAGGAGAAGGCGGGTCCCGCGATGATCGGCGTGAAGGGCTGCGGCTTGTTGCCGAACAGGATGAACGACAGCGAGATCAACAGGAGCAGCGGACCGACGGTCATCGCCGAGCGGGTCGTCGTCGAGGCCTCGGAGAGCCAGGTCGCGGCGATCCAGCCGATCGCCGCGGCGAGGAGCCCCGCGACGAGGATGCCGAGCACGGAGCCGAGCCAGATCGGCAGCCCGAGGCTGCTCACGAACCACACGGCCGTGAACGCGCCGAACATCCCGGTCGCGGCCTGGGCGAAGTTGACGACCCGCACGAGGCGGCTCATCAGCGTCAGGCACACGCCGAGGACGGCGTAGAGTCCGCCGGCGGCGAGACCGGCTATGGCGCCTTGCAGCATGAGGCGTCCTTTCTGATCTGAGGGGGAGGTGCGCCCGCCGCCGCGAGTGGAGCGGCGGCGGGCGGTACGACTACTCGCCGATGCGCAGCCAGTCGTCGGCGACCTTCTCCCAGGCGTTGGTGCCGGACTTCAGGATGATCGGCCAACCGGCGGTGTTCTGCGTGCCGAACGCGTAGGGCGTGCCCACCATCGGGTTGTCGATCGCCTTCATGTCCTGCAGCGCCGTGCTGACGCTCTCCCGCGTGATGTCGCCCTTGATCGACTTCAGCACCTCGATGAAGTACGTCGCCGCGAGGTAGCCGCCCTGGCTGAACGACGTGAGCGGGATGTCGTTCTTCTCCATCAGCGCTCGCCAGTCCTTGTTGATGTCGTTGTCGTCCGTGAACGGGTAGAACTCGGCGGGCACGTAGATGCCGGCGCCGGCGTTGTCGACCGCCTTCGCGAAGTTCTCGCTGTAGACGCTCGTCAGGTAGAGCCAGGTCACGTCATCCCAGCCCTGCGCGTTCGCGGCCTTGACCTGGCCGATCGCGTCGGGCTCGACCGGGTTGATCGCGAGGGCCTTGCAGCCCTGCTCGCGCGCCTTGACGATGTAGGGCGTGTAGTCGGATGCTCCGTACGGCACGGTGTCGTCGACGTACTTCGGCTTCTTGCCGGTGATCTCGGTCCACTTGTCGATCGCGGCCTGGTAGGTCGGGCGCGTGGAACCGGCGATCTCGAGCAGGACGCAGATGTCGTCGAGACCCAGGACCTCGGAGCCGTACTGCAGCGTCAGGGTCATGTCGTTGAACGGGCCGACGTTGGCGGGGGAGATGTTCTTGCTGTCGAAGCATCCCGTGTCGACGCCGATGCCGGGGATGGAGAGGATGCTCTCCTGCTCGTAGTACTTGGCGTTGATCTCGCACTCGATGAGGCTCGCCGAGCCGACCAGCGCGACGGCGCCGTCGCTGCCGACGAGCTCGCGGGCCGAGGCGGTGGCCGTGGCGGGGTCGCCCTTGTCGTCGAGCGACTTGTAGTCGATCTTCTGGCCGTTCAGGCCCCCGGCCTCGTTGAAGGCGTCGAAGACGGCGGCCGCCGCCTGCGAGGCCTCGGGGAAGGTCGCCGGTCCGCTGATCGTGTTGACGGAGCCGACGACGATCGAACCGCCCCCGCCTCCGCCCGATCCGCCGTCGTCGGCGCAGCCGGACAGGATGAGGGCTGCCACGGCGATAAGGGCCGCAGTGCCTGCTACTCGCTTGTTCATGTGCTTCCTTGCCTCTCGATTTCGGGTGTTGCTGTGCCGACGGGTCAGCCGCGTAGGGCGCGATTGACCAGTTCGGTGTCGGTGAACTGCTCGAAGGCGGTGACCCTGCCGTCGGTCAGCCGCCACACGTGGGCGACCCTGGCGGCGAAGAAGCGCCCGGTCAGCGTGAAGGTGCCGGAGTAGGTGCCGATGCCGACGACCACGTCGCCGCCGTCGACGACCTCGTCGATCGCGACCGTGTAGTCGTCCCACTCCTCCTGGATCCGCTGGAAGACGCCGGCGGCGACCGCGTCGGGGCCGATGTAGGTGCCCGCGTAGGGGAACCCCGCCGCCTCGGTCCACTGCACGTCGTCGGCGAGGGGGGCGAGCATCCCGTCGAGGTCGCCGCGGTCGCTCGCGGCGTAGTGCTCGCGGATGATGTCTGCGTTGCTCATGTGCGCGCTCCTCGATCAGACGGGCTGGGCGTCGGGATAGGCGACGGAGCCGAGGGGATAGATGTGGCCGCCGCCGCGGGAGTGCTCGGCATCCCCGTCTCCGTTGAGGCCGAGGAAGATGCCGGTGGTCATGAGCTGGTATCCGAGATCGTGCAGCCAGACGCTGGCGACGGCGATGCGGAACTCGCGGAAGCAGAACAGGTACAGTCCGTCGGCGAACTTCCAGACGGTCGAGAGGTCCATGTCTCCGTGGCCGCGCTGCACGCCCTCCAGGCACTGCCAGGCGTAACGCTGGCTGGAGACGTAGACATGCTCGTACAGGTGGTGCGGGCTGTACCGGTAGACGTTGCGCTTGCCGATGAGGTCGCGGCTCGGACCGGGGATCTCGCCCGTCGGCTCCCCGCCGTCGACGGTCGCGGCCCAGAACTCCTGGCCGACCTGCGGCTCGCCGGGGAGAGCCTCGGCGGCGATGCGGGAGCGGACGACCGTCGCCCTGCGGGTCGAGGTCGAGTAGACGACGGTGATCGCCTCGCGCTCGCGGCTCTCCAGCGGGATGTTGACGAACACGACGTCGTCGCGCACCGCGACCGCATCGTACGGGTCGGTCCCCGTGGCGTCGAACCCGGTCCACGTCACGGCCACGGAATCGAACACGAGCGAGAAGGCCGAGCCGTCGTCGAGGGTGAGCGCCACCGCGGTTCCCGCGAGGGACACGTTCGGCAGGCGGAAGGTGTCGATGCCCGCGGCAAACTCGTCGTAGGTGCGCCACTCGTCGAGCGCCGGGTCGGTGGAGATGTCGGTCATGGAGGTCCTGACGTCGCACACGGCGGAGCATCCTCGCTCCGGGCACCGCAGCTTCGCGGTGCGCTTGCCTCATGCTCGATCCGGGCGCCTCATCCGCTCAAGGCGCGCGCGACCATCGCGCGCCGAGAGTCAACCGGCGTGCCCTCCGGGGCAAGTGCAGGATGCTGGGCGACGGCTCTCACCCGCGCGCCGATGCGAACAGCGGCGCGCCACGGCGATGGCGACGGCACGGGCGCGCTGGGCGGCGAGAGGATGCCGGTCGCCGCCCAGCGGCCGTCGGCGGGCCGTCAGTGCGCGGCGCGGTACTCGCTGGGCGAGATGCCGAAGGCCGTCTTGAACGCGCGGCTGAAGTGCGCGGCGTCGACGAACCCCCAGCGCGCGGCGATCGCCGCGACCGGACGGTCGGCGAGCATGGGGTCGAGCAGATCCCTGCGGCACTGCTCGAGGCGTCGCGTGCGGATCCAGGTCGACACCGTGACGCCCTGCTCCTGGAAGAGCCCGTGAAGGTGCCTGGTCGAGATGTAGTGCGCCGATGCGATCGAGGCGGGCCCGAGGTCGGTCGAAGCGAGGTTGCGGTCGATGTAGGAGCGGATGCGCTGCACGAGCGCGCGGTGCGGATCGGCGGAGACCTCGTCGAGACCGAGCTCGCGGGTGAAGACGGTGGACACGAGGTCGAGAGCGCTGTGCGCGAGGCGGGCGCCGGTGGTCCCCGCGAGCTGGTCGAGATTGCCGGCGAGCTGGGTCAGGTAGGGCACGACCATGCCGCCGAGACCCTCCTGTCCGGAGATGCGCACGGCCGTCAGCTGTCCGATCATCTCCGGCGGCAGGCTGATCAGATGCTTCGGGAACATCACGACCATGGTGCGGAAGTCCTCGTCGAACACGAGGGAGTACGGGCGGTCGGTGTCGTACACGGCGAGGTCGCCGGGGCGCAGCACGGCCTCCCGGTCGTCCTGGATGAGCAGGCCGGTGCCGGCGAGCATCAGGCTCAGCTTGAAGTAGGAGCGATCTCCACGGGCGATGAGCTCGGGGGTGCGCTCGACGACGTGCGACGTCGCGCGCAGGTCCGTCACGTGCACCTCGTCGACGGAGGCCGCGCGGATCATGCCGCGGAAGTGGTCTGCTCCGCTGCTGGAGACCTGCAGGGGGACGAAGGACTCCGACACCGCGGCGCGGAACTCGCTGATGTTGCGCGCGACGAGAGTCGACACCGATTCGGCGGAAGCCGTGGGTGCACCGTTCATGAAAGATCACCTCGGGTGGTGGAACGACGACGTTGTATACGATCCGTTCCGTGATGTTATCACCGACTGCGCCCGCCCCGCGCGGCTTCTAGGATGTGGAGCGGAGGGCGGAGTATGAAGAGGATCGGCGAGCAGGCCATGCGGGTGCTGCGACAGCTGCGGGGGCCGGACACATCCGATTCCGTGTTCGAGGCGACGGCGCTGATCGTCGGGACGCTGTTCCTCGTGCTGGGGTTCGTCATCGCCTTCCCGGTGTTCTTCGGGCACGAGCTCGCGATCAGCGGATCCGGCTCGATCGGCGGCTTCGCCGCGTACGGCGGGGCTCTCACCGCCGTGCTCGCGTTCGTCCTCGGACGGGTCGCCGTGCGTCCGGTCGAGATCGCGGAGGATGCCGTGCGCGACGGCTTCAGCGTGCCGGGGGACCGGCTGCGCTGGTACGACCTCGCGGCGATCGCCTTCGCGCACGCGGCGATCGCGTATCTCGGCTGGCTCGGCATCGCGAAGCTGCTCGAGCTCAGCTTCATCGGCGCGCCCGTGTTCGCCTTCCCTGGCGCGATCCTCGTCAGCGTCGCGTTCGCGCTCACCGCCTACGTGAGCTTCCTCAGCGCGGTGGCGCTCACCCCGATGGTGCTCTCGCTGGTGCTCGCGGTGTTCCTGGTGGTCGGGGCGTTCGCCGCGATGCTCGCCTCGAGCGACGAGAACTGGTGGCGCGACAACCTGTCCGCCCTGGGCATGAGCACCAACAGTGCGTCGATCGCGTTCAACGCGACGCTGATCATCGCCGGCGTCATGATCACCACGATCTCCCGCTACGCGACGGCCGGGCTGCCGGTCGACGACGAGAAGGATCGGCGGGGGCGCTTCCTGGTGCGCGGCGGGCTGATCCTCATGGGCGTCTTCCTGGCCTGCGTCGGGATCTTCCCCGTCGACGAGTTCTTCCTGCTGCACAACACCGTCGCGACCGGCATGGCCGTCGTCTTCGCCGTGGTCGTGGTGGGCCTGCCCTGGTTCCTGCGGACGATCCCCCGCGTCTTCGTGCTGTTCGGGTGGGCGTACGTGCTCGTGATCGCCGTGCTCGGGGCGTTCTTCGCCGTCGGCTACTACAACCTCACGGCCGTCGAGCTGATCGCCGCCGTCCTGATCTTCAGCTGGATCATCGTCTTCCTGCGGACCGCGGGTTCCGTCGTCGGCAGCACGGCGGGCGACCCGGTCCCGGTCACTGCAGAGGGGTGACCGAGGCCGGGGCCGCCCAGTTCGTCGTCGCGCTGACTCAGCCGCGGCGTGCGCGGAGGCCGAGGACGGCGGCGAGGAGCCCGACCGCGGCGATCACGGCCGCGCCGACGAACGCCGCGCTGTAGCCGGCGGCATTCCCGCCGTCGACGCTCGCGCCGGCGCTCACCGCGGTGAGCACGGCGAGCCCGACGGCGGAGCCGATCTGGTAGCTCGTGTTGACGAGGCCGGACGCGACCCCCGCCTCTTCCGGCGGTGCGCTCGCGATCGCCGTGCTCAGCGACGGAACGAAAGCGAGCGCCATGCCGGATGCGGCGACCAGGGACGCGGGCAGCACGTGCGCCGCGTACACGCCGTCGGCGGGAGCGAGCGCCAGCCAGCCGACGCCGACGCCCAGCAGGACGAAGCCGGATGCCACCATGGTCCGGGTGCTCAGCCGCGCCGACAGACGAGGGGCGACGAGAGTCATGCCGATCACGATCAGCACCGTCATCGGCACGAGCGCCGCGCCCGCGGCGAACGCCGATGCGCCGAGCACGTTCTGCAGGTACAGGTTCAGGAAGAACCACATCGGGATCCAGGAGGCGCCCAGCAGGAGCTGGGCGATGTTGGCGCCGGCCAGCTGGGGCAGGCGCAGCATCCCGAGGCGCAGCAGCGGCTCGGCGGCGCGGGCCTGCCGTGCGACGAACAGCCCGAGGAGCAGGATGCCGGCGCCCAGCGATCCGGTGGCCTCGATGCTCATCCACCCGATCTCCGGCGCCCGCACGACGCCGTACACGACCAGGGCGAGGCCCGCCGTGCCCGCGATCGCGCCGAGGAGGTCGACGCGACCGGTCGCTCGCACGCCGCGAGGGAACGCGATCGGTGTGAGAGCGAGGATCGCGATCGCGATCGGCACGGTGATGTAGAAGACCCAGGGCCAGCCGAGGTACTCGGTGAGCAGTCCGCCGAGGAAGACGCCGGCCGTGCCGCCGATCGGGGCGGCCGCGCCGTAGACGGCGAATGCGCGGGGGAGCTGTGGTGTCCCGCCGAACAGCGTCATGAGCAGCGTCAGCGCGGCGGGCGCGATCAGCGCGGCCCCGGCGCCCTGCACGGCGCGGGCGGCGATCTCGACACCGGCGTCTCCGGCGAGGCCGGCGGCGAGGGAGCCCGCGAGCAGCACCGCCCACCCGATGGTGAACATGCGTCGCGCCCCGAAGAGGTCGGAGAGCCTCCCGCCGAGCAGCAGCAGTCCGCCGAAGGCGATCACATAGGCGTTGAAGACCCACGACAGGGCCTCCTGCGCGAATCCGACGTCGCGGGCGATGTCGCTGAGCGCGACGCCGATGATCGACGTGTCCATGATGACGACGAACTGGGCGGCGGCGATGAGCGCCAGTCCCAGTCCGCGGCGGGGGGCTCTCGGGAGCGTGGTGGCTCCGGCGTTCTGTGTCGTGGACACGGGGTTCCTCTCGATCGGGACGCCGACGGCCGGCATCCTCTGAAAGGACTCAAGGGAATACCCCCCTGGGGTATTCCCGACGGCATGCGAAAGCGTCGCCCGAGGGGTGGATCACTCGGCGCGCAGCTCGCGGGTGGCGTCGGCCGTGCGCTGCAGGGCGTGCACGGAGTGCGCGTGTCGCCGCTGCGCGACGCCGACGAACACCGCGTCGACGAGGGCGAGCTGCGCGATGCGGCTGACCATGGCGCCGGCGCGGAAGCGCGACTCCCTGGCGTGCGTGAAGAGGGTGTGATCCGCCCCGCGGGCGAGGGGGGAGTCGGGGGCGCCGGTGATGCCGATCGTGGCGGTGCCGTTGTCGCGGGCGGTCTGCAGGAAGCGCACGGTCTCCAGCGTGGTGCCCGAGTTCGAGAAGCCGATCGCGACCGACTTGGTGGCGCTGAGCGCGGCGGCGGCGCTCGCCTCGTGCGAGTCCGAGAGCACGATCGCCGATCGGCCGATCCGCAGCAGCTTGTGGCCCAGATCGTCGGCGGCGAGGCGGCTGGCGCCGATGCCGAAGAGGAGGATCCTGTCGGCGTCGTCGATCGCGTCGACCGCGGACGCGAGCACGTCGTAGTCCAGGTTGCCGACGGTCTCCTCGATCGCCAGCAGCTCGAGGGCGGCGATCTTCGCAGTCGCCTCGCGCAGAGTGTCGCCGGCGGAGATCTCCGAGCCGAAGCCCGTGGGCATGCTGAACTGGGCGGACTCTCTGCCGAGCTCCGTCGCGAGCGACACGCGGAGCGCCGCGTAGCCGCTGACGCCGATGGCGCGGCAGAAGCGCACGACCGATGCGACCGAGGTGCCGCACGCGGCGGCGAGCTCGTTGATCGTGAGGTCGACGACGATCGACGGGTTGTCGCTCACGGCGCGGGCGATGCGCGCGAGGGAGGGTGGCAGCGTCTCGGTGGCCGTGGCTATCGTGGTCTGGATGCTCATGCCGCCCTCTCGGTCGTGGCGGACCTCTCCGCGTTGAACAATTGTTTCACGCCCTCGCGACTATGCGTAGACTATTTTCATGACTTCGCCCGCCCCCGCGTTCGCCGTCGACCTCGGCAAGACCCGGTGCCGGGTCGTGCGCGTCGTCGATCGGGAGCGAGTGCGTCACGACGGTGTCGGCGCTCCGGGCCTGGCCGCCCCGCACGGAGCGGACGCCGCCTTCGATGCGATCGTATCGCTGCTCGCGCGATTCGAGGGTCCGATCGGACCCCTAGGAGTGGGGGCTGCGGGGGCCTGGGCGGCTCCGCAGGCGGCATCCGCCCTGGCTCGACGACTGGCGCGGCAGACGGGGGCGCCGGTCGTCGTCGCCTCCGACGTGGTGACCGCGCATGCGGGCGCTCTGGACGGAGCCGAGGGCACCCTGCTCATCGCGGGAACGGGCGCCGCCGCACTCGGAGCGGATGCCGACGGCGTGCGCCTCGTCGACGGCTGGGGTCCTGAGCTCGGCGATTTCGGCAGCGGCTCCTGGTTGGGACGGGAGGCTCTGCGCGCGGTGGTGCGCGCGTCTTCGGGCCTGGGTCCTGCGACCGTGCTGACCGCCGCCGTCGAGGCCGTGGTGGGCCCCGCGTCGGCCATCCCGTCGTGGATCGGCCGCGATGAGCCCCTGGCCAGACGGCTCGCACAGCTGGCGCCGCTCGTCCTGGACTCCGCCGAGCGCGGTGACGACGTCGCCCGCGCGATCGCCGACGAGGCGGTCAGGCTGCTCACCGCCACGACCGTGGCCGCCTCCCGCACGGCGAACGTGGCCCTGCACGGCGGCCTCACCGACCACGGATGGTTCCGCGCCCGGCTCACCTCGTCCCTCGACTCCGCCGACCGCACCGTCGTCGCCTCCGCGGGCGACGCCATCGACGGAGCGCTGATGCTCGCGCTCCGCACCGACCTCCCCCACGAAAGGTTCGCGCACCGTGCCGAATGACGACCGTCTGACCGAGCTCCTCGACGAGCTCTCGCGCCTCGACACCGAGGCCTCGACGACCGAGCGCGGCGACCTCGACCTGCTCGGCTCCGTCGAACTCGTGCGCGCGATGAGCGCGGAGGACCGCAGGGTCCCCGAGGCTGTCGCCGATCGCGCCGAGGAGATCGCCGCAGCCGTCGACGGCATCACCGCGCGGTTCCGCCGCGGCGGGCGTCTGATCTACATCGGCGCGGGAACCGCCGGTCGCGTCGGCGTGCTCGACGCGAGCGAGTGCCCGCCGACTTTCGGCACCGACCCGTCGATGGTCGTCGGACTGATCGCGGGAGGCGAGACGGCGATCCGCTCCGCCGTCGAGAACGCCGAGGACGATCAGGATGCCGCCGAGCTGTCGCTGCGCGAACTGGCCCTGACCGCAGACGACACGGTCGTCGGGATCTCGGCTTCCGGTCGCACCCCGTACGTGGTCGGAGGACTGCGCTTCGCCCGCGGCATCGGCGCGCTGACGGTCGCGATCGCCTCGAACGCGCACTCCGCGATCGGTGCGGAGGCCGACATCGCGATCGAGGTCGTCACCGGCCCCGAGTTCATCTCCGGCTCGACGCGTCTGAAGTCGGGGACCGCGCAGAAGCTCGTCGTGAACATGCTCACGACCCTGTCGATGATCAAGCTCGGCAAGACCTACCGCGGGGTCATGGTCGACCTCCTCGCCACGAACGAGAAGCTCCGCGCGCGCTCCATCCGCACCGTGATGCAGCTCGCCGGCGTCGAGGCCGAGGAGGCCGCCGTCGCGCTGTCCGCCGCTTCGGGTTCGGTCAAGCTCGCACTCCTCATGCTGGCGACGGGCGCTCAGGCGGATGCCGCGGCATCCGCCCTGGAGAGCGCCGACGGCATCCTGCGCGAGGCGATCGCCGCACTGAGCTGACGCGCGCCTCGTCTCGAGGCGCGCGTCAGCTCAGTGGCCGCAGGTGCAGGCGGCGCCTCCGCCGCAGCATCCTGCGTCTGCGGTTCCATGCGCCTGGGACGACTCCGGCACGTCCATCGCGGGGTTCTGGTCGAGGAAGCCGTAGGGCTTGAACCAGAAGCCGGCGTAGTCGACGGGCATGATGGGCCAGTCCTCCGGGCGCGGGAAGTGCGTGAGGCCGAAGGTGTGCCACAGCACGATGTCCTCGCCGTCGATCGACCGGTCGTCTGCGGTGTACTCGGGGAGGCCTGCACCGCCCTGGTGGGCGTTCGGGTAGCGTCCGGCCGGCCAGATCTGGCCTGGTTCGTGCTTCGTCGCCCACAGATGCTTGGTCGCGAAGGCCGCGCGGGCCGCCACGGAGGATGCGGGGTCGGCCATCAGCAGCGCGGTCGGCTCGGGGATCAGGTGGTACGCGGTGGGGCGGCCCACGGCGTTCGTGCGCGAGGCGCTCTGGATCTCCCACACCCGGGCGACCGAGGTGTCGGCCTCGCGCTGCGCCTGCTTCTCGGTGACGAGCGGGGTCTCCGACCAGCTGAAGGCGTTGCCGAACGGGTTCTCCGGTCCCAGGGGCACGCGCTGCGCCTCGACCTCCACGAGGCGGTTGTCCTCGCCGTCGATCGCCACGTCGAGACGCGCGCTGAACAGGTGCTGGTGCACCGGTGCGAAGACGCCGGGGGCGAGCTCGGTCGCGTGCCTCTGCCGCACGCCCGGTTCTCCCGCGCCGACGAAGACGATGCCAGTGGCCTTGGCCGTGGCCTCGATCGAGCCGTCGAGGTAGAAGTGCCAGTAGAAGCCGTAGTCGTAGTTGCCGATCGTGGAGAAGTACGACACCACGAAGCGGCGCGAGCGGCGCACGTCGGCGCGACCGGCCAGATCGGTGTGCTTCCAGAGGATGCCGTAGTCCTCCTCGTGCATGCAGACGACGTTGGGGATGCGCACGGGGTGCCCGTGGTCGTCGGCGACGTACCCGTCGAGGTAGCGGATGACGCCGAGGCAGTCGCATCCGAGCTCCAGGTGGTTGGCGTTCTTGCCGAGGAGGTACTCGCCGGCGTCGAAGTAGCTGATCCAGAAGCGACCGGGCGCGGTGTCGCCGTAGGGGACGACCATCTCGGGCACGCTCGCTCGGCTGAGCACGGAGCGACCGTCGAAGCTCACGTCGTGCAGCACGAGACCCTCGCGGGCGTTGAAGCTCACGCGCATGGCCCAGTTCTCCCACTCGACCAGGGAGCCCGACACGGAGAAGCTCGGGCCCTCGGGCTGCGTGATCTCGATGGGCTTGAGGGTCGCGCGCGCCTCGCCCTGCACCTCGGGGTAGTAGTTGCCGTGGCCGGCGGGCACCGGCACGTCGCCCACGTCCTCGACGCGGATCACGCTGTTCGCCGTCAGGTCGATGTGCACGATCAGCCCCTCGACAGGGTGCGCCCACGGCGAGTCGTCCTCGTCGTACTTCAGGAAGGTGAGGGAGCGGATGACGCGGCGACCCACCTCGTCGGCGCGCCCCGTGTATCCGGGGGCGAGCGGACCGCAGAACGCGAGCTCCATGTGGTCTTCGAGGCCGCGCCGCCGCATCGCGGCCTGCCACTCGGGTGAGGCCTTGGCGATCGCCTCCGCGCGCTCGTACTCCTCGAACAGGTACTGCGGCTGGCCGTAGGGCGGCGCGTCGTTCGGCACGCGCTCGGCGCTCACGACCTCGCCGCGCGTGATCGAGACGACGACCTCTGTCGCGACGCCCGTGGCGGTGTCGAGCAGGGTGGCATCGACGCGACGGTCGATGGGGGCGCCCGGCGTCCATGCGGCGAGCTCGGCCTTGGTCGGCTCGTCGGGGAGGAGCATCGGCACGCGGACGGTGTCGCCCATGAGGCCTGCGGACTCGAGCACCGCCCTGGCGGCGGCGATCTCGGCGCCCGTGAGCGGGTCGAGGGGATGCGGCGTGGCGATCTTGTCGATGGTGACGGGCTGGTGGGACATCGGCGTACCTCACTATTTCGAGCGATTGCTCAATAAACGGGTTTCGACGATGGTACGACGGCTCAGGGCGCGCGCACAAGCCTTTCGAGCGCGTGAGGGGTCGCGTATCGCCGCATCGCCGGCGGAGGATCCGATGACGTGTGGCCCCTCAGCCTCCGGACCGGGTGTGAATGCGGGTGTGAATGCGGGCGCGGCGTGGGTGGGGGTGCGCGGCGCGGGTGTGGGGTGCGTTGCGCGGGCGGCGCGTACGGCGCGGGTGTGGGGTGCGTTGCGCGGGCGGGGTATGAGGCGCGGGTGAGGGTGCGGGATGGGGGCGTGCTGCGGAGTGTCAGGCGCGCCAGGGGGAGAGGATGCCGTCGAGCACGGCGGCGTGGGCCGCGGCATCCTGCGGCTCGGTGACCTCGACGACCTGCTGGCCGTAGGTGATCGAGCGCAGCAGCGCCATGACGGCATCCGTCGGCGTCTCCGTGCGGAGCTCGCCCGCCGCCACCGCTTCGTCGAGGGCGTCGCGGATGCTGCTCTGCCAGGTCGCGAGGGTGGGTGCGGCGGCATCCGGAGTCGGCGCGAGCGTCGCGAGGCGTCCCCAGAAGCCGACGACGACGCGCGCCTCGCTGCGGGTGCGCTCGTCGAGGGGGAGCACCTCGCCCATGAGCGCCTCCAGTCGTGCGAGCCCGTGCAGTCCCGCGGTGGCCGCGGCGATGCGCTCGTCGGTGCGGCGGGTGACCTCCGCGGCGGCGGCGCGGATGACGTCGTCGAATCCGTCGAAGTAGTGCCACAGCGAGCCGGTGGCGACGCCGAGCTCCTTCGCGACGGCGCGCGACGAGACGCTCTCGTGCCCGTCGCGGGCGGCCACCGCGAGCAGCGCCTCGGCGATCTGCCGGCGGCGCTCATCATGGTCGACGACGCGGGGCACCTGCCCATCCTGCCGCATCCGAAGTGGGTCTGGCTATTTTGAGCGCCCGATCAATATAATGCGGGGGTGGATCCCATTCTGCCCGCAGCACCGTGGCTGATGGCACTGGCGGCGCTGGTGTCGGCGGTCGCCTGCGTCGCGGCCTGGCGCGCGGTGCCCTGGCAGGGGCGGCAGTCCGCCCTCGTCATGGCGGCGGCGATGCTCGTCGTCGCGGCGGGCGGCGGTGACGCGGCACGGGGACTCCTCCTCGGCGCCGTGCTGCTGCTCTCGGCCATGCTCGGGACGATCGGCGTGCGGGGGACGCCCGCTGCGGCGGCGTGCTGCCACCGCGCCCTGGTGTCTCTCGTCATGGCGGTCTGCGCGTTCCAGAGCGCCTCGTCCGGCGCATCGACCGACGCCGTCGCGACCTCGGGGCACGCAGGTCACGGCCTGAACGGGGTCCTCTCGATCATCGGGATCGTGGGCGTCGTCGGCGTCGTGCTGTGGACGGTCGTCGCCGAGTGGTTCATCGAGCCCGTGCACGAGGGGCGGGCGGCCAAGATGCTGACGATCGAATCGTGGGCGATGGCCGCGGGCGTGGCCGTCATGTGCCTCGGCTTCTGAACCGGCGACGGCGCCCGCGCTTCCCGGTCCCGGCGCGGATTCGGTAGCGTGGCCGGATGCCCCTCGCCCTCATCACCGGCGCCGCCCGCGCGAACAGCATCGCGGCAGGCATCGTCCCCCGTCTCCGCGCCGCCGGCTGGACGGTCGTCACGAGCGACCTGACCGATGCCGACGTGCCCGCCGACCTCTCGACGCCCGAGGGGCCTGAGCAGCTGATCGCCGAGGTGAACCGTCGATACGGCGCGATCACGGCCCTCATCCTCAGCCACGCGCACGACGTCGAGTCCGGCATCCTCGACACGACGGCCGAGAGCTTCGACCTGCACGTCGCCGTGAACGCCCGCGCGAGCCTGCTGATGATCGCCGCGTTCGCCCGCCAGGCGGGGGAGGGCGGCGGAGTGATCGTCGCGCTCACGAGCGATCACGTCACCGGCAACCTGCCCTACGGCGCCTCGAAGGGGGCCCTCGATCGGCTCGTGATCTCGGCCGCACGCGAGCTGGGGCCGAAGGGCATCTCGGCGAACGTGCTCAACCCCGGTCCGATCGACACGGGCTGGATGGACGACGAGACCCGCACGGCCCTCGGCGGGATGACTCCGCTGGGTCGGCTCGGACGCCCCGCCGATGTGGCCGCGACCGTGGAGTTCCTCGTGTCGGACGAGGGCCGCTGGATCTCCGGTCAGCTGCTCAAGTCCGACGGGGCCTTCTCGGCCGATTTCTGAGGCCGACGCTCAGTCGCGCGCGGCCGGGCGCACGAACGCCCAGGCGGAGATCGCGGCCACGGTCGCGGCCGCCGTCATCGTGAGCGCCATGGTGAGCGCGGTCGTGCCCCCGATGCCGGCCGCGAGCGGGGCGACCACGGGCCCGAAGAGGAACATCGACACACCCAGGAGAGCCGAGGCCGTGCCCGCCCGCGCTCCGTGGTGGGCCAGCGCGAGGGTCTGCCCGTTCGGCCCGCCGATCCCCGCGCACAGCATGAAGCCGATGAGCGCTGCGGCGACGCCGATCACCCCGGCGCCGCCGATCGCGACCACCAGGAACGCCGTCGTCGCGATCAGGGTGGCCGTGATGCCCCCGAGGTACACCCGCAGCGGTCCCCAGCGCCGCACCACGAGACGGCTGGCCTGACTGCCGAGGATGTTCGCGAGCGCTCCGGCGGCGAACGCGAGGCTGAAGGTCTGCGGGCTCAGCCCGAACCGGTCCTGCAGCACGAACGGCGACATCGACAGGTACGTGAAGAACGCGACCCCGCCCGCGGCGCCCGCGCACAGCACGGCGAGGAACAGCCGATCCCGCACCACGGCGCCCGCGTGCCCTGCGAGCACCCGCACGCCGCCGCCGTGCCGGTCATCGCGGTCGAGGGTCTCGGGGAGCGCCAGCACGACCACGAGCAGCAGAGCGACGCCGACACCTCCCAGCACCCAGAAGATGCCGCGCCAGTCCATGATCCGCGCAAGCTGGCCGCCGACGATGGGTGCGATGACCGGTGCCGTGCCCGAGACGAGGAACAGCAGCGACAGCATCCTCGACAGCTCGACGCCCTCGAACTGGTCGCGGGCGACGGCGAGGCAGATGACGATGCCCGCGGATCCGGCGAGACCCTGCAGGAACCGCGCGAGCAGCAGCAGCTCGATGCTCGGCGCGACGGCGCACAGCACCGAGAGCACGGCGAACGCGGCGACGCCGACCATGAGCGGCAGGCGCCGCCCCAGGCGGTCGCTCAGCGGACCGGCGATCAGCTGACCGAGCCCGAGCCCGATCATGCACGCCGACATGGTCGCCTGGCCGAGCGCCTCCGAGGTGCCGAGGGACGCCGCGAGCTGCGGCAGCTGCGGCAGATAGAGGTCCATCGACAGCGGGCCGAAGGCCTCGAGCATCCCGAGCACGAGCATGGCGCGCAGCGCCCCCATGCGCGGGCGGGGAACGCTCATCCGCCGAGGCGCAGCACGCGGCGCAGCCAGCTCTCGCGCGCGGCGACGGCGGCCTTCGAGACCTCGGCGTCGGGGGAGAAGCCGGCGAAGCCGTGATAGCCGCCGGCCCACACGTGCAGCTCGGCCTGTCCGCCCGTGGCCCAGATGCGCAGCGCGTAGTCCACCGCCTCGTCGCGGAACGTCTCCGCGGCGCCGACCTCGATGAACGCGGGAGCGAGTCCGGAGAGGTCGCGCGCTCTGGCCGGCGCGACGTACGCGGACAGGTCGTCGCTGAACCGGTCGGCGCCGGCGATCGCGTCCCACGCGGTGTCGTTGTTGTTGCGGTCCCAGGCGCCGAAGCCGTCGTACTGACGGCTGGAGACGGTCTCGTTGCGGTCGTCGAGCATGGGGCAGCCGAGCAGCTGGCCGGCCAGGCGCGGCCCGCCGCGGTCGCGCGAGAGGAGCGCCACCGCCGCCGAGAGACCGCCGCCGGCGCTCATGCCGGACGCGATGATGCGCTCTGGGTCGATGCCGAGCTCGTCCGCGTGCGCCGCCATCCACTCCAGGGCGGCGTAGCAGTCCTCGGCCTGCGCCGGCCCCGGATGCTCGGGCGCCAGTCGGTACTCGACGGCGACGCCGACGACGCCGTGGCGCTCTGCGAGGTCGATGAGCTCCCCGGTGCCGAAGAACCGGGTGCCCAGCACCATTCCCCCGCCGTGGATGGAGAGCACGGCGGGGGCGGGGCCGGAGGAGGGGCGAGCGGGCCGGACGATCGTGATCTCGACGTCGGGGGCTCCGGCGGGGCCGGGGATGAGGCGGTCGTCCCAGGAGACGGCGCGGCCGGCGGCCTGCACGTCCATGGGCGGGATGATCGTGGCGAAGTGGTCGCGGTTCGCGTGGATGGTGTCCGCGCGCAGCGGGATGATCTCGACGAGGTCGACGAACGCGTCGAGCCCGGCGACGAGCTCGGGGTCGTAGGGGACGGGGATGCTCATCGGGCGGACCCCCACGTGCGGCGGAGCCACGACGACCGGGCCGACAGAGCCGCCCTGGTGATCTCGGCATCCGGCATGTACATGTCGAAGCCGTGCGCCCCGCCGCCCCACACGTGCAGCTCGGCCTGGCCGCCGGTCGCCCAGATGCGCAGCGCGTACTCGGTGTCCTCGTCGCGGAAGGCCTCGGCCTCGCCGACCTCGATGAACGCGGGAGGGAGGCCTGCGAGATCGGCGGCGCGGGACGGAGCGGCGTAGGCGGGGGCGTCCGCGCTGAAGGCGAGCTCGTCGCCCAGCACGCACGACCACGCGAGCAGGTTCATCTCGCGCTGCCACGTGCCGATGCCGTCGTACTGCCGGCTCGCCACCGTGGTGTTCGTGTTGTCGATCATGGGGCACAGCAGCAGCTGCCCCGCCATGACGGGGCCACCGCGGTCGCGGGCCATGAGCGCCACGGCGGCCGTGAGTCCGCCGCCGGCGCTGCCGCCGCCGACGATGATGCGCTCGGGGTCGATGCCGAGCTCTGCGGCTCTGGCGTGCGTCCACACGAACGCGGCGTAGCAGTCCTCGACGCCCGCGGGGAACGGATCCTCCGGAGCCAGGCGGTACTCGACGTTGACGGCGACGACCCTGTGCCCCTCGACGATGTCGACGACGCGCGCGGTCTCCCACGAGCGATGCCCCACGATCATGCCGCCGCCGTGGATGTTCACGAATCCGGGCAGCACCTCGCCCTCGCTGCCCCGTGGGCGGAAGACGGTGATCTCGATGTCGGGGGCGCCGGCGGGGCCGGGGATGATCCTGTCCTCCCAGACGATCGCACGTCCGGCGATCACCGCGTCGGGGCCGGGGAACATCCGATCGGTGTCCGTCCGGGGCAGGGTGTCGCGGGTCAGCGGAGGCTGAGGGTTCTTCGCGAGCTCGTCGAGCACGGCCTGCACCTCGGGGTCGAAGGGCACGGGGGCGACGGTCGGGCGTCCGGCGGCGGTGGCGGTCATTCTCTCTCCTGGGGTCGTTGGGGATGGGCGTTTCGTCTCGTCGCTAGCGCTCCTCGCTCAACGACCGAGAGCTCCTGCCCCGGTCGTCGGGCGAGCGCAGCGAGACGAAACGATGCGGCGCGCACGGCATCGGCTACGGGCCCTCGGGGTCGACGACGCCGCGATCGGCCCAGAACGGCTCGACCAGGCGACGCAGCTCGGCAGCGCCCACGCGCTCGACGAGATCGGCGGCGTCGAGGTTGGCGCGCAGCTGCTCGACGCTCGACGCGCCGAACAAGGTCGTGGTGAGCGCCGGGTGGGTGAGCGTGAACCCGATGCCCAGCTGCGCCGGCGTGACGCCGAGCGACGAGGCGACCTCGGTGAACGCGGGCACGTCGGCGATGATGCGCGCCCGGATGTCGCCGGGGTCGCGGCCGATCTGGCGACCGCCGTCGACCTTCCCGGCGAGCACGCCGCCCTCCAGGCAGTCCGACGCCTGCAGGGTCAGGCCCTGCTCCCACAGCCGTGCGAACGGTTCGCCGTCGGGGATCGAGCGCCGCGACACGCTGTACTTCAGCTGCGCGATCCGGGGGCCGGCGACCCCCTCGGCGGCCGCGATGTCGATCAGGGTCTGGATGCTCGTCGCCGACCAGTTGTTCACACCCCAGGCCCGGATGAGCCCGGCATCCGTCAGCTGCGCCAGGTCGAGCACGAGGTCGCGCAGCTCCAGGTCGTCGCGGCGGAGGTCGCCGAGGATCACGAGGTCGGCGTGCTCCACCCCGACCCGCATGAGCGCGTTCTCGAGTTGCGGACGGAACCCGTCGGCGCCGAAGGCCTCGAGCCACAGCTTCGACGACAGCAGCCACTCGTCGCGGCGGAGGCCGGCCGCGCGGACCATGCCGGCGAAGATCACGTCGGTGAACACCGGGGGCGAGCCGGGTGCGGAGTACACGCCAACGTCGAAGAGGTTCACGCCGCGATCCACCGCTTCGCGCAGCATGCCGACGGCATCCGCGAAGTCCATGCGGTCGTAGGTGTGCCAGGAGCCGAGCGAGAACAGGGAGGAGCGGATGCCGCTGCGTCCGATCTCGCGGAGGGGGAGCGTCGTGGTCATGGGGTCCTCACCGTCTCGGGTCGATGACGGCCTTGACCTCATCGAGCTGGTGCATGTGCGCGATCTTCTCCGAGGCCTCGGCGAGGCCGACCGGTGGGCTGAACAGGTCGTCCCACGGGTAGCGGTCGGCGAAGGACTCGAAGAAGCCGATCGCACGGGAGTAGTCAGAGATGTCGCCGTTGAGCGAGCCGACCAGGGTGAGCTCCTTGCCCATGACGGTGCTGAGCGCGAAGCCGTCGCCGGCGGGGCCGGTGGATCCGACGATCACGACGGTGCCGCGCTGGGCGGCCATCCCGACGGCGTCCGGCCCGACGCTCGGCGCCCCGGCGACGTCGAAGACGACGTCGGCCCCGCGGCCATCGGTGAGCTCGAGGACCTGTTCGACCACGGGGCCGTCGCGGAAGTCGACCACCGCATCCGCTCCGAACCGTGCCGCGAGCTCGAGGCGCGACGCCGGGGCGCCCACCGTGATCACGCGACCCGCTCCGGCGATCTTCGCGACCGCCGTGGCGAAGATGCCCAGCGCACCAGAGCCCTGCACGACGACCGTCGAGCCGGGGCGGATCCGCCCTGCGCGCTCGAACGCCCGCAGGACGGTCTTCGCCGCGCAGCCGGCCATCGACGCCCAGGTGTCCTTCACGGATGCCGGCAGCAGCAGTTTCGCAGCCCCCGGGGTGACGTAGGCGTACTCGGAGAGGCCGGCCGTGGCGAACGGGTGCACGTCGGCGCGCTGGAGGAAGCCGTAGCCGCGGCGCGAGCAGGCGACGGGTTCGCGCAGCACGACGCAGCCGTAGCACTCGCCGCACGTCGACTCCGACCAGCCGATGCGGTCGCCGGGGGAGAGGGGGCGCCCGAGAGCGTCCTTCGTGTCTGGGCCGGTGGCGACGACCTCGCCCACCATCTCGTGCCCGAGCACCATCGGGAGCATGCCGGGGAACGTCATCCGGCCCTCCCAGATCTCGATGTCGGTGCCACACAGGGTCGTGCAGGAGATGCGCACGAGGGCGGCCCCCGGCTCGACGTCCTGGGGGAGGGGCAGGTCCTGCAGCGTGAGCGGCTCGCCGTGTGCGGTGAGCACGGCGGCGCGGGTCGTGGTGGGGAGCGTCATGGAGTGTCCTCTCAGACCAGGAGCTGTCCGCCGTCGACGGCGACGGAGACCCCGGTGATGTGGCTGGCGGCGTCGCTCGCGAGGAACAGCACGAGCGGCGTGATCTGGTCGACCTCGGCGATCGTGCCGAGCGGGATGCGCGACTCCCAGGCCTCACGGGCCTGCGGGTCGGAGGCGAAGGCGGCCGTGAGCGGCGTGAGCACGGGGCCCGGGGCGACCGCGTTGACGCGCACCCCGAACGGGGCCAGCTCGATCGCGGCCGTGCGGGTGAGGGCGTCGACCGCGGCCTTGGTCGCCTCGTAGTGTCCGAGACCGGGGGTGGGCTGGCGTGCCCCGATCGACGAGATGTTCACGATCGTGCCGTGGCCGGCCTCGGCGAGCAGCGCTCCGAAGACCCGGAGCATGAGGAACGTCCCGCGGACGTTCACGCGCAGGGCGGCGTCGACCACGTCGACGGGAACCTCCTGCAGCGTGCCCCCTCCCGCCACGATCCCGGCGTTGTTCACGAGCACGTCGAGGCCCCCGGTCGTGCCGATCCTCTCGGCAGCGGCGCGCACGGACGCCTCGTCGCCGATGTCGAGGGCGAGCGCGGTCGCTCCGATCTCCGCGGCGACGGCGGAGGCGGCCTCCGCGTTCACATCGCCGATGAAGACGTCGGCGCCCTCCGCGCGGAAGGCGGCGGCGATGCCGCGGCCGAGACCGGAGGCGCCTCCGGTGACCAGGACTCTGCGGGCGGTGGATTCGGTCATGCTCGTCCTCACTGACGCTTCTCTGACGGGGGTGTCTCCGTTATATTCTACAAACATAGAAAAACACAACCCCGAGTCGTGCACGCCGAAGGAGCCTTCATGCCCATTCCGACATATCCCCGCATGCCGCTGCAGCGCGGGGGAGCGCCGGTGCCCCCGCTCGCCCTCGGATCGTGGAACACCTGGGACAGGATGCCGCAGGCCGAGGCGGTCGAGCTGATCGGCCGAGCCGTCGAGCTCGACGCTGGCCTCTTCGACGTCGCGTACTACAACATGGGTCCGCACGCGGAGAACTCGACGACCGACGTCCTCTTCGGGCGGGCGCTGCGGGAGAGCGGCGTGGATCGCTCCGACATCGTGCTGTGCGGAAAGCTGTGGCTGTGGGACTGGCCGCACCAGGGCTTCCGCGCGCAGCTCGCCGAGTCGCTCGACAGGGCGGGTCTCGACCGCTTCGACACCCTCGTGGTGGGGGATTACCTGGACGCCCCCGACGTCCCGCGCCTCGTCGCCGACGTGAACGAGCTCATCGATCAGGGGCTCGTCGGCTCATGGGGCATCAACAACTGGCGCATCGAGCACACGCGCCAGGCCCTCGCCGACGCCGCGGCCCGGGGGCTCGCCGGGCCCGTGTTCGCACAGCTCAAGTACGGCATCGCGCGTCGGGCGATGGCCGAGGGCGGCGCCTACGGGCCGCTCTTCGCCGACGGCACGCTCACGCTGCAGGCGTCCGACGTGTTCGAGGGCGGGATCCTCGCCACCGGTCGCACTCCGCAGCGCAAGATCGGCGCCGACGTCGGCGGCATCCGTGAGCGGATCGCCGCCGTCTATCCCGAGGTCGCGCGGGTCGCGGCGGACTTCGGGGTCACCCCGGCCTCCCTCGGCATCGCGTTCTGCCTGTCGAACCCCGCGACCGCGAACGTGCTCTTCGGCGCCTCGCGCGTCGAGCAGCTCGAGCAGAACCACGCGGCTCTCGCCCTCGCGCGCGACCACGGACCCGAGGTGCGTGCGGCGCTCGCGGACTGCTGGGTCGATCGCGAGGTGCGCGCAGACGGGGCCTGGTGAGAGGGGGCTACGCCTCGCGCTTGTGGGCGAGGGCGAGTGCGCGCTCGAAGGTGGAGGTGAGGACGCGCAGCCTGTCGACCCGGTAGTCCTCGTCGGGATCCAGTTCGTCGATGTACTCGTCCCAGACGCGCAGGTAGCGGTCGCGCCAGGTCTCGATCGTTGTGCTGGCGGGGAACGTGGCCCCCACGCGTCCGGCGGAGCCCAGGTCCGTCAGGAGCTCGAGCCAGGCGGGCACCATGCTCCCTCCCCACTCGTCCGGCTCCAGTGCGGTGTCATCGTCCTCATCAGCGAACTGCTCCGAGATCTTCGCGATGAGGTCGTCGGTGATCTCGCCCAGTCCATCGGCGGCCGTGTCGTCTTCGAAGTTCCCTGGTCCCCACGTGCCCACGTCGTGGCTCCTCTCCTGCCGGTTGCGATCAGGTTCATTCAATCAGGAGACCGCAGGAATCGCCCTCCGAGACGTCAGTGTCCTCCGCCGAACTCGATCAGCCCCACGCCGATCGCGATCAGGGCGACGCCGATTCCCATCAGGAGCGAGAAGTGGTCCTTGAAGATCACGCGGCCGAGGACGGCGGTGACGGCGACCCCCGCAGCGGCCCATACGCCGTAGGCGACGCCGACGGGCATGCCCATCGCGAGGATCGCGCCGAGGAGGCTGAACGCGGCGAGGTATCCGACGACGATCACGGGGATCCAGCGCTTGCGCCGCAGGCCCTCCGAGGCGCGGAGGCTCAGGGTCGCGGTGACCTCGCTGGCGATCGCGAGCGCGAGCAGCACCCAGGTCACGACGAGACCTCCGCGGTGTGACCGGCGCGAGAGCCGAGCTCCACGAGCAGCACCCCGGCCACGATCACGCCGACGCCGACGATCTGCACGGGGCCGAGCAGTTCGCCGAACAGAACGGCGCCCAGGATGGCGGTCAGCACGACGCCGATCGCCGACCAGATGCCGTAGGCGACGCCGACCGGCATCCCTCGGTCGAGGACGACCGACAGCAGCCAGAGCGACCCGGAGTATCCGATGACGACCAGGATCAGCCACAGAGGGTGCGCGAACCCCTCGGCGGCGCGCAGCGAGAGCGTCGCCGTCACCTCGAGGGCGATCGCGAGGAGGAGCGGCGGCCAGGCCGACGGTCGGGGGCGGTCTGTCATCGAGTGCCTTTCGTGGAGGGTTCGTGGGGAGGAACGCGGGGGATGCTCGCACGATTCCCTGTCCGGCAGATGAACTCCTGCGCTCCTGGGCAAGCCTGGCGCGCCCGGCGACATGTCAGGGCGCCCGCGTCGCGAAATCGCCCCTTGCGCTCTTTTTCCACGCATGTAGACTAACCAGCACGACACATCGAAGTGGCGTCGGATCCGGCTCCCCGGCTAGAGGCCCTTCGTACCTTCTTCACCACTCCCTGCACCCGAGAGAAGGAACCATGAAACGACTGCCCCTCGCGCTCGCCGCGGCCGTGGCCGCGACCCTCGCGCTCACCAGCTGCAGCGGCGGAACCTCACCCGCACCGTCCGGCGACAGCGGCGCCGCCGGACCAGACGCGCTGAACATCGGGAACTTCCTCGATGTCACCTCGTGGGATCCGTCGCTGGCCGACATCGGCTTCGACGGCCCCTACCTGTCCGCCGTCTACGACGCCCTCATCGCCCTCGACGCCGACGGGAACCCGATCCCGTCGCTCGCCACCGACTGGACCGTCGCCGACGACGACATGAGCATCGACCTCGACATCCGCACGGACGCGACGTTCAGCGACGGCACCCCGGTGGACGTGGAAGCCGTCATCAAGAGCCTCGACTACCTCAAGGCGGGCGCGAGATCGGGGGAGGCCTACGTCAACGTCGCCTCCTTCGAGAAGGTCGACGACGACACCCTCACCATCAACCTCACCCAGCGCGACGACACGATCCTCTACTTCATGGGGCTCGGGCGGAGCTACGTGGCATCGCCGGCCGCGATCGACGCCGGCACGCTGGGCAAGGAGCCCGTCGGATCGGGACCGTACACGCTCGACAGCACGACGAGCGTCGCCGGGGCCGAGTACCACTTCACGAAGGTGGCCGACCACTGGGACGCCAAGACCTACCCGTTCTCCGAGCTCGCGATCTTCCCGATCATGGACGCCACCGCTCGTCACAACGCGATGCTGAGCGGTCAGATCAACGTGCAGTACGGCGACGTCGCGAACCAGGCGCAGGCCGACGAGCAGGGCTGGAACACGGCATCCCGCGTGTCCGGCTGGGCCGGCCTCGTGATCACCGATCACACCGGCGCCAAGAGCGAGCCCCTCGGCAAGCTCGAGGTCCGCCAGGCGCTCAACTACGCGTTCGACGGCGCTGCGATCCTCGGAGCCGTCGGCAGCGGTGCCGGGGTCGCGACGAACCAGGTGTTCCCCGACGGCGGAGACATCAACGACCCCGCGCTCAACGACACCTACGCGTACAACATGGACAAGGCGAAGGCCCTCCTCGCCGACGCGGGCTACCCCGACGGCTTCTCGATCTCGATGCCGATGTCGCCGATCTTCGAGCAGTGGAAGCCTGCGGCGGAGCAGGCTCTCACCGAGCTCGGCGTGAAGGTCACGTGGGACAACATGCAGATGCCGGATTACCAGCTGAACGCCCCGAACTACCCGATGTTCATCTCGTTCCTCGCGATGGATGGCAACCAGCTCGCCACCGTGGCCCGCCAGGTGACCAGCGTGCAGTGGTTCAACCCCGCACCGGACTACGCCGACAACGAGGTGCTCGCGCCCCTCGTGGAGAAGGTGCAGACGGAGCGCGGCGACGCCCAGACCGCCGCGGTCGAGGAGCTGAACAAGGGCCTGGTCGACCAGGCGTGGTGGTCGGTCTGGTACCAGGCGAACAACACGTATTACAGCGCCCCCGGCATCACGCTCCAGCCGGTCGTCGGGATGATGTTCCCGACGCTGCGGTACATCACCAAGGGCTGACGCCCTCATGCCCGGTCGTTGAGCGATCGAGGGCGAGCAGCGTTTCGTCTCCTCGCTGCGCTCGTCGCTCAACGACCGGATGCCGATCGATCCCCCTCCGACCCCCGAGAGGTCCCCATGCTCCTGTTCACGGCGAAGCGCGTGCTGTCAGGCATCCTGCTGCTGGTCGCGGTGTCGATCGGCACGTTCTTCCTCGCCCACCTGGCGATCAGCGATCCCACCGCCGCCCTGCTCGGCACCACGGCGAGCCCGGCGCAGCAGGAGGCGCTGGCGCAGAAGATCGGCCTGGACCGGCCCCTGCTCGTGCAGTTCTGGGACTGGCTGTCGCACGCGGTGCTGCTCGACTTCGGCACCTCCTGGCGCAACTTCCAGCCGGTCGGCGCGCAGCTGGCCATCAAGGTCCCGGTGACCCTGTCGGTCGTGACCTTCGCGACCCTGATCACCGCGGTCGTCGGCGTCGTGTTCGGCATGATCACGGGTCTCCGCCCTGGCACCTGGTTCGACCGGGTCATCAAGGGCGTCTCGGTCGTCCTCTTCGCCCTCCCCGGATTCTGGATCAGCCTCGTGCTGGTGATGTGGTTCGCCGTGCAGCTGAAGTGGTTCCCTGCCGTGGGCTACGTGACGCCGACCCAGTCGGTCGACGGGTGGCTGCGGTCCATCACGCTCCCCGCGATCTCGCTCGCCCTGGGCGGCATCGTCGCGGTGTCCGAGCAGCTGCGCAACGCGGTGATCGCCCAGACCCGCCAGGACTGGGTGCGCACGCTCCGCAGCCGCGGACTCTCGCCGGCGCGGGTGAACCTGCACATCCTGCGCAACGCCTCTCCGTCGGCGCTCACCGTCATCGCGCTCATGTTCGTCGGCCTGCTCTCGGGGGCGATCGTCGTCGAGCAGATCTTCAGCCTTCCCGGACTCGGTCAGCTCACCAACCAGTCCTCGCAGAACGGCGACATCCCGATGCTCCTCGGCATCACGGTCATCTCGATCGTCTTCGTCATCCTGATCAACCTCCTGCTCGACCTCGTGCTCGGCTGGATCAACCCGAAGGTGCGCGTCGCATGACAACGACCGACATCCGCGTAGCGTTCGACCGCGCCGCCCAGAAGCGCCGGTCGAGTCTGTTCCGCCGCTTCCTGAGGCATCCGGGCGGCTACATCCCGCTCGCGATCTTCCTCCTCATCGTGCTCGTCGGCGTGTTCGCGCCGCTGCTCGCGCCGATGGACCCGAACCTCGTCGACCTCGCCGCGGCCAAGGCGCCCCCCGGGCCGGAGCACCTGCTCGGCGGGGACTCCACCGGACGCGACATCCTGAGCCGGTTGATCTACGGAACCCGCACCACGATCTGGGGTGCGCTCATCACGATCGTCGTCGCCCTCGTGATCGGCGTGCCGTCGGGCGTCGCCGCCGGCTACTTCGGCGGCGTGCTCGACCGGGTGGCGACGTGGATCAGCGATGCTCTGCAGTCGATCCCGGGCATGATCATCCTCCTCGTCGTGGCCGCGGGCAGCCGCAACAACTTCGAGGTCCTGATGGCGACGGTCGGCGTCTTCATGGTGCCCGGCTACTTCCGCATCTCGCGGTCGCAGACCCTCGCCGTGCGCGGGGAGACCTACATCGACGCGGCCAGAGTCTCCGGCCTCTCCGACGGGCGCATCATCTTCCGCCACGTGATCAAGGCCGTGTACCCGCCCGTCATCATCCAGACCGCCCTGACCGCGGGCATCGCGATGGGCATGCAGGCCGGCCTGCAGTTCCTCGGCATCGGCGACTCGAACGTCCCCAGCTGGGGAGCCATGATGCTCGAGGGCTTCCGTCTCATGCTCACCTATCCGCTCATGCTGCTGTGGCCGTCGACGGCGCTCGGCGTGACGATCGCGGTGCTCGCGATCATGGGATCGACGCTCGCCGAGCTCGTGCAGGTCCGCACCCCCCGGGTGGCGAGGCGCAGAGCGGATGCCGCGGCGCGCCCCTCCACGCCGGCCACCGGAACCGCACGTCACCAGGCGGCCGAATCCGCGCTGCGCGTCGAGAACCTGCACGTCGTGCACGCGACGCCGACCGGCGAGACCGAGGTCGTGCACGGCGTGACGCTCGACGTCGCCCCCGGCGAGGTCGTCGGGATCGTCGGCGAGTCCGGCTCGGGCAAGTCGCAGACGGTGTTCTCCGTGCTGGACCTGCTGCCGTCGACCGGTCGGGCGGAGGCCGATGCGATCTGGATCGGCGGCGAGGACGTCAGCCATGCGACGGCGACACAGCGTCAGGCGCTGCTCGGCCGCGAGATCGGCTACGTGCCGCAGGAGCCGATGAGCAACCTCGACCCCTCGTACACGATCGGCCACCAGCTCGTCGAGCCGCTGCGCCGCACCCACGGCCTGAGCAGGGCGGCGGCGAAGGAGCGGGCCAGGGCCATGCTCATCAGGGTCGGCCTCACCGATCCCGACCGGGTCATGCGCAGCTATCCGCATCAGGTCTCCGGTGGCATGGCGCAGCGCGTGCTCATCGCCGGCGCGATCGCAGGCAAGCCCTCGCTCCTCGTGGCCGACGAGCCGACCACCGCGCTCGACGTGACGGTGCAGGCAGAGGTGCTCGAGCTGCTGCGCGAACTGCAGGCCGAGTACGGCATGGCGCTGCTGATCGTGACCCACAACTTCGGTGTCGTCGCCGACATCTGCGATCGGGTGATCGTGATGCGCGGGGGTGACATCGTCGAGTCCGGTCAGGTCGACGATCTGTTCGCGCATCCGGCCGAGGAATACACGCGGGAGCTGATCGCCGCATCCCTCGACGACGCGGAGGGGCGCGCGGCGCTCGACGCCGCACGCATCACGGAGGTGTCCGCATGACTCCGCAGCATCCGTCCTCCGGAATTCGGACGCTCGCGCGTTTCTCGGAGAGTTCGGCCGGGATCGTCCGAGATTCCCGCATGCGTCCGAAATTCGGATCCCCGGAGGTGTCCGCATGAGCGCTCTGCTCGAAGTGAACGATCTCGTCGTCGAGTACGGCCGAGGGCGCAGCGCCTTCCGCGCCCTGCACGGCGTGTCCCTCGACATCGCTCCGGGGGAGTGCCTGGGGCTCGTGGGGGAGTCCGGATCGGGCAAGTCCACGCTCGGCAAGGCGATCCTGGGGCTCGCCCCGGTGACCTCGGGGAGCATCCGCTTCGACGGCCGCGAGATCGGCGGACTCGGAGGGCGCGGTCGCCGCGCGCTGGCCGACGACATCCAGGTCGTCTTCCAGGACCCGTACGGCTCGCTCAACCCGGCGATGACGATCGGCGACATCCTCGCCGAGCCCCTGCTCACGACCGGGATCGGCGCGAGCGCGGCGGCGGCGAAGGTGCGCGAGATGCTCGACCGCGTGCGGCTGCCGAGCACGGCGATGGAACGCTACCCGAGCGAGTTCTCCGGCGGGCAGCGGCAGCGCGTCGCGATCGCCAGGGCGCTCGTGCGCGGCCCGCGGCTGATCGTGTGCGATGAGCCGGTGAGCGCGCTCGACCTCACCACCCAGGCGACGATCCTCGACCTGTTCATCGAACTGCAGCGCGACACGGGCGTCGCCTACCTCTTCGTGTCGCACGACCTCGGCGTGGTGCGTCGCGTCTGCCACCGCGTCGCCGTGATGTACCGCGGCGAGCTCGTGGAGATCGGCGAGGGCGAGCAGGTCACGCGTCACCCGCAGCATCCGTACTCCGAGCGTCTGCGGCTGGCGTCGCCGGTCGCCGACCCCGCCGCGCAGCGCGAACGGCGTGCCCGATGGCTGGCTCTCCGGGAGGTGCGCGATGCGGCTGTACGGTAGCACCAGGCTGAAAGGACGCCATGCCGAAGATCATCGATCACGACCAGCGTCGGCGGGACATCGTCGAGGTGGCGAAGAGCATCATCCTCAAGGGGGGCTTCGAGGCTGCCACCATGCGCAGCATCGCCGCGGAGGCGGGCTTCGCGAACGGGGCGCTGAAGCACTACTTCCCCGGCAAGGAGAGCATCGTCGCGGCGACGTTCGAGACGATCCTGGAGCAGATGGCCGAGGGCGTCGCCGCGGACACCGCGGAGTCGGCGTCGGCGGAGGACGCGCTGCGCGGGTGGCTGGAGGCGACGATCCCTCGGGATGCCGAGCAGATCGCGGCCGGTCGGGTGCTGCTCGCGCTGTGGGAGTACGCGATGTCGAACGAGTCGCTGGCGGAGCTGTACCGCAGCCACCTCGCGAACTGGCGCACCTCGTTGATCGCCCGCATGGAGGCGGCGCGCGACGAGGGGGCGATCCGGGAGCAGGACTACACGGCCGCGGCGAACGAGTACATCTCCGTCGCCGTCGGCGCGACCGTCATCAACCTCATGTACCCCGACGGCGACCGGGTCGCCGACTACCAGGCCTACATCGACCAGTTCCTGGCGCGGTTGCGCTAGTCGGAGCGCACGCCGCTCCGACGGCGGCGACGCGCCTGATCCGAGAGGACGGCGCGCCGTGACTCCTATCCTTTCCGTTCACCGCCGTCCCGGCTCAGGTCGCCCTGTGGTGTTCCTGCACGGCCTCGCGTCGTCCGGAGCCGTGGACTGGCCGGATGCCGAGTGGCAGGGCGTGCTCGGCGACCGACCGGCCCTCGTCGTCGATCTGCCGGCGCACGGCTCCAGCCCGGCGTCGGGGACGGCGCAGACGTCACGGGTGCTCGACGCCATCGCGTCCGCGGTGGGCGAGGAGGAGGTCGATCTCGTCGGCTACTCGCTCGGGGCACGGCTGGCGTGGGACCTCGCGCGGCATCCGTCCGTGCGGGTCCGAAGGCTCGTGCTCGGCGGACTCGCCGCTGGAGAGCCCTTCGCCTCGGTGGATCTCGCGGCCGCGCGCTCGGCCCTCGACGGGGGAGCGTCTCCGGCGGATCCGCTGACCGGGATGATCCTGCACATGGTCTCCCTGCCCGGCAATCGCGCCGGCGAACTGCTCGATCTGATCGAGGGGCTGGCCGCCGAGCCGTTCACCCCCGCGAGCGGGGGCCCGACGCAGCCCGTCCTGCTGATCGGCGGCGCCGAGGACGGCATGGCTGCGGGCATCGACGACCTCGCCGCGCTGCTGCCGGATGCCGGTGCGGTCCGGGTGCCCGGCGACCATCTCGCCGCGCTGCATGCGCCGGAGTTCCGCGCCGCCGTGCGCGATTTCCTCGCGGACTGACGCGTGCGGATCGCGTTCGGGGCTTCCCCCATCCTCAAATTCCTACGACTGTAGACACTCATTGCACCTGAGCGCATCCTGCGCATCCTCACGAAAGGCACTCACCATGACGAACACCCCCGACGCCGCACGGATCCTGGACGTCGCGACGGGCTACATGGCCTCGAAGCAGCTCTTCGAGGCGAGCCGGATCGGACTCTTCGCCGCCGTCGCTGACGGCGCCGACACGGTCTCCGCGATCGCAGAGCGCTGCGGCGTGAGCGAGCGCATCGCCCGCATCCTCGCGGATGCGATGGCTGCGAAGGGGCTGCTCACGCGCGCCGACGGGGTCTACGGCGTGGCGCCGGATGCCGCGGCCTACCTCACCGGGGCGGACTCGGCGATCGACCTGGCGCCCTTCCTCACGTTCCTCGGCGAGATCAGCTACCCGCACTGGCTGCAGTTCTCGCACACGGTCGACACGACCGAGCCGGGCGACCTGCAGATGGACGATGCGCGCTGGGCGACGTTCATGGCCGGCGTGATGACCTACAACGCCCTGCACGCGCAGGAGTTCGGCCGCCTGGTCGACCTCGCGGGAGCCGCGAAGGCCCTCGACTTCGGCGGCCTCTCCGCCGGCTTCGCACTCGCGGTCATGGCGCAGAACCCCGAGCTCCACACGACGTTCGTCTACGCTCCCGGATTCGAGGGCGGCATCGCCGAGGCGATCGAAGAGGCAGGGGTCGCTGACCGGGCCGTGGTCGAGGTCGGCGACACGGCGACGGCGACGCCGCAGGGCGAGTACGACGCGGTGTTCGCGAACCACGTGATCCACCGCTTCAGCGCCGAGGAGAACGCGCAGATCTTCCGCAACCTGCGTGCCGCCGCGCGGACGGGGGCGACGTTGACGGTGCTGGACTTCTTCCTCGACGACGACGCCGAGCCGCGGGGCATCGACGCGCTGCACGCGGGCGAGTACCTCGTGATCGACGGCACGGTCGTCTACCCCGAGTCCGAGGTGCGCGGATGGCTGACGGATGCCGGATGGCAGGTGCGCGAGAAGATCGCGCTCCCCGCCAGCCCGCGCGTGCTCGTCGCCACCGCGGTGTGAGTCTTCCCCGAGAGGGGAGCTGAGCTGGTCCGAGGGGGATCAGAGAGGCGGGCGGCACGCGAGAGCGTGTCGCCCGCCGTTTTCCTGGGGCGGGTGTTGTCATCGCTGGCGCGTCGTCTCGTCGCTGCGCTCCTCGCTCAACGGCCGGGTCTCCTTCCGGGGTCGTTGAGCGAGCGGAGCGAGTCGAAACGCGGTGAAGGGTGCGCGGCCTCAGTCGCGGACGAAGACCGTGCGTCCTTCGACGATGGTCCTGGCGACTCCGATCGATGCGAAGGCGCGGCCGGGCTCGAGGGGATCCTCGTCGAGGACGGTGAGGTCGGCGACCATTCCCGGTTCGAGTGAGCCCTTCCACTCGGCGGCGCCGTCCTGTCGCGCGGCATCCGTCGTCATCCGGCGCAGCAGCGCCGTGCGGGTCGCGATGTCGTCCGAGCCGAGCAGATCGAGTGCGGCGTCGAGGCCGAGGCGCCAGTCGGGGGAGGCGATGGGCGCGTCGCTGGTGATCGTCGTGAGCACGCCCGACGACAGCATCTCGGCGAGCGGCCACGCCGCGGCGAGGCGCTCGGGGCCCAGCTGCGCTCCCGCCCAGGAGCGCGTGTGCGCGGCGATCATCGGCTGCACGGCGAAGCCAGCGCCCACGGCGCGCAGCCGCGCGATCTGATCGTGCGTCGCGAGGTCGCCGTGCACGACGTAGTGCGGCGCCCTCGGCGGGGCGGGCAGCTCCTCGAGGACGCGCAGGAACTCCTCGATCGACCGGTCGCCCGTGGCGTGCACGGCGACCTGCAGGCCGTCACCCGCCGCGAGCTCGATCATGCGGCGGAAGGCCGCGAGCGGATCGTCGCCGCGGGTGAGGAGGTGGCCCGTCGATCCGTCGGCGTAGGGTTCGCACACCCACGCGGTGGCCATCGGGGGGATGCCGTCGGCGAAGATCTTGACTCCGGGGATCGAGAGCCATCGCGCGTCGGTCTCCGGCGCGGGGGAGCGGATGCCGCGTTCGAAGTCCGCGAGCGTGCTCTCGCCGTCGATCGTGCCGAAGAGCCGCAGCAGGGTGACCCGTGAGGTCTGCGCGCCCTCGCGGTGCAGGGCGACGTAGGCGTCGAGCATGTCGGTGCCGAAGCATCCGGTCTCGCCGTCGTCCTCGCCGGGGCCGATGCCCGGTTCGGTGTAGCTGGTGATGCCGAGTTCGGCGAGGAGGCTCCACGCGTGCCGCAGCGCGGCGCGGCGCTCGGCGGCGGTCGACACGAGGGCGCCGGACGGCTGATGCTCCGGCGGCGTGTCGGAGAAGAAGAGGTGCGGCCAGCGGGCTCCGAGCCAGGCGGCGTGCAGGTGGGCGTCGTTGATGCCGGGGACGACGGTGCGGCCGTCGAGCTCGACGGTCGAGGGGGCTCGCAGGGCCTCGGCATCCGCGTCGAGCGCGACGACGCGTCCCCCGCGGACGGCCAGGGCGGATGCCGTCGTGCCCGCGGCGTCGAAGGTGCGGATGCGTCCACCGCGGATGATCAGATCGGCGTCGTCGCCGGCGACTGTCGTACTCATTATTCCACCAGCGTAGACGAAAAGATTCCGCAGCGCGAGAGGATTCGCGAGGGTGTGTCGGCGGCGCGTACCCTGGTATCACCCCCGAAGCTCACCCGGCAATTCCGCGCGCCGGCGACCCCTCGGCGCGCCCACACAGATGCAAGGATGCAGATGACCGACGCACAGCGCGACGACTGGACCGCCCGAGAAGAACTCGCCGAGCGGATGATCCCCCTCATCGGCGCGCTCAAGCGCGAGCACGACGTGATCACGTCTCTGCACGGGCACCGCCTGCTCGGGCTCTCGGCCACGGGCATCGTCGAGGTGCACGACCGCGTCGAGCGGCTCGGCCACGCCCCGCTCGTCCTCGACGACACGCTCGCCGTGCTGGAGGCCGTGCACGCGCTGACCCCCGGCGCCTCCTCCCTCGACGTCGCCCGTCTCGCCGAGGGGCACGCGGACAGTGGCCAGGAGCTCAGCGCCTACCTCGAAGAGGTGCTCGCCCCCGCGGTCGGCGCCGTCGCCGCAGAGCCCACCGATGTCGTGCTGTACGGCTTCGGCCGCATCGGACGCCTGCTCGCGCGCATCCTCATCGCCCACACCGGCGGCGGCAGCGGGCTCCGCCTGCGCGCCATCGTCGTGCGCCGCGGTTCGGAGAACGACCTCGTCAAGCGCGCCTCGCTGCTCCTGCACGACTCGGTGCACGGACGGTTCGCGGGCTCCGTCACGGTGGACGAGGAGGCCGAGCAGATCATCGCCAACGGCACCCGCATCCAGGTGATCTACTCCGACGACCCCGGCGCCATCGACTACACGGCGTACGGCATCGACGACGCGATCGTCGTCGACAACACCGGACGCTGGCGCGACGAGGCCGGTCTCTCTCAGCACCTGAACTCCACGGGCGTCGCGCGCGTGCTGCTCACCGCACCGGGGAAGAGCCCGCTCAAGAACATCGTGCACGGCATCAACGACGGCGTCATCGACGACGCGGACCGCATCCTGTCCGCCGCATCCTGCACCACCAACGCGATCACGCCGGTGCTCGCCGCGATCGACGAGGCCTACGGCGTGGTCAAGGGGCACGTCGAGACGGTCCACTCGTTCACGAACGATCAGAACCTCATCGACAACTTCCACAAGGGCGACCGTCGAGGCCGCTCCGCGGTGCTCAACATGGTCATCACGGAGACCGGGGCCGCGAAGGCCGTCGCCAAGGCGCTGCCGCAGCTGGAGGGCAAGCTCACGGGCAGCTCCATCCGCGTTCCCACCCCCGACGTGTCGCTCGCGGTGCTCCACCTCACGATCGCGCGCCCCGCCACGAAGGACCAGGTCAACGACTACCTCCGACGCGTCTCCCTGCACTCGCGCCTGCGCCAGCAGATCGACTACGTGGAGTCGCCAGAGGTGGTCTCGACCGATTTCGTGGGCTCGCACCGCGCCGGGATCGTCGACGGTCTCGCCACGATCGCCGACGAGGACACGCTGATCCTCTACGTCTGGTACGACAACGAGTTCGGATACTCCTGCCAGGTGATCCGCGTGCTGGAGACGATGGCGGGGTCGCACCCTGTCGTGCTGCCGGCGCGCCGCAGGGTGACGCTCGAGGGCTGAGCGGGCGGATGTCGGCGCCGCACGGCAGTATGGGGGCATGACGCCCAGCGCCCTGCTGTCCGAACGGCTCCGCTCCCACAGGCTCACCGCGCCCGCGCGCACCGTGACGGATGCCGCCTCGCACATGCTCGCAGTGCAGGGTCAGGAGTTCCTCGCCGGCCGGTGGGCTCTCGGCATCCGCACGAGCGGAGCGCCCGCGCTCTCCGCGGTCGACAGGGCCTTCGCGCGCGGCGAGCTCGTGCGGTCGTGGACGATGCGGGGAACGCTGCACATCATCCCCGCCGCCGACCTGCGCTGGGTGCTCTCGGTCACCGGCGAGCGGCAGCGCAAGCAGGTCGCGGGCAGGCACCGGGAACTCGGCATCGACGGGGAGATGCTCGCCCGCGTCGGAGGGGCGCTTCGAGAGCGCCTCGCCGACGGCGGCAGAACGCGGGCGCAGCTGCTCGACGACATCGCGGCGCTGGGCATCGACCCGTCGGCGCAGCGCGGGGTGCACCTCATCGGCGCCCTGTGCGTCGACGGCGTCCTCGTGCAGGGGCCGGTCGTCGCGCGCGACGGAGCGGTCGGGCGTGAGCAGCTGTTCGTGCTGGCCGATGAGCACCTGCCCGATGCCGTCGCGCCGGACGACCCGCTGGCGGAGTTCTTCGTGCGCTACATCGACGGCCACGGCCCCGCGGGCGCCGCGGACTTCGCGTGGTGGTCGGGGCTGACCCTCGGCGCGGCCCGCGAAGCGGTCGAACGCGCGCGGCATCGCGTCACCGAGGTCGAGGAGGGGCTCTTCGTCTCCGCCGTGCGGCCGCGCCGTGGTCGCGGGGTCGATGACGCCGAGCTGCGCGCACTGCCGATGTTCGACGAGTACTACATCTCCTACGCCGACCGCACCCCTGTCGCCGATGCCGACGCCATGGCCCGCATCGGCCCAGGCAAGAACGGGATGGTGAGGGCGAGCCTGCTCGCAGGTGGGCGCATCGCCGGAGCATGGACCCACTCCGCCGCCGTGGGGCGGCACCGCGATGCGCCGATCGCCGAGCCCTTCGATGCCGCGCTGGATCCGGATGCCGTCGACGCGGCGCTCACCCGGTACGGCGACTTCGTCGCCCGCTGACCTCTTCGCGTCGACGCGTCGTCAGGGCTCACTCGTCGGCGTGCCGCCCGAGGAAGTTGTAGACCTCGTTGTCGTCGACACCGGGGAAGGCGCCGCGGGGGAGCGGCGAGAACATGTGCGTGTGCACGCGGGCGCTCGGCCACGCCTTGCCGCTCCAGCGCTCAGCGAGGTCGGACGGGGGTCGGCGGCAGCACGCCTCGTCGGGGCAGGTCGAGACGGCGCGGTCTGCGGTCTCACGCCCGCGCCACCAGCGCGCGTCGTCGAACGGCACGCCGACCGTCACCGAGAACTCGCCGTCGGTCGCCGAGCCGGTCTGCGTGGAGCACCAGAACGTCCCGGAGGGGGTGTCGGTGTACTGGTGGTGCTCCGTGGTGCGGTTCTGCTGCGTGAACGCACCGCGCGCCTGGAACTTGCGGCACACGCGCTGCCCCTCGACGGCGCCGGTGACGTCCATGGGCAGCGGCAGGTCGTCGTTCTCGTAGACGCGGGTGATCGCGCCGTTCGCCGCGACGCGCAGGAAGTGCAGCGGCATCCCCAGGTGCTGCGTGAGCAGGTTCGTCATCCGCATGCCCGCCGCCTCGTGCGTGACGCCGAACGCGTCGCGGAAGTCCTCGACCGCGAGGTTGCGGTCCTTCTTCGCCTGCTGCAGGAAGGCGACGGATGCCGTCTCCGGCATGAGGCAGCATGCCGCGAAGTAGTTGATCTCCAGGCGCTGCTGCAGGAAGTCCGCGTAGTCGGTGGGGGGCGTGTGGCCGAGCAGTCGGTGGGCCATCGCCTGCAGGGCCATCGACCGCAGGCCGTGACCGCCGGGGATGGACGCAGGGGGCAGGTAGATCCGTCCGTTCTCGAGGTCGGTGACCGACCTCGTCGAGTGGGGGAGATCGGTCACGTAGATGAGCTCGAACCCGAGCTTCTCGGCCATGATGCTCACCGTGCGGTGGGTGAGCGCGCCCTGCACGTGCCCTGCGGCCCGCAGATGCTTCTCGGCGAGCTTCTCGATGTCGGCGAGGTAGTTGTGCTGGGCGCGCATGCGCAGGCGCAGCTCGGTGTTCGCCCTGCGCGCCTCCTCGGGGGTCGCGATGGCCTCGCGCTCGCGGCGCTGCAGCTCGCGGTGCAGCCCCAGCAGCGACTCGATCGTCTCGTCGCTCATGCCCTTCGTGACGCGGACGGGTGCGATGCCCAGCTGGCGGAACACCGGGCTCTCCTGCGCGCGCTCGAGCTCGATCTCCAGGGCGGCGCGGCGGTTCGGCGGCTCTCCCGAGATGAGGTCGGTGACCTCGGTGCGGGTGGCCTGCGCGATCGCCTGCAGCAGGGAGAGCTTCGGCTCGCGCTTGCCGTTCTCGATGAGGCTCAGCTGGGAGCCGGCGACGCCGACCAGGGCGCCGAGCTCATCGAGGGTGTAGCCGTTCTCCAGCCGGTGGTGACGGATGCGGTGGCCGAGGGTCGTGAGGTGGATGCCGGAGGTAGCCATTCCTTGATCCTATCGAAAGAATTGAGATTCTTATCGCCCGATTCGTCAGAAAATCGCCCTCAACCCAGAAGAAGATGGATGCAACGCCCCCCACTCAAAGGAGCAGCAGTCATGGCCATCGCCGAAGTCTTCACCCCTCGAGCAGCATCCGTCGCCCCCGCGCGCACGTTCGGGACGGCGCCGACCTACGACACCCCCGCGATGGCGGAGCTGACCGCCTGGGTCGACGAGATCGCCGCTCTCACGCAGCCCGACAGCATCCACTGGGTCGACGGCTCGCGCGCCGAGAACGACCGGCTGCTGCGCGGACTGGTCGACGAGGGCAAGATCATCAAGCTCAACCCCGAGTGGCGCCCCGGCTCCTACCTCGCCCGCTCGCACCCCAGCGACGTCGCCCGCACCGAGGGCCGCACGTTCATCTCCTCCGAGCGCGAAGAGGATGCCGGCCCCACGAACAACTGGGCCGCCCCCGCCGAGATGCGCGAGAAGATGACCGAGATCTTCGAGGGATCGATGCGCGGTCGCACCATGTACGTCGTGCCGTTCTCGATGGGCCCGGTCGGCGGCCCGCTGTCGCACATCGGCGTCCAGGTCACCGACAGCGCCTACGCCGTCGCCTCGATCGGCATCATGACGCGCGTCGGCGACGCCGTCACCCGCCAGATCGCCGAGGGCGCGCCGTGGGTCAAGACGGTCCACTCCGTCGGAGCCCCGCTCGAGCCTGGACAGGCCGACGTCGAGTGGCCGTGCAACGAGGAGAAGTACATCGTGCACTTCCCCGACACGCTCGAGGTCTACTCGTTCGGCTCGGGCTACGGCGGCAACGCGATCCTCGCGAAGAAGTGCTTCGCCCTGCGCATCGCCTCGGTGATCGCCCGCGACGAGGGCTGGCTCGCCGAGCACATGCTGCTCATCCGCGTGATCGACCCCGCGGGCACGGCGTACCACGTGGCCGCGGCGTTCCCCTCCGCCTGCGGCAAGACGAACCTCGCGATGCTCCGCCCGACGATCCCCGGCTGGAAGGTGGAGACCCTCGGCGACGACATCGCGTGGATCCGCCCGGGCGAGGACGGCCGCATGTGGGCCATCAACCCCGAGGCCGGCTTCTTCGGCGTCGCACCCGGAACCGGCGAGTCGACCAACGTCACCGCGGTCGAGACCCTCTGGGGCAACACGATCTTCACGAACGTGGCGCTCCGCCCCGACGGCGACGTCTGGTGGGAGGGTCTGACCGACGAGGCGCCGGCGAACCTCATCGACTGGGAGGGCAACGAGTGGACGCCCGACTCGGGACGCCCCGCCGCGCACCCGAACTCGCGCTTCACGGTGTCGGCCGCGCAGTGCCCGCAGATCTCGGAGGACTGGGAGGCGGCGGTGCCGCTCGACGTCATCCTCTTCGGCGGACGCCGCGCGAGCAACGTCCCGCTCGTCGTCGAGGCGACCGACTGGACGCACGGCGTGTTCCTCGGATCGAACATCTCGTCCGAGCGCACGGCCGCCGCCGAGGGCACGGTGGGCGAGCTGCGCCGCGACCCCTTCGCGATGCTCCCGTTCTGCGGATACAACATGGCCGACTACTTCGGGCACTGGCTGAAGGTCGGACGCACGCTCCGCTTCGACCGCGCGCCGCGGATCTTCCAGGTCAACTGGTTCCGCCGCGGCTCCGACGGCCGGTTCCTGTGGCCCGGATTCGGCGACAACTCGCGCGTCATCGACTGGATCATCCGCCGCATCTCCGGCGAGGTCACCGCGGTCGACAGCCCCATCGGCCGTCTGCCCCGCACGGAGGACCTCAACCTCGACGGACTCGACGTCCCCGAGGCCGACCTCGAGGAGCTGTTCTCGGTCGACGCCGAGGCGTGGAAGACCGAGGCCGACCTCACGGAGGCGTTCTACGACACCTTCGGCGACAAGCTGCCCGCTGCGCTGCGCGCCGAGCTGGCATCGCTGCGCTACAGGCTGTCGAACGCCTGACACAGACGGGGCGCCGCCATCGGGGGATACGGCGCCCTCCTTTCCGCCAAGGCGGGATGCTCGAGACGAACCCATGGCTGAGTGGTCTCCGGCATCCCGCCTTCGCGCATGCGGAATCCCCGGACCGGGGAGTTCACGGCGATAGGGTCGTGATATCCGCGGTCCGCGCGGTGCTGCCGGGGGGAAGTGCGATGCGTCGAGGTCTGATCGGGGGCGGCGTCCTGGCCGTCCTGTGGTTCTTCTGCGGCTGGCTGCCGTACGTCCTGTCCGGGGCGGGCGGGAGCTTGGCGACGCTCGGGCAGCTGCTCCCGTCGCCGATGCGATGGGGCATGTTCGGGAGCCCCGTGGGCTGGGCGATCGTCGAGCACGTGCTCACGCTCGTCGTGCTCGTCGGCGGGTTCGCGCTGCTCGCCTCCTGGTTCTCGACGAGCAGGGAGTCGACGGCGACGGGACGCACCGCTTTCGCGGCCGCCTGGCTCGCCGCCGTGCTGACGGCCTTCGCGATCGGCGCCGCCCTGGATCTGGGCAGCGTCGCGTCGGCGATCAGCTGGTCGGGCATCAGGGGCGCCGCGGGGAGCACGGGGTTCACGATGTCGACCACCTGGTGGGCGGCGCTGGTCGGCTGGCTCCCCGCTCTGGTCTTCCTCAAGGCAGGGCGGGGGCGGGAGGCCGATGCCACTCCTGCCGAACGTCTCCGGTCGCGGAGCGTGGTGCTGGCGGCCGTCGTCGCGGTCGCGCTGGTCGCGCTGCCCGTCGCGGCCGAGGCCGGGAGCAACGCGGCGCAGGAGCAGCTGAGACAGGACCAGGCCACGGCCGAGGTCGAGGCTCAGGAACTGGCCGATCCCGACGGCGCCGCTCCGCGAGACCCCGATGCGCCGGGCGAGCCGGTGCCGGCAGCAGCCCCCGCCGAGGGGACGGCACCCGACGGCGCGTGCACCGCGGAGGACACGTTCTTGACCGCCCCGGGGACCGACGCCGCGACCGGGCATCGCGGTCAGTGGATCCAGCTCGTGAACGTCTCCGAGGAGCCGTGCGTCGTCGAGGGGTATCCCGATGTCGCGTACGGCGACCAGAACGGGCATCTGCTCGACGTGATCGTCGAGCACGGGGGCGCGTTCATGGCGCAGGACCCTGGACCCGCACCCGTCACCCTCCAGCCCGGCGAGGCGGCCTCCGCCGTCATCGGCTGGGACGCGAACTCGGTGAACGGTCAGCTGGCCGCCCGCAGCGTGTGGATCGCCGTGCGTCCGGGGGAGCTGCGGTCCGCCACGGACATCTCACTCGACATCATCCCCGGTGCGACCGTGCACGTGACGGCTTGGCAGATCGCCGCTCCTTCCGGGAGCTAAGTCGACCGGCCGAGCTGTCCGGCTGGGCACCGACCGACGCGGCAGTCCGCGTTCGGCGGCGTGCGCCGGCCGGACTCAGGCCAGCAGCTGGTGACGGGCGAGATCGCGGTACAGGGGAGTCGACTCGACCAGCTCGGCGTGCGTGCCGGTGCCGGCGACCACGCCGTCCTGCAGCACGATGATCTGATCGCTGTCGACGACGGTCGACAGTCGGTGCGCGATCACGACCAGGGTGCGGTCCGTCGAGACCGCGTCGATGGCCTCGCGCATGCGCTGCTCGTTCACGCCGTCGAGCGACGAGGTCGACTCGTCGAGGAGCAGGATCGGCGCGTCGGTGAGCAGTGCCCGCGCGATGGCGAGACGCTGGCGCTCGCCGCCGGAGAGCATCACGCCGTCCTCGCCGACGGGGGCGTCGAGACCGAGGGGATCGCGCTCCAGCACTTCGCCGAGGTTGACCGCGCGCAGCACACGCTCGCAGTCGGCGTCTGATGCCGTCGGGGCCGCGAGGCGCAGGTTGTCCGCCAGCGTTCCGGCGAGGGTCGGGGCGTCCTGCTCGACGTAGCCGAACTGCGCGCGCAGCTCGTCGCGCGGATAGGTGCGGGCGTCGTGTCCGTGGAGTCGGATCGACCCTCCGGTGGGGTCGTAGAAGCGCTCCAGCAGCGAGAGGATTGTGCTCTTGCCGGCGCCGCTCGGGCCCACGAGAGCCACGCGGGCGCCGCGGGGCACCGTGAAGGATACGCCGCGGAGGACCTCGCGAGAGGGTGAGGGCGCCGGGTCGTCCGCCGACTCCAGGTGCGCGTCGGCGAGCAGGGTCCGCGCCTCGCGCGCGGCCTTCTCCCGAGCGGCGACGACGTTCTCCGGGTAGCGGAAGCGCACGTCGCGGAACTCGACGGCGGGCGCGGCGGCATCCGCCTCTTCGCGGGGGACGGATGCCGCGATGGCCTCGTCGTCCTGCGTCTCGGTCGGCAGGTCGAGGACCTCCTGGATGCGTCCGAGCGCGCCCAGCGCCTGGTTCACCGACGTGATCGCGCCGAACGTGGTGGCGAGAGGCATGACCAGCATGAAGAGGAACATGATGAAGGTGATCAGCGAGGCGATCGTGATCGTGCCCGCCGCGACACGGAAGCCGCCGACTCCCAGGACCACGAGCAGCGACAACTGCAGGGCGATGCCGGCGATCGGCACGACGAGCGAGGAGATCTTCGCGATCCGCACGCCGATGCCGTACGCGTCGGCGGCGAGTGCGGACACGTTCTCGGTCTCGCGCTCGGTGGCGCCGGAGGCGCGCACGGTTCGGATCGACCCCACCGCACGCTCGACGCCGGAGGCGAGCTCGCCCACCTTTACCTGCTGCGCGGTGGACGCGGTGCGGATCCGTCCGCTCAGGGCCACGACGACGATGACGGACACGCCGATCACGATCACGATGAGCAGCAGGAGCAGGGGGTCGATCAGCAGCATCGCGATCAGGGCGCCGACGAACAGGATCGCGCTCCCGACGGCATCCGCGAGTCCCTGCGTCAGCACGGCGTAGAGGAGCGTGGTGTCGGTGCCGACGCGCGAGACGAGATCCCCGGTGCGGCGGGCGTCGAACTCGCTGATCGGCAGGTGCAGGATGCGGGCGATGAGTTTGCGGCGGCTCGAGTGGACGACCGCGGTGCCCGTGCGCTGGAGGAGGTAGTGCTGGTAGCCCGAGATGATCGAGGAGACGACGACGAACCCGATGAGCAGCCAGATCAGGATGCCGAGGCCGCTGTTCGACTGCACGGCCTCGATGACCTGGCCGACGAGGAGGGGCTGGACGAGCGAGGTCGCGGCGCCGAAGACGCTGAGCACGGCGACGACGACCAGCGTGCGCTTGTGCTCGAAGAGGAAGGGGAGGAGCTGGCGGAACGTGGCGCGGGGACCGTCGTGCGGCGCGCCGCGTCCGCGTCGGCGTGTCGTCGCCGTGCTGGACATGCGGAACCTCGATCTGAGAGGGGTGGGTACTTCGACCGTACTTCGTGTCGATGCGGTTTCTGTGGATGGGCTGTGTGGCCGGTTCAGCTGCGGCCGAAGCGGCGGTGCGCGGCCTGCTTCGTGACGCCGAGTGCGCTCGCGATCGCCTGCCAGGAGTAGCCGAGATTGCGGGCCTTGCGCACCTGCGCCTCCTCGGCGCGCGCGATGTCGAGGCGGAGTCCCGCCAGGCGGTGCAGCTCGGCCAGGGGTTCTGCCCCGTCTTCGGAGACGGCGGATGCCTTCACCATGAGCCACGACCTTTCCGTCAACGATCATTGACGTCCATCCTGATCGAAGAGTCGGCGAATGTCAACATGAATTGACGACAGATCCGTCCCCTCCGACAGGGCGGCCGGGCACCGGGGCGCCGACCCTTCGCCTCGATAGGATGAGGCATCCGGAAGCCGCGTGAACCCGCACGGAACGGCGACCGGCCACCACCCGCCGATGGAGTCCCCGTGGCCACGATCGACCCCCGACGTCTGCTCGTCCTGCGCGCCTTCGTGCTCTCGGACTCCGTCACCGCCACGGCGGCCGCACTGCACCTCACGGCATCCGCCGTCTCCCAGCAGCTCGCCGCGCTCGAACGGGAGGTCGGTCAGCCGCTCATGGTGCGCACGGGGCGCAAGCTCGCGCTGACGCCCGCCGGACGCATCCTCGCCGAGCACGCGGAGGAGATCAACTCCCGCCTCAAGATCGCCGAGGCGGAGCTCGCCGCGCACTCCGGCGGCCTCCTCGGGCAGCTGCGCATCGGCGCGTTCCCGACCGCGATCAGCTGGGTCGTCGCCCCCGCGATCGTGGAGCTGCGCCGCAACGCCCCTGGCATCGACGTCAAGGTCGTCGACGCCGAGGCGCACATGAGCCACCGCATGCTCATGCGCGGAGACATCGACGCCACCGTCAGCCTGGAGTACGAGTCCGACCCCGAGCGCGATTCCCCCGACATCGTGAAGTTCCCGCTCTACATCGAGCGGTTCAAGGCGGCGGTCCCGCACAGCCACCCGCTCGCCTCATCCGACGGTGTGGAGCTGACGCAGCTCATCGAGGACGGCTGGATCATGCCCTCTCCCGGAAACCCCTCGCGCACCATGGTGCTGCAGGCGTGCGCGGAGCTGGGGTTCCACCCCACGATCACGCACGTGTCTGACGACTACCGCGCCGCGGTCTCGCTCGTCGCCGCCGAGGCGGGGGTGTGCCTGGTGCCGGAGTCCGCACTGTCCGCGCGGGACGCAGAGTGGGTGACGATCCTGCCCACGCAGGGGATCGCCCCGCTGCGCAAGGTCATCATGACCACACGTCGCGACAACCAGGGGCACCCGGTGGTGCGCGCGGGCCTCGACGCGATGCGGACCGTGCTCGCCGAGCCCGACTCGGAGATCCACGGTCCGCTCGCGCGTTCCGACACGTTCAGCGTGGAGTGACCGACCCCGTCGACGGAGCGTTCTCGCGGAGGAACGCGTCGACGTGCCGGTGGTACTCGACCGGCTTGTCGCGGCGCACGCAGTGGTGCGCCCCGTCGATCACGACGATGTCGAATCCGGGAGCGACCGCGGTGAGGCGCTCACGGGAGTGCTTGTCGACGATCACGTCGCCGGTCCCGGTGACCAGCAGCGCGGGCACCCCGGTCGGTCCGACGGTGATCTGGCGGGCCGTGGGGGTCCAGATCCGGCGCTTCTCGTGCACGCGCTGCTCCATGTAGGCGATGTCGACCGCCTTCATGGCCTCGGCGAGGGGCCGCAGCTCCTCCTCGGGCCAGTGCGGCTTCTGGGCGCGCTGCATCTCGACGAGCTCGTCGACGGTCGCGGTGTCGGCGAAGTCGAACGGGTCCTTCTCGGTCTGCTCCACGCTGAGCCACGGGTTGGGGCCGGCCTCCGGCACCCACCACGGCGGATCCTCCAGCACCACCCCGGCCACCAGATGAGGCGCGTCGGCCGCGACGAAGGCGGCGATGCGCGCGCCCATCGAGTGCCCGACGATCAGCGTCCGCCGTCCCGTCTCCTCGAGGATGTCCTCCAGGATGTCGATCGCGTCCTGCACCATCACGTCGGTCGACGGCACGCCCTCGTGCTCGGGGAGGCGTCCGGGCGAGCGGCCGTGACCCCGCGCATCGGGGGCGACGATGTGGAAGTCGTCCCCCCAACGGTGCACCGCATCCCCGTAGCAGGCGCCGGACTCGACGGCGCCGTGCAGGATCAGGATGACGGGAGCCTCTTCGGCATCCCGTCCGAACTCTCGGACGAACAGGTCAGTACCCACGTGTCCTCTTTCTGTCTCGTGCCGGGCCGGCTTCTGGCCGAACCACGGCGTCGTGGTCATTCGGTGAGTCATGGTCACGATCGTCGCACGTGCGCCCGATCGTGCGCACGGGGGCGTCGTCATGAGTCGGGAGCTCCGCCTCCGGCGTCGCGTCGACGAGGGACTGCGTGTACGGATGCTGCGGCGAGCGGAAGATCTCGTCCGACGGCCCCGTCTCGACGATCCGCCCGCGGTTCATGACCGCGACGCGATCGCTGTAGAGGCGGATCACGGCGAGGTCGTGGCTGACGTGCAGGAACGAGATCCCCTGATCGCGCTGCAGGTCGGCGAGGAGGTTGAGGATCTGCGCGCGCACCGAGACGTCGAGAGCCGAGGTCGGCTCGTCCGCGATGATCAGGGCGGGCTTGAGCGCGAGCGCCCTGGCGACCGCGACGCGCTGCAGCTGTCCGCCCGAGGCCTCGTGCGGGTAGCGCTCGAGGTAGTCGGAGCCCAGCCCCACCGAGGCGAGCAGGTCGATCAGCTCCGCCGTCGAGGTCGTCTCGCCGTGCGCGCGGAACACGTTCTCGAGCGTCTGCCGCACGGTCTGCCGCGGATTCAACGAGGCCAGCGGATCCTGGAACACCATCGCGACGTTGCGCCGCAGGCCGCGGAGGCCCTTCGCGCTGAGCTGCGCGATGTCCTGCCCGTCGGTGACGACGGAGCCGGAAGTCGGAGCGATCAGTCCGTTCGCCATCCGCGCCAGGGTCGACTTGCCCGACCCCGACTCGCCCACCAGCCCCAGCGCCTCGCCGCGGCCGACGTGCAGGGTGACGCCGTCGACCGCGAGCACGGTCTTGCGGTTCCTGGCGAACACGCCGCCCGTGCGGTAGCGCTTGGTGACGTCCGTCATCACGAGGATCGGTTCGCTCATCGGGCGGCCTCCTGCAGGTCGGGGAGACGATCGAGGTGGCACGCGGCGCGGTGCAGGCCGTCGGTGCGCGCGCCCCGCACGGTCGGCGCCGGCAGTTCGGTCTCGCAGCGTCCGTCGAGCCGCGCGGCGAAGGCGCAACGGGGAGCGAAGGCGCACCCGGCCCCTGCGTCCCGCAGCGACGTGGGGACCCCGGGGATCGCGCGGAGCCGCGCCCGCTCGCCCTCGGCGTCGAGACGCGGGGTCGCGGCCCTGAGCCCCGCGGTGTACGGATGGGCCGGCCGTTCGAAGATGTCGCGCAGGGTCCCGTACTCGGCCTCGCGCCCTGCGTAGAGCACGAGCACATCGTCGGCGGCGCTCGCGACCACCCCGAAGTCGTGGCTGATCAGCAGCATCGCCATGCCGTACTCGTCCTGCAGGCCCCGCAGCAGCGCGAGGATCTGCGCCTGCACGGTGACGTCGAGGGCCGTGGTCGGCTCGTCGGCGATCAGCAGGGCGGGGCGGTTCACCAGCGCCATCGCGATCACCGCACGCTGGCGCATGCCGCCGGAGAACTCGTGCGGGTAGCGTCGGGCGCTCTCGGCGGGGTTCGGGATGCCGACGCGGTCCAGCATCTCCACGGCGCGAGCGAGCGCGGCGCGGCGGGAGACGGAGGAGTCGTGGAGCCGCACCGCCTGCACGATCTGCGCCCCGATGCTGAGGTAGGGGCTCAGCGCGGAGAGCGAGTCCTGGAAGACCATCGCGACGTCGGCTCCGCGGATCCGGCGCAGCGCCCTCTCGTCGGCGGTGAGCATCTCGCGACCGGCGACGCGGATGCTGCCGCGCGCGCTCGCCGCCGGAGGCAGGAGCCGCATGATCGAGCGGCCCGTGATGGTCTTGCCCGAGCCGGACTCGCCCACCACGGCGAGCGTGCGGCCCTTCTCGACCGAGACCGAGAGGCCGCGGACGACGTCGACGTCGGCGCCGCCCAGGGCGAAGGAGATGGAGAGATCGTCGATCTGGAGCACGGGTTCAGGCACGGCGGATCCTCGGGTCGAGAAGCGGCATGAGCATGTCGGCGAGGAGGTTGCCGATGATGATGAGGAAGGCGGAGAACAGGGTGACCCCGACCACCAGGCTGAGATCCGACTCGTTCACCCCCGCGAGCAGGAGGTCGCCGAGGCAGTGCAGGCTGAACACCTTCTCGGCGATCACCGAGCCGCCCAGCAGCGCGGCGACGTCGAGGGCGAACATCGCCACGATCGGGATCATCACACCGCGGACGGCGTGCGCGTTCACACGGCGGGGCGATGCGCCCCGCGCGGTCATCGCGACCAGGTGGTCGGAGGACAGCTCGCCGAGCAGCTGGGTGCGCGTCACCCTGATGTAGCCGGCCGCCAGGATGATCGACAGCACCATCCATGGGCCGATCAGATGCCAGGCCCACTCCCACGGCGACTCCGAGATCGGGACGAACCCCGAGTAGGGGAGCGCGTTCAGCATGAATCCGAACACCTGCACCACCAGCAGGCCCACGAGGAACGTCGGCACGGCGAGGCCGAACATCGCGAAGCCGGCGGAGAACCTGTCGATGAGACCGCCCTTGCGGATGGCGGATGCCGCGCCGAGGCCGACGCCGACGAGGAGGCAGAGCACCGCGGCGCCGAACGTCAGCGACAGCGTCACGGGAAGGCGCTCGACGATGAGCGTCGTCACGTCGCTCTGGTTGGGGAACGAGTACCCGAAGCAGGGGGCGACGCAGTGCACCTGCTGCGAACCGGAGCCGTAGGTGCGGCCGACGAACAGACCCTTCACGAACTCGACGTACTGCCAGAGGACGCCCTTGTCGGTCTGCATGTAGGCGCTGACCTTGGCGAGGGTGTCGGCGGGGCAGGGCTTGCCGCACATGGCGCGAGCGGGGTCGCGCGATGCGCCGAAGAAGAGGGCGATCGTCACGAAGGCGATCGCGAGGAGCATGAACACCGCGGTGAACAGGCGGCGGGAGATGTAGCCGATCATGATGCGTCCTCCGTGCGCACATCGAGGACGTCGCGGAGCGCGTCTCCGGCGAGAGTGGCCCCGAACACGATGCAGAACACCACGGCGCCGGGGAAGACCATGTACCAGACGTCGGCGCCGCTGTAGATCCAGGGGAGGGAGTCGGACAGCAGCTTGCCGAGGTCGGGGACGTCGCCGCGCAGGCCGACGCCGAGGAAGGAGAGACCGGCGACCATGCTGACGTTCGCCGGGAGGGACATCGCGAACAGCACGACGACGAGTCCGAGGAGGTGGGGGAGCATCTCCCGGCGGATGATCTGCCAGGGCGGCGCACCGGTGGAGCGTGCGGCCTCGACGAACGCGCGGGCGTTCACGGCTCCGGCCTGGGCGCCGATGATCCGGGCTGGCACCGTCCAGCCGAAGAACGCGAGCACGAACACGAGCACCAGCTCCCGGGGGAACTCCGGGGGGACGATCACCATCACGGCGATCACGAACATCAGCCCGGGGAAGCCGAACATGAAGTCGATCACCCGTCCGGCGACCGCGTTGAGCCAGCCGCCGAAGTAGCCCATCGCGGTGCCGAGGGCGGCCGCGAAGACGATCGAGATGATGCTCGCCGCGAAGGCGATGAACAGCGAGGAGCGGATGCCGTAGACGATCTGCGCGAACAGGTCGATGCCGGTCACCGGGGCGACGCCGAGCCAGTGCTCGGCGCTCACGCCGCCGAGGGGGCCGAGCGGCCGACCGCCGTTCGGGTCGAGGAGATCCGTGTGGAACGAGTACGGGTCCTGCCCCTCGAGCGCGACGAGAACCGGCGCGAGCAGCCCGGCGAGGAGCGGGATCGCGAGCATCACGAGTCCGATCACCGCCGAGCGCTTCCGGGTGAAGCGGCGGAGGACCGACGGGCGTCGGCCCTCCGCGCGCTTCGTGTCGACCAGGGTCATGGTGCTCACTCGGAGATGCCGACGACCAGCTCGTTCGCGAACGGCGGGTAGGCGGGGATGAAGTAGTTCACGATGTTCGATCCGGCGAGAGCCTGGGTGCGCTGCACCAGGATCGGGACGATCGGAGCATCCTCCATGATCTGCCTGTCGATCGCGGCCCACATCTCTCCGGCCTTGTCGAGGTCGGGCTCGGAGATCGCGGCGTCGATCGCGGCGTCGACATCCGGGTTCGAGTAGTTCGAGGCGTTCCCGCCGCCGTTTCCGATCTCGCTGGATGCGAACAGCGGCTGGATCGTGCTCATGCCGCTCGGGAAGTCGGCTCCCCATCCGCTCGTCGTCATGTCGTAGTCGCCGCCCCCGGAGGAGACGAGCTCGTACCAGGTGTCGGAGTCGAGGCCGTTCAGCTCGACCGTGATCCCGGCCTTCTCGAGGGAGTTCTTGATGCTGAGGGCCTCCTTCTCCTCGATCGCGCTCACATCGGTCGGGTAGGTGAGGCTCAGCGTGAGATCGGTGACTCCGGCATCCGCCAGGAGCTTCTTGGCCTTGTCGACGTCGCCCTTGTCGCCGCCGTCGTAGAGGTCGAACTCCTCGTAGCCCGGCATGCCGGGCGTCATGATCGTGGAGCTGATCTGCCCGCCGAACTTCGGTCCTCCGTAGACGCTCTGAACCTCGGCCTTGTTGAGGGCGAAGTTGATCGCCTGGCGGACGCGCACATCCGCCAGCTCGGGGCTCTTCATGTTCAGTGCGAGGTAGCGGAAGTAGCCGGAGGGGCCGTTGGCGAGGCGGTCAGAGATCGAGGGGTCGGACTCGATGCGCTGGAACTGGGACGGCGAGATCAGGGCGTTGCTGATCGCGTCCTTGTCATCGCCCTTGTCGTCGATGAGGCGCTGCACGATCGTGTCGTTGTTCAGACCCATGTCGACGACGATCTTGTCGGGGCCCGCGAAGCGCACGTCGTCGGTCTTCTCGTCCCAGTGCGGGTTGCGCTCCAGCACGGCCTGCGAGCCCTTGGAGTACTCGGTGATCATGTACGGGCCGCTGGCGACGGGGTGCTCGCCGTAGGTCTCCGGCTCCGTGTCGGCTGCGGCCGGCACCGGCGCGAACGCGGGCATGCTCACGATCCACGGCCAGTTGCCGAACGGGCGGTTGAGGTGGAACACGATCGTCTGGTCGTCGACGACCTCGATCGAGTCCAGCTCCTCGCCGTCGTAGGGGCCCTCGTAGTCCTCCGCGCCGACGAGCAGGGTCTTGTGGTAGCCGAGGCCGCCCTGGAACATCGGGGCGAACGACCGCTCGACGCCGTACTTGACGTCCGCGGCGGTGATCGGGGTGCCGTCGGAGAAGAGGAGATCGTCCTTGAGCGTGAAGGTCCAGGTCTTCCCGCCGTCGTCGGTGGTGCCGGTGTCCGTCGCGAGGTCGGGGGTGAGGATCGTCTCCTTGTCGGGGAACGTCTGCCACGAGGTGAGTCCGCGGTGGACCCAGCGCAGGCGGCTCGTGGGCACCATCTGCGCGTTCGCGGTCTCCCACGACTCGTTCGCACGACGGGAGAGGTAGTGCAGGGTGCCGCCGGTGGGGACGGACTCCATCGCCGTCGCCGTGCCGTCGGACGTGGACTCCGTGGGGCCGGAGTTGGCATTGCACCCGGTCACCACGAGGGCGACGACGAGCGCGAGCCCTCCGAACAGCACTTTCCGAGATCGATTCACCATTGATCGCGCTTCCTGTGAGGCGGTCCCCCATCGGGTCGGGGGCGAGAGTGGTCTCTCAGGAATGCAGTCTGTCGGCGCGTCTGCGACGGCGTCCATCGAGCAGTTCTGCACGTGATCTGTAAGAAGAACTTAACGATCGCAGGCGTTCGCCGAGATGACTCGAGGCGGGCACGGACAGTGCGACGTGGCTCGGGTCCAAGAATAGTCGATCAGGCCGTTCTTGGCCAGAAGAAGCCCGCCGGAGTGCGGAGGCGGCCGTGCTGAGACAGACTGGGCGGATGCTGTCCGCTCCGAAGCTCACGTCCGGCGACAGGGTCGCCGTGCTGTCCCCGGCCTTCGCCGCCCCCGCGGTCGCGCCCGCCCTGCACGAGCAGGCGATGAGCCGTCTCGCGACCCTCACCGGGCTCGTCCCGGTGGAGTATCCGACGACGAGACTCCTCGACGCGACGCCCGAGGCGAGAGCCGCCGACGTCAACGCGGCGTTCGCCGATCCGAGCATCCGCGCGATCCTCGCGACGATCGGTGGAGACGATCAGATTCTGGTGGTGCCGCACCTCGACGCCGCGCTCGCGACGGCGGATCCGAAGCCGTTCGTCGGATACAGCGACAACACGAACATCCTGAACTGGCTGTGGACCCACGGCATCAGCGGATACTACGGCGGCTCGACCGCGGTGCACCTCGGCCCCGGCCCCGCCGTCGACGACGTGCACCTGCGTGCGCTGCGCGCCCTGCTCCTCGACGGCGGGACGCTCGAGATCACCGAGCCGGGGGAGTCGGAGGACGTGGGGCGGCGCTGGGCCGATCCGCTCGCGCTCACCGAGTACGGAGATCGCGTGCCCACCGAGCCGTGGACCTGGGCGGGCCCCGCCGCGCGGGTGGCGGGGCGGACCTGGGGCGGCTGCCTGGAGTCGATCGACGGTCTCGCGTTCCTCGGGCGTCTGCCGCAGCCGCACGAGCTCGAGGGCGCGATCCTGCTGCTGGAGACGAGCGAGGAGCGCCCGCCGGCCGGCTGGGTGGCGCGCTGGCTGCGCTGCCTCGGCGAGCTCGGCATCCTCGGCACCGCCGCGGGCGTGGTCATGGCGCGCCCTCCCGTGAGCGACTTCGAGTTCCGGCCGACGCCCGGTGAGGCGAGGGCGCTGCGCGACGCTCAGCGCGACGTCGTGATCGACGTTGTCGGACGATACAACCCCGATGCCGTCGTCTGCGTCGGCGTCCCGTTCGGCCACACCCGTCCGCAGTGGATCCTGCCCTACGGCGGGACGATGGTGCTCGACGGCGCCGTGCAGACGATCACCGCGGACTACTGAGACGGACGACGGAGGGCGGCGCACCCGTGCGGTGCGCCGCCCTCTCTTCGCCCGCCCTGCTCAGGGCTGGGCGACGACGCCCAGATCGGCGTCGTAGTCGTGATCCTTGGTCTCGGGGGAGAGGATCAGGGCGATGAACGTCAGCACGCCCATCGCGGAGAGGTACAGGCCGACGAGCCACGGGGCGCCGCCCGCCCACTCCCAGAGTTTGAGCGCGATCAGCGGCGCCACCGCGGCGCCCAGGATCGACGACACGTTGTACGAGATCGCGGAACCCGTGTAGCGGACGTTCGTCGGGAACAGCTCGGGAAGGAGAGCGCCCATCGGGCCGAAGGTCGCCCCCATGAGCATGAAGCCGAACACGAGGAAGGCCTGGGTCAGCGCGCCGGTGAACTTCGGATCGAGAGCGGGCAGCAGGAAGGCGTTGAACGTGAGGCCGAAGACGATGATGACACCGGTGACCCAGAGCAGCAGCTTGCGGCGGCCGACGGCGTCGGCGATCGGCCCCGACAGCAGCGTGAAGATGCCGAAGAACACGACGCCGATGATCTGCATCAGCACGAAGTCCGTATAGCCGAAGCCCAGGCCGGGGTAGAACTGCGCGGCGAACGCGGTGGCGTCGAACGGTTTGCCCGTCGCCTCCGCTGCGGCCTGCGCGGCTGCGGATGCCGTCTCCAGATCAGCCGCCTTGGTGCCGTAGGCGAGGGTGAAGTTCGTCATCAGGTAGAACAGCACGTACGTCGCCAGCATGATGAACGTGCCGAGGATGAGCTGCTTCCAGTGGTGGCGGAATACGGTCGCGAGCGGGAGCTTGCGGATCGCGCCCTTCTTCTCGGCCTTCTTGAAGGTGTCCGACTCGACGAGCTTCAGGCGCACCCACAGGCCGATGATGACCATGACGGCCGAGAACAGGAACGGGATGCGCCAGCCCCAGGAGAGGAACGCCTCGGATTTCAGCGCCGGGTTCTCGGAGTGCGGCAGCATCCAGTTGATGCCGAGGAACAGGAAGTTGGCGATGATGAAGCCCAGCGGGGCGCCCAGCTGCGGGAACGTGCCGTACCAGGCGCGCTTGCCCGCCGGGGCGTTCTCGGTCGCGACCAGTGCGGCTCCCGACCACTCGCCGCCGAGTGCGAAGCCCTGCGCGAGACGCAGGAGGAGCAGCAGGAGCGCCGCCCACCAGCCGATCTGCTGGAACGTGGGGAGCAGCCCGATCACGAACGTCGCGATGCCCATCGTGAGGAGCGAGGCCACGAGCGTCGCCTTGCGGCCGAACTTGTCGCCGAAATGACCGAACACGACCGCGCCGATGGGGCGGGCGACCATGGCCGCGCCGAATACCGCGAAGGAGGACAGCAGGGAGGTCGTGTCGTTCCCGGTCGGGAAGAACAGCACGGGGAACACGAGCACGGCGGCCGTCGCATAGGCGTAGAAGTCGTAGAACTCGATGGTCGTTCCGACGAGGCTCGCGGTGATGACCCGTGAGCGCGGGTTCGCCGGCGCGGTGGATGTGCTCAAGATGTTCCTCCGATCATCGCCCCATGCGGAGCACGTCGGAGTATACGCTTTCCTGAGCGTCGGCTGGGTGACCGGCCGCTCACTCCTCGGTGACGCCGAGCGAGAGGCCGGGCAGGAAGTCGGCGGTGGGGGAGAGCAGCTGCTCCAGCTCGAGCACGATGAGTCGGTTCTCCCCGGAGCGAGTCGAGGGCGACGGCGCATAGAGCGTCCGCTGCGGGCCGTTGCGCCAGTACCGCCCGAGGAAGAATCCGTTGAGGAACGCGTACCCCTTGCTCCACGCCGCGGTGTCGATGAAGAGATCGGCCGGCTCATCGAGGTCGAGCACCGCGGTCCACGCCGAAGGTCCGGCCGTGCTCGTGCTCGTGGTCAGGGGCAGGTGCGCGGCGATCTGCGCCACGTCCAGCGGCGTGGACGCCCAGCCGACGAGGGGCGACCCCTCCAGCGTCACGGCGCCGATGAGGCCCTTCCGCTCGCCGAGGCGGTGGTCGTAGTTCACCCGACCCTGATCCTCGACGAGGATGCTGAGCACGCGTCCGTCGGGGATCGCGATGGTCTGGTCGTGGCGGGTGCGGGCGAGCGTGCCGACGGGCACGCCGTCGACGCTCACCCAGGCGAGGTCGCGCACGTCGTCGAGACGGAGCACGCCGCCGCGCCCCTCGGGGAGGTCGACGTCGTACCGCACGAGCGCGCTGAGGTGCGAGAGCTCCTCGAAGGACGCGGGGGCGTCGGTGCGGACGGCGGATGCCGGAGCATCCGTCCAGGAGCCGGCGGGGTCGAGGGCGACGGAGAACGTCGGAGCGTCGCGGCGCGCCGCGGGCAGCTCGTCGGGCACCGGCGCGTGCTTCGCGATGACGTCACGGAAGGCGAAGAACTTCGCGGTGGGCTGTCCGGCCTCGTCGAGCGGCGCGTCGTAGTCGTAGGAGGTGACGAGGGGAAGGTAGCGCCCCTTGTCGTTGGCCCCGTTCGTGAGGCCGAAGTTCGTGCCGCCGTGGAACATGTAGATGTTCACGGACGCCCCGGCCGCGAGGAGCGCATCGAGGTCGGATGCGGCGGCCTCCGTGCTCGTCACGTGGTGCACGCCGCCCCACCAGTCGAACCAGCCGTCCCAGAACTCGGAGCACATGAGCGGTCCGGTCGGCTGATGCCGACGGAGGGTGGCGAGCCGCTCGACGCTGCGCGAGCCGAACGACGCGGTCTTGTGCAGCCCGGGCAGGCTGCCGTCCTCCAGCATCTGGGCCGTGGGCTGATCGACGGTCGTCAGCGGGACGGTGATCCCGGCATCCCTGGTGACCTCGACGAGAGCGCGGAGGTACTCCTTGTCCGAGCCGTAGGCGCCGTACTCGTTCTCGATCTGGACGAGCACGACGGGTCCGCCGCGGTCGATCTGCCGGGGAGAGACGATCTCGTACACGCGGCGCAGGTACGCGCTCACATCGGCGAGGTAGGCCGGGTCGGACGACCGCAGCGCGGTGCCGTCGGCGGTGAGCCAGACGGGGAGTCCGCCGTTGTGCCACTCGGCGCAGATGTAGGGGCCGGGGCGGACGATGGCGTCGAGGCCCTCAGCGTGCACGAGGTCGAGGAATCCGCCGAGATCGTTCCAGCCCGTCGCGTCCCAGTCGCCGCGCCGCGGCTCGTGGGCGTTCCAGGCGACGTAGGTCTCGATCGTGTTCAGCCCCATCAGCCGCGCCTTGCGGATGCGGTCCTGCCACTGGTCCGGGTGCACGCGGAAGTAGTGGATGGCGCCGGAGATCACCTGGTGCGGGCGGCCGTCGCGGAGGAAGTGGTCGTCGCCGATGGAGAAGCTGGTCACGATGAAGTGCTTTCGATGAGAGGGCGGGCGCGCCGTGCGGCGCGCCCGCCCCGGGTGTTACTTGTTGACGGAGAAGCCCTGGGCGTTGCCGTACTCGACCAGCGCGTCCTGCCAGGCGGTGAGGCCCTCGTTCAGGTCGGTGCCGTTCTGGTACGACTGGCCGACGGTGTCGCCGAAGATGCTGTTCGCGTAGACCTGGTAGGGCAGGTAGTGCCATCCCTTGACGACGCTCTTCGCGGCATCCGCGAGCACCTCGTTGATCTTCTGGCCGCCGAAGTACTCCGGCGCCTCGCTGAGGAACTCGTCGCTGGAGAGCTCGGCGTTGGTCGACGGGAACCCGCCGGACTCGAGGAAGATCTTGATGCTGTCCTCGGAGTTGTTCAGCCACCACAGGAAGCCCGCGGCGAGGGCCGGGTTCTTGCTCTGGGTGGTGACGGCCTGACCGCCGCCGCCGTTCTCCGCGCTGGCGGGCGAGCCGTCGTAGGTCGGCATCGGGGCGACGCGCCAGTCTCCCGAGCCGTCAGGGGCGCCGGAGATGAGGTTGCCCGGCATCCAGGCGCCGATGATGAGGGTCGCGATGCTGCCGTCGCCCAGGCCGCGGAACCACTCGTCGCTCCAGCTGGAGGTGGGGGCGACGAGGCCCTCGGAGACGAGGCGGTTCCAGTTCTCGGTCCACTTCTTCGACCCGGCGTCCTGGAGGTCGATCGTGACATCGGTGCCCTCTGTCTGGAACGGCGTGCCGCCGGCCTGCCAGATCATCGAGGTCGCGAAGCCGGCGTCGCCGGTGTCGTTGGTGATGTACGCGTTCGGGTTCGCCGCGTGGATCGCCTTGGCGGCCTCGTAGTACTCATCCCACGTGGTGGGGACGGCGATGCCGGCGGCGTCGAAGACGGACTTGTTGTAGAACAGGGCCATGGGGCCGGAGTCCTGCGGGAGGCCGTAGATCGCCTTGTCGCTGGTCACGGAGCCCCAGGTGGATGCCGTGTAGTCGTCCTCGAAGTCGGCGAAGCCGTACTGCGCGAGGTCGACGAACGAGTCCGTCAGCGAGAACTGCGGGAACGCCTGGTACTCGATCTGCACGACGTCGGGGGCGCCGGATCCGGCCTTGATGGCGTTCTGCAGCTTGGTGTACTCGTCGTTGTTCGTTCCGGCGTTGACCAGGTTGACCTTGACGTTGGGGTAGGCCTTCTCGAACGCCTCGACCTGGGCCTCGGCGGAGGGCGTCCACGACCAGTAGGTGATCTCGCCGCCCTTCTCGAGTGCGGCCTTGACGGAGTCGAACGTGCCGTCGCCTGCGGCGCTGCCGCCGCCGTCGGAGGCGCCGCCGGCGGAGCAGCCGGCGAGGGCGATGGCGGCGACGGTGCCGGCCGCGAGCACGGCGAGGGCGCGCCGCACCGCGGGTGAGGGAAGGTGCTTCATTGCTGTGTCCTTTCGGGAGGTGGTCCAGCTCTGGACCGGGTGTTGCAGGGAGGGGGACGGGAGGCTACTGCTTGACGCTTCCCGCGGTGAGACCTGACTGCCAGAAACGCTGCAGCAGCAGGAAGGCGATGACGATCGGGACGATCGTGAGCAGGGAGCCCATGATCACGAGGTTGTAGATGGGCTGGGAGCCCGCGCCGATCGCCTGGGAGCTCCACTGGTTGAGGCCGACGGTGAGCGGATACCAGGCGGGGTCGGAGAGCATGATCAGGGGCAGGAAGTAGTTGTTCCAGGTCGCGACGACCGTGAACAGCGCCACCGTCACGATGCCGGGCGCCAGCAGGCGCAGCGAGATCGTGAAGAAGGTGCGGAACTCCCCGGCGCCGTCGATGCGCGCCGCCTCCAGCAGTTCGGTCGGCACCGACTCCGAGGCGAAGACCCAGATGAGGTAGAGGCCGAACGGGCTGATCAGGGAGGGGATGATCACGGCCCACGGCGTGTTCGTGAGCCCGAGCTCGCTGAACAGCAGGAAGGTCGGCACCGCGAGGGCCGTGCCGGGAACGGCGACCGCGCCGAGCACGACGGCGAACACGGCACGGCGGCCGGGGAAGCGGTACTTGGCGAGACCGTATCCCGCCATCGTCGCGAGCAGCGTCGCGCCGCCCGCCCCCACCACGACGTACAGCAGCGTGTTGCCGAGCCAGCGCAGGAAGATGCCGTCGCGGTACGTGAAGGTCGCCGCCAGGTTGTCGAAGAAGGCGAAGTCGTCGGCGAACCACAGCCCGAAGGAGCTGAAGAGGCCCGACTGGGTCTTGGTGGAGCTGAAGAGCAGCCAGACCAGGGGGATGATCGTGTACAGGCCGTACACGATCATCACGATGAGGAGCGTGTTGGACTTGCGCGGGTTCAGGGGGTCGTTCCGACGAGTCCGCGGGCGGGCGAGGGGGAGAGCCATGTCAGCGCACCTCCGACTTCGAGCCGCGCAGTTGCACGACGTAGGCGATGACGGCGGTGATGACGCCCATGATGATGGCGATCGTCGCCGCGTAGTTGAACTGCTGCCCGGCGAAGGACAGGTTGTACGCGTACATGTTGGGCGTGTAGTACGTGGTGATCACGTTCGGCGCGAGCGGCCGCAGGATGTTGGGCTCATTGAAGAGCTGGAAGCTGCCGATGATCGAGAAGATCGTCGCGATGACGACCGCCCCGCGCACGGAGGGGATCTTGATGGAGAAGATCGTGCGCCAGGCGCCGGCCCCGTCGAGGGAGGCGGCCTCGTACATGTCGGTGGGGATGGTCTTCAGCGAGGAGTAGAAGATCAGCATGTTGTAGCCCACGAACTCCCAGGTCACGATGTTGCCGATCGAGGCCAGCATCCACTCCTTCGCGAACGGCGTGAGCGCATCGAATCCGAGGAGGTCGTTGACGTTGCCGGCGAGGCCGAACTGGTCGCCGTAGATGTAGCCCCACATGAGGACGGCGACGACGGCGGGCACGGCGTAAGGCAGGAAGATCAGGATGCGGAAGAAGGATGCTCCCCGCAGTCGCGCGCTGTCGAGGGCGAGCGCCGCGCCGAGCGCCAGCGCGAGCATGATCGGCACCTGCACAACGAGGAACAGCAGGACACGGCCGAACGCCTCCCAGAACTGCGGGTCGGTGAGCGCTCGCACGTAGTTGTCCAGGCCGACGAAGGCCGTGCCGCCGATGAGCTTCTCCTGGAAGAAGCTCAGGTAGAGCGCGTAGGCGAGCGGCGTGAGGAACACCAGGGCGAAGACGACCATGAAGGGGCCGACGAACGCCCAGCCGTTCCAATTGCGCTTCTCGCGGCGGGGGATGCTCAGCGCACCTCGTGCCGCGGTGATTTCTGTCGTCATCGACGAGACCTTCTCTGATTCGGGCGTCGGGTGCGCCATGTGTCAACGTCAACATATGCGATGGACTGTTAGTGTGTCAACGTCAACACATGAATGGATGTGATCGTGTCCTCAGCAGAAACGGCAGAGTCGCCGCATCGGCGCCGTGAACCTTCCATGGAGGACGTCGCCCGCGAGGCCGGAGTGTCCGGTCAGACCGTCTCGCGCGTCGTCAACGCGCGCGGCTACGTCGGCGCGGCGACCAGAGAGCGCGTGGAGGCGGCGATGCAGCGCCTCGGATACCGGCCGAACAGCGCAGCGCGCGCACTGCGGTCGGGCAGATTCCGCACCATCGGCGTCGTGATGTTCTCGTTCAGCTCGTACGGCAACCAGCGCACGCTCGACGCGATCGCGGTGCGCGCCGCCCAGCTCGGATACGCGCTCACCCTCATCCCGGTCGAGTCCAGCGCGCGCGACACCGTCGCCGGCGCCTTCCGTCGCCTGGAGGAGCATGCCGTCGACGGCATCATCATCGTCATCGAGGCCCACCAGCTCGACGAGGCCGACGTGGAGATCCCCGATGCGCTGCCCGTCGTGTTCGTCGACTCGAACCGCACGGTCGAGCATCCCTTCGTCGACACCGATCAGGCTCAGGGCGCACGCCTGGCCACCGAGCATCTCCTCGACCTCGGGCACGACACGGTCTGGCATGTCGCGGGTCCGGAGAGGTCCTACTCCGCAGAGCGCCGACGGGAGGCCTGGCAGGCGACCCTCGAATCGCGCGGACTCCACGTCCCCGGCGCCCTGGTCGGCGACTGGAGCGCGCAGTCCGGCTACGCGGCGGGTCTCCGCCTCCGAGAGGTCGACGGAGTCACCGCGGTCTTCGCGGCGAACGACCAGATGGCGATCGGCGTGCTGCGGGCTTTCCGCGAGATCGGCCGCGACGTGCCGGGCGACGTCAGCATCGTCGGGTTCGACGGGCTGCCGGACGCCGCGCAGCTGTGGCCTCCGCTGACGACCGTGCAGCAGCATCCGGAGCGCGTCGGGGCGCTCGCCGTCGACGCCCTCCTCGCGGAGCTCGACAGCGGAGAGCGACGGCACACTCCGCTCGTCGGCACCGAGCTCGTGGTTCGGGGCAGCACGGCGCCCCCGCGGAGGCACTAGGCCCCTGCGTCGAGCCGCGCGGACTTGCCGTGCAGAACTCCGGAAAAGTCTCGGCTATCCGGAGCACAGCGCCCGTTCACGCCTGGAGCTCGGGCCCGATCTCCGGAGTTCTGGCGGGCGGGGCGGAGCGCCCGCTCCGGATGCCGCGGGTTACGCCGTCGGGGGTCAGCGCCAGATGGCCGCGATGCCGGCGTTGACGGCGGTCAGGATGCCGACGAGCCAGAACACGGCGGGGGCGATGGCGTCGCCGCGCTTCTGGCGGGCCGTGCCGATGCCGAGCAGGGCTCCGATGATCAGCAGGATGACCAGCTTGGTGCCGATCTTCACGTAGTTCATCTCGGCGCCCTCCGGCAGACCCCACGGCGCCGCGAGTGCGAGACCGGCGATCGCGGCGATCGTCATTCCGACGCTCATCAGCCGTGTGAACTCGCGCGTGCCGCCGAACGCCTGCACAGCCCAGGAGCCGAAGAGCACGGCGAATCCGATGAGGTGGACGAACAGGACGATGTGGCGCAGGATCTCCATGCGCTCACCGTACGCCGGAACCGGTATTCCGCGCCAGATAGGCGACCCTCAGTGCTCACGCCTTCGAGCGCGACTGCGGGGTCGTCCGTTGTGCGACGAGGTCGCGCGCTCGGTCCGATCGCGCGACCTCGTCGCCCGTCAGCCCCGCAGCTCCCTGATGAGGAGCGCGGTGCGCAGCGCGGCATCCGCGGCCTCTGCGCCCTTGTCCTCCTTGGAGCCCTCGAGGCCGGCACGGTCGAGACCCTGCTGCTCGTCGTCGAGGGTCAGCACGCCGAAGCCGACCGGCTTGCCCGCGTCGAGCGATACCCGGGTGAGGCCGTCGGTCGTGGCCGCCGAGACGTACTCGAAGTGCGGGGTGCCGCCGCGGATGATCACGCCGAGCGCGACCACCGCATCCGCCCCGCCGGCGAACGCCGCCTGCGAGGCCACCGCGAGCTCGAACGAACCGGGCACGCGCACCAGGCGATGCGTCGCCTGCGCCTCGTTCAGGACGCGCTCCGCTCCGGCGATCAGGCCGTTCGTGATGGTGTCGTGCCAGGTACCGGCGATGATGACGACGTCGAGTCCCCGCCCGTCGATGCTCCCGGCCTGGGGTGCGCCTGCGCCGCTCATTCGTCGTCCTTTCCGTCGGCGAGAGCCTCTGCGAGCTCCGCCTCTCCGATGATGTGACCCATCCGGTCACGCTTGGTCTCGAGGTACTGGTGGTTGTTCGGCCCGACGCCGACGATCAGCGGCACCTGCTCCACGACGTCGAGCCCGAGCTCGCGCAGCTGGTTGACCTTGTCCGTGTTGTTCGTCAGCAGGCGCACCTTCGACACGCCGAGATCGGCGAGGATGCCGGCCGCCGCCGCGTATTCGCGGGCGTCGGCGGGGAGGCCGAGGGCGAGGTTCGCGTCGACCGTGTCGAGCCCCTCCTCCTGCAGGCTGTACGCCCGGAGCTTGTTGATGAGCCCGATGCCCCGTCCCTCGTGACCGCGCATGTAGATGACGATGCCGCCCTCCTGCTCGATCGCGTCGAGCGCCGCGTCCAGCTGAGGCCCGCACTCGCACTTCAGCGAGCCGAACGCCTCGCCCGTGAGGCACTCGGAATGCACGCGCACCAGCGCGGTCTCGGTCGGCTCTCCCGAGACGACGGCGATGTGGTCGGTGCCGCTGACCCTGTCCTTGTACGCGAGGAAGCGGAACGTGCCGTGCGAGGTCGGAACCGTCGCATCGGCCCTCAGGCTCACCCTCCTGCCGGGGGAGGCGACGGCGCCGTCGGGGTCGATCTCGTTGAGGTGCGCGATCAGCTGCTCGATCGTGATGACGGGGACGCCGTCGCGCTCGCCGAGCTCGAGGAGGCCGGGCATCCGCATCATGCTGCCGTCTTCGGCGACGACCTCGGCGATCGCGCCGACCGGACGCAGCCCAGCCAGCTTCATGAGCTCGACGGCCGCTTCGGTGTGGCCGCTGCGTTCGCGCACGCCGCCGTCGACCGCGCGGAGCGGCAGCACGTGACCGGGGCGGATCAGATCGCCCGCGGTCGACGAGGGGTTCGCCAGCACGTTCAGGGTGTGCGCGCGGTCGTGCGCGCTGATGCCGGTGGTGACGCCGGACGCGGCATCCACGCTGACCGTGTACGCGGTCGAGCGCGCGTCCTCGCTGGTGGCGACCATGGGCTGCAGGTTCAGGCTGTCGGCGAGATCGGTGGGCATGGGCGCGCAGATGAACCCCGACGACCAGCGCACGGTCCAGGCGACCCACTCGGGTGTCGCGAGCTCGGCGGAGAGGATGACGTCGCCCTCGTTCTCGCGGTTCTCGTCGTCGGCGACCAGCACCGGCCGGCCGGCGCGGAGCGCGTCGAGCGCTTCGGGGATGGTGGACAGGCTCATCGCGAGCCTCCTTCCTGTGCGACGCCGAGCTCGCGGAAGGCGAGCAGACGTTCGACGTGTCGGGCGAGGACGTCGGTCTCGAGGTTGACGCGGTCGCCGACCGCGCGCACGCCCAGCGTGGTGGCGGCGAGGGTCTCCGGGATGAGGGAGACCTCGAACCACGCGTCGGCCTCGGACGGGGCGCTCACGGCGCTCACCGTCAGCGACGTGCCGTCGACCGAGATGGAGCCCTTGTCCACGACCAGCGGGGCGAGGTCGGCGGGGAGGCTGATCCGCAGCACGCTCCACTGCGCGCCGGGGCGCACCTGCAGCACGGCTCCCGTGCCGTCGACGTGGCCCTGCACGATGTGGCCGCCGAGGCGGGCACCCACGGGCATCGCCTTCTCGATGTTGACGCGGGTGCCCACGGTCGCGCCGCCGATGGCCGCCACATCGAGGGTCTGCTTCATCACGTCGGTGTCGAAGGTGTCGGCGGTCGAGCCCACCACGGTCAGGCAGACGCCGGACACCGCGATCGACTCGCCGTGCACGGCATCCGCCGCGGCCTTCGGGGCGCGCACCGTGAGCCGCCAGCCGTCGCCCGCTGGTGCGATGGCGGTGATCTCGCCGATCTCCTCGATGATTCCGGTGAACATCAGGCAGCTCCTTCGTCGTGAGCGTCGGTCGCGGTCGCCGGGTGAGCGATCGCGAGCAGGTCGGTTCCGAGCGGCAGCCACTCGTCGATGTCGAGGCGCACGGCCGCGTCGATCGACGGCACGCCGATGTCGGTGAGGGCGAGGCGCCGGCCGCCGAGCAGCACCGGGGCCACGTACGCGAGCACCCGGTCGGCGAGATCCGCGGCGATGAAAGCGCTCGCGAGGGTCGGGCCGCCCTCGACGAACACGCTCTGGACTCCGCGCGCGTGCAGATCGGCCACGACGGCCCGCAGGTCTCGGGTGTCGTAGAAGACGGGGGAGTGGGGATGCCGGCGCACCGCGGCGTCGTCAGGGGTCGGCCTCGAGCCGATCACGACGGGGACAGGCTGGTGCGGATACAGGACATCGCCGTCACGGGCGGTGAGAGCGGGGTCGTCGGCGAGCACGGTCCCGGTGCCGACGACGATGGCGTCGGCGGCCGCGCGCCGTCGATGCACGTCGGCGCGTGCCGCGGGCCCCGTGATCCACTGGCTGGAGCCGTCGTCCGCTGCGGCGCGTCCGTCGAGGCTCTGCGCCCACTTCACGGTGATGTGCGGTCGCCCGAGACGCTGCGCGGTGAGCCAGCCGTCGATCAGGGCGTGCGCGGCATCCGCCTGCTCGCCGGACTCGACGTGGACGCCGGCGTTCCGCAGCCGTTCTGCGCCTCCGCCCGAGACTGCGCCGGGGTCGTCGAGGGCGTACACCACGCGGGCGACGCCGGCGTCGATCAGGGCGAGGGCACACGGGCCGGTGCGGCCGGTGTGATTGCACGGCTCGAGGGTGACCACGGCCGTCGCTCCGCGGGCGGCGCCCGGCGTGAGCTTCGAGAGCGCATCGACCTCCGCGTGCGGGGTGCCGGCGCCGTGGTGCCAGCCCTCGGCGAGGACGTCGCCGTCGGGGGAGAGGATGACGGCGCCCACCTGCGGGTTCACGCCCCGCGGCCCCTGCGCTGCGAGTTCGAGCGCGCGACCCATCGCGCGGCGCTCAGCCTCGGTCACTGCCATCCGTCGTCCTCCTCTGAGGCTCCGGGGGATGCAGAACGCGCGCGCGAGCGCGCCGTGCTGCCTCCCTTCCGGACTAGCGAGATGACTCTCGCATCACCGTCGGTTCCGGATTTCCACCGGATCGGCATCCCGGTGGAACCGAGACGCTCGCGGACTGTCACCGCCGGTTCGGATTCACACCGACCCCGGAGCACGTTGATGCTCTGAGTGTACTCAACGCGTCTGACAGAGATTCATTCCGCGACATGAAAGGGAACGCGGTGCTACTTGAGCAGCCGCGACAGGCGGCGATCGGCGAGCGGCTTGCCGCCCGTCTGACACGTCGGGCAGTACTCCATCGAGCGATCGGCGAAGAACACGCTCCGCACGATGTCGCCGCACACGGGGCACGCCTCCCCGCGGCGGGCGTGCACCTGCATGCCGCGGCGCTTGGCATCCTTCAGATCAGCGGGGGGCTTGCCGGAGGCCGCGGTCACCGCATCCGTCAGCGTCGCGTGCGTCGCCGCGAACAGCCGGTCGATCTCGTCGTCGTCGAGCTTCGCGGAGATCGCGTACGGAGACATGCGCGCGGCGTGCAGGATCTCGTCGGAGTAGGCGTTGCCGATGCCGGCGATCACGGCCTGATCGCGCAGGAGGCCCTTGATCTGCATCCGCTTCCCCGCGAGCAGGCCGGCGAAGACCTCGCGCGTGAACGACGGGTCCAGCGGATCAGGGCCGAGCCGGGCGATGCCGGGGACGTCCTGCGGATCTCGCACGACGTAGACCGCGAGCGACTTCTTGGTGCCGGCCTCGGTGAGATCGAACCCGCTGCCGTCGTCGAGGGCGATGCGCAGCGCGATGGGCGACTTGCCCGGCTTGATCAGCGTGGTGGGGAGGGTGTCGTACCAGCGCAGCCACCCGGCCTTGGCGAGGTGAAATGCGAGGTGCAGATCGTCGCGGCAGGTCAGCACCACGAACTTGCCGTGGCGGGACGCCGCCGTGATCTCCGCGCCCTGGAGTGCGTGGATGGGCGGATCGTAAGTCTTCAGCGCCGAGATCGCCGCCACCGTGGCGCGGGTGATGGTGCGCCCGACGGCGCGCTCGGCGAGGAACGTCGTCAGTCCCTGGACCTCGGGCATCTCCGGCATGGACTCATCCTGACACCGGCATCCGACATCCGGCTAGGGGCGACGCTCAGACGGCGCTCAGCAGCAGGCGGATGCTGGCGGCGCGCAGGTGCTCGACGGCATCTAGGTCTCCGCGCAGATAGGCGATGAGCGCGTTGAGGAAGATCCCGTCGAACAGCGCGTAGGCCGACGACGGATCGACGACGGGCGCGCGTCCCTCGAGTTCGGAGAAGCGCTGGACGACGGCCCACACCATGTCGCTGAGCAGCCCGTCGATCGCGATGATGGTGTCGCGGAAGCCCGCGTCGAACAGGGCCTGATTGCGCAGGTCGTACCAGAGCCGGTGCATGTCGGCCTCGTCGCGCAGAGTGGAGGCCATCTCTGCGCCGAACCGCTCGGCGAGCTCGGCTCCGCTCCTCGACGACTCGACGATGGGGTCGTAGCGCCGCGCGCACTCCGACTTGTACTGCCAGATCGCCTGGCCGATCAGATCGTCCTTGTCCTCGAAGTAGTAGTGCAGCAGCCCGTGCGACAGCTCGCTCTGGGCGGCCACGTCGCGCAGGCCGGTGCGGGCGAATCCGCGCTCGGCGATGGCCGTCAGCGCGGCATCCGCCAGCTCGCGTCGACGCGCGGCGAACTTGTCGGTACCCGCCCGCTCCGCGCGCACAGCCGCATCGCCCATCACGCCTCCTCCGGTCTCGGTGAAGCGATCATACGCCCTGCGGAGGGCGCTGACCGGCAGTTTTGGGCAGTTGTCCAGATTTTCCTTGTCAAGTGTCCAAATTTCTGATCTGCTGTCCCCATCGCTTTCAACGACGAAAGGAACGGATCGACATGACCACTGATCTCACGGGGACGCGTGCCCTGATCACCGGCGGCGCGAGAGGGCTGGGGCTGCGCACGGCGCAGGTCCTCGCCGAGAGGGGAGCAGCCGTCGTCCTCGCCGACGTCGACGAGTCGGCCGGCACGGCAGCCGCCGCGGCGCTCACGGCAGACGGACGTCAGGCGACGTTCGTGGCCCTCGACGTGACCGATGACGCCTCCTGGAGCGCCGCCACGGCGCAGGCGCTGGACGCCCTCGGCGGACTCGATGCCCTCGTGAACAACGCGGGCATCGAGATCTCCGACCTCTTCGTCGATCTCGACCCCGCCAACATGCGCAGGATCCTCGACGTGAACGTCCTGGGCACGGCGCTCGGCATCAAGCACGCCTTCCGCAGCATGCGCCAGGACGACGGCTCGGGAGCGGGCGGCGCGATCGTGAACATCGCCTCGGTGGCGGCGACCATCGCCTTCCCCGGCATCGCGGCGTACTCGGCATCCAAGTCCGCCGTCGAGCGGCTCACCAAGGTCGCCGCCGCGGAGTCGGGCCGTCTCGGCTACGGCGTGCGCGTGAACACCGTCTGCCCAGGGCTCGTCCCCAACGCGATGGGCGCGCAGCTGGCCGGGGACATGGAACGGCTGGGGCTGTTCCCCTCGGCGCAGGACGCCGTGACCGCCGTGGTCGGCCTGACGCCATCGGGGCGCCTCGCGACGGAGGACGACATCGCCGCGGGGATCGCGTTCCTGCTCTCCTCGGACTCGGCATTCGTCAACGGGACGACGCTGTCGATCGACGGCGCGATGGGGATGTGAGGAGAACACCATGAGCACGGACAAGCCCGTCGTCGTCTACGGCGTCAGCGGATACACAGGCCGGTTGATCTGCGAGTACCTGCGCGAACTCGGCGTGCCCTTCGTGGCCGCGGGGCGTGATGCGGAACGCGTCCGCGAGGTCGTGGAGAAGATCCCGGGGATCGAGACGGCCGACTACGAGATCGTCGGCGTCGAGAACGACGCCGCAGCGCTGGCGGAGGCATTCGACGGCGCCACGGTGATCTGCAACACGGTGGGACCGTTCATCAAGTTCGGCCCGGAGGTCGTCGAGGCCGCCCTGCAGATCGGGGCGCACTACACCGACACCACCGGCGAGCAGGACTGGGTGATGGCGGCGCGCGACAGATGGGGTGCGCAGTTCGCCGCGAAGGGGCTGCTGCTGTCTCCCGGCATCGCGCACATGTACACGACGAGCGAGATCGCGGCCAACATCGCCCTCGAGCCCGGGGGATACGACACCCTCGACATCCTCGTGTTCTGGAAGGGGCTGCCGACCTTCGCGTCGACGCAGACCATCTTCACGATCCTCAAGGCCGACTGGTACTACCTCGAGCAGAACCAGCTCGTCGCGTGGGACCACCTCTCGAAGTTCGACGTGACGGTGCCCGGCTACCACGAGCAGGCCGTCGCGGTGCCGTGGGGCGGGATGTCGCATCCGATCTGGTTCCAGCACGACCCGCGGGTGTCCAGCGTCCGCTCCTTCGGCGGCGTGCTCAACCGCGCCGTGATGGAGAACGTCGGACTGACGGTGCAGATGTTCGAGGAGCAGATCAAGCCGCTCGAGCCGGAGGCGCAGGAGAAGGCGCTGGCCGACATCGCCGCGGGCCTCCAGGCGAGCATGCCGCCGCGTGAGAACCCGCGTTACAACAGGTCGGTCGACTCGGTGCACGCGTCCGGTCCGCTCGGTCGGTCGCACGTGGTGATCCACGGCAACAGCAACTACAAGCAGACCGGACTGCTGCAGGCCTTCGCCGCGTTCTCGCTGATCCAGGAGGCGCCCCGCCGGGTGGGATTCGCCTCGGCGTGCCAGGCGTTCGGGCACCACGAGCTGCTGGGGCAGCTCCGTGCCTTCGGCCTCGTCGCCGAACCCGTGGTCACCCGGGTGTGACCACCCCACAGGGGTGCCGCGCCTCCCCGGCGCGGCGCCCCGCCGCAGGCACCCTCGATCCCTCTGGAGCATCCATGCACTTCGCCGCACTGCCCGCCGTCCGCGCCGCCGAGGCCCCGGCGGCGCCCAGCCTGCGCGACGACGCCGTCGAGCTCAGCAACGCCGACCTCCTCGCCAGGGTCGAGGCCGCGGCCGGAGCGCTGCACGCGCGCGGTGTTCGCGCCGGCAGCGTCATCGCCCTGGCACTGCCCAACCGGGTCGAGCTGATCGTCGCGCTGTTCGCCGCGTGGCGGCTGGGAGCGGCGGTCACGCCGATCAATCCGGTCCTCGGGCAGACGGAGGCGGCGTATCAGGTCGCGGATGCCGGCGCGGTGCTGGTCGTCGCGGAAGACGGCACGCGCGACCTCGGTGTCCCCTCCGTCCTCCTCGACGAGCTCGCAGCGGGGGACCGCGTCCTCGGGGATCCTCTGACGACGACCGACGATCTCGCGCTCCTCATCTACACGAGCGGAACGACCGGGAGCCCGAAGGGCGTCATGCTCACCCACGCCAACCTCGACGCGATGACCGCGTCGTTCGTGGAGTGGTTCGAGCTCGGACCCGCCGACCACAGTCTCCTCGTGCTCCCGCTGTTCCACGCGAACGGCATCGTGCTCGGCACGCTGACCCCGCTGCGCGCAGGGGGTCAGGTCAGCATCACCGGGCGCTTCTCACGCGACAGGTTCTTCGCCGACGTCGAGCGGCTGCGCCCCACCTACTTCTCCGCCGTGCCGGCGATCTACGCGCTGCTCTCCTCTCTGCCCGACGACGTGCGGCCGGACACCTCGTCGCTGCGCTTCGCCGTGTGCGGCGCGGCGCCGATGCCGGCCGAGTCGATCGAGCGCTTCGAGAAGCGGTTCGACGTCACGATCGTGGAGGGCTACGGGCTCTCCGAGACGACCTGCGCCTCGACCATCAATCCGCTGCACGGAACCCGCAAGCCCGGAACCGTCGGTCTCCCGCTGCCCGGCCAGCGCGTCGCCGTGATCGGAGAGGACGGCCGGCACCTGGCGTCGGACGAGGTCGGCGAGGTGGTGATCGCCGGCCCCGTCGTCATGGCCGGGTACCTGGGGCGCCCGGAGGAGACCGAGCGGACCGTGGTGGACGGATGGCTGCGCACCGGCGACCTCGGCCGGTTCGATGAGGACGGCTACCTGCAGATCGTCGACCGCATCAAGGACATGATCATCCGCGGGGGAGAGAACCTCTACCCCAAGGAGATCGAGAACGCGCTCTACACGCATCCGGACGTGCGGGAGGCCGCCGTCGTCGGCGCACCGGATCCCGTGCTGGGCGAGATCCCCGTCGCGTTCGTGTCGTTGAGCGCGGACGCCGCGGCCACGCCCGACGAGCTCGACGCGCATGCGCGCGGCATCCTGGCGTCGTTCAAGTGCCCCGCTCGCATCACCGTCCTCGACGAGCTCCCCAAGAACCCGGTCGGAAAGATCGACAAGCCGGCGCTCCGCCGCGGGCTGCGGGTCGCGTCGTGAGCGTCGTCGTCGCCGGCGTCGGGATGATCCCGTTCGTCACGCCCTCGCGCACCGCGTCGTACGACGTGATGGGGGAGCGGGCGATCCGGGAGGCGCTGGCGGATGCCGGCATCGGACTCGACGCCGTGGACGCGGTGTACGCGGGGTACGTCTACGCCGACACGGCGGCCGGACAGACGGCCGTCTACGGGGTGGGGACGACGGGGGTCCCCGTGTTCAACGTCAACAACTACTGCGCGAGCGGATCGAGCGCGCTGTGGCTGGGACGCCAGGCGATCCTCTCCGGCACGGCCGACTGCGTGCTCGTCGTGGGGTTCGAGCAGATGGCCCGGGGCGCGATCGGCAGCATGTACGACGACCGCCCGGACTCGCTGTGGCGGTTCACCGAGTCGCGGGTGGCGCATCGCGGCGCCTCCGATGCGCCACCGGCCGCGCAGTTCTTCGGCGACGCAGGGGCGGCGTACGCGGAGAGGTACGCGATGGATCCCGCCGTCTTCGCGCACGTCACGGTCAAGTCCCGTCGGCACGCCGCCGCGAACCCCTACGCCGTGTTCCGCGATCCGATCACGGTGGAGGAGGTGCTCGCCTCACCGCACGTGTACGGGCCTCTCACGCGGCTGCAGTGCTGCCCGCCGACCTGTGGTGCGGCCGCAGCGGTGCTCTGCACCGAGGAGTTCGCGCGGGCGCACGGACTCGACGCCTCGGTGCGCATCCGAGCCCAGGCGATGACGAGCGACAGAGCCGACACGTTCGGCGGAGACGCGATGGCGCTCGTCGGTGCATCGATCGCGCAGCGCGCCGCGGATGCCGTCTACGAGGAGGCCGGCGTCGATCCGCGCGACCTGCGGGTCGTGGAGCTGCACGACTGCTTCACGACGAACGAGGTGCTCGCCTACGAGGCGCTGCGCCTCACGCCCGAGGGCACGAGCGAGCGCTTCATCCTCGACGGGCAGAACACGTACGGCGGACAGGTCGTGACAAACCCCTCGGGTGGGCTGCTCTCGAAGGGTCATCCTCTCGGGGCGACCGGGCTCGCGCAGTGCGCAGAGCTGGTGTGGCAGCTCCGGGGCATGGCCGGTGACCGTCAGGTCGACGACGTCACTCTCGCGCTCCAGCACAACCTCGGCCTCGGCAGCGCGTGCGTCGTCACGCTGTACGAGCGGGTCTGACCGCGTGAGGGGTCAGCATCTGCCGGATGCGGGGGCGGTGATGCGGCATTCAGCGACCCCTCACGGCGGGCAGGGTCAGAGGATCGGCCAGGGCACGGGCGTGCGGTCGTCGGAGGGGAGGAGGCCGGCGGTCCAGCCGTCATCTCGCCCGCGCGGGCTGGTCAGGGCCTGGCGACGCAGGCCCTCGTAGCGGAACCCGAGCGCCCTGGCCGCACGTGCGGAGGGGATGTTGCCGACGACCGCCTGCCACTGGATGCGGGCGAGTCCGAGCTCGGCGAAACCCCACTCGACCACGGCGCGACCCGCCTCGATCAGATATCCGCGACCGCGGGCCTCCGGCGCCATCCAATAGCCGAGTTCGGCGTGCGCGCCGCCGACCTGCGGCGTGAATCCGTCGAGGCTGATGACGCCGAGGAACGCGTCGTCCGCCCGGATGCCCCACACAGCGCCCGTCTCCTCCGCCCAGCCGTCGGCGATCATCCGGATGAACCCGTCCGCGTGCTCGCGCGTGTACGGGCTCGGCACCGTCGTCCAGCGTGGGATCTCCGGGTCCTGGCAGGCGCGGTCGATCGCCTCGGCATCCGCCTCCGTGGGCGTGCGCAGGACGAGACGATCGGTGGTGAGGGTGACCGGTTCCATCCCGGCATCCTATGCGCGCCGACCCGATGTCGGAGGCCCCGGTCTAAGCTTGTCCGGTGACTGTTCCGGGGATTCTGCGCGCCTTGGAAGAGGCGTCTCTGTATCGTGACGCCCTCAGCTGGGCGCAGACCGACGCCGATCTCGGCCTCGTCGACGGACTCGACGCCCCGGTGCTCGGCGGGCTGCTCGAGAAGCGTCGTGCGGCGGGCCAGACGGCGGCGGCGCTCGCCGTGGTGCCCACGGGGCGTCGTGCGGAGAGCCTGGCCGCCGCTCTCGGCGCCTACCTGCCGGACGCCGAGGTGCTCACCTTCCCCGCGTGGGAGACCCTGCCGCATGAGCGGCTGAGCCCCAGCCCCGACACGGTGGGCCAGCGCCTCCAGGCCCTTCGCCGCATCGCCGAGTGGACGGGGGATCACCCGCTGATCGTCGTCGCCTCCGTGCGCGCGGCACTCCAGCCGATCGCCGGCAACCTCGGCGAGATCGCCCCCCTCGAGCTCAGGATCGGCAGCAGGGGCAACGAGCTCGACACGGTCGCCGAGCAGCTCGTCGAGCGCGCCTACTCGCGCGTCGACATGGTGTCGCGCCGAGGCGAGTTCGCCGTGCGCGGCGGCATCCTCGACGTGTTCCCGCCGATCTCCGAGCATCCGTACCGCGTCGAGTTCTTCGGCGACGAGATCGACCAGATCCGCGCGTTCTCCGTCGCCGACCAGCGCTCGCTGCCGGGAGACGTCGATCTCGTCGACCTGCAGCCGAGCCGAGAGCTCCTCCTCACGCAGGACGTGCGCGACAACGCGCGTGCGCTCAAGGATGCGTTCCCCGCCATCGCGGGCATGCTCGAGAAGATGGCCGAGGGCATCCCTGTCGAGGGCATGGAGTCGCTGCTGCCGGCTGTCGCGGGTCCGCTCAAGTCGCTGGTCGAGTACCTGCCGGAGGGCAGTGTGACGGCGATCATCGACCCGGAGCGCTCGACCGCACGCGCGATCACGCTCGGCGACACCAACCGCGAGTTCCTCGATGCCGCGTGGAGCGCGGCGACCTCGGGCGCCTCCGCCCCCATCGACCTGGGCGCGGGCGACTTCCTCACCATCGCCGAGCTCCGCGAGGTCGTGCGCGACCGCGGCGGCGTCCTGTGGCGGCTGAGCCCGTTCTCGATCGGCGACGCCGACGTCGACACCGCGGATGCCGTGGTGATCCCGTCCTTCCACGGCAACGTCGACGGCGCGATCTCCTTCGTCGACGCCCGGGTCTCGGAGGGGTGGCGCGTGGTCGTCATCGCGACCGGCGCCGGTCTCGTCGACCGCGCGCGCGACGTGCTCTCCGACCGCGGCATCGCCGCCCGCGTCGTCGACTCCCTCACCGGCCTGCCTGACGGAGGGGTCGCGACCCTCGTCACGGGGTCGGTGGAGGCCGGGTTCCAGGTGCCGGAGGCGAAACTCGCCGTCCTCACGGACAACGAGTTCTACGGCCGCACCATCGGCGGCGACCAGCGCGTCGTCAAGAAGCTCGCCTCGCGGCGCAAGAACGTCGTCGATCCGCTGCAGCTCAAGCCGGGCGACTTCGTCGTGCACTCGACCCACGGCATCGGCCGCTTCGTGGAGATGACGCAGCGGGAGGTCTCCACCGGAGGCCGCAACGCCACGAAGTCGGTGCGCGACTACCTCGTGCTGGAGTACTCGCCGTCCAAGCGCGGCTACCCTGGCGACAAGCTCTTCGTCCCGACCGACCAGCTCGACTCGCTCTCGAAGTACGTCGGCGGCGAGGCCCCGACGCTGTCGAAGATGGGCGGCAGCGACTGGGCTGCGGCGAAGGGCAAGGCGCGCAAGGCCGTGCGCGACATCGCGGTCGAGCTCGTCAAGCTGTACTCGGCGCGCATGGGGGCCAAGGGGCACGCGTTCGGCCCCGACACGCCCTGGCAGCGTGAGCTGGAGGAGGCGTTCCCGTTCGCGGAGACTCCTGACCAGCTGCAGACGATCGACGAGATCAAGGCCGACATGGAGCGGCCCATCCCGATGGACCGGCTGCTGTCGGGCGACGTCGGCTTCGGCAAGACCGAGGTCGCGGTGCGTGCGGCGTTCAAGGCGATCCAGGACGGCAAGCAGGTCGCCATGCTCGTGCCGACGACCCTGCTGGTCAAGCAGCACCTGGAGACGTTCACCGAGCGCTTCGCCGGATTCCCGGTCAAGGTGCGTCCGCTGTCGCGCTTCCAGACCGACAAGGAGGCCCGGCTCACGCTCGACGGCCTCCTCGACGGCACCGTCGACATGGTCATCGGCACGCACCGCATCCTCACCGACCAGGTGATGTTCAAGGACCTCGGCCTGATGATCATCGACGAGGAGCAGCGCTTCGGCGTCGAGCACAAGGACGCGCTGAAGAAGATGAAGACGAACGTCGACATCCTCGCGATGAGCGCCACGCCGATCCCGCGCACGCTCGAGATGGCCGTCACCGGCATCCGCGAGATGTCCACTCTCGCGACGCCGCCCGAGGACCGGCATCCGATCCTCTCCTTCGTCGGACCCCGCAGCGACAAGCAGATGGCGGCCGCGATCCGCCGGGAGATCCTCCGTGAGGGCCAGGTGTTCTTCGTGCACAACCGGGTGCAGTCGATCCAGCGCGTCGCGGCGGAGCTCGCCGAGCTCGTGCCGGAGGCCCGCATCGCCGTGGCGCACGGCCAGATGGGGGAGCACCAGCTGGAGCAGGTCGTCGACGACTTCTGGGAGCGCAAGTTCGACGTGCTCGTCTCGACGACGATCATCGAGACCGGGCTCGACATCTCAAACGCCAACACGATCATCATCGACCGTGCCGACAAGTACGGTCTGAGCCAGCTGCACCAGCTCCGCGGACGGGTCGGCCGCGGCCGCGAGCGCGCCTACGCGTACTTCCTCTACGACGACATGAAGCCGCTGTCCGAGACGGCGGCAGACCGGCTGCAGACCATCGCCGTGAACAACGACCTCGGCTCCGGCATGCAGGTCGCCCTCAAGGACCTGGAGCTGCGCGGCGCGGGCAACATGCTCGGCGCGGAGCAGGCCGGACACATCGCGGGCGTCGGCTTCGACCTGTATCTGCGCATGATCGGCGAGGCCGTGTCCACGTTCCGCGGCGAGGAGGTCGAGAGCGGGCAGGAGCTGCGGCTCGAGCTCCCGCTCGACGCGCGGATCCCCGAGTTCTACATCGACAGCGAGCGACTGCGCCTGGAGGCGTATCAGAAGCTCTCGGCGGCTTCGGCCGCGACGGCGAAGGACGAGGCGATCGACCTCGTCATCGCCGAGCTCACCGACCGCTACGGAACTCTGCCCGAGGAGGTCGAGGGGCTGATCGCCATCGCCCGCCTGCGCCGTCGTGCCGCGAGGGCTGGGTTGACGGATGTCGTCACGATGGGGTCGAACCTGCGGATCGCCCCGGCGCGCTTCGAGGACTCGATCAAGGTGCGGATGCAGCGGCTCTACCCGAAGGCGAAGCTCGTCGGCGGGGGAGAGGCGCTGGTCGTGCCCATGCCGACCGTGCCCGCCGCCGTCGGCGTCGGGCTGGAGCCGCTCGCCGACAAGGCCCTGCTGGAGTGGGTGGCGCAGCTGTTCACCGCGCTCTTCCCCGAGCCGGTCGCGGCCGGTCAGCGGGACTGACGTGGGGCGGCTGAGCGTCAAGCGCGCGCTGCAGGTGCTGTCGACGGTGCTGGCGGCCGTCGCCGGGGCGCTCGTGCTCTTCCTGCCCAGCTACACCGTGGTGCGCACGGACTCCGCGGGGGACGAGAGCACCAGCACCCTGAGCATCTGGCAGTACAACGGTCCGATCATGCTGCTCGTCGTGGCGGTCCCGGTCGTCATCGCGCTGATCCCCGCCTTGGTCCGCGGGAGGTGGTGGCCGGTCGTGAGTCTCGTATCGGCGGGGCTGCTCCTCGGTGTCGCCTTCCTCGGCGCACCCACCGTGGGGTTCGCCTTCCTACCCGCGGTCGTCGCCGCCGTCGTCGCGGCGATGATGCGGCCTCGCGTGGGGTCGTCGCGGGAGTAGTCGTCAGCCTGCCGGTGCGACGCTGACCCGGAAGGCTCCCGTCTGCCCGTGGCTGTCGACCTCGACCGCGAACCCCTCTCTCACCGACACCCCCGTCCGGGACCGGCGGAGCACAACTTCGGAGCAGGGGCGCGACACGCCGAGGACGAGCGGGATGCCGACGGGGTGTCGATCCGCCGCTCCGAAGCCGTGCTCGGGGGAGCGAGGTGAAACCCACCTGCCGCACCCCGGTTGCGGGGGAATCGTGCACGCCCGTCCGTCCGTCGCACTAGTCTGGCGGCATGTTGTACGAGCACCTCGGGGCTCGGCCCCGGATCCATGACACCGCCGTCGTCGCTCCCACAGCCGTGATCTCCGGAGACGTCGAGATCGGCCCGAACTGCCAAGTGCTGCACGGAGCCGTGATCACCGCGGAGGGCGGCCCGATCACGCTCGGCGAGCACGTGATCGTGATGGAGAACGCGCTCATCAGGGCGACCGCCGCGAACGCGGTGCACATCGGGGCGCACACCCTCGTCGGCACGCTCGCGAGCATCGCCGGCGCCACGGTCGGCGAGGAGGTCTTCCTCGCCTCGGGGGCCCGCATCTTCAACGGCGCGCTGATCGGCGACCGCTGCGAGGTGCGCGTCAACGCGATCGTGCACCGCAGGGCGGTCCTCCCCGCGGGCGCCGTCGTCCCGATCGGCTGGGTCGCGGTGGGCGATCCGGTCCAGCTGCTCTCGCCCGACCGCGAGGCGGAGATCGCCGCCGCCCAGCCCGAGCTGGACTTCCCCGGCCACGTGTTCGGGGTCGACCGCGACACCCCCGATCTCATGGTGCAGCTCACGGAGCGCTACGGCAGCTCCCTCGCGCGGCACGCCGACGACACCGAGGTCCGCGACGCATGAGCGCGGAACAGGGCGGAGGCCTGGTCAGGCCCGCCGTCACAGAGCAGGATGCCGCCACGATCGCGCGCGAGTGCTACGGCCTCGACGCGACGGCGAGCGAGCTCGGCAGCAATCAGGACCGCAACTTCGTGCTGACCGAGGCCGGAGGGGCGCGCAGCGTGCTCCGCGTCGACAACCCGGTCTTCGGCGACGAGGCGCGGGACGCGCAGCACGCGGCGCTGGACGCCTACCGTCGCGTCGGCGTCTCGGTGCCCGCCGTGCTGCCAGGGCTCGACGGCGAGCTCACGCAGCGCTGGCGGGGCTTCGCGGTGCGCCGCAGCGAGTTCGCCGCGGGCGAGCCGATGGTCGATGCGGGGTATTTCGCTCCGGTCGTGCTGGCCGAATTCGGGGCGCTGGCCGCGGCCTCCGTGACGGCGCTCTCCGCTCTCCGGCATCCCGGCCTCGACAGGGCGCACATGTGGGACATGCGCGTCGCCTATGCGGAGACCGTCGCGCTGGAGTCGTCGATCACCGACACGGAGCTCCGCGCCCGGGTCCGTACGGCCGCCGACGAGGCGCAGGCCGTCGTCGCCGAGCTCGGGCCCGCGCTCCCTGTGCAGCCGATCCACGGCGACCTCACCGACGACAACGTCACGGGGACCCGCGGCACGGATTCGCGCCTGCACCCGGGCACCGTCCTCGATCTCGGCGACCTCGCTCTCGGCTGGAGGGTCGCGGAGCTCGCCGTGTGCGCGTCGTCGATGCTGCATCACGAGCCGGACCGTCCGCTGCGGGTGCTCGACACGATCGCGGCGTTCCACGACCGTGCTCCGCTCACAGACGAAGAGGCGCGTGCCGTGTGGCCGCTCGTCGTGCTCCGTGCGTGCCTGCTCGTCGCCAGCGGGTGGCGTCAGCTCGAGATCGACGGAGACAACGACTACGCGAGGGAGCGCATCGCGGGTGAACAGGCGATCTTCGACGCCGCGACCCTCATCCCGCTGCGGGAGGTCGTGGAGCACGTGCGGGCGCGTCTGGTGTTCGATGCGCCGCGGTTCGAGGCGGCGACGGATGCGGCTCCGCTCGCGTCGCTGCTCCCCGAGCTCTCCGGCCCTGTGGCCGTGCTCGACCCCGGAGTGGAGTCGGCGGAGCTGGAGTCCGGACTCTGGCTCGATCCGGATGCCGAGGCCGCTCTCGCCGCCGCGGCGTTCGCATCGGGGGCGTCGGCCGCGGTGCTCCCGTACGGAGTGTTCCGCCTGACCCGCACCGAGATCGACACGGCGGATGCCGCCGCGACCTGGCCGGTCGAGACCGAGGTCCACGTCGCGGCCGGCGCGGAGCTCGCCCTCGCCGCGCCGCTCGGCGGCGAACTGAGTGTGCACGAGGGCGGGGCGTGGATCGTCCTCGATGGCGGATGGGTGCTCGGCATCCGAGGCGTGCGGATCGACGGGCTCGCCCCTCGGGAGGTGCGGGCGGGGGAGCGCATCGGCGCGCTCGCGGCCTCCGATGATGCGCGAACGATCGCGATCGGCGCGCGGCGCGAGGACGCGCCGGAGCCTCCAGCCGACGCCTCGGCGGGAGCCGCGCTCGTCGCTCCCGACCGCGTCGCGGCGTGGAGCCGTCTCACCGCCGACCCCGCCCCGTTGCTCGGCCTCGCGTCTCTCGTGCAGCACGACGAGTCCGCCGCCGAGCTGCGCCGCAGGGAACGACTGTTCGCCAGCGCGCAGGAACGCTATTACGAGCATCCTCCGCAGATCGAACGCGGATGGCGGCACCACCTGGTCGACACCACGGGCCGCGCCTACATCGACATGGTGAACAACGTGGCGGGCCTCGGGCACGGTCATCCGCGCGTCGCCGAGGCGGCGAACAGGCAGCTGCGCACGCTCGGCACGAACTCGCGCTTCCTGTTCCGCGAGCTCGCCGAGTACAGCGAGAGACTGCTCGCGCTCATGCCGCAGGGGAGCGAGCTCGACACGGTCCTGCTGGTGAACAGCGGCTCGGAGGCGGTCGACCTCGCGCTGCGCCTGGCTCAGGCCGCGACGGGTCGGCGGTCGATCGTGGCGCTGCGCGAGGCGTATCACGGCTGGACCATGGCCAGCGATGCCGTGACGACGAGCGCATACGACAACCCGGATGCCGTCGGCACCCGCCCGGAGTGGGTGCACGTCGCCGACGTGCCGAACGTCTTCCGCGGCACCTACCGCGGCAACGGCACGGCCGAACGCTATCTCGCGGATCTCGCCGCCGACATCGAGATGCTCGCCGCCGAGGGGAGGGACGTCGCGGGGTTCCTGTGCGAGTCGATCCTCGGAAACGCGGGAGGGGTGCTCCTGCCGGACGGGTATCTGGCCGGCGCCTACGAGCTCGTCCGCGCCGCCGGCGGTCTGTGCATCGCCGATGAGGTGCAGGTCGGATTCGGCCGCACGGGTCGCCATTTCTGGGGGTTCGAACGCTCAGGTGTGCTCCCCGACATCGTCACGATCGCCAAGCCCATGGGCAACGGGTTCCCGATCGGCGGGGTGATCACCTCCGCCGCGGTCGCCGACGCCCTGGCCGCGCAGGGGCAGTTCTTCTCCTCCGCCGGCGGCAGCACGCTGAGCTGTCGGGTCGGCATCGCCGTGCTCGACGCGATGGTCGAGGACGATCTGCAGCGCAACGCCCTGGAGATCGGAGAGCGGCTCGCCTCAGCGCTCAGAGACCTCGGCGACCGGCATCCGCTCGTCGGACCGGTGCACGGGGAGGGGCTCTATCTCGGGGTCGAGCTGGTCCGCGACCGGGAGACGATGGAGCCCGCCGCCGCGGAGGCCGCCGCGATCTGCGAGCGGCTCCGCGAGCTGGGCGTGATCGTGCTCACGACCTCGGAGCGCTCGAACGTCCTCAAGATCAAGCCGCCCCTGTGCCTGACCGCCGCGAGTGCCGACCATGTGGTCCGGATGCTGGACAGGGTGCTGCGCGAAGGCTGGTAGTCGCTGACCCACCCCTTCGAATCCCGTGCCGTTCCGTCATGTTAACTGCGTGTTTCGAATCAGTTCTAGGGGTCGCGCTGAGGAATGGATGGGTACATACTGATCCTCAACGTCGGACGACCCGGACTCCGACCCCTTGCGTTGTTCCCTAAGGAGTGAACATATGGCGACAAAGACCAAGCCGCTCGCCCAGGGCGGTGGCACCCTGAAGCGGAACCTCGGCCTGTGGGCGATCGTCGGACTCGGACTCGGCTACATGACGCCCACCGTCGTCTTCGACACGTTCGGAATGGTCGCCCGCGACACGAACGACGTGGTGCCCGCGGCGTACCTCGTCGCCCTCGTGGTGATGGTCTTCACGGCGATCAGCTACGGCAAGATCTCCAGTGCGATCCCGAGCGCCGGGTCGGCGTACACCTACGTGCGCGAATCGATCCACCCGAACCTCGGCTTCATGGTCGGCTGGACCTCGCTGATCGACTACGTCCTGCTGCCGATGGTGAACTGCCTCATCCTCCGCAGCTATCTCGAGGCGCTCTTCCCCGACATCCCGGGCTGGATCTGGGTCGTGCTCTACTGCATCCTGGTCACCTCGGTCATCTACATGACGATGCGCGGCACCTCGAACGCGAACATGATCCTGCTGGTGTTCTCGATCATCGTGATGGCCGTGTTCGTCGTGATGGTCGTCGCACAGCTGATGCGCGGTGAGGGCGCTGCCACCCTCGCCTCGGCCGCACCGTTCATCCACGACGGCGTCACGATGGGTGCGGTCCTCATGGGCGCCACGATCGTGTGCTTCTCGTTCATCGGCTTCGACGCGGTGACGATGTACGCGGAGGAGGCGAAGGATCCCAAGATCATGCCGAAGGCGATCCTGCTCACCGTGCTGCTCGGCGGTGCGATCTTCCTCGTCGCCTCGTACGTCACGCAGCTGCGCTTCCCCGACTGGAACGAGTTCGCCCCTGGTGGCGACATGCAGTACGTCGAGGACTCGACGCTGCCGATCATCGGCAAGCTCGTCGGCGGCGACGTCCTGATGGCGGTCCTGACGGCGGCTGGCTTCGCGGCCACGCTCGCCTCGGGTCTCGCGTCGCACGCGTCGGTCTCCCGCATGCTGCTCGTGATGGGACGCAACAACGTCCTCCCGCAGCGCTTCTTCGGCTACATCAACCCGCGCACGCACACGCCGACCTTCAACATCGTGCTCGTCGGCGCGATCTGCCTGCTGGCCATCCCCTTCACCCTCGAGCTGATCGCCGCGTGGATCAACTTCGGCGCGCTGATCGCGTTCACCTTCGTGAACATCTCGGTGATCGCCTGGTTCGCGATCCGCAAGGGCCGCCGGAAGACGCCGGGCGACATCTTCAACTACATCGTGATGCCCGCGATCGGCATGGTGCTCACCGGCCTCCTGTGGGCGAACCTGCACGAGGATGCGCTGCGCGGCGGGCTCATCTGGACGGTGCTCGGCGTGATCTACCTCGCCGTCATCACGAGGGGATTCCGCAAGAAGGTCGTCGCGTTCGACGAGAACCAGGCCGTGACGGGCTACAACAAGGTCGTCAAGGTGCCGGTCGACGAGAGCTGACGGCATCCGGCCATGAAGAAGGCCGCCCCTCGCTCACGCGGGAGGCGGCCTTCTTCTCGTCGATGAGGGGTCAGATGACGCCCTGGGCGAGCATCGCGGCGGCGACGCGCTCGAAGCCGGCGATGTTTGCCCCGGCGACGTAGTCACCAGGACGGCCGTGGCGCTCGGCGGCGTCGAAGGCCGCGGAGTGGATGTCGGCCATGATCTCGCGGAGCTTGTTCTCGCTGTCGCCGAAGCTCCAACGCTGGCGCGACGCGTTCTGGCTCATCTCCAGTGCCGAGGTCGCGACGCCGCCGGCGTTCGCGGCCTTTCCGGGGGCGAAGAGTACTCCCGCCTTCTGGAAGGCGTCGACCGCGTCGGGGACGCAGGGCATGTTCGCGCCCTCGGAGACGGCGCGCACGCCGTTGGCGATGAGCGCCTCGGCGTCGGCCAGGCTCACCTCGTTCTGCGTGGCGGACGGCACGGCGATGTCGACCGGCACCTCCCAGACGCTGCCGCCCTCGACGAAGCGGGCGCTCGGACGGCGGTTCGCGTACTCCACGATGCGGGCGCGCTCGACCTCCTTGAGCTGCCGGAGCAGGTCGAGGTCGATGCCGGCGTCGTCGACGACGTAGCCGGAGGAGTCGGATGCCGTGACGGCGGTCGCGCCGAGCTGGGTCGCCTTCTGGATCGCGTAGATCGCGACGTTGCCCGAGCCGGAGATGCCGACGCGCTTCCCGGCGAGCGTCTCGCCGTGCACGGCGAGCATCTCCTGAGCGAAGAACACCGCGCCGTAGCCGGTGGCCTCCGTGCGCACCTCGGCGCCGCCCCAGCCGGTTCCCTTGCCGGTGAACATGCCCGACTCGTGACGGTTGGTGACCTTGCGGTACTGGCCGAAGAGGTAGCCGATCTCGCGGCCGCCGACGCCGATGTCGCCCGCGGGGACGTCGGTGTGCTCGCCGAGGTGGCGGTACAGCTCGTTCATGAACGACTGGCAGAAGCGCATGACCTCGGCATCGGACCGGCCGTGCGGGTCGAAGTCCGATCCGCCCTTGCCGCCGCCGATGCCCTGACCGGTGAGCGCATTCTTGAAGATCTGCTCGAAGCCGAGGAACTTGATGATCGAGAGGTTCACCGACGGGTGGAAGCGCAGGCCGCCCTTGTAGGGGCCGAGCACCGAGGAGAACTGGATGCGGTAGCCGCGGTTGACCTGCAGACGTCCGGCGTCGTCGACCCACGGCACGCGGAACATGATCTGGCGCTCCGGCTCGACCAGGCGCTCCAGGATGCCGCCGTCGATGTACTCCGGGTGCTGCTCGAGCACGGGAGCGATCGAGTGCAGCACCTCGTGCACGGCCTGGTGGAACTCCGGCTCGTGCGGGCTGCGGGCGAGCACCGTGTCGAAGACGGGCTGCACGGAGTCGGCGAGCGGATGGAAGTCAGGGGTCGTCGTTGCGGTCACGCGAATGCTTTCTGAAAGGGGGATTTGAGCGCGGGCGATCGTGTCGCGTGAGTGCTTCGCCGGATCAGGCGGAGTTTTCACTCTACCGGCCGCGCGGAGCGGGCCGTCCTCTGCGACGTGCGTGCGCCGCTCACCCGGTGTTCTGCAGGCCGGCGGCGACGCCGCTGACCGACAGCAGGAGCAGCCGGCGCTGCTCCTCGTCGACACCCGAACCCGTCGCGTCCTGTGCGGAGCGCAGAGCGCGGAGGGCGCGCAGCTGCAGCAGCGAGAGCGCGTCGACGTAGGGGCTGCGCAGCTGCACGGCGCGCTGCAGCACGGGCTTGTTCACGAGGAGGCCCTCACCGCCCGTGAGGCGGATGACCCACTGCCGGGTGAGAGCGAGCTCATCGAGCACGAGAGCCGCGAGGTCGTCGCGGTCGCCGAGGGCGAGGTACTGGCGGGCGATGCGCTCGTCGGTCTTCGCGAGGCTCATCGCCACGTTGTCGATCATGGTGCGCAGCAGCGGCCATTCGCGATAGGCCTCGACCAGCAGCGCCTCGTCTCCGACGGCGTCGAGTGCGGTGCCGAGGCCGAACCAGCCGGCGAGGTTGATGCGCGCCTGGGTCCACGCGAACACCCACGGGATCGCACGGAGGTCTTCGAGGGATTCGACCGAGAGCCCGCGACGGGCCGGGCGGGACCCGAGGGCGAGCAGGCCGATCTCCTCCATCGGGGTGACCGTGGCGAACCAGGGCGCGAAGCCCTCCGCCTTGACCAGCGAGAAGAAGCGCTCCCGCGAGGACACGTCCATGGTGCGGGCGATGTCCGCGTAGCGTGCGGCCGCGCTGCTCGTGCGCTCCTCGACCGTGGGGGAGGAGGCGAGCAGCGTCGCCGCGGCCACCTGATCGATGTGGCGCATCGCGATGGCCGGCTCGCCGTAGCGGGCGAAGATGACCTCGCCCTGCTCGGTGAGCTTGAACCGGCCGTCGACGGAGTGCGGCGGCTGCGCGAGGATCGCCGAGTTCGCCGGGCCCCCGCCGCGTCCGAGCGCGCCGCCGCGTCCGTGGAAGAGGGTCAGCTCGATGTCGGCATCCCTCGCCCACTGGGCGATCTTCTCCTGCGCCTCGTAGAGCGCGAGGTTGGCGGCCACGGGGCCGACGTCCTTCGAGGAATCGGAGTAGCCGAGCATGACCTCCAGCCGGTTGCCGGTCGCGGCCATGCGCGCACGGAACTCGGGGAACTCGACGGCCTCGGCGAGGATGCCGGGGGCGGCCTGCAGGTCGGCGAACGTCTCGAACAGCGGGACGACGTCGAGCACGGGGGCATCGTCGCCGAGCGCGTGCCGGGCGAGACGGTGCACGGCCGCCAGGTCGGAGGCCGCCTGCGTGAAGGAGACGACGTAGCGTCCGGCGGCGCGGAGCCCGCGATCGCGCTGGATCTCGGCGATGGCGCGGAAGACCTCCAGCACCTCTTCGGTCTGCGCGCTGACGGGCTCGCCGCTCTCGATCTCTGCAAGAGCCTTCGCGTGCACCTGCGAGTGCTGGCGCACCTCCAGCTCGGTGAGGTGGAACCCGTAGGTCTCCACCTGCCAGATCAGATGCTGGACGCCGCCGAAGGCGTGCCGACGGGCGCCGGCCTCCGCCAGCGATCCCTGCACGGCGCGGAGGTCGGCGAGCAGCTCGTCCGGGCCGGAGTAGCGGAGCTCGTCGCCGCGCCGGGTCGCCGCGACCCGACGGGCGAGCACGAGGATCACCCGACGGTGCGGCTCGCCGGGGGAGCGGGTCGCCAGCTCGGCTGCCTCCCGCGGCTCCCTCGCGGCGTACGCCTCCCACAGCGCGATGACCTCGGAGCTCGGCGGCGTGTCCTCCGCGTCGAGGGTGAGCGTGCGGCCGATGCGCTCCAGGGCGCGCTCGAGTCCGCGCAGCACGTGATCCGAGGCGATCTGCGAGGCCTCACGCGTCACGGATGCCGTGACGAAGGGGTTGCCGTCGCGGTCGCCGCCGACCCAGGAGCCGATGCGCACGAAGGCCGGCACGACGGGGGCGCTCGCGCCCGACTCCTCGCCGCGCAGCGCGTCGTCGATGGTGCGGTACACGTGGGGCACCGTCGTGAACAGCGTCTCGTCGAAGACGCCCATGACCGTGCGCACCTCGTCGGTGGGCGACGGCTTCTGCGCGCGCAGCGGAGCGGTGCGCCACAGGGTGTCGATCTCCTCCAGCATCCGGCGTCGCGCACGGTGCTCCTCGGCCCCGCCCTCGCTCGCCGCGTCGTGCTGGGTCAGCAGCTCCGACAGGCGTCGGATGCTCGACGACACCGCGCGGCGGCGAGCCTCCGTGGGGTGGGCGGTGAAGACGGGGTGGAAGCGCAGACCCTGCAGTCGACGGCGCGCCTCGTCCTCGCCGACCTCGCTCTTCAGTCGCGCGTAGGCGGTGGCGACGGTGTCGGCGGCATCCTCTCTGCCCGGCTGACCCGCGCGCTCGCGCAGCACGCGCACGCGCTGGTGCTCCTCGGCGAGGTTGACCAGGTGGAAGTAGCAGGTGAAGGCGCGGGCCACCTCGTCGGCGCGCTGCACCGTGAAGGACTCGGCGATCGCCGCCGCCCTGTCGAAGGCGTCGGGGGTCTCCTCGTCGTACGCCTGGATGGTGGCGAGGCGGAGGCGCTCGACATCCTCGAACAGGTCGTCGCCTCCGGCTTCGCGCAGCACCTGTCCGAGCAGCGCGCCCAGCATCCTCACGTCGGATCGCATGGCGTCCGGGATGCCGCGGCCTGCTTCGAACCGGCCGATGACGCGGATCGCTTCGGTGTTCGTGGGCTCGGGAAAAGACTGTGCGGGGGTCACCCTTCGAGAGTAGCCGGGAGCAGAAGGGTGCTCCGCCCGCATGACGCGTCGTAACGAACTCGTCATGAACGGCGCCGGTCCGATCGGTCTCCGCGTCTCGTGCGGCCGCTGCGGACGCGGCCGCACGTAGCATGGTGGGAATGCGCATCTCGGCGAACCCCCTCCGCGGTCAGCAGTTCCCCGCCGTCCTCCTGCTGATCGCAGCGGGCCTCGGGATCCTGCTCGCCAACCTGCCCACGCACGACGGGATCGCCGCCGTCCTGGACATCCACATCGCCGTGCCCGGCACCGCGCTCGATCTCTCCATCGCGCACTGGGTGTCGGACGGGCTGCTCGCCGTCTTCTTCCTCGTCGTCGCGATCGAGCTGCGACACGAGCTCACGCACGGCGAGCTCGACTCCCCGCGCAAGGCGCTCCAGCCCGCGATCGCCGCCACCGGAGGCGTGCTGGTCCCGATCATCGTCTACCTCCTGATCGCCGGCGACGCGAGCACCGCGTCGGGCTGGCCCGTGCCGACGGCGACCGACATCGCCTTCGCCCTCGGCGTCCTCGCGATGTTCGGTCGAGGACTGCCGTCGGGCGTGCGGGTGTTCCTCCTCGCCCTCGCGATCCTCGACGACATCATCGGCATCATCTTCATCGCGGTGCTGTTCGCGCACGATGTGCAGTGGCTGCTGCTCGTGCTCGCCGTGGTCGCGGTGGCCGCCTTCTGGGCGCTGAGCCGACTGCTGCACGCCACGGGGCATCCGGCGATCGCGCTGGCGATGGCTGCGGTCGGCGTCGTGGCCTGGGGACTCGTCGCCGCGTCCGGCATCCACGCCACGATCGCCGGCGTGCTGCTGGGGCTCGTGATGGCCCCGGTTCCTGCGGGGCGCGTGCGCCACGCCCTCGAGCCGACCGTGAACGGTGCGATCCTGCCGCTCTTCGCCTTCGTCGCGGCGTTCGTGGTGATCCCGGCTGTGTCTCCGACCGAGCTGTCGCCGGCGTTCTGGGGCATCGTGATCGCGCTTCCCGTCGGCAAGATCGTGGGCATCTCCCTCTTCGGCTGGATCGCCATGCGCATCCGTCCGCGCGGCGCCGCACCCGCCCTCCCGTTCGCCGACCTGCTCGCGGCCGGCGCGTTGGGCGGCATCGGCTTCACCGTGTCGCTGCTGCTCGCGAACCTCGCCTTCGCGGCGGACGACGGCATCCGCGATCAGGCGATCCTCGGCGTTCTCGTCGGCTCGCTCATCGCCGTCCTGCTCTCGGCGGTCGTGGTGTCCCTGCGCTCCGGCTGGTACCGTCGCGTGTCCGCCGCGTCCTCATGACCACGAAGGAGTCCGCATGACGACTGCCGACCAGGACCCGCTGCGCGAGGTCGCCGAGACCATGCGGGCCGTGCGCGAGCGGTGCGTGTGGTCGCAGCGGATCACCCACCGCGACCTCGTGCCGTACCTGATCGAGGAGTCGCACGAGGTGATCGACGCCGTCGAGAGCGGATCGCGCGCCGATCTCCGCGAGGAGCTGGGCGACCTGCTCTGGCAGGTGCTGTTCCACTCGGCGATCGCCGCGCAGGACCCGGACGACCCCTTCGACGTGGACGACGTCGCCCGCACGCTCAACGAGAAGATGGTGCGGCGGCATCCTCATGTCTTCGCCGGCGAGACGGCCGTGACGCCGGAGGAGGTGCTGGTGCACTGGAACGCCGCGAAGGCCGCCGAGAAGCGCACCAGGCGGAGCGTGCTCGACGGCATCCCCCGTGGCATGCCGGCGCTCGCGCTGGCGCAGAAGGTCGTCGGCCGCGCCGAGGGCGTCGGCGCCGTGGTGCCGGAGCCCGCACAGGCCCCGGGGTCCGAGGCCGAGCTGGGCGACGCGCTCCTCTCGCTCGTCGCGTTGGCGCGCGACAGCGGGTGGGATGCCGAACGGGCGCTCCGCGAGCGCCTCCGAGTGCTCGAAGACGAGGTCCGCGCCGCCGAGTCCGACCGCTGAGTCGTCGAGTCGCTCCGCCGACCTGGAAAGATGGAGGCGTGGCTACTGTGAACCCGCCGCGCGGCATGCGCGACATCCTCCCCGCCGACAAGGCGCGCCGTGAGCGCGTCCTCTCCGTCATCCGCGACCGCTATCGCGCGCACGGCTTCGACGAGATCGAGACCCCGGCCCTCGAGGAGTACTCGCGTCTGCATGCGGGCATCGGCGGCGACAACGAGAAGCTCGCCTACAACGTCCTGCGCCGGGGACTCGATGCGGAGGCGATCCGCGAGGCGGCCGACGACACGGCGGCCCTCGCCGACCTCGGACTCCGCTACGACCTCACCGTTCCTCTCGCCCGCTTCTACGCGAGCAACCGCGGTCAGCTGCCCGGCGTCTTCCGCTCGATCCAGATCGGCCCTGTGTGGCGCGCCGAGCGTCCGCAGAAGGGTCGCTACCGCCAGTTCGTGCAGTGCGACATCGACATCATGGGCGACGAGTCCTCGCGGGCCGAGGCGGAGCTCATGGTCGCCTCGCTCGACGCGCTGGACGCGCTGGGACTCGAGGGCGCGACCGTGCGCATCAACGACCGGCGGGTGCTCGACTGGATGCTGGAGACCTTCGGCTTCGGCGCCGAGGAGCGTCCGGGGGTGCTGATCACGATCGACAAGCTCGACAAGATCGGTCCCGACGGCGTGGCCGCGGAGCTCCGCGAGCGCGGCGCCGCGGCGCAGGCGGTGGACGCCTTCGAGGCTTTCCTGCGGCGTCCGCAGACGATGGAGTACAACCCGTTCGGCGAGCGGCAGATCCGCAAGGCCCTCCCGGAGGACGCGCCGGAGGAGATCGTCGCACACCTCGTCGGCATCGGAGACGCCGTCGCCGCCGGCACCGGCCGCACCGACATCCCGCTCATCTTCGATCCGTTCCTCGTCCGGGGCATGGGCTACTACACCGGCACGATCTTCGAGCTGGCGCACCCCTCCGTGGACTACTCGCTGGGCGGAGGCGGGCGCTACGACGGCATGATCGGGCGCTTCCTCGGACAGCAGGTCGCGGCCGTCGGGTTCTCGCTCGGCTTCGAGCGGCTCGTCGACCTCGTGACCGCCGACGCGGATGCCGCGGCGCGGGCCGTGGTGCTCATCCACGACGCCGACGTGCCGGTCGCGGAGCTCGTCGCGCACAAGGCCGCGCTCGTCGCCGACGGCGCGCGCGTGCGCCTGGAGCGCCGCACGAAGAACCTCAAGGCGCTGCTCGAGCGCTCGGCCGCCGACGGCTACACCGCCTTCGCGACCGTCGCCCCCGGTGCGGCGGAGCTGGAGCTCAAGCCGCTCAGCTGAGCGGGTGCGGGGCGTGTCGTCTCGTCGCTGCGCTCCTCGCTCGACGACCGGGTGACGCCGGTCGTCGAGCGAGCGGAGCGCGTCGACACGCTCGTCTCCTGCCACGACATCGGCCCCGCGGACGGTCTCGGGCCGCCCGTTCACCCGGCGTTCACGGCGGTCGGGTCGAATCGTGGCGTGGGCCGCTATCGTCTCCTCGCCGCGCTCGGGATCGGTGCGACGGCATCCGTCTTCGGCATCCGCCTTCTGCTGACGAGGCAGGCGGCGATCGCCCGCCGCCGGATCGGCAAGCCGCTCGGCGAGGAGTCGCTCGACGCGGATCGCGTCTGGCGCCGCGCGTTCGAGGGCGAGCCGATCGAGCTGCTGCTGCTCGGCGACTCCCTGGCCGCGGGTCTCGGCGCCGAGCGACGCAAGCAGACGCTCGGGGGCCGGCTCGCGAAGGGGCTGGCGGCGCGGATGCACCGTCCCGTCCGGCTGCGGACGGTCGCGGTCGTCGGCGCGGAGTCGCCCGACCTCGCCTCCCAGCTCGACGCCGTGCCGGAGGGGTATCGGCCGCACGTCGCGGTGATCGTGGTCGGCGGCAACGACGTCACCCATCGCATCCCGACGTCCGTCTCCGCCCAGCACCTCGACGACGCGATCCGGAGACTCCGCGCCCAGGGTGCCGAGGTCGTCGTCGGCACCTGCCCGGACCTCGGTGCCCTGCGCGCAGTCCCGCAGCCGCTGCGCCGCCTCGCCGCGAGCATGTCCCGCCGTCTGGCGGAGGTGCAGGCGGAGACGGCGGCGCAGGCGGGGGCAGAGGCCGTCGACCTGCGCCGCGCGGTCGGACCGATGTTCCTCGACGAGCCGGAGGAGATGTTCAGCCTCGACCGGTTCCACCCCAGCGCCCTGGGCTACCGTCGGACGGCCGAGGCGCTGCTGCCCGTCCTGTGCCGTTCCGTCGAGCGGCTCACTCCGCCGGTGCGGCGCTGAACGACGCCGCCCACTCGGCGACGCGGCGCGCGCTCTCCTCCTCGGAGATGTCCTCCACCCGCGTCATCACCGACCAGCGCACGCCGAAGGGGTCGCGGATGCTCGCGAACCGGTCTCCCGACACGAAGTCCGACGGCGCCTCGCGCACGACGGCCCCCGCGGCCACGGCGCGCTCGACGACCGCGTCGACGTCGGGCACGTACAGGCCCATCGAGTAGCAGTCGTCCTCCCCGGTGGGGGCGGGCACGAGGTGGTAGTCGGGGCTCGGCTCTCCCAGCTGCAGGTGCCCTGCGCCGAAGTCGAGGTCGGCGTGGGCGACCACCCCTCCGAACTCCGTCACGTCGATCACACGCGCGCCGAAGACGTCGCGGTAGAAGTCGATCGCATCCTTCGCCCCGGCGATCGCCAGGAAGGGGGTCAGCGAGGTCGCGCCGTGCGGGCGCCCGTCTGTCGTGTGCTCGCCGGTCGCGCCGGCAGGTGTGCTGTTCGTCATGGGGACAGCGTAGGAAGGGGAGGATGCCGCGGGCTTGAACATCCGCGACAACCTCGACGGGTGCCGTGTCGGCGGCGGACCGTACGCTGGGGCGATGGTGAACCCCACGCGCGGCGTGCTCTATCCGGCGAGGCTGCCGCAGTTCCATCGGCTGCCTCCGACGGATGCCGCACGCGAGCTCGTGGTGTGGTTCTGGGTCCCCGAGTGGGACGTCGAGCCGGGGCGGTCCTCGCGGCAGGAGGTCGTCGGATATCCGGCCCTCAACCTCGTGGTCGAGCCCGACGCCGTCACCCTCTCCGGCGCGACGACGCGCTCCTCGCACCGCGACCTCCGCGGCACGAGCTGGGCGGTCGGAGCCATGCTGAGGCCGGCCGCGGTCGCGGCGCTCGTCGACGATCCGTCGTCCCTGGTCGACGGGGAGCGGATCCTCGACGAGCCGGAGCTGCGCGCCGCCGTCGTCGCGGCGATGTCGTCGGGGGAGGGGCATCGCGAGCGGGCGGTCGACGCGTTCTCCGCGTGGATCGCCGCGCGCGTGGGAGAGGCGGGAGACGTGGCCCTGCAGGCGAACGCCCTCGTCGACGTGCTCCTGGGCGAGAGCGCGGCGACGTCGCCCGAGGAGGCGGCGACACGTCTCGCAGTGTCCGTGCGCACCCTGCAGCGTCTCGCGCACCGCTACGTCGGACTCTCTCCCGCGGCGATGATCCGCCGGAGGAGGCTGCAGGACGCCGCCGAACGGCTGCGGGTCGACCCCGGTGCGGATCTGGCAGCACTCGCCGCCGAGCTCGGATACGCCGATCACGCGCACCTCACCCGTGACTTCCGCAGCGTCCTCGGGATCGCCCCGCGCACATACCGGACCGATGCGGCGGGCTGATCAGGCGCGGGCGAGCCGCAGACGCAGCATCCGGTAGCCGACGCCGACGAGCACGACGCCCGTGCCGATGAGCGAGGCCACGACCGGCAGGGAGTTCACGAGGACGAGGCAGCCCAGCGCGCCGGCGACCTGCAGCCAGCGCGGATAGCGTCGAGCCGCGCCGTGCTGCCGGAACGCCGCGGCGTTCGCGATCAGGTAGTACAGGAGCACCCCGAACGAGGAGAAGCCGATCGCCCCGCGGAGGTCGGCGACGAGCACGATGACGATCACGACCGCCCCGACGACGATCTCCGCCCGCAGGGGGACGTGCCACCGCTCGTCGACCGCCGACAGGAACCGCGGCAGATCCGCCTCCCTGGCCATCGCGAGGGTCGTGCGCCCGACGCCGGTGAGGAGCGCGAGGAGCGCGCCGAGGGAGGCCGTCGCCGCGGCGACCCGCACGAGCGGCACCGCGCCGTCCCAGCCGGACCGGGAGACGATCTCCGCGAGCGGGGCGGCCGTCGTCGCGGCATCCGCTCCGAGCACCAGCAGCGTCACGACGGCGACCAGTGCGTAGACGAGCACGGCTCCGCTGAGGGCGAGCACGATGGCGCGGGGGATCGTGCGAGCCGGGTCGACGACCTCCTCGCCCATGGTCGCGATGCGCGCGTACCCTGCGAAGGCGAAGAACAGCAGCCCGGCTCCCTGCAGCACCCCGTAGGCGGTCGCGTCGGGGAGCGGAACGGGGGCGGCTGTCGGTGCGGACGAGAACCCGGCCGCGACGACGACGGCCAGGCCGAGCAGCGAGACGACGACGAGGATGCGGGTGACCAGGGCCGTCCGGGTGACGCCGAGGCAGTTCACCGCGCACAGGGCGGCGACGGCGAGGACGGCGACGGGCACCCGCCAGCCCTCCGGAGCCGCGTACGCCGCGAACGTCATCGCCATCGCCGCGCAGCTCGCGATCTTGCCGATCACGAAGCCCCAGCCGGCGACGAAGCCCCACCACGGGCCGATCTCGGCGCGCGCGTACGCGTACGTGCCGCCGGCGACGGGGTGAGCGGCGGCGAGCTGGGCGGATGCCGTGGCGTTGCAGAACGCGACGAACGCGGCGATCGCGAGCGCGATGAGCAGTCCGCCCCCGGCGACCGCGGATGCCGGTCCCCACACCGAGAAGACACCGGCGCCGATCATCGATCCGAGGCCGATGGCGACGGCGTCGCGGAGAGTCAGGCGGCGGGCGAGGGGCACTCCGTCATCGTGCCACGGACCGGTGAACGATCGGTGTCCTCCTCGACGACGAGGGGGAGGGAGAGGACGGCGGGGGAGTCGCCGCCGAGCGCGAGCGTCTGCGTGCTCGGGACGAGTCGCGAGTGATCGCGCACGGGGTCGTCGGTGCCCGGGTTGCGCAGGTGCAGGGGATGGGCGCCCGACGAGACCTGCACGCGCAGGCGATGCCCCGCGGCGAAACGGTGCGCGAGAGGGGCGAGGGGGAGCCGGATGCGCCGTGGTTCACCCGCCGCCGTCCCGGAGTCGGACTCCGGGGCGAGCCGGACGTAGCCGTCGGTGATCGCCAGCGATGCGCCTTTCGCGTCGACCTCGCACAGCCGCACGAAGAGGTCGGCCCGCGGATTCGACGATGACAGCGTCAGCTCGATCGACGGCTCCCCGATCACGGTGAGCGGCTCGGCGAGGCGCTCGCCGGTGAAGACCAGCACATCGTCGCGGGCCTCACGTCGACGCTGCCTACGACGGCCCGCGCCGAACGGGTTGAGAGTGCGACCTCCGGCGTCCGGGGTCGGATCGGACGGGTCGTAGCGGTACGACATCGTGGTCGGAGCCCGTGTTCCGTCGGCGGCGGAGAGCCCGCCGTCTCCGGTCAGATCGAGCCGCTGCGGTGAGCTGTCCGGGGGCCAGGAGGCGAGCTCGCGCCATCCGCCGCCCCCGCTGATCTCCACCCGGGCTCCCGTGGTCCTTCCCGTGCCCTCGAACTGGCGCAGCGCCTCGCGCACCCCGAGCACAGTGGTCTCCGGTGCACCGTGGATCCAGTCGCCCACGACGAGTCGGACAGGGACCCCGGCATCCGTCAGCGCCGCATGGTCGTGCAGCTGGCCGACGAGGAAGAGATCCTGCCACCCGGCCATCAGCGTGACCGGCGGCACCGTCTGCGGATCCGAGGCGAAGTGCATCGGCTCCCACCACGGGTCGCCCGCGTCGCTGTGCTCGACCCAGTCGCGGAAGAACGGCGGATCCTCACCGAGAGCCACGCGGACCGCATCGCTCGGTGGCGCGGTGAGCGCCCCTCGCGCGAAGGCCCTCCGCGCGCGCAGCAGCGCCCAGAGGCGCGCGAGCAGGGGGCGCTCCTGGATGCCGAGGGCATAGGCCCAGGTGAGCGGCGTGTCGATCGAGAATCCGCCTCCGGGGTAGAGGATCGCGTCGTCGAAGCGTCGCGCTGAGACGGCGATGCCCATGGCGTCGGGGCGGAGCTCTCCGTCGCAGTACGCCCACTGGGTCACGCCGAAGTAGCTGCCGCCCCAGGAGTGCACGCGCCCTGTCGACCAGGGCTGCGCGCGCAGCCACCGCATCGTGGCCTGGCCGTCGGCGACCTCGTCGTGCAGGGGGGTGAAGCGGCCCCCGGAGCCGAAGGTGCCCCGGCAGCTCTGGACCACGACGTGATGCCCGCGCTCGGCGATGAAGCGGGCGACCCCCGCGGCGCCGTCCCGGCCGTAGGGCGTGCGGATGAGCAGCGTCTGATCGCCGGCGCCGTCGGCCCACCAGTGGTCGGTGAGGAGCGCGACCCCGTCGTCGGCGGCGACCGGGACGCCGATGTCGCGATGCACGTCGGGGTGCGTCGCCGGAGGCATGTCCGAGGCCGCACGGAGGCGGCGGTACTCGTTGCGTGCCGCACGCGGCATCCGCCGGGGCCCGCTCATCGCACCGCCTTCACCCGGGTGACCGCGAAGGCGGCGAGGAGCGCCATCGCGACGGCGCCGACATAGAGCGCCACGAAGTTCTCCCCGGTGGGGGAGCCGATGCGCGTCACGAAGAAACCGAACACGGGCACGAGGATACCGGGGAGCAGGTAGGCGAGCGCGACGATGCCGAGGTCCTTGCCCGCGTCCTCCGTCGACGGCAGGCACTCCGTCATCAGGGCGACGTCGGCTGCGATGTATGCGCCCTGCCCCGCGCCGACGATCGCGATGCCGATGAGGAAGAACGCGATGTCTCCGAACGCGACGGCGAACACGAGACCCACCGCGCTGGTCAGCGCGCCGATCACGACCGTCGGCTTGCGTCGACCCGTGCGATCGGAGATCACGCCGAACACGAACGCCATCACGAGGTTCATGAGGGTGAAGGCGGCCGTCGCCTGGGTCTGCACGCCCGCGATCTCGGCGGGGTCGTCCAGGCCGAAACGGCTGGAGATCGTGAGGTAGAGGTAGCTCGTCACCGACACGATCGACGCAGTCATGAAGAAGCGGCAGACCCAGGCCCACGCGAAGTCCGGGTACCGACGCGGACTCAGCCAGAACGTCTCCCGCACGCCGCGCCAGTCCATCGGCGGGGCGGGAACGGTGCGGTGCAGGTCGCGGAGGGCGAAGAACAGCGCGATCGCGAGCACGGACGCGAGCCCGCCGGGGATCAGGAACATGCCGACCTGGCCGGTGCCGGCGACCGCTCCGGCCAGCGCGACGCCGCCGAGGATGCCGATCGTCGTCGCGGCCCCGGTGACCGCCGACATGATCGCGCGGATCCGGCGGCGGATCTGATCGGCGAACAGGGTGTGCACGGTCATGGACACGGCACCCCAGCCGATGAGCACGAGGACGACCCCGAGGCCCAGCAGGAACAGCGAGGTCGCGAAGGCCTGGACGACGTAGCCGATGGCCGCGACGAGCACGCCGTAGAGGATCCACGGGCGGCGGATGCCGAGCCGCGACATGGATCGGTCGCTGAGGCGTCCGAAGATCGGGGTCGTGACGAGGATCGCCGCGCCGCCGACCGTCAGCACGATGCTGAGGTCGCCCGTCGCCTGGTCGGGATTCCATTCCTTCAGCAGTTGGGGCACGGCGACGCCGGCCACGCCCTGGGCGATGCCGGTCGCGAGCCAGGTGAGGACGAAGGCGATCCAGAACCAGAGGGTCTGGCGCTCGCCCGGGATGGCGTCCTCCGCGAGCGGGGGGACGGGAGGGGAGGGGAACACGGGGTCGACTGCATGGGTGGACATCATCGTCTCCAGAGCGGGTGAGGGGTCGGGTCAGGTCGGGTCAGGTCGGTTCAGGGTCGGGCGGTGGTTGAGACGGAGAGCGGGGCGTAGGCGGCGGCGAGTTCGGCGGTGAGCGCATCGCGCCAGTCGCGTGCTCCCTGCCATCGGGTGACACCGGGGGAGCCGTGCACATGCCCCTCGCCGATGCGGAGGGTGACGGGGACCCCGGCGGCGCGCAGCGCCCCCGCATAGGCGACGGCGCCGTCGCGGAGCGGGTCGAACTCCGCGACGAGGATCAGCGCAGGTGGCAGGTCTCGATGGTCGGACGCTTCGAGGGGGGAGGCCTCGGCGAGGGGCGCCCCGGCGCGGTAGACGTCGGCGAGGACCTCTGCGCCTTCCATCCCAGAGGCGCGGCGGTATCTCGTGAAGGAGCCGCCGGTCGGCCGCAGGGTGGCCGGCAGCACCTCCAGGGTCTGGTGGTGCAGCGCGCGCCCTGCGTCCCGTTCGCGCAGCGCCGTCGATGCCGCGATCGTCGCTCCCGCCGAGTTGCCGCCGATGCCGAGCCGGGAGGGGTCGATGCCGAGTTCGTCGGTGCGGAGGCGCAGATCGGCGAGCGCGGCGACCGCATCCTCCACCGCGGCGGGGAACGGATGCTCGGGCGCGAGGCGGTACTCAAGCGAGATGAGCTGCACTCCCGAGCGGAGAGCGCGGTCGGCGCAGAGCCGTTCGTTGACGATCTCATCGATGGTCCCGCCCACCCAGCCGCCGCCGTGCAGCCAGAGCATGGTCGGCAGGAGCCCGCTCGCGCTCTCCGGGCGGAACCGGCGTGCACGGAGGAGTCCGCCGCCGGCCACCACCATCTCGTCGACGCGCACGCCGTCTCCGGCAGGTTCGGTGAACTCCAGCGCGAGCAGGTCGCTGAGCTCCCACGCGGCGAGGCGTCGTGCGGCGGGTTCGTCCGAGTCGATGCCGGGGATCGCGGCGGAGAGCTCTTCGGCGCGACGGATCCACTCTCGGACGGGGGCCGCGAGCGGAGGGATGCCGTGTTCGGATCCGGTCATGCGCGCCCCCGATCGTGCAAGGTGCGCAGCTCCCCGACGAGGATGCGGTGCGCGGCATCCGCAGCCGGCACGTACCCCGTGGACCCCAGGGATCCGTGGGTCTGTCCGATGAACCGGATCGCCGTCACCGGGACGTCGGCGGCGGAGAGCGCACGCGCGTAGGCCTCACCGTCACCGCGAAGCGGATCCAGCTCCGAGGTCAGGATGAGCGCGGGCGGGAGACCCTCATGGCTGTCGGCGAGCAGCGGGGACGCGTACGGGTGCCTGGCCAGTGCGCGGTCGTCGCCGACGTACTGCCGCACGAGGGCCTGTCCGGCCGTGCGCACGATCACGCCCGGCATCCCCGCGCTGATGCCGCGCATATCCGCGTGGCCGATCGTGAGGTCGAGCGCCGGATTCTCCAGCACCTGCATCGCGATCGGCCTGTTCTCGCGGTCGCGGTTCATGAGGGTCACGGCTGCCGCGAGGTCGCCGCCGGACGACGCGCCGCCCACCGCGAGACGGTCCCGTGACCCGCCCAGCTCCTCGGCGTGCGCGTACGCCCATTCGAAGGCGCTCCAGCACTGCTCGGGCTGCGCGGGGAAGCGCTGCTCCGGCGCGTGGGCGTAGTCCGCCGCCACGATGATGATCCCGGCATCCCGTGCACGCTGGCGCAACCGCGCGTCCCACGACACCCAGTCGATGCCGGCGATCGTGAAGCCGCCGCCGTAGAAGTACACGAGGATCGGCAGCCCCGCACCCCGCGGCGCGGGCACGGCGCCCGGCCAGTACACGCGAACCCGCACGTCGGGGTGCTCGTCCACGGAGACGGTGCTGTCCTCCGTCGCCACGGCGATCGGCTCGATCCCCAGCGCCGCGCTCACCGCCGTGTCGTTCTCCTGGGCGACCCGTCGGCGCCCGGAGGGATCGGCCGGTTCGGGCGCGAGCACGGGAGCGATCCTCTTCTCGTACGCGGCGACGGCGCTGTCGAGCGTCGGTCTGCGGTAGCGGGGGCTTCTCGGCATCGGTCATCTCCTTCGACGGCTGCGGACTAGTCTGAGGAATCGAAGAACTTCGATGAAGTGCGGAGGCCGGAACATGCGCGCACGCCCTGGACGGGTCACGATCTACGACGTCGCCGAGCGCGCCGGCGTGAGCATCTCGACCGTGTCGCTCGCCGTCAGCGCCCCGCACCGGGTGCGTCCGGAGACCAGGGAGCGGATCGTCGCGGCCGCGACCGCTCTCGGCTATCGGATGACGGCCGGGCGCCGGGTGGGCGCCGCCCGGATCGCCGTCGCCGCGCCGTTCACGACCTATCCCTCGTATCTGCGCAGGCTGTCCGGCATGCTGCGGCGGGCCAGGGATGCCGCGGTCGACATCATCCCGTACGACCTCGACTCCGCGGCATCCGCCGACGAGCCGCTGCTCGACGTCCTGCCCACCCGCACCGACGTGTCGGGGCTCGTGGTGATGGGCGTGCCGCTCGGAGGCGCGGCGAGGCGTGCGAGTCGCGCGGCGCGCATCCCCGTCGTGTACGTCGACGTCGTCCCCACGCGCGCCGATGTCGGCGGACCCGTCGTGCTCGTGGACGACCGCGACGGAGGCGCGCAGATCGGCCGTCACCTCGCGGAGCTCGGCCATCGCCGGGTCCTGTTCGTGCACGAGCCGCAGCGGTCCGAGGCCTACGTCTCGGCGGGGATGCTGCGCATCGACGGCCTCGAAGAGCACGTGGCGGTGACCAGGCTCGCCGTCTCCGACCCGGCGTCGATCGACGACCGCGTCTTCCGGGCGGCGCTCGCCGCCGATGCCACGGCGATCGTCGCGAACCACGACCAGTTCGCCGCCGCGATCCTGAGCGCGCAGCGCGCACGGCCGGAGCACGACCGCCTGGCGGTGGTCGGCTACGACGACGGCGAGGTGGCCGCGGCGCTCGGGCTGACGACCGTGCGGCAGCCCTTCGAGGAGAGCGGGCGGACGGCGCTCGAGCTCGTGCTCGGGCTCGTCTCGGGCGCGACCGCCTCGCATGAGACGGTGCGGCTGGCCCCGACGCTGGTGGCCCGCGCCTCCACGCTGGTCCCTGCGGTGTCGGCGGCGGGCGAGGGCGTCAGGAACGCGCCGCGGTGACCCGCTTCTTCTCGCGGATATAGACCTCGCGGCGGACCCTGGCCACGACGTCGCCCTCGCGGTCGGTGATGACGGTCTCGAACCACTCGAGCACCTTCGCTCCGCCCTTCGCCTTCTCGCGGATCTCCTCCGCGCGCTCCCTCGACACCTCGAACTCGGCGGTGAGCACTCCGCGGCCCGGCTTGAGGAACTCGATCTCGCCGCGGGTGTCCCACACGACGTAGTCGCGGCCGAGCTGGTGCATCACGAGCATGAAGAAGTACGGGTCGGTCATCGCCGACATCGACCCGCCGAACGCGGTCTTGACGTAGTTGCGGGTGAACACGTTCACGCGCAGCTCGACCGTGGCGTGCGTCCAGTCCTCACTGAATCGACGGATGCGGATGCCGCTGAAGAGGTTCGGGATCCACAGGCTCATGCCCATGGCGAGACGGCGAGGAGTGATGCGCATGACGTCAGTCTGGACGAGGGTCCGAGTCGGCACAAAGCTCTCTGGAGGGTTGCCACAGTTGTTCTAGTTCTCATAGAATTACTAGAACACGGGAGAGGGAGGTGAAAGATGCTGCTCAGAGTCGATGCCGACAGCGCGCGGCCCCTGTACGACCAGGTCGCGGCATCGATCCGCGCCGACATCCTCGCCGGCGCCCTCGCCCCCGGCGATCGCCTGCCGCCGGCGCGCGATGTGGCGGGCGCGCTGGAGATCAACCAGCACACGGTCCTCCACGCCTACCAGCGGCTGCGCGACGAGGGCCTCATCGATCTCCGCCGTGGCCGGGGCGCCGTGATCGCCGCGTCCGCCGCCCCGCTCGCCGAACTCGCGCACGACATCGACGTCCTCGTGCGCAAGGCCGCCGCACTCGGCGTCTCCGCCGAGATGCTCGCCGGCATCGTGCACTCGCACCGCGGCGATCGCACCGATCATCGCACTCCCGACGAGAACCAGGAGGTCTCGCCATGACCACCCACGACCTGACCCGCACGCCCCCGACGCTGCTCCGGCGCGCGCGTCTGACGTTCTTCCTCGTCGCCGTGATCGTTCCCCTCGTGCTGACCGCCGCAGCGGCCGTCGTGGTGATCGCGTGGCTGCCCTCGCTGCCCGACCCGGTCGTGACGCACTGGGGCGTCAGCGGCGCGGACGGGTTCGGCCCTCCGACGACGTACCTCTGGCTGCTGCTCGGGATCGGACTCGCGCTGCCCGTGCTCATGGCCGTGACGACGCTCTCCGCCGTCGGGGCGCACTGGGGCGGCGCCGCCCGGCTGATGGGTGCGCTCGCCGCAGGCATGGCCGCGTTCGCCGCCGGCATGAGCCTCGGCTCGCTCGGAATACAGCGCGGCCTCGCCGATGCGGGCGAGACACCGGGCATCGGGGGAGTCATGGCGCTGTCCTTCGCCGCGCTGCTCGTCGTCGGCGCGGTCGCCTGGGCGGTGCAGCCCCGCGTGCGCGCCGAGCAGGGACGCACGCTCGAGCCCCGCCACGCCGTGCACGTCGCAGACGGGGAGCGGGTCGTGTGGCTCGGCACGGCCTCGATGCCGCGCGTCGCGCTCATCGCCGTCTCCGTGCTGCTGCTCGGCATCGCCGGACTCGCCGCGTTCATGCTCGGCACGGGTGTCGAAGGCGGGTGGGTGGTCGCGCTCTCGCTGGTCGTCATCGTGATCGCGATGGCCACAGCCACCGCCTTCCGCGTGCGGGTCACGCCGGAGGGGTTCTCCGCCAGGGCGCTCGTCGGCTGGCCGCGGATCAGCATCCCCCTCCGAGAGATCGAGTCGGCCCGCGCCGTCGACATCTCGCCCTTCGGCGAGTTCGGCGGCTGGGGCTGGCGCATCGCGGTCGACGGCAGGACGGGCATCGTCACGCGCCGCGGGGCGGCCATCGAGATCAGCCGACGCGACAAGCGGCCGTTCATCGTCACGATCGACGGCGCCGAGGAAGCCGCGGCGCTGCTGCAGGCCTACGTCGAACGAGGAGCCGCGACGCCGCGGGGCGACAGAACAGGAGGCACGGCATCATGACCGACCGGATCGCACCTCGGGGTGGCCGCGTGCCGTGGGCCGCCGTCATCGCCTTCACCGTCCTGGCCTGTGCGCTGGCCTGGCTGGTGTGCCTGCCGCTGTGGCTCGGCGACGGACTCGCCGAGCCCCTCTCCGGAGTGCTGCTCCCGGTGATGATGCTCACCCCGACCATCGCCGCTCTCATCGTCGTGTTCGCGATGCGCGTACCGCCGAGAGGCGGACGGCTGCGGTTCCTCGGCCTCTGGCCTCTGCGCCCGGCGAAGCGCGTCGTCTGGCTCATCGTGCTCGGCTGGCTCGCCCCGCCGATCATCGTGGCCCTCAGCATCCTGCTCTCCGCGGCGCTCGGCTTCGTCCAGCTCGACTTCGCGTTCTCCGGGTTCGCCGCGCAGCTCGAGAGCGCTCTGCCGCCGGGGACGCCGCTGCCTCCGGTCGGGGTGGTCGTCGCCGCGCAGATCGCCATGATCCCCGTCGGCGCCATCCTGAACAGCGTCTTCGCGTTCGGTGAGGAGCTCGGCTGGCGCGGATGGCTGGTGCCGGCGCTCCGGCCGATGGGAACCTGGCCCGCGCTCCTGCTGAGCGGCGTGATCTGGGGTCTCTGGCACAGCCCGGTCATCCTGCTCGGCTACAACTTCGGCCGCACGGACGTCACCGGGGTCCTCTTCATGGTCGGGGGCTGCGTGGCCTGGGGCATCCTGCTCGGCTGGCTGCGGTTGCGCTCGGCCTCGGTCTGGCCCGCCGTCATCGCCCACGGCTCTCTCAACGCCGCTGCGGGACTCATCGTGCTCGTCGCGGCGACTCAGCCCGACATGGCGCTGGCCGGTCCGCTCGGCGTCGCGGGATGGATCGTCGTCGCGGTGATCATCGCGGTGCTCGCTCTCACGGGGCAGTTCCGCGCGCAGCCGGAGCTCGCCGCTCCCGCGCGTCCGGCCGAGGCCTCGGCGCCCCCGCTGCCGGACGCCCCTTGACCGGACTCGCGGCGCGGGGTTGGCTGAGGGCATGGACTCCACACCCTCGGCCTGGGCCGCTGCCGATGTCTTCCTCGCCGACACCCTGGTCGGTCATGATCCCGGCCTGGACGCGGCGCTGGACGCTCAGCACGCGGCGGGCCTCCCCGAGATCGAGGTCGCACCGGTCGGCGGCAAGCTGCTGAATCTGCTCGCACGCATGAGCGGCGCGAGGCGCGTGCTCGAGATCGGCACCCTCGGCGGGTACTCCACGATCTGGCTGGCGCGAGCGGTCGGCGCGGAGGGGCGCGTCGTGACGATCGAGGCCGAGGCGGACAACGCCGCCGTCGCCAGGGCGAGCATCGACGCCGCGGGGGTCGGCGAGCGCGTGGACATCCGCATCGGCAGGGGAGTCGACGTGCTGCCCACCCTCGTCGGCGGCTTCGACCTCGTGTTCATCGACGCCGACAAGGAGTCGAACACGATCTACCTCGACTGGGCCGCGAGACTCGGCCGCCCCGGCACCGTGATCGTGCTCGACAACATCGGGCGCGAGGGCGAGATCGTCCGCGAGGACGCGACCGATCCGAAGGTCGTCGGGACGCGGGAGGGACTGCGGATGCTGGGGGAGGACCCCCGGTTCGACGCGACCGCGCTGCAGACGGTCGGCGTCAAGGGCTGGGACGGGGTGGCCATCGCTCTCGTGCGGTGACTTTCGGCACGGCTAGACTGGCCACGGATCGACGTCGCTCCACCACAAACCCCTTTTCTGAACAAGGAGCACTTCTGTGGCACTGATCGAGGCTGTAGGCGCACGCGAGATTCTCGACTCGCGCGGAAACCCGACCGTCGAGGTGGAGGTGCTCCTCGACGACGGCGTCGTCCAGCGGGCGGCTGTCCCCTCGGGCGCATCCACCGGCGCGTTCGAGGCGTACGAGCTCCGCGACGGCGACAAGTCCCGCTACGGGGGCAAGGGCGTCCTGAAGGCCGTCTCCGCCGTCATCGACGAGCTGGGCCCGGCCATCGAGGGCGTCGAGGCGAGCGAGCAGCGCATCGTCGACGAGATCCTCAACGAGACCGACGGCACCGAGAACAAGCAGCGCACCGGCGCGAACGCGATCCTCGGCGTGAGCCTCGCGGTCGCCAAGGCCGCGGCCGACTCCGCCGACCTGCCGCTGTTCCGCTACCTGGGCGGCCCGAACGCGCACGTGCTGCCCGTTCCGCTGTTCAACGTCATCAACGGCGGCGAGCACGCCGACAACGGCATCGACATGCAGGAGTTCTTCCTCGCCCCGATCGGCGCCGAGACCTACTCCGAGTCGCTGCGCTGGGGCGTCGAGACCTACCACGTGCTCCGCAGCGAGCTGAAGGCCGCTGGCTACGCGACCGGCCTCGGCGACGAGGGCGGCTTCGCCCCCGACCTCCCCAGCAACCGCGAGGGCCTCGAGTTCCTCATCAAGGCGATCGAGAAGGCCGGCTTCACCCCGGGCAAGGACATCGCCCTCGGCCTCGACGTGGCCGCCACGGAGTTCTTCTCCGACGGCGTCTACCGTCTCGACAACAAGGACTGGACCGGTCCCGAGCTGATCGAGTACTACCAGGGCCTGGTCAACGACTTCCCGATCGTCACGATCGAGGATGCTCTCGCCGAGGACGACTGGGACAACTGGAAGCTCCTCACCGACGCGCTCGGCTCGAAGGTGCAGCTGGTCGGCGACGACCTGTTCGTCACCAACCCGCAGCGCCTCGCCGACGGCATCAAGCGCGGCGTCGCCAACTCGCTGCTCGTCAAGGTGAACCAGATCGGCACCCTGACCGAGACGTTCGACGCGGTCAGCCTCGCGCAGCGCTCCGGCTACACGGCGATGCTCTCGCACCGCTCCGGCGAGACCGAGGACACCACGATCGCCGACCTCGCGGTCGCCACGAACGCCGGTCAGATCAAGACGGGTGCGCCTGCTCGCTCCGAGCGCGTCGCGAAGTACAATCAGCTTCTGCGCATCGAAGAGGAGCTCGGCGACGCCGCGGTCTTCGCGGGTCGCTCGGCGTTCCCGCGGTTCTCGGCCTGATCGGCTGACGCGCACGCACGATTGACCATGCCGCCCTGAGGCGGCAGACGAGAGGGGGAGCCTTGGCGAGACGTCCGGCTCCCCCTTCTCCGTCTCCGCGGCCGACCACCGCCGCGCCGCGCTCGACGCCAGGCTCCCGGAAGACGCCCTCCGCGCGGACCTCCTCCTCGACAGGGGGCGCAGCAGGTCGCAGCGTCGACGTCAGGGAATGGGCCTCCGGCATCCGGCTGTCCGCCTTCTCGGTGATCATGCTCTCCCTGGTCGTCCTCGGCGCCTGGGTGCTCGTGCCGACGCTCGGCACCTTCATCGACCAGCGTCAGAAGATCGCCGCCCTGGAGTCGTCGATCCAGGTCTCGCAGGAGAAGATCTCGTCTCTCGAGGCGGAGCGCGATCGCTGGACCGACCCGGCCTACATCACCACGCAGGCCCGAGAGCGGCTGTACTACGTCAAGCCGGGCGAGATCGTGTACCTCATCGACAACGACCTCGACCCCGCGGCGCTGCCACAGGAGCAGAAGCCGGTGAGCGACACGCTCGAGGAGGATCCGGCCGACTGGATGCCGCAGATGCTGCGCACCCTGACAGCCGCCGGACTCAGCCAGACGGCCGTCCCCGCTCAGTGACGCGCCCGGAGCAGGTCGCTCCGAGCATCCTCTCGGCGGCCTCCCCTACGCTGGTGGGGTGACCACCCCGCCGTTCCCCGCACCCACGCCCGCCGAGCTCGCCGTGGTGTCCGCACAGCTGGGACGCCCCGCGCGCGGCGTCGTCGGCATCGCCGCCCGCTGCGCCTGCGGCAACCCGACCGTGGTCGCCACCACTCCGCGGCTGCCGGACGGCACCCCGTTCCCCACGTTCTACTATCTGACGCACCCCGCGGCGACGGCCGCGATGTCGACGCTCGAGGCCACGCAGGTGATGCCGGAGCTCGCTGCGCTCCTCGCCGAAGACGACGACATCGCCGCCGCGTATCTGACGGCGCACCAGGCGTATCTCGCCGATCGCGCGCAGTTCGGCGACGTGCCGGAGATCGACGGCATCTCCGCCGGCGGAATGCCCACGAGGGTCAAGTGCCTGCACGCGCTCGCGGGTCACGCTCTCGCGGCGGGGCCCGGCGTGAACCCCATCGGCGACGAGGCGCTCGCCCGCTCGACCTGGTCCCCGCAGAACTGCCGGTGCGAAGACCCGGGGGCCGCCGTGCGCGAGGAACCCGTGGCATGAGCCGACGCCGGATGCTGCGCAGCGCCGTCGCGGTTGCGGTGATCGCGGCATCCGTCCTGCTCGCCGGAGCGGCGGCGACGCCCGCGCCCGTTCCCGACGACCCCTCGGATCCCGTACGGGCGACCGAGTACTGGCTCGACGGCGCCCGCATCCGCGAGGCCTGGCAGACGACCCGCGGCGCCGGCGCGACGATCGCGGTGATCGACACCGGCATCGGCAAGGTCCCCGGCATCTTCGACGGCGCCGTCGCGGGCGGCACCGACGTGTCGGGCAGCGGGACCCCGGACGGACGGACCCCGATCGGCGCGATCGACGGCAACCACGGGTCCTGGGTCGCCTCCCTCGCCGCAGGTCGCGGAGCCCCCGACGGAAAGGGCATGATCGGCGTCGCGCCCGAGGCGAAGCTCCTCTCGATCTCCGTCGGCTTCGGCGCATCGGCATCCGTCCCGTTCACCGAGCAGGTCGCCAAGGCGATGCGCTGGGCGGTCGACAACGGGGCCGACGTGATCAACCTCTCGTTCACGACGAACACGCTGGACTGGGACCGGAGCTGGGACGACGCGTTCCTCTACGCGTTCGAGCACGATGTGGTGGTGGTCGTCGCCGCGGGCAACCGGGGGAGCGGCACCAACATCATCGGCGCACCCGCGACCATCCCGGGGGTGCTGACGGTCGGCGGCGTCGACCAGACCGGCTCGGCGAGCGTCGAGGCGTCGACCCAGGGCATCACGATCGGCGTCGCCGCGCCCAGCGAGGGCCTGATCGGCATGTCGGCGGACGGCACGCTCGCCTCGTGGAGCGGCACCAGCGGCGCCGCTCCGATCGTCGCCGGCGTCGCCGCGCTCGTCCGGTCCGCGCACCCCGACATGTCCGCGGCCAACGTCATCAACCGCATCATCAAGACGGCGGTTCCCGCTCCCGGCATGACGAAGGCTCCCGACCCCCTCTACGGATACGGGCTCCTGAACGCCGAGGGCGCGGTCACCGCCGACGTCCCCTCCGTCACGGAGAACCCCATGGGCGACCTCGCCGGATGGGTCAAGCTGTTCCGCCGCGCGCAGACCCAGCCCGCCCCGGTTCCCACCTCCACACCGGTCGCCGTGCCGCCTCTTCCGGCGGCGGATTCGCCGACGGAACCGGGTTCTCCGCTGCTTCCCAGCGCCGATTCACTGCGCTACGGTACCCTGCCGCTCGTCGTGCTCACAGTCCCTGGTATCCTGATAGCGCTTGGCGTCACCGCAGCTGCCCGGCGCATCCGATCGGCGCGCGCTCGCACGCCACATTCCTGACTCCGAGGAGTTGTCCCCCTGTGCCTCAGAACAGCACTGTGCCCAAGATTCTGATCGTCGGCGGCGGCTACGCAGGCTTCTACACAGCGTGGAAGCTGGAGAAGCACCTTCGCAAGGGCGAAGCCGACGTGACCATGGTCGACCCGCTGCCGTACATGACGTACCAGCCGTTCCTCCCCGAGGTCGCCGCGGGCTCGATCGAGGCACGCCACTCGGTCGTGGCTCACCGTCGTCACCTGAAGCGCACGAACGTCCTCACCGCCAAGGTGACGAACATCGACCACGCCAACAAGGTCGCCACGATCACCCCGCCGCTCGGCGAGCCGTACGAGTTCGCGTACGACCAGATCGTCGTCACTGCGGGCGCCGTGTCGCGCACGTTCCCGATCCCCGGCATCGCCGACAACGCGATCGGCCTCAAGACGATCGAAGAGGCCGTCGCGATCCGCGACCGCGTGATGTCCAACTTCGACAAGGCCGCGTCGCTGCCCGCAGGGCCCGAGCGCGACCGTCTCCTCACGGTCGTCGTCGTCGGCGGCGGCTTCGCCGGCATCGAAGTGTTCGCGGAGCTCCGCTCGCTGGCCTCGTCCCTGGTGGGCAAGTACCCGCAGCTGAGCTTCGACGACACGCACTTCCACCTCATCGAGGCGATGGGCCGCATCATGCCCGAGGTCTCGTTGCAGACGAGCGAGTGGGTGCTCAAGGACCTCGCCAAGCGCGGTGCCAACGTGCACCTCGACACGCAGCTCACGAGCGCGGTCGACGGCAACGTCGAGCTCTCGACGGGCGAGGTCATCCCGACCGACGTCATCGTCTGGACCGCCGGCGTCATGGCCAACCCGACCGTCGTGCGCGGCGGAGACCTTCCGGTCGAGGAGCGCGGTCGCATCCAGACCCGCGCCGACCTGCGCGTCGGAACCCCGGAGGCCTTCGTCGAAGGCGCCTGGGCCGCCGGTGACGTCTCGGCCGTTCCCGACCTGTCCGGTGGTGGCGTCGGCGGCTTCTGCGTGCCGAACGCCCAGCACGCCGTGCGCCAGGCCAAGCTCCTCGCGAAGAACCTCGTCGCCGTGCTGCGCGGAGAGGACCCGAAGGAGTACTTCCACAAGAACCTTGGCGCCGTCGCCGGCCTCGGTCTCTACAACGGCGTCTTCCAGTCCGGCAAGCTCGCCCTCAAGGGCTTCGTGGCGTGGGTCGCGCACCGCGGCTACCACGGTCTCGCGATGCCCACGTGGGAGCGCAAGTGGCGGGTCCTCTGGGGCTGGTGGAACAACCTGTGGCTGGGTCGTGACCTCGTGAACCTCGAGACGGTCCAGAACCCGCGCTACGTCTTCGAGGAGTTCGCCGCTCGTCCGCGTCCGGCGGCCGATGCAGCCGCTCCGGCAGCCGCGAAGACGGCGCCCGCCGCCAAGGCCTCCGCAGCCGACAAGGCCGCTGCAGACAAGGCCGAGGTCGCCGAGAAGGCTCCGGCGAAGAAGGCCGCTGCGAAGAAGCCCGCCGCCGAGAAGGTCGCCGCCAAGTAGTCCGCCTCGTCTCGCACGAGAGGCCCTTCCCGCTCGGGGAGGGCCTTTCGCGTTCCCGCGTGGCTCGGAGGAGACGCATAACTCCGCCGGATAGTCTCGGGCGAGCAAGGGGAGTACTCCCGTCTGCGGCGCAGTCGTCACTACGGACATGTCATCGTGTCCCGGCCCGCCGGCCCGTGAGGGTGGAGGAGACCTTGGCGTCCGCCTGGCGGACCGCCGTGGTGCCCCCCTGCCGTCGTCCCGACGTGGTGGTCCCCGCCGGTCCGCTTCGCTCCACGAAGGGATCACCCATGGGAAAGCTCTCCCGTCTCCTCGGCCTGGCCACGGAGGCCCTCGACAAGACCACCGGTTCGACACGCGGTGAACACGGCGGTGCGTCCCGCTCGACCGAGTGGGGCGACCTGGGGCGTCGGGCCGCCGACGTCGTGCGGGGGTCGTCCGAGCCCTCCTCCCATCGGCCCGCACCCCAGGAGGCGCGTCCAGCGTCCGCCGACCGGTACTCGCCCCCGCCGGCCGGTGCGCCGACGACCTCCGGGCCGGCGAGCTCGGCGTCGCCGGTCTCCGAGTCGGATCGAGCGGCGATCGCCCGCTACGACTACCTTCTCCGCACGGCCGACCCCGAGCAGGTCGAGAGGATCCACCGCGACGCCTTTGCGCGGCTGACCCCGCAGCAGTGCGAGCACGTCGCCGCGCGGATGCGCGAGGAGCTCCCGCCGGGCGAGCGTCCGCGCTCTTCCTCGTCGGAAGATCTGTCGCGTGCCGCCGGCCGCGCGGAGGCCATGAACCCCGGCCGCATGCGCGGGCTCCTCTCGCGTGTCCGCGGTGGGGGCGCCGCGGGCGCAGCGCTCGCGGGAGGCGCCGCGGTCGGCGTGCTCGGGGTGGTCGCCGGTGGCGCCGTGCTCAGCACCGTCGCCGCTCCGCTCCTGGACCAGGCCGCGGGCTTCGGCGTCGACTTCGAGTCGCTCGCCGCCGGTCTGGACGTCGAGGCGCTCGCCGGCGGGTTCGATGTCGAGTCGCTCACGGGCGGCGCGGAGGACCTCGCAGGCTCGGTCGGCGACACGGTGTCCGGTCTCGGCGAGACGGCCTCTGGATGGGGAGAGCAGCTGGGGAACCTCGGCATCCCGGGTATCGGCGACCTGTTCGGCAGATGAACGCCCGAACGGATGACTCAGCCGAGCCTTCTCCGATATCCGCACAGCCCCTGACAGAGACGAGCCCTTGATGAGCCACGCCGCTGCCGTCGCGACGGCCGCCGAACACGGTTTCACCGGACTGACCGGTTTCGCCGCCGATGTCCTCACCGCCCTCGGAGACGTCGGGGTGGGGGTGCTGGTGTTCATGGAGGTGCTGATCCCTCCCATCCCGAGCGAGGTGATCCTGCCGTTCGCGGGATACCTGAGCCAGAGCGGCGAGCTGCACCTCGGCTGGCTCATCTTCTGGAGCACGCTCGCGTCGTGGATCGGCGCTCTGCTGCTCTACGGACTCGGACGCGCCATCGGGATGGAGCGCGCCGTGCGATTCCTCGCGGCGACGCGACTGGTCAGCAGATCCGACCTCGACCGCGGCGTGCACTGGTTCGCGCGCAGCGGCGGGTGGACGGTCCTGGTCGGCCGGATGGTCCCCGGTGTTCGGAGCCTGATCTCGATACCGGCCGGTGCCTCGCGCATGGGGCTGGTGCGCTTCAGCGTGTACACGATCGTCGGCAGCGGCCTCTGGAATGCGATGCTCATCGGCGTCGGAGCCGCCCTCGGCACGCAGCACGAGAAGCTCGAGAGCTACCTCGGATACCTCGACTACGTCGTGTACGCCGCGATCGCCGTGGCGCTCATCGTGCTGGTCCTCCGCAGGGTCCGGGAGTCGAGAGCCCAGGCCGCAGCACTCGCCGATGCTGCCGTGCTCGACGCTGCGAGGGAGCGAGAGTACCCCCGGTCGGACTCGAACCGACACTGAAGCGATTTTAAGTCGCCTGCCTCTGCCATTGGGCTACGGGGGCCCGTCGCCAGCCTACAAGCGCGACCGGGGTGCGACCGGGTTCCCGATTCTGTGAATCCGAGTCCGAGAAGCCGTAGGGTGGGGGAGTGCTCGACCTCACCGAAGAACTGAGCCCCACACCGGTCGCGCCCGAGTGGGAGGAACCCGCCCGATACTGGCCACGGCTCTCCGCGGCCACCGGACATCTGCCGGCGCCCGTCGCCGTGATCGACCGAGAGGCACTGCGCCACAACGCGCTCGATCTCCTCGTGCGCTCGGGTGGTCTGCCGATCCGCGTCGCCTCCAAGTCGGTGCGCGTGCGCGCGGTTCTCGACGCCGTGCTGGCGCTTCCGGGGTTCCACGGGATCCTGGCGTTCACACTGCCGGAGGCCCTCTGGCTCGCCGACACGCACGACGACATCGTGATCGGCTATCCGACCGTCGACCGCGCGGCGCTGCAGCGACTGTTCGCCGACGAGCAGGCCGCCGCGCGCATCACCCTCATGATCGATGACCCGGTGCACCTCGATGTCATCGACAGCGTCGCAGGACCCGGGAACCGTCCGGAGATCAGGGTCGCGATCGACGTCGACGCCTCGCTGCGCTCACCGCTGCTCGGGCACATCGGCGTGCGCCGCTCCGGACTGTTCACCGCCGGCGAGGTCGCCGCGTTCGCTCGCAAGGTCGTCGCCCGTCCGGGCTTCCGGCTGGTGGGGCTGCAGATGTACGACGCTCAGATCGCCGGTCAGGGAGACGCCGCAGGGCCGGATGCTCCGCTCATCCGCGCGGTGCAGGCGCGGTCCCGATCGGAGCTCCGCGAGCGCAGGGCGGAGATCGTCGCCGCGACCGCTCCCATCGCGCCGCTCGAGTTCCTCAACGGCGGCGGCACCGGCTCCCTGGAGTTCACGGGCAGCGACGAGTCGCTCACGGAGGCGAGTGCGGGCAGCGGTCTGCTCGGCGGGCACCTGTTCGACGGGTACCGCTCCTTCCGCCCCGCCCCGGCGGCTGCCTTCGCCTTCGACGTGGTGCGCAGACCGACCGCCGACATCGCGACCGTGCTGGGCGGCGGATGGATCGCCTCCGGGCCGCCCGTGGCGTCTCGCCAGCCGCTTCCCGTGTGGCCGGAGGGTCTGCGCACGATGCCGCGCGAGGCCGCGGGAGAGGTGCAGACACCGCTGCAGGGGAGAGCGGCGACGACTCTCGGCGTCGGCGACCGCGTCTGGTTCCGCCACTCCAAGAGCGGAGAAGCCGCGGAGCGCATCGAGGCGTACCACCTCGTCTCCGGCGACGAGATCATCGACGAGCTGCCGACGTACCGGGGCGAGGGAAAGGCGTTCCTGTGACGAGAATCGGCGGCACCTGGCAGAACTGGGCGCGCTCGGCATCCGTGAAGCCCCTCAGAGTGGAGCGTCCGCGCTCTCCCGAGGGTGTGCAGCGCGCGGTCACCGCTGCGGTCTCGCAGGGACTGACGGTGAAGGCGGTGGGGGCAGGCCACAGCTTCACCGGCATCGCCGTCGCTCCCGGGGTGCTGCTGGAGCTCGACGACCTGCAGGGACTGGTGTCGGCGGATGCCGCGACCGGTCGGGTGACGCTGCTCGCGGGCACCAGACTGCACCGGATCCCCGCGCTGCTCGCGCCCTACGGGCTCGCGATGCAGAACCTGGGGGACATCGACCGGCAGTCGATCTCCGGAGCCATCTCGACCGGCACCCATGGAACCGGCGTCGGATACGGCGGACTCGCCACCCAGGTGGTCGGCGTCACGATGATCACCGCCGCCGGAGAGTTCCTCCGCATCGACGAGCAGCAGAACGCCGAGATGCTCCCCGCCGTGGCCCTCGGGCTCGGCGCACTCGGCATCCTCGTCGAGGTCACTCTGCAGTGCGTGCCCGCGTTCGTCATGACCGCGATCGACGAGCCGGCTCCGCTGGACGACGTGCTCGCCACGATCGACGAGCGCGCCGCGTCATCCGATCACTTCGAGTTCTACTGGTTCCCCCACACGGACGTCGCCCTCACCAAGAGGCAGACGCGGCTCCCCGAGTCGACGCGCCGTGAGCCGCTCCCTCCCGTCGGGCGGTGGATCGACGAGACGCTGCTCTCCAACGGCGTGTACCGCGTGGTCTGCGCGGCCGGTCAGGCCGTGCCCTCGATCACGCCGCCGTTCAGCAGGCTCGCGGTGAAGCTCACGGGCGACCGCACGTACACCGATCTCTCGCACCGCGTGCTCACGCAGAGCCGCACGGTGCGCTTCCGCGAGATGGAGTACGCGCTGCCGGTCGAGAACGTGGTTCCGGCCTTCCGTGCCGTGCAGGAGCTGATCCGGGAGCGCGGATGGCGAATCGAGTTCCCCATCGAGGTGCGCTTCGCCCAGGAGGACGACCGCTGGCTGTCGACCGCCCACGGACGCGCGTCCGGCTACATCGCCGTGCACCGCTACTGGCGCGCCGACCCGACCCCGTATTTCGAGGCGGTCGAGCAGATCATGGTCGAGTACGGAGGGCGTCCGCACTGGGGCAAGCTGCACACGCGCACCGCGGATCAGCTGCGCGAGAGCTACCCGCGTTTCGACGACTTCACGGCCCTGCGTGACCGCCTCGACCCTGAGCGGCGCTTCGCCAACCGATACCTCGACCGCGTGCTCGGCGCCTGACCCCACCGCGCGGCGTACCCAGTCGACGCGCAGAGAGCGTCGATAGGATGGGGACAAAACGAGGAAGGGTGGGGCTCTGATGGAATGGCTCGTACCGGTACTGATCATCGTCGGTCTGGTTCTGCTCATCGGAATCTATCTCTGGGCGACGTACAACTCGCTGGTGCAGCTCAACGTCCGCGTCGATGAGGCCTGGAGCGGCATCACGGTGCAGCTCAAGAGACGCGCGGATCTCATCCCCAACCTCATCGAGACCGTCAAGGGCTACGCGTCTCACGAGAAGGCCGTCTTCGAGAACGTCACCCGTGCGCGTGCGGAGACGCTGTCGGCGGGCGGACCGGGCGAAGCCGGCATCGCCGAGGGCCACCTGCAGCAGGCGCTGCGCAGCCTGTTCGCGGTCGCCGAGGCGTACCCGCAGCTGCAGGCCAGCCAGAACTTCCTCCAGGTGCAGCAGTCGCTCGTCGACACGGAAGACAAGATCCAGGCCGCGCGACGCTTCTACAACGGCGGGGTGCGCGAGCTGAACACCAAGATCAAGGTGTTCCCGAACAACCTCTTCGCCAAGGGGCTCGGCTTCACCGAGCGCGAGTTCTTCGAGGTGGCCGACAGCGGAGCGATCTCCGAGCCTCCGCGCGTGCAGTTCTGACGCCTCGCTGGGATCTGACGTCTCACCAGACTGTGGTGCTTCACGGGGCCTTGGCGCCTCACGGCGCGGTGTTGTCCCGCCGGATCTGACGGCTCACCAGACTGCGGTGCCGTGCGGCATCCGACGCCTCACCACACGGAGAGGTCGACCGCGCTGTCGGTGACCTTCGCGTCGCCGCGCACCGCCCAGTCGTCTGTGCGATAGGTCTCGGTGCGCGCGGCACCGTCCTGCCCGGTTCCGCTGACCGTAGCGACGAGCGCTCCGCCGCTCGCCGTGAAGGAGTCTCCGTCCAGCACCAGCTCGGGCAGCTTCTCGACGCGATAGCGGATGCCGCTCACCGTGGAGAACTCGGTGCCCCAGGGGATGCGGATGCCGCAGTGCTCCGGTGGCTCGCTCGCCGTGCTGTCGGCGCACGCCGTGAGCAGGTCGTCGAGCGCGGCCTGGGCCCGCTCGGCGGCAGGGGCGGCAGTGGTCGCCGCGGGGCTCGGGGTGGGGCGAGCGGCGGGCGGAGCGCTCGCCGCCAGCCAGATCCACGCCGCGGCCGCGATCACCAGGACCGCGACGAGGGCGCCGATGATCCACCCCGCCCGTCTGCTCACGCAGCGCTCTCCCTGGCATGCACGTGGCGCGTCACCGAGGCGTCACCTCTCGCATCGAGCTCCCTGTGCAGGGCGTCGGCGGCCGTTCCCCAGCCCGACACCGACACGTGCTCCAAGCCCTGCCATGCGGCTGCGAGGGCGAGCTCGGCCGCGATGCGCTCCGCGTCTTCCGCTGGCCGGGACTGCGGCTCCCACCAGGCCGACTGCACCTGCAGCGTCGAGGCGGCGCGGTCGGCTTTGAGATCGACGCGCGCGACGATCCTGTCGCCGACGAGCACGGGCAGGGAGTAGTACCCGAAGCGTCGTTTCTCGGCTGGCACGTAGATCTCGATCCGGTAGTCGAGGTCGAACGCCCGCAGAGCCCTGTCCCGGAACCAGACGACCGGGTCGAACGGCGTCAGCAGCGCCGCGGCATCCACCCTCCGCGGCAGGGCGGCCTCGGTGTGGCGCCACGCGGGGAGCGGGCGCCCCTGCCGCTCCCACCCCTTCACGTGCACGGGCACCAGCTCACCGGCGTCCGTCAGGTCGGCGATCGCGGTGCTGATCGCGGACCGGTCACGGATGCGGTAGTAGTCGGCGAGGTCCGACGCCGTCGCGATTCCGGAGGAGCGGGCGGCGCGACGCGTGAGCTCGCGGATCGCGTCGGGCACCGCGATCTCCTGCGACAGGATGCCCGCTGGCACGACCTGCTCGGCCAGCGCGTAGGTGCGCTCGAAGCCCTTGCGCCCGCTGATGGCGACGTCGCCGGTGCGCCAGAGGTGCTCGAGGGCGAGCTTCACCTCGTCCCAGTCCCACCAGGTGCCGCGTTCGCGCGGAGCGTCGGCTCTGATGTCGGCCGGCCGCAGCGGACCGCGTGCCCGCAGCTCGTCCTGAACCCACGCGAGCGTGCGGGCATTGCCGGCGGCCCAGGAATCGGGGTTCGAGAGCCGCTTCCGGAAGTACTCGCGGCGGAAGCGCCACAGCGGCCAGTCCTCGATCGGCATGAAGGTCGCCTCGTGAGCGAGGTACTCGACGTAGTGGGTCGTGCGTGAGAGGAAGACCCGATCGAGCAGCGCCGGATCGTACGCCCCGAGTCGCGAGAACAGCGGCATGTAGTGCGACCGTGCGAACACGTTGACCGAGTCGATCTGCAGCACGCCGAGCCGCCCCATGACGGTGTGCAGGTGGCGGGCGGAGACGGATGCGGGGCGCGAGCGCGTGAAGCCCTGCGCGGCGAGAGCGATCCGTCTGGCCTGGGCGGCGCTGAGGGTATCTGTCACGTCGCCAGCGTAACGCCGGGCGCCGACACCGGCCGCTCCGGCGTTCGTCGACGCGTGATCCCCGTAGACTTGGGCGATGAGTGAAGAGCAGCGTCCGAGGCTGAGGGATCTCTTCCGCCCGCGCCCGGTCTCGACCGACCGCACCGTCACCACAGAGGCCGACGAGGCCGTTCCGATCGGGTTGCGCATCACGGCGGGCTATGCGTGGCGCATCCTGCTGATCGCCGCAGTGGTCGCCGGGTTCATCTGGATCGTCATCCAGCTGAAGCTCCTGGTGATCCCGCTCATGGTCGGCATCCTGATCACCGCCCTGCTCTGGCCGGCGTTCGAGTGGATGCTGCGGCACAGGTTCCCCCGCTGGGCGGCGGTCGCAATCGCGATCGCCGGCACTCTCGCGATCGTCGCCGTGCTGATGACTCTCGTGGTCTGGCAGGTGCGCTCCCAGCTGCCCGACGTTCAGGCGCGCAGCACCGACGCCATCGAGGAGTTCCGCCAGTTCCTGCTGAACGGGCCCCTGCACCTCAGCGAGAAGCAGATCCAGGACTACCTCGACGCGGGTCGCACGTTCATCAACGAGCAGGCGAAGCTCCTCTGGAACGGCGCGCTCGTCGTGGGCGCAACGGCCGCGCACATCGTCACCGGAGCCGTGCTCTCCCTGTTCATCCTGATCTGCCTGCTCGCCGACGGCGGGGGCATCTGGAAGTGGACGCTGCGGCTCTTCCCGCGAGCCGCTCGCCCCGCCGCGGACGGCGCCGCCCGCAACGGGTGGGCGACGATCGTCAACTACGCCCGCACGCAGCTCTTCGTCGCCGCCATCGACGCCGTGGGCATCGGGCTCGGCGCGCTGCTGCTCGGCGTCCCGCTCGCGATCCCCGTCGCCGTGCTGGTGTTCCTCGGCTCGTTCGTGCCGATCGTCGGAGCGGTCGTCACGGGCGCGATCGCCGTCCTGCTCGCCCTCGTCTACAACGGACCGTGGATCGCCCTGGCGATGCTCGGAGTCGTGCTCCTCGTCCAGCAGGTCGAGGGTCACATCCTGCAGCCGATCATGATGGGCTCCGCGGTGAAGGTGCACCCGCTCGCGGTCGTGCTCGTCGTCGCCGGCGGCTCGATGATCGGCGGCATCCCCGGGGCGCTGTTCGCGGTTCCCCTCGCGGCGTTCGTCAACGTCGCGGCCGTCACCGTCAGCACCGGATCCTGGCGCACCGGCGCCCAGCCCGATGCGGACCTTATCTGGAGTACAGTCCCGCGGCAGCGGAGAAGGAGCAATCGATGAGCGCAGTCCCCAGCCTGACCGAGTTCGAGCACGCGGCTCAGAGCCTGGCTGAGGTGATTTCGCACACGCCGACGCTGCCGTCCCGTGCGCTGTCGGACATTCTGGGCGCGCCGGTGCTGCTGAAGATGGAGAACCTGCAGCGCACCGGATCCTTCAAGATCCGCGGGGCCGCCTACCGGCTGTCGCGGCTGAGCCCCGAGGAGCGCGCACGCGGCGTCGTGGCGGCATCCGCCGGCAATCACGCCCAGGGCGTCGCTCTGGCCGCGCAGTCGCTCGGCATCCCCGCCACGATCTTCATGCCCCTGGGCGTTCCCGTCCCCAAGTTGCTCGCGACCAGGGGCTACGGCGCCGACGTCGTGCTGGAGGGGGAGACGGTCGCGACGTCGCTCCGTCTCGCGGCCGAGTTCGCCGAACGCACCGGCGCCGTGCTGATCCACCCCTTCGACCACCGTGACATCGTGATCGGCCAGGGCACGCTCGGACTCGAGCTCCTCGAAGACGCTCCCGAGGTCGACACCATCCTCCTCGGCATCGGCGGGGGCGGCCTGATCGCCGGCGTCGCCGCAGCGGTCAAGGCCCGTGCCGCCGAGCTCGGACGCACGGTCCGCATCATCGGCGTCCAGGCCGAGAACGCGGCCGCGATCCCGCCGTCGCTCGTGGCCGGACACCCCGTCGACATCGAGACACGGCCCACGATCGCCGACGGCATCCTCGTGGCGCGCCCAGGGGCGATCCCGTTCGACATCATCAAGGACCTCGTCGACGAGGTGGTCACGGTCACGGATGACGACCTGGCGCGTGCGATCCTCGTGCTGCTCGAGCAGGCGAAGGTCGTCGCGGAGCCCGCCGGAGCCGCAGGAGTGGCGGCGATCCTCGCCGGCAAGGTCACGGCGACCGGCACGACCATGGCGGTGATCTCCGGGGGTAACATCGATCCGCTGCTGCTGCAGCGCGTCGTGTCGCACGGGCTCGCGGCATCCGGTCGGTACCTCACCATCCGCATTCCTCTGCCCGACCGGCCCGGTCAGCTCGCCCGCGTGTCGGAGCTCATCGCCGAGGCCGGAGCCAACGTCATCGAGGCGATGCACACCCGGCACGGGCACGGCCTGCAGATCAGCGAGGTGTTCCTCGAACTCAGCGTCGAGACGCGTGGCGCGGAGCACTCCGAGCACACGCTCGACACGCTGCGCCGTGCGGGCTTCGAGCCCATCGTCGTCCCCGACTGAGCGCATCACACGAAGAAGCCCCGTCCGTGAGGACGGGGCTTCTTCGTGTGATGCGGGACGCGATCAGCCCGTGTAGGTCTCGACGTCCACGATCTCGACCGAGATCGAGCGGCCGTTCGGAGCCTCGTACGACGACTTCTCGCCGACCTTGAGGCCGAGGATCGCCTGTCCGAGGGGGCTCGCCTCGCTGTACACGTCGAGGTCGCTGCCCACCGCGATCTCGCGGCTGCCGAGGAGGAAGACCTCTTCGCCGCCGGCGACGATCGCGGTGACGACGGTGCCCGGCTCGACGATGCCGCGGCTCGCGGGAGCCTCGCCGACCTTCGCGGTCTTGAGGAGGCTCTCCAGCGTGCGGATGCGCGCCTCCTGCTTGCCCTGCTCGTCCTTGGCGGCGTGGTATCCGCCGTTCTCCTTGAGGTCGCCCTCTTCGCGTGCGGCCTCGATGCGCTTGGCGATCTCGTCGCGGCCGGTGGTGGACAGGTGCTCCAGCTCAGCGACGAGCCGGTCGTATGCTTCCTGCGTGAGGAAGGGAACCTGAGCATCGGTAGACATGACGAAGCTCCTTCGTTCGGTATCCCGGCCGCACCTGCGGGGGATATGCCAAGACGCCCCGGCACGGTGCCAGGGCGTCGTCTGTCTGCGTCGAGTCTAGGCGACCCAGCAGGTGTTCACCAAACCTGTGGTGGCCTTCGACACGGTCGGCACCGTGGCGGACAGCGCCTGGGAATGGTCATCCCCTGCGGGGATCTCCACGACCTTCCAGCCCACGACGCCGAACTCCTCGTCGAGTGCTTCGACGATGCACGTGACGGCCTTCCCCTGCACTCCGGTGAGCTGGAACCGCACATTCACGCTGTGCTGGTCGACGAGGTCGAAGCCGAGATCGTCGGCATCCACCGACTGCATCTCGCGCACAGCGGTCATCCATCCGAACGCGCCGATCGCGACGACGGCGACGACGATCGCGATGATCCACGGCATCCGCTTCCTGCGGGTGCGGCCATAGCGTTCGTCGAGCTCTTGTGCGGTCGTCACGGGTGGGGTCTTCCGGTCGTTAGGCTGGTGGTTCCAGGTTATGCGACCTGCGCATGAAAGGCCGACACATGCTCGCTCTGACCGACACCCCGATGCCGACGCCCACGATGACGGTGAAGCCGGAGTTGGTCACCCCCGGTTTCGTCGGCTTCGCCGCGGTCGTGATCATCCTCATCGCGGTGATCCTGCTCATCCTCGACATGAACCGCCGCATCCGGCGCGTGCGGTACCGCGAGGAGGTCAGGGAGGAGCTGGATGCCGAAGAGGCCGCGCTCGCGGCCGACAGAGCCACCGAGACCGACGCCGACCTCCCGATCGTCGACGAGGGCGATGACGATCCGCTGAGGCGCTGAGGCGCTGAGGGCGGCCCCTCCGGGCGATCAGCCCGGGATGCCCAGCGAGGGGCTCAGCGGAGCAAGCGCGATGAGCAGGCACGCCGCCCAGTGACACAGGAACGCGAGCACCGTGCACACGTGGAAGATCTCGTGGAAGCCGAAGCGACCCGGCCACGGGTTGGGCTTCTTCATCGCGTAGATGACCGCGCCGACCGTGTAGAGCAGTCCACCGACGATCACCAGCACCACCATCGCGACATTCGCGCGGAACAGATCGCCCATGTACATCACCGCGGCCCAGCCCAGCGCCAGGTAGAGAGCCACATAGAGCCAGCGGGGGGCGTTGAGCCAGAACACCCGGAACAGGATGACGAGCAGTGCGCCGCTCCACACGAACACGAGCAGCAGCGTGCCCTTCTCCGGGGGGAGTGCGAGCACGGCGAGCGGAGTGTAGGTTCCGGAGATCAGCAGCACGATGTTCACGTGATCGATGCGCTTGAGGATGACCTTGACGGCGGGGCGCCAGTTGAAGCGGTGGTACAGCGCCGAGTTGCCGAACAGCAGCAGCGAGGTCGCCATGAACACCGCGGATGCCCACTTGCCGGGAGTTCCGACCGTGAGCGCGATGAGGACGATGCCCGCGACGATCGCGATCGGGAAGATGCCGGCGTGGATCCAGCCGCGCCAGGTCGGCTTGATCTCGACCGCGGCGTCCTTCGCCGCCGCGTCGAGGAGCGGCAGCTGCGGGACGTCGGGAAGCGAGGGCTCGGGTGTGCTCACGTGCTCACTCTAGGCCGGGCCGCATGCCGTGCGGCGTACATATCCACAGCTTCCGCTCCGGCTCAGGGCCCTCCGGCGCGGTAGCGTAGGGGAGTGATGTCACGGGAGAGTCAGGGGCGAGGTCCGCTGTACCGGCTCTACACCAGCCGACTGCGCCGCCACCTGAACCGCGCGTCCATGCCGCACCACGTCGCCATGATGATCGACGGCAACCGTCGGTGGGCGAGACAGCTGGGCTACACGACGCCGGCGGAGGGCCACCGCGCCGGCGCCGCCAAGATGCGGGAGTTCCTCGGCTGGTGCGATGAGCTCGGCATCCGGGTGGTCTCGCTGTACCTCCTCTCGAGCGACAACCTCCGCAAGCGCGACTCCGCGGAGCTCGCCGACCTGATCGAGATCATCGCGGAGCTCGCCGAGGCGCTCTCCCGCGAGGGCAATTGGCGGGTCAAGCACGTCGGGCGCTCCGACATCCTCCCGAAGGAGCTCGCGCGGGTGCTGGCGGATGCCGAGGAACGCACGCGCGATCACACCGGACTCCATGTGAACCTCGCGGTCGGCTACGGCGGACGCAACGAGATCGTCGACGCCGTGCGCAGCATCCTGGTGAAGCACGAGGCCTCCGGCGGGACGATGGAGGACCTCGCGGCCCATCTCACCCCCGAGATGATCGGCGAGCACCTGTACACGGGCGGCCAGCCCGACCCCGACCTCGTGATCCGCACGAGCGGTGAGCAGCGGCTGAGCGACTTCCTCCTCTGGCAGAGCGCGCACAGCGAGTTCTACTTCGTGGAGGCTCTCGGCCCTGACCTGCGCCAGGTCGACTTCCTCCGCGCGATCCGCGACTACGCCGACCGCGACCGCCGCTTCGGCCGCTGAGCCGGCGTGCCAGAATGACGCGGTGAGCACTTTCGACGACTACCTCGCGACCTTCGACGCCGAACCCGGCTATCTGAACTGGGCGGCCTTCGGGCCGCTGTCGCCCTCGGTTCGCGAGGAGGTCTTCGCCGACGCCGATCTGCTCGGCAGCGGACGTCCGTCGTCGCTCGCGCTGGTGGAGGAGCGCCTCGGGCAGGCACAGGAGCTCGTCGCCGAGCTCCTCGGCGCAGACGCCGCCGACGTGACCCTGCAGGGCTCGTCGACGCACGGTCTCATGCAGGCGCTGTACGGACTCTCGGGCGCTGTGGTCGCCGCGACAGGGGAGTTCCCGAGCGTCAGTCTCACTCTGGAGCGCGCAGCCCAGGCTTCTCACGGCGCCCTCGTGCCGCGATGGATCTCCCCGGAGGACGGGCGCGTGACGCCGGATGCCGTCGCCGGAGCGCTCGACGACGGGGTGTCGGCGGTCGCGGTGAGTCACGTCGACTTCCGCACGGGCTACCGGGTCGACATCGCCGCCCTGCGCGAGCTGATCGGCCCCGACCGTCTGCTGATCCTCGACGCCGTGCAGTCCTTCGGTCTCGTGGAGGCCGACTACGCCGCGGCCGACGTCGTCGTCGGCCACGGATACAAGTGGCTCAGGGCGGGACGCGGCACCGGCTTCGCGTGGTTCTCCGCGCGGGCGCGGGAGCGCATCGTGCCCGTCCTCAGCGGGATCACCGGCACCACGGCATCCGGACTCGTCATCGACGAGCTGCCTGCGCCGGCGGCGTCGGGGCAGGCGTACACGGTCAGCCGCCCGGACACGCTGGCGGCCGGGCGGCTGGCGATCGGCGTCCGCGATGTGCGCGACGCCGGCGTCGCGTCGATCGAGGAGCGCCTCGCGGAGCGGGTCGATGCGGTCCTGGAGATCGCCGACCGGCACGGCATCGCGGTGAGCTCTCCCCGTGAGCGCACCGCCCGCGCGGGGATCGTGACGCTGGCGCCCGAGGAACCCGCGCGGCTCGCGGCGGCGTTCGCGAACGCCGGGCTCGTCGTCACCGCCCGCGGCGCATCGGTGCGTCTGGCCCCGCACGCCGGGACGGACGACGCGACCCTGCAGCTCCTCGACGACACCCTGGCATCCTTCGGCAACGAGACGTTCATCAGCGCGTAACGAATCGATGGCGTGTCGTCGCGCGGAAATGTCCGCGCCTGGTCGTACCTTCTAGGCATCGGGCAAGGCGCCCGGTCGGGTCGGCCTCAGGTTCTCGACTCGTGACCCCCTGGTCGACTCGTTCGCAAAGCCGGGAATCCCCGGGTCGGGAGTGGTCGTGACCTCACGTACAGCGCAGCAGCCCACAGGCACCGCGCAGCAGCAGTCCACCCGCAAGACGACGCGAGGGGCGTCGCCGCAGGGCCCTGATCAGGACCTCCGCACCTACGTGCTCGACACGTCCGTGCTGCTGAGCGATCCGCAGGCGTTCTTCCGCTTCGCCGAACACTCCGTCGTTCTCCCGGTGGTCGTGATCAGCGAACTGGAAGGCAAGCGCCACGACCCCGAGATCGGCTACTTCGCCCGTCAGGCGCTGCGCCACCTCGATGATCTGCGGGTCGAGCACGGACGACTCGACTTCCCGGTCGAGGTGGGCGACGGCGGCACGCTCCGCGTCGAGCTCGCCAACACCGACTCATCGGTGCTCCCCGCCGGGATCCGGCTGAGCGACAACGACACCCGCATCCTCTCCGTGGCCATGCACCTCGCCGCAGACGGGCAGGACGTCACCATCGTGTCGAAGGACCTCCCGATGCGCGTGAAGGCGGCATCGCTCGGCCTGCGCGCCGAGGAGTACCTCGCCGAGCAGGCCGTCGATTCCGGATGGACGGGAATCACGACCCTCGACCTCTCCGGAGACGAGATCAGCGACCTCTACGAGAGCGAGGTCGGCCTCAGCGAGGACGCCAGGGGGCTGCCGGTCAACACCGGACTCATCATCCACTCGGAGCGGGGATCCGCGCTCGGACGGGTCACCCGCGACGGGGAGTACCGGCTCGTCCGCGGCGATCGGGACATCTTCGGCATGCACGGCCGCTCCGCCGAGCAGCGCATCGCGATCGACCTCCTGCTCGACCCCGACATCGGCATCGTCTCCCTCGGCGGACGTGCGGGCACCGGCAAGTCGGCCCTGGCGCTCTGCGCCGGGCTGGAGGCCGTGCTGGAGCGCCAGCAGCAGAAGAAGATCATCGTGTTCCGGCCGCTGTTCGCCGTCGGCGGGCAGGACCTGGGGTACCTCCCCGGCGACCGCGACGAGAAGATGGGACCGTGGGGCCAGGCGGTGTTCGACACCCTCGGCTCGGTCGTCTCGGGCAACGTCATGGAGGAGGTCGTCGAGCGCGGCATCCTCGAGGTGCTCCCGCTGACGCACATCCGCGGGCGCTCGCTGCACGACGCGTTCGTGATCGTCGACGAGGCGCAGTCCCTGGAGCGCAACGTGCTGCTGACCGTCCTGAGCCGCATGGGTCAGAACTCGCGGGTCATCCTGACCCACGACGTCGGACAGCGAGACAACCTGCGCGTGGGCCGTCACGACGGCATCGCCAGCGTCATCGAGACACTCAAGGGGCACGACCTGTTCGCCCACGTCACCCTGACGCGCTCCGAGCGCTCGGCGATCGCCGCACTCGTGACCGAGTTGCTGGAGGGCAGCGAGCTCAGCTGACAGACGCAGAAAGACGGATGCCGCGGGGACCAGGTCCCCGCGGCATCCGTCTTGTGACGACCGGCTCAGCCGGCGTGCGTCATGCTCAGCAGATCGAGCTTCTCGTCGAGCTGCTCGAGGGTCAGCTCTCCGCGCTCGACGTAGCCGAGGTCGATCACGGCGTCGCGCACCGTGATGCCCTTGGCGACCGAGTGCTTCGCGATCTTCGCCGCGGCCTCGTAGCCGATGAGCTTGTTGAGCGGCGTCACGATCGACGGGCTCATGCCGGCGAACGCCGCTGCGCGCTCCAGGTTCGCCTGCAGGCCGTCGACGGTCTTGTCGGCGAGCACGCGCGAGGCGTTCGAGAGGAGGCGGATCGACTCGAGCAGCGCCGTGCCCATGACCGGGATCGCGACGTTCAGCTCGAACGAGCCGGAGGCGCCGGCCCAGGCCACGGTCGCGTCGTTGCCGATGACCCTGGCGCACACCATGAGCACGGCCTCCGGGACGACCGGGTTGACCTTGCCGGGCATGATCGAGGAGCCGGGCTGCAGGTCGGGGATGTGCAGCTCGCCCAGACCGGTGTTGGGGCCGGAGCCCATCCAGCGCAGGTCGTTGTTGATCTTGGTCAGCGAGACCGCGATGGTGCGCAGGGCGCCGGATGCCTCGACGAGGCCGTCGCGGTTGGCCTGCGCCTCGAAGTGGTCCTTCGCCTCGGTGATGGGCAGCTCGGTCTCGGCCGCGAGCAGCGCGATGACCTTCTGCGGGAATCCGAGCGGCGTGTTGATGCCGGTGCCGACAGCGGTGCCGCCGAGCGGGACCTCCGCGACGCGGGGGAGAGCAGACTGCACGCGCTCGATGCCGAGGCGGATCTGACGCGCGTAGCCGCCGAACTCCTGGCCGAGCGTCACGGGCGTGGCGTCCATGAGGTGCGTGCGGCCGGACTTGACGGCGTCCTTCCACAGCTCGGCCTTGGCCTCGAGAGCCACGGCGAGGTGGTCGAGCGCGGGGATGAGCGTGTCGATGAGCGCCTGGGTGACGGCGATGTGCACGGACGTCGGGAACACGTCGTTCGAAGACTGCGACGCGTTCACGTGGTCGTTGGGGTGCACGGTCGCGCCGAGGATGCGCGTCGCGAGGGTCGCGAGCACCTCGTTCATGTTCATGTTCGACGACGTGCCGGAGCCGGTCTGGTAGGTGTCGACCGGGAACTCGCCGTCGTGGATGCCGGCGGCGACCTGGTCCGCGGCCTGGGCGATCGCGTCGGCGATGGCGCCGTCGAGCGTGCCGAGCTCCTTGTTGGCGAGCGCTGCGGCCTTCTTGATGCGCGCGAGGGCGGCGATCTGCGTCGACTCCAGGCCCTTGCCCGAGATCGGGAAGTTCTCCACGGCTCGCTGGGTCTGCGCACCGTAGAGCGCGTTCACGGGCACCCGCACCTCGCCCATGGTGTCGTGCTCGATGCGGTACTCGGTGTCGGTCATTCCGAACCCTCCTTGGTTTCGGGGTCGTTCCCCTGGATGTGTGTCTGGTGCTTCTATCGGGGGTCTGTGGCGTCGATGCCGACGGTGATGACCGGGACGGCGGTGCCCTCGGCCAGTCGGTAGTTGGCGCCGACGATGCCCAGGCGACCCTCTGCGACGGCGTTGGAGATGAGCTCCGACGACTGCAGCAGGTCGCTGACGGTGTTGCGCAGGTGCTCCCGGCCGACCAGCTCCGAGTCGATGTCGGCGACCGTGGTGCCGCCGTTCTCGACGAGCACCTTGCGGGCTGCGGGGACGATCGGGGCGATGAGCTTCCAGATGTGCGGAGGCAGGGGAGCGGCGTCGATGGCGGTGCCGTCGATCGCCGCCCGCACCGCACCGCAGGAGTCGTGCGCGAGGACCACGATCAGCGGCACGTTCAGCACGGCCACCGCATACTCCAGGCTCGCGACGATCGACTCGCCGATGACCTGGCCCGCATTGCGCACGACGAACAGGTCGCCGAGGCCGAGGTCGAAGATGATCTCGGCCGCAAGGCGCGAGTCCGAGCATCCGAAGAGGGTAGCCACCGGGTTCTGCGCTGCGGCCAGGTCCTTCCTCCGAGCGACGTCCTGGTTGGGATGGCGGGGCTCGTCGGCGACGAAGCGCTGGTTGCCCTCCTGCATCTGCTTCCAGGCGGCGGCGGGGGTGAGAGCCGTGGTCATGAGGCCTCCGAGAGGGCGTGGATCTGCGGGATGAGGGATTCGGCGAGCTCGGCCGTCGAATCGGCCGAACGCGACCCGTACAGGAGCACGTAGTCGGATCCGGCCTGGGTGCCGATCGCGTAGGTGATGTTCTGCTTCGCACCGGCGTCGCCGACCCGGTAGACATCCCACTCGACACCGCCGATCGTGGTGGTGTCTGTGGGAGCCGTGCCGTTCAGACGCTGCGGGGCCCAGCTGGATTCGGCGTCGAAGGCCTGCGCGATCTTGATGTATCCGCGCTCCTTGTCGCCCTTCGGAGCGAGAGTGACGTCCCACACGACCGTGGATCCGCTGGTCAGCTCCGCCGCGTTGACGCGCCAGAAGGTGCCGGTATCGGGGAGGATGACGGGGCGCTTCATGGTGGATTCGACATCGGCGGCGATACCGGCGATGTCGACCTTGGGGGCGGATGCCGGCTCGCCCCGCGGTACCGCGAAGACGATGACGGCGACGACCGCCAGCGTCACGATGAGGGCGGCGACCAGGCTGCGCACGTTCTGGCTGGAGCGGTAGGCCCTGCTGGACTCGGCCTTGCGCGCCGCGGTCTCCTCGGGAGTCTCCGGGCGTCCGAGCTCGGCGACGATGGGGGCGGGCTTGTTCACGATTCGTCCTCTTCGGATCCCGTGGCACGGGCGGCGTCCAGGCGGCGCTTCGCGCCCAGCAGCCACTCCTCGCAGCGGGCGGCGAGAGCTTCGCCGCGCTCCCACAGGGCCAGCGACTGCTCGAGGGTCGGTGCGCCCTGCTCGAGTTCGGAGACGACCCTCACGAGCTCGTCGCGTGCGGCCTCGAACGACAGCGTCTCAACCGGGGTGTCGTTCTGCGCGCTCACCCCACCATCCTACGCGGTGCCCGGGGACACTCCCCTCGGGCCCGGTCATCGTCAGGGCGCTTCGGAGATCTCGCCGTCGGACACCGCGGCGACCGATCCCCGGTCGACGGTGATCGTCAGCGGAGTGCCGGCGGGGGCGTCGGCGGCGTCGCGCAGGATCACACCGCCGTCGAGGTGGGCGATCGCGTAGCCGCGGGCCAACGTCGCCGCGGGCGAGAGTGCACGCAGGGAGGCACGCAGCTCGCTGGTCTTCCGCGCTGCGGCGTCGAGCTGGCGGGAGATCGTGTCGCGTCCCCTGGACTGCAGCAGCCACAGCTCCTGAGCGCGGTTGTCGATGATCGGATCGGGGGAGCGCAGCGCCGGGCGCGAGCGCAGCTGCTGCAGCTGCGCGATGTCATGGCCGACGCGCTGCGTGAGCCGGGTCGTCGCGCGCGAACGCAGCTGCGCGATGAGCGCGCGCTGCTCTCCCACATCGGGCACCACGCGCTTCGCCGCGTCCGTCGGAGTGGAGGCTCGCAGGTCGGCGACGTCGTCGAGCAGGGGGTGGTCGTTCTCGTGACCGATCGCGCTCACGATCGGAGTGGACGCAGCGGCCACGGCGCGCACGAGGCGCTCGTCGCTGAAGCCGAGCAGGGTCTGCGGATCGCCGCCCCCGCGGGCGATGATGATGACGTCGACCTCGGGGTCGGCATCCAGCCGGGCGAGTGCGGCGAGAGTGTCGGGTACGCAGCGGTCACCCTGCACGGCGGCGTACTCGGTGCGGAACCGCACCTGCGGCCACCGCAGCTCGGCGTTGCGATGCACGTCTTTCTCGGCATCGGAGCGCTCGCCGGTGATGAGTCCGATCACGTGCGGGAGGAAGGGGAGCCGCTTCTTCCGCGCGGGGTCGAACAGACCCTCCTGACGCAGCTGCGCGCGCAGCTTCTCCAGGCGCTCGAGCTGATCGCCGAGGCCGACGTGCTTCATGGCCGAGACGGCGAAGCTGAAGTCGCCGCTCTTGACGAAGTAGTCGGACTTCACCGCGGCGATGACGTGATCGCCGACGCCGAGGTCGTTCGGGATGCGCGCGCGCACGCTCGACCAGATCCTGATCGAGATCTGGGCATCCGAGCGCGTGTCCTTGAGGCGGGCGAACACGTTGCCTGCACGCACGTTCCAGGAGGTGATCTCGCCTTCGACCCAGACCGTGTTCCACTTGGCGACGAAGTCGCGGATGGTCGCATTCAGCCGTGCGACCGAGGTCGGAGCATCCGCCGTCGAATCGCGCGGCGCGACAGCATCGGCGGGCGGCGCCTCGCCCGGCGCCGTCTCGGCTTCGAAGACCGTCATGTGCTCCCGTCCTACCCGGCTCTGTCCAGCTTTGCGGCGGTAGAATTCCAGAGTGACTTCGACTGCCGTGCATCTGCCTGCCCCGCGTATCCCACGAGTGCGTGCGGCGGCCGGGCGGCTTCAGGATAACCCGGTCCAGGGACAGAAGCGGGTTCTGCTCGCCGCTCCCCGCGGCTACTGCGCCGGCGTCGACCGTGCGGTGGTGGCGGTGGAGAAGGCGCTGGAGCGCTACGGGGCGCCGGTCTACGTGCGCAAGCAGATCGTCCACAACATCCACGTCGTCACCGAGCTGGAGGCCAAGGGGGCGATCTTCGTCGAAGAGGTCGATGAGGTGCCTGAGGGCGCCCATGTCGTCTTCAGCGCGCACGGCGTCTCGCCGGCAGTGGTGAACGCGGCGTCGGATCGAGGACTCCACGCGATCGACGCGACCTGCCCCCTGGTGACCAAGGTGCACCGCGAGGCCGTGCGCTTCGCACGGGACGACTTCGAGATCCTGCTCATCGGGCACGAGGGACACGAAGAGGTCGAGGGCACGGCGGGTGAAGCCCCCGAGCACGTCACGGTCGTGAACTCCCCGGAGGAAGCCGACACCGTCCAGGTCAAGGATCCGTCGAAGGTCGTCTGGCTGTCGCAGACCACGCTCTCCGTCGACGAGACGATGGAGACGGTGAACCGACTCCGTCTGCGCTTCCCCGAGCTGCACAACCCGCCGTCCGACGACATCTGCTACGCCACCCAGAACCGTCAGGTCGCGATCAAGAAGGTCGCGGCGAACGCCGACCTCGTGATCGTCGTCGGCTCCTCGAACTCGTCGAACTCGGTGCGTCTCGTCGAGGTCGCGCTCGAGTACGGCGCCAAGGCCGCCTACCGCGTGGACTACGCGGAGGAGGTCAAGCAGGAGTGGCTCGACGGCGTCGCCACGGTCGGCGTGACCAGCGGAGCATCCGTTCCCGAGGTGCTCGTGCGCGAGGTGCTGGATGCTCTCGACGGCGCCGGCTACCACGACGTCGAAGAGGTGCGCACGGCTGAGGAGGACCTCATGTTCTCGCTTCCCAAGGAGCTGAGGCAGGACGCCACGGGGCAGCGCGACGCGCGCGCCCTCGGCGGGCGGGCCTCCGGGGGCGCATAGGAGTGAGCGCCGCGGAAGCGGAACCCACCCTCATCGGCTCGGTGCAGCGCGCCCTTCGCCTCGTCGACATCGTCGCGAACTCGCCCCGTCCTCTCCCGGCGAAGATGCTCGCCGCCATCACCGGCCTCACGCCGGGTACCACGTACAACCTGGTCCGCACCCTGGTACACGAGGGCTATCTGTCCAGCGAGCCCGACGGGCTCGTGCTGGGGAGTCGGTTCCCCGCCTTCCAGACGGAGCTCGACGCCAGGGGCGTGTTCCTCGCCAGGGTCCGCGCGGCGCTGCGAGACGTGACCGAGGAGGTCGGTGCGACGGCGTACCTCTCCCGCTACGCCGACGGGGAGATGCACCTCGTCGACATCGTCGATGCGGTGCAGAACCCCCGGGTCGAGCTGTGGGTCGGGCTGCAGTCGAGCGCGCACGCGACGGCGCTGGGCAAGCAGATCCTGGCCGATCTGTCGGAGGAGCAGCGTGCAGACTACCTCGCCAGGCACCGACTGGAGGAGCTCACGCCGCGCACCATCAGCGACCGCGCGACGCTCCTCGCCCAGCTGGAGCACTCACCCGGGTTCGCGGTCGACCGCGAGGAGTATGCGATCGGCGCCACCTGCGTCGCCGTCCCGGTCATCGCGCCGAACGTCACGGCATCCCTGGCGATCTCGCTGCCTGCGGAGCTCGCGGTCGTCGACATGACGCTGGTGACCTCGCTGCGGCGCGCCGCGAGACGGCTCTCGCTCCAGCTCGGAGCGGATGCTCTGGACGGTGGCGGCCCGGGCGCGGAGTTCAGTATCTGACCGTCGGTTCACTATTTGAAGAACTGCATCTAGCGCAATGGCATGCGCTTTCCTATGATCAGAGTTGTAGTCGTCAGTGCAACGACGCTACAGGAGGTGGAACGTCCCCAGCGTTCTGCAGCCCACTTGGATGAAGAGCGTCCCCAGTGCTCTGAGTCCGCGGCCCCGAGGAGTCCCCACTCCGCCGGGGCCGCCATCATGTTCGGGGCTTTTCTCGCGGCACGGCGCCAGGGGAGCAGCGCTCGTCTCCGCCTGGATGCCGCTCCAGGCCAGGGCGGTTAGCATGGCGTGATGATCGATCAGCGGCCACAGTACGGCGAACTCGCGACTCCGGAAGAACAGCGCAGAGCCGCCGGCCTCCCGCCGCTGAGCGAGGTCGAGTCCGTCGCTCCTGTCGCCTCCGAGGCCGCGCCCGCAGAAGCGCCCCGTCGCCCCGTCGACCGGTTCGCGACCGTCGTGCTGCTCGCCTACGGCCTCGTCAACGTCATCACCGCTGGCCTGTCGTACCTCGACTTCGGCAGGGTCATGACCGAGGTCATGAAGGTGATGGGGATCGACGGGGAGTTCACGAACTACGACCAGGGCAGGATCTGGGGCACGGTCGCCGCGATCGTGCTCGTCATCGGATGGTGCCTCACCGCCGTGATCTCGCTGCGGAGGCTGCGCCAGGGCAAGCTCACCTGGTGGGTGCCGCTCGTCGGCGCCGCGGTGACGCTGCTGGTGACTTCGATCTTCGCGGCGATCCCTCTGATGGGAGACCCGGCGTTCATCGCGTACCTCGAGAGCATGACGACGCGATGAGCCGTCTCGTCGCCGTCTGCGCTGTCCATCAGCTGCTGCCGGATGCCGGCACCGTCGGGATCACCGCGATCGACAAGAGGGCGGTCGAGGGGCCGGTGAAGGTCGGCTCCTACGGCGTCTACGCCGACGTGCAGGCCGATCGCAGACATCACGGCGGACCGGACAAGGCGCTGTACGCGTACTCCGAGGAGGATGCCGCCTACTGGGCGGCCGAGCTCGGACGCGACACTCCTCCTGGGTGGTTCGGGGAGAACCTGCGGGTCGAGGGCATCGATGTGAACGCGGCCCTGGTGGGCGAGCAGTGGCGGATCGGCTCGACCGTGATCGTCGAGGTCACCATGCCGCGCACGCCGTGCCAGACGTTCGCCCGTCGCGTCGGCGGCGATGCGGAACGCGGCTGGGTGAAGCGCTTCTCGGATGCGCGTCGTCTCGGTCCCTACCTCCGCGTGGTGAAGAACGGCAGGATCGAGGCCGGCGACGAGATCGTCGTGGTCCACCGCCCCGATCACGCCCCGAGCATCCTGGACATCTACCGGGGTCCGTGACCCGCAACCCGTGCGCGGCGCCGCCGACGGCGGGGCTCGCGGCTGTCCGGGAAGAACCCCGCTCAGACGGAGAATGCCCCGGCCGTTCCCGGCCGGGGCATTCCGTGACGATTCTCGTCTGTCAGCTCTTCGACTGTCCGTAGGAGCCGAGCTGGCGGGTCGACTCGACGACACGGGCGGCCATCGCGGTCTCCGCGATCTTGCCCCAAGCGCGCGGGTCGTACAACTTCTTGTTCCCGACCTCGCCGTCGACCTTCAGGACGCCGTCGTAGTTCTTGAACATGTAGTCGGCGATCGCACGCGTGTACGCGTACTGCGTGTCGGTGTCGATGTTCATCTTGATGACGCCGTTGGCGACCGCAAGGGCGATCTCCTCGTCGGTCGAGCCGGAGCCGCCGTGGAAGACGAGGTCGAGGGGCTTGGCAGCCGTGTTGTACTTCGCAGCGACCTCGGCCTGGATCTCGCCGAGGAGCTCCGGGCGCAGCTTCACGCCGCCCGGCTTGTACACGCCGTGCACGTTGCCGAAGGTGAGGGCGGCGATGTAGCGGCCCTGCTCGCCGAGGCCCAGGGCCTGGACGGCCTGGTCGACGTCGGCGAAGGTCGTGTAGAGGGCTTCGTTCGAGCCCTCGTGCTGCACGCCGTCCTCTTCGCCGCCGACGACGCCGATCTCGACCTCGAGGATGGCGTTGATCGCCTTCATGCGGGGGAGGAGGTCCTTGGCGATCTCGATGTTCTCCGCGAGGGGAACGGCCGAGCCGTCCCACATGTGCGACTGGAAGATCGGGTTGCGGCCGGCCTTCACCTCTTCTTCGGAAGCGGCGATCAGCGGCTCGACGAAGCCGGCGAGGGCGTCCTTCGGGCAGTGGTCGGTGTGCAGCGCGACGGTGACGGGGTAGTTCTTGGCGACCTCGGTCGCGTACCGGGCGAAGGCGAGAGCACCGGTGGCGCGGGCCTTGACCGTGTGGCCGGCGAAGTAGTCGGCGCCGCCCGTGGTGACCTGGATGATGCCGTCGGAGCCGGCCTCGGTCAGGCCCTGGAGGACGGAGTTGATCGTCTGCGAGCTCGAGACGTTGAATGCGGGGTACGCGAAGCCGCCGGCCTTCGCGCGGTCGAGCATTTCTGCGTACTGGTCCGGGGTGGCGACGGGCATGAGAACTCCTGCGATAGGTGAGCCGGGACAGCAGTCACTCTAGCCGGGAAGGGGAGGGGATGCCGTCGGGATGACGCTCCGGAGGGGGACTCTCTGCCGCACGGTTAAGAATCACGATTCCTTCCTGCGATTTCGCCCGAAAGGAGGCGATTGCCACCGCGATTCTGGCTACTCTTGCCGCATGGTGAGTCTGACTGGTGATCTGAGCCCTCTTCGTCCCGACCGCAACCTCGCAATGGAGCTGGTGCGCGCGACCGAGGCGGCCGCGATCCGTGCGGTGCCGTTCATCGGCCGTGGCGCGAAGGAGGCCGCCGACGGTGCGGCCGTCGACGCCATGCGCGCCTTCCTCGGCACCGTCGCCTTCCAGGGGCAGGTCGTCATCGGCGAGGGCGAGAAGGACAACGCCCCGATGCTCTTCAACGGCGAGGTCGTCGGCACGGGCACCGGGCCGCTCTGCGACATCGCGGTCGACCCGATCGACGGCACCTCCCTGACAGCAGCCGGCCGCCAGAACGCGCTGTCGGTGATCGCCGTGTCCGACCGTGGAACGATGCTCGACGCGTCCAGCGTCTTCTACATGGACAAGCTCGTCACCGGTCCCGCGGGCGTCGGCGTCGTCGACATCCGCCTCCCGATCGGCGAGAACATCCGTCGTCTCTCGGCCGCGCTGGGCAAGCCGGTCGACGAGATCGTCGTCTCCGTCCTCAACCGTCCGCGCCACGAGCAGCTCATCCAGGAGATCAGGGATGCCGGAGCCGGCACCCGTCTGATGAGCGACGGCGATGTCGCGGGCGGCATCAACGCCGCACGCCACGGCGCGCGCACCGACATGTGCGTCGGCGTCGGCGGCAGCCCCGAGGGCATCGTGACCGCGTGCGCGATCAAGGCGCTCGGCGGTCACATCCAGGGCCGCCTGTGGCCTCGTGATGACGACGAGCGTCAGCGCGGCATCGACGCCGGTCTCGACATGGACAAGGTCTATGAGGCCGACGACCTCGTCCGGGGGGACAACACGATCTTCGTGGCGACGGGCGTGACCGACGGCCAGCTCGTCGCGGGTGTGCGTCGCGAGGGCGGCTACATCTACACCGAGAGCGTCGTGCTGCGCGGCGCATCGGGCACCCTGCGGCGGATCGCCTCGGAGCACCTCGTCTCGAAGTGGCTCTGATCCTGCGCTGACGGCGACGCGCGCCATCGTGAGAGCTGAGGTGCGCGCGGCATCGTTATCGAGACGGAACCCCTGCCCGGAGCGCTGAGCCGTGGTTTCCGTGCGCGTCGTGTGACAATTGTCTCTGGGTTTCTCACCGTCGACGGAGCCGCAGGCACCGCAGACACAGGAGGGCGAAGCAGATGGCAACGCAGCACACGAGCGATTCGAAGGCCGCGCCGACCAAGTTCGTCACGACGAACACCGGGCGCATCCTCCGGGTGAACGTCGATGAGATCGACGCGGCAGCCAAAGCAGCAGCCGCCTCCGCCGCCACGGTCCACGCGGTCGACCCGGCTCGCCGTGCCGATGTGCTCTTCCGCGTGCGTCGCGACGAGGGACACGAGGTCAGCGCCTGGTGGATGATCGGCGCGTTCCTCGCCACCAGCGGACTGGTGATCCTCCTGCTCTCGGGCGTCCCCGGCGTCGCCTGATCAGGCCTCTGGCGTCGCCTGACTGAGTCTCCGGCGTCGTCTGATCAGGTCTCTGATCGTCGCCTGATCAGGTCGCTCATCGGAGCGGACTCTGGTCGGACTGGACTCCGGTCGGACTCTGGTCGTTTCGACGGCCTCAGTCGCCCTCGAGCCGCTGACGCACGTCGCCCAGCTCGGCCCGCACGGGCTCGGCGGCATCCACATCGCTGACGAGCTCGGCCGCTGTGAATCGGCGCGCGCTGCCCCCGATCACCTGCGGTGACGCGTCGAGCGTCGAGGAGTCGACGCCGGGGAACTGCCGGGCCGTCACGAGCACGCGGTTCTCCAGTGAACCGGCGAAGCGGTTGTAGCTGTCGACCGTGCGCTCCAGGGCGCGGCGGAGGTCGTCGGCATGGCCGGCCAGCACGCCGAGGCGGTCGTACAGCTGCGTGCCGAGGGCGAGCAGAGTGCGAGCCTCGGTCGACACCTCCTGCTGGGTCCAGGTGTAGGCGACCGTCTTGAGCACCGCCCAGAGGTTGACGGGCGAGGCCAGCGCCACCCGGCGGCTGAACGCGTAGTCGAGCAGTGTCGGATCCTCGTCGATCGCCGCGGAGAGCAGCGACTCGCTCGGCAGGAAGCAGATCACGAACTCGGGGCTCGACTCGAGGCCAGACCAGTAGGCCTTCTTGGTGAGCGCGTCGATGTGTGCGCGCACCGCTTTCACGTGCTTCTGCATGAGCATGCGCCGCTCCGCCTCGTGCGCGTCGCCCGCCGGCAGCGCCGATGCCTCAAGATAGGCGTCGAGGGGGACCTTCGCGTCGACGGGGATCGACGCGCCACCGGCGAGCCTGATCACCATGTCGGGCCGGCCGACGCCGCGATCCGAGGAGATGGTCGACTGCAGATCGAAGTCGACGTGCCGGGTGAGGCCCGCGGCCTCGACGACGCGCCGCAGCTGCGTCTCACCCCACACGCCCCTGGTCGCGGTCGACTTCAGCGCTCCGGCGAGCGACTCGGTCGTCGCGCGCAGCGCCTCATCGGACTCCTGTGCGCGACGCAGCTGTTCGGCGAGCGACCCGAACTGCGCATGGCGCTCCTGCTCGATCGTCGCGACCTTGTGCTGCATCTGCTGGAGGCTCTCGCGCACGGGAGCGAGCGCCGTCAGGACGGCGTTCTGCTGCTGCACGCGGATCGCCTCGGCCCGCTGCTCCTCACGGGCATGCTCGACGGCATCACGATACAGGTCGTACTGTCTGTCGCGGTCGTCGCGCGCGGCGGCGAGCTCGGCCTGTGCTCTGGCCAGCTCCGCCGCTCCTCGGCCCGCGCGCAGGTACCAGCCCAGGGCGGCACCGGCCGCGAGGGCGATGAGGAGGAGGACGATCGTCAGAGGATCCATGGATCCGATGATGCCCTCGACCACCGACATCGGCGGGATGTCAGGCGACGGCGCGTTCCTCCGCGGCGGCGACCGGTTCGGTGACGCGGAGGCCCAGAGCCCTGGCGAGACCGAACACGTCCGACGCCTCGGCACGTCGGGCGGAGTCGATCACGATCTCGGCGCAGGCGCGGGCGTCGGCCAGCGCATCGTGGTGCGAGAACTCCGAGAATCCCGCGGCGGCAGCGGCCTTGGGCAGACGGTAGGAGTCGAGCTCGTACGTCTTCCGCGCCACCTGCAGGCTGCACAGCGAGCGGTACGGCGGGCAGATCTCGCCCGTCGCCTCCGAGGCGCGGCGCAGCACGTTCAGATCGAATCCGGCGTTGTGTGCGACCAGCACGTCGGCGCCGGCGAACGCGCACAGGCGGTCGAACTGCTCGGACCAGGTGGCGGCATCCCTCACGTCGTGCGGACGGATGCCGTGGATCTTGACGTTCCACTCCTGGAACTCGTCGTGGCCTGCGGGCGGTTGGATCAGCCAGCCCGCGGTGGCGACGACGCGGCCGTCGCGAACGCGGACGAGTCCGACGGAGCAGGCCGAGGCGGGGCTGGAGTTCGCCGTCTCGAAGTCGATCGCGGTGAAGTCCAGGGGCACCTCTCCACTTTCACCCCGCCCTCCGAGCGGGTCCGGAAGACTCGCCGTAGGCTGGCGATATGGCTGAGGATATGGCGACGTCGTTCGGAGCAGAGGCGGGGAACTACGAGGCGGGGCGACCCGACTATCCGTTCGAGGCGGTCGCCTGGATGCTCGAGCCGATGCCCGCGGGTTCCACGCGCATCGCCGACGTCGGGGCGGGCACGGGCAAGCTCACCCGAGTGCTCGCCGCGGCCCCGGACGCCGAGATCGTGGCGATCGACCCGGATCCTGCGATGCTCTCCGCCCTGCGCGATGCCGTGCCCGGCGTGCCGACCTTCGTCGGCACCGCCGAGTCGCTGCCGCTGCCGGATGCGGGTCTCGACGCCGTCGTTCTCGGCCAGGCGTGGCACTGGGTCGACCCCGTGACGGCCTCCGCGGAGGTCGGGCGCGTCGTGAAGTCCGGGGGAGTGCTGGGGCTGATCTGGAACCTTCGCGACGAGCGCGCCGACTGGGTGCGCCGTCTCACCGAGATCATGCACGGCAGCAACGCCGAGATCATGATGGCCGAGGGAGGCCCCTCGGTCGCGACGCCGTTCGGGGAGCTCGAGGAGGAGACCTGGGAATGGGTGCGGCCCATCACCCGGGAGCAGCTGCACAGCATGGCGTCGTCGCGCAGCTACATCATCACGGCATCCGATGAGGAGAAGGCGCGTGTCCACGGCGAGATGGACGCCCTGTTCGACGAGCTGGGACTCCATGGGGATACCGTGATCGATCTGCCGTACGTGACGCGGGCGTTCCGCGCGATCAGGAGCTGAGTCCTGCGGCGGGATCCTGCCGACCGGGCGCTCCGAGACCCGGCCAATCGACCGGGATCCGGATCGTCGCGCGTGAACCTTCCGGATCTCGAGCGGAGATCCGGATCCGGGAGGGCGTCTACCGGGCGCAGGCTCGCGGCATCCGCCCCCGGTAGACTCGACTTCCGTGGCTCTTACAATCGGAATCGTCGGCCTGCCCAACGTCGGCAAGTCCACCCTCTTCAACGCTCTCACCAAGAACGACGTGCTCGCGGCGAACTATCCGTTCGCGACGATCGAGCCCAACGTCGGCGTGGTGAACCTGCCCGACTCGCGTCTCGACAAGCTCGCGGAGATCTTCGGCAGTGAGCGCATTCTCCCCGCCGCGGTGTCGTTCGTCGACATCGCCGGCATCGTCCGGGGCGCGAGCGAGGGCGAGGGTCTGGGCAACAAGTTCCTCGCGAACATCCGCGAGGCCGACGCGATCGCCCAGGTCGTCCGCGGCTTCGCCGATGACGACGTCGTGCACGTGGACGGCGCGGTGAACCCGGCGTCCGACATGGAGACGATCAACGCGGAGCTCATGCTCGCCGACCTCGAGACCGTGGACAGGGCGATCACCCGCTACGAGAAGGAAGTCCGCGGCAAGAAGATCGAGCCGATCGTGCTCGAGACCGCGCAGGCGGCGAAGGAGGCCCTCGAGCGCGGCGTGCTGCTCTCGGTGTCCGGCCTCGATCTCGCGCCGATCCGCGAGCTCGGCCTGCTGACCTCGAAGCCCGTCATCTTCGTCTTCAACGTCGACGAGGGCGTGCTGACGGACGCTGCCCGCAAGGAGGAGCTTGCCGCGCTGGTCGCCCCCGCGAAGGCGATCTTCCTGGACGCGAAGATCGAGTCCGAGCTCATCGACCTCGACCCCGAGGATGCCGCCGAGCTGCTGGCCTCGACGGGACAGGACGAGTCGGGTCTCGACCAGCTCGCCCGCATCGGCTTCGACACCCTCGGCCTGCAGACGTACCTGACGGCGGGCCCCAAGGAAGCGCGCGCCTGGACCATCGGCAAGGGCTGGAAGGCCCCGCAGGCCGCCGGAGTCATCCACACCGACTTCGAGAAGGGGTTCATCAAGGCGGAGATCGTCTCGTTCGACGACCTCGTCGAGACGGGGTCGGTCATCGAGGCCCGAGCCAAGGGCAAGGCCCGCCTCGAAGGCAAGGACTACGTCATGCAGGATGGCGACGTCGTGGAGTTCCGCTTCAACAACTGAGCATTCGCGGCGAGTCGCATCCTGTGTGGGCTGACACCATCTCCCTGATGGATCGACCGCCGTCAGCGTCCATGGGCGGCGGCCGTATGTCGGATGCCGGTGCGACGATGGACGCATGCCCGAATCTCCGGAGGTGCAGGCGCTCGTCGAGTTCCTCGATGAGCGAGTCCGAGACCGTGTCATCGCTGAGATCGACATCGGCGAGTTCCGCATCGTCAAGACCCGCGAACGCCCGCCTGCGTCGCTCATCGGCGCGCGAATCTCCGGTCTACGGCGATTCGGGAAGCACCTCGGGATCGATACCTCGGCGGGGTGGATGATCATCGGGTTCGGACGCAACGGCTGGATCCGGTGGAAGGCGGCAGGAGATGTCTCCGTCGAAGAGCCGGTTCCGGAGGTCGCGAGCGTCACCTTCGATGACGGTGCAGTGATGCGGATCGTCGACGCGGGCGACTTCCTCGCTGTCACAACTGCGATCGTGGACGTCCCTTCGGACGTCGCGGGCATCGCGGCACTCGGCCCTGATCCTCTCTCGGCAGAGTTCTCCCGCGAGGACTTCGAGCGCGCGCTCGGCACCCGCAAGAAGCAGATCAAGGCGCTGCTGCAGGAGCAGACATCCGTCGCGGGAATCGGCAACGCGTACTCCGATGAGATCCTGCACCGGGCACGTCTCTCTCCGGTCGTGCACGCTGCGGTGCTGGACTCCGAGGCCAGAGAGAGGCTGTTCGCCGCCACCGTCGACATCATGCGCGGAGCGCTCGCCGACCGCCGGGGGCTGCCTCCGGACGCCCTCAAACCCGCCAAGATCCAAGCCATGTCTGTCCATGGGCGCGGCGGGCAGGCATGCCCAGTGTGCGGCACGATGATCGTCGACCACGTCTTCGGAGGAGCATCCGCGCAGCGTTGCCCCCGGTGCCAGCCGGATCAGGCGGACGGGGGCGTGCTGTAAGTCCAGATAGAGCGATCTGAACCGGCCGAGCAGCAGGGGCGTCGGCGCTTCCGGCGACGCGCCCGTCCGTCGCACGGTTGTGGGGAGATACGCTGGAGAGGCCGTTTCGGTCCTTGAGGCTAGCGACGGCCCATACACCCAGGCGCAGCGCCGCAGACGAAGCATCGATCGTGCAAGGAGACCGACGCAGATGACCGACACCCAGATCTTCGAGCCCGACGGACGTGCGATCCCCTTCGTCGATGAGGGAGACGGTCCGGTCAAGCTCGTGCTGATCCAGGAGCACGGCCTCGCCGCCGACGTGCTCGGCGTCGTCGCGCACTACCTCGCCGAGGAAGCCGGGTTCCATGTGCTGCGCATCGGGCACAGGGCCGACGCTGCCGGCGCCTCGTTCGAGGAGCGGGTCGAGGATGCTCTCGCCGTCATCGATCATGTCGGTCTTCAGGACACGTGGATCGGCGGGCACGGCTTCGGCGGGACCGTGGCGCGCGCGCTCGTCGCGGCGCACCCCGACCGCGCGAACGGCCTCCTCCTGCTCGGCGTCGAGGAGGCCGACGTCGAGATCGCGCCGGCGATCCCCGTGCTCATCGTGCAGGGCACCGATGACGACGCGAACCCGCCGGTCAATGCCGAGCGCCTGCACTCGACGATCCCCGACCGGTCGAGCATCAAGACCATCGGCGGCGACCACCTCTTCCCGATGCACCACCCGATCGAGACCGCCGTGGTCATCGAGGAGTACCTCGACTGGGACTGAGTTCGCCCTATGCTGATCGCGTGACCCAGATCCCCGCATCCGCCAAGGTGACACCCTGGCGCTCGTCGCGTTCATCGCGGCCTTCGTCATCCCCCTGGCCGGTCTGATCCTGTCGTTCTTCGCGAGGCATCAGCTCGATACGCTCGGCAATGCGGAGAGCGGGCGCGGGCTGGCGAGATGGGCGATGGTGATCGGCATCCTGGGTACCCTTCTGCAGCTGGCGTTCTTCATCGTCTGGATCTCGTTGTTCGCGACGGCGATCGGGCAGATGCCCGTCGGACGTTAGGCTGCCGGGTCGCTTTGCCGCGGTTCACAGGTCGCTGAAGTCGTTCGACGGCGCCATGATCTGCACCACGGTGTCGCCATCCAGCACGAACAGCAGGAAGAGGATCCCGACCTCACCGGGATGCGCTAGGGACGTCGTCCCCGGCACCGGGACACCGCCAAGCCCGACATAGTCTGCCGTGCCGTCGCCGTCCTCATCCCATTGGTCCCAGCCGTTCGCGGCCGACAGATCGGCACGGGACGAGCCGACGGAGAGGCCCTCCTCTGTCGCGATCGGGACGCCGTCGACCTCGGGCCCGCTGACGCTGATGCTGGCGGCCCCTGTGCCTCCTGCATCCGTGATGACCTTCAGGCCCTCCCAGTCGTAGGCCACTTTGTCCATCTCGTATCCCGGCGGGTCCTCGATCTCGGTGGGCGTCGGCAACTCACCGGTCGCTTCGGTAAGCAGCGCGAGCAGCGCCGCAGCATCGTCGTACTGCGCGCTCGCCGTATCCGCGCCTTCGATGTAGGTGACGCCGTTGATGCCCACCACGAGCTGAGGTGACTCGTCTGTGCTGGGGGAGGGTTCGGTGGTCGTCGACTCGATCGAGGAGGGTGTCGGAGGAGCCTTCGGGGTCGCCGCACAGGAGACGAGGGACGCTGTGGCGGCGGCGATGACCATGATGGGGGCGATGATACGGCGCATGCGTAGACAGTATCGATTCCATCGGCTCCATCGGCTCCATCGGCTCCATCAGCGCAGGGCGGTGAGAGTGTCTTGCTGATCGTGATGAACTCGCAACCAGCTCACTCCTTCGCTGAGTGAGCGGGCACGGGAACGGAGACGCAGAGGTGGTTCCTAGCGCCCCTGGCGCTTCTTGTAGGGCTTGGGCTGACCCTTGACCACCGGTGCGCGGCCCCTGCCCTTGGAGGCCTTGGCCTTGCCGCCGGCCGGGGCGACAGGCTTCGCGACGGGAGCCGGCTCCGCGGCGATCCGCTCCCTCGCCTCATCGAGCAGGAGCAGCCCGGCGGCGGTGACCTTCGTCTCGCCTCCACGTGTGACGAGAGGGTGCCCCACCTCGTCCTCCAGCTTCTCGATCGTCGAGTAGAGCGCGGCGAGCGGGATGCCGAGGGACTCTGCGGCGCGGGGGAAGTGCAGCTCCTCGGCGACGGCGACGAAACGTCGAAGCTGGGTGATGTTCACGGAGAGCCGTTCCTTCCCCGCGAGGATCGCGGTCGACTCCCCAGCGTACGCGTCGCGACGGTGCCGCAGCGACGCGGTCGGCGTACGCTGTGCGTGTCACCGACCGAAGGAGCAGCCGTGCCCGACCACGATGAGCATGCCCCTCACGGGCATATCCCCGCGCCCGGCGAGCCGACCGTCCCGGAACTGGAGATCGACGAGAACGTCGCTCCGAGGCCGGAGGAGGAGATCGCCGACATCCTGCGATCGGCACCCGACCTGAAGGACCACAGCCGGCAGCGCGAGTGAGCGGGATGCCGTGTCATCCGCCGACCTGCGTCGATGACAGGATTGTCTGATGACCGCGACACTGGTGGCCCAGGACCTGGCCGGAGGGTACGGTCACCGCACCCTCTTCGACTCCCTCGATCTCACCGTCGCTCCCCGCGACGTGGTCGGCGTGGTGGGTGCGAACGGCGCGGGAAAGTCCACCCTCCTCCGTCTCCTCGCCGGGCTCGACGAACCTCAGGCGGGGAGCATCGCGCTGGCGCCGGCCGACGCGTTCGTCGGCTGGCTGCCGCAGGAGCACGAGCGCATCGCGGGGGAGACGGTGTCGGCGTACATCGCGCGCCGCACGGGGTGCGCGTCCGCGACAGCGGAGATGGATGCCGCGGCTGCCGCGCTCGGCGACCCCTCGCTCGCGCGCCCGGGAGCAGACCCGGCCGATGTCTACTCGGCGGCGCTCGACCGCTGGCTCGCGAGCGGAGCCGCGGACCTCGAGGAGCGCGTCCCCGCCGTGCTCGCCGAACTGGGACTCGACCTCGGCGACGCCGCCGGGGACGCGCTGATGACCTCCCTGTCCGGAGGGCAGGCGGCGAGAGTGGGGCTCGCCGCCCTCCTCCTCTCGCGATTCGACATCGTGCTGCTCGATGAGCCCACCAACGACCTCGATCTCGACGGTCTGGAGCGTCTGGAGACGTTCGTGCGCGGACTCCGCGGTGGAGTGGTGCTCGTCAGCCATGACCGCGAGTTCCTCTCCCGCTGTGTGACGCGCGTGCTGGAGCTCGACCTCGCGCAGGGTACGAACCGCGTGTACAGCGGCGGCTACGACGCGTACCTGGAGGAGCGGGCGACCGTGCGACGGCACCTGCGCGAGAAGTACGACGAGTTCGCGGAGAAGAAGGCCGACCTCGTGTCCCGCGCGCGCACGCAGCGGGAATGGTCGAGCCAGGGCGTGCGCAACGCCATGAGGAAGTCGCCGGACAACGACAAGATCCGCCGCAAGGCCTCCACCGAGTCGAGCGAGAAGCAGGCGCAGAAGGTGCGTCAGATGGAGAGCAGAATCGCCCGGCTGGAGGAGGTCGAGGAACCGCGCAAGGAGTGGCAGCTCGAGTTCAGCATCGCCGCTGCGCCGCGATCGAGCTCGGTCGTGTCGACCCTGAGCGCCGCGGTCCTCCGCCAGGGCTCGTTCACCCTCGGACCGGTGTCGCTCCAGGTGAACGCGGGGGAGCGCATCGGCATCACCGGACCCAACGGTGCGGGCAAGTCCACCCTGCTGCGCGCGCTGCTCGGCCGGCAGCTCCCCGATGAAGGCACCGCGAGCCTCGGGGCGAGCGTGCAGATCGGCGAGATCGACCAGGCGCGCTCCCTCCTCGCCGGGGCCCGACCGCTCGCGGGAGCATTCGAGGACCTGGTGCCGGAGTACGCGACCGGCGAGGTGCGCACCCTGCTCGCGAAGTTCGGACTCAGGGCCGACCATGTGAACCGGCCGGTCGACGAGTTGTCTCCCGGAGAGCGCACGCGCGCGGGGCTCGCGCTCCTGCAGGCGCGCGGCACAAACCTGCTCGTGCTCGACGAGCCGACGAACCACCTCGATCTCGCGGCCATCGAGCAGCTGGAGCAGGCCCTCGACTCGTATGAGGGCACCCTGCTGCTCGTCACCCACGATCGACGGATGCTCGACACCGTGCGGACCGACCGCCGCTGGCGCGTCGAGGAGGGCCAGGTCACCGAGCTGTGACCGGCATCCGGCCGCCCGAGCCGCGCCGGATCGCCGATACACTCCGACCCGCCATGCGGCTCGCCCGATAGCATCCAGGCATGGCCACACCCTCCGCGCGCGCATTCGTCCGTCTGCGGGCTCTCCTCTCGATCATCGGCGGACTCGCCGCGGGCATCGCCGTGGGGCCGTTGCTGGGGGTCGCCGCGGGCATCCTGACCGGGTGGGGCGTCTTCGCGCTGACGAACGTGATCTGGGTGCTGCTGCTCATCTGGAGGATGGATGCCGCCGACACGAGGGCGCACGCGACGCTGGAGGCCCCCGGTCGCCGAGTGGCGCGACTGATCTCGATCCTCGGGAGCCTCGTCAGCCTGGGCGCCGTGCTCGTCGTGCTCGTGCAGGCGCAGAAGACCCCGGGCGTCGAGGAGTATCTGCTCGCGGGGATCGCCGTGCTCAGCGTCGCCGCATCCTGGGCGCTCATCCACACCGAGTACGTGCTGAGGTACGCCCGCATGTACTACTCCGAGCCGGTGGGAGGGATCGACTTCAACCAGGAGGAGGACCCGGAGTACACCGACTTCGTCTACTTCTCCGTCGGGCTGGGGATGACATACCAGGTGTCTGACACGAACCTCACGCGCAACGAGTTCCGCCGGGTCGTGATCGCCCAGACCGTGCTCGGCTACCTCTTCGGCACCGTCATCCTCGCGTCGATCATCAACCTCGTGGTCGGGCTCGGCTGATCCGGATCAGCCGCCCCGCACCGCGTCGGACGCCGCTCCGGATCGACGTCGTGATCTGACCGGCACCGTTCCACCCGGCGCCGGACAGCACGGATGCCGCGACCCGGGGGCCGCGGCATCCGCTGTTCCGACCGCGAGGTCAGACGGTCTGGGGGAGCACCGTGAACGAGACGGATCCCGCCTCGTCGACTCCCGCATCGAGGATCTTGTCATCGAGCACCGCCGACGCGGGCTCGTCGATGAAGAGCCGCACCCCGGACGCGTCGAGGACGTGATCGCTGGGCTCTGGATGCGCGGTGACCTGCACGGCCAGTCGCGCGCCGCCCGCCGTCTCGGAGGCGGTGGAGTGGATGCGGAGACCCGCATCGGCCGCGTCGCTCTGACGGCTGACCAGGGTCGTCACGATCGCGGTGGCGTTGTCGGTGAGGGTGAGCATGGGTGCTCTCCTTTCCGGTTGGGGCATGCCGAGGTCACGACATGTCCGGGCCACGCTTCCTCACCCGAAGGGATGCCGCAACCCTCGACCGCGGATTCGGAGGGTCCTCACACCTCAGCCCGCCCGACGAGCGGCGAGCATCCGCCACAGCCCCGCCCACAGCGCTCCGACGAGCACCACGGAGCAGACGAGGGTGAGCGCACCGGCCGACCTGCCGACGGTGAAGTCGACGATCAGCGTCGTCACGCCCACGGTGAGGAGACCGATCACGAAGAGGTCGAGAGTCACGATGCGCGCGGCGATCCGCACGAGCTCGGGCTTGCGCCTCCGGCCGAACAGGGCGCGATGCATGCCGACCGGGGTCAGCGAGAGCAGGGTCGCGACGGCGGCGAGGGCGACGAGCACGATGTACAGCACGTGCTGTGCGGCGTCCATCTCGGTGAAGCGCTGCTGGAACGCGACGGCGAGCAGGAAGCCGGTGAGGATCTGCGTGCCGGTCTGCATGACCCGCAGCTCCTGCATCAGCTCGTCCCAGTTGCGATCGGCGCGCTCGTTGGGCGTCTCATCGCGTCCGTCGGCGAGGTCGTCCACCTCGGGATCAGTGCTCATGACCCCAGTCTCGCGGGGCGCGCAGGGAGCCGTCTAGAGCGTCGTGGGCGCGGAGCCCTCTTCGCGCAGCCGTGGCTCGGTGCGGCGCTCGGGGCGGACACCTGCCTTGTCGGCGTAGAACGCGCGGATGCGGTCCATGTCGGCGGCGACGTCTCCGGTGAGGTCGATCGTCGGGCCCAGCCCCGTGGTCATCGTCGTGCGGTCGACGAAGCCGAGCGTCACCGGCATCCCCGTCTGGACGGCGATGCGGTAGAAGCCGCTCTTCCAGTACTCGTTGCCGCCGCGGGTCCCGTCCGGGGTGACGACGAGCCCGAAGACGGCGCCGTCGTTGACCTGGCTCACCACGTCGTTCACGACCCTCGCAGGATCGGCCCGGTCGACGGGGATGCCGCCGATCCCACGCATCATCGGCCCTCGCCAGCCGCGGAAGAGGCTCTTCTTGCCCAGCCAGTGCACGTCGATGCCGAGGCGCCACGCGATGGCGAGCATCAGCACGAAGTCCCAGTTGGAGGTGTGCGGAGCACCGATGAGCACGGTGGGCCGTGTCGGCGCCGGCTCCGAGGCGAGCGTCCAGCGGCTGAACACCCAGAAGAGGCGGGCGACGAGTGACCTGAGCATCCCTCAACCGTAGGGGGTGGGCCCTGTCGATCCGCTGTCGGTCTCGTCGCCTCCTCGTCCCGGGCGCGTCGTGTGCTCCGATTCAGTGCGGAGGGGCGTCGAAGACGGAGCCATCCCCGCGCAGCAGGCGTACCATCGAAGGATGACGAAGACACAGGGGGACGGCGTCGGCGCGGATGCGCCTGAGACGCTCCACTCTCTTCTCGGTACCCTCAACCTGCTCGGCGACGACGCCGCGGGTTACTGCAGCGGCGGCGTCTGCCACTTCCCGGCGCCCCCTGTCGAGAAGGCCGAGTAGCGGCAGACGCCTCGCCGGTCAGTGTCCGGCGTGCTGCGGGGTGCTGCCGTCGTCTTCCGGCTTGCGGATGAAGAACGCGCCCACCACGGTGAGCGTGGCGATGACCGCGCCGATGAGGAATGCGACCTGCGACCCGGAGGCGACAGCCGCCGGGTCATCGGATCCGCCGTTCGCGTTCATGACCACGGTGTACACCGCGACCATGACTGCGATGCCCGCGGCGCCGGCGACCTGCTGCACGGTGCCGATCACGGCGCTCCCGTAGGAGTAGAACTTCGGCGTGAGCGAGGCGAGGGACGCCGTGAACAGCGGAGTGAACGACAGTGCGAGACCGATCGACAGCGTGATCTGCGAGAGCAGCACCACCCACACCGGCGTGGTCGTGCTGAGGGTCGTGTAGAACCACAGCGTCGCCGCGGCGAGGATCGCACCGGGGATCAGCAGGATCCGCGTGCCGCGCGCGTCGTAGATGCGGCCGATGATCGGTCCGAGCAGGCCCATCGCCAGGGCGCCGGGGAGGATGATGAGGCCGGCCTCGGTGGTCGGCAGCATGAGCGCCTTCTGCAGGTAGAGCGGGACGAGCGTGATGGTTCCGAAGAACGCCAGCGAGAGCAGGAACATCTGCGCCATGGACAGCGAGAAGCCGAGCGAGCGGAAGACGCGCAGATCGAGCAGCGCGTCGTCCTTGCGCTGCAGGATCACCTGACGCCACAGGAACGCACCCAGTGCGATGACGCCGACGACCAGGGCGATCACCAGCGGCGCCGGGTTGGCTCCGCCTTCGCTGAGGGCGCCGATCTGGCTGAGACCGTAGACGATGCCGCCGAAGCCGAAGGCCGACAGGATGATCGAGAGCACATCCAGCGGAGCGTTCGTCGTCTCGCCGACGTTGGTCAGCCAACGCCATCCGACGAACATCGCGACCAGTGCGATCGGCAGCACGACGACGAAGATCGAGCGCCAGCCGAAGTGGTCGAGAAGGAAGCCCGACATCGTCGGACCGATCGACGGAGCCAGCGAGATCACGATGCTCACGCGGCCCATCATGCGGCCGCGGGACTCGTTCGGCACGAGGTTCATCATCGTGGTCATGAGCAGCGGCATCATCATCGCGGTGCCGCCCGCCTGCACCACACGGGCGACCAGCAGCATCTCGAACCCCAGCGCGAACGCGGCGAGCAGGGTGCCGGCGGAGAACAGCGCGAGGGCGGCCAGGAACACCTGACGGGTCGTGAAGCGCTGCAGCAGGAAACCGGTCGTCGGGATGACGACAGCCATCGTCAGCATGAAGGCGCTGGTGACCCACTGTGCGGCGATCGGGGTGATCCCGAGGTCGTCGATGAGATGCGGGATCGCCATGCCCATCGTGGTCTCGTTGAGGATCGTGACGAACGCGGCCGTCAGCAGGACCCAGATCACGCGCATGTCCCTGCGCGGGATCAGGCCTGTCGAGGGGGCCGGGGTCGTCGAGATGGAGCCGGTATCGACGGCAGACATGGGCGGCCTCCAGAAGGCATCGAGGTAAGGGGATGCGTGCGAGTGCACGAGAGTCACTCAGCGTAACGGCTGCCTCGGACATTTCATTCCGAACTCACAGGAATCCGCCCTCAGCGGATGCGGAGCCGGTGTCGGCGGGGCTGGGTACGCTGGCGTGATGAGCATGGGCATGGGCGGCGGTCCGCGCGGCGGATTCCACGGGGTCGACGCGGCGGCGCAGCGGCGCATCAACGCCGCCGCTCCGCGCATCGACGGGCTCGGCTCGCGGGTGATCGCCCTCTTCCACCCCTACCTCTGGCGCATCGGCTTCACGGCCTCGCTCGTGATCGTCGGCGCCGCCATCGCCGTCGTCCCTCCGCTCCTCGTGCAGCGGATCTTCGACGACGCGCTGTTCCCGGTGTCCGGCGGCGGACCGCAGCTCGATCTGCTGCTGTGGCTCGTGCTCGCGACGATCGGGCTGTTCCTGCTGTCGGCGGTGCTCGGCGTCGCGCAGACGTGGCTGACGTCGACCGTCGGCAACAGCGTGACCGGCGATCTGCGGGTGAAGCTGTTCGAGCACCTGCAGGCGATGGAGCTCGGGTTCTTCACGCGCACCAAGACGGGCGTGATCCAGTCGCGGCTGCAGAACGACGTCGGCGGCGTCTCCGGAGTGCTGACGAACACCGTCACCAGCATCCTCGGCAACACGGTGACGGTCGTGGCGTCCCTCGTCGCCATGATCCTCATCGACTGGCGGCTGACGCTCATCGCCGTCGTGATGATGCCGTTCCTCATCCTGGTCCAGCGCCGCGTCGGCCAGCTGCGGGCGCGCATCGCGGGCGAGACGCAGGAGTCGCTGTCGGAGCTCACCTCGATCACGCAGGAGACGCTGAGCGTCTCGGGGATCCTCCTCTCCAAGTCCTTCAACAGGCAGCGCACCGAGTCCGCCCGCTATCAGGCCGAGAACCGCAACCAGGTGATGCTGCAGGTGCGACGGGCGATGAGCGGTCAGGGCTTCTTCGCGGTCGTCCAGGTGCTGATGTCATCCGTCCCGGCGATCATCTACCTCGTCTCGGGCTATCTGATCGCCGGGGGCACCGGTGCGATCACCGCCGGAACGGTCGTGGCGTTCACCACAGTGCAGGCGCGCCTGCTGATGCCGCTGATGGGGCTCATGCGGGTCTCCCTCGATCTGCAGACCTCGTCCGCACTCTTCGCGCGCATCTTCGAGTACCTCGACCTCGTGCCCGAGATCCAGGATGCTCCGGGGGCGATCACGGTCGCCGAGGCCCCAGGGCCTCGGGGCCGGATCGAGTTCGCCGACGTCGTCTTCCGCTATCCGGATGCCGCCCCCGATGCGCGTCCGACGCTTCAGGGCGTGTCCTTCGTCGCCGAGCCGGGAAAGCACGTCGCCTTCGTCGGCCCGTCCGGTGCGGGCAAGACCACGATCCTGTACCTCGCACCGCGGCTGTATGAGGCGCACGGCGGCGCCGTGCTGTTCGCCGGAGCCGATGTCCGAACCCTGACGCAGGAGTCGATCATCGACCAGGTGGGCATCGTCTCGCAGGAGACCTACCTGTTCCACGCGACGATCCGCGAGAACCTGCTCTACGCGAAGCCCGACGCCACGGAGGACGAACTCGTCGCGGCGTGCACAGCGGCCAACATCCACCACATCATCTCCGGCTTCGAGAACGGCTACGACACGATCGTCGGCGAGCGCGGGTACCGGCTCTCCGGCGGCGAGAAGCAGCGCATCGCCATCGCCAGGGTGCTGCTGAAGGATCCGCCGGTGCTCCTGCTCGACGAGGCGACCTCGGCGCTCGACACGGTGTCGGAGCGCGTCGTGCAGGAGGCTCTCGACGAAGCGGCCAAGGGCCGCACCACGCTCACGATCGCCCACCGGCTGTCGACGGTGATGGGCGCCGACGTCATCCACGTGCTCGAGGCGGGGCGCATCGTGGAGTCCGGCACCCACGCAGAGCTGCTCGCCCAAGGCGGGCTGTACGCCGAGCTCGCTGCGCAGCAGGTCGCCGCCTCGCTGGTGCTCGACACCGAGACGGAGGTCGAGCAGTCCGTCACCGGAGGGCTCGCTGCCGCGTTCGCCGATCGTCGTGCAGACAGGGCGCCTGCGGATTCTGCGGGGGAGGATGCCGTCGCGGCGCTCACCTCTCCGGTCCCGCTCCTCGACGCGACGATCGCCGAGGAGCGGGTGTATCCGAACGAGGCGTAGCGGCGCTCAGTGCACCGAGAGACCGCCGTCGACGAACAGCGAGTGCCCGGTGACATAGGCCGAACCCGCGCCGGCGAGGAAGACCGCCGCCGCCGCGAAGTCGGAGGGGAGGCCGTTGCGGCCGATCATGGTCCGCGATGCGAGGGCGGCGATCTGCACGGGGTCCTCCTGCAGCCGCGCGTTGAGGGGCGTGAGCACGAAACCGGGCACGAGGGTGTTGCTGGTGACCCCGGTCCCGCCCCACGCCTCCGCCTCCGAGCGCATGAGCGACTCCACAGCCCCCTTGGAGACGCCGTAGATGCCGCTGCCGACGAAGGCGCGATGCGCCTGCTGCGAGCTGATGTGGATGAGTCGTCCGTAGCCGCGCTCGGCCATGCCGACCCCGTAGCGCTGGCCGAGCAGGAACGGAGCGAGGGCGTTCACGGTCATGGTCGCGTCCCAGTCGTCCTCGGTGATGTCGGCGAAGGCCGGACGGATGTTGATCCCCGCGGAGTTCACGAGGATGTCCGGTTCGCCGAAGGGTTCGGCGGCGGCCTCGGCGACCGCGCGGATGCCGGCGCGAGTGCTCAGATCGCCGACCACGCCGGCGGCGCGGCCGCCGGCGTCGGTGAGCTCGCGCACGGTCTGCTCGACGCGGTCGGCCCCGCGGGCCACGATGACGGTCGCGGCACCCGCTGCAGCGAGCGCGGTGGCGATGCCCCGGCCGATGCCGGAGCTGCCGCCGGTGACGATGGCGGTGCGGCCGTCGAGGCCGAAGAGGGAGTCGAGATAGGTGTTCATGTGTCTCCTGAGGGGGGAAGACGCGGATCGTTCAGCGGCTGGGCGGCGTGTCCACGGCGTGACACGCCGCACGAGGAGTGACGGTCTGCGGCTTCCCGAGGTGGACCGGCGTCACCAGGCGAGCGCGGCGACGAGGTCGGGGTCGGGGTGGGCGTCTGCGAACTCGGGCAGTGACCGCAGTTCGGCGATGAACGCCGAGACCGCCGCAGCGTATGCGGGGTCCGGATGGGTGCCGGCGATCTCCTGGAGCGGCGGCACGTCCATGGTGAGGATGAGCTCGAGTCTAGCCGTGACCGCGGCGTGGGCACCGGCATCGCGCAGAACCCGGATGCCCCCGCGCAGCGCGGTGAGGTAGTCGAGCAGGACGGGCAGCTGCGCCTTTCCCTGCGTGATCGAGGTGCCGTCGGCGCGGAGCCGCCAGCGCACGACGGTGTCAGGGATCACGTCGAAGGCACGGGCGCGCGTGTACATCTGCTGCGCGACGATCTGATCCTCGTAGGCGACGCCCTCGGGGAAGCGCAGATCGGCCCAGAACGCGGCACGGCTCACCTTCGACCAGGCGACGATGTTCGCGGACGCCCGCGGGTGCTCGACGATCGTCGTGCCGAGGCGTGCGGGGTCGGTCGCGGCGGCGACCCACGGCTGCACGCGCCCGGCGACGTAGCGCTCGCCGTCGAAGCGCGAGCGCACGTAGGCAGCGGCCGCGAAGTCGCTCCCCGTCTCCGCGAGGGTGCCGGTGAGTCGCGCGAGGGCGGTGGGGGCGAGTTCGTCGTCACCGTCGAGGAACCCGAGATACTCGGTGTCGACGAGGGACAGCCCGACGTTCCGTGCGGCGCCGAGGCCGATAGAGGCCTCATGCCGGAGCATCCGGAATCGCGGGTCTGAGGAGGCGGCATCGGCGAAGATCGCCGCGGTCTCGTCGGTCGATCCGTCGTCGATCAGGATCGCCCGCCACCGTGATTCCGTCTGCGCACGCAGGGAGTCGAGAGCGGCCGGAGCGAACGCGGCGATGTCGCGCCCGGGGACGATCACGGTCACGAGCGGAGCGGATGCAGTCACCAGCCGAGTCTATGGCGAGCGGATGCGCCGGAGGCGGCTCAGCGATCGGCGACGGAGCGCACGGCCTCCGCGACGAGAGCCGCGAGCTGCGCTGCGGCATCATCGGGGAGAGCCTCCCGCCCGAACGTGAAGCGCACCGAGGTCTGCGCCACCTCGGGCGGGATGCCGCAGGCCAGCAGCACATGTGAGGGTTCGTCGCTTCCGGCGGCGCAGGCCGAACCGCTCGACGACACGACTCCGCGGCGCTCCAGCTCCAGCAGCACCGCCTCGCCGCTGACCCCGGCGAAGGTGAAGCTCGCGGTGCCGGGAAGCCGGTGCACCGGGTCGCCGGTCAGAGCGGCCTGCGGAACGGAGGCGAGCACTCCGGCGATGAAGCGCTGCGTGAATGCACCGACTCCGGCCGCGACATCGGAGCGCTCCGCGTCGGCGAGTTCCAGGGCGGTCGCCAGAGCTACCGCGCTCGCGACGTTCTCGGTGCCGGAGCGGCGCCCGCGCTCCTGTCCGCCGCCGTGCAGCAGCGGCTCCAGCGGGATCCGTCCGCGCACGGCCAGCGCTCCGATGCCCTTCGGTGCGCCGAGCTTGTGGCCGGCGATCGCGATGGAGCCCGTACCGAGACCGTCGAGCGGCAGCCACCCGGCGGACTGCACGGCGTCGACGTGCAGCACGGCGCCGGCCTGGTCGACCACGGCCGCGATCGCGAGGACGTCCTGCACCGTGCCGATCTCGTTGTTCGCGTGGCCGAGAGCGACCAGCGCGGTGTCGTCGCGGAGCACGGCGGCGACGGCATCCGGCGTGATCCGCCCTGCCGAGTCGACGGCAGGCGAGGTCACCTCGATGCCGTGGAAGCGGCGCAGGTAGTCGGCCGACTCGAGGATCGATTCGTGCTCGATGGGGGAGACGACCAGATGCCGCCGCGGGGAGGCGAGCACGATCCCCTTGACCGCGAGGTTGTTGGCCTCGGTGCCGCCGCTCGTGAAGACGACGTCTCCCGCGCGCATCCCGAGCACCCGCGCCACGCGTCGGCGGGCGTCGTCGAGCGCGCTCGCCGCGGCCTCGCCGACCGTGTGGTGACTCGAGGGATTGCCGAAGACCCCGGTCAGGTACGGGCGCATCGCCTCGAGCACCTCCGGTCGCACCGGCGAGGTGGCGGCGTGATCCAGGTACAGCATCAGTCGATCCTGACGTCCAGCCCGAGGTCGAGGGCACGGGCGGAGTGCGTCAGGGCGCCGACGGAGATCACGTCGACGCCGGTGGCCGCGATGGCCGCGACGGTGTCGAGGCTGACGCCGCCGGAGGCCTCGACCTGTGCGCGATCGCCGATGAGCGCGACGCCCGCCCGCAGGTCGTCCAGCGAGAAGTTGTCCAGCAGCACGGTGTGGGCGCCGCCGTCGAGCACGGCCGGGATCTGATCGAGCCGGTCGACCTCGACCACGACGTGCGTCGTGTGGGGGAGGTGCGCGAAGGCGTCGCGAAGCCTCCCGGCGAGGTCGCCGCCGGCGCGCTGCAGCACGGCGAGGTGGTTGTCTTTCGCCATCACGGCGTCCGACAGGGAGAACCGGTGGTTGCGGCCGCCGCCGGAGAACACGGCGTGCCGCTCGAACGCGCGGAGCCCCGGCGTCGTCTTGCGCGTGTCGGCGATGCGGACGCCGGTTCCCTCCACGGCGCAGACGTATGCCGCCGTGAGAGTCGCGATGCCGCTCATGCGCTGCGTGAAGTTCAGTGCGATGCGCTCGGCGGTGAGGATGCTCCGCGCGGATCCCGTGACCGAGGCGAGGACATCTCCGGGGCGGAACTCGTCGCCGTCGCCGACGTGCACGTCGACGACGAGGGACGGGTCGGTGAGGGCGAACGCGGCGGTGAAGACCTCGCCGCCGCTGAACACCCCGCTCTCGCGCGCGACGAGGTCGGCGGTCGCCGTCGCGTCGGCTGGCAGAAGGGTCGTGCTGGTGAGGTCGCCCCAGGGGGCGTCCTCGTCGAGGGCGGCGGCGACGACGCGGGTGACGGTGGCTGCGGTGAGCATCAGACTCTCTCCAGACGAGGGGCTTCGAGGTAGTGGGCGCCGACGCTCGCGGTGCGGTTCCGTGCGGCGGAGGCGGTCTCGGCGGCGAGGAGGAGGAGATTGGCGTCTTCGTGCTCGGCGACGGTGGCAGGGGCGACGGCATCCGCCTGCCAGGCCAGGATGACGTCGATGGCGCGCGCGAGCCCGTCCTCTGTGCGGAGGAGGCCCACGTCGTCCCACATGAGCCGCTGGAGCGCCGCGCGGGTGAAGCCCTCGTGACCGCCCCGCTGGCGAACCCGGTCGCTGCGGTCGCGAATCTGGTCGGCGAGGCGCGGGGAAGCCGACCGGTTTCGCGACCGGAACGGCGGGTGCGGGTCCGAGAGCGCCGCGGCTGCTCTGGCCCCGAAGACGGCGCCCTCCAGCAGCGAGTTGCTCGCGAGGCGGTTGGCGCCGTGCACGCCGGTGCGCGCGGTCTCGCCGACGGCGAAGAGTCCGGGAAGGGTCGTGCGGCCGTCGAGATCCGTGACGACGCCGCCCATCAGGTAGTGGGCGGCCGGGGTCACAGGGATCGGCTCTCCTGCCCAGTCGAATCCGCGCTCGCGGGTCACCCGGTCGATGGTGGGGAAGCGCTCCGCCAGCCGTGCCGCGCCCAGCATGGTCGCGTCCAGCCGGACCGGGGAACCCTGCGCCGCCGCCTGCCTGGCGATCGCGCGGGATACCACGTCGCGGGGGGCGAGCTCGCCGTCGGGGTGGGTGTCGAACACGAAACGGCGGCCCTCGTCGTCGATCAGGGTCGCGCCCTCGCCGCGCACGGCCTCGGAGACGAGGAACGCGGGCTCCGACACGAGGATCGTCGGGTGGAACTGCACGAACTCCAGATCGGCGACCGCGGCACCGGCGCGGAGCGCCGCGGCGATCCCGTCGCCGGTGGTTCCGAGCGGGTTCGTCGTGTGCGCGTAGAGGTGCCCGGCTCCTCCGGTCGCGAGGATGACGGCATCCGTCTCGCGCTCCACCAGACGTCCGTCGACGAGAGTGCGGATGCCGTGCACCGATCCGTCGCGCATCAGGAGGTCGACGAGGAAGGCGTGCTCCGTGACGTCGATGCTCGTGTGCCGCACCGCGGCGACCAGTGCCAGGGAGATCGCGGCGCCCGTGGCGTCGCCGCCCGCATGGACGATGCGTGCATGGCTGTGCGCGGCCTCGCGTCCGAGCAGGAGCCGCCCGTCGGGTGCCCGGTCGAACGCGACGCCGCGCGCGATCAGCTCGGCGATGCGCGCGGCCGCGTCGTCGACGAGCACGTCGACGGCGGCGGCGTCCGACAGCCCCGCGCCGGCGGCCATCGTGTCGGCGGCGTGCCGAGCGGCCGAGTCCCCTGGTCCGTAGACGCCCGCGACCCCGCCCTGCGCGAACCCGGTGCAGCCGTCGCCGAGCGCGCCCTTGGTCACGAGCGAGACCCGATGCCCGGCCTCGTGCGCGTGCAGCGCCGCGGTCAGCCCGGCGATGCCCGAGCCGACGACGATGACGTTCATCTCGCGCCCGCCGTGACCGGGGGCTTCGCCGCGAGCATCCGTTCGAGCGCCACACGGGCGGGAGCCGCCACGTCGTCAGACACCGTGATCCGGTTGGGCGTGCGTCCGGCGACGAGCTCCTCCAGCACCCAGGCCAGGTAGCCGGGGTGGATGCGGTACATCGTCGAGCACGGGCACACGACAGGGTCGAGGCAGAAGATCTCGTGCTGCGGGTACTGGGCCGCCAAGCGCCGCACCAGGTTGATCTCGGTTCCGACGGCGAAGGTCGTAGGCGTGGTCGCCGCCTCGATCGCCTTGCGGATGTAGTCGGTGGAACCGGCCTCGTCGGCGGCGTCGACGACCTCCATCGGGCACTCGGGGTGCACGATCACGCGCACACCGGGGTGCTCGGCGCGGGCCTGGTCGATCTGCGCGACGGTGAACCGGCGGTGCACGGAGCAGAACCCGTGCCACAGGATGACCTGCGCATCGGCCAGCTCGTCGGCGGTCGAGCCGCCGAGCGCCCTGCGCGGATTCCACATCGGCATCCGATCCAGCGGAACGCCCATCGCCTTGGCGGTGTTGCGGCCCAGGTGCTGATCGGGGAAGAACAGCACGCGCCTCCCGCGCTCGAACGCCCACTCCAGCACGGTCGCGGCGTTCGACGAGGTGCACACGATGCCGCCGTGACGGCCGACGAAGCCCTTGATCGCCGCAGAGGAATTCATGTACGTGACGGGGATCACCGGGACGCGCCCGTCGTCGTCGACCGCGTCCATGTCGCCGTAGATCTCGGCGAGCTGCTCCCAGCAGTCCTCGACCTGGTCGATGTCGGCCATGTCGGCCATGGAGCACCCGGCGGCGAGGTTCGGCAGGATGACGGCCTGGTCCGGTGTGGAGAGCAGGTCGGCGGTCTCGGCCATGAAGTGCACGCCGCAGAAGACGATCGCCGCGGCATCCGTCCGGCCCTTCGCGGCCGTGGCGAGCTGGAACGAGTCGCCCACGTAGTCGGCGTGTCGCACGACCTCCTCGCGCTGGTAGAAGTGGCCGAGCACGACGACCCGGTCTCCCAGCGTCTCCTTCGCGGCGCGGATGCGGGCGTCGAGCTCGTCTTCGTCCGCTTCGCGGTACTCGACCGGCAGCTCACCCTGCCGGGGTGCGCCGGTGGGGATCACGTCGCCCATCGAGGAGCCGGGGCCGTAGCCGGGACGGGTGTCGAAGTCCCAGGGGCCGGCCGCGAGATCGGTGCTGCAGGTGGCGTCTGTCGACGCCCCGCTCACGATCTCCTGGAGCTGGTGGTCGACCGACGGGTCGAGGCGGGTGACGGGGATGAAGGTGATGCTCATCGGATGCTCGTTTCCTCGGGGCCGAGCGGGCCGCGATCGGCCAGCGCGACATCGGTGTTGTAGCGGTAGAGACGTGCGGGGCGGTGACTTCCGGTGCGGAAGCGGTCGGTGGGGAGCAGGTTGCCTGAGGCCTCGACCTGGCGACGGAAGTTCGCCGGGTCGAGGGACCTGCCGAGGATCGCCTCGTACGCCTCGCGCAGATCGGCGAGGGTGAACTCGGCGGGGAGGAATCCGTGGGCGACGCGGCTGTAGCCGACCTTGTTGCGGAGTCGCCAGAGCGCGTACTCGATGATCTTCGCGTGGTCGAAAGCCAGCTCGGGCAGGGCGTCGATCTCGAACCAGCGCACGTTCTCGGGGGCGAGACCCGAGGCGCGGTGAGCGGCGATCTGGGCATCGACGTCGTCCTGTCGCAACAGCGCCCAGTAGACGAGGGAGACGACCCTGGTGGGGGAGCGGTCGACCGCTCCGAACGCGTAGAGCTGCTCGAGGTAGCTCGGAGAGAGGCCCGTCGTCTCGGCGAGTGTGCGGGCGGATGCATCGACGGGGGACTCCGCTGCCGTGAGCCATCCGCCGGGGAGCGCCCACTGGTCCGCGAAGGGCTCGCGCGTCCGCAGCACGAGCGGAAGGGCGAGCACGGCGGCGCCCGACTCCGCGCGCCGCAGCGTGAGGATGACGGTCGAGACCGCCACGCGGATGCTTTGAGTCATAGTTACCTTAACCTCCGCTGTCGATCTTAGTGTCCTTTCGACCTTTAGGGGGGAATCATGACGGATCCGAGGGTCGAGGCCGAAACGTTACCTCCGGTCGGCGTCGAGGGTTGTCACCCCGAGCAGGGTTTGTTAGGTTGCTGTCCTAACAAACCTTTCGCGGTTTGTTCAATGGACCTCACCCGGGGTTCGACTCCATCCGGAGATCCCTCCTGCAGTGCAGCACCGAGAGGAAACACCAGAATGATCCGAAATGGGAAGCGCAGACTCGCGCTCACCGCTCTCGCGGGGGCCTCGGCTCTCGCCCTCACCCTGACCGGCTGCGCCGGCGGGGGAGACACGCCCTCTGGCGATGCTCCCGCCGGCTTCGATGCCGAGGGAGCCAAAGGCCAGGACATCACGTTCTGGGTCATGGGCGGTGACACGCCGGACGAGGCGCGCGAGTACCTCGTCGACCAGTACAAGCAGGCGACCGGCGGCACGCTGAAGATCCAGCAGCAGGACTGGACCGACGCCCTCACGAAGCTGACGAACCAGCTCCCCGACGCGAAGAACACCCCCGACGTCACCGAGATCGGCAACACGTGGTCGCCGACCTTCACCACGGCCGGCGCCTTCTCCGACCTGAGCCCGATCTACGAGGACCTCGGCGGAGACAAGCTGCTCCACTCCTTCGTCGAGGTCGGCGAGGTCGACGGCAAGCAGTACGCGCTGCCCTACTACTTCGGCTCGCGCTACGTCACCTACCGCAAGGACATCTGGCAGGCCGCGGGGCTCGAGGTCCCCACCACGCTCGAGGAGTTCAACGCCGACGTCGCGAAGCTCAAGACGCCCGGACAGTCCGGGTTCTACATCGGCGGTCAGGACTGGCGCAACGGCGTGTCGTGGGTGTTCGCGAACGGCGGCGAGCTGGCGAAGAAGGACGGCGACAAGTGGGTCTCGACGCTCTCCGACGCCAAGACGATCACCGGACTGGAGCAGTTCCAGACCCTGTTCGAGGACGCCTCGAACGCGCCGGCGACCGAGGATGACTCGACCCCGTGGGTCAACATCAACAACGACAAGGACGGCGCGGCGCCCTCTGCCGCGACCATCATCGCTCCGGGATGGGCGCACTGGTCGATCGGCGACTACGTCGGCGACGACGACAAGGGCAACGAGAAGCGCGAGTGGAACGACGAGGTCTTCGGCGTCTTCCCGCTGCCCGGCACGACGGCGGGCGAGCCCGCACCCGTGTTCGCGGGCGGATCCAACATCGCCATCTCGGCGAAGAGCACGAAGCAGGCCGGCGCCAAGGAGCTGCTGCGCATCATCTTCTCCGACGACTACCAGAAGCTGCTGGCCAAGAACGGCCTCGGTCCGGCCAACACCGACTTCGTCGGCGACCTCGGCGACGACCAGTTCGCGAAGGCCCTGGTCGACTCCGCGCTGAACTCGAAGCTCACCCCGGCGGCGCCCGGCTGGGCGGCGGTCGAGGGGCAGAAGATCCTCGAGGAGTTCTTCGGCAAGATCGCCGAGGGTGGCGACGTGAAGGCCTTGGCGAAGGAGTACGACGCCAAGATCGATGCGATCATCAACGGCTGACGCCTGCGGCGGGGCTGGACTCCGGTCCAGCCCCGCCGCATTCTGATCCTCGGATTCGTGATCTCATGACCCTCACCGCACCTTCTCCGTCGACGGCATCCGTCGACGTCCCCCCGGCGCGCCGCCGGAACTGGGCCCCCTACGTCCTGATCCTCGGCGCGTCGCTCGTCCTCCTCCTCGGCATGGGCTATCCCGTCGTCTGGCAGATCATCACCTCGTTCCAGAAGTACGGGGCGCTCCAGCAGCTGGGCGGCAAGGCCCCGGACTTCGTCTGGTTCGCCAACTACATCTCCATCGCGCAGAACGCCACGTTCTGGGAGGTGACGCTGCGCTCGGTCCTCTTCTGCATCGTCACCGCGGCGATCACCGTGGTCGTGGGCGTCCTCATGGCGCTCCTCATGACGAAGGTGCCCGCCGCCGTCCGTTTCATCCTGCAGATTGCACTCCTGCTGGCCTGGGCCATGCCCGTGATCGCGGCGATGACCGTGTGGATCTGGCTGTTCGACCGGCGCCGCGGCGTCGTCAACTACCTGCTGAACCTCATCCCGGGGGTCGACGTCGGACAGTTCAACTGGATCGGCACGACTCCGGCGCTGTTCTTCACGGTCGCCGGGATCATCATCATCTGGATGTCCGTCCCGTTCGTCGCCTTCTCGGCCTACGCCGGTCTGACCCAGGTCAGCGGAGAGGTGCTCGAGGCGAGCCAGCTCGACGGCGCCGGCGCGTGGCAGCGGTTCCGCTACGTGATGTTCCCCGTGCTCAAGCCCGTCATCGCGATCGTGCTGTTGCTGAACCTGATCTGGGACCTCCGGGTGTTCGCGCAGATCACCCTCCTGCAGGACGCCGGGCCGAAGTCCACCGACTACGACCTGCTCGGCACCTACATCTACAAGACCGGCGTGGCCGGATTCGACTACGGCGCGGGGGCGGCGATGTCGATCTTCGTGCTCGCGATCACGATCGCGCTGAGCTGGTTCTACGTGCGCAGCCTCATCAAGGAGGAGACATCATGATGACAGCGGTCGCAGAGCGACGCGCCGAATCGGGCATCGCCGTCTCGCCGTCTCGGGTAGCCGTGCGCAGGCGCCGGCGGTTCCGGCCGGGCGTGTGGCTGCTCAGCATCCTCGCCCTCGTGCTCGCCGTCATGTGGGCGTTCCCGGTGTACTGGATGGTGAACTCCTCCATGCTGTCCTCGGTGACGTTGGAGGCGGCGACGCCGACCTTCTTCCCCATCGGGGGGAGTCTGAAGAACTTCGAGCGGGTGCTCACCCCCTCCTTCTTCGCCGCCCTCGGAGTGAGCGTCGGTGTGACGCTGCTCTCGGTCGCGGTCTGTCTCGTGTTCGCGTTCCTCGCGTCCATCGCGATCAGCCGGTTCCGGTTCCGGGGCAGGGTGAGCTTCATCATCACGATCCTGCTCATCCAGATGCTCCCCGCCGAGGGGCTGTTCATCGCGCAGTACAAGATGATGTCCGCGATGGGACTGCTGAGCAACGTCTTCGGGCTCAGCATCCTGTACGTCGCGGCCGTCGTGCCGTTCACGATCTGGATGCTGAGAGGGTTCGTCGTCGGCGTGCCGGCAGAGCTCGAGGAGGCGGCCATGATCGACGGGCTGAGCCGCACCCAGGCGTTCATGCGGATCACGCTTCCGCTGCTGGCGCCGGGGCTGGTCGCGTCCGGGGTCTTCGCCTTCCTGCAGTGCTGGAACGAGTTCACGGTGGCGCTCGTGATCATGGAGAACAACCGCACGCTCCCGCTGTGGCTGCGGGGCTTCGTGCAGCAGAGCGCGACGCAGGCGATCGACTGGGGCCAGGTGATGGCGGCGTCGGCGATCGTGGCGATCCCGGTGATCATCTTCTTCGTGATCGTGCAGGGGCGGATGACGAGCGGTCTCGTCGCCGGAGCCGTCAAGGGCTGAGCTCGGAGCGGTGGCGGTGGTCGGATCCGACTGCCGCCACCGTGCGGCATGCCGTGACCTCCTGTTCACCGGGGAGTCGGGGGATTCTCGTCCTGACGGCGACGAGTATGCCGATGTATTCAGCGTTCGTTCAAGCTGTATATACAAGTCGTTGCCCTGATACCGGCACCGTCGATCGTGTCCCGCCCCCGAGGGGCGACCCCGATCGAACGGAGCGCCATGCCCACCCGCCGTCTTGCCGTCCTCGCCCTGGGGGGAGCGGTGCTCTTCGCGGGCCTCCCCGCTCTCACCGGGGCGGCGTCCGCGTCTGCCGTATCCGTCGCCGCCGTCGGCGCGCCGAACGCCGATCTGCCGGCCGGCCGCCACATCGGCACACAACTCGTGACGCTCACGGCGGAGCCCGGTGCGACGATCCGCTACACGCTCGACGGCACGGAGCCGACGGCATCCAGCGCACTGTATGTCGGACCGGTCGAGGTGTCCGCATCCGCGACCCTCACGGCGGTCGCCTTCGCGGGCGCCGCGCAGAGCGCTCCGCTCAGCCGCGGATACGTCATCAAGACAGCGGAGGAGCCGCTCGCCCAGTTCGCCGTGATGAGCGACATCCACCTCTCCTCCGACGCGCCCGACCTCGTCGCCAAATGGCAGACGTACTTCGACGCGCTGCAGCGCATCGCTCCGCACCCCGATGCGATCATCTCCAACGGCGACCAGATCAACGACAACAACCACGACACGGCCGCCGATCACCGCTTCCCCCGCGCGATGCTCGAGCAGAACCTCGCGCGCACCGGGATGAGCGACACCCGCGTGCTGATGAGCTTCGGCAATCACGACGACCTCGTCGACCGCATGGCGGGGCAGTACCCGCGCGACTGGTTCCCGCACACGGGAGCCGGCTACTACGAGACGGAGCTCGGCGGCTTCCCCGCGTTCGTCGTGAACACGGAGGCGTGGAATGCGACCCAGGCGTCGTGGCTCTACGGGCGTCTGAGCGCGATCAGCGCCGACCCCGCGACCCAGGGCTCGCCGGTGTTCGTCTTCGGCCATCGTCCGCTCCCCGGAACCGTGTGGGACGGCGCGCAGTCGTCCAACCCCGGGCTGAAGTCCAACCTGTCCGACTTCCCCCAGGTGGTGTTCTTCTCCGGGCACTCGCACCTGAACATCACCGATGAGCGCTCGATCCACCAGGACGCTTTCACATCGGTGAACGACGGCTCGATGTCGTACGAGGAGACCGACACCATGTACCAGTCCTTCGGTGCGGGGCTCGCCAAGGAGTACACGATCCCCTCGGCGCAGTCCGTGCTCGTCGAGGTCTACGCGGATCGCGTCGAGATCGACCGCATCAACTACGCGGCCGACGAGGGGCGCACCTACGACGATCAGGGCAGATGGGGCTTCCAGAAGAACCCGCCCTTCGCCTCGACCGGCACCATCGCGGGGCCCACCTGGGTGATCGGGCGCGGCGCCACCCCCGCGGCCGTCAAGGAGCGCTTCATCTACACCGCGGCGAATCGCAACACGATCGCACCCGCGTGGGGAGAAGCTGCGCAGCCGACCGTCCGCACGACGGCGACAGGCCTGGTGCTGAACCTGCCCCAGGCCGCCGACGACCAGTACGTCAAGAGCTACGCCGTGACGCTGAAGAACCTGGCGACCGGAAGCACGGCCGAGTTCCTCTCCGCCGGAGACCGGATCAACGCCCAGTACACCCAGTCCCCGCGGCCCGCGGTGCTGCGGATCCCGCTCGCTCTGCGCGCCGGCGGCAAGGTCGGCGGTGCGATCGACCGCACTCTGACCCTGGGTGCCGAGTACGAGGCGACGGTCGTCGCCTACGACTCCTACGCGAACGCGAGCGCCCCGCGGGTCTTCCGCTTCACGGCCGGCGTACTCGATCGTACGGGCTTCGACGCGGCCGTCGCGGCAGCGGAACCGCTCGTCTCCCGCGTCGAGCGGGTGCTCGGAGACGTCACGCCTCCGGAGCGGGACGACTTCGGGTTCGCGGTATCGGATGCCGCGACCGCTCGCGACCTGATCGTCGCGCTGCGGGTGCAGTTCGGCATCCTCGCTCCGGTTGACGCCCGAGCGGCCACCACCCAGGACGAGGTGGATGCCGCCACTGCGGAGATCGACCGACTCGACGGCCTGCTGCAGGCTCAGCTGGTGGCCGTCGATCGGTCCGTGCTCGCGGCGACGATCGAGTCGACGAGGAAGGGCGTCGCCTCGGCCGTGGGCGACGACCGTGCCGCGGCTCGGCGTCTGCGGACGGCGGACGAGGCGGCGCGGGCGCTGTCGACGCGGCTGAACGTGCCCCAGCCGTCGATCGATGCCGCAGCGGCCGAGCTCGCCGCGGCGGCGGCAGCGTACGCCTCGGTCAGCCCCGGCGGGGGAACCGTCGTCGTCCCCGGGGCGGACACCGCAGGGGACGGCCTCGCGGCGACCGGCGCGACCGTGCCCGTCATCGCGATGTCGGCCGGAGCCGCCCTGCTCGCGCTCGGCGGGGTGCTCCTCGCGCGTCGTCGGCGCAGCCTGAGCTGACGGCATCCGCTCCCGTCGCACTCTTCCTCGCCCGGACCACTCCGCGCGACGCAAAGTGCGACGGGAGCGGACCGCTCGGAGCCGCTAGACTGAACCCACAACCGAACACAGGCCGTATGACCCACGCGGGAGAGCCCCGGCGAACGCAGCCGGGCACCGAAGGAGCAAGCCTCCCCGCCAATCTCTCAGGTACGCGTACCGCGCGAGTCCGGCCACTCTGAAAAGCGATCTCGCGATCCGCCGACGGTGAAAGCCCCCACGGGTGAAGCTCTCAGGCCCATGACAGAGGGGGAGTTCCAAGGAACGGCGATGCCGCCGTTCCGCCCGTTCCAGCCCGGGAGAACTCCATGTCCGACCCCCGCTACACACCGCTCCGCGAGCGCCACGAGGCGCTCGGGGCATCGTTCACCGACTTCGGCGGCTGGCAGATGCCGGTGCGCTACACGTCCGATCTGGCCGAGCACCACGCCGTTCGCGAGGCCGCCGGGATCTTCGACATCTCGCACATGGCCGAGTTCACGATCGTCGGCGCCGGTGCGGCCGAGTACCTCGACTACGCGCTGGCCGGACGTCTCTCGGCGCTCGCGATCGGCAAGGCGAAGTACTCGCTGCTGCTCGCCGAGACCGGCGGCATCATCGACGACGTCATCGTCTACCGGCTGGGCGAGGACGACTTCCTCATCATCTCCAACGCCGGCAACCGCGAGGCCGTGCGTGCGGCGCTGCGGGAGCGGGTCGCCGGACACGAGGTCGTCGTCGAGGACGTCTCCGACGCCTATGCGCTCATCGCCGTGCAGGGACCTGCCGCCGAGGCCATCCTCGCCGCGACCGAGGGCATCGACGACGTCTCCGTGCCCTGGGCGGAGCAGAAGTACTACGCCTGGGCGAGCGCCACCTTCAACGGCGCGGCCATCCTCCTCGCTCGCACCGGCTACACCGGTGAGGACGGCTTCGAACTTCTCGTCGCAGGCCCCGACGCCACTGCTCTGTGGGACGCGGTGCTCGCCGCCGGCGCCCCGCACGGGCTCGTCCCCGCAGGCCTCGCGGCCCGCGACACGCTGCGTCTCGAGGCGGGCATGCCGCTCTACGGGCATGAGCTCACCCTCGACACCAAGCCGGCCCAGGCGGGTCTCGGCCGCGTGGTCGTCACCGCCAAGGAGCGCTTCGTCGGCAAGGACGGCGTGGATGCCGCAGCAGGCGCCCCCGTGCTCGTCGGCCTGACCGCCGAGGGCAAGCGCGCGGGCCGTGCCGGATACGCCGTCGTCGCCGAGGACGGATCGCCGATCGGCGAGATCACCAGCGGCGCCCTCAGCCCGACGCTCGGCCACCCGATCGCGATGGCTTTCGTCGCTCCTTCTTCCGCGGAAGAGGGAACAGCAGTATTCCTGGATGTGCGGGGGACCAGGATCCCCGCGACCGTGACCGCCCTGCCTTTCTACCGGAGGACCAAATGACCGATCTCACCGCACTCAAGTACAGCGAAGAGCACGAGTGGGTCGCCCTCGACGGCTCCGTGGCGACCGTCGGCATCACCGACTTCGCCGCTGACGCCCTCGGCGACATCGTGTTCGTGGAGCTCCCGGCCGTCGGCACGACGTTCGCCCGCGGCGCCGTGTTCGGCGAAGCGGAGTCGACGAAGTCCGTCTCCGAGCTCTACGCACCCGTCGCGGGCACGATCACGGAGATCAACCAGGCCGTCGTCGACGACCCGGCCCTGCTGAACTCCTCGCCCTTCGAGGACGCATGGCTCGTCAAGGTCGAGGTCGCCGACGGGGCGCTCGACGGACTGCTCGACCGCGACGCCTACGTCGCGCACACGGAGGGCTGATCGACCAGTGGTCTCCTTCGCCGATCGTCACATCGGAACCCCGGCATCCGCTCAGCGCATCATGCTCGATGCGCTGGGCGTCGAGTCCGCGCTCGATGACGGGAGCCCCGTCGAGGCGCTGATGCGCCAGGCCGTCCCCGCATCGATCTTCACTCCGGCGCGCGGCGAGAGCGTGATCCCGCGCGCCGCGAGCGAGACCGAGGCTCTCGCCGAACTGCGCGCTCTCGCATCGCGCAACACGGTGAACCGGCCGATGATCGGCCTCGGGTACTACGGCACGATCACGCCCAGCGTGATCCAGCGCAACGTGCTCGAGAACCCCTCGTGGTACACGGCGTACACGCCGTACCAGCCCGAGATCTCCCAGGGGCGTCTCGAGGCGCTCATCAACTTCCAGACGATGGTCTCCGAGCTCACCGGCCTCACCACCGCCAACGCGTCGATGCTCGACGAGTCGACGGCCGTGGTCGAGGGCATGCTCCTCGCCCGTCGCGCCTCGAAGTCGGGCTCGAACGTCTTCGTCGTCGACGCCGACGCCTTCCCGCAGACCAAGGCGCTGCTGAAGACGAGGGCGGATGCTGTCGGCATCGAGCTCGTGACCGTCGACCTCGCCGCGGGGGAGGAGCTGCCGGCCGAGCTGTTCGGCGTGTTCGTGCAGTACCCCGCCGCCTCCGGTCGCGTGTGGGATCCGAGCGCCGTGATCGACGCCGCGCACCTCGCCGGCGGTCTGGCCGTCGTCGCCGCCGACCTGCTCGCCCTCACGCTCATCTCCTCGCCGGGCTCGCTCGGCGCCGATGTCGCGGTCGGCACGACGCAGCGCTTCGGTGTGCCGATGGGCTTCGGCGGACCGCATGCCGGCTACATGGCGGTGCGCTCGGGACTCGAGCGTCAGCTGCCGGGTCGCCTCGTCGGCGTGTCCGTGGATGCCGACGGCAAGCCGGCCTACCGCCTGTCGCTGCAGACCCGTGAGCAGCACATCCGCCGCGAGAAGGCCACGAGCAACATCTGCACGGCGCAGGTGCTCCTCGCCGTGATGGCCTCGATGTACGCCGTCTACCACGGCCCCGACGGGCTGCGCGCGATCGCCGCCGACGTCGCCCGCAAGGCGGACGCGCTCGCGACGTGGCTGATCGAGCTCGGTCTCGACCTCGAACACGAGGCGTTCTTCGACACGCTCAGGGTCCGCGTCCCCGGGCGCGCCTCGGAGATCGCGGCGCTCGCGCACGAGTCGGGCTACCTCGTGCACGAGGTCGACGGCGACACCGTCGGCGTCTCGGTCGACGAGACGACGACGTTCACCGATCTCGATCGTGTCGCGGGATTCTTCGCGGCGGGAAGCGGCCGGTCCTTCGGCTACATCGCCGCGTCCGATCACGGACGCCTCCCCGAGGGTCAGCTCCGCCAGGACGAGTACCTCACGCACCCGGTGTTCCACGCGCACCGCAGCGAGACGGCCATGATGCGGTACCTCAAGAGCCTCGCCGACCGCGACTACGCGCTCGACCGCGGCATGATCCCGCTCGGTTCGTGCACGATGAAGCTCAACGCGGCCACGGAGATGGCCGCCATCACGTGGCCCGAGTTCGCCGGCATCCACCCCTTCGCGCCGCTGTCCGACGTCGGGGGCTACCTCGACCTCATCACGCAGCTCGAGGGCTGGCTGGCCGAGGTCACCGGCTACGACGCGGTGTCGCTGCAGCCCAACGCGGGGTCTCAGGGCGAGCTCGCCGGACTCCTCGCGATCCGCGGCTACCACCTCGCCAACGGCGATGACCAGCGCACCGTGTGCCTCATCCCGTCGTCCGCGCACGGCACGAACGCGGCATCCGCCGTGCTCGCCGGCATGAAGGTCGTCGTCGTCGCATGCGATGAGCTGGGCAACGTCGACCTCGCCGACCTGCGCGCAAAGATCGCCGCGCACGCCGCGGAGCTCTCGGCGCTGATGATCACGTATCCGTCGACGCACGGCGTGTACGAGCACGACGTGGTGGAGATCACCTCGGCTGTGCACGAGGCCGGCGGCCAGGTGTACGTCGACGGCGCCAACCTGAACGCTCTGCTCGGCTACGCGCGGTTCGGCGATCTCGGCGGAGACGTCTCGCACCTCAACCTGCACAAGACGTTCGCGATCCCGCACGGCGGCGGCGGCCCCGGCGTCGGACCCGTCGCGGCCAAGGCGCACCTCGCTCCGTTCCTGCCGTCGCACCCGCTCGCGCAGCGCGCTGAGCACGCGGGCGGCTTCGTGTTCGAGGGCGGTCCGGTGTCGGGCGCTCCATACGGATCGGCCGGTGTCCTGCCGATCTCCTGGGCGTACGTGCGCATGATGGGCTCCGCCGGTCTCCGCGATGCGACCGCCGCGGCCGTGCTGTCGGCGAACTACATCGCCGCGCGCCTCGGCGAGCACTATCCGGTGCTCTACACGGGGGAGAGCGGCCGGGTCGCACACGAGTGCATCCTCGACCTGCGCCCCCTCAAGGAGGCCACGGGCATCAGCGTCGACGACGTCGCCAAGCGGCTCATCGACTACGGCTTCCACGCGCCGACCATGTCGTTCCCCGTCGCGGGCACCCTCATGGTCGAGCCGACGGAGTCGGAGGACCTGGGCGAGATCGAGCGCTTCATCGAGGCGATGATCATGATCAAGGCCGAGGCGGATGCCGTGGCCGCCGGGCGCTGGCCCGCCGACGACAACCCGCTCGTGCACGCGCCGCACACCGCGGTGTCGCTGATCTCGGGGGAGTGGACCCACGCGTACACCCGTGAGGAGGCCGCGTACCCGGTTCACGCGCTCGTCGCGGGCAAGTACTGGCCGCCGGTGCGCCGCATCGACCAGGCGTACGGCGACCGCAACCTCGTGTGCGCCTGCCCGCCGGTGGAGGCCTTCGCCTGACCCGCATCGTCTGACGCCGAACGGCGCCGTGCCTGACCCGCGAGGGGAGCACGGCGCCGTTCTGCTGTGTCCCGCGGTGTCGTCATGTGACGGGGATGTATCCAGATGATCGCAAGTCAGTAACGGTTCATTCACTTGGTGCGACCGGATGCCGCGCCCCGGGTTACGCTCAGATATCCCTGCGCACTCGATGACGCGTGCGCAGCCTGATGAATCGTCCACAGGAGGACATAAAGTGAAGCGCAACAAGATCGCCCTTGCGGGCATCGCGCTGTTCGCGACTAGCGCTCTGGCGCTCGCGGGCTGCGCGTCTGGCGGATCGGACAAGACCGACAAGGGCGACTCGTCCGGCTCGTCGACGGCCATCATCACGGCGAACGGCTCGGAGCCGGAGAACCCGCTCATCCCGACCAACACCAACGAGGTCGGCGGCGGCAAGATCCTCGACGCGATCTTCGCGGGCCTGGCGTACTACGACGGCAAGGGCGCGCTGGTCAACGACATGGCCGACGACATCAAGGTCGACAGCCCCGAGCAGCTCACCGTGACCCTCAAGAAGGGCCAGAAGTTCACGGACGGCACCGAGGTCAAGGCCGACAACTTTATCAAGGCGTGGAACTACGGCGCCCTGTTCTCGAACAAGCAGCTCAACCAGTCCTGGTTCAGCGACATCGTCGGCTTCAGCGACGCTGAGGACTCCGAGCTCACCGGCCTCAAGAAGGTCGACGACTACACGTTCACGATCGAGCTCACGAGCCCGGTCGCTGCGGACTTCGCGACGCGCCTCGGCTACTCGGCGTACTACCCGCTTCCCGACGTCGCCTTCGACGACATGGAGAAGTTCGGCGAGAACCCGATCGGCAACGGCCCGTACAAGCTCGACGGCGAGGGCGCGTGGCAGCACGACGTCAGCATCGCGCTCGTCAAGAACGACGACTACAAGGGCGGCCGCACGGTCGAGAACGGCGGGCTCACGCTCACGTTCTACTCCTCCCTCGACGCGGCGTACGCCGACCTCCTCTCGGGCGAGCTCGACGTGATCGACGCCATCCCGGACACCGCCATCGCCACGTTCCAGGACGAGCTGGGCGAGCGTGCCGTCAACCAGCCGGCCGCGATCTTCCAGTCGTTCACCATCGGCGAGCAGATCGCGCACTTCTCGGGCGAAGAGGGACAGCTGCGTCGCGCCGCCATCTCGATGTCGATCAACCGTGAAGAGATCACCGACAAGATCTTCAACGACACCCGCACGCCCGCCAGCGACTTCACCTCGCCGGTGCTCGACGGCTGGAGCGACTCCCTCAAGGGCGCCGACGTGCTGAAGTACAACCCTGACGAGGCGAAGAAGCTGTGGGCCGAGGCCGACAAGATCTCGCCGTGGTCGGGCACCTTCCAGATCGCGTACAACTCGGACAGCTCGCACCAGGCATGGGTCGACGCCGTCTCGAACTCGATCAAGAACACGCTCGGCATCGAGGCCTCCGGTGCTCCGTTCGTCGACTTCGCGACCCTGCGCGCCACGGTCAACGAGCGCGGCGCCGATGGCAAGCGCACGATCCAGACGGCCAACCGCTCCGGATGGCAGGCCGACTACCCGGGTCTGTACAACTTCCTGTTCCCGCTGTACTCGACCGGCGCTTCCTCGAACGACGGCGACTACGCGAACCCCGACTTCGACGCGCTGCTCAAGAAGGGCGCTTCGTCGAGCGACTCCGCTGACGCGATCAAGGACTACCAGGAGGCTCAGGAGATCCTCCTGAAGGACCTGCCCGCGATCCCGCTGTGGTACTCGAACGTCTCCGGCGGTTACGGCGAGTCGGTGAAGAACGTCACCTTCGGCTGGAACTCGGTGCCGCTCTACTACGAGATCACCAAGACGAAGTAATCCCATGGGAGAATAGGCCGCGAGGCGGCGACGGTCAACGTCGCCGCCTCGTGGCTTGTCCTATGGGTACGTCACCTCCACGAAAGGAGAACGATGCTCTCGTACATCATCCGGCGCCTGCTTCAGCTGATCCCCGTGTTCTTCGGGGCCACTCTGCTGATCTACGCCCTCGTCTTCCTGATGCCGGGCGATCCCATCGCCGCGCTCTTCGGCGACAAGCCTCCGGCTCAGTCGCTGATCGATGCCATCCGTGCTCAGTACCACCTGGATCAGCCGTTCCTGGTGCAGTACTACTACTACATCCTCGGTGTCTTCCAGGGAGACATGGGGACGACCTTCTCCGGCCAGTCCGTGAACGAGGTCCTCGCCCGTACGCTCCCCGTCACCGGCCGGCTCGCGATCATGGCGATCGGGATCGAGTTCACCCTCGCGATCGTCGTCGGCACGTTCTCGGCGCTGCGCAAGGGCAAGCTCTTCGACCACGGCGCCCTCGTCGTGTCGCTGGTGTTCCTGTCCATGCCGATCTTCGTCGTGGCGTTCCTCGCGCAGTACTTCCTGGCGATCAAGCTCGGCTGGTTCAAAGCGACGGTCGGCGGGCAGAACGACTGGAACGATCTCTGGCTCCCGGCTCTCGTGCTCGGTCTCAGCCTGTTCGCGACGAGCATGAGGCTCATGCGCGGATCGGTGCTCGACACGCTCAACCAGGAGTGGGTGCGCACGGCGTACAGCAAGGGGCTCCCTCGCCGTCGAGTGATCCCCGTGCACGTCCTGCGCAACTCGCTGATCCCGGTGATCACGAACTCCGCGACCAACTTCGGCGTGCTGCTGGTCGGAGCGACCGTCACGGAGTTCATCTTCAACATCCCCGGCGTCGGCAACACCCTCTTCCACGCCACGCTCAAGCACGAAGGACCTACGATCGTCTCCTTCGTGACCGTGTTCGTCATCATCTACGTCCTGGTGAACCTGGCCGTGGATCTGCTCTACGGACTTCTCGACCCGAGGATTCGCTATGTCAGTCGATAACTCTTCGCACTACGTCGCGCCGGTCGCTGGGCCGGCGCCCGCCACGGACGCGGTCCGCGTCTCCGGAAAGCCCGCGAGCCTCTGGCGCGACGGATGGCGCGATCTGCGTCGTCGTCCGCTGTTCTGGATCTCGCTGGCCGTCGTCGCCCTCGTGCTGCTCATGGCGGTGTGGCCGACGCTGTTCACCCAGACCCCGCCGAACGACGGCTGCGAGCTGGCGAACTCGAACGAGGGTCCGGCTCCCGGGCATCCGCTCGGCTTCACCTTCCAGGGATGCGACATCTACGCCCGCATCGTCTGGGGCGCGCGCACGTCGCTGAGCGTCGGTCTGCTGTCGACCATCATCGGCTCCGGCATCGGCCTCATCATGGGCGCGATCGCGGGATACTACGGCGGATGGCTCGATGCGCTGCTCTCGCGCATCGGCGACATCTTCTTCTCGATCCCCTACGTGCTCGCGGCCGTCGTCGTGATGACGGTGTTCTCGCAGTACCGCAACGTGTTCACCCTCGCCCTCGCCATCGGCGGGTTCGCGTGGGCGTCCACCGCGCGTGTCGTGAGAGCCGAGATACTCAGGGTGCGGCAGGCGGAGTTCGTCACGGCATCCACCGCTCTCGGACTCTCGCGCTTCCGCATCCTCATCAAGCACGTCATCCCGAACGCGATCGCACCGCTGCTCGTGCTCACGACGCTGTCGCTCGCGGCGGCGATCGTGGCGGAGGCCACCCTGACGTTCCTCGGGGTCGGCATCGACGGCATGTCCTGGGGACGTGACATCAGTAACGCGCAGACGTCTCTGCGCGTCGCCCCGATGTCGCTGATCTATCCGTCGATCGCGCTCACGCTGACCGTGCTCGCGTTCATCATGCTGGGCGAGCTCATCCGAGACGCCCTCGACCCGAGAGCGAGGGCGAGCCGATGACCCGCAAGGAAGGCGTGCCGCCGATCCTCAGCGTCCGAGGACTGAAGGTCGCGTTCAAGGGCCAGGACGGGATGCGCGAGGTACTCCATGGGATCGACCTCGACATCCACCCTGGCGAGACCGTCGCGATCGTGGGGGAGTCGGGGTCCGGAAAGTCCACGACCGCCACCGCGATCGTGAACCTCCTCCCCGGGACCGGACGGATCACCGAGGGATCGGTGACCCTCTCCGGACGGGAGCTGACGGCCCTCAGCCGCGACGAGATCGAGCAGGTCCGGGGCCGTGACATCGGCTTCGTCCCGCAGGACCCGATGGCCAGCCTGAACCCGGTGTGGAGCATCGGATTCCAGGTCAAGGAGGCGATCAGGGCCAACGGCCTCGCCCAGGGGCGCCAGCAGGTCAAGGACCGTGCGATCGAGGTGCTGCAGCAGGCTGGGCTCGCGGATGCCGCGAACCGACTGCACCAGTACCCGCACCAGTTCTCCGGGGGCATGCGCCAGCGGGCGCTCATCGGGATCGGCCTCGCGGCCGACCCGAAGCTGCTCATCGCAGACGAGCCGACCTCGGCTCTGGATGTGACGGTGCAGCGGGTGATCCTGGATCACATGGCCTCGCTGACCGAGGAGCGCGACACGGCGGTGCTGCTCATCACCCACGATCTCGGACTCGCCGCTGAGCGGGCCTCGACGATCATCGTGATGAACAACGGCAACATCGTCGAGTCGGGTCCGAGCCTGGAGATCCTGCAGAATCCGCAGCACCCGTACACGAAGCGGCTCGTCGCCGCGGCGCCCAGCGTCGCGTCCCAGCGCATCCAGGCTCAGGTCGAGGATCGCGGGATCGAGACGCTGGCTGACCTGTCGGCGATCCCGCCGACGGTTCGGGTCGCGGGGCTCACGAAGGACTACAAGATCCGTCAGGGGCTCCTCCGCAGCGAGCCGTTCCGTGCGGTCGACGACGTCTCGTTCGAGATCCCCCGGGGCAAGACGCTCGCGCTCGTCGGCGAGTCCGGCTCGGGCAAGTCCACCGTCGCGAAGATGGTGCTCAAGCTCGAGGAGCCGACGAGCGGCATGATCGAGGTCGACGGCCAGGACGTGTCGAAGTTCTCGGCCGCGCAGGCTTTCGCGCTCCGTCGTCGGATGCAGCCGGTGTTCCAGGACCCTTACGGGTCGATGGACCCGCTGCGCAACATCGGCAACACGATCGCGGAGCCGCTCGACATCCATCGCATCGGGGACGCCGCGTCCCGACGTGAGCGGGTGCTCGAGCTGCTCGATCAGGTCTCGCTGCCGCAGGCCCTGATCACGCGATATCCGAACGAGCTGTCCGGCGGTCAGCGTCAGCGCGTGGCCATCGCCCGCGCGCTGGCGCTCAAGCCCGACATCGTCGTGCTCGACGAGGCCGTCTCGGCACTCGACGTGCTGGTGCAGGACCAGATCCTGAAGCTGCTCGCCGAGCTGCAGTCGGAGCTGGATCTCACCTACCTGTTCATCACCCACGACCTCGCGGTCGTGCGTGTGTCGAGCGACCTCGTCTGCGTCATGGAGCGCGGTCGCATCGTCGAGCAGGGCACCGTCGACGAGATCTTCGCGAACCCGCAGCAGGAGTACACCGAGAAGCTGCTGCACGCGATCCCCGGCGCCTCCATCCCGTTGGCCGGTCAGTGACGGCGAACTCACCCTCGGGTTCGGAGAGCGGGCGGACCTTCCGTCCGCTCTCCGGGCCCGTGACCCTCGTCCTCGCGGGGCTGATCGCGCTCTTCCTGCTCGGCGACGCCGTCGTCCGCGCAGGCTGGGCGCAAGCGGCGCTGCTCGCACCCTGGGTGCTGCTGGCGCTGTGGGTCCTGTACGAGATCAGCTTCGTGTCCCGCGTGCAGGTCGACGATCTCGGCGCCTCCGTGCATAACATGCTGCGGCGCACCTCGTTCGGCTGGAGCCGTGTGAAGGACATCGATCTGCGCTGGCAGCTCGAGTTCACCTTCGAGGACGGGAGCAAGACCTCCTGCTACGGCGGTCCTGCACGATCCCGTCCGCGGCGCAGCAGGATGCGCGAAGACGACCCCACGCCGCCCCGTGGGGGCGAGCACGACCTCGCCGACATCACCGCGCTGTGGCGCACCGCATCCTTCGAAGCGGATGCTCCGATCGTCCGGTCCTGGGACCTGCGGGCGCTCATCGCCCTCGGAGCGATCGTCGTCTGGGCCGTCGCATCGGTCCTCATCGCGAACTCCTGACACCCGAGCTCAGCCGGGCAGGCCGAATAGCGCGGGCCAGGTGGTGGCCGCCCAGGGGTAGCCGACGAAGACGGTCGCGTCGATGGCGAAGTGCGCCACGAGGAACGGCAGCAGGCGCCCGGTGCGCTGGAACAGCCAGCCGAAGAGCAGGCCCATCGCGAAGTTGCCGATGAAGGCGCCCGGCCCCTGGTAGAGGTGGTAGCTGGCACGCAGGGCCGAGGTCGCCAGGACGATCGTCCACGGTCCCCAGCCGAGCTGCTTCAGCCGAGCGAAGAGGTAGCCGAGCACGACGAACTCCTCCTGCAGCGCCGCTCGCGCGGCGGAGAGAAGCAGCACAGGGACCGTCCACCAGTAGGCGTCGAGCCCTCCGGGGTCGACGGCGACGAAGAGTCCGCTCGCGCGCCCGACGAGGTACAGAGCGAGACCGGGGACGCCGATCGCCACGACGAGCAGGATGCCGCGCCCGGCATCCCGTCCGATCCTGGTGCCGTCGAGGCCGAGCCGACCCAGGTGCGGGCGCGAGCTCTGCCACAGGAGGAAGCACACCAGGATCACGGGGACCAGCGAGAATCCGATCGACAGGACCTGATAGACGAGGTCGAAGACCTCGCGGTCGCTTCGCGAGGGGTTCAGCGTCGCCGTCTGATCCGCGAGGGGAGTGGAGTCGGTCAGACGGTAGGCCAGCTGCACGACCGCGTAGACCGCGGACTGGCCGAGACCGAGGCCGAGCACGATGGCGATCTCCCACCAGATGCGGGCGCGAGAGGGGGTGCGGGACGGGTCGACGCTGGTCACGCCCCCGATCGTACGACGTGCGCTCAGGAACCGGCTGCGCGCATACGGTATCCTGGAACGTCGGGTTCCCGGCGTTTCCCACCACCTTCTTAGGATTCCTGCATGGCGCACGCCCTCCGTTCAGACCTCCGCAACGTCGCAATCGTCGCTCACGTCGACCACGGCAAGACCACTCTCGTCGACGCGATGCTCCGCCAGACGGGCTCGTTCGGCGAGCACTCGCACGTCGAGGAACGCGCGATGGACTCCAACGACCTCGAACGTGAGAAGGGCATCACGATCCTCGCCAAGAACACGGCGATCACGTACAAGGGCAAGCACGCCGACGGCAAGGAGATCACGATCAACGTGATCGACACCCCCGGCCACGCCGACTTCGGCGGCGAGGTCGAGCGCGGCCTGTCCATGGTCGACGGCGTCGTGCTGCTCGTCGACGCGAGCGAGGGGCCGCTGCCGCAGACCCGCTTCGTCCTGCGTAAGGCTCTCGAGTCCAAGCTCCCCGTCATCCTCCTGGTCAACAAGACCGACCGCCCCGACGCCCGCATCGCGGAGGTCGAGGAGGAGGCCCACGACCTGCTGCTGGGGCTGGCATCCGACCTCGTCGACGACGTGCCCGACCTCGACGTCGACGCCCTGCTCGACGTGCCGGTCGTGTACGCGTCCGGTCGTGCCGGCGCCGCGTCGCAGAACCGTCCCGCCGACGGCTCGCTGCCCGACAACGACGACCTCGAGCCGCTGTTCGAGGCGATCCTCGAGCACGTGCCGGCTCCGGCGTACGACGACGAGGCTCCGCTGCAGGCCTGGGTCACCAACCTCGACTCCAGCCCGTTCCTCGGCCGCCTCGCCCTCCTGCGCGTCTTCAACGGCACGCTCAAGAAGGGCCAGACGGTCGCCTGGGTGCGCGCCGACGGCACCACCAGCAACGCCCGCATCACCGAGCTGCTGAAGACCCGCGCCCTCGAGCGCTACCCGGCCGAGTCCGCGGGCCCCGGCGACATCGTCGCCATCGCCGGCTTCGAGAACATCACCATCGGCGAGACCATCGCCGACCCGGATGACGTCCGTCCTCTCCCGGCGATCACGGTCGACGACCCCGCCATCTCCATGACCATCGGCACGAACACGTCGCCGCTCATGGGCAAGGTCAAGGGGCACAAGCTCACCGCTCGCATGGTGAAGGACCGCCTCGACAAGGAGCTGATCGGCAACGTCTCGCTGAAGGTCGTCGACATCGGCCGCCCCGACGCGTGGGAGGTTCAGGGCCGCGGAGAACTGGCCCTCGCCATCCTCGTCGAGAACATGCGCCGCGAGGGCTTCGAGCTCACCGTCGGCAAGCCGCAGGTGGTCACCAAAAAGATCGACGGCAAGACCTACGAGCCGTTCGAGCACCTCACGATCGACACGCCGGAAGAGCACCTCGGTGCGATCACGCAGCTCCTCGCGAACCGCAAGGGCCGCATGGAGAACATGACCAACCACGGCACCGGCTGGGTGCGCATGGAGTTCATCGTCCCGTCGCGCGGCCTCATCGGCTTCCGCAGCGAGTTCCTCACCACGACCCGCGGCACCGGCATCGCGAACGCGATCTCGCACGGGTACGAGCCGTGGGCAGGGCAGATCACCACGCGCCAGAACGGCTCGATCGTCGCCGACCGCCAGGGCGTCGTGACGCCGTTCGCGATGATCGCGCTGCAGGAGCGCATGTCCTTCTTCGTGCAGCCCACGCAGGAGGTCTACGAGGGCATGGTCATCGGTGAGAACTCGCGTGCAGACGACATGGACGTGAACATCACCAAGGAGAAGAAGCTCACCAACATGCGCTCGGCGAACGCCGACAACTTCGAGTCGATGACGCCTCCGCGTCTGCTGACCCTCGAGGAGAGCCTGGAGTTCGCGCGTGACGACGAATGCGTCGAGGTGACTCCGGAGAGCGTTCGCATCCGCAAGGTGATCCTCGACCAGACCGTGCGCGGCCGCGAGACCTCTCGTCTCAAGCGTCAGGACGCGAACGCCTGAGAATAGCCTGCGAGGTCGCTAGCCAGCACCTCCACGAAAGGGCCCCGTACCGCCGAGATGGCGCGCACGGGGCCCTTTTCTCATGAATTGTCCAGGTCGGACAGATTTTTCGTTCAGGAAGCGCGTACAGACTCGAAGACTTGCGCCTGGGACGAGCTCCCGATGAGTCTCCTGCGAGGGCGTACGACGACCCGAAAGTCGACCTCTTCATGCTTCAGAACACCCGTGCGCTTCAGCGCGCCGCCGCAGCGGCATCCGCCCGAGCTGCCGTCACCTCCCGCCGCCCGACCCTGCTCTTCGGCGCCGCGACCGCCGCGATCCTCGGGATCGCCCTGACGGTGGGGTTCACCTCCGCATCGGCAGCCGGAGCCGAGAACGGCGCACCGACCCCGGCAGCGGCCCAGCTGATCCCCGGCACCGTGCCGCTGGCGAAGATCGCCGACGAGGCCTCCACGTCGCTCGTGGAGGCGCGAGGCGCCGTGACCGCGGCCGAGAATCTCGCGGCCGACGTCGTGTCGTCGGGTCTCGATGTCGGTCCGATCGATGCGACCGTCGACACGAGCGAGCTCCGGGACGGCATCGATGCGCTCAAGGAGCGCGACGTCATGCCGCCGATGATCCTCGCCGTGCGCTCGGCCGACCTCGTCCAGGAGACGGACGAGGTCGTCGCCGCGACGGTCAGCCTGCAGTCCGCGTTCTCTGCGGCCCAGGAGAAGAAGGCTGCGGAGGATGCGGCCCGCGCGGCAGCGGAGCAGGCAGCCGCGGCGGCAGCGGCCCTCGCAGCGGCGAACACCCCTGACGGGGCGAAGGCCACTGCCCAGTCGATGGCCGCGAGCCAGTACGGCTGGGGAGCGGACCAGTTCTCCTGCCTCAGCTCGCTGTGGAACAAGGAGTCGAGCTGGAACTACCAGGCCCACAACCCGTCGGGCGCCACGGGCATCCCGCAGGCCCTGCCGGGGAGCAAGATGGCCTCCGCGGGCTCCGACTGGCAGACCAACGCCGCCACGCAGATCGCCTGGGGCCTCGGCTACATCTCCTCCGTGTACGGGACGCCGTGCAGTGCCTGGGGCCACTCCCAGGCCACCAACTGGTACTGATCGCGAGTCGCGCGGCTTGCGTGAGCCGCGCTTACCGCCGCAAAGGGCGGGTGCCTCGTGCAGGCGCCCGCCCTTCGCGATGACCCGGGGTCAGCGCAGCTCGGAGATGAGGACGGCGCTGGTGCCCGCGGCGACCGCTTCGAAGACGTGCGGGGCGTCGCCGGGGTAGGTGAGGTAGTCGCCGGGGTTCAGGAGCACGGGGTCCTCGGCCGGCCCGACCTGTGCCCGACCCGTCATGAGGACGACGTGCTCGATGGTGCCGGGGTGATGCGGGTCGGACCTCCTGGCGTCTCCAGGTTCAGCCTTGATCAGGTAGATGTCCCGGCGCGCACCGGGCGGGCTCGCCGAGAGCAGTGTCGCGCTGTAGGCGGCCGCCGATGACGGCACCCCGGCGAGGTCGTCGGCGCGGATCAGGGTGGGAGCGTGCGACTGCTGGTCGACGAGCACGGCGAACGGCACCCCGAGCGCCACGCCGAGCGCCCACAGCGTCTCGACGCTCGGATTGCCCGCCCCGCTCTCGAGCTGCGACACCGTGGCCTTCGATACGCCGGCGCGACGTGCGAGCTCGGAGACGGAGATCCCCGCGGCCTCCCGCTCTCGACGCAGGGTCCGTGCGATGCGGGTGCGCAGATCTTCCATGTGTTCATCATGTCAAACGATCGTTCGCTTGACTATGCGCCCTGGCGTGTTCAGAATGATGTTCATGTGTTCATCAGATCGAACAGTGTCTCCGTGAGCGCCGAGCGCGAGGTGTGGCGGGAGGCGCTCGGGGTCGTGCTCGCGACCAGTGCCTACGGCATCTCGTTCGGAGCCCTCGCGGTGGCGGCAGGCCTTGATGTCTGGCAGGCCTGTGTGCTGAGCCTGCTGATGTTCACCGGCGGCTCGCAGTTCGCCTTCGTCGGGGTCTTCGCCGCCGGCGGACTCACCGCCCTGCCGTCCGCAGTCGCCTCGGCCGCACTGCTGGGTGTGCGCAACGTCGCCTACGGCATGCGGATGTCGCCGATCATCGGCGGGGGAGCGATGCATCGCGCCTCGGCCGCGCACTTCACGATCGACGAGTCGACCGCCGTCGCGATCTCGCAGAGCGATCCTCGGCTGCGACGGATCGGGTTCTGGGTGACGGGCATCGGCATCTTCGCCGGCTGGAACGTCACCACGCTCATCGGCGCGCTCGTCGGAGACGTTCTCGGCGATCCCCGGGCGTGGGGGCTGGATGCCGCGGCGGCCGCCGCATTCCTCGCACTCCTGTGGCCCCGGCTGAAGCAGCGCCAGGCCATCGCGGTGGGCGCCGCCGCGGCCGTGGTCGCGGCATCCCTCACCCCGTTCATCATGCCGGGGCTCCCCGTGCTGGTCGCCGCCCTCGTCGCGATCCTGGTCGGCTGGTTCAACTGGTTCAGCGCGCCCGCCCCGCGTGCGGAGGCCGGCACATGAGCCTGTGGGGCGCGATCCTGCTCGCCGCCATCATCTGCCTCGCCCTGAAAGCCGTGGGGTATCTGGTGCCTCCCCGGGTGCTCGAGGAGCCGCGTCCCGCCCGCATCTCCGATCTGCTCACGGTCGCGCTGCTCGCCGCCCTCGTCGCGGTCCAGACGCTGGGAGCCGGGCAGGCGGTCGTCGTCGACGCGCGGGTGCCCGCGCTCCTGGTCGCCGCCGGGCTGCTGTGGTTGCGGCAGTCGTTCCTCGTCGTGGTGTTCGCGGCGGCGCTCGTCGCCGCGCTGCTGCGCCTCACGGGCCTCGCCGCCTGAGCCGCCCCTGCGTCCACAGGGTGCGCGCGTAGGATCGAGGGGTGAAGTGGCTCTCGAAGATCGTGTCGTGGATCGCCGCGGCGATGGTCGGCGGTGTCTTCGGCGTCGCCGGGACCATCGCCCACAGCGTGATGTGGGGTCCCGTCCCGATCGGGATCATCATCGGCACGATCGCCTGCGGATCGATCCTGATCGGCATCCGCGCCCTCACGCATGACCGTGCGGCCACGGTCGCGGCCGGACTCGGGATGGTCGGGATGCTGATGCTGATCTCTGGCGTCGGCCCCGGCGGATCCGTGGTCGTCCAGAACACGCCGGCCGGTCAGGTGTGGATCTACATCGTCGCCGGTCTGGTGCTGCTCACCGTGGCGTGGCCCTCTTTTCGGCGCCTCCCGGTGCGCACCGAGGCGGCCGCGCCGGCGCCCGAGGCGGACGCGCGCGCGTAGACTGATCCCGTGACGTATGTGATCGCCCTTCCGTGCGTCGATGTGAAGGATCGTGCCTGCATCGACGAGTGCCCCGTTGACTGCATCTACGAGGGTGAACGCTCGCTGTACATCCACCCCGACGAGTGTGTGGACTGCGGCGCGTGCGAGCCGGTGTGCCCCGTGGAGGCGATCTACTACGAGGACGACCTCCCCGAGGAGTGGCAGGACTACTACAAGGCCAACGTCGAGTTCTTCGACGAGATCGGCTCGCCCGGCGGCGCCGCCAAGGTCGGAGTCATCGCGCACGATCACCCCATCATCTCGGCCCTCCCGCCGCAGGGCGAGTAGCCGGTGAGCGTCCGCGACCTGGCTGATTACCCCTGGGATGCGGTCGTCCCCTACCGCGACAGGGCAGCGCAGCATCCACGCGGCATCGTCGACCTCTCCATCGGTTCCCCGGTCGATCCGACGCCCGAGATCGTGCGCAGGGCGTTGGCGGAGGCCACGGACGCGCACGCCTACCCGCAGACCGTCGGCACCCCCGCGCTGCGCGAGGCGATCGTCGACTGGTACTCCCGACGCCGCGGAGTGAGCGACCTGACCGTCGCGAACGTCCTCCCGACGATCGGCTCCAAGGAGCTGGTGGCGCTGCTGCCGACGCTGCTCGGACTCGGCGACGGCGACATCGTCGTGCATCCGCGTATCGCGTACCCGACGTACGAGGTGGGTGCCCGGGTGGCCGGAGCGACCCCTGTCGCCCTCGACGACCCCGCGGAATGGCCCGAGGGTGCGAAGCTCATCTGGATCAACTCCCCGGGCAACCCCGACGGCCGCACCTGGACGGTCGAGGAGCTGCGCGTCGCCGTCGACCGCGCGCGCGAGCTGGGCGCCGTTCTCGCCAGCGACGAGTGCTACGCGGAGCTCGGCTGGGACGGACGCTGGGCGAGTGAGCCGATCCCCTCGATCCTCGACCCCCGTGTGACGGGGGGAAGCCGGGCGAATCTGCTCAGCGTCTACTCCCTGAGCAAGCAGTCCAATCTCGCGGGCTATCGAGCGGCCTTCGTGGCCGGATGCGCGCGCATCGTGGGGGAGCTGCTCACCGCCCGCAAGCATCTCGGTCTCATGCCGCCGGCGCCGGTGCAGCACGCCATGGCCGTGGCTCTGGGCGATGAAGAGCACGTCCGCCTGCAGAAGGAGCTGTACCGCACCCGTCGTGACGCGCTTCGTCCGGCGCTGGAGGCCGCAGGCTTCCGCGTCGACGGATCCGAGGCGGGGCTGTATCTCTGGGCGACCGAGGGGCGTGACGCCTGGGAGAGCATGGACCGCCTGGCCGGTCTCGGCATCCTCGCCGGCCCCGGTCCGTTCTACGGCGCCCACTCCGGTGATCACATCCGGCTGGCGCTGACGGCTCCGACGGATCGCATCCTGGAGGCCGCTCGTCGCCTGAATGGTGAGAATCTGTAGGTTCTCCCTCGAAGTCCGCTGTCCTTTTGGCGGATGTCACAGTTGGTCATGGTGGCTACTAGGCTGTAAAGGCGATTCGGTCGTGACCCGACCTGGCGCTGTGCGCCGTGACATCGCCACTTCCGGCTTGATCAACACCCTTGAGGAGGCCCGCGTGAGCGCAGGGGCAGAGCAGCAGGCTACGGCGAAGCTGACGATCGGTGAGACCACCGCAGAATTCCCCGTGGTGCGAGGCACCGCAGGACACGACAGCATCGATTTCTCGACCCTGACCCGCCAGACGGGCTACACCGGACTCGACTACGGATTCGTCAACACCGCGTCCACGAAGTCCGCCATCACCTTCATCGACGGCGACAAGGGCATCCTGCGCTATCGCGGCTACCCGATCGAGCAGCTCGCGGGGCAGACCAGCTATCTCGAGGTCGCCTGGCTGCTCATCTACGGCGAACTCCCCTCGGCATCCGAGCTCGCGGAGTTCGACGAGAAGATCCGTCGCCACACCCTTCTGCACGAGGACCTCAAGCGCTTCTTCTCCGCGCTGCCGCACACCGCGCACCCGATGTCCGTGCTGTCCTCGGCGGTGGCCGCCCTCTCGACCTACTACGAGGGCCAGACCGACCCGCACAACCCCGAGCACGTCGAGCTGAACATGGTCCGCATGCTCGCCAAGCTGCCCGTGATCGCGGCGTACGCGCACAAGAAGAGCGTCGGCCAGGCGTTCCTCTACCCCGACAACTCGCTCGGCTTCGTCGAGAACTTCCTCAAGCTCAACTTCGGGGTTCACTCCGAGGAGTACCAGGTCAACCCGGTCATGTCGAAGGCCCTCGAGCTGCTGCTCATCCTCCACGAGGACCACGAGCAGAACGCATCGACCTCGACCGTCCGCCTCGTCGGATCGACCGGAGCGAACCAGTTCGCCTCGATCTCCGCCGGCATCCAGGCCCTGTCCGGCCCGCTGCACGGCGGAGCGAACGAGGCCGTCCTCACCATGCTCGGCCAGATCCGCGACTCCGGCCAGAGCGTGTCGCGCTTCGTCGACCGGGTGAAGAACAAGGAAGAGGGCGTGAAGCTGATGGGCTTCGGCCACCGGGTCTACAAGAACTACGACCCGCGCGCGAAGCTCGTCAAGGAAGCCGCCGGCGAGGTGCTCGCCGAGCTCGGCGTGACCGACCCGCTGCTCGACCTGGCGCAGGAGCTCGAGGAGATCGCCCTCGCCGACGACTACTTCAAGGAGCGGCGTCTCTACCCGAACGTCGACTTCTACACGGGCGTGATCTACAAGGCGATGGGCTTCCCGACGCGGATGTTCACCGTGCTGTTCGCGATCGGCCGCCTTCCCGGATGGCTTGCGCAGTGGCGCGAGCTCCAGCTCGACCCGCAGACGAAGATCGGTCGCCCGCAGCAGCTCTACACAGGGTCTCCCGAGCGCACGTTCCAGACCCGCTGAGCCGCCGACCGCGATGCCCGTCGTCAGCGCGGAGGCGATCGTTCCGGTCGATCCAGCGACGGCGTTCGCGGTGTCGCAGACGACGGGATCCGTCCGGCGACGCTGGGATCGCTTCATCAGCGAGCAGTATCTCCTCGACGGGGCGGATGCCGCAGCCAAGGGCGTGCGGACTTTCACCCGCCAGCGCTTCGGCTTCGGCATGGTGAGCCGCTACGTCTCCTACGCTCCGCCGACCAACGTCGGCATGGTGATGGAGCGCGGTCCGTGGTTCTTCGAGAAGCTCGGAGGCGGATGGCGCTTCACCGAGGTCCCGGAGGGGACGCTCGCGGTCTGGAAGTACAACTTCTCCTGCCGGCCCCGCTGGCTGGCTCCCGTGGCCGAGTGGATCGGCGCCCGCGTCCTCGGCGTCGAGATCAGGCGCAGGCTCGCCGGGTTCGTGAGCGGATGCTCCGACCCGGCCGTCCTCGCGGCTGTACAGCACTGACCGGGCCCTGCCCGTGCCCCTTCCCGGGCAGACGCCGACGCCCCACCTGCGCATCGACGCCCCATCGCGCTGACGTCTGTCAGGCGGGGCGTCGACGGCCAGATGGGGCGTCGATGCGGAAGGGTGCGGGTCAGCGACCCTGACGGGGCGCGCCGCCGCGGCGCTGGCCGCCCTGCGACTGGCGCTGGCCGCCCTGGCGGGCGCCGGCGGGCTGGCCCTGGCCACCCGCGCCGCTGCCTGAGCTGCGACGACGGCGACGGGCGGGCGGGTTCGCCGCGCCGCTCTTCTCGCCGCCGGCCGGGCGCTGCTTGGGCGCCTGACGCTGCTGCTGCTGGACCGGTGCGGGGCGCACATGCGGCGCGCGCTCCGGGACGAGCTCGGTGACGGCGGCCGTCGTGAGCTCCTCGAGCGGGGCCGTGATCGCGGCCTTGCGCAGGAGGTCCTTCACGTCACGGCGCTGCTCGGGCAGCACGACGGTCACGACAGTGCCCGCGGCGCCGGCGCGAGCCGTGCGGCCTGAGCGGTGCAGGTACGCCTTGTGCTCCATGGGCGGGTCGACGTGGACGACCAGGTCGACGTTGTCGACGTGCACGCCGCGTGCGGCGACATCGGTCGCGACGAGCACGCGCACGCCGCCGTCAACCGGGTCGGAGGAGAACGCGCCCAGGTTGCGCTCACGTGCGTTCTGCGACAGGTTGCCGTGCAGATCGACCGCGGGGATGCCCGCGGCGGTGAGCTGCTTGGCGAGCTTCTTCGCCTGGTGCTTGGTGCGGGTGAAGAGGATGCGGCGGCCGGTGCCCGACGCGAGGTCGCGCACGAGCGTGGTCTTGTTCTCGGTGGAGTCGACGACGAGCACGCGGTGCGTCATCTCGCCGACCGGCACGCTCTCCTCGTCGACCTCGTGGCTGACCGGGTTCGAGAGGAAACGGCGGGCGAGGCTGTCGATGCCCCGGTCCAGCGTCGCGCTGAACAGCAGGCGCTGTCCACCGGCGGGCGTCGCCTGGAGGATGCGGGTGACACCGGGCAGGAAGCCGAGGTCGGCCATGTGGTCGGCCTCGTCGAGCACGGTGACCTCGATCGCGCTGAGGCGCACGACCTGCTGCTTCATGAGGTCTTCGAGGCGGCCGGGGCAGGCCACGACGATGTCGACGCCGCCGCGCAGCGCCTGCTCCTGCGGACGCTGGCTGACGCCGCCGAAGACGGTCGTGACGGAGAGGCCGGCAGCCTCGGCGAGCGGGGCGACGGTCGCGGCGATCTGGGTGGCGAGCTCGCGCGTCGGTGCGAGCACCAGTCCGCGCGGGAGGCCGGAGCGGCGCTTGCCGCCGGAGGCAGCGAGGCGGGCGACGAGGGGCAGGGCGAAGGCGATGGTCTTGCCGCTGCCCGTGCGTCCGCGACCGAGCAGGTCGCGTCCGGCGAGGGAGTCGGGAAGGGTGTCGCGCTGGATGGCGAACGCCTCGGTCTTGCCGGAGGCGGCGAGAACGGCGGCGAGTTCGGCGGGCACGCCGAGTTCAAGGAAAGAAGGCATAGAGAAAAGCTCCGTAGGGCGCACGTATGACGGCGAGCCTGATAAAGGTGGGTATGAGGTGGGCGACGGCGCAGACAGCGCATCGGTTCGCCGTTCGAAAAGGCCAGGCTGATTGCTGGTTGTGGGAGCAGATCTCTGCTCGCTTCGGTCCTCGGAGACCCCGTTACGACGACGACGTCGCTCGACTGGCGGTACGAGCAACGCCGCCCAGTCTATCAGTGACCGGGCGGCGTGAGCTGAGCGCGCGCCGTATCAGCGCGTCGCGTCGTCTCGTGCGTCGAGTGTCAGGCGTGCAGGGCATCGTTGAGCGTGACGCCGACGCCGGTGCGGCGTACGGCCTCGACCGCCCCGCTCAGCGAGTTGCGCCGGAAGAGAAGGCCGTCCTGACCGGAGAGGTCGGCGCCCTTGACGGTCTTCTTCGTGCCGTCGGCGGTCACGGGACCGTCGACGAGGACGATCTTCGTGCCGGCGGTGACGTAGAGACCCGCCTCGACCACGCAGTCGTCGCCGAGGGAGATGCCGATGCCGGCGTTCGCACCGAGCAGGGTGCGTGCACCGATCGAGACGCGGTGCGCGCCGCCGCCGGAGAGCGTGCCCATGATCGACGCGCCTCCGCCGATGTCGCTGCCGTCGCCGACGACGACGCCCTGCGAGATGCGTCCCTCGACCATCGATGCGCCGAGAGTGCCGGCGTTGAAGTTCACGAAGCCCTCGTGCATCACGGTGGTGCCGGGGGAGAGGTGCGCGCCGAGGCGCACGCGGGAGGCATCCGCGATGCGGACGCCTGCGGGCTGCACGTAGTCGGTCAGACGTGGGAACTTGTCGAGCCCGGCGGCCTGGATGCCCGCGCGCTGCAGCAGCGGACGCAGGCGGTTGGCGTCGTCGGGGTGCACGGGACCGGCGTTGGTCCAGGCGACGTTCGGGAGGTGGGCGAAGATGCCGTCGAGGTTGAGCTCGTTCGGGCGCACCACGAGGTGCGAGAGGGCGTGCAGGCGCAGGTAGGCATCGGCCGTCGAGGTCGGCGCCGCATCGAGGTCGATCACGAGGTGAACGGTCTCAACGGTCACGTTGCGACGCTCGTCCGGACCCGCCAGCGCCTCGAACGTGATCAGTCCGGCCGCGGTGTCGCCGGCATCCGGCGTCCCCGTGCCGACCTCGGGGAACCAGGCGTCCAGAACGGTGCCGTCTCCGGCGATCGTCGTGAGACCAGTACCCCATACCGTGCGCGCGTCAGTCATGCGTTCAACGGTAGCGTCCATCGGCCGGGCGGTTCTCGCATGTGTCGCCCCGAGTTCTCGTGGATGCCGCGCTGAGTAGGCTGGTGACATGGTGCTCGATCTGACCGCGTCCTCCGTCGAACTCACTCGCGCGATCTGCGACACCCCCAGCGTCTCGGGTGATGAGAAGACCCTCGCCGATGAGATCGAGGCGGCGATCTCCGCGTACGGACACCTCGAGGTGATCCGCCACGGCAACACGATCGTCGCCCGCACCGATCTCGGTCGCGCGCAGCGCGTGGCGATCGCCGGCCACATCGACACCGTGCCGATCAATGGGAACGTTCCGACGAAGGACATCGAGCTCGACGGGCAGCCCTACCTGTGGGGCAGAGGCACCGTCGACATGAAGGCGGGCACGGCCGTCCAGCTGAAGCTCGCCGCCGAGCTGTCCGATCCCGTCGTCGACATCACGTGGATGTGGTACGACAACGAGGAGGTCGAGGCGTCGAAGAACGGCCTCGCGCTGCTCGCCGCCGATCGCCCCGAGCTCTTCGCCGCCGACTTCGCGATCCTGGGTGAGCCGTCGAACGGCGAGGTCGAGGGCGGATGCAACGGCACGCTGCGCGCCGTGGTGCGCACCCACGGCGTCCGCGCCCACGCGGCGAGAGCGTGGATCGGCGAGAACGCGATCCACAAGGCGGCGCCGATCCTCTCCCGTCTCGCCGAGTACCGGGCGCGCGAGGTCGAGGTCGAGGGGCTGCTGTACCGGGAGAGCCTCAGCGCGGTGCGCATCGCCGGGGGCGTCGCCGGCAACGTCATCCCCGACGCGTGCGAGGTCGAGGTCAACTACCGGTTCGCGCCGAGCGCATCGGCCGCTGAAGCCGAGGAGCACATCCGCAGCGTGCTCGCCGGGTTCGACGTCGAGATCACGGATGCCGCCGAAGGTGCGCGTCCCGGTCTGGACGCGCCGATCGCGAAGCAGTTCGTCGAGGCGGTCGGCGCGGTGCCGCAGCCGAAGTACGGCTGGACCGACGTCGCCCGGTTCTCGGCTCTCGGCATCCCGGCCGTGAACTACGGGCCGGGGGATCCGCACCTCGCCCACCACGACGAGGAGCGGGTGCCGCTCGCCCAGATCGACGCCGTCGAGCGCGGACTGCGCGCATGGCTCACCTCGCACTGATCGCGGCGCGCCGCTGGGCGCACGTCCCGCATGCGGCGCGCATCGCCGTGATCTATGTGGTCGCGCGCCTGGTCACGACCGCCTTCCTGATCGTCGCCGCGACCCAGTCCACGTCTCTGTCGCGCTTCGGGGCGCAGCCGGGACTCGGGACCTTCGTGCTCGGCTGGGATGCGCAGTGGTACTGGTCGGTCGCCGACTTCGGATACCCATCGACGCTGCCGCTCACCGATTCCGGCGATGTCGCGGAGAACACCTGGGCGTTCATGCCCCTGTACGCATATGCGGCGAAGATCGTGGGACTTCCGTTCGGTTCCTGGGGAGCGGGAGCCTTCCTGATCTCGCTGGTGGCCGGGTACTTCGCGTGCCTCGTGCTGCACCGTCTGCTGCGCGACAGGATCGGTCGTTCGGCCGCGACCTGGGCTGTGATCTTCTTCGCGGCGGGACCGATCGCCGCGATGTTCCAGGTGGGATACGCCGAGACGCTGTTCCTCCTGCTTCTGTTCCTGTCGCTCGACGCGGTCGCCCGCCGACGATATGCGCTGCTGTATCTGCTGATCCCGCTGATGGCGTTCACCCGACCCGGGGTGCTCGCCTTCGCGCTCTACCTCGGTCTGCACGGCATCCTGCGGTGGATCCATCGCCGGAGCGACCCGCTGCCGAGCAGGGAGATCCTTCACATCGTCGCGGCGGGCGCCCTCGCGACGGCATGCGGCTTCGCCTGGCAGGTGATCGCCGGCATCGCCACGGGAGATGCCGGAGCCTATCTCGCGACCGAACTCGCCTGGCGCTCGAACTGGATCATCGGCGGCGTCGAGGGCTTCATCCCCTTCGAGGGGTGGGTTCAGGCATCCCAGTTCTGGTTCGGGCAGTGGGGGATGCCGCAGTCCTGGGGTCCGATCGCCCTGGCTCTTCTCGTCGTGGCGGCCGGCATCGTGCTCCTCTACGCGCGCAGAGTGCGTGCGCTGGGCGCCGATCTGAGACTCTGGAGCGCCAGCTACCTGCTGTATCTCCTCGCGGTCTTCTTCCCGCAGTCGAGCACGTTCCGGCTGCTGCTCCCGCTGAGTCCGCTGTGGGGAGCGGTGGCGGCACCGCGATCCCGGCTGTGGCGTCTGGCGGTTCTCCTCGCCTGTCTCGCCGGTCAATGGACCTGGATCCACTACGTCTACGCGCTCGGGAACACCTTCTGGCAGGTGCCGTGAATGTAAATGATTGATGCATTTCTTCACAGGCGACATCCCGAGCTCGGTGACACCCGATAAACTGATTGCATACCACCGAGGAAAAGGAGCCACGATGGCAGCGATGAAGCCGAGGACCGGAGACGGACCTATGGAGGCCGTGAAAGAAGGACGACTCATCATCGTGCGTGTCCCGCTCGAGGGAGGCGGACGCCTGGTCGTCTCCGTGAACGATGCTGAGGCGAAGGAGCTTCACGACGTGCTCGCCGCGGTCGTGACGCCGGCCTGACACACTTCGAACTCTGAGAAGAGGGCGACGGATCTTCGGATCCGTCGCCCTCTTCCTCGTCTCGGGGCAGCGCGAGTGCGGCGCGGCGCGTCGAACCGTTGGAAACGGCGGGTTCAGTGTGCAGCGACCCGCCACGTGCGACGGCTCGCGCACGGGGAGGGGCTCGCGCGGCGAGAGTAGCTCAGTCGGCTTCGACGCTGATGAGCTGCAGCAGACCCTCGCCCGCGGGGGAGACCGTCGCCAGCACCGCGGAGGACTCCTGCGTCTCCTGGACGAGCGAGCGGTACGCCGAGGTGACCTCATCGCGCTGCACGGGGTCGGCGACGCGACCTCCGGCAAGGATCCGCGGGACGAGCACCATGCCGCCCGTCCTGACCAGGCGCAGGCCGTGCTCGACGTAGTCGATGACGTTCTCCGCGTCGGCATCGACGAGGACGATGTCGTAGGAGGCCTCGTTCATGCGGGGGAGCACATCCGCCGCGCGTCCGGTGATGAATCGCGCCTTGGTCGCGGGGATGCGCGCATCGGCGAACGCCTGACGTGCCGCAGCAAGATGCTCCGGCTCGTTGTCGATCGACGTGAGCACCGCCTGGGGGGCTCCGCGCAGCAGCCAGAGCCCGGAGACTCCCGCTCCCGTCCCGATCTCGACGATCGACCGGGCGCCGGTGGCCGCGGCGAGCACGGCGATCTGCGAGCCGACCGCTGCGCTGATGGGCGCGGCGCCGAGCTCGACCGCGTGTGCGCGGGCGCGGGCGATGGATGTCGGCTCCACGATGGATTCGCGGAGGAAACGCGCGTTCGCGTCGTGCTCGCTCATAGCCCTGGTTCTCCCGCCTGAGGTGTGACTTCTCCCAGGGTATGCGGTCGGCGTGCATCGAAGAGGCAGGCGCGGCGGTAGCCTGGACAGATGCAACTCGGGATCTCGTTCGAGAAGATTCTGCTGATCGGGCTGATCGCGGTTCTCATCGTGGGTCCTGACCGCCTGCCCCGCTACGCCGAGGCGTTCGCGAAACTGGTCCGTCGCGGCGGCGAGATGCTGCGCGACACCAAGTCGCGGGTGCGCGAGGAGATGGGTCCGGAGATCGACGACGTCGACTGGCGCAAGCTCGACCCGCGCCAGTACGACCCGCGCCGCATCATCCGCGACGCGCTGTTCGACGACGGTCCCGCCCCGGCGGCGGCGGCATCCGCGGCGCTCGCGGAGCCGACCCCCGCCGCACCGCGTTCGCCGATCGAGAGGCCGGAGTTCTCGCGCACGAGCCTTCCGCCGTTCGACATCGAAGCCACGTGAGCGACGGGTCGACGCAGCAGAGGCACAAGGATCAGGTCGCGTTCGCGGCCGCGGCGCTGTGCGCGATCGCGGGTGTGCTGATCTGGATGCTCTGGGTTCTGCCCATCGCCCGGTCCGTCGGTGAGGCTGCTCCGACTCCGGTCGGCGACAGCATGACGGTGGAACTCGCGGCCGGCGAATCCGCAGGCCTCTGGGGGAGCGGGCACTCCGTCATATTCGGCACCGTGGACTGCTCCGTCGTGTCTCCGGATGGAGACCCCGTGACGCAGCACGGCCCCCCAGCGCTCACCTGGGACGACACGGTGTGGTGGATGAATCCGCGCCCGGGATTCGAGCAGTTCGCGCAGTTCACCGCCGCGGATGCCGGTGCGCACAAAGTGAGCTGCGTCGACTCCCTCGACACCTACGGGGGCGAGTACCTCGTCGCGGGAGACACGTTCGGCACGGGGAGCATCGGGCTCGGCCGCACCGGTTCGAACGACTTCGCGGTCGGCACGCTGCTCGCTTTCGGCGCCGTCGTCTGCCCGCTCTTCGCGGTGCTGGTCGTCATCGTCATCCCGCTGCGGCGGCTGCGCGACCGACGCAGGGCGCGCCGCTGACTCAGCCGATCTTCGCGCGGAGGATCGCGATGTCCTCGTCGGCGAGGAGCGCGCGGGGCACGGCGGTGACCACGGACGCCTTACGCAGCTTCAGCAGCACGGCGTCCCGTCCGGCGCGGACGCTCTGGAACTCGGCGTACGGCACCGTGGAGGTGCGGGTGGCGGCGCCGATCCTCAGCGCATCGTCGCCGACGGACACCCACACGTCCGTCCCCGGGGGCATCGCCGCACGCACGGCCCGGCGTGCGGACGCCACGGTCAGCCAGACGGCGTAGAGGCCGAGCAGGGTCACGGCGACCGGCATCCAGGCGGTGAGCGCCCCTGCGCCGCTTCCGGCGGCGTCGAGGTTCAGGATGCTGGTGATCAGGGCCGCGACGAGGGCCGCCCACATCACGAGCGCCCAGGGACGGGTGAGCGAGTAGATGGACGCGTCGCGTGCCATGCGGCGCAGCAGGCTCTCGTCGACCGTGAGGGATCCGTTCATTCGTCAGCTCACCCGCATCGGCAGGGAGCGCCCGGCGAGTCCGCGTCCCTGCTCCGTGAGCGAGCGGGCGAGGTCGCGGATGGCGATGGCCGCTGCGTCCGCCGGATCGCCGATCACGACGGGGACGCCCTCGTCGCCGCCGACCCTCAGCGCAGGGCTGAGCGGGATGCTGGCGAGCAGCGGGACCTGGCCGTCGGTCGAGAGCGCGTCGGCGACCGCAGCGCCTCCTCCGGAGCCGAACAGGTCGAGCACGGAGCCGTCCGGCAGCGTGAACGCCGCCATGTTCTCGACGACGCCGATCACGCGCTGTCCGGTCTGGCGTGCGACGAGGCCGCTGCGGATGGCGACGTCGGATGCCGCCGCCTGCGGAGTGGTGACCACGAGGACCTCGGCGTGGGGCAGGATCTGCCCGATCGAGATCGCGATGTCGCCCGTGCCGGGGGGCATGTCGATCAGCAGGATGTCGAGATCGCCGAAGAAGACATCGGTGAGGAACTGCTGCACCGTGCGGTGCAGCATCGGTCCGCGCCAGGCGACCACGGCCTCTCCGTCGCGGAGGAACATGCCGATCGAGATCGTCTTCACCCCGTGCGCCACAGGGGGGAGCATGAGGTCGTCGATGCGGGTCGGCTGCGTGCCGGCGGGGATGCCGAGCAGCCCGGGGATCGAGAAGCCGTGCACGTCGGCGTCGACCAGTCCGACGGCGAGCCCCTGCTCGGCGAGGGCCACGGCGAGGTTCGCGGTCATGGTGGACTTTCCCACCCCGCCCTTGCCGCTGGAGACGAGGATGACCCTGGTCAGGGAGTCGGGGCCGAACGGCATCTGCCTCGCGGGCCTGCCGTCGCGGAGCTTCTCGGTGAGCGCCTTGCGCTCCGCCGGTGTCATGACGCCCACCTCGACGTCGACCTCGTCGACACCGGGGACGGATGCCGCGGCCGCCCGCACGTCCGACTCGATGCGGGCTGCAGCGGGGCAGCCCACGATCGTGAGCACGATGGCGACCTGCGCCCTCGTGCCGTCGAGCGAGATGTCGCGCACCATGTCGAGGTCGCCGATCGGGCGGCGCAGCTCGGGGTCGGTGACCGCCGAGACCGCCGAGCGGATCGCGTCGGCGGAGGTCATGACTTCTTGTCTGGGGTGTCTTCGAGCTCGGCGAGCAGCGCCTTCAGCTCCTGACGGAGCACGTCGCGAGTGACGGCCTGCGCGTTGCGCTCCTCGAGCGACATGCGCAGCGCGACGATCTCGCGGGCGAGGTACTCGGTGTCGGCGAGGTTGCGCTCGGCGCGCTGTCGGTCCTGCTCGATCTGCACGCGGTCCCGGTCGTCCTGCCGGTTCTGCGCGAGCAGGATGAGCGGAGCCGCGTAGGAGGCCTGCAGAGACAGCATCAGGGTCAGTGCGGTGAACCCGAGCGCGGCGTCGTCGAAGCGGACGCTGTCGGGCATCAGCGTGTTCCAGCCGATCCAGAGCACGCAGAACAGGCTCAGGAGCAGAAGGAACGCGGGTGTGCCCATCGCCCGCGCGATCCACTCGGTGAAGCGGCCGAAGCGGTCGCGCGAGACGGGCTTCTGGCGAACCGCGCCGCGGCCGAGGGGGGCGTCGAGCCTGGCGTTGTTCTTCGCCATCAGCGCACCTCCTTCGCCGGCTGCTCGTCGTCGTCGTGCGTGCGCCAGTCGTCGGGCAGCAGGTAGTCGAGCACGTCGTCGACGCTGATCGCTCCGACGAGGCGGTGGGCGGCGTCGATGACCGGAAGCGACACGAGGTCGTAGCTGGCGAGCATCCTCGCCACCTCGGCGGCGGACGCCGTGACGGGGACGGGTTCGAGGCTGTCGTCGACGATCGCGCCGAGGCGTTCGTGCGGGGGATAGCGCAGCATGCGCTGGAAGTGCACGACGCCGAGCAGGCGACCGGTTGGTGTCTCGAACGGCGGGAGGGTCACGAACACCGCGGCGGCGAGGGCGGGGTGCAGCTCGTGACGTCGGATCAGCGCGAGCGCCTCGGCGACCGTCGCGTCGGCCGAGAGGATGATCGGCTCGGGCGTCATCAGACCGCCCGCCGTGTCGGGGCCGTAGCGCAGCAGCATCCTGACGTCCTCGGCCTCCTCCGGCTCCATCAGGGCCAGCAGGTGCTCCAGACGCTCGGGCGGGAGCTGGGCGAGGAGGTCGGCCGCGTCGTCGGGCTCCATCTCGTCGAGGACGTCGGCGGCGCGCTCGTCGCCCAGGCGATCGAGGATGTCGACCTGATCGTCTTCGGGCATCTCCTCGAGGGCGTCGGCGAGGCGGTCGTCGGAGAGCTCCTCCGCCACCTCGATCAGACGCTGCTGAGGCAGGTCGAGCAGCGTCGTGGCGAGGTCGGCCGCGTGCAGCTCGGAGTACGAGGCGACCAGCTGCTCCGCCGACTGGGACTCGCCGGGTGCGCGTTCCTCCGACACCTCGCTCCATGCGGCGAACGTGGTCGGCCCCTTCGCGAAGGGGGAGGCGCTGGTCTTCGGCCTGCGGAGGAACAGCTGGCTGATGGCCCACTCGCCGAGGCGGTTCGGCTCGATCGCGACGTCCTCGATCACGGCGGTGCCGCTGCCGTCGACGAGGCTGACGCGTCTGCCCAGCAGCTCGGCGAGCACGCGCACCTCACCGGCGCGCGGGGAGAACCGGCGCACGTTGATGAGGCCGGTGCTGATGACCTGGCCGGCGCGGATCGAGGTGACGCGTCCGATCGAGAGGAACACCTGCCTGCGGCCGGGGATCTCCACCACGAGACCGATCACGCGCGGGGCGGCGGTACTTCGGTACACGATGACGACGTCACGGACTTTGCCGAGCCGGTCGCCCACGGGGTCGAAGACGGCGCAGCCTGCCAGGCGCGCGGCGAATACCCGTTGTGTGCTCACCCGTCCAGCGTAGTGCGCGCCTCCGTGTGAGCGGCCCCGGTTCGCCGCGCAGAGCCAGCGCCCAGAGGGGCATGGAACAATGGCCGGATGAGCATGTTGAACCGTCCGGCAGGCAGCAACGACACCGGCGAGGTCGTCGCCTCGGTGCGCGACTACGAGAGCGCGCAGAAGACGGTGTCGAAACTCATCGCCGAGGAGGTGCCGGCGCGCGACATCGCCATCATCGGCCAGAGCGTCCGCACCGTCGAGCGCATCACCGGCCGCCTCGGCTACGCCGCAGCCGCGCGCTCGGGGGCGATCAACGGCGTGCTCATCGGACTCTTCCTCTCGGCGATCCTCGTGCTCGGCAACCCCGACGTGCCGATCCAGCTCTTCGTCGGCTTCGTCTTCATCGGCGTCGCACTAGGGATGCTGCTCAGCCTGGTGACCTATGCGATCGTCCGCCGCCGGCGCGACTTCGCGAGCGTCACCCAGTTCGCGGCCGACCACTACGAGGTCACCGTGCTGCCCGCATCCGTCGCCAAGGCGCGCAAGGTCCTCGGCGCCGTGCGTCAGACGACCGTCGCTCGGCCCCCGGTGAACCTCGACGAGCCGCCCAGGTACGGCGAGCGGATCCCGGCCGCCGGTGCGGCCCCTGCGGCGCCCGCCGCGCCGGTGATCCCGCCGCGGCCCGCCGACCCGGTGCCGCAGGACGCCGTCCCCGCCGATGCCGCACCCGCCGCGGAGTCGGCAGCGGCCGCACCTGCGGATGAGTCCGTCGCGGCGCCGCAGATCGAGGGTGATGCGTCCGAGGCTCCCGTGCAGCAGGACGGCGAGCAGGCCGAGCCGAAGCAGTGAGCGCGGCCTCGTGACGGTCGCGATCGAGGTCGAGCTGCCGACCGGGGTCACGACCGTGTCGGCCGATTGGGATCAGGGCACGAACGGGGCGACGGTCGTCATCGCGCACGGTGCAGGCACGGGCAAGGACCATCCGTTCCTGACCGGTTTCGCCTCCGGGCTGCACGAGCGGGGATTCTCCACGCTGCGCTTCAACTTCCCCTACGTCGAGCAGGGGCGGCGGATGCCCGGTCCTGCCGCTCATGCGATCGCGACCTGGAACGCGGTGGTCGACTTCGCGCGATCGGCTGACCCCGAGGCGGCGATCTGGGCTGCGGGCAAGTCCTACGGCGGACGGATGGCGTCGATGGCGGTCGCGGAAGGGATGACGGTGGACGGTCTCGTCTACCTCGGGTACCCGCTGCACGCGCCGGGCAAGCCGGAGAAGCCGCGCGCGGAGCATCTGCCGGCGATCGCGGTTCCCCAGCTGTTCATCGAGGGGACGAACGACCCCTTCATCCAGCCGGTGTCGCAGTTCGACGAGGTGGTCGCGACCTGTCAGGACGCGCGCGTCGTCTGGATCGAGGGCGGCGGGCACACCTTCGAGATCAAGGGTCACCGGCGCGAGGCATCCGATATCGGGTCATCATTGGTCACATTCGTATCGGAGTTCGCGGGGCGCTGAGAGCATGGAGGCGTATGGGCACCTCACACGCTTACGACGCGATCGGCATCGACCAGCTCCGGCAGACCGGCAGCTTCAAGTGGTCGACCTATCCTGACGCCATCGGCGCGTTCATCGCCGAGATGGACTTCGGTGTCGCGCCCGCGATCAGCGACGCGCTGACCGGGTCTGTCGGGGCCCTCGTCGGGTATCCCACTCCCGCCCTCGTCGACGCGATGGCAGACGCGTGTGCGCGCTTCCTCGACGATTCCTACGGCTGGAAGGTCCCCGCAGAGCGCATCCGCCCGGTCGGCGACGTGCTCATCGCGATGCGCGCCACGATCGATCACTTCACCGCGCCCGGGTCGAAGATCATCCTGCCGACCCCGGCGTACATGCCGTTCCTGAAGATCCCGCCGATGCACGACCGCGAGATCGTCGAGGTCCCGCTGCTGGTCCAGGACGGCAGGTACGTGTTCGACCTCGACGGACTGGACAGGGCCTTCGCCGACGGCGGCGGGATGCTCATCCTGTGCAACCCGTACAACCCCGTGGGGCGCGTGTTCACGCGCGAGGAGCTGCTGGCGATCTCGGAGATCGTGGAGCGGCACGGCGGACGCGTGTTCTCCGACGAGATCCACGCCCCGCTGGTGTTCGCGCCGCACGTGCACATCCCGTACGCGAGCATCAGCGAGGCCGCCGCGAACCACACCATCACGTCGACGAGCGCGTCGAAGGCGTGGAACCTGCCCGGTCTGAAAGCCGCGCAGGTGATCCTCAGCAACGACGCGGATGCCGCTGTCTGGGCCACACCCGTCGTGACGCGCAACGAACTGCTCGCGAGCAACCCCGGGATCATCGCGAACACCGCGGCCTACGACGACGGGCGGGAGTGGCTCGCCGACACGCACGCCTACCTCGACGGCAACCGTCGGCTGCTGGGCGAGCTGCTCGCCGCACACATCCCCGAGATCGGCTACACCCCTGCGGAGGGGAGCTACATCGCCTGGCTCGATGCGCGCGGTCTCGGCATCGACGGGTCGCCCGCCGACTTCTTCCGCGAGCACGCGGGGGTCGCGCTCACCGACGGCAACGCGTGCGGGGCGCCGGGTGACGGATTCCTGCGGTTCATCCTGGCCACGCCGCGCCCGATCATCGTGCAGGCCGTGCAGCAGATGGCCGCGGCGCTCGCCCGACGCGGGGCGCCGGTCAGCGTCTGACGGCAGTCACGGATCTCCGGGGCCTGGTGACCGGGCCCCGGGATGGGTTCTGGCGCGGGTCCGAATGTCCGATTCCCGGCTGAACTGCGGCGCTTCGCCCCGGTTCCGGCAGATCCGTGCCGATCTCTCCGGATCTCGGGGTGTCTTCCGGAACTCGGAGGGGTTTCGCGGGGAGCTAGCATGCCTGAGGGGCGGAGCACGGACGATCAGGAGGTGGCGATGAGCGGACTGCATCACATCGAAGTCTGGGTCGACGACCTCGACGGAGCGATCTCCTCGTGGGGTTGGCTGCTCGAACGGCTCGGCTATGCCGTGACGGCGCAGTGGCCGGGGGGAGCCAGCTGGGGAGACGGCGGCGCCTACATCACCCTGACGACCTCACCGAACCTTGCGGATGCCGCGCACGACCGGCGCCGCTCGGGCGTGAACCACCTCGCCTTCCTCGGCGGGACGAGAGCGGAGGTGGATGCCGTCATGCGAGAGGCCCCTGGGCGCGGCTGGACCCCGCTCTACTCCGAGCGCTACCCGCACGCGGGCGGTCCCGACCACTACGCCGGATGGATCGAGAACGCCGCGGGGTTCAAGGTCGAGATCGTCGCCGAGGCGCCCTGAGCCTCCGGGCATCCTGCCGCCCGAATGACCAGTCCCACCACCTCTGCCCCGAGGGTCCTGTGCGCACGGCATCCGGTCGCCGACCCCACTCCGAGATGCGGAAGACCGCCCGGGTTCCGGACAGATTCTCGCGAATCATCCGGAACCCGGGCGGTCTTCCGTGTGCGGTGCAGGTGCTCAGGCCTGGACGCGCGCGATCCACGCCTCGATCTCGTCGGCGGTGCGGGGGATGTCGGCGGAGAGGTTGACCGGTCCGTCCTCCGTCATGAGGATGTCGTCCTCGATGCGCGCGCCGATGCCGCGGTACTCGGCGGGCACCGTGAGGTCGTCGATCTGGAAGTACAGGCCGGGCTCGATCGTGAAGACCATGCCCGGCGCCAGGATGCCGTCGTAGTACATCTCGCGGCGGGCCTGGGCGCAGTCGTGCACGTCGATGCCGAGGTGGTGCGAGGTGCCGTGGACCATGTAGCGGCGGTGCTGGCCACCGGCATCCGCGTCCAGCGCCTCTTCGGCGGTCACGGGGAGCAGGCCCCACTCGGCGGTGCGGGCGGCGATGACCTTCATCGCCGCGCCGTGCACCTCGCGGAACGGCACGCCGATCTGCGCGGCGGCGAAGGCGGCGTCGGCCGCCTCGCGTACCGTCTCGTAGACGCGGCGCTGCACCTCGCTGAAGGTTCCGGAGACGGGCAGCGTGCGGGTGATGTCCGCCGTGTAGAGGCTGTCGGCTTCGACTCCGGCGTCGACGAGGATCAGGTCTCCCGGCACGACGGCTCCGTCGTTGCGGGTCCAGTGCAGGTAGCAGGCGTGGGGTCCGGATGCGGCGATCGTGTCGTAGCCCTCGCCATTGCCGTCCTCGCGTGCACGGCGGTGGAAGACGCCCTCCACGACGCGCTCGCCGCGGGCGTGAGCGGTGGCCTGGGGGAGTGCGCGGATGATGTCGTCGAAGCCGTTCGCCGTGATCTCGACCGCTCGGCGCATCTCGGCGATCTCGAACTCGTCCTTGATGAGGCGCAGCTCGGATACGAAGCGGTCGAGCTCGTCGGAATCGCCGAGCGTGAGGTCGTCCGCTCCGGCGGCGAAGGCGTCCAGGTGATCGGTCGCGATGCCGAGATCGGCGGCGACACCGGCGAGGGCCGGTCGGGGGCCGATCCAGAACTCGCCGATCGTGGCATCGGCGTAGAACTCCGTCGTCGTGCGGTCGGCGCGCTCACGGAAGTACAGGGTGATGTCGTGGCCGGCATCCGTCGGCTCGAACACGAGCACCGAGTCGGGCTCGGAGTCGGACGCCCACCCGGTGAGGTGCGCGAACGCGGAGTGCGCGCGGAACACGTAGTCCGTGTCGTTGCTGCGCTGCTTGAGGGATCCTGCGGGGATCACGAGGCGCTTCCCGGGGAACGCCGCGGACACGGCCGCACGGCGAGCGGCCGCGTACGGAGCTTGCGCCCGCGCGGCCGGCAACGACTCGGGGCGCTCGGCCCATCCGGTGGAGATGGTGTCGAGGAAGCCCTGCGGGAACGGCTGCTTGCGGTTCGTGGTGCTGTTCTCGATGACGGTCTCGGCGCTGGTCTCGGCGATCGTGTCGCGTTCTCCGGTGTTCATCCCTCAAGTCTGTCACTGCGCGGGCTGTTTCGTCGCGCCGCACGGGTCGCCGGAAGGAGGCGCAGACGATTCGTCTCGTGGCCGAGGGCGGTCGGCGGTGCAGGGCGGCGATTCGTCTCGGCTCAGCCCGCGGGTTCGAGCTGCACGACGAGACCGCGATGATCGCTCCCTGCGGCGTCGCCGATGACGGACGATCCGGTGGGCGTCCAGTTCTGCGAGGCCATGACGTGGTCGATGGGCGCGCTCAGCAGCTCGGGGAGCGAGCTGGGCCAGGTGCCGCTGAAGCCGTTGCCGGTGCGCGACGCGGCGTCCCGGCAGTAGCCCAGGTCGCCTCCGCCTGTGCCGAGCGACGCCATGTGGTCGATCGTGGCGTTGAAGTCGCCGGCGAGGATGACATCGCCCTGCGGGCACTGATCGGCGATCCACTGCAGATCGCTGCGCCACTGTCCCATCTCCTCCCTGCGAGGAGCGACTGCATGCACGGCGACGATGGTCGGCCCTGTGCCGTCGATGGGCATGAGGACGACGCTGGGCACCTGTGCCGTGTTGCTGGTGCCGTCTGTCGACGACTCGATCACCGAGTACTCGCCCATGTCGGGGGAGACCAGGACCGTCGTCTGCCACGACTTCGGGCCGTCCACGACGTCGGGCTTGTACTGCACGTTGTGCACCCACATCGGATGCCCCTGCGCGCGCAGCATGATCGCGATCTGCTCTCCGACGGCCTCCGTGGTCTCGGGGAGGGCGACGACGTCGGCCCCGCTGTCGAGGATCTGCCGTGCGATCGTCTCCGCCGGGACGACCTCGCCCGCGGTGTTCCAGCTCAGGACCCGCACGCTCGACTCCGTCGCGGCGGGGAGGGTGTCGCCGCCGAAGCCCCGGCTCATGCCGATCGCTCCGGTCGCGCCGGCGCCCAGCAGCGCGACGATGAGGACGGACGCCGCGAAACCCCGCAGCGGCCGCGCGAACAGGAGCAGCAGCGAGAGCATGGCGATGAGGAGCAGCGCCCCGAGCACGACGCCGCGAGCGGCGACGATCTGCGCGAACGGGAAGGTCTGCTCGAGTCGGAAGAACTGCGGCCACACGGCGATCGCCGTCGCGATCGCGAGCAGCGCGGTGAACAGGATCCCCAGTAGTCGAAGCATCCCTCCCAGCCTATGAGCCGTGTCTGGGAAGTCCCTGCCGCGGCGCGAGCCTCGGGCCGTCGCGGCTCGGTACGCTCGGAGGATGGCCTCATCGTTCGCCGGTCCCGCCGACCTGCACCTCCACTCGAATCAGTCGGACGGCACGGAGGCGCCAGCGGAGGTCATGCGACAGGCCCACGCCCATGGCGTCCGGACCGCGGCCCTCACCGATCACGACCGCACGACCGGGTGGCAGGAGGCCGGTGACGCCGCCGTCGCGCTGGGCATGACCTTCATCCCGGGGATGGAGCTGTCGGCCAAGCACGAGTGGCGCAGCGTGCATGTGCTGGGCTACCTGTTCGACCCGGCGGATCCGGCACTCCGCGCTGAGACCGATCGCATCCGCGACGACCGGATCGGTCGTGCGGAGAGGATCGTCCGCAGCATCGGCCGCGACTACGACCTGCACTGGGACGACGTGCTCGCGCAGACCACGGAGGACGCGACGGTGGGGAGGCCGCACATCGCCGACGCCCTGGTCGCCCGCGGCATCGTGCGCGACCGCACGGAGGCGTTCGACGGCATCCTGCACCCGAGGGAGGGCTACTACGAGCCGCACTACGCGCCGGACCCGCTCACCGCCGTGCGGCTCATCACGGAGGCAGGAGGGGTCGCGATCATCGCGCATCCCGTGACGTCCGGACGAGATCGGATGATGCCCGTTCCCTACATCGAGCGTCTGATCGGCGCGGGGCTCGGCGGCTTCGAGATCGATCATCGGGAGAACACGGCCGCGGGCAAGAGGATGCTGCACGAGATCGCCGCAGCCCATGACCTCATCGTGACCGGGTCGAGCGACTACCACGGCACCGGCAAGCCGAACCGGCCGGGGGAGAACACCACCTCCGACGAGATGGTGGCGCGGCTCATCGCCCGCGCAACGGGTACCACACCGCGCTACCCGTGAATCTGGGCGTCCTGTCGGGATTCTCCCGGCCGCTTGTCGATCACGGCCCCTACTGTTCGACACATGCAACGGGCGACATCACTCGAGCAGCGCATCGACGCGGTCGCTCACCGCATCCTCCAGGGCGCCCCGATCGACGGCTTCCGTGCGGGGGTCGTCGAGTTCTCGGTGTTCGTGCTCAAGCAGGCGTGGGCATGCGTCTTCGGGGCGGCGCTCCTGCTGGCGATCGTCGCCGCACGGCTCTGGTACCCGGATGACGCGGCGCTCGCCAGAAACGACGCGCTGACCCTCACCGCGGTGGCGATCCAGATCGCCATGCTCGCGTTCCGTCTCGAGACGGGCCGCGAGCTCTGGGTGATCGTGCTGTTCCACCTGACCGGCACCGCGATGGAGCTCTTCAAGACGGACGTCGGGTCATGGGCGTATGCCGCGGACGGGATTCTTCGCATCGGCGGCGTTCCCCTCTTCAGCGGCTTCATGTACGCGGCGGTGGGGTCGTACATGGTGAGAGTGCACCGCCTGTTCGATCTGGGATTCACGCGCTACCCCCGACGCTGGCTGACGACGGTCCTCGCCGTCGCGATCTACGCGAACTTCTTCACCCACCACTGGTTCTGGGATCTGCGCTGGGTGCTCGTCGTGTGCATCGTGCTGCTCTGGTCGCCGACGATCATGCATGCGCGCGTGTGGCGTCGCACACTGCGACTTCCCCTGATCGCCGTGTTCGCGGGCGTCGCCGCCTTCATCTACATCGCGGAGAACATCGGCACCTGGGCAGGCGCCTGGGCCTATCCCGACCAGGTCGAGTCCTGGCAACCGGTGTCGTTGAGCAAGCTCAGCTCATGGTTCCTGCTGATGATCATCTCGGTGGTGATGGTCACCTGGGTGTATCCCCCTGCGCCGCCGGCGGGGCCGGTCGGGAACGACGAAGGGGCGGATGCCGCAGCATCCGCCCCTTCTGAGATCGTTCAGGCGCCGGTGACCGGCGCTGCTCCGGTTCCACCGGAACCACCGCGACGGCGGCGGCGGCGACGAGCGGGTGCCGGCTTGCCGTCGTGATGCTCCTTGCCTGCGCCGTCGTGAGTTCCGGCGCCCTCGGCGCCGCGATCGGCGGACTGACCGGAGTCGGACGCGGATGACGACGGCTCCGTCGCGCCCTCGGCGAAGGTCGACCCGACGGCCGCCGAACCGCCGCGGCGACGACGGCGGCGGCGGGTGCCGCCCTCGTCGGTGCCCTCGGCCGCGGCATCCGCCGCACGCTCGGGGCGCGGAGCCCGTGCCGGCTTCTCGGCCTTGGGGGCCGTCACCAGGCGGCCCTTGGTGCCGGCGGGGATGTCGAGGTCGCTGTAGAGGTGCGGGCTCGACGAGTACGTCTCGACGGGCTCCGGCTGACCGAACTCGAGCGCCCGGTTGATGAGGGCCCACTTGTGCAGGTCCTCCCAGTCGACGAAGGTGACCGCGATACCGGTCTTGCCCGCGCGACCGGTACGACCGGCGCGGTGCAGGTACGTCTTGTCCTCATCGGGGATCGTGTGGTTGATGACGTGGGTCACGTCGTCGACGTCGATGCCTCGTGCCGCGACGTCGGTCGCGACGAGCACGTCCTTCTTCCCTGCCTTGAACGCCGCCATCGAGCGCTCGCGCTGATCCTGACCCATGTCGCCGTGCACGCCGCCGACGTTGAAGCCGCGGTCGCCCAGTTCGTCGACCAGACGCTGCGCCGCACGCTTGGTGCGGGTGAAGATCACGGTCTTGCCGCGGCCCTCGGCCTGGAGGATACGGGCGATGACCTCGTCCTTGTCGAGCGAGTGCGCGCGGTAGACGAGGTGCTTGATGTTGGCCTGGGTGAGGCCCTCGTCGGGATCGGTGGCGCGGATGTGGATCGGGTTGTTCATGAATCGGCGTGCGAGGGCGACGATCGGCCCGGGCATGGTCGCCGAGAACAGCTGCGTGTGCCGCACCGCCGGGACCTTCTGGAAGATCTTCTCGATGTCGGCGAGGAAGCCGAGGTCGAGCATCTTGTCGGCCTCGTCGAGCACGACCTCGGTCGCGTTCGACAGGTCGAGGAGGCGCTGGCCCGCGAGGTCGATGAGCCGACCGGGGGTGCCGACCACGATCTGCGCGCCGGCCTTGAGCTGGTCGATCTGACCCTCGTAGGCCTTGCCGCCGTAGATGGCCACGACGCTGGTCGAGCGGTTGCTGGTGAGCAGATCGATGTCCTCGTACACCTGCACCGCGAGCTCGCGGGTGGGCACCACGATGAGCGCCTTGACGCCGTGCTCGGGGTTCTGGCCGAGTCGCTGGACGACGGGGATGCCGAAGCCGAAGGTCTTTCCGGTACCGGTCTTCGCCTGCCCGATGATGTCCTGGCCGGGAAGGCCGAGCGGAATGGTCTGCTCCTGGATGGGGAACGCGTCGACGATGCCCTTTGCGGCGAGTGCGTCGACGATGTCCTGATCGATTCCTAGATCAGAGAAAGTTGTCACTGTGTTCAGATGCCTGTCCGGCGACATGGAGAGTCGCCTCGTCACGGATCCACGCCGTCTCTTGTGCCACAGGCGCGGGGCCCCGCTCCGACGGCGGGGACGGGACCAGCCTACCCGAGGCGTGCTCCGACCCTCGGGATGGCTTCTCCCCGAGTAGTGTGATCCCGTAGTCGATCGGTTGGGGAGCATCCGTGGTCAATTGGTTCTGGAATCGGAGCAGGGCTCCTCGTCGCACCCTCGCGCTGCGCAGCAGGGGCGATCAGGGCGGTGCGACGCGCGTCGACTTCGCCGAGCTCGCACCCGAGTTGAATCGCTTCCTCGGGCAGGCGGCCTACCTGCAGCTCGGCTACTTCGAGACGCTCACCCGTCTGATCCGCGCCACCCCCGAGCTCTCCGAGAAGGAGTCGCTGTCCCGCGCCGCGGGGGCGACCCTCACGAAGCATCGGGCGATCGTGGACCTCATCTCCGAACGCGGTGAGGATCCCACGCAGCTCATGCTCCCGTTCCGCGAGAACCTCGACGCGTTCCGTCGCAAGACGATCGGCGCCCGCCCTCGCGAGACGATGCTGGCCGTCTACATCACCGCGGGCATGCTGGACGACTTCTACCTCGCGCTGGCGTCGAGCTACGGAGACATCGGCGAGAAGGTGCGGACGATCCTCAGCGAGGACGACGCGCGCCACGAGATCGTCGCGATCATCCAGGAGACGATCGAGAGCGACGAGGAGTGGCGTTCGCTGCTGTCGATGTGGGCCAGACGACTCGTCGGGGACACGATCCTGGTCTGCCGCTCGGCGCTGCGCCCCGAGAGACTCGCCGCCGCAGACGACGAGAGGATCGAGCCCGTCTACACGGAGCTCATGGGCGCGCACGCCCGCAGGATGGACGCGATGGGCCTCGCATCCTGACGACGTCGTCGTGCCGTCACTCCGTGGCGCACTCCAGCCGACGGGTGAGCCGCCAGGCGATGACCATCGGGATCACCCCGATCACCCCGAACGACATGTCGATGAGCTGCCAGCCGAGCGGGATGCCCCGGATCCCACCGGCGATGAGCGCGAGCGGGATGATGCCGGCGCAGGCGATCACGCCGAACTGGATGACCCAGATGTTGCGCACGGGGTCGATCAGCGGGCCGATGAAGACGACCGCGATGACCAGGTGCGCGAACGCCAACCAATCGGTGCCGTACGACATGAACGGATAGCGGTCGCCGACGTCGACGAGCGCCTGCGACACCCGCTCGACCCAGGCGACGGCGTCGGGAAACCATGCGGCGACGGGGGAGTCGCGCAGGAAGCCCGACGCGAGTCCGAGCTCCTCGCGCAGCGGGAACGCCGTGACGCCGCTGACGATCAGCCCCAGCATCATCACGACGATGCAGAGGCGGATCCAGAAGAGGGTCCGGCGTCTGTCCACCGGTTCAGATGCCGAGCGCAGCCCTGGCCTCGGCGTCCCGACCGGTGCGGACGCGGACGAGCACGATCGTCGCGAGGGCGGCGATCACCGCGGAGCCGAGAACGCTCGCCAGCCACAGCCAGATGCTGCCTTCGCCGACACCGGCCCACTGCAGGCCTGTGTAGACCAGAGCGGCGACTGCGGTCGCGATCGCCGGAGTGACGGCGACGCCGCGCAGCTCACGTCCGCCGATCAGGTAGTGCGCGGCGATGCCGAGCACGCACGCGCCGATGAGTGCGAGGAGGATGTACATCGCGGGTCAGGCGACGAAGCCGACGCGGCGCGACTCTTCGGTGCCCAGCTCGATGTAGGCGAGGTTCGCGGTCGGGACGAGGTAGGAGTTGCCCTTCACGTCGGCGAAGTCGAGGTGCGTGGAGCTCTGCTCGAGGGCTGCGGTGACCTTGGCGCGCACCTCGTCGGCGCTGGCGGAGGTCTCGAAGTTCAGTTCGCGGCCGGTGTTGACGATGCCGATGCGGATTTCCACGCGTGCTCCCTGTGGTTGATGCTGCTGACTGTGCCCAACTCTACCCCGGCGGCGGTCGCGGGGATCGGCGGTCGCCGCCGGTTTCGCCGTGAGCGCACGCGGGCGTCACCGCGGGCGGGAGGGCCGATGTCCGGACATCCCAGTAGCGTGGAATCCGTGACTCAGGATGCCGCGCAGCGAGCCGTCGTCGCCGCTGCTGCGGCGGCGTCCGGTGTGATCATCGGCGCCCCCGGCACGGGAAAGACCCGCACCCTCGTCGACCGCGTCGTGCACCTGCTCGACGTCGAGGGGATGCGGCCGGAGGAGGTGCTGGTCCTCACGCCGAGCCGTCAGGCGGCCACCGCGCTCCGCGACCGCATCGGCGTGCGCATCGGCCAGGCCACGCCGGGTCCTCTGGCACGGTCGCTCGGTTCCTTCGCGTTCCAGCTCGTTCGCGGGGCGATGGTCAGGGCGGGCGAGGAGCCCCCGGCGCTGCTCACGGGCGCCGACCAGGACCGGCTCATCGCCGAACTGCTCGCCGGAGACGAGGAGGACGGGCACATCTCGTGGCCCGACGCCCTCAGCCCGTCGGTGCGGGCGTCGAAGGGCTTCCGCTCCGAGCTGCGCGCCCTCATCGCGGAGTGCGTCGAGATGGGCGCGTCACCGGACGAGCTCAGAACGGCCGGAGATCCGACCTGGGCGGCCGTTGCGGACTTCCTCGTGGAGTATCGCACGGTGCTCGACGCCTCCAGGGCCGCCCACCGCGACGCCGCAGACCTCCTCGCGGAGGCGGGGGAGATCCTGCGGTCCGCCGACGCGGCGACCCTCGGCCCCCTCGCGTCGCTGCGAGCGGTGCTGATCGACGACGCGCAGGAGCTCACCCGAGGCGGGGTGGCCGTCGTGCAGGCGCTCCGAGGCAGGGACATCGCCGTGCTCGCGTTCGGCGATCCCGACATCTCCTCGGGCGCCTTCCGGGGCGCCAGCCCCGAGCTCTTCGCTCGGCTCGCCGGCGCACTGGGCGACGTGCACGTCCTCGACGGTCCGCACCGGCAGGCGCCGGCGCTCACCGCGCTGACCCGCACGGTCACGCAGGCCATCGGCGCCTCCGGCCGGGTGGATCACCGCCGCGCGCCCGCTCCCGTCGGCGCGGACGAGACGACCGAGGCGGTGAGCACGTTCATCGCCCCGTCACCCTACGAGGAGCTCGACAGGATCGCCGGGGTGATGCGCGACTGGCACCTCGCAGGCGGCATCCCCTGGGACAGGATGGCGGTCATCGCGCACGACACCCGTCAGGTGACGACCCTCGAGGGCGAGCTCGCCGCGCGTGAGATCCCGACCAGAGCGGCTGGTGTGCAGCGTCCGCTGGGCAGCGAGAGCATCGTGCGCGACATCGTCGAGGCGGTGCGGCTCGCGCTCACGCCCGTCGAGGAGCGAACTCCGCAGATGCTGGAGGAGGCGCTGCGCACGCCGTTCGGCGGGATGGACGCCATCGGCCTCCGTCGCCTGCGTGCGCGGCTGCGGCACATCGAACTCGAACAGGGCGGATCCACTCCGGCGCGCGAGCTCCTGCGCCAGGCGTTCGCCGCGCCCGCGCACTTCACCCTCATCGATGCGGCCGAGTCGCGCACCGCCTCGCGGTTCGCGGAGACGATCGCCGCGGTGTCGGCGGCGGCCGAGCGGGGCGAGACGATCCATGACCTGCTGTGGCGGATCTGGGACCAGGCACGCGCCGTCGACGGTCGACGTCTGCAGGTCGCGTGGCGGGAGATGGCGCTGCAGGCGTCCGGGGCGGAGACGGCGCGGGCGCTCGACGCGCTGGTCTCGCTCTTCGATGCGGCCAAGAGGTTCGTCGAGCGCACGCCGAACGAGAAGCCCGACGTCTTCGTGCGTGACATCCTCGACAGCGAGGTGCCCGAGGACTCGCTGTCGAGCCCCGACCGTCCGGGGCGCGTCACGCTGCTGACTCCCGCGACGGCGCTGGGAACCGAGTTCGACGCCGTCGTCGTCGCCGGTGTGCAGGACGGCATCTGGCCCAACGTGCGGCTGCGCGGAGGGATGCTGCAGACCTGGCGGCTGGCCGATGCGCTCTCCGCCGTGCGCGACGGAGTGGTCGTCCCCGAGCCCGGTGTCCTCGATCGGCGGCGTGCGGCCCTGCACGACGAGCTGAGGCTGTTCGTGCGTGCGGTGTCGCGAGCGCGCACGCGGCTGCTGATCACCGCGGTCGACGACGACGACCTGACGCCGAGCCCGTTCTTCGGGTTCCTGCCGAAGCCCGATCCGCCGGAGCTGCACGCGTCCGCCGAGCATCCGCTCACCCTTCGCGGCCTGGTCGCGCGTCATCGCCGGATCCTCACCACCTCGTCCTCACCCGCGGCGAGAGCCGAGGCCGCTGCGCAACTCGCCGTGCTGGCGCGTGAGGGCGTGCCCGGCGCAGACCCCTCCGACTGGTACGGGGTGACTCCGCCGACGACCGACGCGCCGCTGCGCGATCTCGCCGTCGACGGGGCGAAGGTGTCGCCGTCGAAGATGGAGTCGTTCGAGGAGTGCGGCGTGAACTGGGTGGTCTCGGCGCTCGGCGGCGACACGGTGATGCCCCCCACGGCCGGAATCGGCACGATCGTGCACGAGGCGATGGAGAAGGTGCCGGACGGAGACCTCGAGCGGATGCGCGCGATCGTGGAGGAGCACTGGCCGGAGCTCGACTTCGAGACCGAGTGGATCGGACGCAAGGAGCGCAGACGCGCCGATCTTCTCGTGGATCGCCTGCACGCCTATCTCGGCGACGTGCGCGCCGACCGCGGTCGAGCGATCGCGAGCGAGGTGGAGTTCCGCTTCGCCATCGACGTCGACGGCGTGCACGCCGTGCACGAGGTCGGGGAGGACCGGAGCGGGCAGGCGATCATCCACGGCTTCATCGACAGGGTCGAGGCGTATCCCGTCGGCTCCGGAGACCACAGTCATGCCCGAGGGCGCGGTTCGGCGCCGATCACCGCGGCTGCGGAGAAGGAGAGGGTGGTCGTCGTCGACCTCAAGACCGGCAAGAACGACCCGGAGTCCGACTCCGGAGTGCTCGCCCACGCCCAGCTCGCGGCCTATCAGATCGCGGTGCAGCAGGGCCTCATCGACGGGGCCGAACCCACGGCGCTCGCCGGCGCGCGGCTCGTCATCGTGTCGAAGACGCTGGCCAAGAGCGACTACCGCATCGCGCATCAGCACACCCTCGACGACGAGGGACGAGAGGCTTTCCTCCTGCGGGTGTCCGAGGCCGCGCGTGGCATGTCGGCGTCGAGCTTCACGGCTCAGGTCGAAGCGCACTGCGCCGACACTCAGGGCAACAGGGTCAAGCCCTGCCGCATCCACACCGTTCCGGCGGTGAGCGCATGACCCCGACCTGGCCCGGAACCCTCGGCCTCTCCGCCACCGACATCGCCGCGGCGCTCGGGCAGCCACCGCCCACCGCTGCGCAGCAGCGCGTGATCGAGGCGCCGCCCGCTCCCGCGCTCGTCGTCGCCGGCGCGGGCAGCGGCAAGACCGAGACCATGTCGGGGCGCGTCGTCTGGCTCGTCGCGAACGGTCACGTGCGCCGGGATGAGATCCTCGGGTTGACGTTCACGCGCAAGGCGGCGGGAGAGCTCGCCGAGCGGATCGGTGTCAGGCTCGCGGTGATCGACGAGTACGGTCGTCGGGGTCTCCTGCCGCATCTCCCCGAGATCGTCTCATCGGGCGCGCTCCGCCGCGTCGACGAGGCGGTCGCTGGTCGCCAGCGCGAGCTCGTGCGCCGGCACGTGCTCGACGAGCTCGCGGAGTCGTACGGCACGGGGTGGGATCCCGCCGCCCCGCGCACGGCCGAGGAGCTGATGATCCGCCCTCGCGTGTCGACGTACAACGCCTTCGCCGACGGCATCGTGCGCGAGCACGCCGCGCGCATCGGTCGGGACTCCGACGTCGCGATGCTCAGCCAGGCGGCATCCTGGATGCTGGCGCGCGAGGTCGTGCTGCGCAGCGACCTGGCCGAGCTCGAGGAGATCGAGTTCGCCGTCGGCACCGTGATCGACGCCGTCCAGCGCCTCGCCGGCGACGTTCTCGATCATCGGGTCGATCTCGACGAGGCCGTGCGCATCGCGGTCGCACAGGCTCGTGCGTTCGAGCCCTACACGAGCAACGACGTCATCGGGAAGGCCACGGCCAATCTGCTCAGCCTGTCGACGCTCGCCAGTCTGGTGCGCGACTACATCGCCGAGAAGGAGCGCCGCGGTGTGCTGGACTTCGCCGATCAGGTCGGCGGCGCGTACGACATCGTCGAGTCGGCGCCCGACGTGCGGGAGGAGCTCCGCGAGCAGCACCGCGTCGTCCTGCTCGACGAGTATCAGGACACCTCGGTGATCCAGACCAGATTCCTCGCCGAACTGTTCCGGGACTCCGCCGTCATGGCGGTGGGCGATCCGCACCAGTCGATCTACGGATGGCGCGGCGCCAGTGCCGACAACCTGTACGCGTTCTCCGGGGCCTTCTCCGGCGGTCACGGCGCGCAGACCTACAGCCTGATGACGAGCTGGCGCAACGACAGACGGATCCTCGACATCGCGAACGAGGTGCTGGTGCCGCTGCAGCGCCCGGGGCTCGACGTCCCGCCGCTCGACCCGCGCCCCGGCGCCGGAGACGGCAGGGCCGAGGTGCGCTTCGCGTTCACGGTCGACGACGAGGCGGACGACGTCGCCGCGTGGTTCGCCGACCGCCGGGCCGCGCACGATCAGGATGCCGCCGGGCGCCCGCACACCGGGGCGATCCTGTTCCGCTCGAAGAAGCACATGCAGACCTTCGCCGCGGCTCTCGCGGCGCGCGGCATCCCGCATCGCATCCTCGGGCTCGGCGGTCTGCTCTCGACCCCCGAGGTCGTCGACGTCGTCTCGACCCTTCGCGTGGTGCACGACCCGACCGCGGGCTCGGCGCTGATCCGTCTGCTCACCGGGCCGCGGTTCGGCGTCGGCGTCGCCGACATGGCCGCCCTCTACGACCTCGGCCGCCGTCTCTCCGAGACCGACACCGCGATGGGGCCGCTCCCGGAGGAGGTCCGCATCCGTCTGCGCTCATCGCGCGGCGCCGACGAGGCGATCTCGATCATCGACGCGGTCGACGTCGTGCGGGCCGTGCGTGACGACTACCGGATGCTGGAGGGAATCAGCGCCGAGGGCCGTGCACGCATCCGGGCGGCGGGGGAGATGCTCGAGCGGCTGCGCCGGGCGTCATCGCAGCCGATCTCCGAGTTGATCAGACTCATCGAGCTCGAGCTGCGGCTCGACATCGAGCTCGCCGCGAACGAGACCAGAGGACCGGCTCGAGTCGCGGCGACGCAGCTGCGCGCCTTCGCGGACGAGGTGCGGGCGTTCCTCGCGGCCGACGAGCGGGGCACCATCGGGAGCCTGCTGGCCTGGCTGGACAAGGCCGAGAGCACGGACGAGCTGATGCCGCGGCCGGAGCCGCCGGAACCCGGTGTGGTGCAGCTGCTCACGATCCACGGCTCCAAGGGGCTGGAGTGGGATGCCGTCGCGGTCGTGCGGCTGGTCGCCGACGAGCTGCCCAGCAGACCGACCGACACCTCGGGGTGGTTCGGCTTCGGGGTCGTTCCGTTCGCGCTGCGCGGCGACCGCGACGCTCTGCCGCGCTTCACCTGGGATCCGGACGAGGCCGTCGCCGGCGAGGACGATCCGGCGAAGAGGCTCAAGGCAGGCGTCGCCTCGCTCACCAGCGCCAGCAAGAACGCCCCCGGAGCGCTCACGGTGTTCAAGGCGGCGTACCGCGACTACCAGCAGCAGGAGGAACGGCGTCTCGCCTACGTGGCGGTCACCCGCGCGCGCACCGATCTGCTGCTCACCGGTGCGCACTGGGCGGGGCAGAAGAAGCCGCGTGATCCGAGCCCGTATCTGCTCGAGGCCATGCAGGTGCTGGGAACCGATCCGATCGAGCCCGTCGACCCCGAGGACAACCCGTACGACGGTCCGGGCGCCACCCTCACGTGGCCGCTGGATCCTCTCGGGGCGAGGAGGCCGGTCGTCGAGGCCGCGTCGACCGCGGTGCACGCGGCCGCGGGGAGCGACCCGGAGCCCACGCCCGAACTGGCGCGGCTGCTCGCGGAGCGCGCCGCGCGACTGCGCGGAACGGATGCCGCGCCTCCGACGCGCGTGCCGGCGTCGAAGTTCAAGGACTACGTCACGGATTTCGGGGGCACGCTGTCGTCGATCGTGAGGCCGATGCCCGAAAGACCGTACCGGCAGACGCGTCTCGGCACCCTGTTCCATGCGTGGGTCGAGCATCGGAGCGAGCTGGTCGGGATCGGGACGCGGGTCGACGAGGCGCTCTGGGAGCTGGACGAGGACGATGCCACGGCGGGGCCCGGAGACGTGTCGTCAGCGGATGCCGCCGATCTGACGGCGTTGCAGGAGACCTTCGAACGCAGCGAGTGGGGTGCGCTGCAGCCCATCGCCGTCGAGATCGAGATCGACTTCGCCCTGGGCTCGGGCGCCGGTTCGGCGTCGGCGCCCGCGACAGAACCACCAGGTGTGTCGGGTGTGCGGAGCAGTGAGCGCTCGGGCGCCGGTTCGGCTTCGGCGACCATGGCAGAACCGCCAGGTGTGTCGGGTGTGCGGAGCAGTGAGCGCTCGGGCGCCGGTTCGGCGTCGGCGACCATGGCAGAACCGCGACATATTGTCATCTGCAAGCTCGACGCGGTGTACCGGCGCGAGGATCGCGGAGGCCGCATCGAGATCGTCGACTGGAAGACGGGCAAGGCGCCGCGCACGGCGGAGGAGCGCGAGGAGCGGATGCTGCAGCTCGCCCTGTACCGGCTGGCCTACCATCGCCGATTCGGCGTGCCTCTGGAGGAGATCGACGTCGCGCTCTACTACGTGGCGGACGACCTGGTGATCAGGGGCGACCGCGTCTACTCGGAGTCGGAGCTCTTCCAGCGCTGGAGTGCGGCGCGCGCAGCACGCTGAGCCTCGTCCTCCGGCTCGGCCTCGGTCGCGGCGCGCTCGCGCTGCTGTTCGGAGTCGTGCGGGGCGGCGGAGGTTCGTCCTTCTTCGTCCGCCTGCGCCGAGACCGAACGCACGGCGGAGAGGTCCTCGGTCTCCAGGCTGCCGACCTCGGCGCGGTGCGCGGCCTCCGATGTCTCGGAGTCGAGGTCCTCATCGCGCCAGAGCTCGTCGGGGTTGTAGGCATCGGTCTGCATCGAGGTGTCGACGGCGACGACCGTGCTCTCGGGCACGCGGTCGAGCGCGTCCATGGCGGAGTCGACGCCCTCGTTGCGGGCCGTGATCACCGTGAGGTCATCGGCGTGCAGGCCGTCGGCCAGAGCCTCGAGAAGAGCGGCCGCGTCGTCGACGATGTCGGGGCGGCGCAGGGAGTCGCCGTGCACGAGCCAGCGGGCGAACTCCAGTTCTGCGAGCAGTCGCCCTCTGACCTCGAGTGCGGCATCCGGCGTCCGGTCGGCCGCGCGGGCGTAGGCGGCCTGCACATCGGCCGCGGCATCCGGCGCCGTCGAGAGCCATGCCAGGTCGACGGCGGGGTCTCCGACGGACAGGGCATGCCACCCCACGATGCCGGAGACCTCGGGTCCCCGCTCCGCATCGTCGTCGAAGAGGAAGGAGGTGGACTGCACGCCGCCGAGGGTCACGGTGGACTCGAAGCGCCAGAGATCGTCGTCGGCGACAGCCTCACGCCAGCGGACCGTCAGCCGTGCAGGGACGCGGCCTGTCGCCGCCGCCGCATCGACGAGCCGCTCGATCTCGTCGCGGCTCTCCTGAGAGGTGCGGGTGAGGAGTCCTGCGCCGCGCACGACCGAGGTCGGCATGGCGTGCACTGCGGCGATCGCGGCGCCCATCGACTCCGCAGCGCCGCGCCCGGCGGGGACATGCGCTGCTTCGATCTGGAAACCCGGGAGGAGTTCGGTCACCAGCGCCCTGGCATCGTCGAGACGGGTCTCGCCGATGTACTCGGGGGCGCGGAACGGCAGCATCGCGCGGGCGCCGGTGGTCAGCGCGCGCAGCGCGAGGGCTTCGGCGGCCAGCTCCGTCGCGGCCTCGTCGTCGTCGGCGACCCGGATCGCGAGCTCGCGGCCGTCGCGCAGTGAGGCGACCGCGGAGTCGAACCGTCCGTCGCCATCGGCGGTCAGAGCGCGTGCGCCCGTCACCTCCGCTCCGGGCAGTGCGGCCGTCACTGCCGCGGCTAGAGTGAAAGGAGAGCGTCCCATACCCCCAGGGTAGGTCGGCTCAGGGGCTGTTCCGCCCCCGCCACGCCCGTGAGAGAGGGAGTCGATGACCATTCCGCACACGCCCATCGACCGCGCAGCCGATCTCCGCGCGGAGCCGGACGTCATCGAGCGACTGCGTGCGGAGGAGACGACCCGGGTGGTCGCCGTGCGTGAGGGGCGGGTGCGCGTCGACCGCGACGGTCTGCTCCTCGTCGCACCGTCGACGATCGCGGATGCGACCTGGGCTCTCCTGGGGCGCAGCTCTGAGGGCGCCGCCATCCTGCTCGCGGCTCTCGGGCCTGAGGCCGACACGATCGACGCGGCGCCGGACGAGACCTGGCTAGGACTCCGCGATCTCGGTGCGAGACTCGGCGCCGACGACACCGAACTCCTCATCGAGGCGCTCGCCCTCGGCGGGTGGCTGCGCGACGCGCCCTTCTGCCCCGCGTGCGGTGGAGGCACCGAGCTGCGTCAGGCGGGCTGGTCCCGCCGGTGCCTGCAGTGCGGACGCGAGCACTTCCCGCGCACCGATCCGGCTGTGATCGTCGCGGTCGAGAGCGCTGACGGCGAGCGGCTGCTGCTGGGCGCCAACGCCAACTGGGCCGGACGCATGTACTCCTGCTTCGCGGGGTTCACCGAGGCGGGGGAGTCGCTGGAGTCCACCGTTCATCGGGAGATCGAGGAGGAGTCCGGCGTGCGGCTGTCATCGCTGCGCTACGTCTCCTCGCAGCCGTGGCCGTTCCCTCGTTCTCTCATGCTGGGCTTCCGCGCCGTCGTGGTGGACGAGAACGAGGCGCGCCCAGACGGCGAGGAGATCATCGACGTGCGCTGGTTCTCCCGCGCAGAGATCGGCTCCGCGCTCGCCGGAGAGGGTCCGGTGGGCCTGCCGGGGCCGGCCTCCATCGCCCGCGCGCTGATCATCGCCTGGTACGAGGAGCGCGCGTGAGCGCGCTGGAGGCACTCGACGAAAGGCAGAGGCAGGCGGCATCCGTCCTGCGGGGCCCTGTCGCGGTGCTCGCCGGGGCCGGCACGGGAAAGACCCGCGTGATCACGCACCGCATCGCGCACGGCGTCGACACCGGGGCGTACTCGCCCTCGCGGGTGATGGCCGTGACCTTCACCGCGAAGGCCGCCGGCGAGCTGCGAGGCCGACTGCGGGCCCTCGGCGTCGAGGGCGTAGCGGCGCGCACCTTCCACGCCGCCGCGCTCGCGCAGCTCAACTTCTTCTGGCCCACGCTCGCCGGAGCGCCCGCACCGGGCATCATCGACAACAAGGTCCGGATGCTCGGACAGGCGGCCGACGCCATGCGGCTGCGCCCCAGCACGGCGACGCTCAGGGACATCGCGTCGGAGATCGAGTGGCGCAAGGTCTCGATGCTCTCGATCGACCAGCATGCCGCGCTCGGCCGCACGGTGAGCGGCGTCGACGCCACGCAGCTGGTCGAGCTGCAACGGGCCTACGAGGCGCTGAAGGACGAACGCCACCAGCTCGACTTCGAGGACGTGCTCCTCGCCTGTGCGGGGATGCTCGAGGCCGAGCCGCGGGTCGCGGCGTCCGTGCACGAGCAGTACCGGCACTTCACCGTCGACGAGTACCAGGACGTGTCGCCCCTGCAGAACCGGCTGCTGGAGCTGTGGCTCGGAGACCGGCGCGACATCTGCGTCGTCGGCGACGCGAGCCAGACGATCTACTCGTTCGCGGGCGCCGAGCAGCGGTTCCTCCTGGAGTTCGAGCGCCGTCATCCCGATGCCACCGTCGTTCGCCTGGAGACGAACTACCGATCGCAGGCGCCCATCCTCGAAGCAGCCAACGCCCTCATGCACGGGCGTCCTGGCGCACTCGAGCTGGTCCCCGCGCGCGATTCGTTCAGCGCGGATCCGCCGACGGTCACGGCCTTCGACACGGAGGGGGAGGAGGCGGCGGGCATCGCCGCGGCGATCTCCGCGCGGATCGAGGCTGGGGCTTCCCCTGCCGACATCGCTGTGCTCTACCGCGCACACGCGCAGTCCGCCGTGCTCCAGCAGGCGCTCGCCGCGGAGGGCATCGCGACGAGCGTGCTCGGCGGCACCCGCTTCTTCAACATGCCCGAAGTGCGTCAGGCGATCCTCGCACTCCGGGCCGCCGCTGTGGCCCCGACCGAGCACTCCTTCCTCGCCGGGGTGCAGCGGGTGCTCCGCGAGCTCGGCCTCACGGAGGAGCCGCCCGCGGCGGGCGGTGCGCAGCGCGACGGCTGGGAGGCCAGGCGCGCGATCCTCCGTCTTGCGGAAGAGGCGGGCCCCGACGCGACGCTGCGCGGGTTCAGCGACGCGCTGATGGCCAGGGCCAAGGACCAGCACGAGCCGACCATGCGCACGGTGACGCTGTCGACCCTGCACGCCGCGAAGGGCCTCGAATGGCCCCACGTGCACCTCGCGGGCTGGGCCGAGGGATCGCTGCCGATCTCGTATGCGACGGGCTTCGAGGCGATCGACGAGGAGCGCCGACTCGCGTACGTCGGCGTCACGCGGGCCGCGCGAACGCTGTCGCTGTCCTGGTCTCGCTCGGCTGGTCGAGGCGAACGGGCGCCGTCGAGGTTCCTCGCGGAGATCGGGACGACGGCACGCGGCACCGGCAATCTTCGTGAAACGACACCGAGCGCCACGACCGGCCGCGCGTCGCGCTGACCTCCGCGTACGTCCCCACCTCCGCCGCGTCGGAGAGCAGGCGGGCGGCCAGCGTCGCGGCCTCCGCGACGCGCGCGGCGGAGATCGGGCCGGCGCCGCGACCGATCAGCTGGGTGTGCAGCCGCGGCCACGCGGGGTCGCGATCGCGCTCGTGGCCGTCTCGACAGGCCAGGCAGGCCGACCGCCCCGGGACCACGAGCGGCCCCACCGTCGTCCTGCCGCGCTCGAACGCGACCGGCAGGTGCGTCGTGTCCTCGCGCAGGTAGCGGGCGAACTGGAGCGCAGCGGCGGCACCCTGCACGAGGATCACGCCGACATCCTCACGGCTCTCGCGGCGCCCCAGGGAGACGCCCTCGTCGGCGAGAGCCTCCCGCATCCGGTACTCGTCGCGTCCGTCGACGTGATCGATGCTCTCCACCCAGGCCGCCCGGTACGAGACCTCCTCGTCGACGAGCAGCGGTTCCACCCGCGCCAGCAGTGCTCTGGCCTGCTTGTGGGGAGCACCCGCACCGTGTGCGATGACGTCGAACGACGCGCGCCGGAAGCCGTTCGCCATGCGCGCGAGAAGCAGCTCGACCCAGGGTGCGTCGACACGCACCCTGACGTCGCCGTCGACGCCGAACTGCAGGGTCTCCCCGTCGCGCCACAGCAGCGGCAGCGCGGGGTCGAGGCGGGTGATCGTCTTCGAGGTCAGCGGAGGCATGCCCCGATTCTGAAGAGTCCGGCGCCGCCGTGGGGCGGGCCGGACTCATCGGTGGACAACTCGTCCGTGGAGGGTGGCGGAGGCATCCGCCGGCGGTCAGACGGGTCGTTCGTCTCCGGGGCCGGGCTCGTCGTCTTCCGCACCGGCGTCCGGCCCGCTGTCGGAGAAGTCATCGCCGTCGAGGAGGCGTGCGAGCGCCTCGTCGAACTCGTCGGCCTCTGGCTGCTCGCCGCGGGCGAGCGCCTGCAGTCGTGACACGAGGGCGCTCGGGTCGTCGATGTCCTCGGCGGTGGGCATGAGGTCCGGGTAGTCCCACAGCGCGTCGCGGGCGGCCGTTCCGACGGCATCCGTCACCGCCTGCCACATGGCGGAGGCCTCGCGAAGGCGGCGCGGACGGAGCTTGAGTCCGACCAGGGCGCCGAGAGCGTCTTCGGCGGGACCGCCCACCGCGCGGCGTCGCCGCGCAGCCTCGGCGATGCGCGCACCGTCGGGCAGCCGGGAGGTCGCCTGCGCCGTGACGACGTCGACCCATCCGTCGATCGTCGCCACGAGGTTCTCCAGGCGGGCCAGAGCCTCGCGCTGCGCCTCCGTCTGCGCGGGCAGCAGTGCGCCGCCCTCGATGGCGGCCCGCAGCTCCTCGGGGTTGGACGGGTCCAGGCGGCTGGCGACGTCTTCGAGGGCGTCCATGTCGACGGACACTCCGCGGGCGAAATCGGTGATCTGCGCCATGACGTGCAGGTGCAGCCACTTCGCGTGCCGGTACAGGCGAGCGTAGGCGAGCTCGCGCGTGGCGAGGTAGAGGGCGATCTGATCCTCGGGGATCTCCAGGCCCTCGCCGAAGGCGGTGAGGTTCTGCGGGATGACCGCCGCCGTCCCCGCAGGGAGCACGGGGATGCCGACGTCTCCTCCGGAGACGACCTCGAGCGACAGGTTGCCCAGCACCTGACCGAACTGCGCGGCGAACACCGAGCCGCCGAGACCCCGCATGAGCTTTCCCGCGCCCTGCACGATGCCGCGCATCTCCTCGGGGACCTGGGTGTCGAGGGCGCCGGTCAGCGCATCGGCGATGCTCGTCGACACGGGGTCGGCGATCTCCTTCCACACGGGCAGGGTCGCCTCGACCCACTCGCCGCGGGTCATGGCCTTGGGGGCCTCCGACAGCTCGGAGATCGTCGTGACCTCGCCGAGCCACAGGTTCGCCAGGGCGAACGAATCGACGAGAGACGTGCGGGAGCCGTCGCTGATGCCGAGGCCGTCGCGGTTCGCGATGTGCAGGGCCTGACGCAGCGCGTTCTCCCAGGGGTCGCCGTTGAAGGCGCCCTGCAGCTGGGACATGATCGTCTGCATCATCGCCGGGTCGAGCTGAAGACCCTCCATGCCGCCGAGGGCGTTGCGCAGCTCCTCAGGGTCGATGTCTCCACCGCCCTGGCCGGACATCATTCTTCGGAGGAACTCCTGGAAGTCCTCGGGGGTCGGATCGTTGTCTGACATCTCGCTCGCCCTCTCAGCACGCCTATAGCCGTGGGATCTACGCTAGTCACCGAGACAGGTGCACGGTCCCGTTCGCTGTACGCCGCTCGCGAACGACGGAGGATTGCTGTGGATCGAACCCGGTCTGTGAAGCTCGGACTGGGCGTATGGGCGCTGATCGTCGCACTGCTCTCCCTCGCCGTGCTCACGTTCCTGCCCTCGCCGTACGTGATCCAGCGACCCGGCCCTGTGTACAACACGCTGGGGACCGCCGCAGGGGCCGACGGCGAGAAGGTGCCGCTCATCAGCGTCAAGGGCGCGGAGACCTTCGAGACCGCCGGCAGCCTGGACCTCACGACCGTCCAGGTCGTCGGCAACCGAGAGCGCACGCCCAGCTGGTTCGAGCTCGCGCTCGCCTGGTCGGACTCCTCGCGTGCGGTCGTGCCCCTCGACTCCGTCTTCCCCGAGGGCGTCACGACCGAGCAGCGCGATGAGCGCAACTCCGCGATGATGGTCGATTCGCAGCACGAGGCGACGGCAGCGGCTCTCGGCGAGCTGGGCTACGACACGGGCGCGCAGGTGACCGTGGTCGAGCCCGCCGCGGACTCGCCCGCCGACGGAGTGCTCCAGGCCGACGACGTGATCAGCGCCATCGGCGGCGTCGACGTGACGTCGATCACGCAGCTGCGCACGGCCGTGCAGGATGCCGCCGGCGCCCCCGTCTCCTTGACCGTGCTCAGAGGCGGCGAGGAGAAGCAGGTGGAGGTCACTCCGCAGAAGCACACCGAGGGCGACGTCACGACCTGGCTGATCGGCGTCTCGCTGCGCACCGAGTACCACTTCCCGATCGACGTGACGATCCAGCTCGACAACGTCGGAGGGCCGAGCGCCGGAATGATGTTCGCGCTCGGGATCATCGACACGCTCACCCCCGGCGAGCTCAACGGCGGCAAGGACGTCGCCGGCACGGGGACGATCGACGCCGCCGGCACGGTCGGTCCGATCGGCGGCATCCGTCAGAAGCTCTACGGAGCGCGGGATGCCGGCGCCGACTACTTCCTGGCTCCCGAGTCGAACTGCGCCGACGTGGTGGGCCACGTGCCGTCGGGGTTGACGGTGATCAGCACCTCGACGCTGGAGGAGTCGCTGAGCGCTCTCGAGGTCATCGCCGACGGGGGAGACGTCGACTCCCTGCCCACCTGCACGAAGTGATCGCGCAGCGCCCGTGACCTCTCCGTGATCGGACAGGGAGCCGCCGCATAGTAAGGCATGCCTAGGATGGGACGGTGACCTCGACCTCTTCTCCGAATCCGGCCACGCCTCGAACCTCACGACGAATCGTCGGGATCTCGCTGGTGATCATCGCCGCGCTGATCGCGGGCTTCTTCGTCTTCGCGTCGCTGTACACCGAGTTCCTCTGGTTCGACCAGCTGGGATTCACCACCGTGCTGACGACGCAGTGGTTCGCCACCGTGCTCATGTTCGTCATCGGCTTCCTGGGCATGGCGGCGCCCCTGTTCGTCGCGATCCAGCTCGCCTACCGGCTGCGACCGGTCTACGTGCGGCTGAGCTCGCAGCTCGACCGCTACCAGGAGGTCATCGAGCCGCTCCGGCGCCTCGCGATGTGGGGCATGCCGATCTTCTTCGGCCTGTTCGCCGGCTTCTCCGCCGCCAGTCAGTGGAAGACCGTGTGGCTGTGGGCGAACGGCGTGGCGACCGACTCGGTCGACCCGCAGTTCGGCCTCGACACCGGCTTCTACATGTTCGCGATGCCGTTCTACACGATCCTCCTCGCGTTCGTCTCGGCCGTCCTTCTGCTCTGCCTCCTGGTCACCGCGCTGGTGTCGTACCTCTACGGCTCCGTGCGCATCGGACAGGGCGAGCTGCGCATCTCCAAGCCCGCGCGCATCCAGCTCGCCGTCATCGCGGGCCTCTACCTGCTCGTGCAGGCGGCGAGCCTCTGGCTCGACCGGTACAAGACCCTCGTCGCTCCTGACGACCGCATCACCGGAGCGGCCTACACGGGCGTCAACGCGACGATCCCCGGGCTCGCCATCCTCGCGGTGGTCGCGGCCGTGGTGTCCGTGCTGTTCTTCGTCACCGCCATCATCGGACGCTGGCGCTTCCCGCTCGCCGGTACCGCGCTGCTGCTCGTCGCATCTCTCGTCGTGGGCGTCGGATACCCGTGGATCGTCACGACCTTCCAGGTCAAGCCGAACCAGAACGCGTACCAGTCGCAGTTCTACCAGCGCAACATCGACGGCACGAAGGAGGCCTACGGCGTCGCGGACGTCGAGGTGACCCCCTTCACCGCGAAGACGGATGCCGAGGCCGGCCAGCTCCGCGAGGACGCCGACACCACCGCCTCCATCCGCATCATCGACCCGAAGATCGTCAACGACGTCATCCGCCAGCAGGACCAGGCGCGCGATTACTACCAGTTCCCGCAGACGCTCGACGTCGACCGGTACCAGGTCAACGGCGTCGCCCAGGACACGGTGGTCGCCGTCCGCGACCTCGACATGGCGAACCTCGGCGACAGCGACACCTGGAACAACCGCGTCGCGGTGTACACCCACGGCTACGGGCTGCTCGCGATGGCGGGCAACCAGCGCACCGCGTCGGGCGAGCCGGTGTTCATCGAGCGCGGCATGCCCACCTCGGGAGACCTCACCGACTCGGAGAAGTACGAGCCGCGGATCTACTTCGGCGAGAACTCGCCGGAGTACTCGATCGTCGGCGCCCCCAAGGGCACCGACCCGGTCGAGATCGACTACCCGCGCGGTGCAGAGGGCGATGCCAACACGACGACGACCTTCGACGGGAACGGGGGGCCGGCGATCGGCGACACGTTCACGAAGCTGCTGTACGCGCTGAAGTTCCAGTCCGAGCAGATCCTGTTCTCGAACCTCGTCAACGAGAAGTCTCAGATCCTCTATGACCGCGACCCGAAGACCCGCGTGCAGAAGGTCGCCCCCTACCTCGAGCTCGACAGCGACCCGTACCCGAGCGTCGTGGACGGACGCGTGGTGTGGATCGTCGACGGCTACACGACCAGCGCCTCGTACCCGTACTCGACGAGCGTGAGCCTCTCCAAGGCGATCGCGGACTCGAGCACGCCGACGCCGTCGCTCGCGATCGACGAGATCAACTACATCCGCAACTCGGTCAAGGCCACGGTCGACGCGTACGACGGTCACGTGACCCTCTACGCGTGGGACAAGAGCGATCCGGTGCTGCAGACCTGGCAGAAGGTCTACCCGTCCACGCTGAAGCCGATCAGCGAGATGTCCGGCGACCTGATGAGCCACGTGCGCTACCCGACCGATCTGTTCAAGGTGCAGCGCGACATCCTCGGGATCTACCACATCGACGATGCAGGCTCCTTCGCGCAGCTCGACAACCGCTGGCAGACTCCGAAGGACCCGCGGAGCAAGGAGATGCTCCAGCCGCCGTACTACCTGAGCATGAAGATGCCTGGGCAGGATTCGCCGCGGTTCTCGATGTTCTCCACGTTCATCCCCGCCTCCTCGGGGTCGAGCAGCTCGCGAGACGTGCTGATGGGCTATCTGGCGGTCGACTCGGATGCCGGCGGCGACAAGGGCAAGAGGGCGGACGGCTACGGCACTCTGCGATTGCTCGAGATCACCGACGACACCACCGTGCCCGGTCCTGGCCAGGTGCAGAACACCTTCGACTCCGACCCGGTCGTCGCTGAGAAGCTGAACGTCCTGACGATCGGAAAGTCGGAGGTCGCGTACGGCAACCTGCTGACGCTGCCGGTCGGAGGCGGCCTGCTGTACGTGCAGCCGGTCTACGTGCAGTCCGCCGACAACACCCAGGTTCCGAAGCTCCGGAAGGTGCTGGTCGCCTTCGGCGGCAACGTCGCCTTCGAGGACACGCTGACAGCGGCGCTGGATGCCCTGTTCGGCGGCGAGGCGGGGGCGGCGGGTGGTGACGGGCAGGTCACGCCGACCACTCCGGAGGAAGGGGGCACGACTCCTCCCGCCGAGGGCGGAACGACGCCACCTCCGTCGGACGCGGAAGCCCAGGCTCTCTCGGCAGCGGCTCAGGCCCTCGCCGACCGTGAGGCCGCGCTGAAGGCCGGTGACCTCACCGCGTTCGCCGAGGCCGACAAGAGGCTGACGGACGCCGTCAACACCCTGCTCGCCCTGGACGGCGACACGGGCAAGTGACACCGATCCGATGAACGAATGGGCGCTCCGTGAGGGGCGCCCATTCGCGTCTCGGGGGAGTGTTCGCGGCCTCGATTCGCGCACCCTCAGAATCCGTGTTAGGCTATCCCTTGTGCCGCGGGGTGGAGCAGTTCGGTAGCTCGCCGGGCTCATAACCCGGAGGTCGCAGGTTCAAATCCTGTCCCCGCAACAAGAGAAGGCCCCCTGATCAGGGAAATCTGATCAGGGGGCCTTCGCCTTTTCCGGCTGTTCGGCCCGGGATGCGGGAGGATGGGTGCATGTCCGAGACCGCAGCCGTGCCCGTCGCCGTATGCCAGTTCGCGCCCACGGCCGTCCGTGAAGAGAATCTCGCGCGGATCGCGCGGATGACGGCGGACGCCGCGCGCCGCGGAGCGGCGCTGGTCGTGTTCCCCGAGTACTCCGGCTACTTCGTCGAGCCGATGGACGCCTCGCTGGCGGAGAACGCGGAGCAGCTCGACGGAGAGTTCGTCTCGACGCTCACCGCTCTCGCCGCAGACCACGGCGTGGTGATCGTGGCGGGCTTCGCGGAGCGGGCATCGGACGACGAGCGTGTGCGCAACACGGTCGTCGCGGTCCGTGGAGACGGCGTCCTCGCGACGTACCGCAAGCAGCATCTCTACGACGCCTTCGGCCAGACCGAGTCGGACTGGGTGGAGGCCGGCGACGTGGGGGAGGCGGCGACGTTCGAGGTCGCCGGCATCCGCTTCGGGCTGATGACCTGCTACGACCTGCGCTTCCCCGAGGTGGCGCGGACGCTCATGGACGCAGGCGTCGACGCGATCGTGGTCCCGGCCGAGTGGGTGCGAGGCCCGCTCAAGGAGCACCACTGGACGACGCTGCTCGCGGCGAGGGCGATCGAGAACACCGCCTACGTGATCGCGGCCGACCACCCCGCGCCGATCGGCGTCGGGCACTCGCAGATCATCGATCCGCAGGGCGTGGTGCTCGCAGGCGTCGGCGTCGTGGAGGGGATCGCGGTCGCCCCGGTGGAGCGCTCCGCCATCGACCGCGTGCGGGCGGCGAACCCGTCACTGCGGGTACGGCGCTACCGGGTGGTGCCGCGCTGACTCAGGCGTCGAGCGCAGACAGCCGCCTCGCGGCCTCTTCCAGCACCTCGACCCGCTTGCACGCGGCGAAACGGACCAGGCCCGTGTAGTCCCCACGGCGCCCCTCGGAGACGAACGCGGAGAGGGGGATGGCGGCGACTCCCGCCCTCTCCGGCAGTGCACGGCAGAACGCCGCGGCATCCGTTCCTCCCAGCGCCGTCGCGTCGGCCACCGTGAAGTAGCCTCCCTGCGGCGCGTGCACCGTGAATCCGGCGGCACGAAGACCGTCGCCGAGGATCGCGTGCTTGCGCTCGAGGGTAGCCGCGGCCTCGGCGAAGGAGGAGTCGGGCAGACGGAGCCCGACGGCCACAGCGGGCTGGAACGGCGATCCGTTCACGTAGGTGAGGTACTGCTTGACGGTGAGGACGGCCGTGATGAGCGCGGCGGGGCCGTGCACCCAGCCGATCTTCCATCCCGTCGTCGAGAAGGTCTTGCCTGCCGAGGAGATCGTGAGGGTGCGCTCTGCCGCTCCCGGCAGCGTCGCGATCGGGGTGTGCGGGGAGTGGAACGAGAGATGCTCGTAAACCTCGTCGGTCACGATGACCGCGTCGTGCCGGTGCGCCAGGCGCACGATGTCGGCGAGCACGTCGGGGCCGAAGACCGCACCGGTGGGGTTGTGCGGGTCGTTCACGAGGATGATCCTCGTGCGATCCGAGACGGCTGCGGCCAGCTGATCCCGATCGGGCTGGAAGTCCGGCGCCCGCAGCGGCACCGTCACGAGCTTCGCCCCGGCGAGGGCCGCGGCGGCCGCATAGGAGTCGTAGTACGGCTCGAAGACGACGACCTCGTCATCGGGACCGTCGATGAGGGCGAGGAGGGTCGCGGTGAGTGCCTCCGTCGCGCCCGCCGTCACGATCACCTCGGTCGCGGGGTCCACGTGAAGCCCGTAGAAGCGCTCCTGGTGCTCGCTGATCGCCGCGAGCAGATCGGGCACACCGCGACCGGGCGGATACTGGTTGGCGCCGTTCGCGATCGCGGCTCTCGCCGCCTCCAGTACCTCGGCGGGGCCGTCCTCATCGGGGAAGCCCTGGCCCAGGTTGATGGCCCCTGTTCTCGCCGCGAGTCCAGACATCTCTGCGAAGATGGTGGGCGCGACGCCTCCGTCGGATGCGAGCAGTCCTGCGCCCGCTGCCGTGCGCCTCCATGCGCCGGGAATGACACTCATGAAGAACAGGCTAAGGCCATAGGCGAAACTCACCTTCGACATAAGAAACGCACAGACACGGGCGGCACTCTGAAGGGGCGTTGCTGAAGGAGCAGACACCATGAACGAAGACAACACCCAGGACAACCCGGCACTCCCGTCGAACGACGCCGTGCCGACCACCGATGCCGCCCCGTTCGTCGACCGTTCGACGTCGGATGCCGCAGCTGACACGCCCGCTGTCGCCTCCACGCCCGTCGTGGAAGCCCCGGCGGCCCCCGTCGCGCAGGGACACGAGGTCCCGTCGACGTTCGCCTCGGCGCAGACGGCTCCCGTCGCTCCGTCGGCCCCGGTCGCCCCCGCGGCGTCGGTCCCGACCCCGTTCGGCCAGCCGGCCCAGGCAGGACCCTACGCCCCCGCAGCGTCCACGGCACCCCAGTTCTACGGAGGCCAGCAGGCGCAGCCGCAGATCGCGGCGACCTCGCCCGGAGCCGCGTTCGGCATCCACGACGGCACCCAGCCGACCGTCCCGCTCGGCGCCCCTCAGGCGTTCGCGACGGGCGACCCCACCGGTGCCGCCAAGACCAAGGACCAGAAGCCGCGCAGCGGCGTGAAGTTCGCGGCGATCGTCGTGGCCGCCGCCCTCGTGGGAGGCGTCGCCGGCTTCGGAGGCGGCGCGATCTTCACCGGGCTCGGCAGCACCCCCTCGACCGGATCGGCCGAGGGACCGCAGACCGTCACGGTGAACAACCCCGGATCCGTCAACGAGACCACGGCCGTCGCCACCGAGGCGCTGCCCTCCGTGGTCACGATCGAGGTCGCCGGCTCCAAGGAGGCCGGCAGCGGCTCCGGCGTCATCATCAGCGACGACGGCTACGTCCTGACGAACACGCACGTGGTCACCCTGGGCGGGGCCGTCGCCGACCCGACGATCAGGGTCACGACGTCGGACGGCCGCATCTACGACGCCACCGTCGTCGGCACCGACCCCATCTACGACCTCGCGGTCGTGAAGCTGAAGGACGCCAAGGGTCTCACGCCCATCACGTTCGCCGACTCGTCGAAGCTCAACGTCGGAGACACCGCGGTCGCGCTCGGCGCCCCGCTCGGGCTGTCGAACTCGGTCACGACCGGCATCGTCAGCGCGCTGAACCGCAGCATCCAGATCGCGTCCTCGGCTCTGCCGGACTCGTCGTCGCAGGATGCGCCGCAGGATCAGCAGACGCCCCAGGACGGCCAGTCGAGCCCGTTCCAGTTCGACCTGCCGGGCAACACCAACCAGCAGACGTCCGAGTCGATCTCGATCGCCGTGATCCAGACGGATGCCGCGATCAACCACGGCAACTCGGGCGGTGCGCTGGTGAACAGCAAGGGTCAGCTGATCGGCATCAACGTGGCGATCGCGAGCTCCGGCAGCTCCGAGGAGTCCGGTTCCATCGGTATCGGCTTCGCCATCCCGTCGAACATCGCCGAGCGCGTCTCGAAGGAGATCATCGCGGACGGCAGTGCGACCCACGGACTCCTCGGCGCGTCGGTCCGCGACGCGGCATCGGTCGAGGGCTCCACTCAGGCGGGCGCCTACATCGCCGAGGTCACCGACGGCGGCGCCGCGGGTGCCGCGGGGCTGAAGGCCGATGACATCGTCACCGCGTTCAACGGCGTGCCGATCACGAACGCGAGCGACCTCACCGCTCAGGTGCGGGCCGCGGCGGCTGGCAGTGACGCGAAGGTCACCTACGTCCGCGGAGGCAAGGAGTACGAGGCCGACGTCACGCTCGGCACGCTCGCCAAGTAGCACCCCGCCTCACAGAGAAGGACGTCACCCGCGCGATAGGCTCGCGGGGTGGCGTCCTTCTCTTTCGGCTCCGGCAATGCGGCCAAGCTGCTCCGGATCCCGCTGTACGCCGCCGGCCGCATCGGCACGCTGATCGTGCCTCGCGGTCGGCGCTGGGTCTTCGGCTGCGGAGCCGGGATCGGCGATGGCGCGCTGGCTCTGCAGCGGCTGGCGCAGGCGAACGGGCACGACACGCTGTGGCTGACCTCGTCCGAGCGCGAAGAGCGCGAGGCGGCAGCGCTCGGCATCCGCACGGTCCCCAAGGGCGGACTCCGCGGATGGTGGGCCACGGCGCGGGCGGGGGTGCTCGTGGTCACCCACGGCCTCGGCGACGTGAACCGCTATGCGAACGCCGGTGCGTTCGTCGTGCAGCTGTGGCACGGCATCCCGCTCAAGCGCATCGGGCTCGACTCGCCGGCCACGACCCAGGTGCCGAACGTCCCCGGAGCGTCGTTGCTGCGCCGGGTGGTCGGTCTCCTCTACCGCGGCGCCGCTCAGCGCATCCGCGTGCTGCCCGCCGCCTCGCACCGCTCGCGCGGTCGGCTGGAGTCCGCGTTCGGGATCGGCGACGCCCGGGTCGTCGTCACCGGCGAGCCCCGGGTGGACGTGCTCTCCGCGGGGACCGCCGACGAGCGTCGAGCCGCGGCATCCGCGCTGCTCGTGAGCGCCGTCGGCGAGCTGACCGACGGAGCCAGGACCATCCTGTACGCCCCGACCTGGCGCGACGGCGCGGCAGATCCGGCGGTGCCGAGCGCCGCGCAGTGGATCGACATCATCAGAACTCTCGAGAGAACCGACTCCGTGCTGCTGGTGCGCTCGCATCCGCTCGGGGAGGGCGGGTACGCGCCGCCTCTGCCCAGCAGGAGAGTGCGGATGCTGGGGGCCGGCGTCCTCGCCGACGTCACCCCCGCACTCCCCGCGGTCGACGTGCTCGTGACCGACTACTCGTCCCTCGCCTACGACGTGGGGCTGCTCGCGACCCCGGTGCTCTTCCTGGCGCCGGATGCCGAGGAGTACGCACGGACCCGAGGGTTCTACGGAGGCTTCGCCGAGGTCGCGGGGGAGGACTTCGCACGCAGCTGGGATGAGCTGATCGCGCAGCTGGAGCCGCTGCTGTCCGACGAGGGCGCGTTCGCCGCGAGGTCCGTGCGTTCCGCTACGCTCAGCGCTCAGATGCATGCGTTCCGCGACGGACGCAACACACAGCGGGTCTACGACGTGATCCGCGCGCGGGGAGTCCCCGCGCCGAAGGGAGCAGTATGACCACGGCCCGGATCGATGAGTCGGCCGAAGAGCTGATCATCTCGGGTGCAGGCGCTCGCCCGGCGAGCGCGACGCTCCTCGGCGCCCGTGCGCGCGTCGACGTGCGCCTCACCGGCGGCGGCAAGACCTGGAAGGCGGTCTTCCCGCTGCGCGCATCGAGATGGGGCGGCGCGGCTCTGCCGCTCCCAGCCGGTGAGTACGAGCTGCGGATCGACGGCGCTGACCTCGGTGCCGTGGAGATACCGTCGACCCTGCTCGCAGGGCTCCGCATCGCGGTGCAGGCGGCCGCAGTGACGATCGGCGCGCCGATCGATCCCGTCTACGAGACCGCGGAGGGGCAGTCGACCCTCGAGGAGCGCTACGTGGCGCAGACAGGCGGCACCGAGAACGCGGTGTTCTTCGAGAGCTTCTACGGCAAGACGATCGGCTGCAACCCGCAGGCGATCGACAGGGCCCTCGCCGCGCTGGCGCCGGGGGTCACCCGGTACTGGAGCGTCGTCGATCTCTCCGTCGCCGTTCCCGACGGCGCCATCGCCGTCGTCGAAGGCAGCCCGGAGTGGTGGAGAGCCAGGGCGGCCGCACGTCTGCTGGTGGTGAACGACTGGCTGCGTCGGCGCTTCGCCCGTAAGGCGGGCCAGCGAGTCCTCCAGACATGGCACGGCACCCCGCTGAAGAGGCTGGCGCTGCATCGCCCCGGGTTCGACCCTCGGCGCATGGCGGCCGTGGTGAAGGAATCGCGCCGCTGGGACGTGCTGCTCGCGCAGAACACCTACTCCGAGCGGATCCTCCGCAAGGCCTACGCGTTCTTCGGTCGACCGATCTGGGTGGAGGGCTACCCCCGCAACGACGCACTCGTCTCCGGCGATCCTGCGGTCGTACGCGCGGCCCTGGGCATCGCCGAGGGGGAGCGCGTGCTCCTCTACGCGCCCACCTGGCGCGACGACCGCAGGGAGATGGTCGACTTCATCGACCCCGAGGCCCTCGCCGCCCAGGCGGATGCCGTCGTGCTCGTCCGAGGGCACTCGCGCACCATCGACACCGGGCGCGATCACGCCGGAGCGCGGGTGATCGACGTGACCGGGTTCCCCGAGACGTCGCAGCTCCTCCTGGCCGCCGACGCGCTGATCACCGACTACTCCTCTGTGATGTTCGACTTCAGCGTCACGGGCAAGCCGATGTACTTCCTGGTTCCCGACCTCGACCACTACCGGGGTCAGCTCCGGGGCTTCTACTTCGATCTCGAGGAGAGGGCGCCGGGACCGCTGGTCCACACCCAGGAGGAGTTGGCCGCCGCCCTCGCCGACCAGGGGCACGAGTCCGCCTATGCGGAGCGCTACGCGGCCTGGCGTGCCCAGTTCAACACCAGGGACGACGGCCATGCCGCCGAGCGCGTCGTGTCGCGCATCCTGGATCAGGGTTACGTCACCCGCTGATCCTGATCAGGGCAGAGGGGTGTTCCTCGTGCCCAGCCGTGACGCGTCCACGGTGTCGCCCGCACCGCGCAGCACGCCGCCGAGGAAGCCGAGTCCCCACGAGAGGTGCATGGTCGGCATGACGAGCAGCGTCCAGAGCCGCTGTCGGATGCCGCCGCCTCCGGGAGCGAAGGCGACCGCGACGTCGAGCAGGACGTAGACCGCGAGGGGCAGGTAGACGAGGGATGCGACGAGCGACACCATGCCGGAGAGGACGCCGGTCGCCTGCAGCACGCCGACGACGAGGGCGAGGGCGACGAGCAGCACCAGCGCAGGCGGAGCGAAGAAGCGGATGCCGTTGCGCCGGCCGAACCTGCGCACGAGCTCGCCGCGCCACGCACCGGTGGCGCGGAACTGCCGGGCCAGTCGCAGCCAGTTCTCGCGCGGCCAGTAGGTCACCGACAGCTCGGGATCGAACCACACGCGGTGTCCGGCCTGGCGGATGCGGAGGTTGAGCTCCCAGTCCTCGCCCCGCCTGATCGACTCGTCGAAGAGACCGACCTCCTCGAGCACCGATCGCCGCATGACGCCGAGATACGCGGATTCGGCTTCGCCCTCCTGCGATCCACCGTGGTAGGCCCCGCCGCCGAGGCCGACGGGGGAGTTGTAGAGGCGGGCCACGGACTTCTGGAACGGCGTGCGCCCTTCGGCGTGCATGACCCCGCCGACGTTCGCGGAGTCGGTGCGATCCAGCGTGTCGATGGCGCGGGCGGCATAGCCGGGGGAGAGCTCGGAGTGCGCGTCGACTCTGATGATCGTCGCGTACCTGCTGGCACGGATGGCCGCATTCAGTCCCACCGGGATGTGCGCTGCCGGGTTCTCCACGAGACGAATGCGGGAGTCCTCACTCGCGAGCCGCTGCGCGAGCTCCGTCGTCCCGTCGGTGGAGGGGCCGAGCGCGAGCACGAGCTCGGCGGGGATGTCGAGCTGCTGCTGCAGGACGGAGGCCACGGCGTGCTCGAGGTAGGCCCGCTCGTTGAGCACCGGCATGACGAAGGACACCCCGTCGGGATGCTCGGTGGTTACGTGGTCAGGCACATGATGATCATGTCATGACGCGATCGGGGGTTCGCTGACCGAGGGCGGCGGTGACGTCGGCGCGTCCGCGGATCGACATGGAACCGGATTCTCGGATAACGGAACCATCTCTATCCCTCTCGGGAGCCGCCGAGGAGCCGAGCGCGCGACCCCCACTCGGTACTCTGGAGGGATGGGTGCAGTGTCCGACGCGAAGAAGGCCTACCGACTGCTCAGACGCGCACTCCGCTCACGCTCGGCCGTGCAGCGCGTGCGTCGCCGCCTCGCAGAGGACGGCCCGCACCCTTCCGGGCACTTCAAGGTCGCCGTGTACTTCGCAGACGGCGCCGTGAACATGTACCAGATGCGTCAGTGGTACCGTCCGCTGGCCGAGCTCGCGAAGCGCTGGCCCGTCGTCGTGCTGTCCCGGGTCGCCACGGGCGCTGAGAAGCTCCTCGACGAGGACGCTCCTCCCGTCGCCTTCGTGCCGACGGTGCGAGACCTCGAGAGGTACATCGCCGATCAGGACATCCGGATCGTGCTGTACGTGAATCAGAACACGCGCAACTTCCAGATGTTCCGCTACGGCCGGCGCTGGCACGTCTTCATCAACCACGGCGAGTCCGACAAGATGTACATGACGACGAACCAGTACAAGGCGTACGACTACGCGTTCGTCGCGGGGCAGGCGGCGAGAGATCGACTCAGCCGAACGCTGTGGGACTACGACATCAACCGGCGCACGATCGAGATCGGGCGCCCGCAGGCGGATCACTACTCCGGGGCACTGCCGTACACGCCCGATGAGCGCACCGTCGTGCTCTACGCGCCGACCTGGGAGGGCGACCGCCCGAGTGCGCACTACGGCTCGATCGCGTCGCACGGTGAGGCTCTGGTCGGCGCGCTGCTCGCCACCGGCCGTCATCGCGTGCTCTACCGCCCCCACCCGCGGAGCGGCGTCATCGACGACGGGTACGGCGCCGCGCATCGACGCATCGTCGCCGCGATCGCGGCGGCCAATGCCGCGGATGCGACCGCCCAGCACGTCTACGACGACGGCCCGGAGCTCGGTTGGCAGCTCGCAGCCGCCGACGTCGCGATCGTCGACATCTCCGCCATGGTCTACGACCGCCTCGCTGTGGGCAAGCCCCTCATGATCACCCGTCCGGTCGACGAGCAGGCGTCCGTCGACACGAACGGCTACCTCTCCGATTGCGAGTGGCTGACCGCGGATGCCGCGGGAGACATCGTCGCCGAGGTCGAGCGCGTCCATGCCGACGAGGCGGCGATCGCGCGTCTGCGCATGTGGGTGCAGCACTACTTCGGCGATACCACCCAGGGAGTCGCCACGGAGAAGTTCCACGCCGCCGTCGAGCAGCTCATGCAGAAGTGGGAGCGCTGGCACGCCCACGAGATGGGCGCGGTCCGCCCCGATGAGGACGATGACGACGAAGAGGGCGACGAAGACGACGTGGACGAATGAGCATGCAGCTCCCGCTCACCGGAGCCGTCGCCTCGCGGCTGCTCGTCCTCTCCGCGACGGGGTCGACGAATGCCGACCTGAGGGCTCAGTCCGCGGATGCCGGCGGTTGGCCTCATCTCTCCGTGATCGCGACCGACAATCAGACCGAGGGCAGGGGTCGCCTCGACCGCAGCTGGATCGCCCCTCCTGGCGCCGCGATCGCCGTGTCTGTGGTTCTTCGCGCGCTTCCGCAGCGGCCCGAGGCCAGGGGATGGATTCCTCTGGCGGCGGGGGTGGCGATGTCCGATGCGATCGCCGCGCAGTTGCCCGGCCACGACGTCGCCGTGAAGTGGCCGAACGACATCCTGGTCGACGGAGGCAAGATCTGCGGCATCCTCGCCGAAGCCACTACCGAGGCGGTGATCGTCGGAACCGGTGTCAACACGGGGATGACGGCATCCGATCTCCCCGTCCCCACCGCGACATCGTTCGCGGTGCTCGGCGCGGAGGCCGATGCCGATCGGCTGATCGCCGACTATCTGCGCGGCCTCGACCGGCTCCTCACGGCGCTGATCGACGCGGGAGACGCCGTCTCCAGCGGACTCCACTCCGCCGCGAGCGCTCGCTGTGCGACCATCGGCGCCGAGGTGACGGTGTCGCTGCCCGGCGATCGGACGCTCCAGGGCACCGCGCTCTCGCTCGACGAGGATGGGCGCCTCATGGTCCTGGCGGACGGCGTCGAGCACGCCGTCTCGGCCGGTGATGTCGTCCACGTCCGCCCCGCCCGAGACTGACACGCCCGGAGTGCGGGCGCCGTTGTCGGACGGTGCATGCACAATGGAGGGGTGACCCAGCCCGTGACTCTCGGAGGCCGCCCGACGATGCCGCCTCCCGGCGTGCCCACGGAAGAGCTGCTCATCGCGAAGTTCCGCGGTCAGGCGCGACGGCTGTTCTGGTCGGCGCTGGTGCTGATCACGGTGTGCGGCGCCACGGCGTACTTCTACGGCAACCTCCCTGCGCCCTTCGAGGACTGGATGCTGCTGACGGCGGCGGGGCTGCTCATCGTTCTTCTGGTCATCGTCCCCTACATGATCTGGCACTCGCGGACCGTCACGGTGACCACGCGCAGGGTGATCGTCAACAACGGCGTGGGGTCCAGGAACCGGCGCGAGATGTCTCATGCACGCGGATACTCGATCGGCGTTCGGCGCGGGGTGCTGCAGCGCATGTGGGGCGCAGGGACGATCACGCTCACCAACGGCGTCGACGCTCCGCTGCGTCTGGCGAACGTGCCCAACGTCACGCTGGTCCACGAGACTCTGGCCGACCAGATCGAGGTCAGTCAGATCCTCGCTCACAGAGACGCGCAGTCCGGCGCCGAGACGCCCTTCGGCATCTGAGTCGTCTCTGCCGCCGACGAAGCCGTGCGGTCTCGGTCGGTTGAGACCGTGTCACCCGCTCCCGCATCGGTGCGGGAGAATGGTGATGACGAATGGAGGCGGCACATGGCGCTGCGTGTAGGCGTGATCGGCGGAGGCCAGCTGGCCAGGATGATGATCGCTCCGGCGGTCGAGCTCGGGCTCGACCTGCGGGTGCTCGCTGAGGGCGACGGCATGTCCGCCCAGCTGGCCGCGACAGCGGTGGGCGACTACCGCGATCTGGACGCGGTGCGGGCCTTCGCGAAGGACGTCGATGTGATCACCTTCGACCACGAACATGTCCCGCAGGATGTGCTCCGCGCTCTCGTGGCGGAGGGCGTCTCCGTGCACCCGGGTCCCGATGCCCTCCAGTTCGCTCAGGACAAGCTCGTCATGCGGGCGCGTCTGGCCGAGCTCGGCGTGCCGCAGCCCGACTGGGCGGCCGTGCGGGATGCCGATGAGCTGAAGACCTTCCTCGATTCCCACGACGGCAAGGGGGTCGTGAAGACCCCGCGCGGCGGCTACGACGGCAAGGGCGTACGAGTGGTGCGCGCCGCCGACGAGGCCCAGGACTGGTTCGATGCACTGGCGGAGGGGGAGGCGCTGCTTGTCGAGGAGCTCGTCGGCTTCGTCCGCGAACTCGCGCAGCAGGTGGCTCGGCGACCCGGCGGGCAGATCGTCGCGTACCCGGTCGTCGAGACGGTGCAGCGCGACGGCGTCTGCGCCGAGGTCATCGCTCCGGCGCCTGCCGCACCCGACAGGCTCGTCCAGGTTGCGGAGGAGATCGGGCGTTCGATCGCCGAAGGCCTCGGAGTGACAGGGATGCTCGCCGTCGAGCTGTTCGAGACGGACGACGAGCGCATCCTCGTGAACGAGCTCGCGATGCGTCCGCACAACAGCGGGCACTGGAGCCAGGACGGCGCCGTCACCGGTCAGTTCGAACAGCACCTGCGTGCTGTCGCCGACCTTCCGCTCGGCGACACCTCGCCGCGGGCCGCCTGGTCGGTCATGGTGAACATCCTCGGGGGCCCTTCCGAGGGGACGCTCGACGAGCGGTTCGCCGCCGCCATGACAGAGCACCCATCCGCGAAGATCCACACCTACGGCAAGGCGCCCCGCCCTGGGCGCAAGGTGGGTCACGTGAACGTGTCGGGTGACGATCTCGACGACGCGGTCTACGTGGCGCGCGCCGCCGCGGCGCACTTCGACTGAGCGGTCGCCCGCTCGACGACAGTGCGCGTCGAGGTGTGCCGCTGGGGGGTTCTCACAGCGCGAGACCTTAGCCTGATCTGGTGACTGAGCCACTGCACTCCTCCACCGCTCCTCTCGTCGGCGTCGTCATGGGCTCCGACTCCGACTGGCGGGTGATGAGCGACGCCTCTCAGGCGCTCACCGACTTCGGGATCCCGCACGAGGTGGAGGTGGTCTCCGCCCACCGCACCCCCGACAAGCTCATGTCCTACGCGCGAGAGGCCCGCGGCCGTGGCCTCCGCGTCATCATCGCGGGAGCCGGGGGAGCCGCCCATCTGCCGGGGATGCTCGCGTCGATGACGCCGCTGCCGGTGATCGGGGTGCCCGTGCCTCTCGCCTATCTCGACGGCATGGACTCGCTGCTGTCGATCGTGCAGATGCCGGCGGGCATCCCCGTCGCCACGGTGTCCATCGGAGGGGCGAAGAACGCAGGACTGCTCGCCGCCCGCATCCTCGGCACCTCTGATGCCGACCTCGCGGATCGGGTCGAGGCCTATGCGCGTGAACTCGAGTCCCAGGTCGAGGGGAAGAACGAACGGCTGAAGGAGTCTCTGTGACGCTGGCCGCGCCGCGTGCAGCCGGGCGTCCGCTGATCGAGACGCGCCCGCTGCGGCATCCCGACGTGTCCGACTCCGGGACCATGATCAAGCGCGGCTGGTGGCTCGTCGCTCTCAACGTCCTGCTGCCCGGATCCGCCCAGCTCCTGGCAGGCAGCCGACGGCTGGGCCGCTTCGGTCTGGGGGCCACTCTCACTGCCTGGTTCCTGGTCATCGTCGCGGCGGGCCTCGCGCTCTTCGCGCGGCCCACGCTGCTGTGGCTCACGATCGGCGCCGGATGGTTCTCCGCTGTCGTCCTGACCGTGGTGCAGGTGCTGCTCGTCGGCTACGTCATCCTGTGGATCGTCCTCACCTTCGACACGCTGAGACTCGTGCGGCTCGTGAAGATCCCGGGCCTGTCGAAGTTCGCGCTTCCTGTCGTTACCCTGCTGCTGCTCGGGCTCGTCGGTTCGGTCACCGGTGTGGCCGCATCCTATGTGGGCACGGTGCGCAGCACGATCTCGACCATCTTCGGCAGCAGCGGCCCGAGTCTCCCCGCCAGCGACGGCTACTACAACATCCTCCTGCTCGGCGCCGACAGCGGCGAAGGACGCGACTCGATGCGCTTCGACAGCATCTCGGTCGTCTCGGTGAACGCGACCACCGGTGCGGTGACCATCACCGGCATCCCGCGAGACATGCCGAACTTCCCGTTCGCCGAAGACAGCCCTATGCGTGATCCGGAGCTCGTCGGCTTCGACTACCGCAACTACTTCGAGGGGCACAACGACTCGAAGTGCGGATGGGGCCCTGGCATCAACCAGCTCACGAACGCCGTGCAGGTGTGCCGCAAGGACGAGGGCGCGAGCCTCTACCCGAACGCGACGGCGCAGGGTTCCAACCCCGAGATCGAGGCGACGAAGGATGCCGCTGAGGGCATCCTCGGCATCAAGATCCCGTACTACGTCTTCCTCGACATGAAGGGGTTCGCGAACCTCGTGGATGCGCTGGGTGGAGTGAAGATCACCGTCGCCGAGCGTCTACCGAAGGGCGGGCCGCCCCCCGGTTCCGGCGCCCACGACGTGGACTCGTGGGCCATCGGCTGGATCGAGCCGGGCGAGCAGACCATGGACGGCGATACGGCCCAGTGGTACGCCCGCTCGCGGTACACGACGAGCGACTGGGACCGCATGCTCCGGCAGCGACAGCTGCAGGAGGCGATTCTGGCGCAGTTCACGCCGCAGACCGTGCTCACGCGCTTCAACGAGGTCGCGGCGGCGGGTACCGCCCTGGTGCACACCGACCTGCCCCAGGACAAGCTGCCCGAGTTCTTCGATCTCATGACGAAGGCGAAGGAGCAGCAGGTCAGGACGATCGAACTGACCCCTGACAACGGGGTGCCCGAGAAGGGCATCGACTTCGGCTACATCCACCAGATGATCCAGGATGCGCTGCACCCGCCGACGGAGACCCCGACGCCGACCCCATGAGACGCGGGCTGCGACCCGACGTCACGCGCGACGCCCGTGACTGCGCGATCGGACCTGCCCGCGTCGTCGTCGCCGTGGATGGCGACGACGCGCCGTGCCATCGCGCGACTCGTCGGCGACGTGACCGGAGTCGGAACCGGGGCGGCGGATGCCGAAGAACGTCCTTCGCAACGGATACCAGCGGGAGCATCGCGGTAACGCGGGCATGAAAAAGCCCACGGCCGCCACCTGAGAGTGAAGGGGGCGGTCGTGGGCCTCCGGTGAACCACCGGATTTACCAGACGACGGTGATCGGAGGGGGAGGGATCACCGTCGTCCAGTCGATCACCGCACAGGGCGGCGATCAGATCTAGGCGCTCTTGCGGCGGGAGACTCCCACGGCGACGAGCGCTCCACCTGCGACGAGAGCTGCTGCTCCGCCGCCGAGGATCCACGGCGACACGCTGCCGCCCGTCAGAGCGAGCTCCATCCCACCGGTGAGCGGAAGCTCGCTGCCGGCGGACGCGACCGTCGGATCGTGGTCGCAGCTCGCTGCGGCATCGTGCCCGTGCGAGACCGTGATGGTCGCGGTGTACGAGCGCGAGCCGGAGAACGAGACTCCGTAGGAGCCCTCGCCGTTGGACGGCGGACGGAACGTCAGGACGAGGCTGCCGTCTGCGGCAGCGGTGTTGCCCGAGACCGCCGAATCGGCGGCGTTGAGTCCGGACACCGACACGCCCACGTGCTCGGACGGCTGGAAGTAGCCGGCGCCGAAGACGATGGTCGAGACCTCGCAGATGTCGACGATCGGATCGTCGACGCTCACGCTCGGCGGCTTCGCGTACGAATCGGACGCGGCCGTTGCGGCATTGGCGGCGACCGGTGCGGTGAGCACGAGCGCGCCAACGGTAAGGCTGATGGCAGCCAGTTTCTTCAGCATGATTCTCCCCAGAAATTCACGCGGAATCGCACCCGAACACACCCCTGCATTCGACTGCGTGGGCCCTTCCTGTCCCCACGACAGGATGATAGAACCCAGATATTCCCCAGTGCAGACGACACTACATCATCTGCATGGCAATGTCACGAGGCGCAGCGCAGTTCCTCACGATGGATCGCGGGGTCCCTCACGAGCGGGGTGTGGGTCACCTCGGTGAGGCGCGCGCCCGCGCCGTCGCCCTGGAACTCGACCGTGATCGTCGTCGACTCGCCGGGTGCGAGGAGCACCTCGTGCTGCACGGCGGACCGCGTGCGGAGGGTGGCTGTCTGCACGGGGTCCTCCTTGCCGTCGCGGTCGATGCGAGACGGTGTCGCCCCCTCGGGCCCGTAGACGGTGATCAGCGTCCGCACCGATCCTGCGGCGACGCCGTAGAAGCCGTCCGCCGTCACATAAGGAGGCAGAGCCGTCGCCGCATCCGCCGGTGCGCCGTTGGTCCACGTCACCCGCACGCGTGTGGTCGGACGCCCCTGGCACGAGCCGATCGACGTGGTGATCTCGGCATCCGTGTAGTAGTCCATCTTGCCGCCGGTGGTGTCGTTGAAGAGCACCCCGACATATGTCCCGTCGGGGCCGTCGACCGGGAGCGCCCCGCCCAGCGACGATGAGGCGAGGATCCTCTCCTCGTCCTCGTGGGCGCTCCACACGCGGATCCGGCCCTGGTCGGCGGAGGTGGCGAGAGCTCCGACGAGATCCTTCGGAGCCGCTCCCGAGAGCGCCGCGCCGAACAGCGCGGTCGCGGCCTGGGCGAACACCTCGTCCTGTATGGCGGGGTCCGGCACGGCGGCGTAGATCTCGGAGAGCAGCAGGCTGACGACGTTGTCCTTGTCGGCGGTGAAGGGCCCGAACGTGATCGGACCGGTCACGGCGAGGAGGTTCTTCGTCATGACGGCGTCGACGGCGATCACCCCGTCCACCGTGGTGCCGAAGCGTCCCTGCCAGCGGGCGGCGATGAGCGGCGCGGCTTCGGTGAAGTCGGGGATGTTGGTGATGTTCTGCAGGTAGCGCCCTGGGCGATCCTCGAACAGTGCGACGGTCGACTCGCTGAGGGAGAGCGAGGCATCGAGCGCGGGGAAGTCGCGCGTCGACGCCTGCTGGCTCAGGGTGATCCTCCCGCCCTCGGCGTGCAGGAGCGCGATGGCGCCGATGATGCCTCCGGAGGAGCGGACCTCGGCGTTGTTCTGCATCGCGATCACGTAGTTTCGCGGTCCTTCACCGCCGAGCATGCTCGGCAGGAGCGCTGACGCGCCGTGCAGCGACCCCACGACGGTCGCCGCCTGCGTGACGGTGGTGCGCAGCTCGCGGACCGCGTCCGCGAGGGGAGGGAGCGTCGCGTCGGCGTCGATCTGGCGTGCCCTCGTCACGGCCGATGCGAGCGTCGCGTCGGCATCCGCGAGCGACGGCTCGATCTTGGCGAAGGGCGTCAGATCGATGGTCCCGTTCGAGAACCCCAGACTCGCGAGATCGAGATCTCCTGCCGCTTTCAGCACGGGGTTCAGCGCGTCTGTCGCGATGTCATCGGCGATCTCCGCGACGTCGCTCACCGCGGTGAAGTTGGGGCCGATCCACGGAACGAATCCGAAGGCATGCCAGACCGGGTCGGAGGTGAGGTCGTGGGCGGACCCGGCGTGGTGGGCGATGCGCTGGGAGACGGTCGCCGCCTTCTCGAGGTCGCCGTCGCCGATCGCCTTCTTCAGCTGACCGGATGAGGCGGCGACCTGCTGCAGGTCGTTCACGGCCCCGATTCCCCGCACGGTCACCCAGCCGACGGCCAGGAGGAGGAGGGTCACGAGAACGCCGATGGTCCAACGGAGCCACCGGCGACGTACCGGAAGACGCCCGTCGCTCATGCGAGCATTCAAGCACGAAGGCGCCTGTGCGCGTGAGCGGATACCGGGAATCGGCGGCCATGCGGGCCGGGCTCCCAGGTTCCCGGCGGCACCGCGATTACCCTGGGGGCATGGGTGCTCGGCTGCGTGTGGTTCTGGATCAGCTCGTGCACGTCGCCGATGCCGACCACGCCGCCGCCGCGCTCGATCTCGCGGCCGGTCTGGTCGAGACCGCGCCCTCCGGGTGCGGGGTGGAGGCGATCGTGCCGTCGGGATCGACCGTGTCCATCGCCGGCATGGCCGACGTGCGCACGCTCGGCCTCGCGCGCCGTGAACTCGCGGCGTCGTGGCAGATGGGACTCGCGCCCGGCGTCGGCGGAGGCCTCATCCACTCGGCATCCCTCATGGCTCCGCTCGTCCGGCACGATCGCGTGCACGACAACGACCAGACCACGGTGACGCTGTGGGACCTGCGTGCCTGGGAGGCGCCCGAGACTCTGTCGAAGTCGACGATCGTCTGGCAGCGGGGGATGCTGCGGAGAGCCGTGAAGCACGCGGACGCCGTCGTCGTCCCCTCGCACGCGGTCGCCGAGCGGCTCGCGGCGCTCAGCAAGCTCGGTGATCGCATCAGGGTCATCCCCGGAGCCGCCCCACGGGCGCTCGTCGTCCCGCTCGATGCGTCGGCACGGCGCGCAGCGCTCTCGCTCCCCGCTCGGTACATCGTGCTCACGGGGACGGCCTCGTCGCTGACGGCGGGGTTCGCCGCGGCGGCCGCCGTCGATGCGGACGCCGTGGTGCTCGACGCGCCAGAGGGTTCAGAGCCGCGTCTCGCGGAGCTGGCTGCTGCGGCAGGACTGCCAGAGTCCCGCGCGCACATCCGCGGAGCGCTCCCGGTCGAGGACCGAGCCGCGATCTTCGCGGGTGCCGCTGCCTTCGTCGCGACCGCCGACGAGACCGCCTGGCCGTGGCGCGTCGTCGAGGCGATGACGCTCGGCGTGCCCGTCATCGCCGTGGCCAGCGGCGTGCACCGCGACGTGATCGCAGACGGGGGAGCTGTCGTGGACGAGTCGGAGATCCCGGATGCCGTCGCAGATGCACTCGGCTCGGGTGCGAGGCGGCTCAGCGTGCTCGGCGCCGACCGATCCCGATCCTTCTCCTGGGCGGGTTCGGCCGAGCGTGTGTGGGGACTGCACGCTGATCTCTGAGGGCCGCTGTTCCGCGTGATCATGCGTGTCAGATGCCCTTTCCTGGGAATCTTCCGTCAGACTTGAGCGCATGACTGGACAGGCCCCGCGTCCGCATCGCTTCTTCGTGCCCCGACGAACCATGGCGAGTCTCATCGCCGTCGCCGCTCTCGTGCTCGGAGTGCTCGTCCCCACGGGGGCCGCGATCGCAGCGCCATCCGCTTCCGTCCCGACGACAGGGGCGCTGTCGGGTATCAAGCCGATGACTCTCGACGGGTTCGATCCGGGCAACCTGATCAGCGATGCCGTGTTCACCGACAAGAACACGATGACCGAAGCGCAGATCCAGTCGTTCTTCAACAGCAAGGTCAGCCGCTGTCTCGGGGGGACGGATGAGAAGGGCAGACCGATCGTCTGCCTGAAGGACTTCTCGATCACCTCGGCCAGTCGGCCTGCCGATACGTACTGCAACGGGTACACCGGCGCCGCGAACGAGAGCGCTGCGCGGATCATCTACCGGGTCGCTCAGTCGTGCGGGATCAACCCCCAGGTGCTGATCGTCATGCTTCAGAAAGAGCAGGGTCTCGTGACGCACACCTGGCCCAGCGCGTGGCGATACGATATCGCGCTCGGTCAGGGCTGCCCCGATGACGCCTCCTGCAATCCGGCGTACGTCGGTTTCTTCTATCAGATCTACGGCGCTGCGCGGCAGATGAAGATCTACATGGAGGGCCGCTACTTCACGTACTACGCGCCCGGCAGGACCTGGAACATCCTCTACCACCCCACGGCGTCCCGCAACTGCGGCAGCGCGCCCGTCTACGTCGCGAACAAGGCGACCTCGGCGCTCTACTATTACACGCCGTACCAGCCCAACGCCGCTGCTCTTCGTGCAGGATACGGAGAGGGCGACTACTGCTCGTCTTACGGCAACAGGAACTTCTACAACTACTTCACGGACTGGTTCGGATCGGCTCAGGGGGCGGCCAACAATCCTTTCGGAAACATCGAGCTCGTGAAGGCGGCGCCCGGTCAGTTCCAGGTATCCGGCTGGGCCATCGACCCGAACACCGCAGATCCGATCGCCGTCCATGTGTACGTCGCATCGGTGGGCACGGCTGTCACCGCGAATGTGCCGCGCGCGGATGTCGGCGCGGCCTATCCCGGATCAGGGAACAACCACGGTTTCTCCGCGACCGTGCCGGCGATCGGCTCGGGAGTCGTCAGCGTGTGCATATACGCGATCAACAGCGGCGCAGGCGCCAACGTCCTCTTGGGCTGCCGTGACGTCGAATCGAAGAGCGGGCTGCCGGTCGGCTCCATGACCGCGAAGGCGGTGGAGGGAGGCATCCGCGTGACCGGATGGGCTCTCGATCCCGACCTGATCGACCCGTCAACGGTTCACGTGTACGTAGACAACGCCGGCACCGCAGTGACAGCTGACAAGGTGAGTGGTGACATTCCTCCGGCCTATGCCGAGTACGGCACCAAGCATGGCTTCGATACGACGATCTCCGCGCCGCCCGGTTCGCGCAACGTCTGCGTGTACGGGATCAACGTCGGCCCCGGCGTGAACACCGCGATCGGATGCACGACTGTACAGGTCACGGCGCCGGTGATCTCGGAGAAGGGTCGTGCGCCGGTGGGGGCGTTCGAGTCGGTGTCGGTGTCGGGGAATGTGGCGTCTGTGTCGGGGTGGGCTTTGGATCCTGATACGGCGTCGTCGATCAAGGTGCATCTGTATGTGGGGTCGTCGGGTACGGAGTACACGGCGGACAAGGTTCGTGCGGATGTCGGGTCGGCGAATCCGGGTTATGGGGATCGTCATGGTTTCGCGGAGTCGGTGACGTTGCCGGTGGGTACGTCGTCGATCTGTGCGTATGGGATCAATACGGGTGCGGGCGGGCATACTCTGCTCGGTTGCAAGAGCGCGACGGTCACGGCGCCGGCGTCTGATCCCGGGCGCGCGCCGTTCGGGAACTTCGAGGCAGCCGTCGCGACTCCGGGGACCATCACCGTCGGCGGGTGGGCGATCGACCCGGACACCTCTGACTCGATCTCCGTTCACATCTACGTCGGAGCGGTCGGGCTCGCCTACTGGGCGGACAAAGAGCGCGCAGACGTGGGCGCCGCGTACCCCGCGTACGGAACACGCCACGGCTTCGCCCAGCAGATCACGGTGGCGCCGGGCACCTACTCGGTGTGCGCCTACGGCATAAACAACGGAGCCGGAGGACACACCCTACTCGGGTGCCGGACGGTAGCCGTGGGATAGTCGGCGCGCTCGTCGGTTCCGTCGATCCGACCGCGGGGACCGCGGCCACAGGCCGGAGGCGCATACCTCGAGCCGTCGAGAGATCAGGCCAGGTACGCTCTGAGCTGCGTGAGCAGGTCGGACGGAGCGAATCCCGTGGCGATCAGTTTGGAAAGGTCCAGGGTGCTGTTCGCGGGGCGGGGTGCGACCGGGCCGGATGCCGTCGAGAAGTACTCTTCCGTGGAGACCCCGGTGACGCGTCTCGGATCGTGACCGGAGAGCTCGAAGACCCGTGCGGCGATCTCGGCCCAGCTCTGGGGTTCTCCGGACGAGCTGACGTTGTAGATCCCGAAGGGGACACCTGACGCTCCCACGTGCCGGATCGCACGCACGATGTCATCAGTGAACGTCAGTCGGCCCAGTTGATCGTCGACGACTTTGGGGTCGACTCCGCGTTGTGCAAGTGCGGCCATTGTCCGCACGAAGTTCTTGCCCTCGCCGATCACCCAGGAGGTGCGGAGGATGTAGTGACGGGGGACGGCGCCCACGATCGCATCGCCCGCGGCCTTGGTCTGTCCGTAGACGCCGAGAGGGCGCACGGCATCCTCTTCCGTGTATGCACCGTCCTTCGAGCCGTCGAAGACGTAGTCGCTCGAGATGTGAACGAGGGTGATGCCGTGCTCCGTCGCGACACGGGCGAGAGCGGCGACCCCGGTGACGTTCGAGGCCCAGGCCTCTGCGCGCCCGTCTGGAGTCTCCGCGAGATCCACGGCAGTGTATGCCGCGGCATTGATGATCGTGTCATAGTCGCGCCAACGTCGAGAGGAGACGAAATCGGGATCGGCCAGATCGATGGAGTCGCGTGTCGCGTACTCGTAGCGAGGGGAGTCTCCGAAGGCCTCGCGCAGCGCGAGGCCGAGCTGGCCGTTCGCTCCGATGATGAGGGTCTTCTTCGGAGCGATCGGGGTCACGTCGGCCAGGCGCGGGTGCGCGAGATCCTTCGCGGATATCTCCACCTCGGAAAGGGGGATCGGCCACTGGATGTCGACGGTCTCATCAGCGAGATTGAGGAAGGAGTACTCGGCATCCGCCGACCAGTGGTCGTTCACGAGGTAGGCGTACGCCGTGTCGGACTCGAGGGTCTGGTACGAGTTGCCGACGCCTCTGGGAACGAAGATCGCCCGAGACGGGTCGATCTCGGCCGTGAACACCGCGCCGAACGTCGGTCCTTCGCGGAGATCGACCCAGGCGCCGAAGATGCGACCGGTCGCGACCGACACCCACTTGTCCCACGGTTCCGCATGGATGCCGCGAGTGGTGCCGACCTCGTCGTTGAACGAGATGTTGTTCTGCACGGGGCGGAAGTCGGGGAGGCCTGCGGCGATCATCTTCTCGCGCTGCCAGTTCTCCTTGAACCAGCCGCGGGAGTCGCCGTGGACGGGGAGCTCGGCGATGAGCAGACCGGGGATCGCGGTCTCCGTGAACGAGAGCGCCTTGCCGAACTCGGTCATCACTGGCCCTTGGAGGCGTAGAACGATTCGGTCGCATCCTTTGACGGGGCCCACCAGGCCTCGTTGTCGCGGTACCAGGCGATGGTCGACGCGAGACCGGACTCGAAGTCGCCGAACGTCGGCGTCCAGCCGAGCTCCGTGCGCAGCTTGGTGGAGTCGATCGCGTAGCGGAGGTCGTGGCCTGCGCGATCCGTGACGTGGTCATAGGCGTCGGCCGGCTGCCCCATCTCGGTGAGGATGAGCTCGACGACGGACTTGTTGTCCTTCTCTCCGTCGGCGCCGATCAGATACGTCTCGCCGATCTCACCCTTGTCGAGGATGGTCAGCACAGCGGAGGAGTGGTCGTCCGCGTGGATCCAGTCGCGGACGTTGAGCCCTGCGCCGTACAGCTTGGGGCGGATGCCGCGGATCACGTTGGTGATCTGACGCGGGATGAACTTCTCGACGTGCTGGTAGGGCCCGTAATTGTTGGAGCAGTTCGAGATCGTCGCTCGCACGCCGAAGGAGCGGACCCACGCCCGAACGAGGAGGTCGCTGCCCGCCTTGGTCGACGAGTACGGGGAGGAGGGGTTGTACGGGGTCGACTCGGTGAACCGCTCGGGGTCGTCGAGCTCGAGATCGCCGTAGACCTCATCGGTCGAGATGTGATGGAAGCGACGATCATGACGACGTGCGGCCTCCAGCAGCGTGTACGTGCCGATGATGTTCGTGTCGAGGAACGGCCTCGGGTCGTGCAGCGAGTTGTCGTTGTGCGACTCCGCTGCATAGTGCACGACCGCATCGACGTCGGCGAACAGGCCGTCGACCAGCTCGGCGTCGGCGATGTCGCCCTCGACGAATCGCAGGCGGTCGGATGGAAGGCCGTCGAGGGACGCGCGGTTGCCCGCGTAGGTCAGCTTGTCGAGGACAGTGACGTGTGCGTCGGTGTTCGCGATCACGTGGTGCACGAAGTTCGAGCCGATGAATCCGGCGCCGCCGGTGACGAGCAGTTTCTGCATGGCATCCAGCGTAGTGGGAGCCCGTCGCGAGACTCGGGGCGTTTGTTCAGGTGAAGCCGATCAGGGAGACTAGTCGGTATGCGTGGCATCATTCTCGCCGGCGGCACAGGCTCCCGGTTGCACCCGATCACCCTCGGCGTCTCCAAGCAGCTGGTCCCGGTCTATGACAAGCCGATGATCTACTACCCCCTGTCGACGCTCATCCTCGCGGGCATCCGCGACATCCTGATGATCACGACGCCGCATGACGCGGAGTCGTTCCAGCGGCTGCTCGGCGACGGATCGAAGTTCGGCGTCTCGATCACGTACAAGACGCAGCCCTCTCCCGACGGCCTTGCGCAGGCGTTCATCCTCGGCGAGGAGCACATCGGCTCCGACTCCGCCGCGCTCGTCCTCGGCGACAACATCTTCTACGGTCAGGGCATGGGCACCCAGCTCCGCCAGTACACAGAGCTCGATGGCGGTGTGGTCTTCGGCTACTGGGTCGATGACGCGACGGCCTACGGCGTCGTGGAGTTCGACAAGGCGGGCAAGGTCGTCTCCCTCGAGGAGAAGCCGGCGCAGCCGAAGAGCAACTACGCGGTCCCGGGTCTCTATTTCTACGACAACGATGTGATCGAGATCGCGAAGAACCTCAAGCCGTCGCCTCGCGGCGAGCTGGAGATCACCGATGTCAACCGCGAGTACCTGGAGCGCGGAAAGCTCAAGGTGCAGCTCCTCACGCGCGGCACGGCGTGGCTCGACACCGGGACATTCGACTCACTCGCCGAGGCGACCGACTTCATCCGCACGGTGGAGAAGCGTCAGGGACTGTCCATCGGCTGCCCCGAGGAAGTGGCGTGGCGCATGGGCTTCCTCACCGACGACGAGCTGCGCGAGCGCGCCGAGCCGTTGCGCAAGAGCGGGTACGGGGAGTACCTGCTCAAGGCACTCGCTCAGGGACGCTGACTAGGCTCGATGGGTTCGCAGCGCATGGCGCGGGGCGAGCGTTTGTGAGTCGGCCCCGGTTCGCCGGGACTTGTGAAGGGACCAGATGACGACGCCGGGGCAGAAGCCAGCACGATTCCCTGACGGAGGCAAGCGCCTCGTGATCTACGTCGTCTACGACCGCCGCGGTGGGGTCGAGGAGTTCGTGAGGTACGCGCTGCAGGGGTTGCGTGACGACGCGGCTCACATCCTCGCCGTCGTCAACGGATCACTCGACACGGCTGGCAGGGCGTTGCTGGAGACCGTCACCGACGAGATCCTGGTGCGGTCCAACGACGGCTTCGACATCTGGGCGCACAAGGACGCGCTCGATCACGTGGGCGACCGTATCGCCGAGTTCGACGAGGTGCTTCTCACGAACGACACGTGGTTCGGACCTGTGCGACCGTACGCTCCTGTCTTCGAGCGGATGGGGGAGCAGGAGGTGCACTTCTGGGGCATGACCGACCACGACTGGGAGCCCCTCAACAAGTTCACCAATGAGGGTGAGCTCCCGTATCACCTGCAGTCCTTCTGGATCGCGGTCCGGAAGGAGATGTTCCTCTCGCCCGAATGGGGTGCGTACTGGCGCGACCTGCCCGAGATGCCCTCGTACTTCGACGCCGTGCTCAAGCACGAGATCCAATTCACGAAGCATTTCGCGGATCAGGGTTACTCGCACTCCGTGGCGTTCGCGTCGGCCGACTATCCCACCGAGCATCCGGCGCTCTTCAACGCCGATCTCCTGCTCGCCGACGGGTGCCCGCTCATCAAGAGGCGACCGTTCTTCCACTATCCGCCCTTCCTCGACAGGCACGCGGTGATCGGGCGACGCACGATCACCGAGATCACGAAGTACGGGTACCCGATCGAGCTGATGTGGAGCAACCTCGCACGGAACGTGCAGCCCAAGACGCTCAACACGGATGCGGGCATGCTCGAAGTGCTCCCGGATGCCGACACAGGCTATGACCGTTCGGCGCCTTTCCGTCTCGCTGTCGTCGCCCACTGCGCCGATCCGCGGACGGTCGACCACCTGCTGAACAGGCTCGTCCACATCCCCGTCGGCTTCGACCTCGTCGTCACGACGGTGGAGGAGGGCGCCGCCGTCAAGATCCGCGACGCGCTCTCCGGGCGCGAGATCCCTGGAATGGCCGAGGTCGAGGTCCGCGTGGTGCCCTCGAAGCGCGGGAGGGACATGAGCGCATTCTTCATCGCCTGCCGCGATGTCCTGACCTCGGGCGCCTACGACCTCGTCGTGAAGATCCATACACGAGCACCCAGCAAGCGCGGGGCCAACATCGCGCGGTACTTCCGTCGCTACCAGCTCGAGAATCTGATCTCCTCGCCCGGCCAGTTCGCCGCGCTCCTGGCGCTGTTCCAGCGCGAACAGGGGCTCGGCGCCGTGTTCTCGCCCATGATGCACATCGGCTACTCGCTCGCCGGGCGCGGCTGGGGGCACTACCGAGATCGTGCCGAGGAGATGTGCGAACGCCTCGGCATCCGTGTCCCGTTGGATGGAGCGACGCCGCTCGCTCCGCTCGGCGGAATGTGGATCGGACGTCCGGAGGCGCTGAAGATCCTCATCGATGACGAGCAGGACTACCGCTCATACGAGGTTCCGAAGAACGGAAAGCGCGAGGGAGCCGACCTGGCGAGAGTCCAGGAGCGCATGGTGACGCTCGCGATGGGTGAGCTGGGGTATCACGTTCGCACCGTGATGAACCAGGAGCACGCAGGCATCGCCTACGCGAATCTCGCATACAAGCTCGATCAGCTCTCGATCACACCGCCGGGTTATCCGCTCGAGCAGATCCAGTGGCTGCACCGAGCAGGGTGGGCGGGAGCCGGCGGGATCGTCGCTATGACGCGCATGTACGTGCGGCTGAACCACCCGAAGACTGCGGCGACGCTCGCGCCTGTCGCGCGTCCCTTCGTCAGCGTCGCCCGTAGAGGCATGCATCTGGTCCGGACCGTGCTGCGTCGAGGGCGCGCCGTCGAAGGGGAGGCGCTGTGATGGCGACCGGAACGCCGCAGGCGCTCACGAAGGACAGCCGGAGAGCGGTCGTGTACGTCGTCTTCGATCGTCGTGGAATGATCGAGGAGTACGTCGAGTACGCCCTGCGGGAGATGCGCGGAGACGCCGAGCACATCCTCGCCGTCGTCAACGGCGCCCTCACGGAGGAAGGTCGTGCACGTCTCGAGGCGGTCACGGATGAGATCCTCGTGCGTCCCAACGAGGGGTTCGACATCTGGGGCCACAAGGCGGGGCTCGATCACCTCGGCGAGCGGCTCGCCGACTTCGACGAGGTCGTGCTGACCAACGACACGTGGTTCGGTCCCGTGCGCCCGTACGGCGCGGTCTTCGAGCGGATGGGCGCCCAGGAGCTCGACTTCTGGGGTATGACCGACAACGTTCGCATGAAGGATCCGTCGACGGGAACCGGTCGGGTCCCCGATCATCTGCAGTCCTTCTGGATCGCGGTGCGTCGAAACATGTTCCTCTCCGAGGCCTGGCGCGACTACTGGCGGGATCTGCCGCCCATGGCCGGCTACTTCGATGCGGTACTGAACCATGAGGTGACGTTCACGCAGCGATTCACGGAGGCAGGCTTCTCCTCTGCCGCCGCGTTCCCCGCAGCGAACTATCCGTCCAAGCATCCTGCTCTCTTCAACCCCGATCTGCTGATCGCCGATGGATGTCCGCTGGTCAAGCGGCGACCCTTCTTCCACTGGCCGCCCTACATGGACCGGCATGCCGTCATCGGACGATGGATCGCCGAGGACATGGCGTCGCACGGGTACCCGATCGAGCACCTCTACGCGAATCTCGCCCGCAACGTCGCGCCGAAGGACCTCAACGTCGATCTCGGTCTCAACGATGTCCTCGGCGACGTCGACGTCTCGTACGATCCGACGGCGCCGCTGCGAGTGGTCGCGATCCTGCACATCTTCTACGTCGACATGACCGACGAGATGCTCGATCGCGTCGACACGCTGCCCGTCTCCTACGATCTCGTCGTCACGACGCAGGACGAGGAGCGGGCCGCGGCGATCCGCGAGATCATCGATGCTCGTCCTCGTGACGGGCGTTCGGTCGACGTGCGCGTCGTCGCCTCGAACGACGGCCGCGATCAGAGCGCATTCCTCGTCGGATGCCGTGACGTCCTGCTCGACGGCGGGTACGACCTCGTCGTGAAGCTGCATTCCAAGAAGACGCCCCAGGACGGCTTCAACGTCGGCCGCGCGTTCAAGGATCAGCAGTTCATGAATCTGCTGTCCAGCCCGGGGTACACGGCGAACGTGCTCGCGCTCTTCCAGAGGGAGCCGGGGCTCGGGATCGTCTACCCGCCGATGGTGCACATCGGATACCCCACGATGGGGCGCGCATGGTGGGCGAACAAGCCCGGCTTCGAGAAGCTCGCCGCGCAGATGGGGATCATGGTCCCTCTCGACGACATCTCCCCGCTCGCCCCGTACGGGTCGATGTTCATCGCCCGTCCCGAGGCACTGCGACTGCTCGTCGAGCAGCCGTGGTCCTACAGCGACTTCGGCGGTGCGGAGGCGTACCAGGACGGTGGACTCGCGCACGTGCTCGAACGTGTACCGAGCTACGCGGCAGCCGAGCTCGGCTACCACACACGCACGATCATGGATGCGGAGTACGCCGCGGTCAGCTACACGACCCTGGACTTCAACTTCGATGAGATGTCGGCGACGGTGCCAGGTCGCACCCACGAGCAGATCGCCTTCCTCCGGGGCATCGGCCACGTGGGGGAGGGCAAGCTCCGCGACTTCATCCGGATGTACATGCGACGCAACCACCCCGGCGCGGGCAATCGTCTCAGGGCGCTCCGCGTGCGTGTGAGCTCCAGCATCCGTCGACGACTTCCGAGACGACGCTGAGCCGTCATTGACGGCCCGCGGCCGTCGCCGAAGATAGGCTGAGTCGACCCGAACCCCCCGTAAAGGACTACCCCAGTGGATAGATTCACTCGGCTTGCCGCCGAGCCGTTCACCACCATCGACTCGCGCGGCATGCGCGACGGCGGTCGTGGAGGCAAGCTCGGCGAGCTGTATCGTCGTCGAGAACTGCTGATGATGCTGATCCGGCGTGATCTCCAAGCGCGCTATCGGGACAGCTTCCTGGGGTTCCTGTGGACGGTGATCAGACCGCTCATGCAGTTCCTGGTCTACTACTTCGTGCTCGGCCAGATCCTGGGCGCGGCGAGGGGGATCGACAACTTCGCGATCTACCTCTTCGCCGGCTTCACGCTCTACACCTTCTTCGCCGACGTGATCTTCGGCTCGACCGGTTCGATCATCGGCAACGCGGGGTTGGTGAAGAAGATCTACCTTCCGCGAGAGATCTTCCCGCTGGGGAGCATCGGCGCAGCCGCCTTCATGTTCCTCGTCCAGCTGGGGGTGCTGCTCGTCGCGGCCGTCATCCTCAATGCGCTGCCCGCTCCGGTCCAGATGCTGTGGTTCTTCCCGGCTCTCGGCATGGTGCTGATCTGGGGGGTCGCGCTCGGACTCCTGCTCGCGGCGCTGAACGTCTATCTGCGCGACATCCAGTACCTCACCGAGGTCGTCATGATGCTCGCCATGTGGGCTTCTCCCATCGTCTACTCCTGGAAGATGGTGCAGGACGTGGTCGCGACGTACTCGCTGCCCGAGTGGATTCTCCAGGTCTACCTGGCGAATCCGCTCACCATCGGGGTGATGGGATTCCACCGCGCGTTCTGGGGCTCAGGAACCGACGCCGACTATCCGCCGAACCTCGGCCTCCGCATGCTGGTGATGTGTGTCATCGGCGCCGTCTTCCTCTGGTTCGCGCATCGGTCGTTCACCCGCATGCAGGGCAACTTCGCGCAGGAGCTGTGACTTGACGATCGACAACACCGACCTCGAGACGCGACCGGACATCATCCGTCTGAACGGCGTCAGCAAGCATTTCACGGTCCGCAAGGACAACAGTCTCAAGGACCGCATCGTCCATTTCGGACGGCTGGGCAAGGCCTACCGCGAGGAGTTCACCGCGGTGGATGAGCTCTCCCTGAGCATCGAGGCGGGAACGACCGTCGGGCTCCTCGGCCAGAACGGGTCGGGGAAGAGCACCCTCCTCAAGCTCATCGGAGGCATCGTCGCCCCCTCAACGGGAACCGTGCAGAGCCGCGGCCGTGTCGCTGCTCTGCTCGAGCTCGGCGCCGGCTTCCACCCCGATCTCTCCGGCCGGGAGAACGTCTACCTCAACGGCGCGATCCTCGGACTGAGCCGAGAGCAGATTGACGCGCGGTTCGATGAGATCCTCGAGTTCAGCGGCATCGGCGAGTTCATCGACACGGCCGTCAAGTTCTACTCCTCTGGCATGTACGTGCGCCTGGCCTTCGCGGTGGCCGTGCACACCGACCCTGACGTGCTCCTCGTCGACGAGGTCCTGGCGGTTGGCGACGAGGCCTTCCAGCGCAAGTGCATGGACCGCATCCACCAGTTCCGCAACGAGGGGCGCACGATCATCCTCGTGAGCCACTCGGCGCAGCAGGTGCAGGAGCTGTGCGACCGGGGAATCCTTCTCCACCACGGGAAGCTGGTGTTCGACGGCGACATCAACGGAGCCGTCGACGGGCTCCGCGACGTGCTCGCGGATCGCGAGGTCGGAGAAGCGCCCTCGGAGGAGACGATCCACCCGATCCAGGTGAAGGGCATCGAACTCCTCGACGACGAGGGAGAGCAGATCAAGGAGATCGGCAGCGGCTCGCCGTTCACGATCAGGGTGCACGTCGACTCTCTGCGTCCGATCGAGCGCTGGGAGATCGGTTTCAGCATGGACACCCCGCTCGGGCAGATGGTCATGGCGTCGAACACCGAGATCCTGGGGGTCCGCCTCGACCCGATCACCGGGCGCACGCGTGTCGATCTGCGAATCGCAGAGGCCAGCTTCGGGCCCGGGGACTACTTCGTCAACGCGAACGCCGCAGGGGTGAGCGAGCCGAGCAGCCATGGGCTGATGAGGGGCGCCGTGCTCCGCGTCCGCACCGACAACACGACCATGGGCACCGTCTCCGCGGAGATCACCGTCAGCGGCGGCGCGGAGGCGGCATGATCGGGGACACGGCGGGGGTGGTCCTCGCCTTTCGTCCCGATTCGAGCATCCTGTCGAACATCGCCCGCCTGCGGGAGCAGGTCGGGCGCGTGTATGTCGTGAACAACTCTCCCGACGACGAAGGCACGGCGCAGGTTCTCGACGCGCTTTCGTCTGACAGCGGCGTCGTCGTGATCGACCAGGTGAAGAACGTCGGCGTCGCGGCCGGGTTCAACGCCGGCATGCGTCGTGCGCTGGCTGACGACTTCGAGTACGTGTGGATCTTCGACCAGGACAGCACCGTCGCCGACGGGATGCTGAAGCAGTTGAAGAGGGCGTTCTCGGAATGGGATTCTCCTGTCGCGATGGCAGGACCCGCACTGCGTGCGGAGGAGACGGGATTCCTCTATGACGCCGATCGTGGAGAGGGCATCGGCGAGCTCCAGACGCTCATCTCTTCCGGAGCGTTGTTCTCCCGTGAGGCTCTGGAGAAGATCGGTCTCCATGACGAGCGACTCTTCGTCGACTATGTGGACCACGACATCTCGCTCAGGGCCAGGGCCGCGGGCTTCGCGGTCGTGAAGGTGTTCGACACGGTGCTCGACCACCGCTTCGGCGCCTCCACTCCGGCGACCTTCTTCGGGCGCCGCGTCTACCTGTCGAACTATTCGCCGATGCGGCAGTATTACATGACGCGAAACAGAGTGATCATGATCCGTCGCTATGGCATCGGGCGCTGGTTCTGGGAGGACGCCGCCTACGCGTCGAAGTCGTGGATCAAGGTGCTCCTGTGTGAGCGCGACCGGGGGAGCAAGATCGGAGCGGCGGTTCGCGGAGCGATCGACGGCATCCGATTCCGGTCCGTCCGCAGCACAGTCCAGTGAGCAGGAACATCTGGATCGCTGCGTGATCGGCACCGACAGCTCCCGGTGCCGATCACATCAGTCAGCTTCGTGCGTCAGGCGCGACAGTAGGGGCGGGACTGACGCCACCGGATGCCTCTGAAACGAGCGGCGCCGCGCCGGTCTCAGGCGCCTCCGTGGTGGTCGGGCGCGGTCTTCTCAGCGAAACTCCGAGCGCGAAGAACATGGCGACGAAGGCGATCCCGCCAATGATGACGATCGCCCCCGGACTCGGAGCGAGCGACCACCACCACTCAGCGCGTACACCGGGATCGATGGAGATGTCGTCGAGACCCTTGGTGTAGCGGTTCACATTCGTGTGCAGGGCGACGAGCGCGGCCGCCGAGAGCGCTGCACCGGCGAAGATGACACGGGAGCCGGACCAGGAGCGTGTGGCCTTCGTGGTCAGCGAAGCGACGCCCAGGGCGATCACCATGAGCGGGAGGATGTATCGAGGCTGAACCTCCGCCCCGACGATCGCCCGTGACTGCGCGAGCAGAACGAACGGGACGCCCCACATGGCTGCAACCGTGAGGACGACGGCAAGAGCGTGCCTCCGAGTGAGGCGGTGGATCCCGATGCCGAACGCGGCGAAGAACACGGCGGAGGCGAGGATGGACACCATCGAGGGCATGGGCGTGTCGAGCCATCCGAGGTACCAGCCGCCGAGCGCACCGGTCCACAGCGACGGGATGTTCAACAGGTTACTGAGGTGCTCGTCGGTCGTGAGCGGCGGATTGGCCGTAGGCAACCCGTTGACGAGCGCGCCGCCCTGCTTGGCGCCCAGATAGAAGCCGACTCCGGCGATGAGGATGATGCCGGATGCGATCGCCGGCATGAGGAGTCGCTTGCCGCGCCGAACGCCGAGGATCGCCGCGAGCACGAGGCCGAACACCGCGAAGATGCCCGCATCGGCCCTGGCTCCAGCGCCGAGCACCCCTCCGACGACCGCGAGTGACGAGAGCACGAACTGACGTCTCCCCGTCGTTTGGGTTGCTCCGTACAGACAGATCCAGACGGTGGTGGCGGAGAGCAACGCCCACGATGACGGATTCGTGGAGGGGATGATGAACAAGCCCAGTGGGACGAGTGTGCCGAGTGCCGAGACGACCAGCGCAGGTCTGATGCGGCGAGGGAGCGCGACGAACACCGCCGTCAGCATGCCGACGTAGAGCGCGGCGTTGAAGAGCCGCATCACGATGACCGAGGTCTGCACATCGGGGCTCGCGAACACGGACAGAGTCCCATAGAAGAGCGGCGGGTAGAGCGGGGCGGTGTTGAGCCGCTTCGCTCGGTCCATTCCAGTGGCCTCCGCGTCCCAGCACCGGGCGCTCTTGTCCGCTTCGAACGCGTAGCAACTGGCGTCTGTCAGCGCTTCCGGGACCAGCCGGGTCTCGGGATTGCCGGTGGGCTGGCACAGCCCTTCGCGTTCACCCAAGCCGCACCAGATCGACGGAAGATGGAAATCGTCGTCGGGGCTCGCCCCGGCCGGCGAAGCGAACGCCCAGGCCGCGAGCGCGATGAAGAGCAGAATCGGGACCGCGATCAGCCAGGAGCGACGAGGGCGTTCGAGCGAAAGATGCACGGTTTGCATCGTACCTTGGTGCGGCGTGCCGTTTGCGCCGCGACTTCGCAGGGTAGACTCAGTCGTTGTGAATGCTCCCGATCAGCACGCGCCGGTGACGCGCGAGAACGTCCGCATCGTCCATTCCGCAGACGTGTCTGATGACGCAATCCTCGGCGTTGGATCCTCGGTGTGGCATCTCGCACAGGTCCGCGAGGGCGCACGGCTCGGCAGCGGTTGCATCATCGGCCGCGGAGCGTACATCGGCACCGGGGTCGTTCTGGGCGACAACTGCAAGGTGCAGAACTACGCGCTCGTCTACGAGCCGGCCGTCCTCGGAGACGGCGTGTTCATCGGGCCGGCCGTCGTGCTCACGAACGACACCTATCCGCGAGCGATCAATCCTGACGGTTCTCTCAAGAGTGCGCACGATTGGGAACCGGTCGGTGTCACGATCAAACGCGGTGCGGCGATCGGGGCACGCGCCACGTGCGTCGCTCCTGTGACCATCGGAGAGTGGGCGACCGTTGCGGCTGGAGCGGTCGTCGTCAAAGACGTTCCTGACTACGCCCTCGTGGCCGGTGTGCCGGCGAAACGGATCGGGTGGGTCGGCAAGGCCGGATTCCGTCTCGAAGACATCGGCGATGGTGTGTGGAAGTGCCCGGAGACCGACGCTCGATACGTCGAGGTCGAAGGGCACCTGACTGAGGAGAGTAATTGATGGACTTCATCCCCGCGGCGAAGCCGCTGATCGGAGACGAGGAGCGCGCCGCCGTCGACCGCGTGATGCGCAGCGGCATGGTGGCGCAGGGCCCCGAGGTCGCGGCGTTCGAGTCGGAGTTCTCCGAGCACTTCGTCCAGGGGCGTCCCGTCGTCGCCGTGAACTCCGGCACGTCCGGCCTGCACCTGGGCCTCCTGGCTGCAGGCGTCGGCCCTGGCGACGAGGTCATCGTGCCGTCGTTCACTTTCGCGGCGACCGGGAACTCGGTGGCGCTCACGGGCGCGACTCCGGTGTTCGTCGACATCGAAGCGGACTCGTTCACGCTTGATCCGGTCGCCGTCGCCGCTGCTGTCACCCCGCGAACCAAGGGGATCCTGCCCGTGCATCTCTACGGGCACCCCGCACGCATGAACGAGCTGGCGACGATCGCGGAATCCCGCGGCATCGCTCTCTATGAGGACGCAGCTCAGGCGCATGGGGCGGCTCTCGACGGGCGTCCCGTCGGCACTTTCGGCCAGTTCGCGATGTTCTCGCTCTACCCGACGAAGAACATGACCAGCGGCGAGGGCGGCATGGTTTCCACCGCAGACGATACGACGGCGCGTTCTGTGCGACTGCTCAGGAACCAGGGCATGGAGAAGCAGTACGAGAACGAGGTCATCGGCTACAACGCTCGCATGACCGACATCCACGCGGCGATCGGTCGCGTCCAGCTGACGAAGGTGGATGCGTGGACCCGTGCTCGTCAGGAGAACGCCGCATTCCTCGATGAGAACCTCTCGGGTGTCGTGACCCCGCCTGTGGCCGTAGGCGCGACGCACGTGTATCACCAGTACACGATCCGCATCGCCGAGGATCGTGATCGCATCGCGCAGGCGCTCCGTGAGGAGTACCAGGTCGGCAGTGGCGTCTACTATCCGATCCCGAATCACCGACTGCCCTCGCTCGCCGGCTTCGCCCCGGGAGTCGACCTTCCAGAGACCGAGAAGGCCGCCCGAGAAGCACTCTCGCTCCCGGTCCACCCGTCTCTGTCTCGTGGTGACCTCGAGCGCATCGTTGAAGCCGTGAACGCTCTCGTCCGGGCAGGTGCCTGAGATGACGTCGCTGCGCGCTGGACTCGTAGGCGTCGGCATGATGGGGCGCCACCATGGCCGTCTCCTCCGCGATGTCGAAGGTGTCGAGCTGGTCGCGGTGGCCGATCCCGGTGGTGATCCTCACCGGGTGGCGACGGGGCTTCCCGTGTACTCCCACGTCAGCGAGCTGATCGACGCAGGCATCGACATGGCGGTCGTCGCGATCCCCACGCGGTTCCACGCCGATGCGGCCTTCGAACTCGCAGAAGCCGGTGTCCACACCCTTGTCGAGAAGCCGATCGCCGACGACAGCACCGTGGGGCGCCGCATCGCAGAGACCTTTGCCGCGCGGGGGCTCGTCGGCGCCGTGGGGCACGTCGAGCGTTTCAATCCAGCACTGCAACAGCTGCGGACGCGCCTGGAAGCCGGTGACTTGGGCGATCTGTATCAGATCGCGACTCGCCGGCAGAGTACTTTTCCCGGACGCATCGGGGATGTCGGCGTCGCCAAGGATCTTGGTACGCACGATGTCGACCTGACCGCGTGGGTCGCTCGCTCGACCTATGAATCGGTGTCGGCGCAGACGGCGTTCAAGAGCGGACGATCCCACGAGGACATGATCGCCATAACCGGCCGGCTGGGCAATGGCATGGTCGTGAACCATCTCATCAACTGGCTCAGCCCGATGAAGGAGCGCGTCACCGTCGTGACGGGCGAGCGAGGGACTTTCATCGCGGACACCGCGACCGGTGATCTCACATTCTTCGCCAACGGCACGGCCGCTCTCGAATGGGAGTCCGTGTCGGCCTTCCGTGGAGTCTCCGAGGGCGACGTGACGCGATTCGCGTTCGCCAAGAAGGAGCCTCTCAAAGCGGAGCTCGAAGCCTTCCGCGACGCGATCAAGGGCGAGGACACGGAGCTGTCGACGATGGCAGAAGCGGTTCACACGCTTGAGGTCGTCGAGGCTGCACTCGAATCCGCTGACAGGTCCGGTGCCGTCGTATCGCTCGGTGAGGCAGCTCTCAGCTGACAGCGAGGGAGAATGACAGTGGGGTGAGGATTCACGAATCCTCACCCCACTGTCGTACCTCAGCGTGATTCCGCGTCGCGAGGTTTGAACGGGGGATAGGTGGGCGTAGACGGGCTCGCCTGGATATCCAGCTGCAACGCGCTGATCAGCATCTGCGTTCCGAGCATAAGAGGCAGAGCTGCCAGCATCACGGTGCCGGCTGTCGCGATGGTCGAGCCCACGATCAGGAAGAGCAGCCAGATGCTGACGCCGAGGCCGAAGACGAACAGAACGAGTCCGAGGAACAGCAGCAGCGCGATCGGGGAGAACGACCAGAGCACGTAGCGGTACCACACTCGCGTCCAGAATCCGACGGTGAGCCGGTTCAGCAGCTCGGGGATGACCTTGCGCAGCTTGATGCTGGAGACTTCGTCGCCGTAGATCGCGGGGACGGGAACATCGACGGCGGGTACCTGGAGGATGTTCAAGTGGATCAGCAGATCGTTCTCGAAGCTGTAGCGCTTGGCGATTCTGCTCAGTGGCAGCCTGTTGAGGACCTCAGTGCGGATCGCTGTGTATCCGTTCTGAGGATCGAAGAGATTCCAGTATCCGGATGCGAGCTTGGTCATGAAAGACAGGAGGATGTTCCCGAAGATTCGGTAGCGCGGCATGCCATCGAAAGACTCCGGAGAGTAAAAGCGGTTCGCCTTGGCGAAGCCGTAGCCCTCGTCGGTCACCTTGTCCAGGAGTGGAGGAAGGTACTCAGGATCCATCTGAGCGTCACCCGCCATGATCACGTTGACGTCACTGCCCAGATCGAGGGCAGCTCGGTGTCCGGTCAGGATCGCCCCACCCACGCCCTGGTTCTCCTCATGGCGGATCAACGTGACGCGAGAATCTGAGACTGCTGCGGCAGCACCGCTTGTATCGTCGGGACTGCAGTCGTCGACGATGACGATGTGATCCACATAGTCCGGCATCGTCGTGATCACCTGGGCGATCATCAGCTCTTCCTTGTAGGCAGGAACGACTGCGGCTACTGTGGCGCCTTTGTACATCTTCTGACTAACCCTTGTCCTTCTTCGGGGCGAAAACCCAGTGGCGGTAAACGAAGTAATTCCAGATCGTCGTCGCCACGACGGCCGCGACCTTGCCGATGATCCAGGGCAGGCCGAGGACGCTGCCGAACCAGACGATCGCGGTCGTCGCGAGCGTGTTGAAGATCACCAGGACCGTGTAACGGAACACGCTCGGCGCTACGGAGCTGTCCGAGGAGAAGGCGAACTTGCGTTGCAGCGTGTACGTGACCGCGAAGCTCAAGAGGAAGGCGACTGCGGTGCTGACTGCAAGATCGATGCCGATCGCGTCGTGGAGGAGCCAGAGCAGCCCCGCGTCGAAGAGGAAGGCGAGCCCTCCCATTGTCAGATAGCGGACTGGGCCGAGTGCCCATAGCCGTGCGATCAGCGAGCGCGACGGAGACGTTGAGGTGGTGGACACAATGTCAATCATGCCAGGGAAAGCTCTACGAGCCTCTCAGGAGCGGACAGTGCGGCGTCGCCTAGTATGGAGCGGGCCCGCGCACAGACCGATGCGGATCCAGAAAGTGCGTCCAATGGATCTCCTCGTCGTAGGCTCCGGCTTCTTCGGCCTCACCATCGCAGAGCGGGCGGCGAATGCCGGCCGCAAGGTCACGGTCATCGACCGTCGCCACCACATCGGGGGCAACGCCTACAGTGAGGCCGATCCGGAGACAGGGATCGAGGTTCACCGATACGGAGCCCACCTCTTCCACACGTCGAACCCCGCCGTCTGGGAGTATGTCAACCGCTTCACCTCCTTCACGAACTACGTGCACCGGGTCTACACGACGCACAAGGGCACCGTGTTCCCGATGCCGGTGAACCTCGGAACGATCAACCAGTTCTTCCAGTCCGCATATACGCCTGACCAGGCCCGTGCGCTCGTCCGAGAGCAGGCGGGGGAGTTCGATGCGCGGACCGCGACGAACTTCGAGGAGAAGGGCATCGCCCTCGTCGGCCGCCCGCTGTTCGAGGCGTTCTTCCGCGACTACACGGCCAAGCAGTGGCAGACCGACCCGCAGAAGCTCTCCGGCGACATCATCAGCCGGCTTCCGGTGCGGTACACGTACGACAACCGCTACTTCAACGACACCTGGGAGGGACTGCCGACCGACGGCTACACCGCCTGGCTCGAGCGGATGGCCGACCATCCCAACATCGAGGTGAAGCTGGACGTCGACTACTTCGATGGGTCGCAGCCGCTGAACAGGAAGGCGACCGTCGGCCAGCTCCCGGTCGTCTACACCGGACCGGTGGACCGCTACTTCGACTATGCCGAGGGTGCGCTCAGCTGGCGCACTCTCGACTTCGAGCGGGAGGTCCTGAACGTGCGCGATTTCCAGGGCACAAGCGTCATGAACTATCCCGACATGGATGTGCCGTACACCCGCATCCACGAGTTCAAGCACTTCCATCCGGAGCGCAGGGCCGTCTTCGACTCGGACAAGACGGTCATCATGCGGGAGTTCTCTCGCTTCGCCGAGCGCGAGGACGAGCCGTACTACCCCGTGAACACCTCCAGCGATCGTGAGGGGCTGCTGGCTTACCGGGAGCTGGCCAAGGGCGAGAAGGACGTTCACTTCGGCGGACGTCTCGGCACATATCAGTACCTCGACATGCACATGGCGATCGGCTCTGCACTGTCACTTTGGAACAACGCGCTCCGAGGCGGCACGCGCTGACCGGAGCGTTTCTCCGCACGACGAGGACGGGCTCGATGAGAGCCCGTCCTCGTCGTGCGTCACGGGACCTCGATCTCCTCGTCGTCGTGCTCAGGCCGCGTCGACGGGACCCAGTCTTCGTTGCAGTAGTCGTCCTTGTAGACCGCCAGTCGGGTGAAGCCGATGAACGACTGCCACGCGTCCGAGAGACGGAAACGACTCGTTCCCGTCTCATGCCTGTTGCTGAGCTCGACGGGGACTTCGTGGACGACGATGCCCTGCTGCTCGGCTGCGAGTACGAGCTCCGTGGTCCACATGAGACCGCTTTCGCGGGAGAGATGAGCGAATTCACGACCCCACACGCCGTCGACCCAGAGCGTCCCCTGACTGTCGCCAACGCGCGACTGGAGGAGCGCAGCGCGAAGGAATCGGAAGATGCGCGATTGGATCGTCCGTAGGCGGCTCCGGGCGACGCGTGATTCGGGGTGGGCTTTCGACCCGATCGCCACCGCCGCTTCTGCTGGCAGCCTGGTGAACTCGTCGAGGTCGGTGAACCCGAACGGAAGATCGTCAGCCGTGAGAAGGAGCCGCGAGCCGATGCTCGTCTCCGCGCCTTTTCGCAGGGCCTCTCCGAGACCGGGTTCCGAGTGGGTGATGATGACGCTCGAGGGGTATCGCCACTCGCTCTCAATGCGGGTCAGGAGCTCGGTGGTTCCGTCTGTCGAGCCGTTCTCGACGACGATGATCTCATCTTCCGCGGTGAGTCTTCCCCCGAGGGCGTTCATCGTCTCTTCCAGGACGTCCACGCCGTTCCGGGTCGGTACGACGACGCTGAGACCGGAGGGCGGCATCAACGGCGAGGGCGAAGCACCCTCGTTGCGACGGCGTCCGCTGAGGCGCGTCCGCTCAAGCGAGCGGACGTGCGAGGGCATGGACGTGATCGACCAGACGATCGCGCCCAGAGCGACCGAGGCGAGCATTCCCAGCGTTGCCGAGAGCTGTGAGAACCCGTACAGGGTGGGAGGGCTCTCGATCGAGGCGACGAAGCCGAGCAGGAGCGACGGCAACAGGATCCAGGATGCTGCGGCGAGTGCTCGCCGCTGAGGTGCGCGCCGCGTGAGGGCGAGCACGAGGCCGATGAGGATGAAGCTGATCATCGCGCCGAAGTGCTTGATCACGAAGAGCGCACGCCTGAAGTACTCGTCAAAGGAATCCGCCGGGCTGCCGTCGCCCACGGGGAATGCGGCGGCGACGCCGCTCGGCTGCGTGAAGCCTCCGAGGAGCGCCCACAACATGAGGTACACGGCGACACCTATGAGGAGGGAGGCGAGTGCACCTCCGATCGATCGCCAGGCTCGTGTCCGACGGGGCGCGCGCCGCCACCACAGTGCCGACACCGCAACGGCGACCGCGAGCCCGGCGTACCAGTCGAAGAGCGCGAGGAAGCCTGCGAAGGCGCCGATTGCGACTGTGGCGATGAGCTGATGCGGGGTGCGGAGAGGGACAGTGCTGAGCAGCACGAGCATGGACAGGGCGAGGAACGTGAGCGAGGCGGGCAGGCCGAACAGAGCGGGGACGCGCAGGGCGGAGCTCTCGTCTGCGAGCCCGTACTGCGTTCCCACGAGGATCGTGCCGGAATTGAGCAACCAGACCAGCGGCGGAAGCATGATCAAGGCGTACCCGGCGCGCGCACGCCGGAAGATGCGGGCGACACAGAGCGGAAGCCACAGCATCGGGATCGCGACTGCGGCGGCTTGCGCGACTCCGAGTGCCGCGTACGGCGAGGAAGCGGATGCTCCGAAGAAGACGGCCACGAGCACGCTGCCGACGCCGGTGGCGTGAGACGTCGTCGTCCACACGGGAAGCGCGCCGGTCTCACTGAACGCTGCGAGTGCATCACGCAGCTGCGCGTCAGCGGCCGGCGCCCACGGCAGTGGCGGCATGTTCACCACCACGAGAAAGGAGAACACGGCCAGAACGATGCCGACGAGAAGGAGGAACAGGGTCGTCGACCTCGGCCACATCGTGTCGGCCTGAGGCGCGGCGCTGTGAGCGACCGGGGTGCTGCGAGTCATTGAGTCCATCCGATGTGCGTTTTGTCTCAGCTTACGGGAGGTCGCTCGTGAGCCGTTGGCACCACGGGCATCCCCGCCGACCCCGGTGACGTGAGCCGTGCAAGCTGTTCCGAGCGATGACCGGTAGCCTGGCTTCGAGATTGCCGCGACCCGTTCGCGTTCGGCGGCCATCTGAGGTGTTCGCGGGTATCGAGGGATGCTCACCCAAGCGAGGGACTGAGGCAGCATGAGCAGGGCCATGACCGGGGCGCCGGGGACTCCTCGGCGATACATGCACTCGTTGTGGCTTCTGTCCGCTCGAGATCTCAAAGTCCGCTACTCGACCAGTCTTCTGGGCTACCTATGGTCGGTGCTGGATCCGCTGGTGATGAGCGCGATCTACTGGTTCGTGTTCACGCAGGTCTTCCATCGAGATGTTGGCGAGGAGCCGTACATCGTCTTCCTCATCAGCGCGTTGCTGCCATGGGTGTGGTTCAACGCTTCCGTCTCCGACTTCACGCGTGCGTTCAAGAAAGATGCGCGACTCGTCAGATCGACCGCGATACCCAGGTCGATCTGGGTCAATCGCATCGTGCTCAGCAAGGGTATGGAATACCTGTTCTCCCTTCCGGTCCTCGTCGTCTTCATCGTCGCGAACCTGATCTTCGAGAAGGAGCCGGCGCAGGTCGTGCAGATCGGATGGGGGATTCTGTGGATGCCCGTGGCAATGATTCTGCAGACGATCCTCCTCGTAGGACTCGGACTCCTGGTCGCGCCGCTGTGCGTGCTCTACGTGGACCTCGAACGCACGACCGCGCTGGTGCTTCGCGCGATGTTCTATGCGACGCCGATCATCTACAACGTCACCGACCTTCCGGGCGTCGCGCAGACTCTGGGCGCCTTCAACCCCCTTGCCGGCATCTTGATGTTGTACCGGATGCCGTTCTTCCCCGAGCAGTGGAACCCGTTCGCGTTGAGTGTGAGCGTGGTCATGAGCGTGGCGATCCTGGGCCTCGGCGCGTGGGTGTTCCGCGCGCTCGAGCGTCCGGTCCTGAAGGAGCTGTGATGTCGACTGCCATTGAAGTCGAGGGTCTGGGCGTGCGCTTTCGTCGGAACAGGCGGGGGAGGCGCAGCTTCAAAGACATGTTCGCCGGGGCGTCGAGGCGTTCTCTTCCGGGCGAGTTCTGGGCGCTGAGGAGAGTGTCCTTCACGGTGGCGAAGGGAGAGTCGATCGGCGTCGTCGGTCGCAACGGCCAAGGCAAATCGACGCTTCTGCGCCTCGTTGCAGGTGTTCTCCTCCCCGATGAAGGGACTGTCCGCGTCAATGGCGGGGTCGCGCCCCTCATCGAGATCACCGGGGGCTTCGTCGGAGACCTCACGGTGCGCGAGAACGTGCGGCTCACCGCGGGGCTTCACGGCATGTCGCGGGAGGAGGTCTCTCGGCGTTACGACGAGATCATCGGATTCGCGGAGCTCGCGGGCTTCGAGGAGACTCCCTACAAGCACCTTTCGAACGGGATGAAGGTGCGCCTGGCGTTCTCGGTGGTCTCGCAGCTTGATGAGCCAATCCTGCTCGTGGACGAAGTCCTCGCCGTCGGCGACAAGTCCTTCCGCGACAAGTGCTATCGGCGCATCGACGAGCTTCTCGCAGACGGGCGCACGCTGTTCTTCGTCAGCCACAACGAACGTGATCTGCGCCGGTTCTGCACTCGAGGGCTCTACCTGGACAAGGGAGCGCTCGTCCTCGATGGGCCGATCTCCGAGGTCCTCGGGCGATACAACTCGGACAGCGCCAATCGTTCCTCACAGTAGCTACGCGCGAGGATTGGGTAGGCTCTTCACGGCGCGTGAGTCCGACGTCGTCGAACACACATGAGCAAGTTTGGAAGAACCACGGCGATGCAGAACGAGAACGTTGAGACGGCCGAGACGCACGGACAAGTCTCTCGGAGGGCATACTTCCTCCGGAGGTACGGTCTAATCGGGCTTCTCACTGTGATCTTGGGGACGCTGGAGATCTGGAGCAACATCGGGAACGGCTACACAGCCGGGTGGGGCGATCATTTCGTCCTGTCACCGGAGGGAATCAGCTGGGCACACCCTGGTGCGTTCGCGAATGACTGGTTCATGGAGGCGGCGCCCCAACCGCACTGGTTCTTCGATTTCATCACGTTCGCCGGTGAGTCCCTCGGCGTGCTCTCTGCCGTCTACGCGCTGTACTGGGCGTGCGGGCTCCTCGCGTTCGCGACGGCCACGACGATGCTTGCCTTCAGATTCGCACCGTCCGCACCATGGAGCGTCGGTATCGGCGTGACCCTCTTCGCAGGCATGTCCTCGTGGATGGTCGGTGGTACCGGGTCGCCCGTTATCGCGGTCGCGCTCCCCGCTGTGCTGTCCGGCAACCTGATCTATCTGCTCATCGCCTGCTTCCTCACGCAGCGCCGCGTTCTCGCGATGGTGATCGCTCCGCTCATCGCCGTCGTACATGTGCAGCAGGGATCGATCGCTGCAGTGCTGTTGGTCGGAGCGCTCGTCGCATACCTCATCACCGAGCGCCGCATCGACTGGAGATTGGCGGGAGCTCTCGGCCTGACCGGAGCCGCCGTGGCTTTCGGGCTGATCATTCGGCCGGTCGCTTCGAACCTCAAGGACTTCGTCAAGATCTGCGACCAGATCATCCCCTACCACTGCTCGGCTCATCTGTGGGGGTGGCAGGATCAGCTCTCTGCGCTGGGTCTCGTGGTTCTGTGCGTGCTCACCGTCACGCTGATGCCCCCCAAGCAGGTTCCGCTCTGGCTCGCCACGGTGGGGTTGGCAGCACTCGGCTACACGCTGGGGTTCATCGCCGACGCTCTCCGCATCCCCTTCTTCGGGGAACTCGCGCAGGGGGTCAACGTCTATCGTCTTGGTGCGGTCCTGCTCCCGTTCGCACTCTGGGGGGCCTTCGTGCCCTTTATCGGACGGATGTCACGACGTACATCATTGCCCATCCTGTTCGTCTGGCTCTTCGGCTTCGGGGCTCTGATTCTCGGGATCGGGTGGCCAGGCAACCTCAAGGTCCGCCTCGTCCTGTTCGGGCTGGTCGCGCTCGGTGTCGTGGCATGGGCCATGATTCAGCGGCGAAGTGGCCGTCACTCGCATTCGAACATCGTCTCGTTGTCTGCACTGTCTTTCGGCGTCCTCCTCGTCCTCGCAAATGCCCTCAACGGCGGCATGACCGTCCGCACCCCTCAGTTCGCGTTCATCTCGGATCCCAACCTCCGCACGTGGGGCGAGAACGTTCGAGACGCCGTGCCGACAGGGGAGATCATCATCGCGTCCCCGCGGACGGAATGGGTGAAGCTCGTCACGCAGCGCGCGGTTGTCGTGGATTGCAAGGATGTGCCCTACGGCGGCGAGGCGTGGACGCAGTGGAACGATCGTTTGGACGATCTCGGGGGCTGGCAGCAGTGCGTTGGTCCACTCCTGTATGACGCGATGTCTGCGGAAGAGCTCGTCGCTGCCGCAGACAAGTACGGGTCAGACTTCATCTCCATTTCCGCGAGCGTGCCCGAAGAGGTACCTGGTGACCTCGAGGATCTGGGGTGGCGGCCTGTCGTAGAGCCGGTCGGCGCCTCGGGAACAACGATCTATCAGCGCGGGTAGTACCGTTTCTGCGCTTCGCCACCTCGCGGGACGCTTCGTCGGTTCGGAATCGTCGTCAGAGGCGAGGCGGAGAGACCCACAGGGCGAGCGTGCGACGCGCCTCAACCCGAGGCGAAGAGGTCATGCGCGAGTCCATGCGAGGGCCAGAGACGCGGTGATCGGCCTCACCGCGTCGTATGGTCTGTGTGCGGCTCAGAGGCCGACGAGCGCAACGAGAGAGTTTGCCGCGCTGCGTGCATCATCGACCGCTCCGGACGTAGCGCCGCCCGAGACGACCGCGGTGCGGAGAGCGGCGAGCTTCTGCACATAGGCGTCGACGCCGTCGCGCCATGACTGCTCGATGGATGAAGGTGCTTGCGCATCCGACAGTCGCTGCCCGTCCTCCTGGAGAGTGTCGATCACGGACAGGGCATCCTGTCCGCCTGCTTGGGCGATGATATCGAGACCGCGCCCTGCATCTCCGAGCCAGCCGCCGACTTGCTGCCGGAACGCGTCGACGGTCGGATCCGCCGTGGGAGGCGTGCTCACGGGAGGGATCGAGGGAGAAGACGTCGGCGAGGACGAAAGAATCGGAGTCTCGGCAGACGACGGAGTGGGAGAGGAGGTCGCACTCGCACCAGGCGAAGGGGTCTCGCCGCGGGGGAGGAGGAAGAACAGCAGAACGCCGACGATCAGCAGAGCGGCGACCACGAGGCCGATCACGAGCCACACGCGTCCCTTGCGGGACGGCTTGGGCGGGATCGGCGCCCAGCGGAGCTCGGGCTGCGGTTCTTCGCTCATCGTCATGCCTCCAGTGGCGCCATGGGCTGCCAGGAGCGATCGCGGCTGAGCCGGCCGCCCTCCTTCAGCCCGCGGAAGAGGTTGCTGGTTCCGCGCACCGTGCGCTCGACGAAGAAGAGCCGGATGAGCTCCTTCGCGAACGTCATCGACGTGCCGAGACCGAAGAGTACCGGGTTGTAGTTGCCGTGCACGCGGTAGTACTTCTTGATGTACGCGCGGTTGCGCATGATGTAAAAGCGGTACGCGTTGCTCGAGGCGTTCATGTGGCGGATGCCCATGTCCCACTGCTTGATCTCGCGGGTGCGGCGCAGGACGAACTCGTCGACGATGACGGCAGTGGTCTTGCGGGAAGCGAGCCAGCCGTACATCTGGTCATCCCAGTAGATGAAGAACCGGGGGTCGGGGAGTCCGATCTGCGTCACGATCGAACGGTGGATGAACATGCCCTCGAAGCAGCCGCTGTTCATCTCCTTGAAGCCGGAGCCGTCGAATCCGGAGGGTGCGAACGGGATAGGGATGCCCATCCGCTCGGCGATGCGGTACTGCCAGTAGAACTCGCTGCCGTCGTAGTCGTAGCGGCGTCCCTGGATGCTCTTGAACCGAGGTGCCCACTTGCCCATCTTCGCCAGGCCGTCCGGCAGGACCTCGACGTCGTCATCCATCATCCAGATCCATTCGGACCCGAGTTCGTACGCGGTGCGCATGCCCTCGCTGAATCCGCCGGATCCGCCGGTGTTGGTGTCGAGGCGGCGATAGACCAGTTCGGTGCCCAGCCGCGGACGGAAGGAGTCGACGACCTCGGTGGTGTCATCGGATGAGGCGTTGTCGATGATCACGACGTGGCCGGGCTTCGGATCCATCGTGATGATGCTCTCGAGCAGGCCGGTGAGGAGGTGCGAGCGGTTGAACGTGACGATGACGATCGTCGCGGATGCCGGGTCGAAGGGGACGTTGGTCACGAGTGGGATCTCCGAAAGCTTTCGGCCCGCAGGACGCCGCGAGCGATCTCAAGCCTACCCGGCGCAGTTCAGAATCCCCCGAGGGCGCGGCGGGGCACTCAGCCCTCGGCGCGCAGGGTGGGGATCACGCCGGTCTGGGCGGCGTCGATGTTCTCTCGCCAGGAGCGCGACTGCCCGGCGCGCAGCGCGCACAGGACGAGCATGAACCAGCCGGCCCCGACGATCGTGAAGCTCTCGAACATGGACTCGACCGCCAGAGTCACGAGCATGAGGGGCGTCCAGGCGTACACGACCGAACGACGCACGCTGGCCACGAGCCAGGAGCGCACCAGGGCGACTCCGCCGAGCAGCAGGAACAGCACCAGACCTGCGGCGCCGAGCTGCAGCAGCACATCGAAGTAGGAGTTGAGGGCGCTCTGGTGGTGGTCGTCGAGCTGGAAGTTGATGTAGGTGAAGGGGTACTCGCCGCGTGCCCAGGAGCCGAACCAGCCCCAGCCCTGGATCGGCTTCACCGCGCTGAAGTCGAGGATCGTGTTCCACAGCGTCGCCCTGATGGAGAAGTCGGAGCCGGCGTCCATCAGCGCGATGATCGGATGCCGCAGCGCGAACGCGGCGGCGAGCGCCAGCGCGACGAGGACGCCGAGCACCCACTGCACGATGTTGCGTCGCTCTGCGGGGGCGTGCCGCACGATCGTGAGCGCGACGGTGACGACGCCGACGGCGAGGGCGAGGACCAGCACGGTGGGGGAGGCCGAGAGGATGGCCAGCACGGCGGCGAGTGCGATGGAGGGGATCGCGATGCGGGAGGTGAGGGATTGGGAGCGCCATTCGATCACGAAGGTGATCAGAGCGATGACCGTGACGAAGCCCAGCATGTTGCGGCTGCCGAAGATGCCCTGCACCGGACCGCCGCTGGCGAGGTCGCCCTGGATGCCGAGGAAAGTGAACGGGATGTCGAGGAGGACCCCCGACAGGATCTCCAGCCCGAGCGAGATGAGCAGCAGCACGCGCAGCGTGTCGCCGAGTGCCCGCACGGTCTGCAGGGTGTCCCGGATGTGCCCGACCGTGATGGCGAGGAAGCCGTATCCGAACAGCGCCATCCAGCCGAACAGCGTGTCGGACCGGTCGGTGGTCCAGAGGACGCTGACGAGCGCCCAGGCGAGGAAGACGAGAAGGGAGGTGGGGGCGAGTCGCAGCAGCGACAGCTCCTCTCTCCGCACCCAGAGGATGGCCGCGCCGATCGCGCACAGCACGGCGAGGATCGTCGCCTGGGTCACCGGCGACGACATCCGCTCGATCGTGAACGCCGAGAACACGGCGGCGAGCACCGCGATCGTGAAGGCCCTGGCCATCTCGGCGGAGGTGAGCAGCCGCCTCATGCGCTGACCCGGCGTCACGGCACCCGCCGGCGCCGCTCGCCCCGCTCGATCACGTGCTCCCGCTCGCCGATGCCGACGAGCGGCGTGGTCTTGATCTTGAACGACAGCAGGATGAGCAGCATCCACCCCCAGAGCATGATCGGGGTCGACTCGGTGAGGCCCTGCACGAGCAGCGCGACGGTGAGCAGGCTCGGCAGCAGCGTCAGCGGAGAGTACTCGCGGTCGGACGCGAGATCCCACCGCGGGCGGTCGATCGCGAAGAACCAGGAGCGCCAGAGCAGGCTGAGGAACGCGATCGCCACGAGGACGAGACCGACGACGCCGAGCTGCATGAACACGTCGAGCCACATGTTGTGGGCGTGGAACACGGTGATGTCGTGGTCTTCGATCCACCCCGCGAATGCGGGATCGGTGGGGAGCCAGGGGCTCGAGAAACCGTTGCCGAAGACCGGATGCTCGGACGCGCGCTCGATGACGGCGGTCCAGATCTTGTTCGAGCGTCCGGTGAGGTCGGAGTCGCGGCCGAGGAGGGCGAGCAGGGGCTTCTGGAGGAACCAGACCGCGGCCGCCGCGATGGCCCCGCCGCCGAGGAAGACCACGTAGAGCCGGGTGCGGGCGCCGGGGGACTTCGCGCGACGCATCAGAAGCGCGACGACGAGGACGACGGCTGCGGCAGCGGCGCAGGCGAACGCCGTCGCCGACGAGGCGCGGAGCAGGAAGAACGCGGCCAGCAGCATCCACAGCGCGAGCGTGGTGCGCCAGCGGGCCCGGGCGGCGAACAGGACGCCGAAGGTGAGCAGGGCGAACAGGCTGATGATTCCCAGCAGGTTCGCGTTGCCGACGATGCCCTGGAGGCGCCCGCCGTCGAAGAGGTTGCCGCGCACCCAGTACCACTGCGGGTCGAGCTTGCCCTCCGGCAGGTCGGCGAAGTTGGGGAGAAGCGGAGCCTTGACGACCAGCGACACCCAGAGCTCCAGGAGGAGCGAAAGCCCGAGGATCCACTTGAAGGCGGACGCCATCGCGCGGATGATCTCGCGCCAGGTCAGGACATGGGCGATGAAGAGGGCGTTCACCGTCACCGTGGCGAGCAGGACCCAGGTGATCGCCGTCGCGAAGGGCCAGCGCGACCACGCGAGCGAGGCCAGTGCGAGCACGGTGTAGCCGATCGCGGACCACGGGAGCCGTCGCCAGGCGAACGTCTGCGGGCGATTCCTCGCGAGCATCGGGATGCCGATCGCGAGCGTCGCGACGAGGAACACGCCCAGCGTGATGCCCGCTCCCTCCATGCCGAGGAGGTTGTACACCGCGGAGTGCGCGAAGGTCGCGAACATCACGAGGATGATGTAGCCGCGCAGCAGGAGATGCCCCGTCGACTCGCGCTCTGGCGCGGTGGGCGGGGCGGAGATCGGGTGCTTCGTGTACTGCGCCATCGCGTTCAGGCTACCGCGCCGGGCTGGACTCTCACCTGAGCGCGGCGTCCTTTCTCGCGAGCGGCATCCGTGGCTCTACGCTGGGGGCATGCTGCTGAGCCTGTCGAACACGCCCCGCGACTACGCCTGGGGATCCCGTACTCTCCTCGCCGCTCTCGAAGGCCGTGATCCCGCAGCGGGTCCCGAGGCCGAGGTGTGGTTCGGCGACCACCCCGGCGACCCTGCTGACGTGGCAGGCGGAGGGACGCTCGACGCCGTGACCGGCGGCTCGCTGCCCTATCTGCTGAAACTGCTGGCCGCGGCTTCGCCGCTGTCGATCCAGGTGCACCCCACGATCGCGCAGGCGCAGGCGGGGTGGGCGAGGGAAGCCGGGATGGATGCCGCCGACCCGCGACGCAACTACCGCGACGACAACCACAAGCCGGAGCTGATCGTCGCGCTGAGCGAGCGTTTCGAGTCGCTGAGCGGGCTGCGTCCCGTGGGCGACACGCTGCGGCTGCTCGCGCTGCTCGGCGACGGCCCAGGCGTCGCCGCGCTTCGGGATCGGCTCCTCGCCGAGGGGGACGTGCTGCGCGACGCGATCGGATGGCTGCTGTCGGGTGACGCGCGCACCGAAGTGGACGAGATCATCGCTGCGGTGCGCCACGCCGCCGCGACGAGCACGGGGGAGTGGGCCGAGGGACTGCGTGCGATCGCCGGTATCGCCGACAGCTACCCCGGTGACCCCGGTGTGGTCGTCGCACTGCTGATGAATCACGTCGTGCTGTCCAGGGGCGAGGGTCTCTTCCTGAGAGCGGGGCTCCTGCACGCGTACGTCTCGGGCCTCGGCGTCGAGATCATGGCCGCGAGCGACAACGTCCTGCGCGGCGGCCTCACGCCCAAGCACATCGACGTCGCCGAGCTGCTGTCCATCCTCGACACGACGCCGGGGGAGGTGCCGGTTCTTCGTCCCGCATCCGACGGAACGATCACCGACTACCCGGTCGACGTGCCGGACTTCGCCCTGCGTCGTGTCGTGCTGAGCGGAACCCCGGTGCGCGTCGAGGTGTCGGGTCCGACGATGGTGCTCGCGACCGGCGGTCGGGTGTCGGCGAGCACGGCGGACGGGGAGAGCGTCGACGTCGCCGTCGGCGCCGTGGCATTCGCAGGCATCGAGGAGACCGCCCTGACGATCTCGGGCGATGGTGAGGCCTTCATCGCGACCCCCGGGCGCTGATCGCGACACGCCGATGCGCCGTCAAGAACCTTCAAGATCTGATTGAGGGTTTACCATCCGCGACTTGACCGCAGCGAATGACACGGGTGTAATTAGTTGAGCACGGCCCGCCGGGGGGCGGAGACAAGGGTTGGAGGGATCGACATGACGGGATACCGTTCCGAGGTACCGGAGAACTGGTTCGTCGACCCGGTCAACCTCGGAGTTCCAGGGGTTCGCAGTGTCCAGGCTGACGACGACAACGCCCTCGCCTGGCAGAGCGACGCACTGTGCGCGCAGACCGACCCGGAGGCGTTCTTCCCCGAGAAGGGCGGATCCACGCGTGACGCGAAGAGGATCTGCACCTCCTGCGACGTCCGCGGCGAGTGCCTCGAGTACGCGCTCAACAACGATGAGCGCTTCGGCATCTGGGGCGGACTCTCCGAGCGCGAGCGCCGGAAGCTCAAGCGCCGCGCCAGCTGATCCACCGCATCGCGCATCACCGCTTCGCGGGCGCGCCGCACCCGCTGCTCCAGCCGCCCCTTGTGCGCGCTTAGGCTGACGACGTCATGCCAGCCCGAGTACACGCCATCATCGTCGCGCGCCCCGGATCATCGGCCCGTGCCCAACTGCTCCGCACCCTGGACGCACTGCGCGCTCAGTCGACCCCGCCCGCGGCGATCACGCTCGTCGTGTGCGGTGATGCCGGATCCATCCGCCAGAGCGAGGTCGTCGCGGCCACGGTCGAGGGGATCATCGCAGCCCGCAGCGGCACGTCGTTCGCCGACGCCGTCGAGCTCGCACGTCCTCGTGTACTGGAGGGCAGCGCGATCTGGCTGCTCGCTCAGGACACCGCGCCTCACCCCCGTGCGCTCGAACGCCTCGTCGGCAGTCTCGAGCGCTCGCCGTCGGCGGCGATCATCGCGCCGAAACTGGTGCAGACCGACGACGATCGGGAGATCGTCTCGCTCGGCGTGAGCATGACCGCCCTCGGGCGCTCCGTGGAACTCGCCGCGGGCGAGCTGGATCAGGGGCAGCACGACGGCAGGGACGATGCGCTGGGGGCCGACATCCGCGGCATCCTGATCCGCGGGGAGGTGCGCGACGCCCTCCGGCCGGATCGCGCGCTCGCAGGGGCGGACGAAGGCCTCGACCTCGGCGTGCGCGCGCGTCTCGGCGGGGGCCGTGTCGTCCTCACGCCCTCCGCGCGCATCGCCGTCTCACCCGACGGTCCTGCCGCGCTGCCTGCAGGGGGCGCCCGTCGTGCGTACGCGACCAGGACGGCCCAGCTGCATCGGCGTCTCGCCTACGCGCCGGCGATCGCGCTCCCGCTCCACTGGCTGACCCTGCTTCCTCTCGCTCTCTGGCGGTCGATCACCCATCTCATCGGAAAACGCCCTGAGGCCGTGGCTCCGGAATGGGGAGCAGCGCTGACCGCGATGTTCCGCTTCGGCGCCGTCAGCCGCTCGCGGCGCGGCATCCGCTCCTTCCGCACATCGAGCTGGGCGAGCGTCGCCCCTCTCCGCGTCACCCGTGGCGACCTCCGGCGCAGGCTGGACGACGGCCACGGAAGCGAGGGCGGCGCGGTCAGCGAACTCCGCTTCTTCTCGGGTGGTGGGGCCTGGGCCGTGCTCGCAGCTCTCGTGGTGAGCATCGCGACGTTCACGACCCTCCTCGCCTGGCCCGTGCTGGGCGGCGGCGCTCTGCTGCCCTTGCGCACGACGGTCGCGGCGCTGTGGGCGGATGCGGCGTGGGGCCTGCGCGGCGTCGGCGTCGATCTGATCGGACCGGCGGATCCGTTCGCGGCCGTCGTCGCCGTCCTCGGCTCCCTGTGGCCGGCCGGACCGTCCTTCTCGCTCGTGCTGCTGTGGATCCTCGCTCTGCCGCTCGCCGTCCTCGGCGGCTGGTTCGCGGCCACCCGGGTGACGGATCGCTCCGGGCTGCGGATCTTCGCCGGCGTCGTCTGGGCGCTCGCGCCCACCTTCCTCGCCGCGCTCATGGACGGGCGTCCCACCGGCGTCCTGGTCCACCTGCTGCTTCCCTGGCTCTTCCACTCCGCCGTCGTCGCGCACCGCTCCTGGGGAGCAGCCGGCGCGGCATCCCTCCTCTTCGCAGCGGTCGCCGCCTGCTCGCCCTCTCTCGCCCCGGCCCTGCTCCTGCTCTGGGTGGTCGCGATCGGCATCACCCTCGGCGGCGCACGCATCCGGGGCGCGGTGCGGCTGCTCTGGCTGCCGGTGCCCGCGATCGCACTGTTCGCGCCGATCGTCATCTGGCAGCTCCGGCACGGCAGCATCCTCGCTCTCCTCGGCGATCCCGGTCAGATCTGGGTGGGTCCGCAGGCCGGCGCCGACGCCGCAGGGCGCCTCGCCCTCGCCACCGGCTTCCCCACGGCATCGTTCGGAGACTGGACCGCCGTGGTGGGAACGCCGCTGGGCACATGGGCGGGCGTCCTGCTCGCCCCGCTCGCGCTCCTGGCGCTCGCCTCGGCCGTGGCACCGCGATGGCGGGCCGGGATCACGCTGCTCGTCGTCTCGCTGGCGGGGCTCGCGACCGCGTTCCTGGCCGTCGGCATCGCCGTCTCCTTCGCCCAGGGGACTCCCGTCGCGATCTGGCCCGGGGCCGGACTCAGCCTCGCCTGGATCGGCCTGACCGGGGCCGCTCTCGTCACGCTCGACACCATGCTCACGATGCCCCGCGTGCGCGTCGTCGCCGCGGTCGTCTCCGCCCTCGCCGTCCTCGTCTGCGCTGTGCCGTCGCTGCTCTCGTTCCACGGCGAAAAGCCGGTGCTCACCGACGGTCCCTCCTCGACGCTCCCCGCATATGTGGCGGCGCAGGCGGAGGGCGAGAAGCCGGTCGGAACGCTCGTCCTCACCCCGCAGAACGACGGAGGTCTCGCGGCGGAGGTCGCCTGGGGCGTCAGCGAGACGCTCGGAGCGCAGAGCACGATGCTGACGACAGCGACCGACATCCGCGGAACGGACATCACCACGCTCTCCGTCGATCTGCTCTCGGCGCGTGATTTCGACGCCGCGGGGAAGCTCGGAGAACTCGGGATCGGCTACGTCCTCCTCGCGAAGGTCGCGGAAGGGGAGGGGGATCGGGCGCTCACGCTTCGCACGTCGGCGGTCACCGCCCTCGACCAGCGGGCGGGCTTCGTGCAGGCCGGCAACACCGCGCGCGGAGTGCTCTGGCACCTCGAAGCGGATGCCGCCGATCGGGCCGAGCTCTCCGCGAGCGAGCACGCGACGGCGCGCCTCGTCACGACGGTGCAACTGGTGCTGGTCTTCGCCGCGCTGCTGCTCTCCATCCCCACGCGCTCCTCCCGCCGCGCGGCCCGTGCGCAGTCGCGCATCGTGGGACGCACGCCGGACGAGCCGATGGTTCTGCCGCGACACGCGGAGGACAGGGAGTTCGAAGACGCCCACCCCGTGGGCGACGTCGCACCCGATGAGCGCGCGACTCAGGATCCGGATCCGGCCGATGAGCCGCAGTCGACGGAAGCCGGTGCAGAGACGGCGCCGACGGATGCCGGTGACGAGCCGGAGCAGGACGAGCCGGAGCCGGACGCGCCGCTGGTGCGGGATCGCACCGAGACGCCGGAGGAGGAACGATGAGCGGCAACCGGACGATCCGCGTGGTGGCGACGAGTGCCCGCCTTCTCACAGGGGCCGCGGTGGCCGTGGCCTGCGTGGCCGGGGTGGTCGTGGCGATCACCGCGCCCTGGCCGTCGGTGTCCTCCCGACCCGCGCAGGCGGAGGTGACGCCGCTGCCCGGCGACACCGTGCTCGTCTGCAACGGCGACTTCCGCGCGCTCGGGCGTGACACATCCGATCCGCTCCGCATGGACTCCGCGGCGAGCCCCCGCTTCACCATGGAGGGCACCGAGGGCGAACCGGAGATCGGCTCGCTGACCGCGGGAGACCTCGCGGGCGCCGGTGAGGTGCGCCGTCTGACCGGGGCCGTCGAAGGGCGGAAGGCGCCGCTCATCGGCGCGACGGAGTCGGTGACGCTCCAGGCGGAGGACCTCTCCGGATTCGCGGCGGCGCCGTGCCGCGAGGCGAGCACGGAGTCCTGGCTCATCGGCGGGGCCGTCGTGACGGGCGCCGAGGACCTCGTCGTTCTGACGAACCCCGGTGCGGTGCCCTCCACCGTGACCCTCACCGTGTACGGGACCACGCGCACGTCGACGACGTCGATCGTCCCCGCAGGCGCCCAGATCGCGCTTCCGCTCGCGGCGATCGCCGGCGGCACCGCTGCTCCCGTGGTCAATGTCACGGCCACCGGGTCTCCGGTCCGTGCGGTGCTGCAGTCGTCGCTCATGCAGACTCTCGACCCCGTCGGCGTGGATCTCCAGGACGCGGTCTCCGCCCCGCAGCAGCATCCGGTGATCCCCGGGGTGCAGATCTTCCAGAACGAGGGCGACGACAGCTCCGCCAACATGCTGCGGCTCTTCTCGCCGGAGTCCGAGACCCAGGCCACCGTCACGATCCGTGCGGTCGGCGACGTCGAGGCATCGGCGGTGTTCCAGATGGACATCCCCGCAGGGGTCGCGACCGATGTCGGGCTCCCCGACCTCGACCCGGGCCTCTACACCGTGCAGGTCGACGCGGAGTCCGCGGTCCTGGCCGGTGTGCGCGTGCAGGACGGTGCAGGTCCTGGCAGCGACTTCGCCTGGGCGATGCCCGCACCGGAGTTCACCGGTGAGACTCTCGTCGCCGTGCCGTCGGGCCCTGCCGCAGTCCTCGTCCTCACGAATGACGAGGCCGAGGACGTGCAGGTCACCGTCGGCCCGGTGGGCGGAGGCGGAGGGGAGGAGCAGGTGACCGTGCCCGCTGGCTCTTCGGCGTCGGTCGATGTGACCGACGGCACCGTCTACTCGGTTCGCAGCGCGGCGCCCGTGCACGCGTCGGTCTCCATGACCGGTGACGGAGCGCTGGCGGTCTGGCCCGTGTGGCCTCCTGCGGGGGCGGAGAAGAGCGTCGTCGTCTACCCCTGAGCCGCGTGCTCAGTGGTCGTGGCCGAGGTCCCAGGGCTCGCGGCCGACGTACTCCGCCGCTGCACGGAACACGGCGCCTTCTATGGCCATGCGCCGATGGGCTGCGTCGTCGTGACCGGGCGGCAGCAGCCGCTCGATCGGCAATCGGAACAGAACGATGCGCCGGTTGTCGCGGTCGAGGTACCAGCGGGGCACCTCGTCTCCCGATTCGTACAGCGGCATGGCGCCGATCTCGAAGCGCACGTCCTGCAGTTCGGTCCACGTGCCGCGCAGGAACTCCACTGCCGTGCCGACGGTGAGGTCGAACCGGTCGATCCGCCCGTCGAGCGGGGCGAGGGGAGGTCGGACCACCTCACTGCGGCCGAGGCGGCCGTGTCGGCCGTGACGGGCGCCCCTCCGCGGAGCGGCGGAGGCGCGATCGGCGCGACGACGGGGCATGTTCAGAAGTCTAGGCGGTGTGCCTCCGCATGCGGCGCGGCATCCCCCGACCGGCGTCCGCCGGACGTAGCCTGGCGGTGATGGACGGAAGACTCTGCTCGAAGGTCGGCTGCGCTCGCGAGGCCGTGGCGACGCTCACCTACGACTACGGCGATCAGATGGCGGCTCTGGGGCCGCTCGGCATCGCGCACCACGCCAACGCCCACGACCTGTGCGCGCCGCACGCCGACAGGCTGTCGGTCCCCGCAGGCTGGCTCGTCGTGAGGCACGAGGCTCTTCGCGCCTGAACATTTCTCTATACCCGGAAACTATTTTCTGGTTATGCTGACTCCGGGCGCGCCATGGTGGCGTGGCCGGAAAGGCAGCCGTGATCGTCTGGCGTCGCTGGATCTTCCCTCTCCTTCTCGTCATCGTGCTCGGCGCGACTGCCGTGGCGCTCGTGAAGATCGCGTTCTTCCCTGACCAGACCGTGGCGGCGGTCGTACCCGAGGCGGCGATCACCGATCCGGTCATCGCGGTCGAACGGGGATCCGTCGTCAACGAGCTCTCGCTCAGCGGCAACGTCGCGCGCGACGACGCGTTCACCGTGCGCAGCGAGATCACCGGGGCCGTCGCCGCGGTGCACGTCGGCGAGGGCGCGACGGTCGCCGCCGGTCAGAAGCTCTTCACGATCACGCAGGACGATCCGAAGAAGGACATCGACGTCCTCGCGCCAGAGGCGGGCGAGATCTCCGAGATCGCGCTCGTGAAGGGGCAGCCCACCAGCGTGGGGACCGAGATCTACAAGATGACCCCGGCCCGGTATCACCTGCTCGCCACCGTCGAGCCCGTGCAGCTCTACCGGCTCGTGAACGCGCCGACCGAGGCATCCGTCACGATCACCGGAGGACCCGCGCCCTTCACCTGCACCGGAGTGCGGGTCGAAGTGAGCCCAGAGGGCACGGCGAGCGTGCGATGCGCGATCCCGACCGATCAGGTCGTGTTCGCCGGGCTTCCGGCCACGCTCGATCTCGCACTCGGGAAGGTCGAGGACGCCCTCGTGATCCCGGTGACGGCGGTGCAGGGCGGAGCGGGCAGCGGCAACGTGTGGGTGGATGCCGGAGACGGCGCCGACCCCGAGGAGCGCGCCGTCACGCTCGGCGTCAACGACGGCACCATCGTCGAGGTGGTCTCGGGTCTCGATGAGGGGGAGTCGATCAGGCAGTTCGTCCCCGGCTTCGTCGCCCCCGTGCAGGAGAACTGCTACGAGGTCGCACCAGGGGTGGAGCAGTGCGACAGCGGGACGAACTGGTGACCCTCGTCAGGCTCGACGACGTCACCAAGAGCGTGACGCTCGCCGACGACTCGACGCTCGAGATCCTGCGCGGAATCAGCCTCGAGGTCGGGGCGGGCGATCACGTCTCGATCGTCGGGCGCTCCGGCTCGGGGAAGTCGACCCTCCTGAACATCCTCGGGATGCTGGACGCCCCGACCACGGGAACGGTCGCCTTCGAGGGCACGGAGGTCCGGCGCATGCGGGCGGGAAGGCTCGACCGGCTGCGCGGGAACAACGTCGGCTTCGTGTTCCAGCAGTTCAACCTGCTCCCGGGGCGGACGGCGCTCGACAACGTGATGATGCCGCTCGGGCACGCACGCGGCCAACTGTTCTGGAATCGCCGACGGATCGCGGCCGACATGCTCGAGCGCGTCGGGCTCGGGCATCGCACCGGACAGATCGCCGACCGGCTCTCCGGCGGCGAGCAGCAGCGGGTGGCGATCGCCAGGGCGCTGGTGCGCAGGCCCGTGCTGATCCTCGCGGACGAGCCCACCGGCGCGCTCGACATCGACACCGGGGCATCCGTCATGGCACTTCTCGACGAGGTCGCCACCGAGACGGATGCCGCGCTCGTGACGATCACGCACGATCTCCACGTCGCCGCACGCGCGCGGCGGCACTATCGACTCGATGCCGGACGCCTGGAGACGGCCGACCTCAGCCTCGCCTTCGAGGCGTCGACGCTCGCGGCGTCCGTGCCGTCATCCGCCTCCGAACCGGAGGAGGCATCGTGACCGGCATCCTCGGTGCTCTGGCCGACGCCTGGGCGGAGATCAGGGTTCACAAGCTGCGGGTGCTGCTCAGCCTGATCGGCATCGCCGTCTCGGTCGCGGCGCTCACCGCGGTCTTCGCGTTCTCGGAATATCAGCGCCAGTATCAGACGGAGCAGTCGGACAGATCCGGTGGGCGCGCAGCGACCCTGGTCGTCAGCCAGATGAGCGAGGACGGCGCACCCGTCGACCTGGACGCCTTCGACGCACGCGTCGCCGGCGCCGCCGCGCGGTTCGACTTCAGTCACGCGGCGAGGGTCGTGCAGGGGCTCAGCGTGCCCGTGGCGCTGCCCGACGGCATCGTCGACGTGTACGCACGGCTGTACGACCCCGTGTACCCGCAGATCCACCGAGAGGAGCTGCTCGACGGGCGCTGGCTCGCCGACGCGGACGTCGAGGCACTCGCGCCGCCGGTGATCATCACGGAGGCCCTGTGGGAGAGGATCGGCAGGGTTCCCCTGGCACAGCATCCGACGCTGTCGCTCGCGGGTCCGGCCGGCGGCGCCTACCAGGTGGTCGGTGTCGTCCCGCGTCAGGGATACATGGACGACTCGCTGCGGGTGGACCTCCTCTTCGACTCCTACCGGGCGAGGGTCGACGCCCTCCCGGAAGGCGCCCAGGTGCAGTACGAGGTGTGGGTCTCGCAGAGCAGGGTCGACGAGATCGCGCCGGTGTTCGCGATGGATCTGCGGGCCGGTCTCCCCGAGGGGCAGACCATCACGGTGATCCGATCGGACTGGGCCGCGCAGCCGGGGAACGTGAACGCGATGGCGACGTTCGAGATGGTCGTCGGAGGCATCGCCGGGGTCATCCTCGCGCTCGGCGCCCTGAGCCTGATCAACATCCAGCTCGTCGCCATGCGGCAGCGCGTGCGTGAGATCGGGGTGCGCAGGGCGTTCGGGGCGACCTCGGGGCGGGTGTTCGTCTCGGTGCTGCTCGAGAGCCTGGTCGCCACGACGGTCGCCGGAGTGATCGGGATCGCGATCGTCGTGGCCGTCCTGCGATCGGACTGGGTGGTCACCTCGATGTTCTACGGGATCCAGGACATCCCGCCCTTCCCGATGCGCGCGGCCATGATCGGCCTGATCGCCTCGGTCGCGGTCGGCGCCGTGGCCGGATTCATCCCGGCGATCGTCGCGCTGCGGGTGAAGGTCATCGACGCGATCCGGTTCTGACGGGATGACAGAATAGGGGCATGCCCGAGCTCGAGTACCGCGTCGCCGATCTGTCCCTGGCCGAAGCCGGCCGCCACCAGCTGCGGCTTGCAGAGAACGAGATGCCGGGGCTCATGGCCCTGCGCGCCGAGTTCGGCCCGGCGCAGCCGCTCAAGGGCGCCCGGATCGCGGGTTCCCTGCACATGACCGTGCAGACCGCCGTGCTGATCGAGACCCTGACCGCTCTCGGCGCCGAGGTCCGCTGGGCGAGCTGCAACATCTTCTCCACGCAGGACGAGGCCGCCGCTGCGGTCGTCGTCGGCCCGACCGGAACCGTCGACGCCCCGGGCGGTGTGCCGGTGTTCGCGTGGAAGGGCGAGACGCTCGACGAGTACTGGGCCTGCACGGAGCGGATCTTCGACTGGTCGGCATCCGGATTCGACGGACCGAACCTCATCCTCGACGACGGGGGAGACGCGACGCTGCTCGTGCACAAGGGCGTCGAGTTCGAGAAGGCCGGAGCCGTGCCCGCTGCGACGGATGCCGACTCGCACGAGTACACGATCATCCTCGACCTGCTCCGCGCCTCGCTCGCCGCGTCAACCGACCGATGGACGAAGATCGCCGCCGGACTCATCGGCGTGACGGAGGAGACGACGACCGGCGTCCACCGCCTGTACGAGCTCGCGGCCGCCGGCGATCTCCTGTTCCCGGCGATCAACGTCAACGATTCGGTGACCAAGAGCAAGTTCGACAACAAGTACGGCATCCGCCACTCGCTGCCCGACGGCCTGAACCGTGCGACCGATGTGCTGATGGGCGGCAAGGTCGCTTTCGTCTGCGGCTACGGCGACGTCGGCAAGGGTGCGGCGGAGGCCCTGCGCGGGCAGGGCGCCCGCGTGATCGTCAGCGAGGTCGACCCGATCTGCGCCCTGCAGGCCGCCATGGACGGCTTCCAGGTGGCGCGTCTCATCGACGTCGCAGGCGCCGTCGACATCGTCGTGACGGGCACGGGCAACCGCGACGTCGTGACGACCCAGCATCTGCTGGCGCTCAAGCACCTCGCGATCGTGGCCAACGTCGGTCACTTCGACAACGAGATCGACATGGCCGGTCTCGAGGCGCTCGACGGAGTCTCGAAGGTCGAGATCAAGCCGCAGGTGCACGAGTGGCGCCTCCCGAACGGACGCAGCGTGCTGGTGCTCAGCGAGGGCCGTCTGATGAACCTGGGCAACGCCACGGGGCACCCGTCCTTCGTCATGAGCGCCTCCTTCGCCAACCAGGTGCTGGCGCAGCTCGAGCTGTTCACGAACATCGAGGCGTATCCGACCGGCGTCTACACGCTGCCCAAGGCTCTCGACGAGAAGGTCGCCCGTCTGCACCTGGATGCTCTGGGCGTGCAGCTCACGCGACTCAGCGACGAGCAGGCCGCCTACATCGGCGTCCCCGTCGAGGGGCCGTACAAGCTGGAGCACTACCGCTACTGAGCGGGATGCTCAGACGCCGACGCGACGACCGGTCAGCTTCTCGGCGCGCGCGCCGGCGTTCTCCAGCGCGCGGCGCTCGCGCTCGCGGCGCAGCACGGTGACGCCGACGAGGACGACCTCGGGCGGCGCGGCGGGGATCGGCGAGACGAACGGCGAGGCTTCGGCCAGCAGCTCCCTGGCCACGCGCTCGCGTGCGGACGGCGTGAGGCGCGGCGCGCTCACCAGGAACTGCGAGATGCGGCGGGCGAGCCGATCGGGGAGACGCGCGACGTCGGCGATCTGCGCCCAGCCCGCGAGCATCGGCGGAAGGACGGGCGCCAGGGGGACGAGCTTCGGGGTGCGCACGCGCTGACTGTACGTGCCGGCCACCATGTCGCCCAGGCGCTGCGACCGAGCGCTGAACGCGCCGGCGAGGACGGCGACGCCGCCGAGGGTCATGTAGATCTCCAGCACGCCGAGCAGCGCGCGGATGAAGGCGTGGCGGAAACCGGTCGCTCCGCCGTCGAGGCGCACGATGCGTCCTCCGACGGCGAGCTTCCCGAGGCTGCGTCCCTTCAGGACGACCTCCATCGTGATCGGCAGCACCACGAAGCTGACGATGATCGCCATGATCGAGGCGATCGTGTCGGTCGCCTCGTCGAGGACGCCGATGCCGAGCAGCCACAGACGCACGAAGATCCACATCACGAACACCGCGACGCTGACGAGGATGTCGATGATCGCTCCGGCCGCCCGCAGCACGAAGCCGATCGGCTGCACGTCGATCGCCACGGCTTCGCCGGAGAGCATCTCGTCTGACGTATCGAACGGCACGGACATGAGTACAGTAAATCAGGTGGATGCCGATGCGCTGACCGATGCACGCCGCGCCGAGTGGGAACGACTCGACGAACTGAGCCGTGCGCGGCTGGACGGCGCCGGGGTCGACGAGCTCATCGTGCGCTACCGCGCGGCATCCGCGGATCTCGCCGATCTCAAGACCTCGGTGGGAGAGTCCCCGCAGGGCGCGTACCTGTCGACGATCCTGATCAGGGCGCGGCTGCGGCTGACCGGCGCGTCCGACAACGTCCTGACCCTCGCCGCCCGCTTCTTCGCCAGGCAGCTTCCCGCGGCGCTGTACCGGCTGCGCTGGACGACCCTCGTGATCGCCCTGTCGTTCATCGCGATCGCCGTCGGCACCGCCGTGTGGATCTCCAGCGACCCGGCCCTGATCGCGACGCTCGGCACTCCGGCCGACCTGAAGCAGTACGCGGATGAGAGCTTCACCGGGTACTACACCGAGAACCCGGCTGCCGTGTTCATGGGCATGGTGTGGTGGAACAACTTCTGGATCGCCCTGCAGTGCGTCCTGTTCGGCATCACGGGGATCTGGCCGGTCTATGCGATGGTCCAGAATGCGATGGGCGTCGGCGTCTCCGGCGCGGTCATGGCCGCGCACGACCAGGTCGACGTCATGATCCTCTACATCCTGCCGCACGGGATGCTGGAGATGACGAGCATCTTCGTGGCCGGCGCGGGCGGGCTGCACCTGTTCTGGGCGTGGGTCGCGCCGGGCCATCGGACCAGGGGGGAGTCCCTCGCCGCCGAGGGACGGTCTCTCGCGACCGTCGCGATCGGCCTGATCTTCGCGCTGTTCCTCGCCGGTCTGATCGAGGGTTTCGTCACGGGATGGTCGCTGCCCTGGCCGGTCAAGATCGGCATCGGCGCCGCGGCGCTCGCCGTGTTCCTCATCTACATGCTCGTGATCGGAGGTCGCGCCTACCGTCGAGGCGAGACCGGAGACCTCGTGGAGTACGAGGCCGGCACTCCGCGGCTCGTCGCCGGCTGAGTCGACTCCTGCGCGCCGGGCGACGCTCTCGGCGTGCAAGATGTCGCCGCAATGTTCGGCGGGCAGCTCTGCGGTTCAGAGCCGTCCGGCGGCCTTCAGCTCGAGGTAGCGGTCGGCGATGCGCGGGGGGAGCGTCTCCGGATCGGAGGCGATCGCCTCGCCTCCGGCGCGTCGGATCGCGTCGGCCACGTTCTCGGCGTCGCGCATGGTGCGCTCGGCCGCTGCGGCGAGGTAGACCTCCTCGCGCGAGTCGCGCCTCCTGGCGAGGTCCGAGATGCCGTCATCCGTCACCGAGCCGACGAGGATCGAGGTCGCCCGCGACGCATCGGGGAAGGCGCCGAGGAAGCCTCGGGCAGACTCCGCGGCATCCTGTGCGGTGAGCACGACGATCAGCGAGGGGCGTGTGGTGAGCGTGCGGACGGCGGCGAAGGCGCTCGGCCAGTCGGTGTCGACGAGACGCGCGTGCACGGGGGCCATCGCGTCGGTCAGCGCCGGGAGCAGCGCGGCGCCGTCGACGCCCGTGACCCTCGCGCGCACGACGCGGTCGTACATGAGCAGGTGCACGTGGTCTCCGGCGCGCGTCGCCAGGGCGGCGAGCAGAAGCGCGGCCTCGAGGGCCGCATCCACCCTGGTGCCGTCGCCGACGCGTGCGGAGGCCGTGCGGCCGGTGTCGATGATGATGACGACGTGACGATCGCGCTCGGGCCGCCAGGTCCGCAGCATCGTCGTGCCCGCGCGTGCGGTCGCCCTCCAGTCGATCGAGCGCACGTCGTCGCCGCGGACGTACTCGCGCAGCGAGTCGAACTCGGTGCCCTGCCCTCGGACCTGGATGCTCGTGTTGCCGTCGAGCTCCCGCAGCCGTGCGAGCCGCGAGGGCAGATGCTTGCGGGAGGAGAACGCGGGCAGCACGCGGATCGCACCGCGAACTCGGTGCTTCGACTGCCGGCCGGCGAGGCCGAGGGGGCCGCGCGAGCGGATCACCACGAACTCGCTGACGAGCTCGCCGCGCCGGCGGGGGAGCAGGGGGATGTCCGCGCGGCGGCGTTCGCCCGCAGGGATGCTCAGGCGCTGCCGCTCCGGCCCGGCGCCGGCGGTCGGCTGCCAGGCGTCGCGGATGAGGGCGTGCAGCGTGCGCGAGCCGAGATTGTGCACCGCGACGCTCACCGGGACGTGTTCGCCCAGTCGTGCTCGCGCGGGCACCCGGCGCGTCACCGCGGCTCTCGCGGGGCTCGCCGCCGTGAGCACGTCGACCGCGACGAGAACCGCGCACAGCCCCGCCCAGATGCCCAGCGCGGCGTACCCCGAGTAGCCCGCGAGTCCGGCGAGGACCAGCGGGATGATGCCGATGCCGAGAGCGACGGCGAGGCGACCGGTGACGAACACCTAGATCGGCACCCTGGTCTGCTGGACGACGGAGGTGAGCACGGCATCCGCCGAGACGCCTTCCATCTGCGCGTCCGGGCGCAGCTGGAGCCTGTGCCGCCAGACCGGCACCAGCATGGTCTGGATGTGGTCGGGGGTGACCGCGGTGGAGGAGTTCAGCCAGGCCCACGCCTTCGCCGCCGCGAGCAGGCCGGTGGATGCACGAGGGCTCGCTCCGAGCTCGACCGACGGGGACTGCCTGGTCGCCCTGGCGAGGTCGACCACGTAGCCGAGCACGTCGTCCGTGACCTCGACGAGGGCGGCCGCCGCCTGCGCGGCGCGGATCTCGTCGGCCGTCACGACGGACTCGACGCCGGTGAGCTCACGCGGCGAGAAGCCCGAGGCGTGCCTGCGGAGCACAGAGACCTCCGCGTCGCGCTCCGGCATGCCCACCACGAGCTTCATGAGGAAGCGGTCGAGCTGTGCCTCGGGCAGCGAGTACGTGCCCTCGTGCTCGATCGGGTTCTGCGTCGCGGCGACGAGGAACGGGTCGGGCAGGGCGCGGCTGACGCCGTCTGCGGACACCTGGCGCTCCTCCATGGCCTCCAGGAGCGCCGCCTGCGTCTTGGGCGGAGTGCGGTTGATCTCGTCCGCGAGGAGGATGTTGGTGAACACCGGGCCCGCGCGGAAGTCGAACTCGCCGGTGCGGGCGTCGTAGACGAGGGAGCCGGTGACATCGCCGGGCATCAGGTCGGGGGTGAACTGCACGCGCTTCGTGTCCAGGCCGAGGGCCCGTGCGAACGATCGCACGACCAGGGTCTTCGCCACGCCGGGCACGCCCTCCAGGAGCACGTGCCCGCGGGCCAGCAGTGAGACGAGCAGGCCCGTGACCGTGCCGGCCTGGCCGACGACGGCCTTGTCCACTTCCGCGCGCACGCGATGCATCGCCTGCCGCAGCTCGGCGTCGTTGAAGTTCTCAGCGGTCACGTGTCGTCCTCGGCTTCCGTCGGTGTGGAGAGGGTCATTCCGGCGTGCGCGGGCTGCGGGTCGAGTCGTCGACCGAGGTCTCCAACTCGTCGAGCTGACGCGCGAACAGGATCAGCGATGGGTCGTCTGCGGGCAGCGGTCCCGCCAGCAGGGTCTGCAGCGTGCCGCGGGGGATGCGCAGCCGGTCGGATGCGGCGTCCGCGATCTCGTCGGGGGTCGCGGTCACGGCGAGGCCGAGCCGTCTGGCGAGCCGACGTCGGCTTCCGTCGCGCAGCGCCTCGGCGGCGTGTGCGGAATCGGCCGCCTTGGCGGTCAGCCGCGCGCGGCCCTGCATGGTCTCGGATGCCCGCACCGTCACGGGAAGGGTCTCCGCCACCAGCGGGCCGAAGCGCTGGCCCCGCCACCAGGCGGCGGCGGCGCCGGCGAGGAAGAGGAGCAGGATCGCCGGTGTCACCCAGCCGGGGGTCAGGGATCCGAGGGTGTCGGGCGACTCGCCCTGGATGTCGGAGTCCTCGAAGGAGGGCACGTACCAGACGACCTTCTCGCTCTGGCCGAGCAGGGCGAGCCCGAGCGCCGCGTTGCCGTCCTCGGCGAGGTACGCGTTGCTGAAGAGGCGGCCGGCCTCGACGACGGTCCGACGGACGCCGCCGTTGTCGTCGACCAGCACGGCGGCGGCATCCGCGTCGCCGAAGCACCCCTTGACGCCGTCCGCGGGGGCGAACATCCGGTCGGGGCGGATGTCGCCGACCTTCGCGAACTCGGGCACGGTGCAGTCCGCGGAGACCGGGGTGGAGAGGCCGTTCGCGCTCGTGCCGATCCCCAGCAGGCTGAGCAGGTGCGAGCTCGTCGAGAGGAAGACGACCCGATCGGCCGGCTCGATCAAGCGCTCCAGCCCCTCGTCGGTGAGGGTGTAGGGGTTGGACATGACGAGAGTCGTGTTCTCGTCGAGTGCGGCGCGGGCGTCGTCGCGGGAGCGGGCGACGGTGACCTCGACCCCCTGGTCGCGGAGGAGCTCAGCCAGCGCCATCGCTCCGGAGTCGCCGACTCCTTCCGGGTCGAGGGATCCGCGTGACGACGGCATGGACACGCCCACCTGGATCGCGACGAACGCCCCGAGGATCACGAGGATCGCGACGATGGCCCAACCGCCCAGCGTGCCAAGACGGCGCCGACGTGGTGGGCGTTCCGCGGTGGACGCCGCAGACGCCGTCGCGGTGTCCTCTGCGACGAGGCTCATGCGGTCACCGCCTCGGGGTGCAGTGCGCAGAGCCGTTCGTCCACAGCGGCGAGCTGGGCGTAGCTGTCTGCCGTCGCCGGATGCCGCAGGTAGCGGACATCGTCGAAGGAGCCGGCGGCTGTCCGCACGGCAGAGGATTCGGACGCGAACACCGTGCCGACCTCGCGCGCGATCGACTGGGCCGTCGCCCCGGGGGCGGGGTCGATCAGGTCGCGTTCGAGGAGGCCGCGGGCGAGCGCCCGGAACCGGAGGACCGTGGCGTCGTCCCATTCGCCGGCGCGTGCGCTGCGCTCGGCGTCGGCCCGCAACTGCGCCGCGGTGCGGTCGTCGTCCGCTCCGAGCAGTCCGCCCAAGGCGCGCCGCACCGCTCGGGGGCGCTGCGGACGGCCCCAGATGATCAGCGCGGCGACGAGTGCGCCGAAGATCACGACGCTCACGACGATGAGGGCGCTCGGACCGACGGCGTTCGAGTTGTCGGAGGAGAACAGGTCGGCGAGGAAGCGGCCGATGTCGCGTGCCATGAGATCGAACCACGTCGGCTTCGCATCCGCGTAGCGAGGGTTCGAGAGCTCCTGCTCGGCCCACTGTCGCGCGTCGTCCCCATCGGGGACGACGACGTCGTCGAACGGACGGATCATGCCGCCCCGTCGGAACCGGGAGCAGCCCACCCGGTCTCCGGGGCGCGGTCGGACGGAGCGGCTTCCTGTGCGGGCGCGGCGGGCGGCTGCGGCGCCGCGGGCGTCGGATACGCAGGAGGCTGCGACGTCGGAGCAGGTGGCTGCTGTGCGTGTGCCGGCGGCTGCGGCGCATGCGGTTGCTGCGGAGCGTAGGCAGGTGGCTGCTGCGGTGCGTATGCGGGCGGGTGCGGGGTCGCCGCGCCGGTCTGCGGGTACGGCGGCGCCGGGGCGTACTGCTGCGGAACCGGGTATCCCTGACCCGGGTACGGAGCGGTGGGGTTGCTCTGCACCGGATACTGCGCTGCATACCCCTGTGCGGGGTACCCCTGACTCGCGGCATAGGTGGCCTGCGCCACCGCCCACTCCGGCGGCTGCACGGGCGGGGGAGCGTCGGTGACGGCACGCGCGGGGTCGACGACGAAGGGATCGCCGAGCTGATCCTCTGTCCAGCCGAGGTCGCGCCTCTCGACATGGGCGATCAGCGTCTGATCGAGGCCTTCGTAGCGCATCCGACTGTCGACGTAGACGAGCGTGCCCGCCGTGCTCTGCACGACCAGGGTGATCGCCTGGAGGATCAGGAGGAGGATCTGCGGCACCAGCAGAGCCAGCACGAAGCCGAACACGGCGCCGGGGTCGGCTGAGCTGCCCGTGGGCATGATGACTCCGCCCAGAAGGCCGGCGAACAGGGAGACGGGGATGCTCACCACCTGGGTGGCCACACCCATGATGATGCCGATGAGGATCGTCACGCCCCACGCGACCCAGAAGCGCCCGCGCGTGAGTCGCCAGGAACGCACGAGGGCGCCGCGCAGGGTCGCGCGTTCGAGCACGAGCACGGACGGCACCAGCAGGAGCTTGGTGCTCAGCCAGACCGAGAGCGGGATCATCGCGAGGATCAGGATGATGACGACCGCCACGATGATGCCGATCTGGTCGGTCCCGTTGCCGCCCACGGCGACGATGATCCCGGCGATCACGGCGAACACGACGGCGACGACGCCGAAGACGGCGAGCACGGCCAGCATCGAGAAGCCGGCGAGACGCCAGAAGGACGGCGCCATCCTGCGCCACAGCGTGCCCAGCGACGCCTTCACGCCGACCGCGCCGTATCCGACCTCGGCCGCGACGACGCCCTGCATCATCGCGGTGAAGGCCACCGATGCCAGTCCGACCGCGATGCCGGCGACGAGATTCATGGCGATGGTCCCCGCGAAGATCGACTCGAAGTCGGGGGACGAGATCGACACGGACTGCAGGCGCGCGAACGTGGTGAAGAACACGTAGCCCATCACGACGGAGCTCAGCACGACGACGAACAGCTGCACGACGACTCCGAAGCCGAACAGCACCTTCGGATTGTGGCGCAGCGCCGAGAACGATCGCCCCAGCAGCATCCCGAACGTCAGCGGATGCAGGGGGATGAGCCCCTTCTTCGGGGCAGGGGTCCAGGTCTGGCCACTCACAGCACTCCCTCCGTCGTGCGCTCCCATCGTGTCACAACACGTCCAAGATGCGCAGACACCGGATCGGTGGTACCCAGTGCCATAAGGTAACTGTTATGACCTCACGCATTCTTGTGGTCGACGACGACACCGCGCTCGCAGAGATGATCGGCATCGTGCTGCGCACCGAGGGCTTCGAGCCGGTGTTCTGCGCCGACGGTGCGCGGGCGGTCGAGGAATGGCGCACCCAGCGCCCCGATCTCGTGCTGCTCGACCTCATGCTCCCGGGTATGGACGGGATCGAGATCTGCACCCGTATCCGTGCAGAATCCGGCGTGCCGGTGATCATGCTCACGGCTCGCAGCGACACCGCCGACGTGGTCCGCGGACTGGAGGTCGGCGCAGACGACTACATCGTCAAGCCCTTCAATCCGAAGGAGCTCGTCGCGCGCATCCGCACGAGGCTCCGTCCGGCCCCGCAGCAGACCAGTGAGCAGCTGCGCGTCGGCGACCTCACCGTCGACGTCGACGCGCACGAGGTGCGCAGAGGAACGGCTCCGATCGCCCTCACTCCGCTGGAGTTCCAGCTCCTGGTCGCTCTCGCCTCCAAGCCGCAGCAGGTCTTCTCGCGCGAGATGCTCCTGGAGCAGGTGTGGGGCTACCACTACAAGGCAGACACCCGTCTGGTGAACGTGCACGTGCAGCGACTGCGCGCGAAGGTCGAGCTCGACCCGGACAACCCCAAGATCGTCATGACGGTGCGTGGCGTCGGCTACCGCGCCGGGAGCGTCGGCTAGGCGCATCATGGCCGCGACGACAGCGACCACCACGGCGGTCGCTGTCCTTCGCGACTGGCGCGGCTGGCCGTCCTCTCTGAGCCTGCTCTGGCGGCGCTCGCTGCGGTTCCGGACCTTGACCGTCACTCTTCTGCTGACGTCGCTGGCGATCCTCGTCACCTGCGTCACGATGGCGCTCGTCATCCAGGGGGATCTCTTCGACTCGCGGAAGAACGAAGTGCTGGAGGACGCGCGCAGGGCGGTCGATCAGGCCCAGGCCGTGCTCGACTCCGCGGCGATCAGCGACGACCCCGCTGCGCTGTCCGAGCTGTGGGACAGCGTGCAGAGGGACCTCGCGCGCAACTCGACCGCGGAGGGGATCGCGGGCATCCGGATCAACGCGAAGGCCGGGACGGATACGGCCGCCGTGCGCCTGAACGGGTTCACGGCGGGACTGAGCGAGAACCTCATCACGCAGGCGCTGCGCTTCCGCGTCGTCGAGTTCGACGACAGGCAGACATGGCAGTCCGTCGCGCTGACGGTGTCGGGCAGGGAGGTGCCGGGGATCATCGTCGGCCAGCAGATCAAGGTGCCTCAGGCCGGTCCGTTCCAGATGTACTTCTCCTACGATCTCTCCGACGCCGATCAGACGCTGTCCTTCGTGCAGCGGACGCTGTGGATCGCCGGGATCGGCCTCGTCGCGATCGTCGCCGCGATCTCCTTCATCGTGCTTAGGACCGTGTCGACGCCGATCGTCGAGGCCGCGGAGACGAGTGCTCGGCTCGCCTCCGGTGATCTCGGCGTCCGCCTCGAAGTGCGAGGCGAAGACGAGCTGGCGACGCTCGGTCGTTCGTTCAACGCCATGGCGGACAGCATCGAGGCGCAGATCAAGGAGCTCGGCGAGCTCTCTCTCGTGCAGCAGCGGTTCGTGTCCGACGTGTCGCACGAGCTGAGGACGCCGTTGACCACGATCCGCCTCGCGGCAGACATGCTCAACGACCAGCGCGACGAGTTCGACCCCGTGATGTCGCGGACGACGGAGCTGCTGCACACCCAGGTGCAGCGGTTCGAGACCCTGCTCTCCGACCTGCTCGAGATCAGCCGCTACGATGCGGGCTCCGTGCAGCTGGAACTCGAGGCGACGAGCCTCGCGCACCTCGCCGAGGACATGATCGATCAGATGCGGCCGCTCGCCGAGGGGCACGACACCGAACTGCGTCTCGTCGCCCCCGGCGGATACTCTCCCGTGGACATGGATCCGCGCAGGGTGCGGCGCGTGCTGCGCAACCTCATCGGGAACGCGATCGAGCACGGCGAAGGACGCCCCGTGGTCATCACGGTGGACAGCAATCAGCACGCCGTCGCCGTCGGGGTCAGGGATTCCGGCCTCGGGATGGAACCGGACGACGCAGAACGCGTGTTCGACCGGTTCTGGCGGGCCGACCCCTCGCGCCAGCGCACGATCGGCGGGACGGGTCTCGGCCTGTCGATCGCGCTGGGCGACGCGATGCTGCACGGCGGCACCCTCGCGGTGTGGTCGGAGATCGGTGTGGGCACCAATTTCGTCCTCACGCTGCCCCGTCATCAGGGAGTGATCGACGGGCCGTCCCCGGTGCCGCTGGAACCACAGGAGCCCCTGGCCGAGCTCACCGATGCGACCCAGCCGATCGAGCTCGCCGACCTGCCCCCGCATCTGTTCGACGAGGGGAGCCTCTGATGGCGCGGCGCACCTCACGCATCCTGCGCACGATCGTCGCGGCGGCGGCGGCCGCCCTCCTGCTCTCGTCGTGCACCGGCCTGCCGACCAGCGGAGACCCGAAGCAGGGACTCGCGCTGGGGGAGTCGTCAGAGGTCCCCGAGATCCTCCTGCTCGCGTCGGATCCGCTTCCCGGGGCGAGTCCGAGGAAGATCGTCGACGACTTCCTCGAGGCTGCGGTGACGCCGACCGACGTCTGGGCCGTGGCGAGGAAGTTCCTCACGCCCGAACTCGCGGCGACCTGGCGCCCCAGTGAGGGCGTCTCCATCGACGAGAGCTCGTCCTCGCGGACGTTCGTCTCCGATGCGGAGGACGTCTCCGACGCGAAGAACGGCGACACCGTGGAGATCCAGGTCGGGATCGACATGGTCGCGAGCGTGGACGGAACGGGCGCGTACTCGGCGGCCACGGGGACCTCCTCCCTCACCTTCTCCGTCGTCAAGACCGAGGGCGAATGGCGCATCTCGAAGGCCCCGAACGGCATCGTCATCGACCAGTCGCGCTTCCCGCAGGTGTTCGGCGACTATCCGCTGCAGTACTTCGACGAGGGCTGGTCGCGGCTGGTCCCCGACGTCCGCTGGCTTCCTCGACGCGAGAGCATCGCGACGGCGGTCACGCAGACCCTGATCGAGGGCGCACCCAGCCCGTGGTTGGAGCCGGCGGTCCAGAGCGCGTTCCCGTCCGATGTCAAGCTCGCCCGCGACGCCGTGTTCATCGATGCCGAACTGGTCGCGGACGTCGCATTGAACCGGGCCGCGCAGGGCCTCGACCCGACGACGCTCTCGCGCATGCGCACGCAGCTCCAGGCGACGCTCAAAGCGGCGGGCATCCACGTCAGTCAGGTGCGGTTCACCATCGACGGACGCGCCCTCAACGCGGGAGTGGTGAAGGTCGTCGAAGAGCCTGCGGATGTGGGGAGCATCGTGCTGAAGGACGGCGCGTTCGGGACCATCGTGGGCACGGAGATCACCCCGCTCGCCGGGATCAGCGGGGCGGTCCTCGGCCTCCCGCTGCCCGCGACGGCGATCGATGTGTCGGTGGACGAGTCCCACGCGGCCATCCGGCTCACGGACGGAAAGGTGTTCCTCGCAGGAGGTGGCAGTCTCGACGAGCTCGACGCGAGGCCGGGGCTGATCGCGCCGTCTCTCGACCCCTATGGCTACACGTGGTCCGTGCCGGCGAGCGCGCCGGGACAACTGTTCGCGGTGGGCGACGATGTCGTGCGTCATGATGTCGCCGATGCCTGGCCGGGCGCGTCCGAGGTGTCGGCGATCCGGGTCTCCTCCGATGGAGCTCGCGTGGCCGCGATCGTGGTGGTCGGCGGGGAGCGGTGGGTCGTCGTCTCCGCGGTGGTGCGGGACGGCAACGGCATGCCGACGAGTCTCGGCGACGCCCTGCAGGTCGCTCGGCTCGACGGACCCGCGAACGACGTGGTGTGGCTCGGTTCCGATCGCCTCGGCATCCTGACGGAAGTGGATGGGCCCAAGATCCTGACGCAGATCGTCGGAGGCCCGGGGACCTTGGAGACCGCGCCGGCCGGGGCGGCGTCGATCGCGGGCGCGAAGAGTTCATCGGGTATGCGGGTGCTCGCCTCGAGCGGCTCGCTCTTCGCGCGCAGCGGGTCCGCCTGGCGGGAGTCGACCAAGGGCATCCTGCTGCTCGCAACGCGCGCAGGGCGCTGAGAGACCTCTCCTCCCCAGTGTGAAGCCGGAGGGAGAGTCTCCACCGATCCCGGTGACCACGACCGCTCTCACGTCGTCTCCGTGCCGAAGGACGGCATGATCGGTGGATGCATCCTCCACACTGGCGCGCGATCGGCGCCGAGATCGGGGCGTTCCTGCTCGCCGCCTCGTGCGCCGGCTGCGATCTGCCGGGCGTCTTCCTCTGCGAGGGTTGCCGCGGCGCGCTGACGCCCGCTCCGCGCGAGCTCCGGACCCCGGGCGGGCTCCGAGTACGCGCGGCGTTGCCGTTCGAGGGGGTGGCGGCGCGCTGCATTCGCAGCCTGAAGGGAGAGGGCGCAACGGTGCTCGCGCGCCCACTCGGCACCACGCTGTCGGGCGCTCTCCTCGATGAGCTCGACGATGGCATCCGTGCGTCGCCGATCCCGACCTCACGCGCGGCCTTCCGCCGTCGGGGGTACCGGGTGCCCGACATGCTCCTCGCGCGTGCCGGTGTCGCTCCGTGGCGCCTGCTGGGGCACTCTGGTGCACGCGCCGACCAGCGCGGGCTGGGGAGGGCGGAGCGCGCGCAGAACGTGCGGGGGAGCATGCGCGCTCGGCGGCGGGGTGAGGGCGCACGCGTCGTGCTGGTCGACGACGTCGTCACGACGGGGGCGACGTTCGACGAGGCCGCGAGAGTGCTCGGTCAGGCGGGATTCGAGGTCGTCGCGGCCGTGGCGCTCGCGGCGACGGCGCGTCACAGCGGGCTCAGAGGAGACGCACCGACGACACGGAGCAATTGAGTGGTGACAACGGCCGACGAGCGGACTACGGTTGGGCAGAACAAGGCGACCACGGTCCGCCCTTGGCCGGGTGGACCGGGACAAGGAGGCAGCAATGGAAACAAGCATCGTTGGCGTCGGAGTGGGTATCACCGATCGCTTCCGAACCGTTGTCGAAGAGAAGATCGCCAGGATCCAGATGCTCGCGTCCCGAGCGCAGCGGCTGGACGTGAAGGTCACCCACCGTGTGTATCGGAACGGGCACGTACCTGACGAGACCGTCGAGCTGACGCTGGTCGGCAAGGGACCCGTGGTCCGTGCCGAGGCCACGGACGGCGACAAGTTCGTCGCCCTCGACCTCGCGGTCGACAAGATGTCCGAGCAGCTGCGTCGGGCGAAGGAGAAGAGGGTCGACGGGCGCCAGCACCCACGAGGCGCGCACTTCGAGAAGGGCAGCGGAGCCCTGGAGGGAATCGACGTGCAGCCGGCATCCGTCGACGTCCTGCACGCCGTCGCCACCGGGAGCGTCCCGGTGCAGAGCGAGGAAGAAGACGCCTACTCGCCCGTCGTCATCCGCACCAAGAGCTTCGACGCCGAATGGATGACGGTGGAGGAGGCGGTTGACCGCATGGAGCTGGTCGGACACGACTTCTTCCTGTTCGTCGATGTGCGCACCGACCACCCGAGCGTCGTGTATCGCCGCAAGGGATGGGACTACGGCGTCATCGCGCTGAGCACCCAGGCGCCGCCGTCCGAGGCACTCGCCTCCTGAGAGGAAATGCGAAAGGCCCGGTCCCTCCACAGGGGCCGGGCCTTTCGGCGTGAGAAGACGCGTCGCCGTGTCAGTCGAAGATCCCGTCGAGGATGCTGCCGATCACGAGTCCGCCGAGGATGCCGGAGGCGATGTCGCCGCCGCCGCCCCGACTGCCGCCGCGGGGTCCACCGCCCCATCCGCCGCCGCCCCAGCCCTGATCCTGCGGGCGTGAGGAGTCGATGTCGCGCTGAGCGAGCTGCAGCGCCTCTGACGCCAGGTGAGCCACGCGGCGAGCGCCGGTGAGCGCCTCCTCGCGCGTCTCTTCGGCGGGAAGCAGGTCGGAGAGATCGACGCGCAGACGCTCGGCTTCGGCGAGCCGTGTGCGTGCGTCCGCGCCGATCCAGCCGCGGTGTCCGGAGATGAGACCGCGGGCGACGCCGAGCTGACGATCGGCGTCATCGATGGCGTGCTGCACCTGCTGGATGCTGGGGAGAGGGTTCTCCGCGCGGTACCGTGCCTTGGCGATGGCCTCGTCGAGCGCCGTGTTGGCGGCGCGGAGCTGGGAGAGCTCGCCGAACGGGTCGCCGGGGGTGCCGGCGGGGGTGAGCGCGTCCAGGGCCTTCTGAAGCGCGGTGACGGCGGAGGCCACCGCGGGGACCTGAGGGGCCGTACGCGCTGCGATGAGGTCAGATCGGGAATCGGCGACGACCTCGGCCAGCGTCGACTCGGCGCGAAGGGCCTCGATCTCGAAGTCCTCGACCGCGTCGAGCAGTGCGGACGCGCGCCGGGTGGCCTCGGTCGCCGTCTCCAGCGCGAGGTTGGCCTCTTCGTTCTGCTTCGACGCGCGGCGTCGCTCCGACACATCGGCGCCGTGGGTGGCGAACGCGATGAGCTGCTCCGCCTCGGCCGCGCTCGCGGTGATCTGGTTCATCGCCGAATCGGCGTACCGGGAGTTCAGGCGGTTGACCGTGTCGTTCGTCTGCGGGATGCGGGCGCTGAGGGCGGCGGCATCCGCGCGCACCTGCGCGATCACCTCGGGAGCTCGCCGCACCTTGGCGATCGACTCCGCCAGCACGGAGGTCTTCTCGTCGAGGAGATCCTGGGCCCAGTCGCACAGCTGTGCGATGCGCGCGTTGCGTGTGCGCAGCTCCTCCGGCGTGTCCGGGATCTCGTCGTGGTTGAGCTGGTGCAGCTGGAACGCCTCGCGCAGGTGGGTGCGCACGGCTGTCAGCGCCGCCTTGAGGTCGGCGGTCAGCGACTCGCCGAGCTCTGCCTCCGCGAACGACAGCTCATCGGAGGTCGAACGGATCCGCTCGTCTGTCGCGACCAGTGCCTGTTCCGCCCGCCGTGCGAGATCGGCGTCCTGAGCCGCCAGCTCTTCCTGCTCGCGCTTGCGTCTGCCCCAAATTCCAGCCATGATCCGATCCTAGTAATCCGTGCGAATGCGCAGGCTGTGCATCCGCCTGAGAGCGCGCCGGTTCGCTCACAGCGTGTCAGGCGATCGCGGTTCGTCGGATCAGCTCGGGTCTGCGGGGAGGCACGAGCCAGCTCACCAGCGCGATGCTCACCGGCAGAGCGAGCACGAAGAGCGCGAGCACGGTCCAGGGCGCATCAGCCAGGAGAAGGTCGCCGCGCGACTGGATGGCGAACCCGATCGGCGGGAGCACCCCGGCCGCCGCTCCGGCGATCGTGCCGAACCCGGCGATGATCAGGCCCTGCCAGAATCCGATGCGGCGGCGCAGACCCGCCGTCCCTCCCACAGCGGAGAGCGTGGCGTCATCGGGCCGGCGTTCGACCCGCGCGAGGCTGAGCGCCACCGCGCTGGCGCCGAGGACCAGCGTCGCGACGGCGGCGATGATCGGCGCCATCCACATCGCATCGTCGGGGGGACCCTGCTCCCATCCGGCGGTGAGCGCCCAGGAGGAGGTGCTGAGCGTGTCCGCCTCCGACATGATGCGGTCGCGGGTCTCGGCCGACGGCGGCGAGTCGAAGGACGCGACGAGAGATCGCGGCTGCCAGGCGATGCCGAGCGACGCCGCGGTGTCGGGTGCGATCGCGATCAGGGTCGGCTGAAGGGGGAGCGGCACCGAGATCGCCGGGATCGTCTTCTGCCAGACAGGGGCGTGATCGACGGATTCCGCGGAGATCCAGATGTTGTCCGGCATCCCTCCCTCGTACGCCTGCGCACCCGTCCACGCGGCGAGCTCGACGGACCCGTCGGTGACGAAGCGCGGATCGGCGGAGAGCGCGGCGCCGTCGCGGTAGTCCCGCAGCTGCTGCGGGGTCAGTCGGACACCGAGAGCCGTCTCGATCTCCTCCGGCGCGATCACCGAGAGCGGGTTCGACGGATCCTGTCCGCGAGACGTGTAGGAGTCCTGTTCCGTGGGGTCGATGAGATGCTCGTCGGGCAGCAGGGCGATCGCCGAGACGACGTCGTCGGGGACCTCGTCGGCTGACGGGTAGATCCAGACGGGCACCTGGGCGCCGATGGTCGCGATGCCGGTGGCGCTCGCCGCGTGCGCGAGCTCTCTGGCCGCCGTCTCGGCATCGGCGGCCTGCTCCGTGGTGAGCGCGAAGGGACCGGCCGTGTCCGAAGGCTGGAAGGCGACGGACATGCTCCCGACGGGCGCCTGGTAGAACCAGTTCCGTGCGGACTGCGCATTCTGCATCGAGTACGCGCCGAGCGCGAAGACGCCGATGAAGACGGTAGCGGCGATGGCAGCGAACGCCGGAACGGTGCGCGAGGCGTTCGTCGAGGCGTCCCGCGCGGCGAGACGGGCGGCCAGCCCGATCCGGGACATCGCGCGTGCGGTGATCCAGAGCAGCCAGCGCCCGGAGAGCAGGATGCCGATCTGCGCGACGATCGGGCCGACCACGATGCCGACCGGCGGGATCGTGCGCAGCGGCGAGTCCCACGGGAGGTCCGAGGAGGTCACCGCGACGACCGCGAGAGCCGAGCCGATCGTGACGGCGACGCCGAGGAGCATGAGCGCGGACCCGAGCACCGGTCGGGATGCTCGGGGCGTCTGAGGGCGGCGCGAGCCGCGCAGCGCGCCCAGGACGTCGGAGCGCGCCACGGTGTGCGCAGGAGTCGCGGCAGACACCGTTCCCACGATGACGGCGAACACGAGGATCGCGAGGAGGAACTCCCAGGGGAGGTGGAACCCGGGGAACGCGGTCGCTGATCCGTCGTCGAGCATCCGCAGGATCAGGGCGGCGGCGCCGACGCCGATGACCGCCCCGACGACGCCCCCGATCGACCCGAGCATCGTGCCCTGCAGGACCACGATCCTGCGCAGGTCGCCCGACGAGGCGCCGACGCTCGCCGCGACCGCGAGCGCATGCTGCTGGCGCCGGGCGGACACGGCGAACGCGGCACCCGCGAGCATGACCACCACGTAGGCGGCGAACACCCCGGCGGCGGAGAGGATGATGAGCATCGAGTACCGCGCAGACCAGTACTCGTCGTAGGGGAGCTCCGCGTCCGTGCCGCGGAGGTCGGGCGGGTCCAGAACCACCGTGCGGGAGAACGCGACGATCCCCTGCTCGTTCAAGGACGTGACGTCGCTCCAGCCCAGTTCGTGCTCGGGAAGGTACCAGCGCTTCTCTCCGGCGAGAGCGTCGGACGACGGGAGGAAGAGAGCGGGGACATCGTCTGCGAGAGGAGCGGCGCTCATCGTCCCGACGACCGTGAACCTCGATCCGCTCTCGGCGAGGGTGACGGCATCTCCGACGGAAATCTGCAGCCGCGTCATCGTCGCGGGTGTCGCAAGAGCCTCCCGGGCGTCGTTCGGCCTCCGTCCGTCGATGAGGTCGAACCGCCCCGACAGTCGCGGATCCCAGGACTCCCCGGACCAGGCGGGCATCCCGGTCACGCCGTCGGGGGTGACGACGCGCACCGTGCCCTCGACGAGGGGGATGGCGGCGGTTCCCTCCGGCAGGAGAGCCATCGGGTCGGCGACGGCGGTACCGGACGGGGCGTCGACGAGATCCGACGAGTAGCCGGTCCAGTCCGGCTGCGTCGGCGACTGCCAGAAGCCGTCGCCGGGGAGCCCCTTCACCGCGATCCAGGCCTCGGCGCGCCCCAGCTCGCTGGTGACGCGCTCCTGTGGGGTGGCGATCGTGCTGGCCGCGATGATCGCGTACGCGGTCATCGCGGCGATCGGCAGCATGATGAGCACCCCGATGAGGATGCTCGACAGCATCGCCCTGCGCACCTGACGCCGGGCCAGTCGCGCGGCCACGCGCCAGCGCGCACCGGATCCGCCGCGGGTCATCTCCCGCTGCCCGCGAGCAGGACCTCCGCGCCCTGGCGTCTGGTCTCGTCCACGATGCGTCCGTCGCGGAGGAACACGATCCTGTCGGCGAACGCCGCGTGGCGGGCCTCGTGGGTCACGAGGATGCCGGCGGCACCGGCGTCGATCCTCTCCCGCAGCATCCTCAGCACCAGCTCGCCGGTGACCGAGTCGAGGGCGCCGGTGGGCTCGTCGGCGAGGATCAGCCTGCGTCCTCCGACGACGGCCCTGGCGATCGCGACCCGCTGCTGCTGACCTCCGGAGAGGTCGTCGGGATAGGCGTCGATCCTGTCGGCGAGGCCCACGGAGAGCAGCGCCTCCTCCGCGGCCCGCCTGGCCACGCCGTTGCGGAACCCGTCGAGCTCGAGCGGAAGAGTCACGTTCTCGATCGCGGAGAGGGTGGGGATGAGGTTGAAGTCCTGGAAGACGAAGCCGAGCGACCGGCGACGGAGCTGCGCGAGCTCCTTCGGCGACTGCTCGCTGAGGTACGCACCCTCGATGATGACCTCTCCGGTCGTCGGCTTCGCCAGGCCCCCTGCAATCGAGAGAAGAGTCGACTTCCCCGATCCGGAGGCGCCCATGACCGCGACGAGCTCGCCGCGGGATACGTCGAGATCGACGCCGGACAGGGCCGACACCGCGGTCGCTCCCTGTCCGTACTGCTGGGTCACTCCGACGAGTCGGAGCACCGTCTCGGTCATCAGCTCTGCTCGGCGCCGGCGAGTGCGGCATCCGTCTTCGCCGGACGGCCTCGCTTGGGCCGATCAGCGGTGAGCTCGAGTCCCATGGTGTGCCGCGGGTGCAGCGCGAGCCGCTGCTCGGTGTGGTCCAACCAGCGCACCTCCGCCTCTGCCGCGAAGATCATCGAGTCGATGACGAGAGCCCAGGACAGCTCCTCCGGCCCCTCGGGGTCGCCGCCGGCGTACTTCGCGCGCTGCAGAGTCTGCAGCTGCGTGAGCGACGCGGTGCGCTGGGTCTGGATCACGCCGGCGACGTCGACCCCGGGCAGGGTCGCCGCCACGGCCAGCTTGATCGCGAGCTCGTCCCTCGTGGCCTGTGCGCGCACGACAGGGGAGGACAACCAGTCGGCGACCTCCGCCGAGCCCGCCTCGGTGATCTGCCAGTAGATGTGCCCCTGCTCGTCGGCGTCGCCGCGTTCGACGAGGCCGTCGCGTTCGAGCCTCTCCAGGGTGTTGTAGATCTGACCGACGTTCAGCGGCCAGGTCGACCCGGTGCGACGATCGAACTCATGGCGCAGCTGGTAGCCGTAGCAGGCGCCCTGATCGAGGATGGCGAGCAGGCTCTGACGAACCGACATGGGGGACCTCCCTGAGCGTGAAGCGGGCATACCGAGTATATGGATACCGGGTATGCAGGGGAACCCCCACGTCCTCAGGGCGTGCGGTTCCGTGGTGCGCGGTCCTTCGGGAGTCGGAGCGCGGCGATGATCAACCACACCATCGAGGGGAACCTCGCGATGGGCAGGAGCACGGCGAGTGCGGGCACGGCGACGGCGAGCGTGCCGAGGACGGCGATCCCCGCGAGGACGAGACCGGTGATCGCGAGCCAGCGGGGGAGCAGTCCTGCGAGCAGCCCCGGAACGGCGATGCCTGCCACGAGAAGACCAAGAGGGACGACGGCGCCTGGCCCGCCGGAGATGAACGCGAGGTCGTGGAGCGTGCGCACGAGCGCGTCGTCCGCGAGGGTCGCCGGTCGTGTGAGGCCCCAGGATGCGAACGCCGAGATCGTCATGGCTGCGGAGGAGAGGATGCCGCCGGCGAAGGCGATCGAGACCCCCGGCGCGCGGATGCCGAGACGGTTCAACCGTGTCGTCGAGACGGCGGCGTAGATGGCGAGGGGCAGGGCGGCGGCGAACTGCAGGAGGGCGGTGATGGTCGTGGCGGCGGTGTTCTGGCGGAAGTAGTCCAGGATCGCCCGATCCTCGCCGAACGGGGAGGGGTAGGTCGTGCCCGCGAGGAGCAGCGGGATCGTGAGGGACATCATGAACAGCGCCATGGTGACGATGGCGATCGGTGCGAGAGGCGGGCCGGGCTGGCGACGGCTGGATGCCGTCGATGGTTCAGTCGTAGTCATGAATCATTCATAGCACAGAATGATTACTGTGGGTGGATAAACTGTCGACATGCCCGCACCCTCCACCCCGCCATTCCGACGCATCGCGTTCCTGCTCTCCCAGGTGGGATCCGCCGTCGGCCAGCGATTCGCCGAGCGGGTGGCGCCGCTGGGCGTGCAGCCGAGCGATCTCGGCATCCTGCGCCTCATCGCGCAGTCGGACGGGCTCAGTCAGCAGGAGCTCGCCGGCCAGCTCGGCGTCGTTCCGAGCCGTGTGGTGGCGCTGATCGACTCCCTGCAGGAGAAGGGGCTCGTGCGGAGGGTGCGCAGCCAGTCCGATCGGCGGGTCCAGCGGCTCGAGCTGGACGCCCGAGGGCGAGAGGTGCTCGCCGAGATGCGCACGGTCGGTGCGGCGCACGAAGCGGCGACGATCGAGGTGCTGACGGAGCAGGAGCGCACGACGCTCGCGGAGCTCCTGGGCAAGCTCGCCGAGGCCCACGGGGTCGATCGCGACGTGCATCCGGGGTACCGCACGGGCCGCTGAGACGGCGTGCAGACGATCTGCAGGTCACAGACCGGTAACATGAGCACGTATGCCTGCTGTTCGCCGTGCGGCGAGCGGGCTGTTCACCCACTGACAGGGAGATGACATCCGTGGCCAATCCTCTTGAGAAGCTGCTGCGCGCCGGTGAAGGGCGGGTCATCCGTCGTCTGAACCAGGTCGTCAAGGCGGTGAATGCGCTGGAAGAGGACATCTCCAAGCTCACCGATGACGAGCTGCGCGACGAGACGACCGTGCTGCGCGAGCGGTACGCGGCAGGCGAGACACTCGACCAGCTCATGCCCGAGGCGTTCGCCGCTGTCCGCGAGGCGGCCAAGCGCACACTCGGCATGCGCGCGTACGACGTGCAGATCATGGGCGGCGCGGCCCTCCACCTCGGCAACATCGCCGAGATGAAGACCGGTGAGGGCAAGACCCTCGTCGCCACGTTCCCCGCCTACCTGAACGCGATCGCCGGCGAGGGCGTGCACGTCATCACGGTCAACGACTTCCTCGCCTCCTACCAGGCCGAGCTCATGGGCCGCGTGTACCGCGCGCTCGGGATGACGACGGGCATCATCGTCTCCGGGCAGACGCCCGCCGTTCGCCGTGAGCAGTACGCCGCCGACATCACCTACGGCACGAACAACGAGTTCGGCTTCGACTACCTGCGCGACAACATGGCGTGGCGCAAGGAAGACCTCGTGCAGCGCGAGCACTACTTCGCGATCGTCGACGAGGTCGACTCGATCCTCATCGACGAGGCGCGCACGCCGCTGATCATCTCCGGTCCGTCGTCGGGAGAGGCGAACCGCTGGTTCGCCGAGTTCGCGAAGATCGCCCGGACCCTCGAGGTCGGCGAGGACTACGAGGTCGACGAGAAGAAGCGCACCGTCGGCGTCCTGGAGCCCGGCATCGAGAAGGTCGAGGACTACCTCGGCATCGACAACCTGTACGAGTCCGCGAACACCCCGCTGATCTCGTTCCTGAACAACTCGATCAAGGCGCTCGCCCTGTTCAAGAAGGACACCGACTACGTCGTCATGAACGACGAGGTCATGATCGTCGACGAGCACACCGGCCGCATCCTGGTCGGACGCCGTTACAACGAGGGCATCCACCAGGCCATCGAGGCCAAGGAGGGCGTCCCCGTCAAGGCGGAGAACCAGACCCTCGCCACGGTGACGCTGCAGAACTACTTCCGCCTCTACGACAAGCTCGCAGGCATGACCGGTACCGCCGAGACCGAGGCGGCGGAGTTCATGTCCACCTACAAGCTCGGCGTCATCCCGATCCCGACCAACAGGCCGATGATCCGCAAGGACCAGGCCGATCTCGTCTACAAGAACGAGACCGCGAAGTTCGCGCAGGTCGTCGAGGACATCGCCGAGCGCCATGCCAGCGGTCAGCCGGTGCTGGTCGGCACGGTGAGCGTCGAGAAGAGCGAGTACCTCTCCCGCCTGCTCGCCAAGAAGGGCGTCAAGCACGAGGTCCTCAACGCGAAGAACCACGCTCGCGAGGCCGAGATCGTCGCCCGCGCCGGTCGTCTGGGCGCCGTCACCGTCGCCACGAACATGGCCGGTCGCGGTACCGACATCATGCTCGGCGGCAACGCGGAGTTCCTCGCCGTGCAGGAGCTCAAGTCCAAGGGGCTCGACCCGGTCGAGACCCCCGAGGAGTACGAGGTCGCCTGGGACGAGGCGTACGCCGCGACCAAGTCCGTCGTCGCCGAGGAGGCCGAGAAGGTCATCGAGGCCGGCGGGCTCTACGTCCTCGGCACCGAGCGTCACGAGTCGCGACGGATCGACAACCAGCTCCGAGGCCGCTCGGGTCGTCAGGGCGACCCCGGTGAGAGCCGCTTCTACCTGAGCCTCACCGACGACCTCATGCGCCTGTTCCAGTCGGGGGCGGCGGAGGCGATCCTCAACCGCACCAACTTCCCCGACGACGTGCCGATCGAGTCCGGCCTGGTGTCGCGTGCGATCCGCAGCGCGCAGTCGCAGGTCGAGGCGCGCAACGCCGAGATGCGCAAGAACGTCCTCAAGTACGACGACGTGCTCAACCGTCAGCGCGAGGCGATCTACGCCGACCGCCGCCACATCCTGCAGGGCGATGACATCGCCGACCGCGTGCAGCACTTCATCGAGGACGCGATCACCGGAGTCGTGAACGACCACACCGGCGAGGGCCACAACGAGAGCTGGGACTTCGACGCGCTCTGGACCGAGCTGAAGACGCTCTACCCGGTGGGCGTGACGATCGACGAGGTCGTCGCCGAAGCCCAGGGCCGCAAGGGCGGCATCTCCGCAGACGGCCTCACCCGTGAGCTGCTGTCCGACGCGACGATCGCCTACGAGAAGCGGGAGGAATCCCTCGGCGAGGCGGCGACCCGCGAGCTCGAGCGCCGCGTCGTGCTGCAGGTGCTCGACCGCCGCTGGCGCGACCACCTCTACGAGATGGACTACCTCAAGGACGGCATCGGCCTCAGGGCGATGGCGCAGCGCGACCCGCTGATCGAGTATCAGCGCGAGGGCTACGCGATGTTCCAGTCCATGATGGGGCAGATCAAGGAGGAGTCGGTCGGCTACCTCTACAACCTCGAGGTCGAGGTCCGTCGCGCGGGAGACGCCGAGACCGCAGAGGTCGAGGCCAAGGGTCTCTCCGAGGGCGGCGGCGAGCAGCGACTCGAGTACTCCGCGGCGAACGACGCCGGCGAGGTCGAGGTGCGCAACGATCGAGGGCAGGTCCAGCAGGCTGCGACCGAGCGTCTCCGCCAGGCCGCGGCCGCACGCGCAGCGGCGGAGCAGCCCGAGGCGGAGGCCGAGGCCCCGCGCGGCGCCTTCGGCCAGAAGACGGATGCCGCCGCCCCGGCGCCGGCCGCGGGCAACCGCGAGCAGCGCAGGGCGCAGGGCAAGAAGAAGAAGTAGCCCACGAAGACGAAGGGGTCGATCCGCACGGATCGGCCCCTTCGTCGTGGGAGGGCGCGGGGGATCCGCGCTGGGGCCGCTGCGAGGCTCGACGAGGGCATCGTCAGAGCCGGCGACGTCGAGTGGAGGACCCGCGCACCGCTGATCGGGTCTCGGCGGAACCCGGTGGAAGAATGACGGGGTGAGCACTGCAGAAGAGCGGGTCCTCGAATCGACCAGAGTCGCGGACTGGATCCGCGGAGCCATCCTCGACGGCGTGCGCGAACCGGGAAGCAGGCTCATCGAGCGCGACCTCGCTGCGGAGTTCGGCGTGAGCCGCGTTCCTGTCCGCGATGCTCTGAAGGTGCTCGAGGGGGAGGGGCTCGTCATCCTGCGGCCCCGTACCTGGGCGGTGGTTCGCGAGTTCACCTCCGCCGACATGACGGATCTCGACGAGGTGCGTGCGGTGCTCGAACCGCTGGCCTTCCGTCTCGCCGCGGAGCGCCATCGCCGAGACGGACTCGAGGAGCTGCGGAGGGCGCTCGAGGCGGAGAAGAGCAGCGCCGTCATCGAGGATCGGGTCACGTCGCGGCGCGCCGCCGCGGACTTCCACGAGGTCGTCACCGCGCTGGCCGAGAACCGCCTGCTGCAGGACCTGATGCGGAGCATGCGCAGCAGGCTGCGCTGGGGACTCTCCCAGCACGACGACCTCGTGCACGTCACCGACGAGCACGAGGCTCTGTTCCAGGCGATCAGTGCCCGGGACGGCGAGCGGGCGAGCGCACTGGCTCTCGCTCACATCGACACCAGCCGACGCGAGCGAGAGGCGCATGAGGCCGCGCTGCGCAGCGCGGCCTCGCGAGCGTGACGAGGAGGTCTCGAAGCGGCGCTAGGCTTGGGCGATGACACCATCGCGCCACTTCGACCAGTCGTCGAAGCTCAAGAACGTCCTGTACGAGATCCGCGGAAACGCCCTCGTCGAGGCGGCGCGGCTCGAGGCGGAGGGCCATCGGGTCCTCAAGCTCAACACGGGCAACCCCGCGATCTTCGGGTTCGAGGCTCCGCACCAGATCGTCCGCGACATGCTCGCCGCGCTTCCCACCGCCCACGGCTACAGCGACAGCAAGGGCATCGTCTCCGCCCGTCGTGCGGTCGTCAGCCGTTACGAGGAGATCGAGGGCTTCCCGCGTTTCGATCCGGATGACGTCTACCTCGGCAACGGGGTCTCCGAACTCATCACCATGACCATGCAGGCTCTCCTCGACGAGGGCGACGAGGTGCTGATCCCGGCCCCGGACTACCCGCTGTGGACCGCGATGACCAGCCTGGCCGGCGGCACCCCGGTGCACTATCTGTGCGACGAGGACGACGAGTGGCAGCCGTCGCTCGAGGACATCCGCTCGAAGATCACGCCGCAGACCAAGGCGCTGGTCATCATCAATCCGAACAACCCGACCGGCGTCGTGTACTCGAAGGAGATCCTCGAGGGAATGGTGCAGATCGCGCGCGAGCACGAACTGCTGCTGCTGTCGGACGAGATCTACGACCGCATCCTGTTCGACGACGCCGTGCACATCCCCACGGCCACGCTCGCGCCGGATCTTCTCTGCCTCACCTTCAACGGGCTGTCCAAGACGTACCGCGTGGCCGGCTATCGCTCGGGGTGGATGGTGATCACCGGACCGAAGTCGCATGCCAAGGGGTTCATCGAGGGCATCACCCTCCTCGCCTCCACGCGGCTGTGCCCCAACGTCCCCTCGCAGTACGCGGTGCAGGCGGCGCTCTCCGGAGTGCAGTCGATCGACGCGCTGATCGCGCCGACCGGGCGCCTGCACGAGCAGCGCGACGTCGCGTGGGAGGGGCTGGAGTCGATCCCCGGGGTCTCCTGCGTGAAGCCTCAGGGTGCCCTCTACGCCTTCCCTCGACTCGATCCGAACGTGCACGAGATCCGCGACGACGCCAAGCTCATCTACGATCTGCTGGTCTCGGAGCACATCCTGCTCGTGCAGGGGACGGGCTTCAACTGGCCGACGCCCGATCACCTCAGGGTGGTCACGCTTCCCGAGCCGCGCGTGCTCGCCGAAGCGGTCGAGCGGCTGGGGAACTTCCTCTCGAGCTATCGGCAGTAGTCGCCGCTGACGGGGAGAGCGACGTCGCGAGGCGGCGGACAGCGGCGACGAGCGTCGAACGGGGGACGACGTCGGCGACGGGCCCCGCGTGGAGCAGCGCGGCGTCGGTGGAGCGCCGATCGAACGGCAGGAACGAGACGTCGGTGATACCGGCGAAGCGATCGAGCGTGCGCCGGATCTGTCCGCGAGCATCGATGCCCAGAGGGCCGGGGCGCACCTGGTTGACGACGACCGTGACGGGCGTGGGCGACGTGAGTCGACGCAGCTCGGCATGCTCTCGCAGGAAGCGGCTGATTCCGAGCGGGTCGGCCGCGGCGACGGCGACGATCGCATCGGCCTCCTGGAGCGCGGCCATGGTGGCGGCGTGGCGACGCGGCCCGACGAGGTCGTAGGTCGCCTCCTCATCGGCGTCGAAGGCGGCGGCCACGTCGACGATCGTCTCGTCGGCCCAACCGCGGCATGCCTGCAGCGCCGCTCGAAGGCGCGCAGCGGAGAGCTCCGGCCATCGGCTGGGGCGGTTGATGCCGGACAGGACGTCGATCTCCCCGCCGCTCGTCTCGACGATGCTGCACAGTCTGGTCAGCTCGGCGCCGTCGAGGGCTCCGAGCTCCGCACGGCGACATGCGGCGGCGATGCCGGGAGCATCGTCGCCGAGCCCGAGCAGGAGTGCGATCGACGGCGCGACGGTGTCGGCGTCGATGAGGGCGGTGCGGCGCCCCGTGCGCGAGATCTCGACGGCGAGCTGCACCGCCAGGGTCGAGCGACCGGGCGCCCCGGCAGGACCCCAGATCGTGATGACTCGACGCGGACGTTCTGCGGGGCGCGGAACGACCTCCGGAGCATCGGCGGCGAGTGCTTCGGCGATCTCCCAGCCGGCGGAGGCCGCCGGGAGCGCGGGTGGCAGACCGTAACGGGAGAGAACACGATCGTCGCCGTCTCCCACGGGGATGATGCGCACTCCGGCCCGGTCGCATGCGGCGATGAGAGCAGGACTGAGCACCGCCCGCGTGCCGGGAGCGATCACGGCGATGACGCCATCGGGCAGGGGCAGGATCGCCCCCGGCTCGGTCACCGCGGCGACACGCACGCCCTCGAGCTCGAGCTCGGCCGCGAGGATGCTCGCCCTGGGCTCGGCGATCGCGACGACGACCGTGCTCACGGCGTCGCTCCGATGGGTACGACGGACAACGCCGCGCCGCCCGTGATCGCGGCGAGGACGTCGGCCACGTCGGCGCGATCGATGACGACCTCCACCATCGCCGTGTCTGAGGCCAGCATCCCCTCCGCCTCGACGACCGTGCCGATGACGACGTCGGAGACGAGGATGCGCGGGACGTCGAAACCCCGGCCGTCAGGCAGCGGAGGCGCCTGCCAGAGGTCGACGGGGGTTCCGGTCGAGACGTCTTCGGGGATGCCGGTGCCGCTCTCGACCACGATCGTCGTGCGTCGGCTGCTCTCGGCCGTGGCGATCGCGGTGGCGGGGACGAGCTCTCCCTCGGCGAGTGTCCGTGCCGCCACCTCGCCGGCCTTCAGGTCCTGTGGTGCGAGGTAGTCATCGGTGAGGGCTCCCAGACTCACGTCCACCGCCCGGAAGTCCGCGGAGGACAGCGCCTCGCCCTCGACGATGGTGCGATGGGCCTGGAGCACCGGTGTCGTGCGCCCGGATGAGGACACGATCGCCCAGACCCCCGCGATGGAGATCACGACGAGCGCTATGCCGATCAGGAAACGCACGTCGCCCCAGAAGGCGCGGCGGGATCGTGTCAGGGATGTCATGGCCATATGGTCACAGAATCCGGACGAGAGCCTCGAAAGTTCTCCACAGGTCGATGTCGAGGGGAGGTTCCTCCTCGGTCCGGTGGAGAATGGACGCATGGTCGACTCCGATGCTCCCGCGCCGCGCTTCCTGGCGCCCGCCCAGGTGGCGGAGCTGTTGAGCATCGAGGTCGATGAGGTGGTCGCGCTGATCTACGCGGGGAGACTGCGGGGGTCGCAGCTGGGCTCGCCCGCGCGCTGGCGCGTCGAGGAGCCGAGCCTCGCCGAGTATCTCGCCGAGCAGTCGGAGGAGGCCAGGCGCATGGCCCTGTGGCGTCAGTCGAACGAAGCGAGCTTCCCTGAGGTCTGGGGGACGTCGTCCGCTCAGGGCAGCTGATCACCTGAGAGGTCCACGGCGGAGAGCGCCGTGAAGGGCACGATGCGGAATCCGTGCACGGCGCTCGCTCGTCTGGCGGCCCCGCGATCATGCACGGCGAGATCGAGATGGTCTGAGCCGGCTCGATCCACGGTGCCGTGCAGCCGCTCGCCGTCGATCGTCGTGAGGTGCACGGGCACACGACGACGGGCGAGATCGCGGAGGATGAAGCCCAGGGTCATCCGCTCTCGCATCGATCGCTCCTGCGCGGCCGAGTCGTCGAGGCTTCCGAGCAGCGAACCGTGGTCCGTGGCGAGCCCGCGGATCGCATGCAGGGGAACGATCCGCACCGTCGCTGCTGCAGACGCGCCGTCGGCGGCCGTGACGGTCGCCGCGGTCCAATCCGCTCCCAGCGAGCGCAGCAGCAGACCGCATCGGCCGATGCCGGGGAGGTCCAGGGTCACCGCGGTCCCTTCCGCGCACAGCAGCCGCAGCCGGCTGCGCAGATCGAGGCGGGAGATCCGCAGCCGTTCCGACTCCGCATCGAGCGTCGCCCGCTCCGCCTCCCACTCCGCGGCGAGCTGGCCTTCGAGGTCGTCGAACAGTCTGTCCCAGTGCATCTGACCGAGACTAAAGGACCCGTCAGAAGTGCGTACGAGTTATCCACATTCATCATGAGGCATGAGCTGCAGGCCACGGCCCCCGTGCTCTACTTGCCGCAGTCTTTCCCCGATCGAGAGCACGACGATGACGCTTCACGAGTACTTCGCACCGCAGCCGACGCCCCGCGCCGAGCTGCCGGACCCCGTTCCGCTGCTGCGCAGTCTCACCCAGGGCGTCCTCGAGGTCCTCGCCGGGGTCAGAGAGGTCGATCAGCTCGCCCGCTGGTTCAGCGAAGACGCATTCCGGAGCCTGGTGGCCAGGGCGAACCTGTCGGCAAGGGCGCGCAGCGCGAGGGGGGTTTCGCCTGCGCGCCCGACCTTCGACATCCGATCGATCCGTACCGCCGAGCCGGTCGACGGCGTCGTGGAGGCCGTCGTGGTCGTGGCGGGCCCAGGGCGGACACGCGCCGTGGCCATCCGCCTCGACGGGGTGGATCGCCGCTGGCGAGCCACCTCCCTCGCTGTGCTCTGACCTGCCGGGTACGAGGCGCGGCCCCAGTAGGCTTGGGGGGTGTCAACCCTCAGTGATCTCGCCCAAGCGCAGGGCCGCCTGACCGACAACGACGTCGAATGGCTTCACCGCCTCGCCGGCGACGGTCAGCTCCTCGCGGACCTCGCCTCCGCCGACATCGTCGTGTGGATCCAGACGGAGGACGGCTCCTTCATGGCCGTCGCGCACGCACGTCCGAGCGGCGCGGCCACCCTGTTCTACCGTGACATCGTCGGCGAGCGGGTACGACCGCAGTGGCGCACCCAGGTGCAGGGCGCGTTCGAGTCGGGGGAGATCGTCGACTCCTCTTCTCCCGACTGGTTCGAGGAGACGCCGACCCGCGTCCGCGCGGTGCCGATCCTGAACGACCGCCGGGGTGCGGAGCGTTCGACATCCGTCATCGGCGTCGTGACCAGGCACACCAACCTCGGAGAGGCGCGCACCCCCTCGCGTCAGCAGATCACGTTCGACGAATGCGCGAACGATCTGTTCCGCATGATCGCCGACGGGAGCTTCCCCGACCTCGCCGCGCCCACGTCGCCGCGCCGCGGAGCGCCGCGTGCGTCCGACGGGCTCATCAGGATCGACGTCGACGGCATCACGACGTTCGCGAGCCCCAACGCGCTGTCGGCCTTCAATCGCATGGGCTTCGACGACGAGCTCGAGGGCGAGTCGCTCGCGGAGGTCACGACGCGCCTGGTCCCGCCTTCGCGTCAGGTCGACGAATCGCTGCCGGTGGTCGTCACCGGCCGAGCGCCGTGGCGCACCGACATCGAGGCGCGCGGCGTCACCGTGTCGTTGCGGGCGATCCCGCTCAAGGACCACGGCACCCGCATCGGCGCCATCGTGCTGTGCCGCGACGTCTCCGAGCTGCGCCACCAGGAGCAGGAGCTCATCACCAAGGATGCGACGATCCGCGAGATCCATCACCGGGTGAAGAACAACCTGCAGACCGTCGCCTCTCTGCTGCGCATCCAGGCGCGTCGCACCCATTCGGACGAGGCGAGGGACGCGCTGACCCAGGCCATGCGCCGCGTCGACTCGATCGCCGTCGTGCACGACACGCTCGCCCAGGGGCTCACCCAGAAGGTCGATTTCGATGAGGTCTTCCATCGGGTGCTGAAGCTCGTCGCCGAGGTCGCCTCGGCGCCGAACACGCGCGCCCGCACCCAGTCGACAGGCCGGTTCGGAGTGCTGCCGAGTGAGTACGCCACTCCGCTCGCGCTCGCGCTGACCGAGGTCGTCACGAACGCGGTCGAGCACGGTCTCGCCGGGCAGGAGGGCATCGTGACGATCGACGCCAGCCGCACGGAGGAGAACCTGCGGGTGACCGTCCGAGACACGGGACACGGGCTTCCGGAGGGGCGGATCGGTCAGGGCCTCGGCACGCAGATCATCCGCACACTCATCCAGGGCGAGCTCGGCGGCACCATCGAGTGGCGCGGCAGCGAGGGGGAGGGGACCGAAGTGGTCATCGACATCCCGCTGCGCTGGCTGACGAAGTAGTCCGCGACACGACGAAGCGGCCCGAGATCCAGGGGATCTCGGGCCGCTTCGTCGTCGGTCTCAGGACGCGCGGCGGGCGCGGGCGGCGCGGCGCTTGAGGGCGCGGCGCTCGTCTTCGGAGAGGCCTCCCCAGACGCCCGAGTCCTGGCTGGTCTCGAGGGCGTACTGCAGGCAGATCTCGGTGACGGTGCAGGTGGCGCAGACGGTCTTCGCCTTCTCGATCTGGTCCACGGCCGGTCCGGTGTTCCCCACGGGGAAGAAAAGCTCGGGGTCGACAGTCAGGCAGGCGGCTTTGTCGCGCCAGTCCATGGGGGCTCCTCGGTGTGGATTTCAAGAGATGTCGCAGTGCGACGTCTCGGATTCGGGCGGCCATTCGGGGATCGGCTACCCTGTTCAGATGCGGGCGGATGCTCGCTGTTTGTGATGCGGGCAGGAAGCCCGCCCCACGCCGCTGTGGGAGCACATGACTTTGTCTATTCTGTTACATGAAACCTTCGAAATCAAGGGTTTTCCTCCTTCTCATTCGATTCCCAGGAGACATCGTGCGTGCACCAGGACTCGCTCTCGCCGCGGCTGCGGTTCTCGCCGTCGAGGGGCTCGCGCTCGTCGTGTTCGCCCTGATCGAGCTGGTCGGTCTCGGCGCGGGGGACGCGGCATCCCTCCCCACCGCGCTCGCCCTCATCGTCCTCACGCTGATCGGCGCAGTGGCCCTCATCGCGTTCGCCTTCGGCGCGCGGGCGGGGCGCTCCTGGGCGCGCTCGGGAGGAGTCGTGTTCCAGGTGCTCGCCATCGCCCTCGCGGTGGCGTCGCTCACCGTGCAGCCGATCTCGTGGACCTTCGTCGCCGGGGTGGGGCTGCCCGGACTCATCGGCTTCGCACTGCTCATCGCCAGCGCGCGCGCCGAGGGCGGGCGTCCTCAGGAGGACTGACGCCGCGCCCGTGGGGCCGGGGCGCCCGTCGGCATCCGATCAGGCGTCGATGCCGAGGAGCTTGCGCAGCCGGGCGACGTGCCCTGTGGCCTTGACGTTGTAGAGCGCGAGTGTGATCGTGCCGTTCTCGTCGAGTACGAAGGTCGAGCGGATGACGCCCTCGATGACCTTTCCGTAGTTCATCTTCTCGCCCCACACGCCGTAGGCGGTGTGGACGGCGTGGTCGGGGTCGCTCAGGAGCGTGAAGGTGAGTCCATCGCGCTCACGGAACTCCGCGAGCTTCTCCGGGGTGTCGCGGGAGATGCCGACGACGCGGTATCCGGCGCACTGGAGGGAGGAGATGCTGTCGCGGAAGTCGCACGCCTGGGTCGTGCAGCCGGGGGTCATCGCGGCAGGGTAGAAGTAGAGCACGGTCTTCTCTCCACGGAGGTCCGCGAGACGCACGGCCTCGCCGTCCTGGTCGAGGAGGGAGAAGTCAGGGGCAGCGGTTCCGGGTTCCAGTCGCACAGTCACCCGATCAGCCTACCCGCCGTCGCGTCGGCCAACCGGGTGGGCGACGGCATGACGCGTCCACGCGGTGGACGCGAACGGCGTCACCGTCCCGGTGTCTGCTCTGCCTTGTCGGCGAACGTCTGCAGCAGGCGCTGCAGCGAGTCCAGGCGAGCTCGGCCGGTCTCTCCCAGCTCTCCGCGGTCCGCCGCCTCGATGAGGGCGCAGTCCGGCGCATCGGCCAGGTGCGTGCATCCACGAGGGCAGTTCTCGGCGATCAGCGCGAGCTCGGTGAAGGCCGCGAGGATGTTCGCGGGCTCGACGTGCCCGAGGCCGAACGACCGCACGCCGGGGGTGTCGATGACCCACCCGCTGCCCTCGGGAGTCCGATAGCGCAGCGACACGGTCGACGAGGAGGTGTGCCGTCCACGACCGGTCACCTGGTTCACATGACCGGTGGCGCGGCCCGCGGTCGGCACGAGAGCGTTGACGAGCGTCGACTTGCCCACGCCCGAGTGGCCGACGAACACGGTGGAGTGTCCGATGAGCGCCGCGCCGATCTCCTCGACGGGCATGGTCTCCTGGGCGCTCGTGAACACGCGCAGGTCGTCGAGGCCGTCGAAGTGCGAGAGGAACTCCGTGGGGTCGGCGAGGTCGGTCTTGGTCACGACGAGCAGAGGCCGGATGCCGGCATCCAGGGCGGCGACGAGATATCTGTCCACCAGCCGCGCGCGCGGCTCCGGATCGGCGGCGGCGACCACGACGAGCATCTGGTCGGCGTTGGCGACGATCACCCGTTCGACCTGATCGGTGTCGTCCGCGCTGCGCCGCAGCAGCGAGGTGCGCTCGACGATGCCGACCATCCTGGCGAGGGTCCCCTCGTCTCCGGAGGTGTCGCCGACGACGCGTGCCCGGTCGCCCGTGACGATGGGGGTGCGCCGCAGCTCACGCGCCCTGGTGGCGGTGATCGCTCGCTCCTCCGGAGTGTCCTCGCCCATCAGCACCGAATAGCGGCCGCGGTCGACGCCGAGCACCCGTCCGATCTGCGCGTCGTCGTGCGCCGGCCGGCGCTTGGTCCGCGGACGGTTGCCCTTGGGGTTGGGACGCGTGCGGATGCTGCTCTCGTCGTAGTCCTCGAAGTCGTCCTCGAGGTCGTCGTCGTCGGAGAGCCAGCTCACGCGGAGTCGCCCCGCAGCATCCGCTCCCACAGCACGGTGAACTCGGGGAGCGTCTTGGCCGTCGTGCCGATGTCGTCGATCTCGACTCCGGGCACCCGGAGTCCGATGAGCGCTCCGGTCGTCGCCATGCGGTGGTCGTGATGCGCGGCCCAGACGCCGCCGTGCAGGGCGCTCGGGATGATGCGCAGCCCGTCGGGCAGTTCTTCGGCCTGACCGCCGAGAGCACGGACGTTCCCGATCAGGGCGGCGATCCGATCGGTCTCGTGAAGGCGGATGTGACCGATGCCGCGGATCGTCGTGGGGGAGTCCGCGAATGCGGCGAGTCCGACGAGAGTCGGGGTGAGCTCGCTCGCCGCCGACAGGTCGAGATCGAGGCCGCGGATGCCGGAGCCCGCGCGCACCGTCAGCGTGCCGCTGTGCCGGCCGACGTGGGCGCCCATCGCCTGGAGGATCTCGGGCAGCAGGTGGCCCGGCTGCGTCGAGTGCACCGGCCAGCCGGTGACGGAGACGGATCCGCCCGTGACGAGGGCGGCGGCGAGAAAGGGCGCGGCGTTGGAGAGATCAGGCTCGATCGCGATCTCCTTGGCGCGGGGCACCCCGGCCTCCACGAGCCATTCGCCGGTGGCCGGTCGCTCGATGCGGATGCCGCGGCGGCTCAGCGCCTCGATCGTCATGTCGATGTGCGGAAGGCTCGGCAGGTGCGTGCCGGTGTGGACCAGGTGCAGGCCGACGTCGAAACGGGGGGCGGCGAGCAGGAGGCCCGAGACGAACTGGCTCGACGCGGAGGCGTCGATCTCGACCCGGCCGCCGCGGATGCGCCCGTGGCCGCGGATCGTGAAGGGCAGCGCCCAGGTGCCCTCGTCGTCGATGTCGACGCCGAGATCGCGCAGTGCGCTGATGAGTCCGCCCATGGGGCGGTGCAGAGCCGTCTCGTGGGCCGTGAGGTGCACGTCGTGCTGGGCGAGGCCGGCGAGCGGGGCGATGAAGCGCATCACGGTGCCGGCCTGGCCGCAGTCGATGGTGGAGCCGCCGGTGAGCTTCGCGGGGGTCACGACGAGGTCGGGGCCGAACTCGCCGCCCGTGTCCTCCTCTTCGATGCCGACGCCCAGTGCGCGCAGCGCCTCGACCATGCGGCGGGAGTCGTCGGAGTGCAGAGGGGCGATCAGACGCCCTGGACCGTCGGCGATCGCGGCGATGATCAGCTCGCGGTTCGTCAGCGACTTCGAGCCGGGAATGGTCACCGTCGCGTGCACGGAGCCGTCGATGGCGGGCGCGGCGTAAGAGCCCTGGACGAGGGGAGGGGAATACCTGTTGGCGCTCATCGGTTCCCACTTTAGTGAACACCGATGTGCGCCCGACCGAACGGGAGCCGCATTCGGGGAGAAGGAGAGAGGATGCTCGCAACGCTTGAGCGCGAGTTCGTCGACCTCAGCGGCCTAGACTGGCCCGTGATGGATGACACCGCAACCGCAGACACGGTCAGCGACCCTCGCCGCGAGTTCGAGGAGCAGGCGATCCCCTTCATGGATCAGCTGTACGCCGCCGCCATGCGCATGACCCGCAACCCCGCCGACGCCGCCGACCTGGTGCAGGAGACCTTCGTGAAGGCGTACGGCTCGTGGGCGACCTTCTCGCAGGGCACGAACCTCAAGGCGTGGCTCTACCGCATCCTCACGAACACGTACATCAACATCTACCGCAAGAAGCAGCGCGAGCCGTTCCAGGGCACGATCGACGAGCTCGAGGACTGGCAGTTGGGCGGCGCGGAGTCGACCACGGCTTCGCACAGCCGGTCGGCGGAGGCCGAGGCGATCGACCGCATGCCGGCATCCGTCGTCAAGGACGCGCTGCAGGCGGTGCCGGAGGACTTCAGGCTGGCCGTCTACCTCGCCGACGTCGAGGGATTCGCCTACCAGGAGATCGCCGACATCATGAAGACCCCCATCGGCACCGTGATGAGCCGTCTGCATCGTGGCAGGCGGATGCTGCGGGAGCTGTTGGCCGACTACGCCGCAGAGCGGGGCATCGCCGCGGCTGACACGAGGAGCAGGAAATGAGCGACTGCGGCTGCGACAAGGCCCGTCAGGATCTGGAGGAGTACCTCCGCAACGAGGTGTGCAAGACCGAGCACACCGAGATCCGCGAGCATCTCGAGAACTGCCCGTCGTGCCGCGATGAGGCTCTGGTCGCGACCACGCTCACCGAGGTCGTGGCCCGCGCCTGCAAGGAGACCGCTCCGGAGGAGCTGCGCGATCAGGTGTTCGCGCGTCTCCGCGAGGTGCAGGCGAGCGCGCACTGATCTGATCGAAGCCGTGGCGACATCTGACCGCTTCGGCCGATCCCCGCGTCGGAACCCCCGGCTACGGTAGAGGCATGACCACCCTCGATGCCCGAGACGTCCCTACTGAACCGATCTCCGCAGAACGACTCGCCGCCGCAGGGCTCGAGTACCGTCTCGTCGACTTCGCAGATGAGAGCGTCGCGAAGACCTATCAGCGCGCCGTGTCCCGCGGCTTCCTGGGCGGAGAGCCCACGGCCGAGGCGCTCGCGTACGGGAAGACCCCGTTCGAGACGCGGCGCAACACGGCGGTGTTCGACCCCGCCTCGCCGACGGCGGAGTTCCCCGTCGCGACCGTGAACTCCTGGGTCGCCCCGCTCACCGTGCCGGGCGGCTCCGAGATCGACATGTGGTCGATCAGCGTCGTCACGGTGGCCGCGACACACCGACGTCGTGGCATCGCCAGAGCGCTGCTCGAGGGGGAGCTCCGCGCCGCGGCGTCCGCGGGGGCGCCGATGGCCGGTCTCACCGTCTCCGAGGCGACGATCTACGGGCGCTATGGATTCGGCTCGGCCATCCCGATGTCGCGCTTCGAGGTCGACACGCGCCGTGCCGGCTGGGCGGGGCCGTCTCCCGCAGGGCGCATCCAGTACCGCGAACGCGAGGAGCTCGCCGACGATCTCGGCGTCGTGCACGACCGCGTGCGGCGCACCCGTCCCGGCCAGGTCTCGGGCTGGCGCACGCGCTGGGAGGGCTTCGCAGGCGTGTCGCCGTCCGATTCCGAGCGCGACAAGGTCCGCGGCGTCCGCTACCTCGATGAGAGTGGCGCGGTCCGCGGCGTCCTCGTCTACACGCTCGGCGAGAAGGGCGGCACCTTCCGCTTCGGACTGCACGTGAGGATGCTCGTCGCCGAGACCCCGGATGCGACGGCTGCGCTCTGGCGGTTCGCCCTGCAGCACGACCTGGTCGACGAGGTCACCGCGGAACTGCGTCCCCTCGATGATCCTCTTCCCTGGCTGGTCGCGGACCCGCGCGGTGTCGTGCAGACGGTCCACGACCACGGCTGGCTGAGGATCCTCGACGTCGCCGCAGCGCTGTCGGCGCGGCGCTTCTCCGCGCCGCTCGACGTCGTGCTGCGCATCGAGGACGCGCTGGGATTCGCGTCGGGAGACTGGCGTCTTCGTGTCGCCGAGTCGGGAGTCGCGACCGTCGAGCCTGCGTCCGCCGCCGAGGTCGACGCGACGATAGACGTCGCCGTGCTGTCCACGCTGTACGCCGGGGGAGTGCGCGTCTCGACGCTCCACGGGGCCGGGCTGATCGCGGCCGATGCCGACGTCGCAGAGCGTCTGGATCGGGCCTTCGCCTCGTTCCCCGTGCCTGCGCTCGACATCTGGTACTGACCTCGCACGAGTGGTCCGCTCGTCGTCGATCCCTGTGATCGAGGGCGTGGCGGTCGCTCGCGGTCATCAATCGGAAAGAATCTTCACAAAATAATTGGAAAGGTCTTTACCGGAAAGGACCTTTACTATAACCTCGCTTCGAGGGCGGATCCCCCTTCCGCTCTGCTCGACAAGCCAAAGAAGCCCTTGAGACGAGGTTCCCATGCACGACAACCGCTGGAGGAAAGCACTTCCTCTTGTCGCCGGCGCCGCCGCACTCGCCATCACCCTGGGCGGGTGCGCGCCGGCTGGATCTACCTCAGCCGGTGACCGCCCGCTGCGGATGTGGTCCGGATCGATGACGCCGATCACCAACAACTTCAACCCGTTCGCCGTCGACACCGCCACGCACATGACCTACGGTGCGATCTACGAGCCGCTGTTCTTCTTCAACCAGCTCTCGGCGGACGCACCCGTCGGATTGATCGGCGACTCATACGAGTTCAACGAGGACGGCACCGTCCTCACCATCAAGATCAAGCCCGACCTCAAGTGGTCGGACGACAAGGACCTCACGTCCGAGGACGTCGCCTTCAGCCTGGGATACGCCTCCAACCTCGATCCCGACATGGTGTCGGCCGAGGCTCCGGACGCCACGACCGTCGTCGTGACGTACTCGACGCCCAAGTTCACCGCGACCTCCATGATCCTCGGCTCGACGTGGATCATCCCGAAGCACATCTGGTCGGACATCACCGACTACATGACAGAGACCAACACGGACCCGGTCGGCTCAGGGCCGTACACGCTCAAGTCGTTCACCGACGCCGCCTACACCCTCGAGGCGAATCCGCTCTTCCGCGAGGGCGCGCCCGACGTCAAGGAGGTGCAGGACATCGGCATCGACTCGAACCAGTCGGCCGAGGACCTGCTCAAGACCGGCAAGCTCGACTGGGTCGGCCAGTTCATCGCGAACCCCGACGGCGTCACGTCGAACGGGCGGATCAGCACCATGAACCAGCAGCAGGACCCGACGGTGATCACCACCTGCTCCGACGTGTCTCTCGGCTGCGAGGGCGCCCAGACCGACCCCGCAGTGCGGCAGGCGCTGAACCTCGCCATCGACCGCAGCGCCATCACCTCGAAGGCCTTCGCGGGACTCGCCGGTGAGGCGTCCCCGAGCTTCGCGCTGCTTCCGCGCGACGAGAAGTGGCTCGGCGACCCCGAGCTCGCGACCAGCCCGCAGAAGCCCGACGCCGCATCGGCGGCGGAGATCCTCGAAGCGGCCGGCTACACGAAGGACAGCGACGGCTTCTACGGCAAGGACGGCACGCCGATCGAGCTCGACCTGTTCTCGCCGGACGGCTGGACCGACTACAACGACGCCGCGAAGCTGATCAGCTCTCAGGCCGCGAAGGCCGGAATCCGCGTGACCGCCCGCACCGTCTCGGAGACCGAGTACTGGAGCCAGGTCGCGAACGGCCAGTTCCAGCTCGCGCTGTACGGCCTCACCCAGTCGCTCGTCGCCGATCCCTTCTCGAACTACGACCAGTACTTCGCCACTCCCGCCACGGCCAAGGTCGGCGAGACGCCGACGAAGGGGCAGAACTACGCCCGCTACAGCAATGCGACGGTCGACGCCGCGGTGCTCCAGGCCGGAAGCACGCTCGACGAGGCGACGAAGCAGCAGGCCTACGCGACGATCCAGACCGAGATCGCGAAGGATCTGCCCTACATCCCCGTGGTGCTGAACGCCTCGCAGTCGTTCTTCAACACGGCGGACTTCACGGGCTGGCCGACCGAGAGCGACATGTTCGCGGCGCCGCTGCCGTACCTGTCCACGGCATCCGCGGTCATCCTGACGCACCTGCGTCCGGTCAAGAAGTAAGGCCGGTTCCATGGTTCGATCCTGCGAGAGGAGGACGGCGTGAAGTTCTGGATCCGCCGCATCGTGTTCTACGTCGTGACGCTCTGGGCAGCCGTCTCCCTCAACTTCCTGTTGCCCCGGATGCTTCCGGGCGACCCTGTCGCGATCATGCTGGGCAAGCTCCGCCGTGGCGGACGTCAGCTGTCGCAGGAGACGGTCGACGCCGTCACCGCTCTCCTCGGCGGTGACAAGGGATCGAGCCTGTGGGACCAGTACATCGCCTACTGGGGCCGGATGCTGCACGGAGACCTCGGGGTCTCCCTGACCAAGTATCCGGTCCCGGTGAGCGACCTCATCGCCGCGGCGCTGCCGTGGACGGTGACGCTCGTCGGAGCGGCCACCGTCATCTCCTTCGTGCTCGGCATCATCGGGGGCGCATGGGTGGGATGGTTCCGCGGCACCTGGGTCGACCAGCTCGTGCCGATCACGACCTTCCTGCAGTCGATCCCGTACTTCTGGCTCGCACTCGTGCTCGTCGCCGTGTTCTCGGTGCAGCTGGGGATACTGCCGATCATCGGCGCCTACGACGTCTTCGAGTACCCCGGAGGCCCCGAATGGAGCCTGCCGTTCTTCGGGAGCGTCTTCGTGCATGCGCTGCTCCCCGCCGCGACGATCGTCATCTCCTCGGTCGGCGGCTGGCTGCTCGGCATGCGCAACATGATGGTGCAGACCATGGCGGAGGACTACGTGCTCACGGCGGAGGCGAAGGGACTGCGTCCCTCCCGCATCCGCGGCGCCTACGCGGCCCGCAACGCATCGATCCCCAGCCTCGCGGGCTTCGGGATCGCGCTGGGCTTCGTCGTCGCCGGCTCCATCGTGACCGAGCAGGTATTCAGCTATCCGGGCATCGGCAAGCTGATGATCCAGTCGGTGCAGAGCCTCGACTACGCCCTCATGCAGGGAGTGTTCCTCGTGATCACCCTCACGGTGCTGGCGGCGAACTTCCTCATCGACCTTCTGTACGGCTTCATCGACCCGAGGGTGCGTCGCAATGGCTGATCTGATCGAGGCGCCCGTCGCCGACTCCACGCATGCCGTCGCGGTCTCCCGGGCGGACCGCCCGCGCCGCGTCTTCCCCAAGCTCTCGGGCAAGCTGCTCTCGGGCATCGTCATCATCGTCGCGATCGTCCTGTTCGGCCTGCTCGGGCCGCTCTTCACGGGAGACCCGAGGAACGCCGACTTCGATCCGCTGCTCCCGCCCAGCCTGGAGCATCCGTTCGGCACGACGAAGCTCGGCTACGACGTGCTCGCGCAGGTCGCCACGGGTACGCAGGGGTCGCTGTTCGTCGGCGTCGTCGCCGGCGTCGTGTCGCTCGTGCTCGCCCTCGTCTTCGGTGTGCTCGCCGGCTACTTCGGCGGCGTCCTCGACGAGACGCTGATGCTGCTGACGAACATCATGCTCGTGATCCCCGGTCTGCCGCTCGTGATGGTCATCGCGGCCTACGTGCAGCACACTGAGGGCCTCGGGGCGCTCGCGCGCAGCTCGCTGCTCGTGGCCCTCGTGCTCGGGGTCACCGGGTGGGCAGGATCCGCCGTGGTGCTTCGGGGCACCGCACGCTCGCTGCGGACGCGCGACTACGTCGCCGCCGCCGTGGTCGCCGGGGAGCGGCCGATGCGCGTGATCTTCGTCGAGATCCTTCCCAACCTCGTGCCGCTGCTGGCGGCCCAGCTCATCTTCGGCGTCATCTTCGCAGTGCTGGGGGAGGCGGGTCTTTCCTATCTCGGTCTGGGGCCGACGGGATCGATCACGCTGGGGACCGTGCTCAACGACGCCCAGACGGGCCAGGCCGTCGGCAGCGGTGCGTGGTGGTGGTTCGTGCCGCCGGGCGCGATCATCGCCCTGATCGGCACCGGACTGTCGTTGATCAACTTCGCGATCGACGAGATCGTGAACCCGAAGCTGCGCCTGGCTCCGGCCGCTGCGCGGCGTCAGCGCCGCGCACGCCGTTCCGGTCGCGGCATCGGCGGAGAGGGAGCTGTCGCATGAGTGTTCCGGTGCTGTCGGCGCGCAACGTGTCGATCGAGTACGAGGTGGATCCGCCGGTGCGGGCGGTACGGGATGTGTCGCTCACGCTGAACCGGGGGGAGATCCTGGGGCTCGCGGGGGAGTCGGGGTGCGGCAAGACCACTCTCGCGTACGGACTGAACCGGCTGCTGAAGGCTCCGGCGCTGATGACGAGCGGCGAGATCGTGTTCCACGACCGCGACGGTCGGGACATCGACATCGTGGCGCTCGACGGCGAGGGCCTCAGGGCGTTCCGGTGGGACAAGATCTCGATGGTGTTCCAGGGCGCGATGAACTCCCTGAACCCGGTGATCGACGTGCGGGCGCAGATCTTCGACATCTTCGATACGCATCGCCCGGGGATGGCGCGGCGGGACAAGCAGGCGCGCGCGGAGGAGCTGCTCACCCTGGTGGGTGTGGATCCGGCGCGTCTGACCTCCTTCCCTCACGAGCTGAGCGGCGGCATGCGGCAGCGCATGATGATCGCGATGGCTCTGGCGCTGGACCCGCAGGTGATGATCATGGACGAGCCGACGACGGCGCTGGACGTGGTCGTGCAGCGGGGCATCATCCGGGAGATCATGCGGCTGCGCGAGCGGCTGGGGTTCGCGGTGATCTTCATCACGCACGACCTGCCGATGCTGATCGAGATCAGCGATCGGATCGCGGTGATGCTGCAGGGGCAGATCGTGGAGGAGGGGACCGCGGAGGACATCTACCGGTCTCCGCAGCACGAGTACACGAAGCGGCTGCTGTCGAGCTTCCCGTCGCTGACGGGTGAGCGCGGGGACTTCGTGCGCACAGGCGCGAGCCAGGAGGGTGTCCGATGAGCGCGGAAGCGGTGGCGTCGCTGGAGGCGCGGAATCTCAGCAAGGACTTCCATCTGCGATCGGGGTTCCGCTCGACCGTCCTCCATGCGGTGAAGGACGTGTCGTTCACCGTCGAGGCCGGGCGGACCGTCGCTCTGGTGGGGGAGTCCGGATCGGGGAAGTCCACGATCGCGCGGATGCTGATGAAGCTGGAGACGCCGACGTCGGGGAGCATCCTGATCGACGGGGTCGAGACGCCCACCAGGGGACGAGCTCTGGCCGCGTACCGGTCGGACGTGCAGATGGTGTTCCAAGATCCGTTCGCGTCGTTGAACCCGTTCCACACGATCGGTCACCACCTGGAGCGGCCGATCCGGCTGCACCACCCCGGTCTGTCGTCGGCGCAGGTGCGGGAGCGTGTGCTCGGGCTGCTGGATCGCGTGCGCCTGTCGCCCGCCGCGGACTACGTGGACCGGCGTCCGCACGAGCTGTCGGGCGGGCAGCGGCAGCGCGTCGCGATCGCCCGCGCCCTCGCCCCCGGCGCCCGGTTCATCGTCGCGGATGAGCCGGTGAGCATGCTGGACGTGTCGATCCGGCTCGGAGTCCTCAATCTGCTCGCGGATCTGCAGCGGGAGGAGAACCTCGGCGTGCTGTACATCACGCACGACCTCGCGACGGCCCGCCACTTCAGCGACGAGATCATGGTGCTCTACAAGGGGGATGTCGTGGAACGCGGTCCCGCGGACGACGTGATCCTGCACCCTCAGCACGAGTACACCCGCACCCTCCTCGCCGCCGCCCCCGAACCCGACAACCTCGGTCGGCTCCGCGACGAGGTACGCGCCGAGCTCGGCATCCACTGACACCGTTCGCACGGCCTGCCACCCCGCACGAGCGGGGAGGTGGATCCGGCGACCCGAACGACCATCCCGATCAGCGAAAGGAGCATCCATGTCACAGATCGACCCGGGCACCTCGTCCTGGTTGCGCACCAGGAACGACCGCGAAGCCCTTCGTCTGTTCCTCGAGCACGGCGCGCTCACGCGCACGCGCCTCGGAGAGCTCTCGGGGATGTCGAAGCCGACGGCGACGCAGATGATCGCCCGTCTGGAGCGCGCCGACCTCGTCGCCCCGGTCGGTGAGGTCGCCGGCAGCAGAGGTCCGAGCGCCGTGAGCTGGGGCGTCCGCAACGATCGGATCAACGGAGTCGCCGTCAACATGCTCGACGACGGCATCCAGGCCGTTCTCGTCGATGCTCTCGGCACACCGCATCCGATCATCGAGCTGCCGGTCCACGACGTGGAGCGGTCGCCGGAGAGCGATGTCGGCCGGGCCATCGAGGCGGCGTGCGCGGCATCCGGTGCCGAACGGAGCACGGTCGAGGCCGTGACCGTCGGACTGCAGGCCGCCGTCAGCAGCGGCTCCGACACGCTGTCCCTGACCGACACGCTCCCCGGCTGGCCGTCGGAGGGTTCCCGAGAACGGATCGAATCGAGCCTCGGTGTGTCGGCGACCCTGGAGAACGACGTCAATCTCGCCACCATGGCCGAGCGGGCCTTCGGGGTCGCTCAGGATGCCGGCAGCTTCGCTCTCCTCTGGATCGGCGTCGGACTCGGCATCGGGGTCGACCTCGGCGGCTCCATCCATCGGGGCGCTCATGGCGGAGCCGGTGAGATCGGCTACCTGACCGTGGCCGGCAGACCGGGGGAGCCGGGTGCCGTGACCACCGCCCTGCTCGGCTCCGCGTACGTCATGAACCTCGCCGGAGCGCCGTCGACGGCACGCTATCCGCAGGGCGTCGCCGCGATCGCAGGGGACGAGCGCGCGCTGCGGGAGATCGCCGGGCGCATAGCCGTGACCATCGAGCCCGTGCTCGCTGTGCTCGATCCGCAGCTCGTCGTGCTCGGCGGTCCGACCTCGCTCGCGGGCGGGGATCGCCTCGCCGAGCTCGTCGGCGAGATCGTCCTCAGCGAGGAGCGGCCGACTCCCTCCGTCCGACTCAGCACGACCGGCGACAGCGCCGTTCTCGCCGGAGCCCGGCGTCTGCTCGTGGAGCAGATCCGCGGCCGGCTCGAAGACCGAATCCCCACACAGTGACCCGCACGGGCGCACAGAAGAAAGCACAAGGAGAGCAGATGAAACTCGCCATCGTCGGCGGTGGATCGACTTACACCCCGGAGCTGATCGACGGCTTCATCCGACTTCAGAGGGAACTTCCCATCGAGGAGCTCGTGCTCGTCGACACCGACCGCACGAGGCTCGAGCTCGTCGGAGGCATGTCACGTCGCATGCTGCTCCGAGGAGGGCACCCTGCCCGCCTCACGACGACGGACGACCTCGTCGCCGGCGTCTCCGACGCGGATGCCGTGCTGATCCAGCTGCGCGTCGGGGGCCAGGATGCCCGTGAGCAGGACGAGTCCTGGCCGCACGACGTGGACTGCATCGGCCAGGAGACGACAGGCCCCGGGGGACTTGCGAAGGCGCTGCGCACGGTTCCGGTCGTGCTGCGGATCGCCGAGGTCGTCCGCACGCACGCGAAGCCCGACGCCTGGATCGTCGACTTCACGAACCCGGTGGGCATCGTCACCCGTGCGCTGCTCCAGGCGGGGCACCGCGCCGTCGGTCTGTGCAACGTCGCCATCGGCTTCCAGCGCCGTTTCGCCTCGGAGGCCGGGGTCGCCCCCGACCGTGTCGCGCTCGCGCACGTCGGTCTGAACCACCTCACCTGGGAGCGCGGAGTGTTCGTCGACGGCGTCGACATGCTGCCGAATGCGCTCGAGACGCGTCTGGGCGAGCTCGCAGAGGACGTCGAGCTCGCACCCGCGCTGCTCTCGCAGCTCGGCGTCATCCCCTCGTACTACCTGCGCTACTACTACGCGCACGACGAGGTGCTGCACGAACAGCTGCACGCATCCACCAGGGCGCAGGAGGTGCGCGCGATCGAGCAGGAGCTGCTGGGCATCTACGCCGACGACGCCATCGACACCAAGCCCGAGATCCTGGAGAAGCGCGGCGGCGCGTTCTACTCGGAGGCGGCGATCGAGCTGCTCATCGCGATCCGCGGTGGCACCGAGCTGCCCAGGGTCGTCAACCTCCGGAACGACGGCGTGCTGCCCTTCCTCCCCGACGACCATGTGATCGAGGTGCCGGCCAGGCACATCGACGGACGGTTCGTCGCCGAGCCGGTCGCCCCGCTTCCCGACGACATCAGCGGACTGATCAGCGCCGTCGCCGGGTACGAGCGCCTCGCCCTCGACGCCGCGGTCCACGGGGGCCGCGATCGAGTGCTCCGCGCGATGCGCGCGCACCCGCTGGTCCTGCAGCACGACAGAGCGGAGAAGCTCACCGATCTGCTGCTGGCGGCGAACTCCCGGTTCCTGGAGTGGGCGTGACCGCGGCATCCGATCTGGTCCTCGCCGTCGACGGAGGAGGCTCCAAGACGGATGTCGTGCTGCTCGACGTGACCGGCGCCGTGATCGCCTGGGAGCGCGGCCACGGCTCGAGTCCGCAGCTCGAAGGCCTCCACGAGTCCGTGAGGATCATCGACGAGCTCGTCGTGAAGGCTCTCGGCGATCGAGATCCGCGGCGGCTCGTCCACGTCGGCCTGTACCTCTCCGGCCTCGACCTGACCGATGAGATCGAGGCCTTCCGGTCGGCGATCGCTCCGCTGCCCTGGGCGGCGGGCTCGGTCGTCGCCGAGAACGACCTGCACGCCCTGCTGAGGGCGGGCACCGATTCGGGCGACGCGGTGGCGGTGATCTGCGGGACGGGCATGAACGCGATCGGCGTGCGAGCGGACGGCGCCGCGGTGCGGTTCCCCGCGCTGGGCCCGCTGTCCGGCGACTGGGGCGGCGGGAGCGAGCTGGGCGACGCCGTGGTGTGGCATGCGGCACGCGCCGAAGACGGACGGGGGCCCGCGACCGCGCTGCTTCCGCTGCTGCTCGACGCGATCGATGCGCCGAGCGTGAGCGCGCTGATCGAGGACGTCCACCTCGGCCGCCGGGCCGACGAGGGCTTCGCCCGACTGGCGCCGCTCATCTTCCAGGCCGCTCACGCCGGCGACGCCGTGGCCCGCTCCGTCGTGCAGCGTCAGGCGGAGGAGGTCGTCGCGTACGTGGCCGCATGCATCGACCGGCTCGGACTCCTCGATGCCGACGTCCCCGTCGTCTTCGGCGGAGGCGTCGCGAGAGCGCGCGACCCGCTCCTGCTGGCGGGCATCACCGAGGGGCTCGCCGCGCGGGTCCCGTTCGCGAGACTGTCGATCGTCGACGCCCCGCCTGTGCTCGGAGCCGCCCTGCTCGTGCTCGGCGACGCGGGAGCGGATGCCGCAGCACTCGCGCGGGCGAGCGCGGGGCTCAGCACGGACGAGCGCTTCGCCCAGCGGATGCCGGCCACGGCATCCCTCCGCTGAATCAGGAGAGATACGCGAAAGGGCGCCCCGACTGACGTCGGGGCGCCCTTTTCACGTGCTCAGACGGTGAGCGCCTCGCGGATCAGCGTCGCCTGCTCGGCCGCGTGGACCTTCGACGAGCCGGTCGCGGGGGAGGCCGACGCCGCGCGGGCGACCGGGCGGAACGTGCGGTCTCCGGGGACGTCGGCGAAGGCCAGAGCCAGGAACGGCCAGGCGCCCTGGTTCTCCGGCTCCTCCTGCACCCACACCAGCTCGGCGTTCGGGTAGGAGTCGGTGATCGCCTTCAGCTCGTCGATCGGGGTCGGGTACAGCTGCTCGAGACGGACGAGCGCGACCTCCGGGTTCGGGTTCTTCTCGAGATCGGCGCGGAGGTCCCAGTGGACCTTGCCCGAGTGCACGAGCACCCGCTTGACAGCGCTGCGGTCGAGACCGCGGTCGTCGTCGATGACCGGCTCGAAGCGCCCGCTGGTGAACGCCTCGACGGGGCTGGTGGCGCCGCGCAGACGCAGCATCGCCTTCGGCGTGAACACGATCAGCGGCTTGCGCGGACGTGCGTAGGCCTGACGGCGCAGCAGGTGGAAGTGCGAGGCGGGGGTCGACGGGCGGGCCACGATCATGTTCTCCTGCGCGCACAGCTGCAGGAAGCGCTCGATGCGCGCCGACGAGTGGTCGGGACCCTGGCCCTCGTAGCCGTGCGGGAGCAGCAGGGTCACGCTGGACTGCTGGCCCCACTTCTGCTCCGCGGCGGAGATGTACTCGTCGATGACGGACTGGGCGCCGTTGACGAAGTCGCCGAACTGCGCCTCCCACAGCACGAGCGCCTCGGGCGCCTCGACGGAGTAGCCGTACTCGAAGCCGAGGGCGGCGTACTCGCTGAGCAGCGAATCGTAGACGAAGAAGCGGCCCTGGGCGTCGGAGAGGTTCGACAGCGGCAGCCACTCCTGGCCGTTCGCGCGGTCGTGCAGGGTCGCGTGGCGCTGCACGAACGTGCCGCGACGGGAGTCCTGACCGGCGAGACGCACCGGAGTGCCCTCCACGAGCAGGGAGCCGAAGGCGAGCAGCTCGCCGAAGCCCCAGTCGATGCCGCCGTTGCGGCTCATGTCGAGACGCTTGTCGAGCAGCTGCTGGATCTTCGGGTGCACCGTGAAGCCCTCGGGCTTGTTCACGAAGGCATCGCCGATGAGCTGGATGACCTCCTTCGCGACGCCGGTGACCTCGGGCGCGCCGATCTGCTCGTCGACGGGCAGCAGGTCGGGGGCGATCGGGGTCGCACCGGTCTCGGCGGCGTGCGTCTCGGCGAACGCGATCTCCAGACGGTTCTGGAAGTCGGCCTTCGCCTGGTCGTACTCCTCCTCGGTGATGTCGCCACGTCCGACGAGGGACTCGGTGTAGAGCTTGCGCACCGAGCGCTTCGCCTGGATGAGGTCGGTCATCAGCGGCTGCGTCATCGAGGGGTCGTCTCCCTCGTTGTGGCCGCGGCGGCGGTAGCAGACCAGGTCGATGACGACGTCGCGGTGGAACCGCTCGCGGTACTCGAACGCCAGCTGTGCGACGTGGATGACGGCCTCGGGGTCGTCGCCGTTCACGTGGAAGACCGGCGCCTGGATCGTCTTGGCGACGTCGGTGGAGTACACCGACGTGCGGCCGTCGTTCGGGGTCGTGGTGAAGCCGACCTGGTTGTTCACGACGACGTGGATGGTGCCGCCCGTGCGGTAGCCGCGCAACTGCGACATCTGCAGCGTCTCGACGACGACGCCCTGTCCGGCGAACGCGGCGTCGCCGTGCACGAGGATCGGCAGCCAGGTGAAGGTGCCGATGGGCTTGCGGTCCTGCTTCGCGCGGGTGATGCCCTCGAGCACTCCGTCAACGGTCTCCAGGTGCGAGGGGTTCGCCGCGAGGTAGACGGGCAGCTGAGCGCCGTCCTCGGCGATGAAGGTGCCCTCGGTGCCGAGGTGGTACTTCACGTCACCGGAGCCGCGCTGGTTGCCCGGGGTCTGGTGTCCCTCGAACTCCTGGAACACCTGGCCGTAGGTCTTGCCGGCGATGTTGGTGAGGACGTTCAGGCGGCCGCGGTGGGCCATGCCGATCGCTGCACCCTCGAGTCCTGCGTTCGCGGCGCCCTGGAGGATCTCGTCGAGCAGGGGGACGAGGGACTCGCCGCCCTCGAGGGAGAAGCGCTTCTGGCCGACGAACTTGGTCTGCAGGAAGGTCTCGAACGCCTCGGCCTCGTTGAGCTTGCGGAGGACGCGGAGCTGCTCGTCATGACCGGGCTTCTGGTACTTGACCTCCACCTTCTCCTGGAACCAGCGGCGCTGCTCCGGGTCCTGGATGTGCATGTACTCGATGCCCAGCGTGCGGCAGTACGAGTCGCGCAGCACGCCGAGGATGTCGCGCAGCTTCGCGATGCGACGTCCGCCGAATCCGCCGGTGACGAACTCGCGGTCGAGGTCCCAGAAGGTGAGGCCGTGGTTCTCGATCTCGAGGTCGGGGTGCGAGCGCTGCACGTACTCGAGAGGGTCGATGTCGGCCATCAGGTGTCCGCGGACGCGGAACGAGTTGATGAGCTCCTGCACGCGAGCCTGCTTGTCGACGCGCTCGGCGAGGTCCACCGCGATGTCGGCGTTCCAGCGGATCGGCGCGTAGGGGATGCGCAGGGCGGCGAAGATGTCGTCGTAGAAGCCGCGCTGCCCGATGAGCAGCTCGTGCACCTTCTTCAGGAACTCGCCGGATCCGGCGCCCTGGATGACGCGGTGGTCGTAGGTGCTGGTGAGGGTGATCGTCTTGCCGATCGCCAGCTCGTTCAGCGTCTTGTCGCTCGCGCCCTGGAACTCGGCGGGGTACTCGAGGGCGCCGGCGCCGATGATGCAGCCCTGGCCCTTCATCAGACGCGGCACGGAGTGCACGGTGCCGATGCCGCCGGGGTTCGTGAGCGAGACCGTGGTGCCCTGGAAGTCGGCGGCGGTGAGCTTGTTGTTGCGAGCGCGGGTGACGAGGTCCTCGTACGCGACGAGGTACTCGCTGAACGTCATCGTGTCGGCGCGCTTGATGCTCGGCACCATGAGGGCGCGGGTGCCGTCGGGCTTGGGGAGGTCGATCGCGATCCCGAGGTTGACGTGTGCGGGGGCGACGACCGAGGGCTTGCCGTCGATCTCGGCGTAGAAGACGTTCTGGCTGCGGAACTCGTCGAGCGTGCGGATGAGCGCCCAGCCGATGAGGTGCGTGAAGCTGATCTTGCCGCCGCGGGTGCGAGCCATGTGGTTGTTGATGACGATGCGGTTGTCGATCATCAGCTTCGCGGGAACGGTGCGGACGCTGGTGGCGGTCGGAACCGTGAGCGACTCGTCCATGTTCGCGGCGAGGGTCTTGGGCAGTCCGCGCAGCGGGGTGACCTTGTCCTCTTCGGCCGCGTCGACTGCCGTCTCCTTCGCCTCGGGCTTCGGCGCCTGGGCGGGGATCGGGGCGGCTGCTGCGGGCTTGGCCGTGGTGCGTGCGACGGGCTGCGCGCCGATGACGGGGATCGGAGCCGTCACGGGGTGCGCGGGCTGAGCGGGAGCGGGAGGTGCGGCTGCGGCGGTGCCGGTCGCGGCATCCGACTGGTACTTCTCCAGGATCGGCCACCACTCCTTGTCGACGGAGTCGCGGTTCACCTTGAACTGCTCGTAGAGCTCTTCGACGAGCCAGGAATTGGCTCCGAACCCCCCGTCGCCCCCGACGCCGGTCACCTGGTTCGACACGCTCGATCGCCCTCTTTCATCGCTGAATCTCAACGTGTGCTCGCAAGGACGCAGGATGCGCCCGGGTCTGCACACTCTCGACCCACAAGCCTAACGTGTTTCCCCCGGGGATTCGTCGTCGCGGCGCGCCAAGATGCCGATGATCTCGGTACCGTGGAGTCATGGAGTTCGCAGGCAAGCAGCCCACCGTCGATCTGACCTATTCGGACGTGTTCCTCGTGCCGCGCCGATCCGGCGTGACGAGCCGTCTGCAGGTCGATCTCGCCCCGAACGACGGCACCCCGGCGACGCTGCCGCTGGTCGCCTCGAACATGAACTCCGTGACGGGGCCGCGGCTCGCCGCGGTGCTCGCGCGACGCGGTGGGCTCGGGGTGCTTCCGCAGGACATGCCGCTGCAGGACCTGGACGCCGCGATCCGCGACGTCAAGGACCAGCCGGTGCTCTGGGACACGCCCCTCGTGCTCCCGCCGACGGCATCCGTCTCCGAGGCGCTCCGACTGCTCCCCGCGACCGCGGGGCACGGCATCGTCGTGGCGAAGGGGACGGCCCCCTACACGGTCGAGCAGATCCTCGGCATCCTGCCCGCCGCACGCCTTGCGACCGCGCTGACGGATGCTCAGCTCGGGGATCTCGTGCACACGGGCACGCCCTCGCTCGACGCGGACGACATCGGCTCCGAGCGGCACGCGTTCGACGTGATCACCGATGCCGGTGTCGAGATGGTGACGATCGTCCGCCACGGACACCTGGTCGGCACCCTCAGCGCTCGCAGCGCGCTGCGATCGACCCTGTACCGCCCCGCCCTCGACACGGACGGCCGTCTCGCGGTCGCCGCGGCCGTCGGCATCAACGGCGACGTGGCGTCCAAGGCCCGTGCGCTGGCCGCGGCCGGTGTGGACGTCCTCGTCGTCGACACCGCGCACGGGCACCAGGAGGGGATGCTGCGCGCGCTGCGCGAGGTGTCGTCGCTCGACCTCGGACTGCCGATCGTCGCCGGCAACATCGTCACCGCCGACGGCGTGCGCGACCTGGTCGACGCCGGAGCGACGATCCTGAAGGTCGGGGTCGGCCCCGGCGCGATGTGCACGACGCGCATGATGACCGCCGTCGGGCGTCCGCAGTTCTCCGCCGTGCTCGAGACCGCCGAAGCAGCGCGGTCGCTCGGCGCCCACGTCTGGGCCGACGGGGGAGTGCGCTACCCGCGCGACGTGGCGCTGGCGCTCGCCGCGGGAGCCGCGTCGGTCATGGTCGGATCCTGGTTCGCCGGCACGATCGAGGCGCCGGGCGAGCTGCAGCGCGATGCGGACGGGCGGATCTTCAAGGAGTCCTGGGGCATGGCGTCGACCAAGGCCGTCCAGGCCCGATTCGGTCGGCTGGACGCCTATGAGCGCGCGCGCAAGGAGCTCTTCGCCGAGGGCATCTCCTCGTCGAAGATCTACCTCGACCCGCTGCGTCCGGGCGTCGAGGATCTGCTCGACATGATCACCTCCGGCGTCCGCTCCTCGTTCACCTACGCCGGTGCGTCGTCTGTGGCGGAGTTCCACGACCGCGCGCTCGTGGGTCTTCAGTCGGCGGCCGGCTACGAAGAGGGCAAGGCCCTGCCCGTCAGCTGGTAGTCGCGCCGCGAGAACCTCGTCGCGCGGGGTGCTGCGCCCGAGCCGCTGTCGGCACGAGAGGCTCAGGAGAGGGCGGGCGCTTCGGGCGTGCCTGACCCTCAGCCGGATTCTGTACAATCGTGCTCACCATGGACGACCCTCCCAGTTGCAGTACATCGCCCCACCGCCCGCCTCTCGATAGCGAGAGGAACCTCTGATGGATTACATCCTGTTGGGCGTGGGGCTCCTGCTCACAGTCGGGACCGGCCTGTTCGTCGCGAGCGAGTTCGCGCTGGTCAACCTCGACCGTGCCGAACTCGAAGCGCGTCAGGCTCGCGGCGAGACCCGGCTCTCCCTCACGATCCGTGCGCTCAGGCACACGTCGACGCACCTGTCGGCGGCGCAGCTCGGCATCACGTTGACGACGCTCCTCACCGGATACACGATGGAGCCTGCGCTGTCGAACCTCCTGCGCCCGACCTTCGTCGCGTGGAGCATCCCCGAGGCGGCGATCGCGCCGATCTCGACCGTCGTGGCGATGGTCGTGGCGACCTCGCTGTCGATGATCCTCGGCGAGCTCGTCCCCAAGAACTTCGCCCTCGCGCTGCCGCTGGCGACGGCGAAGATGGTCATCCCCTTCCAGGTGGCGTTCACGACCGTGTTCAAACCGGCCGTGGTCGTGCTCAACGGGAGCGCGAACGGCGTGCTGCGCAGCATGGGCGTCGAGCCCAAGGAGGAGCTCTCCGGCGCCAGGACCGCCGAGGAGCTCTCCTCGCTCGTCCGCCGTTCCGCCATGGCCGGCCTGCTCGAAGAGGACACCGCGACGCTGCTCGACCGCACTCTGACCTTCGCACGGCTCACCGCCGCCGACGTCATGACGGCACGACCCAGCATGCACGCGATCGCCGCGGGTGATTCGGCCGATGACGTCATCCAGCTCGCTCGGCGCACCGGGCACAGCCGCTTCCCCGTGTACGACGACGACCTCGACGACATCACCGGCGTGGTCCATCTGAAGGCCGCCATCTCGGTGCCGCGCGACCGTCGCTCCGAGGTGCCGGTGGGCGCGCTCGCCACCGAGCCGCTGCGCGTGCCGGAGACGGTGCACATCGACGGACTCATCTCCGAGCTGCGGGCCCGCGGCTATCAGCTCGCCGTCGTCGTCGACGAGTACGGCGGCACCGCGGGTCTGGTCACCCTCGAGGACCTCATCGAGGAGATCGTCGGCGAGGTGTCCGACGAGCACGACCGCACCCGCGCGGGCGTCATCGTCGGTCGCGACGGCGTGACCTTCCCCGGCGAGCTGCGACCGGACGAGCTGCGCAGCCGTGCGGGCGTCGAGGTGCCCGAGGGCGATGTCTACGACACCGTCGCCGGCTACGTCATGAGCGTCCTCGAGCGCGTGCCCGCGGTGGGCGACGAGGTGCCTCTCGAATCGGGTGTGCTCCAGGTCGTGCGCATGGACGGCCGACGGGTCGACCGCATCCGCTACGTCCCGAGATCAGAGGACGCGGATGAGGAGGTGACCCGATGAGCGATTGGGCGGGAATCGTCTGGCTCGTGGTGCTGCTCATCGGCAACGCCTTCTTCGTCGGCGCCGAGTTCGCCGTCATCTCGGCTCGTCGTTCGCAGATCGAGCCGCGCGCGGAGCAGGGCTCCCGCTCGGCCAAGACGGCGCTGTACGCGATGGAGCACGCGACGCTCATGCTCGCGACCTCGCAGCTGGGCATCACGATCTGCTCGCTGCTGATCCTGAACGTCTCCGAGCCGGCGATCCACCATCTGCTCGCCGCTCCGCTGCATGCGTTCGGGTGGACGGATGCCGTCGTCGACGCCGTGTCCTTCACGATCACGCTGCTGATCGTGTCGTTCCTGCACGTGGTGTTCGGCGAGATGGTGCCGAAGAACCTCGCGTTCTCGCTGCCGGACCGCGCCGTGCTGCTGCTCGCCCCGCCGCTGGTCTGGGTGTCGAAGGTCTTCATGCCGGTCATCTGGGTGCTCAACGCCGCCGCGAACGGCGTGCTGCGGCTGTTCCGCGTGGAGCCGAAGAACGAAGCAGCGTCGACGTTCACCCTGGGCGAGGTGGCGACGATCGTCGACCAGTCCCGCCGCGAGGGCGTGCTGGCCGACTCGGCGGGCACCGTGGCGGCCGCCGTCGAGTTCACCGACAAGAAGGCGCGCGACGTCGCCGTGCCGCTGAGCGATCTGGTGACGCTGCCGCAGTCGACGACGCCCGACGACATCGAGAAGGCGGTCGCCCGCTACGGGTTCTCCCGCTACGTGATCGTCGACGCCGAGGACACCCCGATCGGGTACGTCCACCTCAAGGACATCCTGCGCGCCTCCGAGGGGCCGAACGCCGAGGTGAGGATGGCCGAGCCGCTGCCGGCGAAGCGCATCCACCACATGGTGCCGGTGCAGGAGGACACGGACCTCGAGGATGCGCTCGCCGTGATGCGCCGCGCCGGACGCCACCTGGCGAAGGTGCGGAACGCGGAGGGCGAGACCACCGCCGTGCTGTTCCTCGAGGACATCCTCGAGGAGCTCGTCGGCGAGGTCCAGGACGCGACCAGGAGGGTGCGCGGTCACTGACCGCGCGCCCTCCGGGGCTCAGCGCCAGCGGGCGCGCTCGTACTGGGGAGGCCAGGTCGTCTGCGCGTCGAGCTCGTGCGCGGCGCGGAGCCCGAAGTGCGGATCGCGCAGCCACTCCCGGCCGGCGAAGATCGCATCGGCCGCACCGTCGACGAGCACCTGCTCCGCCTGCTCGGCCGCGGTGATCAGTCCGACCGCCGAGACGGGGACCCTCCCGCCTCGGCGCACGGTCTCGGCCAGCGCGACCTGGTAGCCGGGGAAGACGTCGATCCGCTGATGAGCGACGAGCCCGCCGCTGGACACGTCGATGAGGTCGGCGCCGTGCTCGGAGGACCACGTGCCGACAGTCGTCGCCTCCTCGGCTGTGAAGCCTCCGTCGGCGTGGTCGGTCGCCGAGATCCGCACGAACACGGGCACGTCGGCCCCCGCCTCGGCGCGGACGGCGTCGATGACACGGAGCAGCAGCCTCGCCCGGTTCTCCAGCGAGCCACCGTACTCGTCCTCCCGGAGGTTCGACAGGGGGGAGAGGAACTGGTGCAGCAGGTAGCCGTGCGCGCCGTGGATCTCGAGCACGTCGAACCCGGCGTCGAGCGCGCGACGAGCGGATGCCGCGAAGGCCTCGACCACCGCGTCGATCCCGGCGCCATCCAGAGCGCGGGGCTCGGCGAAGCCGTCGAAGGCCACGGCGGAGGGCGCGAGAGTGGTCCAGCCACCCTCTGCGGCGGGCACCGAACCGCGCTCCGCCGCCCACGGCCACCACGTCGACGCCTTGCGCCCGGCGTGGGCGAGCTGGATTCCGGCGGCGGCGCCGCGGTCGTGGATCGCCTGCACGATCGGCGCCCACGCATCGCGCTGCTCGTCGTTCCACAGGCCGGCGTCGCGCGGCGAGATCCGCCCCTCGGGGACGACCGACGTCGCCTCGGCGATGATGAGCCCGGCCCCGCCGGACGCGAACTGGGCGAGGTGCGTGTGGTGCCACTCCTGCACGACGCCGTCGACCGCGCTGTACATGCACATGGGTGAGACCCAGAGCCGGTTGCGGAGGGTGACGGATCGGACGCTCAGGGGAGAGAAGAGGATGCTCACTCCTCCGACGCTAGCCGCTGCGGGAGGTACCGAGGGTCGTCGCACTAACGTGGAGTCATGGTCGATGTCCGAGAGTGGTCGCGGAGCGATACCGCGCGCTTCCTGAGAGCGCCCTCGGACGCCGTTGACAAGTATTCGCGCGGCGTCGTCGCCCTGCGCACAGGGTCGGACGCCTACCCGGGCGCGGCCGTGCTGGGCGTCGAGGCTGCGTGGCGGGCGGGGGCCGGCTTCGTGCGGTACGTCGGGCCGGGCCGGGCAGCGGATGCCGTGCTCGCGCGCCGCCCTGAGACGGTGATCGCCCAGGATGCCGGTCGTTCGCGCGTGGGCGCGTGGGTGATCGGGTCCGGCACCGATGCCGCTCTGCGTACCGAGGAGGAGACGACCGCGCTGCGGGAGGTCCTCGCGGACGCCGCGCCCGTCGTGGTCGACGCGGGTGCTCTCGATCTCGCTCTCGGCGCGGCGGCGCCGTTCGTGGTCACCCCGCACGCGGGGGAGTTCGCGCGTCTTCGGGAGAGTCTGCGGCTGCGCCCTGCAGATCAGAGCCCTGAATCGGCGGTCGCCGAGGTCGCTGCAGCGCTCGGCGGCACCGTGCTGCTCAAAGGCGCCCGCACGCTCGTCGCCGATCGCGACGGGGTCGTCCTGAGCGTCCGAGAGAGCACCGGCTGGCTCGCCACGGCGGGCACCGGCGACGTCCTCGCGGGGGTCATCGGCGCACTGCTCGCGGCGTGCCCTGAGGCTCCGATCGCGGAGATCGCCGCCGCCGGCGCCTGGCTTCACGGCCGCGCGGGCAGGCTCGCCGCGGGAGTCATCGGCACGGAGGCGACCGGTCAGGGGCATCCGATCGTCGCCCTGGACGTCGCCGCCGCGCTTCCCCGTGCGATCGGGGACCTGCTCTCGTGAATCGCTCCGGCGACGTCCGACTGGTCGGGCTCTGGACGGCCTTCCTGCTCGTGCACCTGTTCACGGTCGTCGTGGGCTGGGTGTACCCGAGCCAGCCCATGGGCGACGTGGTGCTCGTGTACGAGCCGTGGGCGGCATCCGCCCTGTCGGGTGGACCGATCGTGGGTGTCACGGAGACCTGGGTGTATCCGCAGCTCGCCCTCCTGCCCATGCTGCTGGCCAAGGCGATGTCGCTGCCGCTCATCCCGGCTCTCGGCGCATCGAGCGCCTATCTCCTCGCGTGGGCGGCGATGGTGACGGCCCTCGACGCGATCGCCTTCGGCGTGCTGCTCGGGCGCTCTCCGGCACGACCGCGACGTGTCGCCGCATGGTTCTGGATCGTGGCCCTGCTCCTTCTCGGCCCCATCGCGCTGTACCGCATCGATGCCGTGACCGTGCCGCTCGTGGTGATCGCCGGGCTCTGGCTCACCCGTCGCCCCGCGCTCGCCGCCGCGCTGCTCACGGTCGGCGCGTGGATCAAGATCTGGCCGGGAGCCCTGCTGCTCGCGGCCGTCGTGGCGTTCAAGGCGCGGGTGCGAATGCTCCTCGCCGCCGCATCCGTCACCGCCGCGGTGATCGTCGCGCTGTACCTGCTGGGGGCCCGGCAGGAGATCCTCGGGTTCCTCTCCGAGCAGACCGGCCGCGGCCTGCAGATCGAGGCGGTGGCGGCGACGCCGTTCCTCTGGCTCGCCGTCGCCGGTTCGGCGCGCATCGAGTACAGCTACGACATCCTCACCTTCCAGATCTCGGCGCAGGGGGCGGATGCTGTCGGCGCCGCGCTCACCCCGCTGATGGCGCTCGTCGTCCTCGTCATCGCCGTGATCGGCGCCGTCAAGGCCATACGCGGGGCGGATTTCTCCCGGCTGTTCCCGCCGCTCGCGCTGTCGCTGGCGACGACGCTCATCGTGATGAACAAGGTGGGGTCTCCGCAGTTCCAGACCTGGCTGCTCGCGCCGGTCATCCTCTGGCTCGTGCTCGATCGCGTCAGAGCGAAGGCACCCGCAGGGGTCGTGCTGGCTCTCGCGCTGCTGACCTGCCTCGTGTATCCGCTGAACTACGACGCCCTGCTGCGCGCAGAGCTGCTGCCCGTCATCGTGCTGTCGCTGCGCAATGTCCTCCTCGTCGTCCTCTTCATCCTCGGCATCCGCGCGCTGCTGCGGGTGCCAGCCCGCCCCACATCGAACACCAGGGAGTGAACATGCTCATCGCCTTCTCCGTCGCCCCGAGCGGCACACCGTCCGGAGGATCCGAACGCGACGACGCGTCGGTGCACGACGCGGTCGCCGCCGCCGTCCGCGTCGTCCGCGAGTCGGGACTCCCGCACCGCACCACGAGCATGTTCACCGAGATCGAGGGCCCGGACTGGGACTCCGTGATGGATGTCGTGAAGCGCGCCACCGAGGCGGTGATGCCGTTCGGCTCCCGCGTCTCGCTCGTGCTGAAGGCGGACATCCGCCCCGGCTACTCCGGCGAGCTCGACGCCAAGATCGAGCGCCTGGAGGCGGCGATCGACGAGTCCGCCGAATAGCGCCGCGCCAGACGAACTGCCCCGAAGGGTCTCGGAGTCTCAGTCGATGGCGCGGAGAGAGCCCGTGTAGGCGTCGATCACGCCCAGAGCGAGGAGAGCTCTCGGCCACACCGTGCCGATCAGTGTTCCGACGAACGCGTTGTCTTCGACGACCGGACGCGCCAGGGAGTGCGCCGAGTCGACCCGACGCACGCTCAGCGCCGAGCCGAAGACGTCGCGGTAGACGCGCTCGGTCTCATCGACGTCGACGTTGCGGTCGTGCTCGCCGATGAGGAGGAGGACCGGGATCTCCCGCACCGCGGAGGCGCGGAGGTCCGCGGTGGCGTCGGCGTGCATGTTGCGGGCGACGAACGCCCATCGCTCGGCGGTCATCGGCGGATCGTCGGTGGTGATCTCGCGATACTCCTCGTACGAGGCGCCGCGGTCGAGGAGCCCGCGCACGGCGTCGCTCTCGGCGATGGCCTGCGCGCGGGCGGCTTCGGTCGCGTTCTCGTGGTCGAGGTCGGCGAGGAGATTGAATCGACCCTGCGTGAGCCAGTTGATCGCCGTCCCCGCCGCGACCACGCCGTCGATGTCGTCGCGCGCGGCCACGACCTTCGGCATGACCCACCCCGCCTGGCTGGCTCCCCACAGGATGATCCGCTCGGTCGGGATGCCGGCCTGGCCCAGGGCCCAGTCGATGGCGACGCTCACCTCGGCGGCGCGATCGTCCATCGACTGGTCCAGCCAGTCGCCTGTCGATCCGCCGACTCCCGGCTTGCTCCAGGAGAGCGTTGCGAATCCCGCGTCGGCCGCGCCCTCGAACCAGGGGGAGTACAGGCCGTCCTGCGTCGCGTCCACGGCGCTGTCGCCGTGCACCATGACGACGAGGCCTCGGGGCGAGTCGGTGCGCGGCATGGTGAGCACGCCGTCGAGTCGACCGTCGGGGGTCGGGATCTGCACCGCGGTCTGGGTGAAACGGTAGTCGTTTCCGAGGAGCACCACGCCCGCGGCGGCGAGCACCACGGCGAGGACGATGCCGGCGATGATGACGGGCTTTCGCCAAGAGTTCGAATTGCGCACGAACGTAGCCTATCTGATAGAAATGAACCATGAACGCTGTGCAGATCGACCTCGGATTCGACGAGTCCGAGCGGGAGCACATCGGCGCGCTGTACTGGGAGGCGTTCCGGAGGAAGCTGCGTCCCGCCTTCGGCGACGATGCCGTGGGGCTCCGCGTGATCCGTGCGGCGATGCGCTCAGATCGGATGCTCGTCGCGCGATCCGAGGGAGGCGTCGTCGGCGTGTGCGGCTTCCACGCGGATGGCACCGGCGCCGTGGAGCTGAGCATGAAGTCCCTGCGCAGCCACCTCTCGACCGGGGGAGCGCTGCGCGCGGCACTCGTCCTCAGCGTGCTCGCTCGCGATGAGCATCCCGGCTCGCTCGTGCTCGACGGGATCTGCGTCGACGCCGCCCAGCGCGGTGCAGGCATCGGCACCTCTCTTCTCGATGCCGCAGAGCGTCTTGCCAGGACCAGGGGTGCGACGTCCGTGCGGTTGTCGGTGGTCGACAGCAACCCCCGCGCCCGCGCGCTGTACATGCGTCGAGGCTTCGTGCCGATCGAGTCGGGCGCTCTGGGTCTGCTGGGGTTCGTGTACGGTTTCGATCGATACACGGTGCTGACCAAGGAGCTGTCTTCATGACCGACCAGATCTCGCCGCGCACCCTGATCGAAGCGCACCTGCCGTTCGCCGGCGAGGTCGACCTCGCTCTGATCTACGCCACCGCCAACGAGCTGGGGATCGAGGACCAGCCCGTGAGGCTGGCGCTCAGGCGCCTCATCTCCGCCGGTGAGGTCGAGCAGCGCGGTCGCGGACGTGCGGGAGTCGTCGAGCTCACGGAGTCCGGACGAGCACGGCTGGACATCGACCGGATCGCGGTCCGGCTGGCCTTCGCCCAGGACGCGGGGCAGGCGCCCTGGGACGGATTCTGGCGGCTCCTCGGCATCAGCGCACCGGAGTCGCACCGTGCGATCCGCGACGCGTTCCGCAGAGACATCGTGAGTCTCGGGGCCGCTCCCTTCTCGACGGGCCTGTACGTGACGCCGCACGACCTGACCGCGTTCCTTCCGGCCGGCGCCGGTCCGTATCTCGTGACAGCCGCATCCGGCGACCTCACGATGAGGGGGGTCACGGATCCGCAGGAGATCGTGGAGTCGCTGTGGCCGGCGCAGCCCACCCTCGCTGCGTACGCGGAGCTCGATCGCGCGCTCGTGGCCCTGCCTGCGGGGTTGTCGCCGGTCGCCCGCCAGCTCCGCCTGGCCGATGCGTTGGAGCTCGCGCTCCGAGACGACCCGCTGATCCCGAGCGAGCTGCGTCCCGATCCGTGGAGACCCGCAGGGACGAGGCGCCGCTGGCTGGATCTCTGGGACGCCGCTCGCGGCCACGACGGCGCGGAGCTGATCTACCGCGGCTGGCTGCCCGAGTGATCGCGCGCGACCGGTAGTCTTTACGGGTGAATCCCTCGACTGACACGAGGGGTGCGGCGAAGAGGGCGCTCCTCTCTCTCGCCATCGGCAGTTTCGGCATCGGCATGACCGAGTTCGTCGTGATGGGCCTGCTCCCTGACATCGCCGGCGACCTTCTGCCGACCCTGTGGGCGTCGAGCCCGGAGGACGCGCTGAGCCAGGCCGGCTGGCTGATCTCCCTCTACGCGCTCGGTGTGGTGGTGGGTGCGCCGACGATCGCCGGGTTCGTGGCCCGCTTCCCTCGGCACCGTGTCATGATCGGCCTCGCCCTGGCACTCACCGTCTTCAACGCCCTCACCGTGGTGCTGCCGACGTTCGAGCTCGTCGGGGCCTCGCGCTTCCTCGCCGGCCTCCCGCACGGAGCCTATTTCGGCATCGGCGCTCTCGTGGCGGCCGACGTCATGGGCCCGGGCAACAGGGCCAAGGGCGTCGCCTTCATCCTGACCGGCCTCACGGTCGCGAACGTCGTGGGCGTGCCGCTCGGGACCTTCCTCGGCCAGCAGTGGGGCTGGCGCGCCGCGTTCGGCGTGGTCGCCCTGGTCTTCGCCCTCGCGACGCTGTGCATCTCGTTCTTCGTGCCGGAGCACCCGGGCGAGCCGGGGCGCACGATGCGCTCCGAGCTGCGGGTGTTCCGCATCCCGCAGGTGTGGTTCGCCCTCGGCGTCGGCGCCATCGGCTTCGGCGGATTCTTCGCGGTCTACAGCTACATCGCCCCTCTCGTCACGGAGGTCGCCGGTTCGCCGGAGTGGGTCGTGCCCATCGTGCTCGTCCTGATGGGGCTCGGCATGACCGGAGGCAACATCGTCGGGGGTCACCTCGCCGACATCGATCTCCGGCGCACCCTGCTGTTCGGCCTCGCGATCATGGCGGCCGTGTTCGCGCTGCTCGCCGCGCTCTCGTTCTGGATCGTGTCTCTCGCCGTGCTCGTCTTCGTCGTCGGATTCGTGTCCTCGGTCCTCGCTCCGACGATCCAGACCCGCCTGATGGACGTGGCCGAAGACAACCAGTCGATCGCCGCGGCGCTCAACCACTCGGCGCTCAACATCGGCAACAGCATGGGGGCGTTCCTCGGCGGCCTCGTGATCGCCGCGGGCTGGGGCTTCACCGCGCCGTCGTGGACCGGCGCGGCGCTCGCGGTGGCCGGACTGCTGATCGCCCTGCTCTCCTTCCGCGTGGAGTCGCGGAAGACGGCGATCGTCCGGTCGTAGAGTGTGGGGGTGGACGCCCCCGAAGACCTTCCCGTCGCCGGAACCGTCGTGCTGCTGCGCGACACCGATGCCGGTCCGGAGACGCTGCTCATGCGCCGCCCTGACCGCGGCTCGTTCGCCGGTGCGTGGGTGTTCCCCGGTGGAGCGGTCGAGGCATCCGATCGGGCACCCGGCGGGACGGAGCAGGAGGACGCGCGCAGGGCGGCCGCCCGCGAGGCGTTCGAGGAGGTCGGGGTCGTCATCGACGATCTGACGGTGCTGTCGTGCTGGACACCGCCCGCCGAGGCCCCGAAGCGCTTCCGCACCTGGTTCTTCCTCGCCACATCCCTCGACGACGAGGTGCGGCCCTCTGCCGCCGAGGTCGCAGACGTGGCCTGGGTGCGACCTGCGGACGCGCTCGCGCGGCACGGCGCGGGGGAGTGGTCGCTGTTCCCTCCGACGTGGATGACGCTCCACGGTCTGCTCGGGTTCGCACGAGCCGCGGACGCGATCACGACCGCGGAGGTCGCGTTCTACCGCACCCGCATCGACGGCTCGGCGTTCCGGTGGGACGGGCTCGCCCTCGAGACCAGGACGCTGCCCTGGACCCTAGCTGCCGAGCAGCCGTCGTAGGTGGCGGCCGACGGCATCTGTCTCGATGAGGAAGCCGTCGTGGCCGAAGTCGCTGGTGAGCACGACGGCGTCGTTTCCGTCGAGCGTGTTCGGGATGCTGCGGGCGATGCGGTGCTGCCCGTCGACGGGGAACAGCCGGTCGCTGTCGATCCCGAGGACGAGCGTCGTCGCGGTGACCGTGCGGAGCGCCTCCTCGACGCCGCCGCGGTCGCGACCGACGTCGTGCGAGTTCATGGCCTCGACGAGAGTGATGTAGCTGTTCGCGTCGAAGCGCCGCGTGAACTTGTTGCCGTGGAAGTCGAGGTACGACTCCACGGCGAAGCGTCCGCCGTGGCCGAGCGGCGACACGTCGGACTGCCACGAGCGCTGGAAGCGCTGGTTGAGCTCGATCGGGCTGCGGTAGTTCAGCAGAGCCATGCGACGAGCGAGGGCGAGCCCCCTGTGCGGGCCGTCGCCGTCTGCGAGGTCGTAGTACTCACCGCCCTGGAACCGCGGATCCATCCGCACGGTCTCGAGCTGGACCGTGTTCAGGGCGATCTGGTCGGCCGTGGTGACCGGAGGCGAGGAGAGCACGGCGAGGCGATCGACGCGCTCGGGGTGGGAGATCGCCCATTCGAGCGCGTGCATGCCGCCCATCGAGCCGCCGATGACCGCGGCCCAGGTGTCGATGCCGATCGCGTCGGCGAGGCGCACCTGCGCCGCCACCTGGTCGCGGATCGTCAGGTACGGGAACCGCGAGGCCCACTCGTAGCCGTCGGGGGCGATGCTCGCCGGGCCCGTCGAGCCCTGGCATCCTCCGAGCATGTTGGGCGCGATCACGAACCACTCGTCGGTGTCGAGGGGGGCGCCGGGACCGACGATGTCCTCCCACCAGCCGGCGGTCGGATGCCCTGCCCCCGCGTCGCCGCGGAGGTGGCTGTCTCCGGTGAGGGCGTGCAGCACGAGGATCGCGTTGCTGCGCGCGGCGTTCAGCTCGCCCCAGGTCTCGAAGGCGAGTCGGATGCCGGGCAGCTCCACACCGCTCTCCGTGCCGAACGTGCCGAAGGACGCGAACCTGCGTCCGCCGATCGTGTCGCCGTCGCGCCAGGCCCCGGTCGCCGGGGGGCGTGCGCGCAGAAGGCGGACGTCGGCCTCCGTCACCGGCGCCGACGGCACCGTGTCCTCAGAGGTCGTCTGCCAGTCCATGGTTCCATTCTCGCCCGGGCGGCGGGCCCCGCGGCGAAGGTTACGCGGAAGGGTCGCGGCTATCGGCCGAGAACGGTCTTCGTGGCGAGGTGATCGCTGTTGCCCGCCGGGAGTGTCGTGGACGAGATCGTGCTCAGCCCCCGGGTGAAGACCTGATCGATGCGGGTGAGGGGGAAGGCGGCGGGCCAGGTCAGCCCCAGGCTCGCATCGGTGGGGCGCACCCAGTCCAGCTCTCCGCGCAGGGGGTTCAGCGCGGGATCCGTCGACGCCGCGTTGAAGTCGCCGACGACGATGAGGGATTCCGCAGGGTCGGCGGCGACGGTCGCCGCCAGCCCCGACAGCATGGTGTCGCGGGCGTCCTGATGCCCGGGTCGCACGGACGCCGCGTGCAGCACGTAGACCTCGGTGGCGGCATCCGGAGCCTCGACCGTGACCCTGATCGCCCGCTTCCATCCGAGGCCGAGGGTGAGGGGCTCGGCATCCGCCAGCGGATACCTGCTCCAGATCCCCACGGTGCCCACCGCGTAGGAGTGCGGATAGCGTTCGGCGAGCGCGCCTTCGGCGACGGCGAGGCTGTCGCCGTCGAGCTCGACCAGCGCGATCACGTCGGCGCCGGTGTCGGCGAGCTCGTCGGCGGATGCCGCGGCGCCGCCGGAGTGCGCCCGGACGTTCTGGCTCACGATCGTGAGGGCGGGAGTGCCGGCGGCCCCGAAGGAGGGAAGGGCGGGCGCCATCGCCATGGCCCAGACGACGACGGGGACGAGCAGGACGAGGAGCACGCGGCGGGCGAGCAGCAGCGCCAGCACCGCCACGACGAGCAGCGCCGCGCCGAGCCACGGCAGCGCTGCGGCTCCGGCAGTGCCGATCGGCCCGGGAATCCATGTGCACACGACGGCGACGAGCAGGAGGAAGCAGGCGACGGCGAGGGTCCGCGCGGCCCGCGTCCGGGGTCTCCGGACCACGGCGGTCCGGGTGTCGGCGTCGATCATGTGCTCCTCACGGCAGGGCGGGGTCTTCCATTCTCGTGGGCCCCGCCTGTGCGCCTGCCGAGCAGAGGTCGGCGCGGCCGCACGCAGAGATGCCCCGAGCCGAAACCCGGGGCATCTCTGCGTCTGTGGAGGCGATCAGGCGCGTGCAGCCTCCGACACGCGGCGAGCCGCGGCGAGGGCCTGGTCGAGATCGGCCTTCAGATCGTCGATGTTCTCGATGCCGACCGACAGGCGTACAAGACCCGGCGTGACGCCGGCGGTGAGCTGCTGCTCGGGGGTGAGCTGCGCGTGCGTGGTCGATGCGGGGTGGATGACGAGCGAGCGCACGTCGCCGATGTTGGCGAGGTGGCTGAACAGGGACAGGCTGTTCACGAACTCGCGGCCGGCCTCCACGCCGCCCTTCAGCTCGAAGGAGAGCACGGCGCCGACGCCCTTGGGGGCGTACTCGTTCGCCTTGGCGTACCAGGGCGACGACGGCAGTCCAGAGTAGTTGACGGTCGCGACGTCATCGCGGTTGTCGAGCCACTCGGCGATCTCCTGTGCGTTCTGCACGTGGCGCTCGATGCGCAGCGACAGCGTCTCGACGCCCTGGATGAGGTTCCAGGCGCTCTGCGGGGCGATGGCCGAGCCGAGGTCGCGGAGCAGCTGCACGCGGGCCTTGATGATGTAGGCGAGGGCGTCGCCGACCGCGGCCGTGTAGCTGGCGCCGTGGTACGAGGGGTCGGGAACCGTGAGGCCGGGGAACTTCTCGACGTTCTTCGACCACTCGAACTTGCCGCCGTCGACGATGACGCCGCCGATGGTGGTGCCGTGGCCGCCGAGGAACTTCGTCACCGAGTGGATGACGATGTCCGCACCGTGCTCGAACGGGCGGATCAGGTACGGCGTGGCGATCGTGTTGTCGACGATGAGCGGCACTCCGCTCTCGTGCGCGATGTCGGCGACGGCGCGGATGTCGAGGATGTTGATCTGCGGGTTGCCGATCGTCTCCGCGAAGAACAGCTTGGTGTTCGGGCGGACGGCGCGACGCCACTCCTCGGGGTCGTCCTGGTTCTCGACGAAGGTGACCTCGATGCCGAGCTTGGCGAGCGTGTACTTGAAGAGGTTGTAGGTGCCGCCGTAGATCGAGCTGGAGGCGACGAAGTGGTCGCCGGCCTCGGCGATGTTCAGGATGGCGAAGGTCGACGCCGCCTGGCCGCTGGAGAGCACGAGGGCGCCGGTGCCCCCTTCGAGGGCCGCGAGGCGCTGCTCCAGGACGTCTTGGGTCGGGTTCTGGATGCGGGTGTAGATGTTGCCGAACTCGGCCAGGGCGAAGAGGTTGGCTGCGTGGTCCGCGCTGTCGAACACGTAGGACGTGGTCTGGTAGATCGGCGTGGCCCGGGCCTTGGTGACGGGGTCGGGTGCGGCGCCGGAGTGGATCTGCTTGGTCTCGAAACGCCAGGTCTCGGGTGCGGACATGTGTTCCCCCTGGAACTGTTGAAGAGGTCTGTGGCGAATGCCGTTGCTGAGACAGTACGGAATATCGGCCGTTGTCAACAAGGACGGGGAAATGTGACGTAACACCCCGGAGGCATCCTCGGATGCTGGCCGCATCCATCATCGGAGTGCCGCAGATCGGCGCGGCCGTGGAAGAGGGCAGGGGAGCGGCTCCCGCTCCCGACGCGCAGTGACGGCAGGGAGACACGGTCTGAGGGTCCTGCCGCGCGATCCGCGCGTCCCGGATACGGTGGAGGCATGACAGGCAGACGTGCAGTGGTGACGGGTGCGAGTTCGGGGATCGGCGAGGCGACGGTGCGTGTGCTCCGCGCCCGGGGCTGGGACGTCGTCGGCGTGGCGCGACGCGCTGACCGGCTGGCGGCGCTCGCCGCGGAGACCGGTGCGCAGGTGATCCCGTGCGACCTCACCGATGCGGATGCCGTGGCCGCGCTCGTCGCGGATGTCGAGGCGAGCGGCCCCGTGCACGCTCTCGTGCAGGTCGCGGGCGGCGCCAGGGGCACCGACCGCATCGAGGACGCCTCGACCGAGGACTGGCAGTGGATGTACGACGCGAACGTGCTGTCCACGCAGCGCCTGGTCAAGGGCCTGCTGCCGCTCCTACGGCGAGCCGCCGCGGTCGACGGGCACGCCGACACGGTGTTCGTCACGTCGACGGCGGCGCAGCTCGCCTACGCCGGCGGAGGCGGCTACAACGCCGCGAAGGCAGCGGAGGCGATGCTGGTGCACGCGCTGCGCCTGGAGCTGAACGGCGAGCCGATCCGTGTGTCCGAGGTGGCGCCGGGCATGGTGCAGACCGAGGAGTTCGCGCTGAACCGTCTCGGCGGTGATGCCGTCGCCGCGGAGGCCGTGTACTCGGGAGTCGTCTCGCCGCTCGCCGCGAGCGACGTCGCCGACGTGATCGCCTACGCGCTCGATGCTCCCGGGCACGTCAACCTCGACCTCATCACGATGCGCCCCGTGGCCCAGTCTGCGAACCACCTGCTCGCGCGCGGCCCGCTGCGCGTGCGCACGGACGACTGATGCCGGGGCGGACCCTCGCGCAGCTCGCCGTCGACGGCGAGATAGACTCTGGCTGGGCCGAGGCGCTGTCGCCCGCGCAGGACGTGATCACGGAGCTGGGGGAGCGGCTGCGCGCGGAGCAGGCCGCCGGCCACGGATATCTCCCCGCGGGGGCGAACGTGCTGCGCGCTTTCCGCCGCCCGCTCAGCGAGGTGCGCGTGCTCATCACGGGTCAGGACCCCTACCCGACCCCCGGGCATCCCATCGGGCTCTCCTTCGCGGTCGACCGGGACGTCCGTCCGCTGCCCAGGAGCCTCGGCAACATCTACAAGGAGCGCGAGAGCGACCTCGGCATCCCCCCGGCCCCGCACGGCGACCTCACGGCCTGGAGCGATCAGGGCGTGCTGCTGCTGAACAGGGTGCTCACCGTGCGACCGGGCCTCGCCGCATCCCATCGGGGCTGGGGCTGGGAGAAGGTCACAGAGCTCGCCATCCGCGCTCTCGTCGCCAGGGACCGCCCGCTCGTCGCGATCCTCTGGGGACGGGACGCCGCGAACCTGCAGCCGCTCCTCGGCAGCACGCCGGTGATCGCGTCGGCGCACCCGTCTCCGTTGTCGGCGAGCCGGGGCTTCTTCGGCTCCCGTCCGTTCTCCCGCGCGAACGCCCTGCTGGAGGAGCAGGGCGCGGATGCCGTCGACTGGCGCGTCGACGGAGAGCAGCCTCTAGGCTGAGCGCATGCAGTTCGAACCGGGTGACCGCCGACGTGTTCTGCCGCGCCACCTGCGTCCGACTCCCGCCCCCGAGGTGTTCTCGTACTCGATCCGCCCCGCACGCGCCTCCGATCTCCCGCACGTCAGGGAGATCTACAACCACTTCGTGAGCAACTCGGTCGTCACCCTCGACGAGCGGCGCAGCTCCATCCCGTACTGGCGCGAGAAGTTCGCCATGCTGACGAGGCTCGGGCTGCCGTTCCTCGTCGCGGTGTCGCCGTCGGGTGTGGTCCTCGGGTACGCCCTCGCTCAGCCGTGGGCGGGCAAGAACGCCTACCGCTACACCGTCGAGGACTCGATCTACCTCGGCCCCGGGGCGGGCGGCAAAGGACTCGGCGGTGTGCTCCTGCAGGCGCTGATCGACGCCTGCCAGCAGCTCGGCATCCGTGAGATGGTCGCCGTGATCAGCGACAGCAAGGCGGAGGCGTCGATCAGGCTGCACGCGAAGCTCGGCTTCGTCGAAGCCGGACGGATGGGACGGGTCGGCCACAAGTTCGGGCGCGATCTGGGCACGGTGTACATGAAGAAGGCGCTCACGCCGACGGGGCGGCGGCGTCTGTTCGGACGCTGAGCGGCGCAGCGCGGGTCAGCGGTCGGGGTGCGGGATCACCGGTATGGCCGCCAGCAGGGTCCTGGTGTAGTCCTGCGTCGGCGACAGCAGCACCTCCGCCGTGGTGCCGCGCTCGACGACGGCTCCGTCCTTCATGACGACGACCGTGTCGCACAGGTTCTGCACGACCCCGATGTCGTGCGAGACCGTGATGAGCGTCAGCGACGTCGTGCGCCGGAGCTCGACGAGGAGCTCGAGGATCTGCGCGCGCACGGTCACGTCCAGCGCCGACAGCGGCTCGTCTCCCACGAGGATGCGCGGGCGGTGGACGATCGCGCGTGCCAGGGCGATGCGCTGACGCTGGCCTCCGGAGAATTCGTGCGGGTACCGGTCGGCCATGTCGGGCTCGAGCCCCACCTGCTCCAGCACCTCGCGAACCCTCGCGCGGCGGTCGCCCTCGATGCCGAGAGCCCACAGCGGCTCGCCGATGATGCGCCCTGCGGTCATCCGCGGGTCGAGGGAGGCGTAGGGGTCCTGGAAGACGAGCCCGGTCTGTCGCCGCAGCCAGTGCAGCGAGGTGGCGGACGCCGTGGCATCCACGGTGCGTCCGTCGACGGCGACCGTGCCCGACGTGGCGCGGTCGAGGCCGAGCAGCAGGCGGATCAGGGTGGACTTGCCGGAGCCGGACTCCCCGATGATGCCGACGGAGGAACCTTCGACGACGTCGAGGTCGGTGGGCTGGAGCGCCGTCTGGGTGCGCGTGCGCTCGAACGCGGACCTCTTCGGCACCACGAAGTCGCGGCGGAGCGCGCGTGCTTCGATGAGGCTCACGATGCTGCTCCATCCGGTCGCCAGAGCGTCGCGGTCGCATCGCGCAGCAGCCCCTGCGTGATCGGCGAGCGCGGTGCGCTGAGCAGGGTCGCCACCGGGGCGGACTCCACCACGCGGCCGTGCTCGAGCACCACGCCGTCGACGGCGACCTGTGCGAGGACGGCGAGGTCGTGCGTGATGAAGACCAGCGACATGCCCTGCTCCTCGACGAGGTCGAGGAGCAGAGAGAGGATCTCGGCCTGGATGGTGACGTCCAGGGCGGTGGTGGGCTCGTCGGCGATCAGCAGACGCGGTCGGCAGGCGAGGGCCATCGCGATCGCGACGCGCTGGCGCTGCCCTCCGGAGAGCTGGTGCGGATAGCGGTCGACGATCGTCTCCGGATCGGGCAGCCGCACGCGGGCCGCCTCGGCGATCGCACGCTCCCTGGCCTCGCGACGTCCGATGCGCTCGTGGATGCGGATCGACTCGGCGATCTGCCGTCCGACGGTGCGGATGGGGTTGAGAGCGGTGCGGGGCTCCTGGAAGACGATGCCGATCTCATCCCCGCGGAGCCGTGCGAGGTCCCTGTCGGGCATCCCGATCAGCTCGACGCCGTTCCAGCGGATGCTGCCCGATGCCGTCGCCCCGTCGGGGAGCAGACCGAGGATCGCCAGGGCGGTGAGCGACTTGCCCGAGCCGGATTCGCCGATCAGCCCCAGTCGTGATCCGTCGGGGACCTCGAAGGACACGCCGTCGACGACGCGGCGACCATCGATCTCGACGACGAGGCCGTCGACGCTCAGGCTCATGCGACCACCGCCGGGGTGTGGACCTCGGCCGCGCGGTGACGCAGCGTCGGATCGGTGGCCTCGCGGAGCCCGTCGCCCAGGAGGTTCAGCGCCAGCACGGTGATGGTGATCGCGAGACCCGGCCAGATGACCGAGAGCGGATGCACGCCGATGTAGCGCTGCAGGTCGGACAGCAGGATGCCCCAGCTCGGCTCGACGACGGAGGCGCCGAAGCCGAGATACGACAGCCCCGCCTCGGCGAGCACGGCGACGGCCATCGACCACGACAGCTGCACGATGAACACGGGAGCGACGTTCGGCAGCAGGTGCCGCACGAGGTTCTGCCTCGTCGTGAGCCCGGATGCTCTGGCCGCGAGCACGAAGTCGCTCTGCTGCACACGGCGCAGCTCCGGGCGGGTGACGCGGGCGATGTTGACCCCGAAGCCGATGCCCACCGACCAGATCACGACCCACAGCGAGCCGCCCCACACCGACGAGATCATCATCGCGATCAGCAGCACGGGGAAGGCGATGAGGATGTCGACGAACACGGCGACGGTCTCGCGGAGCCAGCGTGCGGTGAGCGCGCCGAGGGCCGCGAGGGCGACGCCCACGAACGTCGCCACGAGTCCGGCGCCGACGCTCACGAACACCGTCGTGCGCGCGCCGGCCATGATCAGGCTCAGGATGTCCCGCCCCGTGTCGTCTGTGCCGAGCAGGTGCGGCCAACCCGGTGGCATCCATCGGTCTCTGATCTCCGAGGCCTGGGGGTCGAAAGGCGTCCAGAACAGCGAGACGAGCGCGAGGAGCACGACGACCGCCACGACGACGAGCCCGAAGCGTCCCGTGGAGGTACTCCAGAGTCTGCGGAGCCACTGCGGGGTCATGCGGCCTCCCGCTGCCGAGGATCGATCGCGCGGTGGGCGAGGTCGACGAGGAAGCCGACGACCAGCACGAAGCCGGTGAGCACGAGCAGCTCGCTCTGCACCTTCACCAGATCCCGAGTGCCGACGTCGGCGACGAGCATCCGCCCGATCCCGGGGAGGGTGAACAGCTGCTCGATGACGACGGAGCCCACGATGATGCCGGCGACCTGCAGGCCGAGGACCGTGATGATGGAGAGGCCGACAGCGGGGATGCCGTGCTGGATCAGGGCGCGCGTGCGGGTGAGGCCCTTGGCTGCCGCGGTGCGGACGAAATCCTGCCCCGCGGCCTGGAGGGTGGCGCTGCGGACGAACCTCATGAGCATGGCGCCCTCGACGATGCCGATCGTGAGCGCGGGGAGGAGCAGCGACTCGATCGCCTTGCCCGGGGTCGACCAGCCGGTGCGGGGGAAGCCCTGAGGGGGCAGCCACCCCAGCCACACCGAGAACACGACGATGAGCATCATGCCCGCCCAGACCACGGGGACCGCGGCCAGCGCCTGCGCCCCGACGCTCAGGGCGGTGCCGCCGCGACGGCCGCGCTGCAGCGCGGAGAGCACGCCGAACGGCAGGGCGATCAGGACGGCGATGGACAGGGCCATGAGGCCGAGGGGGACCGTGACCTGTGCCTTGAGTGCCAGCTCCTCGCCCACGGAGGCGCCGGAGAGCAGCGACGTGCCGAGATCGCCGCGGAGGATGCCGCCGATCCACTCGACGTACTGGGCCGGCAGCGGGCGGTTGAGACCCAGAGACTCACGCAGGGCCTCGACCTCGGCGGGCGACGCCTGGGTGCCGGCGATGAGCTGGGCGACGTCGCCGGGGAAGACCCGCAGGGTCAGGAAGATGAGCACGCTCGACACGAGGAGCCCTGCGATGAGCAGGGCTCCTCGGACGAGCGCATAGCGGATCACGGAGCGGAGGCCGCCGTCACTTCTCGGTCGCGACGGTCACGCCGCTGAGGTCGATGCGTGAGTTGATCGAGTCCTTCGGGAAGCCCGAGACCTGCGGGCTCACGGCGGTGATGGTGGCGCCGTTGTAGAGCCAGTCGGCGGCGTGGTCCTCGGACACGATGCGAGCGGCCTGCTCGAGGAGCTTCGCGGACTTGTCGGCGTCGACCTCCTTCAGCGCCTGGGCGTAGAGCTCCTGCACCTTGGCGTTGTCGTAGCCGAAGTAGTAGTCGGGGTTCGCGAAGTTGCCGAAGTCGCGCGGCTCGACGTGCAGCACGAAGCTGAGGTCGTAGTCGTGGTTCGTGTAGACGTCCTCGAGCCAGGCGGGGAACTCGACGGAGTTCACGTCGAGGGTGACGCCGACCTTGGCGAAGTCGGAGATCAGCACCTTCGGCACGGTCGTTCCGTAGAAGTTCGGGATCGTCAGGGTGAGCTCGAGCTTCTCCTGGCCCGCCTCCTTGAGCAGGGCCTTCGCCTTCTCGGGGTCGTAGGAGATGACGTCGGAGAGGTCCTCGTAACCGGGATCGAGCTCCGGGATCGGTCCGTACAGGGTGGAGCCGGCGCCCACGGCCTCGACGAGCGCCTCGTGGTCGATGGCGAGGCGGAGGGCCTCACGCACCCGCACGTCGTCGAGCGGCGCCTTCTTGTTGTTGAAGGCGAGGGTCGCCTTGTCGGTGGTGCGACCGGTGGTGAGAGTGAAGTCGGTGCCCTCGAACTGGGAGACCAGGTTGGGATCGACCGCCGTCAGCACCTGCACGCCGCCGTCGAGAGCGGTGTTCACACCGGCGGTGAAGTCGGGGATGTAGAGGAACTCGACGGTCTTGACGCCGGCGGCTTCGCCCCAGTACGCGTCGTAGCGTCCGAAGGTGATCGAGCTGCCCTTGCTCCAGCGGGTCAGGGTGAACGGACCCGTGCCGTTCTCGGCGGTCTTGAGGTCGGTCGCATCGCCAGCCTGGAACACGAGCCCCGCGGGGCCGGTGAGCGCGAAGAGGAAGTTCTGGTTCGGCTCGGTGAGCACGATCTGCACGGTGGCGGCGTCGGGCGCCGAGATCGAGGCGACCGAGGCGAAGTCGGAGTTGCCCTGCAGGGTGGCATCCGTACGCACGGCCTCGTAGGAGGCGACGACGTCGGCGGAGGTGAGCGCCGCGCCGTTGTGGAACGTGATGCCGTCGTTCAGCGTGAACGTGTAGGTCAGGCCGTCAGCCGAGACCGTGTGCTTCGACGCCAGCCGGTCGACGATCTCGTTGTCCTGCGTGCGGCTGACCAGTCCCTCGTAGATGTTGTCGATGAGGACCTGCTCGAGGGCGGCGCCGCTGGTGTGGCGGATGTCGAGGTTGGTCGGCTCGAGGACGAGCCCGACCTGCAGGGTGGCGTCGGGGTCGGGCTTGCCGGTGGCCGTGGCGGTGGGCTCAGGGGAGCTGGTGCCGGTGCAGGCGCTGAGGATCACGGCGGTGGCCGCGATCGCGGAGATCAACGCGAGTCGTCGGGTGCGACGGAACATGGATTTTCCTCTCGGTGCGGCAGATGCTGTGTGCCGGTGGATCGAGCCTAGGGATCAGTCGGGTGGGTCAGGGTCGTCTGTGGAACGGAACGTCACAAAGCGCGGGTGAGGAACTCGGCGAGCTCCTTCGGCGCCGTCTCCTGGACGTTGTGGGTCGCGTCGATCGCGATCGCACGCGCGCCGGGCACGCGACGCTCCCACTCGTCGGCATCCGCTTCGCTGACGAAGCCCCGCGTCGCTCGGACGAGGGTGATCGGGGCGGTGACGGCGGCGAGGTCGTCCCAGCCGGTCTCGTGCAGGACGGACGGGGATGCCGCGGACCCGGGGTCGTGCGCGGCCAGGGCCTGGGCGGCGAGGTGCGCGAAGTGGTGCTTCCACTCGACGCGGCCGTCGGGGCGCACCCGTGTGTTCAGGAAGACGCCGCGCTCGGTCTCGGGACGCGTGCCGCCGAACCCGAGGGAGATGGCCTTGTCGACGAGCTCGTCCCGCGTGGCGAAGTGGGTCGGGCCGGCGTAGAACTCGCGCAGAGCCGCGGGGCCGGCGGTGACGTCGATTCCCGGTGTGATGTCCACGACGATCACCGCGGCGACGAGCTCGGGATGCGCGGCGGCGAGTGCTGCGGCGGTGAGGCCGCCGAGGGACTGGCCGACGACGAGCTGAGGGGTGTCTGTCCATGCCTGGAGCGCCGCAGCGACGTCGGCGGCGAGCGGCCGTGGCGTGTAGTCGAGGTCGTCGCGCCAGGACGAGTCGCCGTGGCCGGCGAGATCGATGGCGAGGAGAGGCTGCTGGACGGCGAGAGCCGTGGTGTCCCAGGTATGGGCGTTGAGGCCTGCGCCGTGCAGGAGCGTCACCCGGGGGGACTCCGTGCCGAAGCGGAGGGCGCTGAGCGTGCGTCCGTCGGGAAGGGAGAGGGTGAGTCGCTCGACACGGGGGAGGGGAACCCCGAGCGCTTCGGCCTGTGCGGGAAGATAGCTGAACTCGCTGATGTCGATCGCCACCTGCATATTCTGCTCCCGCTTCGGGGCTGCACGGAAACTCGGGAGCATATCGACAAGCAGAAGATGACCTTGTGTTGCATTTTCGGTCTTCATGTTGCGCTTTGATCGAGCAGTCTGCATCCGGCGACGGAATCGCCGGATGCCGCAGTCGCTCTCGCAGCGAATAGCATGGAGTCATGAGCGAGACGCGAGTGCACCTGTCCAAGACCGAGCCGACCGCGTACCGGGCGCTGGACGAGTTCTCCCGGACCGTCGGCGACATCTGCGCCGCGAACGGCATCGACGAGCGGCTCAAGGAGCTGGTGATGATCCACTGCTCCCAGCTCAACGGCTGCGGGTACTGCACGCGCATCCACGTCGACCGCGCGCTCAAGGCCGGGATCGACACCGACACGCTCATGCAGATCGCGACGTGGCGCGAGAGCGGCGTGTTCAGCGATCGGGAGCAGGCGGCGCTCGAGCTCGCGGAGGCGTTCACCTTCATCTCCGAGGAGGGCATCTCCGACGAGGTCTACGACCGCGTCGGAGGGGTCTTCACCGAGAAGGAGTACGCGGCCCTCAGCTGGGCCTGCGTCTCGATCAACGCCTTCAACCGCATCGTGATCGCCGGACGCTACCCGGTCCCGCCTCGCACGCCCCAGGCTCAGGCATGACGGTCATCGACGTCGAAGGCGTGAACAACGTCCGCGACGTGGGCGGGATGCCCGCGGCCGGAGGGAGGATCCGTTCCGGGGTGCTGCTGCGCTCAGGACAGCTGTCGACGGCGACCCCGCGCGGCGCAGTCGCGCTGAGCGAGCTGGTGGGTCACATCGTGGATCTGCGCGACGGCGAGGAGGTCGCCGCGGAGCCGACCGAGATCGCGGGACCCGACACCACGCACCTTCCGCTCTTCCTCGGCTCGGTGCGCTCGTTCTTCGAGGCGGACACGAGCCTCGACGACCTGTACCTCCACCTGCTCGAGGAGAGCGGCGAACGGCTGGTCGCGGCCGTCCGCATCATCGCCGTGGGTCACCCCACGCTCGTGCACTGCACCGTCGGCAAGGACCGCACCGGGGTGACCGTCGCCCTCGCGCTCGCCGCGGTCGACGCCGACCGCGAGGCGATCATCGCCGACTACGCGCTCACGGAGTCGCAGCTGCCGCCAGAGCGCTCGCAGCGGATCGCCGCGTATCTGCGCTCGCAGCACCCGGAGGCCGTGCACGCGGTCGCCCTCGCGACGCAGTCGCCCGCCCCTGTCATGCGCCGCCTGCTCGAGCGCGTCGACGAGCGGTGGGGGTCTGCGGCCGACTACCTGCGCGCGAACGGGTTGACGGATGCCGAACTCGACGCGCTGCGGGCTGCGCTGGTCGAACCTGCCGACCAAGGTTAGGCAAGCCTTCACTGGGTGATACGATGGAGGCACGATGAACACCTCCCTCGACACTCGCAGCACGCGCGCAGAGCGCCGCGCGGCTCGTCGGCGTTCCCACCACCTCGTGACGGCGGATGAGAACTCGCTCGCCGAGCTGGAGGTCTTCCTCACCACGCTGCCCCTGTGCGCATCGGGGCGGATCTTCATCGAGGTTCCTCAGGCCTCCGACATCGGCGTGATCGAGGCTCCCGGTCGGATGACCGTGACGTGGCTCGCCCGCGGCGACCGCAGCGGCGCACCCGGCACCGGTCGTGCATGCGCACCGGGGCAGGCGCTCGCGCGCGCCACCTGCGCCTGGGCCGACGAGATGCTCATCGACGACGAGTTCGAGACGCACGTCACCCTGCTCGGCGGATTCCTCGGCACAGCCGACATCATCGAGCACCTGACCTCGACGCTCGACGTCGAGCCGACGCAGATCCACGCGCCGGAGCGCTTCGGTCTGCTCCCGATCGAGCGCTGATCCCCGACTGCTGACCAGGGCTGCACAGCGGCCTCGCCCGTTCGCGCGTCCGGGAGGCAGAGCCTACGCGGGGGAGTGATCTGCGCTGCGCGCTGCGGTGCGCCGAGCAGGACTACGACGCACGTAGTTGCCGTCCTCGAGACCGGCTTCGATCTCGAAGCGGTTGCGCAGCGGGTCCCGGCCTGCGAACAGGTAGAGCACGGGCATCAGGAAGCCGTACCGCAGCCATTGCGCCTTGTGCACGGCTTCGTGACGCAGCACGGCGTCGCTCGGGTCGTCATCGCCCGTGAGGAAGCAGCCGCCGACGCACACCCCGCCGCGATTGAACGTCCAGCTCGGCATCCCGCGGAACACCCAGAGCCCTGCGCGGCGTTCGACCGGCCCCGTGCTCCACAGGGATCCCCAGAGCCAGCCGACGGACGTCCCCCACCAGTAGCCGATGCGGCTGACCGGGGAGCGGAGCAGGAACGACGGGATGCGTCGATCGAATCGCCGCCCGCGCACCAGCGCCGCCTCGGCGGCGGGTCGCCAGTCGTCGATCACGCGACCGCGCCGACGAGCCGCAGCAGCGCGCCGAGGTCGTCGACGGCATCGGCTGGTGTCCGCGGCGCGAAGCCGGAGATGGTGGCGCCGGCGAGCGGCACGCTCTCACGGAGCCTCCGGATCGCCGCGCTCAGCGTGGCCGTGGCCAGGCCGAACGGCGCGGCCTCGGACACGCCGGAGAGCTCAGATGGGTCGAGAACGTCGACGTCGATGTGCACCCAGACCCGTGCGGCTCCGGTCGCCAGGACGGCGTCGGCCAGCGCGTCGGCGGATTCGAGGTCGTCGGCGGACAGGATGTTCAGCCCATCGGTCTCCGCGACCTCGGAGTCGTCGAGGTTGCGCAGGCCCACGGCCACGATGCGCTCGCGCGGGATCCCGGGGGAGAGGGCGAGCTGAGGCTCGCCGTCGCCGATCACGGCGCGCAGCGCCATACCGGAGAAGGCCCCGGACGGCGAGGTCTCGGGGGTGTGCATGTCGGGGTGCGCGTCGCACCACACGACGGCGAGGTCGTCGGTGCCTCCGGGCAGTGCCGCCAGGGCGGCGACGGTCACGCTGCAGTCGCCGCCGATGACGACCGTATCGGGGGTCATCGCATCGCGGACGAGGTCGCGGGTGCGCAGCAAGGCGCTCAGGCGCCGCACACCGGTGCCCAGCGACTCGCCGGCTTCGACCGGGACGTCGAGCACGGTGGTCGCGGCGCGGGGGAGATCACCCGCGATGGCGGTGGCGCCGTCGATGAGGAGCATCGCGCGGGCGGCGGGAGAACCCTGCCACTGCGGGACGACGAGGAAACGCACCATGGGTGCCTCCAGAGAGGAAGGAGCGGATGCTCCGGACCGGGAGGGTCCGGAGCATCCGCGGGGTGTATCAGGAGCCTTCGATGGCCGTGCGGGGGGCGGAGCCGCCCGCCTTCAGCTCGGCGAGGCGCGCCTCGACCTCGGTGAGCTCGCCGAGGTCTTCGAGGCTCTCGAACTGGGCGTCGAGGCTGGATGCCGCGAGCTCGGCCTTGCCCTGCGCAAGAGCCTCCTGGCGACGGACCTTGTCTTCGAACCGGCCCAGCTCGCTGGTGGGGTCGAGCACGTTGATCGAGCCGATCGCGTCCTGCACCTTGGTCTGCGCCTCGGCGACCTTGGCGCGGGCGAGCAGTTCGCTGCGCTTGTTCTTCAGCTCGCCGAGCTTCTCCTTCATGCCGTTGAGGCCGGTCTTGAGCTTGTCGACGATCTCGGTCTGAGCGGCGATCTGCGGCTCGGCCGCAGAGGCCTCGCGCTCCGAGCTGATCTGACGCTGGAGGGCGATCTTGGCGAGGCTGTCGAACTTGTCGGCATCCGCACCGTTTCCGGTCGAGCGCATCTCGTCGGCCTTGCGGCTCGCGGCCAGGGCCTTGTTGCCCCACTCGGTGGCCGACTGGACGTCTTCCTCGTGATCGCGTTCGAGCAGGCGCAGGTTGCCGATGGTCTCGGCGATCGCGGACTCGGCGTCGGCGATGTTGTTGGTGTAATCGCGAACGAGCTGGTCGATCATCTTCTGCGGGTCTTCTGCAGAGTCGAGGAGCGCGTTGATGTTCGCGCGGACGAGCGTCGAGATTCGTCCGAAGATGGACTGCTTGGTCATGCGGTTTTCCTTTCAGAGGGTCCTGATCGAGATCTTCACTTATGCGTCTATGAGTTTCAGAAGCGTCGTCCGCCCGAGCGTCCGGAGCGTCCGCCCCCGCTGGAACGTCCGCCGCCGCCACCGAACCCGGAGCTGCGGAAGCCGCCGCTGCCGCTGGACCGCCAGCTGCTCCGTGAGGAGCCGCCGCCGCCTCCGCCGCCTCCGGACAGGAGTCCGCCGATGATGCCGCCGAGGATGTCTCCGCCGAGACCGGAGCCGCCGGAGCGGGAGCCGCCGTAGGGGCTGCCGCCCCAGCTGTCGTCTGCGACGTACGACGAGACATCCGACTGCGCGGAGGAGCTGGCCTGGCGTGCGAGCTCGACGGCGTTCTGCGCGGAGGCGAGGGCCTGCTCCGGACTGCTCGCGCGCAGGCTCAGCGCCTGAGTGAGCTCCGCCTCGGCCTGAGAGAGCCGGGTGCGCGCGGTGCTGCCCACGCTGCCGCGCCTCGTCTCGATGAAGTCCCTGGTCGCGCGGATCTGGGAGTCGGCCTGCGCGAGGGTCTGCTCGAGCATCTGCTGTGCGCGGCGCGCGCGCTCGACGGTCTCCCTGCCCTGCGCGATCGCCGCGTCGATCTGCGTGTTCGCCGCGGTGAGGGCCTCCAGAACCCGCTGAGGGCTGCGCGCGGCACCCGTGAGGTTCGCCTGGGCCTGCTGCAGCTGCTGCTGCGTCGCGGCGGCGGCCTGCGCGATCGTGCCGGAGCCGTCGGGGAGCTGCTGCGCTGTCGCGATGTCGCCCTGCAGCTCGGTGATGAGAGCCTGGGCCTGCGTCTCGATGGATGCGAGCTCGGCACCGAGCGAGGTGATGGCCTGGACGAGCTGGGTCGCCTGGGCGACGGACTGCTCCGCCGTGCGGATCGCGAACGCGGCATCGCCCGTCTTTGCCGCGGCGATGGCCGCGGCGGCAGCCTCGATGGAGTGGTCGGCCAGCGCAGCGCGCTCCTGAGCCTGCGCCGGGTTGTCCGCGACCGTGCTGAGCGCCGACGGATCATAGGCCGCGGCGAGCGAGGCGAGCGCGGGAGCGGCCCCCGCGAGCACCGGCGTCAACGCCGCGCGCTCTGCGCGCACTCTCTCGAGCTCCTGGGGAGCGTTCTGCTCCAGTTTGCGGAGCTCGTCGAACGCATCAGTGTTGGCGTCGAGGACTGCATCGATCTCGGCGCAGAGCTGGATGATGCGGATGTGCCACGCGCGACGATCGAAGACCGTGTCCTCGATCTCGTCGTCGAGCTTCTGCTTGAGGTCGAACGCCTCGGACATCTTCGCCTTCGCGGCGTCGATCACGGCCGTGAATTCGGACGTGGGGCCATCGCCGAACTGCGCGACGGCGAATCCCAGCTCCTCCTTGCTCGAGGTCAGCGCATCGTCGGCCTGGACGAGCGCCGCGCCGGCCTGGGTCTGCACCTGCTCGTCGGTGAGCGTCGAGAACGGGTCGTTCGGGTCGGGCTTCTCGGGCATTCCTCCGCGTTCGCGGATCGCGGCGGCGCGACGCGACCGCCGCACGAGGAAGATCACGAGCCAGATCAGCAGCGCGGCGGCGATGACGGCGAGGACGATGAAGAAGGTGCGCAGGGCGCCGGCGCCGCCGTCGCCCTGGATCTCGTCTGCGGCGAGGACGATCGCGCCCTCCCAGTCGTTCTGGCTCGCGAGCGGCTGGATCTTGTCTTCGACGTCATCGAGCTTGCTGTCGCTGAGCGGGCCGCCGGGGGCGGCGGAGATGTAATAGCTGCGCCCCTCCACGGCGATCGCGAGGAGGTACTGCGCGGTTCCGAGGTTGTTGTTCTCGGCGACGAGGTCCGCCCACTGCGCGTTGTCCGATGGGGAGGTGAAGTCGTCGACGAGCACGACGAAGAGGTCGGCCGACGAGTTCTCGGAGAGGGTCTGCAGCCGCGCCTCGACCGCGCTCTCCTCGTCGGCGCTGAGCACTCCCGCGGCATCGGTGACGTAGCCCTGGTCGAGCGTCAGCGGATCGGTCGCGTACGCGGCTCCAGACGAGATGAGTCCGGCGGTGGCGGCGAGCACCAGCGCACCGAACGTCAGCCAGCGAGTCTTCATGCCTGTCCCTCCGACCGGTGGCCGTGCCCCATGGGTCGAGTCTATGCATACGGGCCGACACGCGACAGCACTCGGGCGCTGATCGCCGTTCGCCCTCAGCGGAGACACATACGCTGGATGGCATGGATGACAGATACGGATCGGATGTGCTCGCCGCGGGATGGCGCGAGCGCGCGGCGAAGCCGGTGCCCGAGGTGCCAGCCGACCTCGATCTGGTCGTCGAGGTCGCCGACGACGGCTACTGCGGCGCGGTGACGAAGGTGCAGGGCGGCACCGTGGAGCTCGAGGACTGGAAGGGGCGCAAGCGTCTGTTCCCGCTCGGCGGCGGCTTCCTGATCGAGGGGCGCCCTGTGCGGCTGACGGTGCCGAAGGCGGTGGAGCAGGGACCCCGGCGCACGGCATCCGGTTCCTTCGTCGTGGTCGACCAGCGCGCCCGCGTGGCCCTGCCCAGCCGCATCCTCGTCGAGGGCAAGCACGATGCCGAGCTCGTCGAGAAGGTGTGGGGCGCCGACCTCCGCGTCGAGGGCGTCGTCGTCGAGTTCCTGCAGGGAGTCGATCTGCTCGACGAGCTGCTCGCCGCCGAGCCGCCGAGCGCGGACCGCCGCTACGGCGTGCTCGTCGATCACCTCGTGCCGGGTTCCAAGGAGTCGAGGATCGCCGACGCCGTCTCCCGCGGCCCGCACGGTCGTCACGTGAAGATCGTGGGGCACCCGTTCGTCGACGTGTGGCAGTGCGTCACCCCGCGGGCGCTCGGCATCGCGAAGTGGCCGGAGATCCCGCGAGGCACGGACTGGAAGACCGGAATCTGCCGGGCGTTCGGATGGCCGTACGAGACGCAGGCGGACACGGGCATCGCGTGGCAGCGGATCCTTTCCAAGGTGCACACCTATCGCGACCTCGAACCGGCTCTGCTCGGCAGGGTCGAAGAGCTCATCGACTTCGTGACGGCCCCCGCGCCGCGGTAGCCCGATAGGAGGAGCGGATGCCGCCGCGCCTCTCTACTACCCTGGAAGGATGCCCGAACCCCGCATCTTCCGCGACGAGCCGGTGTCCTTCGTACGCAGGAGCGGTCGGATGTCCGATGCGCAGGAGCGCGCCTTCGCAGAGCTCGCCCCGCAGTACCTGCTCGACGTCCCTCGCGACATCGCGTGGACCTCCGTCCACCCCGACGCTCGGCTCGATCCGTCGTCCGAGTACGGCCGCGACGCCGATCTGTACATCGAGATCGGCTCAGGCCAGGGCCACGCGATCGTGGCGGCGGCATCGTCGCGCCCGGAAGACGACTTCCTCGCCGTCGAGGTCTTCCGCGCAGGCCTAGCGCGCACCATGCTCGATGCGGACCGGGAGGACGCGCGCAACCTGCGGGTCGTCGAGGCCAACGCACCGGAGGTGCTCTCGTCGTATCTCCCCGACGCAGCCGCGGCCGAGGTGTGGATCTTCTTCCCCGACCCCTGGCACAAGAAGAAGCACACGAAGCGTCGGCTGGTGCGCCCCGGGTTCGGAGACGCCGCGGCGCGAGCGCTGCGCGATGGCGGACTGCTGCGGCTCGCCACCGACTGGGAGGACTACGCGCTGCAGATGCGCGAGGTCCTGGATGCCGAGCCGCTCTTCGAGCGGGCCTTCGAAGGGGAATGGGCCGAGCGTTTCGACGGGCGCGTCATGACCGCCTTCGAACGCAAGGGCATCGCCAAGGGGCGGGACATCCGCGACCTCGTATACCGGAGGCGAGACCGCGCATGAGCGCGGAGGGGCGCGGCACGGCGGTATGGCCCGGCATCGCGCCCGCCCTTCTCGTCTGCGCGGCCGCGCCGGCGTTCTTCGTGCTCCAGATCGCGTGGCTCGGCTGGCTGCTCCTCGCGCTCGGCATCGGCACGGCCTGGTTGAGCGAACGCGGGAAGGCCGTCGACGACCAGATCGTCAGCATGGGAGCGCGGCGCGAGACGGCTCGGCAGATCGGCATCCGTCGGCAGCCCTCGCTCACGCGCGACCTGTCCCTGATCGGGATCGGACTGTTGATCGTCAGCGTCATCCCCCTCGCCGCCGAACTCGACAACCTCGCAATGCTGCGCTTCACCCTCGCCCTCGGCGGGGCGGTCGCTGTGCCCTACGTCGTGTCGCGATACCTGTTCCGCGACCGCGCGATCGGGTTCCCCTGGCGCGCGCATCGTCGCTGGGGGCGGTTGCAGTGGGGATGGCTCATCGCCGTCCTGGTGCTCGGATGGCTGATCCTGCCGTTCTACTTCATCACCAGCGGCGTCTACCAGAACTGGCCCGTGGTGGACTCTCCCGATCTGATCGCCCGACTGTTCGTCGGCGTCGGGGCCGTCGGCATCTGGGACGAGCTGTTCTTCATCTGCACGGTCTTCGCCCTGCTGCGCCGGCACTTCCCCGATGCCGTCGCCAACGTGCTGCAGGCGATCGTGTTCGTGTCCTTCCTCTGGGAGCTCGGGTATCGCGCGTGGGGGCCCGTCCTCACGATCCCGTTCGCCCTGCTTCAGGGGTTCATCTTCGTCCGCACGCACTCGCTCGCCTACGTCGTCACGGTGCATCTGCTGTTCGACGCGGTGGTCTTCGGCGTGCTCGTGCATGCGCACAACCCTGGGCTGCTGCCGATCTTCCTCGTCTGACGACGTCTCCCGGTCCCGCCGGTGGGAGAATCGAGTCATGATCATCGCCGGACTCGTCCTCGCCGCCGCCGCGGCTGCCTTCCACGTCTTCATCTTCGCGCTGGAATCGCTGAAGTGGACGGAGCCGGAGACGAGGAAGATCTTCGGCGTCGCCAGCGAAGCGGATGCGGTCACGATGAAGCAGCTCGCCTTCAATCAGGGCTTCTACAACCTCTTCCTGGCGCTCACGGCGCTGCTCGGGGTGGGCCTGTACATCATGGGCAGCGCGACCGTCGGGCTCACTCTCGTCTTCGCCGGTACGGGCATGATGCTCGCCGCCGCGCTCGTGCTCGTCCTGTCGGACCGGTCGAAGACCCGTGCCGCGCTCATGCAGGGCACGCTGCCGCTGCTGGCCGTCGTCGCCACCGCGATCGGCGTCGCCGTCTCCTGACGTCGTCGCGTCCCCGGGGGTGACACCGCGGCTCGCAGCCGTCACACTCGTGTCATGGCCGACTGGGTGCTGCACGTGGACATGGACCAGTTCATCGCGGCCGTCGAGGTGCTGCGCCGCCCCGAGCTCGCCGGACTCCCCGTCATCGTGGGAGGGCGGGGGGACCCCACGGAGCGCGCCGTCGTGTCGACGGCGTCGTACGAGGCGAGAGCCTTCGGCATCGGTTCGGGGATGCCGCTCAAGATCGCGGCGAGGAAGGCTCCGGATGACGCCGTCTTCCTCCCCGTCGACCATGAGGCCTACGAGGCCGCCTCGCACGAGGTGATGGCCGCGCTGCGTTCGCTGCCGGGTGTCGTGCTGGAGGTGATCGGCTGGGACGAGTGCTTCCTCGGCGTCGAGTCCGACGATCCGGAGCAGGTCGCACGCGATGCGCAGACGGCGGTGCGGGAGGCCACAGGGCTGCACTGCTCGGTGGGCATCGGCGACAACAAGGTGAGAGCCAAGATCGCGACGGAGTTCGGCAAGCCTCGCGGCATGTTCCGCCTCACCGCCGCGAACTGGTTCGAGGTGATGGGGGAGAAGCCCACGCGCGACCTCTGGGGCGTCGGACCCAAGGTGCAGAAGCGGCTCGCGACGCACGGGATAGACACCGTGCGCCAGCTCGCGGATGCCGATCAGCAGGAGCTCGTCGCGGAGTTCGGGCCGCGGATGGGGGTCTGGTACCGCGATCTCGGCGCGGGGATCGGCCCCGCGATCGTCGACGACACTCCCTGGGTGGCGCGCAGCCACAGCCGCGAGACGACCTTTCAGCGGAATCTCACGACCGCGGAGGAGGTCGAGGCGGCGATCCGCGAGCTCGCCACCAGTGCCTTCGACGACTGCGCGGCCGAGGATCGTGCGGTCGTGCGGGTGCACCTGAAGGTGCGGTACGCGCCCTTCGAGACGAAGACGTTCGGACGCAAGCTGGCCGAGCCGACCCTCGACCGCGACCAGGTGGTCGCCGCTGCTCTCGAGCTGGGCGGCACGCTCGATCGAGACCGCGAGGTCAGACTGCTCGGGGTCCGCGCGGAGATGACCATGCCCGATGACGCTGACACCGTGGAGCGGACGCCGGTGCGCGGCAGGATCTGACGTCGTGAGGCGAGGCCCGGCGCGCGCTCAGTCGCGGAACACCGCGGCGACGGCGCTGACCTCGATCACCGCACCGGGGACGCCGAGACCCGCGACGAGCGCCGCGGTCACGAGGGGAGGTGCGCCCTCGCGTGCCAGCGTCGACGCCACCGCGCCGTACGCGGCACGCAGATCCGCGTCCTGCTGGATCAGCACCGTCCAGCTGACCACGTCGTCGAGACCCGCCCCGGCGGCCTCGAGCGCGACGCGGGCGTTCTCCACCGCACGGAGCGACTGCTCGCCGGCGTCTGCGGAGACGACGGCGCCGGTCGCGTCGACGCCGTTCTGGCCGCCGACGTAGATCGTCGTCGCGCCGGGTGGGACGACGGCGACGTGGCTGAACGCGGGACTGACGACGAGGCCGTCCGGCTGCAGGAGAGTGATCGTGTCCATGGCCCCAGTGTGGCCCTGGGCACGGACATTGCGTGAAGCACGAGAAGGGGCGGAGCGCTGTGCGCCCCGCCCCTCGACATCGCAGACGCTCAGAACTTCAGGAGCACCTTGCCGACTCGGCCGGGCGTGTTGCTCGCGCGGACGGCATCCGCGGCGTCGGCCGCGTCGAAGACTCCGGCGACGGGCAGGGTGAGGGTGCCGTCGGAGACGCGCTGGATCAGCTCCCCGAACAGGGCGCCGCGCGTGGCGGCATCCATCGCCTGACTGACCTTGCTTCCCCAGAAGCCCTTGACGGTGGCCTGCTTGAAGATGACGTCTCCCGAGGCGATCTCCATCACGGGCGAGCTCATCGCGCCGAAGGCGACGAGCGTGCCGTTCTCGGCGAGCAGCGAGAGCACGTGTCCCGATGCGGCTCCGCCGACGGAGTCCACGCCGGCGACGATCGGGGCGCCGCCGGTGAGCGCCGCCGCCTGCTCGCGCCAGTCGTCCTGGTCGGTCGCGACGACGTTCTCGATGCCCTGGGCGCGGAGCTCCTCGATGCCCTCGGTGCGGCGCACGAGGCCGAGCACGTTGACGCCGCGCGCAGCCCCGAGCTGCGCCAGCATCCGTCCGACTGCGCCGTTCGCGGCGTTCTGGACGATCCAGTCGCCCTCGCCGACCTCCAGGAACTGCAGCAGGCTGATCGTGCTGAACGGCATGGAGATCAGCTGTGCGGCGCTCTCGTCGGGGATCGCGTCGGGAACCGGTACGAGGCCTGCGGCCGTGGTGACGAGGTACTCCGCCCAGGCTCCGAAGGTTCCGCCCGTCGCCACGCGCTGGCCGACCGTGAGGTTCTCGACGCCGTCGCCGAGCGCGTCGACGATGCCGAGCGCCTCGGTGCCGGATGCCGCCGGCAGCTCGGGCTTGAAGCCGTAGGTGCCGCGGATGGTCCACAGATCGTGGTTGTGGATCGGGGAGAGGAGGATGCGCAGGCGCACCTGCCCCGGACCGGGCTCCGGAAGCGGGCGGTCTTCGACTGCGAGGACCTCTTCGGGCTCGCCGAACGTGTGGTGGATGAGTGCACGCATGTCTGTTCTCCTTGTGGGATCAGTCGTCGGAGACGGTGATGTCGACGTCGATGTTGCCGCGGGTGGCGTTCGAGTACGGGCACACCCGGTGCGCGGCATCCGCCAGCGCCACGGCCTGCTCGTGGGGAAGGTCGGGGATGACCACCTCGAGCTGCACGGCGAGCCCGAACCCGCCCTCGCCGTTGGAGCCGATCTGCACGCGCGCCCCCACCGAGGAATCGGTGATCGCGACCTTCTGCGCGCGGGCCACGGTCTGCAGTGCGGAGTGGAAGCAGGCCGCGTAGCCGGCGGCGAACAGCTGCTCGGGGTTCGCGCCGTCTCCGCTGCCGCCGAGCTCCTTGGGCACGGCGAGGTCGAAGTCGAGTCGACCCTCTGACGTGGCGACCCGGCCATTGCGGCCTGCGCCCGTCGCCAGGGCTTCTGCGGTGTAGAGAGCGTCCATCGTGTGGATTCCTTTCGAGTGGTCAGTTCGCGGTGCTCTTCTGGAGCAGCGCGGTGAGTTCCTGGAGTTCGGCGATCAGCCGCCGGCGGCGGTCGTCGTCGTGCACGCCGGCGAGATCGGCGATCTGCGCCCGGATCGGGGCGACCTCGGCGCGCAGCGCGCGGCCGGCTTCGGTCAGCTGCACCGTGACGACGCGTTCGTCGGTCGTGCTGCGCTGCTTCGTCACGAGGCCGGCCTGTTCGAGGCGGCGCACCAGGGGGGAGAGGGTGCCGGAGTCGAGCTGCATCGCATCTCCGAGGGATCCGACGGTCTGCTCTCCCTCGTTCCAGAGGATCGCCAGCACGAGGTACTGCGGGTACGTGAGCCCCCACGGAGCGAGCAGGGTGCGATAGGCCTGTGTGGTGGCGCGCGCCGCCGAGTAGAGCGAGAAGCACACCATCTCTTCGGTGATCGGCATGAGGCGAGTCTTGCACACAATTCAATTGTGCACAATTTAATGACGGCTGACCGTCGACGCCGGAGACCTCTAAGGTGGCCCCATGAGCGCAGTCGCCGTGGATGCCCCCGTCGTATCGACGATGCCGCGATGGTGGCTGCGCCGCCGCTTCGTGCTCCTGATGAGCGTGCTCGTGCTCCCAGCGGCACTGTCTGTGCTGCTGAACAGCTATGGCGCGCTCACGGAGGAGTCCGCGATGCGCATGGCGTTCGCGACCGTGGCCGGGCAGACCGTCGCGATGCTCGGCGCGCTCGCCGCGGTGGCGCTCACGATCGTGCAGCGACGACGAGGGCTTGTCCTCTTCGTCCTGATCGGCTTCGTCGTGATCGTGTGCGCGGTGGCGGCCATGGGGACGGCGGGGGAGCTCCTCCTCTCCCGTCTCGACCTGATCGCGGAGACCGCAGCTCTGAACTGACCGTCCTCAGGGTCGGAGATCGGTGATTCCGGGTTTCCCCCGGGAGTCGTCGGGTTACCCCCGTTCCTGCCGTCGAGAGCCCACGCCTACGGTGCCAGAGGCGACGAAAGTTCGCCCGCTCCCGTCGACGAACAGAGGTCTCCATGAAGGTGTCTCCCACACGCAGCCGACCCGCCGGTCCCCTCGGCGCCGATGTCGCCTGGTTCTTCACGATCGCGATCCTGCTGTGTTTCGCGATCTCCGTGCCGATGGTCTTCCGGCTCGTCCCGACAGACCTCTACAACGTGATCACTCCGATCATGCAGATGACGCCGCTGCTCGCCGCGATCATCATGTGGCTCATCCGGAGGCCGGGAACCTTCCGGTCGACCTTCGCGACCGGCTGGCGCGGAGCGTTCGGCTGGGCCGGCATCGGCATCGGCCTCATCGCAGCGATCGCGGCGATCCAGACCGCCATCGCGGTGGCCACGGGGATCTGGACGCTCAACCCTGTGGATCAGGTCATCGGGACCGCGGTGTGGATACTCCCGGTGTTCGTGATGCAGTCGGTCTTCGCCATCGGCGAGGAGTTCGGCTGGCGGGGCTGGCTGGCCACCCGCGCCGCATCGTGGGGCTTCTGGCCGCTGGCGGTCGTGAGCGGCCTGGTGTGGATCGTCTGGCACCTGCCCGTCCTCGCCGTCATCGGCGACCTCCCGTTCTGGGACATCGTGATCTACTTCGCGGGCATGCTGCCGTGGGCGCCGCTCCTGCTCGCGCTGCGCTGGCGGTCGGGCAGCGTGTGGCCCGCCGTCCTGACACACGGGGCGATCAACAGCATCCGGGTGTACCTGCTGCAGTCGGTGCCGAACGCGACCGATCACCTGCTCATCGAGGTGATCGGCTGGGTGCTCACGCTCGCCGCGGCCGTCTGGCTGATGCGCAAGGGCGGTGCACCGGTCGTCCGCTACGCCGTTCGGCCGGCGCAGGCCTGAGACGACGAAGGGCCCCGCCTGATCAGGCGGGGCCCTTCCGTGTCTCTGGGTTCACATCGCGACGCTCTCGCTCGCACATTTCAACCCGTGTGTGCCCCCGGAGGGATTCGAACCCCCGACCTACGGTACCGGAAACCGGCGCTCTATCCCCTGAGCTACGGAGGCGTACCGATCGACAATATCACTGCTCGGGGGTGGTCTCCGAACCACCGGCCACCGTCACCGGCGCGCCGCTCAGTTCAGCGAGCGCGGCGGCGAGTCGCTCGGCCAGGTAGCGGTGTCCTGCGGTGGACGGATGCTTGCGTCCGAGGTCGACGTCGATCACGTCGCGGTAGTTCTGCGGAGTGATCCAGCCGTCTGCGACGGGGGAGATGTACCACCAGCCGCGCGCGCCGGCGAGCGCGGCGAGATCCCTGTCGATGCGCGCCGTCGCGGCTCCCACCGGCAGCTCGTGCGGTGCAGGGCCCAGGATGACGATCTGCGCCTCGGGGTACTTCGCCGCCATCGCGTCCCACGCCGCCGTCACCGCCTCGCGATACCCGGCCTCTCCCTGCGCCCTGTCGTTGATCGAGCCCTGGATGATGATCAGGTCCGGTGCGAGAGCGGGGTCGAGCGCGGCGATGCGCTCGCCGAAGGCGGGGCCGTCGATGCCGGGCTTGAGATAGCCGCTCCCGCGGACGCCGTTCACGATCGTCGTCCCGTGCACGAGGTCCGCCAGCAGGTAGGCGTAGCCGAGAGTGGGCTCGCTCGCGGCGGAACCGTACGTCCAGGAGTCGCCGAAGACGAGGACGGTCGGATGCTCGGGCAGCGTCAGCGGTGCAGGGGCGATCGTCACCGTATCGTCGTGCCCGGCGCCCGCCACGGCTGCGCTCGACGGCCCAGGAGACCACGGCTTCCACACGCCGAGGACCACCGCCGCGAGGACGAGCACGGTTCCGACGGCGAACCCCGCGAGGAGCAGACGACGACGGTCGAACACCGGATTCATGGCATGACTGTAGATCACGCCGGGTTCCGCGCAAATTCCGACCCGTCGACGCGCCGTAAACTGGGGAGCCTATGAATCCTGAAACGCTCGCCCAAGCCCTCATCGCCGTCCTCGCACCGATTGCCGCCGAGCGACGTCCGGGCGAGCCGCTCGGGCTCTCGGCATCCGACATCGTGCTGGATCGCCCCCGCAACCGCGACCACGGCGACTGGGCGTCGAACATCGCCATGCGCCTCGCCAAGCCGTTCGGCACGAACCCGCGGGAGCTCGCCCAGCAGATCGCCGACGGCCTCGCGCAGGTCGAGGGCGTCGCGAGCACCGAGGTCGCCGGCCCCGGGTTCATCAACATCCGCCTGGACGCTGCCGCGGCCGGAGCGCTCGCGAAGGTCATCGTCGACGCCGGCGACGCCTACGGGAGCAACGAGTCGCAACGCGGCGTGAGCGTGAACGTCGAGTTCGTCTCGGCGAACCCGACCGGGCCGCTGCACATCGGGCACACGCGCTGGGCTGCCCTCGGCGACTCGATCGTCCGGCTGCTGCTCGCCAGCGGCGCGAACGCGGTCCGCGAGTACTACATCAACGACGCCGGGGCGCAGATGGAGCGCTTCGCGCTGTCCGTCGTCGCCGCGGCCAACGGGCGCCCGACGCCGGAGGGCGGGTACCCCGGCGAGTACATCACGACGCTCGCGGGGCGCGTGCTGGAGGCTCGTCCCGACCTGCTGGGGCTGCCCGAGGACGAGCAGCTCGTCGTGGCGCGGGACCTGGCCTATGCGTTCCAGCTCGCCGAGATCCAGGCATCCCTCGGCCGCTTCAACGTGCCGTTCGACGTCTGGTTCTCGGAGCGCACGCTGCACGCGAAGGGCGAGGACGGCACCAGCCTCATCGACCAGGCGCTCGACCGTCTGCGCGAGCAGGGGCACGTCTTCGACGAGGACGGCGCGGTCTGGGTGCGCACCACCGACTTCGGCGACGACAAGGACCGCGTGATCCGCCGCTCCAACGGCGAGTACACCTACTTCGCCGCGGATGCCGCGTACTACCTGAACAAGGGCGACCGCGGCTTCGAGAACAAGATCTACCTGCTCGGCGCCGACCACCACGGCTACGTGCACCGGCTGAAGGCCGTCGCCGGGGCCGCGGGTGAGGACCCGGAGAAGAACATCCAAGTGCTGATCGGCCAGCTGGTGTCGATCCGCGGCGCCCGCCTGAGCAAGCGCGCGGGCAACATCATCGAGATGGACGACCTGCAGTCCTGGATCGGCACCGACGCGCTGCGGTACGCGCTCGAGCGCTCGCCCGCCGACTCGCCGCTCGACCTCGACCCCGAGCTGCTGCAGAAGCGCACCAACGACAACCCGGTCTTCTACGTGCAGTACGCCCACGCGCGCACGCACAATGTCGCCCGCAACGCCGCCGACTCCGGTGTCGACCGCTCCGAGTTCGCTCCGGAGACTCTCACCCACGAGTCCGAGAGCGCCCTGCTCGGCGCGCTGCAGGAGTTCCCGCGCATCGTCGGCTTCGCGGCAGAGGTGCGCGAGCCGCACCGGGTCGCGCGCTACCTGGAGGAGCTCGCAGGGCTGTATCACCGCTGGTACGACAACTGCCGTGTGATCCCGCAGGGCGACGACCCGATCGAGAGCGTGCACCGCACCCGCTTGTGGCTGAACGATGCCGCAGGGCAGGTGTTCCGCAACGGCCTCGACCTCCTCGGAGTCTCCGCGCCCGAACGGATGTGACCTCCCGGGTACGGCAGGATTGGGGCATGAGCGATGAGAACCCGACCCTGCCGTATCCCGAGGCCGATGCCGAGCATCCCACCCTCGTGATCCCCGGAGGGGAGCAGACGGTGGATGCCGCCGCCCCGGCCAGGCGCAAGCGGTGGCCGTGGGTGCTGCTCATCATCGTGGTGGTGCTCGCGCTCCTCGCCGTCGCGGGGGAGCTCCTCGTCCGGGCGATCCTTCCCGGCGTTGTGCGCTCCATCGTCGTGGAGCAGCTCGACCTCCCCGCCGACCAGCAGCTCGACGTCGACGCCGACGGCATCCTTCTGCCGCAGCTCATCGGGGGCCGTCTCGACAGCCTGCACCTCTCGACGGACTCCGTGACGATCCAGGGGATCACGGGCGCCGCCGACGTCACGGCGAAGGGCGTCCCGCTGCGCGGCGGCGATCTCGCCGGAGCCTCCGGCACGATCACCGTCGACGAGAGCCAGTTCACGACGCTGCTCGCGTCCACCGACCTCCCGGTCGATCAGGTCGCTTTCGACGCACCGGACGCCACGGTCAGCGGCAGCGTGCAGGTTCTCGGACTCGCGCTCCCGGTCTCGGTCACCGTGACCCCCGGCGTCGTCGACGGCGACCTGCAGCTCACGCCGCAGGGGATCAGCGTGGGCGGCATCGTGCTCGACGCCGACCGGGTCCAGGACACGCTCGGCTCCGTCGGCGCCGCTCTCACGAAGACGCAGACGATCTGCATCGCCGATCAGCTCCCGGCGGGCATCACGATCACGGGGCTGAAGATCACGGGCACGCGTGCGGTCATCGACGTCGACGTGAACGGCGCCATCGTCACCGACGACAGCCTGCAGCAGCCGGGAACCTGCCCCCGGGGCTGACCCCGTCGGCGCCGCGGCGGTCCGTCAGGGCTTCGCGGAGGAGGCGGCGTCCTGCGCCGCACGGAGCGCCGCGGTCGCGATGGCGAGGTCGACCTCTGCGCGCTGGACCCGCCGCGCCTCGAAGGTCGTGGCGCCGTAGCGGGACCGCACCCTGTCGCCCTGCTCCTCGTGGAGGGTGACGATGTACGCGCACGCGATCAGGATGACCTGAGCCGACAGGTTGAGCCAGATCAGCAGCGCGAGCAGCGAGGCGAAGGACGCGAGGAGGGGATTGCTCCCGGCTCCGCCGACGAAGAGGCCGGACAGCTCCTGCAGCACGAGGAGACCGACGGCCCCGAGCAGGGATCCCGTCCACAGCGTCCGCCTCGAGACCCGCAGTCCCGACAGCAGTCGGAACACGGCCGCGATGAGTGCGGCGTCCATCGCGAAGACGACGAGCAGCGACACCAGCCTGACGCTCCACTCCGCGACCGCGGAGTCGGCGGGGAGGCCGAGCAGGCCGCTGATCCACGTGATGCCGACGCGGCCGGTGACGGTGAGGAAGGCGGCGAGCACGAAGGCCGCGCCGATGCCCACGGCGAGGAGCAGGTTGCGCAGCATCACCCAGATCCAGAGGATGTCGTCCTGCGCCGTGCCGGCGAGAACGCGGACCGCCGTGCGCAGCGAGCCGATCGCACCGAGGGCGGAACCGGTCAGCGCGACGATGGAGACGGCGCCCGCGATCGAGAACGAGAGGGGGCGGCGCAGCTCGGACGGCTTCACGACGGCGTCCTCGCCGATTAGGCCGGGCACGACCGCCTGCACGGCGTCGATGATCGCCTTCCACGCGACCGGGTTGCCCACGAGCCACAGCGCCGCGATCGAGAAGCCCAGCAGCACTCCGGCGAACACGCTGAAGAGCGCGCGGTAGGTGACGCTGTCTGCCAGCATCGGGCCCCGGCGCTCCACGTAGAGGAGCGCGGCGCGGACCGGGGCGAGGGTGAGCGCCCCGCGCACGACCGCGGCGACGGCGCGGGGGATCGGACCGGGGCGGGCGGGGCCTGGGGTGTGCTGTTCGGTGCTCATCACGCCCCACCCTACGAGCCGCGGGTCGGTCGGTGCAGGGGATTGACTCGGCACGTCTCCGTGACGGAGGCGATCCGGGGCTTGCCTTAGAATCGGGTCAACTCGACGCGCGCATCCCGTGACGCGCTCCATCCCACGATTGGTGCTCCGTGCTTTCCCCTGCCGACTCGCTCGCCCCTGAGTGGCTCGTCGTCCCCGACGACGCGAACGACCTCGTGCCCGCCGTGTGGCCGTCATCGGCCCGCCGCGACGTCGACGGAGCGCTCACCATCGCCGGACTGTCAGCGACGGGACTGGCCCGGACGTTCGGAACCCCGCTGCTCGTCCTCGACGAGGACGAGGTGCGCTCCCGTGCGCGTGCGTTCCGGCTCGCCTTCGACGCCGCGGCCGGAGAGAACGGCACGACCGCCCAGGTGTACTACGCGGGCAAGGCCTTCCTGTGCACGACGGTGGCCAGGTGGGTGGTCGACGAGGGACTCCGCGTCGACGTGTGCACCGGAGGGGAGCTCGAGGTCGCGCTCGCGGCGGGTGTCGCTCCTGCGTCCATCGGGTTCCACGGCAACAACAAGTCCACGGCCGAGCTCGAGCGCGCCGTCGAGGTCGGCGTCGGATCGATCATCGTCGACAGCGCCATCGAGATCGAGCGCCTCGCAGCCATCACGGCGCGGACGGATGCCGTGCAGCGGGTGTTCGTGCGGGTGATCAGCGGCGTGCACGCCGAGACCCACGACTTCCTCGCCACGGCTCACGAAGACCAGAAGTTCGGATTCCCTCTCGCCGAGGCGGAGGCCGCTGTCGCCCGCATCCGCGAGATCCGCGGGCTGGAGTTCGCCGGACTGCACTGCCACATCGGCTCGCAGATCTTCGGCGTCGCCGGTTTCCGCGAGTCGGCATCCCGTGTGCTGGAACTGCACGCGTCGCTGCTCGAGGGCGGGCCCGTGCCGCAGCTGAACCTGGGCGGCGGCTTCGGGATCGCGTACACGCGGGTCGACGACCCGACCCCGATCGAGACGCTCGCCGGAGAGATCGTGGCGGCGGTCGCCGAGGGGTGCGCCGCTCGCGGCATCGAGATCCCCGCGCTGTCCTTCGAGCCCGGTCGGGCGATCGTCGGCACCGCCGGTGTGACGATCTACGAGGTCGGCACCACGAAGGACGTCGAGCTGGAGTCCGGTGCGGTGCGCCGGTACATCAGCGTCGACGGCGGCATGAGCGACAACGCCCGCCCTGCGCTGTACGGCGCGCAGTTCTCGGCCCGCCTGGCCTCTCGATCGGGGATCGGCGCCCCGCAGCTGAGCCGCGTCGTCGGCAAGCACTGCGAGTCCGGCGACATCGTCGTCGACCACGAGTACCTCCCCGACGACCTCGTGCCAGGAGACCTGCTCGCGGTTCCCGCGACCGGCGCCTACTGCGCGTCGCTCGCGAGCAACTACAACCATGTGCCGCGCCCGCCGATCGTCGCCGTCCGCGACGGCCGCGCGCAGATCATCGTCCGCGGCGAGACCATCGCCGATGTGCTGGCACGGGATGCCGGGATCGACCCGGCCTCCGCCGACGACATCGACATCGAGCGCTGATCCTCCCGTCGCGCGGGCGCGCGACGGCGGACGGCGAGCGAGACACCTCTGAAAGACACCCATGACCACCAGCGACGCAGGAGCGGCGAAATGACAGAGTACAGACGACTTCGGGTGGCGCTTCTGGGCGCTGGAGCCGTAGGGTCCCAGGTCGCGGCGCTGCTGCTGCGTCACGGCGACGAGCTCGCAGACCGCGCGGGCGCCGAGCTCGAGCTCGCCGGCATCGCCGTGCGCAATCTCGACGCCCCTCGCGACGTCGACCTGCCCAAGGAGCTGTTCACGACCGACGCGGAGTCGCTCATCCTCGGCTCTGACATCGTGATCGAGCTCATCGGCGGCATCGAGCCGGCGCGCACGAACATCCTCCAGGCGATCGGCTCCGGCGCCGACGTGGTCACCGCCAACAAGGCGCTGCTCGCGACGCACGGACCCGAGCTCTTCGAGGCCGCCGATCGGGTGGGCGCCTCCGTCTACTACGAGGCCGCCGCCGCCGGAGCGATCCCCATCATCCGCCCCCTGCGCGACTCCCTCGCGGGCGACCGCGTCGTGCGCATCATGGGCATCGTCAACGGCACGACGAACTACATCCTCGACCGCATGGACACCGAGGGCGCCGACTTCGGCGACGTCCTCGCCGACGCGCAGCGGCTCGGCTACGCGGAGGCCGATCCGACCGCCGACGTCGAGGGGTACGACGCCGCGCAGAAGGCGGCGATCCTCGCCAGCCTCGCGTTCCACACGGCCGTCCCGCTGGAGGCCGTGCACCGTGAGGGCATCACCTCCATCACCGCCTCGATGATCGAGGAGGCCAGGGCCGCCGGGTTCGTCATCAAGCTGCTCGCGGTATGCGAGCGCATCGAGGCGAACGGCGCCGAGTCGATCTCGGTGCGCGTCTACCCGGCCCTGGTGCCGCAGTCGCACCCGCTCGCGAACGTGCACGGCGCGAACAACGCCGTGTTCGTCGAGGCCGAGGCCGCAGGCTCGCTGATGTTCTACGGCGCTGGCGCCGGCGGCGTGCAGACGGCATCCGCTGTGCTCGGCGACGTGGTCTCCGCTGCTCGTCGTCACATCGCGGGCGGCGTGGGCGTCGGCGAATCGACCAGGGCGAACCTGCCCGTCGTCCCGATCGGCCACGTCACCACGCGCTACCAGATCACCCTGCAGGTGGCGGATGCCGCGGGCGTCCTGGCCACTGTCGCCGGCATCCTCAGCGACGGCGGCGTCTCTGTCGCGACGGTCGTGCAGACGGTCGAAGGGGAGTCGGAGCCGACGGCGCGCCTCATCATCGGCACGCACCGCGCCACCGAGGAGGCTCTCAGCGCCACCGTCGACGCTCTGGCCGGCAGCGCGGTCGTCGAGCGCGTCGTGTCCGTGCTGCGCGTGGAAGGCGAGTGACGATGCCCGTCGGCCGCACCGTCGAGGTCACCGTTCCGGCGACCAGCGCCAACCTCGGCCCGGGGTTCGACACCCTCGGTCTCGCGCTCAGCGTCTACGACTCGCTGCTGGTGACCGAGCTGCCCGCGGGCGAGCTCGAGATCGAGGTCAGCGGATCGGGAGCCGCCGAGATCCCGCGCGACGACTCGAACCTCATCGTCCGCACGATCCGGCACGTCTACGCCGACATCGGGCGCCCGATGCCCGGACTGCGCATCGTCGCCGAGAACGGCGTGCCGCACGGGCGTGGACTCGGCTCATCGGGCGCCGCGGTGACCGCCGGCATCCTCGCAGCCAAGGGGCTGCTCGCCGGAGACGTCGAGATCGACGACGCCGACCTGCTGCGCCTGGCCACGGAGATCGAGGGGCATCCGGACAACGTCGCGCCCGCGCTCTTCGGGGGCCTCACGATCGCCTGGATGGGGGAGCGGGGTCCGCAGCACAAGAAGCTCCTCGTGCACCGCGGCGTGTCTCCGCTCGTGCTGGTGCCCTCGTACACGATGTCGACCTCGAAGGCCCGCTCGCTGCAGCCGCCGCAGGTGTCGACGGAGGACGCGGTCTTCAACGTCTCGCGCTCGGCGCTGCTCATCGCCGCGCTCATGCAGAGCCCCGAGCTCCTCCTCGACGCCACCGCAGACAGGCTCCACCAGGACTACCGCGCCGAGGCGATGCCGGAGACCCAGCGGCTCGTGCAGGCCCTGCGGGCCTCAGGGTTCGCGGCCGTGGTCTCGGGTGCAGGCCCCAGCGTGCTCGTGCTCGCCGACGGACCGGGCAGCCGCCAGGACGCCGTCGAACTCGCCAACCGCGTCACCGACACCCCGTGGGAAGCGCTGCTGCTCGCGGTCGACGTGCGTGGTGGTACAGTGGGGGATCGAGCGGAGGGCTCCACGTAACTGCGTGAATCTGGCCCCATTGCAACTCTGCAAGACCCGCACGCAAATCCTTCAGGCACCGCTCATCTGAGCATCCGGTGCCAAGGCCGGCCGGCGCCGAGCGTCAGCCCGTGCGATCGCGCGCAGCACCCGTTGTGCGCGAGACGCTCATGTCTCCGAGACCAAAGAGGGAGTACTCGTGGAGAATTTCTCCGAGACCCAGAACGACCAGGCGGCACCCGTCGCCGAGGCACCGGCGGCTGCAGCCGCCCCGGCTCGCAAGCGCGCACCGCGCAGGGCCACCACCGCGACCGCCGCGGCGAAGGCCGAGAAGTCCGCAGCGGAGGCACCCGCCGCCGCTGAGGCTCCGGCCGCTTCCGAGGCGCCTGCGGCCGACGCCGCAGAGGCCGCTCCCAAGGCGAAGGCCCCTCGTCGCAGCCGTGCGAAGAAGGCCGACGCGGAGACCACCGAGGCTCCGGCCTCGGATGCTCCCGCCGCCGCACCCGCTGCCGAGGCTCCGGCCGCCGCCGCGGATGCCGAGGCGCCCGCCGCGAAGACCACCACCCGCGCCCGACGCGGTGCCAAGAAGCCCGCTGCGGAGACCGCCGAGGCGCCCGCCGCCGACGCCGCTCCGGCAGAGGCCGCACCCGCTGAGGCCGCTCCCGCCGCCGAGAAGCAGGCCGCTCCGGCCGCCGACGGGGCGCAGGGACCCGACTCGGCCGACGCCGCAGACGGCGGCGACGAGCAGGGCGGCCGTGGCCGCAACCGCAACCGCAGCCGCAACCGTGGCCGTGGCCAGAACGGAAACGCCCAGGGCGCGAACGAGCCGCAGCAGCAGAGCGCTCCCGCCGACGACGAGCAGGGCTCGGCGAACAGCCGCAACCGTCAGCGCAACAAGCGCCGCACCAACGGCGCCCCGACCGACGAGTTCGAGACCGAGATCGGCGAGGATGACGTCCTCATCCCGATCGCCGGCATCCTCGATGTGCTCGACAACTACGCCTTCGTGCGCACCACCGGCTACCTCGCCGGTCCCAGCGACGTCTACGTCTCGCTCGGCCAGGTCAAGAAGTACAACCTGCGCAAGGGTGACGCGATCGTCGGCTCGATCAAGCAGCCGCGCGAGGGCGAGCAGCCGGGACGCCAGAAGTACAACGCGCTGGTCAAGGTCGACTCGATCAACGGCCTGTCGATCGACGATGCGGCGACCCGCGTCGAGTTCGGCAAGCTCACCCCGCTCTACCCGCAGGAGCGACTGCGTCTGGAGACGGCCCCCGAGAAGCTGACCCAGCGCATCATCGACCTGGTCGCGCCGATCGGCAAGGGTCAGCGCGGCCTCATCGTCGCGCCGCCCAAGGCGGGCAAGACGATCGTGCTGCAGCAGATCGCCAACGCGATCGCGCAGAACAACCCCGAGGTCCACCTCATGGTCGTGCTCGTCGACGAGCGCCCCGAAGAGGTCACCGACATGGAGCGCACCGTCAAGGGCGAGGTCATCGCCTCGACCTTCGACCGCCCCGCCGAAGACCACACGACGGTCGCCGAGCTCGCCATCGAGCGCGCCAAGCGCCTCGTCGAGCTGGGCCGCGATGTCGTCGTGCTCCTCGACTCGATCACCCGTCTCGGCCGTGCGTACAACCTCGCGGCTCCGGCTTCCGGTCGCGTCCTGACCGGCGGTGTCGACGCCTCGGCGCTCTACCCGCCCAAGCGCTTCTTCGGCGCCGCGCGCAACATCGAGAACGGCGGATCCCTCACGATCCTCGCGACTGCGCTCGTCGAGACCGGCTCCAAGATGGACGAGGTCATCTTCGAGGAGTTCAAGGGCACCGGCAACAGCGAGCTGCGTCTGTCTCGCGCCCTCGCCGACAAGCGGATCTTCCCCGCTGTCGACGTGAACGCCTCCAGCACCCGCCGCGAGGAGATGCTCCTCTCTCCCGACGAGGTGAAGATCACCTGGAAGCTGCGTCGCGCCCTCGCCGGCCTCGACCAGCAGCAGGCCCTCGAGGTCGTCCTGGGCAAGCTCAAGGAGACGCACTCGAACGTCGAGTTCCTCGTCCAGATGCAGAAGTCGATCCCCACGCTCCCGTCGGGTGCGCACGGGCACGACAACAACATCCGCTGAGCATCGCCGCCGTGTTCGAGTCCGTCCAGACTCTGATCGACGAGCATCGCCGGGTGCAGGAGGAGCTCTCCGACCCGGCGGTGCACGCCGACGCTGCGCGCGCGAAGCGGGTCAACCGCCGCTACGCGGAGCTGTCGAGGATCGTCGCGGCGTATGACGCATGGGTCGCGGCATCCGACGACCTCGACGCCGCGCGCGAGTTCGCCCGCGAGGACGAGACGTTCGCCGCGGAGGTGCCCGTCCTCGAGGAGGGGCTGCAGGCCGCGCACGAGAAGCTGCGTCGTCTGCTGATCCCGCGCGACCCCGACGACGCCCGCGACGTGATCATGGAGATCAAGGCGGGGGAGGGCGGCGCGGAGAGCGCGCTGTTCGCCGCAGACCTGCTGCGGATGTACGTGCAGTACGCCGCGTCCAAGGGCTGGAAGACCGAACTGCTCGAGCGCAACGAGTCCGACCTCGGCGGCTACAAGGACGTCCAGGTCGCGATCAAGGGCTCGTCCTCCGATCCGGCGCAGGGCGTCTGGGCGCACCTCAAGTACGAAGGCGGCGTGCACCGCGTGCAGCGCGTGCCGGCGACCGAGTCGCAGGGGCGCATCCACACCTCCACGACCGGTGTGCTCGTGTTCCCCGAGGTCGACGAGCCCGAGGAGATCCAGATCGATCAGAACGATCTGAAGATCGACGTGTTCCGCTCGTCCGGCCCCGGTGGCCAGTCGGTGAACACCACGGACTCGGCCGTCCGCATCACGCACGTGCCGACCGGCATCGTCGTGTCGATGCAGAACGAGAAGTCGCAGCTGCAGAACCGCGAGGCGGCGATGCGCGTGCTCCGCGCCCGACTGCTCGCCAAGCAGCAGGAGGAGCTGGATGCCGTGGCATCCGACGCCCGCAAGTCGCAGATCCGCACGATGGACCGCTCCGAGCGCATCCGCACGTACAACTTCCCGGAGAACCGGATCGCGGATCACCGCACCGGGTTCAAGGCGTACAACCTCGATCAGGTGATGGACGGCGCTCTCGAGCCGATCATCGAGTCGGCCATCCAGGCCGATGAAGAGGCCCGCCTCGCCGCGGTGGGCTCCGAGTCCTGAGCGGGCGCGCCCGCCCTGGGCGTCAGGTGCGCGCTGCGTACCGGTGCTCGGGGCGCCCCGTGGCGCCGTAGCGGAGCCGCACCTTCACGACTGTCCTCGCGGCGAGTGCCGCCAGATGCCGTTGCGCCGTCGCCCGCGAGATGCCGACGCGCTCGCCGACCTCGGCTGCGGAGGCCTCTCCGTCGCCGAGAGCGGCGAGCACGAGCTGTTCGGTCGCCGACCGCGACAGCGACACCGGCTCGCCGGCTCCGTGCAGGATCGCCAGAGCTCTGTCCACGTCCTCCTGGCGGAGCGCGCGGTCGCCGGCGAGCAGGTTGCGGTAGCGGACGTACCGATCGAGCAGGCCGGAGAGAGCGCGCCGCTCGAACGGCTTCCTCAGGTAGCCCACCGTCCCCGATCTCAGTGCGCGGCGCACCGTCGGGGCATCGTCGGCTGCGGAGATGAGGATCGCATCCACCCCTGATTCCCGTACGAACGCGATGCCGTCGCCGTCCGGGAGGAACACGTCCGCCAGCAGGAGGTCGGGGCGGGAGGAGCGGATGCTGTCGCGGGCTTCGGCGAGCGAGCGCACCGTGTCCGTCACCGTGAAGCCGGGATGCTCGTCGACGATGCCCTGGTGCAGCTGCCCGACACGGAAGTCATCGTCGAGGATGAGCACGCGGAGGGGGTCGGTCATGGCTTCTCCTGCTGTTCTGTCCGGTCTGTGCGGGCGGGCTGCTCTGCTCGCGCGGGGTCCACGGCTCCGCCGATCCGGGCGGCGAACACCGCACCGTGCTCGTCGTCACCGGGGTCGATGACCCAGAGGTCCCCTCCGCTGCGGCGGGCGATCTCGGTCGAGAGAGGGACGCCGATGCCGTGACCGTGCACGCTGTCCGGGGCGTCGTTGGCCGACGTCGAGGTCGACAGCGGATCGACCCCGCGCAGACCGGGGCCGGAGTCCGACACGGTGAACACGAGGGCGTCATCGTCGTCCAGCACCGCGACCTCCACCCAGCGCGGCGTCCGCTCTCCTGACACGGCTGCGGTGACCGCGTTGTCGACGAGGTTGCCGAGCACGGCGGCCACGTCTTCGGCGGCGCTCACGCCTCCGATCAGCTGGGTGTCCTCGGCGATGCGCAGGGCGACGCCGCGTTCTCCGGCCTCCACGCCCTTGGCGCCGAGAAAGGAGTGCAGGAACGGGTCGCCGAGGAGGTCGAGTCCCGCGACGGGGAACGCCACCGGGCCGCGTGCGACGAGTTCGCCGAGGAAGGACCTGGCGTCGGCGACACGGTCGGCGTCGATGAGCCCGGCGGCCACATGCATGCGGTTGGCGAACTCGTGCCGCTGCACGCGCAGCGCGGCCGTCATCGTCCTGACGGTCTCCAGTCGTTCCGTCAGCGCCACGAGATCGGTGCGGTCGCGCACGATCAGCACGTCGCCGAGCGCACGGCCGTCGCGGATCACCGGGCGCGAGTCGAGGTACAGCATCCGGTCTCCGACCAGGGCGCTCGATCGCGCGCGGGCGCCGGTCGTCGTGTCGAGGACCGCAGCGGGCAGGCCCAGCCCGTCGAGTGGGCGCCCGACGGGCGCGTCGAGTCCGAGGAGCCGATCCGCGGCGGCATTGCTCACGCGCACGACTCCCTGCGGGTCGATGGCCAGCACGCCGTCGTCCACGCCGTCGAGCACCGCGGTCTGATTCTGCACGAGCGCGACGAGCTCCTCTGGTTGGACGCCGAGGGTCAGACGCTCCCACCGTCGGCGAAGCAGAAGGAAGGCGAGGACGGCCAGCCCCAGCGCCCCCGCCGCGGTGAGGGCGATCACGGCGAGCAGCGGCGGCAGATCGTCGAAGACGCCGGCGCGCTCGAATCCGACGCTGACCTCTCCGACGGGGGTCCCGCTCGCATCGCGCACAGGGACCTTCGCGCGAGCGGACTCGCCGAGGGTGCCGGTCTGCCAATCCACGATCTCGCTGCCGGCGAGCACCTCCTCGTAGGGAGTGCTGACCTCCTCGCCGATGCGCGACGGGGTGGGGTGGGCGAGACGGATGCCGTTGTCGTCGGTGATCACGACGAACAGCGCCCCCGTGCGCGAGGCGACGTCGGTGGAGAGACGCTGCAGCTCGCCGTGACGGAGCGCATCGGCATCCGGTTCCCGATCCGATGCGGAGATGTGGGCGACCTCTGAGCGGACCTGCGGATCCTCGGCCAGGGTCCTGGCGATGCCCAGCGCGGTGGACTCGGCCTCAGCCCGCAGCTGCTGCACCGCGAGCAGGAGATACACGCCGGTGCAGAGCGCGACGACGAGAGCGACGGTGGCGAGGTGCAGCAGGAGCGCACGCGTCGCGAACCGCGGCCTGGTCGACGTCGTCCTGGGCACTGTGCTCCTCCCGCGCAATATGCGCAGAACCCACGCTACGCGCACAACCGGAGGGAATGCGGGATACCGCACCCTGAGCGTGCCGATTCCCTAGTCTCATCAGGATCCGTCGCCGACGACGGAGCCATGACGAAGGAGTCACCGCATGTCCCACGCACTCACCGGCCTGCTCGCGGCCGCCGAAGAGGCGCCCACGTACGACGTGGCGTTCGTGCCGCCGGAGTGGGTGCTCGTGCTCCTCGGCTTCACCATGGTGCTGGCGTTCATGACGCTCATCATGACGAAGCGCCTCACGCCCATGGTTGCCCTGATCCTCGTCCCGACGGCGTTCGGGCTGTTCGCGGGGGCCGGACTCGGTCTCGGGGACATGATCCTCGACTCGATCGGCAAGATGGCGCCCACGGCGGCGCTGCTCATGTTCGCGATCATGTTCTTCGGCATCATGATCGACGTCGGACTGTTCGATCCGCTCATCCGGGTGATCACCCGTGTGCTCGGCGACGACCCGGCGAAGGTGGTGCTCGGCACGGCCATCCTCGCCGGCGCGGTGTCGCTCGACGGCGACGGCTCGACGACCTTCATCATCACGACCTCGGCGATGCTGCCCATCTACCTCCGCCTCGGCATGAGCCCGGTCGTGCTCACCTGTGTCGCCGGTCTCATGAACGGCACCCTGAACATCGTGCCGTGGGGAGGTCCGACCGTGCGTGCGGCGACGGCGCTGGGACTGCAGCCGACCGACATCTTCGTGCCGATGCTGCCCGCGCTCGGCGCCGGGCTGATCGTGACCCTCGGCTTCGCCTGGATCCTGGGGCTGCAGGAGCGGCGACGCCTCGGACGCCTCGACTCCGACGGGCTGCTCACGGGCGGCGACGGCGGTGCGCTGGCCACGGTGCCGAAGATCTTCCGCGGCGCTGAGCCCAAGCCCGGTGCCAGGGCGGCGCTTCGCACCGGCAACATCGTGGTGGTGGCCGGCGGACACGGTCCGGTCGCCGCGGCCAGCGTCGACCCGGCCGACACGGCGATGGCCGACACGATGCTGGATCCCGCCAGGCCCACGCTCCGCCCGAAGCTCATCTGGTTCAACCTTGTGCTCACGCTCGCCGTGATGGTGCTGCTCGTGCTCGACATCATGCCGCTGCCGTACGTCTTCATGGTGGGCGCCGGGATCGCCCTGCTCATCAACTTCCGCGGGATTAAGGACCAGGCGTCGGAGATCGTCGCCCACGCGCCGAGCATCGTCGGCGTCGTCTCGATGGTCATCGCCGCCGGCGTCCTCGTCGGGGTGCTCACCGGCACCGGCATGGTCGACGCCATGGCGAACTGGATCACGAACGTGCTTCCGCCCGCTCTCGGCCCGTTCCTCGCTCCGATCACCGGCATCCTGTCGATCCCGTTCACGTTCTTCATGTCGAACGACGCCTTCTACTTCGGCATCCTCCCGGTGCTCGCGCAGAGCGCCGCGAACTTCGGCATCGACCCGGTGGAGATGGCGAGGGCCTCGATCACGGGTCAGCCGGTGCACCTGCAGAGCCCTCTCGTCCCGGCGATCCTGCTGCTCGTCTCCCTCGCGAGCGTGAACCTGGGCGATCACCACCGCAAGGTGCTGTGGCGTGCGGCGATCGTGTCGCTCGTGATGCTTGGCGTGGGAATCCTGACCGGCGCCATCCCCTTCTTCGCCGCACAGTGAGCGCGACGGCCGGTGGACGCGCAGACGCTGCGCTCCCACCGGCCGCGCGGGGAGCGATAGGCTCAGCCCGTGATCACGCTTCTCTTCCGCTCGCTCATGTACCTGGTCTCCGCGGGCATCGGCCTCATCGTCGCCGACCTGCTGCTCCCCGGATTCCAGATCCAGTGGGACAAGTGGTGGGGCTTCGTCATCTGCATCCTGATCTTCGCGATCCTGCAGAGCGTGCTCTCCCCGTGGGTCAGCAAGCTGGCCGACCGCTACGCCCCTGTGCTGATGGGCGGCATCGGCATCTTCTCGACGCTGATCTCCCTCATCGTCGTCGTGCTGCTGCCCATCGGAGGGCTGCGCATCGTCGACGCGACGGGCTGGCTGCTGGGCGCGGTGATCGTCTGGCTCGTCACCGCGATCGGCAGCGTCGTGCTGCCGCTGATCTTCCTCAAGAAGGAAGTGCGCAACCGCCGCCGCTGACGCTCAGATCGAGTAGTCGGGTGCGGTGAGCAGCGCCCTGGTGTCTTCGCCGACCGTGCGACTGCGCGCCTTGGCGGGGACGCCGACGAGGATGCTGTCCGCCGGCGCGTCGCGGGTCACGACGGCGTTGGCGCCGATGACCGACCCCGCGCCGATGGTGATGGGGCCGAGGATCTTCGCGCCCGCTCCCACCGCGACGCCGTCGCCGAGGGTCGGATGCCGCTTGCCCGAGTCCCGCGTGCGGCCGCCGAGGGTGACGCCGTGATAGAGCATCACGTCGTCACCCACCTCGGCGGTCTCGCCGATCACGACGCCCATGCCGTGATCGATGAAGAAGCGTCGGCCGATCGTGGCGCCGGGATGGATCTCGACGCCGGTGAGCCAGCGCGCGAGCTGCGAGCCCGCACGTGCGGGCAGCCGCAGTCCGCGACGCCACAGCGCATGCGACACGCGGTGCGCCCAGATCGCGTGGAGCCCTGGGTACAGCAGCGCGACCTCGGCGGCGCTGCGGGCCGCCGGATCGCGGAGCCTCGCTGCCGCGATGTCCTCGCGCATTCGGCCGATCATGCCCATCGGTGCGGGTCAGTCCTCGCGGAGGTCTTCGAACAGCGCCGTGGAGAGGTAGCGCTCGCCCGTGTCCGGTGCGACGACGACGATCGTCTTGCCCGCGTTCTCGGGGCGCGCGGCGACCTTGAGCGCCTGCGCGACGGCGGCGCCGCTGGAGATGCCGACCAGCAGGCCCTCCCGTGCGGCGAGTGCGCGGGCGGTCGAGATGGACTCGTCGAACTCGGCGGTGATGATCTCGTCGATCACGTCGCGGTCGAGGATCGCGGGCACGAAGTTCGGGCCGATGCCCTGGATCTTCGCGGGTCCGGGGTGACCCTCGGAGAGCAGGGGGGAGTCCTTCGGCTCGACGGCGATGACCTTCACGTCGGGCTTGGCCGCCTTGAGCGCCTGGCCGGTGCCGGTGATGGTGCCGCCGGTGCCGATGCCCGCGACGAAGAAGTCGATGTCGCCGTCGGTGTCGCGGAGGATCTCCTGCGCGGTGGTCTCGCGGTGGATCTGCGGGTTCGCGGCGTTCTCGAACTGGCGGGCCCAGACGGCGCCCGGCGTGCTCTCGATGATCTCCTGCAGAGCCTCGATGGCGCCCTTCATACCCTTGGTCGGGTCGGTCAGCACGAGCTCGGCGCCGAACGCCTTGAGCAGCACGCGGCGCTCCTTGGACATCGAGGCGGGCATCGTCAGGATGACCTTGTACCCGCGCGCCGCGCCGACGAGGGCGAGGGCGATGCCGGTGTTGCCGCTCGTGGCCTCGACGATCGTGCCGCCGGGCTTCAGCTCTCCCGATGCCTCAGCGGCGTTCACGATCGCGATGCCGATGCGGTCCTTGACGCTGGATGCCGGGTTGTACGACTCGAGCTTGACGAGGACGGTGGCGTCCAGCCCTTCGGTGAGGTGGTTCAGGCGCACCAGCGGGGTGTTGCCGAACGCCGTGGTGATGTCGGAGTGGATGCCGGGCATGGAAGGGCCTTTCCTGAGCGGGGTGACTGCCGACAGCCTAGGGGAGGGGTCTATGCGCCTCGCCTTTATGACGGTCGGTTGCACTCTACGCTGGAACCCATGCCCGACACCTCGCTCGCCGCCCTCGTGCACGCCGCCGCTCAGCGTCTCGCCGAGGCCGGCGTCCCCGATCCTCTGGTCGACGCCGAGCTCCTCGCCGGGCACGTGCTCGGCCGGAGCAGGGGAGAGGTGCAGGCGGCGATCATCCGCGGCGATGCGCCGGGAGAGGAAGAGGCCACGGCCATCGACGCCGTCGTCGTGCGCCGCGCGGCGAGGGAGCCGCTGCAGCACATCACGGGGACGGCGCCCTTCCGCCACCTCGAGCTCGCGGTCGGCCCCGGGGTCTTCGTGCCGAGGCCGGAGACCGAGACCGTGGTGCAGTACGCGATCGACGCGCTTCTCGCCGCGGCCGAGCCCGAGCCGATCGGCATCGATCTGGGCACGGGCAGCGGCGCGATCGCCCTCGCGATGGCGACCGAGGTGCCGCACGCGCGGGTCTTCGCCGCCGAGCTCTCGCCCGAGGCGTACCAGTGGGCGCGGAGGAACACCGAGGGCGTCGCGAACCTCACCCTCGTGAACGAGGACCTCGCCCATGCGTTCCGCGACCTCGCCGGCACGGCATCCGTCGTCATCTCCAACCCTCCGTACGTCCCCGACGCCGCGATCCCGCGCGACCCGGAGGTGCGGCTGTTCGATCCGGCCATGGCGCTGTACGGGGGAGAGGACGGCCTCGACATCGTGCGCATCCTCAGCACCAGGGGTCTGGAGCTGCTGCGAGGCGGCGGGCTCCTCGTGCTGGAGCACGGCGAGCTGCAGGGCGAGCAGATCCGCAGCATCCTGGCGGCCGACGGGTGGCGTGCGACGGCGACCCACCGTGATCTCACCCTTCGCGACCGCGTGACGACGGCCGTCCGCCCCTGACCGGTGGCCCCACAGCCATCCCCGACTAGAATCGACCCGTCATGTCTTCCATCTTCGACTGCGGCGATGAGTCGCAGCTTCTCGCCGGTATGCGCCACGCGCGTCAGGCGATCAGCCGCGGCGAGCTCATCGTGATCCCCACCGACACCGTGTACGGCGTGGCCGCCGACGCCTTCTCGCCGACGGCCGTGCAGCGGCTTCTCGACGCCAAGGGCCGAGGGCGCAACCAGCCCCCGCCCGTCCTGATCGGCTCGCGCAACACCCTCGCCGCTCTCGTGGAGAGCGTGCCGGAGCCCGTCGAGCGGCTCGTCGAGGCCTTCTGGCCGGGCGGACTCACCATCGTGCTCCCTGCGCAGCCCTCGCTGGTGTGGGACCTGGGCGAGACGAGGGGCACGGTAGCGGTGCGGATGCCGGAGGGGCGGGTCGTTCTCGAGCTGCTCGCCGAGACCGGGCCGCTCGCGGTGTCCAGCGCGAACCTCACCGGCAAGGAGGCAGCCGTGTCGGCCCTCGACGCGGAGCGGATGCTCGGCGACAGCGTCGCCGTCTACCTCGCCGACGGGATGAGCCGCGACGGCATCGCCTCGACGATCATCGATGCGACGTCGCTGGTGACCCGCGGCGCCGAACCGGCCACGGGCGGCGTGCGGATCCTGCGTGACGGCGCGATCTCCCGCGCCCAGCTCGAAGAGGTCATCGGCGACCTGCTGGAGCCGGCCCTCGATCCGTCCGAAGAGGACGGGGATTCGTGAAGCAGTACCTCTTCACGATCATCCTCACCGCCGCGATCACGTTCGCACTGACCTCGGCGGTGTGGCGGCTCAGCCTCCGCTTCAAGCTCTACCCGAGCATCCGCGAGCGCGATGTGCACAAGACGCCCACGCCGCGCCTTGGCGGTGTGGCGATCTTCCTCGGCATCGCCGTCGCGATGCTCGTCTCCGCGGCCAATCCGTTCTTCGCCACGATCTGGACGCCGCCCCAGGCGATCTGGTCCATCCTCGGCGCCTCCCTGCTGATCGCGATCATCGGCGTCGTCGACGACCTGTGGGATCTCGACTGGATGATCAAGCTGGGGGCGCAGTTCCTCGCGGCCGCGATCATCACCATCGGCGGCGGTCTGCAGATCCTCTCGCTGCCGTTCGGGGACATGCTCGTCTTCTCGAGCTGGCTGAGTATCACCATGACGATGTTCGCGATCGTGATCGTCATGAACGCGGTGAACTTCATCGACGGCCTCGACGGACTCGTCGCCGGCGTCTGCCTCATCGCGAACGGTGTGTTCTTCGCCTACTCGTACATCGTGACCCGTGACACCGGCGCCTCGACGTTCTTCAACCTCTCCACCTTCATCGCCGCGGTCCTGATCGGCGCGTGCCTGGGCTTCCTGCCCCTGAACTGGAGCCCAGCGAAGATCTTCATGGGAGACTCCGGGGCTCTGGTGATCGGGCTCCTGATGGCCACGTCGGCGATCTCCCTCACCGGTCAGCTCGACCCGTCGATGATCGATCCGGAGCGCATCGGCCGCTCGGGTCTCCTCGGCGCGTTCATCCCGATCCTGCTGCCTCTGCTCGTGGTGCTGCTGCCCCTCCTCGACTTCGGCCTCGCCGTGCTCCGCCGCATGAGCGCCGGCCGGTCGCCGTTCTCTCCCGACCGCAAGCACCTCCACCACCGGATGCTGGACCTCGGTCACCGCGACCGCGACGCCGTCCTCATCTTCTACGCGTGGACCGCCGTGATCTCGCTCGCCGTGCTCCTCATGTACGTCGGCGCGCGCGAGGACTGGCCCGGTCAGTACCTTCCAGGCGTGGCCTTCGGCGTCGTGGGCATCGCCGCCTGCCTCGTCATCACCCTGAACCCCTCCCGCCGCAGGACGCACGCGGCGGGCGCTGCACCCGACCCGACACCCGTGGAGTCCTGATGAGCCCGAGCCCCGTTTCCAGCACGCCGATCCTTCGGCGCACCCTGATCTGGTCGGCGGTGGCCACGGGCATCCTCGCGGTCATCGCCGGAGGCGTCGGCTACATCGTCGCCCAGGGACAGGGTCTCGTGAGCGGACTGCTCGGCGTCCTCCTCGCCGCGCTGTTCCTCGCGATCACCGGCATCAGCATCCTCGTCGCCAACCGCTGGTACGGCGAACCCCTGTACGTGCAGCTGTTCTTCGCGATCGTCCTCGGCGGGTGGCTGCTCAAGCTCGGAATCTTCTTCCTCGTCATGGTTCTCATCAGCGGCCAGCCGTGGATCCACCCGACCGTCTTCATCCTCTCCTTCGTCGCAGGGGTCCTGATGTCGCTCGTGATCGATGCCGTGACCCTCATGAAGATGCGCCTGCCCGTGGTGAGCGATGCGTCACTGCCCACCGAGGTGCCGGAGGACCGTGCTCCCGGGGCCGCGAATAGTACTCCTGAGGGCGGCTCCGCGTCTTAGGGGACCCTCAGATTCTGATAGGGTTGAGACGTGCCCGCCGCTCGTCCGCGAGCGCTTGCGCTGTGAAGCACACCGACCATCGTCGCCCCGGTTCTGACCGGTGCCCCGAAGCTGGAGCCCGCGCTGTTCAATCTTGCTGCGACCCTGATGCCACGACTCGCCACTGATGGCGAGTTCCACGGACCGTCGATCGATGAGTTCTTCCCTGACGCCGTCTTCCAGATCGGCGACCTGGTCATCCACCGCATCCACCTGATCCAGTTCCTTGCCACGGCGATCGTCGTGCTCGTACTCTGGCTGGGCACCCGCAAGATGCGCGTCGTCCCTGGCCGTTTCCAGAGCGTCGTCGAGATGGGCCTGGACTTCGTCCGGGTGAACATCGCGGAAGACCTGCTCGGCCGCAAGGACGGCCGCCGGTTCCTCCCGATCCTCACGACGCTGTTCTTCATGATCCTGTTCATGAACCTCACGGGAATCATCCCCTTCTTGAACATCGCCGGCACCAGCATCATCGCCGTGCCGCTCCTGCTCGCGATCGTCAGCTACGTGACGTTCATCTACGCCGGCATCAAGAAGAGCCCCAAGAACTTCTTCAAGAACTCGCTGTTCCCCTCCGGTGTGCCGCCGTTCCTCTACATCATCGTCACGCCGCTCGAGATCATCTCGACGTTCATCATCCGACCGGTGACGCTCACCCTCCGACTCCTGATGAACATGATCGTCGGGCACCTCATGCTGGTGCTGTTCTTCTCGGCGACGCAGTTCTTCGTCTTCACTCTGGGCAGCGGATGGATCGCGCTCGGCGCGGGAACCTTCGCCTTCGGCTTCGCCTTCACCCTGTTCGAGGTCCTGGTGGCCTTCCTGCAGGCCTACGTCTTCACCATCCTCACCGCGGTCTACATCCAGCTCGCGGTCGCAGAAGAGCACTGAGCGGGTCGGCAACAACTGCCTTCCCACCCAACGAAAGGAAAAACCCGTGGACGCAACTACGGTTCTCGCTGAACTCAACGGCAACATCGCCACCGTGGGCTACGGCCTCGCAGCCATCGGCCCGGCCATCGGTGTGGGTATCGTCGTCGGCAAGACGATCGAGGGCGTCGCCCGTCAGCCCGAGCTGGCCGGTCGCCTCCAGGTCCTGATGTGGATCGGTATCGCCTTCACCGAGGCGCTCGCCTTCATCGGCATCGCGACCTACTTCATCTTCCAGTAATCCGACCCCTTCGATAAGGAGACAGGATGCTTAACGCTCTTGTCACGTCCGCAGCAGAAGAGGCGGCTCACAATCCGCTGATCCCTGCGTGGTACGACATCATCTGGTCGGGCCTCTGCTTCGTGATCATCCTGATCGTGGTGTGGAAGGTCGCACTGCCCAAGATGTACGCACTGCTCGACGCGCGGTCCTCCGCCATCGAGGGCAACATCGCCAAGGCCGACGAGGCTCAGAAGCAGGCCGAGGCCGCGCTCGAGGAGTACACGCGTCAGCTGGCCGAGGCTCGCACCGAAGCCGGTGAGATCCGCGAGGCCGCCCGTGAGGACGGCAAGAAGATCGTCGCCGAGGCGAAGGACGCCGCGTCCACCGAGGCCGCGCGCATCACGGCCACCGCGCACACGCAGATCGAAGCCGAGCGCCAGGCGGCGTTCGTCTCGCTGCGCAGCGAGGTGGGCTCGCTCGCCATCGACCTCGCCGGCGGCGTGGTCGGCGAGACGCTCTCCGACGATGCACGCGCGACGGCGGTCGTCGACCGCTTCCTCGCAGACCTCGAGGCATCCGAGAAGGCGGCTCAGTAATGGGCAGCGCGACCACTCAGGCACTCGCGGCATCCACTGAGGCGCTTGCCGCGGCGTCGTCCGTCAGCATCGACACTGCGCGCGAGCTGTTCGCCGCCGCGCACGCCGTTGGCGAGTCGTCGCATCTGAGCGGCGCGCTGGCCGACCCCGCGGCTCCGGCCGCGGCGCGACAGAACGTCGTGGCAGCGGTGTTCGGCGGGTTCTCCCAGGACGTGCAGAACGTCCTGAAGACCGTCGTCGCCGAGCGCTGGTCGAACGCCGATGAGCTCATCGACGGCATCCAGGAGCTGGCCATCCGCGCGGCGGCGATCGCCGACCCGAAGGCCGATATCGAGGGCGAGCTGTTCAGCTTCTCCCGCGTGATCGCCCAGAACTCCGAGCTCGAGCTCGCTCTGGGCAGCCGACTCGGGGGAGAGGATGCCAAGGTCGCTCTCGTCGAGCGTCTGCTCTCCGGCGGCGTCAGCACGGGTACGTCCGTCATCGTGTCGTCGCTGGTCCGCCAGCCGCGCGACCGTCGAGTGCGTCAGCTGCTGAGCCGGGCGATGAACATCGTCTCCAGCCAGCGCGGACGCGTCGTCGCCACGGTGCACAGCGCTTCGCCGCTCAGCGAGGCTCAGCGCACCAGGCTCAGCGCGGCTCTCTCGAGCCGCTACGAGGGTCAGGTCTCGCTCAACGTCGTCATCGACCCTGCCGTGGTCGGAGGTCTGCGCGTGCAGATCGCCGATGACGTCATCGACGGCAGCATCTCCGCTCGACTCGCAGACCTTCGCCAGAAGCTCGCGGGCTAACACGACTTCGCGCGGGGAACCGCGCACCCAGATACAAAGGGAAGACAATGGCAGAACTATCGATCAGCCCCGACGTCATCCGTGACGCGCTGAAGGACTTCGCCGCAGCATACGAGCCCACCGGCGCCGCAGCGACCGAGGTCGGCACCGTCATCGACGCCGCCGACGGCATCGCGCACGTCGAGGGACTGCCGGGCGTCATGGCGAACGAACTCGTCACCTTCGCCGACGGGACCAAGGGCCTGGCCCTGAACCTCGAAGAGCACGAGATCGGCGTGGTCGTCCTCGGCGACTTCACCGGCATCCAGGCCGGCATGGAGGTCACCCGCACCGGCGAGGTCCTCTCGGTCCCCGTCGGCGACGGCTACCTCGGCCGCGTGGTGGACCCGCTCGGCAACCCGATCGACGGCCTCGGCTCGATCGCCACCGACGGCGTTCGCGAGCTCGAGCTGCAGGCGCCTGGCGTCATGCAGCGCAAGTCGGTCCACGAGCCGATGCAGACCGGCATCAAGGCGATCGACGCCATGATCCCCGTCGGCCGTGGTCAGCGTCAGCTGATCATCGGCGACCGCCAGACCGGCAAGACGGCCATCGCGATCGACACGATCATCAACCAGAAGGCCAACTGGGAGTCCGGCGACGTCACCAAGCAGGTGCGCTGCATCTACGTGGCGATCGGTCAGAAGGGCTCGACCATCGCTTCGGTGAAGGGCGCGCTCGAAGAGGCCGGCGCTCTGGAGTACACCACGATCGTGGCCGCTCCGGCATCCGACCCCGCCGGCTTCAAGTACCTCGCCCCCTACACCGGCTCGGCCATCGGCCAGCACTGGATGTACGGCGGCAAGCACGTCCTCATCATCTTCGACGACCTGTCGAAGCAGGCCGAGGCCTACCGTGCCGTCTCCCTGCTCCTCCGCCGCCCGCCGGGCCGCGAGGCCTACCCGGGTGACGTCTTCTACCTGCACTCCCGTCTGCTGGAGCGTTGCGCGAAGCTGTCCGACGAGCTCGGCGCAGGGTCGATGACCGGTCTGCCGATCATCGAGACCAAGGCCAACGACGTCTCGGCGTACATCCCGACCAACGTGATCTCGATCACCGACGGCCAGATCTTCCTCCAGTCCGACCTCTTCAACGCCAACCAGCGTCCGGCGGTCGACGTGGGTATCTCGGTCTCCCGAGTCGGCGGTGACGCTCAGGTCAAGTCGATCAAGAAGGTCTCCGGAACGCTGAAGCTCGAGCTGGCGCAGTACCGCTCGCTCGAGGCCTTCGCGATGTTCGCGTCCGACCTCGACCAGGCCTCGCGTCGTCAGCTCTCGCGCGGTGCGCGTCTGACCGAGCTGCTCAAGCAGCCGCAGTACTCGCCGTACCCCGTCGAGGAGCAGGTCGTCTCGATCTGGGCCGGCACCAACGGCAAGCTCGACTCGATCGAGGTCGAGGACGTGCTGCGGTTCGAGCGTGAGCTCCTGGACTACCTGCGTCGCAACACCAAGGTGCTCGACACGCTGCGTGAGACCAACGTCCTCGATGACGACACGGTCGCGGAGCTGTCGAAGCAGACGGATGCCTTCATCCTGGAGTTCCAGGGCGGCAAGGGCCACGCCATCGGCGCCCCTGGTCACGAGGAGCACGCTGCAGCCGAGGCTGAGGACGTCAACCAGGAGAAGATCGTCAAGGGTCGTCGCGCGTAATCGCGCGGGGTACTGAAACATGGGCGCTCAACTCAGGGTCTACAAGCAGAAGATCTCTTCTGCTCAGACGACCAAGAAGATCACGAAGGCGATGGAACTCATCGCGGCTTCGCGCATCCAGAAGGCGATGGCACGCGTCAAGGCGTCCAGCCCCTTCGCGCGGGCCGTGACGAGGGCTGTGTCCGCCGTCGCGACGCACTCGAACGTCGACCACCCGCTCACCCGTGAGCCCGAGAACATCCGCCGCTCCGCGGTCGTGATCTTCTCGTCGGACCGCGGTCTGGCCGGTGCCTTCAACTCGCAGATCCTCCGTGAGGGTCTCGAGGTGGCCGAGCTCCTGCGCGAGCAGGGCAAGGAGCCGGTGTTCTACCTCATCGGCCGCAAGGCCGTGGGCTACTTCCAGTTCCGCCGCCTCACCGCGGCGGCGGAGTGGACCGGCGACACCGACACCCCGACGTTCCACACCGCGGAGGAGATCTCGGCCACGCTGCTCGAGGCTTTCACCCGCGGGGGAGACGCCGGCGGCGTGGATGAGATCCACCTCGTCTTCAACCGTTTCGTCAGCATGATGACGCAGGAGCCGGAATCCGTGCGCCTGCTTCCGCTGGAGATCACGGAGGCCGACGAGTCGGAGGCCGGGAACACCGTGTACCCGCTCTACGAGTTCGAGCCGGATGCCGAGACCGTGCTGGACGCGATCCTGCCGGTGTACATCCAGAGCCGCGTCTTCAACGCGCTTCTGCAGTCGTCCGCCGCGAAGCAGGCCGCGACGCAGAAGGCGATGAAGTCCGCCAGCGACAACGCCGACAAGCTCATCACCGACTACACCCGTCTGCGCAACAACGCGCGCCAGGCGGAGATCACGCAGCAGATCGCAGAGATCGTCGGCGGCGCCGACGCGCTCTCGTCGAGCAAATAGACCATCAGGAGAGAGACGAAAATGACCCCCACCGCCACGGCTGACAAGCCGGCGACCGCGGTCGTCGGGCGCGTCGCACGCGTCAACGGTCCGGTTGTCGACATCGAGTTCCCGCACGACTCGATCCCCGACATCTACAACGCGCTGAAGACCACGATCGTCATCGGCGAGGAGTCCACCGAGATCACGCTCGAGGTCGCTCAGCACCTCGGCGACGACCTCGTCCGCGCCATCGCCCTCAAGCCCACGGACGGCATCGTCCGCGGCCAGGAGGTTCGCGACACCGGAGAGGCCATCTCGGTCCCCGTCGGCGACGTGACCAAGGGCAAGGTCTTCAACGTGATCGGCGAGGTCCTCAACGGCGAGCCCGGTGAGACCATCGAGGTCACCGAGCGCTGGCCGATCCACCGCAAGGCGCCGAACTTCGACCAGCTCGAGTCGAAGACCACCATGTTCGAGACCGGCATCAAGTCGATCGACCTCCTGACCCCCTACGTGCAGGGTGGAAAGATCGGTCTGTTCGGTGGAGCCGGTGTCGGCAAGACCGTCCTCATCCAGGAGATGATCCAGCGCGTCGCGCAGGACCACGGTGGTGTGTCGGTGTTCGCCGGTGTCGGTGAGCGCACCCGTGAGGGCAACGACCTCATCCACGAGATGGAGGAGGCGGGCGTCTTCGACAAGACCGCCCTCGTCTTCGGCCAGATGGACGAGCCGCCGGGGACGCGTCTGCGCGTCGCCCTCTCGGCGCTGACGATGGCGGAGTACTTCCGCGACGTGCAGAAGCAGGACGTGCTGCTCTTCATCGACAACATCTTCCGCTTCACGCAGGCCGGTTCCGAGGTCTCCACGCTGCTCGGCCGTATGCCGTCCGCCGTGGGTTACCAGCCGAACCTCGCCGACGAGATGGGCCTCCTCCAGGAGCGCATCACCTCGACGCGCGGTCACTCGATCACCTCCCTGCAGGCGATCTACGTGCCGGCCGATGACTACACCGACCCGGCTCCGGCGACCACCTTCGCCCACCTCGACGCCACCACGGAGCTCTCGCGTGAGATCGCGTCGAAGGGTCTGTACCCGGCCATCGATCCGCTGACCTCGACGTCGCGCATCATGGACCCCCGGTACTTGGGCGAGGACCATTACCGCGTCGCGACCACCGTCAAGCAGATCCTCCAGAAGAACAAGGAGCTGCAGGAGATCATCGCCATCCTCGGTGTCGACGAGCTCTCCGAGGAAGACAAGATCGTCGTGGCCCGCGCCCGTCGCATCCAGCAGTTCCTCTCGCAGAACACCTACATGGCCAAGAAGTTCACGGGTGTCGAGGGTTCGACCGTCCCGCTCAAGGAGACCATCGAGTCGTTCGATGCGATCACCCGCGGTGACTTCGACCACGTCGCCGAGCAGGCGTTCTTCAACGTCGGCGGCATCTCCGACGTCGAAGAGCAGTGGGCGAAGATCCAGAAGGAGAATGCCTGACCATGGCGCTGCATGTCAGCCTCGTCTCCGCTGAGGCGGAGGTCTGGACGGGAGAGGCGAGCCTCGTGGTCGCCAAGACCGTCGAGGGTGAGATCGGCTTCATGACCGGCCACGAGCCGGTGCTGGCCATCCTCGCCGAGGGCCAGGTCCGCATCACCCAGGAAGACGGCACCAAGGTGCTGGCGAACGCTCAGGACGGATTCCTCTCCATGGAGGGCAACAACCTGACGATCGTCGCCGGCAACGCGGCTCTCATCGCCTGATCATCTTCACCGCGTCCGCCTCGGTCGCCGCGAGTTCTGCTCGCGGCACCGAGGCGGACGTGTCTGTATCCACCGAGGTGTTCTCATGAAGATCCTGCTGCCGCCGTCGGAGACCAAGCTCGAGGGAGGGACAGGCGCCCCGCTCGACCTGGCCGAGCTGGCGCTCCCCGGACTGCACGGCCCCCGCAGCGCCGTCATCGACGCTCTCATCGACCTCTCCGCCGACGAGGCGTCGGCGAAGAAGGTGCTCAAGCTGAGCGAGCGTCAGGCGGGCGACATCGCCCACAATCGGATGCTGCGCACGTCCGCGACGATGCCGGCCGTCGACCGGTACACGGGCGTCCTCTTCGATGCTCTCGACGCCGGTTCGCTGAGCTCCGCGTCGCGCCGCTGGCTCGGCGCGCACGTCTGGGTCCATTCGGCGCCCTTCGGCCCGGTGGGTGCACTGGACCCGATTCCCGTCTACCGCCTCGCCGCGGGGACGTCTCTCCCTGGTCTGAGCGCGCTTCGCCGGCACTGGGCGCAGGCGACGAGCGCCGCGATCGCCGAGGAGGAACCGCCGTTCGTCCTCGACCTGCGCAGCGAAGCTTATGCCGCGCTCGGACCGATCCCGGCATCCGTCCCGTCGGCCTATGTGCGCGTGGTGACGCACGAGGGCCGCGCACTCAACCACTTCAACAAGAAGTCCAAGGGGCTCCTGGTGAGAAAGCTCGCGGAGCAGCGTCCTCGTATCGGGTCTCTGCGCTCATTGCGGAACTGGGCAGGCCGACAGGGCATCACGTTGCGCGACACAGAGGAGCCAGGGGTTCTGGAACTCGTCGTCGAGGAATGACGCCGCATGTCGGCGTCGAGGTCCGCTCCGCGTGGGCCGTTGCTCGTCGCTGACGACCTCGCTATGGTTGTGTCGCAGCGTATCTCGGCGACTGCCCATCGGATCCGGAGGGGATCATGAACTCACTTATCGGTGCCGCATCGACGGCCGCCGCATCCTCATACTTCTATGACGGCTACTACGACGGAGGAGGCGCCGCCGCTGCGGCAGGCCTCCTGATCTTCGCCTTCATCGGACTCATCTTCGCCGCGGGGTTCTATGTGATCTCCGCGATCTTCTTCATGAAGATCTTCGAGAAGGCTGGTGTCGAAGGCAAGTGGCGTGCCTGGGTGCCCGTGTACAACACCCTCATCTTCGCGAAGCTCGGTGATGTCTCGCCGTGGGCCGTGCTCATCGCCTGGGCGTTGACGCTCATCCCGTACCTCAACTTCCTCACCAGCCTGGCGCTGGTCGTGCTGCTCGCCCTGGCGGCGTGGCGCGTGGGACTGAAGCTTCAGAAGGACGCGATCTGGGTCGTCCTCTACATCTTCCTGTCGCTCATCTGGCTCGGCATCAACGCCTTCGACAAGTCGCGCTGGAACCCGAACATCGCCCCGGCCCCGTGGGCGGCGAACAGCTTCCTCGCCGACTCGACGGTCTGGCAGGGTGTTCCCGTGCAGCCGCGTCCGGCCGCACCGGCACCCGGCTATGGCGCGCCGCAGGGCTACGCGCCGCCCGCACCGCAGGGCTACGCGCCTCCCGCACAGCCTGGGTACGCTCCTCCCGCACAGCCCGGCTACACGCAGCCCGCCCCGCCGGCGCAGCCCGGCTACGCGCCTCCGGCCGCTCCGGCGACCGGCGCACCTGTGCCCCCGGCCCCGCAGACGCCTCCGGCCGCTCCGCAGACGCCTCCGGCGCCCCCCGCGGCACCGCCGGCAGCTCCGCCCGCGGCGCCGAGCGACCCCACGCAGCCCCCTGCGTGACGATCTGATGCGGAGAGCCCTCGACTTCGGCCGGGGGCTCTCTGCCGTTGTCGGTGCCGGGTGGGGAAGGGCGTCGATAGTCACCGCCGTGCCCGTGCGCGTGGGTGAGATGGTGCCGAAGTCCACTACGATGTGTGTGTATCCTGAGGCCCCCCGATTCGCCGCAGGCAATCCGGAGGCAGCACGTGGCTGAGACGACAACGAAGACGCACAGCGTCACGGTCGCGCATCGGCAGCTGGCGCTGTCGTGGGCGGGTGTCACCGATGTCGGCCACCGGCGCGAGACGAATCAGGATTCGTTCTATGCCGAGTATCCGCTCTTCGTGGTCGCCGATGGCATGGGCGGACACGCCGGCGGCGAGATCGCCAGCCAGAGCACGGTCACCCGTCTCGAGGCTCTCGTCTCCGCGGGCGAGGTCGGACGCGAGGCGATCGAGAACGCGTTGGAGCTCGCCGTGGGCGACATCGCCGCGCATCCGGAGACGACCGACGAGGGCACAGGGACCACGCTCACCGGCGTCTTCCTCGAAGTCGACGGCGATGATGCGCGCTGGGTCGCCCTGAACATCGGAGACTCGCGTGTGTATCTCCTGCGCGACGATCGGCTCGTGCAGGTGACGACCGATCACTCCGTGGTGCAGGAACTCATCACCGCGGGCAAGATCAGCCCCGAGGAGGCCGAGGGGCACCCCTACAGCAACGTCATCACTCGCGCGGTCGGAGCGAGCGAGCTGACGGCGCCCGACTACGTGCTGATCGACATCCAGGTCGGCGACCGCTTCGTCATCTGCTCGGACGGGCTGACTAAAGAGCTCACCGACTACGGCATCCAGCATTTCCTCCGCGAGCACAGCACCCCTGGTCCCGCCGTCGATGCGATGCTCGCGGCCGCGCTCGAGAACGGCGGCAGGGACAACGTGACGCTCATCATCGTCCAGGTGGACGACTCGTCCTCCACGGAATCGACTTCCGCGGAGTGATCGCCGCTCCACGGCCTTCGGCTGTGGAGAACGCTCCGGGCCTCTCGCGTACGCGGTCCACTGGTCGGTATGGACTCCCTCCCGATCTCGATTCCCGCCGCACCCATCGACGGCCGGAGACCGCCGATCCCCTTTCTCGCGGCTCTCGTCCCCGTCGCGTCGGGCATCGTGCTGTGGCTGCTGACCGACTCCCTCTACGCGCTCTGCTTCGCGGCTCTCGGTCCGCTGATGATCGCGGCGTCGGTGATCGATGGGTCGCGGGTGCGCCGAAAGACCAGGCGCGACGCAGAGCGGGATGGAGAGCGCGACTGGCAGCGGGCAGAGGGAGAACTCGCGCGTCGTCACGAGGAGGAGCGGCGTCTTCTCGATCATCGTCATCCCGATGCCGCGTCGTGTCTGGTGCAGACGCCTCTCCGCGGAACCCATCCGGTGGACGCGGAAACGGAACTGGTCATCGGACGAGGAACCGTTCGCAGCGGCGTCCGCGCCGCCGGCGCCGATGACGCAAGGGCGAGAGACTTCCAGGAACGATGCGGCGTGCTCTCCGACGCGCCCATCGTGGTTCCTCTCGGCGGGGGAGTCTGTCTCCGTGGGGCGGAGCCGGTGGTCCTTGCTGCCGTGCGCGCCCTCGTCGTGCAGGTGCATCTGCGGTTCGGCGCCGGTCGGATCGCGCTCGCGGGTGAGCGACTCGTCGAATGGGGCCTCGGGGCATTCGTCTCCTCGGGGAGATCGCGCAGAGAGCTCTTCAGGCTCGGGGTTGCTCGTGAGGGCGATACGCGCCCGCAGGCGGACGCCGTGCTCTGGATCGCTTCAGGGGACGGTGACGTCCCTGGGGGCGTCACGACGGTGCTGGACATCATCGAGCCGCGTCGAGCCCGCCTGCGGACGCCTCAGGGCGTGATGGAGGAGATCGCCGTCGAGGGGATCTCGTCGGCGCAGGCAGCGGCGATCGCGGTGGCGGCGGCAGACGACGAGACGGGAGCTCTCCCCGATGAGGTGATGCTGTCGGAGCTGACGTCGTCTGCCGAGGGGCGAGGTCTGTCCGCGGCCGTCGGCGTCGGAGAGCAGGGGGCTGTCGTCCTCGACATCGTCGAGGACGGACCGCACGCGATCGTGACCGGGACGACCGGCACGGGCAAGAGCGAACTGCTGGTCTCGTGGGTGACGGCGATGGCGGCGGTGCACGGGCCGGACCGCGTCGTCTTCGTCCTGGCGGACTTCAAGGGCGGTACCGCTTTCGAGCCCCTCCGCGCGCTCCCGCAGGTGGCGGCCGTGATCACGGACCTGGATGAGGCGGGCGCACGGCGCGGAGTGTCCAGCCTGACCGCAGAGCTCCGGCGTCGAGAGGGCGTTCTCGCCGCGGCGGGAGCCCGCGACATCGGCGCCGTGGGGATGCCGCGCCTGGTGATCGTGATCGATGAGTTCGCGGCGATGCTGCAGGAACACGCTGACCTGGGAGCGGTGTTCACCGACATCGCCGCCAGAGGCAGAGCGCTGGGGATGCACCTGATCATCGGCACGCAGCGAGCGTCGGGCGTGATCAGGGACGCACTGGCGGCGAACTGCCCTCTCCGGCTGAGCCTGCGTGTCGGGGATCCGGCCGACAGCCGCATCGTGATCGGCACGGATGCCGCGGCCGAACTGCCAGGAGGTGCGCTATCGAGAGGCTTGGCGCTGGTGCGCCGGCCGCAGGACTCGGAACCGGCGGTGATGAGAGCGGCGCTGACCGGTGTCGCGGACCTCCGTGCGGTCGCTATGCGGTGGTCGCAGGCCGAGCGTGCTCCCAGCCCGTGGCTGCCGGTGCTCACCTCCACGATCCCTCTCGAGACTCTCCGTGGTGAGGAGGAGAGCGGCGCAGTCCTGCTGGGACGATCGGACGATCCCGAGCATCAACGCCAACCGGTGGAGACGCTGCGGCTCGGCTCGGAGCGCGGACTTGCCGTGCTCGGCGCCGCGGGTTCGGGACGCTCCTCACTGCTGCGCTTGCTCCGACAACAGCGTCCCGATGCGCTATGGATCCCCGATGATCCGGAGGGCGCGTGGGATGCGGTGACCGAGCTGGCGCGAACCGGCGGACCGGATCTCGTGCTGTGCGACGATCTCGACGTCAGAGCGTCCGAGCTGCCGCCCGAGCACTCTCAGCTGTTCGTGCAGCTGTGGGACAGGATCCTTCGAGGAGGCTCGGGCACGACGTTCGTCCTCACCGCGTCCAGAGCATCGGGACCGGTCGGGCGCCTCCTGGACGCCCTGCCGAGACGGGCCCTCCTGCGGATGCCCAGCAGGGTCGAGCACCTCGCCGCGGGCGGAGACTCGGCGACGTTCGATCGCGATCGCGGCCCGGGGCGGGCGTGGATGGGAGATCGTGAGACGCATTTCGCCTGGGTACCGGAGGAGGCGTCGTCCGAGTGGACTGCGCCCATCGCGTCTACTGGCTGGATTCCCACCGCCGAGGTCACCGCAATCGCCACGTCGGGGCCGCACTCCGTGGCGCGGGTTCTCGGCGAGGCCTATCCCGACTGCGAGGTGCTCCTCGCTCCGACCCCTCCGTCGTCGTCGCGGCCCGCCATTCTCGTGGCCGACACCGACACCTGGCAACGCAACTGGTCGCTGTGGCAGACGGTGCGCACACGCGGCGAGGTTCTGATCAGGGCCGAGAACCCCGCCGACCTCCGTCAGCTCGCAGGGGTCAGGGAGACACCGCCGTTCGCCCGCACCCATGCCGGGCGGGCGTGGTCGCTGCGTGAGGCCGAAGGGCCGCGCAGGGTGGTCGTACCCGTGCTGGACGGGCGGTGACAGGTGGGCCGCTCAGATGCCGCTTCCGAGCCGGATGGCGCCGACGTCCTTCCCGCCGCCGAGAACGGCGAGCGGAAGGGCCTCCGCAAGAGCGGCGACGTCGGCTTCCGGCAGGGCGCCAGCACGAACGAGGAGAGTCGCGGCGACGAGAGTGGAGGCGCGTGCGGATCCGTCGAGCATCTTGAGGGCGACCGTGGTCCCGTTCGGAGCGACCATGACCATGATGCCCTCGGCGCCGCCCTTGGCGAAGACGCCGAGCTTCTCGATCGCGAGGGTGTCCGGCCGTCCGGGGCCCTCGATGGTCCACGGGCTCTCCTTCACCGCACGGACGAGCGAACCCGCGACCCGGTGCAGTGCGAAGGGAGAGCGCTCGGACGCGCTTCCGATCCGGTGGATCGCGCGGGCGAGCCCGGTGAGAGTGATCGCGTGCACGGGAGCTCCGCATCCGTCGACCGACGTGTGGGCGACCTTCTCGCCGGTCAGGCGCTCGACGACCTCGCGGATGTGCACCTGCAGCGGGTGCGCGGGGTCGAGGTAGCCATCGGTCGGCCAACCCGTCGCCACGCAGGCGCGGAGCATCGCGGCGTGCTTGCCGGAGCAGTTCATGCGGATGCGGGTCGGGACGCCGTGCTCGCGCACGAGTTCGTCACGCGTCGACGTGTCGCTCGGCCAGGCTTCGGGGCAGCCGAGGTCATCTTCGGTGAGCCCGCCCTGGGTGAGCACTTCGCGGACGACCTCCGCATGGCGATCGGTGCCCACGTGGCTGGCCGTGGACAGAGCGAGCTGCTCGCCCTCGAGGGGAGCTCCCGCGGTGATGCAGGCGATTGCCTGCAGAGGCTTGAGGCTGGACCGCGGGAGGATCAGCGCGTCGATGTTGCCGTGCCTCGCGACGACCTCGCCGTCGGGGGACAGGACGACGGCAGCGCCCGCGTGGCGGGACTCCACGAAGCCGCTTCTTTCCACGACGGCGAGTTCAACGGCATCCTGAACGGTGAGAGTCTCCAGCACCACCCAAGACTACCGCCGGTGGGGGCGCGCTCGCGGTCACCCGCCGTCGGGGCGTACGTCGGGGCACGTGGCGGGGCGACGCTGGCAGACTGTATCCATGGCACTCGGCGAGCACAGGTACGCACTCACCTCGACGTGGACGGGCAACACCGGCACGGGCACCAGCGGATACCGCGACTATCGACGCGACGTCACTCTCGAGGTCCAGGGAAAGCCCGAGATCCTCGCGTCGAGCGACAAGCCGTTCCGCGGGGACGTCTCGAGATGGAACCCCGAGGACCTCCTTCTCGCGTCGCTCTCGGAGTGCCATCTGCTGTCGTATCTGCACGCCTGCGTGACCGCCGGAGTCGTCGTGGTCTCGTACCGCGACACGGCGTCCGGTCTGATGACGGAGGACGGCCGCGGCGGGGGCGCTTTCGTCGAGGTCGTGCTGCGGCCGGAGGTCGTCGTGGCGGAGGCCTCGATGGTGGAGGCTGCCGAGCGCGCCCACGCGCAGGCGAACGAGTGGTGCTTCATCGCGAACTCGATGAACTTCCCCGTGCGCCACGAGGCCACGGTCACAGCCGAGAAGGCCTGAGCGCAGCGCGACGGGTCAGCGGCGCTCGTGGGGAAGCGCCTGCTTGATCTTCTCGATCGCGCCCTGCGCGGGCGCCTCGTTGTAGGCTCCGGCGAGCTCCTGCCCGGAGAGCGCGTGGATGGCGGCCATGATCTCGTCGGTGGCGAGACGCCGAGCCTTGCCGCTCGTCGCCGGGCCGTGCGGGGAGAGATCCAGCGGCTTTCCGAACTTCACCGTGATGCGCTCCGAGAGGGTGGGCATCTTCGCGCCGACCGGCATGACCTTGTCGGTGCCGATCAGTCCGACCGGGACGACGGGGGCGCCCGTCTGCAACGCGAGGAAGGCGACTCCGGTGCGCCCCTTGTAGAGGCGGCCGTCGGTGGAGCGGGTGCCCTCGGGGTACAGCGCGACGGCAAGCCCTTCTTCGAGGAGCTGACGCTGCAGGTCCAGCGCGTCCAGAGCGGCCTGGCCCGCTCCGCGGCGAACGGGGATCGCCCCGATGGACTCGAAGAAGGTCTTGCTCAACCAGCCCTTGGCGCCGGTGCCTTCGAAGTAGCTCGACTTGGCGAGGAAGTGCACGGGGCGGGGCGCGGCGACCGGGATGGCGATCGAGTCGATGAACGACAGATGGTTGCTCGCGAAGATCACGGCGCCGTCGAGGGGGACGTTCTCCCTTCCCTCGATGCGAGGGCGGTAGATGAGACGGGCGAGCGGGCTGATCAGGCTGCGGCCGAGCGCATAGGTGAACCCTGCGTGACGCGGCTTCGCGGTCTCCGCGGGAGAGGAATCGGGCTCCACGGACTGCTCAGAGGTCATCAGAGAAGGCTACTCCCGATCCCATGCCGTTACCGGAATGCAATGCGCAGCCCCCGCGCCTCCCAGCGCGGACCAAGCCGCGTACGAGAGTATGGGATGTCCCACCAGAGATCCTGAGGTCTTCACTGTGCGCAAGCGTCCGCTCATCGTCCTGTCCACCGTCGCCGCGGCGACCCTGCTCCTGGCCGGATGCTCCGGCAGCTCGAAGCCCGAGTCGTCGAGCACTCCGAGCCCCACGGCGTCGAGCTCCTGTCTCGCCGACCTGAAGTCCGGCGCCGGTTCCGACGCCGTCACCGTCGACGGCACCGGCGCCGCCGCGAAGGTCACCGTCCCCGAGGGCACGGAGATCAAGGAAGCCGAGCGCTCCGTCGTGGTCAAGGGCGATGGCGACGACGTCAAGCCCGGCGACCTCGTCTCCCTCCGCTACCAGCTCGTCGATGCGACGACCAACGAGGTGCTCAGCACCTCGGAGCGCGGTCCGGACGGCGTCCTCTCCGCTCTGCTGGCGACCCAGCAGTCGCAGCAGATCGTCGACCCCACGCAGTCCACGGTGTTCACGGTGGCCGCGGAGTGCCTGCCGATCGGCTCGAGCGTCGTGCTGACGCTGCCGGCGTCGGGGGAAGGGATGCACCCGAGCGTGCTCTACGTCGAGACCATCGACGAGCTGCCGACGACCGCGTCCGGCACCGCCGTCGACCCGACCGAGGGCATGCCCGAGGTCAAGCTCGATGACGACGGCGCGCCGACGATCACGGTTCCGAAGAGCGATGCACCGACCGAGACCGAGGTTGCCGTCCTCAAGCAGGGCGACGGTGCGGTCGTCGCCTCTGGCGACCTGGTCACCGTGCAGTACCGCGGTGTGAAGTGGTCGGATGGCAAGGAGTTCGACTCGAGCTGGAGCCGTGGCGCCATGCCGGCGCAGTTCCAGACCACGAGCGTCGTCACCGGATTCAAGACGGCTCTCGAAGGCCAGAAGGTGGGCTCGCAGGTCGTCGTCGTGATGCCCCCGAAGGACGGCTACGGCGCGTCGGAGGGCAACGAGCTGCAGAACGAGACGCTCGTCTTCGTCGTCGACATCCTCGCGACCACCCCGATCGAGGTCGCGCAGTAACACGGGACGAGCCGAGGGCGTGACATAGGCTGGCGGCATGCGTCGCATCATCGTCCTCGGCTCCACCGGTTCCATCGGCACTCAGGCGCTCGACGTCATCCGGGCGAACCCACGACGGTTCGAACTCGTGGGCCTGGCGGCAGGCTCGAACGCCACGATGCTCGCCGAACAGGCGGAGCGCTTCCAGGTCGATGCGACCGCTCTCGGCGCCGTCGAGGCAGAACAGCTGGTGCGCGACGTCGATGCCGACGTCGTGCTCAACGCGATCACCGGGTCGATCGGCCTCGGGTCGACGCTCGCCGCGCTGAAGGCCGGACGCACGCTCGCGCTGGCGAACAAGGAGTCGCTGATCGTCGGAGGAGAGCTGGTGCTCGCCGCCGCCGCGCCCGGTCAGATCGTGCCGGTGGACTCCGAGCACTCCGCCCTGGCGCAAGCGCTGCGCAGCGGAACGCACGACGAGGTGCGTCGACTCGTCGTCACGGCATCCGGCGGTCCGTTCCGAGGCCGCAGTCGTGGCGAGATGGAGACCGTCTCCCCGCAGGAGGCTCTCGCTCACCCCACCTGGGACATGGGGCGCATGGTCACCACGAACTCCGCGACCCTGGTCAACAAGGGACTCGAGGTCATCGAAGCCCATCTGCTTTTCGACATCGCGTACGACGACATCGACGTCGTCGTCCACCCGCAGTCGATCGTGCACTCCATGGTCGAGTTCATCGACGGCTCGACGATCGCCCAGGCCTCGCCGCCGGACATGCGCCTGCCCATCTCCCTCGGCCTCGACTGGCCGAACCGCGTCGGCGGTGTCGGGCGACCGCTGGACTGGACGAAGGCATCCTCCTGGACGTTCGAGCCGCTCGACGACGTGGCGTTCCCCGCCGTCGCTCTCGCGAAGGCGGTGGGGCGCGCCGGTCGCACGTTCCCGGCGGTCTACAACGCGGCGAACGAGCAGGCGGTCGACGCGTTCCACGAAGGACGGCTGTCGTTCCTCGGCATCGTGGACACCATCGCCAGGGTGGTCGATGCGCACGAGCCGCCGGAGACTCTCACGGTGGAGTCCCTGGCCGAGGCGGAGCTCTGGGCGCGCCGCACCGCAGACCGGTTCATCGCCGCAGGCGCGCCCGCCTAGCCCCGTCGATCCGGCGTCAGATCGCGGATCCTCGGCGAGACCTCAGTCCTCGTCGGGGTACGGCACGGGCCAGTGCGAGTCGGGCACAGGCCAGCCCGCAGCCTTGAGAGCGCGACGGGCGAGCTCGCGGGCCGAGTACGGAGTGCGCATCCCGCGGATGTCGCGGTAGTCCTGGTGACCCGGACCGGCCCACAGGATCGCGTCTCCTTCGCCGACCAGGCCGACGGCGGCGGCGATCGCCTTCTCGGGCGGTGAGTACTCGTGGATCTCGGCATCCGGACGTGCGGTGCGCGCGCCCTCCACGAGCGTGGCCCTGATCGAGTCCGGGTCTTCGAAGCGCGGATGGTGATCGGTGATGACGAGGATGTCGCTGCCCTCGACGGCGGTGCGCGCCATGTCGAAGCGCTTGCTCGCGTCGCGGTCTCCGTCGGCGCCGAACAGCATGAGGACGCGGCCCGGCGTGACCCGGCGCACGGCGGCGAGGGTCTTCTCGAACGCGTCAGGCGAATGGCCGAAATCGACGAAGACGGCGGGGCCCGCCTCGCCGGAGACGAGCTGCGTGCGCCCGGGGAGATAGGCCTCGATGCCGCCGTCGCGCTCCAGAGCCGTGACGATGCGGTCCCAGTCGTAGCCGCCCTCGAGCAGCATCACGATGGCGAGAGCGGCGTTCGCCGCCATGTGCGGTCCGATGACGGGCACGGTCGTGGTGAGGACGCCGGCCGGGCCGGTCATCGTGAACGTGGTGCCCGCGGCGCGCTCGTCGTCGATCGACACGACCCAGTCGGCGCGCGCAGCGGCCTCGGGATCGGCGGCGATGGAGGGGGTGCCGACGGTGACCACGGGGATCTCCGCGCGGGCGACGACGGTCGCACCCGAGGGGGAATCCAGGCAGACGACCCCGCGGCGCGCCCGGTCAGGACGGAACAGCGGCAGTTTCGCCTCGAAGTACTCCTCCATGTCGGCGTAGTCGTCGAGGTGGTCGTGGCTGAGATTGGTGAAGCCGGCCACGTCGAAGAGGATGCCGTCGACACGATGACGGGAGAGGGCCTGCGCGCTGACCTCGACGGCCACGGCCTCGACGGCCCGCTCGCGCATGAGGGCGAGCAGCGCGTGCATCTCCGATGCCTCGGGGGTGGTCAGACGGGAGACGATGACCTCGCCGGCGATGTGACGCTCGGCGGTGGAGGAGAGCCCGGTGACGACGCCGAGCTGCTCGAGGATGCCCTCGAGCAGGTGCGAGACGCTGGTCTTCCCGTTCGTGCCCGTCGTCGCGAAGAGCAGCGGCAGCTCGTCGTCCGCGCCGGTGCCGTACACCCAGGCGCTGAGGGCGCCGAGGACGGCTCGCGGGTCATCGACGATGACGGTCGGGAGTCCGACGGGTTCGGCGATCATGGCGCCCGCGGCATCCGTGATGATCGCGACGGCGCCCTTCTCGGCGGCGGTGGCGGCGAACTCGCCGCCATGGCGGTTCACGCCCTGGATCGCGACGAACGCCTCGCCGGCGCGGAGGTCGGCCGTGGCGAGGGTGATCCCCGTCAGGGCGACTCCGGTGAGATCGCCGCGGACCTCGCGGGCGAATCGGGTGGCGAGTTCGGACAGCTCGCGCCGGGGCGGGTTCGCGGGGCGGAGCACGGGAGGCAGGCTCGGTTGTTGTTCAATCGACATGTCCCCACCATGATCTCATGGCTCGATCCCGTTGCCGGATGCGGCACGGCCCCTGCCTTCGTCGCGCAGGCCTCCCGATGCGGGCGGACGGCGCGACGAAGGCGGGGTCCCGGGCTCAGGCCCTGCGGCGGTACGCGAGCACCGCGACGACCAGGGCTGCGAGGCCGGCGAACAGACCGCCCGCTCCCAGAGCCACCGCGAGGGGATCGGATGCCGTCGCCCCGGCATCCGACGTCGCGGACGTCTCCGCGTGCCCGTCTGGCATGTCGTGTCCGCCCTCGGCCGAGGCCGGGGCGACGGTCACGACCGGCGCCGGGGTGTCGAGACTGTGCGGGTCCTCCCCGTCCTTCGCGAGCTGGGTCCACTCCGTGCTGCCCTCGACGCACGTCTGCACGACGGGGAACGCGAGAGTGTCGGGCGTGTCCTCGTCGAGGCCGACGCCCATGCTCACCGCGCCCCGGAGGTCGATCGGCACGGGCGTCAGCGCGGTGTAGGTCACGGAGCTGACGAGTCCGTCGCCTCCGCGTTCGACGTCGATCATCCAGTCGCCGTCCGCGGTCGGCGACACGGAGGCGAGGCCCTTCGGGATGGTGACCTTCAGCGCGGTCGTCGGAGACGTCTCGCATCCGTGGGAGAAGGAGAAGGTGAGGACGCCGTGGTCTCCCGCGACGAGTTCGTCGGGGGAGACGCTGACGTGAGCGCTCGCGGCGAGCGGGAGGACGACGGCGAGGACGGCGCCGCCGATGATGCCGGCGGTGATGGTGGTGGTGGTGGAACGCATGAGGGAACTCCTGTCTGTGGACTGCATGATCTGCGGGCGCGCCGGTGAGCGCGGGCATCCCGCGGGGTGGTCGCCTCGTCGAGGCGGTTCGGAGATCAGGCGGAGACAGGCGGCCCGCGCCGGCAGACCGCGGCGATGGGCACGGCGTCGGCCAGCGGGCGGACCTCGGGGCGGAGCGGAGCGGGGCGCTCGTGGAGCACCGGGGCGGCAGCGGCGGCGCGGCGGAGCACGGCGCGGACCCAGCCGGCGATCGCGCGGACCGTCGACTCGCCGCGCCAGAGCAGGAGCACGGTGACGACGGCCGCTGCGGCATGGCCGAGGAGCATCGTGGCGTCGGGGAGCGCGGCGACGGCGACGGGTCCGAGCGGCAGGAGATGGTGCGTGTGTCCGGCGGCGCCGATGACGCCACCGCCGACAGGAGCGCCGAGGACCTGGAAGAGCAGATGGAACGCGGCCTGGCTCACGAGCACGGTGACGGCGACACGCAGCCTCGACGGCGCCGCGCCGATCATCAGCGCCGCCGGCGGCACCAGGAACGCGGAGACGGCGAGCACCAGCAGCGGATGCGGGGCGGAACCGCCGGCGAGAGTGTGCGAGACCGCCGCCAGGAGCGTGGCGATCGAGGACGCCGATGCCGCGCGCAGAAGTCGCAGCTGGCGGGAGGTCACATCCTCAGCCTATCCTCGGGGCGGCGCCGGGCTGATTCCTAGGCTGCGACCAGTAGCGTAGGCACGTGGAAACACTGCTCTATGTGGGCGGCATCCTGTTCATGCTGATCGGCCTCGGCCTCTCGATCGGACTGCACGAGATCGGCCACCTCCTCCCCGCGAAGCTCTTCGGCGTGCGCGTCGGCCAGTACATGATCGGTTTCGGTCCGCGGATCTGGTCGAAGCGGATCGGCGAGACCGAGTACGGATTCAAGCTGCTGCCGCTGGGCGGCTTCATCTCGATGTCGGGCATGTACCCCGACTCGAAGGGCTCGGGTCCGGCTAAGGGCGTCTTCCGCACTCTCATCCAGGACGCCAGGTCGGCGAACGACGAGACGATCGCGGAGGGGGCGGAGGAGCGCGTCTTCTTCCGGCTCCCGGTATGGAAGCGCGTCATCGTGATGCTCGGCGGCCCGCTGATGAATCTGATCCTCGCCGTCGTCATCTTCACCGTCCTCGTCTCGGGGATCGGCGTGCAGCAGGGCACGACCACGATCGCCTCGGTGAGCCAGTGCGTGCTCCCCGCCGGTTCCACGGCGACTGAGTGCGGGGCGGATGACCCGGAGGCGCCCGCTGCGGAGGCGGGCATCAAGCCGGGGGATGTGCTGGTGTCGCTCGACGGACAGCCCGTCTCCGACTTCGCGGAGGCGACATCGATCGTGCAGGCGTCTCCCGGAAAGACGCTGGATCTGGTGGTGCTGCGGGACGGCGCCGAGAAGACGCTGGAGATCACGCCGGTCGCCGCCGAGCGCAAGCTCACCGACGCGAGCGGTCGGCCCGTGCTCGATGCGAAGGGCGAGCAGGTCGTCAAGACCGTCGGCTATGTCGGCATGGGAGCCCAGATGGGCTTCGTGCAGCAGCCGCTGACGGCGGGGCCGGAGATGGCGGCCGACAGCGTCGCCCGCGTGGCGTCTCTGATCGTGACGCTGCCGGTGAAGCTGTGGGACATCGGCGCCTCGCTGATCACCGGGGGCGAGCGCGACCCGAACGGCCCGCTGAGCGTCGTCGGCGTCGGGCGTCTGGCCGGAGAGGTCGCGGCGACGGATGCGCCGATCCTGAACCGGTTCTCGGTGCTGCTCGGGCTGCTCGGATCGTTGAACGTCGCGCTGTTCGTGTTCAACCTGATCCCGCTGCTTCCGCTCGACGGCGGTCACATCGTCGTCGCGCTGTGGGACGGTATCAAGCGGGCCTGGGCGAAGCTCTTCCGCCGGCCCCCGCCCGCGCCGGTCGACGCGACGAAGCTCGTGCCGCTCACCGTGGTCGTGGCGACACTGCTCATCGCGATGGGCGCGCTTCTCCTGGTGGCCGACCTGTTCAACCCGGTGAACCTGCTCGGAGGCTGAGCCGTCGACGATCCCCGGTGCCGTTGCTCGGTCGCGGGACTCGTCAGGCCAGGGCGTGCGTGACGAGCCGATCGAGCGTGCGGATGCCGTCTCGCGACAGGATCGATTCGAGGTGCCCCTGCACGGAGGAGAAGCGCTCTCCGCGCAGCGAGTAGACGTCGCCGGACGCGGCATCCGCCGACACCTCGGCCCCATCCACACTCGTCGTGCCGGGATCCACTCGCGCGGTGAAGGTGTTGTAGAAGCCGATCGAGGCGTTCTCGCCGAACACGGGCACCGACTTCTGCAGCCCCTGGTGCGGTGTCGCGAGGGGAGTGAGAGCGATGCCGAGCCGATCGGCGAGGATCTGGTGGCTCAGGCACACGGCGAGCAGCGGAGCCCCGGCGTCGAGACGGCGCGCCACGACCTCCCGCATCCGCGAGATGCGGGAGCTGGACAGGTCCCTCGGGTCCCCGGGTCCAGGGCCCGCCACCACGAGGTCCGCCGCGTCGACTGCGGCATCCTGCACCTCGTTCCACGGGGCGATCGTGACGTCGAGGCCGAGGTGGCGCAGCTGATGGGCGAGCATCGTGGTGAAGCGGTCCTCGGCATCCACCACGAGGGCCGTGCGTCCCGTGAACGGACCGGTGAACTCCTCGCCCTGCGGGTTCAGCCAGAACTCCGCCAGTCGCGCATTGCGGGAGGAGAGCAGCTCGGCGACGGTCGGGTCCTCGGCGAGAGGGCGCGGCTCGGTCGGGGCGTCGGCATCGCTGCGCGCCTCGGCGACCCGGTCGCGATCGATGGCGCCGATCGCCCCCAGTACACCGGCGGCCTTGCCGTGAGTCTCGCTCACCTCGCCGTACGGGTCGGAGTGGCGCACGAGGGTGGCGCCGACCGGAACGCTGAGCGCACCGTCCTCGAGGTACACCGTGCGGATGAGGATGGGCGCGTCGAGGTCGTGACCGCCCTCGGCGTTCGGCGTGAACAGGGCGGCGACCCCGGAGTAGTAGCCGCGGGGCTTGCGCTCGTGACGGCGGATGACCGCGCAGGCGTTCTGCATGGGGGAGCCGGTCACCGTGGGGGCGAACATCGTCTCGCGGAGGATCTCGCGCGGGTCGAGGCGGCTGCGGCCGCGGAGCATGTACTCCGTGTGCGTGAGGCGCGACATCTCCTTGAGGTGCGGCCCGGTGATGCGGCCGCCGTCGGAGCAGACGGCGCTCATCATCTTCAGCTCCTCGTCGACGACCATGAAGAGCTCCTCCGTCTCCTTCGTGGAGGAGAGGAAGTCCACCAGGGTCTCCTTCGTGGCTCCGCCCGCGGGATGGCGGAAGGTGCCGGAGATCGGGTTCATCGTGACGATGCCGTCGCGGGCGACCACGTGCGCCTCTGGGCTCGCGCCGACGGCGATGTGGCCCGGTGTGAAGACGGCGAAGGTCCAGTAGGCGCCGCGCTCGTGCGTGAGCAGGGCGCGGAACCAGGTGAGGGCGGCGGTGCGGTCGTCGACGTCGATGTTCGCGGTGAAGTCGCGGCGGATCACGAAGTTCGCGCCTTCTCCGCGGCCGATCTCGTCGGCGATCACGCGCTCGACGATCGCGGCGTACTCCTCGTCGGCGATGTCGAAGCCGTCGTCGCGGAGCGGGACGGAGGCCGACGGGAGTGCGGAGAGCACCTCGGGGGTCGGCAGGTGCAGATGCTCGTCGACGACGATGCACCGCAGCGGGGCGCCGTCATCCTGAGCGACGAAGCCGCGTTCCCGCACCTGGCGGTAGGGCACCATCGCGAAGACCTCCCGTGCGGCGCCGTCGACGGTCAGCGGGATGTCGGCGAGCAGGTCGACGTCGACGACGTCGCCGGTGAGCAGCTCGACCGTGTCCGCTCCGTCGCGCGCGATCAGCACGAAGGATGCCGCCGGGTCTGCGCTGAGCTCGGCGAGGCGTGAGAGGGTCATCGATGTCTCCTGTGCGAGGTATCGGGCGCGGCTCAAACGAAAAGACCGCCCCTGGAGGCGGTCTGGATTCGTGGGAACGCGAACACACCGCCTAGGAGGCGGGCCACCAGGTGAGGTTCGCGAGCATGTGGTGAAAACTATCACAGGTGATCGGACCAGGGCGGGCCGATGACGTGGGGCTGTCATCCAGCCCCGGTGCGTGCGGGCGGCGTAGGCTTGAGGGGTGCCAGCAGTGAACCTGGGGATGCCGAAGCTCCCCGAAGTCCTCGCCCCCCGCCGCAAGTCCCGCCAGATCAAGGTGGGCAAGGTGCTCGTGGGCGGTGACGCTCCGGTGACCGTGCAGTCCATGACGACCACGAAGACCACCGACATCAACGCCACTCTCCAGCAGATCGCCGAGCTCACGGCATCAGGGTGCGAGATCGTCCGCGTGGCCGTGCCGCACCAGGACGACGCCGACGCGCTCAAGATCATCGCGATGAAGAGCCAGATCCCGGTGATCGCCGACATCCACTTCCAGCCGCGCTACATCTACACCGCGATCGACGCGGGGTGCGGCGCCGTCCGGGTGAACCCCGGCAACATCCGCGAGTTCGACGGCAACGTCGGCAAGATCGCGGAGGCGGCCAAGGCCGCCGGCGTGTCTCTCCGCATCGGGGTGAACGCGGGCTCGCTCGACAAGCGGATCCTCGCGAAGTACGGCAAGGCCACCGCAGAGGCTCTCGTGGAGAGCGCCGTCTGGGAGGCGTCGCTCTTCGAGGAGCACGACTTCCACGACTTCAAGATCTCCGTCAAGCACAACGACCCCGTCGTGATGGTCAAGGCGTACCGTCAGCTCGCCGAGCGGGGCGACTGGCCCCTGCACCTCGGTGTGACCGAGGCCGGTCCCGCGTTCCAGGGCACGATCAAGAGCGCCACCGCGTTCGGCATCCTGCTCGGCGAGGGCATCGGCGACACCATCCGCGTCTCCCTGTCGGCCCCGCCCGCCGAAGAGGTGAAGGTCGGCCACCAGATCCTGCAGTCGCTGAACCTCCGCGAGCGCAAGCTCGAGATCGTCTCCTGCCCGTCGTGCGGACGTGCGCAGGTCGACGTCTACACGCTCGCCGAGAACGTCACCGAGGGCCTCAAGGACATGACGGTCCCGCTGCGGGTCGCCGTCATGGGCTGCGTCGTCAACGGTCCGGGTGAAGCCCGTGAAGCAGACCTCGGCGTCGCCTCGGGCAACGGCAAGGGCCAGATCTTCGTCAAGGGAGAGGTCATCAAGACCGTGCCGGAGGCCGAGATCGTCGCCACGCTCATCGAAGAGGCGAACCGCATCGCCGCGGAGATGGGGCCCGACGCCCCGCTCGGCGCCGCTCAGGTCGTCACGGTCTGACCGAGAACCGCAAGGAGACGAAGATGTCGCAGCTGCCCGCACCCGTCCAGGCGATGATCGACGCGATCAACGCGGCCGACACCGACGCCTTCGTCGCGGCCTTCACCCCCGCAGGCTTCGTGAGCGACTGGGGCACCGTCAAGGCGGGTCCCGACGGCGTCCGCGGGTGGGCCGACAGCGACGCCATCGGCGCAGGGGCGCGCATGACCGTGCTCTCGTCCGAGACCGAGGGCGACACCACGCGCATCCGCTTCGGCTGGGCGAGTCGCGTCTTCAACGGCGAGTCGGACGGCATCTTCGTGGTCGACGGCGACAGGCTCGCCAGCTTCACCATCCCGCCCGGGCACTGAGCGTCCGCTCGTCCCTCGGCTGAATCCCTAGGAGAACCATGTCCTCGTCCACTGTCGTGTCATTCGCCGCAGGTGCGCTCACGGGCGACGGCATCGTCACCCGCGTCGAGCGCGGCGGAGCCGACGGCGCTGTGGTCGTGGTGGACGCGACGCCGTTCCACCCGGTCGACCACACCTGGCCGGACCAGCCGGGAGACGCCGGCGCGATCTCTCACGGCGGAGACACCGCGAGTGTGGCCGAGGCCGTCATGGCGGCGGCATCCGATGACGGCGCTTTCGCGGTGGGCGGCGACATCCCGGTCAAGCGCGGCGCGGAAGGATGGACCTGGCTCGTCGCCCATCGGCTCGATGGTGCAGTTCCGGACTGGCTGGTCGAGGGGGCTGAGGTCACGCTGGCGGCTGATGCCGGTCGACGCGCGGGGCTGAGCCGCGGACACACGGCATGCCACCTCGCTTCGCTGGCGCTGGACCTCGCGGTCGCGGACCTGTGGCGCAAGGACCCAGGGGCGGACGCCCTCGGGACGCCCGACTTCGAGGGGCGCGCGAATCAGTCGAGCCGGATCCACGAGGACGGCGCCGTCGACGAGTACCGGCTCGGCAAGAGCCTGCGCAGGGCAGGCTTCGACACGGAGACGTTCTCGGCGACCCTCGCCGATCGTGAGGCGAGCATCAATGCGCAGCTGGCGGCGTGGGTGGCAGCATCCGCTCCGAGCCGCATCGTGACCGACGGCCCGACGATCGTCGACCGCCGCACCTGGGTGTGCGAGCTCCCGGAGGGCACGGCGGAGATCCTCTGCGGAGGCACCCACGTCTCATCGCTGGCGGAGTTCGCCTCGATCTCGGTGACGCTCGACCTGAGCGATCCCCAGCTCCTCGTGATGACGACGACCGCCGTTCCCGCATCCTGACGCCGTAGCCCGACGGGGCAGGCGCTCGGCCGCGTCATATGTTCACGCGTCGGCGGTCTCCGGCCTGTGCGCGGCATCCTCGAGGATCCGATCGACCCAGGGGTCTCGGGGCAGCGTCGCGACCTCGTCTCGGGTGAACCAGCCGGTCTCGACGAGCTCGTCGTCGACGAAGGAGATGTTCGCGCCCGCAGGCAGCCGGCACTCGTAGGCGATGCTGACGTAGCTCACGCGGTTGCCGTTCGCGTACTCGAAGACGAAATGGCTTCCGCCGTACGCGCCGACGATGCCGCCGACGACGGGATCAACGCCCAGCTCCTCCCGCACCTCCCTGGCCACGGCCTCCTGCGGTTCTTCTCCTGGCTCGATGCTCCCGCCCACTGTTCCCCAGCTCGGCGATCCGTGCTGTCGCGCGAGGAGGAAGCGCGAGCCGTCGCGGATCACCGCGGTCACGCCGGGCAGGAGAAGGAGGTCGTGTCCGACTCGGCTGCGGAGATCGCGCACATACGGGGAGATGGCCATGCCGCCGAGCCTACGTCGGCAGGTCCCGTCTCGCGTCAGCTCAGCGGACGAAACCGGCGCGCACACGCCCTCCCGCGCGCTCCAGCTCGGCGTCGACACGGTCGGCGAAGCTCCTGTGGTCTCCCGCGAGCAGGGGAGCGCTCAGCATCTCCGTCCTTTCCTCGCTCAGGGCACGTAGTCGCCGAGGCAGCCACTTCCCCGTAGCGATCCACCGGCCCTCCGAGAGGAGCATGAGCTCGGCGATCCGCTCGAAGAGGGCGGATGCCGTCACCTGGCGCTCCAACGGATCGACGGCGTCGCGCAGGTCATCGACGAGGTCCGTGATCATGTAGCGACGGAGGGCGGACTCCTGGGCCGTCAGCGTCGGACCTTCATCCAGGATCGCGGTCCATGCGCGACGGAGTCCGTCGAGACGTCCGTCGTCGCGGACAGGGCGCCCTTCCGTGAGCATGTGCACGATGACGGGGCGGTGCTGCGCGACGCCGCGATGGGCCCAGGCGTCGAAGCCGTCGAGGGTGTACGCGAAGACCTCGACCGTCTCTCCCTCGAACTCGTATGTCGCCGCCCGGCTCGTCTGACCGGAGTCGTCGAAGAGCCCGTCGCCGAGCAGGAGCAGATCGATGTCGCTCGACGCGGTGCGCTCGCCGCGGGCGGTGCTCCCTCCGACGACGGCGATCGTCGCGTCGGGATAGTTCCGGGTGATGAAGCGCTCAGCGAGAGCGAGAAGGTCTTCCATGTCCGTCACAACGCGAACTCGACCTCTCCGCGGGCGATGTCCGCGCGCACGACGGTGAGGCGCACCGTGGAACCGGGGGTGGCGTCCGCGGGGAGCGGCGCCGTCGCCGTGACGGCCGGCTCGGCGATCTGCACCCTGCCCTTGGTTCCGTGTACGGCGATCACGGTCGCCTCGATCGTCGCGCCGACGAGCGGCGTCAGGAGGGCGGCCTCGACGCAGTTGATCGTCGCGGCGTCGAGCTTCGACGCACGCTGTCCGGACTCCTGCATGAGCGCGGGAAGCTCGGCGAGCGAGTCGCGCGCCCAGGACGGCGCCTCGGCGCCCCGTGAGATCGCGAGGCAGATGACGAGAGACCAGCGGTCGACCAGGCGTCGCAGCGGAGCGGTCGTGTGGGCGTAGGGGGCCCCGATCGCCGCCTGGGCAACGTCGTCGGGAACGGCGCCGTCGAAGGTGACGTAGCCCGCCCCGCGGAACAGCGAGGCCGCGGCTTCGAGGATCGGCAGGGTCAGCGGATCCGCACGGTCGAGCCCGCGCAGATAGTCGCCGTAGCGCCCCGTCGTCCAGGGGCGACCCAGTGCGGCCGTCTGATGGCGGAACTCGTCGAAGGACCTCTCGTCGGGCTGGGGCATCGTGCGCAGCACCCCGACCCTGGCATCGAGCATCAGGGATGCCGCGGCCATGCCGGTCATGAGCGACAGCTGCGCGTTCCAGTCCTCGACGGGAAGCGGCCGACGTCTCTCGATCGCGTACGCGCCGTCGGGGGCGCGCACCACCTCCTCATCGGGAAGGTTGAGGCTGGCGCCACCGCGCAGCCTCTCCTGTTCGATGCGCAGGGCGCCGATCTCGGGGAGCAGCGACGCGGGGCCGTCGTCTCCACGGTCCAGGGACGCTTGGGCGCTCACATAGTCCAGCTGTGCTCGCGAGCGGATGAGGGCGCGCTCCAGGCGGAACGCGCCGACGACGCCCGCCTCGTCCAACGAGAACGTCCACACGAGGGCGGGGCGATCGACATCGGGGAGCAGGGATGCCCGGTCCTCGCTCAGCACGCGCGGATGCAGCGGGATCGTGCCGTCCGCGGCGTACAGCGTCTGCCCGCGACGTCGGGCTTCCGCGTCCACAGCCCCGCCGGGGGCGACGAACGACGGGACATCGGCGATCGCGTATCGGACCGTGTAACCCGATCCGTCGCGCTCCAGCTGGAACGCCTGATCGAGATCGCGCGACCCGGCGGGATCGAGCGTCGCGAAGGGGATGTCCCTCAGATCCAGGTCCGGCTCGGAGAGCGAGACGCGCTCGGCCTCGGCGAGGGCTTCGGGGGAGAAGTCCTTCGGCGCATCCGACTCCTCCTTGAGGCGTGCCAGCGCTGCGGCCAGCTCGGTCTGCGCGGCGGACGGGGCGACATGCGATCGACGCTGGGGCATGCCCCCACACTATGCCGCGGCGATTCCGAGGCTTTCAGCGACGCGTCATCCGGCGCGATCCACCGGCCCCTGTGTCCGTGCGCCGCACTAGCGTGGTCTCATGACCACTGCTGCGAAAGCCCAGACCCTCATCGGCCTCTACGAAGCCCCCGAGATCCTTCGCGTCGTGAACGTGTGGGATGTCGTCTCCGCGCGCGCGGTCGCCGCGCTGCCCGAGACGAGAGCCATCGCCACGGCCGGCCACGGCGTTGCCGCGTCCTTCGGCTACGACGACGGCGCGACTCCCCGCGAGATCATGATCGACATGGTCGGCCGCATCGCGGCGGCCGTCGACGTCCCGGTCACCGCCGACCTCGACGACGGGTACGGCGATGCGGGGGAGACCACGCGTCTCGCGATCGCCGCCGGCGTCGTCGGCGCGAATGTGGAGGATCGTCTCCGACCTCTCGACGAGTCGGTCGCGGCCGTCGCTGCGATCGTGAAGGCCGCGGAGGCCGAGGGCGTGCCGTTCGCTCTCAACGCCCGCACCGACGCCTTCGTGCGCGGGGGAGGTCGTCCGGTGGAGGAGAGCATCGCCGACGCGATCCACCGCGGGCGCGCCTATCTCGAGGCCGGCGCCACCGCCGTCTTCGTCCCCGGAATCCTCGACGAGGCGGTGACCCGTCAGCTCGTCGAGGGCATCGGAGAGCGCAAGGTCAGCGTGATCGGCCTCCCCGGCGCGCTCACCGCGGCCCAGTACGAGTCGTTGGGCGTCGCCCGCATCTCCTACGGTCCGCTGCCGCAGCGCGTGGCGCTGACGGCCGCACAGGAGCTCGCGGCGAGCCTGTACGCGGGCGGCGTCATCCCCTCTGGTCTCCCTGCGCTCAACTGAGCCCGTGAAGGCGGGCGACCACGGGTCACTAGACTGGGCCCGTGGTCACTCGTCTCTCCAATTTCTTCCTCCGCACACTCCGTGAAGACCCGGCTGGCGCCGAGATCGCCAGCCACAAGCTGCTGATCCGCGCCGGATACATCCGACCGCAGGCGGCCGGCATCTTCGCGTGGCTGCCGCTCGGTCTGCGCGTGAAGGCCAGGATCGAGACCGTCGTCCGAGAGGAGATGGCCGCAGCGGGCGCCCAGGAGGTGCACTTCCCGGCGCTCATGCCGCGTGAGGCGTACGAGGCCACCGGCCGCTGGGAGGAGTACGGCGATCTGCTGTTCCGGCTCCAGGACCGCAAGGGCGGCGACTACCTGCTCGCCCCGACGCACGAGGAGGCCTTCACCCTGCTCGTGAAGGACCTCTACTCGTCCTACAAGGACCTGCCCCTCACGATCTACCAGATCCAGGACAAGTACCGCGATGAGGCGCGTCCGCGCGCCGGCCTGCTCCGCGGACGCGAGTTCACGATGAAGGACGCCTACTCCTTCGACTCGTCCGACGCCGGTCTCGACGTGAGCTACCAGGCCCAGCGCGACGCCTACGAGCGGATCTTCCAGCGCCTCGGCCTGGAGTACGTGATCGTGCAGGCGGATGCCGGTGCCATGGGCGGTTCCCGCAGCGAGGAGTTCCTGCACCCGACTCCCGTCGGCGAGGACACCTTCGTGCGCAGCGCCGGCGGCTATGCGGCGAACGTCGAGGCGTTCACGACGGCGGTTCCCGCCGCCGTGCCGTTCGACGCCGAGGCGTCCCCCGTGATCTTCGACTCTCCGAACACCCCGACGATCGAGACGCTCGTCGCGCACGCCAATGCGAATCTCGACGGCGAGTACTCCGCCGCCGACACGCTGAAGAACGTCGTGCTCGCTCTCACCCACCTCGACGGCACCCGCGAGCTCGTGATCGTCGGCATCCCCGGCGACCGCGAGGTCGACGAGAAGCGCGCGGAGGTCGCCTTCGCACCCGCCGAGGTCGAGACCGCCACTGCGGACGACTTCGAGAACAACCCGCTGTTGGTCAAGGGCTACATCGGCCCCTGGTCGGAGACCGGCGCGATCCTCGGTGAGGAGTCGGCCACCGGCATCCGCTACCTGGTCGACCCGCGCGTCAGCGAGGGCACCAGCTGGATCACGGGCGCGAACATCGATCAGAAGCACGCGCACTCGGTCGTCGCGGGACGCGACTTCACCGCGGACGGCGTCGTGGAGATCGCGAACGTGCGCGCGGGCGACCCCGCTCCCGATGGCTCCGGCCCCGTGGAGCTCGCCCGTGGCATGGAGATCGGTCACGTCTTCCAGCTCGGTCGCAAGTACGCGGAGGCGCTGGGACTCAAGGTCCTCGACGAGAACGGCAAGCTCGTGACCGTCACCATGGGCTCCTACGGCATCGGCGTGACCCGCATCCTCGCGATCATCGCCGAGCTGAACAACGACGACAAGGGCCTCATCTGGCCGGCATCCGTCGCGCCCTTCGACGTGCAGGTCGTGGCGGCGGGCCGGGATCAGGTCGCCTTCGACGTGGCCGCCGACATCTCGGCGCAGCTGGAGTCCGCAGGACTCGACGTGCTCTACGACGACCGGCCCAAGGTCTCTCCCGGCGTGAAGTTCGGAGACGCCGAGCTGGTCGGCGTGCCGAAGATCGTCATCGTCGGTCGGGGTGCCGCAGACGGCCAGGTCGAGCTGTGGGACCGTGCCACCGGCGACCGCGACACGGTCTCCGTCGACGACGCGCTCGAGCGGCTGTCGCGCCGCTGATCACGACGAGAGCCGCGTCCGTCCTTGAGGGCGGCGCGGCTCTCGTCGCGTCTAGAGCGTGAGCTCGCAGCCGAGCGCGGTCTGCGCGTACGACACGATGTTCGCCCGGTAGGTGGCGGCGCCGTGCTCCAGCCCGATCAGCGGGTAGAGGTCGTAGGCGTCCTCGAGAGCGACGATGTTGCGCGCGATCACGGTGAGGTCGGCCGTGGGTCGGAACACCCCGATCGCGGCGCCGACCTCGATCGTCGAGCGGTACAGCGACACCTGCCGTTCGACGATGGAACGGTGCAGCGGGCGATACTCCGGCTGCTCGCGGAGCAGGGGGATGCTCTCGTACGCCATGCGCAGATGATCGCTGATCTCATCGGGCACGCCCGCGGTGATCAGCGCGACGAGCCGCTTCGCCGGATCGGGCTGCCCCTCGGCGATCATCCGCCTCTGCTCGTACATCTCCTCGAGGACGCCTTCAACGGTGGCGTACATCAGTTCGTCGAAGCTGGGGAAGTAGTAGAGCACGCTCCCCGTGCTCACCGCAGCCTCTGCGGCAACGGCCCGCACGTTCGTGCCGCCGATGCCGCTCCGGCGGGCGACCCTTCTGGTGGCGGAGATCAGCTCCGCGCGACGGACGGCGCGTCCTCGCTGCTCGGCCACGTCCTTCTCCTTCTCGCCCGACGTCACTCGTCGTCGGGAACGAGCGTGGTCAGTTCAGCATAGTGCTGGGGGCGGCGGCTCCTGAGGATGAAGCCGGTCACGATCCCCGCCAGGAACAGCACCGGCGTCGGGGCCAGCAGGGCGAGGTTGATCGGCCCAGTGAGGCCGGTCACGAGGTCGAAGTTGATCGCGATGAGCACCCAGCCGACGATGAGCCCGAGGGCGCCGAGGGCAGGGGCAACGATCACGCGCCACGCGCTGTGGTCCCTCCTGTCCTTGAGGAAGAAGCCCACCACGGCGATCGCGGCCACCGCCTGCGCGAAGACGAGGCCCGCGACGCCGATCGAGTACACCGGCAGCGCGAAACCCAGGAAGGGATCGGCCCCGGTGACGAGAGTGACGAGCACGGCGACGAGGGAGACGATCGACATGACGAGACTCGCGTGGTGGGGGGCCTGAGTGGTGGGCTGCGTCTGAGCGAGCCATGACGGCAGCAGCCGCTCGCGGCCGAGCGAGAACAGGTAGCGGGAGCTGGCGTTGTGGAAGGCGAGGAGGCAGGCGAAGAAGCTCGTCACGATGAGGATTCGCATCGTGATTCCGGCCCAGGCGCCGAGGTACTGGTCGCCGGCGTGGAACACCATGTCCTGGAAGTCGTCCTGCAGCGCGAGCTCGAGCACGCCGTCCACGCCGAAGGCGACGGTGAGGATCCAGAACGTGAAGGCGTAGAACACCGCGAGGAAGGCGATGGAGATGTAGGTGGCGGCGGGAACGGTCCGAGCCGGATCCTTCGCCTCCTCGGTGTAGATCGCCGTGCTCTCGAACCCGAGGTAGGCGCCGAAGCCGAAGACGAACAGGGCACCGCTGCCCGCGGCGAAGAAGACGTTCTCGGGAGCGAATGAGGCGAACGAGATCGGCTCGGGCCCTCCCTGCGCGAGGACGGCGATCGCGAGGATCAGCAGGATCGCGACCTCCGCGGTGAGCAGCACGGCGAGGACCTTCGCGCCGACGTCGATCTTGCGATAGCCGAGCACGCCGACGATCAGCAGAGCCACGATCGCGTAGACGGTCCACGGCAGCTCGATGCCGAAGAGCGCAGCGAACGTCATCTCGCCGAAGAAGCCGACGAATCCGTAGAAGCAGATGCACAGCGCCGCGTACGAGAAGATCGTCACGAACACGATGCCGATCCCGATCGGCTTGCCGAGACCGCGCGCGCCGTAGACGTAGAACGCACCGGTGTTGCGCACGTAGCGCGACATCGCCGTGAATCCGAAAGCGAAGAGGATGAGGACGACGCCGCTCGCGAGCATCGCTCCTGGCCCTCCGATGCCGGCGAGGCGGAAGTCGGTCGCCGCTGCGCTCGCGACGACGGTCAGGGGAGCGGCGGCGGAGACGACGAAGAACACGATCGCCCACACGCCGAGACGCCTCTGTGCGAGTGTGGTGGTGGTCGTCGTGGGCACGGACGGAGGATTCGGGTGAGACATCTGCGGCTCCGGAATCTGACGGGTCGGGTGTGAGGATCGTATGCGATCTTCTGAACAGTGATTCAAAAGGGTTAACCTGTGTGTGTCAAGCAAAACAGGGAAATCGGTGACTAGAATCTGAACAATCGTTCATAGTTGATCGGAGCAGTGATGGAGTCATCCGCGGAGACGGCGCGCACGGAGCGCCCCGTCAGGGCACGCGACCTCGGCATCGGATTCGCCGGGAGGAGCGGCCCGCTCAACGCGATCACCGACGTACCGGGACTCGCCGTCGGTCAGCGGACGCTGATCGAGGGGGAGGGCGCAGGCGCGGTGCGGACCGGCGTGACGGCGATCCTGCCGCGAGGGCGTTCCGGAGTCGGCGTGCCCTGCGCCGCGGCCGTCCACTCCTTCAACGGCAACGGAGAGCTCACCGGGCGCGCGTGGATCGACGAGTCCGGCGCGCTGTCCATGCCGATCGGGATCACGAGCTCGCACTCCGTGGGTGCGGTGCACAGCGGCATCGACCAGTGGGTGGCCGAGGTGGCGCCGCACGTCGCCGCGCAGTGGATGCTGCCGGTCGTGGGGGAGACGTGGGACGGCTATCTCAACGACATCAACGGCGGCCATGTCACGGCGTCGACCGCGCGGGAGGCGCTGGATGCCGCGTCCGAGGGGCCAGTGGCCGAGGGCAGCGTCGGCGGCGGCACCGGGATGAACTGCTACGGATTCAAGGGCGGGACGGGCACCTCATCCAGGGTCGTCCGGCACGGCGATGACGAGTACACCGTCGGCGTGCTGATCCAGGCCAACTTCGGCTCGCGCGACGAGCTGCGCCTGGACGGCATCCCGCTGGGGTCGCGCTCTGCCGCGCCGAACCCGATGGAGCGCGACGACTGGTTCCATCGGGAGCGGGAACGACTGCGCGCCCCCGGTGGGGCAGGATCGGCGATCGTCGTGATCGCCACGGATGCGCCCCTGCTGCCCGGTCAGTGCGGCGCGCTGGCACGGCGGGGAGCGATCGGTCTCGGACGCAGCGGCACAGCAGGAGGGCACTTCTCCGGCGACATCATGCTCGCGCTGTCCACGGCGAACGAGGGCGCCCTCACCTCCTCGTTCCCCTCGGACGACCGCGCAGAGTACGAGACCCTGCGCTTCATCCCGTGGGGGCGCATCGACCCGTTCCTCACCGCGGTCGCCGAGGCGGTCGACGAGGCGGTGTGGAACGCACTGGTCGCGGCGGAGGACATGGTCGGCCGTGACGGACACGTCAGCCACGCGCTCCCGCACGAGGAGGTCAGGGCGGCGGTCGCCGAGGTGAACGCTCGCTGACCGGCGGCGTTGCGTCGGCTGTGCGGCGGTTCGCGTGACACGCTGGACGCATGACTGAGGAACCACTCCCCGAAGCGCTCAGCGCCGAGATCAACAGAGTGCTCGACGACGCCGGAGTGCGGTCCGACCGGCGACTGGTGATGCGGATGCTGCGTACGGCCATCCTCCTCGGAGAGGACGGCGCCGACCGCCTCGACCTCAAGATCGCCTCGGCTGCGCTCGCCGAGATGCGGGATGCGTTCCGCCTGTTCGCCCCCTACGGCGGAGTGCCGAAGGTCACGGTGTTCGGATCGGCCCGCACGAGGCAGGACGATCCGCTCTATCGCCAGGCGCGGGACGTGGCGTCGGCGCTCGCCGCCGACGGCTGGATGGTCGTCACCGGGGCGGGCCCGGGCATCATGCAGGCGGCGGCCGAGGGAGCGGGTCCTGCCCTCTCGCTGGGCGTCTCGATCCGTCTGCCCTTCGAGGAGAAGGCGAACGCGATCATCGAGGCCTCGGACCACGTGGTCGCGATGAAGTACTTCTTCACCCGCAAGCTCATGCTCATGAAGGAATCGCGCGGCTTCATCTGCCTGCCCGGCGGCTTCGGAACGCTGGACGAGATGTTCGAGCTGCTGACCCTTCAGCAGACGGGCAAGGCGGAGCCGATGCCGATCGTGCTGCTCGATGAGAAGGGCGGCACCTTCTGGACCGGACTCAAGCGGTTCATCGACGAGGATCTCGCTCCGACCGGAGTCATCTCCGAGGGCGACTTCGATCGTGTCGTCATCACCGACTCGATCGAGGCCGCGACGGCGGAGATCACCGGGTTCTGGCGCAACTACGACTCCCTGCGCTGGGTCGGCGGCACGCTCGTGCTCCGGCTGAGGAACGCACCTACCGACGCCGAGATCGATGATCTCAACGAGCGGTTCGCCGGCATGCTGATCTCAGGTCGCATCGAGCGCACCGAGCCTCGCCAGCCCGAGGTCGCCGACGAGGATCTGCTCGATCTGCCGCGGTTGTCCCTGCACCTCGATCAGTACCGCGTGGGGGAGCTGTTCCGCCTGATCCGCGCGATCAACGATCTGCCGTCTGCTCCCGCTCCCTGATCGCGGCGGCGAACGCCGCGAGGTCCACGGGACGGCCGAGGATCCTCTCCGCGGCCCTGTGGCCCGAGTAGAACGCCGCGCCCACGGTCGCGGGCTCGTCTCCCCACGCCGCCTCGCCGGCGAAGTGGAGGACGTCGTCGACCGGGCCGGCGAGAGCATCGTGGTCGTGGTGCGACGAACCGACGGCCAGGTGCGAGTAGGAGCCGTCCGAGAAGCGATCCTGCCCCCAGCGGGTGATCCAGTGCGCCGTCGGCGCGGGGACCCTCGTGCCGTACAGCGCACGGAGGGCGGCGACGGAGTCGGCCACGACATCCTCGTCCGACAGCTCCTGCATGCGCCGGCCGAACGGTCCGGCGGCGAACGTGAGGAGCGTCGGCAGCCCGCTCACCGCGGAGACGTCGTACCAGGAATGCCAGTGCTCGCCCGCTTCGCCGAGCGCTCGGATGACGTAGCTGTCCTCGTTCCAGAACCGTTCGGGGAATTGGACGAACACCTTGTTGAACACGCCCATGCCCAAGCGCTCGATCGGGCCGGACACCTCATCGGGGAGCGGTGGGGTGAAGGCGATCCTCCCGGTCTTGAGCACTCCGAGCGGCACCGTGACGATGACACGATCGGCCGTGAAATCCTCGCCCTCCGCGGTGACGACGACGCCGCTCGCAGAGCGGGACACCCCGGTGACGGTGTGGTTCAGCCGCACGTCGAGCCCGGCGCCGATCCGGCGCGGGAGCTCGTCGTAGCCGCGTGGGAAGATGACCTCGTCGCCGTCGATCGCATCCTCGTCGAGTCCGTGCGCGTCGAGATCGCCGATCCAGGCGCCGCACTGCTCCTCGACCCGATGGCGGAAGAACTCGCGGATCTCGTCGATGCGCTCCGCGTCGAGTCCTGAGCGGTCCAGCGCGCGCTCGGTCACGTCGAGGTAGGTGTCGCCGGGAGCGGAGGAAGCGATCTCGTCGACGAGCAGTCGATCGGCCTCGTCGACATCGGCGATCCACTGCGCCGTGGCGGCGGCATCCATCGCCGCGCCGTCCCCGTCGAAGTTCTCGATCGGGCGACCGCCGACCTGGAAGCTGCCGACCGTGTACTCGAGGGTCGGGATGCCGAGGGCCTGCGTGAGATCCCACAGCGGCGACCCGTCGATCCCGTGTATCCACGAGGCGCCGAGGTCGACGGGGAAGCCGGACGCGCGGTCGGTGTTCATCCGTCCGCCGATCCGATCGCGTCCCTCGAGCACGACGACCCGCTGGCCGGCATCCGCCAGCATCCGTGCGCTCGTCATCCCCGACATGCCTGCACCCACAACGATGGTGTCGAACCTGGTCACGCGTTCCTCCTGCGTTCCGTCGCCGCAGCGGTGCGGCTCGCCGCGTTCCGGCGTCGCGCCCAGGCTATCGCTGCACGCCCGCCGCGTCGCCCTGACCGGCGGAGAGGGCGGGATGCCGCCCGCTTCCGGTATCCTGGACCGATGCCCGCGGTCGATTGCGCGAGGCGAGAGCTGAATAGAGAGGCCGTCATGGACATCGAACTGAGTCTGCTGCGTGGGATCGAGAAGGAGAAGGCGATTCCCTTCGACGAACTCGTGTCGATCATCGAACAGGCCATCCTGACGGCGTACAACAAGCACGTCGCTGGAGACGGCCCCGCGCCTGAGGGCGTCCGCGTCTCCCTCGACCGCAAGACCGGTCACGTCGACGTGCTCCAGGTCGTCACCGACGAAGAGGGCGCCGTCATCGGCGAGGAAGACGCGACTCCCGACGACTTCGGCCGCATCGCCGCCTTCGCCGCGAAGCAGGTCATCAGTCAGCGTCTGCGCGACATCGCAGACGACGCGGTGCTCGGCGAGTTCCGCGGCAAGGAGGGCGACATCGTCGCCGGCGTCATCCAGCAGGGTCCGAACCCGCGGATGATCCACGTCGACCTCGGCTCCGTCGAGGCCATCCTCCCGCCAGAGGAGCAGGTCCCCGGTGAGGAGTACACCCACGGCTCGCGCCTCCGCGTCTATGTGACCAGCGTGGCCAAGGGGCTCAAGGGCCCGCAGATCACGGTCTCCCGCACGCATCCCGGTCTCGTGCGCAAGCTGTTCGCGCTCGAGGTGCCGGAGATCGCCGGCGGACTCGTGGAGATCGTCTCGCTCGCCCGCGAGGCCGGGCACCGCACCAAGATCGCGGTGAAGGCCAACGACCCGGCCATCAACGCCAAGGGCGCCTGCATCGGCGAACTCGGCCGTCGCGTCCGCGCGGTGACCGAGGAGCTCGCGGGGGAGAAGATCGACATCATCGACTACAACCCCGAGCTCGCGGCCTTCGTGGCGAACGCGCTGTCGCCGGCCAAGGTGACGAGCTCGTTCATCCTCGATGCCGGCACGAAGGCCGTCCGCGCGCTGGTCCCCGACTACCAGCTGTCGCTCGCGATCGGCAAGGAGGGGCAGAACGCCCGTCTGGCCGCGAAGCTGACCGGCGCCAAGATCGACATCCAGCCCGACAGCGTCCTGGACTGATCCGCTTCCCGGACTCGCCCCCTCGGGCGGTGAGTCCGGGTGAAACGCAGGTGTAAGATGGAACCCGTACGAACGTGCGTCGGCTGTCGCGCGCGTGCTCCCCGCTCCACTCTGCTCAGGGTGGTGTCCCAGAACGACATCCTCATCATCGATGAGAGTGCTGTGCTGCCGGGGCGTGGCGCGTGGGTGCATCCGACGCGGGAATGCATGGATGCCGCACTGCGGCGCCGCGCTTTCGGACGAGCACTGCGTGTGTCCACGATTCTGGACACGCAGACCATCGAAGATTATTCGCCAAGAAACAAAGGCTGAACAGCTATGGAAACAAAGTGAACGGCTCGAAATGAGACCCGTCCGCGACTAGTGGTCTGCCCTGTCTGGGTGGACCGAACCCGACAGGAGAATTGTGGCTGGTAAACCACGCGTACATGAGATCGCCGCCGAACTCGGCGTCGACAGCAAGATCGCACTTGCAAAGCTCAAGGAACTCGGAGAGTTCGTCAAGAGCCCCTCTTCGACCATCGAACCGCCGGTGGCGCGCAAGCTGCGCGCCGCGATCGAGTCCGATGCCTCGCTGAAGTCCTCGGCAGACGCCGCCCCGGCGTCGAAGCCCGCCGCAGCCAAGCCGGCAGCGGCCAAGCCCTCCGGACCCACCCCGGGTCCGAAGCCCGGCCCCAAGCCTGCTCCGGCCCCTGAGGTCGCTGCTCCGGCCGCTCCCGCGGTCGCCGAAGCTCCGGCAGAGGCCGCTCCGGCGGCTCCCGCGGCTTCCGAGGCCGCAGCCAAGCCCGGTCCCGCAGCTCCGAAGCCCGCCGATGGCGGAGCTCCGAAGCCCGGTGCGCCGCGCCCCGGAAACAACCCGTTCTCCTCCTCGCAGGGGATGGGTCAGCGTCCCGCGGGTCCGCGTCCTGGCAACAACCCGTTCGCTTCGGCGCAGGGCATGGGCCAGCGTCCGACGCCTGGCAACATCCCGCGTCCGCAGGCTCCGCGCCCCGGCGCGCCCCGCCCGGGCGCTCCGCGCCCAGGTTCCCCCCGTCCCGGCGCTCCGCGCGGTGGACAGGGCGGTCGTCCCGGCGCTCCGTTCCAGCAGCGTCCCGGTGGCCCCGGTCGTCCCGGCGGCGCCGGTGCACCCGGCGCAGGTCCCGGCGCACGTCCCGGCGGCGGCGGTTTCGCCGGTCGCCCGGGTGGCGGCGGTGGACGCGGTCGTGGTCCTGGCGGCGGTACCGCCGGTGCCTTCGGCAAGGGCGGCGGCAAGAGCAAGCAGCGCAAGTCGCGGCGGGCGAAGCGGCAAGAGTTCGAGATGCGGAGTGCTCCGGTCGTCGGTGGCGTCAACGTCACCCGCGGCAACGGAGAGGTCATCCGCATGCGCCGCGGCGCGTCGATCGCGGACTTCGCCGACAAGATCGAGACGCTGACCGGTTACACGGTGCAGCCCGGAACCCTGGTCACGATCCTCTTCAACCTCGGCGAGATGGCCACGGCCACCGAGTCGCTGGATGAGGCGACCTTCGAGGTCCTCGGCGCCGAGCTCGGCTACAAGATCCAGATGGTCTCGCCCGAGGACGAGGACAAGGAGCTCCTCGAGGGCTTCGGTCTCGACCTCGAGGCCGAGCTGGAGAACGAGAGCGAGGACGACCTCGAGATCCGTCCTCCCGTCGTCACCGTCATGGGTCACGTCGACCACGGTAAGACGCGACTGCTCGACGCGATCCGTCAGACCAACGTCATCGAGGGTGAGGCCGGCGGCATCACCCAGCACATCGGCGCCTACCAGGTCTGGACCGAGCACGAGGGCATCGAGCGCGCCATCACGTTCATCGACACCCCCGGTCACGAGGCGTTCACCGCCATGCGTGCCCGTGGTGCGCAGGTCACCGACCTCGCGATCCTCGTGGTCGCGGCCGACGACGGCATCATGCCGCAGACGGTGGAGGCCCTGAACCACGCCCAGGCGGCGAACGTGCCGATCGTGGTCGCGGTGAACAAGGTCGACAAGCCCGAGGCCAACCCGGCCAAGGTCCGTCAGCAGCTCACCGAGTACGGTCTCGTCGCAGAGGAGTACGGCGGCGACGTCATGTTCGTCGACGTCTCGGCCCGTGCGGGAACCGGCATCCAGGAGCTCCTGGACGCCGTGCTGCTCACCGCCGACGCCGGTCTCGACCTCACGGCCAACCCGAACAAGGGCGCTCGAGGCGTCGCCATCGAGGCGAAGCTCGACAAGGGCCGCGGTTCGGTCGCCACCGTGCTGATCCAGTCCGGAACCCTCCGGGTCGGCGACGCGATCGTCGCGGGCACCGCCTACGGACGCGTGCGCGCCATGGCCGACGAGAACGGCGAGCAGGTCCTCGAGGCCTACCCGTCGCGCCCGGTGCAGGTGCAGGGTCTGAACTCGGTGCCCCGTGCCGGTGACGTCTTCATCGTCACCGAGGAGGACCGCATGGCCCGCCAGATCGCTGAGAAGCGTGAAGCGGTCGAGCGCAACGCCCAGCTGGCCAAGGCCCGCAAGCGCATCTCGCTCGAGGACTTCACCCGTGCTCTCGAAGACGGCAAGGTCGAGTCGCTCAACCTCATCATCAAGGGTGACGTCTCCGGTGCCGTCGAGGCGCTGGAGGAGTCGCTCCTCAAGATCGAGGTCGACGACTCGGTGCAGCTGCGCATCATCCACCGCGGCGTCGGTGCGATCACCGAGTCGGATGTGAACCTGGCGACGATCGACAACGCGATCATCGTGGGCTTCAACGTCCGCCCCGACACGAAGGCGCGCGAGCGCGCCTCCCGTGAAGGCGTCGACATCCGGTTCTACTCGGTCATCTACAACGCGATCGACGAGATCGAGAGCTCCCTCAAGGGAATGCTCAAGCCGGAGTACGAAGAGGTCCAGTCGGGTGTCGCCGAGATCCGCGAGGTGTTCCGCTCCTCGAAGTTCGGCAACATCGCCGGTGTCATCGTGCGGTCGGGAACGATCACGCGAAACGCCAAGGCTCGCGTCATCCGCGACGGCGTCGTGCTCGCCGATGGCCTCGCCATCGAGTCGCTGCGCCGCTTCAAGGACGATGTCACCGAGGTCCGCACGGACTACGAGGCGGGTATCGGCCTGGGCAAGTACAACGACATCCAGATCGGCGACGAGATCGAGACCACAGAGATGGTCGAGAAGCCTCGCGGCTGATCGAGTTCGATATCTTCGGGCGAGGATGCTGAGCGCATCCTCGCCCGAAGGCTTCGTAGAGGGAGAGAACAATGGCTGGTGAAAGACAGGCTCGTCTTGCGGACCGCATCCGCGTGATCCTCGCCGAGCGGCTGGAGAAGGGGCTGCGCGATCCGCGCCTCGGCTTCGTCACGATCACCGACGTCCGCGTCAGCGGCGATCTTCAGCATGCATCCGTGTTCTACACCGTCCTCGGCACGGAGGAGGAGCGTCTCGCCAGCGGCGCCGCTCTCACCTCCGCCACGGGGATGCTGCGCAGCGAGGTGGGCAAGCAGCTCAGCACGCGCCTCGTGCCGACGCTCGAGTTCATCCCGGACGCCCTGCCGGAGAACGCGGACCACATCTCCGCGCTGCTCCGCCAGGCGCAGGAGCATGATGCAGAGGTCGCCAGGCTCGCGTCCTCGGCATCGCACGCCGGCGACGCGGACCCGTACGTCCACGCGGACGACGACGCCGATCGCTGATCCCCGTCCGGGGTTTTGCTACCCTCGGCTGTGCGAGGAGGTTCTCGCACATCCGGGGGGAACAGCATCAACGTTTCGAGCAGTCGCTTCGCAGCGCCGGACATCGAAGAGGTCCTCGCGGACCTTCGAGACGCGGCGCTGACCTGCGCACCACATGTGATGGCCCGCATCGCCGCTCAGCTGAACGGCGACCGTGAGGCGATCCGCGATGTCGTGCGCATCCTCGACCCTGCCGTGCGCACGGGGATGCGCCCGCTTCCTTCTCCGCTGCCGCTGGTCGCGTCGATCACGGCGCGATACGACGGCATCGAATGGAGCGAGCGCGACCGCGATCTCCTCCTCGCCCTCGCTCTGCGCCTGGACGATGCGCTGGCGCCGCTGCTCGCTTTCGACGGCCGGAGCGCCGAGGAGCTGATGCGGAGTGCGATCGGCGCGCACCTCGTCGTGCGCGCCGGGCGGGTTCGATTGGTCGATCCTCTTCTCGAGGTCTGGCTGCGGGCGACCGCGGACCCGGTCGTCGAGGCCTCGGTGCACGAGAGGCTCGCCCGCATCTTCGGCGCGCCCGGCGCCGGAGTGGACGCGGACTGGCATCGCGCGCGCGCCTCGTCGTACGGCATCCCTGAGACCGCGCCGGAGCTGACCCGCATCGCACGGAGACTCTCCGAATCAGGACATCCCGATGGTGCACTGCTCCTCGCGGCGGAGGCTGCCGCGCACGCCACCGGATCGGATATCGACGAGGCGCGTCAGGTCGCCGGCGCCGCCGCCATCGGCGCCGGATACGCCGCGGAGGCGGCGGCCTGGCTCGGCGCGCTGTTCCCGGCTGGAACGGAGCGCTTTCGCCTGCAGGGGCTCGGAGGACTCGTGGTCGCCGAGGCGTTCCTTCAGGGCGCGGTCCCCGAGGTGGACCCCGGTTCGCTCCGGCCACAGTCGGGTGACGACGAGGACTGGTACTCGTGGGCGCGAGCAGCCGCCTTCGCCGCCGTCCTCAGCGCGGAGCGCGGCGATCGACGCGGAATGCGGACCTGGCTGGAGGCGCTGCGTGAAGGCTGCGCGAGAGTCGGAGCCGAGAGCACGCTGCGCGACCCCGTCGTCACCCTCGCCTGGTTGATCGCCGGGGAGGACGAGATCGACGGCGAGGTCGGAGCCGGGCCGCTCACCGGAGGGATGCTCCGTGCTCTCCGCGCTTCGGTCGACGGCGATCTCGATAAGGCGCTGAGGTTCCTGGCGGCCGGCGGGTCCGGACTCGGGACCGAGGTCGACCCGTTCGTCGCCGGTTTCGAACACAGCCCGCTCGTCGCGGCGTACCGCGCCGTCGTCGAGGTGCTGCTGCTCGTCTGGCGGGGCGATCTCGGCCACGCCAGGGAGCGGCTTCGAGAGGCGGCGCTCGCCCTCCCCGTCGCGATGCCCTTCGCCGGTCTCGGGGTGGTGCTGGCGCGACGACTCGACCTCGCCGTGAGCGGACGCATCGGTCCGATCTCCGAGGCGCTGACAGCGTCGCTGCCGTCCGCTGTCCGCATCGACCGGCTCGTGGATCACGCCGTCGAGACGTTCCTCAGGGGAGAGGCCGACGAGGCGTCGTCGTTCTTGAGGCTCTGGGTGGACCGGGGCTCTCCCCGAGGGCAGTTCTCCGTCCCCGAGCTCGACGAACTCGTCCGCGATGATGGAGCGCCCGCGTCCCCGTTGATCGAGCCGCCGGACGCCCTTCTGTCGCGTGAGCTCATGTCGCGCATCGCGTCGACGCCTGATGCGCGGTGGCGACGGGAGCGCGACGAGATCGTCCTGGCGACCAGGACTCTCGCGTCCCCGTTCTCCCGTGCCAGGGTCGAGTCGATGCTCGGCACCCGTGCGCTGGTCAGGGACGAGCCAGCCGTGGCTCGCGAGCATCTCCAGACGGCGCTGACCCTGTTCCAGACGGCCGGCGCCGAGGCATGGGCCCGCAACGCCGAGGAACGCCTCTCAGCGGCGGAACGGGAGGATCGTGCGGCTGACGCGGGGGACAGCCTCGTCGGTGCGTGCCGCCGCGCCTGGGAGCCGGTGCTGACGTCCAGGGAGCTGGAGGTCGCGATGCGCGCCGTGACGGGAGGATCCAACCGCGAGATCGGCGACGATCTCCGCGTGTCGGTGCGCACGGTCGAGGTGCACCTCGGTCGGGTGTTCGTGAAGCTCGGCGTGCGCAACAGGGTCGAGCTGACGGTGCTGGCTCATCGCGCCGGACGGTACTCCTAGCCGGTGGCCCGCATCGGGCTCACCGGGGGAGGGAGAGCAGCTCTCCATCGGCCTCGGCGAGACCGTCTGCGATGAGCGAGTCGATCGCCCTGTCGCGCTGCTGCGGATCGGGCCACTCGGGCAGGATCGCAGGGATCGGCACCGGACGAGGGGCCGATTCCCGCAGCATCCGCAGAACCGCGCCCCTGGCCTGACGATCCGAGCCTTCGAAGGCCGCCTGCCGGCGACGCCGGTCGCCCGTGTCTGGTCGGCCGGCCGCCACCCACGCGCACCCGTCGAGGAGCGGGCAGATCTCGCAGCGGGGCGTCCGCGCTGTGCACACCGTCGCGCCGAGCTCCATCGCGGCGGCGTTGAAGATCGCGGATTCGGCATCCGAAGCGGGCAGCAGCGACTCCATGAGACCGAGATCGCGACGCGACGGGGGCGCGGGCTGGGCCTGTCCCTGGATCGCGCGGGCGAGCACGCGTCGTGTGTTGGTGTCGACCACGGGATGCCGGTCGCCGTAGGCGAACACGGCGACGGCGCGTGCGGTGTAGTCGCCGATGCCGGACAGCGCGAGCAGCGCGTCCACATCGCGCGGGACCACCCCGTCGTGGCGCTCGGTGATCTCGATGGCCGCCCTGTGCAGCCACAGCGCCCGGCGCGGGTAGCCGAGGTTCGCCCACTGGTGCACGACCTCGGCGGGAGAGGCCGCGGCCAGAGCGACCGGCGTGGGCCAGCGGGTGAGCCACGCCTCCAGGTGCGGGATCACACGGTTCACCGGTGTCTGCTGCAGCATGAACTCGCTGACCAGCGTTCCCCACGCCCCGTACTCGTCGTGGAACTCCGGGCGCCGCCACGGGAGATCGCGTGCGGCTCCGCGATACCACTCGGGCAGACGCGGCAGTCCCGCGCTCGCGGGAGAGGTCATCGCGGGCATCTCGCCAGCCTAGGCGACCGACGCGCGCCGTGCGTCCGTCGAGAGGCGGAGCGCAGCGTCCCCGACGGCCGTCGGTAGGCTGGGAGGATGGTCTCGCCCGGCATCCTCCTCGTTGACAAGCCCGCTGGGCTGACCAGCCACGACGTCGTCGCACGCACCAGACGCGCTTTCGGAACGCGCAAGGTCGGTCACGCGGGCACGCTGGATCCGATGGCGACTGGCCTGCTCGTCATCGGCATCGAAGGGGCGACGCGTCTGCTGACGTACATCGTCGGGGCCGACAAGACGTACGCCGCGACGATCCGTCTCGGGCAGACGACCGGCACCGACGACGCCGATGGGGAGATCATCGTCCAGGCGCCGTCCGATGCATGGGCCGACGTCACGGAGGAGCGCATCGCCGACGGCATCCGTTCGCTCACCGGGCGGATCTCGCAGGTCCCGAGCTCGGTGTCCGCCATCAAGGTCGACGGCAGGCGCGCCTACGATCGCGTGCGCGCGGGTGAGGAGGTCGTGCTCGCCGCGAGAGAGGTGACGGTGTCCCGCTTCGACGTGCTGGCACGCCGCGACGGGGAGGGCGTCATCGACCTCGATGTGATCGTGGACTGCTCCTCCGGCACCTACATCCGCTCGCTCGCGAGGGACCTGGGATCGGGATTGGGTGTCGGCGGCCATCTGACAGCGCTCCGTCGCACGCGGGTCGGCGACTTCGACGTCGCGGATGCCGTCGGCATCGATGCCCTCGAGGGGACGCCCACTCTCACACCCGCGCAGGCGGCGGCACGGGTCCTGCAGCCGCTCGACGTCTCGGCGGAGGATGCGAGGGATCTGCGCCACGGCAAGAGGCTGCCGGGACAGGCGTCGCGACTCGACGGAGTTCTGGCCGCCGCGATCGATCACGACGGCGTTCTCGTCGGGGTCGTGGAGAAGCGCGGTGCAGACCTCAAGAGCGCGATGAACATGCCGGAGGTCGCACGATGATCCTGTGGCTGACCATCGTCCAGATCGTCGTCTCGGTCGGCGCCGGCGTGTTCTGCATCTCGGCCGGACTCGCGGGCCGCCGCCCCAGCGATTTCACGGTCGGAGCTCTCGCCGCCATCGAGGCGCTGCTGATCGTGCAGGTCGTGGTCTCGATCGTGGCGCCGCTGGCGGGGAACCCGCCGACGGGAGATCTCCTCGAGTTCTGGGTGTATCTGGTGTCCGCCGTCCTCCTGCCGATCGGCGCCGTGCTGTGGGCCCTGATGGAGCGCAGCAGATGGAGCACGGTGATCCTCGGCGTCGCCGCGTTCGCCATCGCGATCATGGTCTGGCGCATGCACGCGATCTGGACGATCCAGGTCGTCTGAGCGCGAATCCCGACGCATCCACCCGCAACTAGGATGGATCGAGCTATGAGCACCACCGAACCCCCTTCTCGGATGACCGGCATCGGCCGTGTCCTCGTGATCGTCTACGCCGTCATGGCGCTGGCGGCGACCGGCCGCAGCTTCGTGCAGATCCTCCGCCGGTTCGACGAGGCCCCGTTGGCGTATTCACTGTCCGCACTGGCCGCCGTCGTCTACATCCTCGCGACGCTCGCCCTCGTGCTCGCCAAGAGGCGCGGGTGGTACACGGTCGCATGGATCGCGATCGTGTTCGAGTTGACGGGTGTCCTCGTCGTCGGTGCGCTCAGTCTGCTCATGCCGGATCTCTTCCAGCACGAGACCGTGTGGTCCCTCTTCGGGCGGGGGTATCTGTTCATCCCGCTCGTCCTCCCCGTCTTCGGCATCTGGTGGCTGCGCACGCATCGACCGGCTCCGGTCGCCCAGGAGGAGTCCGCCGAGGTGACCGCATGATCGTCTTCCGGGATCCGCTCGAGGTTCCGGTCGATTTCGGCCCCTCGGCCGTCGCGATCGGCAAGTTCGACGGCGTCCACGCCGGGCACCGCGCGGTCATCCGCCGTCTGAAGCAGCAGGCTGAGGCCTCGGGGGCGCGCGCGGTCGCGGTGACCTTCGACCGGAACCCGCTCGCCGTGCTGCGCCCCGATCTCTGCCCGGAGAACGTCGTCACGATCGAGCGCAAGCTCGAGCTCCTGAGCGAGCTGGAGATCGACGCGACCCTGATGCTGACCTTCGACGCGGAGCTCGCCGCTCGGAGCGCGGAGGACTTCGTCGCCGACATCCTGGTGTCGGCGCTGAAGGTCTCCACCGTGCTGGTGGGAGACGACTTCCGGTTCGGACGCGGAGGGGCCGGCACCCCGGCCCTGCTGGCCGAGCTGGGCCCGCGGTTCGGATTCACCGTGGAGGTCGTCGACGACGTCTTCCTCGAAGGATCGGACCGTCGCGTCTCCTCGACCTGGATCCGCGAACTCCTCATGGCCGGTGATGTCGCCGGGGCCGCCGAGGTGCTCGGCCGTCACGTGGACGTGCGCGGCGAGGTCGTGCACGGGCTGAAGCGCGGACGGGAGCTCGGCTTCCCCACGGCCAACCTGTCGACGATCACCGACGCCTTCGTCCCGGCCGACGGCGTCTACGCCGGATGGCTGGTCGACCACGACACCGGCATCCGCCACCGATCGGCGATCTCCGTCGGCACCAACCCGACCTTCGACGATGTCCTGGTGCGTCAGGTCGAGGCTCATGTCATGGGGGAGACGGAGCTCGACCTCTACGGACACGACGTCACGGTCGAGTTCGTGGAGCGCCTTCGCGGCATGGTCGCGTTCGAGGGCATCGAGAAGCTGAAGCAGCAGATGGCGGCCGACGTGGACGACGCGCAGCGGGTGCTCGACACCCGGGGCGCATGAATTCTCCGTGTCCTGCCGCGCCGACGTCGAGACGTATGGCGTAGACTGACGATCGGTTCCCGGTGATCCTCGCACGTCCTTCGTGCATCGACGGGAATCAGTACCACTGTTCGTACGGTCCTGGTAACGATTCGCCGACACCGGTGAGATCTCGCGCCACACGCGGACATCGAGACGGCTTCGGCGCACATCGGCACCGCGGCCCTCACGCTCAGGAGGAGCATGCCGACCACGGCAACCGCCGCCACGCGGCGAAGGAAGACGTCCCGTCGCGACGATGAGGCCCCCCTCATCCCGATCCTCGCGCGCAAGGTGCGCGAGATCGAGGCGAAGTCGCAGCGAGGAAAGCTCGGACCGACGAACCGCGTCAAGTTCCAGGTCATCGCCTTCCTGGTGCGCGAGGAGCGCGCCAGGGTCAAAGCGGATGCCGAGATCGGCGATGCCGCACGCTCCGAGCTGCTCAAGCGGCTCGACGGCGTCGCGACGATCCTCGCCAAGACCGCGGCGAGGGACACGTCGCTGATCCAGCTCCTCGAAGCGGACCAGGCCACGTCGCCGGTCGCCAAGCGCATGCGCAGGGACTGGCTGCTCGAGTCCGGCGCCGAGCTCGCTCCGGAGGAGCTCATCATCGCCGACGTCGCGCCCGTGCAGGCGCCGGTCGTCCCGGCCGCGATCGCGGAGCGTCAGGTGACCCCGCCGTCCGTCGAGTCGCGCCAGCTCGCGAACCCGTTCCTCGCTCCCGACCTCACGCCCCGTGTGACCACGACCCCGCGCCGCCGTCTGGACGGCTGGGAGCTGATGGGTCCGCTCTACAAGGCGTTCGAGACCGGTGCAGGCGGATCCGCCGCGTCCATGGACCTTCCCCCCGCGCCGGAGTTCGACCACCTGTCGCCCAAGGGCCTCGAGATCATGGTCCACCAGTCGCGGTTCCTCGAAGCCGTGCGCGCCGGGCACCGCAGCTTCCTGCTGGCCGACGAGCCCGGACTCGGCAAGACCGCGCAGTCCATCCTCGCGGCCTCCGTCGCCGGTGCGTACCCGCTGCTCGCCGTGGTGCCGAACGTCGTCAAGATGAACTGGGCGCGGGAGGTCGAGCGGTGGACTCCGCAGCGTCGCGCGACCGTCATCCAGGGTGACGGCGCCGACATCGACGCCTTCGCGGACATCTTCATCGTCAACTACGAGATCCTCGACCGGCATCTCTCGTGGCTCGCGTCGATCGGCCTGCGCGGCATGGTCGTCGATGAGGCGCACTTCATCAAGAACCTCTCGTCGCAGCGCTCCCAGAACGTCCTCTCGCTCGCGTCGCGCGTGCGGGAGCGGACTCCCGGCGGCAACCCGCTGATGCTGGCCCTCACCGGAACCCCGCTGATCAACGACGTCGAGGACTTCGACGCGATCTGGCGCTTCCTGGGATGGACCACGGGCGAGAAGCCGGGACCCGAACTGATGGAGAAGCTCGACGCGACCGGCTTCACGCCCGCCGACAAGTCGTTCTACCCCGAGGCCCGCGACGCCGTCATCTCCATGGGCATCGTGCGACGCAAGAAGAAGGACGTCGCCGCCGACCTCCCCGACAAGCTCATCGCCGACCTCCCCGTCCAGCTGGACGACGAGTTCGGCCGCAGCATCCGCCAGGCGGAGCGCGAGCTCGGCGAACGGCTCGCCGTCCGCTACCGGCGGATCATCGAGGCCCGCGGAGATCGCGGTCTCGCGCCGGGAGAGATCGACGACGACATCGTCCGTCTCGTCGCGCAGAACGAGCTCGAGGAGTCCAAGGCGGCGGGAACGGGCGGGGACAACGTCTTCACGATGGTCCGCCGCATCGGCCAGGCGAAGGCTCAGCTCGCCGCGGACTACGCCGCGCAGCTGCAGCGCTCGGTGGGCAAGGTCGTGTTCTTCGCGAAGCACATCGACGTCATGGACCAGGCCGAGGCGCACTTCGCCGCCGCCGGCATCCGCGCCGTCTCGATCCGCGGCGACCAGACCACCACCGCGCGTCAGCAGGCGATCGACGACTTCAACGGCGACCCCGCCGTCGGCATCGCGGTCTGCTCGCTCACCGCAGCGGGCGTCGGACTGAACCTCCAGGCGGCCTCGAACGTCGTGCTCGCCGAGCTGTCGTGGACGGCGGCGGAGCAGACGCAGGCGATCGACCGCGTGCACCGCATCGGACAGGACGAGCCGGTCACCGCGTGGCGGATCATCGCCGCGCACACGATCGACACCAAGATCGCCGAGCTCATCGACCAGAAGCAGGGGCTCGCGGCCCGCGCGCTCGACGGCGAGGCCGTCGACGACGTGGCGGGGGAGCCCGTGCAACTGGCGGCCCTCATGCACCTGCTGCGACAGGCCCTCGGCGCCGTCTGACGAATGGGCGTTAAGAACCTCGGTTCTTAACGCCCATTCGCGTCGTATTCGGCACGACTCTCGAACTTCTGCGGTTTCGTCTCGAATCGACCGTAAGATTCTCCGTTTTCACCGCCCGGAATGGCGCTCCATCGTTCTGGGGCGCTAGTGTCGTTCGCAGGCAACGTCGCCTTCCCCTCACTTACCCGAACAACCGAAGGCGGCAGCATGAAGATCGGCATCCTGACGAGCGGTGGCGACTGCCCCGGACTCAACGCGGTCATCCGCGCGATCGTGCTCAAGGGAACCCGTGCGTACGACCTCGAGTTCGTCGGCATCCGCGACGGCTGGCGAGGTGTCGTCGACGGCGACTTCTTCCCCCTGACCCGCCATGACGTGAAGGGCCTCTCGAAGGTCGGCGGCACCATCCTCGGCACCAGCCGGACCAATCCGTACGAGGGAGTCCGCGGCGGCGCGGAGAACATCGCCAAGACGCTGTACGGGCACAAGATCGACGGCATCATCGCGATCGGCGGCGAGGGCACACTCGCCGCGGCCGATCGTCTCGCGAAGGACGGCATCAACGTCATCGGCGTGCCGAAGACGATCGACAACGACCTCCGTGCGACCGACTACTCGTTCGGCTTCGACACGGCCGTGAACATCGCCACCGACGCGATGGACCGCCTGCGGACCACGGGAGACTCGCACCGCCGCTGCATGGTCGCCGAGGTCATGGGGCGCCACGTCGGCTGGATCGCCCTGCACGCCGGCATGGCGGCCGGCGCCCACGTCATCTGCATCCCCGAGGTCCCGATGTCGCTCGAGGAGATCTGCGAGCTCGTCACGAGCGCTCACGACCGCGGCCGTGCTCCGCTCGTCGTCGTTTCCGAGGGGTTCAAGCTCCGCGACATGGACGAGGCCTACAGCGACAAGGGCCTCGACGCCTTCAACCGTCCGCGCCTGGGCGGGATCGGGGATCAGCTCGCCCCCGAGATCGAGCGCATCACCGGAATCGAGACCCGTGCCACGATCCTCGGGCACATCCAGCGCGGCGGTGCGCCGTCCGCCTTCGACCGCGTTCTCGCGACGCGCCTCGGCATGCACGCCGCGGATGCCGTCGTCGACGCCGCGTGGGGTCAGATGGTCGCCATGCAGGGCACCGAGATCGTGCGGGTTCCCTTCGCCGACGCTCTCGGCGAGCTGAACACGGTTCCCCAGGTCCGCTACGACGCCGCGGCCACGCTCTTCGGTTGAGCCCGGGCTGGGTCCGGCCTGTCCGGTTCCGACAGACTGCCTGAGGACCGGAAGATCGCCCGAGTTCCGGATGAATCCGTCGTCGGCATCCGGATCTCGGGAGGGATGCCGGATCTGAGTGTCGTGTGGTCGAATGGGCCTGAGGTCTGGCGTCCGGGTCGTGGCTGGAGTAGACGTGGTGCCCCGTTCTGAGTTCCCGCGGGCCTTCTGTGTTCCGGATGAATCCGTCGTCGGCATCCGGATCTCGGGAGGGATACCGGAGCTCAGCGCGTCAACCGGCGAGGTGCAGCCCCTGGGCGATCGCCATCCGAACCACGTCGCGCACATACTCCGGTCGGAAGAACACCTGCTGGTAGTCGAAGCGGAGCACCGTGTACCCGCGCAGCCTCAGACGGGCGTCGGCCTCGAGGTCCCGACGTCGTGCCGTGGCGCCATGGTGCGCGAAACCGTCCAGCTGCACGATCAGCCGGTCGCCGATCAGCGCGTCGACGGGGTGACCGTCTATCCAGACCTGCTGTCGCACGCTGACCCCGATGCTCTGCATGATCTCGACGAACTCGGTTTCGAGCCCTGAGTCCGAGAGCGCCGTCGCGCGGGAGGCGAGGCTCCTCTCGAGCCGCCCCCGCCAGGCGACGCGTTCGAGCACCTGAGGGGCGATCAGCCTCTTGTTGAGGGCGGAATTCCAGATCGCCAGCGCGGCCGAGGGCTCCAGGCACTGCGCGACATGGTGCAGAACGTTGACGAGCGGTTCGGCTGGTGCGCGCCGACGAACGGGAGCAGGACCGTTCGACCAATGGATCCGTACGCCGTCGAGCGCCATCTTCCCCGATCCTGCGGGCGCCATGACGTGCACGCGTGGGTCAGCTGGCGGGGCCCACAGGCCGAGGCGCCGCGCTTCGCTGATACAGGTGAGACGCCCTCCCGCAGTGATCGCTCTGACGAGGTCGCCGTCGCAATCGGGGAGAGCGATCCAGGATCGGCGTACACGCAGCATCACACCTCGCTCGACGGCCGAGGCGAGCGCGTGCTTGCCGAACCCTGCGGCGTAGAGCTCAGAGGTGTGTGCGATCGCGTCGTGGAGACGCAGCCAGTCTTCGAGGAGCATCCGCACATTCTGCGGGAGCGGAGGTGCGTCGCAGGGCCCATAGCGCCACCTGTGGACGGATCCGTGAATCGCCTCCATTGTGGAGGAGAAGTGCGATCCGGCCGAGGTGCGGCACCTCGCCCGAGATCCGGATCGATCCGGCGCGGGCTTCCGCATTTCGGTCGAATGTGCGGATCTCGGACTGCCCGGATGCCGCCGCCATCCGCCATCCGGCATCCGGCATCCGCCATCCGGCGTCCGGCATCCGGCGTCCGGGGTGCTACTCCGCCAGGCCGAGCACGTCCAGGATCCAGGCCAGCTCGAACGCGCGCTCGCGCCAGGAGTTGTACCGGCCGCTCACGCCGCCGTGGCCGGCGACCATCTCGCACTTGAGAAGGACGTCGGCCGCTCCCGCCTCGCGCAGACGCGCCACCCACTTCGCGGGCTCGACGTACATCACCCGAGAGTCGTTCAGCGAGGTGACGGCGAGGATGCGCGGGTAGTCGACGCCGTCGCGGACGTTCTCGTAGGGCGTGTAGGACTTCATGTACTCGTACACGTCGGCGCCGTGCAGCGGGTCGCCCCACTCGTCCCACTCGATGACGGTGAGGGGAAGCGAGGGGTCGAGGATGGTCGTGAGGGCGTCGACGAACGGAACCCCGGCGAGGATGCCCGCGAACGACTCGGGGGCGAGGTTCGCGACGGCGCCCATGAGCAGACCGCCGGCGCTCGCACCCTCCGCCACCAGTCGATCGGGTGAGGTCACGCCGCTCGCGATCAGATGCTCGGCGCAGGCCACGAAGTCGGTGAACGTGTTGCGCTTGTGCAGGAGCTTGCCGTCTTCGTACCACTGGCGCCCCATCTCGCCGCCGCCGCGGACGTGGGCGATCGCGAAGATCACGCCGCGGTCGAGCTCGGAGAGGCGCGCGACCGAGAAGCCGGGGTCGATGGAGTGCTCGTAGGAGCCGTAACCGTAGAGGTGGACGGGGCGGAGCGCCGCGCCGGGGTCGCCGAAGGACCTCTTCCACACGAGCGAGATCGGCACGCGGGTGCCGTCGGATGCCGTGGCCCACGCCCGCTCCTGTCCGTAGTCGGCGGGGGAGTAGCCGCCGAGCACGGCGACCTGCTTGCGCAGCACGAGTTCGCGGGTCGCGAGGTCGAGCTCGTACACGGTTCCCGGCGTCACGAAGGACGTGTAGCCGAGGCGCAGGAACGGCGCGTGCCACTCGGGATTGCCGCTGACGCCCGCCGAGTAGAGGGGCTCGTCGAAGGCGATGTCCTCGACGGCATCCGTGCCGTAGTCGAGCAGCGCCACGCGCTCGAGGCCTTCGTTGCGGTACTCGACGGTCGCGAAGTCGCGGAACGCGTCCATCCCGAGCAGCCGCCTCCCCGGACGGTGCGGGAGCACGACATGGCGCGCGCCCTGCGGAGCGGATGCCGCGACCGAGACGAGCTCGAAGTCGAGGGCATCCTGATTGTGCAGGATGTAGAGCCGGTCCTCGCCGTCGACGACGGCGTGCTCGACCGAGTACTCGACGCCCTCGCTGCGGGGCCAGACGATGGTCGGCTCAGCGGTGAGGTCACCGGACAGGTCGACGAGGTACTCCTCGCTCGTGATGCTCGAGCCGACGGCGATCACGAGGTACTTCCGGCTGCGCGTGATGCCCGCCCCGAGCCAGAACTTCTCGTCGGGCTCGTGGAAGAGGCGCAGATCGTCGGCGACGTCCGTGCCGAGACGGTGCAGCCACAGGGTGTCGGGGCGCCAGGCCTCGTCTCGGGTCGTGTAGAGGACGCCCGTGCCGTCGGGGGTGAAGAACGCACCGCCGGTGTTCGGGATCTCATCGGGCAGCGTCTCGCCGGTGACGAGGTCGCGGACCCGCACCGTGTACAGCTCATCGCCCTCGAAGTCGGTCGACCAGAGCAGCTTCGTCGCGTCGTCGGTGGTGTCGAACGCACCGAGTGAGAAGAACTCGTGCCCCTCGGCTTCGACGTTCCCGTCGAGCAGGACGCTCTCGCCCGGCACGGGCACACCAGGCTCGAGCAGCGGAGGAGTCCAGTCGTCTGCCACTGCGGCGGTGCGGCAGTGGATGCCGTACTGCGCCCCCTCCTCGGTGCGGCTGTAGTACCACCAGTCGCCCCGGCGCGTCGGCACGGACAGATCGGTCTCCTGGACGCGGCCCTTGATCTCCTGGAACAGACGCTCGCGCAGCGGTTCGAGGTGGGCCGTCTCGGCATCCGTGTGGGCGTTCTCCGCCTCGAGATGAGCGATGACCTCGGCGGACTCCTTGTCGCGCATCCATTCGTAGGGATCCTCGAAGGTGTCACCGTGGTGGGTGCGGAGTGTCGAGCGGCGGGCGGCGATCGGGGCATCAGTCACCGTTCCACGCTAGCCCAGGTCGAGTTGACCGGCCCCTGTGCGGGTGGGAGGATTTACCGGGGCCGGTTAACGGAAGTCAAACCCACGATGAACTCTTCGTTCGTCACGTCGATCCCGTCGACACGAATCTTCTTCCTCAACGACCGAAAGCGAACGGTGGAAACCGCAGCCCTCATCGTCGTGCTCGTCATCGCACTTGCACTGTTCTTCGACTTCACCAACGGGTTTCACGACACGGCCAACGCGATGGCGACGCCCATCGCGACCGGAGCCCTCAAGCCCAAGACCGCGGTGCTCCTCGCCGCTGGGCTCAACCTGGTCGGCGCGTTCCTCTCGACCGAGGTGTCGCAGACCGTCTCGCACGGCATCATCCGTGAGGAGGGGCTGCAGGATCAGGCGAGCATCTTCCTGCCGATGATCTTCGCCGGTCTCATCGGCGCGATCACCTGGAACATGCTGACCTGGCTGCTCGGCCTTCCGTCGAGCTCCTCGCACGCGCTGTTCGGCGGCCTGATCGGCGCGACCCTCGTCGGGGTCGGCGTCGGCGGCATCGACTTCGGAGCCGTGCTCTCCAAGATCATCCTCCCCGCGCTGATCGCCCCCGTCACGGCGGGGCTCATCGCGTTCGCCGCCACCAAGATCGCGTACTCGATCACGCGACGCTACGACAACAAGCCCGACGGACGCGACGGCTTCCGCTGGGGGCAGATCTTCACGTCGTCCATGGTCGCGCTCGCGCACGGAACGAACGACGCGCAGAAGACCATGGGCGTCATCACCCTCGCGCTCATCACCGTCGGCTGGCAGAGCCGCGACCAGGCGGACCCCTACCTGTGGGTCATCATCGCCTGTGCCGTGACGATCGCGCTCGGAACCTATCTCGGTGGCTGGCGGATCATCCGCACCCTCGGCAAGGGGCTCACGGAGGTCAAGCCCGCGCAGGGCTTCTCGGCGGAGAGCTCGACCGCGGCGACGATCCTCGCGTCGAGCTACTTCGGCTTCGCGCTCTCGACCACCCAGGTCGCCTCCGGATCGGTGATCGGATCCGGCCTCGGCCGCCGAGGATCCACCGTCCGCTGGCGCACAGCGGGGCGCATCGCGATCGGCTGGCTGCTGACCCTTCCGGCCGCCGGCGCGGTCGGAGCCTTCGCCGCCCTGCTGATCACCTGGCTCGGTCCCTGGGGCATCGCGATCGACACCGTCCTCGCTCTCGGCGTGATCATCGGCCTCTTCCTGCGCTCGCGCAAGGACGCAGTGACGCACGCCAACGCGATGAGCGATGTGGCGGAGTCCGGTCTCGCCGTCGAGCTTCCCGACACCCCGCCGCCCACGCGGAGGCAGCAGCGCATCGAGCAGGCGAAGGCGGAGGCCAAGGCGCGTGCAGCCGCCCGCGAGAAGGCGAAGGCCGACGCGAAGAAGGCCGCCGACGACAGGAAGAAGTCGTCGAAGGCCAAGTCAGCGAAGAAGGATGCTGCGGCATCGACCGGTGAGGAGTCGAAGTGAACGTCGTCATCGACTGGAACGCCTTCATCCTGGTGTTCGCCGCCGCACTGATCGGAGCGTGTGCTGTCGTCGGGTTCTACGCGATGGGCCTCCGTCTGCTCGTCCGCGGCGGGCATGCTCCCGTGGTGAGCCCCGCCGAGTTCACCGACGCGATCACGGTGATCACGGAGAAGGACCTCAAGCGCGCGGCCAAGCAGGCCGCCAAGGCGGCCAAGAAGAGTCCGCTCACCGACGCGCAGAAGCGCCTCTCCCTGGTCGGCGCCTACGCCTGTTTCGTCGTCTGCGCTCTCGCGGTGATCGGCGGCATCGCGCTGATCGTCATCGGCGGGCACTGACCCGCCAGGAGGATCAGCTCAGCAGACCGGCGACGAGGTCGTCGATCACGTCGTCGGTCGAGGTGTCCGGATCGATCGGAGTGGTCAGTCTGTCCAGCAGAAGACCGTCGATCGCGTAGTGGAACAGGGCGATCTCGCGTCGGCCGCCGGGGAGTCCGGCCGCGCTGTTGAAGGCGACGTCGCCATCGAAGCCCGCGCGCTGCCACGCGCCGAGGACGGCGGCGACCTCGGGCCGCCGGCTGCTCTCCAGGCGCAGTTCGAACAGGGCGATCGTGACCTCGCGATCGCCGGTGAGGCGACGGACGATGTCGCGGACGTAGTCGGCGAACAGCGCCCTGCTCGGGGCCTCCGAGGCTCGTCGGTCGAGGTCCTGGGCGGTCGGGGCGAGACGCTCGCCGATGCGCTCGACGAGTCCGGCGACGAGGGCGTCTCTGCTCCGGAAGTAGTTGGACGTGGTGCCCGTCGGCGCGCCGGCCTCGAGGTCGACGGCGCGGTGGGTGAGACCCCGTGATCCTTCGCGAGCGAGCACGGTGAGGCCTGCATCCGCCAGAGACCGGCGGCGGGTGTCGTTCTTCGCCATGCGCTCACTGTAGCGCAACCACTACAGCTGATGTACTCTTCATTCACGACAGATGTTGTGATTGGAGTAGTGATGCGAGAACTGGTCTACTACGTGGCCGTGAGCCTCGACGGCTTCATCGCCGGGCCTGAGGGGGAGTTCGACGCCCTCCTCAGCGAGGGCGATCACATGGCGGCGATCAACGAGCGCTTCGGGGACACCGTCCCCACCGCCATCGCCGAGGCGCAGGGGATCTCCCGCGACGGCGGAATGTTCGACACGGTGCTGATGGGGTGGAACACCTACGCCGTGGGTCTGCCGTTCGGCGTCACGAGCCCGTACCGGCACCTGCGCCAGATCGTGTTCTCCCGCTCGAACACGGCGAGCGGGGAGAACCTCGAGGTGTCGGCGGATGATCCTGTCCGCGTGGTCAGGGATCTCAAGCAGAAAAGCGGCGGCGCCATCTGGCTCTGCGGGGGAGGCGCTCTCGCGGCGACCCTCGCCGACGAGATCGATCGCCTCGTGCTGAAGCGGAACCCGCTGCTGTTCGGCAGCGGCATCCCGCTGTTCGGCGCGCGCCCCTACCGTCCGGAGCGGTTCGACGAGATCGGGACGACGGCGTTCGGGTCGGGTGTCGTGCTGTCCGAGTACGTCCGCGGGGCCGTCGAGTGACGGCGGGCGGCGAGGCGTCTGTCCCGCCGCCTAGGCTGGAGCCATGTCCGAGCCCCAGGGAGCCGAGTACGCGTTCGGCAGACACCGGCCCGCATCGCACGTGCTCATCCACGTCAGCGATCCGCACTTCCTCGCGGGTGGTGCGCGGCTGGGTGGGCGCTACGACGTGGAGGCGAACTTCGGGCGAACCCTCGACGCGATCGGCGCGGTGCACCCCCATCCGGCGGCCATCGTCATCACGGGTGACCTCGCCGACCTGGGGGAGCCCGACGCCTACCGCCGGCTCCGCGACGCCGTCGAACCGGTGGCGGACGCGCTCGACACCACTGTCGTCTGGGTCGCGGGCAATCATGACGAGCGCCCCGCGCTGCGGGCCGGTCTCCTCGATCTGAGCCCCACCGAGGAGCCGGTCACCGGCGTCTGGGACCTCGACGGACTCCGGCTGATCGCTCTCGACACCAGCGTGCCCGGCTGGCATCACGGGGACCTCGACCGCGCGCAGCTCGATTGGCTGGCCGATCTGCTCAGCGAGCCCGCCCCGCACGGAACGCTGCTGGCCATGCACCATCCGCCGCTGCCGAGTCATCTGCCGCTCTTCGACATCCTCGAGCTGAGGCATCAGGACGAGCTCGCCGAGATCGTCCGCGGCAGCGACGTGCGCAGCATCCTCGCCGGCCACCTGCACTACTCCTCGCACGGGATGTTCGCGGGCGTTCCCGTGAGCGTGGCGTCGGCGACGTGCTACACGATGAACGTGGCGCTGCCCGCGGCGGAGGTCAACGGGATGGACGCCGCTCAGGCGTTCCAGCTGGTGCACGTGCACCCCGACACGATCACGCATGCGGTGGTCCCCGTGACCGATGCCGACACCGGCACGTACTTCTCGCCGGAGTGGCTGGAGCGGATGGCGCGCCTCTCGCCCGAGCAGCGACTCGAGGCGTTCTCCCGCAAACGCGGTCGCTGAACGGGCGCGGCCGTGGCGCAGGCGTAGACTTGTGGCATCCCCCATACTTCTCACTCGCCACGACCCACAAGGATGTGACATGGCTTCTGCCGCGCCCTCCCTCACCCGTACAGAGACCGATTCCCTCGGGAGCATGGAGATCCCCGCCGACGCGTACTGGGGCATCCACACTGCCCGCGCCGACGCGAACTTCCCGATCACGAAGCGCCCGATCTCGGTGTACCCCGATCTGGTGGTCGCCCTCGCGATGGTCAAGCAGGCCAGTGCCCGCGCGAACCGCGAGATCGGCGTCCTCGACCACGAGCGCGCAGACCTGATCGATCGTGCGGCGCAGCGGGTGATCGACGGCGAGTTCCACGACCAGTTCACGGTCGGAGTCATCCAGGGTGGTGCAGGCACCTCGACCAACATGAACGCGAACGAGGTCATCACCAACATCGCGCTCGAGATGGCCGGACGGGAGAAGGGCGACTACGCCTTCCTGTCGCCGATCGACCACACGAACCGCAGCCAGTCCACGAACGATGTGTACCCGACCGCCGTCAAGATCGGACTGTCGCTGACGCTGCGCTCCCTGCTCGAGGAGCTCGACCTCCTCCGTCGCTCCTTCCTCGGCAAGTCCCGCGAGTTCCACGACGTCCTCAAGGTGGGACGCACGCAGCTCCAGGACGCCGTGCCGATGACGCTCGGTCAGGAGTTCCACGGCTTCGCCACCACGCTCGGCTACGACCACTCGCGCCTCACCGAGAACGCGTCGCTGATGTTCGAGATCAACATGGGCGCGACCGCCATCGGCACCGGCATCACCACCCACCCCGACTACGCGCCCGCCGTGCTCAAGCACCTGCGTGAGATCACCGAGCTCGACCTCGTGACCGCAGGCGACCTCGTCGAGGCCACCAGCGACACCGGTTCGTTCATGTCGTTCTCCTCGACGCTGAAGCGCAATGCGATGAAGCTCTCGAAGATCTGCAACGACCTGCGACTGCTGTCGTCGGGGCCGCAGGCGGGTCTGGGCGAGATCAACCTCCCCGCCATGCAGGCCGGGTCCAGCATCATGCCCGGCAAGGTCAATCCCGTCATCCCCGAGGTCGTCAACCAGGTGGCGTTCGCCGTCGCTGGCGCCGACATGACGGTCACGATGGCCGCGGAGGCGGGGCAGCTGCAGCTCAACGCCTTCGAGCCCGTCATCGCGCACTCGATCTTCCAGTCCATCACCTGGATGCGCCAGGCTATGTGGACGCTCCGCGTGAACTGCGTCGACGGCATCACGGCCAACCGTGACCGTCTCGGTGCGATGGTCGGTGCTTCGGTGGGCGTCATCACCGCCCTCACCCCGTTCATCGGCTACGCGGCGGCCGCAGCCCTCGCGAAGACGGCGCTGCTGACGAATCGCAACGTCGCAGACCTCGTCGTGGAGGCCGGGCTGATGTCGCGCGACGAGGTCGCGAAGCAGCTCTCCCCGGCGCGTCTGTCCGGGCTCGAGGCCGTGACGGCGGCGATCCCGATCGTCACCCCGGATGACCTCGTAGAGATCTGATCCCTTCTCAGAACAGCCCCGGCGCACCGCGCCGGGGCTGTTCTGCGTTTCGGGAGCGGGGTGCGCGCGGCAGGGGTTGCCGATCGAGAATCTATGCGCTTAGATAGCAGGACATGCGAGTTTAAGCGCATAGATTCTGAGCGAGCGATTCGAGGAGGAAGACGTGAAGTTCACGAGCGTGCTGGGGGGAGTGGCGGCTCTGACCGCTGCAACCCTGCTGCTGAGCGGATGCGGGCGTACGGATGACGCCGCATCCGGACCCGGCGAGACGACGACGATCGACGACGGACCCGCGACGGGCACGATCTCGATCTGGGCCATGGGGGCGGAGGGCGAGGCCCTTCCCGACTTCGTGAAGGCGTTCCAGAAGGAGAATCCCGATGTGAAGATCGACGTGACGCCGATCCCCTGGGATGCCGCGCACAACAAGATCCAGACCGCCATCGCCGGCGGCAACACTCCCGACATCGCAATGATGGGGACGACCTGGATGGCCGACTTCGCCGACGCCTTCGCGACGGTTCCGGAGCAGATCTCCACCGACGGCTTCTTCGAGGGGGCCCTGAGCACGACGAAGGTGGGCGACCGCGCCGCGGGAGTGCCCTGGTACGTGGACACGCGCGTGCTCTACTACCGCACCGACATCGCGGAGAAGGCGGGCTGGACCGAGGCGCCCAAGACCTGGGAAGAGCTGTCGCAGATGGCCGCCGACATGCAGAGCAAGGGCGGCTCCACGTGGGGCATGCGTCTGCCGGCGGGCAACGACTCCTTCCAGGGCGCCATGTGGATGCCGTGGTCGGCCGGGGCCGAGCTCACCGACGGCAAGAACTGGACTCTCGACACCCCCGAGATGACGAAGGGGCTGGAGTACTACCAGAGCTTCTTCACGGACGGCATCGCCGACCCGAACGTCGACACCTCTCCCGGCGCGACCGAGGCCGAGTTCGTCGACGGCACCGCGCCGATGGTCGTCGAAGGGCCGTTCCTGCGCGGCCAGCTCGAAGCCGTCGGCGGCGAAGGCTTCGCCGACAAGTACACGACGGCGGTGCTTCCGGCTCTCGACGGCTCCGTGTCTTTCAGCGGCGGGGCGAACCTCGTCGTGTTCGACGGCAGCGACAACGCGTCATCCGCATGGAAGCTCGTCGACTGGTTGAGCCAGCCGAAGACGCAGGCCGCGTTCTTCGAGGCGACCGGTGACCTGCCCGCATCCACTGCGGCGTGGAAGGAGTCGGCCGTCGCCGGCGATGCCGGACTCGCGACGTTCGGCACGCAGCTGGAGACCGCCAAGGCGCCGCCGGTGACGACGAGCTGGGTCAAGGTCGCTGCCAAGGGCGACCAGGCGCTGGAGGCCCTCCGTCGCGGGACGGGCGACGTCGCCGACGTCCTGAAGACGCTGCAGGGCGAAGCGGACACCATCGGGCTGGACTGACCCGATGTCCGCATCCACCGCCACCGCCGCGAGGGCCGTCCGCGGCCCTCGCGGCGAGGGGAAGCGAAGCCTGGGCGCGGTGCGTCGCAGGCGTCAGGCCTTCGTCGCCTGGGGCTTCGCCCTCCCGTTCGTCGTCGTGTTCGCGATCTTCATGCTGTTCCCGATCGTCGGATCGTTCGCGATGTCGTTCACCGATTTCACGGCGCGCGACATCAGGTCCCCGTTCGCGGTGAACTTCGTGGGTCTCGAGCAGTTCTTCACCCTGTTCGCCGACTCCCGATTCCTCACCTCCCTCGGGGTCACCGGCGTCTTCGTGCTCGTCGGCATCCCGATCACGATGATCGTGGCTCTCGCTCTCGCTCTCGCGCTCAACAACGGGCGCGGACGGATCGTCTCGTTCTTCCGCGTGGGCTTCTACGCGCCCGTGGTGACGAGCATCGTGGCGATCTCCGTGGTGTGGCGCTACATCCTGCAGCCGGACGGGCTGCTGAACTCGGCACTCGCGCTGGTCGGAATCGATGGCCCCAACTGGCTCAACGACCCCGCCTTCGCGCTGCCATCGCTCATCATGATGGCGGTGTGGCGCAACGTCGGCACGCTCATGGTGATCTTCCTCGCGGGGCTCCAGGCCGTGCCGGAAGACGTGAATGAGGCCGCCACGATGGACGGCGCCTCACCCTGGCGTCGTCTCATCTCGGTGACGCTGCCGCTGCTCCGGCCGACTCTGCTCCTCGGGGCCGTCCTCATCTCCGTCGGCTACCTCCAGTTCTTCGAGGAGGCCTTCGTGATGACCAAGGGCGGCCCGCTGGACTCGACGCTCTCCGTCGCCTTCTACACGTATCAGCAGTTCGGCTTCGGGGAGTACGGACTCGCGTCGGCGGCGAGTTACGTGCTCTTCCTCGCGATCGCCCTGATCAGCCTGCTGCAGTTCCGGCTGCTCCGTTCGAAGGACTGACGCCATGACGACCTCCACGCTCGCCCCCGCTGCGGATGCTGCGGCGCACCGCCGTCCGAAGCGGCGCCGTTCGACGGGCCGCAGCGGCCGCGCTCTCACCTACACCGTCCTGGCCGTCGGACTCGTGCTGTGGCTGATCCCCTTCGTCTGGATGGTGCTGGGCTCCGTCAAGACGCAGGGGGAGATCCTCCGCCGACCGCCGACCTGGTGGCCGGAGAACCCCACGGGCGAGAACTTCGCCGCCTGGTTCGGTCCGCTCGACTTCGGTCACTTCTTCGTGAACAGCCTCGTCGTCGCGGTGGTCACCGTGCTCGGCAACATGGTGTTCTGCTCGATGGTCGGGTACGCGCTCGCCAAGATGGAGTTCCCCGGCAAGAAGGCGCTGTTCGGGCTCGTCATGGTCACCCTCATGGTGCCCGGCGTCGTCACGTTCGTCCCGCTGTTCGTCATGGTCTCCGCGCTCGGTCTGGTGAACACGTTCCCCGGACTCATCCTGCCGTTCCTGACGGCGCCGATCGGGGTGTTCCTCATGCGCCAGTTCATGCTCGGCATCCCCGAGCCGCTGCTGGAGGCGGCTCGACTGGACGGTGCAGGGGAGTGGCGCATCTTCACGCGCATCGTCATGCCGCTGTGCGGGCCGCCGCTGGCGACCCTCGGCATCCTCACGTTCCTGTCCTCCTGGAACAACTTCCTCTGGCCCCTCGTCGCAGCGCAGACGCAGGAGATGTACACGCTCCCCGTCGCCCTGTCGCTCTACTCGACGGGACAGAACGCGACCGACTACGGCCTGCTGCTCGCCGGCTCGGTCCTCGTCATCACGCCGATCCTCCTCCTGTTCGTCTTCCTGCAGCGCTGGTTCATCCGCGGTGTCGCGACGACCGGGCTGAAGTAGGCGGCATCTCTCGTCATCTCCCCGTCCCACGGAAAGCAGGACACGCATGAACCCCCACCTCCGCACGTCGAGCGACGGCGTCGAGTACCGCGATCTCAACGGAAACGGGACGATGGATCCGTACGAGGATCCGCGTCTGGCTCCCGCTGAGCGCACCGAGGACCTGCTCGGACGTCTGTCCGTCGAGGAGAAGGCCGGGCTGATGTTCCAGACGGTCATCGAGATCGGGCCCGACGGCGAGGTGCTCGAGACCCCGGGCGCGATCTCCAAGTCGCCGACATCGGATGTCGTCCTCCGCAAGCACCTCAGCCACTTCAACGTGCACGCCATGCGGACGGCGCGCGACGGGGCGCGCTGGAACAACAACCTGCAGCGCCTCGCCGAGCAGACGCCGCACGGCATTCCGGTCACGATCAGCACCGACCCGCGGCACGCCTTCGTGGAGAACACGGGAGTCGCCTTCTCCGCCGGTCCGTTCTCGCAGTGGCCGGAGGCGATGGGGCTCGCCGCGATCGACGACATCGACCTGATCCGGCGCTTCGCCGACACGGCGCGTCAGGAGTACCTCGCCGTGGGGATCCGTGCGGCGCTGCATCCGCAGATCGACCTGCCCACCGAGGCGCGGTGGGGGCGTCAGGCGCAGACCTTCGGCTACGACGCCGACCGCGTCTCCGAGATCACCGCGGCGTATCTGCAGGGCTTCCAGGGCGAGAAGCTCGGCGCGCAGAGCGTGGCGTGCACCACGAAGCACTTCCCCGGCGGCGGGCCGCAGCTGGACGGGGAGGACGCGCACTTCCCGTACGGGCGCGAGCAGGTCTACCCCGGCGGACGCTTCGAGGAGCATCTGAAGCCGTTCGTCGAGGCAATCAGGCAGGGCACCGCCGGCATGATGCCGTACTACGGCATGCCCGTCGATCTTGTGCGCAACGGCGAGCGCATCGCCGAGGTCGGCTTCGGGTACAACCGTCAGATCATCACTGACCTCCTCCGCGAGGAGCTCGGCTACGACGGCGTCGTCGTCACCGACTGGGAGCTCGTCAACGACAACCACGTCGGAGATCAGGTGCTGCCGGCGCGGGCATGGGGCGTCGAGCATCTCACGCCGATCGAGCGCATGCGGATGCTCCTCGACGCGGGCGCCGACCAGTTCGGAGGGGAGGAGTGCGTGGAACTGCTCCTCGAGCTCGTCGCGTCCGGTGCGGTTCCGGAGGCGCGGCTCGACGAGTCGGTGCGGCGGATCCTGCTCGTGAAGTTCCAGCTGGGCCTGTTCGACGACCCGTTCGTCGATGAGGACGAGGCCGAACGCATCGTCGGCTCGGCCGCCTTCCGCGCGGAGGGCTTCCGGGCGCAGGCGGAGTCGGTCACCGTGCTCGAGAACCGCGACGGGGTGCTCCCGCTCTTCGGCGGCGCGCGCCTCCGTGTGTATGCGGAGGGAGTGCGCGAGAGCGCGCTGGACGAGTACGCGGACTCGGTGCCGCGTCCGGAGGACGCCGACGTCGCGATCGTGAGGATCGGCGCACCGTTCGAGCCGCGAGACGACCTCTTCCTCGAACGATGGTTCCATCAGGGATCCCTGGAGTTCCCTCCCGGACTGGTCGTGCGCCTGCAGCGCATCGCCGCGCACTGTCCGCTCGTGGTGATCGTGAACCTCGACCGCCCCGGCATCCTCACCCCGCTCGTGCCCATCGCGTCCGCGCTGGTCGTCGACTTCGGCAGCTCGGACGAGGCGGTGCTCGCGGCGCTCTCCGGGAGGGTCGCGCTCCGCGGAACCCTGCCAGTGGAGATACCCCGGTCCATGGAGGCCGTGCGCCGATCGAGGGCCGATGTTCCCGGGGACACCGTAGATCCGCTGTACCCGCTGCGCAGCGGACTCACCCTGACCTGACGGCGGCCGGAGTCTGCGGCCGTCAGTAGAATCGCCCAGAGAGCGAGGTGTCCATGGCGTCCAGCCGCCCCACCGTCTACGACGTCGCCGAACGCGCGGGCGTCTCCATCGCGACGGTGTCCTTCGCATTCCGCAGGCCTGAGAAGGTCCGCCCGGAGACGAGGGATGCCGTGCTGGAGGCGGCGCGGGAGATCGGCTACGTCCCGAGCGGTTCCGCCCGCAACCTCGCCAGGGGCCGCACGGGAGTCCTCGGTCTCCACCTGTTCGATCTGCTCCTCGACGGCCCGCAGGACGGCGCTCTGCCGCAGCAGCCGGGCGCCCACGAGAAGCGCGTCGACATCGAGACACTGGATCTCGACGCGGGGCTCGTGCCCTGGGATGCCGTGGAGGATGCGCGCCTCAGCGAGCCCCAGACGTTCCCCCTCTACGTCGACGAGGTGCAGCGCGGCTTCGTGCTGGAGTGCAAGCGCAACGGCCGCGCCGTGCTGCTCAGCACGGGCGGGACAGGACTGTCCGATGTCGCCGACACCGCGGGACGGGTGGACGGGCTCGCGGTGCTGCCGGGGAAGTCGGCGATGGCCTCTCTCGCCTCGGTGGCGTCGAATCTCCCCGTCGTGGTGCTCAGCAGCGAGACCGGCGACGGCCACCACGTTCTCGTGGACAACGTCGGCGGCGAACGACTACTCATCGATCACCTCGTCGACGTGCACGGCGCGTCGACGCTGGGGTGGATCGGCGCGCGCCTCTCGCACGACTACGCGGAGCGCGGGGACGCGTTCTTCCGGATCCTGTCCGAACGCGGAGACGCCGTGACGGGGGAGCAGCTCGACGAGGTCGACCTCGACATCGCGCCGGACTTCGCCGACGTCGTCGCCCGTGCTCGCGCGGGCACGCTGCCGGATGCGCTCGTCTGCGCGAGCGATCAGGTCGCCATCGCCCTCATGGACGTGCTGCGCGCCGAGGGCGTCGAGGCGCCTCGCGATGTGCTCATCGTCGGATTCGACGGCATCCTCGCGGCTCGCACGACGACGCCGACGCTCACGACGATCCGTCAGCCGATGGAGCTGATGGGCAGGATCGCCGCGCACCTTCTGCTGACGGACCCTGGCGACGGCTCGATGGCGCCGAAGACCGTGCGCCTCGGCGTCGGGCTCCAGCGCGGTGAGAGCTGCGGCTGCGCCGGCTGACGGCGACCGCGGTCAGTCGATCATGCGGCAGTGCGTGGTGAGCTCGCCGATGCCGTCGATGCCGACCGTGACCGTGGAGCGGTCGCGCAGGAAGATCTGCGGGTCGCGCGAGTAGCCGGCGCCGCCCGGGCTTCCCGTGGAGATCAGAGTGCCGGGCAGCAGCGTGAGCGACTGCGACAGGTGCGCGATGAGCTTCGCGACAGACCGCACCATCTGACCCGTGGTGGCGTCCTGCACGGTGTGGCCGTCGACGACGGCCCAGATGTGGAGATCCTGCGGGTCGGGGATCTCGTCGGCGGTGACCGCGAACGGACCCGTCGGGGTGAACCCGTCGAAGGACTTGCAGCGAGACCACTGCGCCTCGGCGAACTGGACGTTGCGAGCCGTGATGTCGTTGACGACCGTGTAGCCCCAGACGTGGCTCAGGGCCTCGGCCTCGGCGACGTCCTTCGCCGGCGTGCCGATGAGCACGCCGAGCTCCGCCTCGTAGTCGACCGCTTCGCTGAGCGCGCGCGGCCAGGTCGTCGTCTCTCCGTGACCCGTGAGCGAGTTGGGCCACAGGGTGAAGACGGTGGGGGCGGCATCGGTCTTCAGACCGAGCTCGCTGGAGTGCGCGGCGTAGTTGAGACCGACGGCCAGCACGGCCGGCGGCGCGAGGACGGCGGATGCGAACGCCCACTCGTCGAGCGGATGACGCGGCGCTGACGCCGACGACAGCGCGGAGCGCAGGGCGTCCAGAGTCTCGTCGCCTCCCCCGATCAGCTGCTGCAGGGTGGCAGGAGGGTCGGACAGGAGATCAGAGACGAGGATGGCGTCGGTGCCCTCCACGACCGCGAGATGAGCGGCGGGGGAGTCGGCACGGCGCAGATGAGCGAACCGCATACCTCTACGGTAGCCGCCATGCCGCTGCGCCGCCTGGAGGAAGTCGCCATGACGGGAGGATCCTGATTGTGGCCAATATGCTGTGCCTATGAGTTCCGGAGGACCGTTCCAGCCATCGCCGTACACTCCGCCGCCCGCCGGGCAGCCTCAGCCGGCGCCGCAGCCCGGTCCGCCGGCGGCGCCCGCTCCGCAGTACGCACCCCCGCCGCAGCCGCCCTACGGCGCGCCCGCACCGCAGTACGGTGCTCAGCAGTACGCCCGGTCGGACTACACGCCGGCGGCCTTCGCCCAGCAGCCGGTCTACGGATCGGTGCTCGCCCAGCCCACTCCCTACGCGCCTCCCGCTCCCGTCGCGCCGTCGCCGGCTCAGGGGCTCCCGTCGCTCCCGGCGCCGCGGCGCGGCGGCCGCATCGCCCTCTACTGCCTGTTCGGCGTCCTCGGCTTCCTGCTGATGGCGCTGATCGGCTACTTCGCGATGTTCCTGGGCACCTGGGCATCCGTCATCGGGCTCGTGCTGGCGCTCATCCCGCTCACGATCGTGTTCTTCGTCGTGCGCATGATCGACAGGTGGGAGCCCGAGCCCAAGCTCCTGGTGTTCTTCGCGATCGCCTGGGGTGCGATCGCCGCCATCGGGCTCACGCTGCTCGTGGACTTCGGTCTCAGTGCTTTCTTCGGCCCGCGCAGCGACGCGGCCGCTGCGGTCGTGCAGGCGCCCGTCGTGGAGGAGTTCTGGAAGGGCGTCGGCGTCTTCCTCATCTTCCTCATCGCCAGGCGGAGCTTCGACGGGCCGGTCGACGGTGTGGTCTACGGCGCGCTGGTCGGCGCCGGGTTCGCGTTCACCGAGAACATCCAGTACTTCGCGATCAGCCTCATCGAGGGCGGAGGTCCCCAGCTGACGATGACCTTCGTGGTGCGCGCTCTGATGTCGCCCTTCGCCCACGCGATGTTCACCTCGCTCGCCGGCCTCGCGATCGGCTTGGCGGCGCGTCGTCACGCGTCAGCGGGAGCGGCCCTCGGGTTCGGGGTTCTCGGCTGGATCGGCGCGATGCTCCTGCACGCGCTGTGGAACGGCACCGCCACCTTCTCCGACTTCTTCCTGCTGTACTTCACGCTGCAGGTGCCGCTGTTCGTCGGCTTCATCTTCGGGATCGTCGCGCTCCGTCGGGAGGAGGCGCGCCTGACGCGGTCGCGTCTGGGCGAGTACGCGGCGGCCGGGTGGTTCACCCCCGAGGAGGTGAACATGCTGGCGACCCCCGGTGGCCGCAAGGTCGGCATGAGCTGGGCTGCGCAGCTCCGGGGCGACAGGCGTCCGCTGATGCGCGAGTTCATCAAGGACGCGACGACGCTGGCATCGGTGCGTCAGCGTGCGATCACCGGGCGGGATCCGCTCGCCGCGCAGGACGAACAGGCGCTCCTCGTGCGAACCCGTGCCACCAGGGCAGCACTGCTGGCGTACTGAGCGGAGACGGTCATGAGCGCGTTCCTCCTCATCCACGGCGCCGGTGACGTCGGCTGGTCCTGGCACCTCGTGGGGGCCGAGCTCCGCGCGCGCGGCCACGAGGTGTTCGCGCCCGATCTGCCTGGGGGCGACGAGACCCAGGGGTTCGCGGACTACGCCGACGCCGTCGTCACGGAGGTGGGGGAGTTGCACGATCTGGTCGTGGTGGGGCACTCGATGGGAGCCTTCACCGCTCCCATCCTCGCCGAGCGGCTGTCGGCCGACGTTCTCGTGCTCCTCGCCGGCATGATCCCTTCACCGGGGGAGTCGCCCGACGAATGGTGGACGCGCACCGGCTGCGGCGACGCGGTCGCCGCAGCCGCGGAGCGCGACGGGGGCCTCACGGGCAACGAGGATCCCTTCGTGAGCTTCTATCATGACGTGCCGCGCGAACTCGCCGAGGAGGCGATGAGCAAGGAGCGCGCGCATCCGTCTTCTGCCGCGATGGCGGCGCCCTGGCCGCTGGCCGAGTGGCCCCGCGTGAGCACGAAGTACATCGTCTGCACCGAGGATCGCTTCTTCCCGCCGGAGTTCCTCAGGGCGCTCGCACTCGAGCGGCTCGGTGTCGTCGCGGATGACATCACGGGGAGCCACTGCGTTCCGCTCAGCCGCCCCGTCGAGCTCGCGGTGATGCTCGAGGGGTACGCCGCAGAAGCCCGTTCCGGTCGGGAGTGAGCGGGCCGAGGCTCCGGTCGCAGTGGTACGTCGTAGCAAGACTCAGCGCCCGGTGCTGCGGCGATGCCTGCATGTCTACCGGGCGCTGAGTTGATCTGTAAACAGGGTGCACCCGGTGCTCTCGGGTGTCAAGAGGTTTCTTCGCGCCCCCTTCGGGGTCAGATCTCCTCGACGATCACATCGAGGGCCACACCCTCGCACGCGATCCGGGGGAGAGCGGCGAGCCGGCTGCCGCGCACCGAGTCGCCCGTCGCGCACCGCGGATCGGTCGAGACCACCACGCGTCCGACACCGTTGGTGAGGGTCACCTGGTGGCCGAGTGCCATGAAGCGCGGTGTGAGCTCCTTCTCGACGGCGGCCACGAGCAGATCGAGGCCGGCGACGCCGATGCGCTCCCCGTCGATGTCGGCGGGGACGGCGATCGTGATGGTGTACTCGTCGCTGCAGAGGTAGTCCACGTACGGGCCGGCGACGTGCGACTCTCCCGTGGTCATCGGCACGCGATACCACTCCAGGGCACTGTAGTCGATGTCCTCCTTGTTCACCGTCTGGGAGGCGAGCACCAGCTGACGGCGGTCGGCGCCCTGCCACCACGCAAGGTGGCTGCGCGCGTCGGCGAGGAGATCGATCGCGGCGATGAAACCCGCTCCGTACACGGGAACGCCGGGCAGCTCGAGGGATGCGAGGGCGTGCGGCTCGACGAGCGCATCGATCCTCGCGCTGGTGAGCGGGCTGGTGGCGCGAACGTCCGCCACCTGTGCTGCGAACCGGGGAGCCCAGGCGCGCAGCGCGCGGATGGGCTCGGAGAAGTATCCCCGGACGATCTCGGCCGCGGCCTCGACCGCTGTGGTCTCGGTTCCTGTGGTCATCGCGTCCTCCTGTGCACGTCGATGTCGGTCATCTGTCAGCCGGCTGCAGCCTGCAGCTGGATGAGTGCGTCGATGGTCTCGGAGACCATGAGCTCGGTCCTGGCGCCCGCGGCATCCGGATCCGCGGCCTCGACCGCGTCGATGACGGCGGCGAGATGCCGGGCCTGTCGCAGTCTGTCATCGCTCTCCGACGCGACCAGGCGGAGGTACGGCGAGAGCTCTGCCTGCAGCTTCATCTGCTCCCTGGTCAGACGCGCGGACTGGCTCAGCGCCACGATCTCGATCTGGACGTCGTCGAGGAGACGGCGCTGCTGATCGCCGTCCAGCTCGCTCAGCCGCTCGATGCGCCGCCGCACCTGCTGCGTCTCCGTGGGATCGGCTCGGCGTGCCGCGAGACGCACGCAGGCGCCGGTGATCGCCGCATAGTGCGCGCCGAGATCGCGCAGCGCCACGCGTGAGGTCGACCGGACGGCCTCGCGGGCGAAGGAGAGCGGGTCCGCGTGCTCCGCGACGAAGCTGCCGCCGTTGCGTCCGCGGCGTGTCGTGACGAGCCCGCGCCCGCGCAGGGCGAGGAGCGCCTCGCGGACCGTGACAGGAGCGACTCCGAGGCTCTTGGCGAGATCCGCCTCGGTGGGAAGCCGTTCGCCGGCCCGCAGATGGCCGCGGGTGATCGCGTCGACGAGCCTGCGCTCGACGAGCTCGGCGCGGCCCTCGTCTCCGATCGGCTGGAAGAGCGCGCCCTGCAGGCGGTGAGGATGCTGCTGCGCGCGGCTCTCAGACGCCGTCGCAGCGGAATCGGCGGCGGCCTCCGTGGGCGCTGCAATCGGTTCCATCCTCAGATTCTCCACCCTTGTCGGTGAACGCGACAAAATCGGTACTTGAAATATTACCTCTGTGTTTATATGTTTAGGAAACCTTCCGAGTTCGACGTTGATCCGAGGAGCGCGAGATGATCGCCACAGCCCCCGTCGCCGACGCAGTCGCCGATCCCCCCAAGACCGATGGCGCCGTGACTCTGCACGGCGTCACGAAGTCGTTCGGCGAGTTCACCGCCGTCCGCGACCTGGAGCTCGAGGTCGCATCGGGGGAGTTCCTCTCGATGCTCGGTCCCTCCGGCTCCGGCAAGACGACGGTGCTCCGCATGATCGCCGGGTTCGAGGATGCGACGAGCGGCGTCATCCGCCTGTCCGGGGTCGACGTCACCCGCACGCCGCCGCACGCGCGGCAGGTGAACACGGTCTTTCAGGACTACGCGCTGTTCCCGCACCTCACCATCGCGGAGAACGTGGGCTACGGGCTCAAGGTGAGGGGAGAGGGCAGGGCCACGCGCACCGAGCGCGTGCGTCGTGCGCTCGAGCAGGTTCGTCTCGACCATGTCGCCGGCCGACTCCCTCATCAGCTCTCCGGAGGACAGCGGCAGCGCATCGCCCTCGCCCGTGCGCTCATCCTGCGTCCACAGGTGCTCCTGCTCGATGAGCCTCTCGGAGCGCTCGACAAGCAGCTCCGCGAGCAGATGCAGATCGAGCTCAAGCAGATCCAGCGCGAAGTGGGCATCACGTTCATCTTCGTGACGCACGACCAGGAAGAGGCGCTCACCCTCAGCGACCGCGTCGCCGTCTTCAACAACGGACGGATCGAGCAGATCGGGACAGCACGCGACGTGTACGAGTTCCCTCAGACGGAGTTCGTCGCGCGTTTCCTCGGTCTCTCCAACCTCATCGGGGGCGACCTCGCGGAAGAGCTCACGCGCGACAGCCGCACGATGAGCATCCGGCCGGAGCGCGTTCGGCTGCTCGGCGCCGACGACGCGCACGACGAGGGCGAGGTCTCGCTGACGGGGGTCGTCCGCGAGGTCGTCTACACAGGGCCGGCGACGCGATTCCTCGTCTCGACGGACGCCGGAGCCGACATCATCGCCGAACGCCCGAACGCACACCACCCCGCGGCGGGAGCCGCCTTCGGCCGCGGGGACCACGTCCGCGTCGCGTGGACACCTGACCATGCGGCGCGGCTCCCCTGAAACACCCGTACACCCACCTGCAGCACTGATCACAAAGGAGCGATCCATGCGTAAGAAGATCCTGACCGTGTCGGCGATGACCGCCGTCGCCGTGCTCTCCCTGTCCGCCTGTTCCGGAACGACCGATGCCCCCGCGGAGGGGGGAGGCCAGCTCGAGATCGACGTCCCCGACATCCCGATGCAGAAGGAGCTCGGCGACTATGAGGGAGAGGTCAACATCGTCGCCTGGAGCGGTTTCGTCGAGTCCGACTGGAGCGACGCGTTCACCGAGGAGACGGGGTGCGTCGTGAACCGCCGCGTCGCCGGCACCAGCGACGAGATGGTGCAGCTCATGCGCACGGGGGACTACGACCTGGTGTCGGCCTCGGGCGACGCGAGCCTCCGCCTCATCGCCGGCGGCGATGTGCAGCCGCTCAACCTCGAGCTGATCCCGAACTTCGGCGACGACATCGTCGAGGGGATGAAGGGGCAGATCTACGACACGATCAACGGCAAGTCCTACGGCATCCCGATCGGCCGCGGCGCGAACATCCTGCAGTACAACAGCGAGGTCGTCACCGAGGAGCCCACCAGCTGGGACGTGGCCTGGGAGAAGGACAGTCCGTATGCGGGCAAGATCATCGCCTACGACGCGCCGATCTACATCGCCGACGCCGCGGTCTACCTCATGGCGCACGAACCGGAGCTCGGCATCAAGAACCCGTACGCCCTGGACGAGGAGCAGCTCGCCGCCGCGGTCGACCTGCTGAAGCAGCAGAACGGCATCGTCTCGGAGTACTGGGCCGATCCTGCGGCTCAGATCACCTCGTTCGCCGGCGGCACCACGGTGCTGGGCACGTCGTGGGAGGTGCTGCGCAAGCTCACCGAGGACGACAGGTTCAAGAGCGTGCTGCCGGAGGAAGGGTCGACCGGATGGTCGGACGCGTGGATGCTCGCTGCCGAGGCGAAGAGCCCGAACTGCGCGTACGCGTGGATGGACTACGCGTCCTCGCCCGAGGTCAACGGCGCGATCGCGATGAACTTCGGCATGGCGCCGGCGAACGCGGCGTTCTGCGACACGAGCGACGAGGCGAAGGCGCATTGCGAGTACTACAACGCCACGAACGAGGAGTACTTCAAGAAGGTCTGGTTCTGGACGACCCCGATCGAGCAGTGCATCGACGGGCGGACTGACGTGACCTGCACCAACTTCCAGCAGTGGACCGACGCCTGGCTGACGGTCAAGAACTGATCCACCGGGGGCGGAGCCCGTTCGGGCTCCGCCCCACCGCACTCGACTTCTCGAGACAGGACTGACCATGAAGCGACGCGCACGGATCGCGGGGCTGCTCGCCCTGCCGATGACCTGGCTCATCGGCGTCTACATCTTCTCCCTCGTGATGCTGCTGGTGACCGCCTTCTGGGTGACCGATCCCTTCACCTCGAAGGTGAAACCGGGGTTCACGCTCCGCAACTTCGAACAGCTCATCGCGAATCCGGCCTACCTCTCCACGTCTTTGCGCACTCTCGGGATCGCCCTCGCCGTCACCGCGGTGTGCATCCTCATCTCCATCCCGCTCGGGATCTTCATGGCGAAGGTGGCTTCGCCATGGCTGCGCGGTGTGCTCGCGGCGTCGATCACTCTGCCGCTATGGGCGGGCTATCTCGTGAAGGTCCTCGCCATGAGGATCACGTTCACGGAGGACGGGTTCTTCAACTGGCTGGTCGGCCCCGTCGGCGGGCGCGGGCCTGGATTCAGCGCCTTCACCGTGATCCTCACCCTCACCTATCTCTGGCTGCCCTACATGGCCGTGCCCGTGTACACCGCGATCCGACAGCTGCCTCCGAATCTCTTCGACGCGTCGGCCGACCTCGGCGCAGGGTCGTGGCGCACGATCAGGACGGTCGTCCTGCCGCTCATCAAGCCGGCCGTCATCGCCGGCTCGGTCTTCACGTTCTCGCTGAGTCTCGGCGACTATCTCGTCGCCAAGTTCGTCGGGGGGTCGACGCAGATGATCGGAAGCGTGATCGCATCCAACATCAACCTCAACCCGCCCATCGCCGCGGCGTTCTCCCTCGTGCCCATCGCCTTCGTGGTGATCTACCTGGTCGGTGTCCAGCGCACCGGCGCACTGGAAAGGATGTGAGGCAGCCATGCTGAGACTGTCCAGGACCTCCAAGACGATCCTCGGGATCCTCGTCGCCGCGATCCTCGTGTTCATGTACGTGCCGCTGCTGCTCGTGGTGCTGAACTCCTTCAACGGGGCGCGGATCGCGAGTTGGCCGGTGAGCTCCTTCTCCCTGGAGTGGTGGGGCAAGGCGTTCGCGAGCGAACCCGTGCGCGCGGCTCTCCTGAACTCGATCCTGGTCGCGGCGGGAGCCACGGCGATCGCCCTCGTCCTCGGAACGCTCGTCGCCTTCGCGCTGCAGCGGTACTCGTTCTTCGGCCAGCGTGCGGTCAACCTGCTCGTCGTTCTGCCGATCGCGCTGCCCGGCATCGTCACCGGAGTGGCCCTGAGCAACACCTACAACCAGATCCTCGAGCCCATCGGCATCCAGGTCGGCTTCTTCGGGATGATCATCGCCCACGGCACGTTCTGCATCGTGATGGTGTTCAACAACGTGCTCGCCCGCCTGCGCCGGCTGAACCCCGGCATCGAAGAGGCGTCGAGAGACCTGGGGGCGACGCCGTGGCAGACCTTCCGTCTGGTCACCTTCCCGCAGTTCCGCAGTGCCTTCATCGCCGGCGGCATCCTCGCCTTCGCGCTGAGCTTCGACGAGGTCTACGTCACGATCTTCACCGCCCCTCCCGGGGTGGACACCCTTCCGCTGTGGATCATGAACCAGATGGCGAGGCCCAACGAGGCGAACGTCGTGAACGTGGTCGCCACCGTCGTCATCCTCGCCTCGTTCATCCCGGTGTGGGTGTCGCAGCGCCTCGGGAGGGACCTCGCCGACAGGGACTGAGACCTCGTTCGGCGGTCGCCGGAGTGTTCGCTGTGAGCAGGTGCGCTCGCGTTGACCGGGGGTCGGGGCTCGGGTTGGATGGAGTCATGACTGATCGTACGAAGCCTGAGTTCGACGCACCCGCCGGCCCCGCTCCCGCTGAGCTCGTCATCCGCGACATCATCGTGGGCGACGGCGCCGAGGCGAAGCCCGGCGACACCGTGACCGTCCACTACGCCGGCGTCGAGTTCGACTCCGGCGAGGAGTTCGACTCCTCGTGGGGTCGCGGCGAGACCATCCAGTTCCCGCTGCGCGGGCTCATCCAGGGCTGGCAGGACGGCATCCCGGGCATGAAGGTCGGCGGACGCCGTGAGCTGGTCATCCCTCCGCACCTGGCCTACGGCCCGGTCGGCGGCGGGCACTTCCTCTCCGGCAAGACCCTGATCTTCATCATCGATCTGGTCGCCGTCGGCTGATCCGCACTTCTGCGCAAGGCGTCTCGCTCCCTCGGGGGCGGGGCGCCTTCGTCATTTCGAAGAAGAATCTTCATTCACGGGAATACATGTCTGTGAATGCAAGTTGCACCACTCTGACGCCGCGCACGCGGCCGGACTTTTCGTCAGATCCTCAGAGGAGACACCATGACCAGCATCGACATCCCCGGCTACCGCTCCGGCACCTGGGTGCTCGACCCCGCGCACAGCGAGGTCACCTTCAGCGTCCGTCACATGATGATCTCGAAGGTGCGCGGCACGTTCGGCATCAAGTCCGCGACACTCGTCGCTCCGGAGAACCCGCTCGAGGCCAAGGTCACCGCCAGCGTCGACGTCTCCTCGATCGACACCAAGGATGAGGGCCGCGACACCCACCTCCGCTCCGCGGACTTCTTCGACACCGAGAACTTCCCGACCATGGAGTTCGTGTCGACCGGCACCCGTGTGGAGGACGGCGACTTCTTCGTGGACGGCGACCTCACCATCCGCGGCGTCTCGAAGCCCGTGAGCTTCGCGTTCGACTTCGGCGGCTTCGGCTCCGACCCGTGGGGTTCGTACAAGGCAGGTGCCTCCGCGACCACCGTCATCAACCGCGAGGACTTCGGCCTCACCTGGAACGCCGCTCTCGAGACCGGTGGGGTGCTCGTCGGCAAGGACATCACGATCAACCTCGACCTGCAGGGCGCTCTGCAGCAGGACTGATCGATCCCGCACTCGCATCCCCGACGGCGGGCGTCGACACTCTCGGCGCCCGCCGTCGGCGTATCCGGAGTCCGGGGTGTGTCGGATGCCTGCAGGCCGACTCTCGGTCGCTGGTCGCCAGCCGTCGGTCGCCAGTCGCCAGCCGCGAGTCGCCGGTCGTCAGCCGCGGGCCGCCTGCTGCCAGCCGTCGGCGGTCAGTAGCCGGCCGTCAACCGTCGGCCGGGGAAGCGAGACGCGAACCGACGGCTCGCAGCGACACCGCCGCCCATGTGCGGAAGGGCCTCCAGGCCTCGGAGATGCGCGCGAGCTCGTCATCGCTCGGCGTGTGGTCGAGGCCGTAGAGGCTCTGGACGGCGGCCCGCGAGTGGTCCTCTTGAGTCGAGAGGACATCGGTCAGCCCGCACGCGCGGATGACGATGAGCGCGCTGTAGAAGGGGCCGATACCAGGCAGCCGTTGCACGTCGGCCATGGCCTCAGCGGGGTCCATGGCGGTGAGGCGCGCCACGTCGAGCAGGCTCTCCTGCGCCGCGCGGGCGATCGCGTGCAGCCGCGGGATGCGGTCGGCAGGCAGCCCCGGCACCGCATCGAGGGCGAGCAGCTGATGCGGCAGGGGAAGGGCGGCTTCCGTGCGGCCGGCGAGTTCGAAAGCGGCGCCGTGCGCGAGTGAGAGCCGCTGGCGGAGGCCGATGCCCTGGCGTCGCGAGCGCCGCGCCGAGAGCGTCGCCCAGACCGCCGCCTCGTACGGACTGTAGAAGTTCGACGGACGGAAGCCGGGAGCCTCGGCGTGCACCCGCGTGAGGACCGGATCCGCCGCGCAGACCGCGGACCACGCGTCTCCGTCCTGATCGGCGGACACGACGCGCGCGACCTGAGCGGAGATCGCTCCGAGATCTCCGTCGCCGTGCACGGTGAGCGTGAGCGCGCCATCGGTCTGGCGCACCTCGACGCCGACCTGCGTGTCGAGCGCGTCCGTGCAGAAGGCCAGGCGCATCACGCCGTCGAAGGACGATTCGTCGCGGTGCCCGAAACCCATGAGTGCGACCTCGCGGAGGTCATAAGGCCCGGTGAGCGGCAGCGTGGCCGTGCGGATGGAGGTGCTCATGCCCACACTCTGCACCCGACCTCCGACATCGCTGTGGTCTGCCGTCAGAACCCAGGGCTCAGGGTTCGGGGCTCTCCGCGTCGTATGCGCGGAACTGCGGATTCCTCCGGGCCAGCAGCGCCACGAGGGCGATCACGATGAACCCGCCCAGCAATGGCGGGAACCACAGCGCCGTGAAGGTGGCGAGGGTGCCGGCGTACAGCGCGCCCACCCGAGGCCCGCCCGCGACGACGATGATGAACACCCCCTGGAGGCGTCCTCTCATCGTGTCGGGCACGGCGGCCTGCATCATCGTGTTGCGGTAGATCGAGCTCACGTTGTCGGAGGCTCCTGAGAGGGCGAGCGCGACGCAGGCAGCCACGATGAGGGGGATGCTCGGAGATCTCTCGGTGGCCGAGCCGGTGAGGGCGCCGATGAGCAGGACCAGGCCGAACAGGGCGATCGCGGCTCCGTACGCCTCGACGGCTCTCGCGATGCCGCGTCCGTGCCACCGGTACTGCACAACACGGCCGGAGAGCAGACTCGATCCGAAGGTGCCGACGGCGACGGCCGCGGTGAGCAGGCCGGTGGTGACGGCGCCTCCGCCGAGGATCACCGTGCCCAGCGCGGGGAAGAGCACGAGCGGCTGCCCGAAGGTCATCGCGACGATGTCGAGGATGTACTGCATCCGGATGTTCCCGGCCCTGCGGAGGAAGCGCCAGCCGTCCTTGAGGGACTCGAGGCCTGGCCGCACGGTCTCGCCCTCGGGGCGCAGCGCCGGGAGCGTCCACAGCCCGAGGAACATCGACAGCATGAGCACGACGTCGATCGAGTACGTCCAGCCGTATCCGGTCAGGGCGACGAGGATGCCGGCCAGCGCTGGCCCTGCCATGACGGTGAGCCCGAACGCGACGCCGTTCAGCGCGGATGCCGCCGCGAGCTGATCTCTCGGGATCAGACGGGGCACGATCGCGGTGCGGGTGGCCATGCCCACCGAGTTCGCGGCGGAGTTGATCATGCTGAGCGCGTAGAGCCACCAGATCGTCTCCATGCCGGTCCAGGTGAGTGCGGCGAGGAGGGCTGTCGAGGCGAACGTCACGGTGGCGGCGATCAACGCGACGAGACGGCGGTCGAAGGCGTCGGCGAGCATGCCGCCGTACAGGCCCGCGAGGATCATCGGCACGAGCCCTGCCACCGCGATCATGGACACGGCGAAGGTGCTGTGCGTGAGGGAGAACACGTGCAGCATCACGGTGACGATGGTGAGCTGCCCGCCGATGCCGGTGAGTGTGGATCCGATCCACATCCTGGCGAACGCCGGGCTCCGCCGCAGCGGGGTCAGATCGATGAGATGGCCGCGCGTCGCGCTCACTGTTCTTCTCGGTCCTGCACCCTCCGAGCGTATCCGAGGGGCGGGGGAGCGGGCGCCGCGCATGGTCGCCCGCGGGGCCGGATGGCTGGTAGACTCTTCAGGTTGCCGTTTGATCGGCCGCGGATAAAGAGAGCTCGCACATCAGGTGCCGGGCACCGCGCAACAAGCAGAGAGGGGATCGAATCTATGGCACTGGAAGCAGACGTCAAGAAGGCGATCATCGAAGAGTACGCGACGCACCCCGGTGACACCGGATCCCCCGAGGTGCAGGTCGCAATGCTGACGCAGCGCATCAAGGACCTCACCGAGCACCTCAAGGAGCACAAGCACGACCACCACTCGCGTCGTGGCCTGTTCCTGCTCGTCGGTCAGCGCCGCCGTCTCCTGGGTTACCTCCAGGACATCGACATCAACCGTTACCGCTCGCTCATCGAGCGTCTCGGACTGCGTCGATAAGGCATTGAGCCCAGCGTTCAATCGCGCAGAACATTCTTGAGAAGGCCGCCCACGGTGTGGGCGGCCTTCGTCATGTCCAGGTTGACGACCCGGCTTCTTTCCCGTAGGAAAGTAAGAAGCTTTCCCGATGGAAACCGGGGGTCATCATGGAACAGAAGCCGATCGACGGCACCGCACCGCTCGCTCCGCCGTCCGCTGACGTCGCGCGCCAGTACCTCGACGAGGTCGAGGAGGTGCACCGTCGTCGTGACGAGCGCGTCGACCGGCGTGCGTCGTCGTGGCAGGCCGTTCTCAGCGGCATCGCCATCGCCATCCTCATCACCGCCCTGCTGCTGGTCAATCGCGCGGACGCGACGTCGACGCAGCCGTTCATCTTCCTGATCATCGTCACGGGTCAGATCAGCGCAGGGTTCGCCGAGCGCGCGGGCGTGCAGTGGCGGGCGTTCGGCCCGAGGCCGTGGTCGGTCGTAGCGGTGGTCGTCTACGGCGTCGCGATGGTCGCGCTCTTCCTGCTGATCCTCATCGACGCGCAGAACCGCCCGCTGTGGATGAACTTCATCCCCGGCCTCGCCATTCTTCTGGGGTTCGGCGGTTACGGCGCTGCCCTGCTGTGGCGCGAGCGAGGTCAGGAACGGCGACCCGCGAGACCGCGGGAGCCGTTGCCGGGCCAGACTCGAGCCGCCACCGCCGGCCTCGGCATCCTGATCGGCGTCGCCGCGCTGTCGATCGGCATCGAGAACGCGCTGCTCGGTTCGATCGTCGGCATCCTCGTGATGATGGCCGTGGTCGTGTGGCTGTTCCTGTGGGCGACGGATGCCGGCCCGCAGGCGCTCGGACGGTACTGGCGGTGGCCTCAGATCGCGGCCTACCTGTCGAGCATGGGCGTGGTCACCTGGCTCGCGCTCCAGCGTGCGTACTCCGACGCCGTGACCCTGCCGATGGCCTTGGGAGCGGCCGCCGCAGCCTCGGCGCTGCTGTGCATCGCTGCGTGTCTGCCCGCGCCGGTCGCCGCGCCGGAGACGACGGCCGAGGCCCCTTCGGAGGGGAGATGACCGACCGTGACGCCCACCCGCGGACACGTCTCGACGACAACTTCGCCTCGACCATCAGGTTCTCGCTGATGGCATCGCTCGGAGAAGGCGTCGAACTCGACTTCGCGACGCTCGCCGACATCCTCCAGGCGAACGACTCCGCCCTCAGCAAAGCGATCTCGCACCTGCAGGCCGCCGGCTACGTGCGAGCACGCAAGGGGAGCGCGGGAAGCCGGCCTCGCACCTGGGTGCGCTCCACTCCGGCAGGAATGAGTGCCTTCTCCGGGCATCTGCGGGCGCTGCGCGAGATCGTCGAGCTCGGCGGGCACGTCGGGTTCTGACGTCTCTCGCGAGTTCGCCGCGGCGACGGACGACCTCGGCGGGGATGCCGACGGCGGGCACGTTGCACGGCGCCGACCCCGCCGGCACGCCTTTGGAGGCCGGCCGAGCCTTGCAAGGGGGCGGCGGTACCGACGGAACGGAAGCGCCGTCGGGTCAGACGGTCGCCGCCACCAGGTCCGCGTGGTGGATCGCCGCCACGTCGGGGTGCGCGCGCAGCCGGGACTTCAGCGCGTTCTCTCCGTAGAGCGCGTGGATGGGGTTGCTCGGGTCCTCGGTGACCCCGGTCGCCTCGGCCGCGAGGTCGGCAGGCAGCTCGATGAGCGGCAGCCGCTTGTCCAGCGCGGGGTTGAAGAAGAACGGGATCGAGATGCGCTCGTCCGGCGCCTGCGGGGAGACGACGCGGTGATTCGTGGCCTTGAGGTAGCCTCCTGTCGCGTACTCGAGCAGCTCGCCGATGTTCACGACGAAGGCGCCGGGCACGGGAGGCGCGTCCACCCACGATCCGTCCCGCTCGACCTGGAGGCCGCCCTTGCCCGGCTCGACCCAGAGCAGGGTCAGCACGCCGGAGTCCTTGTGCGCTCCGACCCCCTGCTGCGGCTCGGGCTCGTGGGTGCCGGGGTAGCGGACGATCTTGATGAGAGTGGAGGGCTCGCCGAAGTGCTCGTCGAAGTACGACTCCTCGGCTCCCAGGGCCTGCGCCCAGGCGCGCAGCAGCCTGCGGGAGACATCGGAGAGGGTCTCGTGCCACTCGCCGACGACGTCACGGAGCTCCGGCTGGGCATCGGGCCACAGGTTCGGTCCGATCAGTCGGTTGAAGGCGGGGCCGTCGTCGACCGCCGGGCGCTCGGGGCCGATGTCGATCTGCTCGCGCCAGTCGACCTTCCCCTGCGTGCGCTCTCCGCCGATGCGGGTGTAGCCGCGGAAGTGCGGGCTGTTCACGTTCTCGATGGCGAGCTTGTCGTCCTCCGGCAGAGCGAAGAAGTCGAGGGCGGCGCGGTGGAGCCGGGCTTCGAGGTCCGGCGAGACGCCGGTGCCGGTGAGGTAGAAGAAGCCGACGTCGTGGGTCGCCTTCCGCAGGTCGTCGCGGAACCGTGCGGCCGCCTCCGGGCCTGCATCGAGCTGGGAGAGGTCGAGGATCGGGAGCGAGAGTTCAGCCATGTCCCGAGAGTAGATCGGCTGTGCGACACCGGTGCCGAGTGTTTCAGAGCATTACCGAGCGTGACGGCATTCGAGAGGGTGATGCGCAGGTGCTAAAGTCTCATCGGTAAGGGATGCCTTACCTTCGTCCGCATCGAGAGAGTCTCCACCCGTGCTCGCCAGCTTTCTGATCGGCCTTCGTGAGGGCCTCGAAGCCGCGCTCGTCGTCGGCATCCTCGTCGCCTATCTCCGCAGGCTCGGTCGCCGCGACGCTCTGCCTCGGCTGTGGATCGGCATCGGTCTCGCGATCACGCTGGCGATCGTCTTCGGCGCCGTTCTCACGTTCGGCGCGTACGCGCTCGCCCCGGGCGCACAGGAGCTCATCGGCGGGCTGATGTCGCTCCTCGCCGTCGCGATGGTCACCTGGATGATCTTCTGGATGCAGAAGGCCGGGCGGGCGATGAAGGCGACGCTCGAGGGCGGCATCGATCGAGCGCTCACCCAGGGCGGGCTCTGGGCGCTGGTCGCGATCGGCTTCGTCTCCGTGGCGCGGGAGGGCATCGAGACGACGCTGCTGCTGTGGTCGATGGTGCAGTCGTTCGGGGATGCCCCGCTGGCCGTCGTCGGCGCCCTTCTCGGTCTCCTGGTCGCCGTCGTCGTCGGCTGGCTCCTCGCACGCGGCGCCGTCCGCCTCGATACCAGGCGCTTCTTCGCCTGGACAGGTGCATTCCTGGTGATCGTCGCCGCGGGGGTCCTCGCCTACGCGATCATGGACCTGCAGGAGGCCGGCGCGCTCCCCGGCCCGTTCAGTCCGCTCGCTCCCATCGATCCCGTCACCGGCGCGGTCGGCATCGGCTGGACCGCCTTCCCGTTCGGGTGGGCGTTCGACGTCAGCTCGGCGATCGCGCCGGACAGCACGTGGGCGACGATCCTCCAGGCCACGATCGGCTTCCGCCCGCAGATGTCCTGGCTTCAGGTCGTGGTCTGGGCGGTCTACATCCTCGTCGTCGGATTCTTCTTCCTCCGCGGTCTACGCGGCCGCAGGACCGCTCGTGCGGCGGTCGCGCCCGTCGAGAACGCCGCGACGTCTTCACTCACACAGCAAGGAGCAGCATGACCACCTCTCGCCGGATCCTCGGTGCCCTCGTCGCCGCAGGCGCGGCAGCGCTCGTCCTGAGCGGCTGCGTCGCCAAGGCCGACGTCGCCGCTGGCGCCTCGTTCGACGTCTCCTCGACCGACAGCGCGTGTGACGTCTCTGGCGCCACCGCGAAGAGCGGCACGCTGGTCTTCGACGTCAAGAACACCAGCGGCCAGACCAGCGAGTTCTACCTGCTGGCCGAGGACGGCCTCCGCATCGTCGGAGAGGTCGAGAACATCGCCCCCGCCGCGTCGCGCACCCTCACGGTCGTCGCGCAGCCCGGCACCTACTACACGCTCTGCAAGCCCGGCATGATCGGCGACGGCGTCGGCAAGGCCGAGTTCACCGTCACGGGTGACCGCGTCGCCGTCACCGGAGAGGACGCCGAGCAGAAGCAGAAGGCCGTCGACCTCTACGCGGCCTTCGTGAAGGACCAGGTCGGTCAGCTCGTCCCCGCGGTCGACGCCCTCGTGGCCGCGTACGAGTCGGGAGACGACGAGACCGCGCGCACGCTCTTCCCGCAGACCCGGGCGTTCTACGAGCGCATCGAGCCGGTGGCCGAGGCTCTGGGCGACCTCGACCCGAGGATCGACTACCGCGAGGTCGACGCCGTCGCCGAAGGGCTCGACTGGACGGGATTCCACCGCATCGAGAAGGACCTCTGGGTGCCTGCGCAGGACGCGCTGAACGCCGACGGAGAGACTCCCGCCTGGCAGGACTGGGCGCCGTCCACGCCCGAGGAGCGCGCGGGTTACGGTGATCAGCTGATCGCCGACACCCAGGAGCTGTACGACTACGTGCACTCGAAGGACTTCACCACGGCGCTCGACGACCAGGGCATCGGCGGCATCTCGAACGGCGCGATCGCGCTGCTCGACGAGGTCGCGACGGGCAAGATCTCCGGCGAGGAGGACTGGTGGTCCGGCACCGACCTCTACGACTTCGCCGCCAACGTCGAGGGGTCGAAGATGGCCTTCTCGCTCGTGCAGGACTTCGCCGAGGCGCAGGGCGCCGAGGGCAAGAAGCTCGTGGGTGAGATCGAGGACGGCTACGCGGCCCTCGAGGCGGCGCTCGCGAAGCACGGCTCGCTCACCGACGGCTTCGTGAACTACTCGCAGCTCACGGAGGACGACAAGCGCGAGTTCACCGACCTGATCAACGCGCTGGCGGAGCCGCTGTCCCAGCTCACCGGCACGGTCCTCGACTGACTCACGGAACAGGTACGATCCCGAGGTGAGTGAAAGCAAGACGGATGCCGCTGTCCCCGTGTCGGATGACGATGCGGGGGCCGCGGCATCCGCTTCTCCGGGTCTGAGCAGGCGTGGGCTGCTGGGGTTGGCCCTCGGCGGAGGCGTGGCCGGACTCGCTGTCGGCGTCGGCGGGGGACTGGCCGGAGGCGTCGCGCTCGGACGGGCGAGGGCGGATGCCGACGCGCAGAGCGTCTACGACTTCTTCGGCGCGCACCAGGCGGGCATCACCACCCCTGTGCAGGAGCACCTGCACTTCGCTTCCTTCGACATGATGCCCCGCACCGACCGCGACGATCTGATCTCGCTGCTGCAGGACTGGTCGTACGCGGCCTCTCGCATCACGCAGGGGCTCGAGGTGAGCGCGACCGGAGCGGTGGGCGGCGACGCCGAGCAGCCGCCGGACGACACCGGCGAGGCGCAGGGGCTTCCCGCGGCCGGGCTCACGATCACCATCGGCTTCGGGCCGACCCTCTTCGAGAACGAGGACGGCGATCGATACGGCATCGCGGCGCTGCGCCCTGAGGGGCTGGAGCGTCTTCCCGCCTTCCTCGGCGACGACCTCGACCCCGCGCATTCGCACGGAGACCTGTGCATCCAGGCGTGCGCAGACGATCCGCAGGTGGCCGTGCACGCCATCCGGAATCTCAGCCGGATCGCCTTCGGACGCGCCCGCCTCCGATGGTCGCAGCTGGGCTTCGGCAAGACCTCGCGCACCACATCGGCCGGCGCGACGCCGCGCAACCTCTTCGGGTTCAAGGACGGCACGGCGAACATCCTCGCCGACGATTCGAAGGCGCTGGAGGAGAACGTCTGGGTGCCTGCGTCCGCCGAGCCCGCCTGGATGGCCGGCGGCTCCTATCTCGTCGCGCGCAAGATCGCGATGCTCATCGAGACGTGGGACCGTGTGCGGCTCAGCGAGCAGGACACGATCATCGGTCGGGAGAAGGGCAGCGGCGCTCCGCTGTCGGGTGGCGACGAGTTCACCGAGCCGACGTTCTCGGGGTCGGCGATCGACCGGAACTCGCACGTGCGGCTCGCGCACCCCGACCAGAACGACGGCATCCGCATCCTGCGCCGCGGGTTCAACTACGTCGACGGGAACAACGCACTCGGACGCCTGGACGCCGGACTGTTCTTCCTCTCGTACCAGCGCGACCCGCAGCAGTTCATCACCCTGCAGAAGCGCCTCTCGACCGACCTGATGAACGAGTACATCCGCCACGTCGGATCGGGGATCTGGGCGATCCCCGGCGGCGCCGCAGCGGGCTCGTACGTCGGCGCCGAGCTGTTCGCCTGAGGCTCGGCCTCAGCTCTTCGTCATGTCCTGCGCGAGCATGACCAGGATGCCGCTCGGACCCCGCAGATACGTGAGTCGGTAGACGCCCTTGTAGTCCGCGACGCCGCGCAGCGGGACGCATCCGTGCGTCGCCGCCGTCTCCAGGGCCGCGTCGATGTCGTCGACGGAGAAGGCGACACGGTGCATGCCGATCTCGTGGGGGAGCGTTGGGTGGGTCTCGACGGCATCGGGGTGGATGTACTCGAACAGCTCGAGTCGGCCGTTGCCGTCCGGCGTCTGGAGCATGGCGATCTTCGCGTGGTTGCCGTCGAGGCCGACCGCGGTGTCGGCCCACTCGCCGCTCACCGTGTCGCGCCCGATGACCGTCAGACCGAGATCGGTGAAGAAGGCGATGGCTTCGTCGAGGTCCCTGACGGCGATCCCGACGTTCTCCAGGGTGATGGGCATGGGGGCATGCTAGTCGCCGTCGCCGACATGCTCCAGAGCGATCGTCGCTACCGCGGTCGCCGGGAGCCGGTCGGGTCGCTGCGGTGCCCCTCGCGGGTGGCGAGCTGCGGGTCGGCGAACAGCCAGGCAGGCCGCGGCTCGACCAGGGGGCGGAACAGGCGCCGCACGGGCTTCGTGGCGAGCACGAGCGCGACGAGGATCGACGAGACGGTCACGAGCGGGAGCCAGAGCCATGTCGGCTCGAGATCGCGGAGGATGCCGGACTCGCGGAAGGGGTACAGCACGAACGAGTGCAGCAGGAACACGTACATCGTGTACTGGCCGAACGAGGTCCACCAGTAGGTCCCCCGCGGGATGAGCGTGAAGAAGGCGGCGCTGAGGAGCACCGCGACCACCATCAGGGCGATCCGCGCCCCGCCTGCCCACCACTGCTCTCCGCCGAGATCGGCGTACGAGTCCTCGTAGAACAGCCAGTGCCGCAGGTCGATCTTCTCCCACACGTCGAGCCAGAACCACGCCGCGAAGCCGGCTCCGGCCAGGAGGGCGACGGCGATGACCCGAGACCACCACGGCCGGTGTGCCAGAAGCTGGAAGCGCGAGACGATGTCGCGCTCCCGCAGCCACCAGCCGAGGGTGAAGAAGGGCAGCAGACCGAGCGTGCGCGAGAGCGAGAAGGTGCTGTCGATGTTCGGCAGGTAGCCGACGCCGATCGAGATGACGATTGTCCACAGCAGCGGCCAGCGCAGCAGGGCGAGATAGGGGAGCACCAGTCGGAAGATGCCGAGGGCCAGCAGGAACCACAGCGTCCACGACGGCTTGGTGAGGTTGGGGTTCGCCTGCCCCTCGACGAGCCATTTCGTGAGGGTCCAGACGAGCTCGAAGATGACGTACGGCACCAGGATGTCCGTGATGACGCGGGCCATCTGGACCCTGGTCGGCGATCCGGACTTCGAGAAGTACCCCGAGATGATCGCGAAGGCCGGCATGTGGAACGCGTAGAGCGCCAGGTAGAAGGCGAGCGCGATGTCGGAGTCGTAGATGAGACGCTGGATGGCGTGGCCGAGCACGACCAGCACGATGCAGATGTAGCGCGCGTTGTCCCAGAACGGCACGCGGCGTCGAGGCCTGGGAACGGCCCCCGTGACGGGGCCTGTCGCATCCGCTCCGGCGCTGTTCATCCTCCGAGGCTACCCCCGGGAATAAAGTTGGTGCGGTCGCGTTGACTCAGATACATTCAAATGAATAGAAACGGATGCCGAGTCGTCCGCTTCGGAGAGCACGGAGAATCATGAGCGAGCAGTCAGGCGCACAGGCGATGCAGTTCGGCATCATGTCGGTCAGCGACATCACCCGCGACCCCACCACCGGCGTCACGCCCAGCGAGCAGGAGCGGATCGCGGCCACGACGACGATCGCCAAGCACGCGGAGGAGGTCGGCCTCGACGTCTTCGCGATCGGCGAGCACCACAACCCGCCGTTCTGGTCGTCCAGCCCCACCACGTTCCTCGCCGCGCTCGCGGCGCAGACCCAGCGTCTCATCGTGTCCACGTCGACGACGCTCATCACCACGAACGACCCCGTCCGCATCGCCGAGGAGTACGCGATGCTGCAGCACGTGTCCGGCGGACGCATGGACCTCATGCTCGGCCGAGGCAACACCGGTCCCGTGTACCCCTGGTTCGGGCAGGACATCCGTCAGGGCCTTCCTCTGGCGATCGAGAACTACGCTCTGCTGCACAAGCTGTGGCGCGAGGACGTCGTCGACTGGGAGGGCAAGTTCCGCACGCCGCTGCAGGGCTTCACCTCGACGCCGCGCCCGCTGGACGGCATCGCCCCCTTCGTGTGGCACGGCTCCATCCGCACCCCGGAGATCGCCGAGCAGGCCGCGTACTACGGCGACGGCTTCTTCGCGAACAACATCTTCTGGCCCAAGGAGCACTATCAGCGCCTGATCGAGCTGTACCGCCAGCGCTACGCGCACTACGGACACAGCACACCCGAGCAGGCGATCGTCGGGCTCGGCGGCCAGGTGTTCATGGCGGCGAAGTCGCAGGACGCGGTGACGCAGTTCCGCCCGTACTTCGACAACGCCCCCGTGTACGGCCACGGCCCGAGCCTCGAGGACTTCAGCGAGATGACCCCGCTCACCGTCGGCTCGCCGCAGCAAGTGATCGACCGCTACGCCGCGATGCGCGAGCACTACGGCGACTACCAGCGTCAGCTCTTCCTCATCGACCACGCGGGGCTGCCGCTGAAGACCGTGCTCGAGCAGCTCGACATCCTCGGCTCCGAGGTCGTCCCCGTGCTCCGCAGGGAGCTCGCGAAGGACCGCCCGGAGTCGGTGCCCGACGCCCCGACCCACGCCGCGCGCGTCACTGCGGTGTACGGCGACGGCCCGACCCGCCAGGCGCGCCCCGGTGCGAACCGCGGCGACAACCTCACCGGCGACTCGCCCTATCAGGACACGCCGGCGCCCGCCGGCTCCGCGTTCGGCCTCGGCCGGAAGGAGGCGTGAGATGACCACCACGCGTCGCATCGCCGTCGTCTCGGCCGGGCTCTCCAACCCCTCGTCCACGCGGATGCTGGCGGATCGCCTGGCCGCCGAGACCGTGAAGGCGCTCGCCGCTCACGACATCGAGGCGAGCATCGACGTGATCGAGCTGCGCGACTACGCGCACGACATCACGAACAACATGCTCACTGGCTTCGCCCCGCCGGCGCTGGAGACGGCGATCAACACGGTCGTGTCCGCCGACGCGCTGATCGCCGTGACGCCGATCTTCTCGACGAGCTACTCGGGTCTGTTCAAGTCGTTCATCGACGTGCTCGATCCCGATTCGCTGACGGGGAAGCCGGTCCTGATCGGCGCGAACGCGGGGACGGCGCGGCATTCCCTCGCGATCGACTACGCGATCCGTCCGCTGTTCGCCTACCTCCACGCGGATGCCGTCTCCACCGGCGTGTTCGCCGCCTCCAGCGACTGGGGCGGTGCGGGTGACGACGTCGCCCCGCTCGCCAAGCGCGTGGAGAAGGGCGCACGTGAGCTCGCAGATGCGGTCGCCGCTCGGGACACGGCCGAGGCGGCCGACCCGTTCGACCCCGCGACCTACCTGGGCGAAGGGCGTTCCTTCGGCCACATGCTGGGCGGTCTCGCGGGGGAGTGAGCGGCAAGGGCAGGCGCCGTCGACAATGTCCGTGGGGCATCGTACGGTGGCGTCATGCCCCTTACCTCTGCACTCGAGTCCGTCCGCGCCGGCTTGAACGGCGCGCTCGTCCTGCCGTCCGATGACGGCTTCGACGCCCAGCGCCGGCCGTGGAACCTGGCGGTCGAGCAGCGGCCAGAAGGCGTGGCTGCCCCGGTCGACGTCGCCGATCTGCGGTCTCTGCTGCGCATGGCCGAAGACACCGGCGTGCGCCTCGCGGTGCAGCCGAGCGGGCACGGCGCGTCCGGAGACCTCGCGGGCGCCGTGATCGTCCGGATGGGCGCGTTCGACGCGCTCGACGTCGATCTCGACGCCGGCGTCGTCCGCGTGGGAAGCGGAGTTCGATGGGGAGCCGTCGTCGATGCCCTGGAGGGCACCGGCTGGTCGGCGCCCGCAGGCACGAGCCCCGTCGTCACGGTCGCGGGCTACACGCTCGGCGGAGGTCACTCCTGGTTCAGTCGAACGGCAGGCCTGGGATCCGACGGTCTCCGTGCGGCGTGGATCCTGCGCCCGGACGGCACGCACGGGCGCGTCGACGACGACAGCGACCCCGAGCTGATGTGGGCGCTGCGCGGCGCCGGCGGCATCGTCGGGATCGTCACGGCGCTCGAGATCGACCTCGTCCGCACCCCTGACCTGTGGGGCAGCGGGCTGACCTTCGACGTCGCGGATGCCGCGGCAGTCATGCGAGCGGTGCGCGACCTCGCCGCGACCGCGCCCTCCTCGCTCAACGTCTTCATGAACTCGATGCGGATGCCCGACGCTCCGCAGCTGCCGGAGGAGATCCGCGGGCGCAGCTTCCTCACCGTGCAGGCGCTGTCCACCGACGGCGCCGCAGAGGGGCTGATCGACGGCATCCGCCGTGCGGGCACGGTACGCAGGGAGGTGTCCGGTCCGACGTCGCCCGCCGCTCTCGCTGCGGGGTCGAACGAACCGACAGATCCCACGCCTGGTCGGGGCGCCTCCGCGGCGCTCACGGACCTCGACGACAGCATGATCGACGAGCTGCTTGCCTTCCGTGAGCTGCCGGAGCAGTGGCCCATCATCGGCATCGACATCCGGATGCTCGGAGGGGCTCTCGCGCGTCCTCGTCGGTCCGGACTGGCCTCGCTCGAATCGGCCGGCTGGCTGCTGCACGCGCTCTCGCCGCTGTTCCCGGGCGCGCCGAGGGAGCCGGGAGATGCCAGCATCGCGGGGTTCCGCGACCTTCTCGCACCGGCCGCCGCGGGGCGCACGATCCCGACGTTCCTCACCCCGGGGCAGACGCTCGACCTCTGCGCCACACCGGCGGAGATCGAGCGCCTCAGAGCACTTCGCGCCGAGGTCGATCCGAACGGACTCCTGCACGAAGGGCGGCTGCCCCGCTGATGTCGCCCGCTCTCGGGGTAGCGTCGTAACCGACATCACCCACCAGCTTCGGATGGAGAGCCATGGAGATCGCAGTCGCAGGCGGAACAGGCATCGCAGGATCCGAGGTCGTGAAGATCGCTCAGCAGCGTGGTCACCGAGTCCGCGTCCTCACCCGTGGCAACGGCGTCGATGTGCGCTCCGGGGCCGGACTCGATGAGGCGCTGTCCGGCGCGGACGTCGTGATCGACGTGCTCAGCACCTCGACGCAGAGCGCCCGTGCGGCCACGGAGTTCTTCACCGAGACCTCCTCGCACCTCCTCGCGGCAGGACACCGTTCCGGGGTGGGACACCATCTCGCGCTGTCGATCGTCGGCGTCGATCGGGCGCCCCACGGCTATTACGCCGGAAAGCTCGCTCAGGAGCAGACGGTCCGCTCTGGGCAGGTGCCGTGGACGATCCAGAGAGCGACGCAGTTCCACGACTTCGCCGCGCAGACCTATCGCACTGCGGCAGTCGGACCGCTGCATCTCGCCCTCAGGATGCGCACGCAGCCGATCGCGATCGTGGAGGTCGCGACGCGGCTCGTCGACCTCGCCGAGGCAGGACCGTCGGAGCGGGCGCGGGACATCGCGGGCCCGCAGGAGGAGCAGCTCGTCGACATGATGCGCTCCTGGGCCGCGCACGCAGGCAGGAGCGGCTGGATGCCGGCTCTCTCGCTCCCTGGGGCCTTCGGGCGTGCGATCCGCGACGGCAGCATCCTCCCGGATGCGGATGCCGACCTCGGCACCGTGACCTTCGCCGACTGGCTCAACGCGCAGCCTCGCGGCTGACGGCCTCGCGGTCTGACGGCCTCGCGGCTGACCGGCCTCGCGGCTGACGACTGATCGCTGACGGCTGATCGCCGGGGCTCGCCGCGGTGTCGGGGAACACCGAGCGCGCGCCGCCGCCCCCGAGCCCTGGTGCGGTGATGGCGCCGGTGCTCAGCCGATGTCGGGCCGGTTCCGGCTCCACGCGTACTCGGTCTCCGGGCGCCCGCGCGTTCCGTAGCGCGCGGCCTTGGCGACGACGCCCTCCGCGACGAGGTGTTCGAGGTAGCGCCGCGTGGCGACGCGCGACATTCCCAGGGCGTCTGCGGCCTCGGTCGCCGACAGCGGGCCGGTCGAACGCAGGATCGTGGCGACACGGTCGAGTGTGCCGCCGGACAGCCCTTTCGGGAGTGCGATTCTGCCCGTCGTCCGCCCGAGCAGGGCGTCGATCTCCGCCTGGGTCGCCTCCCCGTCGGTCGTCCGGGCCTGATCGCGATGCTCCCGGTACGCGGTGAGGCGTTCGGCGAACACCGCGAACGGGAAGGGCTTGACCAGGTACTGGAACACCCCGAGCGCGGCCATCTGCCGCACGGTCTCCGCGTCGCGTACGGCGGTGATGGCGATCACATCGATCGCGGCGGCACGAGCGCGGAGCGTCCGCAGCACATCCAGACCCGTTCCGTCCGGCATCGTGATGTCCAGGAGCACGAGATCGAACGCGCGCGCGGGCGGCTGATCGAGCACCGCGGCGAGGGCCGCACGGGCTCCGGTGCACTCGCCGCCGACGACGAAACCCTCCAGGCGCTCCACGTAGGTGCGGTGCAGTTCGAGCGTCAGGGCGTCGTCGTCGACGATCAGCGTACGGATCACGACCTTCTCCTGCCTGCGGCGGGGAGCGTGACGCGGAAGGTCGTCGGATCGTCGAGGATCTCCACGGTGCCCCCGGCATCCGTCACGACCGAGCGGACGAGAGCGAGTCCGACGCCGCGCCCCTGGGCGTCGGCGGGCTTCGTGGAGAAGCCGTGCTCGAAGATCCTCTCCCTGATCTCTGCCGGCACTCCTGCGCCGCTGTCGGCGACGTCGAGCACGATCCCACCGGCGTCGGACGTGCTCAGCGACACCTCGACCCATCGGTCTTCCGCCGCGGAGGCCGCGTCCATCGCGTTGTCGATGAGGTTGCCGAGCACGGACACGCTGTCCACGGTCGACAGGGGCGACCGCGGCGCCTCCGGTTCGATGCGCACCCTCCAGTCGATGCCGCGCTCCTTCGCCTGCGAGGCCTTGCCGAGCAGGAGTGCGCCCACCGCCGGATCCCCGTGGCGGCGCGCCGTGACCTGGTCGACCAGCGACTGACTCTGCCGGGAGGTCTCGGTGAGGATGTCGATCGCCTCGCCCGTGCGCCCCAGCTCCAGCAGCGCGACAGCGGTGTGCATCCGGTTTCCATGCTCGTGCGTCTGCGCCCGCAGCGCCTCGCCCAGGGTGCGGATCGACTCGTACGATGACACGGCGTCGCGGACCGTGCCCGGCGGCAGGTCACCGGCGATGCGCCGGGTGAAGCGCCGGGCGGCCCAGGCTCCGAGCGCACCGATCGCCACGAGCAGAAGGGTGATCGCCAGCGACAGCGGAAGGCGCCGCACGAGCGTCTCGGAGATCGTCTCTGTCGTCACCCCCGCGGAGACCCAGCCCCTCAGCACGCCGTCGGCGTCGATCACGGGGACGATCGTCCGGACCGAAGGGCCGAGCGTGCCGGTGAAGGTCTCGGTGAACGGGACCGGCCGCTCGGGGATCGTCCCGAGATAGCGTCCGCCGATCTGCGACAGGTCGGGATGGGTGATGCGGATGCCGTCGGTCGTCATGATCGTCACGAAGTCCAGCCCGGCGGAATCGATGACGGAGAGCGCGTACGGCTCGAGGGCGGCGGTCGCCGCGTCCGCATCCTCGTCTCGGAGGGCGCTCGACACCGCACCGGATGCGGCGATCGCCGCCGCGGTGGCCCCGGTCGCGCGCTCGGCCTCCGCCTGCACGGCGCGCTGCGTCTCCGCGACGAGGAACGCGGCGACGAGGATGCCGATCACCGCCGCGGCCGAGATGAGGACGAGGAAGACGCGGGTGGCGGCGCTGAGCGTGCGGCGCTGCGTCATCGGCATCCTCCGGTCCTCGTCGGCCTGGTCGTGACCAATACGACCACAAATGGCGCCCGTCTGTGAAGTCGGCGACGGTGATGTCACGCCCCGCGACGACGCGGGGAGACGCATGACACGACGACGTTCATGACCGAGGAGGACACATGGCCATCACGACCGGATTCACACTGCCGGGATTCCACTGGCGACGCGGAAAGCAGGCCTGGGACCGGCACACCTGGCTGTATGTGTCGGTGATCATCGCCGTCGTTCTCGGCGCGGTGGTCGGACTCGTCTGGCCGGAGTTCGCACAGGCGCTGGAGCCCATCGGCAAGGGCTTCGTCTCGCTGATCAAGATGATGATCGCCCCCATCATCTTCTGCACGATCGTGATCGGCATCGGCTCGATCGCGAAGGCCGCCACCGTCGGCAAGATCGGCGGGCTCGCACTCGCCTACTTCCTGGTGATGTCGACGTTCGCCCTGGCCATCGGCCTCGTCGTCGGCAACATCATCCACCCCGGCGAGGGCCTCAACATGGCGGGGGCGACCTACGACGCCACCTCGACCGAGGCGAAGACGACTCAGGAGTTCGTGCTCGGCATCATCCCGCCCACCTTCTTCGCGGCGTTCACGGGGGAGAGCGTGCTCCAGGTGCTGTTCATCGCTCTCCTGGTCGGGTTCGCGCTGCAGGGGCTCGGCGAGCGCGGTGCCGGCATCATGGACGCCGTCAAGCAGCTGCAGAAGCTGGTGTTCCGCATCCTCGGGATGATCCTGTGGCTCGCCCCGCTCGGCGCGTTCGGCGCCATCGCCGCCGTCGTCGGCAAGACGGGGATCGCGGCGATCTGGAGCCTCGGCGTGCTGATGGTGGCGTTCTACATCACATGCATCGTGTTCATCGTCGTCGTCCTCGGTGCTCTGCTGTGGGCTGTGACGAGGGTCAACATCTTCAGCCTGATGAAGTACCTGGCTCGGGAGTACCTGCTGATCGTCGGCACCTCGTCCTCGGAGTCCGCGCTGCCCCGCCTCATCGCCAAGATGGAGCACGTCGGCGTCTCCAAGCCGGTCGTCGGCATCACCGTCCCCACCGGCTACTCGTTCAACCTCGACGGCACGGCGATCTACCTGACGATGGCGTCGCTGTTCATCGCCACGGGTATGGGACAGCCGATGTCGATCGGCGAGCAGATCGGCCTCCTGGTGTTCATGATCATCGCGAGCAAGGGGGCCGCGGGCGTCACCGGGGCCGGCCTCGCGACTCTCGCCGGAGGACTGCAGGCCTACCGTCCCGACCTCGTCGACGGCGTGGGCGTGATCGTCGGGATCGACCGGTTCATGTCGGAGGGACGCGCGCTGACGAACTTCACGGGCAACGCGGTCGCGACGCTCCTCATCGGCACCTGGACCCGCCAGATCGATCGCGATCGTGTGCGGCAGGTGCTCGGCGGCGAGCTGCCGTTCGATGAGTCGGTGCTCGACGGAGTGGACGCTCACGGAGATGCTCCCGCACCTCAGGCCGCCGATCTGACCGAGCTCAACGATGCCGCCGTGGCCGAGATGTCGGCGAAGGAGGAGAGAGCGAGAGCACGCGCCTCCCAGGGCTGAGCGGCCTGTGAGGGATGCGGGAGCCGGTGGAAGCCGGTTCCCGCATCCGTGTGGTCAACCGCTCTTGCGTCGGAACTCGCGCCGCGTCTGCGGGGCGGGCGCGCCATGGACGGCGGAGTCGCCGTCGAGGTGGGCCTCGCCCTGCCGGTGGTGCGCGTTCTTCTTCTCGAGCGCTTCCTTGAACTTGCGCTTCATGTCCTCGGTCGAGGACGCGCCTTCTTCGGTGCTCATGTCCGCCAGCCTAGGGCACGCCCCCGCCGGTCGGCTGTTCACTTCCGCAGTCTGCGGGTCGACAGGTCGATCGCCGCGCCGAGACCGACCGCGACGACGATCGAGACGAGCACCGCCGCCACGGGGCCGCCGGGGATCAGCGTGGCCACGATCGCCCCGACCGAGGCCTGATAGGCGGCCCACCCCAGTGCGGCGAGGAAGACGAGGGCCAGGTAGCGGGGAGGGTGGATGCGCGAGGCTCCGGCCACGAGATTGATCGCGAGTCGGGCGAAGGGCACGAACCTCGCCGTGAAGAGCACCGTGGCCGTTCCCGTGTCGAGCCGGCGCCGAGCCCACGCGAGAGCCTGCTGCACCCTGGCGGCGCGCATCCACCGCCAGCGCTCCGTGCCGACCGTGCGCCCGATCAGATAGCAGGCGGCGTCTCCGGCCGCGGCGGCGATGCCCGCGCAGCCGATCACCGCCCAGAGGGGAGGGGTGCCGGACGACGCGGAGATCGCACCGAGCGCGGTGACGGCGATCTCCCCGGGGATCACCACGAAGAAGGCATCGCCCAGGACGAGGAGGCTCATCACGGCGAGGGCCCACGGGGTGGAGAGCAGATCGAGCGGCACGGCTCCAGAGTGCGCGGCTCAGGTGAACGGCAACCAACGGCGGGATAGCCGGTGACGGGCGCTCCAGCATCCGGTGAACATCTGGTGCCCAGAGCTGTTTCGGGCGCCGAGGCCCTCGAGACGACGGCATCCTGAGCGTGTGAGAGTCGCGATCGTGACAGAGTCCTTCCTTCCGCACATGAACGGTGTCACCGGATCCGTGCTGCAGATCCTGAGGCACCTCGAGCGCACGGGCCATGAGGCGCACGTGATCGCACCGGATGCCGTCGGCATCCCCGACTCCGTGCACGGAGCGATCGTCGAGTCGATCCCCAGCCTCCCGCTGCCCGGCTATCGCAACGTCAGGGTGGGCACGTCCCCGGCGCACCGCGTCGCGGCATCCCTGCGCCGGTTCCAGCCGGACGTCGTGCATCTGGCCTCGCCGTTCGCCCTGGGGTGGCGCGGAGTGCTCGCGGCCGAGCGTCTGGGCATCGCCTCGGTCGCCGCCTACCAGACCGATGTCGCCGCGTACACGGAGCGCTACCGCATCGCCGCCACCACCGGCATCGCGCAGACGCACATCGCACGGCTGCATCGCAGGGCCACGCTCACGCTCGCGCCATCGGCGGATTCCGCCCATCAGCTCGCGAGGCTCGGCGTCGACAGGGTACGGCGATGGGGGAGAGGGGTGGATGCCGAGCGCTTCCAGCCGCTGCGACGCGACCCCGCCCTGCGGGGGTCCTGGGGTGCGGAGACCGTGATCGGCTACGTCGGCAGGCTCGCCCCGGAGAAGCAGGTCGAGGACCTCGTCGCGCTGCGCGGGATCCCCGGCACCCGACTGGTGGTCGTCGGCGACGGTCCGAGCAGACAGCGGCTGGAGGCTCTCCTTCCCGAGGCGCTGTTCCTCGGCCATCTCGACGGCGATGCGCTCGCCGCGGCGCTGGCCTCGTTCGACGTCTTCGTGCACCCGGGGGAGAGCGAGACGTTCGGGCAGACCCTTCAGGAGGCCCACGCGAGCGGCGTCCCCGTCGTCGCCACGGGGCGCGGCGGCCCCCTCGACCTCGTGCGCATGGGCATCGACGGATGGCTCTACCGACCCGGCGACCTCGACGATCTGCGGATGCGCGTGGCCGATCTCGCCGGCGACGTCCGCAAGCGCAGAGCCTTCGGGGAAGCCGGGCACGAGGCCGTACAGGGGCGCAGCTGGGCCGGCGTATGCGACCAGCTGCTTTCGCACTTCGACGACGCGATGCTCCTGGGGGCAGTGGACCGCGGCCTGCGCGCTCGCCGCGTGGTCAGGCCGGAGCGGTCGACGCCGGCCCCGCAGACGCGCTGGCGGCGCTACGTCGCCCTCGGCGACTCCCTGACCGAGGGGCTGTGCGATCCGGCGCCGGACGGCGCACTGCGGGGCTGGGCGGATCGCCTCGCGCTGCTGCTCGCGGCCCGCGGAGGACTGCACTACGCGAACCTCGCGATCCGCTCGAAGCGGGTGTCGGACGTGTGCGGCCCCCAGCTGGAGCGAGCGCTGCAGCTCCGCCCAGACCTCGTGTCGATCCTCGTCGGGGCGAACGACCTGGTGAAGCCGAACGTCGACGTCCCTGGCCTTGCACGACGGGTCGAGGACGCGGTGGAGCGCCTCAGAGCGTGCGGCGCGGACGTGGTGCTCGTCACCCCCTTCCTCCCCGGACGCCGCGCGGCGGCGATCTACACGCGACGGTTCGCCGCCTTCGCGACCGCGCTGAGCGGAGTCGCCGCGCGCACGGGCGCGATCCTCATCGACACCGATCTGCATCCGTCGCTGCGAGACCGGCCCAACTGGGGGGAGGACCTCGTGCACCTCAGCAGCAGAGGGCACCGGTTCCTCGCGTACCGCGCCGGTGAGGTGCTCGGCGTGCCGCACGCGGAGGCGCTCGGAACGCTGGACGCCGCTCTGCACGAGCACGAGCCGATCGGTGCAGGGGTCTGGTGGCGCCGCCACGCGCTGCCCTGGGTCTGGCGTCGGCTTCACGGACGCGCCGCGGGAGACGGCAGGTCGGCGAAGCACGACGACTACGTGTACCTCGGACGCTCGTCGGTGCAGAGCGCGGTGGAGGTGCGCTGACCTGTACCCCGCGGCACGTGCTCGCGGGGCAGGGGCTTTCTCGCTAGCGGCGGCCCATGCCGTGGTACGTCCACCCGGCGGCACGCCATGCGGCCGAGTCGAGGCAGTTGCGACCGTCGATGACGATGCGCTTCGAGACCAGCGCACCGGCGTGTTCAGGAGTGAGATCGCGGCGGTACTCGTCCCATTCGGTCACGATGACGACCGCATCGGCGTCTCGAAGAGCCTCGTCCCTCTCCCGCGTGTAGGAGAGCTGCGGATGCACCGCGGCGGCGTTCTCGGTCGCGGCGGGGTCGGTGACGATCACGTCCGCGCCGAGACCCCGCAGCCGTATGGCGACGTCGAGGGCAGGGGAATCGCGGATGTCGTCGCTGAACGGCTTGAAGGCCGCTCCGAGCACGGCGATGCGGGCGCCGAACACGAGCCCGCCCAGCGCATCGACCACGAGACGGACGGCGCGCTCGCGCCGCCGCAGATTGATCGCGTCCACCTCGTGCAGGAAGCCCACGGCCTCGCGGCGGCCCAGCTCCTCCGCGCGTGCGGCGAAGGCCCTGATGTCCTTGGGCAGGCAGCCGCCGCCGAACCCGATGCCCGAGCCGAGGTAGCGTCGCCCGATCCGCGTGTCGTGGCCGAGGGCGTCGGCGAGAAGCGCCACATCCGCGCCGGCGGCCTCCGCGATCTCCGCCATCGCGTTGATGAAGGAGATCTTCGTGGCGAGGAACGCGTTGGCGGCTCCCTTGACCAGCTCGGCGGTGGCGAGATCCGTCACGAGGAACGGCGTCCCGGCATCCACGGCGGGGCGGTACACCTCCCGGAGCAGATCGGCGGCGCTCTCCCCGTCTGCGCCGTCCGGCACTCCCGCCACGATGCGGTCGGGCGAGATGGTGTCGTGCACGGCCCATCCCTCGCGCAGGAACTCCGGATTCCACACCACGGTGGCCCCGGTCTCCGCGACCTTCGCGGCGAGGCGGGTCGCGGTGCCGACGGGGACGGTGGATTTGCCGGCGAGCACGTCCCCGGGTCGGAGGTGCGGGAGGAGCGAGTCGACCGCGGCATCCACGAACCGCAGGTCGGCGGCCTGCCCACCCGCGACCTGTGGGGTGCCGACGGCGAGGAAGTGCACGGCGGAGCCTGCGGCATCCGCCATGCGCGCGCTGAAGTGCAGGCGCCCTGACGCGAGTCCCTCCTGCAGCAGCTCGGTCAGCTGCGGCTCGAAGAAGGGGGCGACGCCGTCGGAGAGAGAGGAGATCTTCCGCTCGTCGACGTCGATGCCGATGACGTCGTGTCCGATCGAGGCCATCGCCGCGGCGTGCACGGCACCGAGGTACCCGCAGCCGATCACTGACATGCGCATGGGTACAGACCAGCGGATGCCGGCCACGCCGCGGCGTCCGCCGGCTGAACGGTCGATGACCGGGGAGTGTCCGATCCGCGATGCCCCCGGCGCCACGTCGGAATCCGCCCCTCGCTGGTAGGGTGGAGGAGTTGACGTGTGTCAACCCCACAACTTCATATCGACTCATGGAGCGATCGGCGGAGAAGCTGGTCCCCTGTGGTGGGTTCCTCGGCGATCGTCGGGTGGCTTTCTACTGGTGGCCAGCGCAGGCGACATTCGCGGGAGTGCCCGCGCGCCCGAACCCTGCCCTTCCGCTCCTTCATGAACACGCTCGCGCGTCATACGGATTCGCGAGTCTAAACAAAGAAGGAGAGACCTCTTGGAAGGTCCTGAAATCACCGCCACCGAGGCCGTTCTCGACAACGGCCGCTTCGGCACCCGCACCATCCGCTTCGAGACCGGCCGCCTCGCGCAGCAGGCTCAGGGCGCAGTCGCCGCGTACCTCGACGGCGAGACCATGCTCCTCTCGGCCACCAGCGCAGGCAAGCACCCGCGCGAGGGCTTCGACTTCTTCCCGCTGACGGTCGACGTCGAGGAGCGCTCCTACGCCGCCGGCAAGATCCCCGGCTCGTTCTTCCGTCGCGAGGGCCGCCCCTCCACCGAGGCGATCCTGGTCTGCCGTCTGATCGACCGCCCGCTGCGTCCGTCGTTCGTCGACGGCCTGCGCAACGAGGTCCAGATCGTCATCACCGTCCTGTCGATCGCTCCCGGAGAGTTCTACGACGCTCTGGCGATCAACGCGGCCTCCGCGTCGACCCAGATCTCGGGTCTGCCGTTCTCCGGCCCCGTCGCCGGTGTGCGCCTCGCGTTCATCCCGGGTCACGGCGAGCACGCCGACCAGTGGGTCGCGTTCCCGACCGCCGAGCAGGTGTCCGAGGCCGTGTTCGATCTGATCGTCGCCGGTCGTGTCGTCACCAAGTCCGATGGCACGGAAGACGTCGCCATCATGATGGTCGAGGCTGAGGCCACCGAGGGCAGCTGGAACCTCATCAAGGCCGGCGCCACCAAGCCGAACGAGGAGATCGTGGCCCAGGGCCTCGAGGCCTCGAAGCCGTTCATCGCCCAGCTCGTCAAGGCTCAGGCCGAGCTCGCCGCCACGGCGTCGAAGGAGCCGGGCGTGTACCCGGTCTTCCCGCCGTACGCCGACGAGGTCCTCGACTTCGTCTCCGAGCGCGCGTTCGCCGAACTCACCGACGTGTACCAGATCGCCGACAAGGTCGAGCGCCAGAACGCCGACGACGCGATCAAGGACCGCGTCAAGGCCGAGCTCACCGCAGCGGTCGAGGCGGGCACGCTGCCCGAGTCGGCACTGGGCGAGTTCTCCGCCGCCTACAAGTCGGTCACGAAGAAGATCGTCCGCGGTCGCATCCTGACCGAGAGCGTCCGCATCGACGGTCGCGGCCTGGCGGACATCCGTCCGCTCGACGCCGAGGTGCAGGTCATCCCGCGCGTCCACGGCTCCGCGATCTTCCAGCGCGGTGAGACCCAGATCCTGGGCGTCACCACGCTGAACATGCTCAAGATGGAGCAGCAGATCGACTCGCTGTCCCCGACGACGAGCAAGCGCTACATGCACCACTACAACTTCCCGCCCTACTCGACCGGTGAGACCGGCCGCGTGGGGTCGCCGAAGCGTCGCGAGATCGGGCACGGCTTCCTCGCCGAGCGCGCACTCGTGCCGGTGCTGCCGAGCCGCGAGGAGTTCCCCTACGCGATCCGTCAGGTCTCCGAGGCGCTCAGCTCCAACGGCTCGACCTCGATGGGCTCCGTCTGCGCGTCCACCCTGTCGCTGCTGAACGCGGGTGTGCCGCTGCGCGCCCCCGTCGCCGGCATCGCGATGGGCCTCGTCTCCGACGAGGTCGACGGCGAGACCCGCTACGCGGCGCTGACCGACATCCTTGGTGCTGAGGATGCTCTCGGCGACATGGACTTCAAGGTCGCCGGCACGAGCGAGTTCGTCACGGCGATCCAGCTCGACACGAAGCTCGACGGCATCCCGTCGTCGGTGCTCGCGGGCGCGCTGACCCAGGCCCGCGAGGCCCGTCTGACGATCCTCAACGTCCTGAACGCCGCGATCGACGCTCCCGACGAGATGGCGCCGACCGCGCCTCGCGTCATCAGCGTCCAGATCCCGGTCGACAAGATCGGCGAGCTGATCGGCCCGAAGGGCAAGACGATCAATGCGATCCAGGACGAGACCGGCGCTCAGATCTCCATCGAGGAGGACGGCACCGTCTACATCGGCGCGACCGACGGCCCCTCGGCCGAGGCCGCCCGCGCCCAGGTCAACGCGATCGCCAACCCGACCAACCCCGAGGTCGGCGAGCAGTTCCTCGGAACCGTCGTGAAGATCGCCACCTTCGGCGCCTTCATCTCGCTGCTCCCGGGCAAGGATGGCCTGCTGCACGTCACCGAGGTGCGCAAGCTCGCCGGTGGCAAGCGCGTCGAGAACGTCGAGGACGTCCTGTCCGTCGGCCAGAAGATCCTCGTGAAGATCACGAAGATCGACGACCGCGGCAAGCTGTCGCTCGAGCCCGTCCTCGACGACGCTCCGGCGGCCGACGCGGCTCCTGCGGAGGACACCGCCGCCGAGTAAGCATCGATGCTCGCACGGAACCCGGCTCCTCCTCCGTGGAGGGGCCGGGTTCCGTCGTATTCGATGTGACCAAAACGTTACGGGAAGTTTCCGCGGCGTTCGCCGGAATGGACGGCCCGTTCCCAGATGTCGCTTACCCTCGAAGTACGCACCGGGGGGTGCACACACAAGCAGTGACGCAGGTCGGAACGCACCGATCGACGCGGGGGTGAAAGTATGCGGTTGTTCAGCGTAGGCGCAGGGGCGCCGGTCGAGCGTGCACAGCACGAGACCGCTGAGCACCCGTCCGCGCCCATTCCGATCGTCGGCCCAGGCGTCGGCGAGAACATTCGCGTCTCGCTCGGCGAGACGGGCTTCGAGACGTTCCCCCTCATGCTCGGAGCCGCCGAGTTCGGCTGGAACGTCGATCTCGAGACCAGCCACGGCATCCTCGACCGCTACATCGAGTTCGGCGGCAACGCGATCCACACCGCCGACGGGTTCTCCGGCGGTCGCAGCGAGCACATCATCGGCCAGTGGCTGCGTTCTCGCGGGCTCCGCGACCGCACCCTGCTGAGCGTCCGCATCGGCGCTCACGCCGACAACCCCGGCCTCGGTTCGGTGAACCTGGTGCGCGCCGTGGAGGGTTCGCTCACGCGACTCGGCGTCGAGCGCATCGACGTGCTGTACCTCGACGCCACGCTCGACGTCACGACCAACCTCGAAGACACGCTCGCCACGGTGGAGTGGCTCGTCGAGGCCGGGAAGATCGGTTCGGTCGGCGCCTTCGGCTTCTCGCCGGAGCGCCTCGTCGAAGCGCGCATCCTCGCCTCCGCGGGCTATCCGCGCATCGAGGTCATCGATGCGCCGTACAACCTCGTCCGCCGTCAGCCGTTCGAGGGCGACCTGCGTCTGGTCGCCGGCGCGCAGAACCTGGCGGTCACGCCGTCGCACGCGCTGGAGCACGGCTTCCTGTCCGGTCGCCACCGCAGCAAGGCGCTCGCATCCCAGGGGGTTCGGGGCGAGCAGCTGAGGAGCCACCTCAACCGTCGGGGCATCAAGATCCTGCGGGCGCTCGACCAGGTCGCGACCGAGCTGTCGGTGCCCGTCGCCGCCGTCTCGATCGCCTGGCTGCTCGCTCAGCGCACCATCGCGGCGCCGATCGTGAACACCTTCGCGACCGATCACGTCGACGAGCTCATGCAGGGCGCAGGGGTCACGCTGTCCCGCGCGCAGGTCGCCGACCTCACTCGAGCGGGCAACTGAGCGTCGTCACGCGACCGTCACATACCTGGCATATGGTGGAGTGAAGCCCGGCAGATGCTGGCGATGAAGCGAGCGAGTTGTGACGCACTACATATATCTGGTCAGACACGGTGAACATCAGGATGCCGAGCACGGCCTCGCCGACGGACCCCTCTCGCCCAGGGGGCAGCGTCAGGCGGAGCTGATCGCCGACCGCCTCTCCGGGCTCCCTCTCGACGCGGTGTGGCATTCGCCGCTGCTGCGGGCGAACGAGACGGCGCGTGCGGTCGCCGAGCGCCTCCCGTCCGTCGACCCCGAGCCGACGGCGCTGCTCTTCGACTGCGTACCCACCGGCATGACGGAGGAGACGCCTGCGGCGTTCGAGCCCTTCTTCGGCTCGGTCACCGAGGCGGAGATCGAGGCGGGCGGTGCGCAGATGGCAGACGCGGTCAACGAGTTCCTCGTGCGCAAGACCGGTGACGTGCACGAGGTGCTCATCACGCACAACTTCGTGATCTCCTGGTTCGTCCGGGAGGTGCTGGGCGCGCCCGAGTGGCGCTGGATGACCCTCAACCAGGCCCACTGCGGGCTCACCGTGATCGCTCAGAAGCAGGGGCGTCCCTGGACGCTCCTCACGCACAACGACACCGGGCACCTCCCGGTGGAGCTCCGCACGGGCATCCCCGACGGCATGCCCGTCTGAGCAGGAGACGCGAACTGCGGGCGGATTCCGCTGCGGACCGGGCGCTGCTCCACCCGAAATAGACTGGACCCATGACCCAGCACGTTGCACTCGTCGGCGGAACCGGAAAGCTCGGGAAGATCATCCACGCGGTGATCGACGAGCTCGACGGGATCGAGGTGAGCCGCGTGCTGACGTCGTCGAGCGACCTCTCGGAGATGGACGGCGTCGATCTCGTCATCGACGCGACGACGCCCCAGATCAGCATCGACGTCGTGCGCGCAGCGGTCGAACGCGGCATCAACGTGCTCGTCGCCACCTCCGGCTGGTCGGCGGAGCGCATCGCTCTCGTCCGTCCGCTCGTCGAGGCCGCGGGGACGGGCACCGTGTTCATCCCGAACTTCTCGCTGGGGTCGGTGCTGGGCTCGGCTCTCGCCGCGGCGGCCGCCCCGTTCTTCGGCTCTGCCGAGATCATCGAGGCTCACCACGCCTCGAAGATCGATTCCCCCAGTGGCACCGCCGTGCGCACGGCGGAGCTGATCGCCGCTGCGCGTGCGGAGCAGGGGCCGGTGAGCGCCCCGCACGCCGACCAGCGCGCCCGGGGCCAGCAGGTCGGCAGTGTGCCGATCCACTCGCTGCGGCGCCCCGGGGTCATCGCGAAGCAGGAGGTCATCCTCTCCGGACCGGGGGAGTCGCTGACGTTCACGCACGACACCGTCGACTCCGCTCTCGCCTACGCCCCCGGCATCCGCCTGGCCGTGCCGCATGCGTTGACCGCGACCGGCGTGGTCGTGGGGCTGGAGAACATGATCGACATCGGCATCCGATCATGATGTCGCGCATCGGCGTCGCCGTGATGGGCGCCTGCCTGGCGCTGTATCTCGTCGTCGTGGGGCAGCGCGCCATCGTCATGCTGACGACGGGCGAGCCCATCGCCATCGCGATCGGCGTTGCGCTCCTGGTGATGCCGCTGATCGGCGCATGGGCGCTCTATCGCGAGACGCGCTTCGGGTTCGCCGCTGATCGGCTGGGTCGTGCGCTCGACGCCGAGGGCGGGATGCCGGAGGCGGAGGGCGAGGTCAGCGCGAGCGGACGTCTGCCCCGCGAGGACGTGGAGCCGATGATCGCGAAGTACACCGCGGCCGCCGAGGAGGCGCCGGACGACTGGCGTGCACGCTATCGGCTCGGTGTGGTGCAGGATGCCGCCGGGCGCCGCAAGGACGCCCGGGCCAGCATCCGCGAGGCGATCCGCCTCGAACGCGCCTGATCAGGCGAGCGTCGCCTCGAGGGTGATCTCGATGCCCGCGAGCGCCTGAGAGACGGGGCAGCCGACCTTGGCGCCCTCGGCGATCTCCTGGAACTGCTCGGGGGTGAGCCCCGGCACGGAGGCGTTCACGTTGAGGTGGCTGCCGGTGATGCCGGTGCCGGGCTTGAAGGTGACCGATGCGCTCGTGTTCACGCGCTCCGGCGGGGTGCCGTTCTCGGCGAGGGCGTGCGAGAGCGCCATGCTGAAGCAGGACGCATGGGCGGCCGCGATGAGCTCCTCCGGCGTGGTGGTGGTGTCGCTGCCTTCGCTGCGGGCCTTCCAGTCGATCGGGAAGGTGCCCAGGTTCGACGACGAGAACGCGACGGTGCCCGAGCCTTCCATGAGCGATCCGGTCCAGGTGCTGGTGGCTTCGCTGGTGACGGGCATGGTGACCTCCGGTTCTCGCACTGCCCGAGCGGCAGCGTCGCGTCCCGGCCAGCCTACCTACCGGGGCGACCCTGCGGAACAGCGCGCTCAGGCGGGGGAGGCGGCCCTGCCGACGAGTCCTGCGCGCTGGAGCAGCAGGTAGAGCTGGCAGCCCAGGCAGAGTCCGAACGCGGCGTTCAGGAAGGCGGCGACGAAGGCGGCGGCCGTCGCGATGGGGAGGGCCCACGGCACGCCGAGCAGGTGGAGCACGAGTCCGATCGTGACCACGAAGAGACCCACTCCCTGAGCGAATCGCGGAGGGCGCGGGTCTTCGAGCTCGGTCGGGGGAGCGAGGCGAGGGCGCACGGCCCTGCGGAAGAGAACGCCCCAGGGGGCGGTCGACGGCGACACGACGCTCCACAGGAAGAGGAGGGCGATCACGAGCGTGAGCAGGAACGCGGGGTCGAGAGCACGCTGCACGAGAGACGCGGATGAGAGCGCCCACCCGTCCGAGGGGAACGTCGCGTCCGCCAGCGGCTGATAGGCGAACCAGCCGAAGGTCGCGGTGGTCGCCCGGGCGGTGGATATCCCGATGAGTCCGAGGAACGTGGCCGCGAGCAGCAGCACGGTCGTGATCGTCGCGGCGAAGCGGGGGCCGCGGGGGTCGATGCCGGCGGGAGTGGACATGGGGGACTCCAGACTGCGCCTCAGACGGCGGCGAGGGCTTCGGTGAGGGCGTGCCGGTGCGGTACGCCGTTGAATCGTGCGCGGACGGCTCCCGAGCCGTCGACGAGGAACGTCGTCGGCGTCTGCAGCACCCGGTAGCGGGTGGACAGGTCGGGGCGATGGGTCAGGTCGACCTCGATGTGAGCGAGCCCGTCGTCCTGCGTGGCGATCGTGCTGAGCATCCGCCTGACCTGCGGGCACCGCGCGCACATCTCCGTGCTGAACTGCACGAGCGTGGCCTTGGCGCCCAGCTCTGCGGCGGCATCCGCGGGGTCGAATCGCAGATGTCCGCCCCCTCTCCGGCGCCCGTCGAGCACGCGCAGGACCACTCCGACGAGCACGGCGACCACGAGGAGGACTCCCGCGATCGCGAGGGCGAGCAGTGGCGACATGCGAAGAGCGTACGTCCGTCCCGCCCCCGACAGGGTCGATGTTTCGGAGTAAGACGCCCGAGCTCGTTCCGCGTGGGGACGGTAGTCTGGCTGTCATGAGCGAAGCCGTCCTGACGCCGTACGAAGACCTGCTCCGCGACGTGCTGGAGACCGGCACGCACAAGTCGGATCGCACCGGAACCGGCACGACGAGCGTGTTCGGACGGCAGATCCGCTTCGACCTCGCGAAGGGCTTCCCGCTCATCACCACGAAGCGCGTGCACTTCAAGTCCATCGCCTACGAACTGCTCTGGTTCCTGCGCGGCGACTCGAACGTGCGATGGCTGCAGGAGAACGGCGTCACCATCTGGGACGAATGGGCGGATGCCGAGGGCGACCTCGGTCCTGTCTATGGAGTGCAGTGGCGCTCGTGGCCGACGCCGGACGGCGAGAGCATCGACCAGCTGTCCGAGGTGATCGAGCAGATCAGGGCCACCCCTGACTCGCGTCGGCTCATCGTGTCGGCCTGGAACCCCGCCGACATCCCCGACATGGCGCTGGCTCCATGCCACGCCCTGTTCCAGTTCTACGTCGCCGACGGCAAGCTGTCGTGCCAGCTGTATCAGCGCAGCGCCGATCTCTTCCTCGGAGTCCCGTTCAACATCGCCTCCTACGCGCTCCTCACGCTGATGGTCGCGCAGCAGGTCGGCCTCGAGCCCGGCGACTTCGTCTGGACCGGTGGCGACTGCCACATCTACGACAACCACGTCGAGCAGGTGCGCGAGCAGCTCTCGCGCGAGGCGTATCCCTATCCGACGCTCCGCTTCGCGCGGACGCCCGAGTCGATCCTCGATTACCGATACGAGGACTTCGTCGTCGAGGACTACCAGCACCACGCTCCGATCCGCGCGGCGGTGGCCGTATGACGTGGGTGGGCCTGATCTGGGCGGAGGCGCACGGAGGCGTCATCGGCGCCGAGGGGGGGATGCCGTGGCATGTTCCCGAGGACCTCGCGCACTTCAAGGACGTGACGCTCGGCGCGCCCGTCGTGATGGGCCGCAAGACCTGGGATTCGCTGCCGGAGCGGTTCCGTCCGCTTCCCGGGCGCGAGAACATCGTCATCACGCGACAGCAGGACTGGGCGGGGGAGGGTGCGCGGCGAGCAGCCACCGTCGCCGAGGCGGTCCGCGGCCAGGAGCGGGTATGGGTCATCGGCGGCGCCGAGATCTTCCGCCAGGTGTCGGCGGATGCCGACCGTCTCGAGGTGACGGAACTCGACGTCGACGTCGCGGGCGACGCCTACGCTCCGTCGAAGGCGGGGTGGCGTCTCGTCGACGAGGGGGAGTGGCAGACCTCCCGCACCGGCATCCGCTACCGCTTCCTCGGATACGAGCGCTGAGATGCCCACCGCACTGATCACCGGAGCCAGCGCCGGCCTTGGCGCCGAGTTCGCCCGCCAGCTGGCCCGTCGTCGTGCCGACCTGATCCTGGTCGCGCGTTCCGTCGACGCCCTCGAGGAGTTCGCGACCGAGCTGCGAGGAGCGCACGGCGTCGCCGTCGAGGTGCTCCCCGCTGACCTCGCCGTCGAGGGGGACGTCGAGCGGGTGGCCGCCCGGCTTGTCGACACTGCGGACCCCGTCGATCTGCTCGTCAACAACGCCGGCTTCGGCCTTCCGCTGCAGTTCGCCGACAACGACATCGCCGACGAGGTGCGCCATCTCCGTGTGCACGTCGAGGCCTCCATGCGCCTCATGCACGCCGCCCTGCAGACGATGCGCGGTCGCGGCGGCAGGATCATCAACGTCGCCTCGGTCGCCGGCTTCATCTCCCGTTCCACCTACTCGGCGTGCAAGAGCTGGCTGATCGGCTTCAGCCGCTGGGCGAACGCGGAGTACGCACGCGACGGAGTGACCGTGACGGCCCTGTGCCCGGGATTCGTGCACACGACCTTCCACGAGCGCATGGGACTCGAACAGGGGCACGAGGGCGTGCCGAGCATCCTGTGGCTGCAGGCTCCCGATGTCGTGCGCGCGGGTCTGCGCGACGCGGCGCGCGGCAGGGCGGTCTCGATCCCGTCCCTGCGCTACAAGGCCGTCGTCGCTCTGACGCGCATCCTCCCGCGTGGGCTCACCTCGGGTGTCGCGCGCCGAGGACGGGTCTGAGGACGGGGATCAGCGGAAGCGTCCGAGGCGGATCCCGGCGTACGCGATCGCGGCGACCGTCTCGCCATCGGTGATGCGTCCGTCCGCGATCATCGACAGCACCTCCGTGAACGGAACCCGCGTGACGGCTGCGATGCCCTCCTCGGCCTGACTGTGCATCGGGTCATCGGCCGCACGCCGGAGGCCACGGGCGAGGAACACGTGCTCCGGCGCATCCGCGATGCCGTTCAGGGCGTTCATGGTGCCGATCGCGGTCCACTCCGACGCCTCGAGCCCCGTCTCCTCGAGGAGCTCCCGGCGTGCGGCGACCAGCGGATCCTCGCCGTCGCTGCCGCCCGCGGGGACCTCGATCGATGTTCCGGTGGTGTACCGGTCGAGCGTGACCAGGCAGATGCGGTCCTCGTCGTCGACGGCCACCACGAACACGGCGGGATTCCTCATCGTCACCACGCCGTAGATGCCGTCGCCCGCAGGACCCGTGACCCGGTCCTCCCTGACCGAGATCCAGCTGTTCGCGTAGACCGTCGTCGATTCGTGCGTCTCCCAGACCATGGGACGAGCCTAGGCGCCCGGTCTGCCTAGGATCGACTCATGGGCTGGTTCGGGAGGAAGCGCGATCCCCAGGACGCGAACGAGATGCTGCGGCGGTACAACGACGCGGAGGCCGCCCGTCTGGCCGGGCTGGCGAACGGCACGTCAGCGGATGCCGCACGGCCGTCGTTCTCCGCAGCGGGATCTGTGGCGGAGTTCGCGGTGGAGGACGTCTTCACCATCACCGGCCGCGGACAGGTCGCCACCGGCACGGTCTCGTCAGGCGTGCTACATGTCGGTGACGCGGTGACCGTGCACCGCGGCGCGTCCGAGGTCGCGGTCTCGGAGATCACCGGCATCGAGATGTTCCGCAAGAAGGCGAACGAGGCGACCGTCGGGACGATGGCAGGGCTCCTGCTCCGAGGGAAGCTCGACATCGCCCGAGGCGACGTCATCCGGGCTCGTTCGTCAGCGTGAGCGGCATCCGAACCGATACGCTGGAGGCATGACGCACTCGGGCAACCCCTTCGGACAGGTTCTCGTCGCGCTCGTCACTCCGATGACGGCCGACGGCGAAGTCGACTGGCCCGCCGTCGAGAAGCACATGGATGACGTCATCACCGCGGGTGCTGACGGCATCGTCGTGACGGGAACGACCGGCGAGACCTCCACTCTGACCGACCCTGAGAAGCTCAAGCTCGTCGAGGTCGGCAAGTCCGTGTCGGCGGGACGCGCGAAGATCATCACCGGCGGCGGGTCCAACGAGACCGCGCACGCGATCGAGCTGTACAAGGCCAGCGAGAAGGCCGGCGCCGACGGCATCATGATCGTCACGCCGTACTACAACAAGCCGACCCAGGCGGGCATCCTCACGCACTTCCGGCTCGTCGCCGACGCCACCGACCTGCCGGTGATCCTCTACGACATCCCCGGCCGCACCGGCGTGCCCATCAAGTACGAGACGATCCTGCGCCTCGCGAAGCACCCCAACATCCTCGCCGTGAAAGACGCCAAGGGCGACTTCTCCGAGGTCAGCAGGGTGCTCAACCAGACCGACCTGATGTACTTCTCGGGCGATGACGCGAACGTGCTCCCGCACCTCGCGATCGGCGCGACGGGCCTCATCGGCGTCACCGCGAACATCACCTCCACCCCGTACCGCACCATCGTCGACGCGGTGAACCGCGGCGACCTCGCCACGGCGACCGCAGAGCACAAGCGCCTCGAGCCGCTCGTGCGCGCCGCGATGACGCATGTGCCCGGCACAGTGGCGGCGAAGTACATCCTGCACGGACTCGGCCGCATCTCGAGCCCGCGCGTCCGTCTGCCCCTGGTCGGTCCGGAGGAGTGGGAGGCCGCCCTCATCGAGGACGAGCTCGCTCTCGTCACGGACGTGCCGGGCGCAGACTTCTCGAACTTCCGCCCCGACCGCAACGCGGCTGCGGGCGGCGCCCTGCCCAAGGTGCACGGCACGACGCGCTGACCCGCGTCGCCATGAACGAACGGACGCGCACAGTGTCCGACTGAGGAGACAGCATGTCCATCCCCATCGCAGATCCTGCCGCACTCGACGAGGGGACCCTGCGCGTCACGCCGCTCGGCGGTCTCGGCGAGATCGGTCGCAACATGACCATCTTCGAGTTCGACGGCAAGATCCTCATCGTCGACTGCGGTGTGCTCTTCCCCGAGGAGCACCAGCCAGGCGTCGACCTGATCCTTCCCGACTTCGAGCCGATCAGGCACCGCCTCGATGACATCGTCGGCGTCGTGCTGACGCACGGCCACGAGGACCACATCGGCGCCGTCCCCTATCTGCTGCGCATGAAGAGCGACATCCCGCTGATCGGCTCGGGGCTGACCCTCGCCCTCGTCGAGGCGAAGCTCAAGGAGCACCGGATCAAGGCATTCACCCTGACGGTGAAGGAGGGGCAGCAGGAGAAGGTCGGCCCCTTCGACCTCGAGTTCGTCGCGGTGAACCACTCGATCCCCGATGCACTCGCCGTCGTGATCCGCACGCCCGCGGGCATGGTGCTCGCCACCGGCGACTTCAAGATGGACCAGCTCCCGCTCGACGGACGCATCACGGATCTCCGTGCGTTCTCGCGCCTGGGTGAAGAGGGCGTCGACCTCTTCCTCGTGGACTCGACGAACGCCGACGTGCCGGGGTTCACTCCGACCGAGCGGTCGATCGGCCCCGTGCTCGATCAGGTGATCGGCAAGGCTCCTCGTCGAGTGATCGTCGCGAGCTTCTCCAGCCACGTGCACCGCGTGCAGCAGGTCATCGACGCCGCGCACGCGCACGGGCGCCGTGTCGCGTTCCTCGGACGCTCGATGGTGCGCAACATGACCATCGCCGAGCAGCTGGGCTACCTCAAGGTGCCCGACAACGTGCTGATCGACTTCAAGAAGGCGCGCGACCTTCCCGACGAGCAGATCGTGTACATGTCGACCGGTTCTCAGGGCGAGCCGATGGCCGTGCTCAGCCGCATGGCCAACATGGACCACGCGATCGAGGTCAGCGAGGGCGACACCGTCATCCTCGCCTCCAGCCTCATCCCCGGCAACGAGAACGCGGTGTACCGCGTGATCGACGGCCTCACCAAGCTCGGCGCGAACGTGGTGCACAAGGCGAACGCCCGCGTGCACGTGTCAGGGCACGCCGCGGCCGGAGAGCTGCTGTACTGCTACAACATCCTCAAGCCGAAGAACGTGCTCCCCGTGCACGGCGAGTACCGCCACCTGATCGCGAACGCCAAGCTCGCGCAGGACACCGGGATCGCCGAGGAGCGCACGATCATCGCCTCGAACGGCACGGTGATCGACCTCAAGGACGGCGACGCCAAGGTCGTCGGACAGCTCGACCTCGGATTCGTGTACGTCGACGGCTCGACGGTCGGAGAGATCACGGACGCCGACCTGAAGGACCGTCGGATCCTCGGCGAAGAGGGCTTCGTCTCGGTCATCGTGGTGGTGGATGCCGGAACCGGTCGCATCATCTCGGGTCCCGAGATCCACGCGCGCGGCATTGCCGAGGACGACTCCGTGTTCGACGACGTCGTGCCGAAGATCGTCGCTGCGCTGAAGGAGGCCTCGGGTAACGGCGTACGCGACACGCACGCGCTGTCGCAGGTCGTGCGACGCACGATCGGGCGCTGGGTCAACCAGAAGCTGCGTCGTCGTCCGATGATCGTCCCTCTCGTCATCGAGGCGTGAGGGCGGGCTCCGACTCACAGGAGCGCGTCATCCGGCTGTAACGGGACCGGCCTAGGCTCTGGTCATGCCAGAGGACTTCACGATCCGCGCCGCCGTCCAGAGCGACGGCAGCTTCCTCGGCGACATGGTCGTCGAAGCCGCGAACTGGCGGGGGCGATCACCTCGTGCTCGGCATGAGATCCTCACCTCCGTCGAGCATCGCCGGTACATCGCCGGGTGGATGAGGCCCGCGGATGCCGGTTTCGTCGCGGTCGACTCCGATGATCGACCGATCGGGGCGGCCTGGTACCGGATGCTGCCGCCGAGCGATCCGGGTCTCGGTTTCGTCGAGACGGCTGTTCCCGAGCTGATCATCGGCGTGCAGCCGATCTGGCGGGCTCACGGCGCAGGGCGAGCCCTGCTGCGACGGCTTCTGAGTCGCGCACGCGAGCAGGGGCACCGGCGGCTCAGCCTGAGCGTGGAGCGCGACAACTTCGCGCGCACTCTCTACCGGTCGGAGGGCTTCGTGGTCACGCACGCTCTGCCCGATCGCGACACCATGGTGCATCGCCTGTCCTGAGCGCCCGGATCACCGGAATGCCGCGTCATTACGCGGCTTTGTCGGTTGCTGGCCGTAACGTGAGTCCCATGGCCAGGAGCACCACGAAGTCCGAGCGCGCATCGGAGAGCGCGCCGTCGCGCCCGAAGCGGCAGGCCGCTCCGAAGCGGCAGGCCGCGCCGCGCGCCCAGGCCACGCCGAAGAAGTACATCGACGAGGCAGAGAAGCCTCCCGTCGTCGTTCGTGCCTGGAACGGCATCGCACACGGCGTCGGCGGCATGTTCCGCGCCTTCGGTCCAGAGACGCTGGAGAAGGACGACCGGCGCGACGGATTCCCGTTCCTCCTGGTCCTGCTCGCCATCGCCGGAGCCGTGAACGAGTGGTTCTTCATCGGCAACGAGGTCGCGGGCAACATCAGCGCCTACTCGGTCGGACTCCTCGTCGGGCGCGTCGCCTTCGTCATGCCCGTGCTGCTGCTCCTGCTCGCCGGATGGCTCTTCCGGCACCCCTCGTCGGTGCATGACAACGGGCGCATCGGCATCGGCTTCGGCCTCTTCGCCATCACGATGGCCGGTTTCTGCCACATCGCCGGCGGCATGCCGCAGCCCAAGGAGGGCATGGTCTCCCTGAGCGCTGCGGGCGGTCTGTTCGGCTGGATGGTCGGGCAGCCGCTGAGCTACCTGACCACGATCCCCGCCTACATCGTCCTCGCGCTGCTCGCGGGCCTCAGCATCCTCATCCTCACGAAGACGCCGCCGAACCGCATCGGGCAGCGCCTCGGCGACCTGTACGCCTGGATGTTCGACGCGGAGCGCGCCGAGAAGCCGGCGAAGGACGCCGCGGCGATCGACGAGGCCGACAAGGTCGACGACCCCGATGTCCTGCCGTGGTGGCGCCGCAACAAGACCGGTCGCGAGGAGGATCCCGATGAGGGATCGCTCGACTCCGACGACATCACGGCGCTGCTCACCACGACCGACGCGACACCCGCCTACGACCAGGCGATCACCGTCGCCGACCCCTACGACGCCGCCACCGAGGTGCTGTCCGATGTGCGCTCCGTGACCGACGCGCTGGCGGAGCAGCAGACGACCGCGCTCCTCGACGACTCCGACACGGGCGAGATGCCCGAGCTCCCCGGCCTCGACGGCTTCGGCACCGAAGGCCCGGGGGAGGGCGGCCCGCAGGCGCCGCTCGCTCCCTACATCCTTCCGTCTCCCGGCGTGCTCGCCGAGGGCCCGCCCTCTGTGGCGCGCTCAGAGGCCAACGACCGGATCGTCGAGCAGATCACGAGCGTGCTGTCGCAGTTCAACGTCGACGCCAAGGTCACCGGCTTCTCGCGGGGTCCGACGGTCACGCAGTACGAGGTCGAAGTCGGCCACGGCGTCAAGGTCGAGAAGATCCTCCAGCTGAGCAACAACTTCGCCTACGCCGTGGCGTCGAACGACGTGCGCATCCTCTCGCCGATCCCCGGCAAGAGCGCGATCGGCATCGAGATCCCCAACACCGACCGAGAGACGGTGGCGCTCGGCGACGTCCTGCGATCGCAGGCGGCGCTGAAGAACACCCATCCGCTCACGATCGGCGTCGGAAAGGACGTCGGCGGCAACTTCGTCACGGCGAACCTCGCGAAGATGCCTCACCTCCTCGTGGCCGGTTCCACCGGCTCGGGTAAGTCGAGCTTCGTGAACTCGATGATCACCAGCCTTCTCATGCGCGCGCGCCCCTCCGACGTGCGCATGGTGCTGATCGACCCGAAGCGCGTCGAGCTCACCAGCTACGCCGGCGTGCCGCATCTCATCACGCCCATCATCACGAACCCCAAGAAGGCAGCCGAGGCGCTGCAGTGGGTCGTGAAGGAGATGGACATGCGGTACGACGACCTCGCGTCGTTCGGTTTCCGCCACATCGACGACTTCAACCGGGCCGTGCGCGCGGGGGAGGTGGAGGTGCCCGTCGGCAGCGAGCGGGTGCTCAAGCCGTACCCGTACCTCCTCGTCGTCGTCGACGAGCTCGCCGATCTCATGATGGTCGCCCCGCGAGACGTCGAGGACTCGATCGTGCGCATCACGCAGCTCGCTCGCGCCTCCGGCATCCACCTGGTGCTCGCCACGCAGCGGCCGAGCGTCGACGTCGTGACCGGTCTGATCAAGGCCAACGTGCCGTCGCGCCTCGCTTTCGCCGTCACCAGCGTGACGGACAGCCGCGTCATCCTCGACAGCCCCGGCGCCGACAAGCTGATCGGCCAGGGCGACGCCCTGTTCTCGCCGATGGGTTCGTCGAAGCCGTTCCGTCTGCAGGGCGCCTGGGTCGATGAGAAGGAGATCGACGCCGTCGTCAAGCACGTCACCCGCCAGGCGCGCCCGGAGTACCGCTCCGACGTGCAGGAGGCGATGGACCCGGCCAAGAAGAAGGACGTCGACGAGGACATCGGCGACGATCTCGAGCTGCTGCTCGCCGCTGCGGAGCTCATCGTGTCCTCTCAGTTCGGATCCACCTCGATGCTCCAGCGCAAGCTCCGCGTCGGCTTCGCCAAGGCGGGACGCCTGATGGATCTCCTCGAATCGCGCGAGATCGTCGGCCCGTCCGAAGGGTCGAAAGCCCGCGACGTACTGGCCACCGCAGAGCAGCTTCCGCAGGTGCTCGCGAAGCTCAGGGGAGTCGACGCGCCCGCAGCTTCCTCGGCCTCGGCCGCGCCGGCGGCTCCGGTCGCGCAGGCGCCTGCGGTGCCGGCGCACTCCTACGACCCGATCGAGGCGCAGTTCGAAGGACTGCCGGTCGTCGAAGCAGAGGGCGATGAAGACGCCTGGGGCCTGACGGGGCGCGACTGATGTCCATTCCCCGGCAGCTGCCCAATGCGATCACGATCGCCCGCATCCCGCTCGCCGTCGTCTTCTTCGTGCTTCTTCTGCTCGGTGGCACGTACGGCGATGGCGACATCGTTCTGCGCTGGGTCGCGGCGGCGCTGTTCATCGTCGCGATCTCGACGGACTGGGTAGACGGCTACCTTGCTCGCCGGTACGACATCGTCAGCGACTTCGGCAAGCTGTGGGACCCGATCGCCGACAAGCTCCTCACGGGGGCGGGGTTCATCGGACTCGCGATCCTCGGCGAGGTGAACTGGTGGCTGGTCGCGATCATCTTCGTGCGCGAGTGGGGCATCACTGTCCACCGCCTGATGATCGTGAACGAACACGTGGTCGCCGCGGCCTGGATGGGGAAGATCAAAACGGCTGTGCAGGGCGTCGCCCTGTCGTGGGCGCTGCTCCCGTTGCACGTGCTGATCGGACGAGAGCCGTGGACGCTCGTGACCGCTGTTCTCATGGTCATCGTCCTCGTGCTCACGGTCTCCAGCGGTATCGACTACATCATCGCGCAGGTCCGCGGAGCCCGGCGAGCGTCGTGAGCGCAGCCTCCGACGCCCTGGCCGCGCTCGACGCGCGAGGGTGGACCCTCGGTGTCGCGGAGTCCCTCACCGGCGGCGCCCTCTGCTCGGCGCTGGTCGGCGTCCCCGGCGCGTCCGCCGTACTGCTCGGCGGGGTCGTCGCCTATGCGACGCCGGTCAAGCACACCCTCCTGGGCGTCGACGCACACCTGCTCGACACGCACGGGGCCGTGCATCCGGAGGTCGCGGCGCAGATGGCGCGGGGCGTCAGGAGCGCCGTGGCCGTCGGAGGACGCTCCGCCGATGTCGGAGTGTCGACGACGGGCATCGCCGGGCCGGACTCGCCGGACGGGCAGCCTGTGGGAACGGTGCACATCGGCGTGGCGACGCCCATCGCGGAGGTGAGCCGCGCGGTCGTGTTCACGGGCGATCGCGCTGCAATCAGAGCCCAGACTGTCGACGCTGCGCTTGCGATCCTGCGAGAGCTCGTCGGGGAATAGAAATCCCCAGGGCAAAGTTGACATGAGTGTGCTCACATTCAAACCACAGGGTGAAAGAGTAGATTCTGTGCATGCCAGTGGTATTAGACTGGCGATCTCGTCGGAGGAGACTCCGGCGGACCGAACGGGGAGGAGGTTCCGATGATTCTTGTCAGGCAGGAAATCGGCGATGTGCTGAGGGACTTCCGTCTGCAGAAGGGGCGCACCCTTCGGCAGGTCGCAAGCAAGGCGTCTGTGGCGCTCGGCTATCTCAGTGAGGTCGAGCGCGGGCAGAAGGAGGCCTCGAGCGAGATCCTCGCGTCGGTCGCCGATGCGCTCGACGTTCCCATCTCGATCATCATGCGCGAGGTCGGAGATCGCATCTCCGTGCTCGAGGGTCTCCAGGTGTTCCCCGACGTCGTTCCCGACGATCTGGTCGCGTCGATCGAGCCGCAGCTCTCGCTGCGCTGATCGGTCTCCCACATCTCCATGCGCCGTAGCGAGTTCCTCCGTGCGGTCGATGCGGAGTTCCGGGGCAGAGCCCTCTCTCTGGTGAACGACCTCGTCCTGTCCCAGCTCGCGGGTCGTACGGCGCTCGAAGCGCTGGATGCCGGTGTTCCTCCGCGCGACATCTGGCTCGCGCTGTGCGATGAGACCGACGTCCCGTTGGCGCGTCGACATGGCGCCGGACGTCTGGAACCGCGCAAGCGTTGAACCGATGACAAGTGTTCGAGTGCTCCGCATTCCGACACGCCGAGAGCGCGACCTGCTCGAATATCTGTTCGATGCCGCGTAGTCTTCTGCACAAGTGGTTCAGGAACCGTGTTCTGCACAGTTCGTGGGTGTTCCGACTCTATGTCGGAGGCCCCCCGTACGGTGAAGACATGGCCACGGAGCCATACGTCTTGTCGGAGAGTTCGCCCAGCCTGGGGGAGCCGCGACAGCCTACAGACGGCAACACGCGAGCAGAAGGAACACATCATGCCATCACCCGCAGACCGCGAGAAGTCCCTCGAGACTGCACTCGCTCAGATCGACCGCCAGTTCGGAAAGGGCTCGGTCATGCGGCTGGGGAGCGACGAGCGCGCTCCCGTCGCCGTCATCCCGACCGGTTCCATTGCTCTCGACGTCGCGCTCGGCGTCGGTGGTCTGCCGCGTGGCCGCATCGTCGAGATCTATGGCCCTGAGTCCTCGGGTAAGACGACCCTGACCCTCCACGCGATCGCCAACGCGCAGCGTGCGGGAGGCATCGCAGCGTTCATCGACGCCGAGCACGCGCTCGACCCCGACTACGCGGCGAAGCTCGGTGTCGACATCGACGCTCTTCTCGTGTCGCAGCCCGATACGGGTGAGCAGGCGCTCGAGATCGCCGACATGCTCGTGCGTTCCGGTGCCATCGACCTCATCGTCATCGACTCCGTGGCGGCGCTCGTGCCTCGCGCGGAGATCGAGGGCGAGATGGGCGACTCGCACGTGGGTCTCCAGGCCCGACTCATGTCTCAGGCGCTGCGAAAGCTCACGGGTGGCCTGAACCAGACCAACACGACGATGATCTTCATCAACCAGCTGCGCGAGAAGATCGGTGTCTTCTTCGGGTCCCCGGAGACCACCGCCGGTGGAAAGGCGCTCAAGTTCTATGCGTCGGTCCGCCTCGACATTCGTCGTATCGAGACGCTGAAGGACGGCACCGACGCCGTGGGAAACCGTACGCGCGTCAAGGTCGTCAAGAACAAGATGGCTCCGCCGTTCAAGCAGGCGGAGTTCGACATCCTCTACGGCATCGGCATCTCTCGCGAGGGCAGCCTGATCGACTTCGGCGTCGATCACGGCATCGTGAAGAAGTCCGGCTCCTGGTACACCTACGACGGCGACCAGCTCGGCCAGGGCAAGGAGAACGCGCGGTCGTTCCTCCTCAAGAACCCCGACATCGCGCTGGCCATCGAGACCCAGATCAAGCAGAAGCTCGGCATCGGTGTGCAGGCCGCGGTGGCCCCGGCCGACGAGCTCGCCGAGCGTCGCCCGGCGTGATCGTGCTGCGGTATCGGCCCGAGGTCGCGTGCCGCCCTGCTCAAAGATCGGAGTGACCCATGGACGAATCTGAGCGGATTGCGCCGGTGATCCCGCTGTTCGGCGGCCCTGCGGCAGCGAGCAGCGACAGATTCGGGGCGACGGTCGAACATGAGGCCGTTGCCGTGGATGCTCCTGAGTCCGGTGCGGTGGGGGAGAACGTCGAGGACGTCTTCTCTCACCGCACCGGTGACGGTGCATGGCGGTCGACCTGGGATGCGTCGAGCGATCGTTCGGCGACGAGTCGCGTCGCTGACGCAGGCCGTCCCAGCGACCGTCATCCGGCTCGGGGCGGTCTGGCGAGGTCCGCTCCGAGACTGCGTGCCCTGCAGTCTCCGGATGCGGTGGAGAACGCCGGCGACGGCCCCGATCCTGCCGAGATCCGAGAGTCGGCGGAGGAGCTTCTCGTGCGCAAGCTGCGTGCGAGATCGCTCTCCATCTCGGAGGCGCAGATGGTGCTGAAGGGGGTCGAGGTGCAGGGGCACCGGCTCGACGCGGCGCAGATCGACGACGTGATCGACGACTTCTGCCGTCGTGGCTACCTCGACGATGCGGTGCTCGCCGCCCAGCTCGTCACCTCCGGAGTGGAGCGGAAGAAGCAGGGGAGGGTCGCCGTCTCACGGGCTCTCGCCCAGCGCGGCCTCTCTCGCGATGTGATCGATGCGGCGCTCGACGAGCTCCCCGACGACGACATCGAGCGGGCGCTCGAATTCGCTCGCACCAAGATGCGGTCGCTGGCGCGGCTCGATCCGGAGACCGCGAAGCGCCGACTCACCGGCCAGCTCGCTCGTCGTGGCTATCCGGGAGGGGTGGTCTCGAACGTGGTTCGGACGGTCACTGCCGAGCAGTTCGGCGGTCGGCGGCCTTCTTCGGGCGTGCGCTTCGAGTAGTCGAGTTCGACGGCGTGCCCTTCGAGCATGATCCCAACGGGTTCCGGGCCCACGCCTCGGCGACGTTCCGACGCGGTCAAGGGACGAGGCTTTCCTGAGCGCGAGAAGACGCCACTCGAACGTAGAATTGACCCATCATGACTATCCCGCGCAGTGAACCGACGATCATCGATGCCTCGTCGGCAGCAATCGACAGCGACGGGCGGCAGCGCTCGTACGAAGTGCGCACCTTCGGGTGCCAGATGAATGTGCACGACTCCGAGCGGCTCTCGGGCTCACTGGAGAGCGCCGGCTACGTCAGGGCGGCCGATGGCGCAGAGGCCGATGTCGTGATCATCAACACGTGCGCGGTCCGCGACAACGCGGCAGGCAAGCTCTACGGAACCCTCGGCCAGCTCGCTTCTGTCAAGCGTCGCAAGGACGGTATGCAGATCGCCGTCGGCGGATGCCTCGCCCAGATGGACAAGCAGGCCGTGCTCGACAAGGCGCCGTGGGTCGACGTGGTCTTCGGCACGCACAACATGGGCTCTCTCCCAGGTCTTCTGGAGCGGGCCCGTCACAACGGCGAGGCTGAACTCGAGATCCTCGAGTCGCTCGAGGTCTTCCCCTCGACGCTCCCGACGAAGCGCGACTCGGCACACAGCGGCTGGGTGTCGATCTCGGTCGGCTGCAACAACACCTGCACCTTCTGCATCGTCCCGCATCTGCGCGGCAAGGAGAAGGACCGCCGGCCCGGCGACATCCTGAACGAGATCCGACTGCTCGTCGAGGACGGCGCGATCGAGGTCACGCTGCTCGGTCAGAACGTCAACTCCTACGGGGTCGAGTTCGGCGACCGGCAGGCGTTCGGCAAGCTGCTCCGCGCCGCAGGTGAGATCGAGGGGCTCGAGCGCATCCGCTTCACCAGTCCGCACCCCGCCGCGTTCACCGATGACGTGATCGACGCCATGGCAGAGACTCCGAGCGTCATGCCGCAGCTGCACATGCCGCTCCAGTCGGGCAGCGACAGCATCCTCAAGGCGATGCGTCGCTCGTACCGCAGCGAACGGTTCCTCGGCATCATCGAACGCGTACGGGAGCGCATTCCGCACGCGGCGATCACCACCGACATCATCGTGGGCTTCCCCGGCGAGACCGACGAGGACTTCGAAGACACCATGCGGGTCGTCGAGCAGTCCCGGTTCTCGGGGGCGTTCACATTCCAGTACTCGATCCGCGAGGGCACGCCTGCGGCGACCATGCCAGACCAGGTTCCCAAGGCCGTCGTCCAGGAGCGCTACGAACGGCTGATCGCCCTGCAGGAGCGCATCTCCCTCGAGGAGAACCAGAAGCAGGTCGGCCGAGAGGTCGAGGTGCTGGTCTCCGTCGGCGAAGGCAAGAAGGATGCCGAGACGCATCGGCTCACCGGTCGCGGCGAGGACAACCGTCTCGTGCATTTCGAAGTCACCCCCGGCTCCGAGCTCCCGCGTCCGGGCGACGTCGTCACCGTGACCATCACGCACGCTGCTCCCTTCCACCTGCTCGCCGACGATCCTTCTGGACGGCCGCTGCGCATCCGGCGCACCCGCGGCGGAGACGCCTGGGACCGCTCGCAGGCCGAATCGTGCGCAGTGCCCGCTCCGGCGGCGGACGGCGGGCCGCGCGCGGTCTCGCTGGGGCTGCCGACGCTGCGCGTGGGCGTGTGACGAGACCGCGTCTCTGGGCGGTCGTCGGCGCGACCGGCACCGGGAAGAGCGACCTCGCTCTCGATCTCGCCGAGGAGCTCCGCGCACGCGGCAACCCCGCGGAGATCGTGAACGCCGACGCGATGCAGTTCTACCGCGGCATGGACATCGGCACCGCGAAGCTCTCCCCGGAAGAGCGCCGCGGCATCGCGCACCATCTGCTCGATGTGAGGGACGTCACCGAGGAGGCGGCTGTCGCGTGGTACCAACCGCTCGCCCGCGCAGCGATCGGAGAGATCCACTCGCGCGGCGGTGATGCGATCCTCGTCGGAGGATCGGGCCTCTACGTGTCGAGCGTCGTCTTCGACTTCCGATTCCCGCCTCGCGATCCCGCGCTCAGAGCCCGATTGGAGAGCGAGCTGGAGTCACTCGGCGGCGCGGCGCTGATGGCACGGCTGCGCGAAGCCGACCCCGAGACGGCAGCACGTGTCGATCCGCACAACGGTCGCCGTATCGTCCGTGCCCTCGAAGTGCTGGAGCAGGGCGGCACCACACACGGCGCTGCGCTGCCGGAGGCCCCGGTCCTCTGGCATTCCGAGACCAGGCTCGTCGGGCTCCACGTCGACAGGCCCGCGCTCGTCGAGCGTCTCGACGCGCGCGTCGACCGCATGTGGGAGGCCGGTCTCGTCGACGAGGTCGCCGAACTGCGCGCTCGGGGCCTCGAGGGTGGGGTCACGGCGAGCAGGGCCATCGGCTACGCACAGGCGCTCGGACAGCTCGACGGTCGGCTCACGCCGGCGGAGGCCGTCGCCGAGACCCAGGCCCTGACTCGACGCTACGCCCGGAGGCAGGTGTCGTGGTTCAAGCGGTACCCGGGGATCGAGTGGCGCGAGCCGATGTCTGACGTCCGCGGCATGCTGGAGGCATGACCACCCACTACTACACGGCGTCCAGCCTCGACGGCTTCATCGCGACCGCAGACCATTCGCTGGACTGGCTCCTGAAGCAGGACATCGACATGGACGGGCCGATGGCCTATCCGGGCTTCGTCGAGACGATCGGGGCTCTCGCTATGGGGGCGTCGACCTACGAGTGGGTGATACGCGCCGAAGAAGGCCGGTGGGGCTACGCGCAGCCGACATGGGTGTTCACTCATCGCGAGCTCGCGCTTCCCGAGACGGGCGACGTGCGCCTCACCTCGTCCGACGTGCGGGACGTGCACGCCCAGATGATCGAGGCTGCCGACGGGAAGGACCTGTGGATCGTCGGCGGCGGCGGCCTGGCGGGTCAGTTCGCGGATGCCGGTCTCCTCGACGAGGTCTGGGTGCAGTATGCGCCGGTGACCCTGGGCTCCGGTGCCCCGCTCCTCCCGCGCGCGCTCGACCTCGAGCTGATCGACGTCGCCCGCAACGGCAACTTCCTCTGCGGGCGGTACAGGGTGCTGAAGGGCGAGTGAGCGCGCGCAATAGTGTGGAGGACATGACCTGGCATGTGAGACCCTTCCGACGCGACGACACCGACGGCGTCATCGCCCTTTGGGCGGAAGCGGGTCTCACGCGACCATGGAACGACCCCAGGCTCGACATAGAGAGAAAGCTCTCGGTGCAGCCGGAGCTCTTCCTTGTCGCCGAGGATCCGTCGATGCCCGGTGTCCCCGTCGGCAGCGTGATGGCCGGTTACGACGGTCATCGAGGGTGGCTGTACTACCTCGCCACCGCGGTCTCTCATCGCGGTCGGGGAGTCGCTCGTGCCCTCGTCCAGGACGCAGAGGCACGACTTCTCGACATGGGCTGCCCGAAGGTGCAGCTCATGGTGCGCGAGGGCAACGAGGGCGTCCTGGGGTTCTACGACAGCCTCGGGTACGAACGCTTCTCCGTCGCGAACACGGGCAAGCGGCTCATCGCCGACGCATAGCCGACCTCCCTAGACTGGGGACATGGTCGCATTCACCAAAGGGCACGGCACCGGCAACGACTTCGTCATCATCGCCGACCCCGATGGGGAACTCGACCTCACGAGCGAACAGGTCGCGGCTCTGTGCGATCGCCACTTCGGCATCGGCGGAGACGGCATCCTTCGGGTCGTACGGTCCTCCGCGATCCCTGACGGTGCTGCGGCGCTGGCGGAGGAGCCCGCCGCAGAGTGGTTCATGGACTACCGCAACGCCGATGGTTCGATCGCGGAGATGTGCGGTAACGGCATCCGCGTGTTCGCGCACTATCTGGTGCGTTCGGGACTCGCCGCGATCGAACCGGGATCCACGCTGCCGATCGGCACGCGCGCCGGAGTACGGGATGTGACGCGCAGCGAGAGCGGATACCAGGTCGATCTCGGACTCTGGAAGCTCTCCGGAGACGATCCCCTGGTCACCGCAGGCGGGCTCTCCGTGACCCGCCCCGGCCTCGGCATCGACGTCGGCAATCCCCACGTCGTCGTCGCGCTGGCATCGGATGCCGAGCTGGCCTCGCTCGAGCTGCACCGCACTCCCGAGCTCGACCCCGCGCTGCCGGCCGGAGCGAACGTGGAGTTCGTCGTCCCAGGTGAGCCGCTCGTCCGCGACGGCATCGGTCACGTGAAGATGCGGGTCTCCGAGCGCGGTGTGGGCGAGACGCTGAGCTGCGGGACAGGGGTGGCTGCCACAGCTCTCGCCGTCCGGTACTGGGCGGGGGAGAAGGCCCCGAACAACTGGCGTGTCGAGGTGCCGGGCGGGACGCTCGGAGTGCGGATGTTCCCCGCGGAGGATGGCGAGCACGTCGCGCTGTCCGGTCCCGCGACGCTCGTGTTCCACGGCGAGGTCGATCTGGTCTGATGTCGGTGGCGGAGCCGATCGAGCTGGTCATCTTCGACTGCGACGGCGTGCTCGTCGACAGCGAGCGGTTGTCGGTGGAGATCGATCGGCGGGTTCTGGCGGACCTCGGGTGGACGCTGACCACGGAGGAGATCGTGCATCGCTTCGTCGGGCGCTCTGCTGCTCACTTCCGCGCCGACGTCGAAGCACACCTCGGGCGCCCGTTGCCGGACGACTGGGAGGCGCCCTACCAGCAGTGGTATCTGGAGGTCTTCGAGAGCGACCTCACCGCGGTGGAGGGCGTCGAAGCGGCGATCGCCGCGATAGGCGGCGCCATGTGCGTGGCCTCGAGCGGTTCGCACGACAAGATCCGACGGAATCTGGGCTTGACGGGACTGCTGCCGACGTTCGACGGGCGGATCTTCAGCGCCGACGACGTGGATGAGGGAAAACCCGCGCCGGACCTCTTCCTGCACGCGGCGGCGCGCATGGGAGTCGAGCCGTCTCGATGCGTCGTCATCGAGGACAGCCGCTTCGGCGTGGCGGCGGCGCGTGCGGCCGGAATGCGATCATTCGGCTACGTCGGCGGGCTCACACCGCCTTCTTGGCTGGACGGCGAGGGGACGACCGTCTTCGCGGACATGGCCGATCTTCCCGGCCTGCTCGGGATGACCGCTCAGCGGTGACCGTCGCGGGTCACAGCCCCGTGAGTGCGATCGGCTCCGTGGGGGGCGTCCCGTGCTTGCGGACCTTGAGGATCCGGTAGCCCTTGCCGGTCGCCGTGCGGAACACGCTGTACCCGGGATGGAAGGATGCGGCGATCCAACGCTGCAGCGAGTCTGCCCCGAGATTGCGCTGCACGACGAGCCATGCATCGCTGCGCTCGTCCAGCCGGGGGATCCACCGTTCCAGAAGTCCGTGCAGCTCGTTCTTGCCGACCCGGATCGGAGGATTCGAGCGAATCGTGCGGAACGTCACGTCTTCGGGAACATCATCGGGCAGTGATGCGTTGACATTGGTGAGCCCGAGCGCTGCAGCATTGCGCCGCACGAGGTCGAGGGCGCGTTCGTTCACGTCGACGGCCCACACGGTCGCGTGCGGAGCGGCCAATGCCATCGACAGCGTGATGGGACCCCAGCCGCTGCCGAGGTCGAGAAGATGGCCACCCGGCGGCACCGGGGGCATGTTGGCGAGGAGAACCGCAGTTCCGGCATCCAGCCGATCCGGGCTGAAGACGCCGCCGGCGGTGGTGACGTCGACCTCACGGCCTGCGAGCGACACACTGATCGTCCGCAGGTTCTCGGGGCTTGCCGGGGCCGCAGTGAAGTAATGGTCGGACCCCATACCGTGAGCGTACCGGACAGGGCGGGCTAAGGTTAAGACTCGCAACAAAACCCAGAGATCAGGAACGGATGACGGACACCACAACCCCCTCCACCGACGACGAAGCCGTCGACCGCGTTCTCGCGAACGCCGAGAAGCGCACGGAGGTGCGCGTGTTCGGCGCCGCACAGGCGCTGCAGGATGAATCGACCGCCGCGCACACCCGTTCGGACGGAGATCAGTGGGATCTCGAGGATCGTCATGCGCTGCGTCGTGTGGGCGGCCTCTCCACCGAGCTCGAGGATGTCACCGAGGTCGAGTACCGGCAGCTTCGACTCGAGAACGTCGTGCTCGTCGGGGTGTACCCGCAGGGAGCGCAGGAGGACGCCGAGAACTCCCTGCGTGAGCTCGCAGCACTCGCGGAGTCGGCTGGAGCCGTCGTGCTCGACGGGGTTCTGCAGCGCAGGCCGCACCCGGATGCCGCCACGTACATCGGCCGCGGCAAGGCCCAGGAGCTCAAGGGCATCGTCGCCGCGACCGGCGCGGACACCGTCATCGCAGACACCGAGCTCGCACCGAGCCAGCGTCGTGCCCTGGAGGACGTCGTCAAGGTGAAGGTCATCGACCGCACCACGGTCATCCTCGACATCTTCAGCCAGCACGCGAAGAGCCGTGAGGGCAAGGCCCAGGTCGAACTCGCTCAGCTCGAGTATCTCCTTCCTCGTCTGCGCGGCTGGGGCGAGTCCATGAGCCGGCAGGCCGGTGGACAGGTCGGCGCCGGCGGCGCGGGTATGGGCTCGCGTGGCCCCGGTGAGACGAAGATCGAACTCGATCGCCGCCGCATCCGCACGAAGATGGCGTTGCTGCGCCGTCAGATCCGTGACTTCGGACCCGCCCGAGAGGCGAAGCGAGCCGAACGCAAGCGCAACACGATCCCCTCCGTGGCGATCGCGGGCTACACGAACGCGGGCAAGTCCAGTCTCCTGAATGCGCTCACCAGCGCCGGAGTGCTCGTCGAGAACGCGCTGTTCGCGACGCTCGACGCGACCGTGCGACGCTCGGAGACCTCGGACGGTCGCGTGTACACGCTCACCGACACCGTGGGCTTCGTGCGCAACCTGCCGCACCAGCTCGTCGAGGCCTTCCGTTCGACGCTCGAAGAGGTGGGCGACGCCGATGTCGTTCTGCACGTGGTCGATGGTTCGCACCCCGACCCGGCAGGACAGCTGCAGACCGTCCGCGATGTGATGGGCGACGTCGGCGTGCGCGACATGCCGGAGATCGTCGTCTTCAACAAGGCCGATCTGATCAGCGAGGACGACCGACTCGTGCTCCGCGGCCTGGAGCCGCGCGCGCACTTCGTGTCGTCGCGTTCCGGCGAGGGCATCGAGGAGCTGCGCGCCGCCATCGAGGAGGCGCTGCCGCAGCCCGCGATCGAGGTGCACGCCGTCATCCCGTACGACAGGGGAGACCTCGTCGCTGCGATCCATGAGACCGGGATGCTGCTCTCCGTCGAGCACCGCGAGGCAGGAACCGCCGTGCGCGCGCGGGTGTCGGAGCGGCTCGCGGCAGATCTCGCGCCGTTCGCCGACGAGGACTGAACGGACTAGCCCGATATCAGGCCGATGCACGGCCCGATCACGATGAGCCATGCGGCCGCCGAGACGATCAGCATCCCGACCCCGATGCCTCGTGACCTCGGGGAGAACAGCAGCCCGATTCCGATCAGGACCGGGAGCCCGAAGATCACGAAGTACGCGGCGGTGCCCGCAAAACTGAGCGCTGAGATCACACTGAGGAACAGCACAAAGGCGACGATGTACGACAGGCATCCGATCCCGGTGCCGATTCCGACCTTCGCGCCGTTTCCCAACCCTCGTTCCTGCTGAGGGTGGTGCGGGTAGGCGTACGGATCGTAGGGAGGCTGGGCAGGCTGACCGGCTGTTCCCGGCTGTGGCAGAGGGCCAGGGTACGGCGGCGGGCCGGGGTACGGCGCCGGCGTTCCCGAGTACGGTTGCGCGGGGCCGGGATAGGGCGGTGCCGACGGGGGTGCCGGCGGCACGACGGGCTCGGGTGGGACGACCGGCCCGGGTGGCACGACCGGCTCCGGCGGAACGATCGGATTGGGGTCTTCGGGAAGGCCGTCAGGCGGGTTGATGCTCATTCTGGATCCTCCGATCGGCAGGGGTGAATGCGCCCTTTCGCCACAGCCAGGCAAGCCTGATGGCGAGCAGCGGCAGGGTCAGGAGCAGGAACAGTTGCGGACGGGTGAAGACGAGCCAGGCGACCTCGTTGCCGCGGACAAACTCGACGAGGAAGCGGAAGACCGCATACGCGGCGATGTACAGCGTGAGCGTCTCTCCGCTGCGGATGCCGAGATGACGCAGCCAGAACCAGAGCACGGCGAAGGCGGCGGCATGGAACACGATCTCGTACACGAAGCTCGGATGCAGCCCCACTCCGGGCGGCGCGCCCACTCGCGCCGCCTGCTCGGGTGTCAGGACGATGCCCCAGTCTCCGCCGGTGGGCGTTCCGGGCTTCTCGGTGAACAGGCACCCGAAGCGGCCGATGGCGAGTGCGAGCGCGACGGCAGGGGCGAACAGATCACCGCTGCGTTCGCGGTAGCCGACGATCCGCTTCGTCACATGCACTCCGGCCCACGCGCCGACCAGCGCCGACAGGATCGAGGCGTTGCCCGACAGGAACTGCTCACCCAGGCTGAGGTTCTTCGACGGGTCCAGATGCTGTGCCCAGGTGCCCAGCCGCGCGAAGATCGCGGCTCCGACCAGCGCGCCGAGCACGAGGTAGGGGATCCGCGGATCCTTCGCTCCTCGCCGGCGCGCTTCGATCCAGAAGACGACGCCGCCGGCGAGCATCCCGATCCCCTCGAAGAACCCGTGGGTCTCGATGGGCGGGCCGAAGCCGAACAGGTCGTTCAGTGTCGGGAACACGCGCTATCCCAGCATCCGCATCCACAGGAGCACCCAGAACGGGGTGGCCACCGCCGCGAGAACCGCGAGCACGATCAGGTAGGCGAGCACGTTGCGTGTGTCGCCGAGCTTGCATCGTGAGCGCAGGAGGCCTGCACGGCGGGCTTGGGCGTAGGCGACGATGGCCATGCCCGCGAAGCCCAACAGGGCGATCGGCCCGAGGATGCACGTGATCAGCGCGACCGTCGCATTGACGCACAGCCGCAGCGGATCACGAGCGTTCGGAGGATCTCCGACGCTCGGGTCGCGCTGGTTCAGAGGCCAGTCGGTCATGACGCCGAGGCAGACGCGATCAGCGGCAGCGAGGTGCGGCCCGTCGCGGTCGAGAGCTTCTGATCGGACAGCGGCTTCCACGCCTGCACGGCGCAGAACGGTGCGCACTGGTGTGCGTCGGTGTCGTCGTTGACCGTGGCCACGTGCACGCAGCACTGCGTCAGGCGCTCCTCGATCATGGTGTTGATGTCCATGAACGGCTTGACCGTGATGCGCTTCACCCGCTCGCCGAGGAACTGCCGCAGACGCTTGTGCTGCCCCGGCAGCGCTGCCGTGGCGAGCTTCGTGAGCGTGCCGATCCCGAGATCGCAGCCGGCGCAGATGTCCTTCCACAGCGACCCGATCGACGGATGGGAGAGCGACGACTGCTCGCTGAGGAGGTCGAGAAGCGACTGCTTCACGCTGTCCTTGAGCGCCTGGTTGATGTTGCTGTCGGCGATCCGGTTCGCGATCAGATCGGGGTTCAGATCGAGGAACTGCTTCAGCTGCTCGTGACCGACGAGCGAGGTGAGCGAGCGCCAGGAGTCGGAGTCGTCGCGCAGCAGATAGCCGACAGAGCAGCAGTGCGGGTGACTGCAGGGGAGGGCGGTGAGGTCCTGCCAGGTGACCTCGCCCTCGGTCTGCGGTCCGAGACGGGCGAGCACGCCCGTGTGGGTCAGACGCTCCATCACGTCGATCCCGCTCGATCGTCCTGATCCGAAGACGGGCTGGATCGTCACGCCTCCGACGTAGGGAGTGACCATGGCTCGGCGGATGACGGTGCCGATCTCATGGTCGTTCACACCGAGGGCGGCGGTCATGGTCAGGGTCGTGAAGATCCCTGCGCCCGACAGTCGGGCGAGCGCCCGCTCCTTGAAGTGGCGGATGTCGGCGCCTCGGTGGAAACGCGACGTCTCCGGCTCCTCGCCGTCGTACTGCAGGTAGATCTCCACGCGCTCGCGGTGGCGCTTCAGCACGGCGAGGAACTCGTCGTCGTTCGCGATGCGCAACCCGTTCGAGTTGATGAGGATGCGGACGATCGGTCGGGCGATGAGCTGTTCGAGCAGCTGTTCGAGCCACGGGTACAGGGTCGGCTCACCACCGGAGAGCATCAGCACGTCGATGCGGTTGTTCTCCCGCGAGAGCTTCGCGTCGACGGACGCGAGCACCTCGTCGAGCGGAGCGACCGCCGTCGCCGCGGGGCTGGACTCCGCGAAGCAGGTCGGGCAGCGCAGGTTGCAGTGGTCGGTGATGTCGGCGAGCAGGATGCAGGTGTGCTGCGTCTGCATCTCGGGGAGCCCGTAGAGGTAGGCCTCGGGCACAGGGGCGAAGTTGCCGGTGAGGTCGGCCTCGTGCACCTTCGTCGGAGCCGTCCACTGTTCCAGATACCGCAGGATCTCCGCGGACTCGTCGTACAGCGTGCGCTGCAGTCCGTGCGTGCGACAACCGCGTTCCAGCCAGATCGTGCCGTCTCGATCGGCCAGCCAACCCGACAGGCGCTTCACTTCGGAGAGCGGGCGGTCAGGGTCTTCCGCATGGCACTCGGGGCAGAACGCGTTGACGTAGCGGTGGATGCGGTAATCGCGCAGCGGCATCCCGCTCGTAGCCGTCGTTGACATGGTCCGACGCTAGCAGCGCCGCCTTCGGGACGGTGTTGCGATCTCAGCGCGCCACGAAGCGCGCCTCCACCGTGGCCGCCACGACGATCTCTTCTGGCTCGTACTGTGCTGCGCCGCCGCTGTCGGCCGCGGCGGCCTTCATCATCATCGGAGCGGACGACACCGGTTGGCCCGCGGAGATCAGCCCGTTGTCGGCGATCGCGGTCGGGACGACATCGCTCAGCCCGAGTGCGCCCGCGTACGCCAGAGCACGCGTGACGGCGACGCCGACCGCGGATGCGGCGACCTCCTGTTCGACGCGAGAGCGCGTGTCAGGCGTGAGGTGCCAGTCGACCCAGCCGACCTCGACACCGTCCCAGGGGGAGATGTCGCTCACCCAGATCGACAGCTCGGATGCCTCGGAGAACGTCGCGGCGAGGTCGACGCTCGCGTAGTAGACCGGCGCGAGACGCTTGCCCTCGTTGTTCCACGGGCGCTCGGCACGCACCGAGAGACGAGTGCTCGACCAATCGACGAGCGTGCCTGCGGCTTTTCGCTCCGCGAGCGTGGCGCGAACCGGGTCGGCGAGACGGGTGAGTCGGTCGACGACCTCCGTCCGCTCCGAACCCTCGGCACGGACGGCGACGTGGATGGTGGCGCGTTCGGGGGCGACACGAGCCTCGTGCTCGCCGCGGACGGTGATCGTGACTTCGCTCATGCGCCGACTCTACGCCAGGGGCCGGAATGGCGGACGAGGCGAAATGGTTGTAGTCTGTGATGCTTGGGTGCTGCGGCTCCCGAACTGAAAAGTCAACAGTGCGACAGCGGCTCCTTCGAGAGAAGGACCACGGGGCTGATCGGTTTCGACAGCGCCTGTGAATCCACGAGAAGCGGGCCGAGGATGCAGAGTTATCTCGTAAACGCTCTCTGCAAAAAAATAGTTGCCGAAACCAAGCGCAACGACTTCGCCCTCGCTGCATAAGCGAGCCCGATAGTCCGTCAGGCCGTATGTGATTCCGATACGGATCCTGGCGTCATCTAGGAATCTTGCTGCGTGACGGCGTCTGGACGTCACGTGGGACTCTTCCCAGGCTGGGCTTGTCGACTTAGGTGTCTGTGACAAAGGTCGGAGCCGAGTAGAACGTCTTCACAGACTGCGCCCGGAGAAGGCGTGGAGACTCAGCGTTGGACGGGGGTTCGATTCCCCCCAGCTCCACCAGGTCGCTGTCGCGAGAAGAAGCCCCCGTGGATCCCCGGATCCGCGGGGGCTTCTGTCGTCTCTGGACGCTGATCCGGTGCCGACGTCCACGGCCCGGGCGATGGGGTGCGCGAGACGCGGTGCTCGTCGACCTTCGTGTCCGAAGAACGAATCGGCGAGGATTCCGTCACTAATGGGGATATGCGAGATGCAAAGAATGCCTTCCTGGATTATGCCTTCTGAAATGCACTCCGATGAATTCTCACTGAGCGCAAATCCCCTTTTTCTGGGAGCATGACGCCCTTGTAGCATCCGACGTATGTCTCAGGTCGCATTGCCCGCGGGGCCGCCCAGCGGCAGCTTCGATCGCGTCGCGCAGGTGCTTCTGGCCATGTCGCGAATGGACGCTCCGCGCGTCGCCCAGATCAGCGAGCACACCGGTCTGCCGTCGAGCGCGGTCTACCGCTGCATCACGTCTCTTCTCGAGGCCGGCCTCATCGAGGAGGGGCCGTCGCGAGGCAGATACCACGCGGGCATCGTCTCGATCTCTCTTGCTGAGCGCTACCGGCGCAGCGTGCTCAGTGGGGATGCGACGTCGCGCGTCCTGCACACGCTCGCCGGTCGGACGCTGGAGTTCGCGGCACTCCTCGTGCGTCGCGGAGATGACATGGTGTGCGTCGACACGGCGGACGGGTCCAGCGTGCTGCGATGCTCCTTCGTCGTCGGCGAGGTCGTGCCGCTCGTGGCGGGCGCCAGCGCGAAAGCGATCCTCGCGCACACGCCGCGGGGAGAGGTCGACGGCATCCTCGCCCGCAATGGAGTCGCGGGGTCGACCGCGTCCGGCGTCCTGTCGCTGCTGCCCGACGTGCGCGAGCGGGGATTCGCGATGAGCGCAGGCGAAGTCGACGAGGGAGTCTGGGGGGTCGCAGCACCGGTGTTCGCGGATGGGGGCGTGGTCGGCGCCGTGGCGACCATGGCACCGGTGCTGCGGGCGGCCCGCCTCATGCGCACCGCCGTCTCCGCGACCGTCTCGGCTGCCCAGGCTCTGTCGAGGCACCAGCTGAACATCTGACAGAGAGGACCCGCCGTGCGTCGGCGCGCGGATTCGCATCCGGATCCGCGCGAATGACGGACGCCCGTTCTCCCCACACGAAAGGAGTTGACCCGATGACGAGTCAACAGACGACCAACACCGGAACCCTCGCCGTCGAGCGCCGCACCATCGACATGGTGCCGAAGGACGAGAGGCACGGCACTCCGCTGAACCAGTTCACGCTCTGGTTCGGCGGGAACATGCAGATCACGGCGATCGTCACCGGCCTGATCGCCGTTGCGATCTTCCACGCCGAACCGCTCACGGCGATCCTGGCGGTCCTCGTGGGCAATGTCATCGGCGGCGTGACCATGGCACTGCATTCAGGCCAGGGGCCTCGTATGGGGCTGCCGCAGATGATCTCCAGCAGAGCGCAGTTCGGCGTCCTCGGCGCGACGCTCCCGCTCGTCCTCGTGATCTGCATGTACCTCGGGTTCGCCTCGACCGGTGCGGCTCTCTCCGGAAGCGCGATCAATCACCTGCTCGGCATCCCGACCGCCGCAGGATCTGCTCCGATCGTCGGCATCCTGATCTTCGGAGTGCTGACGGTCATCGTCTCGATCTTCGGATATCAGCTGATCCACGTGCTGGGCCGGATCGCCACGGCAGCGGGCATCCTCGGGTTCACGTACCTGTTCATCCAGCTCTTCGCGAACTACGACGTCGGCGCGACGCTCGGCACCGGGGCCACGGATCCTGCCACCTTCATGGTCTGCCTCACGCTCGGGGCGAGCTGGCAGATGACCTATGCGCCGTATGTCGCCGACTACTCCCGATACCTCCCGGCCGACACGTCGGTCGCGACGACGTTCTGGTCGACCTTCCTCGGCAGCGTGACCGGAACGCAGATCTCGATGACTCTGGGCATCCTGATCGGCGCCGTGTCGGGTGGCGCGCTGCTGGAGGGGCCCGTCGGCTTCGTCGGGCACCTCGCAGGGCCGGCGTACGCGGCCTTCGCGATCTACCTGGTCATCATCGTCGGCAAGCTCACCGCGAACACACTCAACGCCTACGGAGGCATCATGAGCACGGTGACGGTGATCACGAGCTTCAATGCCGAGACGAGGATCTCGCGTCGAGCCCGATCGATCTACATCATCGTCTTCGTCGCGTTGACGATGGTGATCGCGATCGCCGCCAGCGCCGACTTCCTCAACAACTTCAAGAACTTCGTGCTGCTGCTCCTCGCGGTCTTCATCCCGTGGAGCATCATCAACCTCGTCGACTACTACCTGATCTCGAAGGAGCGCATCGACATCCCCGCCCTCTACGATCGTCGCGGCCGCTACGGCGCCGTGAACCTCACGGCGATCGTCTCCTACGGCATCGGCATCCTCGTGCAGATCCCCTTCCTCACGAGCGACACCTACAGCATGCTCGGCGACTTCCACGGACCGCTCGCGGGAGTCCTCGGCGGAATCGACATCTCCTGGGCGGTCTCGATGGTCGTCACGTTCGCCGTCTACTATCCCTGGGCGAAGAAGACGATGAAACCTCCGGCGGACATGATCTATCCACCGGAGTACACGGCGGCGCAGACCGGCCAGATCGCTGTGAGCTGACGTGTCCGTCTCAGCCGCGAAGGGAGCGGTGCAGCCGCGTCCCGAGATCGAAGAGCTGCCCCACTACCGCCCGGGTGTACCGGCGCAGCAGAGAGCAGGGCTCAGCGGATTCAAGCTCTCGTCCAATGAGAACCCGTTCGAGCCGCTGCCCGCGGTCGTCGACGCGATTCGTCGCGCCGACCGACACAACGTCTATCCGGATCCCACGGCGCTTCCGCTCCGCGAGAAGCTCTCCCAGGTCCTCCAGGTGCCGGCGTCCTGCATCGTCGCGGGGGCGGGAAGTCTCGCGGTCCTGAACGACATCTTGCGCGTGTTCGCCGGACGGCGACCGGACGGCAGCAGGGATGAGATCGTCTACGCCTGGCGGTCCTTCGAGTCGTACCCGATCTCGATCGGAGAGACGGGAGCGCGGGCCGTGCCCGTGCCGCTGAGACCGGATCTGACGCACGACCTGGAAGGGATGCTCGCCGCGATCACGGAGCGGACGAAGATCGTGATCCTCTGCACGCCCAACAATCCGACGGGACCGGCGTTGGGCCACGCCGAGGTGCGCGAGTTCCTGTCTCGGGTGCCCGCGCACGTGCTCGTGGTGATCGATGAGGCCTATATCGAGTACGTTCGGACCGCGGACCGGCTCGATTCTCTCGCGCTGCAGCGGGAGTTCCCGAATGCGCTCATCCTGCGCACCTTCTCCAAGGCGCATGGACTCGCCGCGCTGAGGGTGGGGTACTGCGTGGCCCGGGAGGAGATCACCCGCCACCTCACGACGGTCGCCGTCCCCTTTGCCGTGTCTCAGGCAGGACAGATGGCGGCGATCGCCTCACTCGACGAACTGCCGGCGGTGCGGGATCGCGTCGAGTGGACGGTACGGGAGAGAACGCGAGTCAGGGACGAGCTTCTGACTCTCGGCCTGAGTGTCCCCGATGCGCAGGGGAACTTCGTCTGGTTGCCCCTGGGGGCAGGGGCAGAGCAGTTCACGGCTCTGTGCAGCGCTCAGGCGCTCGCCGTCCGGCCTTTTGCCGGAGAGGGGGTCCGCGTGTCCATCGGGCTTCCCGAGGCGCACGACCGCCTGCTCGCGCTCACACGCACGTACCTGCGTTCCCGGGGTGCGCGGTGACGGGGGCGGCGATGGACGCGCACGAACTCCGTGGCGGCGTGCTCGCTGACAAGGATCCCGATAAGACGATCAGGGACCTGGAGCTCGCGCTGCCAGGACGCGTGCTGCGGGATCTCTCCGACGTTCGCCCCTACTCGCATGACCGGTCCCGTCACCGTTGGGCGCCCGCGCTGGCCGTCGTCCTGGCGGAGTCGACGGATGACGTCGCCACCGCCGTGCGGATCTGCGGAACGGCGGGCGTAGCGGTGATCGCCAGGGGAGCGGGCACCGGTCTGGAGGGCGGAGCGAACGCCCTCTCCGTGCGCGAGGATATGGGCGATCGCGACGACACGACGAGATCCGCGAGCGTCGTCGTCGACCTGATGCGGATGAATCGGGTCCTGCATGTCGATCCGGATTCGGCCGACGCGACCGTGGAGGCGGGGGTGAGGCGGAGCGAACTCAATCCGGCGCTCGCCGTCCACGGTCTGCAGTTCGTGGCGGGACCGGGGGTCGACGCATCCATCGGCGGCATGGCGGCGACGCGTGCGAGCGGGACGAATGCGGTGAAGCACGGCACGATGGCCGACAACGTGCGCGGTCTCACCGTCGTCATGTCGGACGGCTCGGTCGTCCGTACCGGCAGCCGGGCGCGGAAGTCCGCTGCCGGCTACGATCTGACCCATCTCTTCGTCGGATCGGAGGGGACGCTCGGCATCATCACCGAGCTGACTCTGCGCCTCACGCCCGTGCCGGCGGCGCATGAGCTCGCCGTGTACTCCTTCCCGTCGGTGAGAGCCGCCGCCCTCGTCGTGCAGCGGGCGCTGCATGCGGGGATCGACCTCGGACGCGCTGAACTGCTCGACACGGTGCAGATCGAGGCGCTGAACTCGTACTCGCACACGGACTTCCGGGCCGCGCCGACGCTCTTCGTCGAGCTGAGCGGCGATCCGCACATCATCGCGCATCACGCGGAGCGGCTCGAGGTCATCATGGCCGCGCAGGGCATGCTCGAGCGTCGACGGATCGAGGGCGACGATCCCGAGCGGTTCTGGAAGGTCCGGCATGATGCTCTTCCGGCCGCGCAGGCGCTGAGACCGGATTCATACACCTGGTCGACCGATGTCTGCGTGCCGATCTCTCACCTGGCCGACTGCATCACGGAGACGCAGGCGGACATCGATGCGAGCGGTCTCGTGGCGCCGATCGCTGGTCACGTGGGAGATGGGAACTTCCATCTCGCGTTCGTGCTCAGGAACGGCGATGACGACGAGAGGGAGCGCGCTGCGGCGCTCACCTCGAGGATGATCCGCAGAGCGCTTGCGGTCGGCGGCACCTGCACGGGCGAGCACGGAATCGGCGTGGGCAAGATGCAGGACCTGATCGAGGAGCATCCTTCGGGTATCGGCGTGATGAGGGCCATCAAGGATGCTCTGGATCCGAGGAGGATCCTCAATCCGGGCAAGATGCTGGATGGCTGAAAGCCGTCAGCCCGCCCAGTCGATGAGGATCAGACTCTGCTTCGTGTCGGCGAGCTTCACCCAGCCATCGCCGAAGAGATAGGTCATGCCGTATCCCTCTTCGTCGGTGCCCAGGGAGAACTCGGGGTCTTCCGTGAAGTAGCGGCCCTCGGGTCCGTCTTCGCGCGTCCACCCCTGCGCGAGGAGGGAGGACTGCGCCGTGTTGGCATCGTCGGAGGAGATCGGCGACCATCCGTACAGCTGGCCGTGATCGGTGCCGGTCGAGAAGTCGGCCCAGAAGCAGAGGATGCCGTCGGGGAGCGCCACGTCGCCGATGATGAAGTCCTTGCGCTCGGACGTCCATCCCGCGTCCGTGAGGCCTGCGACCGTTCCCTCTGTCACGATCGTCTCGCACGTGGGATCGGCAACGGGCGTCTCCGGAGCATGGGTCGCCGCGGGCTCGGCCGTCGACTCCGCAGCAGGCTTCGTGCCCTTCGGGGTGGGGGTGGCGTCCGAATCCGGGCCGCCGGAGCACGCGGTCAGCGTCGCCGCGAGAAGGAGCGCTACGGCGGCGGCGATGGGGATGCGTGGGGTCATCTCGTGGCCTCGTCGAGTGTCAGTCGTGCAGGAGTTCCAGGAAGGCATCGTGAAGGATGCCGTTGGTTGCCAGTGTCGAGCGAGCCGAGATCGTCTCGGCTCCGTCGAAGGCCGTCATGCGTCCACCGGCTTCGCGCACGATCGGCACGGCGGCGGCGATGTCGTACTCCTTGACGTCGAACTCCGCGACCATGTCCAGGCGCCCCTCCGCGAGCAGCATGTATGCGAAGACGTCGCCGTAGGCGCGGTCGCGCCACACGCGATCGGCCAGGGTCAGCAGCGTGTCGAGGCGGCCCGCTTGCGACCACTGCGCGATGCTCTGGAAGCTGACGCTCGCATCGTCGAGGGAGGCCACGGCGGACGTGCGGAGGCGGCGCGGGCCGGCATCCGTCGCCGTCCAGGCTCCGGCTCCCGTCGAGGCCCACCAGCGACGCCCGAGCGCCGGCATGCTGACCACGCCGACCTGCGGCACGCCGTCGACGGCCAGCGCGATCATGGTGCCCCAGAGGGGCACTCCGCGGAGGAAGTTCGCGGTGCCGTCGATCGGGTCGACGATCCACTGGCGGTGCGTGTCGCCCTGGGCGCCGAACTCCTCGCCGAAGATGCCGTCCTCCGGGCGCTCGGTCTCGAGGATCGCGCGGATCGCGCGCTCCGTCGCGAGGTCGGCGTCGGTGACGTGCGAGTTGTCCGCCTTGGTGGAGATCTCGAGGTCGGCGCTGTCGAAGCGTGGCAGCGCCTGCGCATCGGCGGCGTCGGCGAGCCGGAGGGCGAGTTCGAGGTCGGCGGAGAGGCTGTCGGCGCTGGGGGAGGCGGTCACCAGTCCAGGATAGTCGGCGGAGCGAGCGGCCTCCGGCGCGTTGGACGCTGTGCGACACGCGCGGCGGGAGTGAAGGGATGCGCTCGATTTCACATGGAGCCCATCCGCTGGTAATGTAATTCCTCGGCCGGGGGATTCACCGGGCCACGCACCTCTAGCTCAATCGGCAGAGCAACTGACTCTTAATCAGTGGGTTCAGGGTTCAAGTCCCTGGGGGTGCACGGATAAGCCTCGGAGACTCTCGCCAGTCTCCGAGGCTTTTCTGCATTACGCGACGATCATCGTGCCCTCCACGGAAGATCCGACGCCACGCCGAAGCCCAGGCATAGACGTCCCCGCCGACGGATGGGCTGGAGCATCGATCGGCGGGGTCGGTTAGGCGTCGTGTGGCTAGGGCTGTACGAAGACCTCATCAGCAATGATGCCGGGTCGGACGCGCAGTGTGTACGTCTCACCGTCCGGGATAGCGAATGCAGCCGAGCCTGTGAGGGTGCCTCCGGCGTAGAGCTCATCCAGCCCCATGTCGTCGGTGAGGGAGACGAGGGAGTCGTATGAGTTGACCACATTCCCGGAGGAGGTCACTGCGGCGAGCGCGACTTCGGCGGAGTAGCCAGACTCGGCGCCCTTGTACGTGACCGTGTAGTTGACGATCTCGTAGTGCGTGCCGGCCGCAGCGGGTGAGTTGAACTGGTTGGCTTCTGAAACCACCGCGTTGCCGTCGCGATTCACGGAGTTGATGACGACGGTCCAGTCGTTCGTGCTGATCTCGGATCCGACGGGATAGGGGCTTTCTCGGGTGCCCTGTTCGGCGGTGGGAGCAACGCTGGACTGCTCGCCTTCATCGCCGGAAGGCTGATCAGAGGGCGCAGTGACCGTGGTATCGCTGCCACCGAATGCCTCATCGGCAGCGGTCGCGATGACTCCGATGAAGACCATGACGCCGACGATCGTTCCCACGATGGAGAGGATCAGGCCGACGATGCCGAACCACTTCTTGTCGCCCTTTAGGAAGAGGGAGACGATGCTGAGGACGAACGCGATCGGAAGCAGAATCCACCCGACGATCAACGCTCCTGGGATGCACGCGAAGATGAACCCGACCACGGCCACGATCATGCTCACGAGAGCCAAGATGTTGAGCTTCTTCTCGCCCAGCGCCGTGGCCTGAGGGGCAGATTCGAGCCATTGGGCGCCATCCCAATAGCGCTGCTCGTTGTTCGCGTGCGGCGCTGGGTACCATCCGGGGGCAGGGGTCGGATCGGTCATGGGAGTTCCTCTCGGTGCTGTGTCCGGTCGCCTCAGACCGGTGACCGAATGCTATCGGCATATCGGACATTCGATGGAGGAAAGAGCTTCCCGGCGCTCCGCAGGGGCTGCAGATGGGCCCAGCACGTCACGTGCTGGGTGAGATCTTCCTTCGTCCAAGTGCCGCGCAGAGCCGAAGAAGTCCGAACATCGGTGCCCCGGGGGAAAGACATGGTCAGCTACATTCTCTGCACCCGCAGACGCGCACTCTACGGCTTGGATTCGCGCGGGAGCGCGCGGCTCAGGTGAGCAGCACCGAGAGCGCGTGAATCTCCTCGTCGGTCAGCCCCAACCCTTCCGCCGCATAGGCGCGCATGCCGCCGAAGCGCTCATCGACCTCCGCGAAGGCCGCGGCGAGGTAGCTCTCGCGCACACCGAGGACGGGAAGGAGCACCTCGCGCTCCACACCGTGTGCCTCCGCCTGCTGCAGCAGCGGTTCCAGGGCCGGCAGGAGGTCGGTGTTGGTCTGGAGGTAGTCGTCGTACACGTCGTCGATGTCGGCGCCGAGAAGCGAGAGCACTGACGCCGCCGCCCACCCGGTACGGTCCTTGCCGGTGGTGCAGTGGAACAGGGCAGCACCCTGACGGTCGCCGTCGATCAGGCTCAGGAAGAACGAGCGGTAGGCGCTCAGGGCCGACGGCATCCGGACCAGGTCGCGATAGGTCTCCTCGAACAGCTCCTCACCGCGGCCGTTCGCGAGAGTCGACGCGAAGGCTCCCGGATCGGCGGCGAGCTCTGCGAGGCCCGCGGCCACGCTGGTCGGGCTGTCGGCGAGCACGTCCAGGTTGCGGCCCATCGTGCCGGCCGGGAGGTTATCCGGTGATGCGGCGGCCTCGTCCGCTGTGCGCAGGTCGTACACCGTGCGCACGTCGGCCGTGGCGAACCAGTGCTGGTCGATATCGGTCAGCGAGGAGAGCGTCGCCGACCGATACAGGAGACCGCGCTTCACGATCCCGTTCTCGGTGGGGATCCCACCGAGATCGCGCAGGTTCGGCGCGCTGGCGAGGGGGATCGTGCGGTCGTGGGTGTCATTCATGCTCTTATCTCCTTCGAGAGGTCTTCGCTGGTGGACGGTGCTGATCGCGTCGGGACGGGTGCCGGACGCGAGAGGAGCTCGAGGACCGCGAGTGCGCCGACGCCGATGATCGCGGTGCCCACGATCATCCCAGGCGTGAGCGGTCGCATGAGCAGGATGAACGCGGCGCAGGCGGCGCCGATGAGTATCCGAAGCGGCCTCTTGCCGCGCTCCACGCGCTCTCAGACGACTCCTGTGGTGTAGCCGTGCGCTTCCGCGCTGCTCCTGATCGCGGAGATCGCGCGGCGCGCGTGCTGTCGGAGACCGAGAGCCCAGCGCGACGGACCGGCGAGGAGCGCGATCACCAGCACGGCGGCGGAGAGGGTGCCCAGCGCGAGAGTCATGCTCGCGACGAACCCGAGGACCTCGCTGTAGACGGCCAGCGCCGCGTCGTGCGGGACGGCGGAGGCGACGGCCAGCGCGAACACGTTCCGCCCGGCGTCGACGCCGACCCCCAACAGCAGCATCATCACCAGGACGGCTCCGGAGGCCCAGGCCGCCGCGCGCGCCCGGCTGCGAGCCGACAGCACGCCAGCGACGAGGGTGATCAGCATGAGCCAGGGCACCCAGACGCCGATCGCGACGACGAGGTGGTACACGGCGAGGTAGAGGCCGACGGAATCGCCCTCGGCGATCACGATCGACCGGGAGATCGTCGGAATACGGTCGGCGAGCGGGAAGCCATCGGCGACGAGCTCGTCCTTCACCGCCCGGATGATCGGCTCGAGCTGCAGTTCGACCTGACCGGCGCCGATCGTGATCGCCGCGTCCTCCCTGCCCGTGGCCGTGTTCACCAGTTGCCGATGCGTGAACTCCAGTGCGTCGGCCCAGATCGCCGCGAAGGCGTCCGACGTGATGAAGCCCGTCACCGTCGTCTCCATCAGGGATCGGATGCCGGAGACGGCAGGAGCCTGCAGAAGCGCCAGCGCTTCCTGGGCCCTCGGCCCGACATCGAGATCCTGGAGACCGGCGAAGAGGTCGTCCGCGATGCGGTCGATGTCGACCTGGGACTCGATCGCGGCGATGACCTGGTCGGCGACCAAGGCCTGCACGGCCGGATCCTTCGCCAGCGGTGCGAACGTGTCGACGAAGTAGGCGGTGTCGGTGAGCTGTCTGTGCGCCCAGGTCGAGACCACGGCGACGGGGGACAACAGCACGCCGACCGCGATCAACGTGGCCGCCAGGAGCGTCCGGCCCCAGCGACGCGGTGGCCTGGTGAGCGGAACAGCCTCGGCGGGCTCCTCCGACGCTGCGGCGCTCCGCTCGCGCTCCTGATCGAGCGCCCGGGTGAGTTCGGCGTTGGCCGCGGTGAGTCGCGCGAGCTCCTCTGTGAGCTCTTCGGCTGTCTGCTGGACCATTCTTCGAGTCCTTACGGGGGATGGGGGAGAAGAGGAGGGAAGAAGACGGGTGGGGGCGTGGCCGCCCCCACCCGTCCTTCTCAGAGAACCTCCGGACGGGGCGCGACCCAGGAGCCGTCGAGGACGGACGGCCGCGGACGATACAGGCGCAGCACGTAGTTCCAGCCGGGCATGATCGGCAGGGCGTTCGCGACGCCGTCCACCCGCACGCCGAAGCGCACGGTCACGCCGCCGTCGGCATCCGGAATCGCCGTGAGGCTGTTGATGCTGTTGACTCCGAGGGCGTTCTCCTCGAAGAAGCCCGCTGCGTTGTAGAGGGACACCGACCAGAACGCGTCGACGGGTACATCGGCGAGGCGGAGTCGGTACTCGTCGACGGGGAGGTTCTCATCGACGCTGATGTAGGTGGCCTCGTACTCGGGGAGCCCGCCCCAGCCGGATGCCGTGCCGAGCAGGTGCATGATCGGATCCACCTCTTCCACCGTGCCGAAGGAATGGTCATACTTGCTGACGCCGCGCGCGAGGTCGAGGATCGCGGCGCGCGTCGCGGTGTGCGATTCCTGATCGTAGACCGGCATCGGGAACGGTCCTGTGCCGCCTCCGACGATGCGGAGGGCGTCCTGCAGGCGGTTCACCGTGGCGAGATCCTCGTCGTCCGCAGGGTCCACGAGGATGCGCACGATGATGCCCGCGTAGTCCGTGCCGACGAGTTCGCGGGTCAGCACGTGCTCACCGGGGTCGCGGAGGATCGCCTGGCCGTAGTGGTCCTGATTGATCACGAACACGGAGATGTACCGACCACGGGTGTTCGGGATCGTGATCGTCACGCCATCGCGGACGTCTACGATCGAACTGCTGTACAGGGTGTCGCGATTCTGGCGGATGATCGGCTGATCGTCGAGCGGCTTCAGCTGGTAGGTGTGGTTCCACACGCCGAGGCCCGAGCCTGCATCCAGCCGCGAGAACATGAGATCGGTCTCCGCCCTGGCGAAGTTCAGGACGTTGACCTCGATGGGGGACGTCTTGCCCGCGGTGGACGAGGGGCCCGCCGTGCCGGGGCCGAGACCGGAGGCCGCGCTCATGCCAGCGCCTTCGACTTCAGCAGAGCGAACTCGTCCTGGGTGATCGTGCCGGCCTGCAGGAGCGCTGAGGCGGCGGCGATCTCGTCGCTGGGGCTCTTTCCGGCGAGCTCTCGGAGTGAGGCCCGTGCCGAGTCCTCGGCGTCCGCTGCCGCCCGCTGGCCGCGCTCGGCCATGCCCCCTCCGCGGGCGATGAGGTAGACCAGGGCGGTGAGGAAGGGCAGGAAGATCAGGAAGACGATCCACACCGCCTTCCACCAGCCGTTGAGCGCGCGGTCCCGGAACAGGTCGGTGATGATCGCGAACAGGGCGAACAGGTAGCTGATGAAGACGACGGCCCAGAGCATCCAGCTGAGGATTTCCCAGAAGTACATGTGTGATTCCCTTTTTCGTTGAGGAGCGGGCGCGCAGGTCGCGGCCCGACGGATGGATGAGTCAGAGCGAGCCGAGGCCCTTGCCGATCATGAGCACGCCGATGACGACGAGCAGAACGGTCGTGATCACCGCGTTCTCCCGCGCGAGCCACTCGCGGAGCGCCTCCATGGGCGCGCGGAGGCGCTCCGCGGCCAGGAGGTAGGCGACGACCGGGATGAGCACCGTGGAGACCGCGCAGAGCACGAACACCGCGGTCGCGATCGCGGCGGGTGCCGAGGAGAGGCCGGCGCCGCCGATGAGCATTCCCGCGCTGGCGGCGATCAGCAGATTCTTCGGACGGGGGATCGAGAGCAGCAGGCCGAGCCCCAGGGCGCGCGCGAAGGTGAAGGAATCGATCGCCGACATCCACGTCGGCAGCGCGGGCTCTGCGCCGGGCTCCGGCCGCCTGCGCCACTGCACGACGGCGAGGAGGAGCAGGAGCGCCGCGAGCACGAACTGGATGATCGCCCGTATCGGGTCCGGTCCATCGGAACCGGTCTTCGGGGGCAGTGTGCCCGCCACCAGCACGAAGACGGTCACGGGCACCACGATGCCGATGCCCCACCCCAGGAGGAAGCCGATCCCCGTGCGTCGAGCATTCGGCGAGAGCAGCATGAGGATGACGGCGACGATCGGGAGCGGACTGATGGCGATGGCGAGAGTGAGGGGCAGTATCTCCCCGATGACGGTGGCGAGCATGGTCAGGACCTTTCCGTAGTGGTGGGGCCATGGTCGACGCCGGTCAGCGCGCTCACCGCCGCACGGTTCGTCGAGTAGACGGGGTCGTCGTCGCCGATGATCCCGAAGCGGCTGAGGCGAGGACGTGCGCCGACGCGGGTGCGACTGAACGCGAGAACGATCTCCCTGTCCCGCAACCACGTGCGGAGCCCGTCGAAGGCGTGCGCCGCCGTCACGTCGACATCGGTGATGCCCTCCATGTCCACGACGAGGCTGTGCACCTGCTCGGAGCCTGCGGCCTCGACGGCTCTCTCGACGGCCTGTGCGAAGACCGTGCCGTTGGCGAAGAACAGGGGAGCGGACATCCGCACGACGATCACCCCGTCTGCGGTGAGGACACCGGTCGGCGCCTCGTCCAGCAGGGACGCACCGGGGTCGTCGTTCTCGGCGAGCACATCGATCGCGGGATTCGCGGCGCGACGGACGAGGTTCACCAGGGCCAGTACGAAGGCGACCACGATCCCGGCGATGGCCCCCACCAGCACGGTGACCAGGAGGCACACGGCCGCGATCCAGAACTCGAAGCGCGACAGGCGCCAGAGCCCGCGGAACTCCGAGACGCCGAGCAGCGGGACCACGGCGACGCCGACGATCGCCCCGATCGCGGGCGAGGGGATCTCCGCGAGCAGAGCCGTGCCGAAGAGGAGCAGGAGGACGGTGCCGGCGGCCAGGACGAGAGAGGGGAGCTGGGTCCGCGATCCGGCCTGATCCATCGCCGCCGTCCGGCTTGTGGATGCGCCGACGGAGAAGGAGCCGCTCGCGCCCGCGGCGATGTTCGCCACCCCGAACGCCAGGAGGTCGCGGTTCGGTCGTGTCGGATAGCGGTGCTGCTCCCCGTAGGAGCGGGAGACGAGCAGCCCCTCCGTCGTCGCCACGGCCGTGAGGGCGAGGGCCGAAGGAACGAGAGCGATCCACTGATGCCAGTCGAGCACCGGCCAGGTGATCACCGGCGGCCCTGAGGGCACGGCGCCGAGGACCGCGATACCCGCATCACCGGCGTGCGTGAGAGCGACGACTGCCGTCGCGACCACGAGCACGACCAGCGCCCAGGGGACGATGGGGAGCACCTTTCGCCCCAGGAGGAGCACGACGACAGCGGTTGCCGAGATCAGGATCGACCAGACGTTCGCGCCGAGGAGACCGGTGACGAGTGCCACGCACTTCTCCGAGAACTCGGCGCCGGAGTCGATGTGGATGCCGAGCATCTTCGCGACCTGGGAGACGAGCACGTCGAGGGCGAGGCCCGCGATGAATCCGACGAGGATGGGCGTGGAGAGGAAGTTCGCGAGAAAGCCCAGCTTGAACGCGGACATCGCGAGGAAGAGCACTCCGCAGATGATCGCCTGCGCGAGCGCCATCGTCGCATAGCCCTGTGACCCGGCCGCCGCGAGTCCGCCGATGGAAGATGCGACCAGCGCCGCCGCCGAGGCATCGGGCGAGGCCACGAGCTGACGCGACGAGGTGACGATCGCCCACACGATCGTCGGAAGCACGAGCGCGTACAGGCCAGCGACCGGGGGCAGACCGGCGATCTGCGCGTAGCCGATGTTGATCGGGATGGAGATCGCGATCAGGGTGACCCCGGCGCGCAGCTCTCGGCCGAGGTTCCGGCGACTCAGGCCGGGGAGCAGACGGTTCATCGCTGCCAGCCTGGCGTGCGGATGGCGGCTGCGGCCGGCGTCTCATCCTCAGCGGATGAGACGCCGGCCCGCTCCGATATTCCGGACGCCGCTATCGTGGATGCATGATCGAGGCGATTCGCGAGGAACTGGCGCTCGCGGACCCCGAGGCTGCCCGGAGCATCCTGCGCAAGAACTGGCTGCGGTTGATCATCGAGTCCCACTCCGCAGAGCTCGAGCAGCTCTGCGTGGATCACCAGGACCCGCACGACCCGCACATCCTCCTCATCAGAGCCTGCTGCCGCGACCTCGCCGGCGACTCGTACGGGGCGGAGTACCTGCGCGGTCAGGGCCTGCGCGTCGCTCAGGACGACTTCGTCGCGTGCTTCACCGACCTCCTGCTCGCCCCGGACGCCTCAGCCAAGGCCGCCGTCGCCGATCGCGCCCACGTCGCGCTCGCCGAATGCGGTGCGGACGATGACTATCCGTCAGCGCTGTTCCTGCTTGGATGGACCGAGGTCAGGCTCCGCAGGGATTTCGCCAGGGCCATCGCGCTCCTGCGCTCCGCCGCCGACGAGGCTCGTCTGCGGAACCGGCCGGAGACCCATCGGCTCGCCCAGTCAAACCTGGCGTTCGCACTCACTCAGGCCGGGCTGTTCTCGGATGCCGAGAGGGTGCTCGATGCGCTCCCGCCGTCGGAGCATCCGTCTGACTGGGATCGCTTCGAGGGGGGCCTCCCCGAAACGAATCGCGGATGCATCGCCTACTGGCGGGGCGACTTCGAACGGGCGATCGTGCTCTTCGAATCGGTCATCGTCGAGGAGAGCCCCGGCAACAACTTCGAGGCGCTGGCGCGCCTGTACTACGTGATGAGCCTCGTGGCGACGAAGCGCGAGGACCGCTATCACACGGCGGCGGGCCTTCTCAGGGGGATCAGCAAGGCCGACAAGCACGGCATTCCCTGGGACACCCTCCGTCGCGTGGTCTCGGCCTGGCTCGCGCACGCAGAGGGGCAGGACGAACGCGCCCGCGCTCTCTCGGCGCCCGTGCTCACGCGGACCGGCGCCGCCGTCGCCCACGCTCTTCTCGCCGAGCTGTATCGGGTGATGGGTGAGCCGGTGATGTCGAGCCAGGCCTTCCGGCTCGCCGCCGCTGCGGGGATGCCCCGGTACGCGAGGGTGAGCACGCTGGTGACCTCCGCCGCACTGCACTCCGTCGCCGGGCGCGGCTCCCATGCCCACGAGCAGCTCGAGAGAGCACTGGAGACCGCCGCGTCCGAGAACGTCTTCGCGCCGTTCCTCACGGACGACCCGGTGATCGCCGACCTTCTCAGCGCCCATGCCCATTGGGGATCGAGTGAGCAGTCTTTCCTGCTCGCCGTGTTTGAGAGGCGTGGAGCGCACGCGGCAGCGCTCGCCGGGATCCTCACGGACCGCGAGCGGGAGGTGCTGGCGTTCCTGCGCACCACGATGACCGCCGAGGAGATCGCCGCGCGCCTCGGAGTCGCCTACCCCACGGTGAAGTCCCACATCCGCGCGATCTACCGGAAGTTCGGGGTCTCAACGCGACGCGCTGCGGTGCTCGTCTCCGAAGGGCGCTAGCGGCGGTCTGTTCAGGACCCTCCGCGGCGGTTTCAGCGCGCGTCCGTGAAGGTCCGACCGACGGGTTTCACCGGCAGAAATGCCTGATCTGAACCAGATGCTGGTATTCCGCGTAACGGATCGCGCCTTCTGCGGTCTACTTACGTATGGGGACCTTCGCGTGGGGACGCGAGGGAGCAACGGTGACTGGAGGACAACACCATGCTCAGCAACAGAAAGCGCTTCGGCGTGCGCGCCGCGATCGGCGCTCTCATCGCTCTCGGGGCGACGATCGGGCTCGGAATCGCGCCCGCGTCCGCCGCGGAGTACGACTATCCGGGGGCGATCGACCCTGGGTCGATCACGGTGACCACGGTCGACGGCACCGGCGGGGTCAACGTCGGCGAGCAGATCAGGATCGACGCGGACTGGTCCGTGCCCGACGGCGCCGCCGCAGGACAGACGTTCGGGTTCACGCTTCCGGAGGAGTTCGCCGGCTTCAACGGCACGTTCTCCATCCCGTCGAAGGATGATCCGAGTCAGACCGTCGCGAACTGCACCGTGTCATCCGACGCGGCGCCCGTCGTGACCTGCACGCTGACCGACTACGTCACCGGGCGCACCGGCATCGAAGGAACGCTCTGGTTCGTCGCGAAGACCGACAAGGCCACGACCGACACCACGGTCGACTTCGTGGTCGACGGCAAGATCACACCCGTCGACATTCCCGGGGGCGGCATCATCCCGGGCAAGCCGCTGCCGGGGACTCCGGCGAAGTGGTCGTCGCTGACCGATGACGGGAAGATCGCGTGGGTGGTCGCGATTCCCGGTTCGGCCTTCGCTGACGCCGGCAAGATCACCGTCGACGACGAGCTCACCCCGGCGGGTGCTGGTACCGCGGAGCACCACAACGTCGACGGCGTGCTCACGGTGTGGGGCACGGACGAGACGAACACCAAGCCCTTCACCGTGCCGGGATGGACGGGGGAGTGGAACGCCACGGGTACGGCGTTCCATCTCGAGATCCCGGGTCCCATCGATGCGACCAAGTACTACATGGTCAAGTACACGACGGAGCCGACCAACCCGGTGGAGGGCGCGACCTACGCGAACACCGCCACGGTCAACGGCATCACCGTGCACGACAACCAGGTGTGGACGACCGCGGGTGGTGGCGCCGGAACGGGCAAGGAGACCGGCGCCTTCACGCTCGTCAAGGCAGTGGCCGGAGACGGCGCCGGAAAGGTGCCCGCAGATGCGGCGTACACGGTGACGTACTCGTACGGCGACCCCGTCGTGACGAAGACGATCACGCTCGTTCCGGGCACCCCGGTGCAGAGCATCGCGCTTCCCCTCGGTACGGTCGTGACGCTCGAGGAGGCGGCTCCTCCTGTCGTGGACGGTGTCGTGTGGAACACGCCCGTGTTCGGCGGCACCGGAGTGCGCGTACTCGACGGTGGGAAGGCACAGCTCACCATCGGGGAGGGCGCTGCGGCGTCGATCACCTTGACCAACACGGCGACCGCAACGCCGCCGGTGACCCCGCCCACCCCGGCGACGCCGGAGAAGCCCGCGCCGCCGAAGGAGCTGCCGCTGACCGGCTCGCTCGCATCGACGGGTTCGGACGTGCCGACTCCGCTTCTCCTGGCAGGCGCTGCGGCCCTGCTGCTCGGTCTTGCGATGACGACGGGTGCGACTCTGCGCCGTCGACGTCGTTGAGGTGCGCGGCCCGTTCCCCATCGCCGAGATCGAGCGGGGAACGGGCCGTCGTGCACCTCGTCACGGGGATGCCGGTGGTGGTTCCGACCGCAGCGCAGTTCCGCTCAGACGACGGAGATCACCTTTCCACCGGTGAGGGCCTTCAGCGTGTCGAAGGTGAGGGGCATCACAGTGTGCGGGTGGCCGGCGGCCGCCCAGATCTCGCCGTGATCCTCCAGGTCGGCGTCGATGTAGGTGCGCAGGGGCGCGGGGTGTCCGACAGGAGCGACGCCGCCGATGGCCTGCCCGGTGGACTCCCGGACGACAGCGGCGGGAGCCATCACGACCTCCTGCGCTCCGACGTTCCGAGCGAGGGCTGTCGGGTCGACGCGATGACCACCGCTCGTCATGACGAGGATCGGCGCACCGTCGGCGAGGAGCACGAGGCTGTTCGCGATCGCGGCGACGTCGCATCCGATCGCCGCCGCGGCTTCTGCGGCCGTGCGAGCGGAGTCGGGGAGTACACGGATGACGGTGTCGACACCGGCATCCTCGAGGTGACGTAGCACGAGCCTGCTGCGTTCAGGGAGGTCGAGGGCGGTCATCGCCCCACCGTATCGAACGCGGCAGGCTCGTGTGACAGGAGGCGACGTGCTACGCGGCGTCCCCGAGGAGGATCGCCTCCGCGTCCTCGGCGGCACCGCCCTCAGACTCGTCGTCGATGTGCGCGAGAGCCTTTCGACCGAGGAGGATCGTGAGCGCCGCGACGAGCACGGACACGGCGGCGAAGAGGTACGGGACCGTCGCGTTGAACGCGTGCCACAGTGCCGCCGCGATCGGCGGCGCCATGGCTCCACCGAGGAAACGCACCGCCGAGTACGCCGAGGACGCTACGGAGCGCGGCAGGTCGGTCGCCTCCATCACGGCCTCGGTGAGCACGGTGTTCATCACGCCGAGCAGCAGTCCGCCCACGATGATGCACACGACCAGGGCGGTGGCGGAGGACACCAGCAGACCCGCCGCGACCAGATCCAGAGCCAGCAGCGGCAGCACAACGAGGATGATGTGCGTGCGCTTCATGCGGCGCATCAGAAGCGGAGCGACCCAGACGCTCGTGACCGCGAGCGCGACGCCCCACCCGAAGAACGTGAAGCCGATCCCCATGGCGCCGAACCCGAGGGGGAACGGCGAGAACGCCAGGAGCACGAAGAAGCCGATGTTGTAGAAGAGGGCCGCGACGGCGAGAACGGCGAGTGCCGGCCGCCGGAGCGCCGTGAAGGGGGCGGAGAAGGGCACGGGTTCGCGCTTCTCGCTCGGACCGCGCAGCAGCGCGAGGATGGCGACGAAAGCGATGGCCATCAGCACGACGACGCCGAAGAACGGGGCGCGCCAGCTCTGCTCTCCGAGCAGCCCGCCCAGGAGCGGGCCGATCGCGATGCCGAGTCCGAGGGCGGCCTCGTACAGCACGATCGCCGCTCCACTGCCTCCGGAGGCGGCGCCGACGATCGTCGCGAGCGCGGTCGAGATGAAGAGGGCGTTGCCGAGGCCCCAGCCGGCGCGGAAGCCGATCACAGCATCGACACTGCCGCTGAGGGCGCACAGGAGCGCGAACACCACGATGAGCGCGAGGCCGATCAGGAGCGTCTTCTTCGCGCCGATGCGGCTCGAGATCCAGCTCGTGACCAGCATCGCGATGCCCGTGACCGCGAGGTAGCTCGTGAAGAGCAGCTCGGTCTGCACCGGGGTCGCCTCGAGCGATTCGGCGATGGCGGGGAGGATCGGGTCGACGAGGCCGATGCCCATGAAGGCGACGACACACGCGAAGGCGACGGCCCAGACCTGTGCGGGCTGCTTCCACACGGATGGTGCGGCGGTGTTCAACGTAGTGCTCCTGTCGGTTCGGTGGCGGTGTGCGCGGCGAGGATCTCCGCGGCGCGGGTCAGGGCGGCCCAGTCCTCGTCGACGAGATCGGCGAAGCGGGGGGCGAGCGTGTCGCGGAACTCCTCGCGCCAGGCGCTCAGCTCCTGGGAGCCCTGAGGGGTGATGTCGACGACGATCGCTCGGGAATCCTCCGGATCGGGGGAGCGGAGCACGAGTCCTTCTCGCTCCAGGCCTCCGATGAGGCGGGTCATCCCCGGCTGCGTGGTGCGTGACGCCGCTGCGAGCTCCCCGACCCGGCGAGAGCCGTTCTGATCGAGGAGGCTGAGCACGCGCCACTGCGCCGCCGGGGCGTCGTTTCCGGCATCCTGTGCGGCGATTCTGCCCAGGGCGTACCCGGAGAGGACGAGGGAGGGGATGACATCCACGCGTTGCATACCAATGAGTATATACCCGATGGTATGTAAATGTCAGCGGCGACCGTTCGCGATGCGCGCGGAGAGCTGATGGGCGTGCGCCAGCAGCGTGCGTCCGAGGTCTGCGAGGCGCTCAGGACCGAAGCGGAACTCGACCCCCGTGAGGCTCAGCGCCCATTCCGGCCGTCCGCTGCGGTCGAAGACCGCGGCGCCGAGCCCCCAGCTGCCCTCCACGATGAGACCGGGGTTCACCGCGTAGCCGCGCTCCTTCGTGTCGGCGAGCCGTGCCCGCAGCGGGTCGGGAGCGTGCTGCCGCCCCCACTCCTGTGCGAGCTCGGGATGCCGGTCGAGATAGGCATCCACATCGTGGTCAGGAAGGAAGGCCAGGATGGCCAGCCCTGCGCTCGCGACGCCGAGCGGGAATCTGACCCCTTCGCTGAGCACGAAGGAGCGGATCGGGAACGACCCCTCCTCTCTCAGCAGGCACACGGTCTCGTCGGCCCTGCGCACGGAGAAGAACGCGCTCTCCTCCGTCTTCACGGCCAAGGATCGGACGATGTCTCGGGCGAGCGCGGTCACGTCGTAGCGCGCGGCTGCCACGGTTCCCATGAGGAAGAGCTCGGGCCCAGGCATCCATCTCGTGCTCTCACCGTCGCGATCGACGAGTCCTTCGGCTTTGAGTGCGCTGAGCAGCCGGTGGGTCGTCGAACGTGAGAGATCCGCGCTCCGGGCGAGATCCTGCAGGGTCGCGCCGTCGGACCCGCCCGCTGTCACCAGGCGCAGCAGGCGGGCTGCGCGGGCGATCGCCTGCGCGCCCGGAACGCTGCGGGAGGATTCCATAATGTGGACGCTATCGCCGAGTTCGCCCACATCGCAAGAGCCTGCTGTCGCCTCGTGGTCGGCGGGCGGATGCTGGAGAGGTACACGTCTTCGAAGGAGCACGCGTGATCGACAAGAACTGGGCCACAGCCGCCGAGGCCGTCGCCGACATCCCCGACGGGGCCTCGATCGCGGTCGGCGGCTTCGGACTCTCCGGCAACCCGATCGCGCTCATCGAGGCGCTGCTCGCGCAGGGTACGAAGGAGCTCAGCGTCGTGAGCAACAACTGCGGCGTCGACGACTGGGGCCTCGGCGTCCTCCTGGCGGCGCGGCGCATCCGCAAGATGACCTCCTCGTACGTCGGGGAGAACCGGGAGTTCGAACGGCAGTTCCTCTCCGGGGAGCTGGAGCTCGAGCTCACCCCGCAGGGCACGCTCGCCGAGAAGCTGCGCGCGGGCGGTTCGGGCATCGCCGCGTTCTACACGCAGACGGGCGTCGGCACTCAGGTCGCCGAGGGCGGATTGCCCCGCCTCTACGCCTCGGACGGGTCGATCGCCGTCGCTTCGCCGGTCAAGGACGTGCGGACCTTCGAGATCGACGGCGCGCCCCGCGAGTTCGTGCTCGAAGAGGCGATCAGGACTGACTTCTCGCTGGTGCACGCCGCGGCGGGCGACCGTCACGGCAATCTGGTCTTCAACAAGGCCGCCCGCAACTTCAACCCGCTCGCCGCGATGGCGGGGCGGGTGTGCATCGCCCAGGTCGAGCGACTGGTCGAGCCGGGCGAGCTGGACCCCGATCGCATCCATCTCCCCGGGGTGTACGTGCACCGCGTCGTCGAGGTCGGCACCGACATCCCCAAGCGCATCGAGCGACGCACGGTCGCCGCGGAAGGAGCCTGACATGGCACTCAGCAGAGAGCAGATGGCCGCGCGCGCCGCCGCCGAGCTGCAGGACGGCTCCTACGTGAACCTCGGCATCGGCCTGCCGACGCTGGTCCCCAACTTCGTCCCCGAGGGCGTCATCGTCGTCCTGCAGTCCGAGAACGGGATCCTCGGCGTGGGGCCGTATCCGCGCGAGGAGGAGGTCGACCCCGACCTGATCAACGCGGGCAAGGAGACGGTCACCACGCTTCCCGGCGCGGCGTTCTTCGACTCGGCCGCGAGCTTCGGGATGATCCGCGGTGGCAAGATCGACGCGGCGATCCTCGGCGCCATGCAGGTGTCGGCGTCGGGAGATCTCGCGAACTGGATGATCCCGGGCAAGATGGTGAAGGGCCCGGGCGGCGCGATGGACCTGGTGCACGGAGCCGCCCGCGTGATCGTGCTGATGGAGCACGTCGCCAAGGACGGCTCGGCGAAGCTCGTGAACGACTGCTCTCTGCCGCTCACCGGCCGCGGCGTCGTCGACCGGATCATCACCGACCTGGCGGTGATCGACGTGACGGATGCGGGCCTGGTCCTGGTCGAGACCGCGCCGGGAGTCACCGCCGCCGACGTCATCGCCGCCACCGAACCCGTTTTGATCCTCACGAAGGAGTGAACCCATGACCGACATCGTCATCGTCGCCGCCGCCCGTACGCCCCAGGGGCGCCTGAAAGGTCAGCTCGCGTCGTTCACGGCTCCGCAGCTCGGATCGTTCGCGATTCGCGGCGCTCTGGAGCAGGCCCGGATCGACCCGGCCGAGGTGGACGCGGTCATCGTCGGCCAGGTCCTCGCGGCCGGGTCAGGGCAGAACGCCGCCCGTCAGGCGGCGATCGGGGCCGGGATCGGCTGGGATGTGCCCGCGCACTCCGTGAACAAGGTCTGTCTCTCGGGGCTGACCGCGATCATCGATGCCGCGAGGATGATCCGCACCGGTGACGCGGAGGTCGTCGTCGCCGCCGGGATGGAGTCCATGACCCGCGCCCCGCACATGCTGATGGGCTCGCGTGACGGCTGGACCTACGGCAGCGTCGAGGTGCTCGATCACATGGCGTTCGACGGACTCACCGATGCCTACGACAGGGAGAGCATGGGCGCCTCCACCGAGCGGCACAACGCGAGGTACGAGCTCACGAGAGAGGCGCAGGACACCGTGGCCGCGCTGTCTCACCAGAGGGCCGCCGCCGCGCAGGGCGCTGGTGTGTTCGACGCGGAGATCGTCGCCGTCGAGGTGCCTCAGCGCCGTGGACCTGCCGTGCAGGTGACGGCGGATGAGGGCATCCGCCCCGACACCACCGTCGAATCCCTCGCGGGTCTTCGCCCCGCCTTCGCCGAGGGCGGCTCGATCACCGCGGGAAACTCGTCGCAGATCTCCGACGGTGCGTCGGCGGTCGTGGTGACCACCCGCGCCAACGCCGAGTCCAAGGGCTGGCACGTGCTGGTCACCGTCGGGGCGAGCGGTCAGACCGCAGGGCCGGACAACTCGCTGCAGGCGCAGCCGGCGCGCGCGATCGAGCGCGCCTGCGAGAAGCAGGGGATCACGCCGTCGGAGCTCGATCTCGTGGAGATCAACGAGGCCTTCGGAGCGGTCGTCGCCCGCTCGCAGCAGGAGCTGGGCCTCGACAGCGACATCGTGAACATTCACGGCGGGGGCATCGCGATCGGTCACCCGATCGGCGCCTCGGGTACACGCCTGGTCGTGCACGCCGCGCATGAACTCGCCCGGCGTGGGCACGGCACGGCCGCGGTCGGGCTGTGCGGAGGCGGGGGACAGGGAGAAGCCCTCATCCTCACGAGGTGAGGGACGTTCCGGCCTCGTCGTCTCGTCGGTCGGCGAGGGCCGTGCGGTCGATCAGCGCTTGAGCGCCTTCGCCGCGGCCTTCTCCGCCTTCTTGGCGCGCTTCGCCTGCGTCGACGCCAGCGGCGAGTCGGGGGCGACGATGTCGCCGCGCTCGTCGCGTCTGGTGTCGATCACGGCGCCGATGGCCAAGGCCAGGGTGATGCCCCAGCTCACCCACGCGAGCACCGCGCGCCAGGTGATCGGCGCCTCTCGAGTGCCGCGGAGCAGCGAGATCCCCGCGGAGATCGCGGCGAACAGTCCCGTGCTGAACAGGTAGCGCATACCTCTACGCTACCCCCGCGAGACCCATGCCGAGGCGAGCGATGCCCTCGCGTATGCGATCGGGAGCATACGTCGTGAACGACAGCCGCATCGCCCGGGCGTCGGCAGGCCCGGCGTAGAACGGCGCTCCGGGGACGAAAGCCACGTCATGACGGAGGGCGTGCGCGAGGGCTGCGGTGGCGTCCATTCCCTCGGGGAGTCGCGCCCACACGAACATGCCCCCGTCTGGGCTGTTCCAGGAACTGCCCGCCGGGAGCGCTGTCGCGAGAGCGTCGAGCATCGCGTCCCGTCGATCGGCGTAGGCCGCGCGGATCCGCGCGAGGGCGGCATCGCTTCGACCCGACGCCAGGTAGTGCGCCGCGGCGGCCTGATCGATGGTCGACGTGTGCAGATCCGCGGCCTGCTTCGCGATCGTCACGGTGGGGCGGATGTCAGCGGTCGTGCGAACCCAGCCGATGCGCAGTCCGGGTGCGATGACCTTCGAGAAGCTGCCGAGGCTCAGCACATGATCGGGTGCGAAGGTCGCGAGCGAGGGGAGCGGGTCTCCGGAGTACCGCAGCTGCCGGTACGGCTCGTCCTCGATGATGCGGAATCCGTGGCGGATCGCGGCATCCGCGATCCGCTGTCTGGCGGCGAGGCCGTGGGTCCGCCCCGTGGGGTTCTGGAACGTCGGCACCGTGTAGAAGAACTTCGGGGCATGCGCCGAGGCGAGGGCATCGAGGGCGTCGAGGTCGAGCTCGTCTCCGAGATAGGGGACGCCGACCACGCGTGCTCCCGCGAGAGCGAAGGTCTGCAGCGCGGCGAGATAGCAGGGCTCCTCGACGAGGATCACGTCGCCCGGGTCGAGCAGAGCCGTGGAGAGGAGTCCGAGGCCCTGCTGAGAACCGGTCGTGATGATCAGGTCACCGGCATCCGTCGGGAGACCGTCGGCCGTGTACTGCCCGGCGACGATCTCGCGCAGAGCGTGATTGCCCTCCGACGTCGAGTACTGCAGCACAGTCGGTGCGCCGAGGGCCTCGTCGAAGGACGCGCGGATGCCGTCGAGGTCGAAGAGCTCCGGTGCGGGCAGCCCCCCGGCGAAGGAGATGACCTCGGGGCGTTCGGTGAGCGCGAGCAGATCCCGGACAGGGGAGGTCTTCGCGGATCCGGCGCGCTCGGAGCGGCGGGGCAGCGCGACGAGCGTCTCTGGACGGGGCATGGGACCTCCTGGGTGCGCGGGTGACGACCACCCTACTGCGCCGCGGGATCTGCCGGATTCTCCATGACGCGGTATCCTGGAGGGGCTGCGGTCCGCCGCAGTCGCACCCGTGTATCTACCGGCCGTCGGCTCTCCGACGGACAGCGGCGGCACCCCACCCCGCGTCCTCTGGGCGCGCGAGAGCCATGACACACACGCACTCCTCCGCAGAGCCCACCCTGCTCCGCATCGCCGGTCTTCCCTACTTCCTCATCGCGTTCATCGCGCGTCTCCCGTTCGCGATGATGGTGGTCGGCGTCCTGACCGTCGTCGTCTCCGCGCGCGGATCGCTGTCGCTCGGCGGCCTCACCTCCGCGGCCGTCGGCCTCGGCACCGCGTGCTTCGGCCCGCTCCTGGGCGCCGCGGCCGACCGATTCGGTCAGCGCGCGGTGCTCACGCTGCTCGCGGTCGCGAACGCGGCGATGCTGGTGCTGTTCACCGTCGTCGTCTACGGGGCCGCCGCCGACCCGTTCGTGCTCCTGAGCGCCTTCGGCATCGGCGCGACGGCACCGCAGGTCGCGCCGCTGTCACGCTCGCGTCTCGTCACCATGATCACCGATCGGATGCCGGAGGTCGGCCGCTCCCGCACGATCTCAGGGACGATGGCGTACGAGTCCGCCGCCGACGAGACCGTGTTCGTGTTCGGTCCCTTCCTCGTCGGCATCCTGGCCTCCGCCATCGCCCCGTGGGCGCCTCTGGTCGTCGCCGCCGGACTCACCGTGCTCTTCGTCGGCGCGTTCGCCCTGCATCCGAGCGCACGCGCGGTCTCCCTGCACCGCGACGCCGACGGCAGAGCGCCGTCTGCCGTGTCCGAGCTCTTCCGGCCGCAGCTCCTCATCGTCGTGCTGGGCATCCTCGGCGTCGGCATCTTCTTCGGCACCATGCTGACCGCGCTCACGTCGTTCATGGCCGACCGCGACGCGCCGGAGCAGGCCGGTCTGCTCTACGGCGTCATGGGCGTCGGCTCCGCCGTGCTCGCGCTCGGCGTCGCCTGGCTGCCCCCGCGCTTCTCGATGCGCGCGCGGTGGCTGGTCTTCGCCGGCATCCTGCTGGCGGGGACCCTGCTGCTGCCGTTCGTCGACTCGCCAGCGGCGATGATGGTCGCCCTCGCGATCATGGGCGTCGGCATCGGCCCCACGCTCGTGACGCAGTACAGCTTCGGCGCGGCGCGCAGCCCGCTCGGCCGTTCGGCCACCGTCATGACGATGCTCGGCTCAGGAGTGGTGGTCGGACAGTCGATCGGCGCGGCGGTCGCCGGGGAGCTCGCGGAGAGCGTCGGCACGTCCGCGGCGCTGGTGCTGCCGATCGTCGCCGCTCTCGTCACGTTCGCGGCGGGCCTGCTCAACTGGCGGCTCAGCGCGATCCGACCCGCCGCTGCCGCCACGGCGTAGTCGACCTCGATAGCCTGGGGACACCGAACCGCTCGTGTGAGGAGACCCATCATGGCCGTCGCAGATTTCGTCGTCGTCGCCAACCGCCTTCCGGTCGACCGGATCGAGGGACCCGACGGCGAGGAGGAATGGCGGACCTCGCCCGGCGGCCTCGTCGCCGCTCTGGAGCCGATGATGCGCAGCGCCCACGGAGCGTGGGTGGGCTGGCCGGGACAGGCCGACCTCGAGCTCGCACCCTTCGAGATCGGCGGCATCGACCTGATCCCCGTCACGCTGAGCGCCCAGGAGGTCGCCGAGTACTACGAGGGGTTCTCGAACGACACGATCTGGCCGCTGTACCACGACGTGATCGCCCCGCCCCAGTACCACCGCGAGTGGTGGGACGCCTACGTCACGGTGAATCGCCGCTTCGCCGAGGCCGCGGCATCCGCCGTGTCGGAGAACGGGACGGTCTGGGTGCACGACTACCAGCTGCAGCTCGTTCCGCAGTTCGTGCGTGAGCTGCGCCCCGATGTGACGATCGGCTACTTCCATCACATCCCGTTCCCGGCTCACGGGCTGTACGCGCAGCTGCCCTGGCGGGATCAGGTGCTCCGCGGGCTGCTGGGCGCCGATGTGATCGGGTTCCAGCGCGCGCAGGACGCGACGTACTTCCTCACCGCCGTGCGGCGCCGCCTGCGGTACGAGGTCAAGGGCTCCGCCGTGGCCGTGCCCAGTGCGCCGGGGGAGACGCGCACAGCGGTCGCGAAGGCGTTCCCCATCTCGATCGACACGACGCCCTACCTCGAGCTCGCCGCGCGTCCTGACGTGCAGGCGCGGGCCGCCGAGATCAGGGAGAGCCTCGGCAATCCGGCGCGCATCTTCCTCGGGGTCGACCGCCTCGACTACACCAAGGGCATCAGACACCGGATCAAGGCGTACGGCGAGCTCCTCGCCGAGGGTCGGCTGCACGTCGAGGACGTGACGCTGGTCCAGGTCGCGAGCCCCAGCCGCGAGCGCGTGGACGCCTACGTCCACCTCAGGGATGAGATCGAGCTCGCGGTGAGCCGCATCAACGGCGACACCGACACGATGGGCCACACGGCGATCCGCTACCTCCACCAGGGCTACCCCAGGGAGGAGATGGTCGCGCTGTACCTCGCCGCCGACGTCATGCTGGTCACCGCGCTGCGAGACGGGATGAACCTCGTGGCGAAGGAGTACATCGCGACGAGGGCCGACAACCGGGGCGTGCTCGTGCTGAGCGAGTTCACCGGCGCTGCCGACGAGCTTCGCCAGGCGGTGCGGGTGAACCCCCACGACATCGAGGGACTGAAGGACGCGATCATGCAGGCGGTGGAGATGACGCCGCGCGAACAGGGGAGACGGATGCGGGCGCTGCGTCGCCGTGTTCTGGAGAACGACGTGAACGCGTGGTCGTCGTCGTTCCTCCGGGCCCTCGCCGAGGTGCATGGGCGCTGAGACCGGCGGCCATACTGGAAGGGCACCCTTCCCCCCGATCGGAGATCTCGTGACCCGCAGCTGGACGCCAGGAACGACGGATGCCGCGCTCAGCGCGATCGCAGCCACCCCTCGACTCGTGGTCGCCCTCGACTTCGACGGCACGGCGTCGCCGTTCGTGCTCGACCCGATGGCCGCGCGCGCGATTCCGGAGGTCGCCGCGCAGATGGAGCGTCTGAGCGCGATGCCCGACACGGTGGTGGCGTACGTCTCCGGGCGCAGCATGCACGATCTCCGCGAGATCACCGAGCACACCGACGAGTCCCCGGTCGCCCTCGCCGGGTCGCACGGCGCCCAGTACTGGTACCCCGGCTCGGGCGAGTCCGATGTCGAGTCCGCGGCCGCGGAGGAGGACGGCACGAAGGAGGAGCTGTGGGAGGCCGCGCGTCCGATCATCGATCGGTTCGACGGCGCCGAGCTCGAGCCCAAGACCTTCGGGATGGGCGTGCACACCAGAGCCGCGACGCCCGAGGTGGAGCGCGAGCTGTTCGCCGAGATCGACGCTCTCGTCGCGGAGCGGTTCCCGCACTGGAGGCGCCGCAAGGGCCACCACGTGCTCGAGTTCTCGTCGCGCCTCGAGGGCAAGGACGCCGCGATGACTGCTCTGCGCGAGCGCTACGACGCCACCGGCATCCTCTTCGCCGGCGATGACGTCACCGACGAGGACGCCATGCGCGTGCTCGTCGACGGCGATCTCGGCGTGCGAGTGGGCGAGGGTGAGACAGCAGCCGGGCTCCGTGTGCGCAACCCACAAGAGATCGCCCAGCTTCTGGAGGCACTGGCGGACGAACGCGCGGCGCGACGGGAATAGACTTCCGTCATGACCTCGCTTGATCCCGAGTCTCCCGCGCCCATCGACATCAAACCCCGCAGCCGTGTCGTCACCGACGGCATCGAGGCCACGACCTCCCGAGGCATGCTCCGTGCCGTCGGCATGGGCGACGCCGACTGGGACAAGCCGCAGATCGGCATCGCGTCCAGCTGGAACGAGATCACCCCCTGCAACCTGAGCCTCGACCGCCTGGCGCAGGGCGCCAAGGAGGGCGTGCACTCCGGGGGCGGCTATCCGCTCCAGTTCGGCACGATCTCGGTGTCCGACGGCATCTCGATGGGGCACGAGGGCATGCACTTCTCGCTCGTGTCGCGTGAGGTCATCGCCGATTCGGTCGAGACCGTCATGATGGCGGAGCGCCTCGACGGCTCCGTGCTGCTCGCCGGCTGCGACAAGTCGATCCCCGGCATGCTGATGGCCAGCGCCCGTCTCGACCTCTCCAGCGTCTTCCTCTACGCCGGCTCCATCGCGCCGGGCTGGGTGAAGCTGTCGGACGGCACCGAGAAGGACGTCACGATCATCGACTCGTTCGAGGCCGTCGGCGCGTGCCGTGCGGGGCTCATGAGCGAAGAGGACCTCAAGCGCATCGAATGCGCGATCGCCCCCGGTGAGGGCGCGTGCGGCGGCATGTACACCGCGAACACGATGGCGTCGGTCGCCGAGGCCCTCGGTCTCAGCCTTCCCGGTTCGGCCGCTCCGCCCGCGGCTGACCGCCGCCGCGACTACTTCGCCCACCGCTCGGGGGAGGCCGTCGTGAACCTGCTCCGTCAGGGCATCACGACCCGCGACATCCTCACCAAGGAGGCGTTCGAGAACGCGATCGCGCTGGCGATGGCCCTCGGCGGCTCGACCAACGTGGTGCTGCACCTGCTCGCCATCGCGCGCGAGGCGGAGGTCGAGCTGAGCCTGCACGACTTCAACCGCATCGGCGACCGCGTCCCGCACGTGGCCGACATGAAGCCCTTCGGCAAGTACGTCATGAACGACGTCGACCGGCACGGCGGTATCCCCGTGATCATGAAGGCGATGCTCGACGAGGGGCTGCTGCACGGCGACGCGCTCACCGTGACCGGCAAGACGCTGGCCGAGAACCTCGCGGAGCTCGATCCCATGCCGATCGACGGCGAGGTCATCCACACCTTCGACAACCCGATCCACGCGACCGGCGGCCTGACGATCCTGCACGGATCGCTCGCACCCGAGGGCGCCGTCGTGAAGACGGCCGGCTTCGACGCCGCAGTCTTCGAGGGCACCGCGCGCGTCTTCGAACGTGAGCGGGCGGCGATGGATGCCGTGGCGAACGGCGAGATCGAGAAGAACACCGTCATCGTGATCCGCTACGAAGGCCCCAAGGGCGGACCCGGGATGCGCGAGATGCTCGCGATCACCGCGGCCATCAAGGGCGCGGGGCTCGGAAAAGATGTACTACTCTTGACGGACGGACGATTCTCAGGCGGCACAACCGGCCTGTGCATCGGCCACATAGCACCCGAAGCGGTGGACGCAGGTCCCATCGCCTTCGTGCGCGATGGTGATCTGATACGGGTCGATATCGCAGCTCGCTCTCTCGACCTACTCGTCGACGAGGCGGAGCTCGCCTCCCGCCGCTCTGGCTGGGAGCCGCTTCCCCCGCGCTATACCCGTGGCGTACTTGCCAAGTATTCGCGTCTCGTGCGGTCCGCCGCCGAGGGCGCGACGACCGGCTGAATCGCGTCGGCTGCCCCCGGCATCCGACGTCGCCCACAGACCACCAGAAGGAAGTCCCATGACCACTGACTCCGTCTCGGCCGTGCCGAGGCCTCCGGCCCAGAACACTGCGGCTCCCGTGCTCACCGGAGCGCAGGCGCTCGTCCGCTCGCTCGAGCTCATCGGCGTGACCGATGTGTTCGGCATCCCCGGCGGGGCGATCATGGAGGTATACGACCCCCTGCTCGACTCCACCGAGCTGCGCCACATCCTCGTGCGTCACGAGCAGGGCGGCGGGCACGCCGCCGAGGGCTACGCGACCGCGTCGGGGCGCGTCGGCGTCACGATCGCCACCTCCGGCCCCGGAGCGACGAACCTCGTCACCGCGATCGCCGACGCCTACATGGACTCGATCCCGATCGTCGCGATCACGGGACAGGTGTTCTCCACTCTCATGGGCACCGACGCCTTCCAGGAGGCCGACATCGTCGGCATCACGATGCCGGTGACCAAGCACTCGATCCTCGTGAAGGACGTCGCCGAGATCCCCGGCGCGGTCGCCGCCGCGTTCGAGATCGCCTCGACCGGTCGCCCCGGTCCCGTGCTGGTCGACATCACCAAGGACGCTCAGCAGGCCAAGGCGCCGTTCATCTGGCCGCCGAAGATCGACCTGCCCGGATACCGCCCGGTGACGAAGGCCCACGGCAAGCAGATCCAGGCCGCGGCCGCGATGCTGGCCGAGTCCAAGAAGCCCGTGCTGTACGTGGGCGGCGGCGTCATCCGCGGCCGCGCCTCGGCGGAGCTGAAGAGTCTCGCCGAGCTCACGGGCGCCCCCGTCGTGACCACGCTGATGGCGCGAGGGGCGTTCCCCGACTCGCACCCGCAGCACCTCGGGATGCCCGGCATGCACGGCACCGTGCCGGCCGTGCTCGCGCTGCAGGAGTCCGACCTCATCGTCGCGCTCGGCGCGCGCTTCGACGACCGCGTGACCGGCAAGGCCGCGCTCTTCGCGCCCAACGCGAAGGTCGTGCACGTCGACATCGACCCCGCCGAGATCTCGAAGATCCGCACGGCCGATGTGCCGATCGTCGGCGATGTGCGCGACGTGCTCGTCGACCTCGAGACCGCCTTCCGCGGTGCGACGGCGCAGACCACGCCCGACATCGAGGAGTGGTGGTCCTACCTCGACGGCCTCCGCAAGGAGTTCCCGCTCGGGTTCCAGCCGACGACCGACGGACACCTCTCGCCGCAGCACGTGATCCAGCGGATCGGCGAGCTCACCGGCCCCGAGGCCGTGTACGCGGCCGGCGTCGGCCAGCACCAGATGTGGGCGGCGCAGTTCATCAAGTACGAGCGTCCGAACTCCTGGCTGAACTCGGGAGGCGCAGGCACCATGGGCTACTCGGTGCCCGCCGCGATGGGCGCGAAGGTCGCCGAGCCGCACCGGGTGGTGTGGTCGATCGACGGCGACGGATGCTTCCAGATGACGAACCAGGAGCTCGCCACCTGCGCGATCAACAACATCCCGATCAAGGTCGCGATCATCAACAACTCCTCGCTCGGCATGGTGCGCCAGTGGCAGACGCTGTTCTACGACGGACGCCACTCCAACACCGACCTGAACACGGGCCACGGCACCGTCCGCATCCCCGACTTCGTCAAGCTCGCCGAGGCGTACGGCTGCCTCGGCATCCGAGTGGAGAAGGAGGAGGACGTGGATGCCGCCATCCAGCTCGCCCTCGACACGAACGACCGCCCCGTGGTGATCGACTTCGTGGTGTCGGCTGACGCGATGGTGTGGCCGATGGTTCCGCAGGGCGTGAGCAACAGCTACGTCCAGTACGCCCGCGAACACGCGCCTTCCTTCGACGAGGAGATCTGACCATGTCGACTCACGTGCTGAGCCTGCTGGTGGAGAACACCCCCGGCCTGCTGACCCGTGTCGCGGGGCTCTTCGCCCGACGCGGCTTCAACATCGACTCGCTCGCGGTGGGGGTGACCGAGGTGCCGGGGATCTCCCGCATCACGGTCGTCGTCGACGTGGACGAGCTCCCGCTCGAGCAGGTCACCAAGCAGCTCAACAAGCTGATCAACGTGATCAAGATCGTCGAGCTCGATTTCGCCACCTCCGTGCAGCGCGAGCACATGCTCGTGAAGGTGCGCACGGACAACACCACCCGATCGAACGTGATCGAGGTCGTGAACCTCTTCCGCGCCTCGGTCGTCGACTACGCCGCCGACGCGCTGGTGATCGAGGTCACGGGCGACAAGGGCAAGGTCGATGCGATGCTGCGGGCGCTCGAGCCCTTCGGCATCAAGGAGATCGCGCAGTCCGGTCTCCTCGCCATCGGCCGGGGCGGCAAGAGCATCACCGAGCGCGTCCTGCGCGGCTGAGCACCTACAAGACCTTCGCCGTTCGTTGAGCGAGCGAAGCGAGACGAAACGCAACTATCAAGGAGAAAGAAACAAGTGAGCACCGAGATCTTCTACGACGCAGACGCCGACCTGTCCATCATCCAGGGCAAGAAGGTCGCGATCGTCGGCTACGGCTCGCAGGGTCACGCCCATGCGCAGAACCTGCGCGACTCGGGTGTCGAGGTCGCGATCGCCCTCAAGGAGGGCTCGAAGTCCGCGCCCAAGGCTGAGGAGGCCGGCTTCGCGGTCAAGTCCGTTGCTGAGGCGACCCAGTGGGCCGACCTGATCATGATCCTCGCTCCCGACCAGCACCAGCGCGGCATCTACAGCGAGTCGATCGCGCCGAACCTCGCCGCGGGCAAGACCCTCGCCTTCGCGCACGGCTTCAACATCCGCTTCGGCTACATCGAGGCGCCCGAGGGCGTCGATGTGATCCTGGTCGCCCCGAAGGCGCCCGGTCACACGGTCCGTCGCGAGTTCGTCGCCGGCCGCGGCATCCCGGACATCATCGCCGTCGAGCGCGACGCCTCCGGCACCGCGTGGGCCACGGCTCTCTCGTACGCGAAGGCGATCGGAGGCACCCGCGCCGGTGTCATCAAGACGACCTTCACCGAGGAGACCGAGACCGACCTGTTCGGCGAGCAGGCCGTGCTCTGCGGTGGCGTCAGCCACCTCGTGCAGGCCGGCTTCGAGACCCTCACCGAGGCGGGCTACCAGCCGCAGATCGCCTACTTCGAGGTGCTCCACGAGCTGAAGCTGATCGTCGACCTCATGTGGGAGGGCGGCATCGCCAAGCAGCGCTGGTCGGTCTCCGACACGGCGGAGTACGGCGACTACGTCTCCGGCCCGCGCATCGTGACCCCCGAGGTCAAGGAGTCGATGAAGGCCGTGCTCGCGGACATCCAGTCGGGTGCCTTCGCGAAGCGCTTCATCGACGACCAGGACAACGGCGGTCAGGAGTTCCTTGCGCTTCGCGCCAAGGAGGAGACGCACCCCATCGAGGCGACCGGCAAGGAGCTTCGCGCTCTCTTCGCCTGGAAGCAGCAGGACGAGGACTACGTCGACGGCAGCGCTGCGCGCTGACGACGAGCATCGTGAGAGGGCGCCCCTTCGGGGGCGCCCTTTTTCGTGCTCAGAGCCTTAGACATCCGATGTCTGACGCTAAGATGAGGGTATGCGACAGGACTGGTTCGACCACGCCCGTTTCGGGATGTTCGTGCATTTCGGCCTCTACAGCGCTGCCGCGCGACACGAATGGGTGCAGAATCGCGAACGGCTGACGGATGCCGAGTACCGGACCTACTTCGACCACTTCGACCCCGATCTCTTCGACGCGCGCGCGATCGCCCGGCGGGCGAAGGAGACGGGGATGGGGTACGTCGTTCTGACCACCAAGCACCACGACGGATTCTGCCTGTGGGACTCTGCACTGACCGACTTCACCTCGGCCACCGCCGTCTCGCGCGATCTCGTGCGGGAGTTCGTCGACGCCATGCGGGGCGAGGGGCTCAAGGTCGGGCTCTACCACTCGCTGATCGACTGGCATCACCCCGACTTCACGATCGACTGGAACCATCCCCGTCGGGATGACCCCGATGCAGCGGCCCTCAACGCGGGCCGCGACATGTCGAGGTACCGCGACCATCTGCATGGGCAGATCCGCGAGCTGCTCACCGGCTACGGCGACATCGACTACCTGTTCTTCGACTTCACGTATCCGGAGGAGAAGCAGGGGTGGCTGGGCAAGGGCCCTCAGGACTGGGACGCCGAGGCGCTGCTCGCGATGTGCCGCGAGCTCCAGCCGGGGATGCTGGTGAACGACCGACTCGGCATCCCCGCGGACTTCGTCACGCCCGAGCAGTACCAACCCACCTCGCCCCTCATGAGGGACGACCGGCCCGTGGTGTGGGAGGCGTGTCAGACCCTGAACGGCTCATGGGGCTACGACCGCGACAACACCGATCAGAAGTCCGCGCAGCTGCTCGTGCAGATGCTCGTCGACTCGGTGTCGATGGACGGAAACATGCTCCTCAATATCGGTCCTGACGGCCGCGGCGCCGTCGTACCGCGGGATGCGGCGACCCTGTCGGAGATCGGGGAGTGGATGCGCCTGCACCGTGGCTCCGTGGTCGGCGCCGGGCACGCCCCGTTCGCCCCGCCCCGTGAGGGCGTGTACACGCAGCGAGGGGACCGCCTGTATCTGCATCTGCTCGCCTGGCCGCTCGGCTTCGTGCATCTCCCCGGACTCGCGGGGAAGGTCTCCTATGCGCGCCTGCTGAGCGACGGATCCTGGCTGCGCACGTCCGTCTCGGATCCCGACCAGCGCGCCTCGCACATGACTCCGGCGGGGGAGGCGGAGGGAACGCTCACCGTGCACCTCCCGGTCCGCAGGCCGGACGTGGTGCTCCCCGTGATCGAGTTGGTTCTGACGGGGGAATAGCGCCGCTCAGGCGACCGGCAGCTCGAGGTCGTCGAGGGCGAGCCTGGCCGCTCCGTGCAGGATCGCGTCGGCGCCGGTCGCGGCTGCCTCGATGCGCAGGCGCTGCGTCGCGAGCGGGTGGCAGGCCTCGTAGACGCGGCTGCGCACGGCGGCGATGAACGGCTCCGATGCGCTCATGCTCCCGGTGAGGAACACCGCGTTCGGGTTGAAGAAGTTGACGACGCCGGACAGAGCCTGCCCGAGGTGCGTGCCCGCCGTCCGCACCAGCATGGTCGCCTCCGGGTCGGAGTCGCGCGCCAGCGCGAGCACGTCGGCCGTCGTGGTCACCTCGGTGCGTCCGCGCTCTCGCATCTGCCTGACCAGGCTGGCGCCGCTCGCCACCGTCTCGAGGCACCCCGTGTTCCCGCACGAGCAGGGGATGTCCCCGCTCCCGTCGATGCGCGTGTGGGTGATGTCTCCTGCCGCGCCGGTGGCGCCGCGGTGCACGTGCCCCTCGACGATCACCCCGCTGCCGATCGCGGTGCCCGCCTTCACAGTGATGCTGTGCTGCGTGTAGCCGAGCTGCAGGCGATGCTCGCCGAGCGCCGCCAGATTGGCGTCGTTGTCGACGGCGACCGGCACGCCGAAGGCCTCCCGCAGATGCTCGCCGACCCGGAACCCCGGCCATCCCGGCATCCGGGACGGCTGTTCGACGGATCCAGACTCGATGTCGACCGGACCGGGAAGGCTCACCCCGATCGCGCGGAGGGTCGAGCCGTCCGCAAGCTCCCGGAAGACCGCGGCTACCGTCGCGAGCGTCGCCTGCGGTCCGTCCGTCAGGTCGATGCGTGTCGTCCGCACCTCCTGGAGGTGGCCGTCGAGACCGTGGCGCCCGATGCGCGCGTGCCCGCCGCCGAGGTCGGCGGACAGCACGATCCCACCCTCTTCGGCCACACGGAGCACACGAGGTCGTCGGCCGCCGCGGGAGACGCCGTCTCCCGCCTCCTCGAGCATCCCGGCATCCAGCAGCGCCTGGACGCGGAGGCCGATGGTGGAGGCGGCGATGCCGAGTCGAGCGGCGAGCTCGCTGCGGGAGCGCGCCTCCCCGCGGGCGACGAGGTCGAGAATGCGTCGCGAGTGGAGATCCTCGGCAGAGCGATCGGCGGTACGGGGCATGTCGTTCCTTCGTCGGCGAATCTCGTCAGGCTACCGGTGTCGGGTCGTGATCTCGGTCATGACGCGGAAGGTCAAGGATCTATAAACATCGGATGTTCCGCTTGCGGCGGCCCGTGAAGTATGACACGGTAACTTCATACGAAATCCTACTAGGTTGCTTCGACCCGCGAAGCAACCTTCCCGATCCGCTAGGAGTCATTCAATGAAGAAGATGCGTATGGGAGCCGTCGTCGCCGTCGCCGGCGTCGCAGTCGCCATGACGGGCTGCGCCGGAACGACCGGCTCGACCGGCTCCGGTTCGGACGACACGATCGTCGTCGACATGTGGGCAGGTTCCGCCGATGACACCAAGGCGCTCGAGGCGCAGATCAAGGTCGCGCAGGAGCAGAACCCCGACCTCAAGATCGAGCTGCGCACGGCGCCCTGGGGTGACTTCTTCACGAAGCTCACCACCAACATGGCGTCCGGCAACATGGCCTGCATCACCGGCATGAACAGCGGGATGCTCTCCAGCTACACCGACGGCTTCGCCACGCTCACCGCCGCCGACCTCAAGGCGGCCGGCCTCGCCGAGAGCGACTTCGCACCCGGTGCGACCGAGATCCTGAAGAACAAGGGCGAGCTCTACGGCCTGCCGTTCGACGTCGCGACGATGCTCGTCTACTACAACGCCGATCAGCTGACCGCCGCCGGCGCTGAGACCCCCGCCGCGGGCTGGACCTTCGAGGACTTCGAGAAGACGGCCAAGGCAGCGACCACCGGGGGCAAGTCCGGGTTCGCCGTGGGCATGGGCGACTTCCAGTGGCAGGCGCTGCCGATCGCCAAGTCCGGCCTGCAGCCGGTGACGGAGGACGGCACCCTGCAGCTCACCGACAAGAAGTTCGTCGAGGCGTCGACCTGGTACGCCGGCCTCGTCACCGATCAGAAGGTCGCTCTCCCGGTCGCATCGGCATCCGACACCGGCTGGGGCGAGAACCAGTACTCCAGCGGCAACGCGGCCATGGCCGTCGACGGCACCTGGAACGCGGTCAGCTACCTCAACAACGAGTCCGGCTTCACGGCGGGCATGGCCCCGCTCCCGTCCGAGGGCGGCACCTCGCTGAGCCTCATCCTCGGCTCGGGCTTCGGCATCTCCAAGACCTGCGACAACAAGGACGCCGCGCTCAAGGTGCTCGGCTCCCTGCTGAGCAAGGACGCGCAGGACTACATCGCCTCCTCCGGCCGCAGCTACCCGGCACGCGCCGAGAGCCAGCCGCTCTACTTCGACTCGATCGACGAGAAGTACCGCGAGCAGGTGAAGGAGGTCTTCACCGCGGCCTTCGAGAACGTCCAGGGCCAGTACGTCAGTGACAACTGGGCGAAGGTCGGCACGTACGTCCAGCCGCAGCTGGTCAGCGTGTACAACGGGCAGGAGACGATGGCGAACGTCCTCGACTCCGCTCAGCAGCAGTTCGGCAAGTAAGCAATCCAGGAAGACGAGTGATGACCACCAACGCGCGACGTCGGGGGTCTCTCGCCAAGGCTGAGGGCCGTCAGGCGCTGGGGTTCGCAACCCCGGCCCTGGCGGGCCTCGCCGTGTTCACCGTCGTGCCCGTCGTGCTCTCCATCGTGATGAGCTTCTTCGACTGGCCGACGTTCGGCGAGAAGACCTTCATCGGTATCGACAACTACATCCGACTGTTCACCTCCAGCCCGGACTTCTGGCCGGCGCTGCGGAACACCGCGGTGTTCACGATCCTCTACGTCCCGCTGAACGTGGCACTCTCGCTCGTCCTCGCGATGGCGCTCGGTCCGCGCATCCGCGGACGCGGGGCGCTCCGGGTACTCTTCTTCATCCCGGTCGTGACCCCCATGGTCGCGAACGTGCTGGTGTGGAAGATGCTCCTGCAGCCGCAGGGTCTCTTCAACGGCGTCTCCGAGACCTGGTTCGGCGTGACGCTCCCGAACTTCCTCGCCGACCCGCAGTGGGCCATGATCATGGTCGTCGTGATGAGCGTGTGGCAGGGAGTCGGCTACAACATGCTGATCTTCTCGGCTGCGCTCGAGCAGCTCCCCGAGTCTGTCATGGAGGCGGCCCGGATCGACGGTGCGAGCGGACTGCGCATGCAGCTCAGCGTGGTCATCCCGATGATCTCCCCGGCGATCTTCTTCGCGACCATCATGACCATGATCACCGCACTCCAGGTCTTCGTGCAGCCGCAGCTGCTCACCGGCGGCGGCCCGGGCAACGCGACCCAGCCGCTCGTGCAGTTCATCTACAACCAGGGCTTCAAGTTCCAGGAGCTGGGACTCGCCGCAGCCGGCGCCTGGATCCTCTTCGCCCTCATCATCGTGATCACTGCGCTCCAGTTCGGCGCGCAGAAGAAGTGGGTGCACTATGAGCACTGACCTGTCGACGGCATCCGTCGTCCTCGACGACGACCACGTCGAGACCGAGCGCACCGGACGCACCAAGGCGCCGCTGAGCGGGCCGGAGCGCGTGCGCCTGGTCATCGCGCACGTGCTCGTGTATCTGGCCGCCGCGATCTTCGTGTCGCCCATCGTGTACGCGTTCTTCTCGGCGCTCAAGCCCAACTCCGAGATGTTCACGATGCCTCCGTCGCTGATCGCGTCCGAGGTGCGGTGGACGAACTTCCTCGACGTGTTCGCCTACGGACCGTTCCTCACCTACATCGGGAACTCGTTCTTCGTGGCGATCGCCGGCACCCTGGTGGTGCTGTTCGTCTCGACGACGGCCGGGTACGCGTTCGGGCGCCTGCGCTGGAAGGGGAGGGACGCCGTGTTCGTGCTCTTCCTCGCCACCCTCATGGTGCCGGCGGAGGTCCTCGTCATCCCGATGTTCCAGGTCATGCAGTGGTTCAACTGGGTCGACACCTATCAGGCGCTGATCTTCCCGTTCGCCTTCACCGCGTTCGGCACCTTCCTCATGCGGCAGTTCTTCCGCGGCATCCCCTACGAGCTGGAGGAGGCCGCACGCGTCGACGGTGCGGGTCCGGTCCGCACCTTCGTGCAGATCATCCTTCCGCTGGCGAAGTCCGCCGTGGCCGTGCTGTCGGTGTTCACGTTCCTGTCGTTCTGGAACAGCTATCTGTGGCCGCTGATCGTGACCGTGGACTACAACGCCCACGGCACGCTGCCGGTCGGGCTCGCGAGCTTCTCCGGACTCACCGGCACGCGGTGGGATCTCCAGATGGCCGCGGCGATCATCTCGATGGTCCCGACGACCGTGCTCGTGATCGTGCTGCAGAAGCATCTGGTCAAGGGCATCGCCATGGCCGGGCTCGGCGGCCGTTGACCATGCGCGTGCAGGTAGAGGGGACAGCCCTGCCCATCGCGTCGGCCGACGGCGTGATCGGCATCGACATCGGCGGCACGAAGATCGCCGGCATCGCCGTGGCAGAGGACGGCTCCGTGCTGGCGCGGGGCAGCGTGCCTGCGCCGGCGAGCGTCGGCGGGGCAGCGATGGCGGATGCCGCCGCCGCCCTCGCCCTCGACATCGCCGCCCGCTCCGGCTCTCCGCTGACCGCGGTGGGCGTGGGCGCAGCGGGAGTCATCGATCACGAGACCGGTGTCGTGCGCGCCGCTTCCGCGACCTTCGTCGACTGGGCCGGGTTCCCGCTCGGAGACGAGCTCTCCGCGCGACTCTCCGTGCCGGTGCGCGTCGAGAACGACGTCAACGCGTTCCTCCTCGGCGAAGCGGCGCGCACGGCCCCGGGCGAACGTGATGTGCTCGGCGTGATGCTCGGCACCGGCGTGGGCGGAGCGGTCATCATCGACGGCGCACTGCGCCACGGACCGCACGGCGCCGCGGGGGAGATCGGTCACACGCCCGGGTACAGCGATCTGATGTGCACGTGCGGCCAGATCGGCCATCTCGAGACCCTCGCGTCGGGGACGTCGATCGGGCGGCGCTACGCCGAGCGGATCGGCGCGACGCCGCTGGACGCCCGCCCGGTCGCCGACCGTGCGCGCGGCGGCGATCCCGACGCCATTGCGGTGTTCCGGGCGGCGGGCCGCGCGCTCGCTCTCGCCTGCGCGAGCGCGGCCACCCTTCTCGACCTCCCGTGCGCGATCGTCGGCGGGGGAGTCGCAGAAGCCTGGGACCTCCTGGCGCCGACGATCGCGGAGACCCTGCGGACCGACGCCCCCGTGTCCGGGCTGCCTCTGCGCATCGTCCCCGCGACACTGGGCGGGGATGCCGTGGCACTCGGTGCCATCGAGGCCGTGCGTCGCGCCCTCGTCCCCGCCGACGCACACTGAAGACGACGACACAGACCAAGGAGCAGCACGTGACCGAACGCCCCGAAGCCAGGGACATCTGGATGGGCGCCCTCCCGCCCGTCGCCGACGGAGGTCTCGCGACGCCGCGCATCGGCATCGGCGGGATCTCGATCGAATCGAGCACCTTCTCCCCGCACGTCTCCGGCGACGAGGCGTTCACGATCCGCACGGGCGAGAATCTGCGCGCGTACTACCCGTTCCTCGATGCGGGGCGCGAGCTCGCGGAGGCCGCGGAGTGGATCCCCCTCACCCACGGGCGCTCACTGCCAGGAGGCGCGGTCGATGCGGCGACGTATCGGCGCATGAAGGAGGCGATCGTCGCGGGCATCCGCGAGCAGGGGCCGTTCGACGGCTTCTTCTTCGACATCCACGGCGCGATGAGCGTCGTGGGCATGGACGACGCCGAGGGCGACCTGGCCCTGGCCGTGCGCGAGGCCCTCGGACCCGACACGCTCGTGTCCACCTCGATGGATCTCCACGGGAACGTGTCCGAGACGCTCCGCGATGCGGTCGACCTCCTCACCTGCTACCGCATGGCCCCCCACGAGGACTGGCTGAACACGAAGGAGCGCGCGGTCTGGAATCTGCTGGCGCGACTCCGCGGCGAGCACGGCGCCGACCCGTTGCGTCGTCGCCCGTTCAGCGCCTGGGTCCCCGTTCCGGTCCTGCTCCCCGGCGAGAAGACGAGCACACGCCTCGAGCCCGCCCGCGGCATCTACGCGGAGCTGCCCGGCATCGAGGCCCTCGACGGCGTCGTGGACGCCTCGGTGTGGATCGGCTACGCCTGGGCTGATGAGCCGCGCTGCCAGGCCTACGTGGTGGTCACGGGCGACGACCGGGACCTCATCGCGCGCGAGGCCGAGCGCGTCGCGCGTTCGTTCTGGGATGCACGCGAGGACTTCGTCTTCGTCGCGGAGACCGGTTCGCTCGACGAGGCCCTCGCGAAGGCGCTCGCGCCGGAGGCCCGGCATCCCTATCTGATCTCCGACTCCGGAGACAACCCGACGGCAGGGGGAGCGGGCGACGTGACCTGGACGCTCGCGCAGCTGCTCAGCCGTGCAGAGCTGACCGACGGTTCTCGCACGACCCTCGTGGCCTCGATCTTCGACAGGGACGCGGTCGCGCAAGCCGTCGCGGCGGGAGTCGGCGCCACCGTCACCCTCTCGGCGGGTGCGCGGGTGGATGACGGCCCCCACGGTCCCGTCGAGATCACCGGCTCCGTCTTCTCGATCACCGAGGACGACCACGATGCGGGGACGCAGGTCGTGATCGCGGTCGGCGGACTCCACGCGATCATCACGGAGCGCCGCAAGCCGTTCCATCACCTCGACGACTTCCGCATGCTCGGTCTGGAGCCGACCACGGCGGACATCGTCGTCGTGAAGATCGGCTACCTGGAGCCAGAGCTGTACGACCTCGCCGCCGACTGGACCCTCGCGCTGACCCCCGGCGGCGTGGACCAGGACCTGCTGCGCCTCGGCCACCACCGACTCGCGCCGGGGGTCTTCCCCTTCGACACGTCGGGAGCCCCCGACCTGACCGCCGTCGTCGTGCGACGCGGCGAGGAGATCCGCTGATGATGAACTTCGAGAAGCGCACCGGACCCGACTTCGGCGCCGAGGCCCCCGTCTACCCGACCAACGGCGTTCCCGACTGGTATCGCGACGCGAAGCTCGGCTTCTTCGTGCACTGGGGTCTGTACTCGGTGCCCGCATGGGCCGTGCAGCACGGCGAGGGAGTGGACATCCCCACCGAGGACGCCTACGCCTGGCACCAGTACGCGGAGTGGTACGGCAACACCGTGCGCATCGCGGGCAGCCCGACCTGGGAGCGGCATCAGCGGCTCTACGGACCGGGCACGTCCTACGAGGACCTGGCCGACCTGTGGGACGCCTCCGCCTTCGACGCGGATGCGTTCGTCGGCGAGCTCGTCGACGCGGGGGCGAAGTACGTCGTCCCGACCACCAAGCACCACGAGGGGTTCTGCCTCTGGGGGACAGGGACGACGGGATTCAACGCGGTCGCACGCGGGCCCCGCCGCGACCTGATCGCGGAGTTCCACGACGCGACCCGCAGGGCGGGGGCGAAGTTCGGCGTGTACTACTCGGGGGCGCTGGACTGGCACGTGAGCGACTTCCCGGCCATCGAGTCCGACACCGACCTCTTCCGCTACCGTCGCAACGACGAGCACTTCGCCCGCTACGCCACCGCGCAGCTGGACGAGCTCGTCGAGCGCTTCTCGCCCGACCTCCTGTGGAACGACATCGAGTGGCCGGACGGCGGCAAGGGCCGTGAGGACTACGGCGTCGCCGAGACGCTGTCGCGGTACTTCGCCGCGGTCCCCGGCGGCGTCGTCAACGACCGGTGGGGCGTCCCTTACCACGGCTTCCTCACCCGCGAGTACACCCACATCGACGAGATCATCCCGCAGCCGTGGGAGTCGACCAGGGGACTCGGCTACTCCTTCGGCTACAACAGCGCGGAGGACACGCGCCACACGCTGTCGGGTCCCGACCTCATCCGGATGCTCGTCGACGTGGTGTCGAAGAACGGCAACCTCCTCATCAACGTCGGACCCGACGCGGCAGGACGGATCCCCGAGCTGCAGCGCCAGACCATGCAGCAGCTCGGCGCCTGGCTCCGGGTCAACGGCTCGGCGATCTACGGCACGCGTCCGTGGGTGCGCTTCGGCGAGGCCGCAGGCGCGCCCGTCCGTTACACGCGGTCGGATGCGGGTGTCCATGTGCACGCGCTCGATCCGAGCGCCGGCGAGCTGCCGCTCCCGTCCGAGCTGTCCGCGGGCGAGGCGCGGTGGGCCGACGGGCCCCACGCGGAGGTGATCCGTGCGGCGGACGGCTCCACGAGCGTGCGCATCCCCGACGCCCTGCGCGAGTCCCCGGTGGCCACGGTCACCGTGACGCCATGATGTCCGTTCCCGCCCTCGAGATCGCCGTGCAGGATGCCGCGGGCGCACGGGTCGCGCGGGCGGCGGGCGCCGATCGCGTCGAGCTGTGCCAGGCGCTGAGCGCGACGGGCGGGCTGACGCCGTCGCCTGCGACCGTGGATGCCGTCCTCGCCGCCGTCGGTCGCTCTGATCGGCTCGCGGTGCTCGTCCGTCCGCGCACCGGAGGGTTCGTCTACGACGACGAGGACGTGGCGCTCGTCGCGGCGGATGTCGCCGAGGTCGTGCGCCGGGGTGCCGGTGCGGTGGTCGTCGGCGCGCTGACTCGCGACGGCGGCGTGGACCGTCGCGCGCTCGATCTGTGGAAGAGCGCCGCGGGCACCGCCGAGTTCGTGTTCCATCGGGCGATCGACACCCTGAGCGACCCGAGATCGGTGATCGGAGAGCTCGTCGACTGCGGCGTGGATCGCATCCTCACCAGCGGGGGAGCCGTACGCAGCATCGACGGCGCCGGAGTCCTCGCCGGCCTCGTCGACGAGGCCGCCGGACGCCTGCAGATCATGGCGGGCGGAGGAGTGCGGGTGGAGGACATCGCCGCCCTGCGCGCGTGCGGTGTGCACGCGGTCCACCTCTCCGCCAAGACGTCGTCCGGAGACCTCGCGCCCAGCGGTCCCGGCGGTGGAGGCACCGGCTTCGACATCACAGACGGCGGGATCGTCGCGCGCGCTGCGGCCGCCCTCCACGCGGAACGCTGATCTCGCGGTCGGCGCCGGCCGCGCTGCCCGCGTCGGGCGGGGACGTTCGGCGCCGATCGCCGCGTCTCAGGGGCGCGTGAGCTCCTCGAGCACCTCGACCACGTGTCGATACCCGCGGCCGGTGGCACGGGTCATCCCGATCTCGCACGTGCGGTTCGCCGACACGAAGGCGTCGAAACCGCGCTCCCTCTCGGCGTCGCGCAGCTCTGCGGCCTCGGCCGCCGTGGCGCTGGCGGTGAGCTCGGGATGGAGCATGCCGCGGTCGCCGGCGAACGCGCAGCATCCCCAGCCGTCGGGAACGTAGACGTCCTCGGCGACGGCGGATGCGAGCGCGGTCAGCGCCCCCGTCGCACCGAGCGCGGTGGTGGAGCAGGTCGGATGCACCGCGATCCGGTCGAGCTTCCTCCGCACGTCCAGGCGGGGCAGCACCTCGCGGGCGACGAAGGTCGTCGCGTCCTCGATGACGAGTCCGGCGTACTCGGGGTGCGCGTCCACGCCCTTCGCGAGCATGACGTGCAGGCCCTCCGTGCAGGAGGCGGCGTCGCACACGACGGGAAGGGCGCCCTGCCGGCTCGCGGCCCACAGCGATGCGAGCACGCGCTCGGTCATGCGGTCGTATCCGGCGAGATGCCCCTTCGACTTCCACGGCGTTCCGCAGCACAGGCCCCCGGCGTCGTCGGGGATCACGACGGGGATGCCCGCACGGTCGAGCAGCGCCGATACGGCATCCCTCGATCCTTCCCCGTGCCCCTCGGCGCCGAACATCGTGCCGATGCACGCCCCGAAGAAGACCGCCCTGGCATCGGCGGGCGAGTCCGGACGCGGAGGCGTCGAGCCGCCTCGGGGGAGCCCGGCGTCGTACAGCGGCACGGTGTCGGCGCCGAGCACCGCGCGGCCGACTCGGGTCGCGGCCGTCACGAGAGGCGCGGGCAGGGCATCGGCCACCGTGAGGGCGACGGCGCCGACCTTCGTGACCGTGCCCCAGCTCTTCGCGGCGACGTCCCACAGGCCGTCCTCGATCGTCGAGGCCTGCTCGGCGCGCAGGCGCCGTACGAGATCGCCCGTGTTGATGTCGACGGGGCAGGCGACGCCGCACATGCCGTCGACCGCGCACGTCTGCACGCCCTCGTAGTCGTAGTCGGCGCGCAGCTCGGCCAGGAGCTCGTCATCGCCGCGCTCCTCCGCCCAGGCCATGTCGCGGCGGAGGACGATGCGCTGCCGCGGTGTGAGCGTGATGCTCTTGCTCGGGCATGACGGCTCGCAGTACCCGCACTCCACGCAGCGGTCGACCTCCTTCTCCACCGTCGGCACGCGCTTCAGATCGTGCAGGTAGGAATCGGGGTCGTCGGAGAGCACGACGCCGGGATTGAGGATGCCGGAGGGGTCGAGCAGCCGCTTGACGTCCCACATGAGGTCGGTGAGCTCGTCGCCGTACTGGCGGCGCACGAAGGGCGCCATGATGCGACCGGTGCCGTGCTCCGCCTTCAGGGAGCCCTGCTGCTCCAGCACCAGCTCGACGAGATCGTCGGTGAAGCGGCGGTAGCGGGCGAGGCTCTCCGGATCGTCGAAGCGCTCGTTGAGCAGGAAGTGCACGTTGCCGTCCTTGGCGTGCCCGAAGATGACGGAGTCCTCGTAGCCGTGTGCGGCGAAGAGCTCGATGAGCCGCTCGCAGGTGACGAGGAGACGCTCCACGGGGACGACGATGTCTTCGAGCAGGGCGGTCGTGCCCGAAGGGCGGGCCCCGGCGATCGCGGTGTAGAGGCCCTTGCGCACGTGCCACAGGGCGGCGCGCTCGGCCGCGTCGGTGGTGAGGGTCGCGTCGATCGCGAGCGGGAGCGCGGCGAAGCGTCCGAGGGCCGTCGTCGTGTCCACGGCCAGCGCCTCCGCGTCCTGCGCGTGCACCTCGACGAGGAGGGCGGCGTGGTCGCGCACCTCGATCGACGCGATCGCGGGCGGCACATCGCTGAGCCCCTGTGCGACGCGGAGGGACGCGGCATCCAGCAGCTCGATCGTGGCGAGGCCGAGCGCGGTGAGCCCGGGCAGGGTGGCCATCGCGTCGGAGAGCGTGTCGAAGACGAGGAGTCCCGTCGCGATCGCCGGCTTGATCTCGATCGTCCGGAACCGTGCTTCGGCGACGAAGGCGAGCGTGCCCTCCGAGCCGATGACCAGGTGCTCGAGGATCCGCACGGGGTCGTCGAAGTCGAGCAGCGCGTTGAGCCCGTAGCCCATCGTGTTCTTCATGGAGAACTGCCGACGCACGATCTCGACGTTCTCCCGCGAGTCGAGGAGTCGTCGACGCAGGGCGAGAAGACCGTCGGCGATCTCGGGCTCGGCCGCGCGCAGCCGGTCCTCGGCATCGGGGGCGGCGGTGTCGAGGATCGTGCCGCTGGGCAGGACCAGCAGCAGGGACTCGATCGTCCGGTACGAGTTCTCGACGATGCCGCAGGCCATGCCGCTGGAGTTGTTCGCGACGACTCCGCCGATGGTGCAGGCGATCTCGCTCGCGGGGTCGGGGCCGAGCTTGCGGCCGTACCGTGCCAGTCGGGTGTTGACCTGACGCACGGTCGCCCCTGGTTCGACCCGGACCGAGCGCCCCTCGTCCTCGATCGCGATGGTGCGGAAGCCGCTGCGCGTGTCGACGAGGATGTCGCCGCTCCCGCCCTGGCCCGACAGGCTCGTGCCGCCGGAGCGGAACGTGAGCGTCCGCCCGGCCGCTCGTACGGCATCGAAGGCGCGAGCGACCCCGGCGGCATCGACGGGGGACAGGACCGCATCCGGCACCAGCAGGTAGTGGGAGGCGTCGTGCGCGCGGGCGAAGCGGTCGATCGAGCGGAGGTGCACCGCCGTCGACGGGCCGAGCAGTTCCGGATTCAGGGGTTCGGCGAGCGTGGTGGGCACGGTGCTCCTCGACAGTGCGGGACGGATTGTCTGACAAGTGTACCGAGAGGCGCAGGTCTCGATAGCATGGCCGCATGACGACGACGGATGCCGACCTCGGAGTGATCGGCGTAGTGGATGCCGTGACGGCGCGACTGCGCTCCCGCATCCTCAGCGGAGACATCCGCCCGGGGGCGCCGCTCACCGAGGCCGCGGTGTCGATGGCCTACGGGGTCGCGCGTCCGAGCGCGAAGGCCGCGATCGAGCAGCTCGTGGCCTCCGGCCTCCTCGCCAGGACTGCGCATCGCAGCGCCCGGGTCGTCGGCATCGACCCGGAGACCGTGCGCGACGTCTACCGCACCAGGGCGAGATTGGAGAGCGCCGCGCTTCGGGAGCTCGCGCTCTCCCGGACGGTCCCCGCGTCTGCGGTCGCCGCGAACGAGGAGATCGCGGCGATGCCGCCGGGACCGGACGCAGCGACCGTCGATCCCGATCTGCGATTCCACACGGCGTTGATCGACGCGCTGGAGAGCGAACGCACAGGGCGCATGTACCGCAGCGTGATCGACGAGGTGCGGCTGTGCATGGCGCAGGTGCAGGGGAGGCAGCTGCTGGACGCCTCGGCGATCGCCGAGCAGCACGCGGGAATTCTCGACGCCGTCGCCGAGGGAGACGGAGAACGGGCCGCCGAGCTGCTCCACGCCCATCTCTCCGCCGCGGAGCAGCGGCTCGTGGAGGCGCTCGGCGCCCGGTGAGCGCTCAGTTCGCGGGCGCGGCGTCCTCGATCTCGATGGGGGCGTCGGTCGGGTCGGCCCAGACCGGGGCCGGCAGCGGCGTGTCGACCTGGCCGGCCTGGATGGACCGCAGCGCCTCGGTGATCGCGTCGGCGTTGTCGGGCACGGCGAGGCCGCAGGTCTTCAGCTCGGAGGCGAACTTCAGGGTGAGGCGGATCTTGCCTGCCTCGATCGCCTGAGCGGTGGTGCCGGTGCGCTTCTCGCTGCCGGTCTGGATGTCGGAGACCTGGTCGCACACGTGGTACACCGAGCCGCCGTCGACCCACACGACCTCGTCCTTGCCGAGCAGCTGGATGACGGCCGACTGATCGGCCGTGTACTGCTCGACGGACGGCGGGTTGAAGTCGACGCCGATCACGGTCGCCAGGACCGCGAGCGCGATGCCCACGATGCCCGCCGTGGCCTTCTGGCCCTTGTCCATGTCCTTGTTCAGGAAGATGAGGATGATCAGCGGGAGGAAGGCGACGATCGCGATGATCGCGCCGAGCTGGTTCTGCACGAAGAAGCGGAGGGTCTCCGACTTGCGCGCGGGGTCGAGGCGGTTCGCCTTCTTCCAGAGGAGGGAACCGGTGATCGACAGCGCGGCGATGACGACGAGCATCACGAGGAGGGTGATGAAGGCCCACTGCGGGAACTGCGCGGTCACGCCGGGGTCGGAGAGCAGCCCCGTGTCGGGATCACGGACGAGCACGCCGTCTTCGCCGACGTAGTCGCGCTGGCGCAGCAGCCAGAAGATCGCGACGGCCTCGCTCGCGATGGCGACCGCCCACAGCACGGCGGCGATCCAGCGGAAGGTGGTCGCCTTAGACTTGGCTTCGGCCGTCGGCTTCCAGTTCGCCGCCGGTTCGACGGACTCGCCGCTCTTGCTCTCTGCCACGATCAACACCCTTTCCCCCTGCGCACCCGCGTGCCCAGCCGATTTGCACCCCTGAGCCTAGTGGACGCGGTGTCCTACGCTGGAGGACATGAGCACCGATCCCGATGACGCCCTGACATGGGAGGGCGACGACGGCACGTCGCCGAAGGAACCCGCGCTGCCCGCGGGCTGGAACGCCGTCGGCAAGGGCAGCGACAGGGTCGTCGAGGAGGGTGGGGAGTCGGATGCCGCGGCATCCGACGATCCGACCGAGGCTGACGAGGCGCCCGCCGCACTGGGCACCGGGATGCTCCTCACCCTGGGAGTGGTCGGCGGGGTCTACCTGCTGTACACCGTGGGCTGGGTCGTCGGCGGGCTCCGTCTCAAGCCGCTGGCGAACCTGATCGTCGCCGACAGCATGTACGTGCCCTGGTTCGTGCTGGCCGTCGCGGCCCCCGCCCTGTGGTTCCTCGCGACGTGGGTGCTGACGCGCGGCAGGGCCGCGTGGATCCGCGTGCTCGTTCTCCTCCTGGGCGTGGTGCTCCTCGTTCCCTGGCCCTTCGTCACCGTGGGGGTGATCGGATCATGACCGCATCCACGACGACGCCCTCGATCTCGGCGGGTTCTCCGCGGTGGATCGTCTGGCTGGTCATCGGTCTCAGCGGCCTCTTCTACGCCTATGCGGTGTGGAACGCCGTGGCGCACCTGGTGTCCATGGCGCAGAGCGGCCTGACGGCGACGGGGTGGGCGACGCTGCTCTTCGGGGTCGTGTTCCCTGCCCTCGTCTTCGTGTTCGCCCTCGTGATCGGCCGTCGGCGCCGCGTGGGTGAGCTCAGCCTCGTGCTGCTCGCCGGTCTGGGCGTCGTGGCGGTGTTCTGGCTGAGCCTGCTCGGCTACAGCATCCTCAACATGTCTCAGCTGGTGGCTGCCTGATCCTGCCGTCACACGGCACGGGGCAGCGATCCTGCTCCGGTACAGTTGACGTGATCGCGCCCCCGATGGTGTGCGGCGCATCGGCCCTCTCCCGCATGTCGCGCTGCCCCGAAGGATCCACTGTGCCGAAGCCTGTTGTGCTCATCGCCGAAGAACTGTCTCCCGCCACGATCGAGGCTCTGGGCCCCGACTTCGACGTCCGCAACGTCGACGGCACCGACCGTGAGGCTCTTTTCGCCTCGCTCGCGGAGGCGGACGCCGTTCTCATCCGCTCGGCGACCCGCATCGACGAGGAGGCGCTGTCGCACGCGCCGCAGCTCAAGGTGGTCGCCCGCGCGGGCGTCGGCCTCGACAACGTCGACATCAAGGCGGCGACGGCCGCGGGCGTGATGGTCGTCAATGCGCCGACGTCGAACATCGTCTCCGCCGCCGAGCTCACGATCGGGCACATCCTCAGCCTCGCCCGTCGCATCCCCGCGGCGCACGCCTCGCTCTCCGCGGGGCAGTGGAAGCGCAGCTCCTACACCGGCGCAGAGCTCTTCGAGAAGACGGTCGGCATCATCGGCCTCGGGCGCATCGGGGCTCTCGTCGCCGCGCGTCTCGCGGCCTTCGACATGCGCGTGGTCGCCTACGACCCCTATGTCACGTCGGCGCGCGCCCAGCAGCTGGGCGTGCAGCTCCTGTCGCTCGACGAGCTGATCGCCGAGTCCGACTTCATCACGATCCACATGCCCAAGACGCCCGAGACCACGGGCATGCTCAGCACCGAGCAGTTCCAGGCCATGAAGAAGACCGCCTACGTCGTCAACGTCGCCCGCGGCGGCCTGATCGACGAGGCGGCGCTCATCGAGGCGCTCAACGCCGGCGAGATCGCCGGCGCCGGACTCGACGTCTTCACCTCGGAGCCCCCGGCGGAGGGCAGCTCCGCGCGCGCCCTCACCGCGCTGCCGAACGTCGTCGTCACCCCGCACCTCGGAGCCAGCACCGACGAGGCGCAGGAGAAGGCGGGCGTCTCGGTCGCCCGCTCCGTGCGCCTGGCCCTCGGCGGCGACCTCGTCCCCGACGCCGTGAACGTCGCCGGCGGCGTGATCGATCCCTATGTGCGCCCCGGCATCTCCCTGGTCGAGAAGCTCGGCCAGATCTTCTCGGCGCTCGCGACCTCGCCCCTCACCAGCCTCGACGTCGAGGTGCACGGCGAGCTGAACGACTACGACGTGAGCGTGCTGAAGCTCGCCGCGCTCAAGGGCGTCTTCACCAACATCGTCAGCGAGACCGTGTCGTACGTGAACGCTCCGCTGCTCGCCGACCAGCGCGGCATCGCGGTGCGCCTGCTGAAGGATGACGTCAGTGACGAGTACCGCAACGTCATCACGCTGCGCGGTGCGCTCTCCGACGGGACGCAGCTCTCGGTCTCCGGCACGCTGACCGGCCCGAAGCAGACCGAGAAGCTGGTCGGGATCAACGACCACGCGCTCGAGCTCCCGATCGAGAAGCACCACGTCGTGATGCTCTACACCGACCGACCCGGCATCGTCGCGGTCTACGGACAGAAGTTCGGCGAGGCCGGTATCAACATCGCCGGTATGCAGATCGGCCGCCTCGCGGCGGGCGACCAGGCGCTCAGCGTGCTGACCCTCGACTCGCCCGTGTCCGAGGAGCTCCTCGACGACGTCCGCACGGCGATCGACGCCGACCTGTTCCGTCAGATCGAGCTCACCGAGGTCTGACCCGGGCCCACGAGAGGCGGGGGAGGCGCGATGCCTCTCCCGCCTCTCGCATGTGCGGATCGCTGACCCGGTGGTGCGGCGTCACCTGGAGAGGCGCATCGCGTCTCTGGGGACTAGCGTGACGTGGCGCTCAGCACGAGCGCGATCAGCTCGGCGAGCTCCTCGCTGCGCGGCACCAGGCGCTCGGGGCCGTGCACGTCGAGGGAGTTGTTGAAGTAGAGCCCGTCGCTGAGCAGCATGACGAGGTCGAGGCTCGCCCTGTCGCGGACGTGAGGGCGGATCGTGTCCTCCCAGCGGAGACGGGTGTGGCGCAGCATGTCCGCTGCCGCTGCTGATCCGCCCTGGGCCAGGCGCGTGGCGGCGATGAGAGCGCGGTCCAGCGCATCGTCCTCCATGACCGAGGTACGGACGTAGTAGGCCACCGGACCCTCCTCCGCCGCCGTCATCCGCTCCAGATCCGCCGTCGTGAGCGCATCGAGCCGCTCGAGGAGTCCCGCCGCGAGCTCTTCCTTCGAGCCGAAGTGGTAGAGCAGGCCGCCCTTCGACACTCCAGCCGCTTTCGCTGTCGCATCGAGGGTCGCCGCCCGCTCTCCGTCGGCGATGAGGATCGACTCGAACGCGTCCAGGACGCGTTCTCGGGCGAGAGGAGGTCGGGGCATATCTGTTACTATACCATCTGGACGGTTCAGTAACTGAGCCGCAGAAGATCCTGAGAGGTGCCTCATGACGCGCACAGCGTCGATCCCCACTGTCGTCGACAACGCCGAGACCGATGCTCCCCGTGTAGGGGCGCGAGGCTGGGCCGCGCTCGTCGTGCTCATGCTGCCAGTGCTGCTGGTGTCGGTGGACAACACCGTGCTGAGCTTCGCGCTGCCCGAGATCTCGATGGCGCTCTCGCCGTCGGGCGCCGAGCAGCTGTGGATCATCGACGTCTACCCGCTCGTCCTCGCCGGACTCCTCGTCACGATGGGGACCATGGGCGACCGCTTCGGTCGCCGCAAGCTCCTGCTCATCGGCGCGACCGGCTTCGCGGCCGTCTCGGCGCTGGCCGCCTTCGTCCCGACGGCGGGCCTGTTGATCGGTGCGCGCGCACTGCTCGGCTTCTTCGGCGCGATGCTGATGCCGTCGACGCTGTCGCTGCTGCGCTCCATCTTCCGCAATCGCGAGCAGCGCCGCATGGCCATCGCCGTCTGGGCGGCCGGTTTCTCGGCGGGCGCCGCACTCGGACCTATCGTCGGAGGCTTCCTCCTCGAGCACTTCGCCTGGGGCTCCGTGTTCCTCGTCGCGGTCCCGGTTCTGATCCCTCTGCTGATCCTCGCGCCGCTGCTGGTGCCGGAGAGCCGTGACCCGAACCCCGGTCGCATCGATCCCGTCAGCATCGTGCTGTCGATGGCCGCGATGATCCCGGTCGTCTACGCGATCAAGACGCTGGCCGTGGACGGCCCCTCGTGGAAGGCGGGTGCCTTCGCGGCGTTCGGCCTCCTCATGGGATACCTGTTCGTGCGTCGGCAGAACCGCGCCGAGATCCCGATGCTCGACATGGGCCTGTTCCGCCGCGGATCCTTCTCCGGGGCGATCATGGTGAATCTCCTGAGCGTCGTCGCCCTCGTCGGCTTCCTCTACTTCGTCTCCCAGCACGTGCAACTCGTGCTCGGACTCTCTCCGATGGAGGCCGGTTTCGCGCTGGTCCCCGGCATGGCGGCGATGATCATCGCCGGTCTCCTCGTCGTCCCGATCTCGAGACGGGTGCGTCCGCGGGTGCTGATCCCCGCCGCGCTGCTGTTCTCGGTGGCCGGGTACCTGCTGGTGGCGTTCACGACCTCCGATCACGGCGTCCTGCCGCTCGTCGTCGCCTTCATCGTGCTCGGCATCGGCATCGGCGCGGCCGAGACGATCTCGAACGAACTGATCCTGTCGAGCGCCCCCGCGGAGAAGGCGGGAGCCGCGAGCGCGGTCTCCGAGACCGCCTACGAGCTGGGCGCCGTGCTGGGCACGGCGATCCTCGGCGGCATCATCACCGCGTTCTACCGCGGAGCCCTCGTGCTCCCGCCCGGACTGCCGGAGGATGCGGCCGTCGCCGCCCGCGAGACCCTCGCCGGCGCCTACACCGCGGCCGCGAAACTGCCGGAGCAGCTCGGGGGCGCGCTGTGGGATGCCGCGGCGACGGCCTTCGGGTCGGGCGTCATGGTGACGTCGCTGATCGGTGCGGGCCTCGTCGTCGCGGCGGGTGCCATCGCCGCCGTCACACTGCGCACGACCCCGTCTCACTGACCAGTACGCTGGGGGGACCGGCATCCGTTCCGATGGGTGCCGGTTCCCTCATGCAAGGAGTGTCATGTCGCGTGTCGTGAAGCTGGCCGTCATCCCGGGTGACGGCATCGGACCCGAGGTCATCGCCGAGGCGGAGAAGGTCCTCGACGCCGTGACCGCCGCGAGCGATGTCACGTTCGACAAGACCCGGTTCTCGCTGGGAGCCGCGCGCTTCCTGGAGACCGGCGACACCCTGACGGACGACGACCTGTCGGCGATCGCCGCACACGACGCGATCCTCCTCGGCGCGGTCGGCGGCCAGCCCGGAGACCCGCGCCTCAAGGACGCGAACATCGAGCGGGGGCTGCTGCTGCGCCTGCGGTTCACTCTCGACCACTACGTCAACCTGCGTCCGTCGAAGCTCTTCACCGGCGCCCCCGGACCGCTCGCGAACCCCGGCGACATCGACTTCGTCGTCGTGCGGGAGGGCACCGAGGGGCCGTACGTCGGCAACGGGGGAGCGATCCGCGCGGGCACTCCGCACGAGGTCGCCAACGAGACCAGCGTGAACACGGCGTTCGGCGTCGAGCGCGTCGTCCGCTACGCCTTCGAGCTCGCCGAGCGCCGTCGCAAGAAGGTCACGCTCGTCCACAAGACCAACGTCCTCGTGCACGCGGGCGCCATCTGGCAGCGGATCGTGAACGAGGTCGCCGCTTCGCACCCGGACGTCGCGGTCGACTATCTGCACGTCGACGCCGCGACGATCTTCCTGGTCACCGACCCGTCGCGGTTCGACGTGATCGTCACCGACAACCTGTTCGGCGATATCCTCACCGACCTCGCCGGTGCGGTCACCGGCGGCATCGGTCTCGCCGCGTCGGGCAACATCAACCCCGACGGCGCCTTCCCCTCGATGTTCGAGCCGGTGCACGGCTCCGCGCCCGACATCGCCGGCCAGCAGAAGGCCGACCCGACCGCCGCGATCCTGTCGATCGCGCTCCTGCTCGACCACCTCGGCCTGGCGGAGGAGTCGGCGAGGGTCAGTGCGGCCGTCGAGGCCGATATCGCGGCGCGCACCGGCGCCCGCAGCACGGCGGAGATCGGCTCCGCGATCGCCGCGCGCCTCTGAACGACAGGCGTAGGCTGAAGCAGCGCGATGATGCGCCCACCCACGAGGAACGGATGACGACATGACGACGATCGACACCGAGGCGACCGTGGCTCCGCTGGAGTTCGCGGTCACGAAGAACCTGAACGCGGCGACGCCGGCGAGGGTCGCCGAGGTCCTGGAGAACCCCGGCTTCGGCGTGGTGTTCACAGACCACATGGTCGACATCTGCTGGTCGGTGAACGGCGGCTGGCACCGCCCCCGGGTGCAGCCCTACGGCCCGATCCCGCTCGACCCCGCAGCCTCCGTGCTGCATTACGCGCAAGAGATCTTCGAGGGCATCAAGGCCTACCGTCACGCCGACGGGTCGATCCACACGTTCCGCCCCGATCGCAACGCAGCGCGCCTGCAGGCGAGCGCCCGTCGCCTGGCGCTGCCGGAGCTGCCGACCGAATACTTCATCCAGTCGCTGCGCGAGATCATCGCCGTCGACGGCCGCTGGGTTCCGTCCGGCGCCGATCAGAGCCTGTACCTGCGCCCGTTCATGTTCGCCAAGGAGGCCTTCCTCGGTGTCCGCGCGGCGCAGAAGGTCGCCTACTACGTGATCGCGAGCCCCGCCGGGGCGTACTTCTCCGGTGGTGTGAAGCCGGTGCGCATCTGGCTGTCCGAGGACTACGCGCGTGCGGGCAAGGGCGGCACGGGCAAGGCGAAGACCGGCGGCAACTACGCATCGAGCCTGCTCGCGCAGAGCGAGGCGAGCGCGAAGGGCTGCGACCAGGTCGTGTTCCTGAACGAGAACCGCTACGTCGAGGAGCTCGGCGGCATGAACGTCGTGTTCGTCTTCAAGGACGGCCGCGTGGTCACGCCCGAGTCCGACAGCATCCTGGAGGGCATCACGCGCGACTCGCTGCTGCAGCTCGCGGAGGATCGCGGCTACACCGTGGAGAAGCGGCCGATCTCGATCGACGAGTGGCGCCAGGGCGTGGCCTCCGGAGACATCGTCGAGGTCTTCGCCTGCGGCACCGCCGCGGTCGTCACGCCGATCGGCGCGCTGGTCGGAGAGGGGTTCGACGAGCCGCAGCCCCTCGGCGAGCTGGCGCTCTCCCTGCGCGAGGAGCTCACCGACATCCAGTACGGCCGCCGCGAGGACCGTCACGGCTGGCTGGTCCGTCTGGACGCCTGACGCCGCTCGCGCCCCGAGCGCGCCGCATCGCCGAGACCCCCGTCTGCCCCACCGGGCCGGCGGGGGTCTCGACGTCGGTCGGGGTCTCGAAGAGGAGCGCGGCTGGCTAGGCTGAACGGGTGAAGATCGCACGATTCAGCCACGACGACGCCATCATGTACGGGATCGTCGACGAGTCCGACCTGGTCGTGCTCGCCGGTGACCCCCTGTTCACGGGATACGAGACGACAGGTGCCCGCGTGCCGCTGGCGGATGCCGCGCTGCTGGCTCCCGTGATCCCGCGCTCCAAGGTGGTGTGCGTCGGCAAGAACTACCACGACCACGCCGCCGAGATGGGGGGAGTGGCGCCGGAGGAGCCGCTGCTGTTCCTGAAGCCGAACACGGCCGTGATCGGTCCGGGCGACGCGATCATCCGGCCCGCGCTGTCGCAGCAGACGGAGTACGAGGGCGAGCTCGCCGTCGTGATCGGCAGGGTCGCGAAGAACGTGAAGGCGGCGGACGCGCTGAACCACGTGCTCGGCTACACGATCGGCAACGACGTCACCGCGCGCGACCTCCAGCGCAAGGACGGCCAGTGGTCTCGGGCCAAGGGATTCGACACGTTCTGCCCTCTGGGCCCCGTGATCGAGACCGACTTCGACCCGGCATCCGCCACCATCGAGACCCGTGTGAACGGCGAGGTGCGTCAGCATGCGCCGCTGACCGACATGATCCACTCCGTCCCCGCGATCATCGAGTACGCCTCCGCGGTGTTCACGCTGCTCCCCGGCGACGTGATCCTCACCGGGACTCCGGCCGGAGTCGGCGCCTTCGGGGCGGGCGACACGGTCGAGGTGGAGATCACCGGCCTCGGCATCCTGCGCAACTCCGTCCGCGACGCGCAGTGACCACCCTCACGCCCGAACGACAGGTCGAGGTCCAGCGCCGCACGGTCCTCGTCCTGTCGCTCGGGCAGGTGCTGGGTGGCATCGCGTTCGGCGCCACGGTCTCCCTCGGTGCGCTGCTCGCCGCAGACCTCTCCGGCAACGACGGCCTCTCCGGACTCGCCACCGCGTCGGTGACGCTCGGCCCTGCGCTGTGCTCGATCCCGCTCGCCCGCATGGCGGCACGGTTCGGGCGCCGTCGCGCGCTGACCCTCGGCAACGTGTTCGCGCTGACCGGCATCGCGATCGTCGTGCTGGCCGTCGCGCTGCGCATCTTCCCGCTGCTCCTGCTGGGCACCCTGACGATCGGGGCGGGCAACGCGGGCAACCTTCAGTCGCGGTTCGCCGCGACCGACCTCGCGGCGCCGCAGCATCGGGGCCGTGACCTGTCGATCGTCGTGTGGTCCACCACGATCGGAGGAGTGGCTGGGCCGCTGCTGCTGGGGCCGGGCGAGGTCGTGGGGCACGCGCTCGGGATGCCGCCGCAGACGGGCTCGTACGCCTTCTCCTTCGTCGCCCAGTGCGCCGCGCTGATCCTGTACCTGGTGGCGCTGCGCCCCGATCCGCTGCTGGCGGCGCAGAAGCTCGCCACTGCAGCCGCGGCCGCGGCGGCCGGGATCGTCAGGAAGGACAGCCCCGTCGTCGCGCGGTACGCGATCTTCGCGGTCGCGGGTTCTCACGTGGTGATGGCCTCGGTGATGGCGATGACGCCCGTGCATCTCTCGCACATGGCGCACGCGATGCACGGCATGGAGACCACGCCCGCCGACGTCTCCGCGCTCGTCGGTGTCACGATCGCTCTCCATGTGGGAGGCATGTACGCGCTTTCGCCTCTCTTCGGCATCCTCGCCGACCGCTGGGGTCGGCTGCGCGTCGTCCTGCTGGGGCAGGCGCTGCTGGCCGGAGCCCTCGGGTTCGCCGTCTTCGCGAACGATCAGGCGTGGGGCGTCATCGTCGCTCTGATCCTGCTCGGCCTCGGATGGAGCGCGGCGACCGTCGCGGGTGCGGCGCTGCTCACGGAGGCGAGCGCCCCCGAGCTGCGCACTCGTCGGCAGGGACGCAGCGACTCGCTGATGAGCCTGTCCGCTGCGGCGGGGGCGGTCCTCGCCGGGGTGATCCTGTCGAACTTCCAGTACGCGGGACTCGGGATCGCGGCATCCGTCATCGTGGTCGCGATCGTCGTGATGTCGCCGTTCGGCCGCTCCGGTTCGCGATGAAGGACTGGGCGGGCGTCGGGGAGGCCTACTCCGCCTCGTATGCGGCGCTCTGCGCCGGCACGCTGCCCGTCATGAGCGCGATGCTCGGGCCGGCGGTCGGTCGCGACCTGGTCGATGTGGGTTCCGGTGACGGCACCCTGGCGGCCGCGTGGGCGGAGCAGGGCTGGAGCGTCACGGCCTGCGAGCCGGAGGAGACCATGCGGAGCGCGTCGCTGCGCCGGCATCCGCACATCCAGACCGTTGCGGGGCGGTTACCGTCCCTCCCGTTCGACGACGAGGACTTCGACGTCGCCGTCGCGAACTTCGTGCTCAACCACGTCGACTCGCCGCGCTCCGCCGCGGCCGAGCTGCGCAGGGTGAGTCGGGGCGCCGTCATCGCCTCGATCTGGACGCGGTCGCCCTCCTGGCTGTGGGGCGAGGTCACGGAGCGGGCCGGCGTCGTGCCTCTGGCGGGAGGGCGCCTGGCCCCGGAGGAGGAGTTCGAGCGCACGCCAGAGGGCTTCGAAGGGATGCTGCGCGAGGCGGGTCTCGCCGCACTCGATGTGGCAGAGCACACCTGGGTCTGGAAGGCCGATCCCGGTGCGCTGTGGACGTCGGTGGAGGGCGGTGTGGCGGGCGCCGGCGCGCTCTACGCCTCTCTCTGTGCCGCCGACAGGGAGCGCTTCCGCCACGCGTTCGACGCCGTGGTGGCCGAACGCGTCATCGATGACCTGCTGCCGCTGGAGCACACCGCGGCGATCGCGGCGAGCGCGGCCCGCTGAGCCCACGGAGCAGACGGGGAGACGGCATCCGCTCCCGGTAGAATCGAGGGGATATGGCTACTCCTCACCCCCTCACCACGACCGCCAGCGGTGCCGACGTCCGCGTCCGCTTCTGCCCCTCTCCGACCGGCCTGCCGCACGTCGGCATGGTGCGCACCGCACTCTACAACTGGGCGTACGCCCGCCACACCGGCGGCAAGATGGTGTTCCGCATCGAGGACACCGATGCGGCCCGCGACAGCGAGGAGAGCTTCCGTCAGCTCGTCGACGCGCTCACCTGGCTCAAGATCGACTGGGACGAGGGCGTCGAGGTCGGCGGCCCGCACGAGCCGTACCGCCAGTCGCAGCGCCACGACATCTACCGCGGCGTGATCGACAAGCTCGTCGCGAGCGGCGCCCTCTACGAGAGCTACTCCGACGCCGCCGAGATCGATGCGCGCAACGAGGCCAACGGCCGCGCCAAGCAGCTCGGCTACGACAACTTCGACCGCGACCTCACCGAGGAGCAGAAGGAGGCGTTCCGTGCAGAGGGCCGTCAGCCCGCGCTGCGTCTGCGCGTCCCCGATGAAGACCTCACCTACATCGACCTGATCCGCGGCGAGGTCACCTTCCCGGCCGGCTCTTTCCCCGACTTCGTGGTCGTGCGCCCCAACGGGGTGCCGCTCTACACGTTCGTGAACCCGGTCGACGACGCGCTCATGGGGATCACCCACGTGCTGCGCGGCGAGGACCTCATGCCGTCCACCGCGCGCCAGCTGGCGCTGTACGCGGCTCTCATCGACGCGGGTGTGACGACCTTCGTGCCGCGCTTCGCGCACATGCCGCTCGTGCTGGGGGAGACCGGCAACAAGAAGCTCTCCAAGCGCGACCCGCAGGCCGATCTGTTCCTGCACCGTGACCGCGGCTTCATCCACGAGGGTCTGCTGAACTACCTCGCGCTGCTCGGCTGGTCCATCGGCCCCGACCGCGACGTCTTCTCGCTGGAGGAGTTCACGGCGGCCTTCGACATCGTGAACGTGAACCCGAACCCGGCGCGCTTCGATCAGAAGAAGGCGGAGTCGATCAACGGCGACCACATCCGGATGCTGGATGTGAAGGACTTCGCCGAGCGGACGATCCCGTACCTCGCCGCCGCCGGTCTGTTCGACGAGCCGACGCACGAGCAGCTGGTGCTGGCGTTCCGCGCCGCGCCGCTCGTCCAGGAGCGCGTCCAGTTGCTGGGCGAGGTGCCCGGCATGCTCGGCTTCCTCTTCACCGACGAGATCTCCTACGAGGCCGATGCGCTCAAGGGTCTCCCCGCGAACGCCGCCGAGGTGCTCGACGCGTGCGTCGCCGCGCTCGAGCCGGTCGAGGAGTTCACGCCCGAGAAGATCCAGGACGCCCTCGCGACCGCACTCGTCGAGAACCTGGAGCTCAAGCCGCGCGTCGCCTACGGTCCTCCGCGCGTCGCGATCACGGGCCGCCGTGTGTCTCCGCCGCTGTTCGAGTCGATGGAGCTGCTCGGCAAGGACGAGTCGCTGCGTCGCCTTCGCGCGCTGTCGTCCTCGCTCCAGAGCTGACGACGCGCCCGGGCGGTGTGCCGGAGCGGCCGTTTTGGCGTTCGGCCACCGCTCGGGTAAGCTTGAATCTCGGTGCGAGGCTCAGGTTTCGCCCTTGGGGTATGGTGTAATTGGCAACACGGCTGATTCTGGTTCAGTTGTTCTTGGTTCGAGTCCAGGTACCCCAGCACGATGAAAACCCCCGGTCACCCGGGGGTTTCGTCGTTTCTCGGGCGGGGTCTGATCGCTAAGCTGAGCCGCAGACGAACCGGGGAGTGCTTCATGGATCGCAAGACCATCACGAGCGAGCTGCGCAGGCAGTTCTTCCCGCTGCTCACCGCTGCCGGGTTCGCCCGCATGGGCGACGTGCTCCGACGCGAGCTCGACGGTCCCGTCGTGCACGTCGTGGAGGTGCAGCACCGCCCGCGCAGCGCGGTCTTTCAGATCAACCTCGGCGCCCACCTGCCGGCGCTCGGGGGTGTCGCCGGTGGGGATGCCGTTCCGGTCGCGTCGATGCACGAGTACGACTGCGCGTGGCGCGGTTCGATCGTCTCCGGCTTCCGCAACTCCTCCGACGCCGAGTTCGCGTACGGGCGGACGGATGCCGAGGCGTCCGAGTCCGTCGCCTTCCTGGTGTCGGAGTGGCAGAGGCAGGCGGACGCCTTCTTCGGACCGCTGAGCGACTTCCCCGCCGGCTTCCATGAGCAGGCTCGCCGCTGTTCGGACGGGGATCTCCATCCGGCGCAGCTGCGCACCTGGGTGCGCGTCGCGCTCCTGGTGGGGGATCGGGGGCTGGCGCGTCGGATCGTCGACGTGGCTCTCCCGCGAGTTCCGGAACGGGCGACAGCGTTGCGCGCGGATCTCGAACGGCTCCTCGTCGAGAACGAGGGTCAGGCATGAATCGGGACCGCGCCGTTCCGAACCTGCCGTCGCGGGTCTTCCCGGCGACCAGTCGCTTCTACGGGAGGATGGGCTTCCGCGAGACGTTTCGAGACGACGGCTGGCTGATCCTCGAACGGGGTACGGTCGAGCTCGAGTTCTTCCCGTACCCCGACCTCGAACCGCTGTCGAGCTCGTTCCGCTGCAGCATCCGTGTCGCCGACCTCGACGACCTCTGGGCCGCGGCGACGGGGGCAGGCATTCCCATCGCGCAGACGGGGTTTCCGCGCCTGCACGCGCCCCGGCTGGAGAACTCGGGGCTGCGCATCGCCTATCTCGTCGATCTCGACGGCACGCAGCTGGCTCTGATCGACGACGTCGGTCGGTCGCGTGAACCGTGACAATGGGGTCGTCGGGTGATGAGCGACATCTTCGGTGATCGCAGCCGTCCCGCTCGATAGGATGCGGCGACGAAGTACTTCGTCTCCAGGACCAGGACGGGGCCAGATGAGCAGAAAGACGATTGTCTCCGGGCGTGTCGGAATGCTCGCTCTCGGACTCGCGTGCGGGGCTCTGCTGTTCATCACGACGGGCTGTGCACCCGTCTCTACTGCCGAACGGGTGGGGCCGACGCCTTCTGCGTCGGCATCACCGACGTCTGCACCCGTGCGGTGCGCGGATGACGAGGGCACGGAGCAGGCCGAACCGGTGGATCCGCTTCCCACCGCAGCACCGGAGGTCGACCTGCTGCCGCAGTTGCCGATGGACTCCGAACAGAAGCGGTGGACCTGGGGGCCCGATCGGCCGAAGTTCACATACTGCCATCCGGCCGGAGCACCCGTGATCAACTCGATCGTGGACGACTCGCACGACATCGATGAGACCGCTTTCTACTTCTTCAGGGCTCCGGGGTCCGAAACGCAGCTGCGCAACGTGGATCTTCATGCGGGGGACACGTTCGCGGCCACCGTGTACTTCTGGAACGACGTCGCCGAGAACATCACCGAAGGCGCCACGACGAATGCGCGGATCTCCCTCGACTTTCCACAGTCGGTGACGAGCAATGCGCAGTCGCGTGCGGAGATCTGCGCCGACAATACGATCCCCCGATGCGTGTGGATGACTCTCGCGCTGAGGACTCAGGAGAACGAGACGCTGCAACTGAAGGTGCGCGAGGACTCGGCCGTTATGCAGGTGGGCGGACAGAGTCATCCCGTCGACTGGGAGCGTCTCGTCAGCGCCGAAGGACTTCCCGTCGGGTGCGACGGCTTCGACGGCGTCCTCGACGGCACGAACGCATGCAAAGGCGCGATCGTCTTCGAGGTCGAGGTGGGTGCGCCAGACGCAGAACTGTCTGTCAGCACCTCGACCAGTTCTTACGACAAGAGGATCCGCCCGGGAAGCCAGGTACGCACGACCGTGACCTACTCGAATCCGGCTGACGAGGGCGGAACTGAGCCGCTATACCTCGGAGTCATCTCGTCACCGGGGTTCGAGCACGGATCGGACAAGGTGGAGATCAGCACCTGGGACGCGGAGTCGATGGCATGGAGCAAGTGGGAGGTTCTCACCGGGAAGATCTCGGAGCCGTCGGGATTGCGGTGGATCATCGTCCCCGACAGATACCGGTCGGCCGAGCGCATATCGATAGCCGTCGCTTTGACTGCCAGCACGTCGGAGGACTTCGAGTGCGGGGGCCGATGGGCGGAGGTTCGCGGGTACGCCTCGTACGACGGCGTCGTCCAGATGGTGCCGACGACGCTGACGATCGATGCGATCTGTTGAACGGGGATGGAACGCCGTGCATCGGCGTGCAGGGAGGCCCGCGATGACTCGCCGTCCGTATCGTGAACGTCACATCCGGCTGTCCCCGTCGCGGCTGCTTCGAAAGGGTGTCGAGCAGAAGACAGAACCGGCGGCCCCATGGAAGCAGTTCTTCCATGACGGCAATTGGAGGTTTCAGGCGGGCATCTTCGCGATGGCCTTCCTTGCCCTCCTCTGTGCGGTCATCGCGTTGATCGTCTCGATCGCTTTGACATCCTGGTCCGCAGAGGTGGCGACGGATATCTCCGTCAACGAGCGTCGAAACGCGGCCGATCAACGGTGTGTCGACAGCTTGATCGTCCTCAGGGGAAGCCTCAGCGAGTTGACTGCCGGGTACTCGCTGCGCCCGCTGGACCGCGACTCCAGGCTCCTCGACTGGGGCAAGGCAAAGCAGTCCCTCGATGCGGTCTCACTGGCCTGCAGCTCGGAGGTGATCGGCGAATCCGCGGTCGCCCGCCACTACGCACTCCTCCTCGCCGACTTCGAGGACGAGTATCTACGTGCTCCTTCAGGGGAGTGGGACGGCTGCGCAGCGACGCAGTTGCACGAGTTCGCAGGCATCCTCACGCTGAATGTCCTGGACATCGCCGGGAGCAGCGGACGGCTGCGAGATCTCACCGACTCCGCGCAGACCTGCGCGGGCTGATAGGGGTCGTCGCGCGGCGAGGTCAGCTGAGGTCTGCGAAGAGACCCATCACCTGCGCGCCCATCTCGACCTGCGTCAACACGACGCGGAAGGAACCGTCCGCGTCGACGTAGAAGTCGGTGCCGAGTCCGCCCGACCACCCGTAGCGTCCGCGGCGCGGGCCTTCGGTGTGCACGACGACGCCGAATCCCCACCCCATGCCGTCCCAGAACCCCGGGAAGAAGCTGTCCGGGGTCTTGACCGACGCGGGCACCTGATCGCTGCGCAGCTGCGCAGCCAGGTCTTCGCTCAGGAACGTCTCGTCTCCGATTCGCCCGCTGTTCGCGAGCATCGTCGCGAACGCCGAGTAGTCGGCGGCCGTCGAGACGAGTTCGGCGTGGCTGAGATCGAAGGGGGCGGGCGCCACGTAGAAGCCCGCGCCGGCCGGCTCGATCTCGATCAGGCCCTGCTCGTCATCGTGGCGGTGGGCGGCAGGAAGCCGATGGGCCTTCTCGACCGGGACGGTGAACCCCGTGTCGATCATCCCCAGCGGCTCGAAGACATCGACCGCGAGGTGCTCCTCCAGCGGCCGACCCACGAGGCGGGACAGGAGGATGCCGAGGATGCCGAACGAGTGGTGGTAGCGCCACCCGTGCCCAGGCTCGCACATCAACGGTAGGGTCGCGAGAGCGTCGAGCCAGTCCTGCGCACCGAGCTCGACGGCCTCCTGCCCGGCCTCCGTGCGGTTCGCGACCATCGCGTCGTGCAGAGGACATGGTGTGGTCGTCATTCCGTACCCGGAGGTGTTGGTGAGCAGATGCCTGACGGTGATCGGACCCTCCGCCGCGACGACGTCATCCAGGGGCGACTCCGGGGTGCGGAGCACGCGCCGGTCGCGCAGTTCAGGGAGCCAGTCCTGCACGGCGGCATCCAGGTCGAGACGTCCGTCCTGCACGAGGCGAAGAGCGGCGACGGCGACGACGGGCTTCGTCATCGACTGGATCCGCACGATCGCGTCGGGGGAGAGGTCGCCCGACGAGGTGATCGCGATCGACCCGGAGCGGTCGCCGTCGGCGACGACGATTCCCGGAGCCGTGCCGCGTGCGATGTGGCCATCCAGGGTGTTCTGCAGTTCCGACATCGGTCCTCGTCTCCGTCGCAGTCAGCGACTCCACAGTAGGTGCAACCGCTGACCCGCGGGGTGCCGCTATTTGCACTCTCCGAGGAAGCCCAGGTAGCAGACGGCCTTGTGCGTCACGGCCGGCTTGTCGTCGTTGTTCGACACCTGCCTGGTCGAGACCTCCTCGGTACGGTGGAGGCTGCCCCAACCGCCGAGCGTCGCCACGATGAAGTCTCCCGTGTCCTCGGCCCTCATGCGATCGATCTCGGCGAGGTAGTCACTGCAGAGGGAGGTCGCGGTGTCGGTCAGGGTGACGCCCGCGCAGTTGGCGTCGTACTGCGCCGCCATCGCGTTGATGCAGTCGGTCCAGTCCTGGTCGACCCAGCAGGGGTCCACCGTGTCCATCGTGACGTCGTAGCTTCCGGTCTTGTACTCCTCGCTGTGGAACGTCTCGGGCTGCGCCGCCACGTCGGTCTTGACCCAGTGCCGCGCGGTCACGAGCGCGAAGACCACCACGAGCACGGCGATCAGGATCAGTGCGAACAGGATCGAGAGCGTGACCCAGAGCCCGACGCGCGACTTCTTCGCAGGGGCTTCCGCGGGCGATGCAGCGTAGTCGGGGTACGGAGACGCCGCGGCGTAGGCGGTCGGCTGCTGCGGATCGTGGACGGCGGTGTCGTGGATCGGGAGAGTCTGCTGGACGTCGCCGGGGAAGGGCGCAGGGGGCGCCTCGTACGGCAACGTGGCGGCATGCTGCGGCTCGGGCGACGGCGCAGGCTGCTGCGTCGTCTCAGGGGCGGGCGTCGGCTGCGGAGCCGGTGCAGGCGCGGCAGGCGGGGGCGGGGTCTGCGGGAGCGTGGAGAGCCAGTATCCGTACCAGTTCTGCGCGGATGCCGGATCGGCGACGACGAGCTGGGCGTCGGCGTCCGACAGCTGGATCCCCAGCGCTGCCCGCTGATCGGCGTTCAGGAGTGATGCGCGGAAATCCTCGAAAGACATGGCCATACTCAGGATGATCTCAGACAGGGGACGGCGTGGACAATCCGGCGTGGTCCGAGAATGTCCCCGGCATCCGGAAGAATGCACGGGTGGTCGGAATGAGAAGCTTCTGGAACGCCCTGCCCGTCGAGGGGCGGTGGCTGCTGTCCACCGTCGCGATCCAGACGCTCGGACGTGGGCTCACGCTGCCGTTCACGATCATCTATCTGCACGAGGTGCGCGGGTTCGACCTCGGCTTCTCCGGCGCGCTGATGAGTCTCATCGCCATCACCGGTCTCGTCGTGACGGGGCCGGGAGGCACGCTGATCGACCGCATCGGGGCGAAACGCGTCCTGATCGTCGGGCTTCTCGCCATGATTGCCGGCTGCGTGCTGCTCGCCTTCGCCACCCACCCGGCGGTCGCGACGATCGCGGTCATGCTGATCGGTGTGAACTTCGGCGTCTCGTGGCCCGGATTCAACGCCCTCATCGCAGCCGTCGTCGACGGGGAGGTGCGCCAGCAGTACTTCGGCGTCAACTTCGCCCTCGTCAACCTCGGGATCGGGGTCGGCGGCGTGATCGGCGGTTTCTTCGTGAACGTCGACGACCCGGGCACGTTCACCGCGATCTTCCTCGCCGACGCGCTGTCATGCCTCATCCCGCTCGGCCTGCTGCTGGGCCCGCTGCGCAACGTCCGCACGCACTCGGAAGAGTCCGACGGCGAGGCGAAGTCCGGCGGGTATCGCGAGATACTGCGGCGTCCGGCCGTGCTCTGGCTCACGCTTCTGACGTTCATCTCCGTGTTCATCGGCTACGGCCAGATGGAGGCGGGGTTCCCGGCCTTCGCGCGGCAGGTCTCCGGCGTCTCCACGCAGGTCGTGGGCTTCGCGTTCGCCGTCAACACGGCGGTGATCGTGCTGCTGCAGTTCGCGGTGCTCAAGCTCATCAACGGCAGGCGACGCACCCGCGTGATGCAGGTGATGGCGCTGATCTGGGCGGCGTCCTGGATCATCCTCGGCGCCACGGGCTTCCTCCCCGGTACGCTCGCGGCGGCGATCGGAGTGATCGCATACATGGGGGTCTTCGCGTTCGGCGAGACCATGCTGCAGCCGACCGTCCCCGCGATCTACAACGACCTCGCCAGCGACAGGACGCGCGGACGCTACAACGCGATCAACGCGGCGGCGTTCCAGGGCGGCGCGATCACGGGGCCTCTCGTCGCCGGGGTCATGCTCGGTGAGGGGCTGGACGGCTGGTTCATCGGCGTGATGGTCGCCGGCGCGTTGATCGTCTGCCTCCTCGCGCTCGCGCTCGAGCGGGTCGTTCCGCAGGCGGCGAACGGCGTGACCGTCGACTCGTGACGGAGATCAGCCGATCCAGGGTCGAGTGAAACCGAGGACGCGTTCGCCGTCGGCATCCGCCAGCGAGGTGCTCACGAAGGCGGTCGCACTGGGTGAGGTCTGGGTGCGGAACCGGAAGTCCTGCGCGGTCGCCGCGTCGGCGATCGCGACCGCGGCGCTCTCCGCGGACTGCGCGTTGGCGAACGCACCCGTGGAGCGCGCGATGTACGCGGCGAGCAGCGGAGTGTACGGGCCCGCATCCGAAGGCCGTTCCACATTCGCGACGAACTCGCTCGCGACCGCCGCCGGCTCGATGACCCCGACCTGGACGCCGAACCGCTCGGCGACCACCGCGAGGGACTGCATGAAGCCCTCGACCGCGAACTTCGCGCCGCAGTAAGCGTCGGCGAACGGCTGCCCTACGGCGCCCCCGACGCTCGTCACCGTGAGGATCCTCCCTCGACCGCGCTCGCGCATGCCGGGGAGCACCAGCTTGGTGAGGTTGACCGGCGCCAGGTAGTTGACCTCGAGCTGGGAACGGATCTGCGACATGGGCAGCAGCTCCGCGGTGCCGACGTTGCCCTGGCCTGCGTTGTTGATGAGCAGGTCGATGTGCCCGTGGTCGCGCGTCACGGCGTCGACGAGCTCTGCGGCGGCGGCATGGTCGACGACGTCGAGTGCGCGGATGTCGAGGTCGACACCCGCGGCGGCTGCAGCGGCGCGAAGACGATCCGATCGTCCGGTGTCGCGCAGGGTCGCGACGACCTGCAGCCCTCGTTTCGCGAGTTCGACGGCGGTGAACAGGCCCATGCCTGAGGAGGTTCCGGTGATGAGGGCGACGTCGGTCATCCGCACAAACTAGCACCGCAGCCGATGGCGGCCCAGGGGAGGTCCGATGAACCGTCTGAACGAGGTGCCGTGCTCCGGCATCCGCTGATCTCCATCGTTCGGACGATGGGGGAGAGGTCGGCCCGGAATAGGCTTCGCGTATGCCTCTCGAATCCCTGTTCCTCCGCCTGGACCGCATCGCGGGCGGGCGTCAGGCCGGCTACGCGATCGACGAGGGGGACCGGACGCACCCTCGGACGCGACGCGCGTTCACCTGGATCATCTGGCTGCTCGTCGTCGAGCTGGTGCTCGGGGTGGGGGCCGTGGTCGTGGCACTGATCCTCGCGACGCAGGGCGAGCCCGTGCCGTTCTCGGTGTGGATGCGCACGCTGGTCGTGCTCGCGATGACGGCGACCCTGTTCTACTTCGCATGGCGGGCGTCGCTCGGATGGCGCTGGGCGTATCTGCGTCTGAGGCTGTTCGCCCAGATCTTCCCCGTGATCACCCTGGTGCTGGCGGCGATACCCGGCCTGTACCCGCTGTGGATGGTGACCGAGCAGATCGTGTTCAGTCTGATCATGATCGGCATCGCCGACTTCCTCACGAGTGATCACATGCGCGCGGTCTTCGCCGCACCCGAGAAGCGCGGCGCCTAGCACGACCTCTCGCTGCGCGCCACGCCCTTCACGGCGCCCGGGAAGACGGGGCAAGGTCGACCGGAGGAGCTCGGGCGGAGGGAGCGCGCATGGTCACGCTGGTGCGGGTCGTGCCTGGAGAGGACCCCGGGTTCCGCAGAGTGCGTGCGGGGCGCGGGTTCCGCTATCTCGACGCGCAGGGCGAAGCGGCGGGGGATGAGGATCGCACGCGCATCCGCGAGCTCGTGATCCCGCCGGCCTGGACGGACGTCTGGATCGCCGCCGACGCGCACGCCCACATCCAGGCGGTGGGCGTCGACGACGCGGGACGGCGGCAGTATCTCTACCACCCGCTGTGGCGCACCCGCCGTGATCGTCGCAAGTTCTCCCGAGCGCTGATGCTGGCCGAGGCGCTGCCGCTCGCGAGACGGCGCGCGACCGGGGCTCTGCGGGCCGAGGGTCTCACGCGCGAGCGTGCGCTTGCCGTCGCGTTCCGCCTGCTCGACGACGCGGCGCTGCGCATCGGGTCGGAGCGCTATCTGAGAACGCACGGAAGCCGAGGGCTCAGCACCCTGCAGCGGCGGGACGTGCGGGTGGACGGCGCGAGGGTGTCTCTCAGCTTCCCCGCGAAGAGCGGTCGGGTAGCGGCGATCGAGGTCGACGACGCCGACCTCGCGGACGCGATCGAGGAGTTCTCCGCCGGATCGCCGCGCTCGGCGCTGCTCGCCTATCGCAAGGGGCGTCGACGCGTCAGGATCACGTCAGGCGAGATCAACAGCTACCTGCGGGAGATCGCCGGCGCCGCATACTCGGCGAAGGACTTCCGCACGCTCCACGGCACGATCCTCGCCGCGGACGCTCTCGCGAGGATCGGGGTGCTCGACGCGCGTCAGGAGCGACGACGGGCCGAGAGGCTCGCCGTGCAGGCGACGGCCGGAGCGCTCGGAAACACCGTCGCGGTGGCGCGGGGGAGCTACATCGACCCGCGGGTGTTCCGAGAGTACGCGCGCGGCAGGACGCTCGACCTGTCGGTGGCACCAGAGACGGCGATACGCCGGCTCCTCGGCTGATGCGCGTCGGGCCGGTCGTCGCACGATATGCGACGACCGGCCCGACGGAGCGGATGCCGCGACTCAGCTCTCGCGAGGGTACGTGTAGAAGCCCTCGCCGGTGGCGATGCCCAGCTTGCCCTTGTCGATGTACTGCTCCTTGAGCAGGTCTGCGAAGCGCTGCTGCTTCTCTCCGCCCATTCGGGAGATGTTGTACGCGGTCGTGAGGCCCACGATGTCGTAGATCTCGAACGGCCCCTTCGGAGCCCCTGTCCCGATGCGCCAGGTGGCGTCGATCGCGGCGGGCTCGGCGATCCCGTCGATGAGAAGCTCCGCGCCCGCCTGCAGGAACGGCACCAGGAGCGAGTTCAGCAGGTAGCCCGCCTTCTCCTTCTTGATCTCGATCGGGACCATGCCGATCTGCGCGGCGAACTCGACGACCTCGGCGTAGACGGCGGGGTCGGTCGCGGGGGTCCCCATGACCTCCGCCGTGTTGTGGGCCCAGATCTCATTGGCGAAGTGGAGGGCGAGGAACCGGTCGGGGCGTCCTGTCGAGTCCACGATGTCGCTGGGCAACAGCGTCGAGGAGTTGGTCGCGAAGATCGTCTTCGCGGGGGCGGTCTCGGCGAGGGTGCGGTAGATGCCCTGCTTGAGCTCCAGGTTCTCGGGAACGGCCTCGATGATCAGGTCCGCGTCGCGCGCCGCGTCGGCGAGATCCGAGGAGAGCCGGATGCGGCTGATCGCAGCCTCGGCGCCGCCGTCGGCCGCTCCCGCGACGCCGTCGGCGGTGTAGCGGGCGGCGAGGCCGCGGAACCGGTCGGCCGCGCGGTCGAGCGCAGGCTGATCGATGTCGTAGGCGACGACGTCGAATCCGTGGAAGGCGGTCTGGAACGCGATCTGCGATCCGAGCACGCCGGTGCCGAGAACGGTGATGTTCTTCATTTCTCTTCCTTCTGTTGCGACCTCGTGGGTCTCTGGGGCGGCCGTGTCGGCCGGAGTTCAGGCGTCGCCTCGATCGAATCGCTCGAGGTCGTGCGCGAAGCGGGACACCTCGGCATCCGTCCAGCGGGCGAGGTGCTGGTCGATGATCTGCTGGAGGGCTTCGAGGGTGCCGCGATACGCATCCATCCCCTCGGGTGTGAGCTCGAGCGGGCGCCCTCGGCCGGACGGAGGAGCGGTGTCGCGCACGATGCCGAGCGCGATGAGTCCGGCCAGCTGGCGTGACACCGTCGAGCGGTTCAAGCGGAACATCTTGGCGATGTCGATCGAGCGGATGCCGGGGCGCTCGGCGATGGCCATCACGATCGACTGATCGGTGATCGAGAGCGGGGCGTCGCCGAAGCTCGCATCGACCAGACCGCGGCGGGAGATCGCGACGAGGCTGCGCAGGACCGTCGCACTGTCGTTCTCCCTGGTGTCCATATCGACCTCCTGTTGTCTTATGCAACACTATGCCCGTATGTTGCATTCCGCAACCGACGGATTGTCGCAGGACCGCGACAGGACTGCGACAGCGGCGCGACCACGAGCGGTGCTCTCGTTCGTACGCTGGAGGCATGACCACACCTGCTGCGCCGGTACCGCCCGCCGCCCCCCAGAACCCCGCCGTCCCGCCGCCCCGACCGACCAACGGTCTCGCCATCGCGACCCTTGTCCTCGGTATCTGCGGGTTCGCGATCCTCCCGGTGATCCTCGGGCACATCGCCCTCCGTCAGATCCGCGAGCGCGGGGAAGCCGGCGCCGGTCTCGCGATCACCGGACTGGTGCTGGGCTACCTCGCGGTCGCCGGCTGGATCATCGTCGGCATCATCGCCGCCGTCGCGATCGCGGGAGGAATAGCCTCCGGCGTCAGATGACAGGATGGAGGCATGGACACAGCCAACCTCACCCGCGAGGAGACCGCAGCGCGATCCGCAGCGGTCACCGTGCGCAGCATCCGCGTCGAACTCGACCTCACCGGAGCGCCGGAGCGCGCCCGCACCGGATTCCCGACGAGGACGGTCGTCGAGTTCGAGGCGAAGACGGGGGAGACCTGGCTGGACTTCATCGGGGAGTCCGTCGATCGTGTCGAGCTCAACGGCGGCGAGGTGGACGTCGACTTCGACGGCGCGCGCATCCGACTGCGTGGTCTCTCTTCGACGAACGTCGTGATCGTCGACGCCGTCGGCGCCTACAGCCGCTCCGGGGAGGGGATGCATCGTTTCCACGACCCCGTCGACCAGCACACCTACCTCTACACGCAGTACGAGCCGGCCGACTCCCGTCGTGTCATGGCGTGCTTCGAGCAGCCCGACATGAAGGCGTCCTACACGTTCGTGGTGGACGCTCCAGCGGGGTGGGAGGTGCTGTCGAATCAGTCCCCGGCGAAGGTCGACGTCGGCGTCGGCGTCCAGCGCGTCGAGTTCGCTCCGACCCTTCCGATCTCCAGCTACATCACGTCCGTGGCCGCCGGTCCTTACGCGCGCGTCGACGGCGAATGGGCTCGCGACGATCAGCGCATCGAGCTGGGGGTCTTCGCGCGCCGCTCGCTCGCACAGCACCTCGAATCGGACGAGATCCTCGAGATCACGCGGCAGGGGCTCGACTTCTTCACCGACGCGTTCGCGTACCCGTACCCCTGGGGCAAGTACGACCAGATCTTCGTGCCCGAGTACAACCTCGGCGCGATGGAGAACCCCGGCCTCGTCACCTTCACCGAGTCGTATCTCTCCCGCGGGGCCGCGACGGACGCGCAGCGCGCGGCTCGCGCCAACACGATCCTCCACGAGATGGCGCACATGTGGTTCGGCGATCTCGTCACCATGAAGTGGTGGGACGACCTGTGGCTCAAGGAGTCCTTCGCCGATTACATGGGCTCCCATGCCTCGGCCGCCGCCACCCGGTTCCACGACGCCTGGGTGAAGTTCGCCGCCAATCGCAAGGCGTGGGCGTACCAGCAGGACCAGCTGCCGACCACGCATCCGATCGTGGCCGACATCACCGATCTGGAAGCGGCGAAGCTGAACTTCGACGGCATCACCTACGCCAAGGGCGCTGCGGTGCTCAAGCAGCTGGTCGCCTTCGTCGGTGACGACGCGTTCTTCGAGGGTGCGCGCAGGTACTTCGCCGTAAACGCCTTCGGCAATACGACGCTCGACGACTTCCTCGTGCAGCTGAGCGATGTGTCAGGGCGCGACATGAGGGGATGGTCTCGCGCGTGGCTGGAGACGTCCGGCGTGTCGACGCTCCACCTCGAGACCGACGCCGACGGACGCAGGGTGCTCGTGCAGAGCGATGCGCGCCCGCATCGCCTTCGTGTCGGGGCGTACGGCTGGAGGGACGGCCGACTGGTGCGGACCGGGCAGACGGCGCTCGACATCGCCGAGGAGCGCACGCCCTTCGAGCTGCCGGCTGCGGAGCTCGTCATCGTGAACGACGACGACCTGACCTATGCGAAGGTTCGGCTCGACGAGAAGTCGCTCGCGACCGTCGCATCCTCGCTGTCCTCCGTGGAGGATCCCCTCGCGAGGGCGCTCCTCTGGTCGTCGCTGTGGAATGCGACGCGAGACGGCGAACTGGATGCCGCCCGCTACCTGGCGATCGTGCGTGATCATGCCCCCGGTGAGCCCAACGTCGGACTCCTTGCCGGGATCCTCGCCAACGCGGCGTTCGCCCTCCGCCATTTCGTCTCGGATGCGCGTCGCGATGAGGAGCAGCGCGCATGGACCGAGTGCACGTGGCGCACGATGAGCGCGGCCGACGCGGGAAGCGACGCGCAGCTCTCATGGGCACGAGCGCTCGCGGCGGCATCCGTACTGGACGACGCCCGTCACGTCGAGGTGCGCGCGATGCTGGACGGCGAGTCCCCGGAGGGCCTGACGATCGATCCCGACCTACGCTGGCAGCTGCTCATGGCACTGGCGGCCACGGGGCACGCCACCGCAGACGACATCGCCGCCGAAGAGCAGCGCGACGACACGGGGAGCGGCCGTACGGCGGGGCGACGTGCGCTGGCATCCCGTCCGAGCGCCTCGGTGCGCGCAGCCGCCTGGGATGCGGCCTGGAACGATCTGACCCTCAGCAACGATCATCTCGATGCGTCGATCGGCGGGTTCCGTGCCGGTGGGCGCCGCGACCTCATCGCAGAGTTCGACGAGGAGTTCTTCTCCCGCATCGCCGATGCATGGCGTACCCGCAGCATCGAGCTCGCCCAGCGGCTCGTGGTCGGACTGTTCCCCGCGACGGAATCCCTCGACCTCGTCGACGCCTGGCTCGCACAGAACGAGGACGCGCCGGCGGCGCTGACCCGGATCGTCGTGGAGCAGAGAGACCACCTCGCCCGCGACCTGCGGGTACGGGCGGCGCAGAGCTAGACGGGCGACACGTCCATCCCCATGACTGTGCGAACGATCCAGGGGTGGGCGTGATCGTCAGCGATGTGCGTCATGCCGAGGTTCTCCGCGACTCCGCGGGACGCGTCGTTGTCAGGATGGATGATCGCGGTCAGCACGCCGGGCGCGAACTCCTGACGGAACAGCTCGACGCACGCGAGAGCGGCTTCCGTCGCGTATCCCTTGCGCTGCTGATCCCTGCGGACGTGATACCCCACCTCGCGGACGGGCACCGCGTTGTACGACTGCCAGGTGATCCCGCAGTCGCCGATGAACGCGCCGTCGTGCGTCTCGACGATCCAGAGCGCATGTCCGTGCTCCGCGTACCCGAGCTGCATCCGCTCGATCCAGTCGAGGGACTCGGCACGGCTCTTCGGCGCCGGGTAGAACGACATGACCTCAGGGTCTCCCAGCAGCGCCGCCATGTCGTCGAGATCGTCGAGTTCCATCTCACGGAATCGCAACCGCGTCGTCGGAGCCGGCAGAAGACGTCTGACGCTCACAGGTCGAGGGACTCGCCCGGCTCGAGCACGAAGAACTCGCCGCCGTTCTGCTCGGTCGCCCACTGCAGGCGCTGCCGGTGCATGGTCTTCCCCGCGACCGAGAGGGTCATGTCGTGGGTGCCGAAGGCGCGACGGGGCTTCACGGCCAGGACGTAGTCCATCGCCTCGCCGATCTTCAGCCAGGGGGCACCCAGCGGCGCGGCCAGAGTGCCCACCTCGACGCCCTCCGGGATCGCGTAGGAGTCGCCGGGGTAGTAGAAGTCGTCGTTCACGAGGACTCCGACGTTCTCGACGAGGGGTAGGGAGGAGTGGATCACCTCGTGCCGTCCGCCGAAGAACCTGAGCGTGAACTGTCCTGCCTGGACGGTGTCGCCCGGAGCCACCTCGGTGATCTCGTAGCCGTCCGCGGCTCGTGCGACGCCGGAGGGAGCGAAGATCGGCGTTCCCGGTGCGGCGCGCAGGATGCGATCGAGGTGCTCGGGCGTCCAATGGTCTGGATGCTCGTGGGTGACCACCACGGCGACGAGATCACCGAGGTCGTCGAGGGGAGCGGTGAACGAGCCCGGATCGACCAGGAGGGTCTCGCCGTTCTCGTCTATGCGGAGGGTGGCATGTTCGTACTTCGTGACGCGCATGGGATGAGTCAACTCCTGTTCCGCGTCGGGGGCAAACCGGATTCGCGAGCGTGCGCCACGCCCGGGAATCTGGTCGGTGCGGCCCCGATTTGGCGACGCGAGAATCGTCGTGGCATACTTGAACAGTTGTCGCGGGACGGAAACGCTCCGCAAGACGGCCCCATCGTATAGCGGCCTAGTACGCCGCCCTCTCACGGCGGTAACGCGGGTTCGAATCCCGCTGGGGTCACACAACACACGAAAGCCCTCGGTTCTCCGAGGGCTTTCGTCGTCTCCGGGTGGTGTGCTCCTGCGTCGGTCTCTTCTCCGTCCGGGTGGGCGTCGTCGCGTGACGGGGATGCCGTGGCGCTTCACGCCGCCGTGGGGCGGAGCGACAGGGCACGGAACAGCGGATTGCGCAGCGGCAGGATCATCAGCGCCATCATCCCTCCGCCGAAGAGGGCGAACGGCAGCCACAGGGCCGACGACGACGCGATCAGCCCGAAGACGGCCATGGCGAGCGGCATCAGGCAGTCGTCGCCGAGCCGCGTCAGCGAGCTCATGCGGCCGAGATAGGCCGTGTCGACGGTCGCCGAGAACGTCGCGCTGAGCAGGACGGAGGCGTACCCCGCAGTGCATCCGATCACGAACGCGGCCGCGGCGACCGACCACAGCGGGCCGAGGCCCAGAGCGATGATCGCCGCGCCCTGCACGACGAGCGCCCAGAACCCGCCCCGCGCCTCTTTGCGCGGTCGCCAGCGTGCCACCGAGATCGCGCCGAGCGCGGCGCCGAGTCCGAGGAGCGCCTCGAAGAGCCCCACCGCCTGTGCACCCCAGTGCTGCTCGTGGGCGCGCAGAGCGAGTCCGATGCCGACGGCGGGGCCGACGGCCAGATTCAGACCGGAGAGCGCCAGCACCAGGGTGCGGGTCGTCGCGTTCTGCCCCAGGTGGGCGAAGCCCTGAGCGATGCCGCGCAGCGCCGACTCCCTGGGCGCTCGAGCGAGGGCGAAGCGCGGCCGCAGCCAGATCGCGATGAACGCGACGACGAGTGTGAAGGTGAGCGCGTTCGCCGTCGCGCTCCCGCCGAGCCCGGCGTGCGCCACCAGCACGCCGCCCGCCGCGGCGCCCGCCATCGTGCCGAGGCGGGAGGCGGTCTGCGCCACGGCGCCGTACGCAGGCAGATCCGATGGCCGCACGAGCTGCCGCGCGATGGTGCCAGCCGACGGCTCGTAGAAGGCGTCGCACACCCCGAACGCGATGGCAGCGAACAGCAGCACGGCGATGGAAGGAGGTTCCGCCAGGACCCACAGGGCGACCGCGATCAGCACGACGACGCGCAGCGCGTTGAACAGCATCATCACTCTCCGCGCGTTCGCCCTGTCTGCGAGCACGCCGCCGAAGACCAGGACGAGCGCGCGCGGCACCGTGCCCGCGGCGACGACGAGCCCTGCGACGGCGGGAGAGGCGATCTGCACGGCCGTCCATGCGAGGGCGATGCTCCACAGCGCGTCTCCGGCGTCGGAGAGGGCTTTGACGCCGATCCAGGCGTGAACGCGGGCGTCGCGCCGGAACTCGGGAGGTTCGACGAGCTGGCGAGGCTCTGCCGTGGTCATCAGGGCTCCGTGGGGAATGCGTGGGCGAAGAAGAAGACCGGCGTGCGCTCCTGGCCGTCGTCGAGGTCGATCGACTCCTGCCACTCCCGCAGCGTCGTGAGCAGCCTGGCACTCAGATCGCGAAGTTCGTCAGGTGAGGCCCACGCCGTCGTCTCGGTGTTCGAGCCGTCGTAGGCGGCCATCGCGGGATCGCCGTGCCTGCGATGCCAGCGCTGCAGGCGTTCGATCTGCATGCGGATGCCCTGGCGCTGCGCCTCGCGAGCGAGGAGGGCGTCGGCGGGGGAGTCGGCGAAGTCATCCGCCGACCACGTCAGCCCTCTGCGCGCGAGCTTCCACCAGCTGGTCCGCCTGTCGCCGGTCGGGTCGTCCGCACGTTCCACGACTCCTGCGCGCTCGAGCATCCGGAGGTGGTGGCTGATGCTGCCCACCTGGCTGTGGAGCGTGCGGGCCAGCGTCGTGACCTGAGACGCCCCGTAGAGCAGCAGATAGTCGTAGATGCGCCGGCGCAGCGGGTGATGCACGGCGGTGATCACGGAGATGTCTTCCACGGGATGCAACGCTAGAGGCGGATGCAGAGATGCACAAGACTTCTTGTATACCCCGGAAAGACAACGAAAAGGCCGCTCCCACCCGTGCGGGAACGGCTTCTTCGGATGCTGCTTTCTCAGTCTTCGTCGGCGGTGGCGTCCGATGCGGCCGTTCGGCGCGAGCGGCGCACACGCCGGATCAGCCACACGAGCAGCACGACGATCGCGGCGATCCCGAGCCAGGGGAGGATGAACCCGATCGCGATGACGAGGGCGTTCAGGGAGACCACGAGGCCGTTCCAGCCGGCGAGGAGCCCGTCACCGAACCCTGCGGGGTCCGCCGTCGTCGGAGCGGAGGCGCGGGTGAGCTGCACCTGCAGCGTCGACATCGCGATCTGATCCTCGAGGGATGCGAGCTGCTGCTCGTAGGACTCGAGCTGCGCCTGACGATCTGTCAGAGCGACCTCGGCCTCGATGAGCTCGGACACGGACCCCGACTGCGCCATCAGCTCGGTGAGTCGCTGCACGGAGGTCTTGGTCGCATCGACGCGAGCGCGGAGGTCGATGGCCGTCGACGTGACGTCCTGCTTCGAGATCGACGTCGACAGCACCTCTCCCGACTCCGACAGGGCGTCGATGACCGCGGTGAGGTCGGCCGAGGGGACGCGGATGCTGATCCAGCCGTAGCCGCCGTCATCGGGTGCGGCCGGCTGAGTCGTGTCGTACACGACGCCTCCGCCCTTGCCGATCTGGGTGCTCTCCACGAAGCCGCCGTGCTTCTCCGCGAGCGCGGCGATGCCCTCGGCGGCCTTCGCGATGTCCTTCACCTGCACGGTCGCGTCGGCGGTCGCGATGATCTCGCGACCGGTTCCGGCGTCGGCGCTCTGCAGGGCACCGTCGGGGGCGGTCCCCGGGGCGAGCTCGGTGCTCTTGTCCTGCGAGCCGCCGGAGGTGTCCGACGCCACTCCGTCGGAGTAGATCGCGCCGTCCGCCGTGCTCGATGCCGACCCGTCGACGGCGGAGAGGATCGGCGGTGTCACGAGGACGCCGACGACGAAGGCCGCGGCGACCCCGGCGCCGGTGAGCCATCCGCGACGGCGCGCACGCGAGCGCTCCGCGGGCGTCCTCCTGGGGGCGCGCTCGCTCTCGATCTCGTCGAACACGGCCGACTCGATGCGTGCGATCGCGGCATCCGACAGCTCGGGGAGGTCTGGGGTGGTGGTGTTGTCGGTCATGCCTCGCTCGCTTCCTTGACGGCACCGCGCAGTCGGGTGCGCACTCGCGAGAGACGGTTCCGAACCACGGCGTGACTGACGCCCAGCTCCTTTGCGGCGGCCTGGTAGGCGTACCCCTCGGCGGCGCACAGGCGGAAGATCTCGCGATCGAGCTCGCTCAGGGAGCCCACCTCCTGCGCGATCCGCTCCGCGAGCGCCGAGGTGATCACCTGGTCCTCGACGCTGACCGTCGCCGGCAGGTTCTCGTCCATCGCATCCGCGGTGTGGGCTTGGTCCCGTCGCTTCTGGCGCAGCCGATTCGCGGCCTGGAAGCGGCAGATCGTCGCGAGCCAGGGCAGGATGGACTCTCCCTGCAGCTCGAAGCCGGGGAGCTTCCGCCACGCGGCGACGAAGGTCTCCTGGGCCACGTCCTCGGCATCCGGTGCGGAGCCGAGGATGCCGTGGGCGATCCAGTAGACCGGGCGGATGTAGGCGCGGTAGAGCTCGCGGAAGGCGCTCTCGTCGCCTCCAGCGGCCTGCGCCGCCCACTTCTGATCACTCGTCTGTACGGGCATCGTTCTTCCGTTCGGTGTCTCTCACCCGGAAAGTGTCGGCTGAGCTCCGATCGTCTCAGAAAACTCCGCTAGCATTGCAGAAGCGAGAGGGAGTATCCCGATTCCGCGCGTAACGTCATCACGAGCATCGACTGAGCTGCTCCGGGCGCGCGACGCACACTGTGCGGGGGAGAGACTTTCGGTTCTTTTCCGACCCTCCCCGAAAGGTGCTGCGCACCCGTGAACATCCCCGTCTGGTTCGAGGTAGGCGCCCTCGTCGTCCTCGTGCTCATCCTCATCGGCGATCTGCTGCTCGCCAAATTCCGACCGCACATCCCGTCGACCAAGGAATCCACGCTCTGGGTGGTCTTCTACGTCGCGCTGGCGTTGATCTTCGCCGGTCTGCTCTATCTGTTCGCCGGCGGTCAGTACGCGGGCGAGTTCCTCACCGGGTGGGCGCTGGAGTACAGCCTCTCCATCGACAACCTCTTCGTGTTCGTGCTGATCATGGCGCAGTTCGCGGTTCCACGGCGACTGCAGCAGATGGTGCTGATGGTCGGCATCATCATCGCGCTCGTCCTGCGCGGCATCTTCATCCTTCTCGGCGTCGCGATCATCGAGAACTTCTCGCCGGTGTTCTACATCTTCGGCGCGTTCCTCATCTGGACGGCGATCAGGCAGGCGATGCCCGAGGGCGACCACGACGGAGAGGTGCAGCGCGAGAACTTCATCGTGCGTCTGCTGCGTCGTCGTGTCGACATCAGCGACGAGTACGACGGCAACAAGCTCCGCACCGTCGTCGACGGCAAGCGGGTCTGGACGCCCATGCTCATCGTCTTCGTGGCGATCGGCGTCACCGACCTCATGTTCGCGATCGACTCGATCCCCGCGATCTTCAGCATCACGCACAACAGCTTCCTGGTGTTCACGGCGAACATCTTCGCTCTCATGGGATTGCGCCAGCTCTACTTCCTGCTGGGCGACCTGCTCGACCGCCTGCGCTACCTGCACTACGGCATCGCCGTGATCCTCGGGTTCATCGGCATCAAGCTCGTGCTGCACGCCATGCACGTGAACGAGCTGCCGTTCATCAACGGCGGGCAGCACATCGACTGGGCCCCTGACATCCCCATCTGGCTGTCGCTGACGGTGATCCTGGTCTCGATGGTCGGTGCGACCGTCGCCAGCCTCATCGCCTCGGCGCGCGAGAAGCGTGCGGAGAAGGCGTCGATCAGCGAGTAGTCCTGAGGCGAACCTGCGCGCTCAGAAGGCGCGCAGGTTCGCCTGCAGCCCGCCGTCGACGTACTCCCGGCGGAGGATGCCACGGCGACGCAGCACAGGGACCAGCTCATCGAGTGTGCGGTGCAGCGTGACGGGGTGGAAGTCGCCCCACAGCAGCACGCCGTCGTTGCCCCACTCGCCGAGCTCCTCGATGAGATCGGCGAACTCCTCCGCGGTGCCGACGAATCCCGTGCGGTCGGAGATGCGACCGGCCTTGGCCAGGGCGGTCAAGTGCGCGCGCAGCGGGGCGTCCTCTCCGCGGTCGCCGATCAGGCGCTGGATGCTGCCCCGCGACACATGCGCCCCGAAGATCGAGACGTCCAGAGGCCGGTCGAGGTCGAGGGCCGTGAGGTCGGTCTCGAGATCGCTGGACTGCTTGCGCGCGATCTGCACGAGTGCCGCGTCGTCCGGTCGAGCCGAGGCCGCCACGATGCGGTCGGCCTCTTCGGCGGACGTGGTGATCACGGGCTGGATCGCGAACAGGATCTTGATGTCCTCGGGCGTCCGGCCGGCGGCGATCGCGGCGTCGTGGATCTTCGCACGGTAGGCGCGCACAGAAGCCTCGTGCAGAGGCGCCAGCGCGAGCTGCACATCGGAGTTCGCGCCCGCGAACCCGAGGCCTCGCCCTGAGCCGCCCGGCGACACGATCGCGGGCTCGCCGTGCGGGAAAGGAATCGCGTTGAGCGGTCCGTCGAAGGCGAAGTGCTCGCCACGGTGCTGCACGGCGCGCAGCCGGGAGCCGTCGGCGTACACGTCGCTCGCGCGATCGGCGAGGAGTGCGCCGTCGTCCCAGCTGCGCCAGAGCGAGCGGATGCCGTCGAGCCACTCCTCGGCGCGGTCGTACGCCTCGTCGTGTCCGAGCTGCGGTGCGGCGGAGAAGTGCCGAGCGCTCCCGGTGTCGGTGACGACGTTGAGGCCCAGCCGGTGACCGCTGAGGTGCTGGAGGGTCGCGAACTGCCGCGCCGCCGTGTAGGGGAGGTAGGCGGCCGGATTCACCGTCGGCACGACGCCGAGGTGACGGGTCGCCTGGAAGATGTAGGGCGCGAGGAGCAGCGGATCGTGCTTGGGCCCGCCGAAGGCGTGGCGCACGCGGAGGTCGATCGTCTCGGCGGATCCGAGCGACGGGGCGTCCTCGATGATCACCAGGTCGAATCCGGCCTGCTCGAGGGTGCGAGCGGCCTCCTGATAGACGTCGGGGCGGGTCCAGTCGTAATCCCAGTCGAGCGATGGGTATCCCCATCCCTGCGGCCCGAAGCCGCGGGCGAGGAACCAGCCGAAGTGCTGTTGGCGCGTCATGCGACCTTCTCCCAGACGGTGGCGAGTGCCCGCGAGAGATCGGCGATGAGATCGTCGACGTCCTCGATGCCGATGGACACTCGGAGGGTGCCCGGTCGGATGCCGAGCGCGTCGCGTTCCTCCTGGGTCCGGTACGCGTGGCTCGTGGTCGCGGGATGCAGCACGAGCGAGCGGACGTCGCCGATGTGCGTCATGTGCGTGAACACGCTCACGCTCTCGACGACATCACGCGCCGCCTCCAGACCGCCACGGAGAGTGAACGTGAAGATCGAGCCGTGGCCTCCGCCGAGGTACCGCTGCGCGAGCGCATGGTCGGAGTGGCTCTCCAGCCCCGCGTAGTCCACGCTCTCCACCGCGTCGTGCGCCTCCAGCCAACGGGCGACGTCGAGCGCGTTCCTGGACTGGCGCTCGACGCGCAGCCCCAGCGTCTCGGCTCCCTGCCCGATGAGGAACGCATTGAGCGGCGACGGCGATGCGCCGAAGCGCGGAGCCACGGACTCCCGCGCGTACGCGATGCGGGCGAGGCCGCCGTGTCGCGCGGCGACGCTCGGCAGTCCGCCGCGCCCGGGGAGCACCAGGTGCGGGGCGTTGTGACCCGCGCGATCCGCGTCGAAGCGTCCGTCGTCGACGACCACGCCGCCCAGCACCGAGCCGTGGCCGGCGAGGAACTTCGACGCGGAGTGGACCACGATGGACGCCCCGTGCTCGAGCGGACGCACCAGATACGGCGTGCCGAGGGTGTTGTCGACGATGAGCGGGACCGCATGCTCGTCGCCGATCACGGCGACGCCGGCGATGTCGAGGATGTCGTTGCGCGCGTTCGCGATCGACTCCGCGAACAGCGCGCGTGTGGTGGGGCGGATCGCGGCACGCCAGGCATCGGGGTCGCCGATGTCGTCGATGAAGGTCGTCTCGATGCCGAGACGCGCGAGGTTGTCGACGAGCAGCCCGCGGGTCCCCTCGTAGATGTGTGCGGAGGAGACGATGTGGTCGCCGGCCCCTGCGACCGTGAGCAGGGCGACGGCGACAGCCGCCTGACCGCTGGCCACGAGGACGGCGTCCGCCCCCGACTCGAGAGCCGCGAGCTGACGCTCGACGGCGCGGATCGTCGGGTTGCCGGTGCGCGTGTACCCGAATCCGTCCCCGGTGCCGAAGTGATGGGCCGCGTGGTCGAAGTCGTCGAACTCGAAGCCCGCCGTGAGGTAGATCGGCGTCGCGCGCGATGAAGCCGTCTCCCGATCGCGCCCCGCGTGCAGCGCTCGGGTGAAGAAGCTGGCGGTGTCGACGGTCATGCGGTGCCTCTCGGTGGTGCGGATTCCTCAGCGTGTCACGCCGTGCCGGAGCACGCGGAACCGGTGGTAATCTGACGTCATGCGGATCGTGCTCCTTCTTAGCGGCCGCGACGAGACCTCGTTCTGAGCCCCTCCTCGTCGCGGAGTCCACTGTGGGCCGAACCGCCAGCTTCAGGAGACATTCGATGAACACCCCCGCAGCAGCATCCGCTTCCGCACGCACCCTGGCCGAGAAGGTCTGGGACGATCACCTCGTCGTCAAGGGCGAGAACGGCGAACCGGACCTCATCTACATCGATCTGCACCTCGTGCACGAGGTGACGAGCCCGCAGGCCTTCGACGGTCTCCGCAGCGAGGGTCGCCCCCTGCGGCGGCTCGACCTCACGATCGCCACGGAGGACCACAACACGCCCACGTGGGAGATCGACAAGCCGATCGCCGACCTCACCAGCCGCACCCAGATCGACACCCTCCGCCGCAACGCCGCGGAGTTCGGTGTCCGCCTGCACTCTCTCGGCGACGCTGAGCAGGGCATCGTCCACGTCGTCGGTCCTCAGCTGGGACTGACCATGCCGGGCATCACCGTCGTCTGCGGCGACTCGCACACCTCAACCCACGGCGCGTTCGGCGCGATGGCGTTCGGCATCGGCACGAGCGAGGTCGAGCACGTCATGGCGACGCAGACGCTGCCGCTCAAGCCCTTCAAGACCATGGCGATCAACGTCGAGGGCACTCTCCGACCCGGCGTCACGGCCAAGGACATCATCCTCGCGGTCATCGCGAAGATCGGCACCGGCGGAGGTCAGGGGTACGTCCTCGAGTTCCGCGGAAGCGCCATCCGCGCGCTCTCGATGGAGGGCCGCATGACGATCTGCAACATGTCGATCGAGGCGGGAGCCCGCGCGGGCATGGTCGCTCCCGACGAGACGACCTTCGCGTACGTGAAGGACAAGCCGCACGCTCCGAAGGGTCAGGACTGGGAGGACGCCGTCGCCTACTGGCGCACTCTTCCCACCGATGAGGGTGCGGTCTTCGACGCCGAGGTGTTCATCGACGCCGACGCGCTGGAGCCGTTCGTCACGTGGGGCACCAACCCCGGTCAGGGCAGCTCCCTGTCGGCATCCGTCCCGAACCCAGCCGACATCGCCGACCCGAACGAGCGCGCCGCCGCCGAGCGCGCGCTCGAGTACATGGACCTGACTCCGGGCACCCCGCTCAAGGAGGTGCCGGTGGATGCCGTCTTCATGGGCTCGTGCACCAACAGCCGCATCGAGGATCTGCGGGCCTTCGCGTCCATCATCGAGGGCAAGAAGAAGGCAGACGGGGTCCGCGTGATGGTGGTCCCCGGGTCTGCTCGCGTGCGCCTCGAGGCCGAGGCCGAGGGCCTGGACCGGATCATCACGGACTTCGGTGCGGAGTGGCGTTTCGCCGGCTGTTCGATGTGCCTCGGCATGAACCCCGACCAGCTCGCTCCGGGGGAGCGCTGCGCCTCGACATCCAACCGCAACTTCGAGGGCCGTCAGGGCAAGGGCGGGCGCACTCATCTGGTCTCACCGCTGGTCGCCGCGGCGACCGCCATCCGCGGAACCCTGTCCAGCCCGAGCGATCTGAACGAGACGGCGGAGGTCTGATCATGGAGAAGTTCACCACCCACACCGGCATCGCGGCGCCGCTGAAGCGCTCGAACGTCGACACCGACCAGATCATCCCCGCGGTGTTCCTGAAGCGCGTCACCAAGACCGGCTTCGACGACGCCCTCTTCCACGCCTGGCGTCAGGACCCTGACTTCGTGCTGAACCAGGCGCCGTTCCAGGGCGCATCCGTGCTCGTCGCCGGGCCCGACTTCGGCACCGGGTCCAGCCGTGAGCACGCCGTCTGGGCGCTGCGCGACTTCGGCTTCTCGGTCGTGCTCAGCCCGCGATTCGCCGACATCTTCCGGGGGAACTCGGGCAAGCAGGGCCTGCTCGCCGCCACGATCTCCGAAGAGGATCTGGAGCGCATCTGGGCCGAGATCGACCGGAATCCCGGGGCGCAGATCACCGTGAACCTCGAGGAGCGCACCGCGTCGATCGGCGGGATCCAGGCCGACATCGGGATCGACGATTACACTAGATGGCGGCTCCTCGAAGGGCTCGATGACATCGGGCTCACGCTGCGCAACGAAGACAAGATCGCGCAGTTCGAGGCCCGACGCGAGTCGTGGCGGCCTCGAACCCTCCCCGTTCAGTGACACGGAAGGGGCGGGCGAGCCAGGGGCAAACCCGCCCCCGAAACAGTGGATTGAAGTGAGGCTCCGAATGACGACACCCGTGCGCGATGCTCTTCCGGACGGAGTTCCCGCTCTCACCGGAGACGTCCTCGCCATTCGCGGAGGGCGCCCGCTGCGCGGCCGCGTCGACGTCAAGGGGGCGAAGAACCTCGCCACCAAGGCGATGGTCGCGACCCTCCTCGGCGAGACAGCGAGCACACTCCGGGATGTGCCCGATCTGAGCGACGTCGCCGTGGTGCGCTCGCTGCTCGAGGTGCACGGCGTCCAGGTCACGCCGGGCGACGAGCCGGGCTCCCTGGTCTTCGACCCGGTCGGTGTCGAGTCCGCGCACATGGAGGAGATCGACGCCCACGCCGGTGCGTCGCGCATTCCGATCCTGTTCTGCGGTCCGCTTCTGCACCGCCTCGGGCAGGCGTTCATCCCCGATCTCGGCGGATGCCGCATCGGCGACCGTCCGATCGACTTCCACCTGGACGCGCTGCGCAAGTTCGGCGCCATCGTCGAGAAGCTGCCCAGCGGCATCCGCCTGTCCACCGGCGGCGCCCGACTGCACGGGGCCAACATCCACCTCCCGTACCCGAGCGTCGGGGCGACCGAGCAGGTCCTGCTCACCGCCGTCCGCGCCGAGGGCACCACGGAGCTGCGTAACGCGGCCATCGAGCCGGAGATCATGGATCTCATCGCCGTCCTGCAGAAGATGGGCGCGATCATCTCCTACGAGCCCAACCGCGTCATCGTGATCGAGGGCGTGGAGAAGCTGCGCGGCTACGACCACCGTTCGATCTTCGATCGCAACGAGGCCGCATCCTGGGCTTCCGCCGCCCTCGCCACCGACGGGGAGATCTTCGTCGGAGGCGCCAAGCAGCAGGAGATGCTCACCTTCCTCAACGTGTTCCGCAAGGCGGGCGGCTGGTTCGACATCCAGGAGGACGGCATCCTCTTCCGCCGCGACGGCGAGCTCATGCCCGTCGTCGTGGAGACCGACGTGCACCCCGGCTTCATGACCGACTGGCAGCAGCCGCTGGTCGTGGCGCTCACGCAGGCCCACGGCCGCTCTGTCGTGCACGAGACGGTCTACGAGAACCGCATGGGCTTCACGGACGCGCTCGTCAAGATGGGCGCCGACATCGTCGTGCATCCGCGTGGCCTCCAGGACGGTCCGCGTCGGGTGCCCCGTCGCGACCTCGAGCAGGCTGCCGTGATCACCGGACCCACGCCGCTGCACGGCGCTGACATCGTGGTGCCCGACCTCCGCGGCGGCTACAGCCACGTGATCGCCGCGTTGACGGCGACCGGCGAGTCGAAGGTGTCCGGCGTCGACATCCTCAGCCGCGGCTACGAGAAGTTCCTGGCGAAGCTCGACGCCCTCGGGGCCGACTTCGACGTCATCCGGTGACCGCAATGGGTACCAGGTCGGAGACGCGGCGACCGAGCCTGTTCTGGCCGCTCGCGGTGATCGTGGTCCCGCTGATCTCGCTGCTCGCGAAGATCCGGGTCACGGGCAAGGAGAAGCTGCCCGCTCAGGGCGCCTTCGTGCTCGCGCCCAACCACTATTCGGAGTTCGATCCGCTGATCGTCGCCGTCGCCGTGTGGCGGCTGGGACGTGCTCCGCGGTTCATGGCGAAGGACAGCCTGTTCAAGATCCCGGTCCTGGGGTGGCTGCTCCGCCGCACCGGGATGATCCCGGTCGCACGCTCCTCGTCGGCGACGGCCGCGAAGCAGACCATGAAGCAGTCCGAGGAGCTCGTCGAGCACGGGCGGGGCGTCATCGTCTATCCGGAGGGCACGCTGACCCGCGACCCCGACCTGTGGCCGATGCGGGGGAAGTCCGGCGCGGTGCGTCTGGCACTCGCCGACGACATCCCGCTCATCCCGATGGCGCAGTGGGGCACGCAGGCGATCATGGGCCGCTACCAGAAGGGTCTGAGCCTGTGGCCTCTGCGCAAGCCGGTGAATATCGTCATCGGCGACCCCGTGGACCTCTCGGACCTCCGCGGGCGTGCGGGGGAGCAGTCCGCGCTCACCGAGGCCACCAACCGTCTGATGAACGCCATCACTGCGCTGCTGGAAGACCTCCGCGACGAGAAGGCTCCCGCGGAGCGCTGGAACCCGGCGTCGCACGGTCAGAAGGAGACGGGTCGCCTTGACTCCTAAGAGAACCCCGCAGGCGGGGCCGAAGGTCGCCGTCGTCGGCGCCGGAAGCTGGGGAACGACCTTCGGCAAGATCCTCGCCGACGGCGGAGCGCAGGTGACCATGTGGGCGCGTCGCGCCGAGCTGGCCCACGAGATCGACGAGGCGAAGCGGAACTCCCGCTACCTTCCGGGCATCAATCTGCCCCGCACGATGGCGGCGACGCATGAGCTCGCGATCGCGATGCGCGACGTCGAGCAGGTGTACCTGTCGGTGCCCAGCCAGTCGCTCCGCGAGAACCTCAAGGCGCTGCGCCCCCTTCTCGCCGACAGCGACGTGAAGATCGTCAGCCTGATGAAGGGCGTGGAGCGCTCGACGGGTCTGCGCATGAGCCAGGTCATCGAGCAGGAGCTCCGCTGCGACCCGGAGCGGATCGCGGTGGCCTCGGGCCCCAACCTCGCGCTCGAGATCGCGCGTGAGCAGCCCACCGCGGCCGTGATCTCCTCGCGGAGCCTGGAGACGGCGGAGACGATCGCCAGGGCAGCGCGCAACAGCTACTTCCGCACCTTCGTGAACACGGATGTCATCGGCACCGAGTTCGGCGGCGTGCTGAAGAACCTCATCGCCGTCGCGATCGGCATCGTCGACGGCGTCGGGTACGGCGAGAACACCAAAGCGTCGATCATCACCCGCGGACTCGTGGAGATGACCGACTTCGCGGTCGCCAACGGCGCGCACCCGGAGACTCTGCAGGGACTCGCCGGCCTGGGCGATCTGATCGCCACGTGCCAGTCTCCGCTGAGCCGCAACAACACGGCCGGGCGCCTGCTCGGCCAGGGGTACAGCTTCCAGGACGTCGTGAAGCAGATGCAGCAGACCGCCGAGGGACTCGCGTCCGTCGCTCCGGTGCTGCAGCTGGCACGCGAGTCGGAGGTCGACATGCCCATCGTCGAACAGGTGAAGATGGTGCTGGACGGGAAGATGGATCCCCGTGACATCGCACCGCACCTGACGACGGACGACGACACCCCGCAGGGGGAGAGGACCAATCTTGGACAAGCAGACGGTGGTGGTGCTCTTCGGAGGGCGCTCCAGCGAGCATTCGATCAGTTCCGCAACGGCGGGCGGGGTTCTGGGCGCGATTGACCGCGACCGCTACGCCGTGATCCCCGTGGGGATCACCCGCGAGGGGGCGTTCGTGCTCGAAGAGGACGACCCGGCGAAGTTCCCGCTGGATGCCGCGCACCTTCCCGAGGTCGTGGACAACGGCACCCGGGTGCTGTGGCCGGAGCCCGGCGGAGACCGCACCCTGCGCGTCGTGCAGCCCGACGGCTCGATCGACGGGCTCGGCGAGATCGACGTCGTCCTGCCCATCCTCCACGGACCGCACGGCGAGGACGGCACCATCCAGGGTTACTTCGACACGCTCGAGGTCCCGTATGCAGGCGGCGGCGTGCTCGATTCCGCGCTGTGCATGGACAAGCACTTCATGAAGATCGCGCTGCAGGCCGCAGGCATCGCCGTGGCGCCCTGGGTGACGGTGCGCGCCCGCGAATGGACCACGGATGCCGCAGGCGTGCGCACCTCGGCCGAGGCGCTGGGGCTGCCGCTCTTCGTCAAGCCCGCCCGTGCCGGGTCCAGCGTCGGCGTGTCCAAGGTCGACGACCTCGCCGAGCTGGATGCGGCGCTGGCCGTCGCGTTCGCCGAGGACGACAAAGTGCTCATCGAGACCGGAGTGTCCGGCCGCGAGATCGAGGTCGCCGTTCTCGAGGGCGCGGAGGGCGTCCGGGCGTCGCTGCCGGGGGAGATCGTCCTGACCTCGCGCGGCTTCTACGACTTCGAGGGCAAGTACCTCGGCGGAGACGGCGTCGACGTGGTGTGCCCGGCGGAGCTCACGGATGCCGAGGTCTCGGCGATCCAGGAGGCCGGTGTCCGCGCGTTCGAAGCCGTCGACGGTCGTGGTCTGGCCCGCGTGGACATGTTCCTGACGCCGGCGGGCGAGCTGGTCGTCAACGAGCTGAACACGATGCCCGGCTTCACGCCGATCTCGATGTTCCCGAAGTGCTGGGTCGCCTCGGGACTGAGCTACGGCGATCTGATCTCCGAGCTGATCGAGGCCGGCCTGCGCCGCTGAGCGCTTACCGCTACGGGCGTGCGGCGACTTCCGCGCGTCCGTAGCAGAACCACGCGAGAGCCCCCAGAACGGGCAACAGCAGGACGATCAGGAGCCAGACCAGGAAGGTCGACCCTGTCGCCTTGCGATCGCGCACCATCGAGACGAACGCGCACAGCGTGAACAGCATCGCCGCGACGGCCAGCACGCTCATGGCGACGTCGAAGGCGGTGGGGATCAGGGGATTCATCAGCCCTCCCGAGCCGTGCACTTCGCCGTCGCCGGCTGGAGACCGGCCTGGATGCTCGTGGAGAGCTTGTCCACGATCGTGCGGAAGTCCACCTCGGTGCCTCGGCGGATGCTCAGTTCGATCGCGGGGTCGCGGCCGAACGTGACGAGTCGCTGGCGGTCCTCCTCCTGGTCGAGCACGAGCCAGTCGACGCCGCTGAAGGTCTGGCAGACCAGCGCCGAGGGAGCAGGCACGGCGACGCCGCAGCGGAGCACCACCGTCGGGTCGTCTCCCCAGGCTCCGGTGGCCTGAGCATCCGTCCACACCCTGTCGAGCTCTCCGAGCGCCGATGGCAGGAGAACCGACACGTCGGCGCAGGCGGGATTGTTCGCGTCCTTGGCCGCTTCGAGGTGGATCGTCGTCGAGCATCCGGAGAGTGCGGCGAGCAGAGCCACTGCACCCGCGGCGACGGCGAGACGGCGAGAGAGGCGCATGCTTCCAGGCTACCTTTGACTTCATGCCCTCCCGACCCGATGCCGACGATCCGCACCTCGGAGAGCTCTCCGAGGGAGAGATCCTGCGGGCCATCCTCGCCAGGACCGCTCCCGCCTCGCACACGATCATCGGGCCCGGCGACGACGCCGCCGTGATCGCTGCGCCGTCGGGAACCGTCGTCGCGACGACGGACACGCTCGTGCACGGCCCGGACTTCCGTCTCGCCTGGTCGAGCGGCTACGACCTCGGCTGGAAGTCGGCCGCTGTCAACCTCGCCGACGTCGCGGCCATGGGGGCGCGCCCGACCGCGCTGCTGGTGGCTCTCGCCGTGCCCCGCGACCTCCGGCTGTCCTTCGTGGAGAGTCTGGCCGACGGCTTCCGAGACGCTTGCGCAGCCCTCGCTCCAGGGTGCTCGGTCGTCGGCGGCGACCTGACCGTGTCCGACGTGCTCACGGTCGCGGTGACGGCACTCGGAGACCTCGAGGGGCGAGTTGCCGTGACGCGGGCGGGGGCTCGGCCCGGTGACGTCGTGGCGGTTGCGGGAGAGCTGGGAGCAGCGGCCCGCGGACTCGCCGTGCTGTTTGGCCGCTTCCGAGACGGCGAGACCCCTGTCCCGGTCGACCCCACGCAGCTCGCCGAGGGGGAGCGTGCGGCGCTCGACGCGCAGCTGCGCCCGTCTCCGCCGATCGGACTCGGTCCGTTCGCCGCCGTCGCCGGGGCGACGGCGATGATGGACATCTCCGACGGCCTCGCGCTGGACGCGCGGCGCCTGGCGGCGGCATCCGGTGTGACGATCGCCCTGGACGGCGCCCGCCTCGGGGCGGACCCGACGAGGGCGCTGGCGGGCGGCGAGGACCACGCCCTGCTCGCGACCTTCCCCGCCGATTCCGTTCCGGCCGGTTTCCGCGCGATCGGCGTGGTGCGCACGGCAGGCGCCGAGTCGCTCCTCTGCGATGAGGTGCCCGTCGACATCAGCGGCTGGGATCCCTATCGGGACTGGGACTCCGCGGCGGGCTGATCGTCGGCGGGCTCGGCCCACCAGAGCGTCGTGTCGCCGTAGTTCTTCTCCCGGAACAGGGAGAGTCCGGCGCCGTCGAAGTCGGGTGCGGCCGACCGCTTCGCGCGTTCGACGATGACCAGCGCGTCGGGGGAGAGGAGCGGGGCGAGCGCGAGGAGGTCTGCGTTCATCGCCGCGTCCTCGATGTCGTAGGGCGGGTCGGAGAAGACCAGGTCGTAGGGCCCTGCGGCGCGCAGGAGGAACGGATGCACCGCGCTCTCGTGCACGCGGGCCATCGCGACACCGCCGGCCTTCGCCGTGGTCGCGGCGTTGCGTCGCACGATCGCGGCGGCCGGGCGGCCCCGCTCGACCAGGTCGACGCTCAGGGCACCTCGGCTGAGCGCCTCGAGGCCCAGCGCACCGGAGCCGGCGTACAGATCGAGGACACGCGCACCCGCGATCGCCTCCGCGGATTCGAGCGCACCGAAGAGCGACTCCCGCACCCGGTCGCTGGTCGGGCGGGTGCCCGAGCTCGGCACGTCGAGGCGCGCTCCTCTGGCCTTGCCGGCGATGATCCTCGTCACCTGTTCACGATACGACAGAGGTGACGGAGGGATGGCGCAGGGCCGGTCACCGGTTTCGGTGTCCGTCGGCGTCGATAGAGTCGTTGTCATGCCGCTCACTCTCGACTCGTCGCTGGACGAGGCGCTCGGGCCGACGCCCGCGAAGACGCTGAACCGCGCCTTCGGAATGCAGAGCGTCGGCGACCTGCTGTCGCACTACCCACGTCGCTACGCCGACCCAGGCGAGCTCACGCCCATCCGCGAGCTGCCGCTCGGGGAGACCGTCACGATCGTCGCCGAGGTCCTCTCGTCCAGCGCGCGGGCCATGCGCAACCGCAAGGGCGCCATGGTCGATGTGGTGATCGGCGACGGCATCGGCAAGATGTCCCTGACCTTCTTCGCGAAGAACCTCGGTGCGGCGAAGTGGCGTTCCGAGGAGCTCGCGGTCGGGAGACGCGGGGTCTTCTCCGGCAAGGTGGGGGAGTTCAACGGCGTCACGCAGTTCGCCCATCCGGAGTACGAGCTGTTCGACGACGAGGATGCGGCGCGTCGACGCGCCGACGCGCGAGCCGCCGTCCTCATCCCGATCTATCCCGCGACCGCGAGCCTGCAGACCTGGCAGATCGCGAAGTTCGTGGTCAGAGTCCTCGACGATCTCGGCGATGTCCCGGAGCCGCTGCCCGACGCCGTCCGCCGTCGAGAGGAGCTGCTCACCGCGAGAGAGGCCCTCGACCAGATCCATCGCCCGAAGACCCGGAACGACATCGATCCTGCGGTGCGGACGCTGCGCATGCACGAGGCGCTGACCCTTCAGACGGCACTGCTGCAGCAGCGCGATGCGGTGCGCGCGCTCGCGGCGACGACGCGCCCCGCGCGGCCCGGTGGGCTTCTCGAACGATTCGACGCGGCGCTCCCGTACACCCTCACCCCGGACCAGCAGACGGTCGGCGACCAGGTCGCGGAAGACCTCGTCGGCGCGTGGCCCATGAACCGCCTCGTGCAGGGCGAGGTCGGCTCGGGCAAGACGCTGGTCGCGCTCAGGGCGATGCTGCAGGTGGCGGAGTCCGGAGGCCAGGCCGCGCTGATCGCTCCGACGGAGGTTCTCGCAGGCCAGCATCTGCGGTCGATCGCGAAGATGCTCGGCCCCGAACTCGCGCCGCTCGTGATGCCGACGCTCCTCACCGGCCAGATGCCGGCCGCCGACCGGCGCAAGGCTGCGCTGCGCGTGGCATCGGGTCAGGCGCTCATCGTCGTGGGAACCCATGCGCTGCTCGGTGAGAAGACGACCTTCGCCGATCTCGGCCTCGTCGTCGTCGACGAGCAGCATCGCTTCGGAGTCGAGCAGCGCGAGGCGCTGCGAGCGAAGGGATCGAGTCCGCACGCCCTCGTGCTGACGGCAACGCCGATCCCGCGGACCGTCGCCATGACGGTCTTCGGCGATCTCGACACATCCGTCATCCGGACGATGCCGGCCGGACGAGCGGGCATCCAATCGTTCGTGGCGCCCCTCGCAGAGCATCCGGGGTGGTTCAACCGCGTGTGGGAGCGCGCGTCCGAGGAGATCGCCCAGGGGCGGCAGGTGTTCGCCGTGTGCGCGGCCATCGACACCACCAAGAAGACCGCCGAGGCCGGAGCGCTTCCCGCGCCCGAGGGCGCGAACGGGCCCCGTTGGGGCGTCGTGCAGCTCGACGAGGCCCTCGCCACGCATCCGACGCTGGGCGGCCTGCGACGTGCGGTGCTGCACGGGAAGATGCCCTCCGATGAGAAGGACGCTGTGATGCAGTCCTTCGCGAGGGGTGAGATCGACCTGCTCCTCGCGACCACGGTCATCGAGGTCGGCGTCGACGTGCCCAACGCCTCGACGATGATCGTGCTGGACGCCGATCGGTTCGGCGTCTCGCAGCTGCACCAGCTCCGGGGTCGCGTCGGACGTGGTGGTGTCCCCGGGTTGTGCCTGCTGGTGACGGAGGCGGAATCCGGTTCGGTCGCGCGCGAGAGGGTGGATGCCGTCGCCGCCACCCTCGACGGCTTCGCACTGGCGGAGGTCGACCTCGAGCTCAGGGGAGAGGGCGATGTGCTCGGAGCGGCTCAGGCCGGCGTCCGCTCCTCGCTGAAGCTGCTGCGCGTGGTGAAGGACTCCGGCCTCATCGTGCGCGCGCGGGAACTCGCGGAGGCGATCCTCGAATCCGATCCCTCCCTCGATGCGCACCCCGGCCTGAGAGCGGCGATCGAGCGACGTGTGACCGACGAAGACCGTGCGGCGCTGGCGAAGAACTGACGTGCCTTAGGCTGGTGGCATGAGCAGCCGGATCGCCGTCGTCCCGGGTTCCTTCGATCCGCCGACCCTGGGTCACCTCGATGTGATCCGTCGTGCGGCGAAGCTGTACGACGAGCTGCACGTGCTCGTCGTGCACAATCCCGGCAAAGAGGCCATGCTGCCCATCGCCCAGCGTCTCGCGCTGCTGGAGCAGTCCATCGCCGAAGACGGCATGGGCGGCAACATCGTCATCGGCTCGTGGAGCATGGGCCTGCTCGTCGACTACGCGCGCGACGTGAACGCGGGGGTGCTCGTCAAGGGCATCCGATCGCAGATCGACGTCGCCTACGAATCACCCATGGCGATCGTGAACAGGCACCTGGCCGACATCGAGACGGTGTTCCTGCTGCCCGACCCCTCGCACGCGATGGTGTCCAGCTCCCTGGTCCGTCAGGTGGCGGGCCTCGGGGGAGATGTCACGCCGTTCGTGCCTCCGGCCGTCGCGGCCTTCCTCGACACCGGCGCACGCGGGATCTGAGTCGGCGATCACCCAGGTGAGAGCCGGTAACATGGCGGGGTGCGTCCCCGTCTGAATGGCCCCTTCATCCTCCCTGTCCGCGACATCGTCCGCCACCCGGGAGAGATGCGCGAGCACGCCTTCACCGTCCGTCTCGACGAGCAGTGGGGCGAGGGGATCGTCACCTATGCCGAGGGCTCTGAACTCGACCTCGATGTGCGTCTCGAGTCCGTCCACGAGGGCATTCTGGTGTCCGGAACGGCCGAAGGTGAGTACTCCGGAGTGTGCGGCCGATGCCTGATCGACATCGCACAGCCTGTCGAAGTCGAGTTCCAGGAGCTTTTCGCGTATCCTGGTCAGGAAGAAACTGACTTCGAGGTTCAAGACGACCACGTGGATCTTGAAACTCTGGTCAGGGATGCGGCCGTGTTGTCGCTTCCTTTTCAGCCGGTGTGTCAGCCGGATTGCCTGGGTCTCGACCCGAGAACGGGCGAGAGGCTGACCGTGAGCACCGGAACGGAGCAGGCCGCTCCCATCGATCCTCGATGGAGTGCGCTCCAGCAGATCACAGACCAAGACGGAACGGCAGAGAGCCGCGCCGCCGAGAAAGAAGAGAGCTAGTCATGGCTGGTAACCCCCCGAAGCGCAAGGTTTCCCGTTCGAACACCCGCTCGCGCCGCGCGCAGTGGAAGGCGGAGGCTCCTGCCCTCGTCAAGACGATCGAGAACGGCAAGGTCGTCTACAGCCGCCCCCACCAGGCGAAGGTCGTCACCGACTCGCAGGGCACCGAGCTCTTCCTCGAGTACAAGGGCCGCAAGGTCGCCGACGTCTGAGACGCTCATCACGTCGCTGACAGAGGCGCCCGACGGGGCACGGCCTCTTCCGGATAAGCTCCGCGTCGATATCGACGCGGAGCTTCTGGAGTTGGCCCTGACCCACCGTTCGTACGCGTACGAGCACGGCGGGATCCCTCACAACGAGCGCCTGGAGTTCCTCGGCGACTCGGTCCTCGGGCAGGCGGTGACCGTCATGCTCTTCACCACGAATCCCGACCTCGATGAGGGCGAGCTGGCGAAGCGCAGGGCGAGTGTCGTCTCGACCGTTGCACTGGCAGAGGTCGCCCGGGGCATCCGCCTCGGCGATCATCTCTTGCTGGGCCGCGGCGAGGAGCAGACCGGTGGACGCGACAAGGACTCGATCCTCGCCGACACGATGGAAGCCGTCATCGGCGCCACCTATCTGTCGGCTGGTCCCGATGCCGCCACGGAGCTGGTGCTCCGGCTGACCAAGCCTCTCCTCGCCGACCCCGAACGGTACGGCGCGGCGATGGACCCGAAGACGAGCCTGCAGGAGCTCGCCGCGCGCGTCGGTGCGACGCCGCCGCAGTACTCGATCGAGGCCAGCGGGCCTGATCACGACCGTCGGTTCACCGCGACCGTCGTCGTCGGGGACGTCAGCATGACGGGCAACGGCACCAGCAAGAAGACCGCGGAGATGGCGGCGGCGCTCAACGCCTGGCGCGTGCTCGACGAGCGTGCCTGAGCTGCCAGAGGTCGAGGTGGTGCGAGCGGGTCTCGCTCCCGCCGCCATCGGCTCGCAGATCACCGCGGTCAGCGTCTTCGACGAGCGCGCACTGACCCGGCATCCCGCCGGAGCAGCGGACTTCGTCGGACGTCTCGAAGGACGTACCTTCACCGGAGCTGAGCGGCGTGGCAAGTTCCTCTGGCTCCCGCTCGACGCCGGCAGCGATGCTCTCATCGCGCACCTGGGCATGAGCGGACAGATGCTGCTCCGGGCGCCGGAGGCTCCGGCTGAGCGCCATGAGCGCATCCGCATCCATCTGGAGCATCCGACGCACGGCGAGCTGGCCGTCGTCTTCTCCGATCAGCGCACGTTCGGCTCGCTCGCGGTCGATCCGCTCGTCATCGACGGACGGACGTCGATCCCGTCCCAGGTCGTCCACATCGCTCGCGATCCGATCGATCCCGAGTTCGATGACGGTGCGTTCCGCGCGGCGCTCCGCGCCCGCGGCAGCGCCATCAAACGCGTGCTGCTCGATCAGGGCGTGATCAGCGGCGTCGGCAACATCTACGCGGACGAGTCGCTGTGGGCGTCGCGCATCCACCCCGAGACACCGGCGAACGCGCTGTCGACGCAGGCCGTTCGGCGACTCCTCGCCGAGGTGCGCTCGGTGCTCGCGAAGGCGCTGGCAGAGGGCGGCACCAGCTTCGATGCGCAGTACGTGAACGTCAACGGACAGGCCGGTTATTTTTCGCACTCGCTCAACGCCTACGGGCAGCAGGGCGCACCGTGCCATCGATGCGGAACACCCATCGTGCGCGAGAGCTTCATGAACCGAGGATCGCACTTCTGCCCGAGGTGTCAGCGGCGACGCTGAACGGCGGGCCTGCTGCGCAGTGAGCGGTTCGGCGTCCGGTGTAGCTTGATGGCATGCCTGCCTCTCTCGACCGAGTCCTCTTCGATCACGATGACGCGCCGGCGCCCGACGTGTTCCTGATCGCTCATGACGACTATCACGCACGGTACGTCGGCAGGACCGCGGACGGTCAGCAGTTCTTCATCACCACGCCCTTCACGAGTGCCGTGACGTCCGGAGCGAGCGCCGAGTTCGTCGCGCGGTACCTGTTCGACGGCGAGGGCGATCTCATGGACGCGCAGATCGTGGCACTCGGACCTCGGCCGGAGGACTCGGCGCTCCCGGGCAATCCGGCGGACTTCACGGAGCAGTCCGATGCCCTTGCCGCCCTGCTGGCGCAGCTCGGTCCCGTGACCTTCGACGACATCACGATCGCCCCGTTCAGCATCGTGGCGCACGGACACGTGTTCGGGATGGTCTTGAACGGCCCCGATGCCGACGATCCGGACGAGGAATGGTACTGGAACGTCACGGTCGAGCCGGGGGACTACATGGCGTTCTACGCCCCTTGGGATTCGGGCGAGTACGACACGTGAGACTCGATCGGCGCCATCGGTCGCGGCTCAGGCCGGGCGACGATGGCGGAGTCAGCCGAGCGAGGCCAGGAACGTCGCAGAGGGCGCGAAGAACGTCGTCCCCGTGCGCGCGGTCGAGAAGTCGAGGATGCGGTCGTGCAGGCCCGGCGGGTCGCCGATGAACATGCGCTCGATCATCTTCTCCGTGACCCAGAGATGGCGTGAGTAGCCGATGAAGTAGGTGCCGAACTCGCCGGCGCCGGGCCGCCCGAACGGCATGTTGTCGCGGAGGATGTCGTGCTCGCCCGTCTCATCGACGATCGTGGCGAGCGACTTGTGCGCCTGCTGGGTGCCCGACGCCGCATCGTCGAGTTCGACGTTGTCGGCCTTGCGCCGCCCGATGATCGCCTCCTGCTGCTCTGTGGACAGACTCTGCCACGCACCGAGGTTGTGCAGGTACTTCTGCACCACGACGTAGCTGCCGCCGGCGAACGCCGAGTCCTCCGCCCCGACCAGGGTGGCCTCAGGCAGATCGGGACCGACGGGATTGGCCGTCCCGTCGACGAAGCCGAGCAGATCGCGCGCGTCGAAGTAGCGGAACCCCCAGGTCTCGTCGTCGACGTGCGCGGCGTCGCCGAGCTGCTCCAGGATCAGCCGCTCGAGTTCGAAGCAGAGATCCTGCCTCTCGGAACGGATGTGGAACAGCAGATCCCCCGGAGTGGAGACCGCCGTGTGCACCTGCCCCTGGACTTCGGGGAACGCGTGCAGTTCCGACGGCAGCGGGTGCGAGGTGAGCCGTTCCCACACCCGCGCGCCGATCCCGACGGTGCAGGAGAATCGCGCGCCGAGGTCTCGGAAGCCGACGGTCTTCACGAGGTCCTCGATGCCGGAGACGACCTCCCGCGCGGCATCCGTCCCGGTGTCCGCGAGGGTGACCACCAGGAAGATCGCCGTCCTCGTCAGCGGCGCATCGACCTGCTGCGGGGCAATGGGCACACGGCGTTCCGACACTCTCGTCTCCTCACGGTCAGCGAGCAGACTAGCAGGCGGCTCAGGCCGCCTGGAACGAGCGGGCGAGGAGCGGTCGCGTCGCCAGTGCACCCGCCCAGACCACCCCGATGCCGACAGCGACGACGAGCGCGATGGTGAGCAGGGACTCCGGGGCGATGATCATGGCGATCCCCAGAAGCGGGAACACGAGGAGGCCGGCGCAGAGCGCGGAGCCGATGGACGTGATGAGCAGCGGCGACATGATCGCGCGCCGACGGGCTCGGTCGACCGTCTCCATGGGCACACCGAGATAGTGCAGGCTGCGGTGCAGCTCGCGCTCGTCGAGGATCGACGAGGCCTGGTTCACTCCGACGGATGCCGCGACCATGAGGAACGAGGCGACGAGCGTGATGATCAGTCCGGTGCGCATGTCGCGCGCGATCGCGATGTCTCCGCTCTCGGCGCCCGCGGCGCTCATCACGTTCATGAGCGAGACTCCGGTTCCGGCGAACACGGCCATGAAGCTCGCCATCGCGATGCCGCTCACCTGGCGCCATGCGGACTTGGGGGAGTCGAGCACGATCCGTGCGGCGAGCAGTCTCTCGGGCACCTCGGCTCGGCGCAGCTGACGGGACGCCGACACCTTGAGCACCCACGGTCCCACGAGGTTGAGGACCGCGAGAGCGGCGCCGAAGAGAGCGGCGAGCACGACGATGGTCGTCACGAGACCGGCGATCTGCGGAACGAGCTTGATGAGGAGGAAGGCGATCGCGATCACGGAGGCGCCGAGCACGAAGCGGATCCAGTGCACACCGGATGCCGTGGCCCGCATCCGCACTCCCAGCGGCGAGATCACGACTCGACGCAGACCGATCGCAGCGCTGGCGGCCGCGACGAGCAGCACCCCGGCGATGACGGCGAGGACGTGCAGGGGCGGGAGCAGGACCGCGCCGAGCCCGAGCGCCTGACCCCGGAACGGGATCAGGGCGATGAGCGGACTGATGGCGAGATGACCGAGCACCCCGACGAGCGCACCGGTACCGGCCAGGAGCACGGACTCGAACACCGTGGCGACCCCGACGCCGAGCGGGGTGACGCCCAGCAGACGCAGAGTCGACAGGCGCTCGTCGCGGCGTCGAGCCGACAGCCGCGCGGCGGCGCCGCCCAGACTCATGAGGGGGACGATGAGAAGCGCGAGGGCGATCGCCGCGAGCGCCTGGTAGAGGGGCGCGAACTCGTCGGTCCAGGTCCAGAACGACTGAGCGCCGCCGACGACGGTGAGCACGAGCGTCGTCACCACGCCGAACGCGACGACGGGGAGCATCAACACTCCCGCCTGCCCGGGGGACGGGCGCAGCAGCAGCGCGAGGACGCGCGGGTTCATGCCGTCACCGCCGAGGAGACGATCAGGCCGTCGCGGACCGCGATCGTCCGCGAGCAGCGGGAGGCGACCTCCGCATCGTGGGTGACGACGACGAGCGTGCGGCCCTGTCCGGTGGTCGACCACAGCAGCGCGTCCATGACCTCGTGCGAGGTGCGCGAATCGAGGGCGCCCGTCGGTTCGTCGGCGAACACGAGTTCGGCGCCGGTCGCTTGGGCGCGCGCGATGGCGACGCGCTGCGCCTGACCTCCGGACAGCTCGCCGATGCGCCGGTCTGCCATGCCTGCGAGTCCGAGGGCGGACAGCCAGGATGCCGCATGCTGCACGGCATCCGCTCGCTTGGTCCCGTTGATCATGGAGGCGAGTGCGACGTTCTCGACGGCGGTGAGCTCGGGGATGAGGAGACCCTGCTGGAAGACGAAGCCGAGACGCTCCCTCCGCAGCCGCGAGCGCGCGGACTCGCCGAGTCCGGTGAGAAGGATGGCGTCGCCGACCGCGGGTCGGAAGGTCACCGAGCCGCTGTCGGGGGTGACGATCCCCGCGAGCACGTGCAGGAGGGTCGTCTTGCCCGACCCCGACGCGCCCATGATCGCGACGGACTCGCCGCGGTTGATCGCCAGGTCCATCCCGGCGAGGGCACGGGTCGTGCCGTAGGTCTTGGTGAGGGCGTGAGCTTCGAGGACGGAGGAGTTCATGCTTCCCAGCCTCTCGTCACGCCCTCACCGCCGTCATCGGCCAGAGGAGTGATCCGGCTACATCGGACGGATGATGTCTCAGATCCTCTTCTGCCACGCGCCGGCGTACGAGACCGCGACGAAACCGATGGCCTCATTGATGTCGAGCATCGGCCGGTTCTCCTCGGCGTTGAAGGTCGAGACCACCGTCGCCGCGGGGACGAGGTCGCGCCACCGCAGCAGGTTGGCGCACTTCACGATCGTCCCGAGCCTGTGACCGCGGTGCTCCTTCGCGACGAGGGTGCCGAACTGATGGGTGACCCCTGCGCGCTCTTTCGCGATGACCAGCTCGTTGTAGGCCACGAGCGCGCCGGTCGGCGCATGCTGCACCGCGGCGACGGAGACCAGCTGACCCCCGTCGAGCAGCCGCGACTCTCGGCGGACCACGCGCTCGGCGTCCCAGTGCTCGGCCACGAACTCCATGTCACCGCTCGGAGCATCCGTCGACAGCCGGGCGAGGATGGAGGCGTACCCCTCTCGCAGTTCGGCAGGGGTGGGCAGGTTCCAGGAGATGACGCGGTAGTCGGCCCCCGCGAAGGCCTCGGCATCCGCCAGCGCCTGCCGGATGCCGGTGTCGTCAGCATGCAGATCGAGCTCGCTGTTGCGCTCCACCTGCTCGAGGCCGTATCCCGCGCCGGCGAAGAGATCGGCCAGGGGAGTGGCCGGGATGCGGCCCCACCCCGTGCCGGGCGTCAGCATGCGCTCCGCGTCGATCGGACGGTGCAGGGTCCACGTCTGCAGGATGCTGCGTCCGCGCGACCGGGACTCCTCCTCGGCGCGTGCGAGGAGCGCCTCCTCGACGCCGCGGCCCCAGTGCTCCTCCGCGACGAGCAGGTCGATCTCGGCCGTCTGCGCACCGTCCTCCTGCGCGAACGCGACCGAAACCATGCCGAGGATCTCTCCGTCGACACGAGCCACGAAACCCACCTCCTGGGTGTCCGTGTCGTCCAGCCATGAGGGCAGCAGCTCCTCGGCGGAGGGGGAGAGATCGGGCAGTCCGACGGCCTCATCGCAGATGCGGCGGTTCAGGGCGGCGAACGCGAGGAAGTCGCCGGCGTCGTCATCGCTCAGGGTTCGTGGCACCACGAGCGGAGAGATCGTGATGGTCGGGGTGGTCATGAGAGGTCCTTCCTCCAGGCGCCTTCGTAGGCGATCGGGGTGAAGCCGAGGGCTTCGTTTATGGAGAGCATCGGCCGGTTCTCCTCGGCGTTCCAGGTGATCACGCGGGGACTGTCGGGTCGGAGAGCCCTCCAGTCGAGCAGCCCGGCCGTCTTGACGAGCATCCCGAGTCGATGCCCGCGGTGCGCAGAACGCACCAGGGTGTCGGCCTGGTGGGTCGTGAGACCCAGCTCCCCGCCGATCGACAGCTCGTTGAAGGCGCAGAGCTCACCCGTCTCCGCGTGCCGGGCGGCGGTGACGAGCACCGTCTCCCCGCGCTGGAGGTAGCGGTCGTCGTGACGAGCGACACGCTCCGCGTCCCACTCCTCTTCCGGCATGTCGAGGTCGGCGTCAGGGGCGTCCGTCGACATGGCCTGCTTCAGGCGGGCGTACCCGTCGACGAACTCTGCGGGAGTGGGCAGCTGCCAGCTCACGATGCGGTATCCCTGCGCGTGCGCAGCGGCCTCCGCGTGCAGAGTGCGGAGCCGGTCGGCGTCGCCACTCAGCTCGAAGGCGCTGACGCGTTCGACCTGCTCCAGCGCGAATCCGTGGCGGAGCAGGAAACGAGCGCCGTGGTCCTTCGGGATGCTCCCGAAGCCGGTGGGTGAGTCCAGCCGGGACTCGTCGGCGTCGGTGTGCTCGATCCAGACCAGCAGCCGCGCGACTCCTGCGATCGCGGCCTGCTGCTCGATGAAGCGCAGCGCCGCAGTACCGATGCCTCTGCTCCATACAGACCGGAGCAGGTTGATCGTGAAGTAGGCCGCGCGGCCGCCGTCGTCCGCGATGATGTTCAGGACGCCGAGGCCGATGGCCTCCTCGCCGATGCGGATCAGCCACTGCCGGCGCTCCAGGTCGGCGTCCGACCGGAGGAGCGCCAGCAGTGCAGCCGGCGCGAGATGATCGTCGTCTCGGCCCGTGGTCTCGGTCAGCGAGGCGTTCCGCACTCGCGCGTACTCGATGAGGTCGGCCGCGTCCGCTGCATCCGCCCGTGCGGGGAGCACGAGCGGATGCAGCGTGGCGGTGTCGGTGAGCGGGATGCTCATGTGTGTTCTCCTGTCGGCGCAGCTCTCACTGCGCGTTGGTCAGCGCATCTGCCGTTGCAGCTCGTACATGAGCAGGGCGTGAGTCTCGGCGGCAGAACGTTCCCGCCGCTCGATGAAGAAGCCGTCGTCGGGAGCGAGCGCGAGTGCGCGCGGTGCCCGACGAGGCCGCTGCGCCCGTTGGAGCAGCCACAGACCGATCCTCAGGGACAGCCGATCGGCGAGCGCCAGGCGCCGCTGATCGCGGGGTGCGGGGATCTGCAGGACCAGCTGGTCCTCGGTATCCGGCGGGTGGGTGGTGCTGGCGTACAGCGTGGTATTCACGGTGATTCCTTCGATGAATGATGGTGATGGGGTGCGGAGACGCCACCGACGACGACCGGAGCCGTTCGGCGGGAGCGGTGGGTGCGGTGGAGGTCCGCCGACGGATGCCGCTGAGAAGAGCGGGAGCCGGAACGGCGGTGGCCGTGATCTGCGAGGAGATCAGAGGACGGGGCGCGGAGAGACCACGAAGAGAGAACCCACCTGTGGCGGGCGAAACTCAGAGTGCGGTTCTACGAGAGCGCGCTGCGACGGTCGCCGAAAGCGGTCACCGAGAACGCAGAACGCGGCGCGGCATAAACACGCGCGGCGAGGCCAGTGGCCTGTGCGTTGAGCTGAATCATCATCGGTAACCTCCTTTTCGTGTTGCGATCCGGTGGTTACCGTAGCGAACGTTCGGATCGGGAGTCAAGCACCGGGCGTGTCGCACGGCGTGTCGCGAGGCGATCGGGTTCGGTCGCGTTCCGCGCGGTATCCCCGCCGACGCCCGTGATTCCGGTAGCGTATGGGCGTGATTCTCCCCGACCGAGTGGCCTCCGCATGCATCTGAAGAGCCTGACGCTCAAGGGGTTCAAATCGTTCGCGCAGCCGACGAGCTTCGTCTTCGAACCCGGGGTCACCTGCATCGTGGGGCCGAACGGATCCGGCAAGTCGAACGTCGTGGACGCGCTCGCCTGGGTCATGGGCGAACAGGGGGCCAAGACGCTCCGCGGCGGCAAGATGGAGGACGTCATCTTCGCCGGGACCTCGACGAGAGGACCCCTGGGGCGCGCCGAGGTCCAGCTCACGATCGACAACGCCGACGGAGCCCTCCCGATCGACTACGCCGAGGTGACGATCAGCCGCACGCTGTTCCGCAACGGATCCAGCGAGTACGCGATCAACGGGGAGAACTGCCGGCTTCTCGACGTGCAGGAGCTGCTCAGCGACTCCGGTCTCGGCCGTGAGATGCACGTCATCGTCGGTCAGGGGCGCCTCGACACCGTTCTCCAGGCTTCGCCCGAAGACCGTCGTGGCTTCATCGAGGAGGCCGCCGGCATCCTGAAGCATCGACGGCGCAAGGAGAAGACCCTGCGTAAGCTCGACGCGATGGAGGCGAATCTCACGCGCCTCAGCGACCTGGCCGGTGAGATCCGCAGACAACTCAAGCCCCTGGGACGCCAGGCCGAGATCGCCCGCGAGGCGCAGACGATCGCTGCCGTCGTGCGCGATGCGAAGGCCCGCATCTTCGCCGACGACGTCGTCGCGCTCCGCGCGGCTCTCGCGGATCACACGCGCACCGAGCACGAACGCCACACCGAGCGCCTGGTGCTCTCCGACCAGGCGGAGGCGGTGCGCGCGGGGATCACCCGCCTCGAGCAGGATCAGAACTCCGTCGCGGTTGACAGGGCGCGCGGGATCGCCTTCGGCCTGGAGCAGGTGCAGGAGCGGATGCGCGGGCTCTACACGCTCGCGAATCAGCGCCTCGCGCTCCTCGGATCGGAGGAGGACGACGCCGCGGTGACCGCGGTGACCGTCACACAGGCGACCATCGACGAGGCGAAGGACGAGATCACCGAGATCTCCGCCGGTCTGGGCGACGCGCAGGATGCGGCCACGGTCGCGAGCAGAGAGGTCGTGCACGCTCGCGCAGAGCTGGACACCCTGGACGTCGACATCGCCGAGCAGAGCGCGCTCGTCTCCGAGTACGACATGCGTCTGACCGCGCTTCGAGGAGCAGCAGAGGCCGCCGCATCCACTCTCGCCGCCGTCCGCGGCGCTGTGCTCCGTCAGGAGAACGCGCTGGAGGCGGCCGAGGCGCGTCGCCGGGAAGCGGCGGAGGCTCTGGAGTCGATCGATGACGCCGAGGCGCCGGATGGCACGGCCGCCGAGCACGCAGCCGCATACGATGCGGCACAAAAGGCGGCGACGGCCGCCGAGGCCGAACGTGAGACCCTGCGTGAGCGGCTGCACGCGGCCGAGCGCGAGGTGGATTCGCTGACGGCCAAAGCGGCGGCCCTCGGCAGCGCACTGTCTCTGTCCGGCGGGGCCGCGGAGATCGTCAGGACGGGGGGCGCGGGCATCCGCGGACTCGTGGGCGACTCGGTGCAGGTCCGCTCGGGTTTCGAGGCGGCCGTCGCCGCCGTGCTCGGTCCCCTCGTGGAGGGCGTGCTCGTGGATACGCCCGCCGATGCGTTCACGCTCGCGGCGGACGCGGCCGAGCAGCGCAGGGGAGTCGTGGACTTCGTCGTCGCCGGGGCGCCGCGTCCGTCGGCGTCGTTGCCGTCGATGCCCGGGGTGACCCCCGCGATCGACACCGTCACCGCGCCAGAGGGAGTCCTCGGCATCCTCTCGCATGTCCTGATCGCCGACGACCTCGATGCCGCACGCGCGGCTCGGTCGGCCCTGGATGCGACGGGCGACACCACGACCACGATCGTCACGCTGGGTGGAGACGTCGTCACCGCCCAGACCCTGCGCACCGGTTCGGGCGGGGAGCGTTCGCGCATCGAGCTCGCCGCCGAGCGCGACGCCGCCACGGAGCGGCTCGCCGAGGTGCAGGTGATCGTCGACTCGCTCCGTGAGGCCCGCGAGGAGGCGAACGACCTCATGGAGACGACTCGCCGTCAGGCGAAGGACGCGTTGCGCGCGCTGCGCGAGCACGACGCCGCACTGGCGAGCCACGCGGAGCAGGTCAACCGGATCACGGTGCGACACGAGTCCGCGGTCGCGGAGTGCGAGCGGCTGAAGTCAGGACTCGACCAGGCGCAGGCCGCCGTCGCCGAGGCCGAGGCGAAGGCCGACGCCGCGAAGGCGGAGCTGGAGAAGGCCGTCGACGCACCTCGCCCGGTCCTCGACGCCTCTGCCAGAGATGGCCTTCTCGAGGCGCTCGAGCTCGCCCGTGAGGGGGAGGTGCGGGCACGCCTCGACATCGAGACCCTGCGGGAGCGCGTGCGAGCGGGCCAAGCACGCGTCGCGTCGCTGGAACGGCAGCGCGAACAGGAACGGGATGCTGCGGCGGAGGCGGCGCGCAGGGCTGTCGTGCGGCGTGCCCAGCGCGAGTCGGCGTCCGGGGTGGCGCAGGAGCTTCCTCGCATCCTCGATTCCCTCGACCGCTCGGTGACCGAGGCCCGTGTCGCCCTGGCGGAGGCGGAGGCCGCTCGCTCCGCGCAGAACGAGGAGCTCACCGCGCTGCGCACCCAGGAGAACTCACTCCGCGAGCGTCTCGCCGGCCTCACCGAGAGCGTCCACGGGCTCGAGCTGCAGATCCACGAGAAGAAGCTGCACCTGAACAGCCTTCTCGAGCGCGTCTCGTCGGAACTCGCACTAGACGAAGATATTCTCATTGCGGAATATGGGCCTGATCAGCTCGTTCCGCGTGATCCTGGCGTGGAGCCACCCGAGGGTGACGGCGTAGACGACACCGCGATCCCCTTCGATCGCCGCATCCAGCAGCGTCGACTGGCGGATGCCGAGCGCAAGCTCGCGCAGCTCGGACGAGTCAATCCGCTCGCGCTGGAGGAGTTCGCCGCGCTGGAGCAGAGGCATGCGTTCCTCACCGAGCAGCTCGCCGATCTCACGCAGACCCGACAGGATCTGCTGACGATCATCGCCGACCTCGACGAGCGCATGCAGACGATCTTCGCGAGCGCATTCGACGACACGAAGACGGCGTTCGGCGAGGTCTTCCCGCTGCTGTTCCCCGGCGGAACGGGGAGCATCTCGCTCACCGATCCCGACAACATGCTCACGACGGGCATCGAGGTCTCTGTGCGCCCCGTGGGGAAGAAGATCGAACGCCTGTCTCTGCTGTCCGGCGGGGAGCGCTCGCTCGCGGCGGTGGCGCTGCTGGTCGCGATCTTCAAGGCGCGGCCCAGCCCCTTCTACATCCTCGACGAGGTCGAGGCTGCGCTCGATGACGCCAACCTCGGCCGGCTTCTGACCGTGTTCGAGCAGCTGCGCGAGAGCTCTCAGCTCTTGGTGATCACCCACCAGAAGCGCACGATGGAGATCGCCGACGCCCTCTACGGCGTCTCGATGCGCCAGGACGGCGTCTCGGCCGTCGTCGGACAGCGTGTGGGCGATCGGGCGGCCGCGGCGAGCTGATACCGGCGTCGCCGCTCGGGAAACCCGGACCGTTCCGTTTCGACTCGGTGAGTCGAGGCGCGACACGCCGCCCGGCATCCGTCTCGTCCTGGATTTCCCGACGTCAGCGTGGCAGCGAGGCCTCGACCGGAGCGGGTGCTCGCGGATCATTTCCGCATGCTACCCGTAGGCTGGAGGCATGGCGGAGAAGTCCTGGTCCCTCGGTCGCGCACTGCGCGGCATGTTCGTCAAGCCCACGATCGACGAGACGACGTGGGAGGACCTCGAGACGGCGCTGATCACGGCTGACTTCGGCCCCGACATCAGCGAGCGGGTCGTCGAGGAGCTGCGCGAGAAGGTGGAGCGCTACCGGACCACCGATCCCAAGGATCTCCAGCGGATGCTCCGCGAGACCCTCGAAGAGCACTTCGCGAAGTTCGACACCACACTCAAGCTCACGGAACGCCCCGCAGTGGTGCTCGTCGTCGGCGTCAACGGCGTCGGCAAGACCACCACCATCGGCAAGTTCACGAAGTTCCTCCGCGGATATCAGCGCAGCGTCGTCGTGGGCGCGGCCGACACGTTCCGTGCGGCCGCGGTCGACCAGCTCGCGACCTGGGCGCAGCGCGGGGGAGCGGCGATCGTCCGCCCGCAGCAGGAGGGGCAGGACCCGGCATCCGTCGCCTTCCAGACGATCGAGTTCGCGCAGCGCGAAGGCATCGAGATCGCGATCATCGACACCGCGGGTCGACTGCACACCAAGGGCGGGCTGATGGACGAGCTGTCCAAGATCCGCCGCGTGATCGAGAAGCAGACTCCCATCAGCGAGGTTCTCCTCGTTCTCGACGCGACGACCGGCCAGAACGGCGTGATGCAGGCCGAGGCCTTCCTCGAGCACGCCGGGGTCACCGGACTCGTGCTCACCAAGCTCGACGGCTCGGCCAAGGGCGGCTTCGTCCTCGCCGTTCAGGAGCGCACCGGCATCCCGGTCAAGCTCCTCGGACAGGGCGAGGGGATCGACGATCTCACCGGTTTCACCCCCCACGTGTTCGTGCAGTCCCTTGTTGGTTGAGAGCGGGACTACCGCCGCGAGCACGAGGCTGGTTTCATAGCGGTATGGCGATCGAACACGACTACTTCGGACTGCTCTCCTCCGGTCCCGACGGCTCGATCTTCTGGTCGGAGACGGTGGAGCTCGGCGACCAGAGCGTCACCGTGGATCTGACGGCGCCCGACCAGGACGACGTCTCCGCCGACGCGCTCGACATCGCCGCATCCCTCATCTCCGGACTGGAGAATGTCGACGCCACCGCTCGGCGCGGGATGCTTTCGGAGGTGGACGATCGCACGAGCGAGGTGACCGAGTACATCCTGCAGCAGCAGGAGGCCTACGGAGAGGAACTCGAGGAGGTCCTCGTCGACGTGAGCGGCGATGCCGCGGTCGACATCATCCGCTCCCTGCGCCTCATGAGCATGACGATCCTCGCCGACGAGCACGGGGGCTCCGAGCCCTTCGCCGTCCTCGAGTACGCTCTCGACGCCGATTCCACCGATGACGTGCTGCTCGTGAACCTCGGTTCCGACGGCAGCGTGCAGTCGGTCATGAGCGCCGACTGAGGTCGGAGACGCATTCCCGCGCCGCCCCGCCGGAGCGAGGCGACGCGAGACGAGGCCGGTCAGACGGCCTGAGCGAATCCCAGGTCGGCGCTCTCCGCGATGTGCGCCAGGTGCGGAGGGATCTCGCGCCCCTTCGAGACCATCGACTGCGCCCACAGCCGCCCGGCGCGGTAGGACGAGCGCACGAGGGGACCGGCGAGGACGCCGAGGAAGCCGATCCGCTCCGCTTCCTCCTTGAACGCGACGAACTCGTCAGGCTTGACCCAGCGGGCCACGGGGAGGTGGCGGGGTGAGGGCCGGAGGTATTGAGTGATCGTGATGATGTCGCACCCAGCGTCGTGCAGATCGTTCAGCGCCTGCACGACCTCCTCCGGCTCCTCGCCCATGCCGAGGATGAGGTTGGACTTCGTGATGAGACCGGCATCCCGAGCCTGCGTGATCACGTCGAGCGAGCGCTCATAGCGGAACGCGGGGCGGATGCGCTTGAAGATGCGCGGGACGGTCTCGACGTTGTGCGCGAAGACCTCGGGGCGGGCTTCGAAGACCTCGCCGAGCAGTGCAGGGTCGCCGTTGAAGTCCGTGGCGAGGAGCTCGACGCCGGTGTTCGGGTTCATCGCGTGGATCTGCCGAATGGTCTCGGCGTTGAGCCAGGCACCGCCGTCGGGCAGGTCGTCACGGGCGACGCAGGTGACGGTGGCGTAGCGGAGGTTCATCCGGACGATGCTCTCGGCGACGCGACGCGGTTCGTCGGTGTCGTAGTCGGCGGGTTTGCCCGTGTCGATCTGGCAGAAGTCGCAGCGGCGCGTGCACTGCGACCCCCCGATCAGGAACGTCGCCTCGCGGTCTTCCCAGCATTCGTAGATGTTGGGGCACCCGGCCTCCTGGCACACCGTGTGCAGGTCCTCGCTCTTCACGAGCGAGTGCAGGGCGGTGTACTCCGGTCCCATCTTCGCCTTGGTCTTGATCCAGGCGGGCTTGCGCTCGATGGGGGTCTCGGCGTTGCGGATCTCCAGGCGGAGGAGTTTGCGGCCTTCCGGGGCGGCGGTCATGCGGGTGCTCCTGCGTACTCGGCGGATGCGTACTCGTCGGTGAAGGCGGCGATCACGCCGCCGATGATGTCGGACGGCGAGATGTCGGCGCCGACGACCTCGCTGACGGTGGTGACACCGGCATCCGTTATGCCGCAGGGGATGATGCCGCGGAATCCGGAGAGGGTGTTGTCGCAGTTGACGGCGAAGCCGTGCATGGTCACGCCCTGCTGGACGCGGACGCCGATCGCCGCGACCTTGTCTTCGGAGAGGGGGCGGCGCACCCAGACGCCGCTGCGTCCATCGACCTGGTAGCCGTCGACGCCGAGCGGGCGGAGCACCTCGATCAGGATGCGCTCCAGTCGACGGACGTGCGCCACGACGTCCATGGGCTCGGGGAGGCGAACGATCGGATAGCCGACCAGCTGCCCCGGCCCGTGCCAGGTGATCTTGCCACCGCGATCGACGTCGACGACGGGCGTGCCGTCCTGTGGGCGCTCGTGCGCCTCGGTGCGCTTCCCCGCGGTGTACACGGCTTCGTGCTCGAGGAGGATCAGCGTGTCGGTGCGGACTCCCGCGACGACATCCGCATGGATGCGGCGCTGCAGATCCCAGCCGTCGGTGTAGGGGACGAAATCCGGGGCGAGCCCCGCGGTGAGGACGTCGAGCATGCTCGTGCCACCTTCGCTCTATTAGTTGGATGCAGTCTAACAATACTCAGAGGTGGAGGCTTTCGCTCCTCCGCGCGCCGCGCGGTAGCGTGTGACCATGACCATCAGCCGAGCAGGACGCCCGAAGGCGTCGTCGAGGGAGACTCTCGCCGAAGCGGCCTGCGAGCTGTTCCTCGAGCGCGGCTACGAGTCCACGTCGATCGCCGACATCACCCAGCGCGCGGGCGTGAGCCGCTCCAGCTTCTTCAACTACTTCGCCTCGAAGAGCGACGTGATCTGGGCGGAGTTCGACGCACGGCTCGCGGAGGCGGCAGCGACTCTCGGAGCGCTCTCCGCCGGCGCCGAGGCGGCGCAGGTGCGCGGCGTGCTGCACGCAGTCGTGCAGGACTTCGCCCCCGACCCGCTCGCCCTCGCGCTTCGCAACCGTGCGGCCATGGGCCTCGACGAGGAGCTGGTCCGCGAGACCGGCATGCGTCACGCGCGGCTGTCGTCCGCCATCTCCGATGCGGCGCGAGCCGGCGGGGTCGGAGAGATCCGTTCCGACATCCTGGGGGCCGCCTTTGCGGCGGCGCTGATGTCGTCGCTGCGCGTCTGGGCGGAGCACGGTGCGGGGTCGCGGACCCCGGAGGCCGTCCTCGACGAGGCGCTGCACAGCCTCGACGACCTGCGCTGGAAGTAGTCCGCGGACATCCGGCGCAATGCCGGACACGTACAGAGTGAACCCATCCAGAAGGGACGCACTCATGGACGCAGGACAGTTGGACGATCTGCTCGACTCCTCCGCACCCGTCGCCCGGTCGCTCGACCCCGGCGACGTGCGGGCGATGATGGCGGAGGCTCGGGTGGCCGAGGGGGCGAAGCGACCCCGGCGACGCGTGAGGACGGCTCTGACGGCCGGTGCTGCGCTCGCTTTGATCGTCGGCGGCGGTGGAGTCGCCGTCGCTGCCGGTCTCGTCACGTGGCCCAGCGCGCTCGAGCACCCGGATGGCTCCTACGAGTTCGTGCTTCCCAGCGGCAGAGCCTGTGAGGTGCGGTTGCTCGTCGAGGATCGCCCGGCCTCGACGACCGACGCCGGTCAGGACGACGTGTCGACACGTGACCTGCAGGACTCGGTTGCGACCTGGCTGCGCGATGGCGCGCTGGAGCGTGAGCTCGACCTGGAAGCGGCGGACGACGAGGCCGCGCGAATCCTCGCGGAACAGGCGGACAGGTACGGGATGACCGTGCTGATCGGCGCGGATGGCTGGCTTGCCGACGCAGCGATCGCACCGGGGCGTCCCGATGCCGATGACGCTCGCGCGTTCGCGGTGAACCGTGCGGTGCACGGGGCCATGATCGATCATCTCGTCGGCGCCGGGTTCCCGGAGGACGCGTGGACGTTCAGCGCGGATGGCGGAGTCAAGTGCGAGGCCGAGTGAGCCCCGATTCCGCCCGTCTCACCGCGGCGGTCGAGGCGAACGCATCCGATCTCCTCTCCTACGTCTCGCGCCGCGTCGGTCCCGACGACGCCCCCGACCTGCTCGGCGAGACCATGGTCGTCGCCTGGCGTCGAGTACGCGTACTCCCCGTCGACGCGGAACGAGCGCGGATGTGGCTCTTCGGCATCGCACGAGGCACACTGCTCAACCACGCGCGCGGCCAGCGCCGACGCTGGGCTCTGGTCGATCGGATCCGCGGCGATGCGGCGGAGGACAGGAGCAGCCCGGCGGCGGACGCAGGTACGGAGGTGCGCGACGCGATCACACGTCTCGATCCGGATCGCGCCGAGATCGTGCGCCTCGTGCACTGGGACGGCTTCTCGCTCACGGAGGTGGCCGAGCTTCTCGGCATCCCTGCGTCGACGGCCAGAGGTCGCTATCAGCGTGCGAAGGAGGAACTCCGTGCCGCGCTGAGCATCGAGGTTCCGCTCGCGTAGAATCGAAGCACCATGGCTACGTTTGGCACGCTCTCCGATCGGCTCACCGAGACCTTCCGCAACCTGCGCACGAAGGGAAAGCTCACCGCCGCCGACGTCGACGGCACCGTGCGCGAGATCCGTCGCGCACTCCTCGACGCTGACGTCGCGCTGTCCGTCGTGAAGGAGTTCACGGCGAAGGTGCGCGAGCGCGCGCTCGGCGATGAGGTGAACAAGGCCCTCAACCCGGCCCAGCAGGTCGTGCAGATCGTCAATGAGGAGCTCATCCAGATCCTCGGCGGCGAGCAGCGTCGCCTCCAGTTCGCCAAGACGGCGCCGACTGTCATCATGCTCGCCGGCCTTCAGGGCTCGGGAAAGACGACCTTCGCCGGAAAGCTCGCGAAGCAGCTCGAAGGCGAGGGGCACACCCCGCTCCTCGTCGCCGCTGACCTGCAGCGTCCGAACGCCGTGAATCAGCTCCAGGTCGTCGCGGAGCAGGCCGGCGCGACCGTCTACGCCCCCGAGCCGGGCAACGGCATAGGCGACCCGGTCAAGGTCTCGCGCGACGGCGTCGAGCACGCCCGTCGTCACCAGCACGACGTCGTCATCATCGACACCGCCGGACGTCTCGGCGTCGATGCGGAGCTCATGAAGCAGGCCGCCGACATCCGCAAGGCCGTCGACCCCGACGAGGTGCTCTTCGTCATCGACGCGATGATCGGTCAGGACGCCGTCAACACGGCCAAGGCCTTCCAGGACGGCGTCGACTTCACCGGCGTCGTGCTCTCCAAGCTCGACGGCGATGCCCGAGGCGGTGCGGCGCTGTCCGTCGCCTCCGTGACCGGACGCCCCATCATCTTCGCCTCTACGGGCGAGCGTCTCGAAGACCTCGAGCCTTTCCACCCCGATCGCATGGCGAGCCGCATCCTCGACCTCGGCGACATCCTCACCCTCATCGAGCAGGCCCAGCAGGCCTTCGATGAGGAAGAGGCCATGAAGATGGCCGAGAAGCTCGCGACCGAGCAGTTCACGCTCGAGGACTTCCTCGGCCAGCTTCAGCAGATGAAGAAGATGGGCTCGATGAAGAAGATGCTCGGCATGCTGCCGGGCATGGGCCAGATGAAGCAGCAGCTCGAGGACTTCGACGAGCGCGAGATCGACCGCACCGAGGCCATCATCCGCTCCATGACTCCGGTCGAGCGCCGCAACCCCAAGATCCTCAACGGCTCTCGACGACTGCGCATCGCGCGCGGTTCCGGCATGACGGTGACGGATGTGAATCAGCTCGTGCAGCGCTTCGACCAGGCCGCGAAGATGATGAAGACGGTCGCCCGTGGGGGGACGCCGAACATCCCGGGCATGGGACCCGTCCCCGGGATGGGACGCCCTGGAGCGTCGTCGAAGCGCGGCAAGAAGGGCAAGTCCTCCGGCGGCTCGAGGTCGGGCAACCCGGCCAAGCGCGCCGCGGAGAACGCCGGTCTCGCCGCCCCTACCACTCCCACCGGGTCGGGCTTCGGCCTCGGCGGGGCGAAGGCGGCACCGAGCGAGGCCGACCTCGCCGAGATCCAGAAGCTCTTCGGCAAGGGCTGATCGTCTCAGCGTCGGACGAGCGCGCTCTCGGCTGCGCCGGGAACGGCCGGCACGGGCTTCGGGCGGGTGACGAGCTGGCCTGAGACGAGCGCGCCCAGCACGAGCGTCATTCCGATCGCCTGCTGGGGTGTGAAGCTCTCTCCGGCGACGGTCGCTCCGAGGAGCGTCGCGACCACGGGCGAGAGCAGCGCGAGCAGCCCCGGGGCGATGACCGGGAGTCGCTGGATGCCGCGGAACCACAGCGTGTAGGCGAAGAGGCCGCCCACAGTGCCCAGCCACAGGTAGCCGAGCGCGGCACCGCCGTCGATCTGCGGCGGCGCCCCCTCGATCAGGAACGTGAGCGGCAGCAGCAGAAGTCCTCCGGCGGTGAGCTGCCATCCTGCGTAGGCGATGGGCCCGACGCCCTCCGGACGACCCCAGCGCTTCGTGAGGATCATTCCGACCGCGGTCGCCGTGACGCCGCCCAGGGCCGCCAGGATGCCGATGGCGTCCAGCTGAGCTGCGGGCCCGAGGACGACGAGTGCGACGCCGCCGGCGCCGACGGTCGCCGCCGCCGCGGTGAGCGGACGGATTCTCTCGTGCAGCACGAGAGAACCGAGTGCGAGGACGATCAGCGGCTGCACGCCGGCGACGGCCGCCGCCACTCCACCGGGAAGACGTTCGGCCGCGAGGAACAGCAGGGGGAAGAACGCCCCGATGTTCAGGACGCCGAGGGCGAGCGACTTGAGCCACCAGGAGCCGCGGGGGAGGGACCGTCCGATCGCGATGGCGACCAGTCCGGCAGGAAGCGAGCGGAGAAGGCCGGCGAGCAGCGGATGCCCGGCGGGTAGCAGCTCGGTGGTGACGAGGTATGTCGTGCCCCAGGCCATCGGAGCCAGAGCGGTGAGGAGCACCGTGGTCAGTCGATTCATGATTCCAGCGTGATGGCTGCAGAGGAATGAGTCCAACGCATAGTTGTCAACTCATGCATGAGTCGAGATCATGAATGAATGGACCTTCAGCAACTGCGATACGCGGTCGAGATCGCGGACGCATCGAGCTTCACCCGCGCAGCCGAACGCTGCTTCGTCACGCAGTCCGCATTGAGCCATCGGATCGCCGCGCTGGAGAGCGAACTCGGTCAGCGGTTGTTCACCCGCACGAGTCGGAGCGTCCGGGTGACCGAGGCCGGTGCGGCCTTCGTGCGGAGGGCGCGAGTCGCCCTCGCCGCCGCGGAGGGCGCGAGGGAGGATGCCGCGGCTGCCGGCGGACGAGTCATCGGGACTCTGCGTCTCGGTGTGATCCCGACCGTCGCCGCGGTGGACGTCCCCACCCTCATTTCGCGGTTCCGCGCGGCGCATCCGTCTGTTCGTGTCGAGCTCACCGTGGGCAACAGCGACTCTCTGATCGCCTCCGTCCGACACGGCGATCTCGACGTCGCCCTCCTCGGGCTTCGAGAGGAGAGCATCCCGAGCGGTGTCGCCCTGCGCACGCTGTCCAGGGAGCGGCTCGTCGCCGCGATGCCGCCGCATCATAGACTCGCCCGCCGGACGCGCGTCCGACTCGCCGATCTCGCCGGTGAGGTGTTCGCCGACTTCCCCGCGGGCACGTCGGGGCGCGCGCAGAGCGATTCCGCATTCGCGGCCGTCGATGTCGTCAGGGATGTGGCGTTCGAGGCCGACTCGGCAGAGCTGATCCTCGGCCTCGTTTCCGCAGGGCTGGCGATGACCCTGCTCGCTCCGGGTGTCGTCGCCCGGTCGCAGGCCGCGGTCGAGTCGGTGCCGGTCGACGACGGTCCGATCCGGGTCGAGTACGCGGCATGGGATGAGCAGGCGCCGAGGACCGTCGCCAGGGCCTTTCTCGCCGAGCTGGAGACCACAGATCTCGACTGAACGCAGCAGGGCGGGCCCGGAGAAGACTCCGGGCCCGCCCTGTCGTTCAGTGAAGCGAGATCACTTCACGTCGTCGTCGACCCAGTCCATCGACTTGGTGACGGCCTTGCGCCACAGACGCAGCTGGCGGTCGCGTTCGTCGGCCTCCATGGACGGCTCCCAGCGCTTGTCCTCCTGCCAGTTCGCGGACAGGTCGTCGAGGCCGTTCCAGAATCCGACGGCCAGACCTGCGGCATAAGCGGCGCCGAGCGCGGTGGTCTCGGCGACGACCGGACGGACGACCGGGACGCCGAGCACATCCGCCTGGAACTGCATGAGCGCGTCGTTGGCGACCATGCCGCCGTCGACCTTCAGCTCGGTCAGGTCCACACCGGCGTCTGCGTTCACGGCATCCAGCACGTCGCGCGTCTGGAAGGCGACGGCCTCGAGTGCTGCGCGAGCGATGTGGTTCTTGTTCGCGTAGCGGGTGAGGCCGACGATCGCGCCGCGGGCGTCCGGACGCCAGTAGGGCGCGAACAGACCGGAGAACGCGGGCACGATGTACACGCCGCCGTTGTCGTCGACCTGCTTCGCCAGCTCCTCCACCTCGGGGGCGGAGTCGATGATGCCGAGTTGGTCGCGCAGCCACTGGATCAGCGATCCCGTGACGGCGATCGAACCCTCGAGCGCGTAGTGGGTCGGTCCGTCGCCGAGCTTGTAGCCGACGGTGGTGAGCAGCCCGTTCTTCGAGTGGACGATCTCCTCGCCCGTGTTGAAGATGAGGAAGCAGCCCGTGCCGTAGGTGTTCTTGCTCTCGCCGGCGTTGAATGCGGCCTGTCCGAAGGTCGCGGCCTGCTGGTCGCCCAGGATGCCGGCGATCGGCGTCTCGCGAAGCAGCGAGGAGTCCTCTGCGGCGCCGTAGACCTCGGAAGAGGAGCGGATCTCGGGCATCATCGAGCGCGGTACGCCGAACGCCTCGAGGATGTCGTCGCGCCACTCCAGCGTCTCGAGGTCCATGAACATGGTGCGAGACGCGTTCGTGACGTCGGTGGCGTGCACGCCGCCGTCGACGCCGCCGGTGAGGTTCCAGAGAACCCAGCAGTCGGTGGTGCCGAAGAGGAGGTCGCCCGCCTCGGCCTTCTCGCGAGCGCCCTCGACGTTCTCGAGGATCCACGCGATCTTCGTGCCGGAGAAGTAGGTGGCCAGGGGCAGGCCGACGACGGGCTTGAAGCGCTCGACGCCGCCCTCAGCCGCGAGACGGTCGACGATGGCCTGCGTGCGCGTGTCCTGCCAGACGATCGCGTTGTACACCGGCTGACCGGTGGTCTTGTCCCAGACGACCGCGGTCTCGCGCTGGTTGGTGATGCCGACTGCGGCGATGTCGTGGCGGGTCAGGTCGGCGCGGCTCAGGGCCAGGCCGATGACCTCCTGCACGTTGCGCCAGATCTCGGCCGCGTCGTGCTCGACCCAGCCGGCCTGCGGCAGGATCTGCTCGTGCTCCTTCTGGCCCGTCGCGATGATGCTGCCCTTCTTGTCGAAGATGATCGCGCGGCTGGAGGTGGTTCCCTGGTCGATGGCGATGATGTAGTCAGCCATGGTGTGTTCTCCTTTGAATTCAGGGGTCAGGCGAGGTGGAGCAGTGCCGGCGCCACGAGAGCGGCGATCACACCGCCGATGAGCGGACCGACGACCGGGACCCACGAGTAGGACCAGTCGCTCGAGCCCTTGCCCTTGATGGGCAGGATCGCGTGAGCGATGCGCGGACCGAGGTCACGGGCGGGGTTGATGGCGTAGCCCGTGGGGCCACCGAGGGATGCGCCGATGCCGACCACGAGGAGGGCGACCGGCAGTGCCGTCAGCGGGCCGAGGCCTCCGGGCGTTCCGACCTCGATGTCGCCGTAGTCCGCGAACGCGAAGATGACGAACACGAGCACGAACGTGCCGATGATCTCCGTGACGAGGTTCCAGCCGTACGAGCGGATCGCGGGACCGGTCGAGAACACGCCGAGCTTGTTGGCGGCCTCGGGCTCCTCGTCGAAGTGCTGCTTGTAGCCGAGCCAGACGATGATGGCGCCGATGATCGCACCGAGCAGTTCTGCGCCGGTGGCGGTGGCGAACATGGCGAAGCTGATCTTGCCGGCGACCAGGAGTCCGATGCCGACGGCGGGGTTCAGGATCGCGCCGGAGTATGCGGAGACGAGCACACCAGCGAACACCGCGAGGCCCCACCCCCAGTTGACCATGAGGAAGCCGCCGCCGTTGCCCTTGTTCTTGGCGAGCGCGACGTTCGCGACGACTCCACAACCCAGGATGATGAGCATCGCCGTGCCGACGAGCTCAGACAGGAAGTAGAGACCGAGATTCACATCAGTCATGTCTTCATTGACCTTTCTTGTGCGGCAGGACCCCTCAGTCCTGCCGCGTTATGAGGGATTTCACGTCGCAGAGGAGGGCGACGGTGGGAATCTCGTCAGCCGCGTGCGCGGGACGAGATGTTCAGGCCGTGTCGTTCGTTGAGGAGGAGTCGGGTCTGCTCGATCTCGGCGTCGTGGCGATCGCGATCCCAGTCCAGCAGGGGAGCGAGCGCGTCGCCGATCTCGTCGAGAACCTCTGCGCTCGCATGTCCGGTGAAGGCGATGCTCGTGCGCCGCAGGATCACGTCCTGCAGACGAGCGACGAGCTCGTTCTTCACCATCCACTCGAGCTCGCGCGTGGAGAGGTCGCCGCCGGCGAGGGGGGCGTCTTCTCCCTGCTCGATGTAGTCCCAGACCTGAGCCGCTCGCGTGCCGTAGCGGGCGAGGAGGTGATCGGCACGGGCGCCGGCGCCGGGGAGGTTCTCCTGGATCCAGATGCGGCGCGCCTTCTCGGTGCGGGGGAAGTCGCGACCGCCGCCGATGGCGCGACCGGCGGTCGACACGGTGCGGGTGCGGCCGACCAGGCCGAGCACCACATCGGAGAGCGACTCTCCCAGGGCGCGGAACGTGGTCCACTTGCCCCCGACGAGGCTGACCAGGGGAGTGGCGCCCTTCTCGTCCACCTCGATGCGGTAGTCGCGGGACACGAAACCGGGCGCGGTGTCCTCGTGGCGGGGCAGCGGACGGATGCCGGAGAAGTTGTAGACGATCTGGTCGCGGGAGACGTCGATCTGCGGGAACACGTGATGGATGAGGTCGAAGAAGTACGTGACCTCCTCGTCCGTGCACACCGGGACCTCGCGAGGGTCGGCGTCGATGTCGGTGGTGCCGACGAGCACGCGACCCTTGAGCGGGTAGATGAGCACGATGCGGCCGTCGGAGTGCTCGAAGAAGATCTCGCGACCGCGGGTCGCCTCGAGCAGTTCGGGGTGGTCGAGCACGATGTGCGAGCCCTTGGTGCCGCCCATGAAGCGCGTGATGTCGCCGAGCGCATCGTTCGTGAGGTCGGTCCACGGGCCGGAGGTGTTCACCACCACGTCGGAGGCGATGCTGAACTCGGTGCCGCTCTCGCGGTCGCGCAGCAGGACCTTGTCGCCGTCGCGGCCGATGGCCTCGACGTAGTTGAGCGCGATCGCTCCGGGGTGCGCAGCGCGGCCGTCCTGGAGGACGTCGAGGGCCAGACGTTCGGGGTCGTGCATCGAGGCGTCGTAGTAGGTCGCCGTGTACTTGATGTGCGGGTCGAGTGCGGGCAGCTCCGCGAGGGACTTCTTGCGCCCGAGGAAACGGTGGCGCGGCACCATGCCGCCGTCACGCGAGAACGTGTCGTAGATGGTGAGGCCGACCTTGATCAGGAACGCGCCGCGCTCCTGGGGCTTCCCGCTCTTGTGCGTCAGGAAGCGCAGGGGAGCGGAGAGGATGCCGGAGAACGTGGAGTAGATCGGGATCGTCGTCTGCAGCGGCTTCACGTAGTGCGGCGCGATCTTCAGCAGGCCGTTGCGCTCCTCCACGGATTCGCGAACGAGACGGAACTCGCCGTTCTCGAGGTAGCGGATGCCGCCGTGGATCATGTGGCTCGACGCCGACGATGCGCCGGACGCGAAGTCCCCGCGCTCGACCAGGACCACGTCGACGCCCTGGAGCGCCAGATCGCGGAACGTCGAGATGCCGTTGATGCCTCCGCCGATGACCAGGACGCTGGTGCGTCCGGCTTCGCGGACTGCTGTGACCTCGGCGCGCTCCGCCGATGAGTGTGTCGACTCGATCATCCTCGACCTCTCTTCTCTGCTTGCCCCCAGCTTCGACCCGGTGGACCGGCGTGCGCAAGTCCGCTGCACATATGTGCAAGGATCGGAGTCCAGGAGGTCGCGATGGCACAGGCAGACGCGCATTCACGCGATTCGAAGCTGATCGCCGCGCTCACCGCGGCGCAGCTCTACTACATGCAGGACAAGACGATGGAGGTCATCGCCCAGGAGCTGGGCACCTCCAGGTCGTCCGTGTCCCGGCTGCTGAGCTTCGCGAGGGAGAGCGGACTGGTCGACATCCGCATCAACTCGCCACTCGAACGCCTGGGCATGCTGGAGCAGCGCATCCGCGACCGCCATCACGTCGCGGCGCACGTGGTCCCGATGCCCGAGATCGTCAGCGAGGTGGAGCGGCTGGAGCGCGTGGCCCTCACCGCTGGGCGGCTGCTCTCGCAGTTCGTGGACTCGAACATGATCATCGGCGTCGCCTGGGGGTCGACCATCAGCGCGGTCAGTCGTGGACTGACGCAGAAGGAGACGCACAACACCACGTTCGTGCAGCTCAACGGCGCGGGCAACACCCAGACCAGCGGCGTCGAGTACTCGAGCGACATCCTGCAGAGGTTCGGGAGCGCATTCGGCGCGCAGGTCCAGCAATTCCCCGTCCCCGCCTTCTTCGACGATCCGTCCACGCGGGAGGCGATGTGGAGGGAGAGGAGCACCCGGCGCGTGCTCGATCTGCAGGCGAAGATGGACATCGCGGTCTTCAGCCTCGGCTCCCCGGCCGCGGAGGTGCCCAGCCGGGTCTACGTCGGCGGGTATCTGAGCCGGGACGACTACCGGAGTCTTCGGGAGGATCACGCGATCGGCGACGTCGCGACGGTCTTCTTCCGTGCGGACGGGTCATGGCGCGACATCCGGGTCAACGCGAGGGCCACGGGCCCCGGACTCGATCGGCTTCGCCGCGTTCCCCGGCGAGTCTGCGTCGTCTCCGGCATCCCGAAGCTGGTCAGTCTGAGATCGGCGATCGCGGCCGACCTCGTCACCGATGTCGTCCTCGACGAGGGGCTCGCCCGCCAGCTGGTGGAGGACTGAGGTCACTCGTGGGTCGAGGTCTCCGGCCCTGAGCGGAACTCGCGGATCAGGTGCTGCACGACTGCCGACAGATCGCCACCCGCGGCATCAGCGACCGCCAGCTGACGCGCGTGGCTGGCGCCGTCGGCGAGGATCGTGCCGATGCTCGCGTACTCCTTCGCGCACCCCAGATCGAGCGCCACCGGTGCGAGCTGCTCGAGCGTCTCGGCGAGGTGGTCTCTGACGGGACGCTGGATGCCGTCGGCGTCGACGATCACGCGCGCATCGAGCCCGTACCGAGCCGCTCGCCACTTGTTCTCACGGTGATACCAGGCGGGGAGCTCGGGCAGAGTGCGTCCTTCGTCGAGCTCACGCGAGAAGTGCTCGACGAGGACCTGAACCAGAGACGACACGGCGGCGAGCTCGGGAAGGGTCGACATCCCGTCGCATGCGCGCACCTCGATGGTGCCCCAGCGCGGCGCGGGCCTGATGTCCCAGCGCACTTCGGAGGCGTCGGCCATCACGCCGGTGCGGATCATGTCGTCGAGGTACCCCTCGAACTGCGACCAGTCGTGCAGAGGCCAGGGGAGACCCGCGGTGGGGAGCTGCTGGAAGACGAGAGCGCGGTTGGAGGCGTACCCCGTGCTCTCGCCCGCCCAGAACGGGCTGGACGCGGCCAGAGCCTGGAGATGCGGGAGGAAGCCGGCGAGAGCGTTGATGATGGGGAAGACCTTGCGGTGATCTTCGACGCCCACGTGCACATGGATGCCCCAGATCATCATGTTGCGGCCCCACCACTGGGTGCGCTCGATGAGCTTGTGATAGCGGGTCTTGTCGGTGACCTGTTGCTCATACCACTGCGCGAACGGATGGCTCCCCGCCGAGAGCAGCTCGATGCCCGCCGGGTCCGTCGCCGCGCGGACCGCGGCGATCGCCTTGGCGATGTCGTCCACCGCGTGCGCGACCGACGTGCCGATGCCGCTGGTCACCTCGATCGTGTTGGTGAGCAGCTCGCCGGTGACGGTGTGGCGCTCGTCGGCGCTCTCCGCTTCCAGCGCGGCGAGCAGCTCGGGTGCGCGGCCGACGAGGTCGCCGCTCACCGGATCGGCGAGCATGATCTCCCATTCCAGGCCGACGGTGGACCTGGCGGATGGAGCGAATTCGAGCTTCACGAGCACAGTCTCGCACGCAGCTCTGGCGACACGGCAACCCCCGTGTCGCCACGTTTCGCGCCAGGAGCCCGCATCTGGCAGAATAGAGGTTTGGACGACGTGCTCGACCCTCTATCCAGCACTCATCCACCCTTTCAGAGCTTCCGCCGGGTGTGCACCCCACTCTCCAGGCGATCGGTTCGTTTCCTTCCACACAATTCAGGAGAATCGTGGCTGTCAAGATTCGTCTCAAGCGCCTGGGCAAGATCCGTGCGCCCTACTACCGCATCGTCGTCGCCGACTCGCGCACCAAGCGCGACGGTCGCGTGATCGAGGAGATCGGCAAGTACCACCCCACCGAGGAGCCCTCGTTCATCGAGGTCGACTCCGAGCGTGCCCAGTACTGGCTCTCCGTCGGCGCTCAGCCGACCGAGCAGGTCACCGCCCTTCTCAAGATCACGGGCGACTGGGGCAAGTTCAAGGGCGACAAGGACGCGAAGTCCACCCTCCGGGTCGCCGAGCCCAAGGCCGCGTTCGAGATCGACGCGTCCAAGAAGTCCGTCGTGAAGCCGAAGGCGGAGAAGAAGGAGGCTCCCGCTGCGGAGGCTCCCGCCGCCGTCGAGGCCGACGCGGAGGCCGCTGAGGCCCCCGCCGCCGACGCAGAGTAATCGTCGTGCTCGCCGCCGCGCTCGAACACATCGTCAAGGGGATCGTCGATCACCCCGAAGATGTGCACATCACCGCATCCACCTCGCCGCGAGGCGATCTGCTCGAGGTGCGTGTGCATCCCGACGACCGTGGACGCGTGATCGGGCGCGGCGGCCGCACCGCGAAGGCACTTCGCACCCTCATCTCCGCTCTGGCGGACGGGCGTCGTGTCCGTGTCGATGTCGCGGACGACTGACGTGGTGCAGAAGGACCGCAATCTGGGCAAGAACCAGCTTCGCGTCGGCCGCCTCGTCAAGGCCCACGGCCTGAAGGGCGCGCTCAAGCTGGAGCTGTACACCGACAATCCCGAGCGTCGATTCGTCACGGGAGCCGAGTTCACGTTGCAGGTGCCAGAGGCATCTCCGTGGCACGGCAAGACCGTCACCGTCCGCGAGTACCGCGTGATGAACGGCAACCCCGTCGTGTTCCTCGACGATGTCGAGGACCGGTCCGCCGCCGAAGGACTCGTCCGTGCGATCCTCTGGATCGACCAGGACACGACCGAGGTCGAGGAGAACGCCTGGTTCGACCAGCAGCTTGTGGGCCTCGATGTCGTCCGCGATGACGTCGTCGTCGGAAAGGTCGCTCGCATCGAGCACTTCCCCGCGCAGGACCTGCTGATCGTCAAGGCCGGCGACCAGGAGATCATGGTCCCGTTCGTCGAGGCCATCGTGCCGACCGTCGATGTGGCGGCAGGCAAGGTCATCGTGACCCCTCCTGCCGGCCTCTTCGAGGAGCTGCCGGATGCCGCAGGTTCGGAAGAGGACGCCGCCGCAGACGCGGCCGAGTGATCGCAGCCGCCGTGCGCATCGACGTCCTCTCCATCTTCCCGTCGTACTTCGACGGGCTCACGCTGTCGCTTCTCGGCAAGGCGCAGGACGCCGGTATCCTCGATCTGAACGTCCGAGACCTCCGCGACTGGACGTACGACCGTCACCGCACCGTCGATGACACACCGTATGGCGGCGGCGCCGGGATGGTGATGAAGCCCGAGCCCTGGGGCGTCGCACTCGACGAGCTCGCCACGGCATCCGAACGGCCGACGATCATCTTCCCGTCCCCGGCGGGCGAGGTCTTCACCCAGGCGACTGCGAGGGATCTCGCGACGCGCGAGCACCTGATCTTCGGGTGCGGACGCTACGAGGGCATCGACGAGCGCGTCTTCGAGTACGCGGACACCGTCGGCGAGGTGCGCCTCATCAGCCTCGGTGACTACGTCCTCAACGGCGGAGAGGTCGCCACGATGGCGATGATCGAGGCGATCGGTCGACTGATCCCCGGAGTGGTCGGCAACCCCGAGAGCCTCGTCGAGGAGTCCCACGAGGACGGCCTGCTCGAGTACCCCTCCTATACGAAGCCGTCCATGTGGCGCGATCGCGCTGTGCCGGACGTGCTGCTCAGCGGCAACCATGCGGCGATCGCGACCTGGCGCCGCGAGCAGCAGCTCGAGCGCACCGCTCGACGCCGACCCGACCTCCTGTCGGAGCAGGACGACTAGAGCATCCTCTCCGCACCGCGGTCGATCTCGAAGACCACGCCGGGCGGATGCCGGAGACCCAGGGCCGTCGAGGAATCCAGCCCGCGCAGCTCCGCACGCAGCATCCGTCCGATCATCTCGTGACTCACGATCAGCGGTGCACCCTCAGCAGCCCACCCGCATGCCGAGAGAGCGCGACGAGCCCGCGCACGGACCTGCGCGTAGCTCTCGCCGCCGGGGAACGCCCAGCCGTAGCGGTTCTCGGCGCGCTCCTCACGGGCGGTCGGGAATGCGAGGTCTATCTCGTCCCACGTCATCCCCGCCATCTCGCCGTGGTGCAGCTCCGCGAGTTCGTCGATCTCCACGACGCGCGCTCCGAGGACATCGGCGATGATGCCCGCCGTGTGCACGGCTCTGCCGAGAGGACTGCTGCAGATCGTCGTGATGCCGACAGCGCTGACTCGCAGGGCCGTGGACGCGGCCTGACGCACGCCGTCGTCGGTGAGAGGGGAGTCGAGCTGCCCCTGGAGGCGGTGCTCGAGATTCCAGATCGTCTGCCCGTGGCGCACCAGGTACACGCGGTCGGGCACGTGACGGTCCTGGGGAATCATGCACTCAATATGGCACAGCCGCGTCGATCCGGGCGCGCCCTGCGCTGCGCCTGGGACCGTTCGTGCCATCGAATCGTGCACCCGGCCGTCGGTGCGTCAGACGACACCACGCGCGCCGCCGCGGAGGAACTTCCCGGATTCCGCTTCGTCCGCCACGAGGAGCTCACCTGGCGGGAGGTCATCTCACGGGACGACTACATCGGTCGATGGACCACGGTGAGCAGTTTCCTCGTCGCCGATGAGCCGCGACGCGCGGAGATGCTGGCCGACGTCCATCGTGTGCTCGATGAGCATGTCGACACCGCAGGGCGCGCGGAACTCGATCTGCCGCATCTCACGGACGTGTACCTGTACCGTCGCGCCTGAGTGACTGTTCTCTTCGCCCGAACGACGGCGTGTGGGGGGCCGCCGCGTCGTGGAAGCCGACGCGACTCGGCGGCTGAGTCAGTCGACGCCGAGGAAGGAGCGGTCGGTGAGGATGATCGGACCGTCCTCGGTGACCGCGACGGTGTGCTCCGAGTGCGAACCCCGAGAGCCGTCGACGCTGCGCAGCGTCCAGCCGTCGGGGTCCGTGATCAGCTCGTCCGTGGTGGCGAGCAGCCACGGCTCCAGTGCGAACACGAGTCCCGCGCGCAGCGGGAAGCCACGACCGGCTCGCCCGTCGTTGGGTACATGCGGGTCGCCGTGCATGATGCGTCCGACCCCGTGACCGCCGAAATCGGTGTTGATCGAGTAGCCCTCGCCGTGTGACACGGCGGCGATGGCCGCAGAGATGTCGCCGATGCGGTTGCCGACGACAGCGGCCTGGATCGCCGCGTCCAGCGCGCGCTCCGTGGTCTCGATGAGGCGGAGGTCCTCGTCGCGCGGTGTGCCGACGACGAAAGACACCGCCGAATCGGCGACCCAGCCGTCCACGGACACGGCGAAGTCGAGCGACACGAGGTCCCCGTCGCGAATCGTGTAGTCGTGGGGGAGTCCGTGCAGGACCGCGTCGTTCACCGAGGTGCAGATGACCTTGCCGAACGGACTCGCTCCGAACGAGGGGTGGTAGTCGATGTAGCAGGACTCGGCGCCGGCCTTGCGGATCATGTCGTGTGCGCGACGGTCGATCGAGAGGAGGTTCGTGCCGACCTTCGTCTCGTCGCGCAGGGTCGCCAGGGTCTCGGCGACGAATCGCCCGGCTGCGCGCATCTCGTCGATCTCGGCAGGGGTGCGCAGTTCGATCATGGGGTGTCCTCTCGTCCACTCCATTCTCCCTGATGCGGCGGCCGCGGAGATCCGCGCGCTCACAGCGAACACCGGGGTGAGGGTGGGCCGCGCGTCGTACGATCTGAGCATGTGGTTGCGTCAGGCGTTCTTCCGGTGGCTGCTTCCGGCTGCCTTCCTGCTCCCGCTCTGGCTGGTCATCGGGGGGATCGTCTTCCACGCGGGGTGGGGGATGCTCTGGGTGCTGTTCATCGCGGTGCCCTCGGTCTTCGTCGGGCAGCTGCTCCTCACGCTGCTCACGCGCTCCCGCCCATCGGTCCGCATCGAGCGGGCGGTGTCCTGGTGGGACGTCGCCGGTTTCACGCTCTGGCATGCGCTCACCATCGCGGTCGGCTGCTTCATCGAGGGCGCATTCGGCTGGTTGCTGGCCGGCGCCATCATCGTGGGCATCGCGCTCGTCTGGCTCCAGCTGTGGCAGCTGTGGAGCGAGGCGAAGGGCAGCGGCGCCCGTCTCCGGGAGACCATCTCGTGGTCGACGGTTCCCGCGCCGGACGAGCCCGCGCCGCAGACCACCGTGCACGAGGTCATCGTCGTGCGGGAGACCGACCCCCGCGACTGATCCTCGTTTTGGCCGCGGCACGCATCCATGGCAGAATGGATGTTTGTGCCGTGACCGGTTCTGCCTCAGGGGAGCCCGCGGACGCGCAAGCGCCGTACGATGCACATCCGTTCTTGTTCCTTTGAAAACATGCAACCGACCTGAGGCGAGTGCAGAAAGAGACGATCATGCAGATCCTCGACGCCGTCGATGCGGCTTCGCTCCGTTCCGACATCCCGGTCTTCAACCCCGGCGACACCGTCAACGTCCACGTGAACATCACCGAGGGCACCCGCTCTCGCGTCCAGGTCTTCAAGGGCGTCGTCATCGGCCGCCAGGGCGACGGCGTGCGCGAGACCTTCACGGTCCGCAAGATCAGCTTCCAGGTGGGCGTCGAGCGCACCTTCCCGGTGCACTCCCCGGTGATCGACCACATCGAGGTCGTCACCCGCGGTGACGTGCGTCGCGCGAAGCTCTACTACCTCCGCCAGCTGCGCGGCAAGAAGGCGAAGATCAAGGAGAAGCGCGACAACTGACGCGCAGGTTCTCCACAGCACCCCGGGACACGATGTTCCGGGGTGCTGTGTTTTGCGCCGGATGTGCGACCCTTGGTAGTGCCGTCTCAGAGCGGTGCGAGACTGTGAAGGAACCTTGATGACGACTGAGCCCGCCACCGCGTCCACGCCACCCGTCAAGCGGCGCCGCGGGTTCCTCATCTTCCTGCGCGACGTCCTGGTGATCGTGCTGATCGCCGCGCTGGTGTCCTTCGTCGTGAAGACCTTCGTCGTGCGCTCCTTCTACATCCCGTCGGCGTCCATGGAGCAGACGCTCATGGTCAACGACCGCATCCTGGTCGACGAGCTCACCCCGCATTGGACGGGATACGAGCGCGGTGACGTCGTGGTGTTCAAAGACCCGGGCGGCTGGCTCGACCCGCAGCCGCAGACCCCGGCGGCGCCGCCGCTCGTGCAGGCGGTGGACTGGGTTCTCAACCTCGTCGGCATCTCCGCGACCGACTCGCAGGATCATCTGGTCAAGAGGATCATCGGGCTCCCCGGCGATCACGTCGTGTGCTGCAACGCGCTCGGCCAGATCACGATCAACGGCACCCCCATCGACGAGCTCTCCTACCTGAACCTCCCGCAGGGGGACACAGCCGCGTCCAACGCGCCCTTCGACGTGGTGGTTCCGAAGGATTCCCTCTGGCTGCTGGGAGACAACCGCGATCGCTCGCGCGATTCCCGTGAGCATCAGGATCTCCCGAGCGGAGGCTTCGTGCCTCTCGCGAACGTCGTGGGCAAGGCGTTCCTCACGACCTGGCCCCTGAACCGCTTCGGGACGATCGACGGCCACCACGACACCTTCAACGGCGTACCGGATCCGGAATGACCGTCGTCGCGCCCAAGCTCACCCTCGAACGGAAGCTCCTGAGCGAGTGCGAGCTGATCATCTCGCTCGACGAGGTGGGCAGGGGCGCGCTCGCGGGACCGGTCGCTGTCGGAGCGGCCGTGATGGATGCCGCTGGTGCACGTCGTCGCGTTCCCGAAGGCCTGCGTGATTCGAAGCTCGTCACCGAGAAGCGTCGTCCGGACGTCGCAGCGCGCGCCGCGGCCTGGGTGCGTGCATCCGGTGTCGGCTGGGCCAGTGCGGCGGAGATCGACGAGGTCGGGATCATGAGGGCGCTGGGGCTCGCGGCGTCACGAGCGGTGCAAAGCGTGGTGGATCAGGGCGTCGCTATCGAGAGCGCTCTCGTGCTGCTCGACGGGAACCATGACTACGTCTCTCGGGTGCACCCGGTGCCGCTCCGCGTGCGCTCCCAGGTGAAGGCCGACCGCGACTGCGCATCGGTGTCGGCGGCATCGGTGATCGCGAAGGTCGCGAGAGACACGCACATGGCCGAGCTGCATCTCTCGCATCCTGACTACCAATGGGACAGGAACAAGGGCTATGCCAGCCCCGAGCATCGCGATGCGATCCGCGCACGGGGACTGTCTCCTCATCACCGTGCATCGTGGGCGATCACGGACGCTCCCACGCTGTTCTGATCCGCGTTCTGAGCGGCTCCGTGCCGCGCGGTGGTGCGCGCGACTCTAGGATGGACACATCATGGATGAGGAAGCATTCGACGACTACGACCGCGAACTCGAGCTGGCGCTGTTCCGCGAGTACCGGGACGTCGTCTCCCAGTTCCAGTACGTCGTCGAGACGGAGCGCCGGTTCTACCTGGCGAACGAGGTGAACGTCGTCCGTCGTGACACCGAGCACGACTTCTACTTCGAGATCTCGATGAGCGATGTCTGGGTGTGGGACATCTACCGCGCTGATCGCTTCGTGAAGGCCGTGCGCGTCCTCACGTTCAAGGACGTCAACGTCGAAGAGCTGCAGCGTCGGGAGTTCGAGCTTCCGCAGGAGCTCTCCCTCGACGGCGAGTAGCCGTCCCCAAGAGGCGATCCTCGGCGAGTTGTCCACCGATTCGCGGAATGGTGAGAGCGCGCTCGCGCTCCTCCTGAGGCGGATCGGCAGGCTGTCGACATGGCAGCGAAAGACGACCTCGGCGCAGCGGGGGAAGAGCGGGCGACCCGCTATCTGATCGACCACGGGTACGAGATACTCGACCGGAACTGGCGATGTCCGCAGGGCGAGATCGACATCGTCGCCGCGCAGGGCCAGGTGCTCGCGATCGTCGAGGTCAAGACCCGTCGGTCGACGGCGTTCGGCCATCCGTTCGAGGCGATAGACGCACGAAAACGACGTAGGCTCTGGCAGCTCGCACATGCCTGGATGGAGCGGCACTCCGATCAGGTTCGGGGAAGGAAGATCCGGCTCGACGCGATCGGCGTGATCGGACCCGATCCGGATGCCGGACAGCTCGAACACCTGAAGGATCTGTCATGACGACGGCGCGGACCTGGGCGGTCGCGTTGTCGGGGGTCGACGGGCATCTGGTCGAGGTCGAGGCAGACCTCTCGAATCAGACGCCGGAGTTCAAGATCATCGGCCTCCCCGACAAGGCCCTGGGTGAGGCGGTCCAGCGCGTCCACAATGCGTGCAAGAACGCGGAGCTCGACCTTCCGCGCCGACGACTCACCGTGAATCTGTCACCCGCGAGTCTTCCCAAGCACGGATCGGGATTCGACCTGGCGATCGCCGTATCGGCGCTGGCTGCAGGGGGAGCGGTGCAGCAGAGGTCGATCTCCCGCACGGTGCACATCGGCGAACTCGGCCTGGATGGTCGAGTGAGACCGGTGCCAGGGGTGCTGCCCGCCGTGTTCGCGGCGGCACGCGCCGGCTTCGACCAGGTGATCGTCCCTCATGCGAATGCCGACGAAGCCCGTCTCGTGCCGGGCATCGATGTGCGTGCCGCTCGCTCGCTGGCGGAGGTCGCCGTCTGGCACGGAGCAGATGTGGTGGTTCCGGAGGTCGATCCCGTGCCCGCCGCGGCCCCTCCCGTCGACCCCGAGGCTCACGGTGATCTGGCGGACGTGGTGGGCCAGGACGAAGCGGTGACCGCGCTCATCGTCGCGGCCACTGGAGGCCACCACATGCTGTTGAGCGGTCCTCCCGGCGCGGGAAAGACGATGCTCGCCCGAAGACTGCCGGGGATACTCCCGAGGTTGACGGAGGGCGAGGCATTGGAGGTCGCATCGATCAGGTCTCTGACCGGCGGCTCCGTCGCAGTGCTCGACCACAGAGCTCCGCTGGAGGCACCGCACCACAGCGCATCGGTCACCGCGCTCGTGGGCGGAGGGTCTCGTGCTGTGCGCCCGGGGGCGATCGTCCGTGCGCACCGCGGGGTGCTGTTCCTCGACGAGGCGGCGGAGTTCTCCAGAGTCGCGCTGGATGCGTTGAGGCAGCCGCTGGAGTCAGGGAAGATCGACGTGCACCGCGCCGGCTTCACCGCTCACTTCCCCGCGCGGTTCCAACTGCTCCTCGCGATGAATCCCTGCCCCTGCGGCAACTACGGTGTGCGAGGGGCGGAATGCGTGTGCCCGTCCATGGCCATTCGACGGTATGCGACGCGACTCTCCGGTCCCCTCCGGGACAGGATCGACATCGATTTGCGCGTGGCGCGCGTCGCAACCTCGCGGGCGGTGTCCGTTGGGCGATCCGCGCTGTCGTCGGCGGAGGCGCAGCAGCGTGTCGTCGAAGGAAGGGAGCGGGCGGCCGCTCGGCTGAAGGGCACGCCATGGCGTCTAAACGGCGATGTTCCCGGAACCTGGCTCCGCCAGACATCGCAGCGGATCGATCAGGCTGCACGGGTGCCGTTGGAGCGCGCTCTCGAACGCGGCGCCCTGACACTTCGAGGGTACGATCGCGTCCTGCGGCTCGCCTGGACCATGGCAGACCTCGAGGGCCGCGAGCGACCAGGGCTCGACGAGGTCGGGCGTGCGCTGGTGCTCAAGAGAGGCAGCACGTCGTGATGGATGCTCTGCGTCAGGACGAGGCGCTCGTGAAGGCCCTTCGGCGGGCGCGCCCCGACGATGACATAGCGGAGGTCGCGGCCCGTGTCGCGTGGAATGTCCTCGTCGAACCGGGCGATGCCGTCGCCGGAGCTCTGATCGCGGAACTGGGTGCAGAGGAGGCGCTCCGATTCGCCTTCGCCGACGACGGGGGCTCCCTCGCGTACCAGGGGCGGTCGCGCGCGCTCAGAGACGCACTCGGCAGATGGCGTCCTCGTGCCTCTGTAGACGCCGTCCGCAGCGCCGTGACTGACGCGGAGCACGTCGCGGCGACCCTGCTCCTCCCCGGCGACGGCCTCTGGCCTGAGTCCCTCGATGACCTCGGGCACCATGCACCGACGATGCTGTGGGTGCGAGGGGATGCTGCCGTCCTCACTGCGTCGCCTCGTGTGTCGATCGTCGGCGCCAGGGCATCGAGCACCTATGGAGAGTTGCTCGCGTCGGAGTTCGCAGGGGATCTCGCAGCGAGCGGAGTCGTGATCGTCTCGGGCGGCGCGTACGGAATTGACGGAGCGGCGCATCGGGCAGCGCTCGGTGTCGGCGGGGCGACCGTTGCGCTGCTGGCAGGTGGCGTGGATCGGGCCTATCCGCAGGGACATCAGGAGTTGTTGGGGGCGATCGCCAGGAGCGGCGCGGTGGTCAGCGAGGTTCCCTGCGGTACGGCGCCGTCCAAGTGGAGATTCCTGAGCAGGAACAGGCTGATCGCGGCGCTCGGCCGGGCCACAGTGGTCATCGAGGCGGGGTGGAGAAGTGGCTCGCTCAACACGGCCGGGCACGCGGCGTCCCTCGGACGTCCGCTCGGTGCGGTCCCCGGGCCGGTCACCTCCGCGGCGTCAGCGGGCTGCCATCGTCTGCTTCGCGAGCACGACGCGCGCTGCGTCACGACGACAGCGGAGATCCGAGAACTGTGGGGTGAGCCCGTTCGCGACCAGAGTGCGAATGTCACCGACCCTGAACTGACGAGGCTGCTCGACGCCCTGCCGACGCGCTCGCGCGCCTCGACGCAGGAGCTCGCGCGACGGAGCGGTCTGGCGCCCGACAAGGTCACGGCCCTGCTCGGCCTTCTCGAAGTCGAGTCCGTGGTCGACCGCAGAGACAACGGATGGCGGCGCATATCGACACGCGACCGGGGATAGGAGGCCTCCGATCGCAGCGATGTGCGCGGCGTGATCTCGAGAGCGCCTCATCTCTGACAGCGTCGACGGCACATCTGTCAGCATCACGCTGAAGCGGCGAGGCTGAGCCGTGGTGAGCATGAGGCTGAAGCGGCGGGGGTGAGCATGGGGCTGAAGCGGCGCGGGTGAGCCATGGTGAGCATGGGGCTGAAGCGGCGAGGCTGAGCGGTGTTGGATGTAGGGCGGGGCAAGCTGTAGCCATGGAGTTCGCGGCGGCGGCGGAGACGTTCACCGAGCATCTGCAGCAGGTGCGGCGGCTGTCGCCGGCGACGGTGCGCGCCTATCGGTCGGACCTGCGTGACCTCGATGGCTCGTTCGACGGCGCCGATCTCGCGGCGGTCGATCTCGAGGTGCTGCGCGACTGGCTCTGGAAAGCCACGCAGAGAGGCGATGCGCGATCGACGCTCGCACGGCGCGCGGCGGCAGCCCGTTCGTTCTTCGCGTGGGCGCTCGAGCAGGAACTCATCGATCACGATCCGAGCCTTCGCCTCGTCGCGCCAAAGCGTGGGCGAACGCTGCCGACGGTGGCCTCTCAGGACGCGATGCGCGAACTTCTCGAAACGAAACAGGCCGCGGCGGTCGACGGCGATCCGATCGCCCTGCGAGACCACGCGATCCTGGAGCTCCTGTACGGAGCCGGAATCCGCGTCTCAGAACTGTGCGGGCTCGACATCGACGATCTCGATCTCGACCGCGGCACCGCCCGTGTTCTCGGAAAGGGTGCGAAGGAGAGAGTGGTTCCGTTCGGGGTGCCGGCGCGTATCGCGGTCGCCGGCTACCTCACCCGAGCGCGTCCGTCGCTCCGTGCACGAGCCGAGACCACAACGCCCGCGGTGTTCCTCGGGGCTCGTGGGGCTCGCGTCGGACCCCGAGCCGTGTACTCGCTGGTCGCCGACGCGCTCGCCCCGTTCGTCGGGGCGGAGACCGTGGGGCCGCACGCACTCAGGCACACGGCCGCCACTCACCTGCTCGACGGGGGAGCGGACCTCCGCGCGGTGCAGGAGATCCTCGGGCACGCCAGTCTCGGCACGACGCAGATCTACACCCATGTGTCGGCCGAGCGTCTGACGGCGACTTATCGTCTGGCGCATCCCCGTGCGTGACCACGCCAGCACGTGAGCGGCTGCCTTTCTCCGACGCAATCTCGACCGCGTGCGGCGGGCCACCCCGGCCTAGAGCGGGGCGCAGCACGGAAGCAGCACCGCCCTGGGCACGTCTCCGAAGAGAAGCATCGGATTGATGTAGGCGCCGCCGAGCCGAACTCCGAGGTGCAGTGTGCCTGCGACCGCGTGCCCGCCGATCGCGACGGTCCCGATCGGCTGCCCGGCCGACACAACGTCTCCGGGGGACAGGTCTGACGTCAGCGGCTCGAAGGTCGACACGTAACCGCCGGGATGCTCGATCGTGAGCAGAGCACGGTCGACGACGATCCCGCGGAACGCCACGACGCCGTCTGCCGGTGCGTGAACGACGGAGCCGGGCGCGGAAGCCAGATCGATACCCCGGTGGCCAGGGCCGTACTCATGCGCGGGGGCGCGATAGGGAGCGGTCACCTCGTGCGCCCCGTCCAGCGGCCACGCCCACCGCGGATAGTCGCCGTCCGGATCCCCTGCTGAAACGAAGGCCCCGCTCGCAGACGCGACGGTTTGGCCTGCAGGTGTGAGGGTCTCGCTCGCTGACGTGACGGCTTGGCTTGCAGGTGTGAGGGCACCGCTTGCAGACGCGACGGTTTGGCCTGCAGGTGTGAGGGTCTCGCTCGCAGACGCGACGGCTTGGCTTGCAGGTGTGCGGGCCCCGCTTACAGACGCGACGGCTTGGGCTGTAGGTGCGACGACCCCGCTAGCAGACACGACGGCTTGGACTGTAGGTGTGGGGACCCCGCTAGCAGACACGACGGCTTGGACTGTAGGTGTGAGGACCCCGCTCATGGACCTGAGGACGGTGTTCCCTGTCGTGAGGATCCCGCTCCCGGGCGAGACCGTTCCACTGGCAGACAGGAGGGACCCGCTGACCGGCGTGAAGACGCCGTGCGCGGGCGTGATCGCTCGGTCCGCTGACGCGAGCGCGTCGTCCGCAGGCATGTGCGAGAGCAGGAGCAGGGCGATGAGGAGAATGCTGGTGCCGAGGCGTTCCAGGGTGCGCATGAGCGTCATACTGCCCCGCACGGACAGAGACGCTGCGATGCAGATCGCGTACCGGACGGAAGCGGGGGAGAAGTGGCATCGGGTCTGCCGTCGTGAAGGAGGAGTGGAGGCGACGGCATCCTGTATGCTGAAGGGGCACCTCGAAATCGAGGTGACTACGCGTGCCCTGAGCGACCACTGCATTTCTGCGGAGGTCGTGGCATCCACTCCCACAGGTCCATCTCGCAAGAGGTGGCGGGCGTGTGTCGGGCACCAGGCAGTCCGATCATCCGATCGGCGATAACCTCAACGGCGCAGAACCGCGCCAGAACAAGGAGACGACCATGGCTGTGGTCACCATCCGCCAGCTGCTCGACAGCGGCGTGCACTTCGGACACCAGACCCGCCGGTGGAACCCGAAGGTGAAGCGCTTCATCCTCACCGAGCGCAGCGGTATCCACATCATCGACCTGCAGCAGTCGCTGGGCTACATCGACAAGGCGTACGACTTCGTCAAGGAGACCGTCGCTCACGGCGGCACCATCCTCTTCGTCGGCACCAAGAAGCAGGCGCAGGAGATCCTCGCAGAGCAGGCCACCCGCGTCGGCCAGCCCTACGTCAACCAGCGCTGGCTCGGTGGACTCCTCACCAACTTCTCCACCATCGCGAAGCGTCTCGCTCGCATGAAGGAGCTCGAGGAACTCGACTACGAGAACCCGGCCGCTTCGGGCTTCACGAAGAAGGAGCTCCTCCTCAAGAAGCGCGAGCTCGACAAGCTGCACAAGTCGCTCGGCGGTATCCGCAACCTCACCAAGACGCCGTCCGCCCTCTGGGTCGTCGACGCCAAGCGCGAGCACCTCGCCATCGACGAGGCCAAGAAGCTCGGCATCCCGGTGATCGGCATCCTCGACACCAACGCGGACCCGGACGACTTCCAGTACCCGATCCCCGGCAACGACGACGCGATCCGCTCCGTCTCGCTGCTCACCCGCATCATCGCGGATGCAGCCGCCGAGGGTCTCCAGCAGAAGCACAACCCGGAGACCGGCGACGCCGAGCCGCTCGCGGACTGGGAGCGCGAGCTTCTCGAGACCCCGGCCGAGGAGACTCCGGCTGACGCCGCCGAGCTCGTCGAGGCCCCCGCGGTCGCCGCAGCCGACGAGGCCGGCGCCGAGGCGCACGACGAGGCCGTCGCGGTCGAGTCCGGCGAAGAGACCGCAGAGGTCGCCGCCGCCGAGGCAGCAGACTCCAAGTAATCCACGCGAACACCACGCACACACACCTACGAAGCAAGGAGCCACCACACATGGCCAACTTCACCATCGCCGACCTCAAGGCGCTGCGTGAGCAGCTCGGAACGGGAATGGTCGACACCAAGAAGGCGCTCGAGGAGGCTGACGGAGACGTCGAGAAGGCCACCGAGATCCTGCGCCTGAAGGGTGCCAAGGGCAACGCGAAGCGCGCCGACCGCTCCACCAGCGAGGGCCTCATCGTCGCCCGCGAGCAGGATGGCGCTGTGACGCTCATCGAGCTCGCCTGCGAGACCGACTTCGTCGCGAAGAACGAGCGTTTCATCGCTCTCGCCGACAAGGTCGCCGACGCTGCTGCCGCTGTCAAGGCGGACTCGGTCGAGGCGGCCCTGGCCGCTCAGGCCGGCGAGAAGAACGTCGAGACGATCATCTCGGAAGAGGCTGCGATCATCGGCGAGAAGGTCGAGCTCCGTCGCGTCCGCACCATCTCGGGCGACAAGGTCGAGGTCTACCTGCACCGCACGAGCAAGGACCTGCCGCCGCAGATCGGCGTCGTCGTCGCCTACTCGGGTGACGACGCGGAGACCGCTCGCAGCATCGCGCAGCACATCTCGTTCGCCAACCCGTCGTACCTCTCCCGTGAGGACGTCCCGGCCGACGCCGTCGAGAAGGAGCGTGAGATCGTCACCGAGATCTCCCGCAACGAGGGCAAGCCCGAGGCGGCTCTGCCGAAGATCGTCGAAGGCCGTGTGTCCGCGTTCATCAAGCAGGTCGCCCTGCTCGAGCAGGACTACGCGAAGGACAACAAGCTCTCTGTCGCCCAGGTGGCGAAGGACGCCGGTATCACCGTGACGGACTTCGCGCGCTTCAAGGTCGGCGCGTAGCACCGTCGAAGGGGTTCGGATCGTCTCGATCCGAACCCCTTCTTCATGCCCAAGAGGCACTATCTTGAATCGGGACGAGAGGACAACACCCATGACCGAACGCACCGGACGCCGCCGCGTCCTTCTGAAACTCTCCGGTGAGGCCTTCGGCGCCGGTCAGCTGGGCGTCAACCCCGACGTCGTCAGCCAGATCGCCCGTGACATCGCGGCCGCCGTCGATCGCGTCGAGATCGCGATCGTCGTCGGTGGAGGCAACTTCTTCCGCGGCGCCGAACTCAGCCAGCGCGGTATGGACCGTGGTCGTGCGGACTACATGGGCATGCTCGGCACCGTCATGAACGCCCTCGCCCTGCAGGACTTCCTCGAGCAGGCAGGCGCACCCACCCGCGTCCAGTCCGCGATCTCGATGACCCAGGTCGCTGAGCCGTACATCCCGCTGCGCGCGGAGCGGCACATGGAGAAGGGCCGCGTCGTGATCTTCGGCGCAGGGGCAGGCCTGCCCTACTTCTCGACCGACACGGTCGCCGCTCAGCGCGCGCTCGAGATCGGCGCCCAGGAGGTCCTCGTCGCCAAGAACGGCGTCGACGCGATCTACACCGCCGACCCGAACAAGCATGCCGATGCCGAGCGCATCGAGCGGGTCACCTACCGCGACGCGCTGCAGCGCGGCCTGAAAGTCGTCGACTCCACGGCGTTCAGCCTGTGCATGGACAACAACATGGATATGCGCGTCTTCGGCATGGAGCCCGCGGGCAACGTGACTCGTGCGCTGCTCGGCGAGCCCATCGGCACTCTCGTCACCGCCTGAGCGCCTCAGCGGGCTCAGAGCCCGCGACCGATAGAATTTTCAGAACACCCCGACGATAGGAGTCACCGTGATCGCGGATGTCCTCGCTGAAACCACCTCTCGCATGACGCGCGCCGTCGATGCCGCCAAGGAGGACTTCGCCACGGTCCGTACGGGACGTGCGAACCCCCAGATGTTCCAGAAGGTGCTGGTGGACTACTACGGCACGCCGACCCCGCTCGCTCAGCTCGCCTCGCTCGCGAACCCCGAGGCGCGTTCGCTCATCATCACGCCGTACGACAAGTCCGCGCTGAAGGCCATCGAGCAGGCGATCAGGGACATGCCGAACCTCGGCGCCAACCCGACCAACGACGGCAACATCGTGCGCGTGACGATGCCCGAGCTGACGGCTGACCGTCGCAAGGAGTACGTCAAGCTCGTGAAGGCCAAGGGCGAGGACGCGAAGGTCCACGTCCGCGGCATCCGTCGTAAGGCGAAAGACGAGCTGGACGCCCTGAAGAGCGAGCTCGGCGAGGACGAGATCGCTCGAGGCGAGAAGGAACTCGACGCACTCACGCGCCAGCACGTCGATCTGATCGACGACGCTCTCAAGCGCAAAGAGGCTGAGCTCCTCGAGGTGTGATCGGACATGTCCGACGATTCGCGCGAGGCCGTCGACGGCACGCCGCCGGGGCGCCGAGAGGCGCGCGGTTCGGCGACCCCGTCGGACGGCGTTCCGCTTGCCGATGAGGCCTTTCCGGCCTTCGACGCATCGAGCATCCCGCCGCGACCCTCGCTGCCCGCTCCCGTCCAGTCCGATGCTCTTCTGAGCACGGGGGAGCACAACGCGATCCGGGAGCAGTGGAGAGCGGCTCGCGATGAGCTGGGCAGCCACGTCTCCCATGCTCGTGACCAGCTCGATCAGGCGAACGAGCGGATCAAGCAGCGCAATGAGCGGATCAAGCAGCGCACCGGTCGGGACCTGATCCTCGCGATCGGAATCGGCCTCGCGTTCGGCGCAGCCCTGCTCGCCTCCCTTCTGTTCGACAAGGTCTACTTCGTGCCGCTGGCGCTGGCCGCCGCCCTTCTCGGGGTGTACGAAGTCACGCTCGCGCTGCGTGGTGCCGGTCGACGGATCGATCTGGCACCGCAGCTCATCGCCGCGGCTCTGCTGGTAGGCCCTGCCTACTTCGTCGAGATCTGGCTCGTCTGGGTGATGCTCTTCCTCGCCGTGGCCTTCGTGATCGTGTGGCGACTTGTCGCGCAGATGGTCGAGAAGGACGGGCGCACCTACGGGGATGTCCTCTCGGATGCCGTCATCGGCGGATTCGTCCAGATCTATGTGCCCTTCCTCGCAGCGGTGGCGCTGATCCTGCTCCGTCAGGAGGGTGGACAGTGGTGGGTGCTGAGCTTCATCGCGATCGCCGTCGCGGCCGACACGGGAGCGTACGCTGCCGGCCTGGCCTTCGGTAAGCACCCGATGGCCCCCAGGATCAGCCCGAAGAAGACCTGGGAGGGATTCGCCGGGGCCGTCGTCGCGTCGATCACCGCCGGCGTGCTCCTCGCGCTGTTCCTCCTCGAGCTGCCGTGGTGGGCCGGAGCGATCTTCGGAGTCGCCATCCTGCTGTCGGCCACTCTCGGCGATCTCGCCGAGAGCATGCTCAAGCGTGACATCGGCATCAAGGACATGAGCTCCTGGCTGCCTGGGCACGGGGGGCTGCTCGATCGCCTCGACAGCATCCTGCCGTCGACGATCCCCGCCCTGTGCCTCTACTTCCTTCTCTCTCCCTGGGTGGTGCTGTGATGGCTTCAGAAGATTCTCTCGCTCTCGACAAGACCGAGGCTCCGCCGGCGTTCTCTCTCGTCAGCGGACGGACCCGCGGGTACCACCGCGCTGCCGTCGACACGTTCCTGTCCGCGGCTCGCACAGCGTTCGAGGGCGGCGGTGACCTGACCGCGGCGGATGTCCGCGTCGCGTCCTTCCCTCTGGTGAAGAACGGCTACGTGGTGGCGGAGGTCGACGCGGCTCTCGGTCGTGTCGAGGACGCCCTCGCCGGACGCGAGCGCGACAGGGTCGTGCGCTCGCAGGGTGCGGGCGTCTGGGTCGAGCAGGCCCGCGAGGAGGCCCAGGTGATCCTGGATCATCTGGCGCGGCGCAAGCGTCATCGTTTCGCTCGAACCGGTGTGCTCACGTTCGGCTACCGGATCGACGAGGTGGACCACGTCGCCGCACGCATCGTTCGCTACCTTCGCGACGGTGAGGCGCTCACGGCCGAGCAGCTGCGCTCTGCCGCCTTCCGCATGCAGCGCGGCGGGTACCGCGAAGAGCAGGTGGATGCGCTCATCGATGCGACGGTCGACGTCATCCTGGCCGTTCGCTGAGAGTTCAGAGGCCCGTCTCAGAGATGACCGGTAGACTTCCACGCATCGTGAACTCCCGAAAAGACATGATCTCCGAACGAAACGACGTGACGACTGCTCCGGCATCCACGGCGTTGTCGTCGCGCACGGGAACCCGCGGACGTCGGGCGGCAGGTATCGTCGCCGCTCTCGCGGTCGTCGGATTCGCGGGCGCCATGGTCGCGCCGACCGGTATCGCGCTGGCCGATCCGCCCGCAGAGGCCGCGACCGAATCGGCGTTCTCGGCGGCCCTGGTCGACACGCAGAACCTCACCGTCACGGTCGAGGGTGCGACGATCGCTCCGATCGAGCGCGGCACCTTCTCGGTCTACGTGACCCCGAAGCCGACCCCGACGGCGACGGCGAAGCCGGCCTCGACGGGCGGCGGAGGGGGAGGTGGACCGCTCTTCTACACGGGCGGCGGCGCTCCCGCCGAGTGGATGTCGGCCGCAGGGATCGCCGAAGGCGACTGGGGATACGTCGACTACATCGTCTCCCGCGAGAGCGGATGGAATCCCAACGCGACCAACAGGAGCTCGGGCGCCTGCGGACTCGTCCAGGCTCTCCCGTGCAGCAAGGTCCCGGGCAACGGCTACGACCCGGTGGACAACCTGCGCTGGGCGACCGGTTACGCGACCGGCCGTTACGGCAGCTGGGCGGGCGCGCAGGCGTTCTGGTCGAAGAACCACTGGTGGTGAGCTCGGGTCATGGCCCGCTCACGAAAACGCCGTCCGGCGCGCCCTGACACCGACGACTCCCTCGATCGTCTGCTCTCCTCCTGGAAGCGCACCGAGGTGCGCCGCGGCGTCGAGTGGATCGTGCAGCCGGTCTCGGGCGCCCAAGCTCTGAAGGACTACATCTGCCCCGGATGCGGTCGCTCCGTCGAGGCGGGGACGGCTCATCTCGTGGCCTGGCGTGCAGACGGGGTGCTCGGCGATGCCGCCGACCTCGCTGCGCGCCGTCATTGGCATTCGCACTGCTGGAGGATTGCATGACCATCGAGATCCGTGGCCCCCTGGAGCTGCCGGCGGCGCGTGAGGACATCGTCCTGCAGACGGCGGATGGTCTCACTCTCGTCGGCGAACTGGCTCTTCCCGAGGCGCATGCGCCTGTCGCGACGCTGGTGACGCTGCATCCGCTCCCGACGGCCGGCGGATTCATGGACTCCCACATCCTCCGGAAGGCGGCCGCCCGTCTCCCCGCGCTCGCGGATCTCGGAGTGCTGCGCTTCAACACGCGCGGGACGACGTCGCCCAGAGGAACGAGCGACGGCGCGTTCGACGGCGGAGCGGCCGAGCAGTTCGACGTCGCTGCCGCGATGGACTTCGTCCGCGAGCGCGCTCTTCCCCGTCCCTGGCTGGTCGGCTGGTCGTTCGGCACCGAGCTCGCGCTCAAGTACGGCCGAGAGCACGACATCGAGGGCATCATCCTGCTGTCCCCACCGCTGCACCGCGCCACCGAGGCGGAGGTCGCCGCATGGGCGGAGACCGATCACGAGGTGGTCGTCCTCGTTCCGGAACTCGACGACTACCTGCGCCCGAAGGAGGCGGCGGACCGATTCGCGTCGATCCCTCATGCCCGGCTGATCGCCGTCGAAGGCGGCAAGCACCTCTGGGTGGGGGAGAGCCAGACGAGGCGGGTCCTCACGGAGATCGTTGCGGCCGTCAATCCTTCCGTGCTTCCGCTGGCCACGCACTGGCCGACGGACTGACGACGGATCAGCGTTCGTTCATCCGGGGGATCAGCACCTGCCGGTAGATGATCAGGACGCTCGCGGCCACAGGGATCGCGATGAGGGCGCCGAGCAGGCCCAGGAGGCTTCCACCGGCGAGAGCGGCGACGACCACGACCGCACCGGGGACCGATACCGCCCGACTCATGATGCGCGGCGAGATGATGTACGCCTCGATCTGCATGTAGATGAGGTAGTAGATGGCTGCGGCGATCGCGGTCGCGGGGGAGCCGAGGCCGGGGATCAGGCACGCCAGCACGATGATCGTCGATCCCGTCAGCGTGCCGACGAGCGGGATGAGAGAGAAGAAGAAGGCGACGACGGCGAGGACCGCGGTGAACGGCGCCTGGATGATCGAGAGGAAGATCATGCTGAGCACGCCGTTGATCGCGCCCTGCGCGACCTGACCCATGACGTAGTACCCCACGGAGTCCGTGATCTGCTCGGCGAGGTCGATGAAGCGCTCGCGCTTCGACGCCGGAGCGAGCTGGTAGACCGCCCGCTTGAGTGACGGGGTCGACGCGGTGAGGTAGATGGTCAGGATCAGCACGATGAACGCGCCGAAGAGCCCGCCGAGGATCGCCCCGCTGGCGGCGATCACACCCTGGCCGATCTCCGCGAGATTCGTGTTGAGCCAGTCCTCCAGGTAACTGAAGACCTTGTCCACATCCAGATTCGGGAAGGTGGCGACGATCCAGTCCCGCGTGTCGTCGATCAGGTTGCTGCGCTGCACGATGGCCGTGATCTGCGCGACGAGCTCGGAGATCTGATCGACCAGCACCGGCAGGACGATCAGGACGATCCCGGCGAAGACTCCGAGCACGGCCAGGATCGTCACGAGGACGGCGAGCCAGCGGGGGAGACGGCGCCGCTCGAGGAAGGACACGAGCGGGTCGAGGCCGAGGCTGAGGAACAGTGCGGTGCCGACGTAGAGCAGGATCGTCGACAGATTCTGCAGGCTGCCGATGAGCATCACGCCCAGACCCACGCCGAGCGTCGCCACGAGGGCGGTGCGGAACGGGTTGTGGATCTTCATCGGAGCTCCTCGGGAGAATCGGCTGAAGCAAGGCTATCGAGCAGAGCCCTTCCGGACGCTCCCGACGTGCCGTGGAGCCGGTCCGCCGACGCCCTCGTGGGCAACACACAGGAGCTTTCGCTAGGCTGGAACGTCGAGTGTTGCGATTCGGACGGATGTCCGAGGCGCGTGAGGAGACTATTCGTGCGTTTCGTATGGGCCGTCGTGGCCTTCGTGCTGGCCACGGTTCTGATCGGTGCGGGCATCGCACAGCGAACCATCTTCCTGGGTCCCGACTCGCAGCAGACGACGGTCAAGGTCGAGGAGCCCGCTCCGTTCGTGATGCTGGACGGTGACGTGCTGCGCCAGCACCCAGGGATGCAGACGCTGATCGTGCAGGGAGGCGGAGACATCTTCGCCGCGTACGGTCGTACGGCCGACATGAAGGCCTGGCTCGCCGACACCTCGTACAACCACGTCACCGTCGGGAAGAGCGGCGCGTTGAACGTGAAGCTCGTCGAGGCAAAGAAGTCGGATGCTGCGGATCCCGGAACCGGCGACGGCTCGACGCCGGCACCCACCGAGACGCCGGCCGCCGATGACGGATCGACCGATGCGACGACCGGCGGGCACAACCCCGCCGGATCCGACCTCTGGCTCGACTCCTTCACCGACGCCGACACCCTGATCGCCGACAAGATGCAGCTGCCCGACGGGGTCAGCATGCTGATCGCCTACGACGGCACGAAGAACGCACCCGACGACATCAAGGTCTCCTGGCCGCTGGACACCTCCACGCCGCTCGCCGGCCCCCTCGTCGCCGCCGGTGTGCTCGTCCTGCTCGTCGGCCTCGTCCTCTACATCCTCGCGATCCGTCACCAGCGCCGCGGACGCGGCCCGCGCCGCAAGGGCCCTGGCCCGCTCCCGGTGACCGAGCCCATCGACGTGGCCGCGCTGCCGGCAGCCGAACGCGCAGTGATCGAATCCTCGGCCACGCCCGCCGCCGCAGACGCCGCTGAGACGCCGGAGGCGCCGACGGAGAACGATCCGGACGCCACGCCGCCGAAGGCCGAGATGCGGAGCGCGCGACCGGCTCGCCGCCGTTGGGCGCTCGCCCTTCCCGCTCTCGCGGTCACGGCCGTCCTGGCGACCGGGTGCACGGCCGACTCGTGGCCGCAGCTCGGGGCATCCTCGCCCACCCCCACTCCGACGCCGACCGTCATCGCCCCGGAGAACCAGAAGCCGCCGGCTGTCACGGAGGCGCAGGCGAAGCGGATCCTCGAGAGCATCTCGTCGACCGTGGCGGATGCGGACTCCGCGATGGACATCGAACTCGCGAAGACCCGTCTCGACGGCGCCGCGCTGGCGACGCGCGCGACGGACTACGCACTGCGCGCCGCGATCCCCGAGACTCCCGTCCCGGCGGTCATCCCCACCGATGACGTCGAGGTCGTGCTTCCCGAGGCGACCGATCGCTGGCCGCGCACCGTGCTCCTGCTGTCGAAGAGCAAGGGCGACGAGACCGTGCCGCCCGTCATCCTCACCATGACGCAGCAGGACCCGTGGTCGAACTACAAGGTCACCAACATCGCGGAGATGTCGGCGGACTCGGTGTTCCCCGAAGTCGTCGCCCCGTGGCTCGGCACGTCACTCGTACCGGACGATTCCGCGTTCCTCAGTCTGGCTCCGGGCAAGCTCGCTGCGGCGTTCGCCGACGTGGTCGATGCGAACGAGCAGAGCGCGTCCTACGGCGCATTCGATGAGCTGGCGCTCAAATACGCGACCTCCATCCGCGACAGCAGGCAGGCCGTGGTGGACAACCTCGCCGCCAACAACGCCGCCGAGACCTCGCAGACCGCCTTCGACATCGTCCCGTCGGATTCGCCGCCGGTCTCGATGACGACACTCGACAGCGGAGCGATCGTCGCAGTCTCCCTGATCGACACGCAGACGGTCACTCCGACGTCGGCGGAAGCCGTGATCCGGTTCGAGAAGAACCCCGAGGCGAAGGCCCTGACCGGAGTCACCGAGTCCGCCAAGGGCGTGGCAACGAAGTACGAGTTCCAGCTGTTCTTCGCCGTTCCGGCGCAGGGGTCGACGGAGCAGATCCGTCTCCTCGCCGTGCGGCAGGACCTTCTCTCCGTCGAGGTGATCAAGTGAGCGAGATCTCGCCCGCAGCCCTTCGCGGCGCCGTCGACCTGTCGACGCTCCGCAACCGCCCCGCTGCCCCCGCGCAGGGAGCCCCCGCGCAGGGAGCACCCGCGCCCGGCGTGACCGACGTCGTCGTCGACGCCACCGACGAGTCCTTCGGCGAGATCCTCGAGATCTCTCGCACCGTCCCCGTCGTCGTTGACCTCTGGGCGGAGTGGTGCGGTCCCTGCAAGCAGCTCAGCCCGATCATCGAGAAGGTGACCCGCGAGCTGAACGGCCGCGTGCTGCTCGCCAAGGTCGATGTCGACGCGAACCCCCAGCTTGCGCAGGGGTTCCGCGCGCAGTCGATCCCCATGGTCGTGGCGGTCATCGCCGGTCAGCCCGTGCCGATGTTCACCGGTGCGGTGCCGGAGCAGCAGGTGCGGGACGTGTTCGCCCAGCTGCTGCAGCTCGCCGCACAGAACGGCGTCACCGGCACGCTCACGGTGGGAGAGGGCGCGGAGCCCGCTGCCGAGCCCGAAGAGCCGCCGCTGCCCCCGCTGCATGCCGAGGCCTACGCCGCGATCGAGGCGGGCGACTACGCCGCCGCCATCGTGGCCTACGAGAAGGCGCTCGCGGAGAACCCTCGCGATGAGGAGGCGATCGCCGGCCTCGGCCAGGTGCGTCTTCTCGATCGCGTGCAGTCTCTCGACCTCCAGGCTGCTCGTGCGGCCGCGGCCGCAGGTCCGCTCGACGTGCAGGCGCAGTTCGATGTCGCCGATCTCGATCTCGCAGGCGGACACATCGACGACGCGTTCGGGCGACTGCTCGATCTCTTTGAGAAGCTGCCGTCCGACGAGCGCACCGCCGTGAGGGAGCGCCTCGTCGAGCTCTTCGGTCTCATCGGGGCCGCTGATCCCCGCGTCGGCGCTGCACGCAACCGGCTGACCTCGCTGCTGTTCTGATCGATGCGCCGTGGGCCCGTCACGGGCCCACGGCAGCGATCAGCCGTGGTTGATGGTCGGCACGTGCGGCTCGCCCTGATAGCGCAGCCAGATCGTCGACAGCGCGGGAAGGGTGATCGTCGCCGTCGGCGCCTCCGCCCCGTCGGGTCTTGCGACCACGACGCCGAGGTTCCCCGAACCACGGCCGCCGTACTCCGCCGCATCCGTGTTGAGGATCTCGTTCCAGACGCCCTCCCGCGGAAGGCTCAGCCGGTATCCGGTGCGCTCGACGCCGGCGAAGTTGCTCACCACGACCAGGCGTCCGCCGTGTCCGTCGCGTCGCTCGAAGGCGATCACCGTCGGGTCCCAGCTCGGCGCGCCGAGGCGTGAGAAGGACGATCCGTCGTTGTCGCGCTCCCAGAGCGGAGCCTGTGCGCGATAGGTGCGGTTCATCGTGCCGACGAAATCCTGCAGCTGCGCGTGCGACGGCTGCTCGAGCAGCCACCAGTCGAGTTCACGCGACTCGGACCACTCGGCCAGCTGACCGAACTCCTGCCCCATGAAGAGCAGCTTCTTTCCGGGATGCCCCCACATGTAGGCGAGGTAGGCGCGCATGTTCGCGAGCTTGTGCCAGTGGTCGCCGGGCATCTTCGCCAGCAGGCTGCCCTTGCCGTGGACGACCTCGTCGTGGCTGATGGGCAGCAGATAGTTCTCCCCGAAGGCGTAGACGAAGGAGAACGTCATCTCGCCCTCGTGGTGGGCGCGGTACATGGGATCGCGCTCGATGTACTGGAGCGAATCGTTCATCCAGCCCATGTTCCACTTGAATCCGAACCCGAGGCCGGCGTGGTCGGTGGGCGCGGTCACGCCGGGGAAGGCCGTCGACTCCTCGGCGATCATCAGGATGCCGGGGTGCAGACGGTACGCGGTCGCGTTGACCTCCTGGAGGAAGCGGATGGCCTCGAGGTTCTCCCGCCCGCCGTGGACGTTCGGTTCCCACTCGCCGTCCTTGCGCGAGTAGTCGAGGTACAGCATCGAGGCCACGGCATCCACCCGCAGTCCGTCGACGTGGAACTCGCTCAGCCAGAACAGGGCGTTCGCCACGAGGAAGCCGCGGACCTCCGGGCGACCGTAGTCGAAGATCAGGGTGCCCCAGTCCTGGTGCTCGCCACGACGGGGGTCCGGATGCTCGTAGAGCGCCTGACCGTCGAACTTCGCGAGAGCGAAGGCGTCCTTCGGGAAGTGCCCGGGCACCCAATCCATGATCACGCCGATGCCGGCCTGGTGGAGGCGGTCGATCAGATACCGCAGGTCGTCCGGCGACCCGAAACGGCTGGTCGCCGCGTAGTAGCCGGAGACCTGATAGCCCCAGGAGCCGCCGAACGGATGCTCGGCGAGCGGCATGAACTCGACGTGCGTGAAGCCGGCGTTCGTGACGTGCTCGATGAGCGGATCCGCCGCGTCCCGGTAGCCGAGGCCGCCGCGCCACGACCCGAGGTGCACCTCGTACACGGAGAGCGGCTGCGCCACGGCGTGCGTGGCGGCTCTGCGCGTCATCCAGGCGCCGTCGGACCAGGTGTGCGAGGACTCCGTGACGACGGACGCCGTCTCCGGGGGCACCTGCGCGGCCTGGGCCATCGGATCCGCCTTGAGGATCCAGTCGCCCGACCGCGTGCGGATCTCGTACTTGTACCTGGCGCCGAGATCGAGGTCGGGGATGAAGAGCTCCCAGACGCCGCTGACGCCCATCGAGCGCATCGCATGCGCCTCGCCGTTCCAGCCGTTGTGGTCGCCGACCACCCGCACGGCGGTGGCGTTGGGGGCCCACACCGCGAACGAGACGCCGGTGTCGCCGTCGAGGGTGCGGGGATGCGCCCCGAGCACCTTCCAGAGCCTCTCGTGACGCCCTTCGGCGATGAGGTGCAGGTCGATGTCGCCGAGTGTGGGAACGTGGCGGTAGGGGTCGCCCACGAGGGTCTCCGGATCGTCGTTGTACGCGGTCGCGACGCGATAGGCCACCGGAGCGCCGTCGTGCTGGCCCTCCCAGATCCCGTGGGCGATGTGGGTGAGGTCGAGGCGGGTGCCGTCGGAGAAGACGGCCGCGACCGATGAGGCGAGCGGTCGACGGACGCGGATGAGCGTCGTCGTGCGATCCGCCGCATCCTTGAACGGATGAGCGCCGAGCACGGAGTGCGGATCGTGATGAGACGCTCCAGCGACGGTGGCCCAGTTTGCGGATGCCGTCACGTCTTCGACGTAGCTCATGCTCGTTCCCTCACCTTCAGGATGTGCACCGGCTCGCTGAACGAGTCGAGGCGCACGTAGTTGTGGTCTGCCCAGGTCCAGACAGCCCCCGTGACGAGGTCTTCGACCTCGAAGCTCTCACCGAGCGGCACGCCCCACACGGTCGTGTCGAGGTGCACCGTGGTCTCTCGCACCGAGTGCGGGTCGACATTGGCGACGACGATGATCGTGTCGGACGCCCCCGTGCCGGTGAACTCGGCGTCGAGATGCTTGCTGTAGACGAGCACCGCGTCATCGTCGCTCCAGTGGACCGACAGGTTGCGGAGCTGACGGAGTGCAGGGTGCTCGCGACGGATGCCGTTGAGGCGGCGGAGGAGCGGGGCCAGGGAGTCCCCGGCGGCCTCGGCTCCCTCCCAGTCCCGCAGCTTGAACTCGTACTTCTCGTTGTCGATGTTCTCTTCCGACCCGGGGCGGGCCACGTTCTCGAACAGCTCGTAGCCCGCGTACACGCCGTAGACGGGGGCCGCGGTCGCCGCGATGCACGCGCGGATCCGGTACGCGGCGCGTCCGCCGAACTGCAGGTACTCGGTGAGGATGTCATGCGTGTTCACGAACAGGTTCGGACGCATGTAGTCGCTCGTCTCGTGGGAGACGGAGGTCAGGAACTCCTCGAGCTCCGCCTTGGTGTTGCGCCAGGTGAAGTAGCTGTAGCTCTGCTGGAATCCGACAGCGGCAAGTGCGCGCATCACCGCAGGGCGGGTGAACGCCTCGGCGAGGAAGATCACGTCGGGGTCGGCCGCGTTCACGGTGGAGATCAGCCACTCCCAGAACTGCAGAGGCTTGGTGTGGGGGTTGTCGACGCGGAAGATCTTCACGCCCTGCGAGACCCAGTGCTGCACGACGCGCAGCATCTCCTGGTAGATGCCCTCAGGATCGTTGTCGAAGTTCAGGGGATAGATGTCCTGGTACTTCTTCGGAGGGTTCTCCGCGTACGCGATCGTGCCGTCGGGGAGGGTCGTGAACCACTCGGGGTGCTCGACCACCCAGGGGTGGTCGGGGGAGGCCTGGAGCGCCAGGTCGAGGGCGACCTCGAGCCCTTCTGCCTGCGCCGCCCGGACGAACGCTCGGAAGTCGGCGGGCTTGCCGAGGTCGGGGTGGATCGCATCGTGACCGCCCTCTGCCGCTCCGATGGCATAGGGGGAGCCAGGATCTCCCGGCTCGGTGGTGAGGGTGTTGTTGCGGCCCTTGCGGTTGGTGGTGCCGATCGGGTGGATCGGAACGAGGTAGATCACGTCGAACCCCATGGCGGCGACGGCGGGAAGGCGCTTGGCGGCCGTGCGGAACGTGCCGCTCTTGACGGTGCCGTCCTTCAGGCGCTTCGCGCCCTCCGACCGCGGGAAGAACTCGTACCATGCGCCGACGCCCGCGGCCGTGCGCTCCACGAGGAGCGTCTGCGGTGCGGTCGCGGAGCGAAGGGAGGTCAGTGGGCGATCGTGGAAGATCTGCGCCAGCTCGGCATCCGTCGACGCGGCGAGAGCGAGGTCGGCATCCCCGTCGGCGAGGGATGCGGCGACGGCGGCGAGGTGCGTGCGCTGCGGAGCGGGGCGGTCCTTCTCCGCCGCGGCGCGGAGGAGGAGGTCCGCGCCGAGCGCGGCCATCACCGGCACGTCGACGCCGGCCGCGATCTTCAGCTCCGCGGCGTGCGCCCAGGTCGCGAAGTCGTCGGAGAAGGCCTCGAACACGAAGGTCCATGCCCCCTGGACGTCGACGGCGAGCTCGGCGGCCCAGGCGTCGGTGCCGTCCTTCCGAGGGCGGAGACGGTGGAGTGACTCCTCGCCCTCGGGGGAGACCAGCCGCAGCTGGACGCCGATGATGTCGTGCCCCTCTCGGAACGCGACGACGCTGAACGGCACCACTTCTCCGACGAAGGCCTTGGGGGCGAACCCGCCGGGCACCCGGGGGGCGCCGTTCAGCAGCGGGATGCGCGTCGTGCGCAGATCCTCGCCGTCCGAATGGGCGCCGAGGGGGCGCAGGGGGATCTGAGAGGGGCTTCGAAGAGCCGTGGTCCGGGTACTCGCGCGTGCTGCCACACCCTGAATGTACCGCTACCCGAGCAACGCGGGTAGCGAGGTGACAGGGCGGGTCGCGCTACGATTCACTCGACCCGGAAGAGGCGCATAGACGTGCCCGGAATGGGCAGCACGTCGCCGGGTGCGAACACCTCCGCGGCATCCGACGGACGCTCATCGGCGCTCGACCAGAGCTCGACGAAGCGCGTCGCTCCCTCGATCTCTTCGGGCAGCCGCACGTCGATCGGCGCCTCGGTGCCGTGCACGATCAGGAGGATCCTGTTGGCGGCCTCCGTGTCGGGGGTCGAGGCGGCGACGTACTGGATCGTCCGGTTCCCCGGGTCCGTCCACTGCTCGCTCTCCATCGTCTCGCCGTTCTGGTCGAACCAGTCCATGACGCTCGCGTTGGGGATGTGCTCGCCGAGCCGCGCGTACTTGCTCGGGCGCAGGGCGGGGTTCTCGGAGCGGAGCGAGATGAGACGAGACACGTGCGCGCGGAGGTCTTCCTGCCACGGCTCCTCATCCCAGCCGAGCCACGTCATCGCCGAGTCCTGCGCGTAGGCGTTGTTGTTGCCGCGCTGCGTGCGTCCCACCTCGTCGCCGGCGGTGAGCATGGGGATGCCGGCCGAGAGCAGCAGAGTGCCCAGCAGGTTGCGCATCGCCTTGCGCCGCGCGGCGAGGATGGCCGGGTCGTCTGTGGGGCCCTCGATGCCGTGGTTGAACGAGCGGTTCATGTCGGCGCCGTCGCGGTTCTGCTCGCCGTTGGCCTCGTTGTGCTTCACGTCGTAGGAGACGAGATCGTGCAGGGTGAAGCCGTCGTGCGCGGTGACGAAGTTGATGCTGGCCAGGGGGCCGCGCTCATCGGCGAAGGTGTTGGACGATCCGGCGAGCCTGGTCGCGAAACCGCCGATGCCCACGGGGGCCGATGCGCGTCGTGCGTAGTCGATGTCGCTGAGCCAGAAGTTGCGGACGCGATCGCGGTAGCGGTCGTTCCACTCGTGCCAGCCCGCCGGGAAGTTCCCGGTCTGCCAGCCGCCGAGGCCCACGTCCCAGGGCTCGGCGATGAGCTTCGTGTCCTTGAGGACCGGGTCGTTCGAGATCGCGGTGAGCAACGGGTGCTCGGGGGTGTAGGTGTGCGCGGCGTCCCGGGCGATAGCCGTCGCGAGATCGAAGCGGAACCCGTCGATCTGCATCTCCTCGGCCCAGTAGCGCAGCGAATCGAGGACGAGACGGGCGCCGGCATCCGTCGAGGTGTTGACGGTGTTGCCGCACCCGGTCGTGTCGATGTACGCGCCGTTCGCGTCCTGTCGGTAGTAGCTGGCGTTGTCGATGCCGCGCATGCTCCACCGGGGACCGCCGAGACCTTCCTCGGCGGTGTGGTTGTAGACGACGTCGAGGATGACCTCGAGACCTGCCTCGTGGAGGAGCCGGACCATGCCCTTGAACTCGGCGAGGACGGCTTCGGGGCCGCCCTTGCGGGACTCCTCCGTCGCGTAGGCGGTGTGCGGAGTGAAGAAGTTCAGGGTGTTGTAGCCCCAGTAGTTCGTCAGGCCGCGTTCGAGCAGCCGAGGCTCCGGCACGAACGCGTGCACGGGCAGCAGCTCGATCGAGGTGATGCCCAGAGAGTGGAAGTACTCGATCATCGCGGGGTGGGCGAGGCCCGCGTAGGTGCCGTGGAGCGCCGGAGGAACATCGGGCTGGCGCTTGGTGAGCCCCTTCAGGTGTCCTTCGTAGATCACGGTGCGGTCGAGCGGCACTCGGGGCTTCTGCGACTGGCCCCAGTCGAAGCCGTCGACGATGACGACGGAGCGCCATTCCTCGTAGCCGTCGCCCTGGGCAAGCCCGCGCGCGTACGGGTCGAGGAGAAGGGTCTCCGGGTTGAACGTGTTGCCCGGGCCGTGCGGTCCACCGACGCGCAGGGCGTAGCGGACTCCGGGCTGGAGGAGCGGGGTCGTGACCTCCCAGACGCCTCCGGGGAGACGCTCGAGGTCGACCTGGTCGGTCACCCAGTCCAGGTCGGTGGCGTCGAAGACGACGAGCTCGACGGAGGAGGCGTTCTGAGACCAGACGCGCAGGGTGCCGACGCCGTCGTGCAGACGGACGCCGAGGTTGTCGAGTGCTGGACCGCCGGGCACGGTGAAGTCTCGGTTCGCGGGCATAGGTACACATTAGGGGGCGGGGCTCGGGTCTCACGACAGGGCGTACTCAGTTCCGTGTGCCACGGTGCCGGAAATAGGGGAGAGTTGTAGGGATGCGCCACTACCTCGACCATGCAGCGACCACGCCCCTCCGTGCGGAGGCGCGCGAGGCCTGGTTGGCGGCGACCGACGTGGTGGGAAACGCCTCGTCCACGCACGGAGCGGGGCAGGACGCCCGCCGTCTGCTCGAGGAATCGCGCGAGCGCGCCGCCGCGGTGCTCGGATGCGAGCCCATCGAGGTCGTGTTCACCTCCGGCGGGACGGAGTCGATCAACCTCGCCCTGCAGGGTCTGTGGAGCGCGAGGGCGGAGGGCGCCGACGCGATCGTGATGCCGGATGCCGAGCACCACGCGACGATGGACACCGTCGCCTCGTTGGTCGCCGGGGGCGCCGTGCTGCGTCCTGTCGCGGTCACCGCGGAGGCGCGCATCCCCGTCTTCGGCTTCGCTCAGGCGCTGCCCGGTGCTGCGCTCGCGACCGCGCTGGTCGCGAACAACGAGGTCGGAACCGTCAACGACGCGCGTGCACTGAGCGCGGCCGCTGCGGATGCCGGAGTGCCGCTGCACCTCGACGCCGTGTCCGCCCTCGGTCATCTCCCGCTCTCGTTCCGTGCTCTCCGCGGCGATGCGTCAGGCGGGAGCGGTCTCGTCGCCCTGAGCGTCGCCGGGCACAAGATCGGGGCCCCCGTCGGAGTGGGGGCGCTCGTCGTCGCCCGCACGGCGCGGATCGCCGCTCTCCTGCACGGCGGAGCGCAGCAGCGCGGTCTTCGGGCGGGTACGCAGGATGTGCCGGGCGCCGCCGCGTTCGCCGCCGCCCTCGAACTGGCTTCCGCCGAGCTCGACGCGGAGACGGAGCGGCTGATCCTGCTTCGCGACCGGCTGGTCGACGGCATCCGTTCGCTCGTCCCCGCGGCGGTGCTGCTGGGCGACCTGGTGGACCGCCTGCCGGGCAACGCGCACCTGCTGTTCCCCGGAGCCGTCGGTGAGAGCCTGCTGTTCCTTCTGGACATGGCAGGGGTCGCGGCATCCACGGGGTCGGCCTGCCAGGCGGGCGTCGCCGAACCGTCGCACGTCGTCATGGCGATGGGGCGCAGCGAGCAGGACGCGCGCAGCGTGTTGAGGTTCTCGCTCGGGCGCACCTCGACCGACGCCGACGTCGACGCGGTGCTCTCCGTCATCGCGGATGCGTACGCGAGGGCGTCCGCGGCGCGTTGAACGCACTCGGAGCCCGTCCAGCCGTGCCCTCGTAGACTGGGCGGATGCGAATTCTTGCGGCGATGAGCGGGGGAGTGGACTCCGCGGTCGCTGCGGCGCGCGCTGTCGACGCCGGGCACGAGGTCGTCGGCGTCCACCTGGCGCTGTCCCGCGCCGGCGGCACGCTGCGCACAGGCAGTCGCGGCTGCTGCACGATCGAGGACGCCCTCGACGCTCGCAGAGCAGCGGACCTGCTCGGAATCCCGTTCTACGTGTGGGACTTCTCGGAGCGCTTCCGCGACGACGTGATCGACGACTTCATCGCCGAGTACCAGGCTGGTCGCACGCCCAACCCGTGCATGCGCTGCAACGAGAAGATCAAGTTCGCCGCTCTTCTCGAAAGAGCGCTGGAGCTGGGCTTCGACGCGGTCTGCACCGGGCACTACGCCAACCTCGTCCCCACCGACTCGGGGCTCGAGCTGCATCGTGCCGCCGATGACGCGAAGGATCAGTCCTACGTGCTCGGCGTGCTCACCGCAGAGCAGCTCGCCCACACGTACTTCCCGCTCGGAGAGACGCCGTCGAAGGCGCTCGTCCGCGCCGAGGCGGAGGAGCGGGGCCTGAGCGTGGCGCAGAAGCCCGACAGCCACGACATCTGCTTCATCCCCGATGGGGACACGCGCGGCTGGCTCGCCGAGAAGGTCGGCACGGCCACCGGTGACATCGTCGATCGCGCGGGCGCCGTCGTCGGCTCGCACGAGGGAGCGCACGCGTACACGGTCGGCCAGCGTCGGGGGCTCAAGCTCGGGGTGCCGGCGGCCGACGGCAAGCCGCGGTTCGTCCTGGAGGTGCGGCCCGTCTCGAACACCGTGGTCGTCGGCCCCAAGGAGGCTCTCGCGACGGCGGAGATCTCGGGTCGGCGCTTCAGCTGGGCCGGTGCGGGGCCCGATGAGCGATCCTTCGCCTGCGAGGTGCAGATCCGCGCCCACGCCGAGCCGGTGCCCGCGCAGGCCTTCGTGGAGCCGGACGGACTGCGGGTGGTGCCCGAGGTGCCGCTCGACGGCGTCGCGCCGGGGCAGACGGCCGTGCTGTACGTCGGAACCAGGGTCCTCGGGCAGTTCACGATCGACCGCACCGTGTCGGCGGTGCCCGCCGGGGTCTAGAGCCGTGCGATGTCGGCCCCCGATCGTAGACTGACGGGGTGCCGGAGAACATCTCGCTGGAAGACGCCCGTACCGAGGCCGAACAGCTGACCACGCTCATACTCGAGGCGAAAGACGCGTACTACGGACGCGACACCTCGGTGGTCGACGACTTCACCTACGACGGCTGGATGCACCGCCTCGAAGAGCTGGAGCGGCTGCATCCGGAGCTGCAGGGGCAGGACTCGCCCACGCAGATGGTCGGCGCCGCCGAGTCGACGGGACTCGACACGATCGAGCACGCCGAACGGATGCTGAGCCTCGACAACGTCTTCTCCATCGAGGAGCTCCGCGAATGGGCCGCGAAGACGCGGGCCGCCGCGGGGCGCGATGTGAACTGGCTCACGGAGCTCAAGATCGACGGACTCGCGATCAACCTGCGATACGAGGACGGCGTGCTCACGTCCGCGGCGACACGCGGAGACGGCCGTGTCGGCGAGATCGTCACCGAGAACGCCCTGCGCCTGCCTGAGATCCCCGAACGGCTGAGCGGCACGGGGCATCCGTCGATCGTGGAGGTACGCGGCGAGGTGTTCATCCCCGTGGCCGCCTTCGAGCGCCTCAACGCCGCGCAGGCATCCTTCCGCGAGCGCGCCTACGCCGATGCCCTCGCGCGCTGGGAGTCCCGCAGCGGAGCGAAGAAGCCCTTCGACGAGGAGAAGGCGAGCGCGGCCGCCGCCCGTCGTTTCCCGGCTTTCGCCAATCCCCGCAACGCCGCGAGCGGAGGCCTCCGCCAGCAGATCGACAAGAAGGACGGGCTCGAACTCGAGGCCGGCCTGCTGCGGATCGAGTCGCTCGCGATGTACGTGCACGGCATCGGCGCGTGGGAGAACCCTCCGGTCTCCGCGCAGAGCGAGGTCTACGAACTGCTCGCGGGCTGGGGCCTGCCGACGAGCCCTCATGCGAAGGTCTGCACGAGCATCGACGAGGTCATCGGGTTCGTCGAGCACTTCGGCGAGCACCGTCATGACATCGAGCACGAGCTCGACGGCATCGTCGTGAAGGTCGATGAACTCGCGCTGCACGACGAGCTCGGCATGACCAGTCGCGCCCCGCGCTGGGCGATCGCCTACAAGTACCCGCCGGAGGAGGTCCAGACGACGCTCCTCGACATCGTGGTGTCCGTCGGACGCACCGGCAGGGCGACGCCGTTCGCCGTGATGGCCCCTGCGCACGTCGCCGGTTCCGTGGTGCGCCAGGCGACCCTCCACAACAAGGACGTCGTGAAGGCCAAGGGCGTGCTGATCGGCGACACGGTCGTCCTGCGCAAGGCGGGTGACGTGATCCCCGAGGTGCTCGGACCCGTGGTGGAGAAGCGCGACGGCACCGAACGGGAGTTCGTCATGCCCGCCGACTGCCCGGAGTGCGGAACCCCGCTTCGTCCGATGAAGGAGGGCGACATCGACCTCCGCTGCCCGAACGCGCGCTCCTGTCCTGCACAGGTCCGCGGTCGCGTCGAGCACATCGGCTCTCGCGGCGCGCTCGACGTCGAGGTGCTCGGCGAGGTCACCGCCGCCGCCCTCACGCAGGCGGAGCCGCCGGCGGTCGCGCCTCTCGACACGGAGGCGGGGCTGTTCTCCCTCGCGCTCGGCGATCTGGTGCCGATCTCCGTGGTCGTGCGCGACTCCGAGACGGGCGAGCCCAAGGTCGACGAGGAGACCGGTGAGCTCGTGCGTCGGGCGCCGTTCCAGAAGCTCGGCCCTGCGCAGTACCCGCCGGGCACGGAGGCGATGGATGCCGCGGTGCGCCGCCGCCTCGGAGTCAGGAAGGACTATCGCGAGGTGCTGCCGTCAGAGGCCGCCACGAAGCTCCTCGCCGAGCTCGAGAAGGCGAAGACGAAGGAGCTCTGGCGCCTCCTCGTGTCGCTCAACATCCGCCACGTCGGACCGGTCGCGGCACGCGCCCTGGCGCAGTGGTTCGGGTCCCTCGATGCGATCCGTGCGGCATCGCGTGAAGATCTGGCGGCTGTCGAGGGCGTGGGGGGCATCATCGCCGACTCCCTCCTCGCCTGGTTCGAGGTCGATTGGCATCAGGACATCGTCCGGAGCTGGGCGGACGCGGGCGTGCAGTGGTCGACTCCGGGGCATCCGGGTCCTGGAGCCGCAGTCGTCGAAGGAGGTGTGCTCGACGGTCTCACGGTCGTCGCCACCGGCTCTCTCGACGGGTACACGCGTGACGGCGCGCAGGAGGCGATCCTCAAGGCGGGAGGCAAGGCCGCCTCGAGCGTCTCGAAGAAGACCGACTTCGTCGCCGCAGGCCCCGGCGCCGGATCCAAGCTCGCGAAGGCGGAGGAGCTCGGCATCCGCATCCTGGACGCGGCGCAGTTCCACCTGCTGGTGACCGAGGGCCCGTCGGCACTCGGGTGAAGCGCTACGGTCCACTGATCGCTGTCACCGATGCTCTCGCCGTCGGAGACCCGGGTCGTCATCATCTGCGGCTGACGCCCGATGCGGTGCTTCTCCGCGAGGGGATGGAGAACCGCGGCATCCTCACCTGGGATGCGGTGGAGCGCATAGAGATCGCCGTTCCGACGACGAGGTTCCGACTGCCAGGACTCGTGAGCACGCTCCTGCTCGGCGCTCTCGCAGCACTGATGCTGTCGGATCCCGGTGTGGATCCCGACGACGGCCAGGTCGAGGTGATCGTCGACGGCGAAGCGATCGAGATGCCCCTCAGCCGCCACCATGTCGGCGGCTACTGGAGCCCGACCGTCGTCGGGGCGCACCGACTGCTGCAGCATCTCATCGACAACCCGCAGCAGCGACGGCTGCTCGCCCACCCCGAGGCGCTCATCGATCTCGCCGCCCGGCTCGCACGAGGCTGATGCAGCGCGACCGGGGCTCAGGACTCCCTGAGCGCCGGTCGGCGCCGATCAGGCCTTGTGGCGCGGCTTGCGGAAAGGCTTGTCCTCGCGGGCTGGGCGATCGTCACGGAACGAGCGCTCTCCGCGGTCCTGTCGCGGACCGCGGTCGCCGTAGGACGGGCGGTCGCCGTCTCGGCGTGCACCGCCGCGCGGACCGCGGTCGGGCTTGATCTCGATGAGACGGCCGGAGATGCGCGTGTCGCGGAGCTTCTCCAGCACGGAGGCGTCCATGTTCGCCGGAAGCTCGACGATCGAGAAGTCGGGACGGATGTTGATGACACCGAAGTCGTCGCGGCCGAGACCGCCCTCGTTGGCCAGCGCGCCCACGATCTGGCGCGGCTCGACGCGGTGACGGCGGCCCACCTCGATGCGGTAGGCGGCGTAGTCGCCGCGTCCTCGACGCTCTGTGCGGGGCTCGCGCGCGTCACGCGCTCCGCGCTCGCGGGGAGGACGGTTGTCGGCCTCGACGGCCTTGGAGAGCGGGTCGTTCGACGGGTCGAGCAGCAGCGGCGTCTCGCCCTGTGCGACGATCGCGAGAGCGGCGGCGACATCGGACTCCGGCACGTCGTTGTTGCGCACGTAGTGGGCGATGATGTCGCGGAACTTCTCGATGCGTGCCGTCTCGCTCAGCGCCGCGGTGATCGCGTCGTCGAAGCGTGCGAGACGCGTGGTGTTCACGTCATCGGTGCTCGGCAGCTGCATCTGCGTCGGCTCCTGGCGCGTCGCGCGCTCGATCGACTTGAGCAGGTAGCGCTCACGAGGCGTGATGAAGCTGATCGCGTCGCCCTTGCGCCCGGCGCGTCCGGTGCGGCCGATGCGGTGCACGTACGACTCGGTGTCGGTGGGGATGTCGAAGTTGACGACGTGGCTGATGCGCTCGACGTCGAGACCGCGCGCCGCGACGTCGGTGGCGACGAGGATGTCGAGCTTGCCGTCCTTGAGCTGGTTGACGCTGCGCTCGCGCTGCACCTGCGCCACGTCGCCGTTGATGGCGGCGGCGGAGTAGCCGCGGGCGCGGAGCTTCTCGGCGAGGGTCTCGGTCTCGTTCTTCGTGCGGACGAAGACGATCATTCCGTCGAAGTTCTCGACCTCGAGGATGCGGGTGAGTGCATCGACCTTCTGCGCGTACGAGACCACGAGGTAGCGCTGGGTGATGTTCGTGCCCGTCGCGGTCTTCGACTTGATGCTGATCTCTTCGGGGTCGCGCAGGTACTGCTGCGCGAGCCGGCGGATCTGCGGAGGCATCGTCGCGGAGAACAGGGCGACCTGCTTCTCCTCGGGCGTCTGCGCGAGGATCTGCTCGACGTCCTCGGCGAAGCCCATCTTGAGCATCTCGTCGGCCTCGTCGAGCACGAGGTACTGCAGCTCCGACAGGTCGAGCGTGCCCTTGGCGAGATGGTCCATGATGCGACCGGGGGTGCCGACGACCACGTGCACGCCGCGACGCAGCGCAGACAGCTGGACGCCGTAGCCCTGACCGCCGTAGACGGGCAGCACGTGCACGCCCTTCATCTTCGACGCGTAGGACTCGAACGCCTCGCACACCTGGAGCGCGAGCTCGCGGGTGGGAGCGAGCACGAGCGCCTGCGGGGTCTTCTGCGAGATGTCGAGGCGCTCCAGCACGGGCAGGGCGAACGCGGCGGTCTTGCCGGTTCCGGTCTGCGCCATGCCGACGACGTCGCGGCCGGCCAGCAGGGTGGGGATCGTCGCCGCCTGGATGGGCGAGGGGGTCTCGTAGCCGAGGTCCTTGATGGCTTTGAGGACGGGCCCGGTGATGCCGAGCTCCTCGAATCCGGGGGTCGAGGGGGCGTCGGTGGGCACAGCGTCTTCTTCAGTCACTGACCAAGGGTAGCGTCTCCGACCCCATCGCGCCTGGGCGCGCGGTCAGGAACCGCTGGTCAGCGCCAGCAGCTTCTCCTTGACCTGGCGGCGGAGGACCTTGCCGATCAGTGATTTCGGCAGCTCGTCGACGACGAAGATGCGGCGCGGCACCTTGTACGGGGTCAGGATGCCGCGGGCGAACTCGCGGATGGCCTCGACATCCACGTCCTTCGCTCCGTCGACGACGATCGCGGCGACAACCTCCTCGCCGGAGTGATCGCTCGGAAGGCCGACGACGGCGGCATCCGACACATCGGGATGCTGGCGCAGGGCGTTCTCGACCTCGGTCGGCGCGACGTTGAAGCCGCCGGTGATGATGAGCTCCTTGATGCGGTCGACGATGCGGATGAAGCCGGCGTCGTCCACGGTGACGATGTCGCCGGTGCGGAACCAGCCGTCGACGAACACGGCCTCGGTCTCCTCCGGCTTGCCGTAGTAGCCGGAGAACACCTGCGGTCCGCGCACGATCAGCTCGCCGGGCGAGCCCTCAGGCACGTCCTGCGTCGGGTTCTCGGGATCGACGACGCGGCACTCCGTGCCGGGGAGCGGCAGTCCGACGGTTCCGGGGACCCGGTTCTCGGCGACCGGGTTCGCCATCAGCACGGGGGAGCACTCGCTCAGTCCGTAGCCCTCCACCAGATACCCGTGCGTCGCCTTCTCGAAAGGAACGACGAGCTCGTGCGGCAGCGCCATCGCGCCGGAGATCGCGACCTCGATGCCCTCCAGCGAGACGCCCTGAGCGTTCGCGGCAGAGAGCAGCCGGTCCGCGATCGGCGGGACGAGCGGGAGGAACGTCGCCGGATGCTTCTTCATGACGTCCAGCACGAGGTCGGGATCGAACTTCGGGAACAGCACGAGGCGCGCGCCCATCGACATCGCGAAGGTGAGGCACAGGGTCAGACCGTAGGCGTGGAACATCGGGAGCACGGCGTAGACGACGCAGCCCTTGCCGCGCTGGATCGACGGCACCCAGGCCTGGGCCTGCGCCGCGTTCGACAGCAGGTTCCGGTGCGTGAGTGCAGCCCCCTTCGGGGTGCCCGTGGTGCCGGACGTGTACTGGATGATCGCGAGGTCGTCGGTCTGCGGCCTGGCATGCGATGCCGGGAGCGGGGAGGAGCCGACCAGCGTGTCCCACGTGATCGTGCCGCGCACGCTCTCCGTGAGGGCCGCGCGGGACTCGCGCGCCTTCGCGATGGGCAGACGCAGGGCGACGCGCGTGAGGAACGGCATGGCCCGCGTGACGTCGACGGAGATCAGGTTGGCGACGGCCAGATCGGCCGGGAACTCCTGCACGGTCGAGACGACCTTGTTCCAGACGATGGCGTGCTTCGCGCCGTGGTCCTCGAACTGCTTGCGCAGCTCCCGCGGCGTGTACAGCGGGTTGTGTTCGACGACCACCGCGCCCAGCCGGAGCACGGCGTAGAACGCCACGATGTGCTGGGGGCAGTTGGGAAGCACGATCGCCACGGGGTCGCCGGCCTTGACGCCGAGGTCGCGCAGCCCCGCGGCGGCGCGGTCGATCGCATCCTGCAGCTGCGCGTAGCTCGTCTCCCTGCCGAAGAACTGCAGCGCCGGGGCATCCGGGTAGTCCCTGGCGGATGCCGCGACGATGTCGATCAGCGAACCCTCGACGGGAGCGAGGTCTTCAGGGACGCCGGCTGCGTAGCTGGCGACCCACGGGCGAGGAGGCTGGAACGTGCTCACGTGCTCAGCATATGCCGGGTCCGCAGACGGGCGCGGGAGCGGCGAGTGCGCTGACTAGACTTGAGGCGTGTCTGAAATCACCCCTGATCTTGTGCGCCATCTCGGCGTGCTCGCGCGCATCCAGCTGAACGACGACGAGGTGACGCGGCTCACGGGCCAGCTCGACGCCATCGTCGACAACATCGCGAAGGTGTCGGAGGTCGCCACCGCCGACGTCGTGGCGACGAGCCACCCGATCCCGCTGAGCAATGTCTTCCGCCCCGACGTCGTCGGGCAGACCCTCACGCACGAGCAGGTGCTCCAGAACGCACCCGACGAGGCCGACGGCCGTTTCCGTGTGACCGCGATCCTGGGAGAAGAGCAGTGAGCGACATCATCCGCCTGACCGCGGCGGAGCTCGCCGACAAGCTCGCCGCCCGCGAGGTGTCCAGTGTCGAGGCGACGCAGGCGCACCTGGACCGCATCGCGGCCGTGGACGGCGATGTGCACGCTTTCCTGCATGTGAACGAGGGCGCTCTCGCCGCCGCCGCCGAGCTCGACGCCCGCCGCGCCGCGGGGGAGGACCTCGGCCCCCTCGCCGGCGTGCCGCTCGCGATCAAGGACGTGCTGGTCACCACCGACCAGCCGACCACGAGCGGCTCGCGCATCCTCGAGGGCTACCGGTCCCCGTACGACGCGACCGTCGTCGCGCGTTCTCGCGCAGCGGGCCTCATCCCGCTCGGCAAGACGAACATGGACGAGTTCGCCATGGGCTCGTCGACCGAGCACTCGGCGTACGGTCCGACGCGCAACCCGTGGGATCTCGACCGCATCCCCGGCGGCTCCGGCGGAGGCTCCGCCGCCGCAGTGGCCGCCTTCGAGGCCCCGCTGGCGCTGGGCTCCGACACCGGCGGCTCGATCCGGCAGCCGGCGCACGTCACCGGCACGGTCGGCGTGAAGCCCACCTACGGCGGCGTGAGCCGCTACGGTGCGATCGCACTCGCGTCGAGCCTCGACCAGGTCGGACCCGTGTCCCGCACGGTGCTCGACTCCGGTCTGCTCCACGATGCGATCGGCGGACACGACCCCAAGGACTCCACCTCGCTGCGTGACCAGTGGCCGTCCTTCGCGGCAGCCGCTCGTGAGGGCGCCAGGGGCGACGTGCTCAAGGGGCTCAAGGTGGGCGTCATCCGCGAGCTGCCGGACAGCGGCTTCCAGGCGGGCGTCGCCGAGTCCTTCCGTGCGTCGCTGGCGCTCATGGAGGCGCAGGGAGCCGAGATCGTCGAGATCGGAGCCCCGCACTTCGAGTACGGCGTCGCCGCGTACTACCTGATCCTTCCCGCGGAGGCATCGAGCAACCTCGCGAAGTTCGACTCGGTGCGCTTCGGTCTGCGGGTCACCCCGGAGGGCAACCCGACGGTCGAGGACGTGATGTCCGCGACCCGTGACGCCGGTTTCGGTGACGAGGTCAAGCGCCGCATCATCCTCGGCACCTACGCACTGTCTGCGGGCTACTACGACGCCTACTACGGCAGTGCGCAGAAGGTCCGCACCCTCATCCAGCAGGACTTCGCGAACGCCTTCGCGGAGGTCGACGTGATCGCCACGCCGTCGGCGCCGACCACGGCGTTCAAGCTCGGCGAGAAGATCGACGACCCGCTGCAGATGTACCTCAACGACATCACGACGATCCCGGTGAACCTCGCCGGCGTTCCCGGCATCTCGATCCCCAGCGGCCTCGCCGCCGAGGACGGGCTGCCTGTCGGCATCCAGTTCATCGCTCCGGCGCGCGAGGACGCCCGTCTGTACAAGGTCGGTGCGGCTCTCGAGGCCGTGCTGCTCGACTCGTGGGGTGCGCCGCTGCTCAGCCGTGCACCGCAGCTCGTGGGAGGGACCCGCTGATGGCCACCGCCAAGCTCATGGACTTCGACAAGGCGCTGGAACTGTTCGAGCCGGTGCTCGGCTTCGAGGTGCACGTCGAGCTCAACACCAACACGAAGATGTTCTCGGACGCGCCGAACCCGGCGAACGAGGCCTATCACGCGGCCGAGCCGAACACGCTCATCGCGCCGGTGGACCTCGGCCTGCCCGGATCCCTCCCGGTGGTGAACGAGACGGCCATTCGCTCGTCGATCAGCCTCGGTCTCGCGCTCGGCTGCTCGATCGCCGAGTCCAGCCGGTTCGCGCGGAAGAACTACTTCTACCCCGACCTCGGCAAGAACTACCAGATCTCGCAGTACGACGAGCCGATCGCGTACGAGGGGTCTGTCGAGGTGGAGCTCGAGGACGGGACCATCGTCCAGATCCCGATCGAGCGCGCGCACATGGAGGAGGACGCAGGCAAGCTGACCCACATGGGCGGCGCGACCGGACGCATCCAGGGCGCGGAGTACTCGCTCGTCGACTACAACCGTGCGGGCGTGCCGCTTGTCGAGATCGTCACCAAGACGATCTTCGGCGCCGAGCATCGTGCACCGGAGGTCGCCAAGGCGTACGTCCAGACCATCCGCGACATCGTCCGCAGCCTCGGCATCTCGGAGGCTCGGCTCGAGCGGGGCAACCTCCGCTGCGACGCGAACGTCTCGCTGCGCCCCCGTGGCCAGGAGAAGCTCGGCACGCGCACCGAGACCAAGAACGTCAACTCGATGCGCTCGGTCGAGCGCGCGGTCCGCTACGAGATCCAGCGCCAGGCGCAGATCCTTGCCGACGGCGGGACGATCACGCAGGAGACGCGTCACTGGCACGAGGACACCGGCACGACCTCGCCCGGCCGTCCCAAGTCGGACGCCGACGACTATCGCTACTTCCCCGAGCCCGACTTGCTGCCCGTGCAGCCGGCCGCCGAGCTCGTCGAGGAGCTGCGCGCCGCGCTCCCCGAGCAGCCGGTGGCACGTCGTCGTCGTCTGATGGCGGAGTGGGCCTTCACGGATCTGGAGTTCCAGGACGTCCGCAACGGCGGCCTGCTCGAGGTCGTCGAGGCGACGATCGCCGCGGGCGCGACGCCCGCCACCGCGCGCAAGTGGTGGACAGGCGAGATCACCCGCCTCGCGAACGCGCAGGAGAAGGATGCGTCCGACCTGATCAGCCCGGAGAACGTCGCCGCGCTCCAGAAGCTGGTCGACGCGGGCACGCTCACCGACAAGCTGGCCCGTCAGGTGCTCGAGGGCGTCATCGCCGGCGAAGGCACCCCGCAGGAGGTCGTGGACGGACGCGGACTCGCCGTGGTGTCGGACGACGGCGCGCTGATCGCCGCGATCGACGAGGCACTGGCCGCACAGCCCGACGTCCTCGCCAAGATCAAGGACGGCAAGGTCCAGGCCGCCGGGGCCGTGATCGGCGCGGTCATGAAGGCCATGAAGGGCCAGGCCGACGCCGCACGCGTGCGCGAACTGGTCCTGGAGCGCGCAGCGCAGTAGTCGTCATCGTCTCCCGGGCCCGATGTCAGAGGCCCGGGAGACAATGGACTCATGGGACACGGCGACGGCAGAGGGCGCATCGTCTCGCCCGACGGCGCCGACGATGCGGGCACGCGGATCCTCCACGTCGACATGGACGCGTTCTACGCCGGCGTCGAGGTTCTCGATGACCCGAGTCTTCGCGGTCTGCCGCTGATCATCGGGGCGCCGGACGGACGTTCGGTCGTCTCCAGCGCCTCCTACGAAGCCCGCAGGTACGGCGTCCGCGCCGCGATGCCCGTGTCGCAGGCGATCAGGCTCTGCCCGTCCGCACGCATCGTCCTGCCGCACTTCCACCGGTATCAGGAGGTGTCGAAGCAGGTGATGGCGATCTTCGAATCGTTCACACCGCTGGTCGAACCGCTGTCGGTGGACGAGGCCTTCCTCGACGTGCACGGCGTCAGAAGGCTCTGGGGGAGTCCCGCTCGCATCGCGCAGCTCGTGCGCGAACGCGTGCAGGACGAGGTGGGGATCACCTGCAGCGTCGGGGTCGCCGCGACCAAGCACGTCGCGAAGATGGCGTCGACGATGGCGAAGCCCGACGGACTGCTCGTGGTCGCCGCGGCCGACACCATCGACTTCCTCGCGCCGCGGCCGGTCCGGGCGATGTGGGGCGTGGGGCCGAAAGCGGCCGAGGCGCTGGAGGGGCGCGGCATCCGGACCATCCGCGACATCCGCGAGAGCTCTCAGGACATGCTGGATCGTGCCGTGGGGCCGGCGCTCGGCATCCGTCTCGCGCAGCTCGCTCGGGGCGAAGACGCGCGCATGGTCGAGACCGAGCGCATCGAGAAGAGCATCGGGCATGAGGAGACCTTCGAGACGGACGTGACCGATCGCGTGTTCCTGCGCGCGGAGCTGCTCCGACTCGCCGACCGTGTCGCCGCTCGTCTGCGACGCGCGGAGTGGGAGACCGGGACGGTGGCGATCAAGGTGCGCTTCGACGACTTCCGCACCCTGAGCAGATCGCAGACCCTCGCGGAGCCGACAGCGGTCGGTCAGCGCATCGGCGAGGCGGCGCAGACGCTGTTCGAGCAGATCGAGAGCCGGGATCCGGTCCGTCTCGTGGGGGTCCGCGCCGAGAAGCTGCGCCCCGCGGGCGGCGGAGGCATCGGCCTGTGGGACGACGACGAGGATTGGCGCAGGGTCGAGGGCGCCATGGACGACGCCGTCGCGAGGTTCGGCACGGCGACCATCACCCGTGCGCGCCACATCGGACGGGGAGAGGGCAGAGGAGCGGCGCGCCATCCGAAGGATCACGGCCTGGATTGAGGCCCATCCGTCTGGTGCGTCGGCTAGCGTGGACACATGCCCCACATTGCACTGGAACTCGGTAAGCAGGCCGCCTCGTTCGGCGTGAAGAGCGCGTACGGCGAGCCCCAGGATGTCGACGGCGCGAGCATCACGCCCGTCGCCCTGGCCATCACCGGGTTCGCCGGCGGCAGCGCCGAGGCGGGAGAGGGCGGAACGGGCGGCGGCATCGCGGTGCCCGTCGGCGTCTACATCCGCCGCGAAGAGGGCCTCCGGTTCGAGCCGAACATCATCACCCTCCTCGTCGTCGCCGGTCCGTTCGTCTGGATCGCCGGTCGTGCGATCACCCGCATCATCCGTGCTCTCAAGAAGTGACGATCCGGTAGCGGCTGCGCTCGACCGTGCGGCCGGGCTCATCGAGGCCGACATCCGCGCCCTCGCGGCAGCGAACCCCGTTGTCCTGATCGACGGCCGCAGCGGCGCGGGCAAGACCTCGCTTGCGCGTCGTGTCGCGTTGCGCTGGCCCGTCGCGGGGCCGGTGCAGCTGATCGCCCTGGACTCGATCTACCCGGGGTGGGATGGCCTCGACGCGGGCGCGGAACGCGCACTCGAACGGATCCTGCGGCCGCACGGGCGGGGATACCACAGCACCTGGAACCGCTGGGACTGGGAGCGGGGCGCAGAGGCCGAGAGCTACGCGGTCAACCCGGCACTCGGGCTGATCATCGAGGGAAGCGGCATCCTCACATCGGCGAGCGCGGCGATCGCCGATGTGCGCGTGTGGGTGGAGTCCGCCGAGACCGGTCGCAAGGCCAGGGCGCTCGCGCGTGATGGTGAGACCTACCGTCCGCACTGGGAGAGATGGGCGGCCCAGGAGTCGCGGCACATCGAGAGGGATGCTCCACGCGAGCTGGCCACGCGGATCATCGACGTTCCCTAGTCGGTCAGTCGAGAGACTCGTCCGCGGCCTCGATGAGCAGCTCGAGTCGATAGCCCAGCCAGTCGTAGACGTGGAACCGTCGGTCCTCCGGGTCGTGATGCTCATCGTCCACGATGCCGAGTCGGCTGGCGACGACGAGCCTCACCGCCGTGAGCGTCCGCAGCCACGCGTCGACGTCGCTCGCCTCGATGGCGAGATCGTGTTCGGCGAACGCCTGTTCCTCTGTGAGATCGGCGAACTCGGAGCGCAGCGGCTCCAGCGCGGCGCGGACGGTCGCGGTGTCCGCCGAGCGCCTGTCGAGCAGCTCGTCTCGTGTCGCCGCCGCGAACTCGTCAGCGGCATCTGCGTCGTCAGGGTAGGCGCTCGGGGTCAACCGTGCGACGGCGGGGTCGCTGAGGTCGCGCTGACCGCCGACCAGATCGGCGAACTCGCCCAGGATCTCCGCGAGCTGGACCGCCTCGATCGGCGCCATGCTGATCCGCACCGTCCCCGCGTTCATGCGGGCGCCTTCCGGACCGTGGCCCAGAGCCCGAAGTCGTGCATCGCCTGCGCGTGCACCTCCATGGTCTCGCGAGGCCCGGTCGCGACGATCGCGTGCCCGTCGTGGTGCACGGCGAGCATGAGCTGGGTGGCGCGGTCGAGGGAGTATCCGAAGTACGTGCGGAAGACGCGCACGACGTAGCTCATCAGATTCACGGGGTCGTTCCAGACGACGACCTGCCAGGGCTCCAGCGGAGCCGCGGAGAGATCGAGCTGTTCATCGAGTTCGGGGGAGGCGGCAGGAGCACTCATGCCCACCCCAGTTCGTGCAGCTGCTCGTCATCGATGCCGTAGAAGTGCGCGATCTCGTGGACGAGGGTCGTGTGCACCTCGTCGCGGAGCTCATCCAGGTCGTCGCACTCGGCGAGATGCGGCTCGCGGTACACGACGATGCGATCCGGCAGCTCTCCCATGCCGTACTGGCCGCGCTCGGTGATCGCGAGTCCGTCGTACAACCCGAGAAGGTCGAGGGTGCCGTCCTCAGGGCGATCCTCGACGACGAACACGACGTTGTCGAGCCCGTCGACCATGTCGTCGGGCAGGCGATCGAGCTCGTCGATCACGAGCTCCTCGAAGGCGTCCGCATCCATCTCCATCCCGTCCAGCCTATTCGGCTAGAGGCGGATGTGAGTTCTCTCACGAACGGCGGCCTCTTTTCGGAGCGGATGGAGAAGCGCGGGGCGGAAGCTCGGTGCATGGTCGTTCTGGAGCGCGCAGCAGATGAGGTCCCGCGGATCGGCGATGCCGTCCGCGGTCCCCGAGCGCGGTGGCGCGCGCCGATGGCGATCGGCGTCGGCGTCACGCTCGTCACGTATCTGGGCGCCGGGGTGCCGTCCTACTGGGGAGACGAGGCCGCCAGCGTGCTGTCGGCCGAGCGCTCATGGCCGAGCCTCTTCGCCGAGCTGAGCACGGTGGATGCCGTGCACGGTCTCTACTACTCGCTGCTCCACCTGTGGATCGGCGTGTTCGGCAGCACCGAATGGTCGACGCGGGCGCTCAGCGCGCTCGGCATCGGTGTCCTCGCGGCCGGAGTCGTCGTCCTGGGCGAGCGCTGGTTCGATCGCCGTATCGGCGTGCTCGCGGGCATCCTGATCGCGGTGATCCCCCGGGCGGGGGTTCTCGCCATCGAGACGCGAGGGTACGCGATCGCCGCGGCCGCCGCCGTGTGGGTCACGATCCTCTTCGTCCGGCTCGTGGACCGAGACGGACGGCGGCGCGGCTGGATCCTCTACGGCGTCGCCGTCGCGGTGAGCGCCACGTTCTTCCTCTATCTGCTCCTCATGCCCCTGGTGCACCTCACCGTCCTCCTCGTCGACCGCGCGTGGACGCGCCGTCCGCGGGTCCTCCGCCGCTGGCTGGTGTCGATGGTGCTCGCCGCCGTCCTCGCGCTGCCGATCATGATGAGTGCCCAGCAGCAGAAGGGGCAGGTGGAGTTCCTCGCCCGCCGTGGGTACATGACTCCGACGGGCTGGTTCGTGACGCCGTGGTTCGGCCACGTCGGAGCGGCGGCGCTGCTGATCCCCGTACTCCTGATCGGCATCATCGCCGTCGTGCTTCGGAGGCCGCGGAGGGAGGGCGCCGCCCCCGTCATCGTCTGGCTTCTCGCCCCCGGCATCGTGCTGGTGCTCATCGACGTCCTGTTCTCTCCGACCTTCAACCCCCGCTATCTCTCCTTCAGCCTCGGAGCCGTCGCGATGCTCCTCGCCTCAGGGGTCTGGGCGATCCTCGATCTGGCGCGTGGGGTGGCAGGCAGACGGGGCCTCCTGGGCTCGTCCGCAGCGTTGATCATCCTCGGAACGCTCCTGCTCGCGCCCGAGTTCGTGCACGAGCGCGGTGTGTATGCGAAGGACGGCGGCGCCGACGGCAGGGCCGCCGCCGCGCAGGTCGCATCGATCGGGCGACCAGGCGACACGGTCCTGTTCGGCACGGGCACCAGGCCCTCGCGTGCACCACGGCTCGTCTACCGCCTGTACCCGGAGGCGTTCCAGGGCATGAGCGACCCGCAGCTGATCACCGCCGCAGAGGACACGGACGGGCTCTGGGATCGCCTGGCCACCGTCGAGTCCGTCGCTCCTGATCTCTCCGCCGGGACCGTGTGGCTCCTGGAGACCGGATCGACCGGGTCCGCCGACGCGGACGTCGCAGCTCTCCAGCGGGCGGGATTCACCGAGGTCTCGCGTACGGACATCAATCGCACCGTCGTCTACGAGTTCCAGAAGGGAACACCATCATGAGCCAGCGCACCGTGGTCGTCCTGCCCACGTACAACGAGATCGAATCCCTTCCCGAGGTCGTCGGGCGGCTGCGTGCGGAAGCGCCCGACGTCGACGTGCTCATCGTCGATGACGCCTCTCCCGACGGCACCGGGGAACTGGCTGACCTGCTCGCGTCTCGCATGCCGCAAGTGAGGGTGCTGCATCGAGCGGAGAAGCAGGGCCTCGGCCCGGCATACATCGCCGGTTTCGCCGAGGCGGCCGCGCTCGGGTACGAGGTGATCGTCCAGTCGGATGCCGACGGCTCCCATCGCCCGGAGGACCTTCCTGCGATGCTCTCCGCGCTGGACTCGGCGGATGTGGTCATCGGATCGCGCTGGGCCGCCGGCGGCGCGGTGGAGCGCTGGTCCGCAGGACGGTATCTCCTCTCTCGAGCGGGGAGCCTCTACGCCGGCCTCCTCCTCCGCATTCCGAACAAGGACATCACGGGCGGCTATCGCGCATTCCGCACCGAGGCTCTCCGCCGCATCGCACCGGAACAGGTGACGAGCCGGGGCTACTGCTTCCAGATCGAGATGCTCGACCGTGCCGTGCGCACCGGATGCCGCATCGCCGAGGTTCCCATCACCTTCGACGACCGCCTGCACGGCGAGTCGAAGATGTCGGGTCGCATCGTGTTCGAAGCGCTGCGCCAGGTCACCCGCTGGGGCATCGAGAGGAGGTCCGGCAAGGGTGACCGCGTCGACGCGACGCATGCGGAGGTGGCCCGTGTCTGAACTCCGTCGGACACGTCTCGGGGGACTGGCCGAGCAGATCGTGAAGTTCGCTGCCGTCGGCGGAGTCGGACTGATCGTCGACGTCGCCGTGTTCAACCTGCTCCTGCTGCATCCGATACCGGTCGCGGCCTGGCCGATGGTCGCGAAGGTCGTGTCCACGGCCCTCGCGATCGTCGTGAACTGGGTCGGCAACAGGCTCTGGACCTTCCGGGATCGCCGCAGAGCGGATGCCGCGCGCGAAGCGGTCGAGTTCTTGATCGCCAGCCTCATCGGAAGCGGGGTCTCGCTGCTGTGCCTCGGTGTGTCGCACTACCTCCTGAACCTCACGACGACCGTCGATGACAACGTGTCTGCGAACGTGATCGGACTGCTCGCCGGCTCGGCCGTCCGCTTCGCGGCCTATCGTTGGTGGGTCTTCGCGGAGCGCGGGGATCAGACCCGGGAGGCGGTGAAGGTCACGACGACGGTCGCGCCGACTCCCTGACGGTTCTCGACGCGAGCACCCCCTCCCGCCTTCTGGGCGAGTCGGGCGACGATCGCGAGGCCCAGGCCGCTTCCGGGGTAGGTCGGTGCGCTACCGCGAACGAACCGCTCGAAAGCGCGCTGTGCGACCTCGGGGTCGAATCCTCCCGCGTTGTCGCCCACGGAGAGCTCGATCGCGGCGGGAGACTGCGTGAGGGTGACGGTGACGCTCACCGGGCCGTCCGCCGCGCCGATCGAGTTGTCGACGAGGTTCTCCACGATCCTCCCGAAGTCGTCTGCAGAGATCGGGACGACGGCGGACTCCGCATCGACCACGACGTGGAAGTCGAGATCGAGCTCATGCCCAGGGCCGAGCTCCGAGGAGCGCAGACGCAGTCGGTCGATGCTGTCGGTCAGGGTCGAGGAGAGTTGAGACACGGTGGCCGAACCGGTGCCGTCGACGGAGTCGATCCGTGACAGCTGCAGAAGCGCATCGGCGGTTCTCGTCAGACGAGTGAGAGTCGCGCGGGCGTCGTCGAGGACGGCGGCGTCGGCATCGGCATCGAACCCGTCGACGAGCTGGAGCTGCGCCTGCAGGACGGCGAGCGGGTTGCGGAGCTCATGGCTCGCGTCGGACACCATCTGGCGCTCCCGGTCGCTGGCCGCACGCATGCGTTCGAGGAGGTCGTTCAGAGTGCGGGCGAGATCGGCGAGCTCGTCGCGCGATGCTCCGACAGGAAGCAGCTCGCCGCGACGCGACACGGCGAGGGACTCCGCACTGCGCCGCATCCTCTCCACCGGGCGGAGCGCGGCGCCCGTGACGAACCACGAGCCGAGAGCGAACACGAGCGCTCCGACGAGCAGGATGCCGGTCAGCAGGAGGATGACCTCGGAGAGCACGTCGTCGGCGATGTCCGCGTCCCGCGTCGCGAGCACGTACCAGGTGCCGTCTGCCGTCTCCACGGGGTCTACGTAGACGTAGAAGCCCTCCTGTGGCGTGCTGACGCTGTGCAGGCGGGGACCGTCGGCGATGAACTCGGCGACGCGGTCCGCGACGCCCTCGGGGAGCGTGTTCATCCGCTCGACGCCGTCCGGGGCGACGATCGCGACGTGCTGGTTCGCACCGGGCTTTTCGAAACGCGCATCCGGATTGTCCTGGATCACCCCGCGGTAGACCTCGGTGATGCCGTGGAGCACCGCCTTCTCCTTCTGCTCGACGATGCCCGTCAACTGCGCGAACACGATGGCCGAGGCGATGGCGAGCACGAGCACCGCGGCGACGGTCGAGCCGATCGTGACCCTGGCGCGCAGGGAGAGACGGCGTCTCATCGATCGTCCTCTGCGAGCAGACGGAAACCGACTCCGCGCTCGGTCACGATCTGCGCACCGGACCCCGCGGCTTCCAGCTTCCGGCGCACGTAGCCCACGTACTGATCGACCACGTTCGATTGGAAGTGCTCTGAGCCCCAGACCTCCGCGAGCAGCTCCGATCGAGCCACCGTCGACCCGAGCCGCTGGACCAGCATCTTCAGCAGGTCGAACTCGCGCCTGCTCAGGAGCACCTCCTCGCCACCCACGGCGACCGTCCCCCGGTCGACGGCGAGCGTGAGATCGCCGGCCGTGAGGCGGAGCCGGAGGGAAGCGTCGCGGCGGGTCAGCACGCGGAGTCTCGCGAACAGCTCGGCGAAGTCGAACGGCTTGATCAGGTAGTCGTCGGCGCCGGAATCGAGGCCGTGCACGCGGTCGTCGATCGCGTTGCGCGCCGTCAGCATGAGGACCTTGATCTGCTCGTCATGCTGCTTCAGACGTCGGCACAACTCGAATCCGGTCATTCCCGGCATATTCACGTCGACGATCGCGAGATCGAAGCTCCGGGTCGAGGCGGCAGAGAGGGCGGCGATGCCGTCGGCAGCCGTCTCCGTCTCGTACCCTTCACGCTGGAGATGCCGTGCCACGAGGCCGGCCAGCAGCGGTTCGTCATCGACGACGAGCACCCGGGTAGACACAGCGCGAGTCTATGTCAGCGACCTCAGTGCAACAGCACCAGAAGCGCAGCGACCGCGATGAAGAGCACGCCGAAGACGGTGTTGAGAACGCGCTGACCTCTCGCGGACCGCGTGAGCCGCCGGAACGGACGGGCCGCCGCGGCGAAGAAGCCCCACATGACGACGACGTCGACGGCGATCGACGTCGTGATAATCGTCAGGTACTGGGGGAGCTGGGGCTGGTCGAGACGGACGAACTGCGGGATGAAGGCGAGGAAGAAGACGATGGCCTTCGGGTTCAGCAGATTGACCCAGAGTCCGCGACGGATCATCGACCAGCGACCTTCGCGGGGGACCTCGGCGAGCGCGTCCTCATCCTCGGAGGCGATCGTCGGCTTCGTCAGGATGAGCCGGATGCCGAGATACACGAGGTAGGCGGCGCCCGCGTAGCGGATGACGTTGAAGAGGGTCTCCGAGCGGGAGACGATGAGGCCGACGCCCGCTGCGACGATCACCACATGGATGATGAGGGCGATCTGCTGCCCGATGATGCCCCAGATCGATCGCCGCCAGCCCTGACTGAGCGAGTTCGACATCGTGTTGATGGCACCGGCGCCGGGGGTGAAGCTGATCACGATGCACGCGGTGAGCAGCGAGACCCAGAGCGCGACAGACACGTCGTCATTCTAGGGCTCGCCGCCCACCGCGTTCCGCTCACCGCGACGGCTGCAGGTCTATGCGCCGGAGGAGTTGGGCGTTCAGAGCGACCACGATGGTCGAGAGCGACATCAGCACCGCGCCCACCGACATCGGCAGGACGAATCCCACCGGGGCGAGGACGCCCGCGGCCAAGGGTACCGAGATCAGGTTGTATCCGGCGGCCCACCACAGGTTCTGCGTCATCTTGCGGTAGCTCGCCGCGGACAGGTCGATGACGGACTTCACGGCGCGCGGGTCGCTGCCCGCCAGGATCACGCCCGCCGAGGCGATGGCGACGTCGGTGCCTGCGCCGATGGCCAGACCGACGTCGGCCTGGGTGAGTGCGGGAGCATCGTTCACGCCGTCGCCGACCATCGCCACGCGTCGCCCTTCCTGCTGCAGTGCCCGAACGATCTTGGCCTTGTCTTCCGGACGGACGCCCGCATACACCCGATCGATGCCGAGCTCGGCCGAGACGTGGTCGGCGACCGCCTGCGCATCGCCCGTGATCATCACGACCTGCACACCGCGAGCGTGCAAGTCGCCCACGGCCTGGTGGGACTCGGGGCGGACCTCGTCGGCGAGACGCAGCGCGCCGACGACACGGTGGTCGACGAGGACGTGGAGGATGATCGCTCCTTCCGTGCGCCAGTCGTCGGCGACCGGAAGCTCGGACAGGCCGTGCTCCTCCAGCAGGTGGGGACCGCCCACCTGGACCACGCGTCCGTCGACTCTGGCGCTCACGCCGATCGCGGGAGACGAGGAGAAGTCGGTGGATGCGGGCACACCCAGCTCACGATCCTCAGCGGCACGGACCAGGGCCTTGGCGAGGGGATGCTCCGAGTCGCGCTCAGCGGCCGCGGCGAGAGCCAGCACCTCCTCGGAGGACAGTCCACCAGACGGCACGATTGCGGTGACGGCAGGAGTGCCCTTCGTGAGGGTTCCGGTCTTGTCGAACAGGACCGTGTCGATCGTGCGCATCGTCTCGAGTGCCAGCCGGTCCTTCACGAGGACCCCCGCCTTCGCCGCCCGCTCCGTGGCGATCGACACCACGAGGGGGATGGCGAGTCCCAGAGCGTGGGGGCAGGCGATCACGAGGACGGTGATGGTTCGCACGACGGCCTCGTCGGGCATGCCGACGGCCGTCCAGACCACAGCGGTGATCAGCGCGGCTCCGAGCGCGAACCAGAACAGCCAGGCCGCGGCGCGATCGGCGATGCGCTGCGCACGCGACGACGACGCCTGGGCATCGGCGACGAGCCTGCGGATGCCGGCGAGGGCGGTGTCATCGCCCACGGCGTCGATTCGCACCCGCAGCCCGGAGTCGGTCGCGACGGTGCCCGCCACGACACGGTCGCCCGTCTCACGGCGCACGGGCTTGGACTCTCCCGTGATCATCGACTCATCGATGCTGGCCGAACCCTGCACGATGATTCCGTCGGCCGGGAGGCGTCCGCCAGGACGGACGACCACGATGTCGTCGAGGCGCAGGTCTGCGGGGGCGACCTTCGCGATGCGGTCGCCGTCGGCACGCTCCGCTTCGTCGGGGAGGAGAGCCGCGAGCGAGTCGAGCGCCGACGTCGTCTGAGCGAGAGACCGCATCTCGAGCCAGTGGCCGAGCAGCATGATGACGATAAGGAGGGCGAGCTCCCACCAGAATTCGAGTTCGTGGTGCAGGAGGCCGAGGCTCGCGCCCCAGGACGCGAGGAAGGCGACGCTGATCGCGAGCGCGATGAGCAGCATCATGCCGGGCTTCCGCGCCTTCAGCTCGGAGACTGCGCCGGTGAGGAAGGGGGCGCCACCCCATACGAACATCACCGTGCCGAAGAGCGGGGCGATCCAGCGTGCCCAGCCGTCGATCTCGTAGCCGAGGATCATTCCGAACATGGGGGAGGTTGCGACGACCGGCGCCGCGACGACGAGCATCACCCAGAACAGGCGCCGGAAGCGCTCCGTGTGACCGGCGTGACCGGCGTGGGAGTCGTGGCCTCCGTGAGCGTGCTGGTCGCCGTGAGCTTGTTGGGCGGGGTGAGCCTGCTGGTCAGCGTGCGGGTGCTGGTCGTCGTCGGGCTTGTGGCTCTGCTCGTGGCGATGCGTGGGGGAACCGTGATCTCCCGAGGACTGCGGAGTCGAGTGATGCGTATGTCCCTGCGCGACATGCTCGTGACTGTTCATGCTTACTTCAACCGGCATACCCCAGGTGGGTATTCCGGAACAGAGGGAATCGGTAGGCTGACCCGATGAGCGAGAACCTGGACGACGGTCCCTTCTTCCATGGCACGACCGCGGATCTGCGGGTCGGAGACCTGCTCACCGCAGGCTTCCGGTCGAACTATCGACCGGAGATCGTGATGAACCACATCTACTTCACGGCCCTGCGCGACGGAGCAGGACTGGCCGCGGAGATCGCGGGGGAACTGGGCGACGGCAGGCCGCGGGTGTACGAGGTCGAGCCGACGGGGGAGTTCGAGAACGACCCGAACGTCACCGACAAGAAGTTTCCGGGCAACCCGACGCGCTCTTTCCGCAGCACATCTCCGTTGCGTGTCGTGCGTGAGGTGACCGAGTGGACGCGACTGACCCCGGATGCGCTGCAGATGTGGCGCGAGCGTCTGGCGGCCATCCGCGCCGACGACCAAGCCGAGATCATCAACTGAGCGTCGAACAGGGAGCGGGAATGACGAAGGCCCCGGCTCAATGAACCGGGGCCTTCGCGCGTGGGGTGAGTAACGGGACTCGAACCCGCGACATCCGGCACCACAAGCCAGCGCTCTACCAGCTGAGCTATACCCACCATGTGCCCGCCGAAGCAGGCAACCACTCGAGTGTATTACATGTTGGGAGCGAACTTTGACACGACGTCGCTCGCGATGTCGCGAGCTTCGTCGCTGGTGGGGCCTGGTTCGTCGATGAACACCGCTTCGCGGTAGTACTGGAGCTCGCGGATCGACTCGAGGATGTCGGCCAGAGCCCGATGCCCGCCGTCCTTGGACGGAGCGTGGAAGAACACCCGCGGGTACCAACGGCGGGAGAGCTCTTTGATGCTCGAGACGTCGACGTTGCGGTAGTGCAGCCACTGGTCGATCTGCGGCATGTACTTCGCGAGGAACATCCGGTCGGTGCCGATGGTGTTGCCGGCGAGCGGCGCCTTCCGCTCCTGCGGGACGAACCGGCGGATGTACGCGAGCGTCTGTGCCTCGGCCTCGGCGAGGGGAACGCCCAGAGGGATCTCGTTGATCAGACCTGAGGTCTCATGCATCTTCGTGACGAAATCGTTCATGTTCGCCAGTGCTGCCTCGCTCGGCCGGATCACGATCTGGAAGCCGGGGTCCACCGGCTGAAGCTCGAAATCCGTGATGACGACGGCGATCTCGACGAGTTCGTCCACCGAGAGATCGAGTCCCGTCATCTCGCAATCGATCCAGACGAGTCGGTCGTTCTCGGAAGCAGATACCATGACGTCATCCTATCGACGGCACCGACATCGCCCGTCCGGCGCGGTACGGTAGGTGCATACGCCTCCGTAGCTCAGGGGATAGAGCAGGAGCCTTCTAATCTCTTGGTCGCAGGTTCGAATCCTGCCGGGGGCGCAACGATCCTCATCCGTTCCGGAGAGCGGCGACCGCATCGTCGGCACGCCAGAAGTCGCCGACGAGTCGGAACGACCCGGTCGCGAGGTGCAGCCGCTCGGCGCGATAGCGCATACCGAGAGGGTCGGGCATGACCCTCAGGTGGCCGAGCACGCGCCCCGCGCGGTCCTGCACGCGCCACAGATGCGCGGAGGCTCGCACGAGATGCTCCCTGGGGGACGCGAGTACGGGGGTGGCGAACGGCACCTCGGGCAATGATGTGATCAGGCTGTGCGACATCGTCGACTCCTTTCTGAATCGAACATATGACCGACCTCGGACATTCGGTCCGGCGGCACCGGTCTGTGCGGCCCGCGCACGAGTCGAGTTCTCCTGCACATGAATGTGCGCTGCTCGGGTTCTCCACGGTTACTGGGTTTCCGGTGTCCATCAGGGCGGAGGAGAGCGCACTCTGGAGCGATCCGGGCGATCGACCCGGCGTACAGAGGAGACGACGATGACCGACACGCTGACCGTCATGGGAAAGGTCGCGACAGACCCGACTCACAGCCGGACCACGACGGGGATCCCCGTGACGAACTTCCGCCTCGCGACCACGCACAGGAGATTCGATCAGGCGACGCAGACCTGGGTGGACGCCGGTACCAACTGGTACTCCATCGCGGCGTTCCGCCAGCTGGGCGAGCACGTCAAAGCCTCGCTGAGGACCGGGGACAGCGTGATCGTGACGGGCAGGTTGAAGATCCGCGCCTGGGAGGCCAACGGCAAGCAGGGAACGAGCGTCGACATCGATGCGGAGTCGATCGGTCACGATCTGCGGTGGGGGACCAGCGCCTTCCTCTCCGCGTCTCGGGCGGCCTCGGCCGAGCGCGCACGCGATCTCCCCGCCGGCGCAGCAACGCGCGGCGCGCTCGCACCGCCGACGGAGTCGGCACCGGACGGCGACTCCGTCACCGATGACGAGGAGTGGGCCGCTCAGGACGGCGCTGACACGATGACTGTCGGGGCGTCGGTGCCGTTCTGAGCGGTGCGCGACGGATCTCTCGGCCGATGCTCAAGATCGGTGGGGTCGGCCCGTAGACTCGGAGTCGTGCTACGACGACCGGCCTCATCCGTTCCGAGAGCGGCGGTCGCGGGTCTCGCCGCGGCTCTGATCCTCCTGCTCGCCGCTTGCGGCCCGACACCCTCGCCGTCTCCCTCAGCGTCGGATGCCGGCCCGTCGCCGACGCCGTCGGCCACTGCTGAGGGGCCGGCCTACGTGCCCGACGGCACTGCAGAGGACAACCTCCCCGTGTTCACCGCGATCACTGAGCAGATCTGGGCGACGGATCAGCGGGGTTCGGGTCGCGCATACATCGACGCCCTGATCGCCGCCGGATTCGACCGTGCCGCGATGCAGGTGACCCAGGACCAGTCCACTGTGGGGAACGCCGCGGAGAGTCTGCAGTTCTCCGTGCGCTGGGGTGATGCCGAGTGCCTGATCGGGCAGGTCGGGCCGTCTACGGGTGCACCCGTGACCGCGGTGATGCCGCAGCTCGCCGAAGGGCGCTGCCTGATCGGGAACACTCGCCCGATCGATTGGTGAGGGCCCCTCGATCATCGACGGGGCACTCTGCCGGGGCCGGTAGGCTGGAGTGTCGATCTTTCGACGCCGACAGAAGGAGTCTTTTCGGTGGCTGAGTACATCTACTCGATGGTCCGTGCGCGCAAGGCGGTGGGTGAGAAGCTCATCCTCGATGACGTCACGATGGCGTTCCTCCCGGGCGCGAAGATCGGCATGGTCGGTCCCAACGGCGCCGGAAAGTCGACGATCCTCAAGATCATGGCGGGGCTCGACACTCCGTCGAACGGTGAGGCCAAGCTGTCGCCCGGCTTCTCCGTCGGCATCCTGATGCAGGAGCCGGAGCTCGACGAGTCCAAGACGGTGCTCGAGAACATCCAGGACGGAATCGCCATCAAGGCGAAGCTCGACCGCTTCAACGAGATCTCCGCACTCATGGCGGACCCCGATGCCGACTTCGACGCGCTCCTCGCCGAGATGGGCTCGCTGCAGGAGGAGATCGACGCGGCGGACGGCTGGGATCTCGACTCCCAGCTCGACCAGGCCATGGATGCTCTGCGCACGCCGCCGGGAGACGCGGCGATCGCGCCTCTGTCCGGTGGTGAGAAGCGCCGTGTGGCGCTGGCGAAGCTCCTCCTCCAGAAGCCCGACCTCCTGCTCCTCGACGAGCCCACCAACCACCTCGACGCCGAGAGCGTGCTCTGGCTCGAGCAGCACCTGCAGGCGTACAAGGGCGCGGTGATCGCGATCACCCACGACCGGTACTTCCTCGACCACGTCGCCGAGTGGATCGCCGAGGTCGACCGCGGGCGCCTGATCGGCTACGAAGGCAACTACTCGACCTACCTGGAGAAGAAGGGCGAGCGCCTCGAGATCCAGGGCAAGAAGGACGCGAAGCTCGCCAAGCGCCTCAAGGAGGAGCTGGAGTGGGTGCGATCGAGCGCCAAGGGCCGCCAGACCAAGTCCAAGGCGCGTCTGGCCCGGTACGAGGAGATGGCGACCGAGGCCGAGCGGACGAGGAAGCTGGACTTCGAGGAGATCCAGATCCCCGCAGGTCCGCGCCTCGGCAGCATCGTGATCGACGCGAAGAAGCTCAAGAAGGGCTTCGACGGGCGCTCGCTCATCGACGGCCTCAGCTTCAGCCTTCCGCCGAACGGCATCGTCGGCGTGATCGGCCCGAACGGCGTGGGAAAGACGACGCTCTTCAAGACGATCGTCGGCCTCGAGCCCCTCGACGGCGGCGACCTGAAGATCGGCGAGACCGTCAAGATCAGCTACGTCGACCAGTCGCGCTCCAACATCGACCCGAACAAGACCCTGTGGGAGGTCGTGTCCGACGGGCTCGACTTCATCACGGTCGGCAAGACGGAGATCCCCTCTCGCGCGTACGTGTCGAAGTTCGGGTTCAAGGGACCCGACCAGCAGAAGAAGGCCGGCGTCCTCTCCGGCGGTGAGCGCAACCGTCTGAACCTGGCGCTGACGCTCAAGGAGGGTGGCAACCTGCTGCTCCTCGACGAGCCGACCAACGACCTCGACGTCGAGACCCTGAGCTCGCTCGAGAACGCGCTGCTCGAGTTCCCCGGCTGCGCCGTGGTCATCACCCACGACCGGTGGTTCCTCGACCGCATCGCGACGCACATCCTCGCCTACGAGGGCACCGACGAGAACCCCGACCAGTGGTACTGGTTCGAGGGCAACTTCGATGCGTACGAGCAGAACAAGATCCAGCGTCTCGGGGCCGACGCCGCGAAGCCGCACCGTTCGACGCACCGCAAGCTCACCCGCGACTGAGAACACGATGACCGCGCCGACGCCGGGACCCCGCCTGCACATTCCGATCCAGCTCCGCTGGGGCGATCTGGATGCGTTCAACCACGTCAACAACACCTCGATGCTGAAACTGCTCGAGGAGGCGCGCGTGCGCGCGTTCTGGCGTGCGGGTCCCGGCGAGCAGGCGCCGTCGACGGCGGTGCTCGACTCCGGCCTGGACGAGGGCATCCTGACCCTCATCGCCCGGCAGGAGATCGAGTACCTGGCGCCGGTTCCGTATCAGCGTCGGCCGCTCGAGGTCCAGATGTGGTTCGGGAAGCTGGGCGGTTCCAGCGTCGAGGTCTGCTACGAGGTGCACAACGACCCCACGGCCGAACCTCGGACGATCTACGCGCGTTCCACCGCCGTGATCGTTCTCGTCGACGCCGCGTCCGGGCGACCGACGCGACTCACTCAGGAGATGCGCGGCGCCTGGGAGCCGTACCTCGGACCGTCGATCGAGTACGCGCACCGCTGATCGCGCTTGTGCACCGCTGAGCACGCTCGTGGACTGCTGATCACGCGTGCATCGCGGATCACGTTCGTGGACCGCTGAGCCAGCACACGCATCGCTGATCGAGGATTCGCACAACTGAGCGAGCGGACATCACTGAGCGCGGAGCACAAGCCGGATACGATGCCCCGACTCAACGCGGCGCCTTGATTCAACGCGGGGCGGCGCGGTGCCTCGATTCGACGTTGCTTCCCGACTCAACGTGGCACTTGGACTCAAGGCGGCTTCTCAAGCCAACGTGGCTCTTCAACTCACCGACGCGCCTCGAGCCGGCGCGGATTCTCGACTCAACGGGGCTTCTCGACTCACCGAGGCACCTCAAGTCACCGCGCTACCTGGACTCAGCGCTGCCGCTCAGGTACGCGGATCATGATCTCCTGCGCGACGCTCGCCACCAGCTCGCCCGCGCGGGTGTAGATGCGTCCCTGCGCGAGACCCCGACCTCCTCGCGCGTTCGGGGACTCCTGGACGTACAGCAGCCACTCGTCCACGCGCGCCGGTCGGTGCCACCACATCGCGTGATCGAGGCTCGCGACCTTGAGTCCCGGCAGGCCCCAGAACACTCCGTGGGCGCGCAGGATGGACTCCTGGATCGTCATGTCGCTGAGGTAGGCGAGAGCCGCCCGGTGCAGGCGCTGGTCGTCGGGGAGCGGGGCGCGCAGGCGCATCCAGACCGCTTGACGCGGACGATTCGCATCGTCGCTCGGCAGGAAGAGCGGGGACTCCACGTGACGGACGTCTGCTGCACGATCGCTCAGCATCCGAGCCGTACCCGCGGGGAGGCCGTCGACGCGCGCTTCGTCGGGGAGCAGTGACTCCGGATCGGGCACGTCCGCGGGCATCGGGACCGCGTGATCGAGCCCCGGATCCTGATCCTGGAACGACGCGATCATCGAGAAGATCGGCACGCCGTTCTGATACGCCTGCGAGCGGCGGGTGGAGAAGGACCTGCCGTCATGGATGCGATCCACGGCGATCGTGATGCCCTGGCTCGCGTCGCCGGGTCGGAGGAAGTAGCCGTGCATCGAGTGCACCGCGCGGTCCTCCGGCATGGTCCGCTCTGCGGCGATCAGGCTCTGCGCGAGGACCTGACCTCCGTAGATGCGCCCGCTCGGCATCGGATGCGAGGAGCCCGTGAAGATGTCCTCCGTGGTCCGCGCCCTGGTCTCGTCCAGATCGAGAACCGCGAGAAGCTGTTCGACGGTGCGGATCGCGTGCGTGTCGACGGTCATGTGTTCCTTCCCGCGCCGGGGCGGCCGCTGGCGTTGCTAGTTTAGAGGGCGTGCCGCATCCCCTTCTCCTCGCCGATGCCGAAACGTCCAAGGACGTCCTGACCTTCGCTGGACGCTCCGCCAGGATCTCCGACGAAGGCGTTCGCCTGCAGGCGTCGAACGGGGTTCTCGCCCTCACCGCGGCGGCGCTCTCACCTCACGGGCTCTTCGATCAGACGCCCACGATCCTGGCCATGCGCATCGTGCACGCCGACCCCGAGCTCGAGTGCGACATCGTCGTCGACTCGCTCACCCAGAACACGGAGGATGCACGCGTGCTGGACCTCCCCGACACGGGACTCTCCCCGGCATGGGCGGGCATCGCTCCGCCCCGTGGCGCGTGGCAGCCGAGTGCGGAGCTGCCGGCATCGCTGATCGCTCAGCGCGCGCAGTGGGGGATCAGCGCGGTGGCGCACGGAGCGACACCGGGCGCAGGGGAGGAGGCCGTACGGGCCCTGCGCGCCGCGATCTGGGGCGAGCCCGACGAGGACCTCGGCGGCATCCCCCGGGGGGCCGCCTTCGCCGCCGACGCCTTCGGATTCATCTCGGGCGAAGAGCAGGTCAAGGTGATGACCTCGGGGCGCTGGACGAGACTCGCGTTCCGTCGAGGTCACGTGCTGCTGAGGGGGCCGGTGGCCATGGGCCTCACCGCAGTCCGGGGCACCGGCGCCGCGGACTGAGGCCGCGACCCGCCGAACAGACCAGCGCCCTCACGCGGACCGCTGAGGGCGCCATGTCGAGGGGCGAACGGACGGATGTCGCGCACGACGGCTGCTCCGCCGCAACCCCGGACTCAGCCGGCGGCCGCACGTCCCGCCTGGCGGCCCGAGAACAGGCAGCCGCCCAGGAAGGTCCCCTCGAGCGCGCGGTAGCCGTGCACGCCGCCCCCGCCGAATCCGCTCGCCTCTCCCGCGGCGAACAGACCGTCGATCGGCGAGCCGTCCTCCCGTAGCGCACGACCGTCGAGATCGGTGTTGATGCCGCCGAGGGACTTCCTCGTGAGCACGTGCAGCTTGACAGCCACCAGAGGCCCGGCCGCCGGGTCCTGCAGGCGGTGGGGAGCCGCAGTCCGGATCAGCCTGTCGCCGCGGTAGCCCCGCATGGATCGCAGCATCCCGATCTGGGAGTCCTTCGTGAACTCGTTCTCCATCTCGAGATCGCGGGCGATCACCTCGCGGCGGACACGATCGATGTCGAGAGCCTCGCCGCCGGGGTGGTTCCTCATCTGCTCCAGCAGCGACTCGAGGTCGTTCTCCACGATGAAATCCTCGCCCTCGTCGAGGAACGCCTGCACGGGACCGGTGGGTCCCTTGGCGAGCCGCGACTTCAGCAGCAGGCCCACGTCCTTGCCGGTGAGATCGGGGTTCTGCTCGCTCCCCGACAGGGCGAACTCCTTCTCGACGATCTGCCGCGAGGTGACGAACCAGGAGTGATCGTGACCCGTCGTGCGCAGGTGGGCGAGCGTACCCAGGGTGTCGAAGCCGGGGAACAGCGGAACGGGGAGTCGGGCGCCGGTCGCGTCGAGCCACAGCGACGACGGACCGGGGAGGATGCGGATTCCGTGCGACGGCCAGATCGGGTCCCAGTTCGTGATGCCCTCGACGTAGTGCCACATCCGGTCGCCGTTGACGAGCCGCGCGCCGGCGGCCTCCGCGACCGGGTGCATCGAGCCGTCGACGTACGCAGGAACGCCGGTGAGCATGTGCGCAGGGGGCGTGCCGAGCCGTTCGGGCCAGGCGGCGCGCACCATGTCGTGGTTTCCGCCGATGCCGCCCGAGCACACGATCGTCGCCGACGCGCTGATCTCGAAGTCGCCGATCTCCTCGCGAGATGAGACCTCTCCTCGCTCCGAACCGCTGCTGACGAGCATCGCGCCACGTGCGCCGGTGACGGCGCCGTCGGTCACGACGAGATCAGTGACGCGATGCCGCGGGAGGATCGTGATGCGGCCCTCCCGCTCTCCCTGCTCCACGCGGGCGGCGAACGGCGCAACGATCCCCGGACCGGTTCCCCACGTGATGTGGAACCTCGGCACCGAGTTGCCCGGACCGAGAGCGCCGTAACCGCCGCGCTCCGCCCACCCCACCACGGGGAAGAATCCGACGCCGCGCTCTCGCAGCCAGGAGCGCTTCTCACCGGCGGCGAACTGGAGATAGGCCTCGGCCCAGCGCCGTGGCCACTCGTCCTCTGGACGGTCGAATCCGGCGGTGCCGAGCCAGTCCTGCGTGGCGAGCTCCAGCGAGTCCCTGATCCCCATCCGGCGCTGCTCAGGGGAGTCGATGAAGAACAGTCCACCGAACGACCACCAGGCCTGACCGCCGAGGTTGGTGCGGGGCTCCTGATCGATCAGGATCACCTGCTTGCCGGCATCCAGAGCCTCGGAGGCCGCGACGAGACCGGCGAGCCCCCACCCGATCACCAGGACATCTGCGGACAGGGGCGTGTTCGTCATGAGTTCTCCGTTGATTCCTGACGTGAGCTGGTTTCGAGCGTCGGCCTGCCCGAGGCCGCGGGGCCGATTCCGGACGGTTCGAACGTGTTCACCATGGCATAGGCGGCGCGTTCGAGGTAGTCCCAGAGCGTCGCTTCGTGCAGAGGCGACAACTGCGCCTCCGTGACGCCGGTGCGCATGTGAGTCAGCCAACGATCGCGCGCATCGGGGTCGACGTGGAAGGGCATGTGGCGCATGCGGAGTCGCGGGTGTCCGCGAGTCTCGCCGTAGGTGGCGGGGCCGCCCCAGTACTGGACGAGGAAGAGCGTGAGCCGTTCTGCGGCCGGACCGAGATCCTCCTCGGGGTACATGGGCTTGAGGACCGGATCGAGGGCGACCTCGCGGTAGAACACCCCGACGATCCTCTCGAAGGTCTCGTAGCCGCCGACCTCGTCGTAGAACGTCATCGCTGCGGGGTCCCTTCGTCGCCGGTCTTCTTGTCGTCGTCAGCCTTCTTGCGCCGCCAGATCCCGCGCTCGGGAACAGCGGGGACGCCGGTGACGGCGTTCGGTCGGGTCTTCGGCGGGTTCGCACCGCGCACGCGCTGTGCGCCTTCCAGCCCCGTCGGGATCACGCCGACCATGCTGGGGATCGTGACGTCCTTCTCGAGGAGCGCCGCGCGCAGGCGCTTGCGTAGCTCCTGGGAGACGTCGTCCTTGGCATTGGCGCGCGCCTTGATGACGATGCGGACGACGAGAGCATCGCCCCCGATGGACTCCAGTCCCCACAGCTCCGGCTTCTCGACGATGCGGGTGCGCCACTTCGGATCCTTCGCGAGCCCCTGGGCCGTCTCCAGCATGGTGTGCTCGACGGCCTCCAGATCCGAGTCGGCCGCGACGCCGAGATCGATGATGACGCGGGCCCACCCCTGGGACATGTTGCCGATGCGGGTGACTTCGCCGTTGCGGACGTACCAGAGCGTGCCGTTGACATCGCGAACCTGGGTGATGCGCACGCTGACGTACTCGACCACGCCGCTGGCGAGGCCGAGGTCGACGACGTCGCCGATGCCGATCTGATCCTCGGCGACGATGAACATGCCGTTCAGGACGTCCTTGACGATGTTCTGGGCGCCGAAGCCGAGACCGGCGCCCACCGCAGCGGTGAGGAGCGTCAGGGAGCCGAGCAGCCTGTTGTCGATCGCGTTGACGATCAGCACGATCGCGATGATGACGAGCATCACGTTCACGATGTTCTGCAGGATGCTGCCGAGAGTCCGCGTCCGCTGCACGAGACGCATGTCAGCCAGCGGAGAGCGTTCGAGAGCCTGCGTGTCGTCGACCGCGGCCTTGCTCTTCGCGCTGTCGACGATGCGGTGCACCACGCGGCGGATGAGGACCCGCAGCACGAGCGCGATGAGCACGCAGCTCACGATGATGATGGCGATCGACAGGATGACTCCGCCGACGGGGAGCAGGACCGTCAGGACGCTCCGCAGCCACTCGGGCAGCGTCTGCACCCACTCGGGAAGCGGTGACTCGGCGGGGGGAGCGGTGACTTGGAAGGGGAACATCATCACTTCCAGATCCTAGCGATCAGGCCTCTGTGCGGGCTGGATGCACCGCGCAGAGGCCTGATCGAGAAGGGGAACAGCTCGGATTCAGTCGTCGGCGTCGCGCGCCTGCGCCGCGAGGGCGCGCTCGACGTCGGCGAGGTTCTCCAGCACCAGGCGGCGCAGGGCAGGGGCGGCGTCCTGGTGTGCGGACAGCCAGGCGCGCGTCGCGTTCCGCAGCTCGGTGTTCGCCAGCGCGGTCGGGAACAGTCCGACGACGAGGTACTGGGCGATCTGGTAGCTGCGGGACTCCCAGATCGGCAGCAGCATGTCGAAGTACGCCGGGACGAACTCGGCGAGGACCTCGACGCCCGCGGGGTGCACGAAGCCCAGAGCAGCAGAGCGCACGATCGTGTTCGGTGCGTCGTCGCGCTCGATGAGGGAGGCCCACGCGGCCTTCTTGGAGGCGAGGTCGGGAAGGGCGGCACGCGCCTGCGCCGCGAACTCGCCGCCCTTGGCGGTGTTGTCCGCTGCGAGAGCGGCGTCGATCGTCGCGGCGTCGGTCGCGCCGATCGTCGCGAGTCCGACCAACAGCTGCCAGTTCAGGTCGGCGTCGATCTCCAGCCCCGGCAGCGTCTCCTCGCCCGAGCGGAGGCGGCCGATGACGCCGGCGTGCTCAGGAGTGACGAGGGCGCCGGCGAACGCCGTGACGAACTGGAGCTGGCTGTCGCTGCCGGCCTCCGCGCCCTCGGCGAGAGCCCACAGCCCGTCGGCGATCTTCTGACGGGCGGCCAGGCGCTCGGCCGGCGTCACGTAGAGCGTCGCCGCCGTGCGCAGCTGCGCCAGAGTGGTGCGGACGGTCGTCGACTCGGTCTCGCGACCGATGTTGCCCAGCACGAGATCGATGTAGTCGGATGCCGCGCTCTCCGCGTCACGCGTCTGATCCCAGGCCGCGCCCCAGACGAGCGAGCGGGCCAGCGGATCGCTGATGTCGGCGAGGTGCGCGATCGCGGTGGCGAGCGAACGGTCGTCGAGACGGATCTTCGCGTAGGCCAGGTCCTCGTCGTTCAGCAGGACGAGGTCGGGACGGGCGATGCCCTTGAGCTCGGGGACCTCGGTGCGGTCGCCGTCGATGTCGACCTCGGCGTAGTGGGTGCGCACGAGCGCCCCGTCGCGCAGCGTGTAGAAGCCGATGCCGAGGCGGTGCGGACGGATGGTCGGATAGTCGGCCGGCGCGGTCTGCGTCACCGCGAAGCGGGAGATGGTGCCGTCGGAGTCTTCGGCGATGACCGGCTCGAGCGTGTTGACGCCGGCGGTCTCCAGCCACTTCTTCGACCAGGTGCTGAGGTCGCGGCCGCTCGTCGCCTCCAGCTCGGTGAGCAGGTCGCTGAGCTCGGTGTTGCCCCAGGAGTGCTTCTGGAAGTACTGCGAGACGCCGGCGAAGAACGCCTCGATCCCGACCCATGCGGCGAGCTGCTTGAGGACGGACCCGCCCTTGGCGTAGGTGATGCCGTCGAAGTTGACCTGGACGTCTTCGAGGTCGTTGATCTCGGCGACGATCGGGTGCGTCGAGGGGAGCTGGTCCTGGCGGTAGGCCCAGGTCTTCTCCATCGCGTTGAACGTCGTCCACGCCTCGGTCCATTCGGTGGCCTCGGCCGTGGCGATCGTCGACGCCCACTCGGCGAACGACTCGTTCAGCCACAGGTCGTTCCACCACTTCATGGTGACGAGGTCGCCGAACCACATGTGCGCCAGCTCGTGCAGGATCGTGACGACGCGGCGCTCCTTGACGGCATCCGTCACCTTGCTGCGGAAGACGTACGTCTCGGTGAACGTCACGGCGCCCGCGTTCTCCATCGCGCCGGCGTTGAACTCCGGGACGAAGAGCTGGTCGTACTTGGCGAACGGGTAAGGGACGCCGAACTTCGACTCGAAGTACGCGAAGCCCTCGCGGGTCTTGTCGAAGATGTAGTCGGCGTCGAGGTGCTGCCAGAGGCTCTTGCGGCCGTAGACGCCGAGCGGGATGACATCGCCGGAGGAGCTGGTGAGCTCGGAGAAGGTCGACTCGTAGGGGCCGGCGACGAGCGCCGTGATGTACGAGGAGATGCGCGGGGTCGGCTCGAAGCCCCAGGTGGACACGGCACTGTCGTCGTGCACGATGGGCTCGGGCGTGGGGGAGTTGGACACGACCTTCCACGCGGAGGGCGCGGTGACCGTGAACTGGAAGGTCGCCTTGAGATCGGGCTGCTCGAAGACCGCGAACACACGGCGCGAGTCGGGGACCTCGAACTGCGAGTAGAGGTAGACCTCGCCGTCGACGGGGTCGACGAAGCGGTGCAGTCCCTCGCCGGTGTTGGTGTACAGGCAGTCGGCGTCGACGACGAGGACGTTCTCGGCCTGCAGGCCGGTCAGCGCGATGCGCGAGTCGGCGAAGACCTCGCTGGGGTCGAGCTGCTCTCCGTTGAGCGAGATCTCGCGCACTTCGCGCGCGATGAGGTCGATGAAGGTGAAGCTCTCGGGGGTCGCGGTGAAGCGCACGACGCTGCGAGAGCCGAAGACCTCGGCACCCTTCGTCAGATCGAGGGCGACCTCATACGACTGCGTGTCGATGACGTCGCGGCGCTCCTGCGCTTCGATGCGGGTGAGGTTCTCTCCAGGCACAGCTGTACTCCCAGGGGTGAGGGGATGCTGCCGCGGTCCAGGCGCAGTTGGCGCCCACGGCAACCATGACAGCCTACGCCAGTCGTCGAGGGATGCCGCCAGGGCGACGCACCCGCGAGGAGATGGAAGGATGGAGGGGTGACTGCGACCGAGCCCACCATCGTTCCCTTTGCCTCTCCGGCCGCTGCAGGCGGCGCCCCCTACGTGACGACGCCGGTCGCCTACGACGGGATCCTGCTCGCGGGATTCGGCGGACCCGAGGGGCAGGACGACGTGATCCCATTCCTCCGCAACGTCACCCGAGGGCGCGGCATCCCCGACGAGCGTTTGGAGGAGGTCGCGCACCACTACCGCCACTTCGGCGGCGTGAGCCCGATCAACGGGCAGAACCGCGTGCTCAAGGAGGCGCTCGAAGCCGAGCTGCAGCGGCGAGGTATCGACCTCCCCGTCTACTGGGGCAACCGCAACTGGAGCCCGTATCTCGAGGAGGTCGTGACCGAGGCCTCCGCGAAGGGGCACAACACGCTTCTCGCCTTCGCCACCAGCGCGTACAGCTCGTTCTCCAGCTGCCGTCAGTATCGCGAGGACTTCGCGCGGATCCTCAAGGACACCGGACTCGGCGAGACTGTGACGATCGACAAGATCCGTCCGTTCTACGACCACCCCGGCTTCGTCGAGGCATTCGAGACCGGCGTCCGTGACGCGGTCGAGGCCTTCCTCGCCGACGGCATCGCCGCCGCCGACATCCAGATCCTCTTCTCGACGCACAGCATCCCCACCGCAGACGCGGAGCGCTCAGGCGCGCGCGACATCGAGTGGGGCGAGGGCGGAGCGTACGCGGCGCAGCACCTCGCGGTCGCGGCCTGGGTCATGGACAGGGTGCGGGAGAGCATCCCCGCGGCCGCCGACGTCTCCTGGGAACTGGTGTACCAGTCGCGTTCCGGACCTGCGTCGCAGCCGTGGCTCGAGCCCGACGTGTGCGACGTGATCGGAGAGCTGCCCGAACGGGGGCGCAAGGCCGTCGCCGTCGTGCCCGTCGGATTCATGAGCGACCACATGGAGGTCCTCTGGGATCTCGATACGGAGGCTGCTGAGGCCGCGGAGGAGGTGGGGCTCGCCTTCACCAGGACGCCGACGCCCGGTGTGTCTCCGACGTTCGTCGCCGGCATCGTCGATCTGATCGAGGAGCGTCTGGAGGGGCGTCCCAACGAGCAGCGCCCGCACGTCACGTCGCTGCCCGGCGGGTTCGACGTCTGCCGCCCCGGCTGCTGCGAGAACATCCGCGCCGGCTTCAAGCCCGCCGCCGCCGGCATCGCGCCGTGAGACGGATTCGACGTCCGCTGCCCTGAATAGGATGGGAGCCATGCGCATCCACATCGCCACCGATCACGCCGGCCTCGACTTCTCCACGCAGCTGCAGGAGCATCTGCGTGCCGCGGGCCATGAAGTGGTCGATCACGGGCCGATCGAGTACGACGCGGTGGACGACTACCCCGCGTTCTGCATCAGGGCCGCGCAGGCCGTCGTCGCCGATCAGACGACCGGTGTCGAGGCTCTCGGCGTCGTCTTCGGCGGATCGGGCAACGGCGAGCAGATCGCGGCGAACAAGGTGCAGGGCATCCGCGCCGCGCTGGTGTGGAACGTCTCGACGGCCGAGCTGGCCCGCGAGCACAACGACGCGAACGTGATCTCCATCGGCGCCCGTCAGCACACGTTCGACGAGGTGACCACCTTCATCGACACGTTCATCTCCACGCCCTTCTCGAACGAGGAGCGGCACGTGCGCCGCATCGGCCAGATCGCCGACTTCGAGCGCGACGGCTCGCTGCTGCCGGATCCTCGGGCCTGACATGCCCGAGGGGCATTCCGTCCATCGCATCGCGCGGCAGTTCGATCGCAACTTCGTCGGCAAGTCGATGCGGGCGTCGAGTCCGCAGGGGCGATTCGCAGAGGGCGCCGCGGTGCTCGACGGTCGCGAGGCCGTCAGCGTGCAGGCCGTGGGCAAGCAGATGTTCCTCGAGGTGGAGGGCGACCTCTGGCTGAGGGTGCATCTCGGGCTCTACGGCGCCTGGGACTTCGCGGGGGAGATCCTCATCGATCCGACGATCGCCTCGGCGAACGGGCGCATGGGGCAGACCAACCAGCGCGGCACCGATCTGGGCGAGGCCATCCTCGACGATGCGGGAGAGAACTCGCTCGCATCGATCGGCGCGCCGAGGCGCACGCGAGTGCACGTCCGGATGTCGGAGCAGACCAAGGGTCTCGCCGATGAGGACGGGGAGTGGCCGCCGCCGATCGTCGGGCAGGTGCGTCTGCGATTGATGACGGACATCACCGCTGCTGATCTCCGGGGCCCGACCGCCTGCGTGATCCAGACGCCGGAGGAGATGCTCGCCACCGTTGCGAAGCTCGGTCCGGATCCCCTCGTCGGCGACCCCGCGGAGAACGAGGAGCGCTTCGTCCGTGCGGTGCGCAAGAAGCAGACCGTCATCGCGCTGCTCCTGATGGACCAGGCCGTGGTCAGCGGCATCGGCAACGTCTATCGCGCAGAGATGCTCTTCCGACACCGTTTGAATCCGCACACGCCAGGACGCGACGTCCCCGAGGAGATCGTGCGCGAGCTGTGGCGCGACTGGGTTCGGCTGCTCGCGGTCGGCGTCGAGACCGGGCAGATGATGACGATGGACGACCTGTCTCCCGAGCAGTATCGTGCCGCGATGGCGAGTCGCGACGATCGTCACTGGGTGTACCACCGCGCCGGGCTTCCGTGCCGGATCTGCGGCACGGAGATCGCCCTGGAGGAGATCGGCGCGCGCAAGCTCTACTGGTGCCCGCGGTGTCAGGCCTGACGCGGTCCTCTCGCCGCCGTCGCCCCGACCTCCCGGTCTAGGCTCGAACCATGCGTCAGAACCCGAGCTTCACCCTTGCGGATGTGACCGAGATGCGTCGGGTGATCGACGCCAGCCCGTGGGCGACGATCATGAGCGCCGGCCCTGAAGGTCTGGTCGCATCGCACTACGCCGTGCTCCTCGACGAGTCGCGCGACGACCTCACGATCGTCGCGCATGTGGGACGCCCGGACGATCTGATCCACGGTCTCGGCGACCGCGAGCTCCTCGTCGTCTTCCAGGGGCCGCACGGCTACATCTCCCCGGGCTGGTACGGAGACGTGCAGGCTGTGCCGACATGGAACTACATCGCCGTGCACCTCTCGGGGATCCCCGAGATCCTGAGCCCGGAGGAGAACCTCGAGGTGCTCGACCGTCTCGTCGACCGGTTCGAGGGGCGGATGCCGGAGCCGCGGCGCATGTGGGAGCGTCCTAACGATGAGAGCTTCGTGCAGCGTCTCGCCGCGGGGACCGTGGGGTTCCGACTCACCCCCACGCGCGTGGTCGCGAAGCGCAAGCTCAGCCAGAACAAGTCCGCGGACACCGTGGAGACCGTGATCGCGGAACTGGAGGGCTCGGGCCCGTATGCGCAGCCCGACCTCGCCCGCGAGATGAGGAGAGCCCATGAGGCTCTCGCGGAAGGACGGCGATGATCGGCACCGATGTCAGCATGGTGAAGGGGGTTCGCATCGCCGGTCCCGGTCGCGAGTTCCTCATCGACGACGAGCCCGTCGACATCGTGATTGACGGCGGAGCGATCGCCGACATCGCCCCCACCGGTGCCCTGCGGCCCACAAGGGAGGTCCTGGACGCCGGTGGCGCGTGGGTCGTCCCGGGGCTCTGGGACAACCATGTCCACACGGTGCAGTGGGCGCTGGCTGCGGAACGCGTGCCGCTGCTCACGGCGGGATCGGCCGCCGAGGCCGCGCGGCTCATGACCGACGCGGAGCCGCTCCCCGACGGGCGGCGGGTCGGGGCGGGCTTCCGCGACGCGCTGTGGTCGGATCAGCCGTCGCTCGCGCTGCTCGATGACGCGACGGGGGAGGTGCCGACCTATCTCATCAACGCCGACGTGCACAGCACGTGGCTCAACTCGGCGGCCCTGCGTCGCGAAGGGTTCAGCGCGCCGGACGGAGTCCTCCGCGAAGAGGACGCCTTCGAGATCTCGCGACGTCTGAATGCGGTCGACCCCGCCAGGGCCGATGACGCCGTGCTGCGGGCGGGGGAGCGTGCGGCGTCGAGGGGCGTCACCGGCCTCGTGGACTTCGACATGGCCTGGAACGCCGATGCCTGGCCTCGGCGCGTGGCCGCCGGATTCTCCGCGCATCGGGTGGAGTTCTCGGTGTACCCCTTCGACTTCGACCGCGCGGTGGAGAGAGGACTGCGCACGGGCGAGAGCCACGGGAGCCCGCTGATCAAGGTCGGCGCGCTCAAGATCATCACCGACGGCTCCCTCGGCACGAGGACCGCCGCCTGCTCTCATCACTACCCGGGGGACCCCGCGAACTTCGGCGTGCTCACGGTGCCGCCGGAGGAGCTGACGGATCTGCTCGTCGCCGCGACGGGGGCGGGCCTCGCCGTCGCCGTCCACGCCATCGGCGACCGCGCGGTCACCGCAGCGCTCGACGCGTTCACCGTGTCCGGCGCCGTGGGCACGATCGAGCATGCGCAGCTCGTCCGGCACGCCGATCTCTCACGCTTCGCTCGCCTGGGCGTCGTGGCGAGCGTGCAGCCGCAGCATGCCCTCGATGATCGCGACCTGGTCGAGACGCACTGGGCGGGTCAGACGTCCATCGGCTATCCGCTCGCCGCACTGCGCCGAGCGGGGGTGCAGCTCCGCTTCGGGTCGGACGCGCCCGTCGCCGAGCTGGACCCGTGGCAGGGGATCGGCGCAGCCGTGGATCGCACCGACGATGCGCGGGAGCCGTGGCATCCCGAGGAGCGGCTCACGATCGACGAGGCGCTCGAGGCGAGCGTGCGGTCCTCGGTGCGACCAGGAGAGCCGGCCGATCTCGTTCTGTGCGGCGAGGATCCGCGAGCCGCGCACGGCGATGGACTGAGACGGATGCCGGTGGAGGCGACGTTGCTCGCCGGACGCGTCACCCACCGCTCCTGAACACGACGAAGGGCACCGGAACGGATTCCGGTGCCCTTCGTCGTGTGGTGCGAGTCGTCAGGCTGCGATGTGCGAGACGAGGAACCAGCGGTCCTTGTCGAGTCCGCGCTTGATCTCGATCGCGACGTCCTGGCTGGTCAGGTCGACCTCGTCGAGGCCGTCGATCGCCGCCTGGACGTCGACGAGGATCGCGTCGATGTCGGCCACGACCGCGCGGATGAGGTCATCCGACTGCGTGAAGCCAGCGGGAACCGAGGTGGCGCCTGCCTTCTCTGCGACGGTGGAGATGCGGGCGTCGATCGGAAGGCCGAGGGCGACGATGCGCTCTGCGGCGGTGTCGGCGAAGTCGCCGGCGTGGGCGACGATCGTGTCGAGCAGCTCGTGAACGCCGACGAAGTTCGCTCCGCGGACGTGCCAGTGGGCCTGCTTGCCGTTGACCGTCAGGGCTTCGAGGCCGAGGACGAGCGGGGAGAGGAACTGCGCGGCCGCTGCGGCGACCGTCGGGTCGCTGGCGGTGGTGGAAACGGTCTGTGCCTTGCTCATCTTGTGCTCCTCCGAGATCATCTGTTTCTGTCGTGCTGGAGTCAACGCTACTCATCCTGAAACATTCCGCAAGCAAGCGAAGGCTGGGCTTAGTGGGCCAGAAATCCGCGGAAACACGCGGTAATGAGGGTAGTCTCGCCTTATGAGCATCGCGCAGGGAGCCTCCGTCCTCGCCCTTCAGGATCGCGTGCCGTCGATCGCCGACGGCGCCTTCGTGGCGGAGGGCGCGCGCATCGTCGGAGCGGTCTCTCTGGCGGCCGGATCGAGCGTCTGGTACAACGCGGTGCTGCGAGGCGATTCGGCGCCGATCGTGATCGGCGCCGGTAGCAACGTGCAGGACAACGTCTCGGTGCACGTGGATGCCGGGCACCCCGTCGTCGTCGGATCGAAGGTGTCGATCGGCCACAACGCGGTCGTCCACGGCTGCACGATCGGCGATGGTTCGCTCATCGGGATGGGTGCGGTGATCCTCAGCGGCGCGGTGATCGGAGCGGGCTGCCTGATCGCCGGGGGAGCTGTGGTGCTGGGCGGGACGGAGGTGCCGGAGGGATCGCTCGTCGCCGGTGTCCCTGCGAAGGTCCGCCGAGCGCTGAGCGATGACGAGCGCGCCGGCCTGATCGCGAACGCGGACACCTACCTCGGCCACCTGCTGACGCACTCGTCCGCGACCTCCGTCTGAGTCTGCGCGCCCGCTAGGCTGGGTGCGTACGGGGCGGTGGCCAAGCTGGTTAAGGCAGTGGGCTCATAACCCAACGATTCGCGGGTTCAAGTCCCGCCCGCCCTACTCCTTTCGTCGCTGGAAGTCTCCGGTGGCGAGAGTCTCGCCACCGGAGACTTCCGTTGTCCCTGAGCTCGGGTAGTCGGCAGGTGCATCCTGGATGTAGCTCGGACGCTTCTGATACCTGGCGAGGGCGAAGAGGTCATCGCAGGCGAGATAGTCGACGATGTACCCGATCCGGACGGGAATCTCACGGATCTCCTCCAGAGTGTAGGAGTCGGACCCGACATCGAACCTCAACTCGACCTGGACCTCGTTGGTCGCTTCCTCGGGGAAGTCCAGAATGGGGTGTCCTACGTCGAATGAGCCCACGATCACGCGTCGAACCCCTCGGGGGATCGTGTTCGATTGGGGGATGAGCGTCGGGGAGAGGTGATGCTCTTCGATCAGTCCTCTCAAGGAGAAGTTCGAACTCGCCACCATGCCGATCATCCCGAGTTCGAGATCACGCACCCACTCGTGCTTGTCCTTGTTGTTGAACCACTGCAGGCCTTCCAAAGCCCGGTACGGTCCGTACTGCGGCTGGACGTTCTTCAACCGTTCCACCAGCCACTGCGGGTGGAACCGATGTCCCTGCTTCCAACTCTTCCAGTCCTTGCCCGTGGCGGTGATGGGAAACTGGATACGAGATGAGTCGTACTCCCGTTCAGCGAAGCTGCGCGCGAGCAGGTCGTGGAGGTTGTCCAACGCGACGCGGGCCTGGTAGGCGAACTCACCGGCCTTCGTCGACCACAGGTCGTGAGGGAACGCCCGCGAGGCCTCCACCGACACTTCAAGCACGGTCGGCGTGCTCTCCGACACGCGGACGGAGGAGGTGAAGACTGTATTGGCCCGCCACACCTGCACCGCCTCGTCGAGTTCGCGTGCGTGCTTCGACGCGCGGGCCAGCCGCGCGCGGATGGGCGCCAGCTCCGTCTCCGGGAGCGAGCGACTGGGACGGATGCCGAACGACTCGCCGGACTGTGCCGCTTTCACAGGAGAACTGTAGCGGGCTCCGACCTGCGGAGTCCCATGACGAGCGCGCATTCGGATGCTGCGCGCGCCTCCGTGACGGAGGAGTCCGATCTCGTGCAGGCGAGGGACGACTCACATCACCGTGCCTCAGCTGTTGCGCACCGGCCAGGTGCCGTCGAGCGCATCCTCAGGATCGAGTCGTCCGACGCTGATGAAGTACTCCGTCAGACTCTCTGCCTGAGAGCGCGCCCACCCGATCTGCCGGGTGTGCAGTTCGCTCAGCGTCTGAGGAAGGCGGAACTGCCGTGCGAGCGCCTGAGCGACGCGGCCTGCGGCCACCGCATCCGCCGAGGCGTCGTGCGCTCCCTCCAGGGGCACCGCGTAGTGCGCGGCGACGACCTCCAGTGTGCGCTTGCCGCGACGGTATCTGTCGTACGCCTTGTCGATGACGAGCGGGTCGATGATCGGCGACGGAGAGACGAGCGGAGGGATGCCGTGGCGCACGCACTCGTGGGCGAGCAGCGAGAAGTCGTAGGAGGCGTTGTAGGCGACGATCGGAACGCCCTGGTCGAGCAGCGAGCGCAGCGCCGCGGTGACCTCGGCGACCACCTCGCGCACCGGTCTGCCGGCGCGACGGGCCTGTTCCGTGGTGATCCCGTGCACGGCGGTGGCTCCGTCGGGGATGGGGATGCCGGGGTCGGCGAGCCAGTCCCGCGCGGCGATCTCTCGTCCGTTCGCGTCGAGGACGCCGACGTGCGCGGTCACGACGCGGTCGCTCTCCACGTCGACGCCCGTGGTCTCGAGATCGAACACTCCGACGCGGGTGAGCCACGTCGGGAGTGCGGGATCTGCGGGCATGCCCTCACGGTAGGCGCGGCCTCGGACATTGCCAGGAAGGCGCACGGCGACTCCGTAGACTCGGATCATGACCGCATCCTCGCCCTACGCCGAACGACTCCGCCGCCTTCCGGTGGAGCGTCACGAGGTCGAGGTCCGCGACGGCGTCACCGCGTACTGGGAGTACGGAGCGGCCGATGCCGAGACGACCGTCATCGCCGTGCACGGCTTCCGCGGAGATCACCACGGCCTGGAGCCGGTGCTCGCCTTCCTCCCGGAGGCGCGGATCATCGCCCCTGACCTCCCCGGCTTCGGCGAGAGCGCACCGGTGCCAGGGCGCACGTACGACCTCGACGAGTACGCGTCCTGGCTCATCGAGTTCGCCGCCGCGGTCGCTCCTGGTGCCGTCATCCTCGGGCACTCGTTCGGATCGATCGTCGTGTCGGCCGCGATCGCGTCCGGCCTCGATACGCCCCGGCTGATCCTGATCAATCCGATCGGCGCCCCCGCCCTCGAGGGGCCCAAGGGGCTGATGACCCGGCTCGCCGTCTTCTACTACGCGATGGGTGCGCGCCTGCCGGAGACGCTGGGCACGGCTCTGCTGCGGAACCGTGCGATCGTCCGCATCATGAGCGTCACGATGGCGAAGACGCAGGATCCGGAGCTCCGCAGGTTCATCCACGACCAGCACGACACGTACTTCTCACGGTTCGCAGATCGTGACGTGCTGCGCGACGCGTTCGTCGCGAGCGTCTCGCATGACGTACGGGAGTTCGCCCCGAAGATCCACGTGCCGACGCTGCTGATCGCGGCCGACCGCGACGACATCACGCCGATCGAGGCGGAGCGCGTGCTCGCGACGCTGTTCGACGATGCGGAACTGGTCGAGATCGCCCATGTCGGGCACCTCATCCACTACGAGACGCCGGCCGAGGCCGCCGGCGCGATCCGTCGCTTCCTCAGGATTCCCGTCGCGCGAGGCCGATGAGCCCTGCCACCCGGAAGGGGATGACCTCGCCCATGGCGAGTGACGTCTCCGTCCGTTCGACGCCGTCGATCGAGAGGATGCGCGCGTCCGTGTCGAACAGGTGACGCGCGTCGCGGCAGGCCACCCTGGCCAGCAGATCGATCGAGCCGCTCAGGCCGTGGGCCTGGACCACCTCGGGGATGCGCGCGAGCTCGTTGATGATGCGCGGCAGCTCGGTCTGCCTGACGCCGATGCTCACGAACGCCTGCAGGGGGAATCCGAGGACGTCGGGGGAGAAGGACCGTTCGTACGAGAGGAACACCCCGGTCTGCTCCAGCCGCGCCATGCGCGCCTGGATGGTGTTGCGCGAGAGGCCGAGATTCTCGGCGAGCGCGACGATCGTGATGCGCGGGTCGTCGGCGAGGGCGGCGAGGAGTTCCAGATCGATGCGGTCAAGTCCAGGCATAGTGCCAAAGAGTAGCAGTCTCGTATCGACCCGGATTTAGCAACATGCTCAACAGCCTCGCAATTGCTTGAGCGTCGTGTTGAACAGACGTACGCTCAGGTCATCGGCGGAGCTGCCGATGACCGACGTGCAGAGCCCCACGAGGGCAGCCACGACAGAGGAGGACGATGATGTCACCGCAACTCACGCCCATCGCGGACGCAGCGCAGGATCTCGAGCTCTCCGAGCGCATCCTCGGCCCCGACGGCACGCGCATCGCGAACGCCCAGCTCGACCCCTATGTGGCCGATGTGGATGCCGAGCAGCTGCGCGCCCTGCACCGCGACATGGTCGTCCTCCGTCGCATCGACGCCGAGGGCGTCGCGCTCCAGCGCCAGGGCCAGCTCGGTCTCTGGGCGCCCTGCAACGGGCAGGAGGCGACGCAGATCGGCACGGCTCGTGCGCTCGCGCCGCAGGACTACGTGTTTCCGAGCTACCGCGAGACCGGCGTGATCTACGCGCGAGGAGCCCAGCCGGGAGACTACGTCCGCATGTGGCGCGGCGAAGAGGGAGCCGGGCACGACCCGGCAGCGCTGCGCGTGGCGCCGCTGCAGATCATCATCGGCGCGCAGACCCTGCACGCCGTCGGTTATGCGCTCGGGATCCAGCACGACGAGGCGGACGAGGTCGCCGTGACCTACTTCGGCGACGGTGCGACCAGCCAGGGGGATGTGAACGAGGCGATGATCTTCGCCGCCTCGTACCGCGCTCCCGTGGTCTTCGTGTGCCAGAACAACCACTGGGCGATCTCCGAGCCCGTCGCCGTGCAGTCGCAGTTCCCGATCGCCGGTCGCGCACCGGGCTTCGGCATCCCGAGCCTCCGCGTCGACGGCAACGACGTCCTCGCCTGCATGGCCGCCATGCGCTGGGCGCTGGAGCACGCGCGCTCGGGCAAGGGGCCGGCCTACATCGAGGCGGTCACGTATCGGATGGGCCCGCACACCACGGCCGACGACCCGACGCGCTACCGCGACGAGGCCGAGCTCGAATCGTGGCGCCGCCGTGACCCGATCTCCCGTCTCGAAGCCCATCTGCGAGCGCGCGGAGAGCTGAGCGACGTGCATGTGGCAGAGACCCAGGCTGCGGCGGATGCCGTGGCCAAGGAGATGCGCGCCGCGTGCCTCGGCATGGTCACGCGTCCTCCGCTCGCGGTGTTCGACGGCGTGTACGCCGAGCCGCACACGGGACTCGATCGCCAGCGCGACGAGTACGCCGCGTACCTCGCGTCGTTCGACGGCGAGGTGTGATCATGACCGAGCTCACCCTGGGCAAGGCCCTCGGCGCGGGTCTCCGGCAGGCGATGCGCGACGACGATCGCGTCGTCCTCCTCGGAGAGGACATCGGCAAGCTGGGCGGCGTCTTCCGGATCACGGACGGGCTCCTCGACGAGTTCGGCGCGAAGCGGGTCATCGACACTCCTCTCGCGGAGTCGGGGATCGTCGGTGCCGCGGTCGGCCTCGCGTTCCGCGGCTATCGACCGGTCGTCGAGATCCAGTTCGACGGCTTCGTGTACCCGGCGTTCGACCAGATCGTGGCTCAGGTCGCGAAGCTGCACTACCGCACGCAGGGCAGGGTGAAGATGCCGATCACGATCCGCATCCCCTGGGCCGGCGGCATCGGAGCGGCAGAACACCACTCGGAATCGCCCGAGGCGTACTTCGTGCACACCGCGGGTCTCCGCGTGGTCGCCGTCTCGAACCCCGAGGACGCCTACCGCAGCCTTCGACAGGCGATCGCCAGCGACGATCCCGTGATCTTCTTCGAGCCCAAGCGGCTCTACCACCACAAGGGCGAGGTCGATCTCGAGGCGCCGCTCGCCGATGCGCCGCCGATGGGGCTTGCCCGCGTCGTGCGTGAGGGGACCGATGCCACGCTCATCACCTACGGCGCCATGGTGACGACGGCACTGCAGGCGGCGGAGGCCGCGGAGGACGAAGGGATCTCCCTGGAGGTCATCGATCTGCGCTCCCTGTCGCCCGTCGACTACGACTCGGTCGCGGCATCCGTCCGCAAGACGGGTCGCGTCGTCGTCGCGCACGAGGCCTCTCGCGAGGCGGGGGTCGCCGCCGAGGTCATCGCGAGCATCACGGAGCGCTGCTTCGAGTACCTCGAATCCGCCCCGTTGCGCGTGACGGGTCACGATGTGCCCTATCCGCCCGCGAAGCTGGAGAAGTACCACCTGCCCGACCTCGATCGACTTCTCGACGCAGTCGACCGCGTGCTCGATCGCCCGCACAGCCTGACGGGGGCCGACGCATGATCGCCGAGTTCCGCCTGCCCGACCTGGGAGAGGGGCTCACCGAGGCCGAGGTGGTCCAGTGGCTCGTCGCGCCTGGCGACAGCGTGGCGTTGAATCAGAACCTCGCCGAGGTCGAGACCGCCAAGGCCATCGTCGAACTGCCGTCGCCGTACGAGGGCGTCGTCTCGGCGCTGCACGCCGAGGCGGGGGAGACCGTCGCCGTCGGCGCACCGCTGATCGCCTTCGATGTCGCGGGCGCGGAGGAGACACCTCCCGCGGGGGCATCGGATGCCGAGGAGAAGGCGCAGCCGAACCTCGTCGGCTACGGCGCAGCACCGGCTCGCTCAGGACGTCCCGCTCGGCGTGCCCGTCGGGTCGGAAGCCCGTCGACGACCGCGGACACCGCCGTTCTTGAGGCCGCACCGCACGATGCGCGGCCCAGCGCGAGCGTCGAGACCGTGATCGAGCGTCCTCGGTCGACGCCGCCCGTGCGCGCCTATGCCAAGAGGCTCGGCGTCGACCTCGTCCTGGTGTCCGCCGTCGTGGGCGACCGCGTCATCACCCGTGATGACATCGACGAGTTCGCGCAGCGCGCGGGCATCCGCGCGGAGGAGGCGGAGACGACCGTGTCGGCTCCGCTCACCGCTGCGGCCCTGGCTGACGATGACCGCGAACTCCGGATCCCCATCCGCGGCGTGCGCAAGCACACGGCGGCTGCGATGGTCGAGAGCGCGTTCACGGCTCCGCACGTCACGGTGTTCCACACCGTCGACGTCACCGCGACGATGGATCTTCTCGCGTCGCTGCGGGAGGACCGTTCCCTGGCCGCGCACAGGATCGGCCCCCTGGCCGTGATCGCGAAGGCCGTCTGCCTGGCGCTCGGGCGGAACCGAGGGCTCAACTCGCGGTGGGACGAGGCCGCGGGCGAGATCGTGCAGCGCAACTACGTCGATCTCGGCATAGCCGCTGCGACCGAGCGGGGCCTCATCGTCCCGAACATCAGGGACGCGGAGCGCCTGACGCTGACCGAGCTCGCCGACGCGCTGAAAGCCCTCGCGGAGACCGCCCGTTCGGGGAAGACGTCCCCGGCCGAGCTCGCCGGCGGGACCTTCTCGATCTCGAACATCGGCGTGTTCGGAGTGGATGCCGGGACGCCGATCCTTCCCCCTGGCCAGTCGGGCATCCTCGCCGTCGGCGCCGTGCGCCGTCAGCCGTGGGAGTACCGCGGCGAGATCGCGCTGCGCCAGATGATGACGCTGAGCCTGTCGTTCGATCACCGCCTCGTCGACGGCGCGGAGGGAGCGCGGTTCCTCAAGGAGGTCGCCGACATCCTCGAGGAACCGGGGAGGGCGATGCTGCTCAGGTAGTCGCGCGGAGAGCGGCCTCCGCCATCGCGGCCAGGACGGATGCGGTGGCGGAGTGGCTTCTCGCCGCCGAGCGGGTGGAGTGCGGCGTCGAGTTGATCAGTCCGAAGCACGCCTGCACCCGTAGGCGGAGCTCATCGGACGACGTGTCGACGAGGGGACGCAGCGCCTCCATCCACAGTTCGATGTACGAACGCTGCAGTCGACGCACGTCGGCGTGGTCGGACTCGGCGAGATGAGCGACATCTCGATCCTGCACGCGGATGACCTCGGCGTTCCCCAACGCGAACTCGACGTGGAAGCCGATCAGCGCGCGCATCCGCTCCTCACTGTCGTCGGCCTCCTCGGAGACCCGTGTGCCGCCGGAGACGAGGTCCTGGCTGACCTTCACGAGGACGGCTCCGAGCAGCGCCTGCTTTCCGGCGAAGTGTCGGTAGACGGCCGGCCCTGACACGCCGACGGCCGCCCCGATGTCCTCGAGGCTCACGCCGTTGTAGCCGCGTGCGGCGAACAGCTGCGCCGCCTCGCGGAGGATCGCATCGGAGCGCTCGGCCTTGGCACGGTCTCGGGCGGTGAGCGGGCTTGTCATCTCAGTTAATCCTCGCTAACCTGAATCATCGGGTTAGTGAACACTAACCGAGAATGCGTGCGGCGCGCCACCGTGTGTCGCACGCTCGCGTGGGTCGAGGAGGACGTCACGATGCAGATGACCCAGGAGTCCCTGGCCGAGGAGCTGCGCGAGCGGCTCGCCGCCGCGGCGCTCGGCGGCCCGGAGGCGTCGCGTGCGCGTCATCTCTCGCGCGGAAAGCTCCTGCCGCGAGACCGTGTCGCGCGGCTGCTCGACGAAGGGAGCCCATTCATCGAGGTCGCGCCCCTCGCGGCAGACGGTCTCTACGGGGGAGAGGCGCCGGGAGCCGGGGTGATCGCCGGCATAGGACTCGTGCACGGGCGTCACGTGATGGTCGTCTGCAACGATGCCACCGTCAAGGGCGGCACCTACTACCCGCTGACCGTGAAGAAGCACCTGCGCGCGCAGGAGATCGCTCTGGAGAACAGGCTGCCCTGTCTCTACCTCGTCGACTCCGGAGGCGCATTCCTCCCCAAGCAGGACGAGGTGTTCCCCGACCGCGACCACTTCGGCCGCATCTTCTTCAACCAGGCGCGCATGTCGGCCGCCGGGATCCCGCAGCTGGCGGCCGTGCTCGGCTCGTGCACGGCGGGCGGAGCCTATGTCCCCGCGATGAGCGACGAGACGGTGATCGTCCGCGGACAGGGCACGATCTTCCTCGGCGGTCCGCCGCTGGTGAAGGCCGCGATCGGCGAGGTCGTCAGCGCCGAGGAGCTGGGCGGAGGAGAGCTGCACGCTCGGCGCAGCGGCGTCGTCGACCACCTCGCCGAAGACGACGAGCATGCGCTGGAGATCCTTCGCGACATCGTCTCCACCCTGCCTGCCCCGCACGCTCCGGCCTGGGAGATCGTGCCGAGTCGTGATCCGGCGGAGACGTCCTCCCTGTACGAGGTCGTCCCCGTCGACGTGAACGCCGCCTACGACGTGCACGCGGTGATCGACCGCCTCATCGACGCGGACACCTTCCGGGAGTTCAAATCCGAGTACGGAACCACGCTCGTCACCGGGTTCGCCCGACTGCACGGTCATCCCGTCGGCATCGTCGCGAACAACGGCGTGCTCTTCAGCGAGTCCGCCCTCAAGGGCGCGCACTTCATCGAGCTGTGCGATCAGCGCGGCATCCCTCTGCTCTTCCTGCAGAACATCTCGGGCTTCATGGTGGGGTCGGATGCCGAAGCCGGGGGCATCGCGAAGGACGGGGCCAAGATGGTCACCGCCGTCGCGAGCACCCGGGTGCCGAAGCTCACCGTCATCATCGGCGGCTCCTTCGGGGCGGGCAACTACTCGATGTGCGGGCGTGCCTACTCGCCGCGCTTCCTGTGGACGTGGCCGGCGAGCCGGATCTCCGTGATGGGCGGAGCACAGGCGGCATCCGTGCTCGCGACCGTCAAGGAGGATCAGCTGACCGCTCGGGGGGAGTCGTGGAGCCAGGAGGAGCGCTCCGGGTTCGAGGCGCCGATCCGCGACCAGTACGAACAGCAGGGCGAGCCGTATTACGCCACGGCCCGCCTGTGGGACGACGGCATCATCGATCCCGAGAACACCCGCGACCTCCTCGGCCTCGCCCTGGACGTCGTGTCACGCAGCCCGCTGCCCGAACCGCGCTTCGGCGTCTTCCGGATGTGAGACTCATGAGCGACCACCTCTTCCACACCGTCCTCGTCGCCAACCGCGGCGAGATCGCACGCCGTGTCATCCGCACCCTGCGCGAGCTCGGCATCCGCAGCGTCGCGGTCTACAGCGATGCGGACGAGCAGTCGCCGCACGTCCGCGAGGCCGACGCGGCCGTGCGGGTCGGCCCTGCACCCGCCGCGGAGTCGTACCTCGACATCGACGCCGTCATCGCGGCCGCACGGACGTCGGGAGCCCAGGCGATACACCCTGGTTACGGATTCCTCTCCGAGAGCGTCGGTCTCGCCGAAGCCTGTGCAGAGAGCGGCATCACCTTCATCGGCCCCTCGGTCGAGGCGCTGCAGATCATGGGAGACAAGGCCAGGGCGCGTGAGCACGTGACGCGATACGGCGTGCCCGTCGTCCCCGGCTTCGACGCCACGGGTCTCTCCGACGTCGAGATCGCCGAGGAGGCGGAGCGGATCGGGTTCCCGATCCTCGTCAAGCCCAGCGCGGGCGGGGGAGGGAAGGGCATGGAGGTCGTCGCCGACGCCTCCGCGCTCACCGCGGCCCTCGCGTCCGCGCGCAGGGTCGCCGCGTCCGCGTTCGGAGACGACTCGCTCGTCCTCGAACGCTTGATCCGCCGCCCTCGGCACATCGAGGTGCAGGTGTTCGGCGACGAGCACGGCACCGTGCTGGCGCTCGGCGAGCGGGAGTGCACGCTGCAGCGCCGGCATCAGAAGGTGATCGAGGAGGCGCCGTCCGCAGGCATGCCCGCCGAGACCCGCGAGAGGCTGCTCGCCGCGGCAGTGCGGGCCGCGGAGAGCGTCTCCTACGTCGGCGCCGGAACGGTCGAGTTCCTCATCGACGCGGATGAGCCCGATGAGGTCTTCTTCATCGAGATGAACACGCGTCTCCAGGTCGAGCATCCCGTGACCGAGGAGGTCACCGGACTCGATCTCGTCGCGCTGCAGCTCCGCGTCGCGGCCGGGGGACGACTCGACCCGGTGCCCCGTGTCCACGGACACGCGGTCGAGGCCCGGATCTATGCGGAATCTCCGGAGCGGGGCTTCCTGCCGTCCACCGGACGGGTGCTGCTCTTCGATCCGCCGCAGGGTGTGCGGGTCGACGCCGCGATCGAGACCGGAAGCGAGGTCACCGGATTCTACGATCCGATGATCGCGAAGGTCATCGCCCTCGCCGCCGACAGGGTCACGGCGCTGCGCCGACTGGATGAGGCGCTGAGCCGGACGGTCGTGCTCGGCGTCGACACCAACATCGACTTCCTCCGGACGCTGTGCCGAAACGAGAGGGTCATCTCCGGCGATCTCGACACCGGGCTCATCGAGACCCTCCTGCCGCTGCCTGTGCCCTCTCCCTCTGCGCGCATGCTCACCAGCGCGAGGGCCTGCGTGCAGGAGAGCTCGCCGACCGTCTCCGACGCGGGCGCCGTCTGGACCGCCCTCACGGAAAGGGCTGCCGCAGACGTGGCGTTCCTCACGGATGACGACGCGCTGGTCGAGTCCGAATCGGGGACGCCGTCGCAGCTGCCGACGGCGCTCGATGCCGACGGCGCGGTCTGGGTCGCCGAGGGCGGCCGCACGATGCGTCTTCGTCCCCTCGATCGTCGAGCACGGATGCGGCGACGCCTCGCGACAGCGCAGCGGGCCGCCGTCGCCACAGAGCCCGAAGGCCGCGCCCCCATGCCGGGCAGTGTCGTGGCGGTGCACGTCGCCGACGGGGAGCACGTCGCCGCCGGCACGCCGCTGCTGTCGATCGAGGCGATGAAGATGGAGCACCCGGTGCTCGCGCCGCACGACGGCACGGTGCATCTTCTGGTCGCCGTGGGCGATCAGGTGCGGTGCGACCAACCGGTCGCCCGCGTGACGACGAGTCCCCACGACGGGGCCGCAGAGGAGATCCGATGAGTGAAGATCTGAACGAGGACGAGCGCGAGCTCGCCGCCATGGTCCGGGAGTTCGCCGAGACCGTCGTCGCGCCGCAGTCCTACGAGGCCGACCGCACGCACACGCTTCCGATGGACGTCGTGGCGCAGATGGGCGAGCTGGGGCTGTTCGGCCTGCCGTTCCCGGAGGAGCACGGCGGTCAGGGCGGAGACTACTTCGCTCTGGGCATCGCGATCGAGGCGCTCGGGCGGGTCGATCAGTCCATCGCCATCACCCTGGAAGCCGGCGTCAGCCTCGGAGCGATGCCGGTGTTCCGATTCGGCACCGAGGAGCAGAAGCGTGATCTGCTGCCCGATCTGCTGGCCGGCCGCGCCCTCGCCGGGTTCGGTCTGACCGAGCCGGAGGCGGGGAGCGACGCGGGCGCCACGCGCACCACCGCCCGCCTCGACGGCGATGAGTGGGTGATCGACGGGACCAAGCAGTTCATCACGAACTCCGGCACGCCCATCACGCGATTCGTCACCGTCACCGCCGTCACCGGGAACGAGGGCGGGCGCAAGGAGATCTCCACGATCATCGTGCCCAACGGGACGCCGGGGTTCACCGTCGAAGCGCCCTACGACAAGGTCGGCTGGAACGCCTCAGACACCCACCCGCTCACCTTCTCCGGGGTGCGCGTGCCCGCGGGCAACCTGCTCGGCGAGCGGGGGAGCGGGTTCCGCAACTTCCTCAGCATCCTCGATGAGGGACGCATCGCCATCGCGGCCCTCTCGACCGGTGCCGCGGAGGGGTGTCTCGAAGCGGCCGTCGACTACGCGAAGAGCCGCACGATCTTCGGCAGCGCCCTGAGCACCCGGCAGAACGCGCAGTTCACGCTCGCACGCATGCGCGCACGTGTGCACACCGCCCGTCTCGCGTGGCACCACGCGGCCCGACTGCGCGATGCGGGGAAGCCCTTCGCCGAACAGGCGGCGATCGCCAAGCTCGTCGCGGGAGAAGCCGCGATGGACAACGCGCGCGACGCGACGCAGATCTTCGGCGGCAACGGCTTCATGAACGAGTTCCCCGTGGCACGGCACTACCGCGACTCGAAGATCCTCGAGATCGGCGAGGGGACGACCGAGGTGCAGCTGCTCGTCATCGCCAGGGCACTGGGTCTCGCCGGGTAGCGTGACAGCATGCCAGACGCACTGACCGACGGGAGGACGGCGACGTGACCGTACGGGACATCATCCAGCGAGGTCTCTACTTCGAGGAGTTCGAGGTCGACGCCCGCTATCTGCATCGGCCGGGGCGCACGGCGACCGAAGCCGACAACGTGCTCTTCACGACCCTCACCATGAACACGCAGGCGCTGCATCTGGATGCCGCGTTCGCGCAGACCCAGGAGTTCGGCCAGCGGCTGATGAACTCCATGTGGACCCTGTCGACCATGGTGGGAGCATCCGTCGCCCAGCTCACGCAGGGGACCCTGGTGGCCCAGCTCGGTCTCGGCGACATCGCGTTCCCGCATCCGCTGTTCGCGGGGGACACGCTGTACACCGAGAGCACGATCGTCGCGAAGCGACCGTCGTCGTCCCGCCCCGGTCAGGGGATCGTCACGATCTCCCACACCGGGCGCAACCAGGACGGCGCCGTCGTCGCGACCGCGAGCAGGACGGTCCTCGTCCGCTGCCGCCCCGAGGAGGAGAACCGATGACCTTCGATCTCGGACCCGCGCTGCTGTTCTGCCCCGCCGATCGCCCTGAACGGTTCCGCGGTGCACTGGAGAAGGCGGACGCCGTCATCCTCGATCTGGAGGACGCGGTCCTCCCCGAGGCGAAGGCGATGGCACGGGGCAACCTGATCGACGCCGACCTCGACCCCGACCGCGTCATCGTCAGGGTGAACGCTCCGGACACCGAGGCGTTCGTCTCCGACCTCGCCACCCTCGCTCAGACGGACTTCCGCACCGTGATGGTCGCCAAGACGGAGGATCCCGAGCGCCTCCACGCCTTCGACGAGCGCTACTCCCTCATCGCCCTGTGCGAGACCGCCCGAGGGATTCATGCGGCGGATCGCATCGCCGCGCATCCGCGAGTGGTCGCGATGATGTGGGGCGCGGAGGACCTGGTCGCCTCCCTCGGCGGCACGTCCAGCAGGACGCCCGATGGCGGCTACCGCGACATCGCCCGCTATGCCCGCTCCCGTGTGCTGCTGGAGGCGGGAGCGCAGGGCAAGGCCGCCGTCGACGCCGTGCACATCGCGATCGACGACCTGCCGGCCCTCGCTCGAGAGGCAGCGGATGCCGCAGCATCCGGGTTCCGCGCCACCGCGTGCATCCACCCCTCGCAGGTCGCCACCATCAGGGACGCGTACCGTCCCGATGCCGCGACGGTCGACTGGGCGCATGCGGTGATCGCCGCGGCCGAGAGCGAGCGGGGCGTGTTCCGCTTCCAGGGCCGCATGATCGATGAGCCGGTGCTCCGGCACGCCCGCTCAGTGATCGACCGGGCCGGCTGATCACCGCCAGAGTCCACGCTCGTCGATCCAGGTGTGCCACGGGCTGATGCGGTCGACGTGCAGGATCCCGTCGTAGGACGCGCGGACGTCTGCGAGCTCGACCTCGGGTCCGTTGTGTGTGCCCGTCACGAGGTCGACGGAGGCGGGAGCCCCGGCGAGGTCGACGAAGAACGACCCTTCCACGCGCGTGCTCAGCAGTGCGTCGAGCGTCTCCGCGCGCGGCCGATCCAGCTGCTGCACGAAGGGCGTGGAATGCCCGCGGGCGTCTGTCGGAGCGGGGCGGTGCAGCCACGCGGCACCACCGCCGAACGTCGTGCCGATGACGCGCAGGTCGTCGCCAAGGCGTCCGCGGAGATGCGTGCCCACGGTCGCGAGAGGCTCGGTCACGAACGGCGGCGCGAGGTAGGGCGTCGTGCGGACATGCCCGTTCGCCGCGAACAGGACCACGCGCTCCTCCCGCTGCAGGACCCACTCGACCGCGTCGGCCATCGCCGAATCGCGGATGTTCGCTGGCGCCCAGGTGCGTGACGCTCCCTCCGCCATCGCCGCGAGGAAGGCGTCGGTGCTCCGTGCGAGCTCCGCGGTCCGCACGGCGACGTCGACCACGTCGGCATCGGCTCCCGCCTGCACGTAGTCGGTCCTCCGAGCTCTGACCCGCTCCGTCATGCCCGAGATCGCCGAGGTCATCGCGCGGCGCCGTTCCTCGGCGAGACCCAGGTAGGCGTGCAGGGCGGTGGCCGCTCTCGCGAGGCCGGAGCGGTCGGCGGGCAGATACTCGAACTCGGGCAGCAGGATGTCGCGCACGTGCCGGGCGTAGTGCGGATCCGCGGAGTCCAGGAACGTGACCACGTGCTGCACAGCCGGAAGCGATGAGGATGCCGAGTCGGGCACGTCCATCCCGTAGAAGCGCAGCGGCGCACCGGCGACCGTCTTCTCGCGCAGCCACACGACGAGGTCCTGCGTCTCCTGGCACTTGCCGAAGTGGTAGGTGACGCCGTCGTTCAGGACGTCGCGCAGACGCCCTTCGCCGGAGCGCACCCAGTCATCGACCATGAGCCCTTCGACGACGCCGCTCTCCAGAACGATCGCCGTGAACCCCGCCCGCTCGACGAGGAATCGCAGCAGCCTGTTCCGCCAGGCGAGGAACTCGTGCGTGCGGTGCATCGATTCGCCGAGAGCGACGACGCGTGCGTCGCCGACGAAGGACAGAAGCGGTTCCAGCTGCTCGTCCGGGACGTCGTCCGGATCGACCGCGTCGAAGGCGACCCGGCTGCGGCTGAGCCATTCCGTCGTCTCGTCGACGTCCATGACTCAGAGGACGTAGGCCTGCTCGAGCAGGCGCAGCGACCCGGGTGACGCCTCGAAGCGGTGGATTGAGCCGTTCGCGAGCACCTCTCCTTCCCGGGGCAGCGTGCCGCCGGAGACGTGGTCGATCAGCGAGCGGATCACGCCGCCGTGCGAGACCACGATGAGGGACTCCGCCACCGGGGCGGAACGACGACGGGCTTCGCGCGCGATCCGATGCAGGGCCGCCAGAGCGCGGACCCCGACCTCGTCGAGGGTCTCGGCCCCTGGCACCTCGGCGTGCCAGTCTCCGTAGGAGGCGATGTAGTCGGGCACCAGCATCCCCTCGCCCTCGCCGAACTCCCTCTCGCGGAGATCGGGCACGAGCGCGGGAGCGGGGAGGGCCAGCTCGGCGGCGATGATCTCCGCGGTCTCACGGGCGCGCAGCAGCGGGCTGGCGTAGATCGCGTGATGCGTGGTCGCGCCGAGCTGCGACGCCGCCCACCGGGCATCCCCGCGTCCGCTCTCGTTGAGCGGGATGTCGGTGGATCCCTGGATGCGCTTCTCCAGGTTCCAGTCGGTCTGACCGTGGCGGACGAGGGTGATGAGGGTCACAGCAGAAGCTCCTGGATGGCGGGGAGCACGACGCTCGTGCCCGCCGCGAGCGTGATGTCCGCCCACGAATCGGCACGGGTGGGCTCGTGGTTGACGATGACGAGAGGGATGCCGCGGCGACGTGCGCGCTCCACCAGGCGGACGCCGGAGTTCACGACGAGGGAGGAGCCGGCGACGATCATCGCGGAGCTGGCGCGCAGCAGCGATTCGGCCGCCTTGAACCTGTCCTGCGGGACGAACTCTCCGAAGAAGACGACGTCGGGCTTGAGCATCCCGCCGCACACCGTGCACACCGGCACCACGAAGCCTTCCGTGGTCTCCGGGAGGACGTCGCCGTCGGGAGCGAGCAGGACGTTCTCCGGCACGGCGATCCAGGGATTGCTCTCCTCGATCTGCACGGCGATGTCGCGGCGGTCGAAGACCTGGCCGCAGTGCAGGCACGTCACCCGGCGCATCGTCCCGTGCACCTCGATCACGTGCGAGCTGCCGGCGCGCAGATGCAGGCCGTCGACGTTCTGCGTGATGATGCCGCTCACGACGCCGCCGGATTCCAGTTCGGCGAGGGCGATGTGGCCCGCGTTCGGCTGGGCCTGCGCGAAGGCCCGCCAGCCGAGATGACCGCCCACCCAGTAGCGTCTGCGTGCGGCTTCGTCGCCGAGATAGCGCTGGATGGTCATGGGATCGGCGCGGGTGCGGGCGCCCTCGCCACGGTACGCGGGGATGCCCGAGTCCGTGGAGATGCCCGCTCCGGTGAGGAGCGCGACCTTCCGGCCCCGGAGGAGATCGGCTGCCTGAGTGATCCGGGCATGCAGCTCGGTATCGGTCATCGCGGTCACGGAACCTCCCTGTGCGAGTCTACGACGCTCGGCGGAGGCGACGGCGTCGCACGTGCCACAGTGGAGGTCTATGGAACTCATCGACGTCACCTCCGCAGCGGACCCCCGACTGGACGACTTCCGCGCCCTCACGGACACGGCGCTGCGGGCGGTGTCCGAGCCGGCGGGCGGCCTGTACATCGCCGAGTCCGCGAAGGTCATCGAGCGCGCGGTACGTGCCGGCCATCGCCCGCGCTCCGTGATGGCGCAGCGGCGATGGGTCGACGGCATCCGCTCCCTCCTCTCGGAGCACGACGTCCCGGGCTACGTCGTCCCGGATGAGGTGGCCGAGGCGGTGACGGGGTTCGCGGTGCACCGTGGAGCTCTGGCCTCCATGCACAGGCCGCAGCTGCGCCCTGTCGCCGACGTCGTGGCGGGCGCCTCGCTCGTTCTGATCCTCGAGGGGATCGGCGACCACACCAACATCGGCGCGGCGTTCCGTGCGGCGGCGGGGCTCGGAGCGGATGCCGTGCTCGTGTCGCCGCGCTGCGCGGACCCGCTCTACCGTCGGAGCGTGCGCGTCAGCATGGGGACGGTCTTCCAGGTGCCGTGGACCCGCATCACGGACTGGGACGCCGCGGTCGCCGACCTGCGGGCAGCGGACATCCGTCTGGCCGCGCTCGCGCTTCGGGACGACGCCGTGTCTCTCGACGCCTACGCCAAGAACCGCCCGGAGAGGGTGGCGCTCATGATGGGCTCGGAGGGGGAGGGGCTCTCCGCCGATGCGCTCGCGAGCGCCGACGCGATCGTGACCATCCCGATGACGGGCGGTGTGGATTCGCTCAACGTCGCCGCTGCGGCCGCCGTCGCACTGTGGGCGATGAAGCCCTAGTCCTCGCGGCGGAGGAAAGGCGCCGGCTCCGGCCGCTTCGCCTCGACGTGGTCGCCGGACGACTGGTGGCGCAGGCGACGGAGCACCCAGGGCACCAGGTGCTCGCGCGCCCAGCCGAGATCTTCGGCCCTGGCCTCGCGCCAGGTGCGCACCGGAAGCGGCTCTGGCTGCATGGCCTCGAGGTCGTTGGGCACGTTCAGCGCACGGAGCACCATCCGGGCCACCTCGTGATGACCCAGTGCGTTGTAGTGCAGTCGGTCGTCGTCGAAGAAGCGCATGTCCTGGACGACCTTGAGCGCCCACTGATCGGCGACGATGCAGTCGTGGCGGTCGGCGATCGCGCGGACGTTCTCGTTGTAGATGGCGACCTTGCCTCGGAACGGGCGGAACACGGGGGTGAAGCCGGTGTCGATGCCCGTGAACAGGACGATCGCCGCGCCCGTCGACGCCAGACGTGTGACGGCGTCCTCCAGCTGCACCGCGATCGCGTCGGGATCGGTGCCGGGGCGGATCACATCGTTGCCGCCGGCGCAGATCGAGATGAGATCGGGTCGCAGCGCGACGGCGGGCTCGATTTGGTCCTCGACGATCTGCGCGATGAGCTTCCCGCGCACGGCGAGGTTCGCGTAGGCGAAGTCGTCGACCTGCTCGGAGAGCACAGCGGCTACGCGATCCGCCCAGCCCCGGTGGCCCCCGGGCACCGAGGGATCGGGATCGCCGATGCCTTCGGTGAACGAGTCGCCCACGGCGACGAAGCGCCGCCACGGATGCGAGGTCTCGTTGGCCACGTAGGGGGTCCGAGTCGAATCCTGGTCTGTCATCCAGCTCTCCTTCGCGAACGAGCGCCGTCCATTGATCGCGGCGGCGCAGTGTCCGAGCCTACCCGGCAATCGCTCGCCACGGCGGGCGCGCGTCGAGTGTCGGAGGCGGCGTTATCGTTGAAGGGATGCTTTCCCCCTCCTTTCCTCAGCGCGCCCCGTGGGGTACCGCGAACAAGCTGCGGGCCTGGCAGCAGGAGGCGCTGGAGCAGTACTTCCAGGCGGATCAGCGGGACTTCCTCGTCGCCGCGACGCCGGGCGCAGGCAAGACGACCTTCGCCCTCACCCTCGCGGTCGAGCTCATGCGCATCGGCGAGGTCAACCGGATCATCGTCGTGGCGCCGACGGAGCATCTCAAGACACAGTGGGCCGACGCCGCGGCGCGCGTGCACATCCGGCTCGATCCGCACTTCAAGAACAGCCACTGGGCGCCGGCGCGGCACTATCACGGCGTCGTGGTGACCTACGCGCAGGTGGCCGCGAAGTCCTCCGTGCACCGGCATCTGACCGAAGACGCGAAGACCCTGGTGATCCTCGACGAGGTGCACCACGGCGGCGACGCGCTGAGCTGGGGCGACGCGATCCGCGACGCCTACGGACCAGCGAAGCGCCGCCTGCTGCTGTCGGGTACTCCGTTCCGCAGCGACACCGCTCCGATCCCGTTCGTCGAGTACCTGCCCGACGAGTCCGGAGCCCGCATCTCGAGCACCGACTACAGCTACGGGTACGGGCGCGCCCTGGCCGATGGCGTCGTGCGGCCGGTGCTGTTCCACATGTACGCGGGCAAGATGCGCTGGCGCACGAGCGCGGGGGATGAGCTCGAGGCGCACCTCGGGCAGGACAACACCAAGGACGTCAACTCCCAGGCCTGGCGCACCGCTCTCGATCCGGAGGGCTCGTGGATGCCCGCGGTGCTGTCGGCCGCGGATCGTCGTCTCACCGAGATCAGGCACCACATCCCCGACGCGGGCGGTCTCGTGCTCGCGACGGATCAGACCGTCGCGCGCGCTTACGCGAAGATCCTCCACAGCATCACGGGTCGGCAGCCGACGATCGTGCTGTCGGACGACGCCTCCGCGTCCGAGCGGATCGAGAAGTTCTCCGCCACCGACGAGCGCTGGATGGTCGCCGTCCGCATGGTGTCGGAGGGCGTGGACGTGCCTCGCCTCGCGGTCGGCGTGTACGCCACGTCATCCTCCACACCGCTGTTCTTCGCGCAGGCGATCGGCCGCTTCGTGCGAGCCCGCAGGCGGGGCGAGGCCGCGAGCGTCTTCCTGCCGAACGTCCCTGTGCTCATGGGGCTCGCCAACGAGCTGGAGAAGCAGCGCGATCACGCGCTCGATCGCCAGGACAAGGATGCCGACGGCCTCGACGATTCGCTGCTGGAGAGCGCGAACCGCGAGGACGACGCCTCCGATTCGCTGACGCAGGAGTTCAGCTATCAGGCGATCTCCTCGGTCGCCCACTTCGACAGGGTGGTCTTCGACGGCAAAGAGTTCGGCCAGCTCGCCGAACCCGGCACTCCGGAGGAGGAGGAGTTCATCGGATTCCCCGGGCTCCTCGAACCGGAGCACGTGCACGAGCTCCTGATGCAGCGCCAGGCGCGCCAGTCACGTCTGCGGGAGACGCGCGAGGCGACGGCGGATCCGCTCAAGACGACGACGCTCCCCGCGCCCCTGCATCGCACTCTCAAAGAGCAGCGGCAGCTGCTGAACAGCCTTGTCGGCCTCTACGCGCGCCAGACAGGCGAGCCCCACGGATCGGTGCACGCCGAGCTCCGTCGCATCTGCGGCGGCCCCGCGGTCGCTCAGGCCACGGTGACGCAGCTCCAGTCGCGTATCGAGGTGCTGCGCAAGCGCGTGCGCTCCTGACCTTCGGAAACCCGAAATCCTGGCAATCCTCGCCTCAGTAGGGGCTGCCGCCACCCTCCCGGATAGCGTGGAACGGTTGTCCCGACCTGGAGGAAAGCATGACAGCCCCCGCTGCCGCAGAGCCCACCACCGCCGACCGCCGCCGCTGGGCGCGCTACCTCGTGGAGGAGCGCGCCGAGGGTCTCGTGTACCAGAAGCTGGCCGCCAGACGCACCGGTGAGGAGCGCGAGATCCTGCTCAGCCTCGCGGATGCCGAGCGTCGACACGAGCAGCACTGGCTCGACCTGCTCGGCGCGGAACCCGCACGTCTGCCGAAGGCCGGTCTGCGCTCCCGCACCCTCGGCTGGATGGCCGGGCGGTTCGGCTCGATCTTCGTCCTCGCCCTCGCGCAGAGCGCAGAGGCCCGATCGCCGTACGACACCGAGAAGTGGGCGACGCCGGCGATGCGCGCCGACGAGAAGGTGCACTTCGAGGTCGTCAGAGGGCTCGCCGCGCGCGGACGCAGACGGCTCTCCGGTTCCTTCCGCGCAGCGGTGTTCGGAGCGAACGACGGTCTCGTCAGCAACCTCGCCCTCGTGCTCGGCATCGGAGCGACCGGTGTCAGCTCCGGCTTCGTGCTGTTCAGCGGCATCGCGGGACTGCTCGCCGGCGCCCTCTCGATGGGCGCGGGGGAGTTCGTGTCGGTGCGCTCGCAGCGCGAGCTGCTGGCCGCCACGGAGGCGAATGAGGATGCCGCGGCCTCCGCCGGCGATCTCGACATCGACGAGAACGAGCTCGCCCTCGTGTACCGCGCCCGTGGCATGGAGCAGGAGGAGGCCCTGCGGCGCGCACATCGGATCGTGGCCGCCGCCCGCGCGGGCGTTCAGCGGACGACGACCGGACCCGTGCGCACCCAGGGAGACGATCATGAGATCGTGGGAAGCGACTGGACGGCCGCCATCTCGAGCTTCCTGCTGTTCGCATCAGGAGCGATCATTCCCGTGCTGCCGTGGATCTTCGGCCTGCAGGGGACGACGGCCGTCGTCGTGGCCCTGGTCCTGGTGGGCGTGGCGCTGCTCTCCACGGGCGCGATGGTCGGCATCCTGTCAGGCGGTCCGCCGCTGCGGCGCGCCCTGCGCCAGCTGGCGATCGGCTTCGGCGCCGCCGCCATCACCTATGTGCTCGGACTGGTGTTCGGAGTCGGCGCGGTCTGAGACCGCGCCGGCGCCGGCCGCATCGTTCTCGTGCACTTCGTCGCGCGACGAATCCGCACGCGCGACGAAAAGAAGAAGAGCCCCGATCCAACCGGATCGGGGCTCTTCTTCGTTCTGTGCGCGGAGGGGGACTTGAACCCCCACGCCCTTACGGGCACTACGACCTCAACGTAGCGCGTCTACCATTCCGCCACCCGCGCAGGTGTTGGATGTTCGTTGCCGAACGAAGATTTACATTAGCACGAGCGGAGGGGGACTCAGAAACCGGCGGCGACGCCCGGGCGCGCCTCAGCCGTTCGATAGCCTTGAACGCATGACAGATCCGTCGCTCCCCGAGGTCGTCCGCATCGCCAGCGATCTGATCCGCTTCGACACCTCGAACTTCGGCGGCGGCAACGCCAAGGGGGAGCGTGAGGCGGCCGAATACGTCGGGCGCTACCTGGAGGGTCTCGGACTCGATGTCGAGTACTACGAGCCGATCGACAGGCGCACGAACGTCATGGCACGCGTTCCTGGCCGTGACTCCCGCAAGCCCGCCCTCGTCGTGCACGGGCATCTCGACGTGGTCCCCGCGATGGCCGAGGACTGGAGCGTCGACCCCTTCGCCGGCGTGGTGAAGGACGGCATGCTGTGGGGCCGCGGCGCCGTGGATATGAAGAACATGAACGCCATGATCCTCACCGCCGTCGCCGACATCCTCCGCGCGGGCGAGCAGCCGGAGCGCGACCTCGTGCTCGCGTTCTTCGCCGACGAGGAGAACGGCGGCGTCGAGGGCTCGGCCCTCGTCGTGCAGAACAGACCGGAGTGGTTCGCTGGGGCGACCGAGGCCATCAGCGAGGTCGGCGGCTACTCGATCACGGTCGACGACCACCGGGCGTACCTGCTGCAGGTCGGCGAGAAGGCGCTGATCTGGATCCGCCTCGTCGCCAAGGGGCGTGCGGGGCACGGCAGCCGCCTGCATGAGGACAACGCGATCACCAAGCTCGCAGAGGCTGTGTCGGCGATCGGGCGGACCCGCTGGCCGATCAGGCTCACCCCGACGACGGAAGCGCTCCTGGCGGGCCTCAGCGAGCTCACCGGACGCTCCGTGGAGGATCCGGATGCCCTCGCCGCCGCCGCAGGTCCCGCTGAGGCGTTCCTGCGCTCGACCTTCCGCACCACGACCAATCCCACCGTGCTGACGGCGGGATACAAGCACAACGTCATCCCGGAGCGGGCCGAGGCGCTGATCGACGTCCGTGTCATCCCCGGCACCGAAGACGACGTGCTCGCCCAGCTCCAGCAGATCGTCGGCGACGAGATCGCCATCGAGATCGTGGTGCAGGACATCGGCATGGAGACGGCCTTCGAGGGCGACCTCGTCGACGCGATGGTGGCGAGCCTCGGCGCGCACGACCCCGGTGTCCCCGTCATCCCGTATCTTCTGGGTGCAGGGACCGACAACAAGGCGCTCGCGTATCTGGGCATCACCGGGTACGGGTTCGCCCCGCTCAGGCTCCCGGCCGATCTCGACTTCACAGGCATGTTCCACGGAGTCGATGAGCGCGTGCCCGTAGAATCGCTTGTCTTCGGTCAGCGCGTGCTGGCCGATCTGCTGCGCTCGTACTGAGCCGACGCCGTACGGCGCATCCATGATCTGAAGGCCCTTCATGCACCTGCTCGAAGCACTCATCCTCGGCATCGTGCAGGGACTCACCGAGTTCCTGCCGATCTCGTCCAGCGCCCACCTGCGCATCGTCGGCAGCTTCCTGCCCTCGGGGGAGGACCCGGGCGCCGCGTTCACCGCCATCACGCAGATCGGCACGGAAGCGGCCGTGGTCGTGTTCTTCTGGCGGGACATCGTCCGCATCGTCTCGCGATGGTTCCAGTCCCTCGCGGGCAAGGTGCCGCGGAACGACCCGGATGCGCGCATGGGCTGGCTGATCATCATCGGCAGCGTCCCGATCGTCGTCCTCGGACTGCTGTTCCAGGATCAGATCGAGAGCGTGCTTCGATCTCTGTGGATCGTGGCTGTCATGCTGATCGTGTTCGGCATCCTGCTCGGCATCGCCGACTACGTCGGAGCCAAGCGGCGCACTCTGAACGACCTGACCTACCCCCATGGCATCGCCTACGGCTTCGCTCAGGCGCTTGCGCTCATCCCCGGAGTCTCGCGCTCTGGCGGCACCATCACGATGGGACTCTTCCTGGGGTACGAGCGCGCCGCGGCGGCTCGTTACGCGTTCCTGCTCGCGATCCCTGCGGTGTTCGGCAGCGGCTTCTTCCAGGTCTACAAGAGCTGGGACGAGCCGAACCAGCACTTCTCGTTCGGGGAGACGCTCGCGGCGACCGGCATCGCGTTCGTCGTCGCCCTCGGTGTGATCGCGTTCTTCATGAACTGGATCTCCAAGCGCAGCTTCATGCCGTTCGTGGTCTACCGCATCCTTCTCGGCACCGCGCTGCTCATCCTGCTCGGAACGGGCGTGATCAGCGCTTGAGGTCTCCCGGCCCGTCGCCTCGGCGGCGCAGGTAGCGCTCGAAAGCCTGCGCGATCGCGTCGCCGGAGGCGTCGGGGGAGTCCCAGGTGTCGCGGGTTCTCTCCAGCTGGCGGATGTACTCCGTCATGTCCTCGTCGTCGGCCGCGGCGGCATCGATCGACGCCTCCCATGCAGCGGCCTCGGTGCGCAGGTGGTCGCGGGGAACGTCGACTCCGGTGAGCTCTTCGAGTCGATCTAGGAGCGCGAGCGTGACCTTGGGGGAGGGCGTCGCCGTCGCCACGTAGTGCGGAACGCTCGCCCAGAGGCTCGCGGTGGGGATCCCGGCGTTCTCGGCGAAGTGCTCGAACACGCTGAGGATGCCGACCGGCCCCTCGTACAGCGAGCGCTCGAGCCCGTGCGCCTCGCGGACCTCGTCGTTCTGACTCGACGCGAAGATCGAGATCGGCCGCGTGTGCGGGACGTCGGAGAGCATGGCCCCGAGCGTGACGAGACCCGAGACGTCATCGCGCAGGGCGACGTCGATGAACTCGGAGGCGAAGGCCTGCCAGGTGCGGGCGGGCTCGACACCTGTGAGGAGCCAGAACTCCGGTCCGGGGCCGGGATCGCGCGGGCGCCAGAGCCCCGCCTCGGGCCACGTGAGCTGTCGCCTGCCCTCGGCATCCATCTTCGTCGCGGGGCGCGTGTACTGATAGTCGAAGTAGAGCTCGGGATCGATCGAGTGCACGAGGTCGTACTCGGTCATGTCGCGGAGTGCGGCGATGGCGCCGCTCGCTGCTTCGCCGGCGTCGTTCCAGCCGTCGAAGGCGGCGATGATGATGCGCGAGCCGAGAACATCCATCGTGAGCTCCCTTCGTGACGGTGGATGGGTATCCCTCAAGGCTAGTCCGAGGCGGCGGGTCCCGGGCGGAGCCACGGCTAACATGGACCGGTGAGCAGACAGCCGGGCGCAGTCCTCTGGGACATGGATGGAACACTCGTCGACACCGAGCCGTATTGGATGGCGGCGGAGACGGCGTTGATCGAGTCGTTCGGCGGCACCTGGACCCATGAGGACGCTCTGCAGCTCGTCGGCAGCGGCCTCATCGACAGCGCGATCATCATTCAGAACGCGGGGGTCGAGATGGATGCAGAGGCGATCGTCTCGCATCTCACGGATGCCGTGCAGGAGTCTCTGCGCACGCAGGGAGTCCCCTTCCGCCCGGGAGCGCGTGAGCTGCTCCAGGACCTCCGCGACGCCGGCATCCCGACGGCCCTCGTCACCATGTCGCTCCGGCGGATGGCTCTGAGCGTCGTCGAGCTCATCGACTTCGAGGCCTTCGACATCGTCGTCGCCGGTGACGACGTGGACAACGCCAAGCCGCACCCCGAGCCCTATCTGCAGGCGGCGGCGCTCCTGGGCGTCGACATCGCCGATGCGGTCGTGATCGAGGATTCCCCGACCGGTCTGCGCGCCGGAATCGCCTCCGGGGCGGTCGCCCTCGGGGTGCCGCACATCGTCCCGCTCGACGGGGTCGGCGCACACGAGCTCTGGCCCACACTGGCCGACCGCGGCGCGACCGACCTCTCCGAGCTCTTCACCCGCATCACGTCCCTGACAGGAGCCACCCGATGACCCTCTCCAGCGCACAGCGCCCCAGCGGCCCTTTCCGCGAAGGCGACCGCGTGCAGCTGACGGGGCCGAAGGGGCGCCTGCACACGGTGACCCTCAAAGAGGACGGCGAGCTGCACACGCATCAGGGTGTCCTCCGTCACCGGGATCTGATCGGCCTGCCCGACGGCTCGGTCGTGGCGAACAGTTCCGGGCACGATTACCTCGCGCTCCGCCCTCTTCTGCGCGACTTCGCGATGTCGATGCCGCGCGGCGCGGCGATCGTGTACCCGAAGGATGCGGCGCAGATCGTCATGCAGGCCGACATCTTCCCCGGTGCCGTCGTGGTCGAGGCAGGGGTCGGATCCGGCGCCCTGTCGCTCTCCCTTCTGCGTGCGATCGGACCGGCCGGACGACTCGTGTCCTTCGAGCGTCGCGACGACTTCGCCGACGTCGCACGCGGCAACGTCACGACCTTCTTCGGCGAGACCCCGCAGACCTGGGACGTCGTGGTGGGCGACCTGGCCGAGGAGCTCCCCGTCCAGTTCCCCGCGGGGAGCGTCGACCGCGTCGTGCTCGACATGCTCGCCCCGTGGGAGTGCATGGATGTCGTTGCCGACGCACTGACCCCCGGCGGCGTGGTGCTCTGCTACGTGGCCACCGCGACGCAGCTGTCCCGCGTCGCCGAGTACATCCGGGGGACCGGGCTGTTCACCGATCCCGATGCCTCGGAGACGATGGTGCGCGGCTGGCACGTCGAGGGCCTCGCCGTGCGCCCCGATCACCGCATGGTCGCCCACACAGGCTTCCTGCTGACCGCTCGCCGCCTCGCACCCGGTGCGGTGGCGCCGTCGGTGAAGCGCAGAGCGTCGAAGAGCAGCTACGGAGACGAGGACGTCGAGCTCTGGACGCCCGGCGCGGTCGGCGACAGGGAGATCAACGACAAGAACCTCCGCAAGCGCGCACGTGAGGCCGCGAAAGCCGCGGACGGCGCCCGCCTCGCCGCGACATCGCGCGAATCGGACGCGCCGACGGAATAGACTTGAGCGCGTGCGTAAAACGTCCGCCGTTGTGGCCACTCTCAGCCTTGCCGTCCTCGCCCTGACCGGTTGCTCGTCGGCGCCGACGTTCAACGGCGCCTCGTGCGATCGGACGACGCACTCCTCCGGCATCGAAGACGCCGTCACCGTGAAGGGCGACCTCGGAACCGAGCCCAAGGTCACCGTCTACACGCCGGTCAAGGGCACGAAGACGACGTACGCCGACACGATCACCGGCAAGGGCCTGCCGCTCGTCAACGGCCAGCAGGTGATGACGGCCGAGCTGTCGATCTTCAGCGGCAACACCGGCGACCTCGTCTACGCGACGTCGTACGACAAGAGCACGGGCAACCTCTCCAACATCGACACGTGGTCCGGTCAGGTGCCCGGCCTCGCCAAGGTGCTGGAGTGCGTCACCGGCGGCTCCCGTGTGATCGCCTCGCTCACCCCGAAGGACTTCGGCGCCGAGCAGCTGTCGAGCTTCGGTCTCAAGGCCGACGACCACCCCGTCTTCGTGATCGACGTCGTCGACACGTTCCGCTCCAGGGCAGAGGGCGCCCTCCAGTTCAACGACGCCCGGGGCGTCCCGACCGTCGTGCGCGCCCCCGACGGCCGCCCCGGCGTGATCATCCCGGACGCCGCGGCTCCCACCTCGCAGGTCGTGCAGACCCTCATCGAGGGCGACGGCGACCCGCTCGAGAAGACGCAGACGCCCGTCGTCAACGTCACGGCGGTCAACTGGGACGACAAGTCCGTTCTCAACACCACGTGGGGCGCCAACCCGATGCTCGACCTGGCGTCCTCGGCGCCGGCCGTCGCGGAGGCACTGGTGGGCGAGCCGGTCGGATCCCAGATCCTCGTCGTCACCCCCGCTGCGAACGGCGGAGGCGCCGTGGCGTACGTCGTCGACATCCTGGGCGCTGTGACGACCGCGGGGAAGTGATGGCCGCCCGCATCCCGGCAGAGGAGCGACTGACGAACCTCGTCGTCGCCCTGATGGCGACGGACATCGGGCTCACCAAGCAGCAGATCCTCGACAACGTCTCCGGATACCGTCAGCGCGCGGATGCCGGTGCGCGGTCCGATGCCCTCGAGAAGATGTTCGAGCGCGACAAGGACGAGCTGCGCACGCTCGGCGTACCGGTGGAGACGATCGGCGAAGCCGCTGACCCGAACGATCTGCGCGAGGCCCGCTATCGCATCCCGCAGGCGGAGTACGATCTCCCGAGCGACATCGAGTTCACTCCCGCCGAGCTCGCTGTCCTGCAGCTCGCCGGGAGCGTGTGGAGCGCGGAGTCCGTGTCGGGCGACGCCCAGGCCGGCGTGCGCAAGATCAGGGCGCTCGGCATCGACGGCGACGAGCCGATCATTGGATTCGCCCCGCGGATCACGGCCCGTGACGCCGCGTTCACGCCGCTGCAGGACGCCATCGAGAAGAGCAGGGTCGTCTCGTTCGACTACCTCAAGCCCGGCGAGGACGCGCCCCGACGCCGCAGCATCCGTCCCCTCGCGCTCGTCGACTACGAGGCCAGGTGGCACGTCTTCGGCATCGACATCGACGCGGACGCCGATCGGATGTTCTTGCTCAGCCGGATCGTCGGCGCCGTCAAGCTCACGAACACATCCTTCGCCCCCGAGCTGCGTGAGGGTGCGGGGGAGCGGGCGCTGGCCGGTCTCGAAGAGGTCGCCGCGAGGAACTCTGCTCTGCTCGAGGTGACCCCCGGTACGGAGGCCTCCCTGAGACTGGGACGCCGCGCTCGTCCGGCGACCCAGGGCATCCGCGTGCCGTTCGTCGATCTGCACATCCTCGCCGATGAGCTCGCGTCCTACGGCCCCGAGGTGCGCGTGGTCGAGCCGGCCGCGCTCCGCGACGCCGTCATCGCACGACTGCAGGCGGTCGTCGACGCCAACTCGGAGAAGAGCGCATGAACGCCCAGCCGAAGCCTCTCCTCGCTGCGGAGCGCGTGCGTCTCTACCTCACACTCGTCCCCTACCTGCTGGAGCACGGTCAGGTGTCGCTCGACGAGGCGGCAGCCGAGTTCGGCGTGGGCCGCGACGAGATGCGCGCGATGGTCGAGAAGCTCACGGTGATCGGCCTGCCCGGGGACTCCGGGTACTGGCAGCAGCCGCAGGAGATGTTCGACATCAACTGGGATCTCCTCGACGACGAGGACATCATCGAGATCACCAACGACGTCGCACTCCGTCGCGTGCCGCGGTTCACCGCCCGCGAGGCCGCAGCACTGCTGGCGGGTCTGCAGATGGTCGCCGCCGTGCCGGCGGTGTCCGACACCGGCCTGGTGAAGGGGCTCATCTCCAAGCTCTCCCGCGGTGCGGCGGATGCTCCGGCCGAGGTCGTCGTGGCGCCGAGCGCGGTCGACGAGGTGCGCGAAGTCGTCGCCCGCGGTGTGCAGGACGGCGTGGCCGTCTCGTTCACCTACCAGGCGCCGGATGCCACCCCCACGACGCGCACGGTCGACCCCGTGCAGATCCTGATCACCAACGCGCAGTGGTACCTGCAGGGCTGGTGCCATCTGCGTCAGGCGATGCGCACGTTCCACCTCGACAGGGTGAGCGACCCGCACCTGACGGACATCCCGATCACGCACGGGGGAGATCACCTTCCCGAGGCCTTCTCCACGGCGGCGGACGAGGGAGAGGTGACCGTACGCGTGCCCGAGCGCGTCGCCCCGCTCCTCGGCGCGTTCCTGTCGGCCGACAACGTCGTCGCGGACGCCGGACTCGTCACCGCGCAGCTGCATCTCGCAGACCCGCGCAGCATCAAGAGACTCGCCGCGCGGTTCGGGGGAGCGCTCGAAGTGATCGATCCGGGGGTCGCGCGCTGTGCGACCCGAGAGTGGGCCGCCGCAGGACTCGCGCTCTATCACCAACCTGCCGACGGCTTTGCCCGTTAGACTCAGTTAACCCCGACTTAAGGAGTTCCCCATGGCTGGCTTGACCGGTTGGCACCTGTTGGCACTTGTCGTCATCGTGCTGCTGTTGTTCGGGGCTGCAAAGCTCCCGGCACTCGCGAAGAGCATGGGGCAGTCTGCCCGCGTCTTCAAGGGCGAGATGAAGGCCATGCGCGAGGAAGACGCGCCCGCGGGGCAGGCGGATTCCACTGAAGCGCCGAAGAACAGCGGCACGACGGCCTCCGACAGCGGCACTGTAGCCGGGCCCGATCGCGTCAGCTGACCTTCGTGGCCGCCATCGAATCGGCCGCGCAGGCTGAGAGCGACGGGCGCGCCGAACGCCGCATGTCGCTCGGCGCGCATCTCGTTGAGCTGCGCAAGCGGTTGATCATCGCTGCCATCGCGCTGGTCCTCGGCATGGTGGTCGCGTTCCTCGTGACCGACCCCATCATCCATTTCATCACCGAGCCTGTACGCAAGATCGCCGAAGAGCGCGGCGACCAGATCGTGGCGCTGACATTCTCCTCGGTGACCAGCCCGTTCGATCTCCGCATGCGGATCGCGTTCTCGATCGGGCTCTTCCTCTCTGCTCCCGTCTGGCTCTGGCAGATCTGGGCGTTCATCATGCCTGGGCTCACGAAGAAGGAGATCCGCTATACGGTCGGATTCGTCGGCGCGGCGATTCCGCTCTTCTTCGCCGGCTGCTACGTCGGCACGCTCGTCGTCCCGCACGTGATCGAGCTGATGGCCGGGTTCACCCCTGAGGGCGGAAACAACCTCTACGAGGCGTCGACGTTCTACGACTTCGTGTTCAAGCTGATGATCGTCGTCGGCGTCTCCTTCGTCCTGCCGGTGTTCCTCGTGGCGTTGAACCTCGCCGGCGTGATGACCGGTCGGGACATCCTCAAAGGCTGGCGCATCGCGGTCCTGGTGGCCGCGGTCTTCGGCGCCCTCGCGACGCCGGCGGCCGACATCGTGAGCATGCTCATGCTGGCGGGGATCCTCGTGCTCCTGTACTTCGCGGCGGCATTCGTCTCCGTCCTGTTCGACCGCCGCAAGCGCAAGCGCGACAAGGCGGCCGGTCTGCTGCCCGACGCCGCATGACGTCTCCTTCCGACCGCTACGCCGCGGCACGCGACGCATCGGAGCATCCGGAGACCCGTGCGTTCGCAGCGAAGCAGCGCTTCGATCTCGATCCGTTCCAGGTCGCCGGATGCCATGCCCTGGAGCAGGGCCGCAGCGTGCTCGTCGCTGCGCCGACCGGGGCGGGGAAGACCATCGTGGGGGAGTTCGCCATCCACCTGGCGATGCAGACCCCCGGAGACAAGGCGTTCTACACGACGCCGATGAAGGCGCTGTCGAACCAGAAGTTCCGCGAGCTCGTCGATGTGTACGGCGCGGACCAGGTCGGCCTCCTCACCGGCGACACGAACATCAACGGCAACGCGCGCATCGTCGTCATGACGACCGAGGTGCTGCGCAACATGATCTACGCCGACTCACCCGCGCTGCGCGACCTGCGCTACGTGATCATGGACGAGGTGCACTACCTCGCCGACCGATTCCGCGGTGCGGTGTGGGAAGAGGTGATCATCCACCTCCCTCAGCACGTCCGCCTCGTCTCCCTCAGCGCGACCGTGTCGAACGCCGAGGAGTTCGGCGACTGGCTCGACACCGTGCGCGGCGACACCGAGGTCATCGTGTCGGAGATCCGTCCGGTCCCTCTCGAGCAGCACGTCCTCGTGCGCGACGACCTGCTGCCGCTGTTCGATGAGCGGGCCGGCCTCGCCACGACCACGGTGAACCAGGAGCTCATGCGCATCCGCTCCTTCACCGGCTCGAACTACGAGAACAACCGCCGCGCGCAGGCGTACAACAGCAACCGGCACGCCGGGCGGAACGCCCAGCGTCCGCAACGCGGCGGGAGCCGACCCAACGCGCGGCGCATCGAGCGCATGGACCGGCCCGAGGTCGTGCACCTCTTGGATCGCGCGAACCTGCTTCCGGCGATCTTCTTCATCTTCAGTCGCGTCGGATGCGATGCCGCCGTGCAGCAGGTCCGCCGCTCCGGCGTGCGACTGACGACCACGGAGGAGCGCGCAGAGATCAGGGCTATCGTCGAGGAGCGCACGCGGACCCTGCAGGACGAGGATCTCGGCGTGCTCGGCTACTGGGAGTGGCTGGACAACCTCGAACGCGGTGTCGCCGCTCACCATGCCGGCCTGCTACCCGCGTTCAAGGAGGTCGTCGAGGAGCTCTTCCAGCGCAAGCTCGTCAGGGTCGTGTTCGCGACGGAGACGCTGGCGCTCGGCATCAACATGCCGGCGCGCACGGTCGTGCTCGAGAAGATGGAGAAGTTCAACGGCGAGGCCCGTGTCGCCATCACGTCGGGCGAGTACACCCAGCTCACCGGTCGCGCCGGCCGACGGGGGATCGATGTCGAGGGCCATGCGGTCGTGCAGTGGACCGAGGGCATGGATCCGCAGGCTGTCGCCGCTCTCGCCTCGCGACGGACCTATCCGCTCAACTCCAGCTTCCGCCCGACGTACAACATGGCCGTCAACCTGATCGATCTGTTCGGGAAGACCCGCGCGCGCCAGATCCTGGAATCGTCGTTCGCGCAGTTCCAGGCGGATCGCTCGGTGGTCGGGCTGGCGAGACAGGTGCGCGAGGCCGAGGAGTCGCTGGCCGGGTACCAGAAGTCGATGGCCTGCGATCACGGTGACTTCACCGAGTACGCCGCGATCCGCCGCGAACTCAGCGACCTCGAGAAGAAGAACCGTCAGGACTCCCACGCCCCGCGAGGCGCACGGGAGAAGCGGATGAAGCGCATCCAGTCCCTCCGCGGGCAGATGCAGCGGCACGGATGCCACAGGTGTCCTGATCGGGAGGCGCACGCGCGCTGGGCGGAGCGCTACTGGAAGCTCAAGCGCCAGACGGACCGTATCCGCCGCCAGATCGAGACCCGCACGGGCACCGTCGCGCGCGTGTTCGACAGGGTCGTCGAGGTCCTCGAGACTCTCGACTACCTGACGGTCGACGCCGCGGGGGAGACGACGCTGACGGATGCCGGTCGGACGATGCGCCGCATCTACGGTGAGCGCGATCTCCTCGTCGCCGAGTCGCTCCGCCAGGGCCTGTGGTCGGGACTCGACGCCCCCTCACTCGCCGCCATGGCGTGCTGCCTCGTCTACGAACCCCGTCGCGACGAGGCGAACTCGGGGGAGCGCGACCTCCCTCGGGGCGCCTTCCGGGTCGCCTACGAGAAGACGACCATGCTGTGGGCCGAGCTCGACGACCTGGAGAAGGACCACCACCTTCCCGGCTCCGAGCCGCTGGCGCCGGGACTCGCCGGAGCGATGCACTCCTGGGCGCGCGGAGGGATGCTCGACCGCGTGCTGATCGACGCCGACATGGCCGCCGGTGACTTCGTGCGCTGGGCGAAGCAGACGATCGACCTGCTCGATCAGCTGTCGATCGTCGCAGAGGATGCCGCGCTCGCGCGCAACGCCCGCGCAGCCCTCGACGGCGTGCGCCGCGGCATCGTCGCATATTCGTCGATGTGAGAATAGGACGTGATGTCCGATTCTCCGGCGCGGCCGCGCCCTCTGCTCCCGCTCTGGGCTGCTGTCCTCTCGGCGGCCGGTGCCGCGGTGCTCATGCACCTCTCGTATCCCGGGGCCGCGGTGTGGATCCTCGCCTTTCCCGCCACGGCGCTGCTGCTGCTCAGCGTGATCGGTCGGCGCGCGGGGGGAGCACTCCTTGTCGGTCTCGTATACGGCATCCTGTTCTTCGCGCTTCTCGTGTCCTGGACCTCGCGCTACCTCGGACCGATCCCCTGGGGCGCTCTCAGCGTCGTCGAGGGCGGTCTCACGGCCCTCGCGATCGTTCCGCTCGCCCTGGCCTACCGGTGGCTTCCTCAGGCGTTCTCCGGGCCCACCGCGCGCCTGGTTCTGCTGCCCTCCGTCGTCGCAGCGCTCTGGGTAGGGCGAGAGCTCTTCCTCGGTAACTGGCCGTACGGGGGTTTCCCCTGGGCGGGTCTCGGCATGAGTCAGGCCGAGAGCCCGCTGGCCCCCGTGAGCTCGTGGGTGGGAGTCAGCGGCCTCAGCTTCCTGATGGTGCTTCTCGTCGCGATGCTCATCGAGGCGGTGAGGCTCCGGCTCTGGAACAGGCCGCTCCGTTTCGTCGTCCCCGCGGCGCTCGTGCTCGTGCTCCTGTTTACTCCGCTCTTCCCGACGGCCCCCAGCGGCTCGATGCGGATCGCCGCGGTGCAGGGAAACGGGCCCACCGGGTACTTCGACGACCGGGAGCCCTTTGCGGTGATCGACGCGCAGACCGCCGCCACCGAGCCGCTGTACGGCGAGGACGTCGACCTGCTCGTCTGGCCCGAGGGGTCTCTCGACGCCGATCCGTTCGAGTACGGCGCCCTCGCGCGAAGGATGTCCTACGTGAGCGCGCGCATCGGTGCACCTCTTCTCGCGAATGCCGCCACGGGGCGCGGCGATCTGTTCTACAACACCTCCATGCTCTGGACGTCGGAGGGGAGCGCTGACCAGATCCACGACAAGCGCCATCCCGTGCCGTTCGGGGAGTACGTCCCTGACCGGGCCTTCTACAACGCGATCGTCCCCGACCTGATCGGACTGATCGGTCGCGAATACACGCCGGGCACGAATCCGCCGATCGTCGACATCGACGGCGTCAAGGTGGGACTGGCGATCTGCTTCGACGTCATCTACGACGACCTGATCCACGAGGGCGTGCAGGACGGCGCACAGGTGCTCGTGTTCCAGACGAACAACGCCGACTTCCGGGGCACCGACGAGAACCTGCAGCAGCTCGCCTTCGCACGCATGAGGGCGATCGAGACGGGGCGCAGCGTGGTCAACGTCTCGACCGTCGGAACGAGCCAGATCATCAGGGCCGACGGGTCGACGGTCACGAGCCTGGACGCGGATGAGGCCGGCGCGATGCTCGAGGATGTCGAGCTCCGCACCGGCCTCACTGGGGGAGTGGTCGTGGGCCCCTGGCTGCAGCAGCTGCTGCTCTGGGGCGGACTGGGCGCGCTCGTGGTCGGGTGGTGGCGCGCCCGGCGCTCTCAGGCGCCGATCTTCTGACGCGTCGGGTCTTCGCCGGCGCCGCGGCGGCCGCGGATGTACGCGAGACGCTCCTCGAGGAGCTCCTCGAGCTCTGCCCGCGTCCGTCGCTCCAGGAGCATGTCCCAGTGCGTGCGCGCGGCCTTCTCATCGGTGGCCTCGAGCGTGACGGCCTGGCCGTCGACGTTCAGGCGGGCCTCCGCGCCGCAGGAGCGGCATTCCCAGGTCTGCGGCGGCTCTGCATCGGCCGCGAACATCAGGTTCGTCACGTGGCCGCAGGTGTCACAGGTGTAGGTGGTCTCACGGCGCTCCATGAAAACGACGCCCTCTTCGCTCTGTAGGCTCTGGGCGCCGAGTCGGATGCCGCGTAGGCTGCGATCTGCCATTGTGTGGTCCTCTCGTCGCTGTCAGGTATAACGCTCCAGCCTGTGCGCTTCATCCGAGCGGACGCCTTCTGCTCAGGATTCACAGCCGAATCCCAGCGCAGAAGGCTATTCGGGCGCGAGAACCCGAAGCGCCACGCCGGCGCGGTCCGAGACGACGCCGTCGGCGCCGAGGGCGACGATGCGGGTCATGTCATCGGGCTCGTTGATCGTCCATACGTGCACCTCCACGCCGTGGCGATGCGCCGCCCTGATCAGCGCCGGGCTCAACACCCTCAGACCGGCCTGCTTCTCCGGGATCTGCACGGCATCGATCTCCTGGAGGACCTTCGCGGGGGAGAGGCGGAGAGTCGACAGGGCGAGAAGCGACGCGATCGTGCCGCTGCCGGCCGACGTCGCCGGTCGGATGCTCGAGCCGGACCTGAGGACGGCCGCGACGGCCCTGCGCCGACGGGCGTCCGAGAAGCTCGTGACGAGCACGCGATCGGCGTGAGGCGCGAGGATCGGTCCGAGCGGGTCGGCGGCGGCATCTGTCTTCACGTCGATGTTGAAGCGGATGCCCGGGAACGTGCTCAGCGCCTCTTCCACGGTCAGGAGACCGCCGTGGTCGGCGAAGAGCCGGCGCAACTCGCGGGTGGTCACGGTGGATATCGCACGATCGTCACCGGTGAGGCGCGTCAGGGTCGGGTCGTGGAACAGCACCACCTCACCGGACGCGGTGACGTGGCAGTCCGTCTCGATGTACTCCACCCCGGCGGCGTGGGCGGCGGCGAAGGCGGCGGCGGTGTTCTCCCAGACACCGGAGTCCTCGCCCGCCGCGGTGATGAGGCCGCGATGGGCGAGGACTCGGGGATGCCGTGCCTTCTCGAAGTACGGGTGGGTCACGCGCCCGGGAAGTTCGTCGGCGGCTGGCCGGGCTTGGGCGTGAACGCGCTGCCGATGCCCTTCAGGGCCTCGGTGAGCTCGCTCGGGATGATCCAGAGCTTGTTCGACTGGCCCTCGCTGATCTTCGGGAGCATCTGCAGGTACTGGTAGGCGAGGAGCTTGTCGTCCGGCTGCCCCTGGTGGATCGCCGTGAACACGTTCTGGATCGCCTCGGCCTCACCCTGTGCACGGAGCACGGCGGCCTGCTTGTCACCCTCGGCCTGGAGGATCGCGGCCTGCCGCTGACCCTCGGCCTCGAGGATCTGCGACTGCTTGGAACCCTCGGCGGTCAGGATCGCGGCGCGACGGTCACGCTCCGCGCGCATCTGCTTCTCCATCGAGTCCTGGATGGAGAGGGGCGGGTCGATCGCCTTCAGCTCGACGCGACCGACGCGGATGCCCCACTTGCCGGTGGCTTCGTCGAGGACGACGCGGAGCTGGCCGTTGATGTTGTCACGGCTGGTCAGCGCCTCCTCGAGGTTCAGGCCACCGACCACGTTGCGGAGCGTCGTGGTCGTGAGCTGCTCGACCGCGCCGAGGTAGTTCGCGATCTCATAGGTCGCGGCCCGGGCATCCGTCACCTGGAAGTACACGACCGTGTCGATCGAGACGACCAGGTTGTCTTCGGTGATCACCGGCTGCGGAGGGAACGAGACGACCTGCTCGCGCATGTCGATGAGCGGACGGAGCCGGTCGATGAACGGAACCAGGAGGTTGAGGCCGGGCATGAGCGTCTTGTGATACTTGCCCAGTCGCTCCACGACGCCGGCCGTGGCTTGCGGGATGATGCGGATGGATCGAGCGAGGGTGACGATCAGGAAGATGATCAGTGCGATGATCACGATCCAGAGGATCGCGGTCGGAATGAACGATGTGTCGTCCACGGAGGCTCCTAGTCGTTGACGGGACGGACGATGGCGGTGGCGCCGTTGATCTCGGTGACCGCGATCCTCGCGCCCTCCGGGATGGCGATCGGCGCGAACGTGCGGGCGGTCCAGGTGTCACCATTGCTGAGCTTGACCTGGCCCGAGATCTGCGTCACCTCCTGCAGGGCGAGACCCCGCAGATCGATGAGAGCATCGACGTTCGACTTCGTGGGGTCTTCACCTCGATGGAGACGCTTCAAGAGCGGCGGCCGGAGGAAGAGGATGAAGATCGCTGTCGCAGCGATCGCGATGATCACCTGCGCCCAGGCGGGGATGCCGAAGAGATCACTCACCAGCCCGACGGCGCTGCCCAGGCTGAGCATGAGGAAGGTGAAGTCGAGCGAGAGCATCTCGATGACGAGGAATACGGCGATCAGGATGATCCAGCCGACCCACGCCCAGTTCTCGATCAGGTCGATGAAGACGGAGAATTCGTTCATGCGGCCTCCTTTTCGGTCAACCTATCACGCGGCCGACGCCGCGGCACGGCGCGACGGAGGGCAGTTGGTAATGTGAGAGAGCCGCGTCATCGCGGCGTTCACGCATCATGAGGAGTCACCGTGACCGACGTTCTTCCCGCAGGTTCCCTCGATGGCAAGGTCGCCCTTGTCACCGGCTCATCGCGGGGCATCGGCGCCGACACCGTGCGCTACTTCGCCGAGGCCGGAGCCGACGTCGTCATCAACTTCCGCAACAAGGCGCCGCGTGCCGAGAAGCTCGCGAACGAGCTGCGCGCGCTCGGTCGTCGGGTGCTCGTGGTCGGCGCCGACCTGACCGACCCGGCATCCGTCTCCGCGATGTTCGACCAGGTGCGGTCCGAGTTCGGACGCCTCGACGTCCTCGTTCTCAACGCCTCCGGCGGCATGGAGTCCGGCATGGCCGAGGACTACGCGCTCACCCTCAACCGCGACGCGCAACTCAACGTCCTGAACGCCGCGACACCCCTCCTGGGCGACGGCGCGCGCGTCGTGTTCGTGACCAGCCACCAGGCGCACTTCATCCGCACCACTCCCACGATGCCGGAGTACCTCCCGGTCGCGCTCTCGAAGCGCGCAGGAGAGGACGCGCTCCGTGAGCTCATCCCCGGGCTCGCCGAGAAGGGCATCGGCTTCACCGTCGTCTCGGGCGACATGATCGAGGGCACCATCACCGCCACGCTCCTCGAGCGTGCAAACCCCGGTGCCATCTCCGAGCGCCGCGAGTCGGCGGGCAAGCTCTACAACGTCTCGGAGTTCGCCGCGGAGGTGGCCCAGGCCGCGATCGATCCCGTCCCGGCAGACAACACCCGTCTGGTCGGCGACATCAGCGGATTCGCCGCCGAGTAACCGTCTGCTCACGCAAAGAAGCGGCCCCGTCCTCGAAGGACGGGGCCGCTTCTGCGTGAGGGGCGTGACTACTCGCCCGCGACCGCCTGCGTGACGATCTTCGCATCGCGACCGAGGGTGAAGGCGCGGATGATCTGCACCAGGCCGAGCACGACGAGCGAGACGCCGAGGAACACCCACAGCACGAGACCGGCGGCAAGCACGTTGAAGAGCACGTAGACGCCGGCGACGATGCTGAGGATCGCGTACAGCAGGGTCCAGACGCGTGATCCGTCGCTGCCGAGCAGCGTCAGGGACACGATGCCGTCGAACAGCCAGCTGACGCCGATGAAGATGACGGTGATGAGGGCGAGCGTGAGCGCCGCCTCCTTGAGGTTCGCGAACGCGATGACGCCGGCGACGACGTAGAGGAGACCGAGCAGGATGTGGCCGACGCGGGCCCAGCCGCCCTTCGCCTTCGAGAAGATCCCGAGGCCGACGTAGACGACGCCCGCGATGATCAGGTAGGTGGCGAAGATGCCGGTGACGATGACGGCCGACTTGACGGGCCAGACCAGGAGCACGATGCCGGCGATGAGCGACAGCACACCGGAGACGGCCAGGGAGACGCGGATGGCCTTGAAGGCGGATTTGGCGTCTGCGACGAGAGATTCGGACATGATGTGGATCCTTTCTGGGAAGATCCTGTGAGGGATGCCCAACACTGTAGCGCTGACCGTTCCGCGCGCGGGGACGCGCGACGGCGGGGCGTTGCACACGGTCATAGGCCGTGATCCGACGACATGGCAGTATCGGAACGTGACCCCTGTCGACGATGCCCGGCTGCGCGAGCTCTCGGCCATGCGGCGCGTGCGCGACCGGATCGATCGCGAGTACGCCAGGCCGCTCGACGTCCCGGCCCTCGCCGCCGGCGTGCACATGTCGGCGGGGCACCTCAGCCGCAAATTCCGCGAGACCTACGGGGAGTCACCGTACGCCTACCTGATGACGCGTCGGATCGAGCGCGCGATGGCTCTGCTCCGACGGGGCGACCTCAGCGTGACCGAGGTGTGCTTCGAGGTGGGGTTCCAATCCCTGGGCACCTTCAGCACGCGCTTCTCGGAGCTCGTCGGCCGGTCGCCGCGCGAGTACCGCCGTCATCCCGAGCCCGGACCCGGCATCCCCTCGTGGGTGGAGAAGCAGGCGACGAGACCGATCAGGAATCGAGAAGTGTCGGAGCGAGGGGATCGGTAGCGTCGTGGGCATGAACATCACCATCAACGCCAGCTTCCTCCCGCACACGGACGCCGAGGCATCCGTCGCCTTCTACCGTGACGTGCTCGGATTCGAGGTCCGCAAGGACGTCGGGTACGAGCAGATGCGGTGGGTCACCGTCGGTCCGGTCGGCCAGCCCGACACCGCCATCGTCCTCACGCCGCCCGCGGTCGATCCCGGCATCAGCGAAGGGGAGCGCGCCACGATCCTCGAGCTCATGGCGAAGGGCAGCTACGGCGGGATCGTCCTGGCGACGTCGGATGTCGACGCCGCGTACGCTGAGATCGAAGCGAGGGGCGCCGACGTCGTCCAGGAGCCGATCGACCAGCCCTACGGCATCCGCGATTGCGCATTCCGCGATCCGGCCGGAAACATGGTGCGTCTGCAGCAGACCGCCTGATCGAGAGAAGAGCAAGAGGATGCAGCAGCACGCCGCCGACACCCATGACCTGATCCGCGTGCAGGGCGCGCGTGAGAACAACCTCAAAGACGTGAGCGTGGAGATCCCGAAGCGGCGCCTCACCGTCTTCACCGGGGTGTCCGGTTCGGGGAAGAGCTCCCTGGTGTTCGACACCATCGCCGCGGAGTCGCGCCGGATGATCGATGAGACCTACAGCGCCTTCGTGCAGGGCTTCATGCCGTCCGTGCCTCGTCCCGACGTCGACGTGCTCGAGGGGCTCACCACCGCCATCATCGTCGACCAGGAGCGCCTCGGAGCGAACCCGCGCTCGACGGTCGGCACGGTCACCGACGCGAACGCGATGCTGCGCATCCTCTTCTCCAAGCTGGGGCAGCCGTACATCGGCGGCCCGACCGCGTTCTCCTTCAACATCCCCACCCAGAAGGCCAGCGGTGTGATGACGGGCCCCGGCGGGGAGAAGAAGATCGTCAAGGACGCGATCTACCTCGGCGGCATGTGCCCGCGGTGCGAGGGGAGGGGAGCGGTCTCCGATCTCGACCTCGCTCAGATCGTCGACGAGTCGAAGTCCCTCGATGAGGGCGCGATCATGGTGCCCGGCTACACCGCCGACGGATGGATGGTGAAGGGCTTCTCGCAGTCGGGGTTCTACCCGGCTGACAAGCCGATCGCCGCGTTCAGCGAGAAGCAGCGGCACCTCTTCCTCTACGGCGAGGTCACGAAGGTCAAGATCTCCGGGATCAACATGACCTACGAGGGTCTCATCCCCAAGATCACGAAGTCGATGCTCTCCAAGGACCTCGACGCACTGCAGCCGCACATCCGCGCGTTCGTCGAGCGCGTCGCCACGTTCGCGGTCTGCCCCGAATGCGACGGCACCCGTCTGACGGAGGGCGCCCGCTCATCGAAGATCGACGGCGTCAGCATCGCCGACGCATGCCGGATGCAGGTGACCGACCTCGCGGCCTGGGTGCGCGGGCTGGATCTGCCCGGTGCGGGGCCGCTGCTCGAGGCCTTGAGCGCGAATCTCGACGCCTTCGTCACTCTGGGTCTCGGCTACCTGTCGCTGGAGCGCCCGTCGGGCACGCTGTCGGGGGGAGAGGCGCAGCGCATCAAGATGCTCCGTCACCTCGGCTCATCCCTCACGGACGTGACCTATGTGTTCGACGAGCCGACCATCGGCCTGCACCCGCACGACATCCAGCGCATGAACTCCCTGCTGCTGCGTCTGCGCGACAAGGGCAACACCGTGCTGGTCGTCGAGCACAAGCCCGAGACGATCGCCATCGGCGACCACGTCGTCGACCTCGGACCAGGCGCAGGCAGCGCCGGCGGCGAGATCTGCTTCGAGGGCACCGTCGAAGGTCTCAAGGCGAGCGGGACCAAGACCGGCGCGCATCTCGACGACCGGGCGGCTCTCAAGGACTCCGTGCGCACGGGCGACGGAGCCATCGAGGTGAGGGGAGCGACGGCGAACAATCTGCAGGACGTAGACGTCGACATCCCCAAGGGCGTGCTCACGGTCGTGACCGGCGTCGCCGGCTCCGGCAAGAGCTCCCTCATCCACGGCTCCGTCTCGAAGCGCGACGGCGTCGTCGCCATCGACCAGGGGGCCATCAAGGGCTCCCGTCGCAGCAACCCCGCCACCTACACGGGCCTGCTCGAGCCGATCCGCAAGGCATTCGCGAAGGCGAACGGCGTGAAGCCTGCGCTGTTCAGCGCCAACTCCGAGGGAGCGTGCCCCACCTGCAAGGGAGCGGGCGTGATCATCACCGAGCTCGGCTTCATGGACACCATCGAGACGCCGTGCGAGGACTGCGGCGGGAAGCGCTTCCAGGCCAGCGTGCTGGAGTACAAGCTCGCGGGCAAGGACATCACCGAGGTGCTCGACCTGCCGGTCGCCGAGGCGCGCGTGTTCTTCTCCGAGGGTGAGGCCAAGCTGCCGGCGGCCGCGGCGATCCTCGGACGGCTCCAGGACGTCGGACTCGGCTACCTCTCGCTCGGACAGCCGCTGTCGACGCTGTCAGGTGGCGAGCGTCAGCGGATCAAGCTCGCGATCCAGATGGGGGAGAAGGGCGACATCTACGTCCTCGACGAACCCACCACCGGACTCCACCTCGCCGATGTGCAGAACATCCTCGGGCTCCTGGATCGACTGGTGGAATCGGGCAAGACGGTCATCGTCATCGAGCACCACCAGGCTGTCATGGCTCACGCCGACTGGATCATCGACATCGGTCCCGGCGCAGGTCACGACGGCGGCCGGGTCGTGTTCGAGGGCACTCCGGCCGATCTCGTCGCCGACAGGGCGACGGTGACGGGGGAGCACCTCGCCGAGTACGTCGGGGCGTGAACGGTCAGTCGCGGCGCGCGATGATCGTGTAGGTGCACGGGACGAGGTTCTGCTCCGCCTCCGGCCAGGCGAAACCGTCCGGCACCTCGATCATCCGTTGACTGAACCGCCACGGGAGCGTCTTCCCCTCGTCGAAGTGGAGCAGCCTCAGGCCTGCCCTGAGCAGGGCGCCGAGGATCTCGGAGAGCGGATGCGGCCACTCGTAGGTTCGCGGATGCGCGAGCGTGCCGTCGCCGACGTACGTGGATTCGTCGTCCCACTGCTGCGCGGTGCCGTCGCCGAAGTACGGGTAGCGGAGGGCCAGCGTCGGTGAGTCCTCATCAAGCGCATAGAGCAGAGGATGACCGTCGCGGATGAAGAACGTGCCGCCAGGCCGAAGGAGCGCGACGATCTGCGCCGCCCATCGGTCCAGGTCGTCGAGCCAGGTGATGGTCCCGATGCTCGTGTAGACCACGTCGAAATCTCCGGTCACGGCACGTCGGGCGTCGAGGACATCGGTCTCGACCCAGGTCGCGTCGACACCTGCACGGTCCGCCAGCCTCGACGCCGCGTGGAGCGCAGAGGGGGAGAAGTCCACACCCGTGACGATCGCGCCAGCGCGCGCCAACGAGACCGTGTCGGTGCCGATATGACACTGCAGGTGGCACAGGTCGAGCCCGGCGAGGCTCTCCGCGGGAAGGAACGGCGCAAGGGCGGTGAGATCCGCGCGGACCACATCGCTCAGGTGCGCGGGATCGTCGTACGCGTCCAGCCCGTACGCCTCTTGGTGCAGCGGCACGCGATCCTCCCAGTTCTCCCGGTTCGTCGCCCGCGCATCCTCCCACCCGATCTCCACGTTGCTCTCGTTCACGATGCGAGCCTATCCGCCGTGGTGCACGCCGGGCTGTCGGTGCAGCGGGAGAATGGACGGATGTCCGTAGATCGCTCGTACATCCGCGTCAAGACGATGCTCATCGCACCGCATCCCGATGGATCCCGGCACCTCGTCAGCAGAAACGCTCCGACCACGGAGAACCCGGACGGATACGACCGGCTCGTCGGCGGCAGCGTCGAGCTCGGAGAAACCCATCGTGAGGCGATCATCCGCGAGGTTCGGGAGGAACTCGACTCCGAGATCCTGGATCTGGTGCATGTGGGCGTCGTCGAGAACATCTTCCGGTTCAACGGTGAGCTCGGTCACGAGATCGTCGCGCTGTACACCGGACGTCTGGCGTACATGCCGCCCAGCGAAGGCGGCACGCTCACGGAATCCGACGGCTCGACGGTCCCTGTCGTGTGGCGTCCGTTCGATGACGCTCAGCTCACGGTTCCGCTGTACCCCGCGGCCGCGAACGAGTGGATACGCGACCTGCCCAGCGACCTCGTGAGGTAATGCCGATAATGCACATTATGTCAGGTCACGTGAGAAGCGTCCCGGGACTGCCCGACGCGTCCTCCCCTGACGGCGCCGTCGCCTGAACCAGTCGAAGTGACGCTCACAGCGCGGTGAGAGTCAACGGCGTGAAATCGACACTCGAATCACGGTGGCGTGCTCGAAGCCATTCGATCGCCTCGTGCAGGTCTCGGCCGATGTTCGTCAGCGAGTCGAATCGGGTCGTGTGATATATCGTCAGCTCATCATCATCGCCATCGCGGGCGCCGGTGTCCCAGGCGAGATAGTCGCCGTTCTCGCTCATGGCGAAGACCATAAGTCGCTGCGCGATCTCCCACGAGCCGTGGGGTTCGACCTTCCAGTCGTACCCCTCTGTCCGGCCCTCATCGAAGTCCTCATGCAATCGATCGGTCAGGTGTTGGCCTCGACCCACCACGCCGTCACCGAATCCCGAAGGGGCCGGTGTGTAGATGAGCCAGAGACCGAACAGCCGCCCCCAGCCGAACGAGCGGACGAAAGAAACGTACGACGGCGGAAATCCTGCGCCGTCCGGCAGCCGGTGATTGGTGAGCGTGCCCTCATCCAGTGTCGGCTCGGGCAGCTCGCTGATGGAGAGCTTCCACGGATTCTCGTTGTCCACCCCTGAAGGGTATCCGTCGGCGGCTCGGTGGCACTGCGTCGGGAGTGTCGACGGCCGGCTGCGATCGGTGCTCACGGATGAGTGGGACCACGAGATCGTCCTGTCCGCACTCCCCTGACCGGACGTGTCGGCGCATGGACGCTCAGCGAGAGCCGTCGACCCCGTAACCTGCGAGGAACAGCTCGACCGCGCGTGAGACGTCGACACCAGCGGGAGCGCCTCCGAGCAACTGCGCGTTCAGCGGGGCGCCGATCACGAGCCAGGTGAACTGCTCCGCAGCCGCGTGAGCATCCTCGATCTGAAGCCGCCCCTGCTCGCTGATCCCCTGAAGCGCTGCGGCGAGGTTCTCGATGTTCGCGTTCCAGCTCTCCGCGAGGTACCGCTCCGCCACATCCGGGTGCGCCGTGGCCTCAGCCGTCACCAGCCGACGCATCTCCAGCACGGGGGCGCTGAGGATGCCCGCTCGCATCGTCTCCCCCAGTTCCACGAGCCCTGCCCTCACGTCACCACTCTCCCCCAGGCGTGCCAATGCCGGCCGCATCGCATCCCTCCCCGCGTGCGCCCAATCGCGCACGACCGCGGCGAAGAGGGCCGGCTTCGACGAGTGCTCCCGGTACAGGGACGCCTTCGAGATCTTCGCGCGCTTGGCGACCTCATCCATCGAGGTCCCGGCGTATCCACGCTCCAGAAACACCCCTCGAGCGACCGCGACCAAGTCGGCACCGGAACTCCCCGCAGGTCGGCCGGGGCCGCGAACGCTGTCTGTCATGGTCACTACTTTAGTACTTGACAGTTCTAAAGTAGGCGGAATAACATTCAGTACTAATCGGTACTAAAGGAGCGTCATGATCGTCATCGGAATCCTTGTCGCGTCGGTAGCCTCATTCCTCGCCAGCGCCGCCCTCTATGCGATACCCGCCGTCTCTGCGCTCATCGCGCGAACGGCGACGCCGAGACCCGGTCTCCCCGTCGTCGTCCAGATGCTCAGCGTGCTGCTGCGGAGCATCCTCGCCTCCGTGTTGATCGCCGGGCTGATGCTGGCCGCCGACTGGCACGGCCCTGCGACGGGCGCATCGCTCGGCCTCGCCCTTTCCACACTCCCCCTCATCCTCCTCATGGGCGGCGTGGTGCATGAGAACACCGCCCTGTCGGCAGCCGGCGTGCATCTGCTCGACTGGATCATCAAGCTCACGCTCATCGGGGTCATCATCGGCCTCTTCCTCTGACACGAAGCCCGATCGGAGAACCTCATGACCAGCACGACCCCCTTGGACATCACCTTCACCGCGACACTGGGAAAGGTTCGCGCCGGAGACACGTGGACCTGTGTGCAGCTGCCGGACTCGGCATCGATCTTCGCCACTCGGGGCCTCGTCAAGGTCGAGGGGACCATCGATGACGTGCCATTCCGGGGCGCTTTCATGGCTCTCGGTGACGGAACCCACAAGCTGCCCGTCGCGGCTGTGATCAGGAAGACGATCGGCAAGACCGATGGAGACGCCGTCACCGTCCATCTGACCGGTCGTCGGAGTTGAGCGGCTCCGTGCGAGGCACATGCCTAGGATTGGGCCGTGTCCATCGATGACTGCGTCACCATCCTCACTGCGCGGGGCGTGACCCTCGAGGCTGGGCTCAGCCCCACCGAGATCATCGGTGTCGAAGAACGATTCGGATTCGAATTCAACCCCGACCATCGACGTCTTCTCGAGACCGTCCAGCCCACGGGAGAACGCTGGTTGGACTGGCGAAACGAGAGCCCAGCGAGCATCGAGGCGCGTCTGGCCTGGCCCTTGGAAGGGCTCCTCTTCGACGTCGAGCACGATTCCTTCTGGCCTTCGACCTGGCCGAAGAAGCCGGATACCCGTGCCGAACAGTTCCAGATCGCTGCCGATCGAATCGCAACGTGGCCGATGCTGGTGCCGATCTTCGCGCACCGCTACCTGCCGGCGCACCCCTTTTCCGGTGGGGCCCCTGTCTTCTCGGTGTGGCAGTCCGACGTGATCGTCTATGTGAACGATCTGGTCGACTACTTCCTCCACGAGTTCGGCCCGGTCGATGTTCAGCGCATCGGGAGCGCACCCGACGTCGGTCCCGACACCTGTCGGCCGTGGTCGCTTCTCGCTTTCGGATCGGATGTCGTCGACTGACCTGCGTTCCGCGACGCCGGGTGGCGCGATCCGAACCGCCGAGCAGGAGTAGCGTTGAACCGTGAAGCAGGTACACGTCTCCCCCGCAGCGACACCGGGATGGCGGGCCTGGCTCATCTGGTCCGTCGGCGTTGCCGCCTATGTCCTGGCCATCACGAATCGCACCTCGCTGGGCGCCGTCGGCGTCGATGCTGCAGACCGGTTCCAAGCCGACGCCTCGACGCTCGCGCTCTTCGCCGTCGTGCAGTTGGCGGTCTACGGCGGGATGCAGATTCCGGTCGGCGTCCTTCTCGACAAGTACGGCTCGCGCCCGATCATGACCATCGGCATGATCCTGATGGCGGCGGGGCAGCTGACCATGGCGGTCTCCCCCAGCATCGGCATCGCGATCCTCGCCCGCATCCTGCTCGGGGCAGGCGATGCCGCGATCTTCCCTGCGGTGCTCCGTCTCGTGGCGACCTGGTTCCCGGCACAGCGGGGGCCGCTGATGGTGCAGTTCACCGGCATCCTCGGGCAGGCGGGGCAGTTGGTCGCGCTCGTTCCGCTCGCCGCGTTCCTGCACGCCACCAGCTGGACGGTCACCTTCGGAAGCATCGCGGGACTCGGAGTGCTGTTCGCGATCCTCGTCTTCCTCGTCATCCGCAACCATCCGCCCGAGCGCGGTGCGGATGTCACCGTCGACACGGACACGGGGGTCATCCGCGTCGTCACCTCCGCCATCGACACCGGTGTCGGCATCCGAGCCGCATGGGCGCACCCGGGCACCCGCCTCGCGTTCTGGTCCCACTTCACCACGCCGTTCGCCGGCACCGCGTTCGTCCTGCTCTGGGGAATGCCGTTCCTCACCGCAGCGCAAGGGCTCGACACGGCGCATGCCGCGGCGATCATCTCGGTGTATGTCGTCGCGGGCATGGCACTCGGCCCGGTGATCGGCGACCTGTCTCGGCGCATGCCGAACCAGCGCTCCTTCGGGCTCGTCCTGCCCGCCGTCGGCATCCAGCTGGTCGCCTGGGTCGCGGTGATCGCGCTCCCCACGCGAGCGCCCGAGTGGATGCTGTACGTGCTCGCCGTCGCGCTCGCGACCGGAGGCCCCGCCTCCATGATCGCCTTCGACCACGCCCGCACGCACAACCCGTCACACCGGCTGAGCACTGCGACGGGCGTGACGAATGCGGGTGGCTTCATCGCGGCACTCATCGCGATCTTCCTGATCGGACTCGCGCTCGATCTGCAGGGCGCGGGAACACCCGCCACCTACACGCTCGATGCGTTCCGCGTCGCGTTCCTCATGCCGATCCCGTTGTGGATCCTCGGCACCGTGTTCATCCTCATCGAGCGCAAGCGCACTCGCATCCGCGTCGGCCTGGATCCCGAACGGCGTCGTTGACGGCCTCGAACGGCGACTCTGAGGCCGGACGAAGGTCACCGGGTGGGGCGTCTGAGCGGCGTCCACCCGAACGGCACAGGGCCGTCGAAGACCGCTCTCTCCTCGTCCGCCCTCACCGACCACCCCTGCGCGTCGCCAGGGGTGTCGAAGGCGCCTCTCGCGACCCGGAGACCGACGTCTTCATGATGCATGCGGGGCGCTCCCCCGCGTCGGACCGATGCGCGCACGCTCCATGCATCATCCGCGAAGCCGCCCCCGCGGAACACGCGGTAGTCGTCGTAGCGCGCAGGGTCCAGCAGATCCCAGCACCACTCCCAGACGTTGCCGAGGGTGTCGAACAGGCCATTGAGGTTCGGGAGCTTCCCGCCGACATCCTGAGGAGAGGCGACCCCGTCCGCACCGGTCCACGCCGCATCGGCGAGAGGCGCGTAATGGGGGCCCGTCGAGCCCGCGCGGCAGGCGAACTCCCACTCCGCCTCGGTGGGCAGCCGGTATCCCTCTGCGGTCACATCCCAGCTGACGTCCTCTCCGTCGAACCGGTAGACGGGGTCGAGTCCTTCCCACTCCGATGCGGCGTTGCAGAAATGCACCGCTCTCAGCCAGCTCAGGTCGGACGCCGGACGACGCGGATGCCGTGACGGCACCGGCAGCACCTCGGCGAGCTGCTCCTCGGTGATCGGGAAGACACCGATCTCGAAAGGTTCCACCTCGACGAGACGCTCGACCTTGCGTCGCGCGTCGTGCAGGGTGACGGCACCGCCGGCGATCCGGCGCATCTCGATGTCGGTCACGGCGTCCGTGGCGTCCGCTCGACCCAGTCGGGGTACTTCGCGGTGCGCCCATCCCCCGACGACGTCCCTGTCACACGCCGTTTGACCCACGGCCCGACGAATTCGCGATAGTACGCAAGTCCGCCCGGGCCCATCCCCCGTTCGTCCCGCGGCGCCCACCAGCTCTCCGGCGGCTCGAATCCGAGCGCGTGCAGAACGCGAGCGGCCACGCGATGATGCCCGGCCGCGTTCATGTGAAGACGATCCTCCGACCAGTACTGCGGTCGGTAGAGCTCGTGATCGCCCCAGTTCAGCGCCGTGACGACGTCCGGACGCTCGGCGACCCGCCGCAGCACGGCATCCGACAAGAGATCTCCGCGCTTCTGGAACACCTTGCCCATCGGCAGCTGCCCGCTCGGGTTCGCTCCGGAGAGCAGGATGAGGGTCACGCCCTCTTCGTCGCAACGTCGCAGCACGCGGCTGAAGGCGTCGGCGATGTGCTCGACATCGGCTCGGGGCCTGAGCACGTCGTTGCCCCCGCCGTTGAACGAGAGGTGCGTCGGACGCAGAGCCAGCGCAGCCTCGAGCTGCTGCTGGACGATCGGCCAGGCGAGCTTGCCCCGGATCGCGAGATTCGCGTACTGGATCGTGTGCCCCGCGGCATCCGCCCAGCCCTGCGCGGTCAGGTCTGCCCAGCCGCGCTCCCGCCCGTCCGGGAGGACGTCGCCGACACCCTCCGTGAAGGAGTCGCCGATCGCCACGAAACGTACATCTGCCACCCCCTCAGCCTATTGCCGGGTGGCGACATCGGCGCTCAGCGGTCGTCCAGCGACTGCCCCTTCCGGTCGCTGAGACCCCAGGCCGCCAGCGCGGCGACGAGGAAGCAGATGCCGAAGATCACGAAGACGAGGGGCGCGCCTCCCATGAGCAGCAGTGCCGGAACCGCGAGCGGCGCGATGATCGACGCCACCCGCCCGATGCCGGCCGCCCATCCTGCGCCCGTCGCCCTCAGAGACGTGGGGTAGACCTCCGGAGTCACGGCGTAGAGCGCACCCCATGCACCGAGAGTGAAGAAGGACAGCGCCATCCCCGCGGCGATGATCGTGCCGGCCGTGCTCGCCGTGCCGAAGAACACCGCGGAGATCGCAGCCCCGACGAGGAACACCGAGAGCGTGCTGCGCCGCCCCCAGACCTCGATCAGCCATGCGGCCACGGCGTACCCCGGAAGCTGGGCGAGTGTGATGATCAGCGTGAACCCGAACGACCGGACCAGATCGAAACCCGCGTCGACGAGGATGCTCGGTATCCAGATGAAGGCGCCGTAGTAGGCGAAATTGACCCCCAGCCACACCACCCACAGGCAGACCGTGCGGAGTCGAAACTCCGGATGCCACAGCGTCGTGACGCGTGACCTCGTGGTCGCGGTGATCGCCCTGGACGGCGGTTCCCTCCTGATCGCCGGACCCGCCACGATTCCCGCATCGAGCTCGAAGGACACGACGATCCGCTCGGCCTCCGCGATGCGGCCGCGCATGGCGAGCCAGCGCGGCGACTCCGGCATACCCCACCGCACGAACAGCGCGTACGCCGCGGGGATCGCCCCCAGCGCGAAGGCCCAGCGCCAGCCGTCGTCGGATGCCGGGATCACGAAGAAGCCGATCAACGCCGCGGCCGTCCACCCGACCGCCCAGAACGCTTCGAGGATCACGATCAGGCGCCCGCGGATCTTCACAGGAGCGAACTCGCTCACGTAGGTCGACGCCACGGGCAGCTCAGCGCCCAGCCCGAGTCCCACGAAGAAGCGCAGCACCAGGAGCATCGCCAGTCCGCCGACGAGCGCGCTCGCCCCTGTCGCGAGCCCGTAGATCAGCAGTGTCATGGCGAACACCTGGCGGCGCCCCAGGCGGTCCGCCAGCAGCCCTCCGAGCGTCGCGCCGACGGCCATTCCTATGAAGCCCACCGAGGCGACCCACCCGGCTTCGGGCTTCGTCAGCCCCCACTGCTGCGTGAGCGCCGCGAGGATGAACGAGATGAGCCCGACATCCATCGCGTCGAGCGCCCAGCCCAGACCCGAACCAGTGAGGAGCCGCAGATGCCTCCTGGTGAACGGCACCTCATCCAGGCGCTGGGCGAGAGACGCACGACTCGGCAGAGAGGTGTTGGCCATGTCCTTCATCGTAGGGCCGGTGCCGCTCCTCCCCCGTCAGTCGGCGAGGAGTCTGCGCACGCGCGGCATGACCTCGGTGCCGTAGAGCTCGATGCTGCGCATCATCGCCTCGTGCGAGAGGGTCCCCGTGGCGTACTTCAGGTCGAAGCGACCCAGGCCGAGAGTCTTGACGGTGTCGGCGATCTTCGTCGCCACGCGGTCGGGCGAGCCGACGTACAGCGCCCCCTCGGGGCCGACGTCGTTCTGGAAGCGCGCCCGGCTGTACGGAGGCCACCCGCGCTCGCGTCCGATCGTGTTGTTCATCGCCTCGAAGCCGGTGTAGGCGGCATCCCATGCCTCGTCGTCGGTGTCCGCGATGTGGCCGGGCGAGTGCACGGAGACGGGGTGCGACGTCGTCCCGAAGGACGCGACGGAGCGGTGGTACAGATCGACGAACGGCTTGAACCGCACAGCGGGCCCGCCGATGATCGCCAGCATGAGCCCGAGCCCGTGCCGAGCGACGCGCACGACCGACTCCGGGCTGCCGCCGACGCCGACCCACGTGCGCAGGCCCTTCTCCGTCTTCGGGAAGACATCCGCCTTCTCCAGCGACGCGCGCATCGTGCCCGACCAGGTGACGGGCTCCTCCTTCAGGAGCTGGACGAACAGGTCGAGCTTCTCCTCGAAGAGAGCCTCGTAGTCGCGCAGGTCGTATCCGAAGAGGGGGAAGGACTCGATGAACGAGCCGCGACCGAGAACGACCTCCGCGCGGCCGTTCGAGACGGCATCCAGCGTGGCGAAGCGCTCGAAGACACGGACAGGATCGTCCGATGACAGCACGGTGACGGCGGTGCCCAGGCGGATGTTCTCGGTCTTCCCGGCGATCGCCGCGAGAACCATCTCGGGTGCGGACACGGCGAACTCCGGACGGTGGTGCTCCCCCACGCCGAAGAAATCGACGCCGACGGCGTCTGCCAGCTCTGCCTGCGCAACGACGTTCCTGATCGTCTGCGCGCCGCTGAGGAGGTCGCCGCCCGCGTCTCTGGTGATGTCGCCGAAGGTGTCCAGCCCGAACTCGATGCTCATGTCATCCCTTTCCATTCAGATGCATGAACACCGGTGCGGGCCGGACCATTCCCGCTACTTCTCGAGCAATGCGGTGCGCAGCGTGTCGAGACCGACTCCACCCATGTCGAGCGCCCTCTTGTGGAACTCCTTGACGTCGAAATCTGCACCGCGCTCGGCCTGGTACGCCTCACGAACCTGCTCCCAGATGCGCTGCCCGACCTTGTAGGACGGCGCCTGCCCCGGCCAGCCGAGATAACGGTTGACCTCGAACTGGACGAACTGATCCGACATGTTCACGTTCTTGCGCATGAAGGCGAGAGCGTAGTCCGCATCCCAGACCCCATCGCCCTCGAGCCGCGGCTTGCCCAGGTGCACGCCGATGTCGAGGACCACACGCGCCGCACGCATGCGCTGGCCGTCGAGCATGCCGAGACGGTCGGCGGGATCGTCGAGATAGCCGAGCTGCTGCATCAGGCGCTCGGCGTACAGAGCCCACCCCTCGGCGTGGCCGGAGGTGCCCGCGAGCAGGCGCCGCCAGGAGTTCAGCTCCGCGCGGTTGTACACCGCCTGCGCGATCTGCAGGTGATGACCAGGGACGCCCTCGTGGTACACGGTGGTCAGCTCACGCCAGGTGTCGAACTCGGTGACGCCCTCGGGGACGGACCACCACATGCGACCGGGGCGCGAGAAGTCATCGGTCGGGCCGGTGTAGTAGATCCCGCCCTCCTGCGTCGGCGCGATCATGCACTCGAGGGTGCGGATCGCTTCGGGGATGTCGAAGTGGGTCGCACCGAGCTCGGCGACGGCACGATCGCTCGTCTCCTGCATCCAGCGCTGGAGCGCGTCGGTGCCCACGAGCTTTCGCGACGGGTCGGACTCCAGGTGCGCGACGGCTTCCTCGACCGAGGCTCCGGGGAGGATCTCATTCGCGATCGCCGTCTGCTCCGCGACCATGCGCGCGAGTTCCTCGCGCCCCCACTCGTACGTCTCATCGAGATCGATCGTGGCGCCGAGGAAACGACGCGAGTTCAGCGCGTAGAGATCTCGGCCCACGGCATCCACCTCGCTCGCCACCGGAGCGAGTTCCTCAGCGAGGAAACGACGCAGCTCGTGGTAGGCGACGCGGGCCGCTGCGGAGTTGTCGGCGAGGGTGCGGGCGAGGGATGCCGGGAGGTTGCCCTCCTCGGGGCCGCCGTTCGCGACGAACTCGGCGAAGAAACCGTCATCGGCCGTGTAGCGATCGATCTGCGTGGCGACCTCGGTGACCTGACGGCGCGCGGGTGTGACGCCCGCCGCGATACCGGCGCGGAGCGTCTCGGTGTAGCCGCGGAGCGCATCGGGGACGGCAGCGAGCCGAGTGGCGATCACCGACCAGTCGTCGCTCGTCGCGGTCGGCATCAGGTCGAACGCGGCACGGACATCCTGCGCGGCAGACGCGATCACGTTGAGATCGCGCAGGTGCCAATTCGCCTCGTGGAGCTCGAGATCGAGGCTCAACTCAGCGCTGAGATCGGTCTTGGTCACCTCATCGATGGCATCGACCGGCTCGAGGGCGGCCAGCTTCGCGAGCGTCGCCCTCGTCGCCGCGGCGACCTCCTCGTGACCCTGCGGGCTCAGATCGCCGAAGCGATCGTTCACCTCGGAACGGCCGATGTAGGTGCCGAGGGTGGGAGCGAGGACGGCGATCGTGTCGACCCACTCGTCGGCGACCTTGTCGACGGCTGACGGGGTGCGGGGTGCGGAAGTCATCCCTCCAGCGTAGCCCGCGGCACCCCGTCGCAACATATCGGGAACCGGGTCGCCGCCGAGATCAGTGGGCGGCCTCGTTCCAGTCCTGGCCCCGACCGACCTGCACATCGAGAGGAACAGTCAGCGCCGCGGCGTCACCCATGCGGGCGCGGACGATGCGCTCTGCGGCATCCCACTCCCCCGGGGCGACCTCGAGCACGAGTTCGTCGTGGATCTGCAGCAGTACCCGCGACCCGAGACCCTCTGTGCGGAGATCGTCGTGGATGTGGAACAGCGCGATCTTCATGATGTCGGCCGCGCTCCCCTGGATCGGCGCGTTGAGGGCAGCGCGTTCGGCGTTCTCGCGGAGCACGCGGTTCGGGCTCGCGAGGTCGGGGAACGGCCGACGCCGTCCGAAGATCGTCTCGGTGTAGCCGACCTCCTTGGCCTTGAGCACGGAAGCCCGCAGGTAGTCGCGGACGGCGCCGAATCGGGCGAAGTATTCCACCATCAACTGCTTCGCCTCGGACTGCTCGATGCGCAGCTGCTTCGAGAGACCGAACGCCGAGAGGCCGTAGACGAGCCCGTAGGACATGGCCTTCACCTTCGTGCGCATCGCGGAGGTGACGTCGCTCGGCTCGACCCCGAAGACCCGGGCGCCGACGAACCGGTGCAGGTCCTCGCCGCTGTTGAAGGCCTCGATGAGCCCCTCGTCTCCGGACAGGTGCGCCATGATGCGCATCTCGATCTGCGAGTAGTCAGCGGTGAGCAGCGACTCGTAGCCCTCTCCGACCTGGAAGGCGCTACGGATGCGCCGAGACTCCTCGGTGCGTACGGGGATGTTCTGCAGATTCGGGTCCGTGCTCGACAGGCGGCCCGTCTGGCTCCCGGTCTGCACGTACGTGGTGTGGATCCGGTGATCGTCGCCGATCGCCGTGTCGAGGGACTCGATGATCTGGCGGAGTTTGGTCGCCTCACGGTGCTGTAGCAGCAGCCCCAGGAACGGATGCGGGTTCGACTCCTGGAGATCGGCGAGCACCGCGGCATCCGTCGAGTATCCGGTCTTGGTCTTGCGCGTCTTGGGCAGCTGCAGATCGTCGAACAGCACCTCCTGGAGCTGTTTCGGCGAACCGAGGTTGAACTCGCGTCCGACGAGAGCGAACGCCTCCTGAGCGATGCCCTCGGCCCGGATTCCCAGTTCGCCCGAGAACGTGGACAGGACGTCGTGAGAGACGGCCACGCCGGCGACCTCCATGTCGGCGAGCGTGAGCAGGGTCGGCAGCTCGATGTCCGTGAGGACGGCCGCGACCGAGTCCGGGATGTCCTCACGCAGTGCCGCCGCGACGCGCAGAGCGAACCATGCCTCCTGCGAGGGCGTCGCGCCCTCGGTCTCGGGGACGAGCTGCGAGGGATCCGCCTCGGGCAGCTTCTCTCCCAGGTACCGCTCCACGAGGTCGCTGAGCGACTTGTCGGGGAAGCTCGGACGCAGGAGCCATCCTGCGAGGCTCGTGTCGTACACGAGCCCGCCGAGGCGGACGTCGCGACGGAGCAGCGCTTTCACCTGCGGCTTCGCGTCGTGGATGATCTTCGGAGCGTCGGACTCGAGCCAGCCGCGAAGAGCCTCCTCCGCTTCGGCGCTCCAGTCGAGCTCGCGGAGCTCGGTCTCCGTCGCGGCCCCCAGGCGTGACGGAGCGCCCGACTGCGTGGTGAGGGTGAGCGCGATGTCGCCCTGCACGCCCGTCGCCCATGCGACGAAGGCCGCCGGATCGACCTCGACCGGTTCGGGGAGCACGACGACGGATGCCGGGTCGTCTGCCACCTCTCCTGCGCCGACGGCCTCGAACACGCGCGGAAGGAGCGTGCGGAACTCGAGTCGGGCGAAGATGTCGCGCACGGCCTGCGCATCGATCGGCGTGACCGCCAGGTCGTCAGGCGCCACGGGCAGCTCGACGTCGGTGAGCAGCCTGTTCAGCTTGCGGTTGCGTCGAACATCCTCGATGTGATCTCGCAGGTTGCCGCCGACGACGCCCTTGATCTCCCCGGAGCGCTCGAGGAGATCGTCCAGAGACCCGAACTGCGTGAGCCATTTCACGGCGGTCTTCTCGCCCACCTTCGGCACTCCCGGCAGATTGTCGCTCGTCTCGCCGACCAGCGCCGCGATGTCGGGATACTGCTCGGGGCGGACGCCGTAGCGCTCCTGCACCGTCGTCGGGTCGTAGCGCTTGAGCTGGGAGACGCCCTGCACCGACGGATACAGGAGGGTGACGTCATCGGTGACGAGCTGGATCGTGTCGCGATCTCCGGAGACGACCAGCACGTCGTAGCCCTGGGCGGCGCCCTGCGATGCGAGGGTGGCCAGGATGTCGTCGGCCTCGATGCCCTCTTTGGTCAGCACAGGGATCGACATCGCGGCGAGGCAGTCCTGCAGCAGTGGGATCTGGCCTCGGAACTCCTGAGGCGTCTCGGACCGCGTGGCCTTGTACTCGGGGTACTCGTCGGTGCGGAACGAGTGCCGCGACGTGTCGAACGCGATGGCCATGTGGGTGGGCTGCTCGGCCTTGATGAGGTTGACCAACATGGACAGGAACCCGTAGATGGCGTTCGTGTGCTGGTTGTCCTTGGTCGTGAAGTTCTCGACCGGAAGGGCGAAGAAGGCACGATAGGCGAGCGAATGGCCGTCGACGACCATGAGGGTAGGCTTTGCGGAGTCCGTCACCCTGTCAGCCTAACGAGGACGACAGACACCCGCTGAGGAGGATTCATGAGCGACGTCACGACGAGCGAAGGACTCGAGTGGGCGACCGCCCGCGGCATGGGCGCATTGGCCGAGAAGATGGGCATCGAGTTCACCGAGTTCTCCGTCGAGCGCTCCGTCGGCACGATGCCTGTCGAGGGCAACACCCAGCCGGTTGGACTCGTCCACGGAGGTGCGTACGTAGTCCTCGGCGAGTCGCTCGGATCGATGGCGGCGAACCTCCATGCCGGACCGGGACGACTCGCCGTCGGCGTCGATATCAACGCGACGCACACCCGCTCCGCGACCTCGGGCACGGTGACCGGCGTATGCACGCCGATCCACCTCGGCCGCAGCATCACCGTGCACGAGATCGTCATCTCCGACGATCAGGGACGTCGGTGCTCCACGATTCGCATCACGAACATGATCAAGGATCTCCCCGCCTGATCAGGGACGGCTCTTCAAGAGACTGAGCACCTCGGTCATCTGAGACGACAGCCCGTCCAGACGACCGTCGATCCCGTCCAGGCGACCGTCGAGCCCGTCGAGGCGACCGTCGATCCCGTCGAGGCGACCGTCGAGCCCGTCGAGGCGACCGTCAAGCCCGTCGAGGCGACCGTCGATCCCGTCGAGGCGACCGTCGAGCCCGTCGAGGCGACCGTCGATCCCGTCGAGGCGACCGTCGAGCCCGTCCAGACGACCGTCGAGCCCGTCCAGACGACCGTCGATCCCGTCCAGGCGGACGCCGATGCTGCCCAGCTGCAGATCATGCCCGGCGAGCCGTGCATCCATCTCCTCAAGCAGTTCGTAGATCGCGGAGATGTCGTTGGTGTTCTGCTCCATCCGGAGGTCTACCTGCGGGGGTGTCATCGCCATGCGTCGAAGATACGCCGCCCGCGCAGGCCATCGCGCACGTAGACCGGAACCCGTGGAGAGATCCCCCACAATGACGTGTTGGAGAGGAAGAGTCAGGCTTCGCCGAGGACTCGCTGGAACAGCAGATGGTCCTGCCACTCCCCCGCGATGCGGAGGTATCGAGGGGCCATCCCGATCTGAGCGAACCCGTTCCCGAGCAGCACGCGCTGCGAGCCGGTGTTGTGCACCAGCGTGGCGGCCTGCACGCGGTGCAGATGGAGTTCGTCGGCCGCGTACGCCATGACCTGCGCGACCGCTTTCGATGCGAGTCCTCGTCGCAGCCGGGTCGCGTCGATCCAATAGCCGAGATCGGCGCTCCAGAATGCTCCCCGGACGATGTTGTTGAGGTTCATGCGTCCGCGGATCTCGCCGTCGCCGGACACGATCACGAAACGCGCACTCCGTCCGGCAGCGGCCTCCTCGACGCTCAGCCGGGAGTGGTTCTCCTGCCAGGCCTCCGTGAAGAACTCCGCAGGCCGCGACGGATCCCACGGACCCAGATGGCTCCGATTGGAGGTGTAGGCGCGAGCAAGCGCGGCGCCGTCACCAATCTGCACCGCCCGCAGAGTGTGCTCCGCGTCCAGCGGACGCACTGCTACTTCTTCGGCGCGAGCTGCTCGATGATGGCCTTGGCGACATCCTGCATGGTCAGACGACGGTCCATGGACGCCTTCTGGATCCAGCGGAACGCCTCCGGCTCGGACAGCCCCATCTTCTCGTTGAGGAGTCCCTTGGCGCGATCGACGAGCTTGCGGGTCTCGAAGCGCTCGACCATGTCGGCGACCTCGGCCTCGAGCGTGATGATCTGCTCGTGGCGGGCTAGAGCGATCTCGATCGCGGGAAGCAGGTCGTTCGGCGTGAACGGCTTCACGACGTAGGCCAGGGCGCCGGCCTCGCTCGCGCGCTCGACGAGCTCCTTCTGGCTGAATGCGGTCAGCAGCACGACGGGAGCGATGTTGCCCTTGTGCAGCTTCTCGGCGGCGCTGATGCCGTCGAGCTGCGGCATCTTGACGTCCATGATGACGAGGTCGGGGCGAAGCTCCGTGGCGAGTGCGACGGCCGTCTCGCCGTCGCCCGCCTCTCCGACGACGTCGAAGCCGTTGTCGCGGAGGATCTCGACGATGTCGAGGCGGATCAGCGATTCGTCCTCGGCGACGACGACGCGTCGGGGTGCGGATGCCGTGGGCTGCTCAGCCTGCTCTTGCTCAGTCACAGGTCTATCCTATCGAACCAGGCTCCGGCGCTGGCCGCGGGGCGATGCCGTGCCGCGATCCGCCGTGTCGAGCGCACCGTCGCGAGCGACGTTCGGGCCGCTCGCGACTCTGGGTGCCGGCGGTGGGACTCGAACCCACACGCCCTTTCGGACAAAGCATTTTGAGTGCTCCGCGTCTGCCATTCCGCCACGCCGGCCCACCGTAGACCCTATCGCACACCCGGGATACGACTGCGCGCCGCACCCCGACGAGGGAGTGCGGCGCGCAGCAGGAAAGACGTCAGACGCCGGCCTTGTAGATCGGCGCGGCACCGCGGATCGCATCGCCGACCTTGTGGACGCGGAGGTCGTTGGTCGACCCGATGATCCCGGGAGGGGAACCGGAGATCACGACGACCCTGTCCCCTTCCTCTGCGAGCTTGTTGCCGAGGAGGTACTCATCGACCTGGTGGTACATGAGGTCGGTGTGCTGCACCATCTCGACGAGCGTCGAGTGAATTCCCCAGGTCAGCGCCATGCGGCGGCGGATGCCGGGCTCCGGCGTGAACGCGAGCATCGGGATGCGCGAGCGCAGCCGCGACAGTCGGCGAGCGGAGTCGCCCGACTGGGTGAAGACGCAGAGGAACTTCGCCTCGACGAACTCCGCGACCTCCAGAGCCGCGAGGGTGATCGCGCCACCCTGCGTTCGCGGCTTTGTCGTGAGCGGGGCCACGCGCTCCAGGCCGTGCTCCTCGGTCGACTCGACGATACGGGCCATGGTCTCCACGACCACGACCGGGTACTCGCCGACGCTGGTCTCGCCGGAGAGCATGACCGCGTCCGCACCGTCCAGCACGGCGTTCGCGACGTCGGAGGTCTCTGCGCGCGTCGGAACGGGGCTGCTGATCATCGACTCGAGCATCTGCGTCGCGACGATGACGGGCTTCGCCATGCGACGGGCGAGTTCGACGGCGCGCTTCTGCACGATCGGCACGGCCTCGAGCGGGAGCTCGACGCCGAGGTCACCTCGGGCGACCATGATGCCGTCGAACGCGTCGACGATCTCCTCGAGAGCATCCACCGCCTGCGGCTTCTCGATCTTGGCGATGACGGGGACCTTCACGCCCTCTTCGGCCATGATCTCGTGGACCCGGTCGACGTCGGCGGCGTTGCGCACGAACGACAGCGCGATGAGGTCGGCGCCGGTGCGCAGACCCCAACGCAGGTCGTCCTCGTCCTTCTCGCTCAGCGCGGGGACGTTCACGGCGACACCGGGCAGGTTGATGCCCTTGTTGTTCGACACCGCTCCCGCGACGATCACGCGAGTGGTGACCGTGACGCCGTCGGTGTCGACGACCTCGACGCGCACCTTGCCGTCGTCGATCAGCAGGAAGTCCCCCGCCTTGACGTCCTGGGGCAGACCCTTGAAGGTCGTGCCGCAGATCTCCCTGTTGCCGATGATGTCCTCGGTCGTGATCTTGAAGATGTCTCCGACCGCGAGCTCGTAGGGTCCGGCCTCGAACTTGCCGAGGCGGATCTTCGGGCCCTGCAGGTCGACGAGGACCGCGACCGCCTTGCCTGCGTCATCCGCAGCGCGGCGGACGTTGGCGTAGTTCGCCTCGTGCACGGAGTAGTCGCCGTGGCTGAGGTTCAGTCGGGCGACATCCACACCAGCCTCGATGATCGCTCGCACGGTGTCATACGTAGAGGTGGCTGGGCCCAGGGTGGCGACGATTTTCGCGCGTCTCAACAGATTCTCCAGGGTAGAGGGGGGGATTAGAAATCAGGCGACGGTGCCGCGCTCAGCCTACGCGGGCTGGAGTCCGATCGCGACATCCGTGGGCCGCACCGGCTCGGGGAGGACCGTCTCGCCCATGAGGAAGCGATCGACGTTGGCGGCCGCCGCGCGGCCCTCGGCGATCGCCCACACGATGAGCGACTGTCCGCGGCCTGCGTCCCCGGCGACGAACACGCCGGACACGGTGGATTCGTAGGACGCGTCGCGCTGGAAGTTGCCGCGGTCGGTCACCTGCGGACGCGTGTCCTCGGTGAACCCGTCCTGCTCGGGACCGGTGAATCCCATGGCGATCAGGACGAGATCGGCCGGGATCTCCCGCTCCGTGCCGCTCTTGGGCACTCGACGCCCGTCGACGTACTCGGTCTCGGCGACGCGCAGCGCACGGACCTCACCGACCTCGTTGGAGAGGAACTCGACGGTGGAGGCGAGGAACACCCGCTCACCGCCCTCCTCATGCGCGGAGGACACCTCGAAGACGGTCGGCATCATCGGCCAGGGCTGGTGGCCCGGACGCTCCGCACCCGGCTGCTGGCCGATCGCCAGGTTCGTCACGCTGAGAGCGCCCTGGCGGTGGGCGGTTCCGATGCAGTCGGCGCCGGTGTCACCGCCGCCGATGACGATGACGTGCTTGCCTTCGGCGGTGATCTGCTCCGTGACCTTGTCGCCCGCGACCGCGTGGTTCGACTCCACGAGGTACTCCATCGCGAAGTGGACGCCGTCGAGGTCTCGACCGGGGATCGCGAGATCACGAGGCACAGTGGAACCGGTCGCGATGACGACCGCGTCGTAGCGCGCACGGAGATCCGCCCAGGTGATGTCCTTGCCGATCTCGACGCCGGCGCGGAACCGGGTGCCCTCCTCCTGCATCTGGCGGAGGCGGGACTCGAGCTGCGACTTCTCCATCTTGAAGTCCGGGATCCCGTAGCGGAGCAGGCCGCCGATGCGGTCGTCGCGTTCGAACACGGCCACCGTGTGGCCGGCGCGGGTGAGCTGCTGCGCGGCCGCGAGTCCGGCGGGGCCCGATCCGACGACGGCGACCGTCTTGCCCGTGAGACGCGCCGGCGGCTGCGCCTCGACCCAGCCCTTGCTGAAGGCCTCGTCGATGATCGAGACCTCGATCTGCTTGATCGTGACGGCGGGCTGGTTGATCCCCAGCACGCAGGCGCTCTCGCAGGGAGCGGGGCACAGACGTCCTGTGAACTCGGGGAAGTTGTTCGTCGCGTGCAGCCGGTCGATCGCCGCGCGGCCCTCGCCGCGCCACGTGAGATCGTTCCACTCCGGGATCAGGTTGCCCAGGGGGCATCCCTGGTGGCAGAACGGCACGCCGCAGTCCATGCAGCGGCTCGCCTGGCGGCGGAGCACGGCCTGGTCGCCGGGCTCGTACACCTCTTTCCAGTCCATGATCCGTACCGGCACGGGGCGCCGGGCGGGGAGCTCGCGCTCCGTGACCTTCAGAAAACCTTTGGGATCAGCCACCGGTCACCTCCAGGATGCGGTTCCAGACGACGTCGCCGTCGGGGTCGATCCCCTCGGCCACTGCTTCCTCTCTCATGCTCCGCACGGCGGCGAAGTCACGCGGGAGGACCTTCACGAACTCTGCGGCGGTCTCTTCGAACCGCGACAGGATCTCCGATCCGAGCGGGGACGCGGTGCGCTCCACGTGCTCGGAGATCAGGCCTCTCAGCACTTCGAGATCTGCGCGGTCCAAGGGCATCAGCAGGAGTTCGCCGCTGCCGAGGGACTGCGCGTTGACCTTCGCGGTGTCGAGGGAGCGGACGTACGCCACTCCCCCGGACATTCCGGCGCCGAAGTTGCGTCCGGTCGAGCCGAGGATCACCGCGACGCCACCGGTCATGTACTCGAGCGCGTGGTCGCCCACGCCCTCGACGACGGCTGTGGCGCCCGAGTTGCGCACCAGGAACCGCTCTCCGACCACGCCGGAGAGGAACATCGAGCCGGAGGTCGCGCCGTAGCCGATCACGTTGCCCGCGATCACGTTGCGATGCGGTTCGATCGAGGAGCCGCGAGGCGGCCGGATCGTGATGTCGCCACCGGACAGGCCCTTGCCGACGTAGTCGTTGGCGTCGCCTTCGAGTCTCAGCACGATGCCCGATGGCATGAACGCGCCGAGAGACTGCCCGGCCGTGCCGTGCAGCGTCACATCGATCGTCTCGCGCGGGAGCCCGGCGGCGCCGTAGCGGGCGGTGACCTGATGGCCCAGCATCGTGCCGACCGCTCGTTCGGTGTTCGCGATCGGGAGCTCGATGACGACGTGCTCACCGTTCAGGAGCGCGCCCTTCGCGATGTCGATCAGCTGCACGTCGAAGTGCTTCTCGAGCTCGTGATCCTGCTCGCGCCCGCTGCGACGGGGCTCGCCCGCCGGGAAGGCGGGGCCGTCGAGGATCGGGCTGAGGTCGAGGCCCTCCGCCTTCCAGTGGTCGACGGCCGCGTTCACCTCGATGAGCTCGGCACGGCCGACGATCTCGTCGAGCGAGCGGAAGCCCAGCTCGGCAAGCAGCTCGCGAACCTCCTCCGCGATGAACTCCATGAAGTTCACCACGAACTCGGGCTTGCCGCTGAAGCGCTCGCGCAGCAGCGGATTCTGCGTCGCGACGCCCACCGGGCAGGTGTCGAGGTGGCACACGCGCATCATGATGCAGCCGCTGACCACCAGGGGCGCCGTGGCGAAGCCGAACTCCTCGGCGCCGAGGAGGGCGCCGATGATGACGTCACGACCGGTCTTGAGCTGCCCGTCGACCTGCACGACCACGCGGTCGCGCATGCCGTTGAGCATGAGCGTCTGCTGGGTCTCGGCGAGGCCGAGCTCCCACGGCGTCCCGGCGTGCTTGAGGGAGTTCAGCGGGCTCGCACCCGTGCCGCCGTCGTGCCCCGACACGAGGACCACGTCGCTGAGCGCCTTGGCGACACCCGCCGCGACGGCGCCGATGCCCGACTGGCTCACCAGCTTGGTGTGGATCCGCGCCTCGGGGTTCGCGCGCTTCAGATCGAAGATGAGCTGCTTGAGGTCTTCGATCGAGTAGATGTCGTGGTGCGGCGGCGGCGAGATGAGGCCGACGCCCGGTGTGCCGCCGCGTGTGCGGGCGACCCACGGGTACACCTTCTGCGGGGGCAGCTGACCGCCCTCACCCGGCTTGGCGCCCTGGGCGAGCTTGATCTGGATGTCGTCGGCCTCGGTGAGGTACAGGCTCGTGACGCCGAAGCGACCGGACGCGACCTGCTTGATCGCGCTGCGGCGCTCGGGGTCGAGAAGACGGTCGGAGTCCTCTCCGCCCTCACCGGTGTTCGACTTGCCGCCGATCCGGTTCATGGCGATCGCGAGGGTCTCGTGCGCCTCCTTCGAGATCGAGCCATAGCTCATCGCACCCGTCGAGAAGCGCTTGACGATCTCGGAGACCGGCTCCACCTCGTCCAGCGGGACGGGCTTGCGGGTGCCGGTGCGCAGACGGAACAGGCCACGCAGGGTCTTGAGCTCCGCAGCCTGGTCGTCGACGAGCCGCGTGTACTCGCGGAAGATGTCGTAGCGGCGCTCGCGGGTCGAGTGCTGCAGCTTGAAGACCGTCTCCGGGCTGAACAGGTGCGGGGAGCCGTCGCGGCGCCACTGGTACTCTCCACCGGTCCACAGGCGCTCGTGCGCCCTGGCCGCGGCATCCTCGGGGTACGCGTAGTCGTGCCTCGCCTGGTTCTCCGCGAAGATGTCCTCGATGCCGATGCCGCCGAGCTTGGACTCGGTGCGCGTGAAGTACGCGTCGATGAGCTCCTGGCTGAGGCCCACAGCCTCGAACACCTGCGCTCCGGCGTAGGACGACACCGTCGAGATGCCCATCTTGGACATGATCTTCAGCACGCCCTTGCCCAGGGCGTAGATCAGGTTGCGGACGGCCTTCTCCGGCGAGATGCCGGTGATGTAGCCGGTGCGCACGAGGTGCTCGACGGTCTCCATCGCGAGATACGGGTTGATCGCGGATGCTCCGTAGCCGATGAGCGTCGCGACGTGGTGCACCTCCCGGACGTCTCCGGCCTCGACGATCAGACCGACCTTCATCCGGTTCTCACGGCGGATCAGGTGGTGATGCACCGCGGAGAGCATGAGCAGCGACGGGATCGGCGTGAGGTCCTTGTTGGAGTCGCGGTCGGAGAGGATGAGGAACTCCGCCCCCTGCTCGATGGCCTCGTCGGCTTCGGCGCACATCTCCGTCAGCCGATCTTCGAGCGACTGGGGTCCGGCGTCGAAGTGGTAGAGCCCCTTGATGGTCACGCTGGAGCGGCCGGGGAGGGCCTTGTCGATGTGGCGGATCTTCGCGAGCTCGTCGTTGTCGATCACCGGGAAGTCCAGGGACACCGTGCGGGTGTGCTCCGGCCCCCAGCTCAGGAGGTTCGCCTCAGGGCCGAGTCCGAGCTTGAGGCTGGTGACGACCTCTTCACGGATCGAGTCCAGCGGCGGGTTCGTCACCTGGGCGAACTGCTGCGTGAAGTAGTCGAAGAGCAGGCGCGGACGCTTGCTGAGCACCGCGATCGGCGTGTCCGAACCCATGGCGCCGAGCGGTTCCACACCGGTCTGCCCCATCGGGGTCAGCAGGATGCGCACTTCCTCCTCGGTGTACCCGAAGGTCCGCTGACGGCGGGTGATCGAGGCGGGCGGATGCACGATGTGCTCGCGCTCGGGGAGATCGGCGAGCCGGACCGCGCCGGCATCCAGCCACTCCTGCCACGGGTGCAGCGTCGCGAGATCGCGCTTGATCTCCTCGTCTTCGATGATCCGGCGCTGCGCCGTGTCGACCAGGAACATCTTTCCCGGCTGCAGACGGCCGCGGCGCTTGATGCGCTCGGGCTCGAACGTGAGCACGCCGGTCTCGGAGCCGATGACGATGAGCCCATCGGTGGTCTCCGTCCAGCGACCAGGACGCAGACCGTTGCGGTCGAGCGTGGCGCCGACGAGGGTGCCGTCGGTGAAGATGAGCGCGGCGGGGCCGTCCCACGGCTCCATCTGGTTCGAGTGGTACTCGTAGAAAGAACGCAGCTCGGGGGAGATGTCGGACTGCTTCTCGTACGCCTCCGGGACCATCATCATGATGGCGTGAGGCAGGCTGCGGCCGGTGAGGGTCAGCAGCTCGAGCACCTCGTCGAAGGAGGCCGAATCGCTGGCCCCGTCGGTGCAGATCGGCAGGAGAGGCTCGACGTCGCCGAGCAGCTCCGACTCCAGCTGAGACTGCCGGGCGCGCATCCAGTTGCGGTTGCCGCCGACCGTGTTGATCTCGCCGTTGTGGGCGAGCATCCGCAGCGGCTGCGCGAGCGGCCACGAGGGGAAGGTGTTGGTCGAGTAGCGTGAGTGCACGACGGCGAGCTCGGACATGAACCGCTCGTCCTGCAGGTCGGGGTAGAACGGCTCGAGCTGCAGCGTCGTGACCATGCCCTTGTAGCCGAGCGTGCGGGCGGACAGCGAGACGAAGTAGGCGCCGAGCTCATGACCTGCGCGCTTGCGGAGACGATAGGCGATGCGGTCGAGGGCGATGCCTGTGAGCGGCGCCTGCGAGTGGGTCGCTCCCCCGGCGCTCACGAAGAGCTGCTCGAACGCGGGGCGAGCCTCATCGGCGAGCTTGCCCAGGTTCTCGTTGACCGTGGGCACCTCGCGCCATCCGAGGACGCGCAGGCCCTCGGCGCGGGCGATCTTCTCGATGCCGGCCTTCTGCTGGCGGCGTTCGCTGGAGTCACGCGGGAGGAACGCCAGACCCGCGGCGTACTCGCCGACCGGTGGCAGTTCGAAATCCGTGACCGCACGCAGGAACGCGTCGGGCATCTGCGTCAGGATGCCCGCACCGTCTCCGGTGCCGGCATCCGAGCCGATCGCACCGCGGTGCTCGAGGTTGCGCAGCGCTTCGAGCGCCAGCGCGATGATGTCGTGGCCCGCCTCGCCGCGCAGTGTCGCGACCATGGCAAGGCCGCAGGCGTCCTTCTCGAACGCCGGGTTGTACATGCCCTGCTTCGGGGGGTAAGCGCCGGAAGCGCCGTACGGAGGCTGAAAATACACCTGTACCGTCCTCAGATCTTCGAGTGACCCGGGGACGTCATTGGCCGGGCGAATGCAGTGTGGTCCTCACGGACCGGCGGCTATCGAGAGCCTTCCGCGTCCGTGGGAGCGGTGCTTGTGGCCCTGGCTCCTGCGGGGACTTCATCGACCGGAGGCTCACTCAGGTCTACGAAATCGGAGGGATTGTTCTGCGAGTCTACAACAGCGTCGAGATCCTTCCGACCTCGACCCGGCTGGTAGGGCGAGGGCTCCAGGCCGAGGTGACGACGCTGGACGACGAGGATGGCGAGACCGACGACGATGCCGATGATCGCGGCCCACACGTTGCTGCGCAGGCCGAGGATGATCTCGCTCGGGTCGATGCGGATCGACTCCCAGACGACGCGGCCGGCGCTGTACCAGATCAGGTAGATCGCGAACAGGCGGCCCCACTGGAGGGACGTGGCCTTGCGGCTCAGCCAGAGCAGAACGATGACGCCGAGGCCGTTCCAGATGACCTCGTACAAGAACGTCGGGTGGAACAGCGTGCCCTCGGCGAGACCGGGAGGGAATGCGGAGTTCGTGGACTCGATCTCGAGTCCCCAGGGCAGGTCGGTGGGCAGACCGAACAGCTCGTGGTTGAACCAGTTGCCGAAGCGTCCCATCGCCTGCGCGAGCAGAAGACCGGGCGCGAGGGCGTCGGCGAAGGTCCAGAAGCGGACGCCGGTCCACTTGCAGCCGAGGTAGGCGCCGATCGCACCGCCGATGAGGGCTCCGAAGATCGCGATGCCGCCCTCCCAGATCGCCCACACCGAGCCCGGCTCGAAGGGGTTCCAGGTGTTCTTGCCCTCGCCGAAGTAGAAGTTCGGGTGCGTGAGCACGTGGAAGATGCGCGCGCCGATGATTGCCAGGGGCACGGCGAGGATCGAGATGTCGATCACGACCCACGGCTCCGCGCCGCGCCGCGTGAGACGGTGGTTCGTCAGAAACACCGCGGCGACGATGCCGGCGATGATGCAGAGCGCGTAGAAGTGGATCCGGATCCCGGGCCAGATATCAATGTACGAGATCGGAGGACTGGGGATGCTGGCGAGCACGCTGGTGACGGTGCTGTGAAGCGCGAGGGGCATGAGTGCGATTCTAGTTCTCGTGTACGGGGCGTGCCGACGACGTGCCGACGGCCAGGTTTCGGGTGACTTCGGCGAGGGCGGGGAGGCCGCCGTCGCGCAGGGCTCGGACGAGTGCGGTGCCGACGATCGCGCCGTCCGCGTACTCCGAGACGCCGGCGATCTGCTCGGCGGTGGAGATGCCGATGCCGACGCAGGTGCGGGTCGCGCCGTGGGCGCGCAGGCGTCCGACCAGGGTGCGGGCCGCGCGGTCGAGTTCGGCGCGCTCCCCCGTGATGCCCATGGTGGAGACGGTGTAGATGAAGCCGGTGGACGCCGAGACGATGAGGTCGAGGCGTGCGTCCGTCGACGTCGGCGCGGCGAGGAACACGCGGTCCAGGCCGGTGCGCTCGCTGGCCGCGATCCACTCCCCTGCGACATCCGGCGTGATGTCCGGCGTGATGAGCCCGGCGCCGCCGGCGGCGAGGAGGTCGTCCGCATAGCGGTCGACCCCGTACTGGAACACGGGGTTCCAGTACGTCATGACGAGGACGGGCACGTCCGTTGCCGCCGTGATCGCGCGGACCGCCGTGAACAGATCCTTCATGGTGAAGCCGTTGGCGAGCGCCGCCGTGGTCGCCTCCTGGATCACGGCGCCGTCCATCACCGGGTCGCTGTACGGCGGACCCAGCTCGATGATGTCGACGCCGTTCTCTGCGAGGGTGAGGGCGGCCTGGATGCTGGTCTCGAGGTCGGGAAAGCCGACCGGGAGGTAGCCGACGAACACGCTGCGACCGGCGGCCTCGGCCTTCTGGATCGCCTCTTCGACGCGGCTCATCCGACTGCTCCCTCGTCGTACAGGTGGAAGTACTTGGCCGCTGTGTCCATGTCCTTGTCTCCGCGCCCGGAGAGGCACACCGCGAGGATCGCCTCGGGCCCGAGCTCGCGGCCGAGCCGCAGCGCGCCGGCGAGGGCGTGCGCCGACTCGATGGCGGGGATGATGCCCTCCGTGCGGCTGAGCAGCCGAAGCGCCTGCATCGCCTCGTCGTCGGTCGCCGGGATGTACTCGGCGCGCCCGATGTCGGCGAGCCAGGAGTGCTCCGGTCCGACTCCGGGATAGTCGAGACCAGCGGAGATCGAGTGCGACTCGATCGTCTGCCCGTCCTCGTCCTGCAGGACGTAGGTCTTCGAGCCGTGCAGGATGCCGGGGCGTCCGCGCTCGATGGAGGCGGCGTGCCTGTCGGTGTCGACGCCGTCGCCGGCCGCCTCGACCCCGTAGAGCTTGACGTCCTCGTCGTCGAGGAACGCGTCGAACATGCCGATCGCGTTCGAGCCGCCGCCGACACATGCGATGACGGCATCCGGGAGCCTGCCCGCCTCGTCGAGGAGCTGCTGGCGCGCCTCTTCGCCGATGATCTTCTGGAAGTCGCGCACCATCGCCGGGAACGGATGCGGGCCCGCCGCCGTGCCGAAGATGTAGTTGGTCGTCTCGACTGACGCGACCCAGTCGCGGTAGGCGTCGTTGATCGCGTCCTTGAGCGTGCGGGATCCCGAGGTGACCGCGACCACTTCTGCCCCGAGGAGGCGCATACGGGCGACGTTCAAGGCCTGGCGCTCGGTGTCGACCTCGCCCATGTAGATCGTGCAGTCCAGGCCGAACAGCGCCGCCGCGGTGGCCGTGGCGACACCGTGCTGTCCTGCCCCGGTCTCGGCGATCACGCGGGTCTTGCCCAGTCGCTTGGTCAGCAGGGCCTGCCCGAGGACGTTGTTGATCTTGTGCGACCCGGTGTGGTTGAGGTCCTCGCGCTTGAGGAAGATCCTCGCGCCGCCGGCGTGCTCGGCGAAGCGCTCCACCTCGGTGAGCGGAGACGGACGGCCCGCGTAGGAGCTCAGGAGACCGGCGAGCTCGGCGCGGAACGCCGGGTCGGCGATCGCGTCGGCGTAGGCCTCGGTGAGTTCGTCGATCGCGGCGATCAGCGACTCGGGCATGTAGCGCCCGCCGTAGTCGCCGAAGAGCGGTCCGTGCTGGTCACGGAGACTCATCACACCTCCAGGAAGGTCTTGAGCGTGGCGACCGGATCGCCCGTGACGAGCGCCTCTCCGATCAGGACGACGTCTGCACCGGCCGAACGGTAGTGCGTGACATCTGCGGGGGTGAGCACCGCGGACTCGGCGATCTTGACCGCGGAGTCCGGGATGCGATCGACCAGGCGGCCGAAGAGGTCGCGGTCGAGCTCGAGCGTCTTCAGATCGCGTGCATTGACCCCGATGAGCGGCGAGCCGAGATCGATCGCCGCCTCGAGCTCGTCGGCCGAATGGGTCTCGACGAGCGGGGTCATGCCCAGCTCGGTGATGAAGCCGAACAGGTCGCGCAGCACCGCGGGCTCAAGGCCCGCGACGATGAGCAGCACGAGGTCGGCTCCGGCGGCGCGCGCCTCGAGCACCTGGTAGCGCGTCGCGATGAAGTCCTTGCGCAGCACGGGCAGGGACACCCGGGCCGTCACGGCCTCGAGGTCGGCCAGACTGCCGCCGAAGCGGCGCTCCTCGGTGAGGACGCTGATCGCGGATGCGCCGCCCGTCTCGTACAGCGACGCCTGATGAGCGGGATCGGGGATCTCCGCGAGGGCGCCGCGCGACGGGCTCGCGCGCTTGACCTCGGCGATGATCTTGACGCGCTCAGCGGGAGCGAGGAAGGCCAGTGCGTCCTTGGCAGCCGGGCGTGCGAGAGCAGCGCGCTCGACCTCGGCGAGAGGCCTCGTGAGGGCACGACGCTCTGCGTCTGCGACTGCGCCGGCCGTCAGGTCGGCGAGGACCACTAGTGGCCCTTCGGCTGGTACTTGGGGCCCTTCACGCCGTAGCCGGCCTTGGCCATGATCCAGCCCACGAGGGCGCCGATCGGGATGATCACGACGGAGGCCCACACGAGCGCCGGCTGCTCGAAGCAGAACGCGACGGTGGCCAGCGTGAAGCCCAGGAGCATGATGATCACGGCCGTCCAGGCCGCAGGCGAGTGTCCGTGGCCGGGGTCAGCGATCGGGTTGGTCATGTTCTCCTCCGGGGGACGACGTGCAGGATCGGTTTCAGTCTATCGGTGTCAACGAGTGGGATCGGTTCCGCGCGACAGCTCGTCCCAGGAATCGACGGCGTCGACCGGACCGGCCGTCGGCGTCGAGGGCGCGGCATCGGTCGCATAGCGGCGTCCGCCCTTCTTCCAGGCCCGTCCTGTGAGCAGGACCACCACGGATGCTGCGAGCAGGACGACCCATCCGACCAGCGCGATCACCGGCCACGCGGTGGGCACGATGGCCTTCACCACGTCGGACAGGGCGTCACCGCCGGCGAGTCCCGTCGTCTCGGTCACGGTCGAGCGGACGGCGCTCACCGGAGCGGTCAGCAGGAGCTGGAGCGTGGTCCATCCGAGCAGCAGCGCGGTCGCCCCGGCCAGAACCCCGAACACGAGGCGCAGCGCGCGCCCGGTGATCGACAGGGCCGCTCCGAGAGCGAGCACGGCGAGGCTCAGGGGCGCGAGAAGCGGGACCGCGGATGCACCGGGGACGAGGATGTCCGCCCCGGCATCCGCCCGCTGCACCGTCAGCCAGGTCTGCGTCGACGAGATGATGCCGATCGCCCCGCCGAGGAGGAACCCGGAGACGGAGATCGAGCGCCCTCTGCGCACAAGGTCCATCAGGAGTCCGTCCCGACGACCGCGTCCAGGTCGGTCGTGTCGAAGCAGGTGCGGGTCCCGGTGTGGCACGCGGGGCCGGTCTGCTCGACGAGGAGCAGGATCGCGTCGCCGTCGCAGTCGAGGCGCGCCTCCCGCACGACCTGGATGTGGCCGGAGGTGTCGCCCTTGCGCCAGTACTCCTGACGCGAGCGCGACCAGTAGACGGCGCGGCCTGATGTGAGCGTGCGACGCAACGCCTCGGCATCCACCCAGGCGAGCATGAGGACCTCGCGCGTGTCCCACTGCTGCACGATGACGGGGGCGAGGCCGTCGGCGTTGAATGCGACCTGCGCGATGCGCTCCTCGATGTCGCTCATCGGACGAGAACCCCTTCCGCGCGCAGCGCGTCCTTGACGTCGCCGACCGTGAGCGCTCCGGTGTGGAACACGCTCGCGGCGAGAACGGCATCCGCACCCGCCTTGATCGCGGGAGCGAAGTGCGACGCGGCTCCCGCTCCGCCCGAGGCGATGACCGGCACGGATGCGGTCTCGCGCATGAGGCGGACGAGTTCGAGATCGAACCCGTCCCTGGTGCCGTCGGCGTCGATCGAGTTCACGAGCAGCTCCCCCGCTCCCCGCTCCGCGGCCTCACGGGCCCACTCCAGCGCATCCAGCGTGGTCTGCTGGCGGCCGCCGTGGGTCGTCACGACGAATCCGGACGGCGTGGTGTCGGCGCGCTTGACGTCGAGGGACAGCACGAGCACCTGCGCCCCGAAACGGTCGGCGATCTCGCCGATGAGCTCGGGGCGGGCGATCGCCGCCGAGTTCACCCCGACCTTGTCGGCGCCGACGGCCAGGAGCCGCGCCACATCGTCGACGCTGCGGACTCCCCCGCCGACGGTGAGGGGGACGAACACCTGCTCCGCGGTGCGCTGCACCACGTCGTAGGTCGTGGCCCTGGCGTCGACGGTCGCGGTGACGTCGAGGAAGGTGATCTCGTCAGCCCCCTGCGCCGCATAGTGCCGCGCGAGCTCCACCGGGTCGCCCATGTCACGGAGATTCTCGAAGTTGACGCCCTTGACGACGCGGCCATCGGCCACGTCGAGGCACGGGATGACGCGACTGGCGAGCGTCATCAGAGCCTCGCGGCGTGAATGGCGGTGACGAGGATCGCCCGTGCCCCGAGCGCGTAGAGGTCGTCCATCACCTGATTGACGCCACGACTAGGCACCATCACGCGCACGGCGACCCAGGAGGGGTCACGCAGCGGCGAGATGGTCGGGGACTCGCGGCCGGAGGCGATGGCCACGGCCTGGTCGACGAGGTCTGCGGGGAGGTCGTAGTCGAGCAGCACGAAGCGCCGCGCGACCATGACGCCGCGCAGACGGCGCAGCAGCGTGTCGGTGCCCTCGGCCTCGCCGGGGCGGCTGATCAGGACAGCCTCGGACTCGAGGATGACCGGACCGAAGATCTCGAGGCCGGCCTGACGCAGCGTCGTGCCGGTGGAGACGACGTCGGCGACGGCATCCGCCACACCGAGCCGCACAGCCGACTCGACCGCGCCGTCGAGCTGGACGAGCTCGGCGTCGACACCGCGCTCACGGAGGAACGCGCCGACGAGTCCCGGGTATGCGGAGGCGACGCGCACGCCGTTGAGGTCCTCCACGGACGTGAAGCGACCGGGAGGGCCCGCGAAGCGGAACGTCGACCCGCCGAAGCCGAGCTGCTCGATCTCACGCGCGGACCGCTGCACGTCGAGCAGCAGGTCGCGGCCGGTGATGCCCACGTCGAGGGCTCCGGAGGAGACGTAGGTCGCGATGTCACGGGGACGGAGGAAGAAGAACTCGACGTCGTTCTCGGCGTCGATGACGTGCAGGGTCTTCGGGTCGCGACGACCGGCATAGCCGGCCTCCGCGAGCATCTCGGCGGCGGTCTCGGAGAGAGAGCCCTTGTTGGGAACAGCAATGCGCAGCATGATCGGCTTTCAGATCGGATCGGAAGTGTCGGAGCGCATCACAGATGTCGGTAGACGTCCGCGAGGGAGAGTCCCTTCGCGATCATCATCACCTGCAGGTGGTACAGCAGCTGCGAGATCTCCTCGGCAGCGGCCTCGTCGGATTCGTACTCGGACGCCATCCACACCTCGGCGGCCTCCTCCACGATCTTCTTGCCGATCGTGTGGACCCCGCCGTCGAGCTCGGCGACCGTACCCGATCCCTCGGGGCGAGTCTCCGCCTTCAGGCTGAGCTCCGCGAACAGTTCGTCGAAAGTCTTCACGATTCCAGGCTAGCGGCTCTGGCGAGCTCTCTCAGCCGGGTGACGGCCGCTTCGACGTCATCGGCGCCGTAGACCGCCGAACCGGCGACGAACGTGTCGGCGCCGGCGGCCGCGGCGATCTCGATCGTGCTGTCGGCGATGCCGCCGTCGACCTGGAGCCAGACGGAGGATCCACGGCGCTTCGCCTCATCGGCGAGCCCGCGCAGCTTGGGCATGGTCTCGCCCATGAATCCCTGTCCCCCGAATCCAGGCTCGACCGTCATCACGAGGATCTGGTCGAACTCGTCGAGGATGTCGTAGAGCCCGTCGGCGGGCGTGCCGGGCTTGACCGCCACCCCCGCGCGTGCGCCGATGCTGCGGAGCCTCCGGGCGAGTGCGACCGGATCCGACGCCGCCTCCAGGTGGAAGGTGACGCTGGCCGCCCCCAGCTCGGCGTACCCCGGCGCCCAGCGGTCGGGATCCGTGATCATCAGGTGCACGTCGAGCGGGATCGGGCTCGTCGCCTGGATGCGCTCGACCATCTGCGGCCCGAACGTGAGGTTCGGCACGAAGTGGTTGTCCATGACGTCGACGTGCGCGAAGTCGGCGGACGCGATCTTCGCGAGATCGCGCTGCATGTTCACGAAATCCGCGGCGAGGATGCTGGGGTTGATGCGGGGGGCTGCGGGAAGGTCGGCCATGCGCCCATTATCCCTGGTGCGGGCGCGCCCTCCCCTGCAACGGCGGACGTCGATCCGGCCGCGACGGACCCGTCGGCGTCAGATCGGCGTCGCCAGGCGATGCCCGCGGAGCAGCGCCGCTGTCAGGACCGCTTCCGGATGAGCGCGAGGAACATCGCGTCGGTTCCGTGACGGTGGGGCCAGAGCTGCACGCGCCCTGACCCGTCGTCGCCGAGATCGATGGGCGAGTCCGACACGTCGGCGAGGATCGCGCGGGCGTCGATCTCCTCGGCATCCGTGCGCGTGCGCAGCACCTCCTGCACGACACCCGTCGTCTCGGCGAGGTGCGGTGAGCAGGTGACGTACGCGACGATCCCACCGGTGACGAGCGCGTCGATCGCTCCCGAGAGCAGCTCGGTCTGCAGGGGCACGAGCTCGGCCACGTCGGCGGGCGACTTTCGCCAGCGCGCCTCCGGTCTGCGCCGCAGCGCCCCGAGACCGGTGCAGGGCGCGTCCACGAGGATGCGGTCGAATCGGCCGGGGTGCGCGGCCGTGAAGGCACGACCGTCCTCCTCGTGCACGATCACCTCGCCGGGGACGGGCTCGAGGGCGTTGCGGACGAGACCTGCGCGCGCCGGGACCACTTCGTTGGCCTCGAGAACGGCGCCGTGCTCATGGGCGATCGCCGCCAACAGGGCCGTCTTGCCACCGGGGCCCGCGCAGAGGTCGAGCCAGCGCTCGCCGTCTCTGATCGGGGCCGCGTCGGCGAGGGCGAGGGCGACCAGCTGCGAGCCCTCGTCCTGCACACGGACGGCGCCGCCGGATGCCGAGACGATCCGATGCGGGTCTCCGCCCGGCGATCCGAACGCCGTCGAAGCGTAGGGACGCCGCGGCTCCCCCGTGGGCGCGAGCCCCGGTAGAGCGACCAGAGTGACCTCTGGTGACAGGTTGTCGGCCTCGAGAAGGGTCTCGAGCTCCTCGGCGCGCCCCTCCGCCGCGAGTGCGCGACGCAGGGCTCGGATGATCCAGACCGGGTGCGCGCTGCGCAGTGCGAGTCGCTCGTCGTCGGAGCGGGCATCGGCCTCGATGCGGTCCTGCCACTCCCCCGGCGTCTCCCGGGAGATGCGGCGCAGCACCGCGTTGGCGAAGCTCGCCGCTCCGCGCCCCTGCACGGAGGCGACGAGGTTGACCGACTCGTTCACCGCAGCGTGCGAGGCGACCCTCGTCGCGAGCAGCTGGTGCGTCGCCAGCCGCAGCGCGTCGAGGACGGCCGGATCGATGTCGGATGCCGGTCGATCAGCGGCGGCCGCGATGATGGCGTCGTAGGTGCCGCGGCGGCGGAGCGTTCCGTAGGTGAGCTCGGTCGCGAGGGCAGCGTCCTGCGGGTTCAGCTGCGCGTCGGCGATCACGGACGGCAGCATCAGGTTGGCGTAGGCATCGGCATCCGACACGGCGCGCAGCACGTCGTAGGCGACGCGTCGAGCGGGCTGCACGGTCCGAACGGGTCCACGCGGGGACTGGGATCTGTTCTGCGGAGAGGGACGTCGCTGGGAAGACCGTCCGTCACGCTGTCGCTCGCCGCTCACAGCCCTGCTCGCAGACCTTCGGAGCGCTGGCCGCGCCACCAGTCGACGGCGTTCATCGCTCCCTTGCCCGCCGGTTGCACCCGGGTGACCGCAAGTGGCGCCGATCCGGTGCCGATGAGCAGGGCGCTCTTGGTCGAGACGATCTCCCCTGGCTCCAGCGGGTTCTCCGCGGATGGCGCCGCGTCGAGGATCTTCACCCTGACGCCCTCCACGGTCGTGTGGGCCCCCGGTTCGGGAGTCACGCCGCGGAACCTGGAGAACACCTTCTCCAGCGGCTGGGTCCAGTCGAGGAGGCCGTCTTCCAGGGACAGCTTGGGAGCGAAGGACTCCTGCCCGGTCTGCGGAACCGCCTGAGCGGTGCCGTCGGCGATGCCCGCGACGACGTCTGCGGTGAGCGCCGCGCCGTCGATCGCCAGTGCGTCGAGCGCGGCATCCGCCGTCGCATCAGCGGGGACGTCCACCGTGCGCATCGCGAAGACGTCACCGGCGTCGAGGGCGGGAACCAGCTGGAACACGCTCGCCCCGAGCTCGGCGTCTCCGGCGATCAGCGCCCGCTGCACCGGCGCGGCGCCGCGCCAGGCGGGGAGGAGGGAGAAATGCAGGTTGATCCATCCGTGCACCGGCGCGGACAGCAGCGGCTCGCGGACGAGGCCTCCGTACGCCACGATCACGCCGAGTTCCGCGCCGAGGGCGGTGATGGCTGTGGTGGCGGCGTCGTCGAGGCGCGGCGTCTTGATGATCGGGAGGCCGAGCTCGTCGGCGGCCTGGGCCACCGGCGACGGCGTCAGGATCCGCTTGCGTCCGAGCGGCGCATCGGGCCGGGTGACGACCGCGGCGATGTCGTGATCCGCCGCGAGGCGGCGGAGGGTGGGTACGGCAGCCGACGGCGTGCCGGCGAAGACGAGGCGCATGAAAGGTTCTCCGGAAGGGTTAGAGCTCTGGATCGAGGATATCGAGGCGGACCGAGAGTGTGCTGCGGTTCGTGCGTCCCTTGCGGCGACGGGTGCTGACGGCTTCGGCGACGACCGAGGCCCGCAGGGTCGCCGCGACACGGCTGCCAGCGCCGTAGTCGAACCGCACGAGAGCACGCACCCGCTGGGGGACGTCGTCGGACTCGATGGGCACGGGTCCCAGCACGGCATCCCGGGGCAGGGCGAGTTCGGCCAGCGATTCGAGCGCCCGTCCGACCGCCGCCTGGGTTCCCTCGACCAGCGCGACCCTGGCCGACGGCGGCATGTGCAGCGGGGCGCGCTCGGCGAGTTCGGCGCGCGCATAGCCCGCCTGATTCCAGGTCGCGAGAGCGCGGGCGACCCCGCCGTCGACGCCCACGAGATGCACGGGCGCCCCTGGCGCGGCGAGGGCTGCGGCATTGGACCACCAGCGAAGGCAGGCCTCTCCGATGCGGAGATCGGGCGCCTGCAGCATGCGAGGACCGTCCAGCAGCACGACGGCGCGGAAGCCGCCGTCTGCGAGGGGCTCCGCTCCCCTGGTGGCGACGACCAGTGCGGGCTTGTCGGCCACGCGCTCGACCGGGTGTGCGCTGTCGGCGACGATCACGCGGATGCCGGGGAACGCGCGGCCGAGCTCGTCGGCGGTCCGCTCGCTGCCGGAGGAGGCGAGACGCAGCTGCGTCGAGGAGCAGGAGGGGCAGGCCCACGCCCGTGCTCCCCTGCCGCACCAGCCGCACACCGGCACCGCTCCCCGGTGCGCCGCTCCGAGGGGTCCGCCGCAGTGGGCGCATCGCGCAGGGGCCCGGCACTCGGCGCACACGAGCGAGGGGGCGAATCCTGGTCGGGACACCTGCACGAGGACAGGCCCCTCGGATGCCGCGGTACGCGCCGAGAGGAAGGCCGACGACGGCATCCGCTGCGGCGACTGCTGCTCCATCTCCTGCGGGGTGGCGAGGATCACGCGCGGCATGACGCGGCGGGCGGCCCTGACGTCCTGCAGCCACCCGTGCGCGACGAGCCGCTCGACGTCGGTCGTCCGGGTGTGGCCCGCGAAGATGAGTGCGGATCCCTCTTCTCCCTGGCGGAGGAGAGCCACATCGCGAGCGTTCGCATAGGGGGCGAGCGGCTCGCCGAGCAGCGGGTCTCCGTCGTCCCAGATGGCGACGAGACCGGCCCTCGTCGGCGCGTAGACCGCGGAGCGGTTGCCGACGACGATGCACGGCGCGTCCTCGAGAGAGCGGAGGAACGAGCGGTAGCGGTCGGGGTTCGTCTGCCGTGAGTCGTAGCGCGCGACCGCCTCCGCCGGCACGAGTCGTTCGAGAGCGGCGAGGAGCCGATCCAGGTCCCGGTGGTCGGGGACCACGAGGATGCTCGAGCGACCGGACGCCAGCATCCTCGTCGCCGCCGAAGCCAGCAGCAGAGCCCACCCCGGCGTGTCCGCCTGCAGCTGGGGAATGGCCTCGACGGCTGCGCGACCGCCGTCATCGAGCACGTCGGCGAGGCCGTCGTAGGCGGAGACCACGTCGTCGGCGCTGGCCTGCGCGTCGGCGGAGGGGATGACGGCGGGCGCATCCGCCGTCCAGGCCTTCTCGACGCGGACCTGGCGCTTCGGGATCACGAGCCGGAGAACGTCGGATGCCGAGCCCGCCGCACGGTCGGCGACCCGGCGGGCGAGGCTGTGCAGACGCTCGGGGAGGACGGCGACCGTCGACACGACGCTGTCCACTTCCGACAGCGGGCGATCCGCGTCGTCCTCCGTGTCGATCTCGACGACGTACCCGTCGATCACGCGTCCTGCGGTGCGCAGCGGCACTCGGACGCGCACCCCGAGCGGCACGTCGCCGAGCGCGTCGGGCAGCGAGTAGTCGAAGAGCCGATCGAGCTGCGGCAGCGGCGAGTCCAGGAGCACGCGCGCGATGCGTCGGCTCTGCGTCGTCATCAGAGGCGACTCGCCGTCAGAGCCCGGCGGCGCGACGAAGCTCTTCGGCGCGGTCGGTGCGCTCCCACGTGAAATCGGGCAGCTCCCGGCCGAAGTGCCCGTAGGCGGCGGTCTGCGCGTAGATCGGACGCAGGAGGTCGAGCTCCTCGATGATCGCCTGCGGGCGCAGGTCGAAGACCTTCGTGATCGCGGCGATGATGGCGTCGTCCGACACCGCACCGGTGCCGAACGTCTCGACGTACAGGCCGACGGGGCGCGCGACGCCGATCGCGTAGGCGACCTGCACTTCGAGTCGCTCCGCGAGACCCGCCGCCACGGCGTTCTTCGCGACCCAGCGGGTCGCGTACGCGCCGGAGCGGTCGACCTTGGACGGGTCCTTGCCGCTGAAGGCGCCGCCGCCGTGCCTCGCGGCGCCGCCGTAGGTGTCGATGATGATCTTGCGTCCGGTCAGACCGGCATCGCCCTTCGGTCCTCCGGTCACGAACGGACCGGCGGGGTTGATGTAGAAGGTGACGTCGTCGAGGTCGAGACCCGTCGTCGCCAGCACAGGATCGATGACGTGCTTGCGGACCTGCGCCTTGAGATCGTCCTGGGAGATGTCGGGATTGTGCTGCGTGGACAGCACGACGGCGTCGACGGTCTTCGGCGTGAAGCCGTCGTAGCCCAGCGTGACCTGGGTCTTGCCGTCGGGGCGCAGGAAGGGCAGCAGCCCGGATCGGCGGACCTCGGTCAGGCGCTCCGCGAGGCGGTGCGCCGTCCACGCGGCCATCGGCATGAGCTGAGGGGTCTCGTTCGTCGCGAAGCCGAACATGATGCCCTGGTCCCCTGCGCCGAGACCGTCCAGCGGGTCGGTCGACGTGCCGTCGCGGTGCTCCTGTGCGTTGTCGACGCCGCTCGCGATGTCACCCGACTGCTCGCCCACCGAGACGCTCACACCGCACGAGGAGCCGTCGAAGCCCGTCTCGCTCGAGGTGTAGCCGATGCCGTTCACGACGTCGCGGACGATCGTGGGGATGTCGACGTACGCCTCGGTGCGGATCTCGCCGGCGACGTGGACGAGGCCGGTCGTGACCAGCGTCTCCACGGCGACGCGGGAGCCGGAGTCCTTGGCGAGGAGCGCGTCGAGGATGCTGTCGGAGATCTGGTCGCAGATCTTGTCCGGGTGCCCTTCGGTGACGGACTCGGACGTGAACAGACGCAGCGCGCTCATCAGGACTCCAGAACGGGATCGAAGGGTGTGAGGGTGTGAACCCATTCTGAACCGCGCCGCCGACAATGCGGCGGCGCGGCTCCGAATATCACTCTGCGTGACGCAGGCGGAGCTTGTCCTCGTTGATCTCGTGCAGCGCGATGGTCAGCGGCTTGTCCTCGACGGACGAGTCGACGAGCGGCCCCACGTTGTCGAAGAGGTTACCCTCGTGCAGGTCGGAGTAGTAGTCGTTGATCTGACGCGCGCGCTTCGCCGCGTAGATGACGAGCTCGTACTTGGAGTCGACACGGTCGAGCAGGTTGTCGATGGGGGGATCGATGATGCCCTTGTTGTGGTGTCCGGCCATGATGGGACCTCCTGATAAGGCGACGGGTTCGTCGCGAAGACGGTGCAATGGGCGCGCGAAAGCACTCAGCGCGCAGAGCCTGAGGACAATTCTACGACCTCCGCGGCGGCGGTGGCGACGTCCTCGTTCACGATGAGGTGATCGAACTCGTTCTGGGCGGCGAGTTCCACCTTCGCGGTGCGCAGGCGGCGGGCCCTCTCCTCGGCGTTCTCGGTGCCACGGCCGACGAGGCGGTGGACGAGTTCGTCCCAGGTCGGAGGCAGCAGGAAGATCAGCGTCGCGGCCGGCTCGGCCTTGCGCACCTGGCGCGCTCCCTGCAGATCGATCTCGAGGAGGACGGTCCTGCCATCGGCCAGAGCCGCGTCGATCGGTGCACGCGGGGTGCCGTAACGGGACCGGTTGTGCACGACCGCGTACTCGAGGAGCTCGCCCTCGGCGATGAGACGGTCGAACTCCGGATCGTCGACGAAGTAGTAGTGCACGCCGTCGATCTCGCCGGGGCGCGGGGCGCGGGTCGTCGCGGACACCGACAGGTGGATCTCGGGGTTGTTCTCACGGATGTGCGCCGCGACCGTGCCTTTGCCGACCGCGGTGGGTCCGGCCAGCACGAGCAGACGACTGCGCCCCCCTCGCGGCTCCAGCACAGGGAAGCGCCCGTCGAGCCACTCGGCGAGCACGACGCGCTGCCGCACGCCGAGACCCCCCAGGCGCTTGACCGGCGAGATCTGCAGCTCGTCCAGGATGCGGTCGCGCTTGCCCGCGCCGATCGCGGGCAGCGCCAGCAGGAAGTCGGTGATCCGCATGGATCCCTCGACCGAGTCGGCGTCGGCGATCGCGCGCTCCAGGACCTTCTGCGGTGTGATCACGCGCATGGTGAGGTCGCGCTTGAGCGAGGCGCGCGCGCGACGGCGCTCGACGGCCCGGCGCGCTGCGGCTGCCCGATCGACCTCGGGTACGGAACGGTTCTCAGCCACGTGTCGACTCCGAGTACTCTGCGACGCGAGCGTCGATGGCGGCGGACAGGCCCTCGGGGCCCGCCGAGAGGATGCTGCGGCTCTCGCTCGCGATGACGGCGTCGCTCATCGGTCCGAACCGGGTGACGAGATCGGCAGGCGTCGCCCCCTGCGCGCCGAAGCCGGGTGCGAGGAGGGGTGCGACCGGGGAGAACGCGGAGATCCCGGCATCCGCCCAGTCGACGGTGGCGCCGACGACGAATCCGACGTCGCCCCACTCCCCTGCCTGCACGGTCTCCCGGTTGCGGGCCGACACGTCGGCGATGATGTCGGCGGATACGGTTCTGCCTGTCGCCGACACCGACCGCTGCAGCAGCTCGGCCTCCGTGTTGCTCGTGGAGGCGAGGACGAAGAGCCCCTTACCGCCCGCAGCCGCGAGGTCGAACGCACCGTCCAGGGCCCCGACTCCGAGGAACGGGTTCACCGTGAGCGCATCTGCTTCCAGCGGGGAGCCCGGAGTGAGCCAGGCGGCCGCGTAGGCATCCATCGTCGTGCCGATGTCGCCGCGCTTGGCGTCCGCGATCACGATCAGGTCCGCCGCTCTCGCCGCGGCGAGCACGTCTTCCAGAGCGGCGATCCCCCGCGAGCCGAAGCGCTCGAAGAACGACACCTGCGGCTTCACGATGCCCACACGATCGGCTGCGGCATCCACCGTCCGCAGACCGAACTCGCGCACGCCGTCCGCATCCTGGGGCAGACCCCACGCGTCCAGCAGTGCCGCATGCGGATCGATGCCCACGCAGAGCGGGCCCCGTGCGGTCAGCGCCGCACGGACCCGCTCGCCGAAGCGTTCGCTCACACCGTCGCCTTCCGGTCGATGGCGTACTCCTGCAGGCTGCGGACCTCGAACCCCTCGTGTGCGGCGTCCATTCCGCTCACGGCCGCGCCCAGCACCGCCATGGTCGTGAAGAGCGCCTTGTCGGCGGCGACGGCCGCCGCGCGGATCTCGTAGCCGTCGGCGCGCGCCGCCCCACCGGAGGGCGTGTTCACGACGATGTCGATCTCGCCCTCGTTGATGAGGTCGACGATGTTCCGCGCTCCGGACTCCTGGGTCTCGCTGTACTTCTCCACCACGGTCACCGCGATGCCGTTGCGGGACAGGATCTCTGCGGTGCCCTCGGTCGCGACGATCGTGAACCCGAGCTGCTGCAGACGGTGCGCCGGAAGGATCACCGCGCGCTTGTCGGAGTCGGCCACCGAGATGAACACCGTGCCCGAGGTCGGCATGCCGCCGTACGCGGCCGCCTGGCTCTTCGCGAACGCCGTCGGGAAGTCGCGGTCGATGCCCATGACCTCGCCGGTCGAGCGCATCTCCGGGCCGAGGATCGAGTCGACGGTCTTGCCGTCGGCCGTGCGGAACCGCTTGAACGGCAGCACGGCCTCCTTGACGGCGACCGGGGAGCCGAGCGGCACGCGCGATCCGTCCTGCGCGGGGAGCATCCCCTCGCCCTTCAGCTCCGCGATCGTGGAGCCCGCCATGATGCGGCTGGCGGCCTTCGCGAGCGGGATCCCGAGCGCCTTCGAGACGAACGGCACCGTGCGGCTCGCGCGCGGGTTCGCCTCGATCACGTAGAGCACGCCGGCGCTGATCGCGAACTGCACGTTGAGCAGACCGCGCACCCCCACGCCCTCGGCGATGGCCAGCGTCGCCTCACGGACACGGTCGACGTCGGCGCGGCCGAGCGACACGGGGGGCAGGGTGCAGCTGGAGTCACCGGAGTGGATGCCGGCCTCCTCCAGGTGCTCCATCACGCCGCCGATGTACAGCTCGACGCCGTCGTACAGCGCGTCGACGTCCAGCTCGATCGCGTCGTCGAGGAAGCGGTCGACCAGGAGCGGCTTGCCCTCCTCGATCACGACCTCCCCCGCGGTGCGGACGAAGTAGTCGCGCAGTGCATCGGTGCCGTAGACGATCTCCATGCCGCGTCCGCCGAGCACGAAGCTCGGGCGCACGAGCACGGGGTAGCCGATCTCCTCGGCCACGGCCACGGCTCCGTCCGCGTCGATCGCGGTGCCGTGGCGCGGCGCCAGGAGGCCCGCCTTGTCGAGGAGCTGCGAGAACAGCTCGCGCTCCTCGGCGATGTCGATCGCGGCGGGGCTGGTCCCGAGCACGGTGTACCCGGCCGCCTCGATGCCCTTGGCGAGGCCGAGGGGCGTCTGGCCGCCGAGCTGGCAGACGACACCGAGGATCGTGCCGCTCGCAGCCTCGGCGTCGAGCACCTCGAGCACGTCCTCGAGCGTCAGCGGCTCGAAGTAGAGGCGGTCGGAGGTGTCGTAGTCGGTGGACACGGTCTCCGGGTTGCAGTTGACCATGACGGTCTCGAATCCGGCGTCCGACAGCGCGAAGGACGCGTGGACGCAGGAGTAGTCGAACTCGACGCCCTGACCGATGCGGTTCGGACCGGACCCGATGATGACGACCTTGGTCCGCTCGGACGGCGCCACCTCCGACTCGAAGTCGTAGCTCGAGTAGTGGTACGGCGTGAGCGCGGGGAACTCGCCCGCGCAGGTGTCGACCGTCTTGTACACGGGCCGGATGCCCAGTCCGTGGCGAACGCCGCGGACCTCGGCCTCCGTCGTGCCGCGGAGCTGCGCCAGCTGGGCGTCGGAGAAGCCGTGCTCCTTCGCGTAGCGGAGGGTGGCGGCGTCCAGCTCCTCCGCGGTGCGGACGAGCTCGGCGACCTCGTTGATCAGGACGATCTGGTCGAGGAACCACGGATCGATGGCCGTCGCCTCGAAGGCCTGCTCGACGGTGGCGCCCTTGCGCAGCGCCTGCTGCAGCGTGACGATGCGACCGTCGGTCGGGATCTTCGAGATCTCCAGGAGCTCGTCGACCGTGCGGTCCTCCGCGCCCCAGTGGAAGCTCGATCCGCGCTTCTCGAGCGAGCGCAGCGCCTTCTGCAGCGCCGTCGCGTAGTTGCGGCCGATGGCCATCGCCTCGCCGACCGACTTCATGGTCGTGGTGAGCGTGGCGTCGGCCGCGGGGAACTTCTCGAAGGCGAAGCGCGGGACCTTCACCACGACGTAGTCGAGCGTGGGCTCGAAGCTCGCCGGGGTGACCCCGGTGATGTCGTTCGGGATCTCGTCGAGGCGGTATCCCAGCGCGAGCTTGGCCGCGAGCTTCGCGATGGGGAAGCCCGTCGCCTTCGAGGCGAGCGCGCTCGAGCGGGACACGCGCGGGTTCATCTCGATGACGATGATGCGTCCGTTGGAGGGGTCGACGGCGAACTGGATGTTGCAGCCGCCCGTGTCGACGCCCACGGCGCGGATGATGTCGATGCCGATGTCGCGGAGCTTCTGGTACTCGCGGTCGGTGAGCGTGAGGGCGGGGGCCACCGTGATCGAGTCACCCGTGTGCACGCCGACAGGGTCGACGTTCTCGATGGAGCACACCACGACGGTGTTGTCGGCCGTGTCGCGCATGAGCTCGAGCTCGTACTCCTTCCAGCCGAGGATGGACTCCTCCAGGAGCACCTCGGTGGTCGGCGAGTCCCGCAGACCCGCGCCGCCGATGCGACGGAGGTCCTCCTCGTCGTACGCGAAGCCGGAGCCGAGGCCGCCCATCGTGAACGAAGGACGGACCACCAGCGGGTACCCGAGCTCGGCGGCGCCCGCGAGCAGGTCGTCCATCGTGTGCGCGATGACGCTGCGTGCGACGTCGGCACCGGCGTCGAGGACGAGCTGCTTGAAGATCTGGCGATCCTCGCCCTTCTTGATGGCATCGACCTTGGCGCCGATCAGCTCGACGTCGTACTTGGCGAGGATGCCGCGGGCGTCCAGCTCCATCGCGGCGTTGAGGGCGGTCTGTCCGCCGAGCGTCGGGAGGATGGCGTCGGGCCGCTCCTTCGCGATGATCGTCTCGATGACCTCGGGGGTGATCGGCTCGATGTACGTCGCGTCCGCGAAGTCGGGGTCGGTCATGATCGTCGCCGGGTTCGAGTTGACGAGGATGACGCGGACGCCCTCCTCGCGGAGCACGCGGCACGCCTGGGTGCCGGAGTAGTCGAACTCGCAGGCCTGACCGATGACGATCGGGCCGGATCCGATGACGAGGACGGAGGTGATGTCGTCGCGCTTGGGCATTACTTGGCGTCCTTGTTCTCGCGGACCATCGCCGCGAATCGGTCGAAGAGGTAGTTGGCGTCGTGCGGTCCGGCCGCGGCTTCCGGGTGGTACTGCACGGAGAACGCGGGGATGTCGAGGGCGCGCAGGCCCTCCACGACGTTGTCGTTGAGGCCGATGTGGCTGACCTCGACCTTGCCGTAGCCGTTGGGGCTGTCGAACGCGCCGTCCAGGGGCGCCTCGACGGCGAAGCCGTGGTTGTGAGCGGTGATCTCGACGCGCCCCGTGGACTTGTCGAGGACGGGCTGGTTGATGCCGCGGTGCCCGAACGGGAGCTTGTACGTGCCCAGACCGAGGGCGCGCCCCAGCAGCTGGTTGCCGAAGCAGATGCCGAAGAACGGCAGTCCGTCGTCGAGCACGCTGCGGAGCAGCCCGACGTGCGCGTCGGAGGCGGCGGGGTCACCGGGTCCGTTCGAGTAGAAGACCGCGACGGGGTCGACCGCGCGGATGTCGTCGATCGTCGAGTTCTGCGGCAGCACGTGCACCTCGAAGCCGCGGGCCGCGAGGTTGTCGATCGTGGCCTGCTTGACGCCGAGGTCGAGCACGGCGAGATTGCCGATGCGCTGTCCCATCGCCGAGGTCACCGTGGCGACGTCGACAGACACCTGAGCGGACAGGTTCTGTCCAGCCATCTGCGGCGCCTCGCGGACGATGCGCACCTGCTCCTCCGCGTCGAGGCCGGCGGCCTCTCCCGAGAAGATGCCGCCGCGCATGGAGCCGGCCGACCGGATGTGACGGGTGATGGAACGGGTGTCGATGCCGCTGATGCCGACCACGCCGTCCTCGACGAGCGTCTCGTCGAGCGAGGCGTTGGCGCGCCAGTTCGACACGACGCGCGAGGGGTCGCGCACGATGTACCCGGCCACCCAGATGCGTCGGGACTCGGGGTCCTCGTCGTTCATGCCGGTGTTTCCGATGTGCGGGGCCGTCTGCAGCACGATCTGACCCGCATAGGACGGGTCGGTGAGCGTCTCCTGGTATCCGGACATGCCGGTCGCGAACACGACCTCTCCGAGCGTCGTGCCGATGGCTCCGTACGCGCGGCCGGTGTGGCGGGTGCCGTCTTCGAGGACGAGGACGGCGGGTTCTGGCAGGGAGGTCATGATGTGGCTCCTGAATCGGGGGCGGCGGGAACGATCCGCTGCAGTTCGGTGATGAAGGTGGTGGGGTCGCCGTCGGCGACGCGCAGATAGGAGTCGACGATCGTGTCGTCGTCGGCGTTCCAGGCGACTCGGACCAGACCGCCCGGCTCGACGACGCGGTCGATCGTGACCGTCGCGCGGTCGACCGAGACGAGTCGGGATGCCGCGACGAAGACCGTCGGAGCCCCGTCGAGGCAGAGTGCGAGTCCGCGGTCGGTGACGGCCGCCTCGCCTCGGGCGCGGTACGCCAGCGGGGAGATGGTCAGCCGTTCGAGAGGCTGGTCGTGCTTCGTGGTCGAGACGTAGAGCACCTCGCGACGATGGGTGACCTCTGCGTGCTCGGGGACCCCGAGCGGGGCGGAGAGCCCCGAATCCCGACGAAGACGTCGACGCCAGGCGAACGTCATCGCGCCCAGCACCAGCAGCGCCAGGACGATCGTGAGGGTGATCGCCACCTCGCGGGTCACGCGCCGAGCTCCGCGACCACTGCGCCGTCGGCGACCGTCACGACGCCGCCGTGCACGGTGAACTGCACGCGCCCCGGCAGGTCGCGGCCCAGGTAGGGCGAGTTCACGCTGCGGCCGTGCAGGTCGGACTCCGTGAACACCCCGGCGATCGAGGCGTCGTAGAGCGCGAGCTGCGCGGGCTGCCCGACCTCGAGCGGCGTGCCGTGGCCCGCCAGGCGGCCGATCCTCGCCGGCGCGGCGCTCATGACCCTGGCGACATCCGCCCAGCCGATGAGGCCGGTCTGCACCATCGACTGGTGCACGACCCGCAGTGCGCTCTCCAGACCCACCATGCCGTTGGCCGCGGCCTGCCACTCGCACGCCTTGTGCTCGCTGGGGTGCGGGGCGTGGTCCGTGGCGACGATGTCGATCGTGCCGTCGGCGAGGCCCTCGCGCACGGCCAGCACGTCCTCCTGACGACGCAGCGGCGGGTTGACCTTGTACCGCGCGTCGTAGCCGCGCACCAGTTCGTCCGTGAGGAGCAGGTGATGCGGGGTGACCTCGGCGGTGACGTTGATGCCCCGCTTCTTCGCCCAGCGGATGATGTCCACTGATCCGGCGGTCGAGAGATGGCAGACGTGCAGCCGGGAGCCGACGTGCTCGGCGAGCAGCACGTCGCGCGCGATGATCGACTCCTCGGCGACCGCGGGCCAGCCGGCGAGTCCGAGCTCGGCGGAGACCGAGCCCTCGTTCATCTGCGCACCCTCGGTGAGGCGAGGATCCTGTGCGTGCTGGGCGATGACGCCGTCGAACGACTTCACGTACTCCAGCGCCCTGCGCATGATCAGCGGATCGAAGACGCAGAAGCCGTCGTCGCTGAAGACCCGCACCTGCGCCCTGGACGTCGCCATGGCGCCGAGTTCGGCGAGGCGTTCGCCCTTCTGGCCGACGGTGACCGCGCCGATCGGCTGGACGGTCGCATAGCCGGCGGCCTCGCCGAGGGCGAGCTCCTGCTCGACGACGCCGGCGGTGTCGGCGACGGGCGAGGTGTTCGGCATGGCGAAGACCGCCGTGAATCCGCCGGCCGCCGCAGCGCGGGTACCGGTGAGGATCGTCTCGGAGGCCTCGTAGCCGGGTTCGCGGAGGTGGGTGTGCAGATCGACGAGACCGGGCAGGGCCACCAGCCCTGCGGCGTCGATCACGCGAGCACCCGCGCGGGTGAGACCGGAGCCGATCTCGGAGATCACCCCGTTCTCCACGATGATGTCGGCGCTCTCGGCACCGAGAAGCTGCGCGCCGGTGATGACGAGGGTCTCGCTCACAGGTCTCCCCCTCGTTCGTCGTCTCGTTCTCCTGCCAGCAGCAGGTACAGCACAGCCATCCGGATGGAGACTCCGTTCGTCACCTGCTCCAGCACGGTGGAACGCGCGGAGTCGGCGGCTTCAGAGGAGATCTCCAACCCGCGGTTCATGGGCCCGGGGTGCATCACAATGCTACCGTCCGGGAGACCGGCCACGCGCAGTGCGTCGAGGCCCCAGCGCCTGGAATACTCCCGCTCAGTCGGGAAATACGCGGCGTTCATGCGTTCCAGCTGGATGCGCAGCATCATCACGGCGTCCGGCCCATCGGCCAGCGCCTGATCGAGGTCGTAGACGACCTTCGCCGGCCAGAGGGAGACGTTCTGCGGAACGAGGGTCGGCGGCGAGACCAGAGTGACCTCCGCACCCAGGGTGCTGAGCAGCCAGACGTTGGAGCGAGCGACGCGCGAGTGCAGCACGTCGCCGACGATGACCACGCGGATGCCGCTGAGATCGCGCCCGCGGCTGTCGGCGCCGAACCTGCGCTTGCGGATCGTGTACGCGTCCAGGAGAGCCTGCGTGGGGTGCTCGTGCGTGCCGTCGCCGGCATTCACGACCCCGGCGGAGATCCACCCGCTTGTGGCGAGCGTCTGCGGTGCGCCCGACGAGGGATGCCGCACGACGACGGCATCCGCTCCGATGGCCTCGAGGGTCTGTGCGGTGTCCTTCAGGCTCTCGCCCTTGGACACGCTCGACCCCTTCGCGGCGAAGTTGATGACGTCGGCGGAGAGGCGCTTGGCTGCGGCCTCGAACGAGATGCGGGTGCGCGTGGAGTCCTCGAAGAAGAGGTTCACGACGGTCTTGCCGCGCAGGGTCGGCAGCTTCTTGACCTCGCGCGACTGGGTGTCGGCCATGTCCTCGGCGACGTCGAGGATGCGCAGGGCGGTCGCTCTGTCGAGGTTCTTGGTGTCGAGCAGGTGCCTCATGCCTCGATCGTCACCTCCTCGGCGCCGTCGTTCTCGATCAGACGCACGTTGACGCGCTCCTGACGGGAGGACGGGATGTTCTTGCCGATGAAGTCGGGGCGGATGGGCAGCTCACGGTGCCCACGATCGATGAGGATCGCGAGACGGACGATCGACGGCCGCCCTATCGACTGCAGGGCGTCGAGGGCCGCACGGATGCTGCGTCCCGAGAAGAGCACGTCGTCCACGAGCACCACGGTCTTGCCATCGATGCCACCGGCCGGGATCTCGGTGGGATGCGGAGACCGCGTCGGATGCTTCGAGAGGTCATCGCGGAACAGCGTGACGTCGAGCGCACCGGAGGGCACCGGCGTCTGGGCGATCTCGCTGATCACGAGCGCGAGGCGACGGGCGAGGGTGACGCCGCGGGTCGGGATGCCCAGGAGGACGAGGTCCTCGGCGCCTCGATTGGACTCGAGGATCTCGTGGGCGATGCGGGTCAGAGCCCGCGAGATGTCGGCGTGGTGCAGCACAGTGCGTGCACTCATCAGCCACTCCCTTCTCCGCCTCACAGGACGGTCTTAAAGGTTGTTTGCAGATCCAGTCTATCGGAGCCGGGGCCCCTGGACGTCAGCTCGTGGGGAGCAGCTCCTCGTCGGCGGACTCGTCGATGCGCTTCGCGCGGATCGGGTGGCCGCTGGTCGACAGGCAGCGTCCGGACTTCAGGTCCCACTTCCAGTCGTGCATGCTGCAGGTGAGGATGCCGTCCTCGTCGACCGTGCCCGTGCGGGTGAGATCGGCGCGCAGGTGCGGGCAGCGCCGCTGCACGACCCACCCGCCGACCTCGGCGTCCTCGGTCTGATCGGTCTGCTCCTGGTACCAGTTCTCGACGTACTCGATCCGATCGACCGAGAGGCACTTGAGGAAGGTCGTGAGGAACTCGTTGAACTTCCCGCTGCGGCCGACGGAGAACTGCATAGACAGGAAGATCGAGTTCGACCAGTCGATCTCGTGGTCGACGATGTTCGTGGAGACGAGGTCTGCGGGGATCGTGTACCAGTAGATGCACTCCTCCCCCGCGTACTCGCGGACCTTCGCCCGAGGGAAGTCGACCACCATGTCGAGATCGCCGATGCGGAACCGCACGCAGCCGCCGACGCCGAGCCGGATGGTGCGCGACTTCTTGAGCAGCGGCTCCCACCAGGTCTTGATCGCCTCGAGCATCTCCGCGGGCGGGATGATCTCCGCGCGGGAGGCCTCCTCGTCGCGGATCTCCTGCTGCCTGCTCGCCCGCTGCTCCTCGAGGTAGTCCCACTTCTCGTCGAAGATGTGGGCGATCTCGGCATCCGAGTACAGCGTCTGCGCGGTCGAGACCTCGCCGCCCTCGACGGTGACGACCGTCCCGGGGATGAACAGCTGGCCGTCGTACTGCGGCGCGAGCTCCTTCATGTGGGCGAGGAACTGCTTCTGATCGGTGAAGATCGACTCGCCGTTCTTGCCGAGCCCGTTGAAGTCGAACAGGTCGTCGCGCAGGAACATGGGGGGACCCGCCATGGGGAAGACGTGCGGGGCGTCGACCTTCTCGATGTAGTACATGGCGCGCTTGTTCTGCGCGTCGCGCTTGAGCTTCGCGAAGTTCTGCTTGGCGTCGAGCGGAAGGTCGTAGACCATCGGCCACCAGATGGCGCCGGAGACCTGCGTGAAGTACGCGTCAGGGGTTCCGAAGTGGAGCAGCTTCTCGAGGTCGAGGGGGTGCGAGTCGTTCTGGTTCAGCATCGATCCCGTGCCGTCGTCGACGCTGAGGGAGGAGTCGCCAATCGGACCGTCGCTGGGGGCGCGGAGCGGAGTGATCATGATCTTGAGCTCCCCGCGCTCGATGATCTCCCCCGCGGGCGCGTAGGTGATGTTCGTGTAGCCGAGAGCGCGGATGTCCTGTTCGAGATCGTCGATCGGGTACTCGGGCAGGAGCACCTCGATGTCCTTGCGGATGTACCGCTCCAGCAGCTTCGGATCGAAGTGGTCGCGGTGCCTGTGCGAGATGTAGAGGAAGTCCGCCTCCCTTCCGAAGCGCTCCCAGTCCAGGGCGCGGTTGTCGGGGAACGGGAACCAGGATCCGAAGAACGAGGGGCCCAGCACGGGGTCGCAGATGATGTTGCCGCCGACCGTCTCGATGAACATTCCCGCGTGGCCGAGTCCCGTGATCCGCATTGCATTCCTCTCGAAGTGGACCCGTAGAGTCTACCGGCGACCGCCTGGACGACCTCGGAGACCGGCCGTGAATACGCACCGCCACCGGCCCCGGCGCGCGTTGCGGACTCGTTACCCAACCCTGACCGGATCGTGATCGAACTCCCTGCTGCACGCCGGTCTCCGCTCACTACCCTGCCCCTATGAACACGACACGGAGACTGCTGACAGCGCTCGTCCTCGCTTCGCTGGCGGGGTTGGGCCTCGCGGGCTGCGCCGTCGGCGGGTCGGGGGGCGCGGAAGCGGCTGGCGGAGGTCGGGCCCCGGTGCAGGAGGCGGCGTCATCGAACGAGGCCGATGAACCGGACACCGCGGTCGTGATCACCGGGCGGATCTCGATCGTCGCCGACGATCCCATCGCCGCGGCGGCGGACGCCACGTCGATCGTGTCGGACGTGGGAGGCCGCGTCAGCGGAAGGACCGAACGCGCCGCCGAGGACGGCGGACAGGCCACTGCCGAGCTCACCCTGCGAATCCCGGCCGACGCCATCGAAGAGGTCCGCACCAACCTCGCCGCGCTGGGCGCCGTGAAGGAGACCGCGCTCGAGTCGACCGAGGTGGGCGCGACGCAGCGCGACCTCGACGCCAGGATCACCACGCTTCGCGCCTCCATCGCCCGCTACACGGACTGGCTCGGCACGGCATCCGAGACCTCGGACCTGATCGAGCTGGAGTCAGCGATCGCCGAGCGCCAGAGCGAGCTGGAGGGGCTGGAGGCCCAGTCCCGTTCCCTGGAGGACCAGGTGGCCATGTCGACCATCACGCTAAGCCTCATGTCGGAGTACGTGCCGGTCGAGACCGCCCCGAAGGACTTCGGCGACGCGCTGACGATCGGCTGGGACGGATTCGTCGCCTTCTGGGGCGCGATGCTGATCGGCATCGGCGTGGCACTCCCCTGGCTCGTCCTGCTCGCTGCGATCGCCGCCGTCGTGATCTTGCTGGTCATCCGCGGCCGGCGCCGTCAGGCCGCCCGGCCTCAACCGCCGCGCCCGGCGCCGGACGCCGAGTTGTTCGCGGTCATGGATGACATGCCCGCTCCGCACTGACCCTCTCGGCGGCGGACCTCTGCGGCCCGTCACCGGAACGCGCGATAGCTTGGCCGGATGGAGTTCCGTGCGTTCCACACCTATGCGTCCATCCTGGGGATGGACGTGGCGGTGACCCCACAGGAGCAGAACGGCGACTACGAGTCGGGCGCCGTGCGGATCGACGGCGACCTCTGGCACATCCGCACCGCCCGCGTCACCCCGACGAAACCGGGAGCATTCCTCGCCTTCTGGCGGCGCGACGCCGCGGGGAAGACCGCACCGTTCGACGAGCAGGACCCAGCGGCGGGCCTGCTCGTGTTCGTGGAGCAGGACGACCGTCGCGGCGTCTTCCGGTTCGCTGCGGCGGACCTCTCCCGACTCGGCATCACGGCAGGGCGCACGTCGGGAAAGCGCGGTTTCCGGGTCTATCCGAGCTGGTGCGCGGGCCTGAACCCCCAGGCCACTGCGACCCAGCGTGCACAGGCCTCCGCGTTCCGGGAGTACTGACCCGGAGGGTCTACTCGTCGAAGAGACCGCGGATGTCGTCGGCGGTGAGCGACTGCGCGAAGAGCTCGTCGTCGTCCATCACCGCGGTGAACAGACGCGCCTTGCGCTGCTGGAGCTCCAGCACCTTCTCCTCGATCGTCCCCGACGAGATCATCCGGTAGACGAACACCTGGCTGGTCTGGCCGATGCGGTGCGTGCGGTCAATCGCCTGTTCCTCGGCGGCGGGATTCCACCACGGGTCCAGCAGGAACACGTAGTCGGCCTCGGTGAGCGTCAGTCCGAACCCGCCGGCCTTCAGGCTGATCAGGAACACGGGCTGCTGCCCCGATTTGAATCCGTCGATGACATCCTGGCGACGGCGCGTGGAGCCGTCGAGGTGCGCGTACGGGATGCCGGCCGCATCGAGACGCGCCGCGGCGAGGTCGAGGAACGACGTGAACTGGCTGAACACCAGGGCGCGGTGCCCCTCGGCCTGCAGCTCGACGACGCGTTCGAGCAGGGTGTCGAGCTTGCTCGATCCGATGTGCGCATCGTTCTCATCGATGAGCTCCGGCGCGAGGCTCAGCATCCGCATGAGCGTCAGCGAGCGGAACACGATGAACCGGTTGCGGTCGAGGTCGTCCAGCAGACCGAGGACCTTCTGGCGTTCCCGCTGCAGCACGACGTCGTAGAGCGCGCGATGCGCGGGGCTCATCTCGACCTCGAGCACCTGCTCCTGCTTCGGGGGCAGATCCGACGCGACGAGCTCCTTCGTGCGGCGGAGCATGAGCGGGCGGATGCGGCGGCGCAGCTGGGCGAGCCGGCGCTGGCGGTACTCCCCGCCCTCCTCGTTCTCGGGCACCTTGCCCTTCTCGATCGGCTGGATGTAGCGATCGCGGAACTTCCGCGCCGACGGGAAGAGCCCGGGCGCCGCGAGCTTCAGGAGCGACCAGAGCTCGGAGAGGCTGTTCTCCATCGGGGTGCCGGTGACCGCGTAGGTGACATCGGCTCGGAAGGCCGAGATGGCTCTGTGCAGCTTGGTCTTCGGGTTCTTCACGAACTGCGCCTCGTCGAGGATCAGCCCCGCCCAGTCGACCGAGCCGAACTCCCTCTCATCGAGCCGGGCGACCGTGTACGAGCTCACGACGATGTCGGCGGATGCCGCGGCATCCGCCAACCGGCCTGTGCGACGCCCGCTCGTGCTGTCGACGATTGCAACCCGCAGCCCCGGAGTGAAGCGCGCAGCCTCGGACTTCCAGGTGCTGAGGACCGAGGTGGGGGCGAGCACGAGGAACGCCCGCTTCTCCCCCTTCTCCTTGGTGTGCTGCACGAAGGTCAGCAGCTGCAGCGTCTTCCCGAGTCCCATGTCATCGGCGAGGATGCCGCCGAGCCGGTGCCGCCAGAGGAACGCCAGCCAGTCGAAGCCCGTCTTCTGGTACGGCCTGAGCTCGGCGTGCAGGCCGGACGGCACCGGCGTCGGCGGCACTCCGGTCGCCTGGCGGAGTCCCTCCGCCGTCGAGCGCCAGCTCACCGCCGGCTGGGCCTCGTCGGCCAGGTCCTCGAACTCCTCCCAGAGGTCGGTCTGGTAGCGGCTGATCCGCGGACCGGTCTCCCACTCGTCGAGCTCGCCGGCCTCGTCGATCAGCTCCCTGAGCCGGTCGAGCGCCGGATGCGCGAGCGAGAAGTACCCGCCGTCGGAGAGCAGCAGCTTCTTCCTGCCCTTGCTGAGCGCGGTGAAGAGCGGCCCGAAGGGAATGCTCCTTCCGTCGATCGTGACGAGTATCCCGAGATCGAACCAGTCGGAGTCGGTGGTCTCGAGCGTCGTCACCTTGACCTCGGGGTCTCCCGTCAGCTCCCGGTACTCCTTGCGCGTGCCCGTGGTCGCGACGATGACGCCGACGGCCTCGAACGCGGGGACCACCTGCGCGACGAAGGCCGCGGCGTCGATGTCGTGGAAGGAACCGGTCGGCGCGAAGCGCGTGGTCGAGTGCTCCTGCCAGACGGATTCGAGCAGGGCGCGCTTCTCCGACTCCGCCGCAGGATCGCGCACCGCAGCGCTCCCCGCCTCGAAGGGGACCCTGCCGAACCCGCCGTACGACCACTCGAACGAGTAGCTCACGACATCGCCCCGCTCGAAGGCGAGATTCAGCACCGCCTCCGGCGCCGGGATCTCCGGCAGCGACACCGCACCGGCAGTGCGGACGGGCACTCGCCTGGCCAGCAGCGGGTAGGCGTTCTCGACGAACGCGGACTCCTCTTCGGCGGGCACCTCGATGGGCAGCCGCGCGCTCAGCAGTGCGTGCATCTGCTCGCTGAGCGGCGCCTCGGCGAGGACGATCTCCATCCGATTGCCGATGAGGGTGGCGGAGTACACGCCCGTGCGTCCGATCGGGTGCACCTCGGCTGAGGGGACGGCGCGGCCGTCGATCGCCACCTCCGCGGCGACGCGCAGATCACCGCCGTCGGGGCGGGTGATGGATGCGGCCACCTCGGCCCGCTCGGCGAGGCGCACCGTCGCGCTCTTCTGACTCGGCACCAGCGGGATGCCCAGCGCCGCCCCGGCGCGCAGATGGCCCCACAGCAGCGTCGACTCGATCTGGTCGACGACCAGCCACTCGCCGGCGTTCCCCGAGAGCAGCGAGTCGCGGGAGATGCTGAGCAGGTCGCCGAACCAGCGGTTCTGGACCCTGCCGAACTGCGACACGTCCCTACGCACCACATCCCAGCCCGCGTGCCCTTGGATCCACGAGCCGGTCTGGTGGCTGCGCATCAGCGGACGGATCGCGAGCAGAAGCTCTCCCGACGGCTTGGCGAGATCTCGAGGCGTCGCGGGGCGCACCGCCCGCGGCGCCCAGTGGTTGTCGCCGCGCGACTCGCGGTGGCGCAGCTCGACGCCGAGCGCGAGCGACTGGGTGTGCGCGGCGACCGCTGGGCCGATCAGCGATCGCCACGAGGCTGCGGGAGCCGCGGGAGCCTCCGCAGCGGGCTCCGCGACCGGATCGACGGCCCTCGCCCCCGCCTGCTGGGCGTACTCGTGCACGTTCGACGCGAGCAGCGCGGCCACGACATGCTTGCACGCCGTGCGGACCGGGCACGAGCAACGCGTGGAGCGGACTCGTCTCTTGCCACCGGACGAGATGAAGGTGACCTCGCACAGGTACTGCGCTCCTGCGCTGCCCTTCACATATGCCTCGAGCTCCTGGCGATCCTCGTGCCAGATCAGATCGAGGACGTTGCCCTCACGGAAGTACGCCAGTCCGCGCGTATAGCCTCCCGCATCCGTGATCTGCATGAGATCGCGGAGATCGACGTGAGGTGCGGGCATGCCAGCATCCTTCCCGCTGCGTCGGACAATGCGGACGCAGCGACTCGGGCGGCGACTCAGGCGGCGCGAGCCACCCTGGCGAGTACTCCGTGCACGAACGCGCCGGAGTCGTCGGTCGAGAACTCCTTGGCGAGCTCGACGGCCTCGTCGATCGCGACGGCCGTGGGCACCTGGTCGTTGTAGAGGATCTCCCACACGCCGATGCGCAGCAGAGCGCGATCGACGGCCGGCATCCGCTCGAGCTTCCAGTCCCGGCTGTGCGTGGTGATGTGCTCGTCGATCTCGTCGCGGTGATCGATGATCCCGTCGACGATCTCGCGGGCGTACAGCCACGACGCCTCACGGGCCGGCTCGCTCGCCGCGCGCTTGGCCTCGGCGGCCAGGGCCACGGAGACCTCGTCTCCGCGCACGTCGGCGGAGAACATGATGTCGAGTGCGCGCTTGCGCGCCTTCGTCCGAGCGCTCACGCCTTACTTCTCGCGACCGAGGTAGTCACCCGTGCGGGTGTCGACCTTGACCTTGGTTCCGGTCTCGAGGAACAGCGGCACCTGGATCTCGTAGCCGGTCTCCAGCGTCGCGGGCTTGGTGCCGGCGGAGGAGCGGTCGCCCTGCAGGCCGGGCTCGGTGTAGGTCACCTCGAGGATGACGGATGCCGGGAGGTCGAGGTACAGCGGGTTGCCGTTGTTCAGCGCGATCGTGACCTGCTGGTTCTCGAGCAGGAAGTTCTTCGCGTCGCCCACGGTGGCCGAGCCGACCGTGATCTGGTCGAAGTCGGTCTGATCCATGAAGACGTAGCCGTCGCCGTCCGTGTACAGGTACGTGTAGTCGCGGCGGTCGACGTTCTCGATCTCGACCTTGGAACCGGCGTTGAACGTCTTGTCGACGACCTTGCCCGTGAGGACGTTCTTGAGCTTGGTGCGCACGAACGCGCCGCCCTTGCCGGGCTTGACGTGCTGGAACTCGACGACGCTCCAGAGCTGGCCCTCCAGGTTGAGGACGATGCCGTTCTTGATGTCTGCGGTAGATGCCATGCGCTGAGAGTTCCGTTCGTGGTGTGAAGTTCGCGGGTGGCCGGGCTTGGTCGAAGCGCGAGCCGACAGTCGATTCTACGGGATGAGCGCTGCGAGCTCCCGCACGGCGTCGGCGTAGCCGTCCACGCCTCGGCCGACCACCCGCACCGCGGCGACGTCGTCGAGGTAGGAGTGGTGCCGGAACTCCTCCCGGGCGTACACGTCGGAGATGTGCACCTCGGCGAACGGCAGACCGACGCCGGTGAGGGCGTCGCGGAGCGAGACGGAGGTGTGCGTGAGACCGCCGGGATTGATCACGATGCCGGCGCAGTCCTCGCGCGCGGCGTGGATGGCGTCGATGAGCACGCCCTCGTGATTGCTCTGGAGCGCGCGCAGGTCGAAGCCGACCGCGGCGGCGGCCTCTGCAGAGAGCCGCTCGACGTCGGCGAGGGTCGCCGAACCATAGATGCCCGGCTCACGGGTGCCGAGGAGGTTGAGGTTCGGCCCGTTGACCAGGAGCAGCCGGCGCGGTGCGCTCACGCCCCCACCTCCTGGTACGCCGCGAACAGCAGCGACTCGTCGGGCGCCTGCAGCACGGTCGGCTTGCCGATCTCGTCGAGGACGATGAAGCGCAGCATCCCCCCTCGGGTCTTCTTGTCGCGCTGCATGGTGGCGAGCAGCTGCTTCCATGCCCCCGCACGGTAGGTCGTCGGCAGCCCCAGCGACTCCAGCACGGTGCGATGGCGCTCGGCGGAGTCGTCGGACAGTCGCCCGGCGAGCCGCGACAGCTCGGCCGCGTACATCATGCCCACGGAGATCGCGGCGCCGTGACGCCACTTGTAGCGCTCCGCGTGCTCGATGGCGTGCCCGAGGGTGTGGCCGTAGTTGAGGATCTCGCGCTGGCCCGCCTCGCGGAAGTCGTCGGAGACGACCCTGGCCTTCATGTCGATCGCGAGCTCGACCGCCCTGCGGAACTCCGGGGTCGTGGTGTCGACGGCGCGCGACGGATCGGCCTCGATGATGTCGAGGATCTCCGGCGCCCAGATGAACCCGGCCTTCACGACCTCGGCGTAGCCGGCGGTCGCCTCGTTCGCACTCAGGCTGCCGAGTTCGTCGAGGTCGCCGATCACCGTGCTCGGCGCCCAGAACGCGCCGACGAGGTTCTTGCCCTCGGCGGTGTTGATCCCGGTCTTCCCGCCGACCGAGGCATCGACCAGACCCAGAACGGTCGTCGGCACCTGCACGACCTGCACGCCGCGCAGCCAGGTCGCGGCCACGAAGCCCGCGAGGTCGGTGACCGCTCCCCCTCCGTAGCCGATCACCGCGTCCGTGCGGGTGAAGTCGGCCTGCCCCATGACCTGCCAGCAGAACGCCGCCACCTCGATGCGCTTGCCCTGCTCGGCGTCGGGGACCTCGGCGAGCAGCACCTCGCGCGGCCCGTTCGCCGTGTCGGCGAGCAGGCGATCGCGCAGCTCTGCGGCCCGCGCGGCGAGCGTGGGCGGATGCACCACGAGGACCTTCCGCACGGCCGGGTCGAGCGCCGCCGAGACGCTGTCGAGGATGCCCCGTCCGATGAGGATGTCGTAGGGGGCGTCGCCCGTGACGCTGATGGTCGTCGTGCTCATCGCTGTTCTCTCCTCCATGCGGCGATATCGTCCGCGATCCTCTGCATCGGACGACGCGACGTGTCGAAGGTCGCCGATGCCACTTCTTCATACAGACCCCGGCGCTGCTCGAAGATCTGTCTCCACCGCTGCACGGGGTCGTCTCCGGCCAGCAGGGGCCGCCCCCCGCCGGTGATCCGGTCTGCGACCGCCTCCGCACTCACGGTCAGGTAGACCACCTGATGCGTGCGCAGGAGCTCCCGCGTGGCCGCGTCCGTCACCGCACCGCCGCCGAGGGAGACGACGCCGCCCTCGTCGAGCGCCGTCGCGACCGCCTCACGTTCGAGAGCCCGGAAGTGCGCCTCCCCGTGCTCGGAGAAGATCACCGGGATCGGTCCGTGCACGGCTGCGACGCGCTTGTCGGTGTCGATGAACGCGACCCCCAGCGCGCGCGCGACCCGTCGACCGACGCTGGTCTTGCCGGCCCCCATCGGGCCGACCAGCACCAGCGTCAGAGGATCAGCCGCGCTCGTCATGCGCGATGAGCGCCGCCTCGGATGCGGGAGTCGTCCGCAGCTCGGCCGGGATGCTCTCCAGGTACGAGTCGATGTTGCGCCGGGTCTCGCGGATGCTGTCGCCGCCGAACTTCTCGAGCACGGCGTTCGCGAGCTCGACCGCCACCATCGCCTCCGCGACCACGCCGGCCGCGGGAACCGCGCAGACGTCGGAACGCTGGTGGTGGGCGGTGGCGTCCTCGCCCGTGGCGACGTCGATCGTGCGCAGCGCGTGCGGGACTGTCGCGATCGGCTTCATGCCCGCACGGACGCGGAGGACGGTGCCGGTCGACATCCCGCCCTCGGTGCCGCCGGCGCGGTCGGAGCCTCGAGAGATGCCGTCCGCCGTCGCGAACAGCTCGTCGTGGGCCGCGGATCCGCGGCGGCGGGTGGTCTCGAAGCCGTCGCCGACCTCCACGCCCTTGATCGCCTGGATGCTCATCAGCGCCTGGGCGAGTCGCGCGTCGAGGCGACGGTCCCAGTGCACGTGCGAGCCGAGCCCCGGCGGGAGGCCGTAGGCGAGCACCTCGACGATGCCGCCGAGGGTGTCGCCGTCCTTCTTGGCGTCGTCGACCTCGGCGACCATCAGCGCAGAGGTCGCGGGGTCGAAGCAGCGCAGCGGATCGGCGTCGAGCGCGTCGACGTCGTCGGGCGTCGGCAGCGGCGAGCCCGAGGGCACCTGCACGGGGCCGATCGAGAGCGTGTGGCTGACCAGGCGGATGCCGAGCTCGCCGAGGAAGGAGCGGGCGATGGCGCCCAGCGCGACGCGGGCGGCGGTCTCCCTGGCGCTGGCGCGCTCGAGGATCGGACGCGCCTCGTCGAAGTCGTACTTCTGCATGCCGACGAGGTCGGCGTGCCCGGGTCGCGGACGCGTGAGCGGGGCGCTGCGGCCGCGGGACTTGTCGGTGAGCTCGACGGGCTCGGGGTTCATGACCTCGATCCACTTCGGCCACTCCGTGTTGCCGATGCGCAGCGCGATCGGGCTGCCGAGGGTCTTGCCGTGCCGCACGCCGCCGGAGATCGTCAGCTCGTCCTGCTCGAACTTCATGCGCGAGCCGCGGCCATAGCCGAGCTTGCGACGGGCGAGGTCGGCCTGGATGGCCTCGGACGACACCGGGACGCCGGAGGGCAGACCCTCCATGACGGCAATGAGTTCTGGGCCGTGCGATTCGCCGGCCGTGAGCACGCGGAGCATTGCTCTAGTCTCCCACGCGTTTCGACCCGATCCGCGCCGCATGTCGCCGAGAGGCTAGAGCGCGGTGCGCATCGCGGCGACGACGTCCTGCTCATCCGGCAGCGGGACACCGGGATCGCCGTGCACGAAGACGCGGATCTGCCGCACGGCCTGATGCAGCAGCATGCCCAGACCGGGAATGGCCGGCACATCGCCCCAGTTCGTCGCGAGAGCCGACGGCCACGGCGCGTACGCCACATCGAACAGCGCACCGCCGGCCGCGGCGAGCGGCGCCACGACGTCCTCGGGCAGCGCGGTGCCGCCCGGCAACGACGACACCGTCAGCTCGACGGCATCCGCCGTCTCCGTGAAGGGGAGCACCGTCACCTCCACGCCCAACCGCGCACCCAGCTCGCGAAGGGTCGACGCGCTCTCGGGCCGACGGGCCCGCACGTCCGCCGATCGCGCGCCCATGTCCGCGACGGCGACGAGTGCGGATGCCGCCGTCGCCCCGGCGCCGAGCAGCCGAACGCGCTCGACGGTCGTGATCCCGCTCTCGCCGAGCGCGTCGATGATGCCACCGACGTCGGTGTTGAACGCGTGGACCGTGGCGCCCAGCGTCAGCGTGTTCGCGACTCCCGTGAGCTCGGCGTGCGCGTCGCGGACGTCGGCGATCCGATACGCCTCGTCCTTCAACGGCATCGTCAGCGACAGGCCCCGCCAGGAGTCGTCGAGGGAGCGGACCGCACCCGCGAACTCGCCCTCCGCCACCCGGCGACGGTCGTACGACCAGTCGAGCCCGAGGACGCCGTACGCCGCAGCGTGCAGCTGAGGGGACTTCGAATGGGCGATGGGGTCTCCCCACACCGCCAGACGGGTTCGGCTCACTAGCTGCAGCCGCCGTCGGGGTTCGCCTTGCACCAGGCGTCCCACTTCTCGATCGCCGCCTGGTGCTCCTCGTACGTCGTGGAGAACACCGTCTCCCCCGTCGCGAGGTTGATCGTCACGAAGTAGAGCCACGGCCCGTCAGCGGGGTGCATGGCGGCGTCGATCGCGGCGTCGCTCGAACTCGCGATCGGCGTCACGGGAAGCCCCGTGTTGACGTACGTGTTCCACGGGTTCGGGTCCTTGAGCGCCTCGGCCGAGCTCGACACCACTCCCTCGTGCAGGGAGCCGTATCCGTACTGCGCCGTCGAGTCCATCTGCAGCTTCATGTCGATGTCGAGGCGGTTCTGGATGACCCGCGACACCTTGGCGAAATCGTCCGTGCGGCCCTCGCGCTGGATGATCGAGGCGATGGTGAGGATGCGTTCGGCATCCGCATCCGGCACGCCAGCCTTCGTCAGAGACTCGCGGGTGCGGTCGACCATGCGCTGGATGACCTGGACCGGCGTCACACCCGGATCGAAGGTGTACACGGCGGGGAAGAGCCAGCCTTCGAGGCTCTGGGCGCTGACGCCGTACGCCGACGGATCGGCGACCGCGGCCTGCAGATCGGCCAGAGGGAAGCCCAGCGACTCCGAGATCCCCGGCAGGATCGAGGCGATCGTCCCGCCCTCGTTCACCCCGACGGTGTTCTCGAGCTTGTTCTCCGGGTTCTTCAGCGCCTCCAGGGCGTCGGCCGCCGTCATCTTCTCCTGCAGACGGTAGATGCCCGGGTAGAAGGTGACGGCGATGTTCTCGTCGACGAGGTAGTCGTAGAACACGTCCTTGGTGCGGGTGACCCCGGCTTCGAAGAGCGCGGCCGAGACCGGCTTCCCGGTGTCTCCGTCATGGATGGTGACCATGGCCTCGCCGGAGGCGAGCCCGGGCTCCCAGTCCTTGGGGTCGCCCCAGCCCATGATCTCGTTGATCTTGTCGCCGTAGGTGTTCATCGCCCAGACTCCCCCGGCGACGACGCCTCCGATGAGCGCCAGGACGATGATGAGCGCGACCAGGCATCCGGTGCGGCGCTTCTTCTTGGGCGCTGCCCGGTGATCGTCCTCGTCGACGTGGTGGAAGAGGTCTTCGAGTCCGCCGCCCGCGGGCTTGTCGGGGGCCGATGCGGGAACGACGGGAGACACCGGGGTCGGGGCGAGCGGCTCCTGCGCCGCGGATCGCACCGCAGCGGGTTCCTGAGCCGCCGGCGCGACATCAGACGACGCCACAGGCGAGTCGCTCGGGGCGGACCCGGTCGATGCGAGGGGCGGTTCGGCCGCAGGCGCAGGGCCGGGTGCCGAAGGCTGCTCCCCTGCCGAGCCGTTCGACGCGGTGGGTGCACCGGAGGATGCGGCCTCGCGGGCGGCACGACGGGATCCGGGGGCGGGAGGGGTGTTGTCCACCGTCGGGATCTGGTGCGTCGGCGCGGGGAGATTCTCGAACAGCTCGCCGAGGCGCGCTTCCGGATCGTGCTGGGGGGCGGCACTCTCACGTTCGGGCATGATCAGTGGGACTCCTCGTCGAACGGAATCGCGGCACCGGGCGCTTTCCCCGTGCTCTTCTCCGTGTCGATCGCCTGCTGCAGAAGCACCACGGCGGCGACCTGATCCACAATGCTACGAGAGTTCTTCTGATTTCTCCCCGAAGAACGGAGCGCGGCGTGTGCGGACACGGTGCTCAGGCGCTCGTCGACGAGACGCACCGTGGTGCCCGTCCGCCTCTGCAGCGCCTCGGCGAACTCCCTCGCATCCGTCGTGGATGCGGTGTCTGCGCCCTGCATGTTCACGGGCAGGCCGACCACGAACTCGAGCGGCTCGTACTCGGCGGCGATCTCGGCGATCCTGTCGATCGACGTCTCCGAGCGCGGCACGGTCTCGACGGGGACGGCGAGCATGCCGTCGGGATCGCACCTGGCGACCCCGACGCGCGCCTTGCCGACGTCGATGCCGATCCGCACTCCGCGGCGGAACCCGCTCACGCTGCGTGCAGCTCCTGGGAGACGGCGTCGAGAGCCGCGGGCAGAGCCGCGGCATCCGTTCCACCGCCCTGGGCGACGTCATCGCGACCGCCTCCTCCGCCTCCGAGCACCCCGGCGGCGCGCTTCGCGAGCACCCCGGCCTTGGCTCCGGACACGCGAGCCGCGTCGTTGGTGGCGACGACCACGACGGGGCGGCCGTTCACGACCGCGCCGAGCGCGACGACGGCAGCAGCCGACCCCAGGCGATCGCGGACCCCGAGCACGAGATCGCGCAGGTCATCGGCAGAGGCCAGCTCCCCGAGCGACTGCGATGCGAGCAGGAAATCGCCCACGCGGGCGGCGGCATCGGCGATCGCCGGAACCTGACCGGCGCGCTCCTTCGCCTCGAACTGGGCGATGCGCTTCTCCGCGGCCTTCAGGCTCGCCGACAGGTCGGCGATGCGCTCCGGCAGCTGCTCACGCGGCGTCTTCAGCGAGGCGCTCAGCTGCGACACGAGAGCCCGCTCTGCTGCGAGCTCGCGGAACGCGTCCTGACCGACGAGAGCCTCGATGCGGCGGTTGGAGGCGCCGACCGACGACTCCCCGACGATGCTGACCAGCCCGATCTCGGCGCTGGAGCTCACGTGCGTGCCGGCGCACAGCTCACGCGACCACGGGCCGCCGATGTCGACCATGCGCACGACGTCGCCGTACTTCTCGCCGAACAGCGCCATGGCGCCGGCCTCCTTGGCCTCGTCCAGCGAGATGATGCGGGTGGTGACCTCGAGCGCGTCCTGCACCGCGCGGTTCGTGATCTCCTCGATCTCGGTGCGGGTCTCGGCGGAGAGCGCCTGCGACCACGCGAAGTCGAAGCGCATGTAGCCGGCGCGGTTCAGGGAGCCTGCCTGGGTCGCGGTCTTGCCGAGGGTGTCACGCAGAGCGGCGTGCACGAGGTGCGTGGCGGAGTGAGCCTGGCGTGCCGCACGACGGTTCGCGGCGTCCACCACGGTCGTCGCCGCATCGTCCACCGCCACGGAGCCGCGGCTCACCTCGACCGTGTGGCTGATGAGCCCGGGAACCGGACGCTGGACATCGAGGACCTCGAGCTCGTACCCCGGTCCGATGATCGTCCCCTTGTCGGCGACCTGACCGCCCGACTCGGCATACAGCGTGGTCTCCGACAGCACGACCTCGGCGATCTGGCCCTCCGCGGCGCTCTTCACCGGCTGCCCGTCGACGAGGATGCCCAGGATGCGGGACTCCACCTCGAGCGCGGTGTAGCCGTCGAAACCGGTCTCGCCGAGCGAGCGGAGCTCACGGTACACCGAGACGTCCGCCAGCTGGCGCTTGCGGTTGCGGGCGTCGGCCTTCGCGCGCTGGCGCTGCTCCTGCATGAGCCCGTCGAACGCGGTGCGGTCCACATCGAGCCCCGCCTCCTCGGCGACCTCGAGGGTGAGGTCGATCGGGAAGCCGTAGGTGTCGTGCAGCAGGAAGGCCTCGGGGCCGCTGAGGGTCGTGCCCCCGCCCTTCTTCGTCTCGTCGAGCGCGAGGTCCAGGATCGTCGAGCCCTGGGCGAGCGTGCGGCGGAACGTCTCCTCCTCCGCGAACGCGGATGCCGACAGCGTCGACCAGTCCTGCTCCAGCACGGGGTACGCGGACTTCATGGCGTCGCGAGAGGTCGCGAAGAGCTCAGGGAAGACCGGCTCATCGACGCCGAGCAGCCGCATCGAGCGCACCGTGCGGCGCATCAGTCGACGCAGGATGTACCCGCGGCCCTCGTTCGACGGACGCACGCCGTCGGAGAGCAGCATGAGCGAGGAGCGCACGTGGTCCGCGACGACACGGAAGCGGACGTCGTCCTCGTGCACGGAGCCGTACGTGCGGCCGGAGAGCTCGACGGCGCGGTCGAGCACCGGGCGCACCTGATCGGTCTCGTACATGTTCTCGACGCCCTGCTTGAGGAACGCGACGCGCTCGAGGCCCATGCCGGTGTCGATGTTCTTCATGGGGAGCTCCCCCACGATGTCGAACTCCGTCTTGCCGCGGATGTTCTCGATGAAGTCCTGCATGAACACGAGGTTCCAGATCTCCAGGAACCGCGAGTCGTCGACCGCCGGTCCGCCGTCCTTGCCGTAGGCGGGGCCGCGGTCGAAGAAGATCTCGCTGTCGGGGCCGCCGGGGCCGGGCTGACCGGTGTTCCAGTAGTTGTCCGCGCGGCCCAGACGCTGGATGCGCTCGGGCTTCAGGCCGATGATGTCGCGCCAGATCGCCTCCGCCTCGTCATCGGTCTCGTAGACGGTGACCCAGAGGTCCTTCTCGTCGAAACCGAGGCCGCCGTCGGCCTCAGACGAGGTCAGCAGCTCCCACGCGTAGCGGATCGCGCCCTCTTTGAAGTAGTCGCCGAACGACCAGTTGCCGAGCATCTGGAAGAACGTGCCGTGGCGTGCCGTGCGGCCGACCTCTTCGATGTCGTTGGTGCGGATGCACTTCTGCAGATCCGCGATGCGGGGATGCGGCGCGGGGACGACGCCCGTGAGGTACGGGATCATCGGCACCATGCCGGCGACGGTGAAGAGCAGAGACGGGTCGTCGCTGACCAGCGAAGCCGACGGGACGATGAGGTGGTCGTTCTTCTCGAAGAAATCGAGATAGCGCTGCGCGATCTCCGCAGTTTTCATAGCTGTGCCGGGTGTCCTTGCGTGTGAAGGGAGGGGAAGGGTGCCGCGTGGTGGAGCGCGGGTCTCAGTCGTCGGCCGGCTCGGTGAGCCGTGCCTCCTGCTCGCGGTACGCGTCGCCGATGATCGCCGTGAACTCGTTGATCCGGGCGTCGACCTCGGCGAGGATGTCGTGGCCGCGCGGGTCCTTGTTCATGAAGTGGGCCGCGACGAAGCCGCCGATCACGCCGATCAGGAACCACAGCACGTTCTTCATGTCGTCATCCTTGCCATTAGATCCGCGAAGGCGCGGTCATCCCATCGTATGCGCAAACGACAGGAGGCGTCGGGTGACCCCGACGCCTCCTGTGCGAGAAACGCTGTATCAGCGAGCCGCGTAGTACTCGACGACGAGCTGCACTTCACAGGTCACGGGGACCTCGGCGCGCTTCGGGCGACGGACCAGACGCGACTGGAGCTTGTCGAGCTCGACCTCGAGGTAGCCGGGAACGGGAGGCAGGACCTCGGCGTGACCGCCGGCTGCTGCGACCTGGAAGGGCTCGGTGCCCTCGCTCTTGGCCTTGACGTGGATGAGCTGACCCGGCTTCACGCGGAACGACGGGCGGTCGACGAGCTGGCCGTCGACGAGGATGTGACGGTGCACGACGAGCTGACGAGCCTGCGCGGTGGTGCGGGCGAAGCCCGAACGCAGCACGAGGGCGTCGAGACGCATCTCGAGGAGCTCGACCAGGTTCTCACCGGTCAGACCCTCCTGGCGGCGAGCCTCGTTGAAGGTGTTGCGCATCTGCTTCTCGCGGATGCCGTACTGCTCGCGCAGACGCTGCTTCTCACGCAGACGGACGGCGTAGTCGCTGTCGGCCTTGCGCTTCGTGCGGCCGTGCTCACCCGGAGCGTAGGGACGCTTCTCGAGGTAGCGGGCGGCCTTCGGGGTGAGGGCCACGCCGAGGGCGCGGCTGAGACGGACCTTGCGGCGGTCCTGGGACTTCGTGGTCACGAAGCTGTCCTTCCGATGACGCGGTCGCGGCTTTCGCGACTCGCGGACGTATCGCCCGCGTTCTGCCTTGGAGCGCACGCCGGGGCGCCAGCAAGGTGGGGTGTGAACGAGGAGATGCCCGAAAACTCGGTTTCGAGCCGATCAAGTCTAACAGATCGCCGATCACTCCCGCGGAACACCGGTGTTCCCCGCATCCTCCATCGGCTCGACGCTCCGCCGCGGACCCGGACCGCCCACGGTGAGCCAGACGATCGCAGCCACGAGGGCGAGCAGCGCGCCCGCGGTGCCGGGAGCCAGATACCCCTGCGTGAGCACCCAGCCGACGGCGACGACGAGCAGCAGGGTGCACACGGCCGCCGCCCACAGCGGCATGACGCGCCCCCTCTCCTTCGGCCACCGCTTCTCGATGGGCGGGACGACGACGCAGAACACCCCGATCACGACGATGATCGCGATGAGCCAGGGGATGCGGGTGAGCCACCACTCCGGCGTCAGCGCAGTCGGGAACGGCAGGCCGAGCGCGAGCTGCCCGCCCACGACCACGGCCATCGCGACGGTGTGCCAGAGGTAGATCACCATTCCGTACAGCCCCAGCGCGCCGATGACGACGAGGACGGCCCGTCTGCGCATGAGGGCGCGGATCGCCGGCTGCAGCAGGGTGAACAGATAGACCTGGGCGAGCCCGAGCAGAAGGAGGAGCACGGTCGGCGGATTCAGGTTGGCGATCATGTCCGGGTCGTACCCCATGCCGAAGACCGCGACGCACATGAGCCCGTACGCGACTGCCGCCAGCAGGAGGAGCAGCCACCGCGGACGGCGGGAGTACCACTGGTCCCGCACCCCGAAGCCCAGCTGCTGCACGAACAGCCAGAGGAAGAGCCAGTTCAGCGCGCCGAGAGGCAGCCCCAGATACCGTCCGGAGAGGTCCACCGCCACGACGAGAGCCGCGAGCGAGAGATAGGTCGCCCAGGCGGCGTGGCGATGGAACCACGCCATCAGCGGCACGAAGGAGGTGCAGATCGCGTAGACCGCGATGAACCACAGCGGCTCGGCCAGGCGGAACGCGAAGGTGCGCAGGAACTCCGGATCCGCCCCGCTCGCCGCCATCACGCCGATCACGACCAGCACCCCGAGCATCGCCAGCAGCACGGGCCGGGCGAGACGCAGCGCGCGCACGCGGATGTACTCCCCCGCTGTCTCCCCGCGATGACGCAGCCGACGCCACGTGGTGATGCCGGCGAACCCGCCGGCGATGAAGAAGGTGGGCATGATCATGCCCACCCAGGTCAGGCCGGCCAGCGGGGTCCACTCCGCCAGCGCGTTGAAGGCGCGGAGAGGCTCCCCGTCGATGCCCATCTGCAGCGCGTGCAGCAGCACGACGACGGGCAGGCAGATCGCGCGGACGAAGTCGATCGAGAGATCGCGATCGGGAGGGATGCGGGTGAGTCTGCCTGGCACGAGCCCACTGTAGAGGGAAGGCGGCGCAGGACGGCGGATGCTGCTCCGCTCAGCGATCCCCGAGGATCTTGCGGATCCGCTCCAGACGCGCGGAGATGTCGCGCTCCGCGCCGAGGTTCTTGGGCTCGTAGTACCGACGCCCGTCGAGCTCGTCCGGCAGGTACTGCTGCGGGAGGATGCCGTACTCGCTGTCGTGCGGATACACGTAGCCCTTGCCGTGCCCGAGACGCTTCGCCCCGGGGTAGTGCGCGTCTCTGAGATGCAGCGGCACCCGGCCGAAGCCGCCGGAGCGGATGTCGGCGATCGCCGCGTCGATGCCGACGTACGCGGCGTTCGACTTCGCCGTCGTCGCGAGGTAGACGGTCGCCTCCGCGAGCGGGATGCGCCCCTCCGGCATGCCGATGAAGGCGACGGCGTCTGCGGCCGCGACCGCGATCACCAGGGCCTGCGGGTCGGCGAGGCCGACGTCTTCCGACGCCGAGATCACGAGCCGCCTGGCGATGAAGCGCGGGTCCTCCCCCGCCTCGATCATCCGGGCGAGGTAGTGGAGCGCGGCATCCGGATCCGATCCTCTGATCGACTTGATGAACGCGCTGATCACGTCGTAGTGCTCATCGCCCTGCCGGTCGTAGCGGAGCAGAGCCTTGTCGACGGCCTGCGCCACATCGTCGGCGGTGACCGCGGGAACGCCGTCGGCGTCGCCGTCGCTCTCGCCGTGGGACAGCGCCACCGCGGCCGCGGCCTCCAGTCCGGTGAGAGCACGCCTGGCGTCGCCGGATGCGAGCCGCACCAGCGCCGACCGCGCCTCGTCGGAGAGGGAGACGCCGCCGTTCAGTCCGCGCGCGTCGGCGACCGCCCTGTCGACGAGCACGCCGATGTCGTCGTCGGTGAGCGGCTGCAGCGTCAGCAGCAGGGATCGGGAGAGCAGTGGCGAGATGACCGAGAACGACGGGTTCTCGGTCGTCGCGGCGATGAGGATGACCCACCCGTTCTCGACTCCAGGCAGGAGGGCGTCCTGCTGGGCCTTGGTGAACCGGTGGATCTCGTCGAGGAAGAGGATCGTCGTCTGGCCGTAGAGGTCGCGCTGGGTGATCGCCTCCTGCATGACCTCCCGCACGTCCTTCACGCCGGCCGTGATCGCCGAGAGCTCGACGAATCGGCGACCGGACGAGCGCGCGATCGCCTGCGCCAGGGTCGTCTTGCCGGTGCCCGGCGGCCCCCAGAGGATGATCGACACGGCTCCGGGCGAGGTCGCCGCGGGATCGGCGAGGGCGACGATCGGCGACCCCGCTCTGAGCAGGTGCTTCTGACCGGCGACCTCGGCGAGCGAGACGGGTCGCATGCGCACGGCGAGGGGCGTCTGCCCTGAGAGCAGTGCGGCAGCGGATGTCATGCTCTCCAGGCTAATGCGGGCGAGGGACACTCGCGGCGATAGGCTCTCAGGCGACGTCGTCGATTCACGTCCAGTAAGGGAGCACGGCATGGTGGCACGCGGTTCGAAGAGCGCACAGACACGCGCCCAGGCGGAGCGCGCCCGGTTGCATGCGGCGCGCGGCGCCTGGCACGACGGCCAGATCCGCCGTCGGGTGCGCGACAACACGATCGCCGGCGTCGTCGGAGGACTCGTCGTCGCCGCGGCCATCGCCAGCCAGTTCGTGCACGCGCAGGTGACCGCCCCCGAGCCGACCCCCACCCCGACGTCCACGGTCTCCCCCACGGATGCGCCGACCGTGCAGCCCTCGCAGGAGCCCACGCCCGCGGAGACCCCGGCGGAGTGACCGACGACCTCACACCCGCCGCCGCGCGGTGTGAGCGGATCGCACCACGGATGTAACGCCTCGGGCGTCTGTCCGAAACGCGTATGCACGAGTGTGGGCACAGCGAGCGATCCGCTCGCCTCGATCCTCGTGGAGGTCCGCCCATGTCATACGCCACGCCCGCAGAGCTCGTCACCCTGATGGTGGATGCCGGCGCCTACAAGCTCCGTCTTTCCACCCGCGACACCCTCATCCGCGCCTTCATGGGTGCGGCCGTGCTCACCCTCGGCGCCGCCTTCGCCGTCACCGTCTCGACGCAGACCGGGCAGCCGCTCCTCGGCGCTCTCCTGTTCCCCATCGGCTTCGTGCTTCTCTACCTCCTCGGCTACGACCTGCTCACGGGGGTGTTCACTCTGGCCCCGCTCGCCGTCCTCGACCGTCGCCCCGGAGCGACGGTCACCGCCGTCCTGCGCAACTGGGGACTGGTCTTCCTCGGCAACTTCGCCGGGGCGCTCCTGGTCGCGCTGCTCATGGCGATCTACTTCACCTACGGGTTCTCGGCCGATCCGAGCCCGGTCGGCCTCGCGATCGGCGAGATCGGGCACGGTCGCACGGTCGGCTACGCGGAGCACGGCGCCGCCGGCATGCTGACCCTCTTCATCCGAGGAGTCCTGTGCAACTGGATGGTGTCGACGGCGGTGATCATGTCGATGGTCTCCAAGACCGTGCTCGGCAAGATCGTCGCCATGTGGCTTCCGATCACCCTGTTCTTCTACATGGGATTCGAGCACTCCATCGTGAACATGTTCCTGTTCCCCTCTGGGTTGCTCCTCGGCGCCGACTTCACGATCATGGACTATCTCGTGTGGAACGAGATTCCGACCGTCGTGGGCAACCTCGTCGGAGGGCTCCTCCTCGCGGGCCTCCCGCTCTACCTCACCTACGGGAGGACGGCCGCGGCCCGACCGATCCGCGCCCAGCGCGCCGAACGCGAGCGCCGCGCGCCGCGCACCGCACCGGAGCGCGCACCCGAGGTCGTCGGAGCGATCTGAGCGCCTCACCGACGATGGCCCGGAGCATGCAGCTCCGGGCCATCGTCGTCGTGTTCAGCGGTCGCTGACGGCGAGGCGATAGCCGCGCTTGACGACCGTCTGGATGAGATCCGTCCCGCCCACTGCTTCACGGAGTCGCGCGATCGCGACTTCCACGGCGTGGGGATTGCGCTCGCCTCCGGGCAGTGCGTTCCCGAGGTCCGCCCTGGTGAGAACCCGGCCACCGGCATCGGCCAGTGCCTCCAGGAGCGCCGAGCCCGTGCGCGACAGCGCGATGAAGCGCCCGTCGATGAGCGCACCGCTGCTGCGCACCTCCACGCGGCCGACGTCCGTGACGAGCGACGGCGCCCGACCGCCCCCGAAGTGAGAGATCACGGTCCGCGCGAGGGAGCCGAGTCGACCCCGTTCGGCGATCGTGAGCGGAAGGCCCGCTTCCTTCAAGGGGATCGCGGTCACCGGCCCCACCGCCGCCAGCAGCAGCCGTCCGGCCTCCGCGCGTCGACGGATCCGGTCGATCGCCCCTGCCTCGGCAGCGACGGCGAGCCATGAGGCCGTTCCGGGGGCGGATGTGAAGAGCACGGCATCCGCCTCACCAGAGGCCGCCTGCAGCGTGGAGCGGCGCACGACCTCGGGGTTCGGCGGCGGGCCCCAGCGGTACACCGTGATGCTGACGACGTCGGCGCCCGCGCCCTCCAGGAGCTCGTCGAGACCGTCCGCACCCGCACCGTGGTGCTGCACGACGATGCGCTTGCCCGACACGCCCGACGCGAGCAGGTACTCCCCCACCTCCGCTGACGTCTCGGACTCCGCGACCCAGTCCGCGGAGAATCCCGCCTGCTGGATCGCGCCGTGCGCCTTGGGCCCTCGCGCGACGAAGTGCGCGCCATCGAGCGCGGCGTCCAGTCGCTCATCGACGCCGTGCTCGTGGGCGGCGTCCATCCAGCCTCGGAAGCCGACACCGGTCGTCACGACCACGATGTCCGGAGGTGCGGCGACGAGCCGCTCCGTGCGGAGCAGCAGTTCCTCGTCGTCGGCGTTGGGCACGATGCTGAGCGCGGGCGCCCGGTGCACGGCGGCGCCGCGGCGTTCGAGGGCGGACGCCAGGTCCGCGGAGCGTCGATCGGCGGCGACGACGATCGTGCAGCCGGCGAGTGCGTGTTCGAGCGGACGCGTCGGACTCACGCTGTGCCTGTGGAGATCAGATCGGCGGGGAGCAGGAGGTCCGCCCGCGCGACCTGACCGAACACGATCACCGCGGGGTTGGTCACACGTGCGTCCTCGGCCTGTCTCACCACGTCTCCCAGTGTGCACCGGATCGTCCGCTGACGATCCGTGAGCCCGTTCTCGACGATGGCGACGGGCGTCGCCGCATCGACCCCGAAGTCGAGGGCGGACGAGACGATGCGCGGAAGGGCCGACACGCCCATGAGCACCACGGTCGTGACTGCGGGATCGGCCATCGACGCAAGCGTGCTGTGCGTGATCTCGCCCTGACCGTTCACCACGTGGAGCGCCGAGGCGACGCCGCGATGGGTGACCGGGATGCCCGCGGCCTGTGGGACGGAGATCACGCTGCTCACTCCGGGAGTGACGCTCACGGGGACGCCTGCCGCCTGACACGCGATGACCTCCTCGCCGCCGCGTCCGAACACGAAGGGGTCACCGCCCTTGAGGCGCACGACCCTGCTCCCCGCCTTCGCATGCGCCACGAGCAGCGCGTTGATCTCCTCCTGCGGCACCGGATGGTGCCCCGGCCGCTTGCCGACATCGATCACCGTGACATCAGGGTCGATCTCGGCACGCAGCTCGTCGAACGGTCCCAGGCGGTCGGCGACGATCACGTCGGCCTCCTGGAGCAGCCGGTACCCGCGGAGCGTCATCAGATACGCGGGGCCGGGACCGCCCCCGACCAGATCGACCCGTCCCACGCGAGGCCGCTTCACCGGGGCACCTCGACGAAGACGTCTCCCTCGACGACCCGCACCGGCCAGACCCGCAGACCGGACTGCGCCCCGTCCTGGACGACCTCTCTCCCCTGGGCGTCGAGGCACTCACCGGTCGCGAGATCGAACACCTGCTTGTGCAGCGGGGAGGCGACGGTGTCCGCGTCCCCCCGAGTGCCCACGATCCCTCTCGCGATCACCTGGGCGCCGGTGAACGGGTCGAGGTTGTCCACGGCGCGCACCGATCCGTCCCGCAGCCGGAAGAGCGCGACCTGGAGGTCGTCGACCAGGGCGGCGCGTCCGCGCTCCACTTCGAGGTCGTCGAGCCCGCACACCCGGATGCTCTCCCGCACCGCAGGCGAGGTCATCGGCGCACCTCCAGAGCGGTGCCGGCGATGAGGACTCCGCCGCGCTTCTCCGCCGCTGTCGCCGGGCGGATCTGCCCTCGCTCCGCGACATAGGCGAGCGAGGGGTCCGGAGTGTCAGCCGCGTTCACGAACGATCGGAACCTGGCGAGCTTCTCGGGGTCGCGCAGTGTCGCCGCCCATTCGTCCTCGTACCGGTCGACGTGCTGGGCCATCGCTTCGTCGAGGTCGCGGCAGATGCCGAGCGCATCGTCGAAGATGACGGAGCGCAGCGTGTCGAGCCCGCCCTCGAGCTCGTCGAGCCAGGGCGCCGTGCGCTGCAGTCGATCGGCCGTGCGGATGTAGTACATGAAGAACCTGTCGATCGCGCGGATCAGCCCGTCGTCGTCCAGATCGGAGGCGAGCAGCTGTGCGTGCTTCGGAGCGAATCCGCCGTTGCCGCCCACGTACATGTTCCAGCCGGTCTCGGTCGCGATGACGCCGACGTCCTTCCCTCGCGCCTCCGCGCACTCGCGGGCGCATCCGGAGACCCCCAGCTTGAGCTTGTGCGGCGCTCGGAGGCCCCGGTAGCGCAGCTCGAGCCGCACGGCCATCCCCACGGAATCGAGCACTCCGTAACGGCACCAGGTCGATCCGACGCAGGACTTCACCGTGCGCAGGGACTTGCCGTACGCGTGCCCCGACTCGAATCCCGCATCCACCAGCCGCTCCCAGATGAGCGGGAGCTGTTCGAGACGGGCGCCGAACATGTCGATGCGCTGGCCGCCCGTGATCTTCGTGTAGAGGGCGAAGTCCTTCGCGATGCCGCCGATCGCCAGCAGACCGTCCGGCGTCACCTCGCCGCCCGGCATGCGCGGCACCACCGAGTAGGTGCCGTCCTTCTGCATGTTCGCCATGACGTGGTCGTTGGTGTCCTGCAGCGTGGCGTTCTCGCCGTCGAGGACGTGCGATCCGACGAGGACCGAGAGGATGCTCGCGATCGCCGGCTTGCAGATGTCGCACCCGCGCCCTCGTCCGAAGCGCTCGACGATCGAGCTGAAGGTGCTCAGCCCGGAGACCCTCACCGCGTCGAAGAGCTGCGCCCGCGACAGCTCGAAGTGCTCGCACAGCGCGTGGGAGACCGTCTGACCCAGAGCGACGAGCTCCTGTCCGACCAGCTTCTTCACCATCAGGGCGCACGAGCCGCACGTGGCGCCCGCCTTGGTGCAGACCTTGACGGCGGCGGCATCCCGACACCCCTCCTCGTGCACGGCGCTCCGGATGCGCCCGGCGGACACGTTCGCGCACGAGCACACGACCGCCTCGTCGGGGAGGGCCGCTCGCGCGGGCTCGTCGCCGTTCTCCGGCAGCAGGTAGGCGGCAGGGTCAGCACCCAGACGCGCGCCGACCAGCGGACGCAGCGCTCCGTATGCGGACGCGTCGCCGACGAGGATGCCGCCGAGCAGGGTCTGGGCGTCGTCCGAGAGGACGAGCTTCTTGTACACGCCCGCCACCGGGTCTGCGTAGACGACGTCGAGCGCATCGGGCGTCGTCGCCATGGCGTCGCCGAAGCTCGCCACGTCCACGCCCGAGAGCTTGAGTTTGGACGAGTCGTCGTATCCGGGGAACGCCGCCTCTCCTCCGAGCAGACCGGTCGCCGCGACCTCGGCCATCGCGTACCCGGGCGCCACGAGCCCGACGCAGCGCCCCTCGTAGTTGGCGACCTCGCCGATGGCGAGGATGTTCTGGTCGGACGTCGTGCATCGATCGTCGATGAGCACACCGCCGCGAGGGTCCACCCGCAGCCCCCCGTTGCGGGCGAGCTCGTCGCGCGGACGCACTCCGACGGTGAAGATCACGACGTCGGCGCGCAGGAACGAGCCGTCCTGGAACTCCAGAGCGGTCACCGCTCCCGATTCGTCGGGGTCGAGTCGGGTCGTGCGGGCCTCCGTCCGCACCGTGATGCCGCGGGCCTCCAGGAGCCGACGCAGCATGGAGGCGCCGACCGCGTCGAGCTGCTGGGACATGAGCCGATCGGAGTACTGCACCACCGTGACGTCGACGTCCATCCCCTGCAGCGCACCTGCCGCCTCGAGGCCGAGCAGTCCGCCCCCGATCACGGTGCCGCGAAGCGGGCGCCCGAGCATGCCTGCGCGTCGCGACACGAACTCCTGCAGCCGCTGCATGTCGTCGAGCGTGCGATACACGAAGCATCCGGGCAGGTCTGCCCCGTCGACCGCCACCCGCGCGGCGTACGAGCCGGTGGCGAGCACCAGGGTGTCGTACCGGAGCACGCGCCGGGATCGCGTCGTCACCGTTTGCGCGGCGCGATCGAGCCGCAGCACGCGGTCATCCCTCACGAGCTCGACGCGATCGTCGTCGAACACGGATCGGTCGAGTTCGAGATCCTCTGGCCCCGCGCCGGAGAAGAAGCCGCTCAGTCCGACCCGGTCGTAGGGATGCCGCCCCTCGTCGCCGAGCACGGTCACGCGCATCGCGGCATCCGTCCTGCTGAGCAGACTCTCCACGAACCGATGCGCGACCATGCCGGCCCCGACGACGACGATCTCGGGGGTTGCGGGGGCGATGTCGTCCATGGATCTCCTGTCGACGCGGGGACTGTCGTGCTGGCGACGATAGGAGTGCGGTGTTTCCCGGAGGTGATGCGCCGTGTTTCGCGCATCGAACGTTCTCCTCACAGATCGATAACGTCCGCGTGAGAACGCGGGGCCACAACGGGAGTGCCCCTCGTACTAGGCTGAAGTTCGTCCTTTCCGCCTCCCGCGGCCGTACCGCGCAAGGAGAATCATCGTGTCTGCCCCCGAGTCCTCGAAGCCGACTCCCCCCGTTCCCGTTCCCGCTCCCCCTGCCGCGCCGCTGCCGCGCAAGCTGCCGTCGCCGGCCGCCGTCGCGCCCGTCGCAGCCGCCGCGACGCCCCCCACGTCCACTCCCGAGGAGGTGGCGAAGTGGGGACGCGTGTCGGAGGACGGCACCGTCGAGGTGCTCGAGGGCGAGACCTGGCGCGTCGTCGGTCAGTACCCCGACGGCACTCCCGAGGAGGCGCTGGCCTACTTCGTGCGCAAGTACGACGACATCGCCTTCAAGGTGCACGCGCTGGAGCAGCGCCACCAGGCCGGTGGCGCTTCGGCCGGCGATCTCGCGAAGCAGGCGGGGCACGTTCTGACCGAGGCGACGGATGCCGCGGCCGTCGGCGATCTCGCTGGACTCCGCGACCGCCTGAACGCCCTGACCGATTCCCTCTCCGAGGCCACCGCCGAAGAGGCGCGCCAGGCCAAGGAGCTGGTCGACAAGGCCGTCGCCGAGCGCACCGCCCTCGTCGAGCGCGCGGAGGCCATCGCCGCCCGCGACCTCTCGAAGGTGCAGTGGAAGCAGCTGACCGCCGAGCTCGGCGCGCTGTTCGACGAGTGGCAGGCCCACCAGCAGAACGGTCCTCGTCTGTCGAAGGGCGTCTCACAGCAGCTGTGGAAGCGATTCCGCGATGCGCGCGCCGTCGTCGACAAGCAGCGCCGAGCGTTCTACTCGGAGCTCGATGACGCGCACAAGGCGGCCCGCGATGCGAAGACCCGCCTCGTCGAGCGCGCCGAGGCCCTCGCTCCTCGCGGCACCGACGGCATCCCGTCGTACCGCAACCTCCTCGACGAGTGGAAGGCCGCCGGCCGCGCCGGTCGCAAGGCCGACGACGCGCTCTGGGCGCGCTTCAAGGCCGCAGGAGATGCGCTGTACTCGGCCCGTGCCGAGGAGGCCGCGGCGGAGGAAGCCGAGTCGGCTCCGAAGATCGAGGCCCGTCAGGCTCTCCTCGAAGACGCCAAGGCCGTCGCCGACGAGCCGAACATCAAGAGCGCCCGCGCACTGCTGACCCGCATCCAGCGTCAGTGGGACGAGGTCGGTCGCATCTTCCCCCGCGAGAAGGAGCGCGCTCTCGATGACCGCCTGCGCGTGATCGAACAGGCGCTCAAGGCCCGCGAAGAGGTCGACTGGAAGAAGAACAACCCCGAGACCAAGGCACGCGCGAACGACATGAGCTCGCAGCTGGTCGAGGCCATCGAGAAGCTCGAGGCCGAGCTCGCCGCGGCGGAGAAGGCCGGAGACAAGAAGGCGGCCAAGACCGCGGCTGACGCTCTCGAGGCTCGTCGCACCTGGCTGAACGCCCTCGGGGGCTGAGCCTCTCCACAGATCTCCGCAGAGACGCCCGGACGCGGGATGCCGTACGCCACACTGGCGTGATGCATCCCGCGTTCGTGTATCTGCCCGGCGATCGTCTGACTCTTCCCGAGCTCAGCTCCGCGCGGCTCGACGGGCACGTGGTCGAGCTCGGCGAGGGGTACATCCCCGCCGATCTCGTCGAGGGGCCGGCGCTCAGGGCCCGCATGATCGCCGGACTGGTCCCGGCCGGCACTGCGGCCTCGGGACCGACAGCCGCGTGGATCCACGGGGCCGGCGACACGCCCCCGACACCCCACCACGTGCAGCGCACCGCGGAGAGGAGATTCAGACCGGACCCCGATCATCGGCTGATCTTCCACGACACGCGCGTCCCGGCATTCGATGTCCAGTTGCTCGGCGGAGTCCTCACGACCACTCCGGTGAGGACGATGGTCGATCTCGCGCTCACCACCACCCGTGACCCGCGGATGCTCGTGTGGATGCGCCTGCTCGCGGCCGAGAGCCCACCGCTCGTCGAGGAGGCCGAGCGCTCCCTGTCGGTGAGGACGCGCGTCCCCGGATCACGGGGCGCGCTCGCGACTCTCGAGAGGCTGAGGCTCAGGAGGAGGTGACGCGGTACACGTCGTACACCGCATCGATGCGCCGCACCGCGTTCAGGACGCGATCGAGGTGCACGGCATCGCCCATCTCGAAGACGAACCGGCTGAGCGCGAGGCGCTCGTCGGTGGTCGAGACCGTGGCGGAGAGGATGTTCACGTGGTGCTCGCTGAGCACGCGGGTGACGTCGGAGAGGAGTCCGGAGCGATCGAGCGCCTCGACCTGGATCTGCACGCGGAACACGCTCTTGGTCGTGGGCGCCCAGGACACCTCGACGAAGCGGTCCTTGTCCTCCTCGCTGCTGAGGGCCTTCACGTTCACGCAGTCGGCCCGGTGGACAGAGACGCCGCTGCCACGGGTCACGAAGCCGACGATCTGATCGCCCGGCACCGGAGTGCAGCACTTTGCGAGCTTCACGAGGATGTCGGCGGCTCCGCGCACGAGCACGCCGGAGTCTCCGGCACGGGGCTCCCTGGTCGGGATGCTCCCGGGGAGGTCGATGGGACCCGTGGCCGGATCGTTGGCCGCCACCAGCGCGGTGACCTTCTCCAGCACGGACTGCGTGGAGACGTGCCCCTCGCCGACCGCGGCGTACAGTGCGGAGACGTCTTCGTAGCGAAGCTGGTGCGCGACCTCTGCGAAGGAGTCCTGGCTCATCAGGCGCTGCAGCGGGAGGTTCTGCCGGCGCATCGCCCGGGCGATGGCCTCCTTGCCCTGCTCGATCGCCTCCTCGCGACGCTCCTTCGTGAACCATCCACGGATCTTGTTGCGCGCCCGTGTGCTCTTGACGAAGCCCAGCCAGTCCTGGCTCGGACCCGCGTCGGGGTTCTTCGACGTGAAGACCTCGACGACGTCTCCGCTCTTGAGCTCGGACTCCAGGGGCACGAGGCGTCCGTTGACCTTGGCGCCCATCGTGCGGTGACCGATCTCGGTGTGCACGGCGTAGGCGAAGTCCACCGGAGACGCATCGGCCGGAAGGCCGATCACACGTCCCTTCGGCGTGAAGACGTAGACCTCCTTGGCTCCGATCTCGAAGCGCAGGGAGTCGAGGAACTCACCGGGGTCGGCCGTCTCCGCCTGCCAATCGGAGATGTGTGCGAGCCACGCCATATCGGCGTCGGCGGCGCGCACCTCGGCCTTGCCGCCGTTCATCCGCTCCTTGTACATCCAGTGGGCGGCGACGCCGTACTCCGCCTGCTGGTGCATCTCCTGCGTGCGGATCTGGATCTCGACCGTGCGACCGGCCGGACCGATCACCGTGGTGTGCAGCGACTGGTACAGGTTGAACTTCGGGGTGGCGATGTAGTCCTTGAACCGGCCGGGCAGCGGAGTCCACCGGGCGTGGATCGCGCCGAGGACCGCATAGCAGTCGCGCACGGAGGCGACGATCACACGGATGCCGATCAGGTCGTAGATGTCGTCGAACTCGCGACCCCGCACGACCATCTTCTGATAGACGGAGTACAGCTGCTTGGGGCGTCCGACGACCTTGCCGCGGATGCGCAGGTCACGCAGATCCTCGTCGATCTCCTGGACGACCTGGTTCAGGTACTTCTCGCGCTGCGGCGTGCGCTGCGCGATGAGGCTGTGGATCTCGTTGTAGATCTTCGGGTGCAGCACCGCGAAGGACAGGTCCTCGAGCTCGGACTTGATCGCCTGGATGCCGAGTCGATTGGCCAGGGGCGCGTAGATCTCCAGCGTCTCCTTGGCCTTCTTCGCCGCCTTCTCGGGCGGCACGAAGCCCCAGGTGCGCGCGTTGTGCAGTCGGTCGGCGAGCTTGATCAGCAGCACGCGGATGTCCTTCGACATCGCCACGATCATCTTGCGGACGGTCTCTGCCTGGGCGCTCTCGCCGTACTTGACCTTGTCGAGCTTGGTGACGCCGTCGACGAGCATCGCGACCTCGTCGCCGAACTCGGCGGTGAGCTCGCTCAGCGCGTAGCCGGTGTCCTCCACGGTGTCGTGCAGGAGAGCCGCGGCGATCGCCCTGGGTCCGAGGCCCAGCTCGGCGAGGATCTGGGCGACCGCGAGCGGGTGGGTGATGTACGGCTCGCCGCTCTGACGCTTCTGGCCCTCGTGCTTCTCCTTGGCCACCGCGTAGGCGCGCTCGATCACGGCGAAATCACCACGAGGATGATTCGCTCGGACCGTGCGGATCAGGTTGTCGAGATCATTGATCCGGGGCGCGCGGGAGAAGATGCGGGGAACCAGGCGTCGCAGGCTCGAACCCTGCGACGACGTCTGCGGTTCCGCCATCCGCTCACCTCCCCAATCACTACATCTTACGCGGGTCCTGCGGGGCCGAGCCCCGCAGGACGAGCACGATCACGCGTCGACGGTCGCCTTGGCGCGAGCCTCGCGGATCTTCGCGTCACGCGCCATGAGCTGCGGCTCGTTCTCGCGGAACAGCGAGTAGAGCGGAGCGGCGACGAACAGCGTCGAGTACGTCGCGACCAGGATGCCGACGAAGATCGACAGCGAGATGTCGGTCAGCGTCTCCGCGCCGAGCCAGAAGGCGCCGATGAAGAGGATCGCCCCGACAGGCAGTGCGGCGACGACCGAGGTGTTGATCGAGCGCACCAGCGTCTGGTTGACGGCGAGGTTGACCGACTCCCCGAAGGTGCGTCCGGACTTCTCCCCGTCTTCCGTGGTGTTCTCCCGGACCTTGTCGAAGACGACGGTCGTGTCGTACAGCGAGTAGGCGAGGATCGTCAGGAAGCCGATGACGGCCGCCGGAGAGATCTCGAAGCCCGCGAGAGCGTACACGCCGATCGTGATGACGAGGACGTCGAGCAGGCCGATGATCGCCGCCGCGGACATCTTCCAGGTGCGGAAGTACAGGGCGAGGATGAGGAAGGTCAGCGCCAGGAAGATCGCGAGTCCCCACAGCGACTGCTTGGTGACGTTCTCACCCCACGCGGGGCCGATGAACGAGGAGGTGACGCTCTTCAGGTCGACTCCGTAGGCATCGGCGAGAGCGGCGGAGACCTTCTGCGTCTCCTCGTCGCTCATCTGATCGGTCTGGACGCGGATGTCCTTGCCGCTGACGACCACGACCTTCGTCGCAGCATCCGGAACCACCGAATGCACGGCCTTGGTCGCCGTGCTCTGATCGATGCTGTTCGGGGCGGTGACCGTGAACTGCGATCCGCCGGTGAACTCGATGGAGAACTGCACGGGACGGATGAACGGGACGAGGATCGACCCGACCACCAGCGCGATGGCGATGATGAACCACAGTCGACGCTTGGCGACGAACGGGAAAGAGGTCTTCCCCGAGTACAGGTTGTTGCCGAACTCACTCATGGAAGCCATCAGTTCGCCCCCTCATTTCCGCCGCTGCCGGCTCTGTCGCCGGCGAGTGCCTCTGCGCGCTTGCGCTCGGCGATCGTCTGCCTGCGGTCTGCTTCTCCGCGCGAGCGCGCGTTCTTCGCCCCGCGGCCGGCGGATGCCGTCGCGACCTCGCGGTACTGCGAGCGGCTGCGGTAGACCGCGCCGAGGGACTCCGGGTCGAGGCCCGAGAGCTTGTGTCCGCCGCCGAAGAAGCGGGTGCGCACGAGCAGCTGCATGACCGGGTGCGTGAAGATCACGAAGATGAACACGTCGATCAGGGTCGTGAGCCCGAGGGTGAACGCGAAGCCCTTCACCGTCGCATCGGCCAGGATGTACAGCACGACGGCGGCGAGGATGTTGATCGACTTCGAGATGTAGATCGTGCGCTTCGCGCGGCCCCAGCCGTCTTCCACGGCTGCCGTGATCGACTTGCCGTCGCGCAGCTCGTCCCTTATTCGTTCGAAGTACACGATGAAGGAGTCCGCGACGAATCCGATCGACACGATCAGACCGGCGACGCCGGCGAGCGAGAGACGGAAGCCCATGCGCCACGCGAGGATGCAGATGATGATGTAGGTCAGCACACCCATCACCGCGATCGAGGCGACGATGACGGCGCCGAGAGCCCGGTACACGATCAGCGAGTAGATCGCGACGAGCGCGAGGCCGATGAGACCGGCGATGAGGCCGATCTGCAGCTGCTGCGTACCGAGGGTCGCCGACACGGTTCCCGAGCTCTGCACCACGAAGCTGAGAGGCAGGGCGCCGAACTTGAGCTGGTCGGCGAGAGTGGTCGCGGACTCCTGGGTGAAGCTGCCCGAGATGCTCGGGCGGCCGTCGAGGATCTGCCCGTTCATCTGCGGAGCGCTGATCACGCTGCCGTCGAGCACGAACGCGAACTGGTCGCGCGGCGAGAGGTTGGCGAGCTTGTTCTGGTACAGACGCGTGCTGACCTTGCCGAAGGCGTCGGCTCCCTCAGACGTCATGGTCAGCTGCACGAGCCAGGCGCCCGACTTGGGGTCGCGGCCGGCCGTCGCATCGGTGATCGCGGTGCCGGTGAGCTCGGCCGGGCCCAGGAGGTACTTGGCGGTGCCGCTCGGGTCGCAGGCGATCAACGGCTGGTCCTGGGGAGCCCGCGAGGCGTCGGCCGGCGGGTTCGCGCAGTCGTAGGCGAGGAACTCGGCCTGCAGCTTGTCGGTGACCCACGCGAGGTCGCTCGAGTCCGTCGGCTTCACCGTCGGGGTGGCGTTCAGCGAGGGGTCCGGCGTCGGATACGGCGTGGTGTTGCCGTCCTCCCCGGTGAACGACGTCGCGGCGGCCGTCGTGTAGAGCACCGCGCGGAACTCCAGCTGAGCGCTCGACTTGATCCGCTCGCGCGTGGCCTCGTCGGCCACACCGGGGATCTGCACGACGATGTTCTGGCCGCCCTCGGTCGTGATGTCGGCCTCGCTCACACCGGAGGCGTCGACACGCTGCCGGATGATCGCGGCCGCCTGGTCCATCTGCTCCTGCGATGGCGCTGCGCCGTCTTCGGTCTGCGCCTGGAGGACGATCTGCGTGCCGCCCTGGAGGTCGAGGGCGAGTTCTGGGGTCCACGAGCTCTGCTTGAACACATACACGCCGAGCGCGTTGATGCCGAAGAGGACGCCTGTCACCAGGACGAGTCCGAGAAGGACCCTCCAGGCGTGACGGACCGGAGAGGAAGAAGCCACGTGATCAGCTTTCTGAGATGCCGGAGCGCCGGTGCGGCGCCATGGTCCTGAGGAGGATTACTTGTCGTCCGCGTCGCGCTCGAGACGCGCGCGCGTCTCCTCGGCCGTCTCGATGCCGGGAGCGGCGTCAGCGGCGGGCGTCTCGTCGACGGCATCCGTCACGTCGTCCGCGATGGCGTCCTTGGGCTCGACGACCCGCAGGATCGCCTGGCTGTGCACCTCGATGATCGTGCCGGGTGCGATCTCCACCAGAGCCGGCTCGTCCAGGTCGATCGGGTCGTAGGCCACGATCGTCCCGAAGATGCCGCCCTGGAGCAGGACCTTGGCGCCGGGGACGGTCTTCGTCGCCTTGGCCTCCTGGTCGGCCTTCATCTGCCTCTGACGCTTGCGGGTGTTCACGAACATGAAGATGATCAGCACCGCGAGGATCGGGAGCATGATGAGTGTGGGATCCATCGCGGATGCCTTTCAGTCGCGCACACGCCGACGACGGCGTGCACCAGGGGGGATCGGAAGGAAGTCTTCAGCGATTATAGGTGATCGAACAGTCCGTCTTCGGTGCGACGGGCGACGCCGAGGTGCGCGTAGGCCTCCGGCATGGCGATCCGACCCCGCGGAGTGCGACCGAGGAAGCCGATCCGCACGAGGTACGGCTCCACGACGCTCTCCACGGTCTCGGCCTCTTCGCCGACCGCGACGGCGAGCGTGCTGAGACCGACGGGGCCGCCTTTGAACCGGCGGACCAGCGCTTCCAGCACTGCCCTGTCGAGGCGGTCGAGGCCGATCGAGTCGACGTCGTAGAGCTCGAGGGCCGCGCGGACGCCGGACAGGGTCGCCTCTCCCCCGCCGTGCACGAGTGCGTAGTCGCGGACGCGCCGGAGGAGGCGGTTCGCGATGCGGGGGGTGCCACGGGAGCGCCGTGCGATCTCTGCGAGGGAGTCAGAGGGCAGATCGACTCCGAGTACGCGAGCGGATCGGTCGATCACGCGCTCCAGCTCGGACTCGTCGTAGAACTCGAGGTGGCCGGTGAAGCCGAAGCGATCCCGGAGCGGGTTCGGGAGCAGACCGGAGCGGGTCGTCGCGCCGACGAGGGTGAACGGGGCGAGCTCCAGGGGGATGCTCGTGGCCCCGGCGCCCTTGCCGACCATGATGTCGATGCGGAAGTCCTCCATCGCGAGGTACAACATCTCCTCGGCCGAGCGCGCCATGCGGTGGATCTCGTCGATGAAGAGGACCTCGCCGGGGGTCAGGCTCGACAGCAGGGCGGCCAGGTCACCGGCGTGCTGGATCGCCGGGCCGCTGGAGAGCCGCAGCGGACGCCCGCTCTCGTGAGCGACGATCATGGCCAGAGTGGTCTTGCCGAGCCCTGGGGGGCCCGCGAGGAGGATGTGGTCGGCCGGGCGGCTCTGGATGCCGGCGGCGTCCAGCAGCAGCTGCAGCTGGCCGCGGACCTTCTGCTGACCGACGAAGTCGCTGAGACTGGTCGGTCGCAGCGCGCCCTCGATGGCGAGCTCTGTCTCGTCGACCGGCTCGGTCGCGTCGCGCGCGTCAGACACGCGCCGGCCCCAGCATCGCGAGGGTGCGGCGCAGGAGCGACGCGACGGACGAGCGCTCGGCCTCCGAGGCGTCGGCAGCCGTCTGGGTCGCCGCCTCGACGGCGACCTTCTCGGACCAGCCGAGCCCGATGAGCGCCGCCGCGACCTGATCGATCACGTCGACTCCCCCGGCGGCGGGCTTCCTGGCCGGGCTTCCGACGGGAGCCACCTTTCCGGCGAGCTGCACGACGATCAGCTTGGCGGTCTTCGGACCGATGCCGGAGACGCGACGGAACGGCGCGTCGTCCTCCGCGGTGACGGCCTCGGCGATCTGGTCGACCGTGAGGTGCGAGAGGACACCGAGCGCGGACTTCGGTCCGACACCGGTGACGCTGATGAGCAGGCCGAAGACCTCCAGTTCGCTGCGATCCGCGAACCCGTAGAGCGACAGGGCGTCCTCGCGGACGATGAGACTCGTGTGCAGCATCAGCCGCTCCCCGATCGCGGCGGTGTGCGCGACATCGGCGGGGACGGCGACGGAGAACCCGACTCCTCCGACTTCGATGACGACCTGGTCCGGCGTCGTGTGCAGGACGATGCCGTGCAGCGAGGAGATCATCTCACCAGTCTAGGCACCGGATCGTACATACGTTCGAGCGACACGCTCGGCATCCGCCCAGGCCTTCTGCGCGGGCGTCAGCACGTCCTGCCCCGGAGCTCCCGCAGCCCCTCGGCGCCACGCATGGCACAGCGCGATCGCGAGCGCGTCAGCGGCGTCGGCGGGCTGCGGCGGGGCGTCGAGACGGAGGATGCGGGCGATCATCGCCTGCACCTGCCTCTTGTCGGCGGAACCGTAGCCCGTGACCGCGGCCTTCACCTCGCTCGGCGTGTGGGTCGCCGCAGGAAGACCGGCCTCGGCCGCCAGCAGGAGCGCGACACCGCTCGCCTGCGCGGTGCCCATCACCGTGTGGCTGTTCTGCTGAGCGAACACGCGCTCGACGGCGACCGCGTCAGGGCGGTGCGCCGCGATCACCTCGCGGATGCCGGCGGCCACCGTCGCGAGACGTTCGCCGATCGGCGCGTCGACGGCGGAGCGGATCACGCCGACGTGCACGAGCGTCCCTCGACGGGCGCGGTCGACGTCGACGACGCCGACACCGCACCGGGTCAGACCGGGGTCGATGCCGAGGACGCGCAACGTGGAGGAGGTCACCTCTCCAGGCTATGCGCCGTCAGCGGCGCCGGCTGCCCGGCGCGCCCGTCACTCGTCGTTCTCGAGCTCCGCCTGCACCTCGGCCGACAGGTCGAAGTTGCTGAACACGTTCTGCACGTCTTCGCTGTCCTCGAGGGCGTCGATCAGTCGGAAGATCTTGCGCGCCGTGTCGGCGTCGATCTCGACCTTGAGGTTCGGGACGAACTCGACGTCGGCCGACTCGTACTCGATGCCCGCGTCGACGAGGGCCGAGCGCACCGAGACCATGTCGGTCGGCTCGGTCACGATCTCGAAGCCCTCGGCGTGCGGCTCGATCTCCTCGGCGCCCGCCTCGAGCGCCGCCATCATGACGTCGTCTTCGGTGGTGCCCTCAGAGCTCACCACGATGACGCCCTTGCGGCTGAAGTTGTACGCCACGCTGCCGGGGTCGGCGAGGGTGCCGCCGTTGCGGCTGAGCGCGGTGCGCACCTCGGCCGCCGCACGGTTCTTGTTATCGGTCAGACACTCGATCATGAGGGCGACGCCGTTGGGTCCGTAGCCTTCGTACATGATCGAGGTGTACTCGACGGCCTCGCCGCCGATACCGGCGCCGCGCTTGATGGCGCGATCGATGTTGTCCTTCGGGACGGAGGTCTTCTTCGCCTTGAGGACGGCGTCGAACAGCGTCGGGTTGCCCTGCAGGTCGGCGCCGCCGAGCTTGGCCGCGACCTCGATGTTCTTGATGAGCTTCGCCCACGACTTCGCACGCCGCGAATCGATGATCGCCTTCTTGTGCTTGGTCGTGGCCCACTTGGAATGCCCGGACATAAGTCTCCCGCTCGTCGAATCCGCCCGGGCGCCTGGCCCAGGGCATCGTCCAGTCTAACGAATCACGCCGCGCGCGCCGCGACCCGATCGAGGAAGCGCGCGTGGAAGCGGCTCTCCCCCGTGATCTCCGGGTGGAAGCTGAGCCCGAGGAGACCGCCCTGCTCGACGGCGACGACGCGGCCGTCCGGCAGTGCGGCGAGGACGGATGCCGCCTCTCCGACGCTCTCGACCACCGGTCCGCGGATGAACGCCGCCTTCACGGACCCCGTGCCGAGCTCGGGAACGTCGAGCTCCGCCTCGAAGGACTCGACCTGGCGGCCGAAGGCGTTGCGTCGGACGACGACGTCGAGCCCGCCGAACGACTCCTGTCCGTCGATCGCGTCGACCACGGCATCCGCCAGCATGATGAGCCCGGCGCAGGTGCCGAGCACCGGCATCCCCGCGGCGATCGCCTCGCGGATGGGCTCCTGCAGACCGAAGATCCGGGAGAGCTTGTCGATCACGCTCGACTCGCCGCCGGGGATCACGAGCCCCGATACCGTCGCGAGCTCCTCCGGACGGCGTACGAGCACGACCTCGGCGCCGAGACCGGCGAGCAGGGCGGCGTGCTCGCGCACGTCGCCCTGCAGCGCGAGCACGCCGACCTTCGGGCTACCAGCCACGCTCGGCGAGGCGGTGCGGTGCGGGGAGGTCGGAGACGTTGATGCCGACCATGGCTTCGCCGAGTCCGCGGGACACCTCGGCGATGACCTTCGGGTCGTCGAAGAACGTCGTGGCCTTGACGATGGCCTTCGCGCGCTCTGCGGGGTTGCCCGACTTGAAGATGCCGGAGCCGACGAAGACGCCATCCGCGCCGAGCTGCATCATCATGGCGGCATCCGCGGGGGTGGCCACGCCGCCCGCCACGAACAGCACGACGGGGAGCTTGCCGGTCTCGGCGATCTCGGCGACCAGCTCGTACGGCGCCTGCAGCTCCTTGGCTGCGACGAACAGCTCGTCCTTCGGGAGCGCGGTGAGCGCGGCGATCTCGCCGCGGATCTTGCGGATGTGCTTCATCGCCTCGGAGACGTCTCCGGTGCCCGCCTCACCCTTGGAGCGGATCATCGCCGCGCCCTCGTTGATGCGGCGCAGTGCCTCGCCGAGGTTGGTGGCGCCGCACACGAAGGGCACCGTGAAGCCGTACTTGTCGATGTGGTTGACGTAGTCGGCGGGCGAGAGCACCTCGGACTCGTCGATGTAGTCGACACCGAGCTCCTGCAGCACCTGGGCCTCGACGAAGTGGCCGATGCGCGCCTTCGCCATCACGGGGATCGAGACCGCGTCGATGATGCTGTCGATCATGTCGGGGTCGCTCATGCGCGACACGCCGCCCTGGGCGCGGATGTCGGCGGGAACGCGCTCGAGGGCCATCACGGCGACGGCGCCGGCGTCTTCGGCGATCTTCGCCTGCTCGGCGGTGACGACGTCCATGATGACGCCGCCCTTGAGCATCTCGGCGAGCCCGCGCTTGACGCGCGAGGATCCGGTGGTGGTCTGTTCGGTCATGAGGGGCTCCTGTCAGGATGAACCAAAGCTCGTTTTGATCTATGTCAAAAGATAGCACTGTCCGGAACGACCTAGAATCGGTCACGAGGACTCATGACGGACATCACAGGGAGCACCGCGGCGGAGATCGCCGACAGCGTGCGCGGGCTGCGCGACCGCGGCCTGCTGCGTGCGGGCAGCGTCCTGCCTCCGGTGCGTGAGCTCGCCTCGACCCTCGGCGTCAATCGCAACACGGCGGTCGCCGCGTATCGTCAGCTGGCCCAGGCGGGACTCGTCGTGTCGCGTGGCCGCGCAGGGACCGTCGTCGCGGGACACGAGTCCGTCGCCCAGGAGGGATACGCCGCCGACACGGTGCTCCGCGATGTCGGAACCGGAAACCCGGATCCTCGGCTGATCCCGGACCCATCCCCCGCACTCGCCACCCTCGCCGGCCGCCCGGTGCTCTACGGAGAGCCCGTGATCGACCGCGGGCTCGACGAGTGGGCGCACGACTGGGTCGCCGCAGACCTCGGCGACGCCGACTTCCGCATCACGATCACCAGCGGTGCGGTGGATGCCGTGGAGCGCCTGCTCGCGCAGGCTCTCATGCGCGACGACGCCGTCGCGCTCGAGGATCCGTGCTTCCTGGCCAGCATCCACACCGTCCGGCTCGGCGGATACCGTGCCGTCCCCGTGCCCGTCGACGAAGAGGGCATGACGGTCGACGGTCTGCGGGCCGCACTCGACGCCGGCGTCCGCGCGGTGATCTGCACACCCCGCGCGCAGAACCCCACCGGGGCCAGCCTCAGCGCCCGCCGGGCGGCGGAGCTGCGCACCGTGCTCGCCGCGCACCCGTACGTGCTGATCATCGAGGACGATCACTTCTCGATGCTGTCGCGCCGCCCCTACGAGACCCTGATCGGCCCCGCGCATCGACGGTTCGCGCTTGTGCGCTCGGTCTCGAAGTTCCTGGGTCCCGACATGTGCCTGGCCGTGGCGGCGACCGATCCCGAGACCGCAGAGCGTCTCGCGATGCGGCTGAGCCCCGGCACCACCTGGGTGAGCCACCTGCTGCAGCGCCTGACGCTCACGCAGCTGACCGACGAGACCGTGGCAGCGCGGATCGCGGCGGCATCCGAGCACTACGCGGCCAAGAATGACGACTTCGCGACCCGTCTGCGAGAGCACGGCATCGAGGCCGCCGCATCAGATGGACTGAGCCTGTGGGTCGCCCTGCCGATCGCCGCGCGCACGGTCGCCGAGCGCCTCATGCGGCGCGGCTGGCTGGCCCGCACAGGTGACGACTTCGCTCTCGACGACAGGGCAGAGCCGTCGCGCCACCTGCGCCTCACTGTCCACGATCTCTCCGACGACGATGCGGCGACGCTCGTCACCGACCTCGTCGCGGCAGTGCGATGATCCACCCCCGCGGTCTCCGGCCCGCTCTGAACGAAAGGATCGGAGAATGAAGGTCCTCTCCATCCAGTCCGCCGTCGCATACGGCCACGTCGGCAACTCGGCGGCGGTCTTCCCGCTGCAGCGCATCGGCGTCGAGGTGCTCCCGGTCTACACGGTGAACTTCTCCAACCACACCGGCTACGGCGCCTGGCGCGGCCCGCTCATCGCGCCGGCCGACGTCGCCGAGGTCATCACCGGCATCGAGGAGCGCGGCGTCTTCGGCGAGATCGACGCGGTGCTCAGCGGCTACCAGGGCGGAGAGGGCATCGGCGACGTCATCATCGACGCCGTGGCCCGAGTCAAGGCCGCCAACCCGGAGGCCGTCTACGCGTGCGATCCGGTCATGGGGAACGCCAAGTCCGGTTGCTTCGTCGCTCCCGCGATTCCGATCCTGCTCCGCGAGAAGGTCGTCCCCGTGGCCGACATCATCACGCCGAACCAGTTCGAGCTGGGCTTCCTCACCGAGACCGAGCCCGACACGCTGGAATCGACCCTCGCCTCCGTCGACCTCGCGATGGCCATGGGCCCCTCGACCGTGCTGGTCACCAGCGTCGAGCGACCCGACCGCGAAGAGGGCACGATCGAGATGCTCGTCGCCGACGCGACCGGTGCGTGGATCGTGCAGACCCCGCGCCTTCCGATGAAGGCCAACGGCTCCGGCGACGTCACCGCCGCACTGTTCACCGCCCACTACGTGCAGACCGGCAGCGCGCAGACGGCGCTGGAGCGCACGGCGTCGAGCGTGTTCGACCTGCTGTCGTTGACCCTCGAGTCGGGCGAACGCGAGCTGCAGCTCATCGAGGCGCAGGAGTTCTACGCGAACCCGCGACTCCAGTTCACCGCACGCCAGGTGCGCTGAGGCGCGGACGCTACCGCGCTTCGTCTCGCTGCGCTCGCTCGCTCAGCGACCGGACTCCCGCATCCGGCCGTTGAGCGAGGAGCGCAGCGACGAGACGTGTGAGGCTCAGGCGGAGGGCCAGGCGTTCGCGACGGCCTCGCGCACCTCGCCGAGCAGCTGCGGCAGCGCCTTCGTCTTGGCGATGATCGGGAAGAAGTTGGCGTCCGACGTCCATCGCGGCACCACGTGCTGGTGCAGATGGGCGTCGACGCCGGCCCCGGCGACGGCGCCCTGGTTCATGCCCAGATTGAAGCCGTCGCAGCGTGACACCTCGCGCAGCACGCGCATCGCGGTCTGGGTGAGGGCGCCGATCTCGGCGACCTCCTCCGGCGTCGCCTGATCGTAGGTCGCGATGTGCCGGTACGGGCACACGAGCATGTGGCCGGAGTTGTACGGGAACAGGTTCAGCAGCACATAGGCGGTCTCGCCCCGTGCCACGATCAGCCTCTCCGCGTCCGGGTGCTTCGGCGCCTCGCAGAACGGGCACTCCTCGCGCAGCGGCTCCGGGCCCGCCTGGATGTACGCCATCCGGTGCGGGGTCCACAGCCTCTGGAACTCGTCGGGGACGCCGGCCAGATGACCGGCGTCCTCCAACGACTCAGAACCCGAGGTCACGCCAGGTCCCCTGCTTTCAGCACCAGCGCGTGCGAAGCGATCGCCGCGGTGATCCGGCGCACGGCATCCGCCACCGGCACGCCGTTCTCCTGCGTGCCGTCGCGGAAGCGGAACGAGACCGTACCCGCTGCCCTGTCCTGCTCGCCGACGATGAGGATCACGGGGACCTTCGCCGTCGTGTGGTTGCGGATCTTCTTCTGCATGCGGTCGTCGGAGTGGTCGACATCTGCGCGCACTCCCGCCGCGCGCAGCTGGCCGATCACGTCGTCGAGGTAGTCGCCGTACTGCTCGGCCACCGGGACGCCGACGACCTGGCTCGGCGCCAGCCACAGCGGGAAGTCTCCTGCGTAGTGCTCGAGAAGGATCGCGAAGAAGCGCTCGACCGAACCCAGCAGGGCGCGATGGATCATCACCGGACGATGCTTCTGCCCGTCGGATCCGGTGTACTCGAGCTCGAAGCGATCGGGCTGGTTGAAGTCCAGCTGGATCGTCGACATCTGCCAGGTGCGGCCGATCGCGTCGCGCGCCTGCACCGAGATCTTGGGACCGTAGAAGGCCGCGCCACCGGGATCGGCGACGAGCTCGAGGCCGGATGCGACGGCGACCTCGCGCAGGGTCTCGATGGCCGTGGCCCACTGCTCGGGCTCTCCGAGGAACTTCGGGTTCCCCTCCTCGTTCGTAGACAGCTCGAGGTAGAAGTCGTTGAGCCCGTAGTCGCGCAGGAGGTCCAGGACGAGGTTCAGGTTGGTGGTGAGCTCCTCCTTGACCTGATCCTGGGCCACGTAGATGTGCGCGTCATCCTGCGTCAGCCCTCGGACGCGGGTCAGGCCGGACAGCGTGCCGCTCTTCTCGTATCGGTAGACGGTGCCGAACTCCGCGAGCCGTAGAGGCAGCTCGCGGTACGAGCGTCCACGCGAACGGAAGACGAGGTTGTGGAACGGGCAGTTCATCGGCTTCAGGTAGTAGTCCTGCCCCTGCCGTGTGATGTTCCCCTCCTCGTCGACGATCTCGTCGAGGTGCATCGGAGGGAACATGCCGTCGGCGTACGTCTGCAGGTGACCCGACGTCATGAAGAGATCCTTCTTCGTGATGTGCGGGCTGTTCACGAGGTCGTACCCGTTGCGCAGCAGGTGACGGCGCAGGTTCTCCTCGATCTCGTAGCGGATGATGCCGCCCTTCGGGTGGAACACCGCGAGACCGGAGCCGATCTCGTCGGGGAAGGAGAACAGGTCCATCTCCGCGCCGAGCTTGCGGTGGTCCCGACGCTCGGCCTCGGCGAGGCGCTCCTGATACGCGCGCAGCTCGTCCTTGGACGGCCAGGCCGTGCCGTAGATGCGCTGCAGCTGCGGGTTCTTCTCGCTGCCGCGCCAGTACGCCGCGGCGATGCGGGTGAGGTCCCAGCCGTTGCCGATCATCCGCGTGTTGGGCAGGTGCGGCCCGCGGCAGAGGTCCTTCCAGACGACCTCGCCGTCTCGGGTCGTGTTGTCGTAGATCGTGAGCTCGCCCTCGCCGACCTCGACGGACGCGCCCTCGGCCGCGTCGGCGTTCGAGCCCTTGAGACCGATGAGCTCGAGCTTGAACGGCTCATCGGCGAGTTCGGCGCGCGCCTCATCGTCGGTGACGACGCGGCGCACGAAGCGCTGGCCCTCGCGGACGATGCGCTGCATCTCCTTGGTGATGGCCTTGATGTCTTCGGGGGTGAAGGGCGTGTCCACGCCGAAGTCGTAGTAGAACCCGTCGGTGATGGGCGGGCCGATGCCGAGGTTCGCCTGCGGATTGATGCGCTGCACCGCCTGGGCGAGCACGTGAGCGGCCGAGTGACGCAGGATGTTCAGCCCGTCGGGGCTGTCGATGGTGACGGGCTCGACCTCGTCGGCGTCGGTCACGGTGGCGGCGAGGTCCTTGAGGACGCCGCCGACGCGCATCGCGACGACGGATCGGTCAGAGAACAGGGCGAAGCCGTCTTTCGGCTGGGCGTTTTCAGGCACTGAGCACTCCATCTGGGTCAGGAATCCAGGCTACCCGCACGACCGGGTGCTTCAGACCGCTCTCGCACTCGGAATCGGGCGAACCGTGGGAGCTCCGCGGTGACGAGCACGCAGAGGGGACAATGAGATATGCCCTCTCCCACGATCGTCTGGCTGCGCGATGATCTCCGAATCGCGGACAACCCGGCCCTGCTCGCGGCCTCGCGCCGTGGTGAGCCGACCATCGCCCTGTACCTGCTCGATGAGGAATCACCCGGTGTCCGGGCTCTGGGAGGGGCTGCTCGCTGGTGGCTGCACCATTCGCTGTCGTCATTGGCGGAGCGGCTCGGGGAGAAGGGCGTGCCCCTGGTGCTGAGGCGAGGCCCCGCGTCACGGGTCGTCGAGGATGTGGTCCGGGAGAGCTCCGCCGGCGCCGTGTACTGGAACAGGCGCTACGGGGCGGCCGAGCGCGAGATCGACGCCGCCCTGAAGTCCTCGCTGCGCGAGGCCGGTCTTCTGGTCGAGTCCTTCTCGGCGTCGCTTCTGCACGAGCCGTGGATGGTCAGGACGGGCGGGGGCACCCATTTCTCCGTCTTCACTCCGTTCTGGCGCGCCTGCCAGGCGCTTCCGGCGCCCCGGCGTCCGCTGCCGGAACCTGACGACTTCGTCGGCATCCCGCCCGCTCTCGAATCCGACGACATCGCCGGGTGGGCTCTGCGCCCGTCGTCCCCTGATTGGGCCGGAGGTCTGCGAGAGACGTGGACACCCGGCGAGCCCGCAGCGATCGACCGCCTTGCTCAGTTCCTCACGGAAGACGTCGACGACTACGAACGAACGCGTGATGAGCCCGCGGCGGGAATGACCTCGCTGCTCTCTCCTCGACTGCGCTGGGGAGAGCTGAGCCCGTTCACCGTGTGGCACAGCGCCGCGGGCGCACCGGGGACAGGGAAGTTCCTCGCCGAGCTCGGATGGCGGGAGTTCGCCTGGCACACCCTCTTCCACTTCCCCGATCTGGCGACCCGCAACCTGCGCCCGTCCTTCGACGCCTTCCCCTGGCCGCCGGTCGACGTCGAACAGCTCACCGCGTGGCAGCAGGGACGCACCGGCGTGCCGCTGGTGGATGCCGGGATGCGGGAGCTCTGGAGCACCGGATTCATGCACAACCGCGTCAGGATGGTGGCCGCGTCGTTCCTGGTGAAGAATCTGCTGATCGATTGGCGGCTCGGCGAGGAGTGGTTCTGGGACACGCTCGTCGACGCGGACGAGGCGAGCAACCCCTTCAACTGGCAGTGGGTGGCCGGGTCCGGCGCCGATGCCGCGCCCTACTTCCGGGTCTTCAACCCTGAGCTTCAGGCGAAGAAGTTCGATCCGCAGTCCCGCTATGTCGAACGATGGGCCGGGGATTCCCTCCTCACGGCGCCGATCGTCGATCTGGGCACCACGAGGAAAGCGGCTCTCGCGGCCTATGAGCGGATGAAACGAACCTCCGCGGATCTCCCCTGACTCACAGCGCCGCCGACTCGCTCGCGCCGCCAGCCGTCGGAGCGAACACGATGATCGCCGCACCGACCAGTGCAACGGCCGAACCCACCCAGTCCCATGTCGTGGGCCGGAATCCGTCGACGATGATGCCCCACGCCAGGGAGCCGGCGATGAACACACCGCCGTAGCACGCGAGCACTCGCCCGAAGTTCGCATCGGGTTGCAGCGCGGCGATGAATCCGTACGCTCCGAGGGCCATCACGCCGAACACGGCGAACAGCCACCCGCGGTCCTCCTTCACGGTCTGCCAGATCAGCCAGGCGCCGCCGATCTCCGCGACGGCAGCGAGCAGGAACAGGATGCTGATGCGCAGAACGGTCATGCGTTCAGTGTTCCAGGGTTCCCGCACTCACCGTCTTGATCGATACGGTGATCACGGGGAGCCGATCGCATCCCCGTCTCCCCCACTGCACCCGATAGGCCACGCCATGCGCTCTGTCCGCTCCCGCCCCGCCGCCGTCGCCGGCCTTCTCGCCCTCGCGATCGTCGCGCTGCCGACGGCCGCGGGCGCCGCGGTCGCTCCCTCCGACGACGTGACTCCGGTAGCGGCCGTGTCGCTGGAGCCGTACTTCCCCGGCGAGCCGTCCTGGCCGTCCACCGCCTACCCGACCTGGGCGCTGCGCATCGATCTCTCCGACGCCGATCCCGTGCCAGGCGAAGCCACGAACATCGACCTCTCCGCGAATCTCACTGCGGCGGCCGCTCCCGGGACGCTGCGCGATGAGGACGGGGTGGAGCTCGCGACCTTCGCCGTGTCACCCGACGGACACCGCATCACCGTCACGTACTCCGCCGCAGCCGCCGCGGTCGTCGATCTGCAGGCCGAGCTCGCGATCTTCGTCAGCGCCGACTCCGTGGGCCCGGGGAACGACACGCTCACGGCTCAGGCCGCGGCCGACGGCGTCGTGTTCCCGCTCAGCGCCTCCTACACGGGATTCGCCTGGAACCCCGCCGGCACCGTGGGGACGTGGGTCCCGAGCCCGACCGGCTCCCTGCGTTTCCTCGCGCGCTCCGTCGTCGAGGCCGTCCCCGAGTTCGCCGAAGACGGCGGCCAGTGGATCGGAGTGGGCGGCGCGAACGACTGGACCGGAAGACTCGCCCCTGTCAGCGGGTCCACCCGGGTGTTCGGGCTGGACGAGCTCCCCGCCACTCTGAGCGGGTTCACGGATCCGGCATCCCTGTGGCAGGACGGCGTCGACTACACGGTGGACGAGCAGGAGACGCACGATGGCGAGCCGGTGTTCGGCGTCACGGTCACCGGTTCGCCGACCGGATACATCGTCGTCGAGCAGGCGTACGACCTCGTCTCGGCGGGCCCCTCGCTGTTCGACGCTCCCAACACCGCCCTCCCGCTTCAGGGACGGAAGGTGTTCGGCGCCGGCACCCGTATCGTGACCGGATCGGTCGGCGGGCACCAGGGCGGGGGGAACGGAGTGGGAGGGCTGTCCACTCTCGCCTTCTTCGCCGGCTCGGGCGGAGCGGCCTCCGGTACCCCGATCTCTCCGGCGCTGTCCGTGGACCGCGCAGTGACCCCCGACACCGCCGCCCCCGGAGAGACGACCGGACGGGTCGCTCTCACCATCGCGAACACCGGCAACACCCCCCTCGACGTGAACGTCGCCGACCTCCTCGCCGCGAACGACGCCTCCGTCCTCATCCGCGATGCGGACGCGAGTTCCGGTGCCGTGACGGTGGACGGCAGCGCCGTCCGCTGGACCGGCATCGTCGGCCCCGGCGAGACGCTCGTGGTGACCTACACGTTCCGCGCGACGGCGTCAGGGCCTCGTCCGGGAACCGTCTCCTGGAGCGGAAACGCCCGCGGAGTCGTGCCCCGGAACGCGGAAGAGTCCGTTGAGCCACCGGTGCCCACCGCAGAGGTCGCCGTCTCCGCACGTCCCGTCGTTCCGGAAGCGCCGACCTCACCGGGGTCGGGGAGCACTCTCGCGACCACCGGATCGGATGCGCGCGCCGCACTCGGTCTCGGCGTCCTGGCCGTCCTGCTGGGCGCGGGAGGGGCTGCGCTCCTGGTGAGCTCGCGTACGCGGTCCCGGAGCTGACCTCCGAGGTTCAGCGACGGTACAGCTCCCCCGAGCCGGAGATCTTCTTCGTCACGCTCGGGTCCCCCGCGTAGGAGACGTCTCCGCTCCCGTCGATCACGACATCGAGGGAGAGCCGGGCGTCGACATCGGCATCCCCCGACCCGGTGACGACCACGCGGGCGCGGTCGCTGCGCAGGGATGCCGCGCTGAACCCACCCGACCCCGCGACCTCGACGTCCTGGGCGGCGGCCGTGCCGTCGATCTCGACGCCCCCGGATCCCGTCATGCGGACGGTCAGCTCGGAGAGCTGGACATCGTCGACGGAGATGCTGCCTGAACCGTCCGCGACGACGGAGGCCGAGTCCGCGGCGACGCCTGCGGCCTCGACATCGCCCGAACCCTGCACGTCGATCGAGGGCGCCGTCGCGCCGGTGAAGTCGACCTGCGCGTCGCCCGAGCCTCGCACGTGGAGAGTCTCGAGGGTCGTCACCGTGAGCTCGTAGCGGATCTCACCGTTCCATCCGATGGGCGTCTTCTCCATGCCGAGGGTCAGCACCCCATCGGAGATCTCGGACGTGAGCTCGCCGATCACGTTCTCCCCTGCGGTGACACGCAGGGATGGCGTGCTGCCGACGCGCATCGTGAGATCGCCGCTCGTATCCAGCACCACTTCGTTGATGTCCGTGATCGGTCGGTCCTCGCTCACCCGTGTCCCCGTGTCGAACACCGCGCAGCCGGTCAGGGCGGCGGTGACGGCGAGCAGGATGACGGTGGAGGACAGCAGACGGGAGCGCATGGAAGACACGCTACGGAGGCGCCGGGCCGCTGAACAGCTACCGGGGTATGGAATCCGCCTCCCTCTGGGGTACGAGGAGGTCTCGTCAGACGCCGGGAACGACGAGGCCCCACTCATAGGCGAGGATCACGAGCTGTGCGCGGTCGCGGGCTCCCAGCTTCATCATCGTCCGATTCACATGGGTCTTCGCGGTGTGCGGAGAGATCGTCAGGGTCTCGGCGATCTCCTGGTTGGTCAGTCCGCCGGCGACGAGCAGCATCACCTCGCGCTCGCGGTCGGTGAGCGCGTCGAGAAGGACCTGATCCGGGACGCGGGGTGATGCGTCGGCGGCGCGCAGCGAGCGCTCGATGAGGGCGCGTGTCGCAGCGGACGACAGGAGCGAGTCGCCCCGGTCGATCGTGAGCACGGCGCGCACGATCTCCTCCGGCTCGGCGCCCTTGCCGATGAATCCGCTGGCACCCGCGCGCAGGGCCGCCACCACGTACTCGTCCTCCTCGAAGGTCGTGAGGATCAGCACGCGCGTGCGACCCCCTGCCCCCTCTGCGCAGATCTCGGCCGTCGCGGCGATGCCGTCGAGGTCGGGCATCCGGATGTCCATCAGCACCACGTCCGGCGACTCGCGCTCCACGGCGCGCACGGCATCCCGCCCTGTGGCGACCTCGCCGACCACGAGGATGCCGGCGTCGCCGAGGATGTCGCGGACGGCCTGCCGGATGAGCGGCTGGTCATCAGCGATGATCACGGTGACCATTCGTCATTCCCTCCGTCTGTGGGGAGTCGTACGTCGAGACGGAACACTCCGTCGACGCTCTCCGTCCGGACCGTGCCGCGGACGGCTGTGACGCGCTCACGCAGCCCGACGAGCCCGTGACCGCCAGCGGACGCCTCCGGCCCCGGACGCACCTCGTTGCGGACGTCGATGAGGAGATCGCCGCCGACGATGTCCAGGCGGACGCGCACGGGACGATCCGCCCCGTGCTTGTGGGCGTTGGTGAGGCTCTCCAGGAGCACGAGGTAGGCGACGTGATCGTTCGACGGAGACAGCGCGACCCCGGCGGACTCGTCGTGGAGCTCGACGCGCAGCCCCGCGTCCACGAAGCGCGCGATCAGGTCGGCGGCGCCCGCGAGCCCGGTCTGCGGGCGCAGATCCCCGGTGTCCTCCGGATCCTCGGAGCGCAGCAGCGCCATCAGGCCCCCGATGTCGGTGAGGACCGTGCGGGACGCGCGTCGAATCGTCGTCAGCGCCTCTCTCGCGCGATCCGGTCGGGATTCCAGCGCCGACGACGCGACGCCCGCGTTGAGACTGATCACCGTGATCTGATGCGCGACGACGTCGTGGAGATCGCGCGCGACGCGCACACGCTCCTCCGCGACCCGACGTCTGGCTTCCTCTTCCCGGCCGCGCTCCGCACGTTCCGCACGCTCGGTCATCGCGGCGCCGAACTCGCGACGAGATCGTGTGGCATCGCCGATCGCCCCGGCCAGTGCGATGAAGAACAGGAACTGCAAGGCCCTCGAATCGAAGAACTCTCCGTGCAGCGGGACCGCGTTGGAGACGAAGACGACTCCGACGACGAGCGTCAGCGCGATCAGCCCCACAGTGCGACGCGTGTACGCGGTGACGGCGAAAGCGCTGATCGCCGTCGCGATGAGAGAGCTCGGCGAGAGTATCCCCATCACCGAGAGGACGACCGCGACGACGACGCTGACGCCAAGGACCGCGAGGGGCCACCGACGACGGAACGGCATCGCCGCGGCCGGCAGGAGCGCGATCGGGAGCAGCATCCCGGGGACCTGGAAGACCGACTCCGGGTAGGGCAGCACCGCGAACAGGACGATGACCGCGACGGCGATCACATCCCCGAACGGCGCGGTGAGTCCGGAAGCGGGGCGGGCGGGCATCCTTCCAGTATTCCGCGCGCGGCCGGATCGGGAGTCCGCCCTGAGGATGACTTCCCCGTACTGCGAACGCGGTAGGGAGATGTCTGCGCCGGGGCGATGCCTCGAGCGGGCATCCGAACGACGCTGGAAGGACGGGGCGCACCGTGCGCCGCGGGAGAGGTCCGAATGAAGAAGTCTGTGAAGAGAGTGCTCGTCTCGGTGACCGCCGTCGCCGCGGTGATCGCCGTCGGATTGGCGACGACCACGATCGTGAACGTCGTCGCCACCGACGCCGAACAGGAGCGGATCGAGCCCTACGGCCAGCTCGTCGAGGTCGACGGACGCCACATGAACGTGGCCATCAGCGGCAAGGGCGACGAGACCATCGTGCTCCTCCCCGGGTTCGGCACGGCGTCGCCCGCGCTCGATTTCGCGCCTCTCGTCGATGACCTGTCGGCGGATCACCGCGTCGTCGTGGTCGAGCCGTTCGGCTACGGCCTGAGCGACGGCACGGACCGCGAACGCACGACGGCGAACATCGTCTCCGAGGTGCACGAGGCTCTGGACGAGCTCGACATCGACCGGTATGTGCTGATGGGGCACTCGATCGCCGGGGTGTACGGCATCGAACTCGCACGTCGCTATCCCGACGAGGTCGAGGCGTTCGTCGGTATCGACTCCAGTGTGCCCGGTCAGCCCCGAACGGACACCGCGTTCCCCATCGGCCTGCTCGGCGCCGCCAAGAACCTCGGGCTCATCCGCCTTGTCGCCACGTCCGCCACGGGCTACGAGGAGGACGTGTACTCCGAAGAGGTGCGCGAGCAACTGGTGATGCTCTCCAACCGGAACTCGCTGAGTGCGACGTATCTCGATGAGATGTCCCACATCCGCACGAACTTCGCTGACGCGCTCGGCACCGGATTCGCCCCGGCGCTGCCGCTGCTGCTCTTCGTCGTGGAGCACAACGAGGAGGTCCCGGAGTGGCGGGAACTGCACGAGAAGCAGGCTGCGGGCGTCGATGACGGAACGGTGATCGCGCTCGACGGCTCGCACTATCTGCACCACACGCAGTCGCCGCGGATCGCTGAAGAGTTCCGCGCATGGGAGGCGGCTCGATCGGCACAGGTCGGCTGAGGTCGCCGGCGGGCACCGGATAGCGTAGACGCATGGTCAGGACTGCTGCACGATGGATGCTCGCGCTGGTGCTCGCCGCGGCCGGCGCCGCCCATCTCGTCCGCAATCGGGGCTTCCGGATCGTCGTCCCGGACTGGGCGACGCGGGTCACGCGCCTCGACAAGGACGCGATCGTCATCGCCTCGGGGGCGGCGGAGCTCGCGCTGGCTGCCGGTCTCGTCGCCCTCCCCCGCGAACGCCGCAGGATGGGCTGGGCCGTGGCGGGGTTCTTCGTCGCCGTGTTCCCCGGGAACGTGCACCAATGGCGTACGCGCCGCTCCGCACCCGGCCTCGACACGGACGCCCGCCGTCTCGGCCGCCTCTTCCTGCAGCCGCTGCTCGTGCTCTGGGCGCTGTGGGCGACCGCCGAGGAGGACCGCTCCCCCCGTTGAACATCGCGCGTCCCGCCGGGGGTTCCGGCGGGACACATCCGCAATCGTCTGGCGCCGCGCGGCGGCTCAGGCGAAGAAGTCCTCGTCGATCTCGACGACCTTGTACGTCTCGCGCACCTGGACCCCGACGCCGTAACGGATCATCAGGCTCGTGAGTCGCGCACCGTCGATGAGGATGACGCGCATGGGGACGCCTTCGGCATAGGCGCGCGCCCCCTCGGAGAACCGGCTCGTCGTGATGAAGACGCCGCTGTCCGCCTTTCCGCTGAGGGCCCCGACGAAACCCTGCACGTCGGGACGCTGGACGGCGTTGTGGTCGGCATAGCGCTTCGCCTGGATGTAGACGCGGCTGAGCCCGAGCACATCCTGATCGATGACCCCGTCGATCCCGCCGTCGTTGCTGCGCTGCGTCACGCTGCCGCCGCCGGTGGTTCCGCCGTAGCCCATGGCGAGCAGCAGTTCTACGACAGCCTGCTCGAAGAATCCGGGTTCCTTGCCCTGGAGTCGTTGGAGCAGCTCGGCGGCGACCTCCTCATCGATGCGAGCGATACCGCTCTGCACCTGCTCGATCGGGGTCATCGACTCGCCGTCGACCGCCGCGACCGTATCGCTGGGCTTCGCCCGCTCGGTCTTCTCGTAGAGGCGGATCGGCGATTCCGGGTCGGCACCGAGCGCACGGATGTCGCGCTCGCGGATGCCGTCGGGAAAGGAGCCGATGAGCTGACGGCCGGCGTCTGTGATCGTGTAATGGCCCCGCTTCGGCCGTGCGAGCGCACCGACGTTGGTGAGGAACGAGACCGCCCAGCCGATGCGGTTCTCGTACTTGACTTGACTGCCCGACGGCAGCAACTCCTGCGTCTGAGACTCCGTCAGCCCCGCCGCGTCGGCGACCAGCGGCTGGAACTCCCGCCAGTGCCTGACGATCCCGTCGTCGAGAACGCGAAGCGTCGGGATCATGAACCCTTCCCAGTTCGGCATCTGCTCCGTCACTTCATGCCCTCCACGGGACTACATCCTGTCTTCGCGCTCCAGCCCAGGTCGGACCGGCACATGATTCGAGTGTACGAACCTCACCGAAGGTGCCCACGACACCGCTCGCGCGTCTCGCCACGCAGCTTCACCGTGTATCCCTCCGACTGGAGGTCGCTGTCTCGCTGGGGTCCGAGCTCGCCGCGGGATCGCCCTCGAAGGCCCGGGAACGCAAAAACCCCCGGATGAACCGGGGGTTTTGTCTGTGCGCGATACTGGGATCGAACCAGTGACCTCTTCCGTGTCAGGGAAGCGCGCTACCGCTGCGCCAATCGCGCCCGTTGGGGCTATTCAGTTTCTGAGAGGTGGCGACGGGATTCGAACCCGTGTAAACGGCTTTGCAGGCCGGTGCCTAGCCGCTCGGCCACGCCACCGTGTGGATTGACCCCACGTGCGGAAGGCCCTCCGAAGAAGGCCCCTGCACTTGAGCGGATGACGAGACTCGAACTCGCGACCCCAACCTTGGCAAGGTTGTGCGCTACCAACTGCGCTACATCCGCGTTGTTCCCGGGTTGTTGCCCCGAGCACTTGATAAACATTAGCCGACGATCGGCGGTTGTCAAAACCAGACCCGAATCTCGCGCGTGTCCCGCGATCTGGTCAACAGGGCCCCCGACGGTCGGGTAGTATCGGTTGACGTACCCCACGGGTATGGGCGATTGGCGCAGTTGGTAGCGCGCTTCCTTCACACGGAAGAGGTCATCGGTTCGAGTCCGGTATCGCCCACCACAGAACCCCGCAGAGCTTCGACTCCGCGGGGTTTCTTCGCCTCACCGCAGCAGAAGGCCCGACCGGCTCAGTCTCGGGTGTCGGAGCCCACGGCTACCGTTCACACCGTGTCAGACCTTCCTCCCCTGCCCGGGCCGTGCGGACTCTGCGGGGGTCTGCGCGGCACACGGCGCGAAGGTTCCCTGATCTGCGCCGACTGCGGCTGGCGCTACGGAGACGCACCTGACCCCGACCTGCCTCTTCCCGCGATCGAAGTGGTCTATTACCTCCGATACGACCGCCGGGTGAAGATCGGCACGAGCCGGAGGCCACGGCAGCGCCTCACGAGCATCCGGCACGACGAGCTCCTCGCCTTCGAACAGGGCGGCAGGGCCCTCGAACAGCAGCGACACCGAGAATTCGCCTCGGTCAGGGAGGGCGGCGAGTGGTTCACCCTGACCGACGAGGTGAGAGCGCATATCGCGGCTCTGCGCGAACGCGGCGAGCCGTGGACGCTCTATGCCCGCTGGCTGAGCGATGCACTTCGGTGACCTCACACGCCGATGACGGCGCCACCGGACAGGTCCGGCAGCACCGTCGTCGTCGCTCTCACGCGTGAGCCGCAGAGACCTTCACGCGGGCCGGCTGAGGCTGGGAGAACAGCACGACCACGATCACCGCGACGCCGACCACGACGTGCGGCAGCCAGACGTTGAGCGCCTGGCCCGAGAAGCCGAACAGCCACGGCGACAGCGCGAGGAACAGGCTCGCCACGATGTCGAACACGAGGTGGACGGGCATCGGGATGAACCCGAACGGACCCCACTCGTACTTGGTGAAGAGGCTGTAGACGATGAGTCCGACACCGAGCACGATCGGGATGACGACGGCAGCGCCCCCGACGCTGGAGAAGCCGAACAGCCACGGTGCGGCGATCAACGCCACACCGACGATGTAGTCGAGGGCACCGTGGACCTTGGTGGGGATGAAACGCATGATTCCTCCTTAGCTGCGCCGCGGATCGCGACTCACAGCTGGTTCGGAGCGCAGGGGGAAACGGATTGCCGCCCTCCCCGCATAGCCTGGGGACGTGCCCGAGATCCGCCCCGCCTCTCGCCCCGTCGCCATCGCACGCATGCTCGTCGGGGCCGCCGTCATCGGCATCCTGATCTACACGTATGCGATCGGCATCCCGGCACAGGGCGCGAATCCGTTCGACTACTTCGGCTACTTCACGAACCTCACCAGCCTGCTGACCGGCCTGATCCTGATCGCGAGCGGGGCTGCGGCAGCCGTCACACGCACGGTGCCGGACTGGATGCCGCAGGCGCGCGGCGCGGCCGTCACCGGCATGATCATCGTCGCGCTGATCTACAATCTCATCGTCCCGGGTACGGGCACCGCTCCCGCATGGGTCAGCATCACGCTGCACCTCGTGTTCCCCGTGCTGCTGGTGCTGGACTGGCTCCTCGTCGGCGATCGGCCGCCGCTGCCCTGGCGGCGGCTCTGGATCGTCCTCCCCTATCCGCTGACCTGGCTCGTCGTGACGCTCGTCCGCGGCGCGACGGACGGATGGGTCCCGTACGGATTCCTCCTTCCCGAACGGGGCGCCGCACAGCTCGCGGCCACCGCCGGAGGCCTGCTGCTCGCCCTCCTCGCCGCGGCTGCACTGGTCTGGACGATGAGTCGTCAGCGCGGGGTCGCCACGGTGTCGACCGGGTTCGCGGGGTAGTCCCAGGCTCGACTGCTACGGTGACCGGGTCGGCACCTCGTCGACGTCAGGGAAGACTTCTTGTCGACCAACGGGCCCCCATCGGCCATTTCGTTCTCCGTCGCCTCCTCTGGGTGATCCTAGGAGCGCGCCATGCCCGCCCATTCCCTTTCCGACCCGATCGACTCCTCTGCGCTCGACTGGGCGCTCCCCGCGACGCTTCCCGCCGGTTCGACGGCCGTGGTGTACTGCGAGGGACAGTTCGGCGAGCAGGACGGCAAGACCGCCAACGGGCTCGTGCGCCACTCCGAGAAGTACGAGATCCTCAGCGTCATCGACAGCACACGCGCGTTCCAGGACACGGGCGCGTTCCTCGACGGCGCGGACAACGGCATCCCGATCCTCGCGAACCTCGCCCAGGCGATCGTCAACGCCGGGCGGGTGCCCGACTACCTCATCTGCGGTGTCGCCCCCGCCGACGGGCTCATCTCCCCCGCGGTGCGCCGGGCCCTGCTCGACGGCATCTCACGGGGCATGCACATCGTCAGCGGTCTGCACGAGTTCCTCGGCGACGATGCCGAGTTCGTCTCCGCGAGCATCGCCGCAGGAGTCACCATCACCGATGTGCGCCGCCCGCGCGACAAGAAGGACCTGCACCTCTTCTCCGGTCGGATCTTCGATGTGACCTGCCCTCGGATCGCGATCCTCGGCACCGACGGCGCCATCGGCAAGCGGACCACCGCGACGCTCCTCGTCCGCGCCCTCACCGACGCCGGCATCCGGGCGGTCCTCGTCGGCACCGGCCAGACCACGATCATCCAGGGCGGACGCTACGGAGTCGCCCTCGACGCGCTCGTGCCGCAGTTCTGCTCGGGCGAGGTCGAGAACCAGGTCGTCGCGGCCTTCGAGGGCGAGGATCCCGACGTGATCATCGTCGAAGGACAGGGCGCACTCAGCCACCCCGCGTACCTCACCTCGGCGCACATCCTCCGGGGAAGCCGCCCCGAAGCCGTCATCGTGCAGCACGCACCGGCCCGCAAGACGCTCGGAGACTTCCCGATGGTCGCGATGCCGTCCGTCGCGAGCGAGGTGGCGCTCATCGAGTCGTTCGCCGACACCCGCGTGATCGGCGTCACGGTCAACCACGAGGATCTCACCGCTCCCCAGCTCGCCGCAGCGATCGACGAGATCGAAGGGGAGCTCGGCATCCCCGCCACCGATCCGCTCACGAGGCCGGCGAGCGAGCTCGTGGAGATGGTGCTTCAGGCCTTCCCGGCGCTCAGCCCTCAGCTCGCCAGCCGTATCGCCGGCTGAGCGCTCCGGCGACCCGGCCGAAACGGACCTTGTCGAGGACGGCGGCTTCGCGCCTCAGTCCGCGCTCGTGGACGCTGTACAGCTGCTCGATGTCGACCCACGATTCCCTGCCCTGCGAGTCCCAGGAGCCGGATCCGATCGACAGGAAGTCCCTGTCCCGCTCGTGCGCCTTGCTGGTCATCCGCACTGCGTACACGCGGTCCGATGACTGGCGGCCGATCACGAGCACCGGCCGGTCCTTGCCCCTGCCGTCGTTCTCCTCATAGGGCACCCAGGTCCAGATGACCTCTCCGGCGTCCGGAGCGCCGTCACGTGCCGGCGCGTAGGAGATCCGCAGGTCGCGGATGCGCTCCGGATCGATGCGCACGGTGTCGGTGCCCGCGGCCTGTCCCGGCTCGACGACATGCCCGGAGTCCCCGGGGCCGGTGCGCTCGGCATCCGTCTTCAGGCGCGCCCTCGGGCGTGCCGGAGTACCTTTGGGCGACGTGCTGCGCCCGGATCCCACCGCCTTGAGGAGGATCTCCAGGATCGAGGTCAGGATGCCGTTGCCATTGCCCACAGGGTCACCCTATCCGCTGCCGCACCACGTCAGCGCACGCCGGAAGGGCGTCTCGGTTCAGGGGAACCGAGACGCCCTTCCGCGTTCGCACGACGATGCTGTAGGCGCTCACGCGTCCGCGAGCGCGTACCCCTCCTCGCCGTGCACGACCAGGTCCACTCCTGCGATCTCGTCCTCGTTCGTGATGCGGAACCCGATCGTCTTCTCGATCGCGAAGCCGATCACGAAGGAGATGATGAACGAGTAGAGCAGCACGCCCACCGCGGCGATCGCCTGTACGGCGAGCTGACGGAAGTCACCGCCCACGAACAGTCCGGTGCCGGTGGCGAACAGGCCGAGGTACAGAGTTCCGAAGAGTCCGCCGACGAGGTGGATGCCCACCACGTCGAGCGAGTCGTCGAACCCAAGGCGGAACTTCAGCTCGACCGCCAGCGCGCACAGGATGCCGGCCAGGGCGCCGAGCAGCAGCGACCACCCCGGCGTCAGGTTCGCGCAGGCCGGAGTGATGGCCACGAGACCGGCAACCGCACCAGACGCCGCACCGACAGAGGTCGCCTTGCCGTCCTTGATGCGCTCGACGAGGATCCAGCCGAGGATCGCCGCCGCGGTGGCGCCCAGCGTGTTGAGGCCGATCAGACCGACGCCGCCCATGTCCTCAGCGAGCCACTCCGCACCCGCGTTGAAGCCGAACCACCCGAACCACAGCAGGGCGGCCCCCAGGAGCGTCAGCGGGACGTTGTGGGGCTTCAGGATGCCCTTCTGGAAGCCGATGCGCTTGCCGAGGACGATCGCCAGCGCGAGGGCCGCTGCACCCGCGTTGATGTGCACGGCGGTTCCACCGGCGTAGTCGATGACGGCGATGCCGCTGTCCTCGCCGAACAGCGTGGTGCCGAGATTCATGATCCAGCCGCCGCCCCAGACCCACGCGGCCACCGGGAAGTAGCCGACCGTCGCGAACACGCCGGCGAAGATCAGCCAGGATCCGAACTTCGCGCGGTCGGCGATCGCGCCGGAGATCAGTGCGACCGTGATGATCGCGAAGGTCGCACCGTACGCGACGCCGAGCAGGGCGACGTTGGATCCCTCGCCGCTGGCCAGCGCGCTCAGGCCGAAGTCGGCGAAGGGGTTGCCGGCGAAGGCGGTCGGGCTGTCGACGGCGCTCATCGAGAATCCGAAGAGGATCCAGAGCACCGCGACGAGACCGATCGAGCCGAAGCTCATCATCATCATGCTCACGACGCTCTTCGCCTTGACGAGGCCTCCGTAGAAGAAGGCGACTCCGGGCGTCATCAGCAGCACGAGAGCCGTCGCTGTGATCGCCCAGGAGATGTTGCCGGGTGCATCCATGTGTAAACCTCACATTCGGGAAACTGTGAGGTTCAGTGTGACGACACCCGATTTCCGGGATGCGTGAAGTTTGTTGCGCGCACGTTACAGGCTGAGCGCCCGTGTGAACATCGCGTTACGCAGGTCAGCGTTCGGCGTGGGTGAGGGCGTTCAGACGCGAGATCGCCCGCAGGTACTTCTTGCGGTAGCCGCCGCCGAGCATCTCCTCGGCGAAGACCTGATCCAGGCTGACACCGGTGGCCACGATCGGGATCTGCGCGTCGTAGACCCGGTCGACGAAGGCGACGAAGCGCAGCGCCTCCGACTGATCGGTCAGCACGCGCACATCGCGAAGGCCCACGAGCCCGAGTCCCGTGATCAGACGGATATACCGCGAGGGGTGCACGCGGGCGAGGTGGGAGATGACGTCGCCGAACGCATCGTCGGATGCCGCGCCCCCGGTCGCGCCCTTCGCGATGGCGTCGGCGTACTCCGCATCGGACGACACGACGGCGTGGCCGTCGAGCGCACGCTGGCGGAAGTCGACGCCGTCGATCCGCAGCGTCTCGAAGCTGTCGGACATGGCGTGGATCTCTCGAAGGAAGTCCTGGGCGGCGAAGCGCCCCTCGCCGAGCGCGTTGGGCGGGGTGTTGGAGGTCGCGGCGAGCTTGGTCCCGGTGGGGACGAGCTCTCCGAGGAGACGCGTCATCACCATGGTGTCGCCGGGGTCGTCGAGTTCGAACTCGTCGATGCAGAGCAGATCGGCCCCCTTCAGCAGATCGACCGTGTTCTTGTACCCGAGAGCTCCCACCAGAGCGGTGTACTCGATGAACGAGCCGAAGTACTTCCTGCGCGCGGGCATCGCGTGATAGATCGAGGCGAGGAGGTGCGTCTTGCCGACGCCGAAGCCTCCGTCGAGGTAGACGCCAGGTTTGATCTCGGGTTCCTTCTTCGCCCGGCTGAACAGCCCTCCGCGCTTCACGGGCGCACCACGCCCTGCGAACCGGATCAGGGTCTCCTTCGCCTCCTCCTGAGAGGGGTACGCGGCGTCCGCGCGATAGCTGTCGAACGTCGCTCCATCGAACTGGGGCGGGGGCACCAGGCTCGCGAGCATCTCGGGACCGGTGACGGTCGGCTGGCGCTCGGTCAGGTGCACGACGCCCGTGGCGGTGGTGGTGTCAGTCATCGTTTTCCTGTGTCGAAGTCTTACGAATCCGGTGCCGGGGGCGCAGCGGGGATCTATCGTCGTAGGGACGGCTCAACACTACGCCGTCCGCACCTGCGTCATCGCCCGCTCAACGTCTGAGGAGATCCCTGTGGCCATCGAGTTCGATTCGTCTTCGTCCAAGTTCGCCGAGTACGCGGAACCCGGCCGTCTGGTCACCACCGACTGGCTCGCCGCGCACCTCGGCGATCCGGGGCTCGTCGTGGTCGAGTCCGATGAAGACGTGCTGCTCTACGAGACGGGACACATCCCGGGGTCCGTGAAGGTGGACTGGCACACCGAGCTCAACGACCCTGTCGTCCGCGACTACGTCGACGGCGAGGGCTTCGCGACGCTCCTGAGCAGCAAGGGCATCTCCCGCGACGACACCGTCGTGATCTACGGCGACAAGAACAACTGGTGGGCGGCCTACGCGCTGTGGGTCTTCTCGCTCTTCGGCCACGAGGACGTGCGTCTCCTCGACGGCGGCCGCGACCGCTGGATCGCGGAGGGACGCGAGATCACCCGCGAAGCCACCGTCCGCCCCGCGACCGAGTACCCCGTGATCGAGCGCGACGACTCCGTCATCCGCGCCTACAAGGAGGACGTGCTCGCCCACATCGGCAACCCGCTGATCGACGTGCGCTCCCCCGAGGAGTACAGCGGTGAGCGCACCACCGCCCCGGCCTATCCCGAGGAGGGCGCCCTTCGCGCCGGCCACATCCCGACAGCGCAGAGCGTGCCGTGGGGCAAGGCGGTCGCCGAGGACGGCGGCTTCAAGCCGCGTGCCGAGCTGGACGCCATCTACCGAGACGGCGCGGGTCTCGCCGACGGCGACCAGGTCGTCGCGTACTGCCGCATCGGGGAGCGCTCCAGCCACACCTGGTTCGTGCTGACGCACCTGCTCGGGTTCGAGAACGTCCGCAACTACGACGGCTCCTGGACTGAATGGGGCAGCGCGGTGCGCGTGCCGATCGTCACCGGGGCAGAGCCCGGCGCCCTCTGACGGTGCGAGAATGTCAGGGATGAGCACCAGCACCGTCCCCGACGTCCTCGCCGAGATCCGCGATTCCTTTCTGGAGACCCCGGAGCCCGATCGGCTCCTGCTCCTGCTCGAGTTCGCGGACGAGCTGCCCGCCGTGTCGGACGAGGTCGCCGCTCACCCGGAGATGTGCGAGCGGGTCGCCGAGTGCCAGTCCCCCGTCTACATCTACGTCGAGGTGCACGACGGCGTCGTGACGATGCACGCGACCGCTCCCCCGGAGGCCCCGACGACAAGGGGCTTCGCCAGCATCCTGGTGCAGGGGATCTCCGGACTCACCGTCGACGAGGTCCTCTCGATCCCCGAGGACTACCCGCAGTCGATCGGCCTGACCAAGCTCGTCTCCCCCCTGCGCATCGGCGGCATGACGGGCATGCTGATGCGCGCCAAGAACCAGGTCAGGCAGAAGAGCTGAAGCCGTTCCCGCTCACCCAGTCGGTGATGGATGCCGTCCACGCCGTCTGGTCGTAGTTCCAGAGCTTGGTGTGCCGCGCCACCGTGAAACGCGGCATCGTCACGATGTCCGGACGGGCCTGCTGGAGCGCGTGAGAGGCGTCTGACGGGACGAAGCCGTCGTCGTCGCTGTGCAGGATGAGGATCGGCACGTCGAGCTCCTCGGCCCTGGCCACCATGTCGAGCCGATCGAAGGAGATGGCGTCGTCCGCGCCGCTCAAGCGCGCGGTGAGCGGGAGCTGGAGGGCACCCATGGCCATGTCCGGTAGCGGCCCCCTGAGTCCGGACTCCCTCGCCTGGAACCGCAGGACGGTGCGCCAGTCGACCACCGGCGACTCGAGGATGAGTCCGGCGATCCTGCTGCGATTCGCCGAGTTGACCGCGGTCTGCAGCGAGATCGCTCCGCCCATCGACCAACCCATCAGGATGACGCGCTCGGCGCCGTGGCGCAGCGCGTAGGAGATCGCCGTGTCCACGTCGCGCCACTCCGCAGCACCCAGCGCATACGCGCCGGCTCTGCTCCGTGGCGCCTCGCCGTCGTTGCGATACGACACCACGAGGTTCGGGAGCCCTGCGGCATGCAGCACGGGCACGGCCCTGAGGCACTCCGCCCGCACCGCTCCGCGCCCGTGGACCTGGATCACCCACGTCGACGACTCCCCGGGGAAGTACCACGCAGGGCACGGACCGGCGGGCGATCCGATCAGGACGTTCTCCCAGCGCAGGTGCAGTTCGCTCGGGGTCGAGTAGTAGTAGCCGCTGAACGTCGCACCCCGGTCGACCCTGGCGCCCGGCTCGATCTGCGTGAGCAGCTTGCGCCGCACCGTCGTGGCATCTGCGCTGAGCACCGCGCCCAGCTTCACGTAGCCGTAGGTTCCGGTCGTGAACAGGCCGTAGCGCCCCGGGAGCTCCGTGTCGAGGGTCCGCTGCAGCTCGATCGTCTGCGCGCCCGTGTCGACAGCGCGGATGACCGTGTCCAGCGGCCTCCTGCCCGGGGTGACGACGCGACGGGCGGTGCCGAACACGAGCAGGGCGACCGCAGCCCCGAGCGCGAGCAGTGCGGGGACAAGGAGCGCAACGGCGTGCCTGAGACTCTTCATCGCCTCCTGACTCTAGCCTGTTGCCGTGACCGCACAGCCCGATGACGGGACCCTCTTCGACGCCGCCGTGGCCGAACTGCGTGAGACCGCCTTCCGTGCGGACATCGCCGTTCGGGAGATCACCACGCCCCAGGGCCTCGCCCCGTTCGCGATCGCGCTCGCCGCGGACGTCCGCCCCGACGACACCGGAGACTCGGTGTACGGCACCGGGCGCTTCGTCCTCCTCCACGATCCCGATGCTCCGGCGCCGTGGGACGGCCCGTGGCGCATCGTGCTGTTCGCCCAGGCTCCCCTCGAGCCGGAGATCGGCACGGACCCGCTGCTCGCGGACGTCGCCTGGTCCTGGCTGGTGGATGCTCTCGACTCGAGGGATGCGATCTACCACTCTGCATCCGGCACCTCGACCAAGACGCTGTCGAAGGGTTTCGGCGGGCTCGCCGTCGAGGGCGACGGCGCACAGATAGAATTGCGGGCGTCCTGGACTCCAGAGGGCCCGTTCAGACCGCACGTCGAGGCATGGGCCGAACTGGTCGGAATGCTGGCGGGTCTTCCGCCCGGATCCGAGGGCATCGCCGTGATCGGCGCGCGAAAGGCTGCACGTGACTGAATACTCCGTGATCTCGGATTCCGAGGAGTTCCTGGCGGCATGCGCCGCACTCGCCGAGGGCACAGGTCCCGTCGCCGTGGACGTGGAGCGGGCATCCGGGTTCCGCTACTCCCAGCGGGCGTACCTCGTGCAGGTGTTCCGCCGGGGTGCGGGGGTCTTCCTCTTCGATCCTCCTGCCATCGGGGACTTCGCGCCGCTGCAGGCCGCGATCGGCGACGTCGAGTGGGTGTTCCACGCGGCGAGTCAGGATCTGCCGTCGCTGCGGGAGCTCGAGCTGGTCCCTGCGACGATCTTCGACACCGAGCTGGCGTCCCGACTCCTCGGCCACGAACGCGTCGGCCTCGCCGCCGTCGTCGAGGAGACCCTCGGCATCGTCCTGAAGAAGGAGCACTCGGCATCCGACTGGTCGACCCGGCCGCTGCCGCCGGCGTGGCTGGAGTACGCCGCACTCGATGTCCTCCACCTCATCGACGTGCAGGAGGTGCTGGTCGCCGAGCTCGAGGAGCAGGGCAAGACCGAGTTCGCCGCGGAGGAGTTCGCCGCCACGATCACCCGCCTGCCGAAGCCTCCTCGCGAGGACCCGTGGCGTCGGCTGAGCGGTCTCCACCAGGTGCGCGGTGCGCGCAACCTCGCGGTGGCCCGTGAGCTGTGGCGGGCGCGTGAAGCCTTCGCGCAGGAGCAGGACGTCTCCCCCGGCAGGCTGGTGCCCGATCGTTCGCTGGTGGCCGCCGTGCTCGCCAACCCGCAGAGCAAGTCGGCGCTCGCCGGCACCAAGGACTTCCAGGGCAGGGCCAGCCGCACCCAGATCGATCGGTGGTGGCAGGCGATCGTCGACGGCCGCGCCGCCGAGGAGCTGCCGCGCGAGCGCGTTCCCAGCGACACGCTGCCCCCGCCCCGCGCGTGGGCCGACCGCAATCCCGAGGCGGACGCCCGGCTCAAGGCCGCACGCCCTGTGGTGGAGGCCGTCGCCGAGGAGCTCGGCATGCCCACGGAGAATCTGCTCACCCCGGAGTTCCTCCGTCGCATCGCGTGGGATCTGCCGGGGACGACCGTCGAAGAGATCGGCACAGCGCTCGCCACGCTGGGAGCGCGCCCCTGGCAGATTGCACAGACTGCACAGAAGATCGCCGACGCCTTTGTAGAGGCTGGTCAATCGCCCGACGAGACCCCCACACCCGCTTCGTAGGTTCGATCCAACCGATTCCTCCCGCCTCCGCGGCCTTCCTAGACTGAGGTCACCGCACAAACTTGGAGGCAGAGTGGCCGAGATCTCGGACGTCTTCTTCGTCGATGGAGTGCGCACCCCCTTCGGGCGCGCCGGCGAAAAGGGCATGTACTGGAACACCCGCGCAGATGACCTCGCCGTGAAGGCGACCATCGGCCTGATGGAGCGGAACTCGGCCGTCCCGGCCGACCGCATCGACGACGTCGCGATCGCCGCGACATCGCAGACCGGAGACCAGGGCCTCACTCTCGGCCGCTCGGTGGCGATCCTCGCCGGCCTCCCGCAGACGGTCCCCGGCCTCGCCGTGGAGCGCATGTGCGCCGGCGCCATGACGAGCGTCACCACGATGGCGGCGTCGATCGGCATCGGCATGTACGACTTCGCCCTCGCCGGCGGCGTCGAGCACATGGGACACCACCCCATCGGCGGCAACGCCGACCCGAACCCCCGATTCGTCGCGGAGCGCATGGTCGACCCCGGCGCGCTGAACATGGGAGTGACGGCGGAGCGCATCTTCGACCGCTTCCCGCACCTCACCAAGGAGCGCTCCGACCGGTTCGGCATGCTCAGCCAGCACAAGGTGCAGGCCGCCTACGACGCGGGCAAGATCCAGCCCGACCTCGTGTCCGTCGCGACGAAGGGTGCCGACGGCGCCTGGGGCCTCGCGACCGAGGACGAGGGCCGCCGCCCGCAGACGACCATGGAGGACCTCGCCGCCCTCAAGACCCCGTTCCGTCCCCACGGACGCGTCACGGCCGGCACCTCCTCTCCCCTCACCGACGGCGCTACGATGTCGCTCCTCGCCGGAGGCGGAGCGGTCAAGGAGTTCGGTCTCACGCCCAAGATGCGCATGGTGTCGTTCGCCTTCGCCGGCGTGCAGCCGGAGATCATGGGCATCGGCCCGATCCCGTCGACCGAGAAGGCCCTCAAGAAGGCCGGTCTCACCATCGACGACATCGGTCTGTTCGAGCTCAACGAGGCCTTCGCCATCCAGGTGATCTCCCTGCTCGACCACTTCGGGATCGCCGACGACGACCCCCGGGTCAACCAGTGGGGCGGCGCGATCGCGATCGGTCACCCGCTCGCTGCATCCGGCGTGCGCCTGATGATCCAGCTCGCCGCGCAGTTCGCCGAGCGTCCTGACGTGCGCTACGGCCTCACCGCGATGTGCGTCGGACTCGGCCAGGGCGGCTCCGTCATCTGGGAGAACCCGCACTACAACGGCAAGAAGAGGAAGTAAGTCGCGATGACCAACTACGAAGACATCGACTTCTCCCCCATCCAGGCGCTCACCGAGGGCGAGGTGATCACGCACTCCCCCGTGCGCGACATCCGCCTCGCCTCCGGCAAGGTGCTCGCTCTCGTCACCCTCGACAACGGCCGCGACCACACGCGTCCGAACACCCTCGGTCCGGCGACGCTCACCGAGCTCGGCGCCACCCTCGACGGACTCAAGGCACGCGCCGCGGCCGGCGAGATCCAGGCCGTCGGCATCACCGGCAAGCAGTACATCCTGGCTGCCGGTGCTGACCTGTCGGACATCAGCAAGGTCGGGTCGCGAGACAACGCGCGCCTGATCGCTCAGCTGGGCCACAAGGTGCTCGGCAAGCTCTCCGAGCTCGGCGTCCCGTCGTTCGCCTTCGTCAACGGCCTCGCGCTCGGCGGCGGCCTCGAGATCGCGCTGAACTCGACGTACCGGACCGTCGACGCCTCCGCCGCGGCGATCGCTCTGCCCGAGGTGTTCCTCGGCATCATCCCCGGCTGGGGCGGCGCCTATCTGCTGCCGAACCTGATCGGCATCGAGAACGCCCTCGAGGTCGTGATCTCGAACCCGCTCAAGCAGAACCGGATGCTCAAGCCCCAGCAGGCCTTCGATCTGGGAGTGGTCGACGCCATCTTCCCGGCGGCGAACTACCTCGAGAACTCGCTGACCTGGGCCGATGCGGTCCTCGGCGGGAGGAAGGTCGAGCGCAAGAACGAGCCGGGCAAGATCGAGCGGCTCACCAAGTGGCCGATCGCGATCAAGATGGCCCGCGGCATGCTCGAGTCGAAGATCGGCACGGTGCCGAAGTCGCCCTATGCGGCTCTCGACCTTCTCGACAAGGCGAAGAGCGGCACCAAGGCCGAAGGCTTCGCCCGCGAGGACGAGGCGCTCGCAGAGCTCGTGACCGGCGACCAGTTCGCCGCGTCGATGTACGCGTTCGACCTGGTGCAGAAGCGCGCCAAGCGCCCCGTCGGCGCACCCGACAAGGCTCTCGCCAAGAAGGTCACCAAGGTCGGCATCATCGGCGCCGGCCTCATGGCCAGCCAGTTCGCGCTCCTGTTCGTGCGCAAGCTCCAGGTGCCCGTGCTCATCACCGACCTCGACCAGGCCCGCGTCGACAAGGGCGTGGCCTACATCCACGAGGAGATCGGCAAGCTCGAGGCAAAGGGCCGTCTGGACTCCGACTCCGCGAACAAGCTGCGCGGCCTCGTCACCGGCACCACCGACAAGAGCCTCTACGCGGACTGCGACTTCGTGATCGAAGCCGTGTTCGAGGAGGTCGGCGTCAAGCAGCAGGTGTTCGGCGAGATCGAGAAGATCATCGCCGAGGACGCGATCCTCGCCACCAACACCTCGTCGCTGTCCGTCGAGGAGATCGGCTCGAAGCTCGCGCACCCCGAGCGGCTCGTGGGCTTCCACTTCTTCAACCCGGTCGCGGTGATGCCGCTGATCGAGATCGTGAAGACGCCCTCGACGTCTGACGCCGCGCTGTCGACCGCGTTCGTGGTCGCGAAGGGCCTGGGAAAGAACGCGGTGCTCACTGCCGACGCCCCCGGATTCGTCGTGAACCGTCTGCTCGCGAAGGTCATGGGCGAGGCAGCTCGTGCCGTGTACGAGGGCACCCCGGTGGCGGATGTCGAGAAGGCCTTCGGTCCGCTCGGCCTGCCGATGGGCCCGTTCCAGCTGATCGACCTGGTCGGTTGGAAGGTCGCCGCCCACGTGCAGGACACGATGGTCCGCGCGTTCCCCGATCGCTTCTACGCGAACGAGAACTTCCACGAGCTGGCCGCGCTGGACGCCGTCGTGGAGAAGGACAAGGGCGGTCGCGTGACCGGCTGGACCAAGCAGGCGGAGAAGCTCCTCAAGCCGGCGGTGGGCAACTCGCCCGCATCCGCAGCGACGATCCTGCAGCGTGTTCAGGATGGTCTGGCGACCGAGATCAAGCTCATGCTCGACGAGGGCGTGGTGCCCGAGGTCGAGGACATCGATCTGTGCCTCATCCTCGGTGCGGGCTGGCCCTTCATCGACGGCGGCGCATCGCCGTACCTCGACCGCGAAGGGGCCTCGGAGCGTGCCTTCGGCGGGTCCTTCCACACTCCGCAGATCAGGGGTGTCGAAGCCCGCTGACCCCCGGTCGTTGAGCGAGCGAAGCGAGACGAAACGCCTCATCCGACGTCATACGTCGGATGAGGCGTTTCGCGTATCCCTGCACGCCTCGCCAGGCACGCGTGCAGTGGCGTGCTCCTACTGGACCGGCCTCACATCGTCGTCGCCCGCACGCGGCCAGTACGACAGAGCCCGCTCGGCGAGGGCGGTGATGGTGAGCGAAGGATTCACCCCGGGATTCGCGGGGACCGCGGAGCCGTCGACGACGTGCAGACCAGGGTGACCCCAGACACGATGGTAGGCGTCGATGACGCCCTCCTCCGGCGACGAGGAGATCACCGCTCCGCCGAGGAAGTGCGCGGTGAGCGGGATGCCGAAGACCTCGGGCCAGGAGCCGCGGGCCTCGGCCGGCTCACCGCCGTCGCGCTCGACACGTGCGGCGATGGCCGCGGCCGCTGCGTGCGCCTGCGGGAGGTAGCTCGGGTTCGGTTCGCCGTGGCCCTGCTCACTGGTCATCACCAGTCTGCCGAAGCGGCGGCGCAGAGACAGCGTGAGCGAGTTGTCGGCCGTCTGCATGACGAGAGCGATGATGCCGCGCTCGCTCCAGCGCCGAAGGTTGCCGAGTCGGAACTGCCGCACCGGCGAACGGAGCACCTGTGCCGCGAGGTTCGTCAGCCGAGCACCGAGCCGTCGATCGCCGGGGACCAGAGCTGTGGCGAGAGCGCCCATGAGGTTCGAGCCGGGGCCGTAGCGCACGTTCTCGACGTGGGTGCGGTCGTCCACGTGGAACGACGTGGTGATCGCGACCCCTCGCGCCAGTTCCAGCGATTCGGGGACCTTCGTCGCTATCGCTCCGTCGAGAGCCTCCGAGTTCGTCCGGGTGAGGCGCCCGACGGCATCCGAGATCCGCGGCAGCGAGCCCGACTCCTTCATGCGGTGCAGCAGCTGCTGCGTCCCCCACGTGCCCGCGGCGAGCACCACCTGCCTGGCCGTCACGGTCCGCCGTCCTCGTCGGAGCCACGCGCCGCTGCGCTGGGTCGTGACGGCGAACCCTCCGCCGGGCAGCTCGGCCACGTCGATGACCGTCCGCAGCGATTCGATCGCGACGCCGCGGCGCTCGGCCAGAGCGAGATAGTTCTTCATGAGCGTGTTCTTCGCGCCGACCCGGCATCCGACCATGCAGTTCCCGCAGAGCGTGCATCCGGTGCGCTCTGGACCCTCCCCGTCGAAGAACGGATCGGGGGTGCGCTCCCCCGGCTTCCCGAACCAGACGCCGACGGGCGCGCGCCGGAATGTGTCTCCCACGCCGAGGTCTTCCGCGGCCCCGGCCATGATCCGCTCGACGGGACCGGTGTGAGGATAGTGCTCGACGACGCCGAGCATCCGCTTCGCCGTCGCGTAGTGCGCGGAGAGCTCCCGTTCCCAGTCGGCGATGCCTCGCCACTGCGGATCCTGGAAGAAGCTCGCGCCCGGCTGATACAGCGTGTTCGCGTAGTTGAGCGACCCGCCGCCGACCCCGGCGCCGGCCAGGATCATCACGTGCGGCAGCCTATGGATGCGCTGCACGCCGAAGCATCCGAACGCCGGCGCCCACAGGTACCGCCGCACGTTCCAACTGGTCTTCGCGAAGTCCTCGTCCTCGAATCTGCGGCCGGCCTCGTACACGCGAACCCGGTAGCCCTTCTCCGCCAGCCGCAGTGCGGCGACGGAGCCTCCGAACCCGGACCCCACGATGACGACGTCTTCGTCGAACTCAGTCATTGTTCTCCCTCGGCACCAGCATCGTGAGCGCGCCCGGAATCAGCGAGATGGTGCATTCATCCTCGCCGATCCGCTCTCCGTCGGCATAGACCACGAGTCCGGGAGCGGACACCGACACGGTCTTCGCGCGACGGTGCCTCACCTCTCGACGATCCAGATGCCGCCCCTGGAGCAGCAGCGGGAACAGTCGAAGCAGCCTCATCCGACCGATCGGCGCGACCTGCACCACGTCCAGGAGCCCGTCATCGGGGATGGCGCCCGCGCACACCGGCATCCCCCCGCCGTAGCTCGACGTGCTCCCCACCGCGATCAGCGTTCCCGGAGCGTGCTCGGGGTCGGCGCCGTCGACGGATAGGCGGAAGTCCATCGGACGCAGACGCGCGAGCTCGATGAGGAGCGCGAGGTAGTAGCGCAGGGCGCCGTGCGGCCATCTCAGACGGTTCGTGCGATCGCTCACCTTCGCGTCGAACCCGAGTGCGGCGATCGTCAGGAACCGACGCGTCGAGTCCCTGGTGGCGACGACGCCCACGTCGATGGGACGCTGTACCCCGGTCAGCGCGAGCTCCGCCGCGGCCGAGGCGTCTCCGCGCGGCAGCCCCAGCGCCCGTGCGAGGTCGTTCCCCGTCCCGGCCGGGACGAGCACGAGGGGAACGGATGCCGCGCACAGTTCGTCGAGCACTCCCGACAGCGTGCCGTCGCCTCCGACGATGACGAGCGCCCGCGGGGCGTCGGCCAGGGCAGCTGCGGCGAGCCGATGAGTGTCGGCGGCTGAGCCGCCCGCGTACGCCCGCACGTCGGCGCCACGATCGCGCAGGTGCGCGACCGCAGCTTCCGCCGCCCGCCTGCCTCGGCCCTTGCCCGAGAACGGATTCGCGAGCACGGCGATGTGCTCGGCCACGTCAGCGCGTCCGCTCGATCGGGATCACGGCGCCCGGGTTCATGATCTCCGAGGGATCCAGCTCCCGCTTGATCGCGGACAGGATGCGGATGCCGGTCTCCCCGATCTCATGCTCCAGCCACGCGGCGTGGTCCCGCCCGACCGCATGATGATGGCTGATGGTGCCCCCCGCGGCGAGGATGGCGTCGTTGACGCTCGCCTTGACCGGATCCCATACGGCGAGCGGGTCGGAGCGGATGCCGGCCAGCACGGTGAAGTACAGCGATGCCCCCGTCGGGTAGACGTGCGAGACGTGGCACATGACGTAGGACCTGGCCCCTGCCTGCGCGAAGCCGTCCTTCAGGGCGGCCTCGACCGCCGATCGCAGCGTCGAGAGGTTCGACCAGGTCGTCGCCGTCTCGAGCGTCTCGCAGAAGACGCCGGCGTCCAGGAGCGAATCGCGCAGGTACGGTCCGTCGAATCTCCCCTTCAGCCACTCCTCTGCCGCTCCCTCGCCCGCGGAGACGCCTCCTGCTGCTGCGAGCAGAGCGCTGACCCTGGACCGGCGCTCCGCGATGTCGTCGCCCTCGTAGACGGTGACGACGCTGGCGCCCTTCGCGAGCGCCTTCCCGATCTTCCCGACCTGAGCGAGGCTCACCGCGGTCTCCGCCTCGTCGGAGAGGCGGATGACGGTCGGCCCGTTCCCGTGCTGGGCGACGTGGCGGAGCCCCTCGGCGCCGCTCACGAAGTCGGGGAAGGACCACGACTCGAAGACGCGATCACGCGGAATCGGATGCACGCGCACGGCCACCTCGGTGATCACGCCGAAGATGCCCTCCGATCCGAGGAAGACCCTGATCAGATCGGGCCCGGCGGCAGAACCAGGCGAGCGGCCGAGGGCGATGTCTCCGGTCGGCGTCGCGACGCGGATGCCGGTCACCATGGTGTCGAAGCGGCCGTTGCCCGCGGAGTTCTGACCGGATGACCTCGCCGCGGCGAAGCCGCCGATCGTGGCGTAGCGGAAGCTCTGCGGATAGTGGCCCAGCTCGAGGCCGTGAGCGGACAGCAGAGCCTCCGCCTCGGGACCGGTGGTGCCCGCCGCGAGGACCGCTTCGCCGCTGACCTCGTCGAGCCGGACGAGCCCGCTGAGCCTGCGCAGGTCGAGGCTGACGACGGCGTGGTGTCGTCCGCGCTCGGGGTCCAGGGCGCCGACCACGCTGGTTCCTCCGCCGAACGGGATCACCGCGACGCCGCGATCGGCAGCCACGCGCAGGCACGCGCTGACCTCGTCGTGATCGGCGGGTCGGATGACCGCATCCGGCGCATCCTGAGCGATCCGCCGCCTCCGCAGCAGATCGGGCGTGGAGCGTCCTCCCGCGTGGCGGATGCGCGCCTCGTCGGAACGGTCGACGTGCTGTTCCCCTACCGCTGCCTGAAAGGCGGCGAGATCGTCGTCGTCGAGTGCGGAGGAGCCGAGCACGACCTCCCCGAGGGCGGCGGCCTGCTCGGGCTTGCGGATGCGTCCGAGCAGAAGGGGCAGCAGCGTGCGCACCGCGAGCGGGAGGTCCTTCGCCTTCGCCGGGTCGCCCCAGCCGTTCCATCTCATCGACGGGTCGTCCTCGACCCTGCCATCTTCTGGGCTCATGCGTTACAGTGTGACACATCATGGAAGAACGTCAAGTGATGTGGGACACCACGCAAGTGCGTATTCTCGACGCCGCCGATGCGCTGATCGAGCGCAGGGGCGTGCACGGCGTGACGATCGCCGAGCTCGCCCGCCGCGCCGATCTCAGCCGACCGACGATCTACCGCAGCTGGAGCGACGCCGACGATGTCGTCCGCGCTGCCCTGCTGCGCCGCGTGGGCGGCATCCTGGACGCGTTTCCCGAGCATGCGCGCACACGTGCCGATCTGGTGGACGACGTCCTGCGATTCACCGCGCTGTTCCGCTCCGACTCCGTCTACGGCCGTCTCCTCGCCGACGAGCCGGAGGCGTTCACGCGCTACACACTGCAGCGCGTGGGGTCGAGCCAGAGGATGATCCTGCAGTGGCTCGCCACGGCGATCGGCACCGCACAGGTCGGAGGGACGGTACGGCACGGTGAACCTCTGGAGATCGCCGTGATGCTGCTCCTCATCGCCCAGTCGGCGGTTCTCTCGCACGGCACAGTGTCCGAGCTCATCTCCGACGCCGCCTGGGAGCGCGAACTGCGCTCGGCGCTCGACGGACTGCTCCGGCCATGACTCCGGACCCCACGGTTCTCAACGTCGCTCGGCGCAGGATCGATCTCGCCAGGGCGGCCGACGGCACCGCGGACGTGCTCGTCGTCGGCGGCGGTATCACCGGCGTCGGCGCCGCCCTCGACGCGGCCTCCCGCGGCCTCAGGGTCGTGCTGATCGAGGCCGAGGATCTCGCCTTCGGCACGAGCAGGTTCAGTTCCAAGCTCGTGCACGGCGGACTGCGCTATCTCGCGACCGGAGATGTGGCGACGGCCCGGGAGAGCGCTCTCGAACGGCACCTGCTGATGACGACGATCGCTCCGCATCTGATCCACCCCCTGGCACAGCTCCTGCCGTTCAGTCCGGGGGTCGCTCTCCGCCAGCGCGCGGCCGGGGCGGTCGGCATGGGTCTCGGCGATCTGCTGCGGATGCGCGCCCGCACACCGCGCACCGTGCTCCCCGCCCCGAGGCTCGTCTCCGCGCGCACGGCGCATCGCCTGGCTCCCGCCCTCGACCCCCGAGGGCTGCGCGGCGGGATGCTGTCGTACGACGGGCAGCTCGTCGACGACGCCCGCCTGGTCGCCACGGTCGCGCGCACCGCTGCATGCCTCGGAGCGCGCATCCTGACCCGCGTGCGCGCGATCGAGCTGCGAGGGGACGGCGCGACGGCCGAGGACGCCATGTCAGGCGAACGGCTCGAGATCAAGGCGCACGCCGTCATCAATGCGACCGGCGTCTGGGCGGAGTCCCTCGACGGCGCGATCAGCGTTCGCCCCAGCCGTGGCACGCACATCGTCCTCGATGCCTCTGACCTCGGCTCCCCCACGGCGGCGCTCACGATCCCGCACGAGGGGTCGATCAGTCGATACGTGTTCGCCCTGCCGCAGCAGCACGGACGGGTGATCGTGGGCCTCACCGATGAGGACGCGCCAGGGCCGGTGCCGACCGTCGCCCAGCCCACCGAGCCCGAGATCGCCTTCCTCCTGAGCACTCTCAATCGGGTCCTCGCCGTGCCCGTCCGGCGCGATCAGGTGCGCGGAGCGTTCGCGGGCCTCAGGCCCCTGGTCGACAGCGGTGCAGACGCCACCTCCGACGTCTCCCGACGGCATCTCGTCGTGGCGTCGGATGCCGGGTTCGTGACGGTTCTGGGCGGCAAGCTGACCACCTACCGCCGGATGGCCGAGGATGCCGTCGACCTCGCCGTCTCGTCACGAAAGCTGAGCGCTCCGTCGAGTCGCACCGCATCGCTGCGTCTGGTGGAGCGCACCGTGGCCGGTCGGGAACCCCTCGACGAGATCACCGGTCTCACACGAGCCGATGTGGAGTTCGCCGTGCGCAGCGAGGGCGCGATGACGGCCGAGGACGTGCTCGATCGGCGGACCAGGATCGGACTCGTCGACGCCGACCGGGAACGCTGCCTCCCGGCCGTCGAGGAGCTGGTCGCGCGTACTCTCGCCGACCTCGGCTGAGGCCACGCGGCGGCCGATCAGGGCCGGGGCGTAACCGCTGCGGGGCACTCCGGCGAACGGCCGACGAACAGCGCATGAACTCACCCGCCGCACGCGCTTCGGAGGCGATCTGCTGCGACACGACGCGGCACAGTGGTGTCATGGACATGCTCTTCACGATGCTGGGCGGCAAGGGGATGTCGGGCTTGCTGAAGACCGGCACGGCGATCCTCACGACACTCCTGGTCCTTCCGGCTCTCCTCAAGCTCTTCGTGGTCACCGTCGACGAGGGTTGGGCCGCCATCCGCACGCGCAACGGCAAGCCGATCATCCGCAATCGTCCGCAGCGTCGCCCGGCCAACCGGCGTGGGGCCGTCGGCGAAGTGGTCGTGCTCGATCCCGGTTCGCACGGCGCCTTCCCGCTGTTCTACTGGTACAAGCTCATCGACGTGCGCTGCCGTGCGACCGATCTCCCCGCGCGCGAGATGACCGGCGCCGGCGGACACCAGCACCGCGTGCACGCGTCGTTCGAGTGGCGCCCCATACCGACCGGACGAGATATGCGGGTCTTCGAGCTCGACGTCGTCAACGTCAAGGAACGTGCGTCCAACATCGTCGGCGCCGCGCTGCGTGACGTGATCCGCGGTCTCGACGGGGCGGAGCTGCCCCACAACGACGAGATCAACACGAGGGTGATCGCCGCCAGCGCGGACGAGATCCGTCGAGCCTGCGGCGTGGAGCTCGTCCGCGTGATGGTCACGGGCGACGCGCTCACCGACGGCTATCTTCTTTCCACCGCCATGCGCGACGGAGACCGCGGCGCCCAGGCCGTCGCCGCTCTGCACGCCTTGAACTGAGGCGCCCACTGGCGGACTCCGCCACGGCGGCGTACAGTTTTGAACATGTTCGAAACTGAAGCGCCGATGTCGAAGAGCGCGCGTACGAAGGCGCGGATCAGCGCGGCGGCGGTCGAGTCGTTCACAGAGCGCGGATACGCCGAGACCACGATGCGGTTGATCGCCGAGAAGGCCGGAGTCTCGGCGGGAAACGCCTACTACTACTTCCCCTCCAAGGATCATCTCGTCCAGGAGCTGTACCGGCGCGTGCAGGAAGAGCACGCAACGGCGGCGCGCGCGGCTCTTTCAGGAGAGCACGGCCTCGTGGATCGTCTACGGCTGGTGCTCGAATCCGGACTGTCCACGTTGACTCCGTACCAGCGCAGCGCCGCAGGATTCCTGACGGCGATGATCCCCCCGGACTCGCCGATCAACCCGCTCGCTGCCGAATCGGAGGAGGCGCGGGCCATCACGATCGGGCTGTTCCGCGAGGCGATCGACGGCGCACAGCACCGCCTTCCGGCCGACGTGGCGGCGCTCCTGCCGGAAGCTCTGTTCGTGGGCTATCTCGCGCTTGTGCTCCGCTGGACGTACGACACCTCTCCGTCGCACGAGCAGACGACACGGCTGCTCGACGCCGGCCTGCGGCTGTTGAGCGTCGCGCTGCCCTTCGTGCGGGTGCCAGGACTGCATCGAGCGACCATGCAGCTTCTGACACTGATCGCGGAAGTCCGATCATGACCCCGCAATCGGTGCAGCGCTCGCCTCGCACACCGGCGGAACCCATGGCGTTCACTGGTGCCGAGCTCGTACGAGGCGCCGTCTCCGCATGGGTGATGTTCATGACCACGCTGCTTCTGTCCACGACGATCACCGCAGCCGCGTATTCGTCCTTCCCCGGCTGGGGTTCGCCGGGCACCCTTCTTCCCAGCGTCCTCATCGTCGACGCCGCAGTACTCATCATCGGCGGCATCGTCTCCGCTCTCGTGACGGTCCTTGGGACACTCCTCGCGCATATGCTCGGATCCTTGCTGCGCCACGAGGCATCTCTGCGCGTTCACGTGGCGATCTTCACGGCTTTCGGCGTCGGAGTCGGCAAGACCTACATCCTCGTTCTCCTGCTGATGCAGATTCCTCAGAGCGTGGGCGTATTCGGCGCACCGCTCGCGTTCCCGGCCGTGCTTGTGGCGCTCGCGGTACCGCTGGGGTGGTGGTACACAGCGTGGCGCGCCCTGCTCGAAGACAGCAGAACTCGCTCTCAAGCGGCGCGAGTGCAGAGCATTCAGGATGCGGTCGCCGAGGTGCGCCCATGATCGCGAAGAAGGACGGGATCCCTCCGCGCACTCAGGCGAGACCGATGGCGTTCACGGACCGTGAAGCGCTGCGCGGCGGCATCGACGTGTGGTGGATCTTCCTCGTCTTCCTCGTCATAGGCATCGGCGTCTGGTGCACAGCCCTCGATCTCACGGATGGCGTCGAGACGTCTCCCTCGAACATCAACGTGTTCCTGTTCGCCGCCTTCTGCGCACTCGTGATCGGAGGGACGATCTCTCTCATCGTCATGCCCGTGGGGGTCATGCTGGCGATACCTCTCGGGCGCGCTCTGTCGCGTAGCCGACGGCTCTGGGTGCACATCGTCGTCTACACAGCGCTCGGCATCGCCATCGGCCTCGTATACATCGCGCTGCTGCGGGGCGGTGAGGTGTTCACCCCGATCCGCTCAATATGGGACTACGTACTCTTCGTCCCCGCCGTCTCTGCGTCGCTCGCGGTTCCGCTCGGCTGGTGGTGCACCGCTCGCCGGCTCCTGCTCGCGGATCGACGTCGGACGGAGCACCGCACAGAGCGACCGCACACCGAGGGCGGTGCGGCCGGGAGCACGTCCTAGCCGGGATCAGTGCCGTTCGTGCAGCGGAAGGTCGATCGCTCCGGTCTCACCGGCGTTGCGGGCGACGGGGATACGGGTGCCGAGCACCTGCGCGACGACGTCCTGGGCGATCTTCGGCGCGGTGAGGCCGGCATCCGCCAGCACCTGCTCGCGCGAGGCGTGATCGATGAACTCGTCGGGAAGCCCCAGCTCGTCCACGGCCGTGTCGATCCCGGCCTCGCGCAGCACCTGACGCACGCGGGTGCCGATCCCGCCCACGCGGATGCCGTCCTCCAGCGTGATCACGAGACGGTGATGCGCGGCCAGCTCGATGACCGAGGGCTGCACGGGGATCGCCCAGCGCGGATCGATGACGGTGGCCCCGATGCCCTGCGCCCTGAGGCGTGCGGCGACGTCCATCGCGAGCGCGGCGAACGGGCCGATGCCGACGAGGAGGACGTCTTCCGATTCGCCCCTCGCGAGCACGTCGACGCCGTCGTCGAGACGCTCGATCGCGGGGAGGTCGGGGGCGACCTCACCCTTCGGGAAACGGATGACCGTGGGGGCGTCGTCGACGAGGACCGCTTCCTCCAGCGCCTCTGTGAGGCGCGCGGCATCGCGGGGAGCAGCGATACGGATGTGCGGGACGATCTGCAGCATCGCGAGATCCCACATGCCGTGGTGGCTGGGCCCGTCGGGTCCTGTGACGCCTGCGCGGTCCAGCACGAACGTGACGCCCGCGCGGTGGAGAGCGACGTCCATCAGGACCTGGTCGAATGCGCGTCCCATGAAAGTCGCGTACACGGCGACCACCGGGTGCAGGCCGCCGTAGGCGAGACCCGCGGCGGATGCCACCGCGTGCTGTTCGGCGATGCCGACGTCGTACACGCGATCGGGGAAGCGCTCGGCGAACGGGGCGAGGCCCGTGGGGCGAAGCATCGCGGCCGTCATGGCGATGACGTCGCTCCGGCGCTCGCCCACATCGACGAGAGCCTTCGAGAACACATCGGTCCACCCCAGCCCGCCGGAGGAGAGCGTCTCCCCCGTCGCCGGATCGATCCTGCCAACGGCATGGAACTGGTCGGCCTCGTCATCACGCGCCGGCTGGTAGCCCCTGCCCTTCTCGGTGATCGCGTGCACGATGACCGGGGCCCCGTACGACTTCGCGAGCTCGAGCGTCTCCAGCAGCGCCGGCAGATCGTGTCCGTCCACGGGGCCGAGGTACTTGATGTCGAGGTTCGAGTAGAGCGCCTCGTTGTTCGTGAAGCGGGAGAGGAACCCGTGCGTTCCGCCGCGCACGCCGCGGAACACCGCGCGACCGACCGGCCCGAAGGCCCGGAACAGGCGGTCGGACTTGCGGTGCAGGTCCTTGTACGCCGCCGCGGTGCGCACGCGGTTGAGGTAGCGGGACATTCCGCCGATGGTCGGCGCGTAGGAGCGCCCGTTGTCGTTCACGACGATCACGAGGTTGCGGTCGTTGTCGTCGGAGATGTTGTTCAGCGCCTCCCACGTCATGCCGCCCGTGAGGGCGCCGTCGCCGACCACGGCGACAACATGGCGGTCGGCGCGACCGGTCGCGGTGAGAGCGCGAGAGACGCCGTCGGCCCAGCTCAGCGAGCTCGAGGCGTGCGACGACTCGACGACGTCGTGCGGGCTCTCGCTGCGCTGCGGGTACCCTGCGAGACCGCCGCGGACCCGGAGATCGGAGAAGTCCTGCCGCCCTGTGAGCAGCTTGTGTACGTACGACTGGTGACCAGTGTCGAAGATGAACGGATCGTCGGGCGAGGAGAAGACCCGGTGCAGTGCGATCGTGAGCTCGACGACACCCAGGTTCGGCCCCAGGTGGCCGCCCGTGCGGGACACGTTCTCCACGAGGAAGTCGCGGACCTCCGCAGCGAGTTCGATCAGCTGCTCAGTGGACAGGGCGTCCAGATCTCGGGGTCCTGAGATGCTCGGAAGAATGGGCATCTGCGCCTCCTCACAGGCTCTGTACGCGGCATCCGAGTTCCGGTTCGAAGGCCGCTACGATCCTATCGCGCGGCGCTGGGGAAGAACCTGGCGCCAGGTGGGCGATCCGTGCGAAGCTCATGGCCATGAACCGTTCGCAGAAGATCGCGGTCGCGGTGTCCGCGCTCACCGTCGCGGGCCTCGCCGCGATCGCTGCCCCGGCGATCGCGGCGGCCACGTCGACAGTCGGCGGCTGGTCGCTGTTCGGCCAGGCCGCTGCCGCTCCGGACGATACCGCCGCCCCTCGCCCTGTCGAGACGCCCGCGGACACGCCGTCCCCCGCCCCCGTCGATCCGTTCGACGGCTGCGAGCGGCCGGCGCAGATCAACTGGGGGCGCATGACCGCACAGATCGCCGGAATCGTCGAGGACCGCGGCCCTCGCCCTTACGCCGAAGGCACCGTGGGCGCCGACGAGAGCGGCGCCATCACGACCTACACCGTCGCTCCGGGCGATGGGCTCATCATGATCGGCGAGAGGCTGTGCATCGAAGCCGGTGCACTCGACATGTTCAATCACTCCCGCGACATCTACCCCGGCCAGGTGCTCCGCCTCACGCAGGATCCGAACGTGCCGAATGTCCCCTTCCTCCAGCCGCCCGACGCTCCCGAGGGCTTTCAGCAGATCCCCTATCAGCAGGCGATCGTCGACATGCGCAAGGCGGCGAACGCCGGCGACGTGGACACGATGCGCAGGATCTGGACGAAGACGCTCGCGCCGATGTTCCCTGTGGAGGCTGATGCAGACCTGATCAGCGCCTTTCTCGACGCCGGGGACATCACCAAGCTGCGCCAGATGTTCGCGTGACGCGATCGCACGACGACAAGGCGCCCCGCGCGGCCGAAGCCGAGCGGGGCGCCTTGTCAGCAGCTGATCAGACCAGCGAGCGCAGCACGTACTGCAGGATGCCGCCGTTGCGGTAGTAGTCCGCCTCACCGGGGGTGTCGATGCGGACGACCGCGTCGAACTCCACGACCTGCTTGCCCTCGGGCGAGTGCTCGCTCGGGGTGGCGGTCACGCGGACGGTCTTCGGGGTCACGCCGTTGTTGAGCTCTTCGAGACCCGTGATCGAGACGATCTCGGTGCCGTCGAGGCCCAGCGACTCCCAGCTCTCCCCCGCGGGGAACTGCAGCGGGACGACGCCCATGCCGATGAGGTTCGAGCGGTGGATGCGCTCGAAGCTCTCGGTGATGACCGCCTTCACGCCCAGGAGGCTGGTGCCCTTGGCCGCCCAGTCGCGCGACGAGCCGGAGCCGTACTCCTTGCCGCCGAAGATGACGAGCGGTGTGCCCTGCTCCTGGTAGTTCATGCTCGCGTCGTAGATGTACGACTGCGGGCCGTCAGGCTGGGTGAAGTCGCGCGTGAAGCCGCCCTCGATGACCTGACCGTCGTTGACGGCGGAGACCAGGAGGTTCTTCAGGCGGATGTTCGCGAACGTGCCGCGGATCATGACCTCGTGGTTGCCTCGGCGCGAGCCGAAGGAGTTGAAGTCCTTGCGGTCGACGCCGTGCGCCTCGAGGTACTTCGCGGCCGGCGTGCCCGGCTTGATGTTTCCGGCCGGCGAGATGTGGTCGGTGGTGACCGAGTCGCCGAGCGTCGCCATCACGCGGGCGCCCTGGATGTCGCGCACCGGGGTGAGCTCCATCGTCATGCCGTCGAAGTACGGAGCCTTGCGGACGTACGTCGAGTCCTCGTCCCACTGGAAGATCGCGTCATCCGGAGTGGGGAGGCTGCGCCAGCGCTCGTCGCCGTCGAACACCGTCGCGTACTGCTTGATGAACTGGTCGCGAGAGATGGACGAGTCGACGATCTCCTGCACCTCTTCGGGCGTCGGCCAGATGTCCTTGAGGAACACGTCGTTGCCGTCGGAGCCCTTCCCGAGGGCGTCGTTGTCGAAGTCGAAGTGCATCGAACCGGCGAGTGCGTAGGCGATGACCAGAGGCGGGCTCGCCAGGTAGTTCATCTTGACGTCGGGGCTGATGCGGCCCTCGAAGTTGCGGTTTCCGGAGAGCACCGCGGTCACGGCGAGGTCGTGCGAGTTGATCGCCTCGGAGACCTCCTCGATCAGCGGACCCGAGTTGCCGATGCAGATCGTGCAGCCGTAGCCGACCGTGTAGAAGCCGAGACCCTCGAGGTCCTTGTCGAGACCGGACTTCTCGTAGTAGTCGGTGACGACCTTGGAGCCGGGGCCGAGCGTCGTCTTGACCCAGGGCTTCTGCTTGAGGCCCTTCTCGAGCGCCTTGCGGGCCACGAGACCGGCGGCGATCATGACCGACGGGTTCGACGTGTTGGTGCACGAGGTGATGGCCGCGAGGGTCACCGCGCCGTTGTCGAGGATGTACTTCTCCCCCGACGGCGTGGTCACCGGAACCGGCTTCGACGCGTTGGCGGGCGCACCGCTGTTGATGTGCACCGGACGGGTCGTCGGGGCTTCCTCTCCGGGGACCTGACCGGGGTCGGATGCCGGGAACGAGTGCTTGCCCTCGAGGTCGACGAGGTCGTCGGAGGTCGACGGGGTCGCGTAGCTGAGGATGTCGTGCTCGAACTGCGACTTCGCCTCCGAGAGGAGGATGCGGTCCTGCGGGCGCTTCGGGCCGGCGATCGACGGCACGACGGTGCCGAGGTCGAGCTCGAGGTACTCGCTGAACACGGGCTCGTGCGACGCGTCGTGCCAGAGCTTCTGCTCCTTGGCGTACGCCTCGACGAGCGCGACGGCCTCTTCGCTGCGACCGGTGAGGCGCAGGTAGTCGAGGGTGACGTCGTCGATCGGGAAGATCGCGGCCGTGGAGCCGAACTCCGGAGACATGTTGCCGATGGTGGCGCGGTTCGCGAGCGGGACGGATGCGACGCCCTCGCCGTAGAACTCGACGAACTTGCCGACCACGCCGTGCTTGCGCAGCAGGTCGGTGATGGTCAGCACGACGTCGGTCGCGGTGACGCCGGCCGGGATCTCGCCGGACAGCTTGAAGCCGACGACGCGCGGGATGAGCATCGACACGGGCTGGCCGAGCATGGCCGCCTCTGCCTCGATGCCGCCGACGCCCCAGCCGAGCACGCCGAGGCCGTTGACCATCGTGGTGTGCGAGTCGGTGCCGACGCACGTGTCGGGGTAGGCGCGCAGGACGCCGTTCACGTTCCGGTCGTAGATGACCTTGGCGAGGTGCTCGATGTTCACCTGGTGCACGATGCCGGTGCCGGGAGGAACGACCTTGAAGTCCTGGAAGGCCGTCTGGCCCCAGCGCAGGAACTGGTAGCGCTCGCCGTTGCGCTCGTACTCGATCTCGACGTTGCGCTCGAGAGCGTTCTCCGAGCCGAAGAGGTCGGCGATCACGGAGTGGTCGATGACCATCTCGGCCGGCGAGAGCGGGTTGATCTTGTTCGCGTCGCCGCCCAGCGCCGTCACGGCCTCGCGCATCGTGGCGAGGTCGACGATGCAGGGAACACCCGTGAAGTCCTGCATGACCACGCGCGCCGGCGTGAACTGGATCTCGGTGTTCGGCTCCGCCGCGGCATCCCACGACCCGAGCGCCTCGATCTGCGCCTTCGTCACGTTCGCGCCGTCCTCGGTGCGAAGCAGGTTCTCAAGGAGCACCTTGAGGCTGAAGGGGAGCTTGTCGAAACCGGGCACCGTGTCGATGCGGAAGATCTCGTAGTCGGTGCTGCCGACCGTCAGGGTGCTCTTGGCACCGAAGCTGTTCACCGTGGACACGAATCCGTCTCCTTCTATTCGGATGGGAGCGACAGGCGCCTCCATCTTGCTCGCCTCCGACGCCGTCCGGCTAGCAAGGTGGACCTAACCCAGTCTGCTCCCCGCGGGCCTCGGGCGAAAGCCTGCAATTTATCTTGATGTCAAGATAAATCTATCATGCCTCGGAAGAGGACTCGGCAACCGACTCGCGGGGGTAGAGCGCTCGGACCACGAGCCACGTGACGGCGATCATGGGAGCGAACAGCGGAAGCCCCATGATCAGCTTCAGCGTGCCGAGCGCGGTGACCTCCCCCGCGAGGTAGAGCGGGAACTGCACGGCCAGCCGCGCGAAGAACAGCGCGGACCAGGCGAGCCCGAGCCACAGGAACGCGCGCTTCTTCCGGCGATCCCGGCGCCATGCGGTGCCGTCGCCCATGAGGAACCCGACCGCCAGGCCGATGAGCGACCATCCGATCAGCGCCGAGATCAGCAGCACCGTCCCGTAGGCGGCGTTCGTGATGAGACCGGGGACGAAGTTGTCCTGCCCTCGGCCCGTCCAGAGCGCGAGACCGGCGGCGGCCGCAGCGGCGACGAGACCGCCGATCGCGGCCGACGGCGGCGACTTCTGCAGCAGCCGGATGATCGTGAACACGGCGGCGAGACCGACGGACACCCCCAGTGCCAGGACGAGCGGCTCGGGGCGGATGGTGAACAGGATCACGAATGCGAGGCTCGGCAGGACCGACTCCAGGATGCCGCGCCAGCCGCCCATGGCGGACCAGACGACCTTCTGCGTGCTCGCGCTGTCGGCGGGATCGAGCCCTGCACGCCGTGCAGCGCCGCCGAGCGCCGCCCCGAGGATCTCGGATGCGGAGGACTCGCGCTGGTCGTCGGGCTCTGCTGCGCTCACGCGGAGCCCGGCGTCGCCGGCATCTTCAGCGGGATCAGGTCGCGCGGGGGCATGGGAGCGCCCCCGCGGACGACCACGATCGAGCGGAACAGGTCCTCGACCTTGGCCGCGGCGTCCAGGTCGGATGCCGCCGCACCGCCGATCACGCCGCGCAGGAACCAGCGGGGGCCGTCGATGCCGATGAAGCGCGCGAGACGCAGTTCGGAGCCCTCGTTCGCGGGTGCGGGCACCTCGGCGAGCAGCTCCTTGCCGAGGGGGCCGTCGCGCTCCTCGACCCGGCCGCCCTGGGCCTTGACCTGGTCGCGCAGCTGCACGCGGGTCTCGTCCCACAGACCCCCAGAGCGCGGTGCGGCGAAGGGCTGCACCTGCAGGGAGGAGTCCGCGTAGTCGAGTCCGACGGCGACGATGCGCTTCGTCTGCTCCTCGACCTCGAGGCGCAGGTTGAGGCCCTCCCGCGGGAGGATCTTGATGCCGCCGAGGTCGATGTACGGGCGGACGGGATTCGCCTCGGAGTCGTCCAGGGGGCCCTCGGTGGCCCGGTTGTCGGGCGCCGACTTCGACGGGGTGGCGTTGTTGTCAGTCATCAGCCTTGTCCTGCTTCGTTCTGGTGGGATGCTGCCTGGTATCCGGTGGATCCGAATCCGCCCTCGCCGCGGACGCTGTCTGGCAGCTCCTCGACGGGGATGAAGGTCGCTCGGGTCACCGGCATGATGATCAGCTGGGCGATGCGATCGCCGACGGCCACATCGTACGCGCTGCGGATGTCGGTGTTGATCAGGCTCACCTTGATCTCCCCGCGGTAACCGGCATCCACCGTCCCAGGGGAGTTCACGATCGAGATCCCGTGCTTGGCGGCGAGGCCGCTGCGCGGCACCACGAACGCGGCGTATCCCTCGGGCAGGGCGATGCGGACGCCGGTCGCGACGAGCGCGCGCTCGCCCGGTCCGAGGTGCACGGCCTCCGCAGCGACGAGGTCGGCTCCGGCGTCTCCGGGGTGCGCGTAACCGGGAACGACGACGGCGTCGTTCAGCACAGGGGCGATAATGGGGATGTCCACCGATTCAGTCACCCCACGAGGCTAATGCAGAACCGCGCCCCACAGACACGTCCGCTCTACCGCGAGCGGCTGTCGCCGAGCCTCTGGCTGCTCGTGACCGTCGCCCTCGCGGGCCCCATGGTGTCTCTGATCTTCGTCCCGGTCGGCTCGACCGTGGCTCTCCTCGCCGGCGCCGCCGTGTCGGCTGCGCTCGTCGCGGCGTTCATCGGCTTCACTCCGGTGCTGTCCGTCGATGGCACCGTGCTGCGCGCCGGCAGGGCGCACATCGACGCGCGTTTCCTCGGCGATCCTGAGGCCTTCACCGGCGACGAGGCGCGGCAGGCTCGCGGCCCGCGGCTCCCCGCACGAGGCTGGCACCTCATCCGCGGCGGCATCGACGGCGTCGTGACCGTCCCCAACATCGATCCGGACGACCCTGTCGACACCTGGACGATCTCGACGCGGACCCCCGACCGCCTCGCCGCGGCGATCCGCGCCGCCCGGCCCGTCACCGACTGATCCATCGTGCGTCCGCTCGCGGGCTGAACCGTCGCGACCGGCCAGCCCCTCCGGCACCGCGGCGACCAGCGCCCGGATACGACGACGCGCCCTGAACCGTGAGGTTCAGAGCGCGTGACGATCGCGTGTCGCTGCGTCAGGCAGCGCACTCCTTGCAGATCGGACCGGAAGCGTCTTCGTGGTCGAGCTGCGAGCGGTGCTTCACGAGGAAGCAGCTCATGCAGGTGAACTCGTCCTCCTGAGCGGGGAGCACGACGACGTCGAGCTCCAGGTCGGACAGATCGGCACCCGGGAGGTCGAAGCTGGACGGGTTGTCCGAGTCCTCGTCCCCGGTCGAGCCGGAGAGCTTGTCCGGCACACGCTCCTTGAGGGCTTCGATCGACTCGGAGTCGTCTTCGCTCTTGCGGGGAGCGTCGTAATCGGTTGCCATGTGGTAAATCTCCACTTTCATGGTGCGAGTGGTCGGGATGCGCCGTCGGGTAATCGGCGGCCATAGTTTGCATGACCGCGAGAGATTTCGCAAATGCCCTCGCATGCGACAGAGCAAACTCACGGCACGCCCAGGGTATTCCCGGCCCTGCCGGATCATGCGTGACACCATGAAAGCACACCCACCAGAGGGGCATTCGCATGGAAAACGTCACCATCGTCGGCACTGAAGCAGGAGTGCTGGTACTCGCGACCGAATCGGGCGCGCGGTTCGCGTTGCCCATCGACGACGTGCTGCACCGGGAGATCCGCCGCGCGACGCGACAGAGCGAGCCCGTCGTGCAGCGCCTCGCCGCCAGCCCCCGCGACATCCAGGCGCAGATCCGCGCCGGACTCACGGCACCGGAGGTCGCCGAGCTCCTCGGCATCGGCGTCGACGACGTCGCGCGATTCGAAGGGCCAGTGCTCGCCGAGCGCGAGCACGTCATCGGGCAGGCGCTCGCCGTGCCGGTCCTCATCGGCAGCGAAGTCGAACCCGATGCCCAGCCGACGTTCGGCACCGCCATCCGCGCCAAGCTCGCAGAGCTCGAGGCGTCCGCCGAGCGCTGGGCGAGCTGGAAGGACGAGAGCGGCTGGATCGTCAAGCTCGAGTTCACGGCGAACGAGGTCGAGCACGATGCGCGCTGGAGCTTCGACCCGCGCCGCAGCGCTCTCGCACCGCTGAACGCCGACGCCACCCAGCTCTCCCGCCAGGGATCCCTGCCCGAAGGCCTCATCCCCCGGCTGCGCGCCGTGGACGCGGAGCGCCCCGCGTCGCCCTACAAGGACGAGAGCCGCTTCGACTCCGGCGCCTTCGGACCCCGTCTCGTCCCGACGCCGGAGGCCGACGTCGAGGACCCGAGCCTCCCGGAGCGCTCCCCGTCCGCCGCTCAGGATGCCGCGATCAAGCGCGCACCGGAGTCCCAGACGACCAGCCCGGAGACGGCCGACCTGCTCGAGGCTCTGCGCCGTCGTCGCGGCCAGCGTGAGAGCGCGCCCCTCATCGACGCTGACGACGAGGATCGTTCGCCGGAGCCGAGTCCGATCGCCCTGTTCGACGCTCTCGAATCGTCTCAGGACGAGCCGGAGGACGAGCCGGAGCCCACCCCCGAACCCGCGCAGGACAACGGACGCCGCCGTCGCCGCAACGCGATGCCGTCGTGGGACGAGATCGTCTTCGGAGCGCGCACCGACGAGTGATCCGCGCGCGACCGCTCAGCGAGCGAACGCGCCGAATCGCAGCAGAGGCACCTGGCGCTCCTCGGGAGTGAGTCCGCCGTGCTGCCCTACCATCCCCCGGCTGCGCTGATCGGCGGCGGTCCCGTCGTACACGGCCCCGCTCCCCCGCGCGACGACGAGCAGGTCGCCGATCCGGGATGCCGCGGCATCCGTCACCGTCTGCCCGAAGAGTCCCGAAGCGATGGCCTCGGCCTTCGACCCGATGTCGGCGACGCCGTCGAGGTCCGACCGCCACCGCGAGAGGACGGCATCGACGTCGCTCTCGGGCTCCAGATACACGTGGAGCATCCGCGGCTCTCCTCCGACGTGCCGTACTCCGTCGAGGTGCTCGGCCTCCAGCACCATCTGCCGATGGCTCGGCACGTCCACCATCCCGTGGTCGGAGGTCACGATGACACCGACGCCCGGGGGGATCCTGCGTGCGAGCGCGGCGTCCACGTCCTCGAGCGCCGACGCCCATTGGCGCGACGCGATGCCATGCTTGTGCCCCGCCTTGTCGACCTCGGGAAGGTAGCAGTAGACGAGGGCACCGGGATGGCGCTCCGCGAGCTCGTAGGCGGCCTCGACGCGATCCGCGGGCGACTGCGCCGCGACGAAGTCCGCACCGCGCAGCGTGGCCCGCGTGAACCCGCTGCCCGCGTAGGCGGCGACACCCACGGCGAAGACCGGCCTGCCCTCGGCGCGTCCGCGTTCGAACACCGTGGGCGCCGACTGCCACACGGCGGGGTCGATGCCCTCCGACTCCCACCCGGACAGCTGATTGACCAGCACATCGCGCTCGCGGTCGAGCACGCGGTATCCCACGAGGCCGTGCTCGCCGGGCCACACCCCTGTGAGGATGCTCGTCAGGGCGGCAGCCGTCGTCGAGGGGAACACCGAGTGGGCGACGTCCTTCTTCGCCATCCCTGCCGTCAGGCTCCGCGCGTGTCCGGCGTGAGCTCGCAGGCTGATGGCCCCGAGGCCGTCGATGAGGACGAGCACGACGGAGTCCGCCCGCGGCAGCACCGCGGACTCACCGCGCAGGGACGCGAACAGGTCGTCCGCCACCCCGACGACGCTCCGGGCTGTCGGGGACTCGGACGGTAGCATGAGGGACATCCGAGCCAGTCTGACACAGGCTCCATCTACGCCCTCAGGAACTCCATGCCGAAAACCCCGCCGCCCGAGCTCGCCCCGGAACGAATCCAGGACATCGACCTCGAAAGCGAGATGCAGGGCTCGTTCCTCGAGTACGCCTACTCGGTCATCTACTCGCGCGCTCTGCCCGACGCCCGCGACGGTCTCAAGCCCGTGCAGCGACGCATCCTGTATCAGATGGCCGAGATGGGTCTTCGTCCCGACCGCGGACACGTCAAGAGCGCCCGCGTCGTCGGCGAGGTGATGGGAAAGCTGCATCCTCACGGCGACTCGGCCATCTACGACGCCCTCGTCCGCCTGGCGCAGGAGTGGGCTCTGCGCGTGCCCCTCGTCGACGGGCACGGCAACTTCGGCTCGCTCGACGACGGCCCCGCGGCCGCGCGGTACACCGAGGCCCGTCTCGCGTCGCCTGCCATGGCCCTCACGGAGAACCTCGACGAGGACGTCGTCGACTTCATCCCGAACTACGACGGGCAGTTCCAGCAGCCGTCCGTCCTCCCCGCGGCCTTCCCCAATCTGCTCGTGAACGGCGCCAGCGGCATCGCGGTCGGCATGGCGACGAACATGGCGCCGCACAACCTCATCGAGGTCGTCGCCGCGGCGACGCATCTGCTGGAGAACCCCGACGCCTCCACCGAGGAGCTCATGGAGTTCGTGCCGGGGCCGGACTTCCCCTCCGGCGGCATCCTCATGGGCCTCGACGGCGTCAAGGACGCCTACACGACCGGACGCGGTGCGCTCAAGGTGCGCGGCAAGGTCTCCGTCGAGCCGCTCGGCCCGCGCCGCACCGGCATCATCGTCTCGGAGCTGCCGTACATGGTCGGCCCCGAGCGCCTCATCGAGAAGATCCGCGACGCAGTGCAGTCGAAGAAGCTGCAGGGCATCAGCGACGTCACCGACCTCACCGACCGCAACCACGGCCTTCGCGTCGCGATCGGCATCAAGACGGGCTTCGACCCGAACGCCGTGCTCGATCAGCTCTACCGGCTGACCCCGCTGGAGGACTCCTTCAGCATCAACAACGTCGCCCTGGTCGACGGACAGCCGCGGACGCTCGGCCTCAAGGAGATGCTCAGCGTCTACGTGGCGCACCGTCTCGAGGTCATCACGCGCCGCAGCCGCTACCGCCTCGCCCGCCGTGAGGAGCGCCTGCACCTCGTCGAAGGTCTGCTCATTGCGATCCTCGACATCGACGAGGTCATCCAGGTCATCCGCTCGTCCGACGACTCCGAGCAGGCGCGCACCCGCCTGCGGTCGGTGTTCGACCTCAGCGAGCTGCAGGCCGAGTACATCCTCGAGCTGCGGCTGCGTCGCCTCACGAAGTTCTCCCGGATCGAGCTGGAGGCCGAGCGCGATGCGCTGCGCGCGGAGATCGCCGCGCTGCAGGAGCTCCTCGCGAGCCCGGTGCTGCTGCGAGCTGCCGTGGCGAGGGAGCTGGATGCCGTGGCCGACGCCTACGGCACCCCCCGGCGCACGCTGCTCATGAACGCCGCCCCTCCGAAGCCGCGGGCCGCGAAGGGCGCCCCCGATCTGCAGATCGCCGACGCCCCGACCGTGCTCGTGCTCTCCACGACCGGTCGTGCCGTGCGCGTCGACCTCGCCGAGGGGCAGGAGCTGACGGCGCCGGCGCGCCGCAGCAAGCACGATGCGATCCTCACGACGGTCCAGACGACCGTGCGTGCGGATCTCGGTGCGCTGACCAGCGAGGGGCGCGTCCTGCGCTTCTCCCCCGTCGATCTGCCGTCGGTGCCGTCGACGTCGGTGCAGCTCGCCGCGGGAACCCCGCTGCGGGACTATCTGGGCGTCACGACGCGCGGCGAACGCGTCATCGGCTTCGTGCGCTTCGACAGCGAGACGCCGATCGCACTCGGCACCGCACAGGGCACGGTCAAGCGCATCGTCCCCTCGACCCTCCCCGTGCGCCCGGATCTCGAGGTCATCGGGATGAAGCCCGGCGACACCGTGGTCGGAGCCGCCGAGGCTCCGGACGACGCCGAGCTCGTGTTCATCACGACGGATGCGCAGCTGCTGCGGTTCGGAGCATCCGCGGTGCGTCCGCAGGGCGCACCGGCCGGCGGCATGGCGGGCGTGAAGCTCGGAGCCGGCGCCTCGGTGCTGTTCTTCGGCGCGGTGGCTCCAGAGGCCGAGGCCGTCGTCGCCACCGTGTCGGGCGCCGACAGCGCTCTGCCCGGCACCGAGCCGGGACGCGCCAAGGTCTCCTCCTTCGCGGAGTACCCGGCCAAGGGCCGTGCCACGGGCGGTGTCCGCGCGCACGCCTTCCTGAAGGGCGAGGACCGGCTCACGGTGGCGTGGGTGGGTCCGGACCCCGCACTCGCCGTCGATCCGACCGGTGCGGTCCGCAAGCTCCCCGAGAGCGGCTCTCGCCGCGACGCGTCCGGCCAGCCGATCGACGGCGTGATCGGCTCCATCGGTCGCACGATCGTCTGAGCCGGCGCCCCCGAGGGGCCGGGATGAGCGCGACCGAGAACGCCCATCGCCCTCACGTCGCGCAGACCGAACGAGCCGGGAGTCTGTGCGGGGTCTGCCGCTCCCCGCTTCTCAGGACGCTCGGCCCCTGAAGGCGGCACCGTCCAGGATGCGCAGAAGCGCCGTCGAGGCGGCGTCCGGTGCATCCCAGGTGACGATGTGCCCTGCACCCGCGATGACGTGCTCGACGACACCCTCGGCATCGGCCCAGGCAGGCATCGCGGTGGAGATGTTGCCCGTCCTGTCTTCTGCACCCCGCATCAGACCGACGGGAATCGGCGTGCGATAGCCGGGCTCCGGCGCGATCAGGGAGGCGGTGGCGCGCCAGACGTCGAGGAACACGCGTTTGGGCATCCGCGCGAAGACCTCCTCCGTGCGGGCGACGGCCGCCGGGGTGGTCGCCGACGCTCTCGCCATGAGTCCGGGGAGCACCCGCGCGGGGACCATGGCCAGCGAGGGCGCCGCGATGCGCAGAGCGAAGCGCTCGATCGCGGACAGCGGTCCGGCGTTCCAGCTCGCGTCGATCACGACCAGTCCGTGTGCGGCCAGAGGGGCTTCGCGGATCACTGCCTGGGAGAGGTTGCCGCCCAGGGAGTGCCCGACGAGAACGGCGCCTTCGGTTCCGATCGATGCGAGCAGCGCCTTCAGGTCGCCGACGGCATCCTCCGCGGTGAACCGTCGCCCGACCAGGGTCGACTCCCCATGACCGCGCAGATCCCAGACGATCGGCCGGAAGCCGGCCGCGGACAGCGCTCTCACCTGATCGTCGTACATACGGTGGTCCATGCCCGCGCCGTGGGTGAGCACGATCGGACGGCCTCGTCCGCCGTGGTCCGCGAACGCGATGCGGGAGCCCGGCCGATCGAGGAATCCGTCCAACTGCCCCATGACCGGCCTCCGCGACGACTCAGGCGTCGATCGCCTCGCGCGACAGACGGTCGGACGACTCGATGATGAACTCGCGACGAGGAGCGACCTCGTTGCCCATGAGCAGTTCGAAGACGCGACCAGCGGCCTCCGCATCCTCCATGCGCACCCGCCGGAGCAGACGTCCGCCACGATCCATCGTGGTGGTCGCGAGCTGTTCGGCGTCCATCTCGCCGAGACCCTTGTACCGCTGGATCGGCTCGTGCCAGCGCTTGCCCGACTTCTTCAGCTTCGTCAGCAGCGCGTGCATCTCCTGCTCGCTGTACGTGTAGATCGTCTCGTTCGGCTTGGACCCCGGGTTCATCACGATGACCCTGTGCAGCGGCGGCACGGCGGCGAACACGCGCCCCTGCTCGATCAGCGGCCGCATGTAGCGGAAGAAGAGGGTGAGCAGCAGCGTGCGGATGTGGGCGCCGTCGACGTCGGCGTCGCTCATCAGGATGACCTTGCCGTAGCGCGCGGCGTCGATGTCGAAGCTGCGCCCCGATCCGGCGCCGATCACCTGGATGATCGAGGCGCACTCGGCGTTGGAGAGCATGTCTCCGACCGAGGCCTTCTGCACGTTGAGGATCTTTCCGCGGATAGGCAGCAGCGCCTGGAACTCGCTGTTGCGCGCGTTCTTCGCCGTGCCGAGCGCCGAGTCGCCCTCGACGATGAAGAGCTCGCTGCGCTCCACGTCGTTCGTGCGGCAGTCGACGAGCTTGGTCGGCAGTGTGGACGACTCCAGCGCGTTCTTGCGGCGCTGCGTCTCCTTGTGTGCGCGCGCGGAGACGCGCGCCTTCATCTCGGCGACGATCTTGTCGAGCAGCTGAACGGCCTGGCTCTTGTCGTCGCGCTTCGTCGAGCTGAAGCGGTCGCCGAGGTCCTTCCGGAGCACCTGAGCGACGATCTGGCGCACAGCGGGAGTGCCGAGCACCTCCTTCGTCTGGCCCTCGAACTGCGGCTCCGGCACGTTGACGGTGAGCACGGCGGTGAGCCCCGCCAGCACGTCGTCCTTCTCGAGCTTGTCGTTGCCGACCTTCAGCCGTCGGGCGTTCTGCTCGACCTGCGTGCGCAGCACCTTGAGGAGCTCCTGTTCGAAGCCCTGCTGATGCGTTCCGCCCTTCGGGGTCGCGATGATGTTCACGAATGAGCGTGTCGTCGTGTCGTAGCCGGTTCCCCAGCGCATCGCGATGTCGACCGCGCACACGCGCTCGACCTCGGTGGCGACCATGTGACCGTCGGCCTGCAGCACCGGCACGGTCTCCTTGAAGGTGCCCTCGCCCTGGATGCGCCATGTGTCGGTCACCGGCGCATCGGAGGCGAGGTACTCGACGAACTCGGAGATGCCGCCCTCGTAGTGATACGAGGTCTCGTTCTTCTCCTCGGCGCGCTCATCGCGGACGACGAGTTCGAGGCCGGGGACGAGGAACGCGGTCTGCCGTGCGCGGGTCTCCAGATCGGGGAGCTGGAAGGCCGCGTCCTTGGTGAAGATCTGCCGGTCTGCCCAGTACCGGATGCGGGTGCCGGTGACACCGCGGGGGGCCTTTCCGATGACGCGCAGCTCGCTCTTGTCCTGGAACGGCGTGAACGGCGCGTCGGGGCGCTTCTCCCCCGTGTCGGCGAAGTTCCCCGGCTCACCCCGGTGGAAGGACATCGCGTAGGTCTTGCCGCCGCGGTCGACCTCGACGTCGAGCCGCTCGGAGAGCGCGTTCACGACGGAGGCGCCGACACCGTGCAGGCCTCCGGATGCCGCGTACGAGCCGCCGCCGAACTTGCCGCCGGCGTGCAGTTTGGTGAAGACCACCTCGACACCGGTCAGACCCGTGCGCGGTTCGACGTCGACGGGGATGCCGCGTCCCTTGTCGTGCACCTCGACGCTGCCGTCGGCGTGCAGGATGATGTCGATCTTCGAGCCGTTGCCCGCGACGGCCTCGTCGACGGCGTTGTCGATGATCTCCCAGAGGCAGTGCATGAGGCCGGGCGAGCCGTTGGAGCCGATGTACATGCCGGGGCGCTTCCGGACGGCCTCGAGCCCTTCAAGCACCTGGAGATGATGGGCGGAATACTCGGCGGTCACAATCTCCGATTCTATTCTCGCGACCCCCTCCAGAGCCGCAGACACTCCCCGATCTGCGCCAGACGGCCACCGCGGCGTACGCGCTGAGCGAAACACGCCGTAAGCCGGGCATGCGTACAGGTTGCGCGTGGTTGTATTGAGCACACCCCGACAGTGAACCCGACACCCAAGGAGGCACCGAGATGAATGCAACGACCGAACGTGAGACCTCCGCCGTCGAGTTCCGCCTGACCGCCATGGATCGTTGTGATTCGTGTGGCGCTCAGGCCTACATCGCGGCGGTCGTCAACGGTTCCGAGCTGCTCTTCTGCGCTCACCACGGACGCAAGTACGAAGAGAAGCTCCGCAGCATCGCGACGAGCTGGCACGACGAGACCGCTCGCCTCATCGAGGCCTGACTCTCTGCTCCCGACCGGCGCCGCGTGCGTCAGTCGATGACCACGCGGCGCACGCGTGAGGTGAGACGGGTGAGGATCTCCTCGCCCACCGTGTCGACCCGCTCCGCGAGCGAGGTCGCGCTCACCTCTCCGTGAGCGCCGGCACCGAGGATCCAGACGGTGTCGCCGACCGCGAGGTCGGCCGCGTCGGACATCACGGATGTGGTGTCGCCGATGCTCGTGAGCAGCCGAGTTCCGGACTCCGTCCCGACGGGCATGCCCGCGAGGGTCGAGAACAGGCCGTCGAAACTGCCGATGCCGATCACCGCGGCACCGTCTGCGATCTCGACGACCGTCGCGGTGAGCTCCGCCACCGGCAGGATCCCGTCGAGCTCAGGGCCGTCAGCCGAACGGACGCCGTAGCAGAACGCCCCGATCCGGGAGACGGATCCGCGCAGCTCAGGACGCCACCACGACGCCGCTGAGGCGGTGAGGTGGAGGGCTTCCGGAGCAGCGCCGGACGCGTTCACGACCTGCACAGCGTCGAGGAAGACTCTCTGGGCGTCGTCGTCCTCGGCATCGCTCGCCTCCGCGAGGTGACTCCAGACACCGACAAGCTCGATGGCACCGGAGGCTTCGGCCGCACGGGCGCGCTCCACGACCGCAGCCCAGTCCTCGGGCAGCACGCCGTTGCGGTGCAGCCCGGTGTCGATCTTCAGGTGGATGCGCGCGCGGAGTCCGAGGGCGACGGCCCTGGCGATGATCCGGCCGAGGTACTCATCGGTGCCCACCCCGAGGTCGATCCGCTGCAGGAGCGCGTCGTCGATCTCGTCATCCGTCGCCGTCGCCCAGGCGAACACGCGCGCTGGGCGCTCGAGGATGCGACGGATCTCGAGACCTCCGCGGACGTCGTAGCTGCCGAACCACTCCACGCTCGTGCGCGCCGCGGTCTCCACGGCCCAGGTGATTCCGTGCCCGTAGGCGTCGTCCTTCATCACGAGCATCAGCTCGGACGGCGAGATGCGCTCCTGCACCGCGTCGATGTTCGCGATGAAGCGGGCGCTGCTCAGTCGCAGCTGCGGACGGGTCATGACTCCCACTCCCTCTCGGCGTGGGACCCTGCGACCGTCACGAGCTCCGCGACGGAGAGCCCCGTCACCGATCTCCACCCGGCGAGGGCGGGTCCGGCAGGACCTCGGCCGCCGAAGTATGTCACCTCTGTGCCCACGGGGACGTCCTCGCCCTGCAGGTCGACGACGCAGACATCCATCGCCACCCGGCCGACGATGGGCCGTTCTCTGCCGTCGACCTCGACGTGGGCTCTGTTGCCGAGCGCTCGCACGATCCCCTGCGCGTATCCGCCGGTCACCAGCGCGACCACGGTGTGCGCGGTCGCGCGGTGGGTGTACCCGTAGGACACGGCATCACCGGGTCTGAGCCTCTTGGTCGACATCACGCGGCCTGCCAGCCGCATCACGGGATCGGTGAGCAGCACGCCGTCATCGTCCGGCAGCCCGTAGAGCCGCGCGGAGTCGATGTCGGGCTCGATGCCGACGACCGCGCCGATGCCCTCCAGGGACAGGGCTTCGGCCTGACTCGCCGAGTCGACGAGCACCGCTTCGGCTCCCGCCATCGTCACCGCGTGGGCGACGGAGAGGATGCCGTGCCCCCAGGCATCGGAGCGCAGATCAGCCACTCGGCCTCCTGCGGCGACAGCGGCCGCCGCGGATGCGGTGAGCGCCGATCGCGAGATCACCGCCCGGGGAAGCGCGCTGCTGATCATCACAGACCGATCGTGCTGAAGTCCTTGCTGTGAACGAGGTGCTCGATGGCCGCGCGGGCTCCGTCTGCGTACTCGTTCAGATGCGTGTGCGCATCGCCGGCGGACCACGCGATGCCGCGCCGTGCGGTCACCGCGGTGAGGATCGCGTCGGACCACTGCGGATTCAGCGGAAGAGCCGGACCCTGCACGTTGGACGCGTAGGACTCTCCCCTGCGGACGATCTCGCCGGCCGCGCCGTCAAGAGAGAAGCTGCCCTTGCCCGCCACCACGGTGCCTGCGGCCTCGGCCTGCGGGCCGAGGGTCCAGCGGGAGGCGTGGTCCTCGAATCCGATGACTCGACCGAACGGGGCGTCGGCGATGATGTATCCGACGTTGCGGTCGCGCGTGCGCGCCACACGGAACGGGAACAGGCCGAGGCCGTCCAGGATCTCACCGTCGAGCAGATCGACGCCCTCGCTGAGGAGCTCGGCGGACGCGCCGATCGCGAAGAGCGAACGGCCAGCCTCGACGAACTTCTCGAGCTCCGCGGCGCGCGCCCGGAGGTCGTCTGCGACGATGCGCATGGCGGAGAGGGGGCCGTTGCCGAGCACGATGATGTCGGCATCCGCGGGGAGTGCCTCCCCGATGCCGACGCGGACGACGTCGACGGGCACTCCGGCGCGCTCCAGACGCACCTGCAGGGCACGCACGTTGCCGCGGTCGCCAGTGATGCCGAGCTCCACCGGATAGAGCTGGACGATTCGCACGGTGTCGGTCATCGGCGCGCAATCTCCTGATCTCCGTGACCGAGCAGCCTGCGCCCGATCATCATCAGCTCGTAGTTGACGAACCAGGTCTGGCGGCCAGAGGCCGCGGGCTCGAGCGCCCGCATGAGCGCCACGGCCTTCTCCATGTCGGGCTCGACGACGCCGATCTCGACGCCGGCGTGCTCGAGGCTGAGAGCGAGCTGGTACGCCTTCTCCCCGGTCACGACGTCGATGCGCTTCACCACGTCGAAGTCGACGTCGTACAGCCAGGAGACGTCGGGGGTGCCCTCGTCGATCGCGATGAGGGCGCGCTCGGGGGCCCCCTCCAGCGCATCCAGGTTCATCTGCAGGCTGGGCGCGTTCTTGAACATGACGAACTCGACCTGCTCGCCCGCCGGGTCGCGGCGGAGCGGGATGACCTCGCCGCGTCCGTACGCGGGCGCCATCTGCGCGAAGCCCTTCGCGGCGCTCTCCACCGTGAAGTCGGGTCCGAGGACTCGCGACGCCACGGTCAGCGCGGCGGCCGCGTCGGCCGCGTAGTGCAGGCCGCGGGCGGGGAGGGTGATCTCGGCGTCCACACCGTCGACGCGGACGACCACATCACGACCACGGGCGCTGACGACCTCGGCGAAGGCGTCGTGGTCGAGGATTCCGGCGTTGCCGCTCCGGGTGTCCGCGGCATTCGCGAGGCCGTGGGCTGAGGCCGCGACGAGCTCGGGCGAGACGCCGAAGAACGACACCTCACCGCGCATCGCGCTCGTGTCGATCTTGCTCAGGTACGGGTCGTCGCGGTTCACGATGACATGACCGGTGGCGCGCTTCGACGCCTCGAGCATCATGTCGGCCACGCGCTCGGTCTCGTAGAAGCGGTACAGCTGGTCGACCTGCACGTTCAGCGAGAGGATCACGGACGGCGAGAGCCGATCCGCGAGATCCGCTGCGTAGCCCTCGTCGATCTCGAGCACGGCGACGTCGGCACGGATGCGGCCGGTGAGCGTCGCATCAGCGAGCAGCGCGCTGGTGACGCCCTGCGGCAGATTCGCGCCCGTCGGGTTCGTGAACACGGTCAGACCGTGTGCACGCAGCACCTCGCTGATCATGTGCGTCGTCGTGGTCTTGCCGTTGGAACCGAGCACGAACACGACGCCGTACCGGAACTGTCCGGCGAGCGTGGGAAGCAGCGTCGGCGCGAGTCTGTTCGTCAGGTACCCCGGAAACGCCGATCCGCCGCCGCGCAGACGCGTGGCGAACCGGGCGAGCTTGCCCGCCAGGACGGGGAAGACGTAGCGGATGCCTGCCGAGCGCGCCTGAGGTGCGCCCGTCATCATTCGAGGTAGTCCCGCAGCGACTGCGACCGGCTCGGGTGCCGCAGCTTGGCCATGGTCTTCGACTCGATCTGGCGGATGCGCTCACGCGTCACGCCGAAGGTGTCGCCGATCTGGTCGAGGGTCTTCGGCTGTCCGTCGCCGAGGCCGAAGCGCATCCGGATCACGCCGGCCTCGCGCTCGGAGAGAGAGTCGAGCAGCTGCTCGAGCTGACGCTGCAGCATCGTGAAGCCGACCGCGTCAGCGGGGACCACGGCCTCGGTGTCCTCGATCAGGTCGCCGAACTCGCTGTCGCCGTCCTCACCGAGCGGCGTGTGCAGGGAGATCGGCTCTCGGCCGTACTTCTGCACCTCGACGACCTTCTCGGGCGTCATGTCGAGCTCGCGGCTGAGCTCCTCGGGAGTGGGCTCCCTGCCGAGGTCCTGCAGCATCTGACGCTGGACACGGGCGAGCTTGTTGATGACCTCGACCATGTGCACCGGGATGCGGATGGTGCGGGCCTGGTCGGCCATCGCGCGGGTGATCGCCTGACGGATCCACCAGGTGGCGTACGTCGAGAACTTGAAGCCCTTGGTGTAGTCGAACTTCTCGACCGCGCGGATCAGGCCGAGGTTGCCCTCCTGGATCAGATCCAGGAACTGCATGCCGCGACCGGTGTAGCGCTTGGCGAGCGAGACGACGAGGCGGAGGTTGGCGCCGAGCAGGTGGCTCTTCGCACGCTGACCGTCACGGGCGACCCACTGCAGGTCGAGTCCGAGCTGGCTGGTCTTCTCCGCCGCGGTCATCGCGGCGAGCTTCTCCTCGGCGAACAGACCGGCCTCGATGCGCATCGCGAGCTCGACCTCTTCGGCCGCGTTCAGCAGCGCGACCTTTCCGATCTGCTTCAGGTAGTCCTTGACGGGGTCGGCCGTCGCCCCGGTGATCTGCGTGGAGTAGACCGGGACGTCCTCGTCGTCGTTCGAGGAGATGACGATCGCGCCGGTCGGCAGCGGCTCGGTGAACTTCGGCTTCGCGTCGTCGTCGTCCTCGTCGGCCTCCTCGGCCGCGCCGGCGACGGGGGCATCGTCGTCTTCGACGATGTCATCCGACTTCTTCTTCTTGGCAGGAGCGCGCTTCGCCGCGGCACGCTGCGCAGCGGTCTTGGGCGCGGGCTTCTCGGGCGTCTCGTCGACCTGGGCGTCGATCTCCGGTTCGACGGCGGTCTTCTTCGTCCGGGATTTGTTTGTCGTGGCAGGAGTCACGTTTCGCCTTTCACGGGGCCGCTGAAACGCCCCGGAACTTTCGGACACTAGTAAGACCCTTGTCAAGTCCAGCCTCCGAAAAGACTGATTGACAACGGGTCAGAGTCCTAGTATCGCACACGTACGGGTGTGCGGCTGCATTCGGTGCGGAACATACCGCGTATCGTCAGCCTCGACCCTGCTTGTCGTCATCGCCCGACGGCCGCGAGGCCAGATATCTCTCCAGCTCCGCGGCGAGCTCATCGGCGCTGGGCAGGTCGCGTTCGCTGAATCCGCCCTCGTCGTAGGAGTCGTCCTCCGGGTCGCGCCCCGCCATGTAGGCGTCGTAGCGGCGCTCCAGGTTGTGCACCATCTGCTGCAGCTCGTCGTTGCCGAGGACCTGCTCGTCGACCCGGGTGATGTAGTCCTCCCGGCGCGCGCGCACCTCGTCGAGCATCAGCACCAGCCCCGTCGCGGCCATCAGACGCTCGGCCGCCGTGATCACGGCATCCGGGTTCTCGGTCTCTGCGAGGTAGTGCGGAACCAGCAGGACGAAGCCGACTACGCGATCACCGCGCTCGGCGAACCGGAACTCGAGCAGATGCCCCGCGGTCGCCGGAACCTGCGTGCGGGGGCGCCACACCGAGTGCGCGACGGTGAGGTCGCGTCGGTTGCCGCTCACCGTCGTGCCGATCGGACGCGTGTGCGGCACGGGCATGGCGATCGAGTGCACCCAGCTGACGCCGGAGACCTCGTACTCGGTCGCGAGCTCGAGGACGGTGCGCGCGAACTCGTTCCAGGCGAAGTCGGGCTCGTAGCCGGAGAGGAGCAGGAACTTCTGCCCGAGCGCATCCGTGGCGAGAGAGAGCTCGAGCCGAGCGGGTCGGAACTCGGTCAGGTGGTCCTGATCGAAGGAGATCACGGGGCGACGCGCCCGGTAGTCGAGGAGTGCGTCGTTGTCGAACACGACGACGGGCTGGAGATCGGCCGTCTCACGGAGGTGGTCGATGAGTCCGGAGACGGCGCTGCCCGCGTCGGTGAATCCGGTCAGGAGCATCACCAGAGGAAGGCCGCGCGGCACTGCCGGCGCGTTGGCGACGCGTTCGAGGATGTCTCCGGAGAAGGGCATATCTCCATGCTACGAGCCGCGTCGGACGAGGGGGCGGCACGGGTATTGCTCAGAGCGAACACGCGGCGGCGCCACCACACGCCCCCGGCCTCCGTGCTCTCTAGGATGGAGGCATGACGCTTCCCGCGCTCTCGCGCACCTCAGATCAGTTCCCCGGAAGCGCTGCAGATGCCGCAGTGCTCGTCGTGCCCGACATCTCCGACTCCGCAGAGTCGCTCGCCGGCTTCCCCGGCCTCGCGGACTCGCTGCAGGGCATCGGCTTCACGGGTGGCGCTTCCGCCTTCGCGCGGGTGCACGCACCCCAGGTGACGACGGTGCCGTTCGCGGTGGTGGGCGCCGGGAAGAACCCGAACGCGCTCGCCGTGCGCAACGCCGTCGGTGCCGCACTGCGCACGCTCACGGGGTTCGCGACCGTCTCGGTCGCACTGGCGCCGGGGCTCGAGGAGTTCGCGGATGCCGCGGCAGAGGGCGCCGTGCTCGGAGGCCACCGGTTCGACGGGTACAAGGCCGATCCCCCGAAGCCGCGGGCGAGCACCGTTCTGCTTCACGCTGAGCTCGACGATGCCGCCGTGGCGCGCGCCGCAGCCGTCGGCGAGGCCGTCGCGCTCGTCAAGGACCTCGTGCTGGTGCCCGCCGAGTGGCAGAGCCCCGCGCAACTCGCCCAGAGCGCCGCCGACAGCGTCGATGGGCTCGAGGTCTCCGTGGAGATCCTCGACGAGAAGGCGCTGGCCGAGCAGGGCTTCGGCGGCATCCTCGGCGTGGGCCAGGGATCGGACCGGCCGCCGCGCCTCGTGCGCCTCGATTACTCCCCCGCCGACGCGGCGCGCCACATCGCCCTCGTCGGCAAGGGCATCACCTTCGACACCGGAGGCCTCTCCCTCAAGCCCGCCGCCTCCATGGTCGGGATGAAGTTCGACATGGCGGGAGCCGCGACCAGCCTCGCCGCGCTGCGGGCCATCGCGAAGCTCGGCCTTCCCGTTCGTGTGACCGCCTGGCTGTGCATCACCGACAACATGCCCTCAGGACGGGCGATCCGCCCCGGCGACATCCTGCGGATCCTCGACGGCACGACGGTCGAGGTGAACAACACCGATGCGGAAGGTCGCCTCGTGCTGGCCGACGGCCTGGTCGCCGCGAGCCGCGAGCACCCCGATGTCATCATCGACGTCGCGACCCTCACCGGCGCCATCATCGCCGCGCTCGGCCATCGGCACACCGGCGTGTTCGGAGACGACGACACCGTCGCGGAGTTCCTGGCCGCAGCGGATGCCGTGGACGAGCCGGCGTGGCACATGCCCCTCCCCGCCTACATGGAGGACTCGCTCGACTCCCCCATCGCCGACCTGCAGAACGCGAACATGAGCGATCGCATGGGCGGAGCCTCCTTCGCCGGGCTCTTCCTTCAGCGCTTCGTCGGCCGCGTGTCCGACGCCGAGGACGCCCCGCGCATTCCGTGGGTCCACCTCGACATCGCCGGCTCCAGCGAGCACAACGGCGCACCCTACGGCTTCACTGAGAAGGGCCCAACGGGGGCGATGGTCCGATCGATCATCGCCTTCGCCGACGCATCCCACCCGGAGGCAAGATCATGACAACCCACACCTTCGACATCGTCGTCCTCGGTGGCGGCAGCGGCGGGTACGCCGCAGCCCTGCGCGCCAGCGAGCTCGGCAAGTCCGTCGCCCTGATCGAGAAGGACAAGGTCGGCGGCACCTGCCTGCACCGCGGGTGCATCCCCACCAAGGCGCTGCTGCACGCCGCCGAGGTGGCGGAGCACGTACGAGGGGCCGCGCACGTCGGCATCTCGGCGTCGCTCGACGGCATCGACCCGGCGGGCGTCCGCGCATACCGCGAAGGCATCGTCGCGAAGAAGTACAAGGGCCTCGAGGGCCTCGTCAAGGCCCGCGGCATCACGACGGTGGCCGGCGCCGGGCGCCTCAACGCCGATCGCTCGGTGAGCGTCGGCGACGACGTGTACGTCGGCGCGGACGTGATCCTCGCGACCGGCTCGTACAGCAGGACCCTCCCCGGTCTCGAGATCGGCGGACGCATCCTGACGAGCGAGCAGGCGCTCTCCCTCGACGTCATCCCCGAGAAGGTGCTGATCCTCGGCGGCGGCGTGATCGGCGTCGAGTTCGCCAGCGTGTGGCGCTCGTTCGGCGCCGAGGTCACGATCATCGAGGCGCTCCCGCACCTCGTCCCCAACGAGGACATCGCGCTCAGCAAGGGCCTGGAGCGCGCATTCCGCCGCCGCGGGATCCAGTACTCCCTCGGCATCCGCTTCCAGACCGCCGTGCAGGACGACGCCTCTGTGACCGTCACGCTCGAAGACGGCAAGGAGTTCACCGCCGACTACCTCCTCGTCGCGGTCGGCCGCGGTCCGGTGACCGCCGACCTCGGGTTCGAGGAGGCGGGCGTCGTCCTCGACCGCGGATTCGTCACGGTCGACCAGGATCTCCGCACCGGCGTCCCCGGAGTGTGGGCCGTCGGCGACATCGTCCCGGGTCTGCAGCTCGCACACCGCGGTTTCCAGCAGGGCATCGCGGTCGCCGAGCGCATCGCGGGCTTGTCGCCCGCGAACGTCCCGGACGTCCAGATCCCGAAGGTCACGTACTCGAGCCCCGAGGTCGCCTCGGTGGGCATCACCGAGGAGGCGGCGATCGCCGCCCACGGAGCGGATGCCGTCGCCGCCTACGAGTACAACCTCGCCGGCAACGGCAAGAGCGAGATCATCGGCACCGGGGGTCTCGTCAAGGTCGTCCGCCTCAAGGACGGCCCTGTCCTCGGCGTCCACCTCCTCGGCGACCGGGTCGGCGAACTCATCACCGAGGGCCAGCTGGCCGTCGCGTGGGAGGCGCACCCCGAGGACATCGCCCCCCTGATCCACGCCCACCCCACACAGAGCGAGGCACTGGGCGAAGCCTTCCTGGCGCTGGCCGGAAAGCCGCTCCACGCTCTCTGAGCACCAACCGGTGCGCAGTTCACTAAGCTAGACAAGCGTCATACAACTTCCTGAAGGAGACTCCGTCATGAGCACATCCGTGATCCTCCCCGCTCTCGGTGAGAGCGTCACAGAGGGTACGGTCACCCGCTGGCTGAAGCAGGTCGGTGACACGGTGCAGGCGGATGAGGGCCTGCTCGAGATCTCGACCGACAAGGTCGACACCGAGATCCCCTCCCCTGTCACCGGCGTGATCGAGGAGATCCTCGTCGCCGAAGACGAGACCGTCGAGGTCGGCGCGCTTCTCGCGCGCATCGGCGACGGCAGCGGCGCGGCACCGACCGCGGATGCCCCGGCAGCCGCGGCCCCTGCTGCAGAGGCGACCCCCGAGCCGGCCGACCCCAGCGTCGGTGCACAGGCCGAGGCCGCACCCGCTGCGTCCGCACCCGCGGCCCCTGCCGCACCGGCTGGCGACGCCACCGACATCGTCCTCCCCGAACTGGGCGAGAGCGTCACCGAGGGCACCGTCACCCGCTGGCTGAAGCAGGTCGGCGACACCGTCGCGGTCGATGAGGCCCTGCTCGAGATCTCGACCGACAAGGTCGACACCGAGATCCCGTCGCCGGTCGCCGGCGTCCTGCAGGAGATCGTCGCCGGTGAAGACGAGACCGTCGCCGTCGGCGCCGTGCTCGCGCGTGTCGGCTCCGGTGCAGCACCCGCCGCCGCGGCGCCCGCTGCTCCGGCACCTGCAGCGGCTCCTGCACCCGCCGCCGCACCGGCACCCGCTGCCGCACCGGCACCCGCCGCCGCACCGGCTCCCGCTCCCGCAGCTGCCCCGGCGCCTGCAGCCGCACCGGCACCCGCCGCCGCACCGGCCCCGGCCGCTGCGGAGAACGACAACGTCTACGTGACGCCGCTCGTGCGCCGCCTCGCTTCGCAGCAGGGTGTCGACCTCGCGACCGTCGCCGGCACCGGTGTCGGAGGACGCATCCGCAAGGAGGACGTGCTCAAGGCCGCCGAGGCCGCAGCCACCGCGCCTGCCGCTGCCGCACCCGCTGCTCCGGCTCCCGCTCCTCTCGAGGTGTCGCCGCTGCGCGGTACGACGCAGCCGATGTCGCGTCTGCGCAAGGTGCTCGCGGAGCGCGCTGTCGCTTCGATGCAGCAGACGGCCCAGCTGACGACGGTTGTCGAGGTCGATGTCACGGCCCTCGCCGACTATCGGGACAGCGTCAAGGGATCGTTCCTGCAGAAGACCGGCGACAAGCTGTCCTTCCTGCCGTTCTTCGCCCTGGCCGCCGCCGAGGCTCTGCGCGCCTTCCCGATCGTGAACTCCACGGTCGACGGCGACCAGATCGTCTACCCGGCGACCGAGAACCTGTCGATCGCGGTCGACACCGAGCGCGGCCTGCTGACTCCCGTCCTGCGCGACGCGGCGTCGAAGAACATCGCTCAGATCGCTCATGAGATCGCCGACCTCGCTGCTCGCACTCGCGACAACAAGCTGAAGCCCGACGAGCTCGCCGGCGGCACGTTCACGCTGACCAACACCGGTTCGCGCGGCGCGCTGTTCGACACTCCGGTGGTCTTCCTGCCGCAGTCCGCGATCCTCGGCACCGGAACCGTCGTCAAGCGCCCCGGTCTCGTGAAGGTGGGCGGCGCCGATGCGATCGCCGTCCGTTCGTACGTGTACCTCGCGCTCTCGTACGACCACCGGATCATCGACGGCGCCGACGCAGCTCGCTTCCTCGGTGCGGTCAAGGCCCGCCTCGAGGCGGCGAACTTCGCGGCAGACCTCGGAGCCTGATCACAGCATCACCCTGGCTGGTCCGCGACGTCGTACACGTCGCGGACCAGCCAGTGCTCGTTAAGGCGCACGAGCACGAGCATCCGCTCGCCCTCGGAGGGAGAACCGCCATCCTCCCTTGCGACCGCTGACATCCGCACCACTGCGACGTCGCCGTACTCGTCGACCAGCGCGAGTTCCGGTCGCTCCTCGCCCCGCAGCGCGACCGCCAGCGCATCGACGACACCGGCTGAGCCTTCGGCCACCGCCTCCGTGCACGCGGCATCGGACTCAGCGAGGCACTGTGAGATCGTGTCGAGAAGCACGGGACCCGACGCCAGCGGATCCTCTTCAGGGCCCGGCGACTCCGGCGCGCTGTGCGGAAGTGCATCAGGTGTCGCGGCCGGGGACTCCGGCGGAGTGGACACCCGCGTCTCCGGTGTCACGGCACCGACCGTCTCTGCGCCATCGGCGGGCCACAGCAACCCCACGGCCAGGACTGCCACGGCGGCGACACCGGCGATCATCTGCGCTCGGCGCCGCTGGGGCCTCGGCACCCGTCCGCCGTCGCCCTCCCGACGTTTGTCACTCTGTCCGTCGTCACGCCGCCCGCGACCGATGCGGCTCCGCAAGCCAGCGCCTGTCTCCCGCGCAACACCGCGGCCGGAGTCAGGTCGCAGACGGAGAAGCAGGTCGGCCATCGTCCCGGAAGCAGCCCGCCCCCATCCCACCAGAGCTGAGCGGACGGCACGTCCTACTCCCCTGGACGCATCGCCCTCGTCAGAGGCGCGTCGGAGTTCCCGCCGACTCCACACCTGCGCGCGGGGGTCCTCGTCGCGGAGCATCTCGATGTCGCGAACCCTCTCTGGCGCCAGGACTTCCCGGTCGAGCGCCCTCGGCGCCGCGAGCTCGAACAGCTCCGCCTCCCATCGCGTGAGGAGCTGAGGCAGCATCCGCGGCCTGCTGCTCCCCTCCGTGAGCCCACCCTGCACGGAGGAGAGCAGCCGCCCCAGCGCCCGGTCGGTGCATTCCCGCTGCACCAGCTCGACGATCCGCGCGGTCGCGATCCGCACGTCCTCGCCCTCCCCGATCACGAACATCGGCCGACCTCCGTCCGTGATCCACCAGGTGCCGCTCCCCTCGGCGATCCTCTCCCCGCACTCCGCCACACCCCGCAGCAGACTCGCCACGAGGGTGCTCACCTCCCCAGGGGCGAGCGTGGAGCCCGCAGCGGCTCGGCGCCCCAGAAACGCCGAGATCCGCTCCGTGCACCACGGCAGCAGCACGTCGTGCCCGTCGGCACGACGCACGAGGTCGAGCGGACCGGCCACATGATCGCTCCCCGCGAGCATCCACCCCGTCCACCCGCTGAACGCGGCCGCATCCGCGCAGACGGCGACCCTTTCGCCGTCTGCGACCAACGTGCCCCGGAACGGCCCCTCGTCCGCATCGAGCACCCTGATCGCGCGGTGCGCACCGGGCACCAGCCCGGTCGCCGCGTTCATCTCCCTCACCATGCGACCATGACAGCGCATCCGCCAGCGCCGTGGTGGCGAAAGCGGGTGATGTGGATGGATCCGTCGCGAATCGACCGCTGTGGACGAAGAGTGGAATCCGCCCGGCGCGAACGGGACATCGGACGCACCGGGGAATCGGTAGGCTGATACCCATGGCAAACCGCGCGTCCGCACCTGAGAAGCGTCCTGGGTTCTTCTCCCAGATCAGGTCCCTCTTCAAGTTCACCCGTGAGATCTATCCCTGGCTTCCGTGGGCGCAGATCGCCATCCTCGTCGCCGGCGTCCTCGTCGGGCTGATCGCCGGATACGTCATCCCGCCGTTCCAGATCTGGACGCTGGTCCTGTGGGGCATCTCCGGTCTCATGCTCGGCATCCTCGGTGCGATGTTCCTCATGACGCGCCTGTCGACGTCCGCCATGTACCAGAAGATCGACGGCATGCCCGGCGCGACGGGTCATGTGCTGAGCACGAGCCTCGGCCGCAATTGGCAGGCCTCCGAGACGCCGGTGGGCATCAACCCGAAGACGCAGGATGCCGTGTACCGCACGGTCGGACGCGGCGGCGTCGTGGTCGTCGGCGAGGGTTCTCGCGGACGCCTCACCCGCCTGGTCAACGATGAGCGCAGCAAGGCGGAGCGCGTCGCGCACGGTGTTCCCGTCACGGTGCTCTACGTCGGCCATGGCGACGACGACGTCACGATCGCCGACCTGGCGAAGACCATCAAGAAGCTTCCGAAGGCCATCGACAAGGCGACGATGGGCGCGGTCATCCGCCGCATCGACTCGGTCTCCCAGTCGCTCTCCTCGCTGCCGATCCCGAAGGGCATCGACCCCACCAAGGTCCGTTCGCAGCGTCCGCGCTGATCGAACGCCCCGCACACGAAGAAGCGCGGCCGCACCTCGTCAGGAGGGCGGCCGCGCTTCGTCGTTCACTCGGAGAGCGGCTGGCGGGGCAGACGACGCACCTTCGCACGGCGCCGACGTCGCTCGGGGATCATGGAGCGCATCTCGTCGAGCTTGCCGAAGCAGAAGAGCCGATCGTCGGCCTCGAGGATCACGTGCTTGCGCGGGTTGGGGATGACGCTGACACCCCGGTGCAGCGTGAGCACGGTGATGTCGCGCTCCCACAGCCCCGCCTCGCCGAGCGTCTTGCCCACGAGATCCACCGCCCCGTGAACCATGAGCTCTGCCACTCCGTACCCGGTCGAGACGGTGAGCCGCTGTCGCACGTCGATCTCAGGGAAGGCGACCTGGCCGGCGATGTAGTCGATGATCGCACCCGCGACGTCGAGCTTCGTGGCGGTTTCGATGCCCTGGAGCCCCGGAGAGGAGTTCACCTCCATGACGAGCGGGCCGTCCTCGCCCTCCAGCATGTCGACTCCGGCGACGCGCAGGCCCATGATCTGCGCCGAGCGCACCGCGGCGCGCTCGTACACGGGGTCGAGCTCGATGGCCTCCACTGAGCCGCCCCGGTGCACGTTCGACCGGAACTCGTCGCCGGCTGCCGAGCGTCGCATGGCCGCCACGACGCGGTCGCCCACGACGAGGGCGCGGATGTCCTTGCCACGGCTCTCCGAGATGAACTTCTGGATCAGCACGTTCTGCTTCGTCGAGTGCAGGGTCTCGATGATCGCCTCGGCGACCTTGACCTGCGGAGCGAGGATGACCCCGATGCCCTGCGTGCCCTCGAGGAGCTTGATCACGACGGGGGCGCCTCCCACGCGTTCGATCGCCGGGCGCACGTCGGCGCGATTGCGGACGAAAGCGGTCGGCGGCATCGCGATGTTGTGGCGCGACAGGATCTGGTTCGCGCGGAGCTTGTCGCGCGCACTGGAGATGCCGTTCGCCGTGTTCGGCGTGTACACGTCCATCTGCTCGAACTGGCGCACCACGGCGGTGCCGAAGTACGTGATCGAGTTGCCGATGCGCGGCAGGATCGCGTCGTAGTCGCTGAGCTGACGCCCCCGATAATGCAGGTCCGGTTCATCGGCCGTGAGGTCTATCGCGAAGCGCAGCGTGTTCAACACCTTGACGTTGTGCCCGCGCTGGAGTGCCGCTGCACGGAGTCGTTGGGTTGAGTACGCCTGCGGCGCACGGGAGAGCACAGCGATCTTCACGAAGTTTTCCTGCCAGGATGTATCGGGTGAGTAAGACATCCCATTCAAACACTCTTATCGGGTGGCGAGAATGGGTGAGCCTGCCCGATCTCGGCGTCGACTGGTTGAAAGCCAAGATCGACACGGGCGCGCGCACCTCATCGCTGCACGCTTTCGAGATCCGCGAGTTCGAGCGCGACGGCGAGGAGTGGGTGCGATTCCGCGTCAAGCCCTGGCAGGACAGCCAGGAGGACACCGTCGAGGTGGAGTGCCCCGTGCACGATCGGCGGGCCGTCCGCAGCTCCTCTGGCCACGCGCAGGAGCGTTTCGTCGTCGAGCTGCTCATCCGCCTGCACGACCGCGAGGTCCTCGCCGAGGTCACGCTGAGCAACCGCGACGAGATGGGGTTCCGGATGCTCATCGGCCGCGAGGCGCTGCGTCAGGGGTACGTCGTCGATCCCGCCCGCTCCTTCGTGGGCGGACGCGCTCCCCGAGAGGCGCGCCGCCGCAACCGCGGCAAGGAGTGAGCCGCGTCAGGCGCGGATGAGCATCAGCCCTGACGCCTTGTCGTGGAGTCCTCGCTGATCGGCGTCCCATACCACCGCGGGGATGACGATGACCAGCAGGAGCGTGCGGACGACGGGGCGCCACAGGCCGACCCAGCCGGGGCCGGCGAAGGGAACCACACGCATGCCGAGAATGCGGTGCCCCGGGCTGCCGCCAGCGGTGGGGATGAAGAGGATCTGCATCACCGCGAACACGGCCATGGGCGCGAACTGGCTGAGACCGGCCTCCGAGGGCAGCGCGAACTGGTTGAATCCGAAGAACGCCGTCGCGATGATGCTCGCCGCCGCATAGTCGATCAGCAGCGCGCCGATCCGCCGGCCGGGGCGGGCGATGCTCCCGGGACCTTGCTCCGGAAGACCGAGTCGTTCACCGGGGTACGAGTTCACAGCATCCGTCACTTGTCCAGCCTACCCAGCGTCCGCGGGTGCCTCCGCCGTAACAAGCTCGAAACAAAGCGGACACCCCGGAGAAATCCTCCAGCCGTACTGTGCAGAATGGCCGTGAAGCCATCGATCCGCATTACAGGAGTCGTACATGTTCAAAGATTCGTCCGAGGTACTGAGCTACATCACGGAGAACGACGTCAAGTTCCTTGACATCCGTTTCACCGATCTCCCCGGTGTGCAGCAGCACTTCAACATCCCGGCATCCACGGTGGACGAGGACTTCTTCGTCAACGGCCAGCTGTTCGACGGTTCCTCGATCCGCGGCTTCGCGAGCATCCACGAGTCCGACATGCAGCTCATCCCTGACGTCACGACCGCCTATGTCGACCCGTTCCGCGAGGCGAGCACGCTCGTCATGGTCTTCGACATCTACAACCCCCGCACCGGAGAGATCTACTCGAAGGACCCACGTCAGGTCGCCAAGAACGCCGAGAAGTACCTCGCGTCGACCGGCATCGCCGACACCGCGTTCTTCGCGCCCGAGGCCGAGTTCTACATCTTCGACGAGGTCCGCTACTCCGTCACCGCGGGCGAGAGCTTCTACAAGGTCGACTCCGAAGAGGCCGCGTGGAACACCGGCCGTGAGGAAGAGGGCGGCAACCTCGGCAACAAGACGCCGTACAAGGGCGGCTACTTCCCCGTCTCCCCCGTCGACAAGACGGCCGACCTCCGCGACGACATCACCCTCAAGCTCATCGAGGCCGGGTTCATCCTCGAGCGCTCGCACCACGAGGTGGGCACCGCCGGTCAGCAGGAGATCAACTACCGCTTCGACACCATGGTGCACGCGGCAGACGACATCCTGAAGTTCAAGTACATCGTCAAGAACACCGCCGACCAGTGGGGCAAGACCGCGACGTTCATGCCGAAGCCGCTCTTCGGCGACAACGGCTCGGGCATGCACACCCACCAGTCGCTGTGGAGCGACGGCAAGCCGCTCTTCTACGACGAGGCCGGCTACGGCCAGCTCAGCGACATCGCGCGCTGGTACATCGGCGGCATCCTGGCGCACGCTCCGGCGCTGCTCGCCTTCACCAACCCGACCCTGAACAGCTACCACCGTCTGGTCAAGGGCTTCGAGGCCCCGGTCAACCTGGTCTACTCGGCCGGAAACCGCTCGGCCGCGATCCGCATCCCGATCACGGGCTCCAACCCGAAGGCGAAGCGCATCGAGTTCCGTGCGCCCGACGCCTCCGGCAACCCGTACCTCGCCTTCGCCGCGCAGCTCATGGCCGGCCTCGACGGCATCAAGAACCGCATCGAGCCGCACGAGCCCGTCGACAAGGACCTCTACGAGCTCCCGCCCGAGGAGGCCAAGAACATCCCGCAGGTGCCGAACTCGCTGCTGGACTCGCTGGAGGCCCTGCGCGAGGACCACGCCTTCCTCCTCGAGGGCGGCGTGTTCACCGAGGAGCTCATCGAGACCTGGATCTCCTACAAGTACGAGAACGAGATCCTGCCGATGGCCCAGCGACCGCACCCGTTCGAGTTCGAGCTGTACTACGGCGTCTGATCGCCCGACGTTCACGATGAGCCCGTCCCGACCTGCGTCGGGGCGGGCTCTTCCGTCTGCGCCAGGGTCCCGAAGAACAGGGCTGACGGCGCTCACGTTTCCTCGGTACTCTCGATCGATGCCCGCCCACATCTGCCGCGCCGCGCCGATCGTCTCACCCGTCGTCCGATGACGTCACGCGACTTCGCAGAGATGGCGGCCGCGCTGTACTCCGGTCCACCCGCCGAGTTCGTCGCGACCCGGAACGCCTTCGCGGCAGCGGCCGCCGATCGCGACACGGGCGATCGGATCCGCGCGCTCAAGAAGCCGTCGGTGTCGGCGTGGGTCGTGAACCTGTTCGCCCGCGAACGCCCCTCCCAACTCGGTGAAGCACTGCAGTTGGCGCAGGAGCTCCGCGACGCGCAGGCCGACCTCGACGCGGCGACGCTGGCGAGCCTCGGTCGTGAACGTCGCGCACTCACTCAGCGCCTGGCTGCGGAAGCGACCTCACTGGCGTCGGCGCAGGGCGAGCGCATCACGCCAGCCACCTCCGAAGCGGTGCGGCAGACACTCACCGCGGCGTTCTTCGATCCGGATGCAGCGGTGGCCGTCGCTTCCGGTCGGCTGATCCGAGAGCTCGAACCCTCCGCCCCGGTGGATCTGGAGTCGGTCGTCGCGGGCGGAGTGTCGGATGCCGCGCCCGCTTCCGCCCCTCCTCTCGATGAGGTGCGAGCGCGACGGATGCGGAGGGATGCGGAACGTGCGGTCAGCGACGCGGAGAAGGCTCTTGCTCACGCCGAACAGCAGCAGCACGCAGCGCGGAGGGCGGTGCGGGACGCCGAGGCTCTGACCGCTCGGCTGCCTGCGCAGATCGAGGAGCTCGAGACGGAGCTCGCACGGATGCGCGATCGACTCGTCAGGGCGACGGCGGATGCCTCGGCCGCTCAGGCGCTCCTGGATACGGCGACGTCCGACGTCGTGAGCGCAGCGGAGGAGCTGTCCGCATCACGGCAGCGCGTGAGCGAGCTGTGATGACGGCCTCTCGAGCCTGTCGAATGATCAACGACTAGTCGTCGACGGCGCCCAGGTCCAGCATCCATTCGTTCATGACGAGCTCGCCGCCCCGGAAGGTCTCGGTGATCGTCCCGACGAGGGCGAAGCCGTTGCGCCGGCAGACGCCGTTCGACGCGGCGTTCTCGGCGCCGGGGAACGCGGTGAGGAACCGGCGCCGCGCGCGGTGCTCGCGCGCATCGACCACGAGCAGCGCGAGAGCCTCCGATGCCGCCCCGCGCCCCTGCGCCTCGGGGAGGACGAACCATCCCGTCTCCAGGGCCGCTGAGCCCCGCCAGTCGACGTTCCACCAGCCGATCGACCCGAGCGGCACACCGTCATCCTCGATGACGAACATCCGCGCCTCTCCCGACTCCCCCAGCCGCAGATAGCGGGCGTGCCGGTCGACGAGCTCCTGCTCGCTCTCCGGTCCGTTGAGGTGGGCCGTCATCGTCGGAGTGTTCGCCTGCGTCAGGAGGGGGAGGTCTTCCGCGGACCAGGGACGGAGCAGCAGTGCGGTCATGCTCAGACTCTCCCACGCGGCTCGGACACTCCGCAGCGGACGCCGCGCAACCGGCTTGACTCCGGAGCGCGCGCCTGCTCAACTGACAGTTCCGAACCGACACCTGGGGGCACGATGCGACGCCGTCGACCGATCACCACGCCTGAGACGACGAACACGGCGCAGCCGTATCAGGGCACCCGCCCTCAGCCGCAGCCGACGACGGCCGCCGCCGCGATCTCGCGCATCAACCCGTTCGTGTTCGGCCTGTTCGGGGCCCTCGGCGTTCTCGTCGCGCTGACCCTGGGCGGCATCGTCACCCAGCTCGGAACGGTGCTCGTCTACATCGGGTTCGCCGTGTTCCTCGCGCTCGGCCTCGATCCGATCGTGACCTTCCTTGAGAAGCGGTTCTCGATTCCGCGCCCAGGCGCCGTCGCGATCGTCGTCGCGATCGTGCTGCTGCTCTTCGCGGGGATCATCCTGGCGATCGTCCCGATCCTCGTCGACCAGATCAGCAACCTGATCGAGAACGGTCCGAAGATGGTGAGCGACATCCAGCACGCCGGCTGGTACAAGGACCTCACCGCGCAGTTCGGCGCGAACTTCCAGGACGCGACCGACGCCGTCCTCAAGTTCGTGAAGGACCCCAGCAACCTCCTCAACATCGGCGGCGGCGTGCTCGCCGTGGGCACCGGCATCGCCGGCGGCTTCACCGGCGTCACGATCGTGCTGATCCTGACCCTCTACTTCATGGCCTCCCTGCGCAGCATGAAGAAGGTCGCCGCCCGCTTCGTGCCCGCCTACCAGCGCGACACCTTCAGCAGCCTCGTCGAGGACGTCTCCGGCGCCGTCGGCCGCTACGTCATCGGCCAGGTGAGCCTCGCCCTGGTGAACGGCGTCCTCAGCCTCATCGTGCTCTCGATCATCGGCGCCCCGGTGCCGGCTCTGCTGGCCCTGATCGCGTTCATCGGATCGATGATCCCGCTCGTCGGAACGCTGTCGGCGTCCATCGTCAACTCGCTGATCTGCCTCGTCGTGAGCCCCGTCACGGCGCTCATCGCCTTCATCTACTACCTCATCTACATGCAGATCGAGGCATACGTCCTCTCCCCGCGCATCATGAGCAAGGCGGTCGCCGTCCCCGGCTCGCTGGTCGTGATCGCCGCGGTCGCCGGTGGCGCCCTCGGCGGGATCGCCGGCGCCCTCGTGGCGATCCCGGTCGCGGCGAGCATCATCATCATCGTCCAGAAGGTGCTCTTCCCCGCTCAGGACGGGAAGACCACGCCGCCCGCCGTCAGCGCACGATGAGAGCGCCCGGCTGCACGGTCGCGACGAAGGACGCGACCTCGCCGACCTCCTCGCCGTCCACCTCGAACTGCTGAGGGGAATCCAGAGTCACCGAGATCGTCTGCGCAGCCACGTGGCGAGTCGACTCCGTGCTGACCGCCTCCGTGCCCCCGCCGAGGAGACGCCGGATGCCGTTGTCCCACACGACCGACCTCACGGTGTCGAGCCACTGCAGCGCCCCGTCGGCGCTCACGAGCAGCAGATCCAGCTGCCCGTCGTCGAGCACGGCATCCGGGAGCAGACGGATGCCGCCCTGCAGCATGCCGCAGTTGCCGATGATCATGGTGTGCCCACGGACCTCCTGAGCGTCGCCCTCGTCCAGCGTGAGGGTGATGTCCGTCATCTCCGTGCCCGCCAGCGCCCGCCCCATGGCCTCGACGTAGGCGAGCCAGCCCGCACGGTCCTTCAGATCGTCGTTCGTCTCCACGAGCATCTGCGCATCGACGCCGAAGCCGACCATGACGGTGAAGGCGCGCTTCTCCCCCTCGAACTCGACCCAGCCGATGTCGATGCTGCGGGGCTCGCCGTCCTGCACGCGCTCGAGCGCAGCGGTGATGTCGTCGAGCGGCACACCGAGGTTCCGCGCGAGCAGATTCCCCGTGCCCTGCGGGACGATGCCCAGCGCCACCTCGGTGCCTGCGAGCACCTCTGCGACCGCTCGGACCGTGCCGTCGCCGCCGACCGCGACGACGACGTCGCAGCCCTCGTCGATCGCGGAGGACGCCATCCCGCGCCCCGGGTCGTCTTCGCTCGTCTCCCACCACACAACCTCCGCGGTGATGGTCTCCGAGACCGCGGCGCGCAGCCGCTCCTCATCGATCTTCGAGGGATTCCAGATCACACCGAGCTTCGAGATCGTCATGGGGCCAGCCTGCGCGAGTCGAGCCCGGATAGCAAACCGGACTCACCCGTAGAAGAGCGCCTCGAAGGCTTTCCTCGCCCGTCGGGTGACGCCGAGATAGTCGTCTTCGAGCACGGAGGCCGATCTCTCCGGATATCCGAGCAGGATCCCCAGTGCGTCCAGCTGACGCGGCTCGACGGGCAGCACGTCGCTCGTCTGCCCGGTGTACAGGGTGATCGCCGAACGCAGCCGACTGGACAGGCGCCACGCGGCCCGCAGCAGGTCGGCTGACGCCGCCGGCACGAGCTCCGCATCCACCGCCGCATCCAGCGCGGCGATGGTCGACGTCGTGCGCAGAGCGGGCACGGCGTGCGCATGCTGCAGCTGCAGCAGCTGCACGAGCCACTCGACGTCGCTGAGCGTCCCAGGACCGAGCTTGAGGTGACGCCGCGGGTCGACGCCCTGCGGCAGCCGCTCCCCCTCCACCCGCGCCTTGATGCGCTTGATCTCACGAGTGCCCTGCAGGTCGATCGCCTCCGGGTACCGGATGCTGTCGGCGAGGTTCGTGAACTTCGCGATCAGCTTTGCGCTCCCCGCGACGCCGCGCGCCCTGAGCAGGGCCTGGGCCTCCCACGAGAGCGACCATCGCCGGTAGTACTCGGCGTAGGCCTCGATCGAGCGCACCACAGGGCCGTTGCGCCCCTCAGGGCGAAGATCCGCGTCGAGGTCCAGCGGCACCCGGTGATCCGTCAGGTGCTCACGGAGACCGGCGACGATCTGCGTGGAGAGCTTCTGCGCGCGTTCGGGGTCGATGCCGTTCGCGTCGTACACGTAGAGGATGTCGGCATCCGATCCGAAACCGAGCTCCGCGCCGCCGAAACGCCCCATGCCGATCACGGCGAAGTCGAGCGCCGCGCCCTCCTCTGGAACGATCTCGCGCTGCACCGCCCTGAGGGCGGCCTGGATGGCGGCGTCGGTGATCTCCGTGAGGGAGGTCGCGACCTCCTCGATCGTGAGGACGTCGAGCACGGCCCCCATCGCTGTTCGGAGCAGTTCTCTGCGGCGCAGAGCCCGCACGGCGCGCAGCGCATCGACGACGCTCTCGTGGCGGGTCTGGATCGCCCTGGCCTCCTCGTCGAGCGCGGCCCCGCTGCGCGGTCGCAGCAGCTCCGTGCTGTCGAGCCAGGCGACGGACTCGGGGATCCACTCCATGAGCTCGCCCACGTACCGCGACGAGGAGAGCAGACGCGTGAGGCTCTCGGCAGCGCCGGACGAGTCGCGCAGCATCCGCAGGAACCAGGGGGTGTCGCCGAGCCGCTCGCTGATCCGGCGGAAGGCGATCAGGGCGTAGTCGGGGTCGCTGCCGTCGGCGAACCACCGCACCATGATCGGCATGAGGTGCCGCTGGATGGTCGCCTTGCGGCTGAGGCCGGTCGTGAGCGCGCCGATGTGGCGGAGCGCGCCGGCGGGGTCGCGGAAGCCGATGGCGGCGAGGCGGTCGTGCGCCTGCGCCGTCGAGAGCGTGCGCTCCTCCTCCGGCAGGGCGGCGACGGCGGAGAGCAGAGGGCGGTAGAAGAGGCGGATGTGGATCTCGCGCACCTCGCGACGAACGCTCTCCCATCGCGCCCACACGCCGTCTCCGGACTCCGCGAGGCCGGTGCTGCGGGCGAGCACGCGGAGCCCCGCGGGAGTGCGGGGCATCAGATGGGTTCGGCTGAGCTCCCTCAGCTGGAGGCGGTGCTCCATCAGCCGCAGCACGCGGTAGTCATCGGCGAACGTCGCGGCCTCCGCTCGACCGATGTAGCCGCCCTCGACCAGTGCGTCGATGCTCTCCAGCGTGCCGCGCGTGCGGATGTGCGGATCGGTGAGCCCGTGCACCAGCTGCAGCAGCTGCACGGTGAACTCGATGTCTCGGAGGCCTCCTGCTCCGAGTTTGAGCTGATACGGCGCATCCTCCGGATCGATGTGCTCCATCACGCGTTCGCGCATGCGCTGAACGCTGTCGACGAAGTTCTCCCGCGCCGCGCTCGACCAGATCTTGGGCTGCACGGCCTCGATGTACGCGTCGCCGAGCTCGGCGTCGCCGGCGAGGGGACGCGCCTTCAGCAGGGCCTGGAACTCCCAGCTCTTGGCCCATCGGTCGTAATACGCCAGGTGCGAGGCGAGGGAGCGCACGAGCGCGCCCTGCTTGCCCTCGGGACGGAGCGCCGCGTCGACCTCCCAGAGCGGGGGCTCGACCTCGATCCCGCTGAGCCCTCGCATGGTCTCGCGCGCGAGACGCGTCGCGATGTCGATCGCCCTGGCCTCCGGGACCAGGTCCTCGTCCTTCGTGCCGCCGACGAAGATCACATCCACGTCGCTGACGTAGTTCAGCTCTCGAGCTCCGGCCTTCCCCATGCCGATGATCGCCAGTCGCGTCGCCGCCACGTCCTCGGTGCGCAGCGTCGCTCCGAGCCGGGTGCGCGCGATGGCGAGTGACGCCTCGAGAGCGGCCCCCGCGATGTCGGCGAGAGCCGCTGCCACGTCTCCGACGATCTCGACGGGACGGGGGTGGCCGAGGTCGTAGGCCGCGATCGCCACGAGGTGGCGGCGGTACGCGACGCGCAGAGTCCCGAGCGCGGCGTCGTCTCCGGATGCCGCGAACCCGTCCTCGGCTCCGACGGCGTCGAGGAGCAGCCCACGGAGATCGGACGCCGAGGGCAGCGCGTGCCCCGGCGTCCGCAGCACGTCGAGCTGCTCGGGGTGTCGTCGGAAGAAGTCGGCGAAGCCCTGAGATGCGCCGAACACCTGCCACGCGCGACGCCGCGTCTCCGGTGCGCTCAGCAGCTCCCGCAGTTCGACGGTGTCGCGCCAGGCCACATGGAGCATCCCCTGCACGGCGGCGTCGGGATCAGCGGCATCCGCTCCGTCGAGCAGCTCCGCCCTCTCGATGCCGAGAAGGGTCGACAGCTCGGCGAGGGATGCCGCGGCCTCGCTGAGCTCGGCGAAGCCCAGCCTGGCCAGAGCGGAGAGCGAGACGGAATCGTCCGAACGGGCCATGCGCGACTCAGAGGAGCTCGAGGTTGTTCTTCAGCTCCAGCGGAGTGACCTGGCCGCGGTAGGACTCCCACTCCTTGCGCTTGTTCAGCAGCACGTAGTTGAAGACGGACTCCCCCAGGGTCTCCGCGACGAGCTCGGAGTTCTCCATGTACTCCAGGGCGTGGTCGAGGCTCGCTGGAAGGGCCGAGTAGCCCAGTGCACGGCGCTCGGCGTCGCTGAGGGACCACACGTTGTCCTCGGCCTCTGGCGGCAGCTCGTAGCCCTCCTCGATACCCTTGAGGCCGGCGGCGAGCATGAGCGCGTACGCCAGGTAGGGGTTTGCCGCCGAGTCGAGGGCGCGGTACTCCACACGAGTGGAACCGCCCTTGTTCGGCTTGTACATCGGCACTCGCACGAGCGCGGAGCGGTTGTTGTGGCCCCAGGTGACGAAGCTCGGAGCCTCGTCTCCGCCCCACAGCCGCTTGTACGAGTTGACGAACTGGTTCGTGACGGCAGCGATCTCGTTGGCGTGCCTGAGGAGTCCGGCGATGAAGTGGCGTCCCGTCTTGGAGAGCTGGTACTTCGCACCCTCCTCGTAGAACGCGTTGCGCTCGCCCTCGAAGAGCGACATGTGCGTGTGCATGCCGCTGCCGGGCTGGCCGCTGAGGGGCTTCGGCATGAACGTCGCGTAGACGCCCTGCTCGATGGCCACCTCCTTGATGACCGTGCGGAAGGTCATGACGTTGTCGGCCATCGTCAGCGCATCCGCGTATCGCAGGTCGATCTCGTTCTGGCCGGGGCCGCCCTCGTGGTGGCTGAACTCGACCGAGATGCCGAGGTCCTCCAGCATCCGCACCGAACGGCGACGGAAGTCGTGCGCGGTGCCGCCCGGCACGTTGTCGAAGTATCCAGCGGAGTCGACGGGAACGGGTCCGTCCGGGCCGAAGGACGAGGACTTCAGAAGGTAGAACTCGATCTCCGGGTGCGTGTAGAACGTGAATCCGGCGTCCGCCGCCTTCGCGAGGGTGCGCTTGAGCACGTGCCGGGGGTCGGACACCGCGGGGCGTCCGTCCGGCGTGGTGATGTCGCAGAACATACGCGCGGTCGGGTCGATCTCTCCGCGCCACGGCAGGGTCTGGAAGGTCGTCGGGTCGGGCTGCGCGAGCAGATCTGACTCATAGCTGCGGGTGAGGCCCTCGATGGCCGAGCCGTCGAAGCCGATTCCCTCGGCGAAAGCGCCCTCGACCTCAGCCGGGGCGATCGCGACGGACTTCAGGGTGCCGATCACGTCGGTGAACCACAGCCTGACGAACTTGACGCCGCGTTCCTCGATCGTCCGGAGGACGAAATCCCGCTGCTTGTCCATCGCTACTCTGCGACCTTGCCGGAGCCGGCGTCCCAGCCGTTCTCGGCGGCTTCCTCTTCGGCCCAGGCGCGCGAGCGCTCCTTGAGCTTCTCCGGTGCGTTCGCAGCCTCGGCCTCGGTGTCGAACGGTCCGACGCGGTCGACGGACGGCGAGATCATGCCGAACTCGACCTGACCGGTCTCCAGGTTGTACCAGTACTTCTCATCGCCGTTGGTCATGGCCGATCCCCTTCTTCACGTGGTGTCATCGATCCTACTGGCGACGGCACCGGTCGCTAAGCTATCGACCATGGCTAAAGCGATCGGCGTCGATATCGGCGGCACGGGTATCAAGGCAGGACTCGTCGACCTCTCACACGGAACCATGGCTTCCGACCGGGTGCGTGTGCCCACGCCCGAGGGCGCATCCCCGCAGGACGTCCTCGTCGCCGTGCAGACGGTCCTGAAGACGCTCGACGTGCACGAGTCGACCCTTCCGCTCGGCGTGGCCTTCCCCGCCATCGTCAAGCGCGGAAAGACCCTCTCCGCGGCGAACGTCTCCAAGGAGTGGCTCGACTTCGACGCCGAGCGCTTCTTCCGCGACGGACTCGGTCGCAACATCGTGTTCGTGAACGACGCGGATGCCGCGGGCGTCGCCGAGGCGCGCCACGGCGCCGCCAGAGACGTCCAGGGCCTCACGCTCCTCACGACCCTCGGCACGGGCATCGGGTCGGCGTTCCTGTACGACGGCGTGCTCGTCCCCAACTCCGAACTCGGACACCTGAACTTCGGCACCTACGACTCCGTCGAGAAGTGGGCAGCCACCTCCGCACGCGAGCGCGAAGGACTGAGCTGGTCCGAGTGGGCGGAGCGGCTGCAGGCCTTCTACTCGCACATCGAGTTCCTGTTCAGCCCCGATCTGTTCGTGGTCGGCGGCGGCGTCTCCAAGAACGCCGGCGACTTCCTCCCGCTGCTCGAGCTGAAGACGCCGATCGTTCCGGCGATCCACCGCAACAACTCCGGCATCATCGGCGCGGCATCCCTCGCCGGCGACTGAGTCAGCGACCCACACGACACGCGAAGGCCCCGCTGAATCTAGCGGGGCCTTCGTCGTGCCAGTCCCCGCTACTGCTTCACCTCGAACAGGACCGAGGGATCCACCGCCAGCAGCAGGAGGTCGCCGGTCTTGAGCGGCCACTCCAGATTGCTGTACTCCATGAACGAGTACGGTTCGAGGCAGAACCGGTCGCCGATCGCGAACTCGCCGTCGCCTTCCGCGACCGTGTACGACACGATGCGCCCGGCGGAATCCCTCGCCACGGTTCCGTCGGCGGTGTCGCTCGGACCGCGGTCGACCAGTTCGGGACCGGTCCAGAACACCCAGTGTCCGTCGATTCCGCCGCCGTCCATGAATCCCAGCTTCGACCGCCCGACGCATCCGCTGATATCGGGCATGGTGGCGCCCTTCCGGAGAAGGAGGCGATCGCCCGGAGCGATCGATTCCGGAGTGATGTCGTTGAGGGACGCCAGCCCGGCGACGCCGAAACGCTTCTCGATCGCGCCCAGCAGATCGCCATAGGTGACCTCATAGCCCACGAGTGCGTCCTCGTAGAAGACGACCTCTCCTTCGGCGCCATCGATGGAACCGGTGTCGACCGGCTCGGACGTGGCGGTCAGCGCGGGGTCCGCCGTCGGTTCCGGCGACGGTTCGACCGCGGCCGGCGTCTCCGCGGACTCCGGCACCGGAACCGTGCACCCGACGAGAACGACGGTGGCCAAGGCGACGAGAAGCGCCGACGTGGCGGCTGTGCGGTGCGACATAGACGCACGCTACCGCGGGCTCGGCGGAGAGACCAGCATCCAGGGTGCGAATGGGCCGACCTGTACGCCGGGTTCTGTTCCGGGGTTCTTCGCCCCTTCGACGGCCATCTCTCTCGGCGACACGTTGCCGTGGCACTCTAGCGGTCTACCCGAGGACTCGGCGAGCCGCGTCAACATCCTCTGTCTGACCTTGCTCCGGACGAGGTTTACCTGGCGGGCCGTGTCACCACGGCCCCCGGTGGTCTCTTACACCACCCTTTCACCCTTACCCCTTGCGGGGCGGTCTGCTCTCTGTGGCACTGTCTCGCGGATTGCTCCGGGTGGGCGTTACCCACCGTCCTGCCCTGAGGAGCCCGGACGTTCCTCGGTGCGGTTGCCCGCCACGCGACCGTCCAGTCGACCCATTCGCCCGTCCAGTCTACCGGGACTACTTCTCCGCGGATTCGGCGATCCGCAGATCGAGCGGTACGTCGATGGGGAAGCCGCCGAAGAGTCGAGTGGTCGCCACCGCTGCAGCCTCGCGCACGGCCTGGGCTGCGGCCTCCGCCTGCTCGGCGGGCACGTGCAGGATCACTTCGTCGTGCAGGAAGAACGCCAGATGCGGATGCCGCGCGAAGGGACCCGAGGCGATCGCCGGCGCCTCCGACTCCGGAAAGTCCCTCAGCCGATGCCTGATCTCCGCGAGCCAGATCAGCGACCACTCGGCAGCCGTGCCCTGGACCACGAAGTTTCGGGTGAAACGGCCCCAGTCGCGGGCGCGCCGGCGGGCGAGGGCGACCTCCGTCTGATCGACGTCGGCGTCGGTCGCTCTGGCCTGCATGCGCGACCACTCATCCGACGGGCGCGGCGATGAGCGACCGAGCCAGGTCGAGACGACCCCGCCGTCCTCGCCCTTCCTCGCCGCCTTGTCGACGTGCGCCATCGCCCGCGGGTACACCTTGCGGAGCCTCGGCACCAGTCGCCCGCTGTCCCCCGTCGTCGCGCCGTACATCGCACCGAGCACGGCGTACTTCGCCTCTTCGCGCGTCCCCACGGCGCCGGAGTCGACGACACCCGCGTAGAGGTCGCTTCCCTGCGCCGCCCGCGCCATCGCCCGATCGCCGGCCATTGCGGCCAGCATCCTCGGCTCCAGCTGAGCGACGTCCGCGACGACGAGCATCCACCCGTCGTCGGCGCGCACCGCCGTGCGGAGCATACGCGGCAGCTGCAGCGCTCCCCCTCCGGCCGACGCCCACCTTCCCGTGACGACGCCGCCGGGGATGTAGATCGGTCGGAAGCGCCCGTCGTGGACCCACTCGGAGAGCCACGCCCACCCGTTGGCGCTGAGCAGACGCGCGAGCTTCTTGTACGCGAGGAGGGGCTCGACGACGGCGTGGCTGTGCTGCGCGAGCTCCCAGCGGTTCGTCGACTCGACCTGCACCCCCACGCGGTGCAGGGCGCGCAGGAGCTTCGGCTGGCTGTCGAGGTTCAGCGTCGCGTCGCCGAGGATCGCGCGGACGCGGTCGGCCAGCTCGAGCATGCGCGACGGGACACCGCCCCCGACGGGGCGCGTCCCCAGCGTGTCCGCGAGGATCCCCCGATGGACGTCCTCGTTCCACGGGAGTCCTGCCGCGCGCATCTCCTCGGCGATGAGCCCGCCGGCCGACTCCGCCGCACAGAGCAGCAGGAGGCGCCCGTCGCGGCCGTCGGCGATGACCCGACGCTGCGCCCGGTACTGATCCAGCGCGTCGGCGACCGGGTCTTCTGCGGGGTGCTGCTCCATCACGTCGAACAGCGCAGGCGCGTCGTCCGAGGGTTCACGGCGCACCCAGGACGCCGACGGCGCCAGGGGACGCGCCACCGTGTCCGTGTCGCGGAGGATCGCGTGGCACAGCAGCAGGTCATGAGTGCGGGTGAGGAACACCCCGGCGTCGAGGAGCATCGGATAGATCTCCCTGGCATGGCGGAGGATCCATCTCGGCGTCGCCTCGTCCTCGCGCGCGGCCACCCAGCCGGGCAGCTCGCTCGCGGAGAGCTCGTGCCTGCTGATCTCGACGTCATCGTCGCCGAGCTCGACCGCGACGTATCGGCCGGAGCCCGTCGCCACCAGGGCGATCCTGCGCTCGGGGGGACGCCGCGAGGTCACCGCCGTCGCGCTCGTGGCGCGGAGATCACAGCCCGGATTCCTCGGTGCGCACCAGGATGCATCCGCACTCCGGGCAGGACACGACGGCGTCTTCCGCGGCACGGCGGATGTCGTTGAGGTCGGTGCCGGGCAGCAGGATGCGGCATCCTTCGCAGGTGCCGCGGGTGAGAAGGGCGGCGCCCGCGCTGTTCGCCGCGCGCCGCGCATAGTCGGCCAGTAGGGCCGCGGGGATCTGCTCGGTGATCGCGGCACGATCGCGCGCCAGCTGCTCGCCGAGTTCGGTGGCCGCCGCCACGTCGGCCTTCGCCTGCGCGGTGAGCGCCGAGCCCTCCGCCGTCGTGGCGTCCAGCAGCGCCTGCTGGGCGGCGACCGCGGCATCCGCCTCCTCGACACGACCCATCACATCGAGCTCGGCGTCTTCGAGGTTGCTCTGGCGCCTGGCGAGGCTGTCGAGCTCGTGCTCGAGTGCCTGCGCCTCCTTGGAGTTCGTCGCGGCGGCGAGACGCTCGGCGTCGCGGGCGCGCCTCTGCTCGACCAGCTTCACGTCGGACTCGAGACGAGTCAGCTCGACCCGCACATCGTCGCGGGTTCCGGTGAGCGTGGTCAGCTCCCGCAGCTGCTCCTGACGGATGGCGACGAGCTCGGTGATGCGCGGCCCCTGCACCGGCTTCGTGCGCGCACGATCCGCCTGGGAGATGCGCCGATCGAGATCGGCGACGTCGAGCAGGATGCGCTGGTGTTCCGGGCTGGCGTTCACGTCTTCAAATCTAGTCGGTGCGTGCGACGTCTCTCACTGCACTTCTCCGTCGAGGTACAGCCAACGCCGCCCCTCCCTCACGAAACGGCTGCGTTCGCGGAGCGATCCGCGCTCATCGCCCTGCTGCCAGAACGCCTCGAACTCGACGACGCCCTCGCGATCGAAGGGGCCGCCGGCGACGCGGTCGATGATCAGGAGCCGTCGCCAGCGCAGTCCCGGCTCCAGATCCACCACGGGGGGTCTAGTCGAGCCGTGCCAGGAGGCGCGGAGATACGCGGTGTCGCCGAGCGAGAAGGCCGTGTAGCGTGACCGCATCAGTCGTTCGGCCGTCGGAGCGGGAGAGCCGGCGATCAGGGGGCCGCAGCATCCGCCGAGCACATCCCCCGATCCGCACGGGCATCTCTGGTCGTCCATGGCCCCAGCGTACGCTGAAGGCATGAACCGCTTCACCGCTCACAACGGATTCCAGCTGCCGGCGATCGGACTCGGAACCTACGGTCTGCGAGGAGATGCCGGATCGGATGCCGTCGCCGCGGCGATCGGCGCCGGATACCGCCTCATCGACTCCGCGTTCAACTACGAGAACGAGGGCGCGGTCGGGCGCGGAGTGGCGGCGTCCGGCGCCGATCGCTCCGAGGTGATCGTGACGACCAAGCTGCCTGGTCGTCATCATGCAACGGCGAAGGCGCGGACGAGCATCGAGGAGAGCCGTTCCCGCCTCGGGCTGGAGACCACCGACCTCCATCTGATCCACTGGCCCAACCCGAGCCAGGACGAGTACGTCGAGGCGTGGCAGGCCCTGGTCGACGCACAGCAGCGCGGCGTGGTGCGGCAGATCGGCGTGTCGAACTTCCTCCCCGAGCATCTGGAGCGCATCGAGCGCGAGACAGGTGTGCGCCCCGTGGTGAACCAGATCGAGGTCCACCCCTACTTCCCGCAGACCGAGCAGCTCGCCTATCACCGTGAACACGGCATCCTCACCCAGGCCTGGAGCCCGTTGGGCAAGGGATCGGCCCTGCTCTCGGAGCCGGTCGTGGTCGAGGTCGCCGCGGCCCATGGCATCAGCGCCGCACAGGCCGTACTCGCCTGGCATGTCGCCCGCGAGACCGTCGCCATCCCCAAGGCGACGTCTCTCGAGCATCAGACGGGCAACCTCGCAGCGGGCTCCGTGGTGCTCGATGCGGCGGAGGTCGAGGCGATCACCGCGCTCGGGCGCCAGGACGGCCGGCTGTTCGGCGCCGACCCGCGGACGCACGAGGAGTCCTGAGATCAGCAGCATCACGATCGCCGGCATCGGCGTCGCCCCGGGGAGCGCGCGAGCGTACTTCGGTCTTCAGGCGGTCCTGGGAGCGCTCTGGTGGGTAGGGGTCTTCACGACGGACTCCCTGCGACACGCGACGCTCGGCGACCTCCCCGCTGCCGTGATCGCCGTCGCCGACATCCCCCTCTTCGTCCTCGCCTCGGCGCTCGTCGCATGCGGCATCCGCTGGGCTGTGTGGATCGTCGTCCCGTGGACCGCGTTGGTGGCCGCGGGCATGGCGGTCTATGCGACGGCGACGACGCTGGCGGGATGGGGCGCACTGCTCATGGCCCTCGCCGCGATGGGGTCCATCGCGGCGGGCATCGTCATCGTCTGCGGCAGAGCTCCCGTCGAATGGATCGTCAGCGGGCCGTTCGCGTTCCGCACGGCCGACGATGAGGGCCGCACCAGACTCGCCGTGCGGATCTTCCGTCAGATGCTGCTGTTCTGGGTGCTCTTCCTCGGCGTGCTGCCCCTGGGCATCTCCGTTCTGGAATCCCGGTGGATGCTCGCCGTCGACGTCCCCGTCGCCGTGCGGATCGGCGGCGGCGTGCTGTTCGTCGCGACCGGAGCGCTCGGCATCTGGTCGGCGGTCTCGATGCTCGTCAAGGGCGAGGGCACACCGCTGCCCGCGCATATGGCCCGGCATCTCGTGATCTCCGGCCCTTACCGCTACGTGCGCAATCCGATGGCGGTAGCGGGCATCGCCCAGGGCGTCGCCGTCGGGCTCGCCCTCGGTTCCTGGATGGTCGTCGCCTACGCCCTGTGCGGCTCACTGATCTGGAACACCCTCGTCAGACCGCAGGAGGAGGCCGACCTCTCCGCGCGCTTCGGCGCCGAGTTCGACGAGTACCGGAACGACGTGTCCTGCTGGATCCCGCGTCTGCCGAAGGGCCACCGCGCAGCCGTCACGACGAGCGGATCGTCTGCGTCCCCAGCACCCTGAGCAGATCGAGTCTGCTCGCCGCCTCACTGCCCGGCGCCGCGGTCAGCACGATGAGCGCCTGAGACTCGTCGGGCGTGAGGAGGGCCTGGCAGTCGACCTCGATCTCGCCGAGATCCGGGTGCACGACGGTCTTCCGATCCTCGAACCTCCGGCGGACCTCGTGGTCCTCCCAGTAGTCGACGAACTCGGGGCTCACGGCACGCAGAGCCTGTTCGATCTCCCCCGCGCGCGACGTCGGCCCCCAGGTGCCGTGCGCCGCGCGCAGCGACGCCGCGAGAGTGCGGCCGTGACGCTCGTGATCCCGCACCGGATAGATGCGGCGCTCCTCCTCGGGGCTGGCGAACCAGCGGTAGATCCCGCTGCGCTCCATGCCCTTCCGCGCGCTCGCGTCGCCGAACAGGGCACGCGCGGCGTCGTTCTGCACGAGCACCTCGTCGAGGACGGACACGACGAAAGCGGGGGTGTCGCTCAGGCGGTCTATGACGCGCAGCAGACTCGGGGCGACGTAGTCGCTGAACACGGCGCGATCCGGCGCACTGTGCCCGCTGACCCGGTAGAGGTAGTCGCGTTCGTCGGGCGTGAGCCGGAGCGCCCGCGAGAGGGAGGACAGCATCTGCACGCTGGGCTGAGGGCCGCGGCGCTGTTCGAGCCGCGCGTAGTAGTCGGCGGACATCGCGGCGAGCATCGCGACCTCCTCGCGGCGCAGTCCGCTGGTGCGGCGCCGGGGCCCCTCGCTCAGACCGACGTCCGACGGCTTCAGCTCCTGTCTGCGTCGCAGCAGGAAGTCGGCGAGGGCATCACGATCCATTCCCGAAGTATCCCCCGTCTGCGCCGTGCGCATCCAGGGAGCGCCGATCCATGGATGAGCGCTCTCTGCCACGCCCGCGGGAACCTCCGCAGGCTGGGAACATGAACATCAGCGGAAACACCATCTTCATCCCCGGGGCGACCAGCGGGATCGGCCTCGCCCTCGCCAGGGCGCTCAGCGCACGCGGCAACACCGTGATCATCGGCGGTCGCAGGGCCGACCTGCTCCGGACGATCGCCGCCGAGACCCCCGAATTGCACACGGTCGAGATCGACACGATGGATGCCGACAGCATCCGCTCCGCCGCCGAGGAGGTCATCGCCGCACACCCCGACCTCAACGTGCTCGTCACGATGGCCGGCATCATGCGGGTCGAGGACTGGACGACGCCGGAGGGCTTCCTCGAAACCGCCGAGGCGACCGTCACGACGAACCTGCTCGGCCCGATCCGCCTCATCGCCGCCTTCATCGAGCAGCTGCGGGCGGTACCGGACGCCACGATCATGACGGTGTCGTCGGGACTCGCGTTCGCGCCCCTGCGCGTCACTCCGACGTACAACGCGACGAAGGCGGCGATCCACATGCTCAGCGAGTCGGTGCGCCTGCAGCTCGCCGGCACCGGAGTGCGGATCGTCGAGCTCGAGCCGCCGTCCGTGCGCACGGCGCTGATGCCCGGCCAGGAGAGCAGCGCCTTCGCGATGCCTCTCGACGACTTCGTCTCCGAGGTCGTCGGGCTCATCGAGACGCAGCCGGACGCGACCGAGATCCAGGTAGAGAACGTGAAGTTCCTTCGCTACGGCGAGGCGCGGGGTGACTACGACCAGGTGGTCGCGACCCTCAACAGCCTCGACCCGCACGGGAACTGACGCTCAGACCGCGTGCTCCACGGCATCCTCCGCCGTCGCGTGGGAGAACGAGAAGCCCGAGCGCTCGAGTGCGAGCGGACGCACGTCCGCATCGCCGAGGAGCAGGGAATCGGCCGCGGGGCCCAGCGCGAGGCGAAGCGCCCAGGCGGGAGCGGGCAGCCAGAACGGGCGGTGCATCCTGCGGGCGAGCGCGCGTCCGATGTCGTTCGCGGAGGCCGGGGTCGGTCCGGTCAGGTTCACCGGCCCCGCGAGCCCCTCGTCGATGGTGTGCCGGATGGCCCGCACCTCGTCGTCGAGGGAGATCCAGGGCCAGATCTGCGTGCCCGTGCCCAGCGGCCCCGAGACGCCGAGTCTCGTGAGCGCGATCAGCGGCTTGAGCACTCCCCGCGGGTGGATCACCGGCGCCGTGCGGAGCAGCGCCACACGCGCACCCTCCCCTGCGCGACGGGCGGCGTCCTCCCACGCCACGCACAGTTCCGCGAGGAAGGTGCTCCCCGCTCGTGAGGACTCGTCGAGCACGGCGCCCGGAGCTGAGCCGTAGTACCCCACCGCGGAGGCCGACACGAAGGCGGGAGCATCCGATCCCTGCGCACGGAGCGCTGCGGCGATCGTCTCCGTCGGGCGCAGGCGCGACGAAAGGAGCTCGCGGCGATAGCGTGGCGTCCAGGGCAGCCTGCCGACGCTGGCTCCGCCGAGCGCCACCACGGCCTCCGCTCCGGAGAGCACGTCGGGGTCGAGGGGCGCCTCTCCCGGGCTCCACTGCACCTCGTGCGAGGCGCGCGGCGGACGACGCACGAGGGTCGTCACCTCGATCCCGTCCGCGCGCAGCGACGCTGCCAGCGCCGATCCGATCAGGCCGGATGCTCCGCTGATGACGATGCGACGGGTCATGATCCTCCGATGCTCGCTGCGGGCCACGGGCGGGACGACGATCTCGTGTCGGACGACGCGGCCCCGCGCCGATCGTACCCCGCCGCGTCTGCCCTGCTCGCGACGCCTAACCGCGGAGGTCGTCCACCGCTGAGGCCAGAGCACCTGCCGAAAGCCTCAGCAGCTCCAGTTCCTCCGGGGAGAACGTCGTGTTGCGGACGGGAACCGCTCCGGCCGCGCTCACGATGGACGGCACGGAGAGAGCGACGCCGTCGATCCCGTGGAAGTCGTGGAGCACCGTGCTCACCGGCATCACGGCGTGCTCGTCGCGGAGGATCGCCTCGACGATCCGCGCGCTGGAGAGCCCGATCGCGTAGTTCGTGGCGCCCTTTCCCTGGATCACCTTGTATGCGGCATCCCTGACGTCGACCGCGATCCCGCGCAGCTCGTCGAGAGTGAGCCGCGGGTGCTCCGGAGTCTCCCAGTCGAGGATGGGCACCGTGCCGATCGTCGCGTGCGACCAGAGCGGGAACTCCGTGTCGCCGTGCTCGCCCACGATGTACGCGTGGACGCTGCCTGTGGAGACGCCGGCGCGCTCGGCGAGCTTCCACCGCAGACGCGAGGTGTCGAGCACGGTGCCGGAGGAGAAGATCCGCTCCGGCGGAAGCCCTGTCGCCTCCTGGGCGATCACGGTCAGCACGTCGCAGGGGTTCGTCACGATGACGTAGACGGCGTTCGGCGCCACCTCGATGAGCTTCGGAAGCATGTCGCGGATGATGCCGGCGTTCACGTCGGCGAGCTCCATCCGCGTCTGCCCGGGCTTCTGCTTGGCCCCCGCCGTGATCACCACGACGTGCGATCCGGCGGCCACCGAGATGTCGCTGCCGCCGACGATGTCGCTCGACCCGGTGAACTGCGTGCCGTGCGCGAGATCGAGCACCTCGGCCTCGACCTTCTCGGTCGCGATGTCGTACAGAGCGACGTGGCGCGCGGAACCGCGGATCAGGGCCGCGTACGCGACGCTCGAACCGACGCTGCCCGCGCCGACGACCGTGAGCTTCGAGTTCTCGATGATTGCCATGCGGTCAGTCTCGCAGTGCCGGGGCCGTGGACTCCAGCGGATCGGACCGGAGAATCGCGAAGCAGGTCGGATGTCACTGCGCCCGCGACTCCGCTGAGATGGGGTGCTCCATCGCGGTCGGCCGTCGTCGTGAGTCGCCTGACCCGCCCACTGCGCAGGCGATCCCGCCGATCACGAGACCCAGGATCACTCCCTGGCCCGGAACCTGACCCAGGAGGAGCCAGCCGAAGAGCGCAGCGACCGACGGGATCACCGCGAAGAGCAGCGACACCCGGGCGGCGCCGCTCCGCCGCACCGCCGCCATGTAGACCGTGGTGCCCACGGCGGCGCTGAGCACGATCATCGCGCCCATGCTCGCCAGCGCGAGCCCGGGGTCGCCCAGATCGGGCGGCGTCACCGCCGCCCAGATCAGCATGGGCATCGCGGAGACGAACTGGCCGACGGCGCTCGCAGGCAGCGGATCGGTGGCCGCGAGGAATCGCTGCTGGTAGACCCCTCCCGCAGACATGCCGAGGAGCGCCAGAAGCGTCAGGACCAGCGCCGCGTCCACGCCTGTGGCCGTGACCCGCCCCGCGAACGCGACACCGATGGCGACGAGTCCGAGAGCGAGCCCGACGACGCCCCGCCTGGTCGGCCGCTCCCCGAGCCACGATGCCGTGAGCACTGCCGTCACCAGCGGGTTCATCGCGATAACGAGCGCCGTCAACGTCGGCGAGACCCCCTCCCGCATCCCCTCGTACGCGCATCCGAATTGCACGGCCTGTGTGAGCAGCCCGACCACGATCGCATGCCCCCACTGCCGACCGCGTGGCCACCGGCGACGCCCGAATGCAGCCGCCCCGGCGAGGAGCGCGGCGGCCAGCACGAATCGGATCGACAGCACCCACGGCGCCGACAGCTCGCCGAGCGCCATCGCGCCGAGGGGGTAGCCGAGTCCGTACAGCACGACGATGAGGATGATGTGAGTCGCTCGGAGCTTCATGGTTCCGATGCTCTCCGCAGCGAGGCCCGTCCGTCCAACAATGATTATTGATCGCGATCGATAAGCTTTGGCAATCGGACTAGGGTGTGATCATGGAGACCCTCGACGTCATCCCGCTGCGCTCCTTCCTGGCGATCGCATCATGCGGCGGATTCCACAGAGCGGCGGCGGCCCTTCATCTCAGCCAGTCGGCCGTGAGCCAGCACGTACGGCGCCTGGAGCAGGTCGTCGGAGCGCCGCTCGTAGAACGCAGCGGACGCCTCATGGCCTTCACCCCTCGCGGAGAGTCCCTGCTCGCCGAAGCGCGCCGGATCGTCGACCTCCACGATGAGGTGCTCCGAACCGTGCGGGTTCCCGATGAGACCGGCACTCTCGTGCTCGGCTCCACCGAGCACGGGGCCGAGCAGATGCTCCCCGAGATCATCTCGACGCTCAAACGCGACGCGCCCGACACGGAGGTGAGGATCCGCCTGGACCGCACCGCACGCGTCAGCGAGGCGCTCGAGGCCGGTCGCCTCGATCTCGCGGTGGTGCTCGAGATCGGAGAGCCCAGCCCGGCGCAGAGACGGCTCCGACTCGGGTGGTTCGCTGGCCCGGAGTGGACCGCGCCGCTGAACGAGCCCGTGCCGCTCATCCAGTTCGATCCCCCCTGCGTGATGCGCCCCGCCGTCCTCGATCTCATGGCGGCGAACGGGAGGGCCTTCCGCACTGCCGTCGAGGTCGGCGACCTCGCCGGCGGCCTGTCCGCAGCACGTTCCGGCCTCGGAGCGATCCTGCTCCCCGTCGTGGACAGGGGTCTGGAAGGGCTCCGCCCGGTCCCGGGCCTCCCCGTACCTCCGCCGTTGCGCATGGTCGTGCGCGGACGCCACGGCATCCCGGCACGGATCGTCCGCTCCGTGCAGAACGCGGTCGATGCCGCCTTCGCCTGAGGATGCCGACCCACGGCGGGCTCCGCGGGAGTGCAGGACCCGACGAGCCGAGGAGAAAGGTGGGCCCTGCCGGGATCGAACCGACGACATCCACGGTGTAAACGTGGCGCTCTACCAGCTGAGCTAAAGGCCCTGGTGCTGCCAGTCTATCCGGTGGCGGGTGCGCGCCCGTGTCGTGGAAGAGGGATAAGGTGAGGGAGGCGCGCGTTGTGCACAGCCGACAAGGCTGCCCGCGTCGCTTCCCGTTTCATTGGCATGACCTGCCAGCTTGACGAAAGGCTCCCCCGTGACCGTGCACGACCAGGATCCGTACTCCCAGGGCCCCCTCGACAGCGATCCGGAGGAGACCGGCGAGTGGCAGCAGTCGCTCGACGAGCTCGTCGACGCGAAGGGCCACGGCCGCGGCCGCGAGATCATGCTCAGCCTGCTCAAGCGCTCCAAGGAGCTGCACCTGGGCGTGCCGATGGTCCCGACGACGGACTACATCAACACCATCGCCTCGGAGAACGAGCCCGAGTTCCCCGGCGACGAGGAGATCGAGCGCCGCTACCGCGCATGGATCCGCTGGAACGCCGCCGTGACCGTGCACCGCGCACAGCGCCCCGGCATCGGCGTCGGCGGTCACATCTCGACCTACGCGTCGTCCGCCGCGCTGTACGAGGTCGGCTTCAACCACTTCTTCCGCGGTGCGGACAACCCCGGCGGTGCCGACCAGATCTTCATCCAGGGCCACGCCTCCCCCGGCATCTACGCGCGTTCCTTCCTCGAAGGCCGCCTCACGGAGGAGCACCTCGACGGGTTCCGCCAGGAGCAGTCGCGTGCGCCGTTCGGCATCCCCTCGTACCCGCACCCCCGCCAGATGCAGGACTACTGGCAGTTCCCGACGGTGTCGATGGGTCTGGGCCCGATCAACGCGATCTACCAGGCCATGTCGAACCGTTACCTGGAGAACCGCGGCATCAAGGACACCTCGTCCTCGCAGGTGTGGGCGTTCCTCGGCGACGGCGAGATGGACGAGATCGAGAGCCGCGGTCAGCTCCAGGTCGCAGCCAACGAGGGCCTGGACAACCTCAACTTCGTGATCAACTGCAACCTGCAGCGCCTCGACGGCCCCGTCCGCGGCAACGGCAAGATCATCCAGGAGCTGGAGTCGTACTTCCGCGGCGCCGGCTGGAACGTCATCAAGGTGGTCTGGGGCCGCGAGTGGGACGACCTGCTCGCCCGCGACACCGAGGGCGCCCTGCTGAACATCATGAACGCCACGCCCGACGGCGACTACCAGACGTACAAGGCCGAGTCCGGCGCGTACATCCGCGAGCACTTCTTCGGCAAGGACGAGCGTGCGGCCGCCCTGGTCTCGGACTACACCGACGACCAGATCTGGCACCTCAAGCGCGGCGGTCACGACTACCGCAAGGTCTACGCGGCCTTCAAGGCGGCGGCCGAGCACAAGGGCCAGCCCACGGTCATCCTGGCGAAGACGGTCAAGGGCTACGGCCTCGGCCCCCACTTCGAGGGCCGCAACGCGACCCACCAGATGAAGAAGATGACGCTGGACAACCTCAAGACGTTCCGCGACACGATGCACATCCCGATCACGGACGCGCAGCTCGAGGAGAACCCGTACCTTCCCCCGTACTACAACCCCGGGGCGCAGGACGAGACGATCCAGTACATGCTGGAGCGCCGTCGCAACCTCGGCGGCTTCCTCCCGGAGCGTCGTTCGACGCACGTCGGCCTGTCCCTGCCCGACGACACCGCGTACGCCCTGCCGAAGAAGGGCTCCGGCACGCAGGAGATCGCCACCACCATGGCGTTCGTCCGCCTGCTGAAGGATCTGCTCCGCTCGAAGGACTTCGGCAACCGCATCGTGCCGATCATCCCCGACGAGGCGCGCACCTTCGGCATGGACGCGTACTTCCCGACCGCGAAGATCTACAACCCGAACGGCCAGCACTACACCTCGGTCGACCGTGAGCTCCTCCTCGCCTACAAGGAGAGCCCGCAGGGGCAGATCGTGCACGTCGGCATCAACGAGGCCGGAGCGCTGGCCGCCTTCACCGGCATCGGCACGTCCTACGCGACGCACGGCGAACCGCTGATCCCGATCTACATCTTCTACTCGATGTTCGGCTTCCAGCGCACCGGCGACGCCCAGTGGGCAGCCGGCGACCAGATGGCCCGCGGGTTCATCATGGGCGCAACGGCCGGCCGCACCACGCTGACCGGCGAGGGCCTGCAGCACGCGGACGGCCACTCGCACCTGCTCGCCTCGACCAACCCGGCGACGGTGTCCTACGACCCCGCGTACGGCTACGAGATCGCCCACATCGTGCGCGACGGCCTGGAGCGCATGTACGGCGGGAAGCACCCCGACCCGAACGTCATGTACTACATCACGCTGTACAACGAGCCCTACGTGCAGCCGGCTGAGCCGGAGAACGTGGACGTCGACGGCATCGTGCGCGGCATCCACCGCGTGTCCGCCGGCGAGGGCGAAGGCCCCCGCGCGCAGCTGTTCGCCTCGGGGGTCGGCCTGCCGTGGGCGCTGGAGGCGCAGGAGCTGCTCAAGAACGACTGGGGCGTGATCGCCGACGTGTGGTCGGTCACCTCGTGGACCGAGCTGCGCCGCGACGGCCTCGCCGCCGACGAGCACAACTTCCTGCACCCGGAGGAGGAGCCCCGCACGGCCTACCTCACCCAGAAGCTGCAGGGCGCCGAGGGTCCGGTCGTCGCCGTGAGCGACTTCATGCACGCCGTGCAGGACCAGATCCGTCCGTGGGTCCCGAACCGCTACGCCACGCTCGGCGCCGACGACTTCGGCTTCTCCGACACCCGCGCCGCCGCACGCCGGTACTTCAAGATCGACGGTCCGTCGATCGTGGTCCGCACGCTGCAGTCGCTGGCCGAGGAGGGCAAGGTCGACCGGTCGCTCGCAGCGCAGGCGATCCAGAAGTACGACCTGCACAACGTGAACGCCGGAACCAGCGGCAACGCGGGCGGCGAAAGCTGAGCCCTTCGGTGACAGACTCGTCTCCCACCGGCATGGACAAGGCCGCGACGCTCACCTGGCTGCGCCGGATCTCCGGCGACATCGCCTCGGTGACGATCAAGCGCCTGGAGGACACCCTCCCCTGGTACGCCGACATGCCACCGGCCCGCCGCTCTGCGGTCGGGCTGGTGGCTCAGGCCGGCATCACCTCGTTCATCCAGTGGTACGACGATCCGACCTCGACGCCGTGGATCGCGGCCGACATCTTCGCCGCGGCTCCTCGTGAGCTGCTGCGCAGCGTCAGCCTGCAGCAGACGCTGCAGCTGATCCGCGTCACCGTCGAGGTCACCGAGGAGCGCGTCGCGGGCAAGGGCGACCTGCTGCGCGAGGCGATCCTGCTGTACTCGCGCGACGTCGCGTTCGCCGCCGCCGACGTCTACGCGCGCGCCGCGGAGGCGCGCGGCCTGTGGGACGCGCGTCTGGAGGCGCTCGTCGTCGACTCGATCCTCACCGGCGAGGCCGACGAGGAGCTCCCGAGCCGCATCGCGGCTCTCGGGTGGCACGGTCACGGCGAGGTCGCCGTCCTCGTCGGCACGACTCCCCCGCAGTTCGACGTCGATCTCGTCCGGCGCACCGCCCGCAAGCTCGCGGTCGACGTGCTCATCGGCGTGCAGGGCTCCCGCCTCGTGCTGGTGCTCGGCCGCGCCCGCATCGCGGGCCAGGAGGGCGAGGACGAGGAGCTCGGCTTCCAGGAGATCGCCACCAGGCTGGAGCCGTCGTTCGGCCCCGGATACGTCGTGCTCGGTCCGGCCGTCGCGGCACTCGTCGACGCCAGCCAGAGCGCTCGGGCAGCCCTCGCCGGCTTCGCCGTCGCGCGGGCATGGCGCAACGCCCCCCGCCCGGTCGAGGCGGACGACCTGCTGCCAGAACGCGCCCTCGCCGGCGACCCGCTCGCGAAGCAGACGCTGATCGAGCGGATCTACCGACCACTGCAGGCGCACTCGACCGATCTCGTCACGACCCTGTGGAGCTACCTCGACAACGGTCGCTCTCTCGAGGCCACGGCGCGTGAGCTCTTCGTGCACCCGAATACCGTGCGCTACCGGCTCAAGCGGGTCAGCGAGGTCATCGGCTGGGACGCGACGGGTCCGCGCGAGGCGCTGATCCTGCAGACGGCGCTGATCCTCGGCTCGATCGGCGCGGCCGAGCAGGTGCGCCGTCGCGCGCCGCTGCGTCGACCGACCCGCTGACCCGCCCCCAGGCTGTACGCCACACACAAGGGATCTTCGGAATCTTGTGATGGATCATCCACCGTTCCTGCGTGATCGTTGGCAGACTGGGGAGGTGATCGTCTACGCCTGCCCTGGACAGGGTTCTCAGACTCCCGGCTTCCTCTCCCCCTGGCTCGAGCTCGACGGCGTCGCCGAGCAGCTCGCCGCCTACTCCGAGGCGGCACAGGTCGACCTCATCGCCCACGGCACGGAATCGGATGCAGACACCATCCGCGACACGCGCATCGCGCAGCCGCTGATCGTCGCGGCCTCCCTCGTCGCGGGTCGCGCCCTGCTCGAGCGCTCCGGACGTCAGCCCGACGGCATCGCCGGCCACTCGGTCGGAGAGCTCGCCGCACTCGTCGGCTCCGGAGTGATCTCCGCTGCGGACGCGATGCGGCTCGTCGGCATCCGCGGCCGGGCGATGGCGGATGCCGCGGCCCAGGAGGCCACCGGCATGAGCGCCGTGCTCGGCGGTGACGAGGATGCCGTCCTCGCCCGTCTCGCGGAGCTCGGCCTCACCCCGGCCAACTACAACGGCGGAGGGCAGATCGTGGCCGCGGGTGCGCTCGACAGCCTCGCCGCGCTCGCGGCGGAGCCTCTGCGCGGCACCCGCGTCATCGCCCTGCAGGTCGCCGGCGCGTTCCACACGAGCTACATGGCCTCGGCCGTGGCCGCGCTGCGCGACGCCGTCCAAGGCGTCGACGCCGCCGACCCGAACATCACGCTGTGGACCAACCGCGACGGATCCGTCGTCACCGACGGTGCGACCGCGCTGGACTACCTCGTCGACCAGGTGTCCTCCCCCGTGCGGTGGGACCTGTGCATGGCATCCTTCGCCGACGCGGGGATCACCGGTCTCATCGAGCTCACGCCCGCCGGAGCGCTCACCGGCCTCGCCAAGCGCGGACTGCGCGGCGTGCCGACCGTCGCCGTGAAGACCCCCGAAGACCTCGATGCAGCCGTCGCGCTGCTGAACGGAGAAGCCGCATGAGCGTCACCCTGAACCAGCTCACCGGGCCGGCCTACACCCGCATCTACTCCTATGGAGCGGCGCGCGGCGAGAACGCCGTGCCCAACGACGACCTGGTCGGGCCGATCGACTCCAGCGACGAGTGGATCCGTCAGCGCACGGGCATCGTCACGCGCGTGCGCGCCGACAAGGGCACCGACGCGATCGATCTGGCGACGGCTGCGGGCATCGAGGCGATCGAGAAGGCCGGCGTCCCCGCTGATCAGGTCGACCTCGTGATCGTCGCGACCATCAGCAACCCGAAGCAGACGCCGTCGGTGTCGGCCATCGTCGCCGACCGCGTCGGGGCCAACCCCGCTGCCGCGTACGACATCAACGCCGCGTGCGCCGGCTACGCCTACGCCGTGGCACAGGCCGACGCGCTGATCCGCGCCGGCGCCGCACGCTACGCGCTGGTGATCGGCACCGAGAAGCTCTCCGACATCGTCGACCCGACCGACCGGAGCATCTCCTTCCTCCTCGGCGACGGCGCCGGCGCCGCGCTCATCGGCCCGAGCGACACCCCGGGGATCGCGCCCGCCGTGTGGGGCTCCGACGGCTCGAAGGCGGATGCCGTCGGCATGAACTTCACCCTGACCGAGTTCCGCGACGGAGAGTCCTCCTGGCCCACGCTGCGCCAGGAGGGCCAGACGGTGTTCCGCTGGGCCGTGTGGGAGATGGCCAAGGTCGCCCGCGAGGCGCTGGACAAGGCGGGCGTCGAGCCGTCCGACATCGCGGCGTTCATCCCTCACCAGGCGAACATGCGCATCATCGACGAGTTCGCCAAGCAGCTCAAGCTGCCGGAGACCACGGTGATCGCCCGCGACATCGAGACCACGGGCAACACGTCCGCGGCATCCATCCCGCTCGCCAGCCACCGGTTGATGACCGAGCACCCCGAGCTGTCCGGCGGTCTCGCCCTGCAGATCGGCTTCGGCGCGGGCCTCGTCTTCGCCGCGCAGGTCGTCGTCCTCCCCTGAGAACGTCCCGACCTTCCCTAGACTGTTCCACGGTTCCGAATACAACCCGCAAGAAAGAGGAAGACCACATGGCTTTCACCAACGATGAGGTCCTCGCCGGCCTCGCAGAGCTGATCACCGACGAGACCGGCATCAACGCTTCCGAGGTCGCCCTCGAGAAGTCGTTCACCGACGACCTCGACATCGACTCGATCTCGATGATGACGATCGTCGTCAACGCCGAGGAGAAGTTCGGCGTCACCATCCCCGACGACGAGGTCAAGAACCTGAAGACCGTCGGCGACGCCGTCAGCTTCATCGTCGCAGGCCAGGAGTAATCCCGGGGCACGGATGCCACCCCCGCCACCCGCGGGGCGTGGCATCCTCACCCCTGCCCTCACCTCGCACGCAACCCGTACGACAAGGAACCACACCATGACCAAGCGCATCGTCGTCACCGGCATCGGCGCCACTTCCGCCATCGGCGGGACCGCCCCCGAGAACTGGAGCAACCTCCTCGCAGGCGTCTCCGGCACCCGGACCCTCGAGCACGACTGGGTCGCGCAGTACGAGCTGCCCGTGACCTTCGCCGCAGAGGCGATCGTCCGCCCCGAGGAAGTGCTCCCCCGCCACGAGGCGAAGCGTCTCGACCCCTCCTCCCAGTTCGCCCTGATCGCCGCGCGCGAGGCGTGGGAGGATGCCGGATCGCCCGAGGTCGCCCCTGAGCGCCTCGGCGTCGACTTCGCCACCGGCATCGGCGGCCTCTGGACCCTCCTCGACGCGTGGGACACGCTGCGCGAGAAGGGGCCCCGTCGCGTCATGCCGCTCACGGTCCCGATGCTCATGCCGAACGCGGCCGCGGGCAACCTGTCTCTGCAGTTCTCGGCGCGCGCCTACGCGCAGACCGTCGTCAGCGCCTGCGCCTCCAGCACCGAGTCGATCATCCACGCCTTCCATCACCTGCAGGAAGGGCTCGCCGACGTCGTGATCGCCGGCGGCGCCGAGTCGGCCATCCACCCGATCACGATGGCGTCGTTCGCGTCCGCGCAGGCGCTCTCGCGTCGCAACGACGACCCCGCGACCGCATCGCGCCCTGGCGCCATCGACCGTGACGGCTTCGTCATGGGAGAGGGCGCTGCTGTGCTCATCCTCGAGACCGAGGAGCACGCGAAGGCCCGCGGCGCCAAGATCTACGGCTACGTCCTCGGAGGTGGCGTGACGGCTGATGCATACCACATCACCGGCAACGACCCCGAGGGCAACGGCGCCGCCCGCGCTGTCACCCACGCCCTCGGCGAGGCGGGCATCACCGCCGACCAGGTGACGCACATCAACGCGCACGCCACGTCCACCCCCGTGGGCGACCCCAACGAGTACGTGGCACTCAAGAAGGTCTTCGGCGACCGGATCGACGAGATCCCGGTGTCCGCGACCAAGGCCTCGACCGGGCACCTGCTCGGCGGCACCGGCGCGCTGGAAGCGATCTTCGCCCTGCTCGCGCTCCGCGACCGCGTCGCTCCTCCGACGATCAACATGACCGAGCCCGACCCGGCCGTGCCCTTCCGGCTGTCCGGCGAGCCGCAGCCGCTGGGCGACGGTCCTCAGATCGCCATCAGCAACTCGTTCGGCTTCGGCGGCCACAACGCCGTCGCCGTCTTCGCCAGCGCCGACTGACGACAGGACGCACGACGAAGGCCCTCGGGAATCTCCCGGGGGCCTTCGTCGTGGGCGCCGCGTCTAGCGGCTCGAAGCCGGGGACGGCCGGCGAGAACGCGTCGTGCGCACCCTCGTCATCCAGGGCAGGAACCAGCCGATGAGCGGCCCCACTCCGAAGGCGAAGAGGACGGTGCCGACTCCGACCGGTCCGCCGAGCAGGAACCCGACGACGAGCACGGTGCCCTCGATGAGCGTGCGGACGATCCACACGCGCCACCCGGTCCTGCGCACCAGCCCGGTCATCAGGCCGTCGCGCGGTCCGGGACCGAAGTCGGCTGAGATGTACAGCCCTGTGGCGAACGCGAGCAGGAGGAGGCCGGCGACGAACATCGGCGCTCCCACCCAGATCGACGACGGCGCGGGCACGAGCGCGAGGGTCAGGTCGGCGCTGGGGCCGATCAGCAGGGCGTTGAGGACCGTTCCCAGCCCGACCCGCTGTCGCAGCGGGATCCACAGGAGCAGCACGACGAGCGCGACGAGGTTCGTGACGACGCCGTATCCGATCCCGGTGCGGCCGGAGACTCCGAGCGCGAGCACATCCCAGGGCGAGACGCCGATGCCGCCGCGCACCATCAGTCCCAGCGCCACACCGTAGAGGAAGAGGCCGAGGACGAGCTGCACGATGCGCTCGACGAGGTCACGCCGGCTCGTGGCGGTGATCGGGAGGAGGACGGATCGGAGGAGCATCCCTCCATGGTGGCCTGCCCGTGAGGGCCGATAGGGAGGCCACTCGACGAGAAGTGGCCTGACGACGCGAGGCCACTTTGCGGCATGCTGGGTGCATGGGATCTCGTCTGGTCGATCAGCTCGGCGCGCAGCACGTCGCCGGCGCCACCGCCGCGGCCCTCGCCGAGCGGATCCGCGCCCTGATCCTCGACGGGCGTCTGACCGTCGGCGAACGCCTGCCCAGCGAACGCGCCCTCGCCCTCGAGCTGCGGCGTTCGCGTTCCACAACCACCCGCGTGTACGGGCTGCTGGAGACCGACGGCTTCGTGACGCGCCTGCACGGCGGAAGCACGAGGGTGGCTCTTCCGAACGTCGCGCCGTCGGCGAGGAGCGGCGACGACGAGTCGGCCATCGACCTCTCCATCGCCTCGATGGACTCGACTCCCGGGCTGTACGACGCGACCGTCCGCTCGCTCCCCCGTCTCGCGGCCATGCGCGGCACCAGCGGGTACTCGCTGCAGGGCCTCCCCGAACTCAGGCACGCCGTCGCGCAGCGGTTCACCCGACGCGGCGTCGACACCGATGCCGACGAGATCATCATCACCTCCGGCGCGCTGAACGCCGTGAACCTCATCCTCGCGGCGATGGGCCGACGCGGAGAGCGGGCGCTCGTCGAGCAGCCCACCTTCCCGCACGCCCTGGAGGCGCTGCACCGTCACGGCTACCGGCTGGTACCGACCCCGGTCGATGCCGACGGCTGGGACCACCGGCACTTCACCGACACGCTGCTGCGCAGCCGTCCGCACGTCGCGTACCTGATCCCCGATTTCCACAACCCCACCGGTGCGACACTGCCGGAACCGGAGCGGGCGCGCATCGCGACCACGGCGCGCAGCTCCGGCACGCGGCTCATCGTCGATGAGACCACGACCGAGCTCGACATCGACCGCGGCTCGTCCCCGCTCCCGATGGCGGCGTTCAGCCCCGAGGTGATCACGGTCGGCTCGATGTCGAAGATCGCCTGGGGCGGCATGCGCGTCGGGTGGATCCGCGCTGATCGGGCGGTGATCACGAGGCTTCTCGCCACCCGTCCATCGTTCGAGCTGGGCACCGCGCTGCTCGAACAGTGCATCGCGGTCGAGCTGCTCTCCGATATGCCTTCGCTCACCGATCACGTCCGCACCCGGCTGCGCGCCGGACGAGCGGCGGTGGCCGAGGGATTGATCGGGCTCGAGGGCATCACGATGCCGCCCACTCCCGGCGGCCTCTCCGCCTGGGTCGACCTCGGCGCGCCGATCTCGACGTCGCTGTCCCTGGCGGCGCGCTCCCACGGACTCGTCCTGCCGCCCGGCCCTCGCTTCACGACCGGGGGCGTCCTCGAGAGGCGCCTGAGGATCCCCATCACCCTCCCGCCCGAGCGCACGGCGGAGGCGATGAACCGGCTGCGCCTCGCCTGGGACGAGGTGCGACACGGCTCGCCTCAGCGCGGCGAGCTGCGGCACGAGGCCGTGGTGTGACAGACGAGGACCCCGTCCCTTGATGGGGCGGGGTCCTCGTCATTCAGGATGGGGATACGTCTTCTCAGCGTCCGGGGCGAATCACCGGCATCCGATACTCACGCCTTCCCATCCCAGGTCTCCGGAGCATGGGGCTAGCCCACCTTGTGGAGCCAGACCACGCGGGCGTCATCGCTCGCGTGCCGGAAGGGCTCCAGCTCCTCGTCCCAGGCCGAGCCGAGCGCGATGTCGAGTTCGCGCTGCAGCTCGGCCACGTTTCCCGCCGCGATCTCCATCGCGTAGCGGATGCGGTCCTCGCCGATCACCACGTTGCCCGCGGCATCCGTCTGCGCATAGTGGATGCCGAGATCGGGCGTGTGCATCCACCGGCCGCCGTCGCTGCGAGGAGTCGGATCTTCGCTCACCTCGAAACGGAGGTGCTCCCACCCGCGGATCGCGGTCGCCAGAGCTGCACCCGTTCCGACCGGTCCGTCCCAGTAGAACTCGGCGCGACGGGCGCCGTCGAGCACCGGCTGCTCGGTCCAGTCGAAGTTCACCGCACGCCCGATAGCGCGTCCGACTGCCCACTCGAGGTGCGGGCAGAGCGCGCGAGGCGCAGAGTGGATGAACACCACTCCGCGTGCGTAAGCCGTCGCCATGATCTCTCCGTTTCATCAGGTGCGTCTTCCCCAACGACCTGAACCACGAGAACTGGCGAGAATATGCGGTTGTGCGCCTATTGTCGCCCAGATCAGGAGAAATCACAAGCATGTGATTCACAGAGAGAAAGGGCCCCGGTCGATGTCGACCGGGGCCCTCTTGATGAGACGGAGACTCAGGCCTCGCTCATCGCCATCTTGACCTGCTGGCCCTTGGCCGCGTAGTAGGCGGCGCGAGCGGCGTCACGCTGAGCCTGCTCGGCGTAGCCCGCCTCGAGCACCTCCTGGGGGACCTCGACGTTCGGGACGTCCTGCGTGCCGTTGTACTTCTCGATGTAGGCGTCGAGCTCGGGACCGGAGGTCCACGAGGTGATCAGGCAGTAGCGGGGGTCGGTGCCCACGTGCGTGGCGGCGTGCCACAGGCGCTGGGTGTCGACGATCAGCTGCGCGCCGGCCGGAAGGGCGATGCGGTACTCGATGCTCGGGTCGGTCCGGTTCTCACGGAGGACGAAGAAGCTGTCCTTGTCATCGGTGAGGTTGAAGAAGCCGCGCACGACCCAGCCGGTGCCGTCGGGGTTCAGACGGTTGTTGTCGTCCTGGTGGAGGTTGTAGAGGCACTCGCCGTAGGGGGTCGGCTGCAGCTCGATCACGCGGCAGCGGCCGACGTTGGCGCCCGGCTCCTGCGCGCGGCGCGTGAGGTTCGGCGCCTTGGCGGTCTGCGAGTCGATCCACACGCCGTCCTTGTCGGTGCGCGGCGGCTTGTGGTTCCAGAAACCGTTGCACTCGATCTCGCCCTTGGCGCTCGCGAGAGGCGCGAAACGGGTGTCGCCCGAGGACTTCCAGTCGTTGTACTCGATGTCGAGCCACTCCTGGGGGTCGAGCTCCTGGTTGTAGCTGTCGAGGACGACGAAGCCCTTGTCCTCGAGTGCTGCGGACTTGATGTATCCCATGATCTGAACCAGATCCTTTCATCGGGGGCCAGCACGTTTTAACAGGCCCTGATAAGGCAAGCCTAACAGGGCGCCCTGATCGCGCACCGGAGGGTCGCCGTGCATAACCGAATAGACTTTTTCCCATGAGCTCTGCCACCAACGTCGAGGCGACAGCTGTCAACACGATCGAGTGGCTCTCCGCCGGATCCACCACGATCGTCGTTCCCGTGTACCAGCGCCAGTACCGCTGGGACATCGGCGGATGCGAACGCCTCCTCAGCGACATCCGCGCAGTCGCCGATCAGGAGCACGGCCACCGGCACTTCATCGGGTCCATCCTCTCGGCGCACGACACGGCTGCCGACGGCGATCTCATCCTCATCGACGGTCAGCAGCGTCTCACCACGCTGATGCTGCTCGTCGCCGCGTTGCACCACGCGGTCGGAGACACCGACCCTGCGCTGGCCGCCGAGCTCAGCGCGGTCCTCGTCCGCGACGACGACTCCTCCCGCACGCGGCTCCGTCCGCACGAAGCCTGGGCCGACCTGTACGAGTCGGTGGTGCTCGACCGTCGCGACGACGTCGACCGGGAGTCGCGTTTCGACGACAACTACGCCTTCTTCCGCAGCCAGGTGCACGTCGACGAAGCGCCCCGCATCTGGCGCGGGCTACAGCGCCTCGAGCACGTCTCGATCACGCTCGGCGCCGACGCGAACGCGCAGCAGATCTTCGAGAGCCTGAACTCCACCGGGGAGCCGCTGCGCGACCACGAGCTCATCCACAACTACATCCTGATGGGACTCACGCACGCCGAGCAGCTCGACGTCGAGGCGCGCTTCTGGCTGCCGATCGAGCAGCACACCGGCGAGACGATCGGCGCGTTCTGGCGCCACTACCTCGTGATGACGACGGGGCGCGAGGTGGCGGCCAACGGCGAGCACGGCGTGTACAGCGCGTTCCGCCAGTCCTTCCCCCGGGTGGATGTCGAGCATCTCCAGTCGGATGCCGAGGTCTGGCGCCACTACGCGGAGATCTACGGCATCCTCCTCGATCCCTCTCGGGAGCCCGATGCGGAGATCTCGCGACAGCTCGGATACGTGAACACGTTCGGGCGCGCGGCGTATCCGCTCGTCCTGAGCGTCTACAGCGATCATTCCCGAGGGCTCATCGACCGCGACGAGCTCATCGAGACCCTGGAGTGGATCCAGACCCTCTATCTGCGCCGCACGCTGGTCAACCTGCCGAACGAGCGTCTGGTCGCCCGACTCTGCCGCGCGCGTGCGGAGGGGCGCGACGCGCTGGCCCGGGCGTTCGCCCGCATCACCCCGTCGGACGAGCGCGTGAGCGCGGTCCTCAAGTACAGCGAGCTCCCCCACGCCGCGTACGTGCTGGGCAGGCTGGAGGGCGTCGAGAATCCCCAGGACTACGACGTCGAACGGATCGTGCCCGCCGTGCCGCACGACACCTGGTCCGGCGACGGCGTCCGCGGCTGGGACGACTACAGCGACGACGAGCAGAACAGCCTCCGCGCGCTCGCCCCCACGCTCGGCAACCTCACCCTCCTGGAGCCGCGTCTCGCCGAGCGCGTCTTCGGCGCGGCCTATCCGATGAAGCGGGCCGAGGCCTACGCTCGCAGCTCCGTGCCGGCGACCCGCGACCTCGAGCGCACGGAGGCCTGGAGCACCGCGGCCATCACCCGGCGCACGATCCTCCTCACCTCCGATCTGCTGCGGATCTGGGCGCGTCCTGCGCTGCCGGAGATCGACGACGACGGCCTCACCCCGATCCTCGACGCCGTGCGGCGACGTGGCTGGCCGGCCGGCTGGGAGCGGGAGTTCGACTACGTCGAGTACCGCGGAGAGCGCTGGGAGGTGCCCGACGTCAAGTACCTCTTCAACCGGGTCATGCGACGCGCCTGGACCGACACGCGCGAGGCCGCCCTCTCCTACTGCGCGACGCACGGCGGGCCGATCTACGCGGAGATGGCGTGGAAGGGCCACTGGGACCAGCTCGACGAATCGCACTTCCTCTACATGGGCTGGGACAGCAACTACATGATGACCGCGGTGCAGGGCGTGCTCGACGAATCGGGCCTCGCCTCCGAGGTGTTCGTGAAGTACTCCTACATCGGCAACGTGATGTAGTCGCTCTCGACGGTGTTACCGTCATCGCGGACGATAGGCTCGACGGGTGAGCACCATTGTCCGTCGCCTGCTGGATCTGACCGTCGAAGAGCACACGCTCACCGTTCCCCTGGTGTGGTCGGATCCGTCCGATCCCCGCACCATCGACGTGTTCGCCCGTGTGGTGTCGCGCGAGGGCGGCGAGGCGCTCCCCTACCTGGTCTTCCTGCAGGGCGGCCCCGGCCACGAGGCTCCGCGGCCGTTCCACTCGTCGACCGCCCCCGCGTGGCTCGACGAGGCACTCGCCCACCACCGCGTCGTCATGATCGACCAGCGCGGAACGGGCCTGTCGACGCCGGTGGGAGACGCCGATCTGCAACGCGGCTCGACGGCCATCGCCGAGCACCTCACCCATCTGCGTGCGGACTCCATCGTGCGCGACTGCGAAGCGATGCGCGAGCACCTGGGTGCTGCGACCTGGAGCGTGCTCGGGCAGTCCTTCGGCGGGTTCACGACCCTCGCATACCTGACGACGGATGCCGCATCCCTCGAGAACGTCTTCATCACCGGCGGCCTCAGCACCGTCACGCGCTCCGCCGACGAGGTGTACGCCCTCTGCTACGACAAGATGCGGACCGCATCCGAGAAGTACTACCGCCGCTTCCCGGAGCACCGCGACGTGATGCGCCGCCTCGTCGACCTCGCGACCGCGGGTGGCATCACCCTGCCGGACGGCGAGGTCGTCTCGGCGTCCCGTCTGCGCTCCGTGGGCTCCGCCCTGGGAACGAACGACGGCTGGCAGACCCTCTGGTCGCTCCTGGAGCGGGACCCCTCGTCGAACGCCTTCCGCTACGACCTGATGCACGCCATGCCGTTCGACGGCCGCAACCCGCTCTACTTCGCGTTCCACGAGTCGAGCTACGCCAGCGGTGAGGCGACACGGTGGTCGGCGGAGCGCGTCGAGCCCGCCGACTTCGTCGAGGACGTCACGCTGTTCACCGGCGAGCACATCCGCCGCGAGTGGACGGAGACCGTCCCCGCGTTCCAGCCGTGGCGTGAGGTCGTCCTGGAGCTCGCTGAGTTCGAGTGGCCGTCGATCTACGACGCCGACACGATCGCCGCGTCCGGCGCCACCGGAGCGGCCGCGGTGTACGTGAACGACGTCTACGTGCCCCTCGAGTTCTCGCTCGAGACGGCCGCGCTGCTGCCGGGCGTGCAGCTCTGGGTCACCAGCGAGCACGAGCACAACGGCCTGCGGTCGGGCCCCGTGCTGTCGCACCTCGTCGACCTCGCGCAGGGCCGCCGCCTCCGCTGAGAATCCCCCGCACGACGGATGCCGACGTCGTGCGCCCCGCGTAGCCTGGGCGCATGAAGGACATCGTCGGCTGGTTCTACGTCGCCATGGTCGCCGGCATGGGACCGGGGCTGATCGTCTTCGCGATCGTCAGGACGATGTCGAAGAAGACCGTCGAGGAGAAGTACGAAGGCACGGGCGGCGGATTCGGCGGAGCCTTCGACGCGATCTGGATGCCCTCGGCCTACGAGGCCGGCATGGAGCGCGACCGCCAGACCCGACGGACGGCACCCGCACCATCGCCAGGCGATCCGCCGAACGCCATCGACGGCGATCGCATCGTCATCGACATCTGACCGGATCCCCGGCGCAATGACGAAGGCCCCGCTCTCCGAGGAGAGCGGGGCCTTTCGCGGCGGTCCTTACTTGGAGGAACCGCCGAAGCCCTTGAAGCGCTGGTTGAACTTCTCGACGCGACCGGCCGAGTCCATGATGCGCTGCTTGCCCGTGTAGAACGGGTGCGAGGCCGAGGAGATCTCGACGTCGATGACGGGGTACTCCACGCCGTCCAGCTCGATGGTCTTGTCGCTCGTGACGGTCGAACGGGTGAGGAAGGTCTCGCCCGAGCCGAGGTCGCGGAACACGACGGCCTTGTAGTCGGGGTGGATGTCAGTCTTCATGGGATTCCTTAGTTGATGCCCTGGATTGTGCCAGAGTCGGGGAAGTCTGCGGTGCGGTGAGCACCAAGGATCGAGTTTAGCAGATGGGCGATCAGGATGCCGCGCGCGCGGCGTAGCGTCCGCCGTCCTCGGTGAGCACGATCGGCATGCCGAACGCCTCGGTGAGGGACTCGGCCGTGAGGGTCTCCGCGATCGGCCCTGCCGCGACGACCCTGCCCTCGCGGATCAGCATCACGTGGGTGAAGCCGACGGGGATCTCCTCGACGTGATGCGTGACCATGAGCATGGCCGGGGTCGTGGGCGACGAGGCGTAGCCGCTGAGCAGGCCCAGCAGCTCCTCGCGGGATCCGAGGTCGAGAGAGGCGGTCGGCTCGTCCAGCAGCAGGAGCTCCGGATCGGTCATCACGGCGCGCGCGATCTGCACGCGCTTCTGCTCGCCGTCGCTCAGCGTGCCGAAGGTGCGGTCGGCGAGGTGATCCAGCTTCCACTCGGCGAGGACGCGCAGCGCACGGCGCTCGTCGATGCTCTCGTAGAGCTCGTTCCAGCGCCCGAGAACCGAGTACGCCGCCGTGAGGACCGTGTTCAGCACCGTCTCGTCCCTCGGCACCCTCTTGGCCATCGCCGACGACGCGAATCCGATGCGCGGGCGCACCTCGAAGACGTCCGTGCGGCCCAGGGTCTCCCCCAGCACCGTCACCGTTCCCGAGGTCGGGTGCATGAGCGTGTCGGCCAGCTGGAGGAGCGTGGTCTTGCCCGCCCCGTTAGGCCCGAGGACGACCCAGCGCTGATCGTCCTGGACCTGCCAGGTCACGTGATCGATGATGTTGCGCCCCTCGCGGCGCACGACGACGTCGGTGAATTCCAGAGCGCTTGGCATGCTGCCAGCCTATCTGCTCAGTCCGTCAGCTCCGCGTAGAGCGCGCGCGTGGTGTCGGCGATCGCACCCCAGCTGAACTCGTCGCGTGCACGAGCGCGACCGGCCTCGCCGTACTCCCTCGCCCTCGCCGGATCCGACGCCACCTCGGTGAGCACCGCGGCGAGGTCTGCGACGTACTTCTCCGGATCGACGGGGGTGCCGGTGCCGTCCTGCACCTGCTCGATCGGGACCAGGCGTCCGGTGCGACCATCGGCGACGACCTCGGGGATGCCGCCGGTCGCCGTGCCGACCACGGCGGCGCCGCACGCCATCGCCTCGAGGTTCACGATGCCGAGGGGCTCGTAGACCGAGGGGCAGACGAACGTGGTCGCCGCCGTGAGGATCGCGGAGAGCTCGTCACGCGGCAGCATCCGCTCGATCCAGATGACGCCCTCCCTGGTCTGCTGCAGCAGGCGCACGCCCTCCTGCACCTCCGCCATGATCTCGGGAGTGTCCGGAGCGCCGGCGCACAGGATCAGCTGAACATCGGCGGGCAGCCGCCCTGCGGCCTGCAGCAGGTACGGCAGCCCCTTCTGACGTGTGATGCGTCCGACGAAGACCACGGATGGCCTCGACGGGTCCATGCCGATCGACGCCAGGAACTCCGGGTTCTGGACCGGACGCCAGCGCTCGACGTCGATGCCGTTGTGGATGACGCGGACCTTCGCGGGGTCGACGTTCGGGTAGCTCCGCAGGATGTCGTTGCGCATGCCGGCGCTCACCGCGATCACCGCGGCGGCGTTCTCGTACGCGAGCTTCTCGATCCCGCTCGACACCGCGTAGCCGCCGCCGAGCTGCTCGGCCTTCCATGGCCGGAGGGGTTCGAGGCTGTGCGCGGTGAGCACGTGCGGGATGCCGTGCAACTGCGAGGCGATGTGACCGGCGAAGTTCGCATACCAGGTGTGACTGTGCACGAGGTCGGCGTCGGCGATCGCCGAGACGATCTCGAGATCGGTGCCGAGCGTCTGCAGCGCGGCGTTCGCGTCGGCGAGCTCCGAGGGGGTCCGATAGGCGAACGTCCCCGGTTCGTCACGGGGCGCGCCGAAGGCGCGGACACGCACCTCGATGCTCTCTCGCAGAGCCGTGACGAGCTCCGCGACGTGCACGCCAGCACCGCCGTAGATCTCCGGCGGATACTCCTTCGTGATCATTTCAACTCGCATGTGCGAAACGCTAGTACACGCAGGGATTGGCACTCTAGGGTGGAGCCATGTCCGCTCCAAAGAAGATCTTCGGCATCATCCTCGCCGGCGGCGAGGGCAAGCGTCTCATGCCCCTCACGGCTGACCGCGCAAAACCTGCAGTGCCCTTCGGCGGACAGTACCGATTGATCGATTTCGCCATCTCGAACCTCATAAATTCAGGCTTGAGACAGATCGTCGTCCTCACCCAGTACAAGTCCCACAGCCTCGACCGTCACATCTCGCAGACCTGGCGGATGTCCGCCCTCCTCGACTCGTACGTCACCTCGGTGCCCGCCCAGCAGCGGCTCGGCAAGCGCTGGTTCTCCGGCTCCGCCGACGCGATCCTGCAGAGCCTCAACCTGATCAACGACGAGAAGCCCGACATCGTGATCGTCATCGGCGCCGACCACGTCTACCGGATGGACTTCCAGCAGATGCTCGACGCGCACATCGCGTCGGGCGCGAAGGCCACGGTCGCCGGCATCCGACAGCCCCTGGCCCTCGCGTCGCAGTTCGGGGTCATCGACGCCGACATCGAGTCCGGACGCATCAAGCAGTTCCTGGAGAAGCCCACGGATGCCGAGGGGCTCGACGACTCGCCGCACGAGGTCCTCGCGTCGATGGGCAACTACATCTTCGACGCCGACGCGCTGATCGCCGCCGTCGAGGCAGACGGCGAGTCCCCGACCTCCGGCCACGACATGGGCGGCGACATCGTCCCCTACTTCGTCGAGCGGGGCGAGGCCGGCTACTACGACATGAAGCAGAACGACGTGCCGGGCTCCTCGCCGCGAGACCGCTCGTACTGGCGGGACGTGGGTACGATCGACTCCTTCTTCGACGCGCACATGGACCTGATCTCCACGCTGCCCGTGTTCAACCTCTACAACATGGAGTGGCCGATCCACTCGCAGGCGGTGAACTCCCCGCCGGCGAAGTTCGTGCGCGACTCGGTCGGACGCATCGGCAACGCGATCGACTCGATCGTGTCCCTCGGCTGCGTGCTCTCCGGAACGCACGTCGAACGCAGCGTGGTCGGCCCGTGGACCCTCGCGGGAGGCGGCTCGACCATCACCGACTCTGTCCTGTTCGATCACGTCCGCGTGGGCGCCGGCGCCCGCGTGCACAGGGCGATCCTCGACAAGAACGTTGTTCTGGCCGACGGCGCGACGGTCGGCGTCGACCGCGAACGCGACCTGGCCCGCGGCTTCACCGTCACGGACTCGGGGATCACCGTGGTCGGCAAGGGCGTCTTCGTCGACCGCTGACGTCATGCGGCGTTCGAGCCCGGCGGCTGTCGCTAGGCTCGAATCCGTGACCTCCGCGCGCTTCCTCGTCGTCCTCGATGCCGATTCCACCCTCATCCGCAATGAGGTGATCGAGCTGCTCGCCGACGAAGCAGGACGGCGCGAGGAGGTGCAGGCGGCGACCGAGGCGGCCATGCGCGGGGAGGTCGATTTCGCCACGAGCCTGCGCTCGCGCGTCGCGGCCCTCCAGGGCGTCGAGGTGTCGTCGTTCGAACGGGTTCTGGCCCGGATCGAGCCCACGACCGGAGTCCGAGAGCTCACGGCGGCAGTGCACGAACGCGGCGGGGTCGTGGGCGTCGTGTCCGGCGGATTCCACGAGATCCTGGACCACGTGGCTCCGGGTCTCGGCGTGGACCGCTGGCGCGCCAATCGGCTCGAGGTCTCCGACGGAGCGCTGACGGGTCGCGTGGACGGCGAGATCGTCGACGCCGAAGCGAAGGCATCATCGCTGCGGGAATGGGCCGCGGAGCTCGGAGTGCCATCGTCCGCGACGATCGCGATCGGCGACGGCGCCAACGACCTGAGGATGATGGCGGCCGCGGGCCTCGGACTCGCGTTCAATGCGAAGCCGGCCGTCCGCGCCGCCGCCAGCCTGGTCATCGGCCCGCAGGACCTCGGCGAGGTCATCGCTCTACTTCCGTAGCGTCCCGTACCGGCCGATGAACGGCCGATGCGCCTTTCGTGCCGGCGGATGAACTCTCCTCTCGTCCGGTCTCTCGTCATTGACCCGTGCCTTCGTGTGTGGATAGCATTCCCGTAACAGATCGTAAATGATCTTTACTATCGAAATCCACCCTCGCCTCACAGGTCGCTGCCGTCGACCGCCCCACGAAGGACACTCGATGACCTCCTCGGACACCACGCACCCGCTCCGGCTCTCCCGCTCCGGAGTCGTGCGCACCCTGGCCGCGATCACCGCGGCGCTCACGCTCTCGGCACTCATCGCTCCTACCGCGCAGGCTGCCGGACCCGAATCGGTGGCGGAATGGCGTTTCGCGACGGCGCCCTCCGTCGTCGACGCCAGCCCGGCCGCGAACGTCTTCACCGCGACGGGCGGCGCGGACACCGCGGCGAGCCTGCGTCCCGTCACGACCGACCCGCTGCTCTCCTACACCTACGACGAAGCCGAGCGCTCGGTGCGATACCAGGGCTGGAACGACGGCGTGGGCATCAAGGGGTGGGTGGTCACCCTGGACACCCGTGGCTATGCCGACCTCACTCTCACCTCACAGCAGCGCTCGTCCGGTTCGGGGCCGCGCGACTTCGCTGTGCAGGTCAGCACCGACGGCCAGAGCACCTGGCAGGACGTGCCGGGTGGCGTCGTCACCGTGGGCACCGATTTCGCGACCGGCGGTTCCGTCGCGTCGCTCCCGCTGCCGGCATCCGCCGCCGACCGCGCCGACGTCGCGATCCGCTGGGTGGTGACCTCCACCACCAGCGCGAGCGGATCGACCGTCGGCGCGACCGGCTCCAGCCGCATCCGCGACATCTCGGTATCCGGCACATCCACCGGCACACCGGTCGAGCGGCCCACCGTCGCGACCGCGCTCTCCCCGCTGAACGGCGCCGTCGACGCGCCGCTGGACGCTGCGCTCGCCGTGACGTTCAACAAGCCGATCGCGCTCGCATCGGGCGCGACGGCATCGGTCGTCGATGACGGCGGCTCCCCCGTCGCCGACGTCGCCGCGACCGCGAACGGCACCCAGCTCTCGCTGACCCACGCTCCGCTCCAGCCCGGACGCGGATACACCGTCACCGTGCCCCGCGCCGCGGTGGCCGGAGCGGCGGACGGCATCGCCCCGGCATCCGACATCGTGTGGTCCTTCCGCACCCCCGCCGCCCCTCGCGACTCCGTGGCGGAGTGGGCGTTCACCGACGACGGCGACGACGGCGTCTTCTGGGCTACCGACGGCGCCTATGCCGACCACTCCGCTCTCACCAGCGTCGGCACCCGCGGCGAGTACGGCTTCCACGCCGACCGCGGCAACGCGATCTCCGTGCAGGGCTGGGGCGGAGGCGCCGGCACCAAGTACTGGCTGGCCTCGCTGTCCTCCGTCGGTTTCGAGAACCTCGCCCTCTCGTCGGAGCACAGCGCCTCGGGCTCGGGCCCTCGCGACTTCGTCGTTCAGATGAGCACCGACCGGGTCACCTGGACCGATGTCCCCGACTCCACGATCAAGACCGCGACGCACACCTTCACCTGTCCTGACGACACGTGCCGCCTCACCGACGTCCCGCTGCCCGCGGCCGCATCCGGGGCCTCGACGCTGTTCCTGCGCTGGCTGCAGGCCACCGACACTCCCTCCAACACCGACGAGAACACCACCGTCGGCGGCTACGGCGACAGCTTCCTCCGCAACATCCGCATCACGGGTGACCGGATCGACGGCGCCCCGCTCGTGATCCCGACCGTCGACGTGCAGACGGCCCCGGTCGATGCCGCAGCGACCGTCGACCTCGCCGCACCCGTGACCCTTCGCGTCAACAAGGACGTCTCGATCGTCGACGCCTCCTCCATCTCGATCGTCGACGAGACCGGGGCCGCCGCATCCGGAGTCGTCCCGACCGCGAAGGACGACCTCGTGTCGATCGCCCACCGGGACTTCGGATTCGGACACCGCTACACGGTCACGGTTCCGGCCGCGTCGATCGCGGGTGCCGACGGCGTCTACCCCGTCCGCGACATCGTCTGGAGCTTCAGCACCTTGGCGAAGACACCCACCGCGTTCTCGATGAACTTCAACGGCGACACCCGCACCTCGATGAGCTTCGCCTGGTACACCCCGCCCGAGGTCACCGCGACGCACGTCCAGATCGCTCCCGCAGGCGCCCGCGACGGCGAGAAGTTCCCCGACGACGGCGTGATCGAGTTCGACGGGAAGAGCGAGATCATCGACACGTTCGTGACGGAGAGCGACCGTGAGGCGCGCCGCACCACGAAGTACGCGAGCCACAAGGCCACGGCAGACGGGCTCTCCCCCGGAACCTCCTACGTGTACCGCGTCGGCGACGGCACACCGAACGGCTGGGGCGGGATCGGCAGCTTCACGACCGACTCGGCGATCGCGGAGCCGTTCCACTTCCTCTTCGGATCCGATTCCCAGGCCTCCGATCTCGGGAGCTTCCTGGAGTGGCAGGACACCTTCGAGAAGGCGTCGGCGAAGGTGGACGACCCGAAGTTCCTCCTCGTCACGGGCGACCTCGTCGACAACGGCGACCTCGAGGAGCAGTGGCAGTGGATGCTCAACAGCGCCGCCGACCAGTTCGCCACCGTGCCCTACGTGCCGGTCCTCGGCGGGCACGAGGTGGAGGACTCGGGAACCCTTCCGAACAACAACTTCTTCAACCACTTCAACGAGCCCCGGGATGCCGCGGGCACCGGCGCCCACGAGGGCTCGGTCTACTCGTTCGAATACGGCGACGCCCTGTTCATGCAGTTCAACTCTCAGTACGGCGGAGGACTCGACGAGAACGGTGACACCGCCTGGGTCGATCCGCAGTTCAGCAAGCAGCTCGACTGGCTTCGTCGCACCGTCGCCGAGACCGACAAGCGGTGGAAGTTCGTGTCCCTGCACAAGGGCGTCTACTCCGCAGGAGAGAACGTCTGCAACTGGGAGGCCGACCGCGTCGCGTTCTACGAGAAGACGCTCGTGCCGATCTTCCAGGAGACGGCGGTCGACGTGGTGCTCGAGGCGCACGACCACATGTACATGCGCTCCCACCAGATGCGCGACGGCCACCCGGTCGACACCATCACGGATGAGAACGGTCAGATCGTCGTGCAGTACGACGTGACGGATCCGAACGGCGTGCTCTACCTGATGCCCAACGCGCTCGGCAACAAGTTCTACGAGACGCCGGAAGGGTGCGACACCTCTTTCGCGGCGATCAATGCCCAGCCGGAGAAGAAGATGTTCGTGGACTTCTCCGTGTCGCGCGACACCCTGTCCTTCACCGCGTACACGGCGGCCAAGGAGGACGAGATCGCCGGCTCCGACGGACTGCGCGAGTTCGACCACTACTCGATCACCCGCACGGACGGCACCCCGGATCCGGTGCGCGACGCGAGCGTGCGCATCGCCGACGGCGCGGCGTCCTTCTCCTGGAAGGCGCCGACCGCTTCGGTCGAGCCCGTGCGGGGTTATCGCATCTACGAGAAGAACGACCGCGTGGGCGTGAACTGGAGCGCGTACATCCCCGCCGAGACCGGCAAGGAGCAGTACACGTTCGTCCAGCCCATCTCCGACGACCCCACGGTGCGCTACGAGTTCGTCGTGCGCGCCGTGGGCGCGAAGGACAACTCCGCGCCGGTGGCCATCGCGCCGCCTCGGGCGTCCGATGACGAGAAGGCGCCGTCGGCGCCCGTCGGCGTGACCCTCAGGGCGGCGTCGCCGTTCCAGGTGAACGTGAGCTGGCTGCCGTCGGTGGACGACGTCGCGGTGACCGGGTACAAGGTCTTCCGGGACGGGGAACTGGTCGCGCGGACCACGACGACGACCTTCCAGGACGCGGGGCGCGAGCCGGGCACGACCTACGAGTACCGGATCAGCGCCTACGATGCCGCGGGCAACGAGTCGGCGAAGAGCACCCCGGCGACGGTGTCGACCCCGCGGAACCCCACGACGACGGATCCGCAGCGCCCGTTCGGTCAGCACACGGTCTACGCACCGGGGACGCTGCGTCCCGGCGTGGGCCAGGAGCGGATGGATGCGACGGTCGCCTCCCTCTACGACGCGTGGAAGGACGCGTATCTGACGCAGAACCCCTACGAGTCGGACCAGTACTACGTCTACTACAACGGCAACGGCGAGGCGGGGGAAGACGCCCCCGATGCGGTGACCACGTCGGAGTCCAACGGCTACGGAATGCTCATCACCGCGATCATGGCCGGGCACGATCCGCAGGCGCAGACCCTGTTCGATGCGCTGCTGCGCTTCGCGAAGGCCCACCCGAGCAGCGTCGATCCCGACCTGATGGCCTGGCAGCAGCGAGATGACGGCACGGCGATCGTCAACACGACGGAGGTCGACGAGGAGGGCGAGGAGTACGGCGACGACGCGGCATCGGACGGCGACCTCGACATGGCCTACGCGCTGCTCATGGCCGACGCGCAGTGGGGCAGCGGAGGGGCGTTCGACTACCTCTCCGAGGCGCGTCGTCTCATGGCGGCGATCCTGAGGAGCGAGGTCCATCCGACGGATGACGTGATCCTCCTCGGCGACTGGACCAGGGACGAGATCGTCTTCGGCCGGTCGACGCGCACCTCCGACTTCATGCTCCAGCACTTCAAGGACTTCGCGAAGGCGACGGGGAACCCGCGCTGGACCGACGTGGTGGACGCGACGCAGTCGGCGTCTCACGACCTCTTCTCGCGCTTCAGCCCGACGACGGGTCTGCTGCCCGACTTCGCGATCCGCGACGGGGCCGGGTACCGACCGGTGGATCCGGGATTCCTGGAGGACGACAACGACGGCGCGTACAACTGGAACGCCAGCCGCGTGCCGTGGCGCCTCGGCACCGACTATCTCCTCACCGGCGACGATCGCACCCAGGAGCAGCTGTCGACGATGAACTCGTGGCTGCAGACTGCGACTCACGGCGATCCCTCGGCCATCGCTCAGGGGTACTCCCTCGAGGGGCAGCCGCTGGACGAGTGGACCGACCTGGCGTTCTCGGCGCCGTTCACGGTGAGCGCGATGGTCGAGGGCGGGAACCAGGAGTGGCTCGACGCGCTCTGGGAGGCGAACACCGCCGAGCCCGTCACGACGTACTTCGGCGACAGCATCCGGATGCTGTCCCTGATCGTCGTGTCGGGCAACTGGTGGTCACCCACCGGGGTCGGTCTGCCGGAGACGGCCGTCGCGCCCGTCGCACCGACAGGCCTGACGGCCACCGCGACAGCCCCTACCTCCGTGCGACTCGAGTGGCAGAGCACGGCGGGAATGCTCAAGACCGCGGCCACCGGCCGCGCCGAGGTGATCGGCTACCGCGTCTTCCGCGACGGCGTGGCGGTCGCGAGCGTCGCGGAGGGCACGTCCTTCGTCGACTCCGGCCTCGTCGGCGGCACCACCTACCGCTATCACGTGACCGCGGTGGACTCGCTCGGACAGGAGTCGTCGCCCAGCGATGTCGCCGCGGTGACGACCCCGAAGTCCGGCGGCGGAACGCCCGTCGACCCGGGAACCCCCGGGTCCCCGCACGGCGGCGGACTCGCGACGACGGGCGGGAGCGTGCCGATCTGGATGCTCCTCGGTGGCCTGGCGCTCATCGCGGTCGGAGCGATCGCGCTGATCCGTCGCGGACGCGGTGGACGATCCGGACGCTCCACGGATGTCGGAGGCGACGCGTAGGGTCTGCGCATGGACATCATCCTCATCCCCGGTCTCTGGCTCGACGCGTCCAGTTGGAACGAGGTGGTCCCCGCCCTGGAAAGGGCGGGGCACCGCGTGCATCCCCTCACCATGCCCGGTGTCGGCGCACCGGCCTCCGAGTCCGCTGACATCGGCATCGCGGACTGGGTGGCGGCGGGCGTCGCAGCGGTCGACGCCGTGGACGGCCCCGTCGTGGTGGTCGGCCACAGCGGAGGCGGCAACGTCGCGTGGGGCGTCGTCGATGCGCGGCCCGATGCGGTGTCTCGCGTCGTCTTCGTCGACACGGTGCCGCCGCCGCCCGGCCAGGGGATCAGCGAGTTCGAGACGATCGACGGCGTCGTCCCCTTCCCCGGGTGGGACTTCTTCCCTCCCGAAGACGTCGACGATCTCGACGAGGCGACGAGGGCGCGCACGGCTCCCCTGGCGCTGAGCGTTCCGGCGCGGGTTCCGACCGATCCGATCGCGCTCTCCGCAGACGCCCGCTACCGCGTTCCCGCCACGCTCCTCATGGGAGGGCTCGACCAGGAGACCCTGGAGTCTCTGCTCGAGCAGTGGGGTCCGTACGCCGAGGAGTACCGCGCCATCGAAGACGCCGAGGTCGTGCGCATCGGGTCAGGACACTGGCCGCAGTTCTCCGTGCCCGAACGTCTCGCGGCGCTGATCAGCGCCGCGGCGTCGAGATGAGGGTCAGTGCCCCATCCCGAGACCGCCATCGACGGGGATGACGGCGCCGGAGATGTAGCCGGACTCGTCGCTCGCCAGCCAGGTGACGACGCCGGCGACCTCGTCGGGCGTCGCGAAGCGCCCGGCGGGGATGCTCGCCTTGTACTGCTTCTGCGTCTCTTCGGGCAGCTCCGCCGTCATGTCGGTCTCGATGAAACCCGGAGCCACGACGTTCGCCGTGATGCCGCGGCCACCCAGCTCGCGGGTGAGTGAACGGGCGAACCCGACCAGGGCGCTCTTGGACGCCGAGTAGTTGATCTGGCCGGCCGAACCGTAGAGACCGACGACGCTGGAGATGAGGATGACGCGGCCGAAGCGGGCGCGCAGCATTCCCTTCGAAGCCCGCTTGACGACGCGGAAGGAGCCGCCGAGATTGGTGGCGACCACGCTGTCGAAGTCGTCCTCGCTCATGCGGAGCAGCAGCGTGTCCTTGGTGATCCCGGCGTTCGCGACGACGATCTCGACAGGACCGAGCTTCTCCTCGACCTCGGTGAAGGCGGCGTCGATCGCAGCGGCATCCGTCACGTCGGCTCGGACGGTGAGTGTGCCCTCAGGCCCCTCGCCGCTGCGGACCGTGACCGCGACGCGGTAGCCGTCGCGGACGAATCGCTCGGCGATCGCTCGTCCGATGCCGCGGTTGCCTCCGGTGACGAGGACGACGCGCTGAGAACTCATTTTCACTCCTGATCCGGCCGGCTGGGTCCGTGGCCTGGTCGACATCGATCCTATCGATGATGCCGTGTGCGACCGGGATGACGTTTGACAGAACAACACGCGGCTGAAACGCTGAAGGCGACGAAAGGCTTCGACGTGAGCGACAACAGCATCCCCGGTCCTGCAGGCGAGCCGCAGCCGATCCAGCCTCCGGCAGCTCCGCCCGCTTCTCCGCCCCAGGCCTACCCGGCGGGCGCTCCCGGCCAGGCGTACCCCGGCGCGGCTCCCGCCTATCCCCCGGCTCAGCCCCCGTACGGCGCCCCCGCCGCTCCGCAGCCGTACGCGGCTCCGGCAGCCCCGCCCGCCTACGGCGCACCCGCGCCCCAGCAGCAGTACTACGCGTCGGTGCCCCCGACCCAGCCTGCCCCCGGGTATCCGTACGGCGCCCAGGGCTACACGGCTCCCCGTCCGAACAGCGGACTCGCGCTCACGTCGCTGATCTGCGGCATCGGCGGGCTCGTGCTGTTCTGGTTGTGGGCCCCCGTCGTCGCCTCCATCGTCGCCGTCATCACCGGCCACATGGCTCTGAAGCAGATCAAGAGCAACCCCGCCCTCGGCGGCCGAGGCATGGCCATCGCGGGACTCATCACGGGTTACGCCGGCATCGGGCTCCTCGTCGCGCAGATCGCGATCGTCCTGTTCGCGTTCTTGTTCTTCGGCGCCTTCTCCGTGCCGTTCCTCGTCAACAGCTGATCCCCTGCGGCGAGCTCCACAGCCTCCCCGGCGGCGTAGGCTTGATGCATCGTGAAGAACAAGCGTCTGGTGCCCGCCGTCACCTCCCTGCCGCAGTCGCCGCGGGACGAGGCCGACCATCGCGTGCGCCGCTACGCGCTCACGATGACGATCCGCGTGGTGTGCTTCGGACTGATGGCGCTGGTCCAGCCCTACGGGTGGTACACCTGGGTGTTCGGGATCGCGGCTGCCGTCCTCCCCTACATCGCGGTCGTGTTCGCGAACGCGGGCAGCGACAGCACGGAGACGACCGCCGAGTCGCCGGTGCAGGAGATCGAGGCGACGACTCGCCTGTCGGAGACCGTCGAGACGCCGTCCGAGACCCACATCATCACGATCCACGAACGTCGGCAGGACGAGGAGTGACGGCACTGGAGTGCTCGCGCGCCGGCTGCCGGAGCGCGGCGACGAAACAGGTCGTGTGGCGGAATCCGCGCATCCACGCGGCCGATCGCGAGAAGATCTGGCTCGCCTGCGATGACCACGCGGGGTTCCTGCACGACTATCTCGCGGCGAGGGACTTCCCCGTGACGATCAGAGACGGAGTCCCCGCATGAGCCAGCGGATGCTGCGCTGGACGGTGTACGTGCTCATCGCGATCGGATTCGCGATCGCGTGCGTCTTCCTGTCGCACTGGCAGTTCGATCGCAATGCCTCCCGCACCGAGCAGATCGCCCTCGTCGAGCAGAACTACGAGGCCGATCCCGTACCCCTGGACGATCTGATCGGATCCGACGGACGCTTCCACGCAGGCGACGAATGGCATCCGGTGACGCTGAACGGCTCGTATCTCACCGACCAGCAGCTGCTCGTCCGCAACCGCCCGCACGGAGGGACGGTCGCCTTCGAGATCCTGGTGCCGTTCCAGACCGGCGACGGCCGAGTCTTCATCGTCGATCGCGGGTGGGTCGCGCCCGGCGAGGGCGACACCCCGGACGCCGTTCCCGCACCGCCGCAGGGAGAGGTCGAGGTCGTCGTGCGGCTTCGACCGGGCGAGAGGCTCCCCGCGTCCGGCCGTGGAGCCGCCGAAGGCCAGGTGGCGACCATCCACCTGCCGACGGTGGCCGCGCTCGTCGGAGGCGACGATGTCGTGACCAGCGCCTACGGCCAGCTCGTCAGCGAGAAGCCGGCGGCCGCACCCCTCGGCACCTTCGACTCCCCCACCGACGACCCCGGCCCGCACCTGTCCTACGCGATCCAGTGGATCCTGTTCGCGATCATGGGCTTCATCTTCATCGGGTACATCATCCGCACCGAGATCGTGAAGCACCGCGAAGAGGTCGAGGGCATCCCGGTGAAGGAGAAGCGCAGGCGCAGCCGCGACCGTGACGCCGACATCGAAGACGAACTGCTCGACGCCCGCTGACCCGTCAGCCGTCCCACGCACGGACCCGACGGACGATCGCCGTCTTCGGATACTCGCCGGAGGGCGGCGCCGTCTCGAACAGATCGATCAGCAGGAACAGCGGGTACTCCGGCGCCTGGCGGATTCTGCGGAGGACGATCCCCTCGCATCCGATGATCGTCTCCCCCGCTCCCCAGATGACGGTCCACGTATGCGGAAGACCCGCGTCGAAGGGCAGCGTCACCTCGGCCATGTCGGTGGTCATCCGCGGGTCGTGATGCGCCTTCACGCCGGAGCGAGCGACCGTGGACGCGCCGATCGCGTCCGCATCGATCTCGAAGACGCAGATCTCTCCCGAGTCGTCGGCGGACAGATGCTCCGTTCCCACGAGCCAGGCCGCGAGCATGCAGCCGGGATCGTTGCTGGCGCTCACGGTGATGTCGATGCGGCCGTGATCCGGCGCGAACAGCAGCCTCGTCGGCGTCTCGGTGCGCACGACGAGACCATCGGGGCGGTGACGATGAGTCCCCCGCGCCGACCCCGTAGGGCCCGAGAACACACCGGTCTGGAGATTCGACACCCGAAGAGGCGCGTCCTCAGGACGCCAGTCGAGTTGATCCGCGTCGATACGCAGCTCCAGCCCGTCGCGGCTGTTCGCGTACCTCGCCTCCGACCGCTCAGGGACGGTCCACTGCGGGAGATAGTGCGCGACCCAGCGGGCGGGATCGACGCCCGTGGAGAAGTCGTCGTCGAACACCGGGGGCGAGGATGGCGGATCCGGCAACCGGACGTCTGTTGTGCGCACGGCACATGGTCTCACCGACCGCAGACATTCAGCCGGCGAGCAGCGGGATCAGCTCCTCCAGGGCGGCGATGCGCGTCCGCTCCTCCGGTGCGACCTGGTGTCCGCCGTCGAAATGCACGAAGGATGCTCCGAGGGCGTCCGCGATCTCCCGGTCATGATTGGTGTCGCCGATCATCAGCACCTCGTCGGCGTCGAGTCCCGACGAATCGAGCCAGCCCTGGATCGCATCGTGCTTGGACGCACGGAACGGATCGTCAATGGACAGCACGGCCTCGAACTCATCGGCGATGCCGTGCGGCGCCATCTGCGCGCTCAGGACGTCGGTCAGGGTCGCCGAGGCCAGGACCTGCCGGTGTCCGAGTCCGGCGACGGCCGCGATCGTGCGGTGCGCACCGGCGTGCAGCGAGGCCTCCCCCGAGCGCCGCGCGAGGAGCTCGAGGTATCTCCGGGCAGCCGGTTCGAACAGCGCGTCGCGGATGCCCAGGTCGGCGTAGAAGTCGCGGATCGGGAAGCGGAACGCCGAGCGGTAGGCCGCAGCATCCCCCAGCTCGTCGAGTCCGTGCTCCGACAGCACGCGGTTCATCACCTGTCGGCACAGGGCCGCGTCGTCGAGCAGCGTGCCGTTCCAGTCCCAGCAGACCGCGCGGACGCGCGTCAGTCCGTCCACGGCATCGGACGCTCGGGAAGACGGGAGCTGTCGTCCGGAAGGTGCGGCAGCTCCTCACCTCCGGCACGCACACAGAGCCAGCGCAGTTCGCCTGGGCTGTCTGGGCGTGCACGCCAGGTGCGGGCGACACCCTGCCCGACACGGATGACGGTGCCTGGTCCGACCTCGACGACATCATCGTCCAGGCCCATCTGGCCTCGCCCGCCGAGGAAGACGTAGACCTCCTCGACCTTCCGGTGCACGTGCCAGTACCCCGCCTCCTCGCCCGGCAGGAGCGCATTGGCCGTCATCCCGATGAACTGCATCGTGAGCTCGTGATCGACGACGCGACGACCGTCACGGGACCGCGCCTCGTCGAACCCGCCGAAGTGCCCCCGCCACTCGTCGAGCGCGCCGATCTCCGTCACCTGGTATCCGGTCATCGTCCGTCCTCCGTTCCTGCGCCGCTGCGGCTCCAGCCCGCGGCATCCCTCGTGTACACGATTCTCGCGTGACGCCGATCGCCCGACCCCTGCCAGAACTCGATGCGGTCGGGAACGAGACGCCAGAGCACCCAGTCGTCTGCGGCCACCCCGTCGCGTGCGGCAGCGGAGCGCGCAGCGAGATCAGCGGCGCTCTCTTCGGGACTCGCCTCCTCGACGCGTCCGCGGACGCGGACGGCACGGACCTGCGGCTGCCACCAGAAGTTCAGCGCCGCGACCGGACGCGCCGCCAGCTGCTCGCCCTTCGTCGAGGAGCGCAGCCCCGCGAACGCCCAGCCGCGCAGGGACACGTCCTTCAGGATGAGGGCGCGCGCATCGGGGATGCCCTCGGCGTCCACGGTCGCGAGCGTCATCACGTGCGGCTCCGGAACCCCCGCCGACACGGCGCACTCGAGCCACTCGAGGAACAGCGCGACCGGGTCGGTCGGGAGACCATCCAACGCGAGGACCGGAGCGCGTCCGGTCAGCGAGGCCAGCGCACGCAAGCGGTCGACGACGGGGGCGGGAGATTCCTTCGGCACGCCCCCAGACTACGACCGAGCGCCGACAGAGCACCCCGTGCGGCCGACGACGGGTCAGGTCACGCGAGCTCGATGAGGTCCTGGTACTCCTGGCTCCAGATGTCCTCGACGCCGTCGGGCAGGATCAGCACGCGCTCGGGGTTGAGCGACTGCACGGCGCCGGGGTCGTGCGAGACGAGCACCACGGCGCCCTCGTAGTGCGCGAGCGCGCCGAGGATCTCCTCGCGGGAGGCGGGGTCGAGGTTGTTCGTCGGCTCGTCGAGCAGCAGCAGGTTCGCCGACGACACGACCAGGGTCGCGAGCGACAGACGCGTCTTCTCGCCTCCGGAGAGCACGCCGGCCGGCTTCAGCACGTCGTCGCCCGTGAAGAGGAACGAACCGAGGACCTTGCGCGCCTCGGTCTCGGTGATGTGCGGAGCGGCCGAGACCATGTTCTCGAGCACCGAACGGCTCACATCGAGGTTCTCGTGCTCCTGGGCGTAGTAGCCGACCTTCAGACCGTGGCCCGGTTCGAGCTGCCCGGTGTCGGGCTGGTCCACGCCCGCGAGCATCCGCAGCAACGTCGTCTTGCCCGCGCCGTTCAGGCCCAGGACGACGACCTTGGATCCGCGGTCGATCGCGAGGTCGACGTCGGTGAAGATCTCCAGCGAGCCGTACGACTTCGACAGACCGCTCGCCATCATGGGCGTCTTGCCGCAGGGCGCCGGCTTCGGGAACCGGAGCTTGGCGACGCGGTCCTCCTGGCGCACCTCATCCAGACCGGCGAGCAGCTTCTCGGCGCGTGCGATCATCTGGTGAGCGGCGGCGGCCTTGGAGGCCTTGGCGCCGAAGCGCGCGGCCTGCTGCTGCAGGGTCGTCGCCTTCTTCTCCGCGTTCGCGCGCTCCTTCTTGCGACGCTCCTCGTCGGCGGCGCGCTGGCGGAGGTAGTTCTTCCAGTTCATGTTGTAGGCGTCGATGACCTGACGGTTGGCATCGAGGTAGAACACGCGGTTCACGGTCTCGCCGACGAGCTCGACGTCGTGGCTGATGACGATCAGCCCGCCCTTGTAGTTCTTCAGGAACTCGCGGAGCCACACGACACTGTCGGCGTCGAGGTGGTTGGTGGGCTCGTCGAGGATCATCGTCTCGGCATCCGAGAAGAGGATGCGCGCGAGCTCGATGCGGCGGCGCTGACCGCCGGACAGGGTCTTGAGGGGCTGATCGAGGATCCGATCGGGAAGCGAGAGGTTGTTCGCGATGGACGCCGCCTCGGCCTCGGCCGCGTAGCCGCCCTGCCCCTCGAACTCCTCGGTGAGCCTGGCGTAGCGCTTCATCGCCTTCTCGGCGACGGCCGGGTCGTCCGAGCCCATCGCGACCGTGGCCTCGGCCATGCCGAGCGCCAGCGTCCCGAGGCCGCGAGCGTCGAGGATGCGCGTGCGTGCGAGCATCTCCGGGTCGCCCGAGCGGGGGTCCTGCGGCAGATAGCCGAGCTCGCCCGAGCGCGTGACGCTGCCGCCGGACGGGAGCACGTCTCCGGCGAGCACCTTCGTCAGAGTGGTCTTGCCGGCGCCGTTGCGCCCGACCAGACCGATCTTGTCTCCATCGGAGACGCGGAACGAGACATTCTCCATGAGCAGGCGTGCGCCAATGCGGATTTCGAGTTCGTGCACGGCAAGCACAGCGGGATGTCCGTTCGTTCGGGGTGGGAGGCGGCCGATGGGCCAGCCTCCCAGTATAAACCGGCACGCTCATCGAGCATTCCCAGGAAGATCACCCCACAGGGTGACGAGGACGATACCGCGGGTGGATGCCGTCCGATGCGCCCGCTTCCTAGCGTGGAGGGGTGGACGTCATCAACGAGATCATCATGCAGACCGTCGCCTCTCCCTGGCTCTACGTCGTGCTCTTCGCCGTGACGATCATCGACGGCTTCTTCCCACCGGTGCCCAGCGAGACCGTGCTCGTCGCCGCGGCGGCGGTCGCCGCCTCCTCCGGCCAGATCGCGACCCTGTGCGCCCTCGGCGTCATCGCGGCCGTCGGAGCGGCGATCGGCGACAACATCGCCTTCGCGATCGGGCGTCGCGTCGGCACCACCCGCTTCTCCTGGATGAGACGACCGCGCATCCAGGCCGCGTTCGCCCACGCCCAACGCGCGCTGGATCGACGCAGCGCCGCGCTCATCCTCGGGGCGCGGTACATCCCGGTCGGCCGGGTCGCGGTCAACATGTCGGCGGGGGCGCTCGGGTTCCCGTGGCGTCGCTTCGTGCCGCTCAGCATCGTCGCCGGCATCAGCTGGAGCGCCCTGAGCATCGCGATCGGGCTGTTGGCGGGGGCCTGGATCAAGGACCAGCCGCTCCTCAGCGCGGTCATCGGGGTCGCCGTGGCGCTGTCGATCGGGATCGTGATCGACAGGATCGCCTCGTCACGGCGTCGCCGCGAAAGCGCTCTGCAGCTGGCAGGATGACAGCATGGCCCGCCGCCTCCGTCTCCCCCGCATCAGTGCCCGCACCGGCGCGCTGATCGGCGTGTCCGCGGCGTCGGTCGCGCTGTTCGCCGTCCTGGTCTCCCTGCACGCGACGATCTACGGCACCCTGCTGCCGCTGGTGTTCATCCTCGGGGCCGCGATCTGCGCCGCCCCTCTTCTCTCGCTGACCCGCCCCCTGACCGCGATCGCGATGTTCTGCGGCGGCGCGTTCGCACTCCCCCTGCTGGTCTCCGCGTCCGGCGGCCCCGCGGCGCCCTGGCCGTGGTCGGTGCCCGCCATGCTCGCCTTCGTGCTGTTCGTCGGCGTCGTGACCTTCCGTCACGGCGCCCGCATCGGCGCCTACCCGCTCGTGATCGGCATGATCGGATCCCTCGCGGTCCCCCTGCTCCGCCCCGACGTCCATGCGGGCAACGCCGCGACCGCGAATCTCATCGTGACGGCATCCGTCGCCTGCGGCGGCTACCTGATCGCGATGCTCGCGGCCGGCAGGCTGCACGTCGCTCAGGAGCTGTCGCGCGAGAGGGAGCACTCGGCCCTCGAGCAGTCTCGCCGGGCGCTCATGGAGGAGCGCACGCGCATCGCCAGGGAGCTGCACGACGTCATCGCGCACAGCATGTCGGTGATCCAGGTGCAGGCCTCGACGGCCCGCTACCGCCTGCCGGGCATCGGCGCGGAGGCGACCACGGAGTTCGAGAGCATCGCAGCGACGGCCCGCACCTCGCTGATGGAGATGAGAAGGATGCTCGGCGTGCTGCGCACCGAGGATCAGAGCGCCGAGCTCGCTCCGCAGCACGACATCGAGGACATCCCCGGGCTGGTCGACAGCATCCGTCGGGCCGGGGTCACCGTGGGACTGGAGATCACCGGGGCGACGTCCACGGCCCCGGTGGCGGTGCAGATCGCGGCCTACCGCATCGTGCAGGAGGGACTGAGCAACGCCGTCAGGCACAGCCCGGGCGCCCCCGTCGCGGTGCGGTTGCAGACAGACCACGGCGCGCTCCGCATCCGCGTCTCCAACCCGGCGGCACGCACCGAGGGCCCTGCCGGCGCCGGACACGGTCTGCGCGGCATGCGCGAGCGCGCGGAGCTCCTCGGCGGATCCCTCACCGCAGGCCATCAGGACGACGGCAGCTGGTCCGTCATCGCCGAGCTGCCCCTCGACCTCGCACAGGAGACCCCATGACGATCAACGTCCTCATCGCCGACGACCAGGCCATGGTCCGGGCGGGGTTCGCCGCGCTCCTCGACGCCCACGACGGCATACGTGTCGCCGGGCAGGCCGCCAACGGCGCGGAGGCGGTCGCGATGTCGGCCCGGCTCGACCCCGACGTCATCCTGATGGACGTGCGGATGCCGGAGCTCGACGGCATCGAGGCGACGCGCCGCATCCTCGGTCCCGGCTATCCCGCGGCTCACGTTCCGCGCATCCTGATGCTGACCACGTTCGACATCGACGACTACGTGTACGACGCCCTCGAGGCCGGAGCGAGCGGGTTCCTGTTGAAGGACGCTCTGCCCGAGGAGCTCGTGCACGCCGTACGCGTCGTGGCAGGGGGCGACGCGCTGCTGGCCCCGAGCGTGACCCGGCGGCTGATCGAGCAGTTCTCCAGCCGCAGACCGCGTGCTCCCCGCGCCGCCACGGCCCTCTCCGACCTGACCGACCGCGAGCGCGAGGTGCTCGTGCTGATCGGTCGAGGGCGCTCCAACAGCGAGATCGCGGCCGACCTCTTCATCGCGGAGCAGACCGTCAAGACCCACGTCGGCAAGGTGCTCGCCAAGCTCGGGCTGCGTGACCGCGTGCACGCCGTCATCCTCGCGTATGACGCGGGCCTCGTCGAACCCGCGTCCTGACGTCCGTCATGCCGCTGTCTCACCCCACGGTAGGGGGCGAGAACGGCACCGCGGGGTGATGCCTCGCCACTCGCCGGCTCCATAGTCTCCTGGGACACCGCTCCCGAGGAGGACCCATGAGCACCGTTCAGACACCGCCCGCCGTCGCATCGTCGGCCGTACCGCGGAGCACCCGCGACACGGGGATCGATCTGCTCCGCGCGCTGTGCGTGACCGGGGTCGTGCTGCTCCACTCGATCATGGTGGGTGTGACGGTCTCAGGAACGGACCCCGTGTTCGCGAACGCCGCGGAAGGCTCCTGGTGGATCGTCCCGGTGAGCTGGATGCTGCAGGTGATGCCGCTCTTCTTCATCATCGGCGGATTCGCCGGCGTCATCGCGTACCGCAGGCAGCGCGAGCGCGGAGGAACCGCCACGGCCTTCGTCGCCGCCAGGGTGCACCGCCTCCTGCGCCCCGCCGTCTTCGCGATCGGCCTGGTCGGTGCGGCTCTCGCGGTGCTCGCTCTCTCGGGCGTCCCCGCCGACCTCATCGCGATCGCCGGATTCCGCTACGGGCAGCCGCTGTGGTTCCTCGGCGTCTTCCTGCTCTGCCAGGCGCTGCTGCCCGCGCTGTCGGCGGCCCATGACCGGGCTCCGCTGCGCACCCTCGGCGCGCTCGCCGCAGCGGCCCTCGTCGTGGACGGCATCCGCGCGGCGACCGGCATCGACGGCATCGGATTCGTGAACCTCGCCTTCGTGTGGATGGCTCTGCAGCAGCTCGGATTCTTCTTCGCCGACGGCTCGATCGATGCCCTGAGCCGCCGCGTACGGAAGGGCGTCGCCGTCGGCGCCGCCGCGCTCCTGGTCCTCTCCTTCGCGACCGGGGTGTACTCCCCCGACCTCATCGCGAACATCAACCCGCCCACGGGCGCCCTCCTGCTCGTCGGCGCGGTGCACCTCAGCCTCGTCTCCCTGTTCCGCGATCGCATCTCGGCGTTCAGCCGTGGGGCGCGCGCGGCCGCGTTCAGCTCCTTCGTGAACGGACGCACCATGACGATCTACCTGTGGCACATGCCCGTGCTGCTCGTGATGGCCGGGGCCTCGGCGATGGTCGCCCTGGGCACCGGAATGGCGCTCCCCGAACCGAGCAGCACCCTCTGGTGGCTCGGACGGCCGCTCTGGCTCGCCACCGCTCTGGCTCTCACGGCGCTGGTCGCGCTCGCCCTCACGCGGTTCGAGACCGCAGCGGCGCCCTCTCCCTCGATCTCGGGGCGCGGAGTCGCCGCAGCGACGCTGATCGGTCTGTGCGGGGTCGTGCTCCTGCTCGTCGCGGGGACCTCCGTCCTGACCGCGGCCATCGCGGTGGGCGCGCTGCTGATCGCGCTGCGTCTCGCCCGCGCTGCTCAGCCGAGCCCGCGCGCCGCCAGCGCATCGCCCACATCGTCGGCATGGCGCAGCGTCCGCACCATGAGCGGAACGATCCAGCGGATGCCGAGTCTCGCCCCCCGCGCGCGCTGAGCCTCGCGCACCTGATCGGCGAAACCCGCGACGACGGGGACCATGGTGATCGCCAGCGACACCGTCATCGCCACGGCCTCGACGTCCACTCCGCAGCGACGGAGCGGCCGGAGCGCCGCATGGAGCACCGCCAGCAGCTCCCCCATCCTCGTCGTCAGGGTGAGCAGCCCGGCCAGCAGCACCAGCGCGACGACACGTCCGGTGTTGATCCAGGCGGTGAGCGGCCCGACGAAGATCCACAGCGCGGCGCCCAGCACGAGCACGATCCACCGGAGGCGCCAGAGCTCGGCGGCAGGCACGATCGGCGGGAACCGCGCGAGTCCGTACAGGGAGAACACCGACGCCAGAGCGACCCCGATGATCCACGGGTCCGGAGGGGCGAGGGACAGCGCGACGGCGGTCGCAGCGAGTACGGCGAGCTTCACCGCTGCGGGGAGCCGGTGCACGGCACTCGTGCCAGGGCGATAGAGCTGGATCATCCGCACATCCGCCGATACGTCGGGATGAGCTCGTCAGGATCGCCCACGTCCACCAGGCGGCCGTCGGCGAAGAGCACCGCCGCATCGCATCGCCCCGCGAGCTCGAGGTCGTGGGTGACGACGACCACCTGAGCCTCCAGGGACAGCAGCAGATCGCCGACACGGCGCGCGTTGCGCAGATCGAGCAGGGTCGTCGGCTCATCGGCCACCACGAGCGCCGGCTCGGTGATCAGCACCGAAGCGAGGGCCAGCAGCTGCTTCTGCCCTCCCGACAGCGCCGATGCGGGAACGTCGGCGTGACCGGCGAGCCCGTGCTCGGCCAGCGCCTCCGTCACCCGACGGTCGATCTCGGGCCGAGGAAGGCCGCGGAGCGACAGCGCCACATCCTCGGCGGGTGTCGGCATCAGGATCTGCGCCTGCGGATCGGTGAACACGAAGCCGACCCGGCGGCGGAGCGCCGCGCGGTCGCGCGAGGAGTCGAGGCCGTGCACCGACACCCGCCCCGTCGACGGGGAGACGAGTCCGTTCAGCAGCCGGGCGAAGGTCGACTTGCCCGAGCCGTTCGCCCCGATCACCGCGATCCGCGGCGCGTCCATCGCGAGGCTGACCTCCGAGAGGATGCGCCGGCCGTCGCGCTCGACCGAGACCCGGTCGAGCGCGACGGTTCGCAGATCGGTCTCAGGCCGCACGCGCCCGCGTCCGCTCGAGCCGGATGGAGCCGCCGAAGGCCGGCGGGTACGCCCTGGCCAGCGCCAGGGTCAAGGCGGTGGCCGCGGCCGCCTTCAGCAGGTCCCCGGGGAGGAAGACCACCGTCGATGCCGCCGTGGGGAGAAGATCGACGCCGAGCACGAGCGACTGCACGGGGATGCCGAACAGGTAGACAACGAGGATGCCGCCGACGACCGTGCCGATGGCTGTGCGCCACCAGGTCAGCCGTCCGCTGCGGACGATGAGGCCGATCACGATGACGCCGAAGATCCAGCCCAGCATGTAGCCGGCGGTCGGCCCCACGAACACGCCGAGGCCTCCCCGCCCGCCCGCGAGCACGGGGAGTCCGATCGCTGCGAGCACCAGGACCAGGAGCACGGCGAGCGGTCCTCTGCGGGGTCCGAGCACCGTGCCGGCCAGCATGACTCCCAGGGTCTGCGCGGTGATCGGGACTCCGCCGGGCAGCGGGATCGTGACCGTTCCGAGGACGATGATGAGCGCGGCGAAGATCGCGATGCGCGCGAGATCACGGCCGAGATCGCGGGGGGCGTCGGTCATGGGTTTCCTTCCGTCGGGGTTCAGGGGTCTCGGTCGGGAGCCGATCCACTTCCTGAACACTGTTCACTTGAACGGTGTTCACTATAGTGGGGTCATGAGCCCCGACCACAACTCCGTCCGCCACGACCGTGACGGGGTCGCCAGCGCGGCGCTCGCCCTGCTCGACGAGGTCGGGCTCGCCGATCTGTCGATGAGACGCATCGCCGGACGGCTGGACATCCAGCCGAGCGCGCTGTACTGGCACTTCCAGAGCAAGCAGGAGCTCCTCGCGGTCCTCGCCGACCGCATCACGGCCGGGATCCCCCGCGACGACGCCGACGTGCTCACGATCGCGCGGAGCATCCGCGACGCGCTCTTCGCGTACCGCGACGGCGCCGAGCTCGTGCTCAGCACCTACGCGCTGCGCCTGGGGTCCTCCTACGCACAGACGGCTCTCGAAACGGCTCTCAGAGGCCTGCCCGATGCGCGGGATCGCGCCACCGCCATCCTGCACTTCGTGCTCGGTCACTCCACGCTCGTGCAGCAGCGCATGCACGCAGACAGTCACGGCGCGGCGAACACGGTCGACGAGATCGACGTCACGGCCGGACTCGACCTCGTCTTCGACCTCGGCGTCCGTGCACTCGCCGGAGAGGTCAGCGCAGCGGCGTCTCCGCCGCGTGACCGAGTCTGAGACCGGGCACCACAGCCACCACCGCCAGCGCGATCCCGAAGACGAACACCGCGCCGAAGGCGCCGGCGCCCCCGCCCAGCGTCGCGACTCCCAATCCGGCGAGGGCGATCGCGACGGCGGAGCCGGTCGAGTCCGCGATCGACAGCGCCGAGGAGTTGAAACCCTGGTTGGTCTCATCGGAGTACGCGAGCGTCAAGACCGTGAGGCGCGGATAGAGGAGCCCCATGCCGCCGCCCGCGAAGCCCCATCCGACGATCACGAGAACCGGCGAGAGGCCGAGCAGCGCGGCCGAGAGCACGCACAGCAGCGCCAGCACGATGAGCCCGGTGCTGATCACCGCGATCCTGCGATTGCCGAGCCGCTCCCCGAACCGACCCTGCAGCTCAGAGGCTCCGGCCCACGCGAACGCCGAGAGCATGAGGCCGACGCCGGCCCAGGTCGCCGTGAACTCGAAGCGCTCCATGAGCAGGTACGGCACGTACGCCTCGGAGGCGAAGAACGCTCCGGAGGCGATCCCGCGCATCAGGACGACGCTGGGCAGTCCGCGCCGCGACCGCAACGTTCCCCGCGGCAGCAGCGGCAGCACCGCGAACCCGATCAGCAGCACCGCGCCCGCTGCGACCGGCCAGCCGATACCCGGCTCCATCTCGGCAGCGAATCCGACGAGAACGGCGAGCACGGCGACGACGACGGCGAGCAGGAGCCGAGTGACGAGCGCCCGTCGATCCTGCGGCTCACCGTGGCCGAGGTCGACTCCGCGCAGACGGACCGCGATGGTCAGGAAAGCCGCAGCGGTGAGCACAGCCACTCCGAGGAACGTCCAGCGCCAGTCGACGTACTCCGCGACGGCGCCGGCCAGGAACGGACCGATCATCGACGGCACGACCCAGGCCGCCGCGAAGGCCGCGAACACCTTGCCGTGCAGCTGCGACGGATAGAGCCGCGCGACCACGACGTAGAGCGCGACCGTCTGACCACCCGTGCCGAGCCCCTGCACGAGCCGCCCGATCAGGAACTGGTGCATCGTGACGGCGAAGCCCGAGATCAACAGCCCCAGGATGAACAGCGAGACCGCGACGTAGAGGGCGCCTCGCGGACCCCGCGCATCAGACCAGGCGCCCGCGGCGACCATGCCGATCACACTCGTCGCCAGCGTGCCGGCGAACGCGACCGCGTACAGCGACTGGCCGTCGAGCGCGTCGCTCACGACCGGCATCACCGTCGTCACGGCGAGAGCCTCGATGGCCCCGAGGAAGATCAGTGCGATGGCGCCGACGGTGACCCAGATGCGTTCGCGGTCCCAGATCGAAGCGGCGGTCGCGGTCTCCGTCATCGGCCCACGAGCGCGGCGATGCGCTCGACGGCCTCGGTGAGGATCTCGGGATTCGTGCCGAAGTTCAACCTCACGAACCCCTCCCCCTCTGCACCGAAGGTCGATCCGGCGTTCAACGCCACCTTCGCGTCCTTGAGGATGCGGCGGGCGGGGCTGTCGCCGAGTCCGAGGCGGGAGACGTCGATCCACGCCAGGTAGCCCGCATCGGGGATGCGATAACGGGCGCCGGGCAGGAGCCGTGCGAGGAGGTCCTCCAGCAGCACCCGATTGCGGTCGAGGGTGCGCACGAGACCGTCGAGCCACTCGTCGCTCTCCTCGCCGAACGCGGCGACGGCGGCGAGGAGCCCCAGCTGCCCTGTGCGCCAGACGACCTCGATCGGCAGCGAGCGGAGCACCGCCGTCGTCGCGTCGTCGGCGGTGACCATCAGCGCGCACTTGAGGCCCGCCAGGTTGAACGCCTTGCTGGCGCTGACGACCGCGTAGCCGACGCGCTGGGCGACCGGACTCACCGAGAGGAACGGCGTGAACCCGGTGCCGGGCTGCGCGAGCAGCGCATGGATCTCATCCGACACCACCGCGGCGTCGAACTCGTCCGCGAGGTCCGCGAGCGCGGCCAGCGCGTCGCGGTCGTGCACGGTACCGGTCGGGTTGTGCGGGTTGCACAGCAGGATCGCCCGCGCGCCGTCCTCGAAGGCAGAGCGGATGCCGTCGAGGTCGAGCTCCCAGGCGGTGCCGGTGTCGCGGAGCGGCACCCGTTCCACCTCGGCTCCCGCTTCCTCCACGAGGTCGTAGAACGGCGGGTAGACGGGCGGCGTCACGATCACGCGCTCGCCCGGCTGCACGACGCGACGGAGGATCTCGACGATCCCCATGCTGACATCGGCCGTGGACCGCAGGCGCGCCGGGTCCACCTCCCAGTCGAAGCGGCGCTTCGCGAACGCGGCGAAGGTCTCGGCCAGCGGGCCCCGCGACGCGATGTACCCGGTGTCGCCCGTCTCGATCGCGCGCTGCAGCGCCGCCTGCACCGTCGGCGCCAGCGGGAAGTCGGTCTCCGCCACGAACAGCGGCAGGACGTCGGCGGGATACTCCCGCCACTTCTCGCTGGTGCGCTCACGGAGCTCGCTCAACGGCAGCGCTTCGACCTCGACCATGTTCCTCCGGGCTTCCCCTCGCTGGTGCGCGCTCGGCGATGAGGCACGAGCGCGTCGGCCGCCGCGCGGCAGTGCGCCGATCCGCGTCAGATCGCGAAGCCGAGCGCGCGCATCATGTCGCGTCCGTCGTCGGTGATCTTCTCGGGACCCCACGGCGGCATCCACACCCAGTTGATGCGGAAGCGATCGACGACGTTGTCCAGCGCCTGGGCCGTCTGGTCCTCGAGGACGTCGGTGAGCGGGCACCCGGCGCTGGTCAGCGTCATGTGGATGACGAGAGCGTCGTTCTCGTCATCCCAAGCGAGATCGTAGATGAGGCCGAGGTCGACGACGTTGATCCCGAGCTCGGGATCCATGACGTCCTTGAGCGCCTCGGTGACCTCGTCGTACTTCTCGTCCGTGAGGGTCGCTGTCATGGCTGTCAGCCTACGCCTCGACGGGAGCCGTGGGGTCGAGGAAGCGGTCGTAGCCCTCTTCCTCGAGACGGTCGGCGAGCTCGGGGCCGCCCTCCTCCACGATCTTGCCCGCGACGACCACGTGCACGAAGTCGGGGCGGATGTAGCGGAGGATGCGCGTGTAGTGCGTGATCAGCAGCACGCCGAGACCGGTGGCCTCCTTGGCGCGGTTGACGCCCTCGGAGACGATCTTCAGCGCGTCGACGTCGAGACCGGAGTCGGTCTCGTCGAGGACGGCGAACTTCGGCTTGAGCACCTCGAGCTGGAGGATCTCGTGGCGCTTCTTCTCGCCACCGGAGAAGCCCTCGTTGACGTTGCGCTGCGCGAACTTCGGGTCCATGCGCAGGTTCGACATCGCCTGCTTGACGTCCTTGGTCCAGCTGCGGATCGCGGGGGCCTCGCCGTCGAGCGCGGTCTTCGCCGTGCGCAGGAAGTTGGTCACCGTGACGCCGGGGATCTCGACCGGGTACTGCATCGCGAGGAACAGACCGGCGCGGGCGCGCTCGTCCACGCTCATCTCCAGGACGTCCTGGCCGTCGAAGGTGATGGAGCCGGAGGTCACCGTGTACTTCGGGTGACCGGCGATCGTGTACGCGAGGGTCGACTTGCCCGAGCCGTTGGGGCCCATGATGGCGTGGGTCTCACCCGTGTTCATCGTGAGGGTGATTCCGTTGAGGATCGGGGTGGTCCCCGCCTCCGTCTCGACCGTCACGTGGAGGTCGCGGATTTCGAGAACAGACATTCAAACTTCCTTTGTCACAGTCGGATCGATGAGCACGTCGTCGCCGTCGATCTCGACGACGTAGACCGGGACGGGCTCGAAAGCGGGGAGATTCTGGGGCTTGCCGGTGAGCAGCGAGAACGCCGAGCCATGAGCCCAGCACTCGACGGTGTCGCCCTCGACGAAGCCCTCGGAGAGGGAGATGTCACCGTGCGTGCAGGTGTCTCCGATGGCGTGGATCACGCCATCGGAGTCCTTGATGACGGTGATCGGCACGCCGGCGGGGTCGACCCGCAGCGGCATGTCGGTCTCGAGGTCGGCGACGCCGCAGACGCGCTCGGCGCTCACGCGGTCACCGCCGCGAGCTCCGTCTCGATCGTCGCGAGCAGCTCGGTCTCGAGCGCCGGGATGCCGAGGCGCTGGACGATGTCGCTGAGGAAGCCGAGCACCACCAGGCGCCGCGCCTCCTCCTCGGAGATGCCGCGGGCCTGCAGGTAGAACAGCTGCTCGTCGTCGAAACGTCCCGTCGCGCTGGCGTGGCCGGCGCCGAGGATGTCGCCCGTCTCGATCTCGAGGTTCGGGATCGAGTCGGCGCGCGCGCCCTCGGTGAGGACCAGGTTGCGGTTCGCCTCGTAGGAGTCGGTGCCGGTCGCGTTCGCGCCGATCAGCACGTCGCCGATCCAGACGCTGTGCGCTCCCTCGCCCTGCAGCGCGCCCTTGTAGAGGACGTCGCCCTTGGTGTGGGCGCCCTTGTGGTGCAGGTAGACCTGGCTCTCCAGGTGCTGACCGGCATCCGCGTAGGAGAGGCCGTAGAGGTACCCCTCCGAGCCGTTGCCCGCGAGCTCGACGTTCGGGTTCACCCGGACCAGAGCGCCGCCGAAGCTGATCACGAAGTGCTTGAGGGTCGCGTCCGCGCCCACGCGGGCCTGGTGCGCCGACGTGTGGATCGCGTCGTCCTGCCACTGCTGCAGGCTCACGACGGTGAGCCTGGAGCCGTCGCGGGCGATGATCTCGACGTTCTGCGAGTACTGCGCCGAGCCGGAGTGCGCGAGGACCACGGTCGCGGAGCTGTGCTCGAGCGCCTCGATCACGATGTGCGCATCGGCGCGGAGCCCGGCGCCGAGGCCGGTCACCTGCACGAGGATGGGCTCGGCGACCTCCTCCTCGCGCGGGATGCGGATGTGCAGAGCCTCGGCGGCGCCCTGCCAGGCGACGGCGGCCGTGATGTCCTCCGCGAGGAAGACCTCGCCGCGCGGAGCGTCGCCCGCAGCGAGCGGAGCCGCGACGTACTCCTCACCCGCGGGGAAGGCGTAGCTGACGCCGTCGTTGGGCGCGGCGACCTCGAAGAGCGGCTTCAGTTGCGCGACCGGGGTGTGCTTCCAGTTGACCTCGCGGCCCGAGGGCGCGCCGAAGTCGGTCGGATCAAAGGAGTGCGGACGCTCTGAGCGGGTCTGCACCGGGACGAAACCGGCGTCGGCCACCTGGGCGGCCGGGTCGATGTGCGCGTTCGTGTGCTGCGCCTCTGCGGGCGCGGTCGTAGGGGCCGTCACTAGCCGACCGATCCTTCCATGCCCATCTCGATGAGCTTGTTCAGTTCCATCGCGTACTCCATGGGCAGCTCACGCGCGATCGGCTCGATGAAGCCGCGCACGATCATCGCCATCGCCTCGTCCTCGGGCATGCCGCGGGACTGCAGGTAGAAGAGCTGCTCCTCGCTGACCTTCGAGACCGTGGCCTCGTGACCCAGCTGGACGTCGTCGACGCGGATGTCGATCGCAGGGTAGGTGTCGCTGCGGGACTTCGTGTCGACGAGCAGCGCATCGCAGCGCACGGTGTTCGCGGAGTGGTGCGCGGCGGCATCCACCCGCACCTCGCCGCGGTAGCCGGCGCGACCGCCGCCACGGGCGATCGACTTCGAGACGATCGACGACTGCGTGTACGGCGCCATGTGGATCATCTTGGCGCCGGCGTCCTGGTGCTGGCCGGGGCCCGCGAAGGCGACCGAGAGGGTCTCGCCCTTGGCGTGCTCGCCCATCAGGTAGATCGACGGGTACTTCATCGTCACCTTGGAGCCGATGTTGCCGTCGACCCACTCCATGGTCGCGCCCTCGTGGGCGACGGCGCGCTTGGTGACGAGGTTGTAGACGTTGTTCGACCAGTTCTGGATCGTCGTGTAGCGCACGCGGGCGTTCTTCTTCACGATGATCTCGACGACGGCCGAGTGCAGCGAGTCCGACTTGTAGATCGGAGCCGTGCAGCCCTCGATGTAGTGGACGTAGCTGTCCTCGTCGGCGATGATCAGGGTCCGCTCGAACTGGCCCATGTTCTCGGTGTTGATGCGGAAGTAGGCCTGCAGCGGGATCTCCACGTGAACGCCCTTGGGGACGTACACGAACGAGCCGCCGGACCAGACGGCCGTGTTCAGCGCCGCGAACTTGTTGTCGCCGGCGGGGATCACGGTGCCGAAGTACTCCTCGAAGAACTCGGGGTGCTCGCGCAGCGCGGTGTCGGTGTCCATGAAGATGACGCCCTGCTCCTCCAGGTCCTCGCGGATCTGGTGGTAGACGACCTCGGACTCGTACTGCGCGGCCACGCCGGCGACGAGCCGCTGGCGCTCGGCCTCGGGGATGCCGAGACGCTCGTAGGTCTCGCGGATCTCCGCGGGGAGCTCCTCCCACGACTGCGCCTGCTTCTCCGTGGAGCGCACGAAGTACTTGATGTTGTCGAAGTCGATGTCGCTGAGGTCGGCGCCCCAGGTCGGCATCGGCTTGCGTCCGAAGAGCTGATAGCCCTTGAGGCGCGTCTTCAGCATCCATTCGGGTTCGTCCTTGAGGGCAGAGATGCCTCGGACGACCTCTTCGGAGATGCCGCGCTTCGCCACGGCTCCCGCGGCGTCGGCATCGTGCCAGCCGAACTCGTACACCCCCAGACCGTCAAGCTCCGGGCGGTCGATCAGCACATCCGACATCACACACTCTCCTTATTGGGCCTCAACGGTGTCATCCGCCCCGACACACCTGATCCCCGTCGAGTCTGCGGGAGCGGGTGCCGCTGGTGGGGCCCTCATCACCGGCGCTTCCATCGCGCCTAAACTGTCAGGGATGCGTTCCGCGGTCACGCGGGCATCCCAACACCCCGATTCTACAGGTTCCCTCAGACGTGCGGGCCGTCATGTCCGCGTCACGGGGGTTCCGGAGGACCCATGCCCGACACCGCCACCGCCGACTCCCCCGCAACGAGGACCGGTTTTCTGTCCCGCGTCCATGATTGGCTGCCCTCCGAGATCGGCCGCCGACTGACCGTCGCGGCCTGGCTGTCTTTCCTCGCCGAGGTCATCATCATCGGCACCGGAGGGGCCGTACGCCTCACCGGTTCGGGGCTCGGCTGCTCACAGTGGCCGCTGTGCACGCCCGAGTCGCTCGTGCCGACGCCCGAGCAGGGCATCCACGGCATCATCGAGTTCGGCAACCGCACCATGACCGGAGTGGTCGGCCTCCTCGCACTCGCCGTGGTGTTCTTCGTCCTCCGCTTCCGCGCCCGGCGTCGCGACCTCTGGGTGCTCTCCCTCGTTGTGCTCGGCGGCATCGTGATGCAGGCCGTCGTGGGCGGCATCACGGTGTGGACGGGCCTGAATCCGTTCATCGTCGGCTTCCACTACGTGTCGTCGCTGCTGCTGGTGTGCATCACCGCGGCGTTCCTCGTTCGCCTGTACGCGGTCCCCGGACCGCGCGAGAAGGCGGTGCCCGCCTGGTTCGCGATCCTCTCGCACGTGACCGGCCTCGCCCTCGCCGTCACGATCGTCTTCGGCGTGCTGACCACGGGTTCCGGCCCGCACTCCGGCGACGCAGAGGTGCTCCGTCACGGCTTCGACGCCACCGTCCTCGCGCACGTGCACTCGTGGCCGGGCTACATCCTCGCCGGACTCGTCGCGGTGCTGACGATCTCCGCCTGGGCGCTGCGCCTCGAACCCCGCAGATGGCTGCTCGTCCTCGTAGCGGCGATCCTCGTGCAGGTCGGGGTCGGCGTGTGGCAGGCCCGCGAAGGGCTTCCGGAGATCCTCGTCGGCATCCACATGGTGCTCGCCGCCCTGTCGGCGGCGACCTACACCGTCGTGGTGCTCCACCTCAAGCGCCCCGCATCGCCGCGATCCTGATGCGCCCAGCCGACGCATAGACGGCACATCGGAGACGCAACAGAAGCTGCGTCATGGTGGGCGGCATGAAAAAGTCACTCACGCACAGCATCGGCTTCTGGCTCCTCCTGCTCGTCTCCCTCGTCGCCGCGGCGGTCGGCGGATGGATCATCTCGGGCCAGCTGAGCACGATGACCTCGACGCTGCTCGACGGCACCGCCACCGGAGTCGAGGTCTACGTCGGACAGTCGCTCATCGTGTTCGGCGCTGCGCTCGTCGGCGCCGGCGTGCTCGGGACCCTGATCGCGCTCGCGCTCGTCGCCGTGCAGGCGATCCTTCCGGCGTCGCAGCCGGTCGCCGTCGAGGCCATCGACTGGAGCGCTCAGAGCGCGCCCGCAGAGGACGTCGCGTCGGCAGAGCCCGAGGCCGTGGAGCCTGAGTCGGTCGTCGATCCCGAGGCTGTCGCGGAGACCGCGTCAGAGGACTCCGCGACCGAGGATCAGAACGGGAGCAGCGGGTCGATCGCGACCGCGACGAAGATCAGCGTCAAGTAGGTGATCGAGGCGTGGAAGACCCTCATCGGACGCGCCTCGGTCCCCCGCACCGCACGGTTGTACAGGCGGTGCGACTCGTAGATGAACCAGCCGCCGAAGACGAGCGCGGAGACGGTGTAGACGAGCCCCATGCTCGCGATCGGCACGAGCAGCAGTGAGCAGGCGACGGTCGCCCACGCGTAGAGGATGACCTGGAGTCCGACCTGCGACGCGTTGCGGGTGACGCCGAGCATGGGGACGTCGACGTCGTCGTAGTCGTCCTTGTACTTCATGGAGAGCGGCCAGTAGTGCGGCGGCGTCCAGAGGAAGATCAGGGCGAAGAGGATGAAGGCCGGCCAGTCCAGGGAGCCGGTCACGGCCGCCCAGCCGATCAGCACGGGGAAGCATCCGGCGATGCCGCCCCACACGATGTTCTGCTCCGTGCGGCGCTTGAGGATCATCGTGTAGATCACGACGTAGAAGAAGATGGCGGATGCCGAGAGCACCGCGGCCAGCCAGTTCGTCGTCACGTACAGCCACACCGTCGAGAGGACGGCGAGGGTCCATGAGAACACGAGCGCACCGCGCGGCGTGATCTCGCCGGTGACGAGCGGCCGGTTCTCGGTGCGGTGCATGTGCGCGTCGATGTCGCGATCGAGGTACATGTTGAACGCCGCTGCGGAGCCTGCGCTCATGGAGCCGCCGATCACCGTCGCAAGGACGAGCCACAGGTTCGGCAGGCCGCCCTGAGCGAGGAACATCACCGGGACGGTGGAGACCAGGAGGAGTTCGAGCACGCGCGGCTTCGTGAGGGCGACGTAGGCCTTCACCGTACGACCGACGGACTTCTTCGCAACGGTCTGATCAGACATCGTCGAGATCTCGATCGCCTCCTCCGGGCACGCGTGGGCAGCCCTTTCAGTCTAGGGCACGGGGCGAGAGCCACCGTCCGCCCGTCCGCGCACCACGAGGGGAATTCCTCTCCCCTGAATGCGTTGTAGTCCGATGTAACGCGGTAACACGCACCGCTATGCTGAAAACACTCGCGCGCCCGGCGCTCAAGCATCCCCTTCCGTATCGTTGCGGACCGCGACAGTGCATACCGGGCGCTCTCGAACTGTTGAGAAGGGCTTCACCGTGTCGGAATTGCAGTGGGAAGAGATCGATCGGCGCGCGGTGGACACCGCTCGGCTGCTGGCGGCGGATGCCGTGGAGAAGGTCGGCAACGGCCACCCCGGCACCGCGATGAGCCTGGCGCCGGCCGCCTACCTGCTGTACCAGCGGGTGCTGCGTCATGACCCCGCCGACACCGACTGGCTCGGCCGCGACCGCTTCATCCTCTCCGCGGGTCACTCCTCCCTCACGCAGTACGTCGAGCTCTACCTCGGCGGCTTCGGACTGGAGCTCGACGACCTCAAGGCTCTGCGCACGTGGGGCTCGCTGACCCCCGGCCACCCCGAGTACGGCCACACCAAGGGCGTGGAGATCACCACCGGCCCGCTCGGCCAGGGTCTCGCCTCCGCGGTCGGGTTCGCCTACGCCTCGCGCTACGAGCGCGGCCTCTTCGACCCCGAGGCCGCTGCGGGCACCAGCCCCTTCGACCACTTCATCTACGTGATCGCCGGCGACGGCGACCTGCAGGAGGGCGTCACCAGCGAGGCCTCGTCGCTCGCGGGCCACCAGCAGCTCGGCAACCTCATCGCGATCTACGACTCCAACCAGATCTCCATCGAGGACGACACGAACGTCGCCTTCACCGAGGACGTCGCGAAGCGCTACGAGTCCTACGGCTGGCAGGTCCAGGTCGTCGACTGGAAGAAGACCGGCCAGTACGTCGAGGACGTCGCCGAGCTCTACGCCGCGATCGAGGCGGCCAAGGGCGAGACCGACAAGCCGTCGCTCATCATCCTCAAGACGATCATCGGCTGGCCGTCGCCCGGAAAGCAGAACTCCGGCAAGATCCACGGCTCCGCCCTCGGCGCGGACGAGCTCGCCGCGACCAAGAAGGTCCTCGGCTTCGACCCCGAGGAGCACTTCGCGGTCGCCGACGACGTCATCGCCCACACCCGCGGCCTCGCGGCACGCTCCGCAGAGGTCCGCGCGGCCTGGCAGGAGTCGTTCGACGCCTGGGCGGCGGCGAACCCCGAGCGCAAGACCCTGCTCGACCGCCTGGAGGCCAAGGAGCTTCCGGCCGGCATCGACGCGGCCCTCCCCGTGTTCGAGGCGGGCAAGGACGTGTCGACCCGTGCCGCATCCGGCCAGGTCATCAACGCCCTGGCCGCCGAGCTCCCCGAGCTCTGGGGCGGTTCGGCCGACCTCGCCGAGTCGAACCTCACCACGATCAAGGACGCCAAGTCCTTCATCCCCGCCGAGTGGTCCACCCACGAGTGGTCGGGCAGCCCTTACGGCCGCGTCCTGCACTTCGGCATCCGCGAGCACGCGATGGGTGCGATCGTCAACGGCATCAAGCTGCACGGTCCGACCCGTCCGTTCGGCGGCACGTTCCTGATCTTCAGCGACTACATGCGCCCGCCGGTGCGTCTGGCCGCGCTCATGGACGTGCCCAGCATCTTCGTGTGGACGCACGACTCCGTCGCCCTCGGAGAGGACGGCCCGACGCACCAGCCGATCGAGCAGATCGCCACGCTGCGCGCCATCCCGAACTTCACGCTCGTGCGTCCGGCCGACGCCAACGAGACCGCGGCGTCCTGGCTGGAGATCCTCCGCCGCCAGGGAGGCCCGACCGGCATCGCCCTGACCCGTCAGAACATCCCCGTGTTCGCGCGCGGCGAGGGCGCGGCATCCGGCGACACCTTCGCCTCCGCATCGAACGTCTCGAAGGGCGCGTACGTGCTGGCCGAGGCGCCGAACGGCACCCCCGACGTGATCATCGTCGCGACTGGTTCCGAGGTCCAGCTGGCCGTCGACGCGCGTGCGGCGCTCGCTGCCGAGGGCGTGAACGTCCGTGTCGTCTCCGCGCCCTCTCTCGAGTGGTTCGCCGAGCAGGACGAGGCGTACCGTGAGAGCGTGCTCCCGAAGAGCATCACCGCCCGGGTCTCGGTCGAGGCCGGTTCCGTGCTCAGCTGGCGCGGGATCGTCGGCGACCGCGGCCGCTCGGTCGGCATCGACCACTTCGGCGCCTCCGCCGACTACAAGACCCTGTTCGAGAAGTTCGGGATCACCACCGAAGCCGTCATCCAGGCGGCACGCGAGACCATCAAGGAGAACGCATGAGCACCCCCACCTCAGACCTCGCAGCCGCCGGTGTCAGCATCTGGCTCGACGACCTGTCCCGCACCCGCATCTCCTCCGGCAACCTCGCCGAGCTGATCGCCTCGCGCAACGTCACGGGCGTCACCACCAACCCGACGATCTTCGCGAACGCCATCACGAACCCCGACGACACGTCGTACGACGCGCAGGTCGCCGAGCTCGCGGCATCCGGCGCGACCGCGGAGGAGGCCGTGTTCGCGGCCACCACGCAGGACGTGGCCGCCGCGCTCGACGTGTTCCGCCCCGTGTGGGAGGCCACCGGCCACGTCGACGGACGCGTGTCGATCGAGGTCTCCCCCGACCTCGCGCACGACACGGACGGCACGGTCACCCAGGCCAAGCAGCTGTGGGCCACGGTCGACCGTCCGAACCTGCTCGTGAAGATCCCCGCGACCAAGGCTGGCCTTCCCGCGATCGCGCAGGCGATCGGCGCGGGCATCAGCGTCAACGTCACGCTGATCTTCAGCCTCGAGCGCTACGCCGAGGTCATCGAGGCGTACCTGACCGGTCTCGAGACCGCGAAGGCGGCGGGCATCGACCTCTCGACCATCGAGTCGGTCGCGTCCTTCTTCGTGTCGCGGGTCGACACCGAGACCGACAAGCGCCTCGCCGCCATCGGCTCGGACGCCGCGGACGCTCTCAAGAACAAGGCCGGCCTCGCCAACGCGCGCCTCGCCTACGAGCTCTACGAGAAGACCTTCGCCGGTGAGCGCGCGCAGGCGCTGATCGCCGCGGGCGCGAACCCGCAGCGCCCGCTGTGGGCGTCGACCGGCGTCAAGGACCCGAACCTGCCCGACACCCTCTACGTCACGGAGCTCGTCGCCGCGGGCGTCGTCAACACGATGCCCGAGAAGACGCTCGAGGCGACCTTCGACCACGGCGTCGTCACCGGCGACACGATCACGGGCGGCTACGAGGAGGCCCGTGCGGTCTTCGCGGGGCTCGCCGACCTCGGCATCGACTTCGCCGACGTCACCCAGGTGCTCGAGGACGAGGGCGTCGCGAAGTTCATCGACTCCTGGCATGACCTGCTCAGCCAGGTGAGCGAAGGGCTCGAGGCGCAGCGATGACCTTCGCGCTGCACGCCTCGGGCGCGGCGAAGGCCGCGATCGAGGAGAGCGTCCCCGGACTGGTGCACGACCTCGTCGCGTCGCGCATCACCGGGGGCGACGCGACCCTCTGGGGCCCGGATGCCGAGTCCGAGGCAGCCGTGCGGCTCGGATGGGTCGAGGCCGTGTCGATCTCGCGTCCCCTCGTGGGTGAGATCGTGGCGCTGCGCGACGAGCTCGCCGCGAAGGGCGTCACGCGCGTCGTCCTCGCGGGCATGGGCGGATCCTCCCTCGCCCCCGAGGTCATCTCGCAGACGGCGGGCGTTCCGCTCACGATCCTCGACTCGACCTCGCCGGCGCAGGTGCTCGCCGCCCTCGACGACGGGCTCGAGAGCACCGTCCTCGTCGTGTCGTCGAAGTCCGGCTCCACCGTGGAGACCGACTCTCAGCGCCGCACGTTCGAGACGGCGTTCCGCGACCTCGGCATCGATCCGGTCGAGCGCATCGTCGTGGTCACCGACCCCGGTTCGCCTCTCGACGCCTCGGCCCGCGACGCCGGCTATCGCGTCTTCAACGCCGATCCGAACGTGGGTGGACGCTACTCGGCGCTCACCGCGTTCGGTCTCGTCCCCTCGGGGCTCGCCGGCGTCGACATCGACGAGCTGCTCGACGAGGCCGAGGCCTCGCTGCTGGAGGTCGCGGTCGACTCCGCCGAGAACCCGGCTCTCCGCCTCGCAGCGGCGATCGCGGCCACCAGCCCGCGCCGGGACAAGCTCGGGCTCATCACCGACGGCACGCACATCAACGGCCTGCCCGACTGGATCGAGCAGCTCATCGCGGAGTCCACGGGCAAGGACGGCACCGGCATCCTCCCCGTCGTCCTGCTGCCCGTGTCCCCGGAGCTCGACGCGAACCCCGCCGACCTGCAGATCGTGCGCCTGGTCGATGACGCGAACGAGTTCCACCTCCGCGAGAAGCACCAGGGCGAGATCCTCGTCTCCGGCACGCTCGGCGCGCAGTTCATCGTCTGGGAGTATGCGACGGCCATCGCCGGATACCTGCTCGGCATCAACCCGTTCGACCAGCCCGACGTCGAGTCCGCCAAGATCGCTGCCCGCGGTCTGCTGGACGCCCGCCCGGAGGCCACGGCTCCGGCGTTCATCGAGAACAGCGTCGAGGTCCGCGTGTCCGACCCCGAGCTCGCCGCCTCCGGCACGATCGAGGGCGTCCTCGACTCCCTGTGGGCCCGATTGGGCGACGACGGCTACGTCTCGATCCAGGCCTATGTGAACCGACTCGACGTCCCGCAGCTGCAGGGCCTCCGCGAGCTCGTCGCCGCCGACTCCGGTCGACCGACGACCTTCGGCTGGGGACCCCGCTTCCTGCACTCCACCGGTCAGTACCACAAGGGCGGTCCGGCACAGGGCGTGTTCCTCCAGCTCCTGGAGCGCACCGACGTCGACCTCGAGATCCCCGGTCGGCCGTTCACGTTCGGTCAGCTCATCGAGGCGCAGGCCGCGGGTGACGCCGCGGTGCTCGCGGAGCACGGCCGTCCGGTCGTCACGCTGACGATCACCGACTCGTCGGCAGACGTGCTCACCCTTTTCGAAGCAGCACAGAAGTAAGCAGCCAGGAGAATCCCCCACCGATGTCTGTTCCCATCTCGCGCGGGCACAACCCGCTGCGCGACCCCGATGATCGCCGTCTCAACAGGATCGCCGGGCCCAGCGCCCTGGTGATCTTCGGAGTGACCGGCGATCTGTCGCGCAAGAAGCTCATGCCCGCGGTCTACGACCTCGCCAACCGGGGCCTGCTCCCGCCGGGCTTCGCGCTCGTCGGATTCGCCCGAAGGGACTGGGAGGATCAGGACTTCGCGCAGGTCGTGTACGACGCGGTCAAGCAGCACGCGCGAACCCCCTTCCGCGAGGAGACCTGGACGCAGCTGCTGCAGGGCATCCGCTTCGTGTCCGGCGAGTTCGACAACCCCGAGTCGTTCCGCAAGCTCCGTGAGACGGTGGATCAGCTCGACGTGGAGCGGGGCACGATGGGCAACCACGCGTTCTACCTGTCGATCCCGCCGAAGTCGTTCGCGGTCGTCGCGCAGCAGCTCAAGGACTCGGGCCTCGTCGGAGACGACGAGGGAGAGGACCGCTGGCGCCGGGTCGTGATCGAGAAGCCCTTCGGGCACGACCTCGAGTCCGCTCGCGAGCTGAACAAGGCCCTCGAGGTGGCGTTCTCCGCGGACTCGATCTTCCGCATCGACCACTACCTCGGCAAGGAGACGGTCCAGAACATCCTGGCGCTGCGCTTCGCCAACGAGCTGTACGAGCCGATCTGGAACCGCAACTACGTCGACCACGTGCAGATCACGATGGCCGAGGACATCGGCGTCGGCGGCCGCGCCGGCTACTACGACGGCGTCGGCGCGGCCCGTGACGTCATCCAGAACCACCTGCTGCAGCTTCTCGCCCTCACCGCGATGGAAGAGCCGATCAGCCTGTCCGCGGAGCACCTGCGTGCCGAGAAGGAGAAGGTCCTCGCGGCGGTGCACGTCCCGGACGACCTCGCCCTGGCGACCGCACGCGGGCAGTACGCCGGCGGGTGGCAGGGCGGCGAGAAGGTCACCGGGTTCCTCGACGAGGAGGGGATGAACCCCGAGTCGGCGACGGAGACCTACGCGGCCATCAAGCTGGAGATCGACACCCGCCGCTGGTCGGGGGTGCCGTTCTACCTGCGCACCGGCAAGCGGCTCGGCCGACGGGTGACCGAGGTCGCGGTCGTCTTCAAGCGCGCACCGGAGCACCTGTTCGGGCGCAGCAACACATCGGAGCTCGGTCAGAACGCGCTCGTGATCCGCGTGCAGCCCGATGAGGGCGTGACCATCCGGTTCGGCTCGAAGGTGCCGGGCAACGGCACGAATGTCCGCGACGTGACGATGGACTTCGGCTACGGGCACGCCTTCACCGAGGCGAGTCCAGAGGCCTACGAGCGCCTGATCCTCGACGTCCTGCTGGGCGATCCGCCGCTGTTCCCGCGGCACGAGGAGGTCGAGCTCTCGTGGAAGATCCTCGACCCGGTCGAGGAGTACTGGGCTGCCGAGGGCGGCCCCGTCGAGCAGTATGCACCCGGATCGTGGGGCCCGGCATCCGCTGATGCCCTGTTGGCCCGCGACGGACGAGTCTGGAGACGCCCGTGATCATCGACCTTCCCGACACGACCGTCAGCCAGGTCGCGAAGAACCTCGTCAAGGCCCGTGAGGAGGGCGGCGTCGTCGCTCTCGGCCGCGTGCTCACCCTGGTCATCTCGGCGCGGAACGGCGTCGCGGAGGCCGCCATCGACGCGGCCAACGACGCATCACGCGAGCACCCGATGCGCGTCATCGTGCTCACCACCGGGGGCGGCGAGTCGCGACTCGACGCCCAGATCCGCGTCGGCGGAGACGCCGGAGCCAGCGAGGTCGTCGTGCTGCGCGCCTACGGCGATGCGGCGAGCAACGAGGAGAGCCTCATCACCGGCCTCCTCCTCCCCGACGCCCCGGTGGTGGCCTGGTGGCCGGAGGAGGCGCCCGTCTCCCCCGCGACCTCGCCGCTCGGCAGGATCGCCCAGCGACGCATCACGGATGCCGCGACCTCCCCCGACGTGCGCGACCGCCTCGCCCTGCTCGGCGAGACGCACGCCCCCGGAGACACGGATCTGGCCTGGACCCGGCTCACGCACTGGCGCGAGCAGCTCGCCGCCGTGCTCGATCAGCCTCCGTACCTCGAGGTGACGGATGTCGAGGTGCGCGGCGCCGTCGCTTCCCCCTCGACCGCACTGCTCGCGGCCTGGCTGCAGATGGCGCTCGAGGTGCCGGTGCGCTGGTCGTACGAGGACCCTGAGCACTGGCAGGAGGGCATCAAGTCGGTGCGGCTCACCCGTGCAGACGGGGACATCCTGCTGGAGCGTCCGACTCCGGGCGTCGCCGTGCTCACGCAGCCCGAGCAACCCGACCACGACCTCCACCTGCCGCGCCGCACGCTCAGGGAGTGCCTCGCCGAGGAGCTGCGTCGCCTCGACCCCGATGTCCTGTACGGTCGAGTCATCACCGAGGGCTGGGAGAAGCTGGGTCCGCCCGAGACAGGAGAATGATGTCGATGCAGACAGCGTCCGCAGAGAAGCGGGTCGTCGTCGAACCCACCCCCGCCGCCGTCGCGGCGCGGGTGGCCGACCGGTTCATCGCTCGGTTGCGAGCACGCACGCGCAACGGCCGGATCGCCCACATCGCCCTCACGGGCGGTTCGATGGGCGGTGCGGTGCTGCGCGCGACGGCGGAGAATCCACGGTCGGCCGACATCGACTGGTCGCTCGTCCACTTCTGGTGGGGCGACGAACGCTTCGTGCCCCGTGCTCACGCCGACCGCAACGCCGTGCAGTCCCGAGCGGCTCTCCTGGACAGCATCCCGGTCCCCGTCGAGAACGTCCACGAGATCGCGGCATCCGACAGCGGCCTCACCCTCGACGAGGCGGCCGCCGCGTACGCGGCGGAGCTCGCGCGGTTCGGAACCGATGAGAATCCGTGGCCGTCGTTCGCGGTGTGCTTCCTTGGCGTCGGACCCGACGGCCACATCGCCTCGCTCTTCCCGGACCGCCCGGAGGTCACGGTGACGGATGCCGCGGCCCTGCCCGTGCGCGACTCCCCCAAGCCTCCGCCGGAGCGCGTCACTCTCACCCGACCGGTGTTGAACTCCTCCAAGCGCGTCTGGCTCGTGCTCACGGGCGCCGACAAGGCCTCCGCGCTCGGTCTGGCCCTCGCGGGCGCCAGCTACACCAGCGTGCCCGCAGCGGGCGCCAAGGGGCGCAAGCGGACGATCTTCTTCGTCGACGAGGCGGCTGCCTCCGAGGTCTCCCCCGACCTCATCGACCCCGCGTACTGATCGGACGCGAACCCGGACCTCGACGGCCGTGACGGTCGTGGCGTCCGAGTGCGCGGAGAGCGCCTACTTCTGCTCGTCCGCTCCCGTGGCGCCGTCGCTCCCCCGCGGGATGCCGAGCTCCTGACTCTCGCTGAGAACCTGCGGGTGGTACCGGGCGAGACCGACCACGCCCCACACCGCGATGGCGCCGGCGACCCCGAAGATCACGAGCACCCAGCCGGGCGCCGCCGCCGCTTCGCCGAGCACGAGCATTCCGATGAGCACCGCGATCAGCGGGTCGACCACCGTGAGACCGGCGATGACGAGGTCGGGCGGACCGGAGCTGTACGCGGTCTGCACGAAGTACGCGCCGACGGCGGATGCCGCGATCAGGGCGATCACGCACACGAGGGTGATCCACTCGAAGTTGCCGGCCTCGATGCGATTGATGACCGCTTTGGCGAGGGTGGCCACGAAGCCGTAGAGGATGCCGGCGCCGATGACGTAGAAGAGAGCCCGCATGCGGTGACGCAGCACGAGCCAGCAGGCGCCGAGCACGATGATCACGACGAGCAGGATCGCCAGGATCGTGAAGAGCTCGATGTCGCTGATGGGTTTCTCCGCCGCGAAGATCGCGGCGAAGGAGACGAAGAGGAAGATGCCGCCGACGCAGCAGACGATCGCGGTGATGGACTGCCTCGTCGGCGTGTGTCCGGAGACCCTGGCGTTGAGCAGGGTCGTGATCACGAGGGCGATCGCGCCGAGCGGCTGCACCACGATCAGCGGCGCCTGGGAGAGCGCGGCGAGCTGGCACACGATGGCCAGTCCGAGCATGAGCGTGCCGATGATCCAGGACGGACGCGTCAGCAGTCTTCTGATCTGGTCGAGACTCAGCCCGGTCGCGCCGTCCGCGCCGCTGAGCTGCTCGACCTTCTCCACCCCACGGTGCTGATACTGCGCGCCGAGGGACATGAAGACGGCGCCCGCGAGGGCGAGCGGGATGCCCAGGAGGAGTCGCGGATTCTGGAAGACGCCGACGAGCTGGTCGCCGACATCCGCCCCACTCATCCATACGGAGATGCTCACCCTACGACCCTACCCGGCGATGTGCGCCCAGTATGGTTATGGCGTGGCTGTACTTCCGATTCGCATCATGGGCGATCCCGTCCTGCACTCTCCCGCTTCCGCCGTCGAGGCGATCACCGACGAGATCCGCACCCTCGTCGCCGACATGTTCGAGACGATGGACACCGCGCCCGGCGTGGGACTCGCCGCCCCTCAGGTCGGCGTACCGCTGCGCATCTACACCTACGCCTACGTCGACGACGACGATCAGCCGTGGCGTGGTGTCATCATCAACCCCGAGTTGTGGATGACCCCGCTCGAACCCGGCGACCCCGACCCCGATCTGGAGTCGGAGGGCTGCCTCTCCTTCCCCGGCGAGCGGTTCCCGCTGCGCCGCTCCGAGCGGGTGCAGGTGACCGGGACCGACCTCGACGGCTCACCGGTCGCGATCGCCGTCGACGGCTGGCGCGCGCGCATCATGCAGCACGAGTTCGACCACCTCGACGGCATCCTCTACGTGGATCGCCTGTCGGACGGAGACTGGAAGACCGCGCAGAAGATCGCCCGCAAACGCGGATGGGGTCGACCCGGCGCCAGCTGGATGCCGGGCGTCGACGACCTCGAGGGCTGAGACTCTCAGCCTGGTCAAAGGGGTTTTCGAGTTGCATCACAGACTCCGGGACGGATAGCGTTTCCTGAGGCGGGACTCTTCTGTGCCCGCTCACCACAGTCCTGGAGGGGAAACAACATGAAACTGCGCACGCGACACGCGCTGGCTCTCGTCGGATCGGCGGCGGCGCTCTCGTTCGCACTGACCGGCTGCAGCGCACTGAACGGCATCCTGGGGAGCGGTTCGGGAGACGCAGACCGCGACGACAAGACCGGTCAGGTCACCGAGAGCGCCAACATCGGCATCTTCTCGCTGAAGGTCGGCGACTGCAAGATGGAGAGCCCCTCGGGCCTCCTCGAGAGCGCCGATGTCGTGCCCTGCACCGAGCCGCACGACGAAGAGGTCTTCTTCGAGTACAAGATGCCCGACGGCGAGTACGACGCCACGGCGATCGACACCGCCTCGCAGGAGCAGTGCACCGGTGAGGGCTTCACGTCCTTCGTCGGCATCCCGTGGGACCAGTCCGCGCTCGGCGTCTACCCGATCACCCCGACCCAGGACACCTGGGACTCCTACAACGACCGCGTGATCCAGTGCGTGATCTTCGATCAGGACGAGTCGGGCAACATCATCCAGTCGAGCACCTCACTCAAGGGCGCCGCACGCTGATCCGGCCTCACACAGCAAAAGAAGGCCCCGCCATCTCGGCGGGGCCTTCTTTTGCATTACAGGCCCGGGCGCGGCCGCAGGAACAGCCGCCACCAGTGCGTGTCGACGATGATCGAGCCGAGCTTCGTCCCGATGCAGAGGCTCGCGAAGATCGCCAGCGCCGCGGCGACGGGGTCGATGTCGAACGAGGTGATCGCCACGAGTCCGACGGTTCCCGGCACGAGCAGGAGGAACGCGGGCTGGAAGGTGATCGTCGCGGGGATCGCGAACGAGGAGCGCTCGACCAGCCTGGCGATCACGAAGAGCACCGCTGCCGTGGCTCCGGTGGCCACCGTGCTCCCCCAGAACGGCGCCAACCCGATCAGAAGCGCATACGCGACTCCCATCGCGGCGATGCTGACCGCGGTGAGCCGGTACCCGGCCCCGAACGCGAGACTGATGCCGATCGCGACGGCAGCGACGCCGATCCAGCTGAAGACGGTCGAGGGCAGGGACGCCCAGGCCGGGTCGGCGCTGATGATCCCCGCGACATCGGCGAGCAGGAAGGCCGAGTCCTGATCGATCTCGAGACCGATCCAGGCGCTGCCCGCCGCGACTCCCGCCGCCATGAATCCGAGCTGCACGACGCCGTAGACGAGACGCGACGCGCCCGTGACGACGTCGGCCGAGGTGAGTTCGAGCAGGGCGTTCGTGATCATGGCCCCCGGTACGAGGATCGCGATCGGCGCGCAGACGGCGAAGAGGGGCACGGTCGTATAGCCCAGCATCGAAGCCGATTCGCTGACGAGCACGGTCGACAGCAACGCGATCACGAACGGCACGATCGCCGCAGCGGGACGGATGCGGCGCAGCAGGACGGCGACAGCGCCCATGAGCGCCGCGACGAGCGTCGACACGACGACCGCCCACCAGGGGCAGCGGAACAGCACCGCGAGTCCGCCGGCGAGGAGCGCGTTGCCGACGACCCAACGCAGCAGCGGCTTGCGCATCCAGGCCGCGCGGATGCGGTCCTGCTCGGCCCCGAGCGCCCGCTCCAGCGAGATATCACCGTCACGGAGACGGTGCATCATCCGGCTCACCATCGCGGACTGCCTCGTCGACAGGGACGATGCCAAGGACATGCGGAGGATCGATCCCTCTGACCCCTCTGCGGGCGACACGAAGACCGCTTCGGGGAGCACAGCGAAGGCGAGCTCCTGCTCCGGGGCCCTGCGGGCGCGGATCTCCTCCAGCGCGTCGCGGGTGTCGGTGGCGGAGAATCCCGCCTCGAGCAGCAGCGCGCCGAGCTGCGCGAACTGCGTGGATCGAGTCATCCGCTCCGGCTTTCATCGGCTGTGGTGAAAAGGAGAACCCCTGGCCTTCATGCGAAGGCCAGGGGTCTTGGCTCCCCGGCTTGGACTCGAACCAAGAACCTGCCGGTTAACAGCCGGCTGCTCTGCCAATTGAGCTACCGAGGAATGTGCTCCGCTGAGCGGGCAACTCGACAAGCTTAGCAAAGACTTCGGCGTGCTCGTGACACGGACGATGACTCGGGCGTGTCGCATCCAACGGTGTTCAGGACTGCGAATCCGCCTCGGCGTTGGGCGCCCAGAGCAGGTCCTTTCCGACTCCCCTGGCGACGACGTGGCCGCTGCGCAGCATCAGGGTCTCGGCGTTCAGTTCGCGGATGAAGTCGGCGTCGTTCGTCACCAGCAGTGCCCCCATGCCCTGTTCCTTGCGACGACGGGTGATGGCGTCGAAGACCACGGGGCGCACCTCGAGATCGAGGTTGGCGAGGATCTCGTCCGCGATCAGCACCCTCGGCTCGAGCACGAAGGAGCGTGCGATCGCGACCCGCTGCCGCATGCCGGCGCTCAGCTCGTAGGGGAACTTCGCGGCCGTGCCGAGCGGCAGGTGCATCTCGTCGAGCAGGGTGGCCACACGGATCGAGAGCGCCTTGGTGTTCACGCGCTTCTCGCGGATCAGGATCGGCTCGGCGATCACCTCCTGCACGGTGAGCCGCGGCGGCAGGTCGGCACCGGCTCCCTGCGGCACGAAACCCGTGCGGTAGGTGAGGATCCGGTGCTTGCGTCCTGGGCGACGCACATCCACTCCGCAGACGTGGGCGCTTCCGCCGACCACACGGACGGACGGATCGGTGGATCCTGCGAGGGCGAGCACGAGCGAGGACTTGCCTGAGCCGGTGGGGCCCGCGACGCAGATCAGCTCACCGGGGGCGAGCGAGAAGGTCACCCCGTCGACGGCCCTGGTCGGCGCACCGTGGCCGGCCCGGTCGATCACCAGGTCCGAGCAGTCGATCGCGGTGGTGGAGTCGGGCCTTCGGGACATGCTTCCATCCTGCCCTGCGTCGAGCGGCGCCCCCTGTTACGACTCGGTGAACCGCTGACGCTCCACGTCGATGTCGCGAAGCCTCATGCGCAGGGCACGCCCTCCGTCGGAGTCGGCGGGGACGCGCTGCACGGCCCCCAGGAGCTCCTGCTTCTCGTGCTCGAGACTGCGGAGGATGAGCCGACGCGCGAGATCGGTCGCCGACGCCACGGCCCCCGCCTCGTCGCGAGCGGGGAACGGCGTCATGAGCAGCTCCCCCGCGAGAGAACGGTAGGGCTCGCGCACCGCGTTGACCGCGTCGGTCACCCAGCCCGCGCGAGTGCGGTCGGGCGCGGATGCCACGGCCTCCCGCACCGCATCGAGTCCCGGGGTGCGGAACGGCGCGATGAGAGCGCGGGAAAGCAGCGCCTGATCGATCTGATGTCCGTACTGGAGCACGCCCATCATCGCGTCGCGCTCCACGGCGACGTCTGCGGTGCGAGGAAGGCTCGCGAGCGTCACCGGAACGATCGCCGGGGCCCCCGTTGCGGGATCGATGGGCGCCGGCTCCGGTCGCGACGGCGCGGAGTGCGAGCCGCCGCGTGCTGCCCGCTCGACCTCGTTGTGCACCTCGGTCGGATCCATGCCGAGACGTCGGGCGAGCACGCGCTCGTATCCGGGGCGCAGCAGCCGGTCCCTGATCTCCGCGACGATCGGCGCCGCAGCCCTGAGCGCGCCCACCCTCCCCTCGACCGTTCCGAGATCGAAGCCTGCGAGCTTGCGGTCGAGGGCGAACTCGAACATCGGCACCTTGGCGTCCATGAGGGTGCGGACGGCCGCATCCCCCCTCTGCAGCCGCAGATCGCAGGGGTCGAGCCCGTCGGGCGCGACCGCCACGAAGGTCTGCGCGTTGAAGCGGTCGTCTTCGGTGAAGGCCCGAAGCGCCGCCTTCTGCCCCGCCTCGTCGCCGTCGAAGGTGAAGACCACCTCGCCGGAGGCGTTGTCGTCTCCCATGACCCGTCGCAGCACCTTGATGTGATCGGTGCCGAATGCCGTGCCGCAGGTGGCGATCGCGGTCGTGAGGCCGGCGAGATGGCAGGCCATCACATCCGTGTACCCCTCGACGACCACCACCCGCCGGGGGTCGCCGCGCGCGATGTCCTTCTTGGCGAGGTCGAGGCCGTACAGCACCTGCGCCTTCTTGTAGATCGGCGTCTCCGGGGTGTTGAGGTACTTCGGCCCCTGGTCGTCGTCGAACAGCTTGCGCGCTCCGAAGCCGATCGTCTGCCCTGAGACGTCGCGGATCGGCCACACCAGCCGCCCGCGGAAGCGGTCGTATACGCCGCGCTGGCCTGTCGAGACGAGCCCAGCGGTGCTGAGCTCCTCCCGGGTGAACCCCTGCGCGGTGAGCGCCTTCAGCATGCCGTCCCAGCCGCGCGGGGCGAAGCCGACGCCGAAGTGCGCGGCAGCCCCCGCGTCGAACCCCCGCTCGCCGAGGAAACGACGCCCGGCCTCGGCATCGGGAGACAGCAGCTGCGAGCGGAAGAACTCTGCGGCGGCGGTGTTCGCCGCGTACAGCCGCGCCCGACCGCTCGTCTCGGGAGCGGCGCCCCCGTCTTCGTAGTGCAGCGTGTAGCCGATGCGGCCGGCGAGCCTCTCGACGGCCTCCGTGAAGCTGACGTGATCCATCTCGCGCAGGAACGAGTAGACGTCTCCCGACTCGCCGCATCCGAAGCAGTGGTAGTAGCCGACCTGGGGCCGGACATGGAAGCTCGGGCTCTTCTCGTCGTGGAAGGGGCACAGCCCCTTGAGCGACCCGACACCCGCCGACTTCAGCGCGACGCGCTCGCCGACGATGTCGGCGATGTTCGTGCGCGCCTTCACCTCGTCGACGTCGGCCTGGCGGATGCGGGGCATCAGCGCACCTCGGCGGATGCGGGATGCCGGTCGTCCGATGCCGCGCGACGCGCGCCCGGTCGGGCGTTCCGCGGATTCCAGATCCCCACCTCGGCGGGATCGATCTCGCCGACGAGGCGGTTGTGCCAGTCGATCGCGCTCTGATCCGTGAGACTGGCGATCTGGTCGACGATGACGCGGGCGCGCTCGGCATCCGTCGTCGCATCGAGGAAGTCCGCGGCGAACGCGGGCTCGAGCACGTCCTCCCCCGCCGACCACAGCGTATCGGTCGACCACAGAGCGTCTGCGAGGCGCTTCAGCACGCGACGCTGCTCCTTGTAGACGCCCTTGCGCGCATCGATCGTGACGATGGCCTGACCCATGATGCCCTTGAGCACGGCGATCTCGGTCTCGACCACTCGCGGCACCACGACATGAGCGTTGTAGCGCACCAGGACGGGACCGGCGTAGGCCTCCCTGGTGGCCGACACGGAGGCGCGAGCGAACCGCCCGATGAAGTCGCTGGTCAGGTTCTTGAGGCGCGCCAGATCCTGACGGGAGCGATCGAACGACGTCAGCCACATCGGCTGGCTTGCCAGCCGGTAGAGGCCGTCTGCGAGCTCGTCCCTGGTGAAGTCGTAGCCGACCCACTGCTGGATGCGGTCGATGAGCGCCTCGTGCTCGCGCGGGTCCGACAGCTGCGCGACGTCGACGTACCCGTTGACGATCGCATCCTCGAAGTCGTGCACCGAGTAGCCGATGTCGTCGGAGAGGTCCATGATCTCGGCCTCGATGCAGCGAAGGCGCCCCGGTGCGCCCTCGCGCATCCAGCGGAACACGGCCTCGTCCTCGGGGTAGACGCCGAACTTCAGCCGCCCGCCCGGATCCGGGACCGGACTGTCGACCGTCCACGGGTACTTGCAGGTCGCGTCGAGGCTCGCCCTGGTGAGGTTGAGCCCGACGGAGCGATCGTGATCGTCGAGGACCTTCGCCTCGAGGCGGGTCAGGATGCGGAGCGACTGCGCGTTGCCCTCGAACCCGCCGATGTTCTCCGCCCAGTCGTTAAGGGCCCGCTCCCCGTTGTGGCCGAAGGGCGGGTGGCCGAGGTCGTGGCTCAGGCAGGCGGTGTCGACGACGTCGGCGGACACCCCGAGCGCCGTGGCGAGCTCGCGTCCGACCTGGGCCACCTCGAGGGAGTGCGTCAGACGGTTCCGGGCGAAGTCGGCGGTGCTCGCCGGACTCAGAACCTGCGTCTTCGCCGCAAGACGGCGCAGCGCGGCGGAGTGCAGCACACGAGCCCTGTCTCGGGCGAAGTCGTCGCGCTCCGATCGGTGGGTCTCCGCGAAGAAGCGCTCCGCGTCGCGTGCGTCGTAGCCCGAGATCCGCTGGTCAGCCGCCACTGTTCTCGATCTCCGCTCCTCGCATCATCTCCGACGTCGACTCGGCGATCTCGCGCGACTCGAGCCACTTGTCAGGCAGGGCCGTGCGCTTCGGCCGACCCGCCCGGCCGCGCTGGCCCTCGGCGTCCGCTCCAGGGTAGGGGGCGTCGCGATCGAGCTGTCCGAGCAGGTCGTCGATGTTCTGCAGGCTCGACGCCATCGCGAGGCCGGTGCGGATGTCTCCGCCGACCGGGTACCCCTTGAAGTACCAGGCGACGTGCTTGCGGACATCACGGCATCCGTGGTCCTCGTCGTCGAAGAACTCCACGAGCAGCTCCGCGTGACGCCGGAAGGCGTCGGCGACGAAGCCGAGCGTCGCATCGACGGGCTGCGTCTCGGCGCCGAAGGCCGCAGCGAGCTCGCCGAAGAGCCACGGGCGTCCGAGGCAGCCGCGCCCGACCACGACGCCGTCGCAGTCGGTCTGCGCCATCATCCGCACCGCATCGTCGGCCGACCAGATGTCGCCGTTGCCGAGCACGGGGATGCTGGTCACCGCCTGCTTGAGCTCGCCGATCGCGTTCCAGTCGGCGTTGCCGGAGTAGTACTCCCCCGCGGTCCTGGCGTGCAGGGCGACGGCTGCCGCTCCCGCGTCCTCGGCGGCGCGCCCCGCCTCGATGAAGGTGAGGTGATCGTGGTCGATGCCCTTGCGCATCTTCACGGTGAGCGGGATGTCGCCCGCCGCCTTCACGGCCTGGGTGACGATGTCGGCGAACAGACGGTTCTTCCACGGCAGCGCGGCGCCGCCGCCGCGGCGGGTCACCTTGGGCACGGGGCAGCCGAAGTTCAGGTCGATGTGATCGGCGTGGTCCTCGGCGACGATGATGCGCACGGCATCGGCGATGGTCTTCGGGTCGACGCCGTAGAGCTGGATCGACCGCGGGGTCTCCGACTCGTGATGGCGGATGAGTCTCATCGTGCTCTCGTTGCGCTCGACGAGCGCGCGCGACGTGATCATCTCGCTCACGTACAGGCCAGCGCCGTACTCGCGGCAGAGCCTGCGGAAGGCGGTGTTCGTGATGCCCGCCATGGGCGCGAGCACGACGGGTACGTCGAGGTCGATCGGTCCGATGCGGAGCGGGCGGGCGGGGGCGGTGGCGACAGTCATGACCTTTCTATTCTCCCAGACCCGGCGCCCATGGCGGCGCACCGACCTAAGCTGTGGATATGACCGATTCCGCAGTGCGCAGCATCCCCTTCGTCGACGCTCAGGGAGCGGAGAAGACGCTCGACGATCTCGGCGCCGACGTCGTCCTCGTGGTGAACGTGGCGTCCAAGTGCGGCCTCACGCCGCAGTACGAGCAGCTCGAAGAACTCCAGCGCCTCTACGGCGACCGCGGATTCAGCGTCGTCGGCTTCCCGTGCAACCAGTTCTTCGGCCAGGAGCCGGGGTCGGTCGATCAGATCCTCGAGTTCTGCTCCACGACGTACGGCGTCACCTTCCCCATCGCCGACAAGGTCAAGGTCAACGGCAAGAACGCCGCCGACCTCTACAAGGAGCTCAAAGAGACGCCCGATGCCGGCGGAAAAGCCGGCCGCGTCGAGTGGAACTTCGAGAAGTTCCTCGTGCTGCCGGACGGATCCGTGCAGCGCTTCCGCCCGAAGCAGAAGCCCGATGACCCCGCCATCGTCGGGGCCATCGAGGCGGCGCTGACCCGCTAGACCGCGGCGGGCTCCGACTCGTCTTCGCCGCGCTTCGCCCACAGGTCGCGGAGCACGTTCTCGAAGGCGGCAGGCGGCTGCGCTCCGGAGATGCCGTACTGGCCGTCGATCACGAAGAACGGCACGCCCTGGATGCCGTAGGCCTGCGCCTGCGCCTGATCCTGCCGAACCGCGGGGAGGTACTGCGCGGACTCGAGCACCTGACGAGTGGCGTCGGCGTCCAGACCGACCTCGACGGCGAGCTCGACGAGATCGTCGACCCGTCCGACGTGCTTGCCCTCGGTGAAGTACGCCGACATCAGTCGCTCCTCCATCTCGTGCTGGAGGCCCTCCGCCTTCGCATGGTGCAGCAGCTCGTGCGCCTTCACCGTGTTCGTGTGCTGCAGCAGATCGAAGCGGTACTCGAGTCCGGCGTTCTGCGCGACACCGGTGACATGGGAGAGCATCTGCTCGACCTGTGCGCGCGGCATCCCCTTGTGGCCGGCGAGGAAGTCGATCTCGTCGCCGTGGAAGTCGACCGGGGTGTCGGGAGACAGCTCGAAGGAGTGGAACGTGATGTTCACCTGCGGGGCGTCCTCGTCACCGGCGACGGCTTCGAGGCCCTTCTCGAGATTGCGCTTGCCGATGTAGCACCACGGGCAGGCGATGTCGGACCAGATGTCGATCGAGATGGGTTCAGTCACATCCCTATCCAACCGCATGCACCAATGGGCTATTCCGGATTAGGATTCTCGGATGCTCTCCGCCGATGATCCTCTGCCGTTCCGACCGGAGCGGATCCTCATCGCCGGCGTCTCAGGGTCGGGCAAGACGACCCTCGCCGCACGCATCGGCGCCGCCTGGGATCTGCGCCACATCGAGATCGATGCGCTGTTCCACGGACCGGAGTGGACACCGCGGCCGTCGTTCCTCGACGACGTGCGGACGTTCGCTGCCGAAGAGCGCTGGATCACCGAGTGGCAGTACACCAGCAAGGGCACGGATGAGATCATGACGCCGCGCGCGCAGCTCGCGCTCTGGCTCGACTACCCGTACCGCGTCGTGCGCTCGCGGCTGATCAGACGCACCCTCGCGCGCGGCGTGCTCCGGCGCGAGCTCTGGAACGGCAATCGCGAGAAGGGGCCGTGGAACATGCTGAACCGCGACCCCGAGGAGAACATCCTCGCCTGGCAGACGAAGACCCTCCGACACTGGGCCGAGCGCATGCCCGGGATCGAGGAGCGATTCCCCCACCTGACGATCGTGCGGCTGCGGCATCCGCGCGAGGCCGAGCGCTGGATGCGCTCTCAGGCCTGATCGGGAGTGTCGATCGCTCCGCCGAACCTCCGGTCGCGCGACAGGTAGATGCCGATCGCGCGCCAGAGCTCTTCGCGGGAGAAGTCGGGCCACAGGGTGTCGAGGAAGACCATCTCGGCGTACGCGGACTCCCAGAGCAGGAAGTTCGACGTGCGCTGCTCCCCCGAGCTCCGCAGGAACAGGTCGACATCGGGCATGTCGGGGACGTACAGGTGCCTGCGGATCATCTTCTCGCTGATCGCGTTCGGCTTGACCCGCCCTGCGGCGACCTCTGCCGCGATGGAGCGCATCGCATCGACGATCTCGACGCGCCCGCCGTAGTTCACGCACATGGTCAGCGTCAGGGTGTCGTTGCCCCGGGTGAGCTGCTCGGCGTACTGGAGCTCCTTGATGACGCTGCCCCACAGCCGCGGCTTGCGACCGGCCCAGCGCACCCGCACGCCCCATTCGTTGAGCTGGTCGCGGCGCCGGTGCAGCACGTCGCGGTTGTATCCCATGAGGAAGCGCACCTCTTCGGGAGAGCGCGCCCAGTTCTCGGTGGAGAAGGCGTAGACCGAGAGGTGCTTCACGCCTGCCTGGATGGCGCCGGCCACGACGTCGAGCAGGACCTCCTCACCGGCCTTGTGCCCTTCGATGCGGTTCAGGCCGCGGCGGTTGGCCCAGCGGCCGTTGCCGTCCATGACGATCGCCACATGAGCGGGGACCGCCGGGAAGGCGGGCGGGTGCACCCCGGTCCAGTCGAGCGGGCGGTACGCCACGGCATCCTTGTGGGTGAATGGCTTCGGGCTCACCGTGCTCCTTCTCGGGGGGCGTCGATCACGTGCGCGAGCGAGCGGATGCCGCGCTCGAGGTGCCATTGGGCGTAGGCGGCGATCAATCCGGAAGCCGCGGAGGTCTCGACCGGCGATGCCGCATCGATGAGCTCCCACTCCCCTGCCATCAGCGACCGCAGGAGGGAGAGCGTGCGCTCGGCGATCCGAGGGCTGCCCGCCGGAGCGTCGTTCGTGCACACCGACCCGCCGAGCTGCCCGACGAAGTGCGTGTGCGGACCGGGATCGCCGCATCTGGCGCAGTCCCCCAGCGACGGAGCCCAGCCGGACAGTGCCATCACCCGCAGCAGATAGGAGTCCAGGATGCTGCGCGGTGCATGCTCGCCCCGTGAGAGGGCGCGGAGTCCTCCGACGAGCAGGAGGTACTGCTCGGGCGTCGCCTCCGAGTCGCTCAGCCTGTCGGCGGTCTCGACCATCGCGTTGGCCGACGTGAACCGGTCGTAGTGCGCGGCGATATCGGCTCCGTACGCCCCGAGCGACTCGGCCTGCTGCACGATGTCGAGAGAGCGTCCCTGGTAGAGCTGCACATCGGCGACCATGAACGGCTCCAGGCGGGAGCCGAACTTCGACGACGTGCGCCTGACCCCCTTGGCCACGGCGCGGATCTTGCCGTGGCGCCGCGAGAGCATGGTGACGATGCGGTCCGCCTCACCCAGCTTGTGGGTGCGCAGGATCACCGCTTCGTCTCGGTAGGTCGGCACGGTTCGATTATCCTCCGTGCGCGACAATGGACGGGTGACCGAACCGCTCTTCACCATTCCGCTGTGGGCGGACCTCCTCGGCGTCGGCCTCGGCGGCGTGCAGGGGGCGATGTTCGCCTCAGGCTTCCAGGGTCAGCGCCGACTCGACTGGCTGGGCGTCGCGATCATCGGCATCATGATCGGCATGGGCGGCGGCCTCATCCGCGACATCCTGCTCGGTCAGCCGCCCGCGACGCTGCACGACAACTGGTATCTGGTCACGGCGACGGGCGCCTCCCTGTTCGGGATGCTCCTCGCCGGGGTCTTCAACCGCATCAACACCGTGATCGTCGTGCTCGACGCAGTGGTCATCGGCATGTTCGGCGCCTTCGGCACGAGCAAGGCCATCGCCTTCGGCATCCCCCCGGTGCCCGCGGTCTTCATCGGCGTGTGCGCGGCGGTCGGTGGAGGCGTGCTCCGCGACATGCTGATGGGACTGCCGACCGCGATCATGCACGTCGGCTCTCTCTACGCGGTCGCGGCCGGCGCCGGCTGCACGTTCATCGTCGTCGCGAACCTGTTCCACATGCCGATCACGCTCGCCGCGATCATCGGCATCATCGTGACGGCGGTGATCCGCATCCTCGCGGTGAGCTTCGACGTGTCCCTGCCGGAGCAGCGCCGCCTGTACCGCCGCAAGGTCGCCGCAGAGACCGGCATGATCCCGATCATCAAGCCCTCGGACACCGGGCGCTGACACGTCGGTCGATGTTCCTCCGGGCGACGTACGATCACCCCCGGGTCGTCGAGCGAGGGAGCGCAGCGACCGAGACGAAACGCGTCATCCGACGTTCGACGTCAGTTGACGCGTTTCGTCTCGCTTCGCTCGCTCGACGACCAGATGGTGAGGCCGCTCGCCCGGTGGCTGTCAGACCGCGGCGAGCTCTGCGGCGCGGGTCCGGATCGATCGGTTCACGCCCGACACGATCGCCTTGAGCGATGCCGTCGAGATGTCTCCGTCGATGCCCACGCCCCACAGGCGCTGGTCGCCGACCTGCAGCTCGACGTACGCCGCGGCCTGCGCGTCGCCGCCGGCGCTGAGAGCGTGCTCGACGTAGTCGTAGACGGTGATGTCGAAGCCCTGTGCGCGCAGCACCTCGACGAAGGCGGCGACGGGGCCGTTGCCGCTGCCGGAGATCGCGAGCTCCTGCTCGTCGTCTCGGAGCACGACGTCGAGGACCACCTCGCCCGACATGTCGCTGCGGGTCTGAGTGGCGAGCAGCTCGAAGCGGCCCCACTTGGCGGCGGCATCGGCCGCGGGAAGGTACTCGTCGTTGAAGATCGACCAGATCTGCTCGCTGGTGACCTCGCCGCCCTCGGCATCCGTCTTGGCCTGCACGACGCCGGAGAACTCGATCTGCAGCTTGCGCGGCAGATCGATCGCGTGATCAGCCTTCAGCAGGTAGGCGACGCCGCCCTTGCCGGACTGCGAGTTGACGCGGATGACCGCCTCGTACGACCGGCCGAGGTCCTTCGGGTCGACAGGCAGGTACGGCACGGCCCACTCGATGTCGTCGACCGTGACGCCACGGGACTCCGCCGTCGCGGCCATCGCCTCGAAGCCCTTCTTGATCGCGTCCTGGTGCGATCCGCTGAACGCGGTGAAGACCAGGTCTCCCGCCCAGGGGCTGCGCTCGGGCACCGGCAGCTGGTTGCAGTACTCGACCGTGCGCTTGACCTGGTCGATGTCGCTGAAGTCGATCTGCGGGTCGATGCCCTGCGTGAACAGGTTGATCCCCAGCGCGACGATGTCGACGTTGCCCGTGCGCTCGCCGTTGCCGAACAGGCATCCCTCGATGCGATCCGCGCCGGCCATGTAGCCCAGCTCGGCGGCGGCGATCGCGGTGCCGCGGTCGTTGTGCGGGTGCAGCGACAGGATGACGTTCTCGCGGTGGGCGAGGTGGCGACTCATCCACTCGATCGAGTCGGCGTACACGTTCGGCGTGGCCATCTCGACGGTGGCGGGGAGGTTGATGATGACCTTGCGGTCAGGCGTCGGCTCGAAGATCTCGATCACCTGGTTGCACACGTCCACCGCGAACTCGAGCTCGGTGCCGGTGTAGCTCTCGGGCGAGTACTCGTAGTAGACCTGGGTGTCGGGGATGGTCTTCTCGAACTTCCGGCACAGGCGAGCGCCTTCGAGGGCGATGTCGATGATGCCCTGCTTGTCGGTGCGGAAGACGACCTCGCGCTGCAGCACGCTCGTGGAGTTGTAGAGGTGCACGATCGCCTGCTTGGCCCCGGCGATGGACTCGTAGGTGCGCTCGATGAGGTGCTCTCGTGCCTGGGTCAGCACCTGGATGGTCACGTCATCGGGGATCAGGTTCTCCTCGATGAGCTGACGCACGAAGTCGAAGTCGGTCTGGCTGGCCGAAGGGAAGCCGACTTCGATCTCCTTGTAGCCCATGCTCACGAGCAGCTCGAACATGACGCGCTTGCGCTCGGGCGACATCGGGTCGATGAGAGCCTGGTTGCCATCGCGGAGATCGACGGCGCACCAGCGGGGAGCCTCGGTGATCCGGGCGTCCGGCCAGGTGCGGTCGGGAAGGTCGACGACGATCTGCTCGTGGAACGGCCGGTACTTGTGGATCGGCATCCCGGACGGGCGCTGGGTGTTCTTCATGATGGGCTTCTTCTCTTCGTCAGAATGTACGGGCCAACACAAGCGCCGCGACGAGGAAGGCCCTAGCTCTTAGGACTCGTCGCGGCAGCTAAGAAGAAGCAGACCGCCGAAAGGCATGCGGCCATGGTAGCAGGGATACCGATGCGCTTCGACTCGCTCTGAGACGATCCGTGCTGCGGCGACACTGTCGAGTATGAGCACATCGCAGAGTCGCCCGCTCCTCGCCGCCGCATCCGTCGCCTGCCTCCTCGCGCTGACCGCATGCGCGTCCGGCCCGGCAGGATCCCCGGCGCCCACGAGCACCACGGTCCCCTCCGATCAGCGCCTGGAGGCGGTGCACCCCGCGCCGCCGCAGGGCCGGGTCATCGGGACGGGCACGGTGATCGACAAGGGCGGCGACGTGCAGTTGTGCCTGGGCGCCGTCATGGAGTCGTATCCCCCGCAGTGCCAGGGTCTCCCCGTCGACGGGTGGACCTGGGAGGGTGTGGACGGCAGCGAGACGTCGGGAGACGTCACCTGGGGCACCTACGCCGTGTACGGCACGTACGACGGCGAGAGGTACACCATCACCGATCCGCCGATCATGCTCGCGCTCTACGATCCGATCCGTCCGGAGGACCCGTCGGGTGGAGTGGACGGCACCACCTCTGCGGCCGATCTCACGCGCATCCAGGACGACGTCGCCGCACGTCTCGGCTCGACAGCGCTGACCGCGTCGAGTGATCGAGGCTACGTCTGGGTGCAGGTCGTCTGGGATGACGGCAGCATCCAGGACGCCGCGGACGCCGAGTTCGGCGACGACGTCGTGTTCGTCACGTCGGCGCTTCGCGAGATCGACTAGGGGATCAGCGCGATCGCTCCGCCGGGATGGCCTCCGGCGAGCACGCGCAGCGCCTCCGGCGCCTCGGAGAGCGGGAAGGTCATCGCCACCGGCACGACGAGATCGCCGTTCTGCGCCAGCGCGACCAGCTCACCCCTGATCTCGTCTCTGAAACGCGCGCTGTCCGGCTGGGAGCCGGCGATCCAGCGGATGCCGTCGGCCTCCGCACGATGAGCCGCGGCGATCGTCACGATGCGCGTCCGATCGGCGACGAGGGCGAGGGACACGTCGATCGCCTCGTCCGTGCCGACGGCGTCCAGCGCCGCGTCGACCGGGCCGTCTGCCAGCTCGCGCACACGGGTCTCGAGGCCGGGACCGTACGCGACGGGAACTCCGCCGAAACGACGGACGACCTCGGCACGGGCAGCGCTCGCCGTGCCGATCACGCGGATGCCGCGCAGCGCGGCCAGCTGGAGCACGGCGACCCCGACCGCGCCCGAGGCGCCGTGCAGCAGGATGGTCTCCCCGGGCGAGGCTCCGGTCACGAACAGCATCTCCGCCGCCGTGGTCCCCGTGAGGAACAGGTTCGACGCCGCCGCATGATCGAGCGTCGTCGGCTTAGCGAACGCCTTCTCGGCGGGGATGGTGATCTCGTCGGCGTAACCGCCGCGCACGCGGAAAGCGATCACCTGATCTCCCGGGTGCGCCTCGCCAGAGCCGATCCTCGTGTCCGGTCCGATGGCGACGATCTCGCCGGAGATCTCGTAGCCGATCGGCACGGGGAGAGAGACGCCGGTGCGGGGCACGGCGACGTGCTTGGCATCCGCGGGGTTCACTCCCGCGGCGCGGACACGGACCGTGATCTCCCCTTCGCCGGGAAGCGCCGGCTCGTACTCTTCGAAGGACCACGAGTCGGGCGTGCCCCACTCGGTCGCCACCCAATGGCGCGCCATTTTCAGAAGACGCAGCGGATGTTGGTGGTGGTGCCGCCCACATTCGTCCAGCTGCCCGCGTTCGCGGTCGCGAGCACGGTGGTCACGTTGCGCGCCTGCGCATATCCGGAGGCACGATTGTTGTCCATCGACCGCACCGTCCAGTCCCCGGGAACCGCGAGCACCCCGCACCCCGAGTAGCTCAGAAACGCTCCGGAGAGAGACGGCAGCTTGTACACGCAGATGAGGCCCGAAGCGCAGGACCCCGAAGCGGTCCTCGCACTCAGGTCTCCTGCGGTCGGAACAGTGAGCGCCATGCCGAGTTCCGGCCATTCCGCATGGGTCGCATCGACCAGGACTCCACCGGGCACGTCTTCGAGCATCTGCACGACCAGCGGATCGACCTCTTCCGGAGACTCTGCCATCGCAGGGCCTGCCCCTGCAACGACGAACAGCGTCCCGAGCGCGACAGATGCCGCATAACGTCGCATCCTCATCGGACGGCCACCTCACCGATATCCAGAACCCAATAGGAGAGCACCGCGCCCGCGGGGAGCAGGTCGTCCGCAACCAGGACCGTCCGCTCGAGACCGATGATCCTTCCCGTCTCTGTGGAGATGAGCAGCACGTCACTCGCCGCGCCGCTGTCGGTGGGGACGCGTATTCCCGAGACCGAACGACCGAGTCGATCGGTCGAGGTGCCGAGCGCGGTCGAACCGGTGGCGTCTGCGAGTATCCCGAGCAGCTGGGACTCCTGGGCGTTCGTCAGGGTCCACTGCTGGAGCAATGATTCGATCGCTTGGAGAACCTGGGACGCTGAGGGATCCTTCGGCATTCCGAACGCTGCGAGTGCGGCTTCGATCTCCTCCTTGCTCGTCCCTGGCGGTGCGGTCACAGGTGTCGTGAAGTCACCCGGAGCCATCACGAGCTCCCGCGTGATCTTGCCGCTGCTGACCACTTCGATTCCCGCGTTCGCGGCGGCGTCAGACGGATCATAGGGTTCACCCTCGACGTATGTCACCAGACCCGAGCCATCGGCCTCCCACCGCAGCACGGTGAGCTGCGGGACGACTTTCGCCGCACCTGTATCGCCGTTGATGTTGAACGACCAATTGGCCGAACGCACGGTACGCGCCGGTTCGGCTGGTCCGGAGCTGGCGGCCAGCGCCGCCTGCGCGTTCTGAATCGTCTCCGTCACAGTCGTAGAGCCCTCGAACTGCAACGGGGACGGCGTCCCCGCGACGGCAGCGCCCCCGGAGCCGACGACGCTGACGCCGATCGCGACGGCAGCAGCCGCTGCGACGAGACTGGACCCCCAGCCGACGACGCGGTTGCGGGTGCGATGCGGGTGCGGGTCGGTCGCCATGATGCGGTCGAGCATCGCGAGAGCCTCAGCGTCGGGCTTGGCGTCGATCGGAGTGCGCGCGCGATCACCGGCTGCGTAGAGCAGCCGATCCAGCTCCTCATCGGTCAGCTGTGGCATCAGTCCGTCCCCTCCAGGCCCAAGCCGCGACGCAGTTTCCGGTGCGCGCGACGCTTCGTCCGTTCCGCACAGGCACGAGAAACACCCATCGACTCGGCGATATCCCCCACCGCGAGTCCGTCCCAGTACGTGAACATGATGATACGCCTCTCCCGCACGCTGAGGCCAGAGAGCGCTCTCAGGATCTCGGCGTGACTCGCCGGGCACTCCGATCCTGATTCCCCCGCGACCCCCGCGTGCACGGCTTCGGTGACGGCCGGGCGGTCGGCGGTGCGCCCCAGACGGTGCCGCAGTGAGCGGTCCGCCTCGCGGAGCAGCCACACGCGGCCCAGCGGTCGATTCGGCTTCAGCCTCGTCCAGGCGTTGAAGAACACGACCGAGACGAGCTCCGTGACCTCGGCGTCGTCGTCGATCACGCACTCGATGTGATGTCTGACGGCCGCCCAGTTCTCGTCGAAGACGCGGGAGAAGACCTCATTGCGCAGCGAGTTCGGGTCTTCGCTGCCGGCGCTCATGCCGGCGAGGGAGGCGGGTCGTCCGCCCGGGGTAGACGCGCGCGCATCTCAGAAGCCGAGTCTGCCGAGCTGCTTGGGGTCACGCTGCCATTCCTTCGCGACCTTGACGTGCAGACCGAGGAACACGCGGGCTCCGAGGAGCTCCTCGATACCGCCGCGGGCGCGGGCGCCGACGTCCCGAAGACGCGACCCCTTGTGCCCGATGATGATGGCCTTCTGACTGTCGCGCTCCACGACGATCGACGCGTGCACGTCCGTCAGGCTGCCGTCCTCGCGCGGCGCGATGTCGTCGACGACCACCGCGATCGAGTGCGGGAGCTCATCCCTGACGCCGTCGAGAGCGGCTTCGCGGATGATCTCCGCGATCCGATCCTCCTCGGATTCGTCGGTGGTGATGCCTTCCGGATACAGCGCAGGGCCCTTCGGCAGCAGCCGGATGATCTCGTCGGAGAGGACCTCGAGCTGATCGCGGGTGAGCGCCGACAGCGGGATCACGGCCGCCCAGTCCTCACGCAGCGCGTCGACCTCGATCAGGCGCTCGGTGATCTCTTCTCGCCCCGCGGCATCCGTCTTGGTGACGATCGCGATCTTCTTCGCGCGCGGATACCCGTCGAGGGACGCGGCGATGCGGCGGTCGCCGGGTCCGACCTTCTCCGTCGCGGGCACGCAGAACCCGATGACGTCGACATCTCCGAGAACCTGCTCGACGAGGTCGTTCAGTCGTTCGCCGAGGAGCGTGCGCGGCTTGTGGATGCCGGGGGTGTCCACGATCACGAGCTGGCCGTCAGGACGGTTCACGATGCCGCGGATCGCGCGGCGCGTCGTCTGGGGCTTGTCGCTGATGATCGCGATCTTCTCGCCCACCAGGGCGTTGGTCAGCGTGGACTTGCCCACGTTGGGGCGCCCGACGAAGGTCACGAAGCCGCTTCTGGTCTTCTCAGTCATCTTCCGTGTCTCCTTCATGGGCCGCGTCCTGCGCCCGTTCGACGAACACCGTCGCGATGCCGCGCCCTCGCCCGCGAGAGGCCCCGCCGGTCAGCACGACGCCGTCGACCGTCGCCGTGGCCCCCGGCTGGGGAACCTGTCCGAGAGCCTTGCCGAGCAGTCCGCCGATCGAGTCGACGTCTTCATCCTCGAGTTCGAGTCCGAAGAGATCGCCGACGTCCTCCAACGAGAGCCGGGCGCTCACGCGGTATCTGCCTTCGCCGAGATCGACGACTTCGGCCGACACCTGATCGTACTCGTCCGAGATCTCGCCGACGAGCTCCTCGATGAGATCCTCCAGCGTCACCAGCCCCGAGATGCCGCCGTGCTCGTCGATCACCAGGCACACGTGCACCGCGTCTCGCTTCATCTGCTGCAGCAGCGTCTCCGCGCGCATGGACTCGGGGACGAAGGTCGCCGGCCGGGAGATGGGCCGGATGGGAGCCGTCCGCCAGGCGTTCTCGTCACGGAACGCGAACTGCACGAGGTCCTTGAGATAGAGCACGCCGACGACGTCGTCCGCCTCGTCGTCGACGACGGGCATGCGCGAGACGCCGCGGTGCAGGAACAGCGCCATGGCTTCACTCGTGGTCGCCGTCGCATCCACCGTCACCATCTCGGTGCGCGGCACCATGACCGCGCGCACGAACTGGTCGGTGAAGTCGAACACGGAGTGGATGAGATCGCGGTCGTCCGCCTCGATGAGGTCGTTCGATGCCGCCTCGTCCACCATGCTCAGCAGCTGCTCCTCCGAGCTGAATGTGCTGCGTCCCGCCCCGGGGGTGACGCGGTTGCCGAGCACGACGAGGCCCTGCGCGAGCGGTCCGAGGATGATCCGCACTCCGCGCACGACGGGAGCGCACGCACGGAGCATCGCGTCGGCGTGATGCCTGCCGAACGTACGCGGACTCGCGCCGACCAGCACGAACGTGATGCCCGTCATCAGCACGGCGGCGGCCAGCATCGCCCACCAGATGTTGTCGAAGAGGCTGGAGAAGGCGACCGTCACGAGGACCGCGGCCGTCGTCTCCGCGAGCACGCGGATGAACGCCACCGCGTTGACGTGCGCATCGGGGTCGGCGGCGATGCGGGACAGCTGCCCCGCATTGCGTCCCTCGGCGCCCATCTCCTCGAGGTCGGCGCGCGAGGTCACCGCGAAAGCCGCATCGATAGCGGCCATGAGACCGCCGAACGCGACGAGCAGCACCGCCCCCGCGAGGAGGAAGGCCGCGGTCATCGTCGGCGTTCAGAGGCCGCGAAGCCCTGGATGAGCTCCTTCTGAAGACCGAACATCTCGCGCTCGTCATCGGGCTCGGCGTGGTCGAAGCCCAGCAGGTGGAGCAGCCCGTGCGTGGTCAGCAGGATGAGCTCGTCCATCAGCGTGTGGCCGGCCGCCTGCGCCTGCGTCTCCGCGACCTGCGGGCACAGCACGATGTCGCCGAGGAGCCCGGGGGCCGTCGGGCGGTCCTCCGTGCCGGGGCGCAGCTCGTCCATCGGGAAGCTGAGCACGTCGGTCGGGCCGGGCTCGTCCATCCACTGGACGTGCAGCGCCTCCATGGCGCCCTCGTCCACGAGGACGATGGCCACCTCGGCGTCGGCGCTGACATGCAGCTGCGCGAGGTTGAAGTCCGTCAGCCGCTGCAGCACGGTCTCGTCGACGTCGATCGCCGACTCGTTGTTGATCTCGATCATGAGAGTCCTCGTTTCGGCATCCGGTCGCGTGGTCCTGGTCGCTGGGCGCCGCGTCGATCGGCGCGATTGGCGAACTCCGCCGCCTGCTCGCGCTCGAACCGCTGCGCCGTGCGCTTCTCGTCATACTCGCTGTAGGCGTCGACGATGCGCCCGACGAGCGAGTGGCGCACCACGTCATCGCTGGTGAGGCGGGCGAAGTGGATGTCGTCGATGTCGCTCAGCACGCGCGTCACTGTCCGCAGCCCCGAAGCTCCCTGCGGGAGGTCGATCTGGGTGATGTCGCCGGTGACGACCATCTTCGTGCCGAACCCCAACCGGGTGAGGAACATCTTCATCTGCTCCGGGGTGGTGTTCTGCGCCTCGTCGAGCACCACGAACGAGTCGTTGAGGGTGCGACCGCGCATGTAGGCGAGCGGGGCGACCTCGATCGTGCCGGTCGCCATCAGACGCGGGACGATCTCGGGGTCCATCATCTCGTTGAGCGCGTCGTACAGCGGTCGCAGATACGGATCGATCTTGTCGTTGAGGGTGCCGGGCAGGAAGCCCAGACGCTCCCCCGCCTCGACGGCCGGACGCGTGAGGATGATCCGGGTGACCTCCTTGCGCTGCAGCGCCTGGACGGCCTTCGCCATCGCGAGGTAGGTCTTGCCGGTACCGGCCGGACCGATGCCGAACACGATCGTGCTCTCGTCGATCGCGTCGACGTACTCCTTCTGACCGAGCGTCTTCGGACGGATCACCTTGCCGCGGGTGGAGAGGATCGCCTCGCCGAGCACCTCGCTCGGACGCGGGCCGCCGTCCTGACGCAGCATCCTGGCGGAGCTCGAGACGTCGCTCGGAGCGAGGTCGTGGCCGCGTCTGGTCATCGTGAGCAGCTCGTCGACGAGACGCTTGGCGTCGGCGACGGCATCGGCGTCTCCCGACAGCGTGATCTCGTTGCCGCGGACGAGCACCTGCACCTGCGGATGCTCCTTCTCCAGCATCCGCAGCAGCCGGTCCTGCGGCCCCAGCAGCTGCACCATGGCGACGCCGTCTGCGTAAATCTTCTCGACGGCGCTGCCGCGGTCGGGAGCGGAATCGAAATCGTCAGAAGCCAACGAGCTTGCTCTCCTCGATGTTGCCGAGCACATGGGCGTGCACGTGGAAGACGGACTGGCCGGCGCTCGCGCCGTTGTTGAAGATCAGGCGGTACTCGCCGTTCGCGTGCTCCTCCGCGAGCCGCCTCGCCGCGGCCACGATGTCCGCGAGGAGCGCGGGGTCGCCTGCGGCGAGCTCCGTGACGTCGCGGTACTCCTCGGTCTTCGGGATGACGAGGGCGTGCAGCGGCGCCTGCGGGTTGATGTCTCGGATCGCGAAGACCCGATCGGTCTCCAGCAGGATCTCCCCGGGGATGTCGCCGGTGAGGATGCGGGTGAAGATCGAGGGCTCGCTCATGCTCTCAGTCTACTGAGGGGACGCTCACCAGCGGCCGAGCGCCACCGACAGCACCGCGATCGCGGCCGGACCGGCCGTGGACGTGCGCAGCACCGTGTCGCCGAGCAGCACGCGCTCGGCACCCGCCGCGACGAGACGGTCCAGCTCCTCGGGGGCGATGCCGCCCTCGGGGCCGACGACGAGGATCAGGTCGCGACCGTCCGGTTCCCGCTCGGAGAGCCTGATGGTCGCCGTCGGGTCGAGCAGGAGCATCCGCGCATCCGCCGCGCGTTGCGCGAGCTGTCCCGTCGTGAGAGGCTCCGAGACCTCGGGGATCCAGGGCCGATGCGCCTGCTTCGCGGCCTCGCGCACGATCGTCGCCCAGCGCTCGCGCCCCTTGACGGCCTTGGGCCCGTCCCAGCGCGACACGCTGCGGCTCGCCTGCCACGGGACGATCTCGTCGACGCCGAGCTCGCAGGCCGCCTGGACGGCGAGTTCATCCCGATCGCCCTTGGCCAGTGCCTGAACGAGGACGATGCGGGGCGTCGGCGCGTCGTGGATCGCACGGTCGGACACGCGCACGTCCACCCGGGTCGGAGAGACCTCCTCGGCGACACCGGTGAGCCAGACGCCTGCACCGTCGCCGATCGTCACGGATTCGCCCACACGCAGTCTGCGGACGACCGCCGCGTGCTTCGCCTCCGCGCCGGTGAGCGACACGAGGTCACCGACCGCGGCATCGGTCGACGTCTCGACCAGGAAGTGCAGCGCCATGGCTCAGTGCGAGCGGAAGCGGTCGCGGAGCTTGGAGAACAGCCCCTGCTGGAACTGGGCGAGCTGCGGTCCCGGCGACTTCGCCTTCTTCGCGAAGTCCTCGATGAGCGCGCGCTGTGCGGAGTCGAGCTTGGTGGGCGTGACCACCTGCACGCCGACCCTGAGGTCACCACGCTGGGATCCCCGCAGCGGGGTGATGCCGCGGCCCTTGATCGTCAGGACGTCACCCGACTGGATGCCGGAGCGGATCTCCAGGTCGACCTCGCCGTCGAGCCCCTGGATCTTCGTGTCCGTTCCGAGGATCGCGTCGGTCATGGAGACCTCGAGCGTGGCGAGGAGGTCGTCGCCGTCACGGCTGAACGCCGCGTGCGGGCTCACCGTGACCTCGACGTACAGGTCGCCGTTGGGGCCTCCGGCCTTGCCCACCTCGCCGGAGCCCGGCAGCTGCAGTCGCAGCCCGGTCTCCACACCGGCGGGGATGTCGAGGGACACCGTACGACGCGACCGCACGCGCCCCTGACCAGCGCAGGTTCCGCACGGGTACGGGATCGTCGTGCCGTAGCCCTCGCAGGTGCCGCACGGCTGCGAGGTGATGACGTTGCCGAGAAGGCTGCGGACCTGACGCTGCACGTGGCCGGAGCCGCCGCAGATGTCGCAGGTGACGGGCGACGTGCCCTCCTGGCAGCAGGATCCCTGACACGTCTCGCACAGCACCGCCGTGTCGACCTCGATGTCGCGGTGCGCGCCGAACACCACGTCGCCGAGCTCGAGGGTCACACGCACGAGCGCGTCCTGGCCGCGCTCGCGCCGTGACCGCGGACGAGCGCCGCGCCCGCCGCCCTGCGCGGCGCCGAAGAAGGTCTCGAAGATGTCGCCGAAGCCTCCGAACCCGCCGAAGTTGCCTGCGGCGCCGTCTCCGCCGCCCATGTCGTACCGGCGTCGCGACTCGTCGTCGCTGAGCACGTCGTACGCGTGCGTGACGAGCTTGAAGCGCTCCGCCGCCTCCTCGCCCGGGTTCACATCCGGGTGCAGCTGACGCGCGAGGCGTCGATACGCCTTCTTGATCTCGTCGGTGGACGCCTCTCGGGATACCCCGAGAACCTCATAGTGATCCGCCACGATGGCCCTTCTCCGTGTGTGTTCGTTCGGCGGCCGCCTCAGCGGCTCGCCTCGTCTTCGTCGAGCATCCGCGACAGGTAGCGGGCCACGGCCCGCGCCGCCGCGAGGTTGCTCGGATAGTCCATGCGGGTCGGGCCCATGACGCCGACGCGCGCGGTGCCGCTCGGTGCGGCGTAGTTGCTGGCGACGATCGACGCCTCGCCAAGACCGAACGGAGCGTTCTCCGTGCCGATGCTCGCGGCGAGCCCGTGCACGTCGGTCTCCATCTCGCTCATCAGCCGCAGCAGCGTCACCTGCTCCTCGATCGCCTCGAGGAGAGGATGGATGCTGCCGCGGAAGTCCTGTTCGCGCCGGGCCAGCGTCGCGGCCCCCGCCATGACGAGGCGCTCCTGGCGGAACTCGCCCAGCTCGTCGATGATGACGGTCGCGAGGGCGCGCAGCGCGGCATCCGTCGTCGTGTCATCGGCGAGCAGGGTCTGCAGGCGCTCAGCGGCGTCGCTCACCGCACGGCCCGTGATCAGCGCGGACAGCCGCGCCCGCAGCACCGCCACATCGGCCTCGTCGAGCTCGATCGGGAGCGGGGTCATGCGCTGTGAGACGCCGCCGGCGTCGGTGACGAGCACGACGAGCATCCGGCTCGGCGCGAGCGCGACGAGCTCCAGGTGGGTCAGATGCGCGCGTGCGAACGACGGATACTGCGCCAGGGCGACCTGCCCCGTGAGCTGCGTGAGCACACGGACGGTGCGCGCCATCAGGTCGTCGAGATCGGCGGGGTCCGCGAGGAAGGACTCGATCGCACTTCTCTGAGCCACGGTGAGCGGCCGCAGTTGAGCCAGGTGGTTCACGAAGACGCGATACCCCTTGTCGGTCGGCACGCGCCCCGAGGAGGTGTGCGGAGCGGCGATCAGCTCCTCGTCCTCGAGCAGCGCCATGTCGTTCCGGATGGTGGCCGCGGAGACGCCGAAGGAGTACCGGTCGACGATCGTGCGGCTGCCGACGGGTTCGTGCGTCTCGACGTAGTCCTGCACGATCGCGCGCAGCACCTGCAGGCCTCGCTCTGTGACCATCTCACCCTCCCGCCTGGCACTCGGACCTATAGAGTGCCAATCCTATCGCGTGCACCTTAGGATGGCGCTCATGACCACGCCGTCCACCGCTTCCGTCAGCACCGGGGTCCTCCGAGGAACCGTCGAGGACGGCGTCCGTCGCTTCCTCGGCATCCCGTACGCCGCGCCGCCGTTCGGGGACAACCGGTTCCGCGCGCCACAGCCCGCTCCCGCGTGGACGGGCGAGCGCGACGCCGTGTCCTTCGGCCCCACGTCTCCCCAGCTCCCCTACTCCGGCGCGACCGGCGAGCTGCTGGGTTCGGTGCGTATCGACGGCGAAGACATCCTCACCGTCAACGTCTGGTCCCCGGTCGACGCCTCGGACGCGCCCGTGCTGCTGTGGATCCACGGCGGCGCCCTCGAACGCGGCACCGCCGCGCTCTCGATCTACGACGGCACGGGGTTCGCACGCGCCGGCATCGTCTTCGCCTCGATCAACTACCGCCTGGGCTCGGAGGGCTTCTCCGTGCTCGAGGACGCACCGCGCAACCTCGGCCTGCGCGACGCCGCGGCCGCCCTCGACTGGGTCCACCGCGAGATCGCGGCGTTCGGCGGCGACCCCGCGCGCGTCACGGTGATGGGCGAATCGGCGGGCGGCGCGATCATCGCCGGTCTCCTGGCCCGTCCGGAGTCGCGTGCGCTGATCGCTCAGGCGATCATCGAGTCCGGTCCTCTGGAGGCGCAGACACCGGAGAAGGCCGGGCGCGTCACCGCGCAGCTGGCGAAGCGGCTCGGCATCCGCGCCGATCGGGAGTCCTTCGCCGGCGTCGACCCCGACCAGCTCCTGCAGGCCCGTCGCGAGCAGGCGGCAGGCTCCTCACCCCTCGGGGGCGCGCCGGGATTCCAGTTCTCGATCGACCCCGACAGCCTCCCCCGGTCTCCCCACGAGGTGCTCGGCGAGATCGACACCCCGCTGCTCATCGGCAGCAACACCGACGAGTACCGGCTGTGGTTCCCCCCGGAGGCGCTCGCCGGCATCAGCAGGGCGAAGCTGCTGATCGCGCGTCTCGCGCTGCGCATCCCCGGCCGTGCGGTGGCCGCGTACCGCGCCGACTTCCCTTCGGCGTCGACCGGGGAGATCTTCGGACAGCTCGCGACCGATGTCATGCTCCGCGCTCCGCTCAGCCGCGTCGCGGCAGCGCGCCCCGCGGACACCCACGTCTACGAGTTCGCCTGGCCCAGCCCCGTGCGCGATCTCCGCGCCGCGCACGCGCTCGAGCTCGGCTTCGTGTTCGACCGGCTCGACGACCCCGAGACGCAGCGCATGGCGGGGACCGACGCTCCGCGCGAGCTCGCCGCCGACATGCACCGCGCGTGGGTCTCCTTCGTCACCACCGGCGACCCCGGATGGCCCGCTTTCGGCTCCGAGCGCAGGACGCGCCTGTTCGATGCCGTGACCACCACGGTGCCCCAGCGACGCACGATCGGCATGGATCTGCTCCCTAGTCGGTGAGCTCCCTGACGACCGCGTCGGCCAGCAGCCGGCCGCGGAGCGTCAGCCGAACGCGGCCGCGAACGGCGGAGGCAGGATCCACCAGACCGTCGGCGATCAGGCCGGCGACGCGGGCTCGGTTCCCTGCAGGCAGGTCCGCCACGGCGATGCCCTCGGCGAGACGGCTCAGCAGCAGCACCCGCTCCAGCATCCGCGATTCCTCATCAGGGCGCTCGGTTCCGGCAGCCGGGGACTCGGATGCCGCGAGCCGCTGCGCATATGCGGCCGGGTGCTTCACGTTCCACCAGCGCAGGCCCGCGACGTGACTGTGCGCCCCGGGGCCGAAGCCCCACCAGTCGCTCCCCCGCCAGTACGCGAGGTTGTGACGCGAACGCTGATCCGCGGAGCGCGCCCAGTTGCTGACCTCGTACCACTCGAAACCGGCGGCGGCGAGCCGCGAGTCGGCGAGCTCGTACATGTCGGCCTGGAGATCGTCGTCGGGTGTCGGCACCTCGCCGCGGCGGATCTGCCTGGCCAGCTTCGTGCCGTCCTCGATGATCAGCGCGTACGCGGAGATGTGGTCCGACTCGAGGTCGAGTGCGGCGTCGAGAGAGGCTTCCCAATCGGACAGAGACTCCCCCGGCGCACCGTAGATGAGGTCGACGCTGACCGCGAGACCGGCGCCCTTCGCCGCCTCGACGGCGGTGCGGACGTTCTCCGGCCGGTGCGTGCGATCCAGCGCAGCGAGCACGTGCGGCACGGCGGACTGCATGCCGATGGAGAGCCTGGTGACCCCGGCATCGGCGAGAGTCCTGGCGACCTCGGGGGTCACCGTGTCGGGGTTCGCCTCGACCGTCACCTCCGCGCCGTCGGCGAGCCCGAAGGCCGACACCGCCGCATCCAGCATCCGCGCGAGGTCGCCGGCGGGCAGCAGCGTGGGCGTGCCGCCTCCGAAGAACACCGTGTCCATCGGCCGGAGCGCTCCGGCGTCCGACAGCACATGACGGGCGAGGGAGATCTCCGCGGCGAGGGTGTCGGCGTAGTCCTCCTGCTTCGCGCCGCGCAGCTCGCCCGAGGTGTAGGTGTTGAAGTCGCAGTACCCGCACCGTACACGGCAGAACGGGATGTGCAGGTACGCCGAGAACGGCACGGAGGGATCGACGGAGAGATCGGCGGGGAGCCCGCCGTCCGCCGGGGCCGGATCGCCGAGGGGAAGAGGACCCGCCATCAGACGGGGGTCGCGTAGAGCGGGGAGATCGCCCGCAGGTACCGGGCGAACAGCTCTTTCCTGCGCCGCTTCACGAGCGCGGGAACCATCCGGTACAGCATCGCGTTCGGCGCGTCGAAGGCGCGGACGGTGAACCACACCTCGTCGTTGTCCTCGCGCCAGTCGATGTCGAACGACTCCTCGCCGCTCACGACCGATCCTCCGACCGTGCCGAGCACGAAGCCGATGCGGCGCTTCTCCTCCGTCACGGAGATCACCCGCAGCTCGGCATCGGCGCTCATGCCTGCCACATGGCCGTGCAGCTTCAGGGTCATTCCCGGGCCGACGAAGGGCGTGCCCTCCGCGTCGAAGCGCTGCTCGATGTCGTGCTTGCTGGGCGCGATGGGGTTTCCTTCGGCGTCGAAGCTCACTCCGGCGTACGCGGGACCGGGGGCCGGGCGCACGTCTTGGATGCCGAGCCCTGCGGCTCGCTGCGCCGTCCACGACAGCAGGGACTCCCCTGCGGTCTGGAACCGCTCGGAGCCGCTGCCGATCCGCCAGGACTGCTCCGCCGGGATGCTGCGCTCCGGCGGGTACTGCATCAGATCCGGGGCGTGGGTGGCACCCACGGCCGCATAGTCAACCGTGTCGTCTCGGAAAGTCCCGCGCCGCATGATCTCCACCCTACTTCGGCTTGCCTGAGCGATCACCCCCACGCGCCGCGGGCACCCAGAACCGGACTACTTCTTGTCCTTGCCCTCGACGTCGCCGGAGAGCGCGGCGATGAACGCCTCCTGGGGGACCTCGACGCGACCCACCATCTTCATGCGCTTCTTGCCCTCCTTCTGCTTCTCGAGGAGCTTGCGCTTTCGGGTGATGTCACCGCCGTAGCACTTGGCGAGCACGTCCTTGCGGATCGCGCGGATCGTCTCGCGAGCGATGATGCGGGCGCCGATCGCGGCCTGGATCGGCACCTCGAACTGCTGCCGCGGGATGAGCTTGCGCAGTCGCTCGGCCATCATGGTGCCGTAGGCGTATGCCTTGTCGCGGTGCACGATCGAGCTGAAGGCGTCGACCTTCTCGCCCTGCAGCAGGATGTCGACCTTGACCAGATCGGCCTCCTGCTGGCCGGAGGGCTCGTAGTCCAGCGAGGCGTACCCCTGGGTCTTGGACTTCAGCTGATCGAAGAAGTCGAAGACGATCTCGCCGAGCGGCATGTTGTAGCGCAGCTCGACGCGCTCCTCGGAGAAGTACTCCATGCCCAGCAGCGAGCCTCGGCGCGACTGGCACAGTTCCATGACCGTGCCCACGTAGTCCTTCGGGAGCAGGATCGCGGCCTTGACCATCGGCTCGGAGACGGAGCCGATGCGCCCGTCGGGGTATTCGCTCGGGTTCGTCACGGTGACGGTCTCGCCGGTGTCGGAGGTGAGCACCTCGTAGATGACGCTGGGGGCTGTGGTGATGAGATCGAGGCCGAACTCGCGCGCGAGCCGCTCGGTGATGATCTCGAGGTGCAGGAGCCCGAGGAATCCGCAGCGGAAGCCGAAGCCGAGAGCGACGGAGGTCTCCGGTTCGTAGACGAGAGAGGCGTCAGACAGCTTCAGCTTGTCGAGCGCCTCGCGCAGTTCCGCGTAGTCGCTGCCGTCGATCGGGTACAGGCCGGAGAAGACCATCGGCTTCGGATCGGTGTACCCGGCCAGCGCCTCGGATGCCGGCTTCCGGCTGGTCGTGACCGTGTCGCCGACCTTCGACTGGCGCACGTCCTTCACGCCGGTGATCAGGTACCCGACCTCGCCGATCCCTAGTCCCTTGCTCGGAATGGGCTCAGGGCTGGAGACGCCGATCTCGATGAGTTCGTGGTTCGCGCCGGTCGACATCATCTGGATGCGTTCGCGCGGAGACAGGCTGCCGTCGATCATGCGCACGTACGTCACGACGCCGCGGTACGCGTCGTACACGGAATCGAAGATCATGGCGCGCGCCGGAGCCTCCGGATCGCCCTTCGGCGCGGGGATCTCCTGCACGAGCCGGTCCAGGAGCTCCTCGACGCCGACGCCGGTCTTGCCCGACACGCGCAGCACGTCCTCCGGCTTCCCGCCGATGAGGGAGGCGAGCTCCTTGGCGTACTTCTCCGGGTCGGCGGCCGGGAGATCGATCTTGTTCAGGACCGGGATGATGTGGAGGTCGTTCTCCAGCGCGAGGTACAGGTTCGCGAGCGTCTGGGCCTCGATGCCCTGAGCCGCGTCGACGAGGAGGATCGCCCCTTCGCACGCGGCGAGGGAACGGGACACCTCGTACGTGAAGTCCACGTGACCGGGGGTGTCGATCATGTTCAGCGCGAAGGTCTCTTCGCCGATCTGCCAGGGCATCCGCACCGCCTGGCTCTTGATCGTGATGCCGCGCTCGCGCTCGATGTCCATGCGGTCCAGATACTGGGCCCGCATGTCGCGGTCGGAGACCACTCCGGTGATCTGGAGCATCCGGTCGGCGAGGGTCGACTTGCCGTGGTCGATGTGGGCGATGATGCAGAAGTTGCGGATCTGCGTGGCCGGAGTCGCGGCAGGCTGAAGAGGAGTGAGAGCGCGTGGTGACATGTCCCCTCAAGTCTAGGGTGAGCGCGGGCCGATCCGAGATTCCCTCATAACTGGTGGTAGTCTCGCGAAGTTGCCCGGGAGCAATCGGTGACACCGGATCCCATGAGCGACAAGACTCCGTCACAGACAGCGTGCAGGTGTCGTGTCGCGCAGTCCAGCAGTTGGTGGTTGAATGACTACCCGGCTCAGCGTTGCGTCGGCAGATCCCGCGCGCGTCTGTAGAAGAGAAAGAATCACACCCTTGATCAAGTATCTCGTGCGCCGAGCACTCGGCTGGCTGCTCATGATCGTGGTCGCGACCAATCTCACGTACTTCCTCGCGTGGGGTTTCCTCGACCCGCGCAGCAACTACGTCGGTCGCCGCCCTCCGGTGACGGAGGAGCAGATCGTCCACCTCCTCAAGCCGCGCAACCTCAGCGACACCGTCCCTCTCATCGAACGGTGGTGGAACTGGCTCACGGGGATCCTGCTGCGGTGGGACTGGGGCGTGAGCCCGACCGGCGGCTCGGTGAACGAGCAGGTCGGCTACCGCATGTGGGTCAGCGCCGAGCTGGTGCTGGGAGCCACGATCCTCTTCACCGTCCTCGGCATCGCGCTCGGCGTGTACACGGCATCCCGCCAGTACAAGCTCGCCGACCGCATCGGCCAGGCCACGAGCATCATCACGATGAACATCCCGATCGTCGTCGCCGCCTTCGCGGTCGTCATCCTCGCGATCGCGCTGAACGAGGCGACGGGCGTGCGCATCTTCTACGTCACCGGCTCATCGAGCCAGGACGTCGAAGGGTTCTTCCCCGTCCTCGTCGACGTGCTGCAGCATCTGACGCTACCGACGATCGCCCTGGTCCTCACCGGCTACGCCGGCATCCACTTCCTCCAGCGCTCACTGCTGCTGGACAACATCAACGCGGACTACGTGCGCACGGCGCGCGCCAAGGGCCTCACCAAGCAGCAGGCCATCCGCAAGCACGCGCTGCGCACCTCGCTGATCCCCGTCGCGACCCAGGTGGCCTTCACGATCCCCGGCGTGTTCACCGGTGCGGTGCTCACCGAGACGATCTTCGCCTGGAACGGCATGGGTCAGTACTTCATCAAGACCATCGGAACGAACGACATCCACGGCACGGTCGCCATCGCGGCCTTCGGCGCCGTCCTCACGGCGATCGGCGCCATCCTCGCCGACATCGCCGTCGTGGTGCTCGACCCACGAGTGAGAGTGAGCTGACATGACCACCGACATGATCGACCCCACGGTCCAGCCACCGTCCGGCATCGCGGGACCTGAGACAACGCGTGTCGCGACCAAGCGGCTCTCCAAGTGGACTCTCTACTGGCGCCGCTATGCCCGCAACAAGGGCGCTCTCGCCGGCCTGGTGATCTTCGTCCTGCTGGTGCTGTTCGCGATCTTCGGGCCGCTCATCGCCCGCTACGACGCGGTCGAGCTCGACTTCCTCAACCTCAGCACGGGACCGTCCGCCGAGCACTGGTTCGGCACGAACAACGCCGGCAACGACCTGTTCGCTCAGGTGGCGCTCGGTCTGCAGCGTTCGCTGATGATCGCCGTCAGCGTCTCGGTCGGCGTCACGATCGTCTCGGCGCTCGTCGGCACCGCGGCCGCCTACTTCGGCGGCTGGACCGAACGCATCGCGCTGCTGGTCATCCACTTCATGATGGTCATCCCCAGCTTCCTCATCCTCGCGATGATCTCCAACAAGTCGGGAGGCGACTGGCGGGTCATCGCGCTCATCATGATCTTCGTGATCGGCTGGTACTTCCCCGCCAGGGTGATTTGGACCATGGCGCTCTCCCTGCGCGAACGCGAGTACGTCAGCGCCGCCCGCTACATGGGCGTCGGCGGCATGAGGATCGTCCTCCGCCACCTGCTGCCGAACATCGGATCCCTCCTGGTGATCAACTTCACCCTCGGTGTTGTCAACGCCGTCGTCACCGAGACGGGTCTGTCCTTCCTCGGCTTCGGCGTCAAGATCCCCGATGTCTCGCTGGGCGCGCTCATCGGCACCGGCTCCAGCAGCCTCACGACCGCGCCCTGGCTGTTCTACTTCCCCGCCGCGGCCCTCACCCTTCTCACCGTGTCGATGGCGCTCGTCGCCGACGGCCTGCGTGATGCCCTCGATCCCACGTCTGCAGCGGGAGGCCGCGCATGAGCACCGTCCTTTCCGTCCGCGACCTCCGGGTCAGCTTCGCCTCTGAGGCCGGCCGCGTCGACGCCGTGCGCGGCGTCTCCTTCGATCTGGAGGCCGGCAAGACCCTCGGGATCGTCGGCGAGTCCGGCTCGGGCAAGTCCGTCACGTCTCTCGCGATCATGGGCCTCCTCGACGAGAACGCGAAGGTCACCGGTTCCATCGTCTACGACGGGCAGGAGCTGATCGGCAAGTCGGACAAGCAGCTGTCCGTGATCCGCGGCAACGGCATGTCCATGGTCTTCCAGGACCCGCTGACATCCCTCACCCCCGTCTTCACGGTCGGCGACCAGCTGATCGAGGCGCTCACGGTGCACCGCAGCCTCTCCAAGAAGGACGCATGGGATCGCGCGGTGGAGCTGCTGACGCTCGTGGGTATCACGTTCCCGGAGCGGCGCATGAAGTCGTTCCCGCACGAGTTCTCCGGTGGCATGCGCCAGCGCGTCGTGATCGCGATCGCGATGGCCAACAACCCCAAGCTCATCATCTGCGACGAGCCGACGACGGCTCTCGACGTGACGATCCAGGCGCAGATCCTCGATCTGATCGAGAAGGCGCAGGACGAGACCGGCGCCGCGGTGATGATGATCACCCACGACATGGGCGTGGTGGCGCGCACCGCCGACGACGTCATGGTGATGTACGCCGGCAAGCCCGTGGAGCACGCACCCGCCCGAGAGCTCTTCCACCGCACGCGGATGCCGTACTCGATCGGACTCCTGGGGGCGATCCCCCGCGTCGACAAGGCCGAGAAGGAGCCGCTGACCCCGATCAAGGGGAACCCGCCGCTGCTGATCAACCTCCCCGATGCGTGCCCGTTCGCCGACCGCTGCCCGATCGCGATGGACGCCTGCCGCACGGGCGAACCGGAACTGCTGCCGGTATCGACCGGCACGGGCGAGCGTCATCTGGCCGCGTGCATCCGCTCGCAGGAGATCGAGGACGGCGGTCTGCTCGGCGGCCTCCCCGTCTTCCCCGCCAGGGTGATCCCCGAGAGCGACCTGACCCGCACACCGCGCGAGGAGCGCCCCGTGACGCTCGAGGTCAAGAACCTCACCAAGACCTTCCCGCTCCTCAAGGGCGCGTTCCTCAAGCGCAAGGTGGGCGAGGTCCAGGCGATCAAGGGCATCAGCTTCGACGTCCGCGAGGGCGAGACGATGGCGATCGTCGGCGAGTCCGGCTCGGGCAAGACCACCACGCTGCTGCAGATCATGGACATGGTCAAGCAGGAAGACGGTGACATCGTCATCGCGGGCACCAGCGTGAACGAGCTGCACAGCAGGAAGATCGAGCGCGAGCTCCGCCGCGACATCCAGATCGTGTTCCAGGACCCGATGGGCGCACTCGACCCGCGCATGACCGTCGCCGACATCATCGCCGAGCCGATGCGCGCGATCGGCACGCCCAAGGCCGAGGTCCACCGACGCGTGGACGAGCTGATGGACCTGGTCGGCCTCAATCCCGCGCACAGCGACCGGTTCCCGCAGGCGTTCTCCGGCGGGCAGCGCCAGCGCATCGGCATCGCGAGAGCCCTGTCGACGAACCCGAAGATCGTCGTGCTCGACGAGCCGGTGTCGGCGCTGGACGTATCGATCCAGGCCGGCGTCATCAACCTGTTGGACGAGCTCAAGGTCAAGCTGGGTCTGTCGTACCTGTTCGTCGCGCACGACCTGTCCGTCGTGCGGCACATCGCCGATCGCGTCGCCGTGATGTACCTCGGCGAGTTCGTGGAGCACGGCGACGTCGACGACGTCTTCGACAACCCGCAGCATCCCTACACCAAGGCTCTCCTGTCGGCGATCCCGGTGCCGGATCCGGACATCGAGCGCACGCGTCAGCGCGTCGTGTTCGACCCGGAGACCATGTCGACGAAGCCTGCGACGGTCTGAGCGGATGCCGCTGCGAGGTCTGGTCACCGTCCGATAACGGTTAGCCGGTATTCACTGTCCGCCGCTGTGCGGTGATCAACAGCGAACTATTCTTCCCTTTATGAAACGCCGAAAGGCGAAAGGAGCACCATGAAGCACAAGAAGTTGTTGGGGGCTGTCGCGATCAGCGGCGTCCTCGCACTCGCCCTCGCGGGTTGCGCGAGCGGATCCGGAAACACCGGTGGCGGGAACGGTTCGGAGAAGCCGGTCGAAACCAAGTCCGCCGACTACAACCCCCAGGCTCGGGCCGACATGAAGGAGGGCGGCGAAGTCCACCTCGGCATCAACGGCATCCCCGAGCAGCTCAACGCCTTCCACGGCGACGGAGTCGCCGACACCTCGACGCTCTGGTACTTCTACATGCCGCAGATCCTGCTGGTGAAGCCGGAGGGCGAGGTCTACAAGAACGACGCCTACCTCGACAAGTACGAGATCGGCGAGAAGGACGGCAACACGACCGTCACCTTCACGTTCACCGACAAGGCGCACTTCAACGACGGCACCGACATGGACTGGACTGCCATCGACGCGACCTGGAAGGCGAACCGCTCGTCCGACGAGGGCTACAGCCCCAACGCGACCGACGGCTACAAGCAGGTCAAGTCGGTCGAGCAGGGCGACACCGCGAAGACCGCGGTGGTCACGTTCGACGGCATCTACGCCTGGCCGTCCATGGTGTTCCTCACCGGTGGCGTCCTGAACCCGAAGCACGCCGACGTCGACACGTTCAACAACGCGTACATCGGCAACCCGCACTCCGAGTGGGGTGCAGGCCCGTACATCGTCGACGAGTTCGACGCCAACAAGGGCTTCATCTCGTTCAAGCCGAACCCCGAGTGGTGGGGCAACGCTCCTCTGCTCGACAAGGTGACCTTCCAGCAGCTCGAGCCCGACGCCGCGATCAACGCCTTCAAGAACGGCGAGATCGACATGGTCGGCGCGAACTCCAAGGACCGCCTCGAGCAGGTCAAGTCGGTCAAGGACACGGTCGTGCGCCGCGCCCAGCAGACCGCGAAGACGATCCTGATGCTCGACGGCGACAAGCCGCAGTTCGAGGACGTCAACGTCCGCAAGGCGTTCTTCCTGGGCATCAACATCGACCAGCAGAAGCAGATCGCCTGGAACGGCCTCGGCTACGAAGAGCCCGCCGCCGGTTCGCTGAACATGTACGCGTTCCAGGAAGGCTACGTCGACGCGTTCGCCGAGGCCGGCCTGAAGCACGACGTCAAGGCAGCCAAGAAGCTCCTCGACGACGCCGGCTGGAAGGAAGGCTCTGACGGCATCCGCGAGAAGGATGGCGTCAAGCTGAGCGTGGTCTACCCGGTGTTCGGCTCCGACCCGACGCAGGAGGCTCTCGCCAAGTCGCTGCAGGCGCAGGAGAAGGAGATCGGCATCGACGTCAAGGTCGATGTGCGTGCCTCCGCCGACTTCGCCAAGGACCTCCCGACCAAGAACTGGGACATCGCCGGCCTGCGCTTCAGCGACTCCGACCCGTTCGGACCGGCCTGGATGTGCCAGCTCTACTGCTCGGAGAGCGAGCTGAACCTGTCGGGCACCGGCAACGCCGACATCGACAAGCAGATCGCCGACGACGTCGAGTCACAGAAGGACGCGAAGAGCTGGACCGCCGCGGCGGAGAAGCTCGAGCCGAAGATCATCGACGAGACGTGGGGCGTCATCCCGCTCTACAACGGCCCGTCGATCTACGTGGTCAAGAACGGCCTGGCGAACCTCACGCCTTGGCCGTACGTCGGCCTGGACCTCTTCGGCGTCACGCCGATCGAGGACTTCGGATGGCAGAAGTAACTCTCTGATCTGAGAGAAGGGAGCGGGGCCGGTGGACATCCACCGGCCCCGCTTTCGCGTTGTCGGAGGGCCTATCTAAGCTGAGCCCGTGAGCGTCCAGATCGTCTTCGTCCACGGCATCCGCACATCTGCGACGATGTGGCGGTCACAGCTCGCCTATCTCGACGAGCGCGGCATGACCGCCACCGCCGTCGACCTCCCCGGACACGGAACGCGTCTGCACGAGGACTTCACCCTGCACGAGGCGCTGCACACGATCGACGCCGCCGTGCGGGCGGCGGCGAAGAAGGGACCCGTACTGCTCGTCGGGCATTCGATGGGCGGCCTGCTGTCGCTCGCGTACACCGGAGGCGCGCAGACACCGCCGGTCACGGGGCTCATCGCGGCATCCTGCACCTCACTCCCCCACGGCGCGGGTCTGGCGGCCTATCGTCTCATCGCCGGAGCGGTGAACTCGCTCCCCGACCGGGGCCTCTGGCTCACCGAGAAGATCCTCGACGCGACGATCCCCCTGGAGACCCGGTCGGACTTCGCCGCGGGCGGGTACGCTCTCGACACTCAGGATGCCGCCCTGCGCAGTCTCACCACGCTGGACATCGCCTCCGCCGTCGAGAGGATCCGCGTCCCGTTGTGGTTCATCAACGGCCAGTACGACCAGCTGCGGGTCAACGAGGGGCTGTTCCAGCGGCTCGCCCCGCACGCCGAGCTCATCGTGGTCCCGCGGACGACCCACCTGGTCACCGCGATGCGCCCACGGGTGTTCAACGCGGCGCTGCAGCTCGCGATCGCGACGATCGAGGCTCAGGCCTGACGCACCCGCTGCCGCGCGAAGGCGGTGAGGATCCCCCCGACCACGGACAGCACAGCTGCCATCACGAACACGAGCCAGAAGCCTCCGACGAGCGCGACGAGACCGGCTCCGAGCACGGGGCCGATGAGCTGTCCGAGCGCGGCGGTGACGTTCACGATGCCCAGGTCCCGCGCATGGTCCTTCTCGTCGGGCAGCAGGTCGGCGGCGAACGCCAGGCCGACCGTCGAGAAAGCTCCGTAGCCGAGCCCCATGAGCGCGGCGGCGACCATCGTCGCCTCGAAAGTCGGGACGAGAGCGATGAGCACTCCGGACGACGCCTGCACGAGGGTCGAGGCCACGGTGAGAGTGCGGCGGTTCCCGGTGCGGTCGGAGATCACGCCCGTGAGCACGGAGGCGATCACCACGAACACGGTGTAGACGACGATCAGCAGCAGGAGGTTGTCCTGCGCCTCGGCGTTCGGCTGGCCGAGCCCGTGCAGCAGGAAGAAGAGGAACAGGGCCGTGCCGAGGGCGTTGCCGACGTTGGCGACCAGGCGCCCCGACAGCATCCAGGCGAAATCCCGATCTCGCAGCGACGCCAGCAGCCGCCCTTCGCCACGCGTCGGCAGAAGGGCCTCAGACGCGGGCGGGTCGGGAAGCAGCACTGCCGCGGCGGTCCCCACGACGGCGATGATACCGGCGAGCAACAGATAACCCGAGAGGATGCCGAGACCGAGCAGCACGACGAGTCCGACGCCGAGCACGATGCCGACGGCCTGGCTCGATCCCACTGCCGCCGATGCGGCGCCCCGCTGCGTGGGCGGCAGCTGATCGGCGATCAGCGCGGTGAACGCCGCGGATGATACGGCGACGCCGATGGACACACCAACCCAGGCCGCTCCGACCGCCCACGGCCCCTCGGTGAAACCGGTGAGGACCAGGCAGAGGACCGTGAGCCAGACGCCGCCGAGCGCCCACGGGCGGCGGCGACGGCGGCCTGCCCCCGCACGATCCGAGAGGGCGCCGGCCACGGGGCCGGCGACGATACCCGCCAGGCCTCCGATGCCGAGCACGAGCCCGGACGAGACGACTCCCCTGATCCAGTCGTCTTCCGGGGTGTCCAACTGCAGCGGGAGCAGCAGCTGGACAGGGGTGAGCTGCACCGTCCAGATCGCCAGCCAGGCGAGCGTGAACAGCGACATCCATCGGGCGCCGACCTTCGTCGAAGAGCTCACCGCCCCTCCTCCGTCCCGCGGCGGAGGACCGCGATCAGCTCGCGATACCAGTCGTACGAGGCCTTGGGGGTGCGCTCCCCCGTCTCGAAGTCGACGTGCACGAGACCGAACCTCTGGGTGTAGCCGTCGGCCCATTCCCAGTTGTCGAGCAGCGACCACACGGTGTACTCCTCGACCGGGACTCCGGCGGAGATCGCCTCGGCGACCGCACCCAGATGGCCCTTCAGGTACGAGATGCGGTCATCGTCGTCGACGCGTCCCGCCCGTTCCGGCTCGGGGAACGACGCGCCGTTCTCGCCGATGATGACCGGCGGCAGCTGCGGATGCCGTCTCTTGAGATCGATCAGGAGATCGCGGAGCGCGCTCGGCATGATCGGCCACTCCGGTCCGAAGCCGGTCACCGGCACTCCGGGTGTCGGCACGATGTCGAAGGGGATCGGGCTGTCGGCATCCGCTGTCGTCACCGTGGTCGGGTTGTAGAAGTTGATGCCGTAGAAGTCGATGGAGCCGTGGATGCGCTCGAGGTCGCCGTCCTGCACGGGCATGCTCGGCAGACCGAGCGCCTCCAGATCGGGGTAGACGCCGTCGAGCAGCGGCTCGCTGAAGACCCGGTTGTGGACGAGATCGTACGTGAACGCGGCCGCCGCGTCCTCCTCCGAGTCGCGCAGCGGCAGGACCCAGGTGTGGTTGTTGACGAGTCCGACGCTCGCGGCCCCGTTCGCGCGGAGCACGGCGGCTGCTCCGGCATGCCCGAGAAGCTGGTGGTGGACGGTGGGGAGCGCCCCGAACAGCAGCTGCTTCCCCGGCGCGAGAGCGCCGGTGGCATAGCCCTGCAGCGTCATCATGGCCGGTTCGTTGAGGGTGTACCAGTGCCTCACCCGATCCCCGAGGCGATCGACGACGAGTGCTGCGTACTCGGCGAAGCGCGATGCGGTGTCGCGGTTCAACCAGCCTCCGTCGGCCTCGACGGCGCTCGGCATCTCCCAGTGGAAGAGCGTAGGGAACGGGGTGACCCCGGCATCGAGAAGGAGGTCGACGAATCGCGAGTAGTGGTCGAGCGCCGCGCTGTTCCCGGGCCCCGAGCCGTCCGGCTGGATACGCGCCCACTGGATGGAGAACCGGTAGCGGTCGAGACCGAGGCCGGCGGCCAGAGCCACATCCTGCTCAGGATGACGGTAGCTGTCGCACGCGGGTTCAGCGGTGCTGCCGTCGATGATCGCCCCTGGACGCTCCAGGAAGTCATCCCAGATCGATCTCCCCCTGCCGTCGGCTGTTCGCGATCCTTCGATCTGGAACGCGGAGGTGGCTGCGGAGAACCGGAGGCCCGGCGGGAGGGCGAGTGTCATGAAGGGTCCTTGACGTCAGTGTCGGGATAGTGATGATTCTGCACCCAGTACCGCCCCGTGCGCGACTGAGTTCCGCAACTCGACACCCGTTTAGGGAGATGGTGTCGGATGCTGTTAGACTCGACTCTTGGCTTGCGTGTGGGTTCTTCCCTCACGACCGTCGCGCAGGAGCCCTCTTCTCCGGCCGGCATTTCCGAAACAACTCCTGTACAGAAAGCGTCCACACGTGGCAAACATCAAGTCGCAGATCAAGCGCAACAAGACCAACGAGAAGGCTCACGAGCGCAACAAGGCCGTGAAGAGCGAGCTGAAGACGCACGTTCGCGCCACCCGCGCCGCCGTCGCCAGCGGCGACAAGGCTGCTGCCGAGGCCGCGCTGAAGACCGCTTCCCGCAAGCTCGACAAGGCCGTCAGCAAGGGTGTCATCCACCAGAACCAGGCTGCGAACCGCAAGTCGGCCATCGCCAAGCAGGTTGCCGCTCTCTGAGCCCCGCTTCTGAAGAAGGCCCGTCTCTTCGAGACGGGCCTTCTTCGTGGGACGGGGGTGCTTCCCGACGGTGATGTCACGGAGCGGTGGCGATCGGCTCCCCCGGCTCTCCGACCGGCGCGGCCGGAACGTCCTGTGCGAGGGCGTCTTCGAGATCGAGTCCGCCCAACGGCTCCTGCTGCCACCGGATGAGCCTCCACCCTGCATCGGGATCGCCGTCCAGCATGCACATGCCCGTGTTGTAGAGGCGCCAGTGCACGGCGTCCTCGAGATCGACACCGCCCACCCGCGCAGCCGCCCATACGCGGATCGCCGCACCGTGACTGACCACGACCGCTGCACCGTCGACGTTCTCCCGTGCCACTCGCGCGATGGCGGAGTCGTAGCGGTCGAAGAACTGCGTACCGCTCTCTCCGCCCTCGATCGCGAACTCCGGGTCCCCGGTCAGCCAGCGCCGCGCCGCGCCGACGTAGGCCTGCACGGCCTCCCGATCGCTGCGCATCTCCCACCGGCCCGCGCTGATCTCCTCGAGCCCCTCGACCACCTCGGGGGTGAGCCCGCGGGCAGCCGCGAGCGGTTCAGCCGTGAGCGCGGTGCGGGTCAGCGGAGAGACGTAGACGGCATCGATCGCCTCGTCTGCGAGAGCCGCCGGGATCGCCGCAGCCTGCAGCGCTCCCAGTGACGTGAGACCGGGCCCGGGGCGACCGGTGTCGAGAGCGCCGATGACGTTGCTCGGGGTCTGGCCATGGCGGATGAGGATGAGTCTCATGCGTCTTCTCCGAACGGCTGGCGGGTCGCGATGACGGTGACCATGCGCTCCAGCGCGAAGATCGGGTCGCGCGCGGCGCCCTTCACCTCGGCATCCGCTCGCGCGGTCGCCTGGATGGCCATGCCGAGCGACCGCTCGTTCCACCCCGCGAGATCGCGACGCGCCCTGTCGACCTGCCAGTCCTTCATTCCGAGCCGCTGGGCGAGCTGCCGACTGGGCTCACGGTTGCCCGCCACACGAGCCATGGTGCGCAGCTTCATCGCGAAGGCGGCGACCATCGGAACAGGGTCGGCGCCGGAGGCCAGGGCATGACGCAGCGAGACCAGCGCCTCTCCGTATCGCCCGGAGATGGCGGTGTCGGCGACCACGAAGGCCGAGACCTCCACGCGCCCGCCGTAGTACTTGGTGACGACGTCTTCGGTGACGTCGCCCTCGACGTCACCGATCAGCTGCTGGCACGCCGCCGCGAGCTCGGTCAGATCGTCGGAGAAGGCGGAGACCAGCGCACGCAGCGCCGGCGGGGCGATGCGCTTCTTCGCGGCCTTGAACTCCCCCGCCGCGAAGTCGGCCCTGTCGCCGTCGCGCTTGATCGCGGGGCAGGCGATCTCGATGCCGTCGCCCGTGCCTGCGCGGAGGGCGTCGAGGAGCTTCTTGCCCCGCACGCTCGCGCCGGTGTGGCGGAGGATGACCGTGGCGCCCTCCTGCGGGTGGTCGAGGTACGACACGGCCTCCTGCAGGAACGCATCCGAGCATTTCTCCACCCCTGACACGCGCACCAGCCGGGGCTCGCCGAACAGCGAGGGAGAGGTGAGGGAGAGCAGCGTGCCGGGGGCGTAGTCGTCGGCACGGACATCGCTGACCTCGAGCGCGGGATCTTCCGCCCGCAGGTAGTCGCGCACACCGGCGATCGCGCGCTCGGCGCAGACCTCCTCCGGGCCGAAGACCAGCACGACCGGGGCCGGTTGCGGCTCGCGCCACGGCACCTGACGGATCTTGGTGGGCTTGGCGCCCCCACGGGCCGGAGTACGCGAAGCTGCCATGTTTCCAGCCTACCCGGGGCCGCCGACGCTCCTCTCGGTCCAGACCTCGACGGCGCCGTCCTTCATGCCGATCAGGATGCGACCCCGCTGATCGGTGCGCAGGACGTGCGCCCCGACGGCCTGCAGGATCGCGAGGATCTCCGCTCTCGGGTGCCCGTAGTCGTTCCCCTCCCCGACGCTGATCACGGCGACGGCGGGCCTCAGCGCCTCGTACAGCCCGGCGTCCTGATCGGCGCTTCCGTGATGCGCGACCTTCACGACGGTCATGTCCGAGCCGAGATGCGCCGTGCGCTGCAGCATCCGCTGCGACTCCGCAGAGAGATCGCCGAGGAACAGCGATCGCGGCACGCCACCGCCTCCGAACTCGACGACGACGCTGGAGTCGTTGCCGGCGGGGAAGGCCGACGAACCCCGCTGCGGCCAGAGCACGCGCCACGATGCGTCGCCGAGGATTCCCTCGAGGCCGGACGCCGCGTCGACGAGATGGGCGCCTCCTGCGGCCAGGCGCTGGAGCAGGCGGAGGTCGTCAGGCGCATCGGATGGTCCGTGCAGCACCCGGTCCACCCGGCCCTGCACGGCGTCGACGCCTCCGACATGGTCGAGATCGAAGTGCGTGAGCACGAGCAGGTCGACGCGCTCGACGCCGAGAGAGCGCAGGCAATCCCTGAGCAGGTCGGGATCAGGGCCCGTGTCGATCAGCGCCATGCTGCCCGCCGATCGGATGACGAGGGCATCGCCCTGTCCGATGTCGCACGCGGCGATCGCCCACCCGTCGGGGCTGGTCGCCGTCGCGAGCGGTCCGCGGAGCAGAACCTGTGCTCCACCCAGCGCGACGGCGACGACGATCACGACGGCCGCCGCGGCTCGCGCCCAGCGCACCGGCCGCATGAGCGCGACCCTCTCCTTCGGCCGGACCAGCAACAGCGCCGCGGCGGCGCTGAGGACGGCGACGAGCAGGGAACTGCCGATGCCGGGCACGAGCGGCACCTGGGCGAGCGGCAGTTCGGCGCTCACCTCAGCGGTGGCGGCGATCCACGCGGCGGGGAGCCAGGCCGACGCCGCGAGCACGTCGGCCAGGAACGGCAGCGGCGCGGCGAGACAGGCGAGCAGCCCGACCACCGTGGCGATGGGCGCCGCGGGATCGGCGATCATGTTCGCCACGACGCCGACGAGCGACTGCTGCTCCGCGAACAGGGCGATGATCGGGGCGCAGACGAGCTGCGCCGAGAGCGGGACGCCGATGGCCAGAGCGAGGGGCTGCGGCATCCATCGCGCCATTCCTCTCGCGAGCCGGGGCGCGAGCAGGATGAGAGCGCCGGAAGCCGCCACCGACAGCGCGAACCCCGGTGTCGCCGCGAGCCAGGGATCGACGATCAGGATCGCGCTCGCGCAGAGAGCGAGGAGCCCCGCCCCCGCGCTCGGCCGCCCCAGGAGCACCGACAGCATGGCCGCGCCCGCCATGACGGCCGCTCTGACGACGCTCGGCTCGGGTGTGACGAGCACGACGAAACCGGCCAGCGTGAGCGCCGCGAGGACCACGCGCAGCCTCCGGCCTCCCCCGCACAGCGCCACCAACCAGAACGCCGCACCGACCACGATCGCGCAGTTGGCGCCCGACACCGCGGTGAGGTGGCTCAGTCCGCTGATCCGCATGTCGTCGTTCAGCTCGGCGCCGACCGCCCTCGTATCCCCCACGGCCAGTCCGGGCAGCAGCCCGGCTCCGGGTTCCGGCAGCCGCGCCGACCTCGCGATGAATTCGTGTCTGGCGCCCGCGGCGACCGCGAAGATCCCCGCTGCCGGACGTTCGATCGCGGCAGAGCTCGAGAACACCACGAGCGCTCCGCGCTCCCCCGGGTCGGTCGATGCGGCCTCTCCCCGTACGCGGACGGCGGCGCCGAGGTCGTATCCCTCCCCGGGGTCGAGACCGAGCCGCACCGGCGCTGACGCAGGTCGCACGTCGCCCGGTGACCCGATGCCCGTGAGCTCGGCATCCACCCACAGCCGCCCGTCGCGACCCACCGACGCGGAGGACGTGATCTCGCAGGTCGCCTCGACGAACCTGCCGTCCCATGCATCGGCGGCGTCCCTGGCCGGAAGAGCGACGCACACCGCCAGCGACGCGGCTGCCGCTGCGGAGAGGACGACCGCCGACAGACCCGATCCGCTCGCCGACGAGCGCACCGACCCGAGCACCATCGCGATGACAGCCCCGAGCACCCCTCCTCCGGCGACCCAGGGTGCGGCCTCCGGTGCGAACACTCCGAGGAGGGCCGCTCCCCACGTCGCACCCGCCACCGGCAGCAGGCGCAGGTCGCGCCTCACACCCGGACTCCGTCGCGGATGCCGGCGAGCAGCTTCTCTCCGATCCCCGGTACCGCCAGCAGGTCGTCGACCGAGCCGAATCGCCCGTTCTCCTCCCTCCAGGAGATGATGCGCTCGGCCAGCGCAGGGCCGATCCGCGGCAGCGTCTCCAGCGCGGTCTGGTCGGCCGTGTTCAGATCGATGCGGTCATCGGTCGGCGCCGCAGGGGCACCAGCCTCGACGCCCGCTCCGATCGAGGGCACCACGATCTGCTCCCCGTCGGCGAGCACCCTGGCGAGGTTGACGGCGGCGAGGTCGGCCTGGTCGGTCGTTCCCCCGGCGGCCGCCACGGCATCGACCACCCGCGAATCCAGATCCAGCACGTACAGCCCAGGGCTCTGCACCTCCCCCAGCACATGCACGTAGAGGTCGCCGGACGGCGCGGCGGATGCATCGGCGACCGGAACGGACTCCGTCGGCGCGGCCTGACCCCGCAGGATCCCGAAGCCCACCGCGGCCGACAGCACGACGAGACCGAGCACGACGGCGGCGCCGATGCTCAGTCGGAGCGTGCGTGGTGCGGAGGACGACGTGGGCTGCGGCATCCGCCCACGCTAGGGGCGTGGACGGATGCTCGGGAGCCGTGAGACCGGGGCCGGTGGACAAGCCGCCGGCATCCGCGGACTGTGGACGAGCTCTCAGCCCTTGACGACGATGCTGACGATCTTCGGGGCTCGCACGACGACCTTCACGATCTCCCGGTCGCCGATCGACCGGATCACGCGCTCGTCGGCGCGGGCCAGGGCCTCGAGCTCGGCCTCGCCGATACGGGCGGGCACCTCGAGCTGGGCGCGCACCTTGCCGCCCACCTGGACCACGGCCGTGACCGTGTCCTCGACGAGCAGCGCCGAGTCCGCCGAGCGCCAGGTCACCAGACCGACGGAGGGCTCGTGACCGAGGATCTCCCACATCTCCTCCGCGGTGTGCGGAGCGATGAGGTCGAGCATCACGGCGACGGTCTCGGCGGCCTCGCGCACGGCGGGGTCGGCGGCGCCCGCGGCGCCGTCGATCGTCTTGCGGGTGACGTTCACCAGCTCCATCAGCCGGGCGACCAGCACGTTGAACTTCGTCTGCTCGACGAGCGCTGGCGCCTCGGACAGCAGCTTGTGCGTGGCACGGCGCAGCGCGGCGTCCCCGCCGTCGAAGACGACGTCCACGGGGCTCGACACCTCGCCGGCGATGCGCATGGCGCGCGCCAGGAACTTCTGCGCGCCCGTCGTCGAGACGTCCGCCCAGTCCTTGTCGTCTTCCACGGGGCCGGCGAAGGCCAGGCCGACACGCAGCGCGTCAGCGCCGTGCGCGTCGAGCTCCTCCTGGAAGAGGACCAGGTTGCCCTTGCTCTTCGACATCTTGGTGCCGTTGAGGATGACCATGCCCTGGTTGATCAGGTTCGAGAACGGCTCGGTGAAGTCGATGAGCCCCATGTCGAAGAGGACCTTCGTGATGAACCGCGCGTACAGCAGGTGCAGGATGGCGTGCTCGACACCGCCGATGTAGGAGTCCACCGGCGCCCAGCGGGATGCCTGCTTGGGGTCGAACGCCACGGTGTCGCTGTTCGGCGACAGGAAGCGCAGGAAGTACCACGAGCTGTCGACGAAGGTGTCCATCGTGTCGGGATCGCGCAGCACGGGGTCGCCGGACTCCGGGTCGACCGTGCGCACCCAGCCCTCGGCGGCGCCCAGCGGCGACGCGCCCTTCGGCGACAGGTCGAGGCCCTCGACGCTGGGCAGCTTCACGGGCAGCTGGTCCTCGGGGACCGGGATGATACGGCCGTCGTCGGCGTGCAGCATCGGGATCGGCGTGCCCCAGAAGCGCTGGCGGGAGATCAGCCAGTCGCGCAGGCGGTAGTTCTTCGCGGCGCGGCCGGTTCCTGATGCCTCGAGTTGCTCGATGGCGCGGGCGATCGCGTTGCGCTTGGACAGTCCGTTCAGCTCGCCGGAGTTGATCATGCGGCCTTCGCCGGTCAGCGCCGTGCCGGTGACGGACGGGTGCTGGTCGTCGAGCGAGGGCATCGTGTCGATCGGCACGCCGTCCTCATCGACCTCGATCACGGGCATCGCGCCGGTGATGGGAGCGGTGGTGTCGACGACGACCTTGATCGGCAGGCCGAACTCGCGGGCGAAGTCGAGGTCGCGCTGGTCGTGCGCAGGCACGGCCATGACGGCGCCGTGGCCGTAGTCGGCCAGCACGTAATCGGCGGCCCAGATCGGCAGCTTCTCACCGTTGACCGGGTTGATCGCGTAGCGCTCCAGGAACACGCCGGTCTTCGGGCGGTCGGTCGCCTGACGATCGATGTCGGTGGTCTTCTGCACCTCCGTCAGGTAGCCCTGGAAGCGCTCGCGCACCTCGTCGGGCGCCTCGGCGGCCAGCTCGGCGGCCAGGTCGCCGTCGGGGGCGACGACGAAGAACGTCGCGCCGTGCAGCGTGTCGGGGCGCGTGGAGAACACCGTGACCGGCTCGTCACGGCCCTCGATGCGGAAGTCGACGTCGGCGCCGACGGAGCGGCCGATCCAGTTGCGCTGCATCTGCAGCACCTTCGACGGCCAGAAGCCCTCCAGCTGGTTCAGGTCGTCCAGCAGGCGGTCGGCGTAGTCGGTGATGCGGAAGTACCACTGCGTGAGCTTCTTCTTGACGACCTCGGCGCCGCAGCGCTCGCAGCGTCCGTCGACGACCTGCTCGTTCGCGAGCACCGTCTGGTCGTTGGGGCACCAGTTCACCGGGCTCTTCTTGCGGTACGCCAGACCCCGCTCGTACAGCTTCAGGAACAGCCACTGGTTCCAGCGGTAGTACTCGGGGTCGGAGGTGTGCAGCACACGACTCCAGTCGAATGAGACGCCGTAGGCCTGGAAGCCCGTCTTCTGCTGGGCGATGTTCTGGTAGGTCCACTCCTTCGGGTCGGCGCCCCGGCGGATGGCCGCGTTCTCGGCGGGCAGGCCGAAGGAGTCCCACCCGATCGGGTTCAGGACGTTGTGTCCGCGGTGACGCCAGAAACGCGCCACGATGTCGGAGTACAGGTAGTTCTCCGCGTGACCCATGTGCAGGTCGCCGGAGGGGTAGGGGAACATCGCCAGCACGTACCGACGGGGACGCGTGTCGTCGTCGCCGCCGGTGAGGAACGTCTCGTTGTCGGCCCAGTACTTCTGCCACTTGGCCTGGATGGCGTGCGCCGAGGAGACCTCGTCGTCGGCGGGAACGGTGGAGAAGTTCTCAGTCAAAACGAACGCACAACCAATCTGAACAAAAAGCGGGATCAGTTCAGGATATCGGAACCCCAGAGCGCGGGCGTTTCCGCGCCGAGGGCCGCCAGCGGGGCTCGCGCCTTGGTCGCCACCTCCGCCACCTCGGATGCCGCGACAGAGCGCCAGGTGATCCCGCCGCCCGCGCCGACCACCGCCTTCTCATCATCGATCAGAATGCTGCGGATGACCATCGCGAGGTCGACGTCGCCGTTCACGCCGACGTAGCCGAAGCACCCCGCGTAGACGCCGCGGGGTCCGCCTTCGAGGTCGTGCAGCCGGGTCATGGCGGAGAGCTTGGGCGCACCGGTCATGCTGCCTGCGGGGAACGTCGCGGCCAGCAGGTCGCCGACCGTGGTGCCCGCGGCGGCGGTTCCGCTCACCGTGCTGACGAGCTGGTGCACCGCCGGATAGCTCTCCACGACCCACAGTCCGTCGACGCGGATCGACCCCGGCTCGCACACGCGCGAGAGGTCGTTGCGCATGAGGTCGACGATCATGACGTTCTCGGCGCGCTCCTTGGGGTCTGCCTGCAGCTCCGCGGCGAGCGCGGCATCCGTCTCCGGATCGGCGCTGCGCGGGCGGGTGCCCTTGATCGGCCTGGTGCGGATGACTCCGCCGCTCGCCTGGAGGAACTGCTCTGGACTCGCGCTCAGCAGGGCACGCCCGCCGATCCGCAGGAACCCGCCGTGGTGGGCGGGCGTCGCGGCACGCAGCCGCAGGTAGGAGCCGACCTCGTCCTGCGGTCCCTTGACGGTGAAGCGCGTGGTGAGGCACAGCTGATACGCGATGCCGGCCCTGATGAGCTCTCGGCACTGCTCGATGAGGTCCGCGTACTCGCCAGGGGTGTGCCGGGCCTCGGCCGTGCGCAGCGCCGTCGTGACAGGGGGAACGGGCGGCGGCGTCCTGCGCTCCGACACGAACGCCGACCACTCGTCGAGGTCCTCATCGTCGGCGAGCGCCCAGACCCGACCTGTGGCGTGCTCGAAGGCTGCGGCCCTGGTCACCCGCAGCCACGCGTCGCCCTCGGCGTCCGCCGTCGGGGCCCCCGCCGTGCGCGCACCGGACTCGTAGTCGCACCATCCGACCCATCCACCCTGGAAGGGGATGCCGGAGGCCGCAGCACCGTCCACCCGCACGGCGTCGGGCAGCGACGAGACCCCACCCGTTCCGACGAAGCTCCAGCCCTCCTGCGCCGCTGCGCCGGCGTCGAGCCAGAAGACATCGGGGCACACGGCTTCGAGCGCGAGGAAGAGGGCCGCCGGATCCGCGTCGCCGGGCAGCGCTCGGGCGGTCAGTCGTTCGGGCACCTTTCCAGCCTAGATCCCGGTGCCTCCCGTACTCTCATGACATGGATGGGTTCCTGCTCTGGCTTCTCGACACCGTGCAGTCGATCGATCCGGTCGCACGCACCCTGATCGCGGGACTGGCGGTCATGCTCGAGACGAGCATCCTCATCGGGCTCATCTTCCCCGGAGACACCGTGGTGATCATCGCGTCGATGGGCGTCTCCAGCCCGACCGAGGCCATCGCCATGGTGATCGCCGTCGTGGTGGGCGCGCTGATCGGCGAGAGCATCGGCTTCGTGCTGGGCCGCTGGCTCGGCCCCCACATCCGCACGTCCTGGATCGGCCGGAAGGTCGGCGAGCACAACTGGGTCAGGGCGGAGACCTATCTCGCCCGTCGTGGAGGCATCGCGATCTTCCTCTCCCGCTTCCTTCCCGTGCTGCACTCCCTGGTGCCGCTCACCGTGGGGATGAGCGGCTACTCCTATCGGCGCTTCCTCGCGTGGACCGCGCCGGCCTGCCTGCTGTGGGCGACGGCCTATGTGAGCGTGACCTCCCTCGCCGCGGGGAGCTTCCGCGAGATGGTCGACCGCGTGCACTTCGCGGGGTACATCTTCGTCGGCGTCATCGCGCTGTTCCTCATACTCATCGTCGTGGGCAAGAAGGTGCTGACCCGCCTCGAGGCGCGTCACCTCGACACCACGGAAGCGGACGCGGGCGCCGACGTGAAAGACTGAGGCAATGGCCTCTGCACCCCCGGCCCCCAGGATCCACTGGTTCGCCCGTCTCGAGCACCGCTTCCACGTGTGGCGAGAGGGTCGAGCGCGCCGTCGGGGACGCACCGCCACGATCGTCCCGTTCCCCGGCTACGGGGGTCCCGGCTGGGTTCGTGTGGTCGGGCGGGTGCTCATCGTCCCGCCGCAGCGCCGCACACGAGACGGCGAACCGGCGAGCGTCCGCGGCTGGCGCAGCTTCGTCAGCATCCCCGTGAGCTTCGCGAAGGTCACGGTGCGGATCGGAGACGCGACCCATGACGTGGTGGCCGACCGCGGCGGCGTGATCGACGCTGTCATCGACGCCGACCTCCCCGCCGGCTGGCAGACGTTCACCGTCTCCGTCGAGGGGCAGCCTCCCGTCGACGCCACCGCGTTCATCGTCGGGGAGGAGACCCGCTTCGGCGTCGTGTCCGACGTGGACGACACCGTCATGGTCACCGCGCTCCCCCGCCCGTTCATCGCCGCGTGGAACTCCTTCGTCGTCGACGAGCACGCCCGCCTCCCCGTACCGGGCATGGCGGTGCTGCTCGACCAGCTGCTGCGCCAGCATCCCGGCGCCCCCATGGTCTACCTCTCCACCGGTGCCTGGAACGTCGCTCCGACGCTCACCCGCTTCCTCGGGCGGCATCTGTTCCCGACGGGCTCGATGCTGCTCACCGACTGGGGTCCGACGCACGACCGGTGGTTCCGCAGCGGGCGCGAGCACAAGCTCACCAACCTGCGCCGTCTGGCCTCCGAGTTCCCCCACGTGCAGTGGCTGCTCATCGGCGACGACGGGCAGCACGACGAGTCCATCTACTCCGAGTTCATGGACGAGCACCCCGACTCCGTCGCCGGCGTCGCGATCCGTCGACTCCTCCCCGCCGAGGCGGTCCTCGCCGGAGGACGCACCGGCAAGGAGGAGCACTCCGAGCACGTCGCGCCCTGGGTGAGCGCGGAGGACGGCGCCGGTCTGCGCGATCTGCTCGGCGAAGCCGGCATCCTGCACTGACATGTCCCTCACCCGGTCCGAGTGGACGGAGCGCGAACAGGCGCACCAGCGGAGAGCGGACGCCCTCACCGCGGCGCACCGCGATCGTGCGTCCCGTCGCGAGAAGCACCCGGTGTGGGACTTCCTCTTCACGTACTACGCCTACAAGCCCGCGCAGCTGCGTCGCTGGCACCCCGGGGCCGGCGTCGTCATCGATGACGCCCCCGAGCGCGTCGGCTGGCGGTGGTACACCCCCGCGGGATCGGGTCTGATGCCGGACGCGTCCGCCTTCGCGGCCGACAAGCCGGAGCTCGCGGCCCTCATCGAGCGGATGCTGCGGCGCACTGCATCACGACCCGGCCAGTTCGGCTGCTTCGGGCTGCACGAGTGGGCCATGGTGTACCGGCAGGAGGAGCACAGGCACCCCGTGCCGCTGCGACTCGGACAGGCGGGAACGGATGCCGTCGTCGAGAACCACGATCTGCGCTGCACGCACTTCGACGCGTTCCGGTTCTTCACCCCCGAGGCCGTACCGCGGAACCGCCGATCGCTCACCCGCGAGGATCAGCCGCTCTTCGAGCAGCCGGGGTGCCTGCACGCGGGCATGGACCTGTACAAGTGGGCCATGAAGCTCGGGCCTCTCGTCCCCGGAGAGCTGCTGCTCGACGCGTTCGAGCTCGCCCGCGACATCCGGCTCCTCGACATGGAGGCCGCCCCGTACGATCTGTCGGCGTGGGATGTCGTGCCCGTGCCCATCGAGACCGCCGAGGGCAAGACGGAGTACGTGCGACGCCAGCGCGGATTCGCCGAGCGCGGCGCAGCGCTGCGCTCGGCCCTGCTCGACGCCTGGCTCAGCTCACCGGTTCGCACGTAGGGCACAGCGTCCAGTCGGCCGACGTCGCCGACAGTCGCAGGCGCAGGGCCAGCACGCGCGTCGCGGCGTCGGCGAGGCGCTCTGCGGAGAGCGTCCCGCTCTCGACGGCGGCGACGATGCCCGCGACCATCTGCCCCGCGGTCTCGGGTGTGGAGCCCGCGACCATCAGCACGAGGTCGTTGCCCGCCGCGAGGGCCGCCACAGCGTTGGCGACGGGATCACGGTACTCGGGGATGCCGGAGGACTGCAGCATCCCGAGATCGTCGGTCACGATCACCCCGCGGAAACCCAGCTCGTCACGGGCGATCTCATGCCAGCGCGCCGAGAGGGAAGCCGGCGCGGCGTCGACTGCGGTGTAGGCCAGGTGCCCGAACATGAGCAGGGACGCCCCCGCGTCGACGCCGGCGATGAAGGGCAGGGCATCGGATGCCCGCCACTGCTCGAGGCTCTCGTCGGTCGTGGGGATAGCGTGATGCGAGTCCCCGGGAGCCGCCCCGTGCCCCGGGAAGTGCTTCAGCGTCGACGCGACGAACGACTCCTGGGCGGTCGTCGCCGCGGAGACCCTCTCCGCGGCGCCCTGGGGATCCGTGCCGAGTGCGCGCCCGTAGATGAACGACGAGGGGTCGGCGGTCACGTCGGCGATCGTGCCGAAGTCCACGTCGATACCCGACTGGGCGACGAGAGCGCCTCGGGCGGAGAACGCGGCGGAGGTCGCCGCCACGGGGAGGCCCTTCAGCGTCCGTGAAGATGCGTAGTCGTCGACCGGGAGACGGGAGACCAGGCCTCCCTCCTGGTCCACGGCGATGAGCGGCGGCAGGGACGGGTCGACGACGAGAGCAGCCGTCAGCGTCTCCAGCTCGGCGGAGGTCGCGGGAATGTTCGCACCCATCAGGATGAACCCGCCGAGGCCCTGCGACATGTAGGCGGTCAGCGCGGCGGCATCCGTCGAGGGGATGTGCCCCATGACGACGCTCGCCGCCTGCTCGGCGGTCGTCATGCCCTCGACCGTCCGAGCGGCATCCGCACCGGGTCCGTCCTGGGTCGGCGCGGACACAGCGGTGGGCGGAGCCGTCGTCGCGGGTGGAGGCGAAGAGGCGGCGGCGCCGAGCGCCGGAGTGCACAGCCCCGTGAGCAGGATGGCCGCCGCGACCGAGAGCCACCGGGCGCGCCGCACGCGCATCAGCTCGACAGTGCCTCGACGATCGGCGCCGAGGCCTCGGGGGTGCCGTTGCCGAAGCGGATCGTGCGGCCGATCGTCGACATGTCGGAGAGGGTCTCGACGATCACCGCGGCGACGTCGGCCCGCGACACCGCCCCTCGGCCATCGGGATCGATCCGGATCCGCCCGGTGGGTTCGTCGAACGTCAGCGTGCCCGGGGCGAGGACCGTGCCCTCCAGCTCGGTGCCGCGGAGGTGCTCGTCTGCCGCCCACTTCGCGTCGGCATAGGGGAAGAAGTCCGCTCCCTCGGGGACGCCGTGATCGGCGGTCGACCCGAGCCAGGACACCATCACGTATCGGCGCACCCCGGCGATGGCCGCGGCATCCATCGTGCGGATCGCCGCGTCGCGGTCGACGGCGTAGGTGCGCTGCGGATCGCCCCCGCCGGCGCCGGCCGACCAGACGACGGCGTCGTGCCCGCGGATGAGCTCTGCCAGGGCCGCCGTGTCGAGGGTCTCGACGTCGGCGACGAGGGCGTGCGCTCCCCCGGCTTCGACCTCTGCGACGTGGTCGGGATTCCGGATGACGGAGGTCACCTCATCGCCGCGGGCGACGAGGAGTGGTGCGAGCAGGAGCGCGATACGGCCGTGGCCGCCGAAGACGATGACGCGGGACATGCTCTCACCCTACGCTCGTGTTCCGACGTCAGCGCTGCCCTCTCGCGCTGTCGATCACGAACGCCTGCGGATGGCCGGGCAGGTAGCGCACGGTGACCGGATCCCCGGAGGGGAGGTAGACGTCGCGGTCGGGGTACACGGCGGGCGTGAAGAAGTTGCTCTCCAGCGTGTACTCGACCCCATTGGATGCCGTGAAGGTCACCCAGTCGCCGTCTCTCGTCGCCTGCGCGGTCTCGCCGTGCTCGTAGATGTAGGCCCGGGCCACCGGCACCCCGGTGAGGCTCAGGATGCCGATCACGAGGTTCGCGAGCATCAGGAAGGCGAGGATGCGGAACGCGATCCGCATGACGCGACCCCAGGTGCGACCACGGGGAGGGCGCTGATCGTGCAGCAGCCCTTCGCGCTCCCTGACCCGGCGCAGCGCGCTCACCGGGCTCGCACCGCTCACCGACATGGCGAAGAGGCCGAGGATCGAGAACCCCGCGATGAACACCATCGCGTAGCCGTGGGATGCCGGGAAGTTCACCAGCCAGATCAGGGTGTCCAGCACGTTCATCGCCCCGCCTCCTTCTCGACGGTGACCGCCACGGTCTGCGGATCCTCCCGGCGGTAGAACGCCCACAGGGGCGCGCCGACCTGGAAGTGCGACAGCGCCTCGGGGTAGACGAACGCGGTGGTGTCGGCCTCCCAGGTCGCCGCGCCCTCCGGCGCCATCAGCACCGTGAGTGCGAGCTCGCTCTGCCCTTCGAGGCGTCGGCCGGTGGGCCGCATCGCCAGGACGGATGCCGGGACCTGCGTGCCGGTCGTCCGCGCCCGCACGAGACGCGGGTCGAGGAGCCCGCGCTCGATGCGCCAGGTCAGCATCGCGTCGCGCACGACGGGATCGGTCATGTCCGCCAGCTCGACGGTGTCCTGGTCGGTGAGGCTGTAGCGGACCGGGATCGGCTGGCCCACCTGCAGGCTCCCGGCGTCGGTCGCGTCGACGAGCATCCGCAGCTGGCTGACGAACTCCCCACCGGAGCCCGGCGCCACGCGGATGAAGATGTCGTACTGCGGCACATCGTTCACCGTGAGACCGGTGCGGGTCACCTCGACGATGCGGCCGACGCCGATCTGCGAGTCGCCGCGCACCCGCTTGCGGCGCCCGAGACCCGACATCGTCCCCCCGAACGTGAGGATCAGGCCCCAGGCGACTCCGAGGAGGATCGGCCCTCCCAGCGTGTCCTCTCCCGAGAAGGGCAGGATCGACTCGCGCTGGTTCACCCCGAACAGCCCTTCACCGGTCCACACGACGAGCCAGGCCGACAGCAGCAGCCAGATGATCAGGAACGCGATGCGCAGCATCGCCCCAGAATATCGGCGCGAGCCCACAAGTACAGGGACGCCTGGGTCAGCGCGCGGTCGTGCTCTCGGCCGGCTTCGCCATGAGCACTCGCTGGACGCCCTTCGCGGCGGAACGCCCTGCGCGATTCGCGCCGATGGTGCTCGCGGAGGGGCCGTAGCCGACGAGCTGCACGCGGGGATCCGCCACGGACGTCGTGCCGCGACCGCCGCGGTCCAGTTGGATGCCGCCCGCCGCAGAGCGCAGGTGCAGCGGTGCGAGGTGGCCGATCGCAGGCCGGAATCCCGTCGCCCAGAGGATGACGTCGACGCGCTCGAAGGACCCGTCGGCCCAGCGAACGCCGTCCGGCTCGATGCGCTCGAACATCGGGCGTCGAGCCGCATAGGCGCCGAGCCTCTCGGCCTCGCGCTCCTGGGGTCGCAGCATGAGGCCGGTGACGCTCACGACACTCTCGGGCGGGAGCCCGCGAGCCACGCGCTGCTCCACCAGGGCGACAGCGGCGGCGCCCGCCTCCGGCGTGAAGTCGTCGGTGCGCCACACGGGCTCACGACGGGTCGCCCACAGGGTGTCGGTGAGCGGGGCGAGTGCGCCGAGGAACTGCACGGCCGACGCTCCCCCGCCGACGACCAGCACCCGCTTGCCGACGAAATGCGCGGGACCCGGGTAGTCGACGGTGTGCAGCTGCTCGCCGAGGAAGGTCTCCATGCCCGGGTAGTGAGGCAGGAACGGGTGGGTCCACGTGCCGGTCGCGTTCACCAGCGTGCGGGTCCGCCACTCGCGATCGCCTGCTCTGACCACGAGGATGCCGTCCTCATCGTCCACGCGGTCCACCCGGACCGGTCGCACGACGGGCAGCGCGTGCGCCCGCTCGTACGCTGCGAAGTACGCGGGGACCGCCTGGTTGGCTCGCTGATCGTCTCGCGGCGGCGGCGTGTCTCCGGGGAGTTCGGCCACCCCGTGCACATCACGCATCGTCAGGGCGTCCCAGCGGTGCCTCCACGCTCCGCCCGGCTCATCGTCGGCGTCGAGCACGACGTGACGGATGCCGAGGCGCGTCAGATGGTACGACGTCGACAGGCCGGCCTGACCGGCGCCGATCACGAGGCTGTCGAGGATGCTCACGCCGAGGTCAACGTCCGCAGCATCCGCGTTGTTCCTAGAGGTCGATCTCGTAGTGGGTGTAGCCGGTGTGCCTCGCGACGCTGTCGTAGAGCCGTCGAGCGGTGGTGTTGCCCTCCTGCGTGAGCCAGTACACCTTGGACGAGCCGTGCGCCCGCGCCCAGTCCTGCACGTGCGAGATGAGAGCGCGCCCCGTTCCGCCGCCGCGGACGTCGGGCGCCACGAAGAGGTCTTCGAGGTAGCAGTAGCCCGCGGGGCTCCACGTCGCCGCGTGGGTGAGCCAGTGCACCAGGCCGATCGCGCGACCCTCGTCGTCGCGTGCGAGCGCCCCGTGGAGCTCCTGATCCTCGGTGATCCGACGGAACGTGGTGCGCGAGATCTCCTCCGCCACATCGGACTCGTAGAACGTCAGGTATCCGTTCCACAGCGCGAACCACTCGTCGAAGTCGGCCGGGGTGATCGCGTGGATGCTCGTCATGCGCCCAGCCTAGAACGACGCGCCCGGGATCGAGCGCCGGATTGGTGCTGATGCCGACACCTGTAGTACGCTTTTCGAGTTGCCCCGGAAGGATCGGGGAAGCAGATGGGCCTGTGGCGCAGCTGGTAGCGCACCTGCATGGCATGCAGGGGGTCAGGGGTTCGAGTCCCCTCAGGTCCACCGAGAAAGCCCCTGGTTCGCCAGGGGCTTTTCCCGTCTCCGCGTCAGCGCGCCCGAGGCGGCGGGCGGTGCGGGATCGGCACCGGCCGCGTCGCTCTGCTCGTCCCCTGGATCCGTTCGATCTGCTCGAGCACCTCGAACGGGGTGCCGTAGGTGCTCGACAGCGGGAGCTCCCGGAGCCACACCACCTCGACCTCCGTCGGGGCGAGCTCGTACACGCAGGCGACGACATGCCGGGTGTCGTCCGCCTCGTAGCGCAGGTCGTTGATCACCCACTCGGACGGCGTGAGGCGATGCAGCACGAAGCGCGGATCAGGATCGACGGACATCTGGTGGGCCCTCCAAGACTCTCTCCCCGTGAGGGAGTCTCGCCCAGCGGATGCGGCGACGGAAGACCCTTGACATCCGGGCCGCTCCGAGACAGCGTCTCTCAGCCGTTCGGTCGGACCGTCAGCTCCGTGAGGTGGGCGTCGTCGGGGAGATCGAGCGCCAGGAGGATCGTCTCGGCGACGGACTCGGGGGCGATGAACCGTGCGGGATCGTACTCACGCCCCTCCTGCTGGTGCACGCGCTCCTGCATGGGCGTCGCTGTGCGCCCCGGGTAGATCGAGGTGACCTTGACCCCGTGCTCGGCCTCTTCGGCCCGCAGAGCGTCGGCCAGGGCCTTCAGACCGTGCTTGGACGCGGCGTACGCCGACCACCCGGCATGGGCGTGCAGCCCAGCACCGGAGTTCACGAACACCACACGGCTCTGCGACACCCGCAGCACCGGAAGGAGGAGCCTCGTCAGCTCGGCCGGTCCCACCAGGTTCACCGCGAGCTGTTGCTCCCACAGCGAGGGCGGAAGGTCGGCGACGGAACCGAGGTCCACGACGCCCGCTACGTGGATCAGCGAGTCGAGCCGATCGGGAAGAGCCTGCTTCGACAGCGCCCACGACAGGCGCCCCGGAACGGCGAGGTCACCGACGAGCGTGGACGCACCGGGGAACCGCTCGACGAGCTGACGGGCACGCCCGGCATCCCTGACCAGCAGGATCACGTCGTCGCCGCGGTCGAGCAGCCGACGGGCGACCACCGCACCGATGCCGGAGCCCGCTCCGGTGATCAGGTGCGCAGCCATGTCAGGCGGGGTCGGCGGCGAGCTCGAACGGGACCACGGGGCAGTCCTTCCACAGGCGCTCGAGGCCGTAGTAGACCCGCTCCTCCTGGTGGAAGACGTGCACGATCAGGTCGCCGAAGTCGAGCAGCACCCAGCGGGCCTCCGCACGTCCCTCACGACGGACCCGCTTGTGCCCGGACTCGATGAGCTTGTCCTCGATCTCGTCGGCGATGGCGGCGACGTTGCGCTCGCTGTTGCCCGTGACGAGCAGGAAGATGTCGACGAGCGGCAGCGGCTCCGACACGTTGAGCGCGACCAGATCCTCTCCGCCCTTGCTGACGGCGGCGTCTACTGCGAGCTGCAGCATCTCTTCGGCGGTTTCAGGTGATTGCATCAGATCAGATCAGTTTCGTGGTGAGAGCGATGACCACGACGACGCCCACCGCGAGGGCGAGACCACCCGCCACGATTATCAGGGTGAGCATGAGTTTGTTGCCCTTTTCGGGCGCCGGCGGGCGGATGACCTCGCCGGCGGGCTTGATGGTGCTGATCGCCGAGCTGGCGGCGATCGGTGTGGGAGAGGACGCAGGAGGCAGTTCTCCGTCGATGAGCACGGCGTCGACCTCCTTGCCGTCGGCGATGCCGTGTGCGTGGCCCTGCGAGCCGATGCCCTGGGGCAGCTCGTAGGAGCCGGTGACGAGGATCTCGCCCGTGGACGCGACAGGACCGTCGAGCGTGGCCTCCCCCGACGGAGGGTTGAAGATCAGGGTGTTGGAGGCGGAGTGCTGGGAGCCGCTGGAGTCGTTCGACGTGAGCAGCTCGTCGAACGACGGCACGGTCAGCTTCTGCGCCTCGGCGTCATCGGCGAGCAGTCCGCTGCCGAACTCGGGGCTGACGGTCGGGCGCTCGTCTTCGGAGATGACGTCGTCATCCCCCGCCGCGGCGTCGGCGAGGACGTCATCCTCGTCGTGCTCATCCTCTGGCTCCTCGACCTCGATGCCGAGGGCGGCGACGGCCACGACGGGATCGTCATCGACGTGCCCCAGGTCGATCTCCACCGGCTCTGCAGCGCTCTCGGCGTCGGCGTGCATCGGCACGTCGCCGGCGGTCTCGACGGCCGCAGCCGCACTCACGGGGGCGACGTCGACCTGATCGCCGAGGTCCTCGTCGAGGTCGTCGTCGGAAGAGCCAGGGACAGGCGGAGCGAAGGTGGGAACAGCTGAGACGATCTCCTCGGCCGGAGCTTCCTCGACGGCCTCGACCTCGACGGCCTCGACCTCGACGGCGTCGTCCGCGGCATCCGCAGTGCTGTCATTCTCGGCGTCTCCGCCGATCACCGGCACGGAGGCGGTCTTGATGCGCTCCTGCTCGCGGGCCTGTCGGCGCGTGAGCGGCGCGGAGCCCGGATCGCCATCGGCATCCGCGACGGGAGCGGGCGCGACCTCGACGGGCTCGGCGGCACGCGGAAGCGGCGGTGCAGGGGGGATCGTCGGCGCCGCGGCGGCGGCCGCGGCCTCCTCCTCCGTGATGACCGGGGTCGAACCCGTCAACCGGATCTCCCGCAGCTGCTTTCGCGTCAGCGGACCCTGCTCCTGCTGATCCGATGTACTCATGCCTTGCTCCGATACAGATGATGCTTCGCGATGTATTGAACGACCCCGTCGGGAACGAGGTACCAGACCGGCTCTCCGTCGTGCACCCGCTCACGGCAGGCCGTCGATGAGATCGACAGCGCCGGAACCTCGAGCTGGCTGACGTCACCGGGTGGGAGGCCGTCTGTGCTCAGGACATGCCCTGGGCGAGAGACCGCGACGAAATGGGCCAGCTCCCACAACTCATCATGGTCCCTCCAACTGAGAATTTGCGCCACGGCGTCGGCTCCGGTGATGAAGAAGAGCTCCGCATCCGGCCGGTCGCGCTTGAGGTCGCGCAGGGTGTCGATCGTGTAGGTCGGGCCCTCCCGGTCGATGTCGACCCGGCTGACCGTGAACTGCGGGTTGGATGCCGTCGCGATCACGGTCATCAGATAGCGGTGCTCGCTGGGCGTGACGTCGGACTTCTGCCAGGGAACTCCCGTCGGCACGAAGACGACCTCGTCGAGGCCGAAGGAGTGCGCGACCTCGCTGGCGGCAACCAGGTGCCCGTGATGGATCGGATCGAACGTCCCGCCCATCACGCCGATGCGCGCCGGGCGCGAGGTCGTGGTGCTCATGTGGGCCTAGTGGCCGTGTCCTGCCTCGTGGCCGTCTTTGCCGTGCTTCGCGGCGAACGCCTCGGCCTTCGCCGAGTGGCGGTTGGCGACGTTCTTGTAAGAGAGCGTGACCAGCGCGAGCGCGGTGAACACGATCACGGCGACGATGCCGAAGATCACGGTCTCGAGCGGGATGTTGCCCTCATGCTCGGCTTCGGCGGCGGCCATCGCGATCTGTGCGACGAGGTTCATCCTGGCTCCAATTCATGACCTTCGGGCGGTACAGCGCCCCCTAGTCTAGTCCTCAGCCGCGGGTCTGCCCTGATCCACGCGCCAACCACTTCGTGCTGGTCAGCTCGGCGAGCCCCATCGGACCTCGTGCGTGCAGCTTCTGCGTCGAGATGCCCACCTCGGCGCCGAACCCGAACTCCCCGCCGTCGGTGAAGCGCGTGGAGGCGTTCGCCATCACGACGGCGGAGTCCACCTCCGCCAGGAAGCGCTCGATGCTGCGGGAATCGGTGGAGATGATCGACTCGGTGTGGCCGGTGCTGTAGCGCCGGATGTGCTCCAGCGCGTCGTCGAGCGAGTCGACGACCTTCATCGCGATGTCGAGGCTGAGGTACTCGGTCGCCCAGTCCTCCTCGGTCGCCGGAATCACGTTCGACACGAGCCCTGCGACGATGTCGTCTCCGTGGATCGCGACGCCCTCGCTCTGCAGGGCGCTCGCGACGAGAGGGATGAGGCGCGGGGCTGCCTGGCGGTGCACCAGCACCGTCTCGACCGCGTTGCACACGCTGGGACGCTGCACCTTCGCGTTCACGACGATGTCGCGCGCCCAGTCGTCGGGCGCGCTCTCGTCGAGCACGATGTGCACGACGCCAGCGCCGGTCTCGATGACGGGGACGGTGGACTCGGTGACGACGGTCTCGATGAGGCCGGCGCTGCCGCGGGGCACGAGCACGTCGATGAACCCGCGGCCGTGCATGAGGGCCTTGGCGCCGTCGCGACCGAAATCGTCGACGGTCTGGATGGCCTCGGCGGAGAGGCCGGCGCTCTCGAGCGCCTCGCGCATGATCGCGACGAGGACCGTGTTCGACTCCAGGGCGGCGCTGCCGCCGCGGAGGACGACGGCGTTGCCGGAACGCAGCGCCAGAGCGGCGATGTCGACCGTGACGTTGGGGCGCGCTTCGTAGATCGCGCCGACGACCCCGAACGGGACCCTGACCTGCTCGAGCGAGACGCCGTTCGGCATCCGATGCCCTCCGACGACCCCGCCGACGGGATCGGCGAGGGCGGCGACCTCGCGGACGGCTGCGGCGAGAGCCGACACCCGCTTCTCGTCGAGACGGAGTCGGTCGATCAGCGATTCGCCGATGCCGCTCTCCCGACCCCGGACGATGTCCGCGGCGTTCGCCTCGATGATGCGCGGCGCGTTCTGCTCGAGCGCCACGGCGATCGATTCGAGGACGCGGGCCTTGTCGTCGCTGGTGAGCGCGGCGGTGGCGCGGGAGGCCTCCTTGGCGCGCTCCAGGCGCACCTGCGGGGTCAGGTCGGTCATCCCGTCAGTCTAGGAGACCGCGGGCGCGAACCAGGTCCCTATTTCGGCACCGGCGAGGGCCTGGTCGACGAGGTCGGCGCTCGTCACGAGAACGCCGATCCCCGATGCCGCTGCGAGCCGCGCTGCGGAGACCTTGGTGGCCGCTCCCCCGGTGCCGACGCTGTTGACGACCGTCGAGCCGAACTCCAGACCCGACAGGTCGGCGTCGGGAGCGACGACGTCGATGGGCTCGGCACCGGGGTCGGTCGGCGGCTTCGTGTACAGCGACTCGATGTCGCTGAGCAGCACGAGCGCGTCGGCCTCGATCAGCTGTGCGACGAGCGCTCCCAGCCGGTCGTTGTCGCCGAAGCGGATCTCCTGCGTGGCCACGGTGTCGTTCTCGTTCACGATGGGGAGGATGCGCAGTCCGAGAAGCCGCTCCATCGCCCGTCGGGCGTTGCTGCGCGACGTCGGGTTCTCCAGGTCGCCCGTGGTGAGGAGCACCTGCCCCGCGACGATGTCGAAGGGGCGCATGGCCTCCTGATACCGGTAGACGAGGATGTTCTGCCCGACGGCCGCTGCGGCCTGCTGCGTGGCGAGGTCGGTCGGCCGCGCGTCGAGGCGGAGGAAGGGGATGCCGGTGGCGATGGCGCCGGAGGAGACGAGGATGACCTCGCACCCCCGCGCGTGAGCGGCGGCGAGAGCCTCCACGAGAACCGGGATCCGCCACGAGGCCTCACCGCTGATCGACGAGGACCCCACCTTGACGACGATGCGGGACGCCGTCGCGATGTCCGCCCTGGTGCGGGCGGTCACTTCTCATCCTCGCGGTATGCCGCGAGACGCTGAGCCTCCACCTCCGCACGAGCCTCGGCCTTGGCATCCATGCGCTCGTAGTACTGCTCACGACGCTCGGAGGTGGTGCGGCGCGCGTTCGGCGCCAGACGCGGGTCGGTGCCACGAGGAGCCGCCATCAGCTCGGCGGCGGAGGTCATCGTCGGCTCCCAGTCGAAGACGATGCTGTCGCCCGCGCCGATCACGACGGTGGAGCCCTGCACGGCGCCCAGACGGAACAGCTCGTCCTCGACGCCCAGCTTCTCGAGTCGGTCGGCGAGGAAGCCCACGGCCTCCTCGTTCTGGAAGTCGGTCTGCTGCACCCAGCGCACCGGCTTCTCGCCGAGGATGCGGTAGATGTTGCCGTACGTGCCGCCCTCGACGCGGATCGAGAAGTCCTTCTTCGAACCCCGAGGGCGGATGACGACGCGCTCCGGCGGCGTCTCGAGAGCGGCCTCGGCCCGGTGCTTGTCGACGATCTCGCCCAGCGCGAATGTGAGCGGACGGAGCCCCTCGTGGGAGACCGTGGAGATCTCGAAAACGCGGAAGCCGCGGGCCTCGAGCTCGGGGCGCACGAGTTCGGCGAGGTCACGGGCCTCCGGCACGTCGACCTTGTTCAGAGCGATGAGCTGCGGGCGCTCCAGGAGCGGAGTCTGCCCCTCGGGGACCTCGTACGCGGCGAGCTCGGCGAGGATGACGTCGAGATCGGAGATCGGGTCGCGCCCCGGTTCGAGAGTGGCGCAGTCGAGGACGTGCAGCAGCGCGGAGCAGCGCTCGACGTGACGGAGGAACTCGAGGCCGAGCCCGCGCCCCTCGCTCGCGCCCTCGATGAGACCGGGCACATCGGCGACCGTGTAGCGGAAGTCGCCCTGCTGCACGACGCCGAGGTTGGGGTGCAGCGTGGTGAACGGGTAGTCGGCGATCTTCGGGCGCGCCGCGGAGATCGCGCCGATCAGGCTCGACTTGCCGGCCGACGGGTAGCCCACGAGAGCGACGTCGGCGACGGTCTTGAGCTCGAGGACGACATCGCCCTCGTAGCCGGGAGTGCCGAGGAGCGCGAAGCCCGGAGCCTTGCGCTTAGGAGTGGCGAGGGCCGCATTGCCCAGACCGCCCTGTCCGCCCGCGGCGACGACGAAGCGCTCCCCCGGGATGATCATGTCGATCAGGACCTCGCCCGCGGGGTTCTTCACCACGGTGCCGACCGGAACCAGAAGCTCCAGCGTCTCGCCGAGGAATCCGGAGCGGTGGTCGCCCATGCCGGGGCCGCCGTTGCCGGAGGAGCGGTGCGGCGAGTGGTGGTACGACAGCAGGGTGCCCGTCTGCGGATCGGCGACGAGCACGATGTCGCCGCCGTCTCCGCCGTTGCCGCCGTCGGGGCCTCCGAGCGGCTTGAACTTCTCGCGGTGCACGGAGACACAGCCGTTGCCGCCCTTGCCCGCGCGCAGATGCAGCGTCACGGTGTCGACGAAGGTGACCATGTCTCTCTCCTCATAGACGAATTCGGGGCGGGCCGAAGCCCGCCCCGAATCGGATGTAGATGTGTCGTGCTGCGATTACTCAGCAGCGGCGACGATGTTGACGACCTTGCGGCCGCCCTTCGCGCCGAACTCGACCGCACCGGCGGCGAGAGCGAACAGCGTGTCGTCGCCACCACGGCCGACGTTCACGCCGGGGTGGAAGTGCGTGCCGCGCTGGCGGACGATGATCTCGCCGGCGAGGACCTGCTGGCCGCCGAAGCGCTTGACGCCGAGTCGCTGTGCGTTGGAGTCACGACCGTTGCGGGTGGAGCTTGCGCCCTTTTTGTGTGCCATGTCCTGGGTCTCCTCGGTCTTACTTGATGCCGGTGATCTTGACGCGCGTGAGCTCCTGGCGGTGGCCCTGACGCTTCTTGTAGCCGGTCTTGTTCTTGTACTTCTGGATGATGATCTTCGGGCCGCGGAGGTTGCCGAGAACCTCTGCCGTGACCTTGACCTTCGCGAGCTTGTCAGCGTCGGTGGTCACCGTGGCGCCGTCGACGAGCAGCACAGCGGGCAGCTCGATCTTCTCGCCCTGGGCAGCCTGAACACGGTCGAGCTGAACGATCGTGCCGACCTCGACCTTCTCCTGCCGCCCACCGGCGCGCACTACTGCGTAAACCACTTCATACCTGTTTCGTTGGGGAGCACGGTGCTCCGAGAATCTCACGGGAAGACTGTTGCTTGCATTCATCGCGGGGCGACGGGTGCGAACGCAAGACTCTCCGCACCGACCGTCGAGGACGGGGCGGCATACGCACCAAGGGACTACTTTACCGGATGCCGGGCGGTGTCGCAAAACGTCCTGCGGGGTGTGTCCGGTCGTAGGCTGACAGCATGACCGTGCTCGTCGATGATCCGCTCTGGCCCGCGCACGGGCGCCTGTGGGCGCATCTCGTGAGCGATGAGAGCCTGGACGAGCTGCACGCCTTCGCGAGGTCTCTGAGCGTGCCTGAGCGCGCTTTCGACCTCGACCACTACGACGTGCCGGAGGACATGATCCCCCGGCTCATCGCCGCCGGCGCTCAGCACGTCGGCGGCAAGGAGCTGGTGCGCAGGCTGATCGCCTCAGGACTGCGCGTCCCCGCCCGCGACCGGAGCTGACGACTCGGAGTTCACCGATACGGGCGTGCCCGTGAGAGCCGCCGTGGTCACCCGACGACGGCCGCGGCCCTGACCGGGCGCCTTCGGCTCGGGAAGGGCGTCCAGCACCGAGTCGAGCAGCTGCTCGGCGGGCGACTTCGGCGCCTTCCGATCGGACCCGCGCTTCTTGCGGGCCTTCTTCGGACGCTCCTGCGCCGCGGTCTGCTCGACGGCGGGCGCGGCGGCATCCGTCGCCCCCTCCGCGTTCGGGGCGAGCGTCGATGCGGCGATCTGCGCGAGGGCCGACTTCGCGCCCTCGGGGATGCTGTGCGTCACGTTCGGGGCCGGCGGCGCGCTCTGGGCCGGCGCGGAGTTGCCGCGCTGGCGACGGTTCTGCTGTCCGTTCCCGTTCGACGGCGCTCGGTGCTTCACGACGGGGTCGTGGTGCACGATGACACCGCGGCCGGCGCAGACCTCGCACGCCTCGCTGAAGGTCTCCAGGAGGCCGAGGCCGAGCTTCTTGCGGGTCATCTGCACGAGGCCGAGCGAGGTGACCTCGGCGACCTGGTGCTTCGTGCGGTCCCGGCTGAGGCACTCGATGAGACGGCGCAGCACGAGGTCGCGGTTCGACTCCAGCACCATGTCGATGAAGTCGACGACGATGATGCCGCCGATGTCGCGCAGCCGCAGCTGACGGACGATCTCCTCTGCCGCCTCCAGGTTGTTCTTGGTGACGGTCTCCTCGAGGTTTCCCCCGGAGCCGACGAACTTTCCGGTGTTGACGTCGACGACCGTCATGGCCTCGGTGCGGTCGATCACGAGGGAGCCGCCGGAGGGCAGCCAGACCTTGCGGTCAAGGGCCTTCTCGATCTGCTCCGTGATGCGGAACGCGTCGAACGGGTCGGTCTCGTCCTCGTACGACTCCACCCGCTCGAGCAGGTCGGGGGCGACGCTCTCCAGGTAGGCGCGGATGGTGCGCTGCGACTCGTCGCCCTGGATCAGCATCTTCGTGAAGTCCTCGTTGAAGACGTCGCGGACGATCTTGACGAGCAGATCCGGCTCGGCGTGCAGCAGCGCGGGAGCCTGCTGGTTCTCCACCTGCTTCTGGATGTGCTCCCACTGGGTCGTGAGGCGCTGCACGTCGCGCGTCAGCTGCTCCTCGGTGGCGCCCTCTGCCGCCGTGCGGACGATCACGCCGGAGGACTCGGGGAGCACCTCCTTGAGGATGCGCTTGAGTCGCGCGCGCTCGTTGTCGGGCAGCTTGCGGCTGATGCCGTTCATCGATCCGCCGGGCACGTACACGAGGTACCGGCCGGGGAGCGAGATCTGGCTGGTGAGGCGGGCGCCCTTGTGGCCGACCGGGTCCTTCGTGACCTGGACGAGCACGCGGTCGCCGGGCTTGAGCGCGAGCTCGATGCGGCGGGGCTGGTTGCCGGTCTCGACGCCGTCCCAGTCGACCTCGCCGGAGTACAGCACGGCGTTGCGGCCGCGGCCGATGTCGACGAAGGCGGCCTCCATGCTCGGGAGCACGTTCTGCACGCGGCCGAGGTAGACGTTGCCGATCAGCGACGCGTCCTGGTTGCGGGCGACGTAGTGCTCGACGAGCACGCCGTCTTCGAGGACTCCGATCTGGGTGCGGCCGTTCTTGGAGCGGACGACCATCTTGCGGTCGACGGACTCGCGGCGAGCGAGGAACTCGGCCTCGGTCACGACGGGACGGCGGCGACCGGCATCGCGACCGTCGCGGCGGCGCTGCTTCTTCGCCTCCAGGCGGGTCGATCCCTTGATCGCCTTCGGCTCGGTGATGTACTCGACGACGCGCTGGCGCGGCTGACGGGGCTCGGACCGCTCGTCATCGCCCTCGGAGCCTCCACGGCGGCGACGGCGTCCTCGTGCGGATGCCGACTCCTCAGGCTCGCGCTGCGGGTCGCGCTCGGCGATGCGGTCGAAGACGCGACCGGGGCGTGCCGGGAGCGGAACGAACTCGGGAGCGTAGAAGTGCAGCTGCGTGGACACCTGCGAGACGAACACCTCGGGCAGCAGGCCGAGCGACACGGCGGTCACCGGCGCGGGCGCAGCGGGCTCCACCGCGACAGGCTCTTCGGTCTTCGGCTCCGCGGCGGGAACAGACGGCTCCTCGACGGGTGCGGACTCCACGGCGGCGGGCTGGGCGTCTGCCGCGTCGGCGGCAGCGGATGCCGGAGCACCGGGCTCGTCCGTCGCAGCGGGCGTCTCGTCTCGGTCGGCTCCGCCGTCCTCGCTCGACGAGCGGGGGGCGTCAGCGACCGGGGCGTCGGCCTCGGCGGCGTCAGCCGCCTCAGGAGCGTCACCCTCTGGGGCCTCGGCAGTGTCGGGCTCCGGAGTGCCGGCGATCGGGGCATCCCCCTCGGGGGCGTCTGCCTCGGCCGCATCGGCGGGGGCGTCGACCTCGGGGGCGTCGGTCGCCTCGGAGGATTCAGCGTCCTCCGCAGCGTCGACGACTACCTCTGCGGGTGCGTCAGCATCCGCAGAGAAGTCGAGGGTAGGGGCGTCGTAGTCATTGGTCTCATCGGCCATCTCTGGCGAACTCCTCGCGCGCGGCACCCGGTGCCTCGCGAAATCTCATGCGGCACCCGCAGGTGCCGCGAACTCACTCGGTGTGTGACCGGCTCACGGCTCTGATCACGTGGGGCATACGGCCCCGAAGTCTGCGTCGATGCGTGCCACGGCGTGTGCCGAGCGGTGCATCACAGGCCATTATCGCACCATGTGGGCGTGTTCGCGGCATCCACCTCCTCGCGCGCCGCTGGCGCGTTCTCGTCGGGCGCATAGCAATCGCTGTGATAATCCACATATGAGCGAGCAGCGCACCCGCCCCATCGGCTACGGAATCTGGTTGATCGTCGCGAGTGTGGTGGGCTGGTTCGCCGCGTTCCAGCTCACGATCGAGAAGTTCGTGATCATGGAGAACCCCGAGGCGAGTCTCAGCTGCGATATCAGCCCGTTCATCCAGTGCGGCAAGAACCTCCTCTCCTGGCAGGGATCGGTCTTCGGCTTCCCGAACCCGATCCTCGGCCTCACCGGCTGGATGGCGCCCCTCGTGATCGGTGTGGCCGTTCTCGCCGGAGCGCGCTTCCCCCGGTGGTTCTGGGCGATCTTCGGCGCCGGCATCACCTTCGCCTTCGGGTTCGTCTGCTGGCTGATCTCGCAGAGCATCTACGACCTCGTCGTCCTCTGCCCGTGGTGCATGGTGACCTGGGCCGTGACCATCCCCACCTTCTTCGCGACGATGCTGCATCTCACCCGCAACGGCACCTTCACCCGGAACGAAAAGGTCCAGGAGCGCGCGGGGAGCCTCATGGCGTGGGTCCCGCTGGCCGCGATCGTGGCCTACGCGATCATCATCGCCATGGCTCAGCTCAAGGGCATCGACTTCATCGGCGAGATGATCCGCATCATCTTCTGAACCTCGTACCGAGACGAGAGAGCCCTCCCGCATCGCGACGATGCGGGAGGGCTCTCTCGTTGCGGAGGGCGGGCTCAGTCGAACCAGATGCCGAGCTCGCGGGCGGCGGACTCGGGGCTGTCCGAGCCGTGCACGAGGTTCTGCTGCACCTTGAGGCCCCAGTCGCGGCCGAAGTCGCCGCGGATCGTCCCGGGGGCCGCCGTGGTCGGGTCGGTGGTGCCCGCGAGGGAACGGAAGCCCTCGATCACGCGGTTGCCCGCGAGACGGATCGCGACCGACGGACCGGAGAGCATGAACTCGAGCAGCGGCTCGTAGAACGGCTTGCCCTCGTGCTCGGCGTAGTGCGCGGCGAGGAGGTCGCGGTCGGGGTCGACGAGACGGATGTCGACGAGGGCGTAGCCCTTCGCCTCGATGCGCGCCAGGATCGCTCCGGTGAGGCCGCGGGCGACGCCGTCCGGCTTGACGAGGACGAGGGTTTCTTCGGTGGCCATGTCATTCACTCTCTGTGTCTGAGGTCTGCGTGGTCTGAGTCGAGTTCTGCGGGTCGGCGGGACGTCGTGCATCCACGCGCGCCCCCACGATCGTCGCATACGCCCACATGCCGCCGAAAATCACGACGACGAGCAGGATGGCGGGCACGAGGACCGCGGAGAGCGCGATGACCGCCTGGATCACCCAGCCCGCGGTGATCGCCCACGGACGGGTGATCATGCCGGCCACGGCGATGCAGGCGAGAGCGACGATGCCGCCGCCGACGATCCCCCACCACGGCTCGACGCCGTCGGGGAGCGCCTTCAACCCGAACACCGTGAGTCCGGCGAGGAACACGACGATCGACTCGAAGCCGAGCACAACCGGCGCCAGCTTCTGCACGAGGGTGCGCGGAGGTCGAGGAGAGCGCGCGGGAGCGGATGCCGCGCTCACGCGCGCCACCCCGACTTCCAGTCCTCCTCCTCGGCGAGGGCGATCGCCTCACCCGCGAGCACCACGGAGCCCGCGATCACGACGGCGCGCCGATCCGACGAGGCCGCCCACTCGCGAGCCGCGTCGGCGGCCTCGGCGAGGGTCGGATGCACGGTGGCACGGTGCCCCGTCTGCTCGACGAGGTCCGCGATCGCGTCGGCGTCGCTGGCGCGATCGGACTCGGGAGCGGTCGCGAAGACGTGCGCGGCGACCGGGGCGAGCTTCGCCACGATCCCTGCGGCGTCCTTGTCGGCGAGGACGCCGAGCACGACACCCCACTCGTCGAAGTCGAAGCTGTCATCCAGCGCCTGCGCGAGGGCGGCGGCGCCGTGCGGGTTGTGCGCGGCGTCGACGATCACGGTCGGAGCGATGCCGAGCAGCTGCAGGCGGCCGGGAGAGGTCGCGGACTGCAGGCCGTCGGTGACCACGTCTGACGCGATCGGCTTGGCGCCGCCCCCGATGAGCGACTCCACGGCCGCGACGGCCAGGGCGGCGTTGTGGCCCTGGTGAGCCCCGTAGAGGGGCAGGTACTCCTCGGCGTACTCCCCCGCGAGCCCGCGGATCGTCAGCAGCTGCCCGCCGACGGCGAGCTTCTGTTCGGTGAGTCCGAACTCCTCGCCCTCGAACGAGATGTCCGCGTTCTTCTCAGCGGCGACCCGACGGAGGACCTCGGCCGCCTCGGCGGGCTGCTGCGCGGAGACCACCGCTGCGCCCTCCTTGATGATCCCCGCCTTCACCTGGGCGATCGCGGCGATCGTGTCTCCCAGGCGGTCGGCGTGGTCGATGTCGATCGGCGCGAACACCGCGACGTCGCCGTCGGCGGTGTTCGTCGAGTCCCACTCGCCCCCCATGCCGACCTCCAGCACGAGCACGTCGACCGGAGCATCCGCCACGGCCACGAAGGCGAGCACGGTGAGCAGCTCGAAGAACGTCAGCGGCGCATCGCCCGCGGCCTCCAGCTCGGCGTCGACGATCCCGACGAAGGGCTCGATCTCGTCCCAGGCGTCGGCGACGGCCTCGTCGGAGATCGGTTCGCCGTCGATCATGATGCGCTCGGTGAAGCGCTCCAGATGCGGGCTCGTGAACAGTCCGGTGCGCAGGTCGTGCGCCCGCAGCAGGCTCTCGATCATCCGCGCGGTCGACGTCTTGCCGTTCGTGCCCGTGATGTGCACGACCCGGTACGTCTTCTGCGGGTCGTCGAGGAAGGCGAGGATGCGGGCGACGCGCTCCTTGCGCGGCTGCACCCAGCGCTCGCCCGCCCGGCTCAGCAGAGCCTCGTAGACGGCATCCGCCCGCTCGCGTGCGCTCATGCTGCGCCTCCGATCCGGCTGACGGCGACCGTGAAGTCGCCCGTGTTGGCGTAGGTGCCCGTCGAGATGACGGCCTCGAACTCCGCGGCGGGCAGTTCGGCGCCGCCGCGGTGGACGCCGTGCTGGAGAGCGAGGGTCTCCCCCGCGACATCGGCGATCTCGAACGCGCTTGCCACGGCATCCGCGTCCGCATCGCTGTCGAATCGGAGGTCGAGACGGATCCGGTCGCTGACGTCGAAGCCCGCGTTCTTGCGGGTCTCCTGCACGGCGCGGATGACGTCGCGCGCCAGGCCCTCGGCTTCGAGCTCGGGGGTGGTCCGGGTGTCGAGCAGCACGAAGCCGCCGGTCGGCACGATCGCGAGCGCCTCGCCCTCGGGGCGCCCCGTCGTCTCCAGCACGAGCTCGTACTCGGCGGGCTCCAGGGCGATGCCGCCCGCGGTCACCACCCCGTCGGTCTCCGACCAGTCGCCGCTGCGGGCGGCCTGGATCGCCTTCTGCACGTCCTTGCCCAGGCGAGGACCGGCGGCGCGCGCGTTGACGCTGAGGCGGTGGTCGATGCCGTACTCGGACGCGGTGGTCTCGGTCTGCTGCACCAGTTCGACGGACTTGACGTTCAGCTCCTCGCGGAGGATGTCCTCGAACTGGCCGAGCGTCGCAGCGAGCGGTGAGACGACCGTGAGGCGCGCGAGCGGCAGACGGACGCGCAGCTTCTCCTTCTTGCGCAGCGCGTTGCCGACGCTGGACAGCTCACGCACGGCGTCCATCGCATCGCGGATCTCGTCGGCCGCGGGGAACGCGGAGGCGTCGGGCCAGTCCTGCAGGTGCACGCTGCGCCCGCCGGTGAGTCCCTGCCACACGCGCTCGCTCACCAGCGGCACGAGGGGCGCCGCCACGCGGCACAGCGTCTCGAGCACCGTGTAGAGGGTGTCGAACGCCTCGGTGCTCGAGCCCTCCCAGAACCGGTCGCGCGAGCGGCGGATGTACCAGTTGGTCAGCACCTCCGCGAAGTCGCGCAGGCGAGCGGACGCCGTGGTGGAGTCGAGTCCCTCGAGGTCGACGCGGACGTCGCGCACGAGGTCGCCGAGGCGCGCCAGGATGTAGCGGTCGAGCACATCCGTCGAGTCGGTGCGCCACGACGCCTCGTAGCCGCCCTCGGACGCCGCGTTGGCGTAGGTCGCGAAGAAGTACCAGGAGTTCCACAGCGGCAGCAGGAACTCGCGCACGCCGGAGCGGATGCCCTCCTCGGTGACGGCGAGGTTGCCGCCGCGGAGCACGGAGCTCGACATGAGGAACCAGCGCATCGCGTCGGAGCCGTCGCGGTCGAGGACCTCCGACACGTCCGGGTAGTTGCGCAGCGACTTCGACATCTTGTACCCGTCGCTGCCCAGCACGATGCCGTGGCAGCTGACACCCGTGAACGCGGGTCGGTCGAAGAGCGCGGTCGACAGCACGTGCATCACGTAGAACCACCCGCGCGTCTGCCCGATGTACTCGACGATGAAGTCGGCGGGGGCGTGCGAATCGAACCACTCCTGGTTCTCGAACGGGTAGTGCACCTGCGCGTACGGCATCGACCCCGAGTCGAACCACACGTCGAAGACGTCCTCGATGCGGCGCATCGTGCTCGTGCCGGTGGGATCGTCGGGGTTCGGACGCGTGAGGTCGTCGATGTACGGACGGTGCAGGTCGATCTCGCCCTCGGGGTTGCGCGGCAGCGCGCCGAAGTCCCGCTCCAGCTCCTCCAGCGAACCGTAGGCGTCGACGCGGGGGTACTCCGGGTCGTCGCTCTTCCAGATCGGGATGGGCGAGCCCCAGTAGCGGTTGCGGCTGATCGACCAGTCGCGGGCACCTTCGAGCCACTTCCCGAACTGACCGTGCTTGACGTTCTCGGGCACCCAGGTGATCTGCTCGTTGTTCGCGAGCATCCGGTCCTTGAGGTCGGTGACGCGGATGAACCAGCTCGAGACGGCCTTGTAGATCAGAGGGTTCCGGCAGCGCCAGCAGTGCGGGTAGGAGTGCACGTAGCTCTGCTCGCGGACCAGGCGCTGCTCCGCGCGGAGCAGACGGATCAGCGGCGTGTTCGCGTCCATCCACAGCTCGCCGGCGACGTCGGTGACGTTCGGGAGGAAGCGCCCTCCGTCGTCGAGCGACAGGATGGTCGGGATGCCGGCGGCCTCGGCCACCCGCTGGTCGTCCTCACCGTAGGCGGGCGCCTGGTGCACGACGCCCGTGCCGTCGGTGGTCGTGACGTAGTCGTCGACGAGGATCTGCCACGCGTTCTGCGTGCCGTAGGTCTCGGTGTCGGCGTAGTACGAGAACAGGGGCTCGTAGCGGAGACCGCCGAGCAGCGACCCCTTGACGGTTCCGCTCGCGGCGTCCAGAGCGGCCGCGGCATCCTCGTAGCCGAGGTCCTTCGCGTAGCCGCCGAGCAGGTCGCGGGCGAGCAGGTAGCGCGCACCGTCGACGCCCTCGGAGGCGCCGTTCGGCCCCGCGGGCACGACGACGTACTCGATGTCGGGCCCCACGGCGAGCGCGAGGTTGGTCGGGAGCGTCCACGGGGTGGTCGTCCAGGCCAGCACCCGCACCCCGGCGAGGTCGAGCTGCTCGGCCTCCGCGCCGATCAGCGGGAACGACACCGTGACGGACGGGTCCTGACGGTCCTTGTAGACGTCGTCGTCCATGCGCAGCTCGTGGGCGCTGAGGGGCGTCTCGTCGCGCCAGCAGTACGGCAGCACGCGGTAGCCCTCGTAGGCGAGACCCTTGTCGTACAGGGTCTTGAACGCCCAGAGCACGCTCTCCATGTAGCCGAGGTCGAGCGTCTTGTAGCCGCGGTCGAAGTCGACCCATCGCGCCTGACGCGTGACGTAGTCCTGCCACTCGCGCGTGTACGTGAGCACCGAGTCCTTCGCCTTCGCGTTGAAGACGTCGATCCCCATGTCCTCGATCTCGCTCTTCTCGGTGATGCCGAGCTGCTTCATCGCCTCGAGCTCCGCCGGCAGACCGTGCGTGTCCCAGCCGAAGACGCGGTCGACTTTCTTGCCGAGCATCGTCTGGAAGCGCGGGAACACGTCCTTCGCATACCCGGTGAGCAGGTGGCCGTAGTGCGGCAGGCCGTTCGCGAACGGAGGGCCGTCGTAGAAGACCCATTCGTCGGCGCCCTCGCGCTGCTCGATAGAGGCGCGGAACGTCTGGTCGGACTCCCAGAAGTCGAGCACTTCGCGCTCGATGGCGGGGAAGCGGGGGCTCGGTGCGACGGAGGTAGCCTGATCGGCGGCGGGGCCGAAGGAGGAACGCGGGTAGGTCATGTCGTCTCGCAGTGATCGTCGTGGCGGATGCTGCTGCAAGGACGATCCTCACGGACCGCGGTACCACCTCGCTTACCGCGCCTCACGGCGGGGCCACTCTCACTGCGGCTGTGACGGGCCTGCCCCGCTCGGTTCTACTGGCCCCGGCAGGCTCAGCCTGTCGATGCGTTCTTCCGAGAGCTCCCCGGTGATGGCCGGATCGATGCTCGTGCCCCCATTGTACGCGGCACAGCAGCAGTCGAGGACCGTCGTGCTCCACCGCTCACTGAGCGTCGGCGGCACCCCCTACCCTCGAACCATGGCACGTTCGTCCGATTCCCCCGCCGCTCCTCGCGTCTCTCCCCCCGACCTGCCCCGCGAGTACGTCGACGCCGCCCCCGCGCGCAGCGTGGACCTCGTGGCAGCGCGGCTCGACCTCGACGGACCGTCCGATCTCGCGTACGCGTCGCTCGAGCAGTGCGTCGTCGACGCCGATGCGGATGCCGTCGATCTCACCGGAGCCACGCTCCTCGACGTCGAGATGACCGGAGTCCGCATCGCCTCCCTCCGCATGCGGGGTGCGAGCGTCCGTCGCCTGCGGATCGCCGGCGGACGAATCGGCACCCTCGATCTCAGCGACGCCAGGATCGACGAGCTCGAACTCCGCGACCTCCGCGTGGACTACCTGAACCTCGGCGGCGCCAAGGCGGTCGACGTCGATGTCATCGACTGCAGCATCCGCACGGTCGATCTCCCCCAGTCCGAGCTCACCAGGGTGCGCTTCCGCGGCACGTCCAGCGACGAGGTCGATCCACGGGGGATGCGCGCCGTCGACGTCGATCTCCGCGGCCTCGACGCGCTGAGCTACCTCGACGCGAACAGCCTGCGCGGCACGACGCTCTCCGGCTTCCAGGTGCAGCAGCTCGCACCCGTCCTCGCCGCGAGCATCGGCATTCAGGTCAAGGACTGACCGCTCGCCGCCAGCAGCTCCCTCGTGAACGGGTGCTGCGGGGCCGCGAAGACCTCAGACACGCGCCCCTGCTCCACGATCCGCCCGTCCTGCATCACCAGCACCGTGTCGCAGACCGCCCCGACGACGTCGAGATCGTGCGAGACGAAGATCATGGTCAGCCCGCGCGTCCGCTGCAGCCGCACCAGCAGCTGCAGCACGCGCTCCCGGACCGAGGGGTCGAGGGCGGAGACCGGCTCGTCGAGCACCAGCACATCCGGCTCGGCGGCGAGCGCGCGAGCGATCGCCGCCCGCTGCCGCTGACCGCCGGACAGCGCCATGGGACGCCGGTCTGCGAGCCCCGGATCGAGGTCGACCTCCGCCATCAGTGCCGCCGTCTTCGCCGCGCGCTGCGCACGGGGCACCCCGCCAGCGGCGAGCGCCTCCCGCAGCGATCGTCCGATCGTCCAGCGGGGGTCGAAGGCCCCGAGCGGATTCTGATGCACGAGCTGCACCCGATGGGTCCCCTGCCAGCGCAGCTCCCCGGCATCCGGAGTCTCCACGCCGACGATCATGCGAGCGAGCGTCGTCTTGCCCGACCCCGACTCCCCCACCACGCCGAGTGTGCGCCCCTCCGGCACGGCGAAGTCCGCATCGACCACCGCCGGCACGCCGCCGAAGCTCTTCGCGACCCCGCTGCCCACGAGCACAGGGGTCGGGTCTCCCTCTTCCGTCTCTCTCGGCGTGTGACGGGTCGCGGCGATCAGCTCGCGCGTGTAGTCGTGCCGAGGGTTCTCCAGCACATCCGCCGTGTTCCCCTCCTCGACGACGATGCCCCCGCGCATGACCAGCACCCGGTCCGCCAGTCTGCGGACCGCCGCGAAGTCGTGGCTGATGAACAGCACAGCGGTGCCGGCGTCGGCGATCTCCCTCAGGAGTGCGAGGATGCGCGCCTGGACCGTGGCGTCCAGCGCCGTGGTGGGCTCGTCCGCCACGAGCACGGCCGGTCCGGCCGCGAGGGCGGAGGCGATCAGCGCCCTCTGGCGGAGCCCCCCGGAGAGCTCGTGCGGGTACTGGCGCGCGCGGCGCTCCGGATCGGGCATCCACACTCGGCGCAGCTGCTCCTGCACGCGCTCGGGTGCCGCGTCGAGCCCGTGGATGCGCAACGGCTCGGCGACCTCGCTGCCGATCCTCTGCAGCGGGTCGAGCGACACCAGCGCATCCTGGGACACCAGCGCGATGCGCGCGCCCCTGAGCCGTCGCCATGCGCGCTCGCCGAGGCCCGCGGCATCCTCGCCGTCGATCAGCAGCCGATCGACGTGCACGCGCCCAGCGCTCAGCCCGAGCAGCGCCCGCGCCGTGAGGGATTTGCCCGCACCGGACTCCCCGACGATCGCGACGCACTCCCCAGGTGCCACCGAGAACGACACGCCGTCGACGACCGCCGGCCCGTCGAAGCCGATGCGCAGCCCCTGCACCTCCAGCGCGGCCGTCATGACCTCACCCCGTCGGCGCGCGCTCGGAGCATGCGACCGACGACGGTCGCAGCGACGACGGTCAGGGTGATGGCCGCCCCGGGGAACACCGAGATCCACCAGGCCTGTCCGAGCACGTTGCGTCCTCCCGAGAGCATGAGGCCCCATTCCGGGGTCGGCTCGGCAGGGCCGAGCCCGAGGAAGCTGAGCCCTGCGGCGGCGAGGATGCTGGATCCGATGCCGATCGTGGCGAGGACGCTCAGCGAACCGAGCACCCCCGGCGCCACGTGCCGCAGGAACGCCGAGAAGCGAGGGACGCCGAGGATCCGCGCCGCCTCGACGTGCTCGGCGAGGCGAAGCGTACGGGTCTGCACCCGCGCCAGTCGGACGTAGACGGGAACAGCGGCGAGCGTCACCGCGATCGCGATGTTCACGGGTCCCGGCCCGAGCACGGCGATCACGACGAGGGCGACGAGGAACTCCGGGAAGGCCATCAGCACGTCGTTCACCCGCATGAGCGCGACATCGAGACCACGGGGCGATACGCCGGCGAGAGAGCCGATCGCGAGGCCGACGACCAGGGCGATGCCGGTGGCGAGCAGCCCGATGCCCACGGACCGCCCGGCTCCGTGCACGACCCGCGAGTACACGTCCCGCCCGCTCTGGTCGGTGCCGAAGAGGTGCTCGGCGCTCGGGGGCAGCAGCGCGGAGCGCACGTCGGTCTGGAGCGGATCGTGCGTCGCGAGGACGTCGGGCAGCAGTGCCGCGAACGCGATGACGGCCAGGATGGTGACAGCCGTCCACAGCAGCACGCGCCTCATCGGACACCCGCCGATCGGGAGCGCAGACGCGGGTCGATGAACGGATGGATCAGCTCGACCACCACGTTCACGATCACGAACACCACGGCGCTGAGCAGGATGATCCCCGTGATGACGGGGAGATCGCGATCGCTGATCGCCGCGAGGGTGACGCGACCGAGGCCCGGGCGGGCGAACACCGTCTCCACGAGCACCGCCCCGCCCAGCACGGAGCCGGTGAGGTAGGCGGCCAGGGTGATCGCGCCGGCGGCGCCGTGACGCAGCCCGTGCCGTGCGGTGAACCGGAGCGGACTCGCTCCCCGCGCGCGCACCGTCTCGGCGAACGGCATCCGCTCCGCCTGCACGAGCCCGTCGCGCAGCACCTGGCTGAGCAGGGCGGCCACGGGCAGGGCGAGGGTGACGGCGGGCAGCACGATCGTGGCGGGATTGCGGGTGCCGGAGACCGGGAACCACCCCAGTCCGAAAGCGAACACGCTCAGCAGCACGAGGCCGATCCAGAACACCGGCGACGACAGCACCACGAGCTCGATTCCGGCCGCGACGGCGCGAGCGGCCCGCCCGCGTACGAGGAACGACACGGCGAGCGCGAGCACGATCGCGATCAGCAGCGCGAGCGCCGCCAACTGCACCGTCGCACCGAGCTGTCTGCCGATGACCTCGGTCACCGGCAGACGCAGCTGATACGACTCGCCCAGATCACCGCGGGCCAGCCTCCCGATGAAGCTCCCGTACTGCTCCAGCGGCGGTCGGTCCAGCCCGAGTTCGGCGCGGATCGAGTCCTTGACGGCCTCGCTCACCTGGGCCTGCGGGCCGAGCATGACCGAGACCGGATCTCCGGGGATCACCCGGAAGGCGAGGAAGGCCAGCGTGGCGGCGCCCCAGATCACGGCGGCGGCCGAGGCGACGATCCCGGCGATGCGGAGCAGCACGGCCTTCACCCGTCTCGTCACCTCGACTCGCTCCGTTCGCTCGGGACGGCGCTCGTCTCGTTCCCTCGGCGGCGGAGGGGCGTCAGCCGACGCTCACATCGTAGAACAGCGGCCGCCCGTACAGGTCGTAGTCGAGGCCCTTGACCCGCTCGCCCACCGCGGTGATCGCCGAGGGGCTGTAGAGCGGGACGATGGCGACATGCTGGGCGTTCCACTGCTGCACCTGGGTGTAGAGCTCGTCGCGCTTCTTCTGGTCGCTCGTCGCGACCGCCTCTTCGAGGAGCGCGTCGAGGGCGGGGTCGGAGACCTGCGAGGCGTTCTGGAAGCCGTCCGTGTGCAGGTGGTTGCGCAGGAAGTCCGGGTCGACTCCGGAGAAGTCCCAGTCCGTGAGGTCGAAGGTCTTCGGACCGTACTGCTCGTTGTACTTGCCCGGTTCGAGCGTCTCCCGGACGACCTCGAAGCCGATCTTCTTGAGGTCGGACTGGATGGCGTTCGCGAGCGCTGCCCGGTCATCGGGGATCGGGGTCCAGGCGATCCAGCGCACGGAGAGGCGCGTGCCGTCCTTCATGCGGATGCCGTCGGCGTCGCGCTCCGTCCAGCCGGCCTCGTCGAGGAGGGCGTTCGCCGCATCCTCGTCGTAGGGCCAGGTGCCCTCGAGCGATGCGTCGTACCCGGGCGTCGTCGAGCCGAGGATGCTCCACGCCCGCGGGAACTGGCCGAAGAAGATCTCCTCGACGGCGGAGTCGATGTCGATGCCCCGCGAGAACGCCTGGCGCACCTTCTCGTCGGCGAACACGCCGTACTTCTCGTTCAGGTACAGCGAGTACGGCAGACCAGGGTACTCGACCGAGTCCACGGTGACGCCATCGCCCAGTTCCTTCACCAGGTTCGGCGGCATGTTGCTGGCGATGTCGGACTCGCCGCTCTTCACGACTCCGGCGCGGACCGACGCCTCGGGCTGGATCTCGACGCGCAGGGTCTCGACCTTCGGCGCCGTGGCGTCGTGCGGTCCCCAGGCGTAATCGTCGTTGCGGGTGTAGACGATCTCCTGATCGGGCGTGTACTCGGTGAGCTCGAACGGCCCGGTTCCGACGGTGATCCCTGGGCCGCCCGCCTTGAGCTTGTCGGCGGACTCCTTCAGCACCTTCGGCGAGTAGAACCCGAGCTGAGGAGTGCTCGCCGCCTGGAGGAAGGGGGCGTAGGGCTGGGTGAAGGACACCTTCACGGTGTGGTCGTCGACGACCTCGGTGCCCTTGTAGTAGTCGGCGCCGAGCATGCTCGCGGCCTGCGCGGACTTCGTCGCCGGGTCGACGATGCGGTCGAAGTTGGCTTTGACGGCCGCGGCGTCGAACTTCTCGCCGTCGGTGAAGGTGACGTCGTCTCGCAGCGTGAAGGTGTACTCCGTGCTGTCGGGCGACACCTCCCACTTCGTCGCGAGCCACGGGGTGAAGCTGCCGTCATCCTCCTGGAACACCAGCGAGTCGAGCACGGCGCGCTGCACCATGCCGGAGACGTCGAGCTGGCTCACCTGCGGATCCATGTGCCCCGCCGAGAGGTTGGCTCCCTCGATGGACCACACGATCTCGTCAGAGGCGTCGCCGCTGCCGGCGGAGGTGCAGGCGCTGAGAACCAGGGCGGAGGCGGCCGCGAGTGCCACGGCGGGCAGGAGGCGACGCAGGGAGCGTGCGGGCATGGCGATTCCTCAGGAAGAACGGATCGGGATGCTTCGATTCTACGGCGGATTCTTGGACGGGGTCGATGTACGACCCCCTTGTTATGCGGTCGGTACACTGGAGGCACAATCCACACTCAGGCACGCTCACACAGTGCCGCATACATCGCTCGAGGAGACCTCCCATGTCCGCTATTCCCGACAAGCCCGCACTCGAAGGTCTCGAAGCGAAGTGGAACGACGCATGGGCGGAGCAGGGCACCTACCTGTTCGACCGCATCCGCGCCGCGCAGACCGGGCGTGACGGCGTCTACTCGATCGACACCCCGCCGCCGACGGCATCCGGCTCCCTGCACATCGGGCACGTGTTCTCCTACACGCACACCGACATCAAGGCGCGGTTCGAGCGCATGCGCGGCAAGACCGTCTTCTACCCCATGGGCTGGGACGACAACGGCCTCCCCACCGAGCGTCGGGTGCAGAACTACTACGGGGTGCGCTGCGATCCCTCACTCCCCTACGACCCCGACTTCACCCCGCCGTTCGAGGGCGGAGACAACAAGTCCTCGCGCGCTGCCGACCAGCTGCCGATCAGCCGCCGCAACTTCATCGAGCTGTGCGAGCGGCTGACGGTCGAGGACGAGAAGCACTTCGAGGCGCTGTTCCGCCAGCTCGGCCTCAGCGTCGACTGGACCCAGACCTACCGGACGATCTCCGACGACACGATCCGGCAGAGCCAGCTCGCCTTCCTGCGCAACATCGAGCGCGGCGAGGCCTACCAAGCTCTCGCGCCGACGCTGTGGGACATCGACTTCCGCTCGGCGATCGCGCAGGCCGAGCTCGAGGACCGCGACCAGCAGGCCGCGTACCACACCATCGACTTCCCGTTCTCCGACGGCTCCGGCTCGATCACCATCGAGACCACGCGCCCCGAGCTCCTCCCCGCGTGCATCGCGATCGTGACGCACCCGGAGGGACCGCACAAGCACCTGATCGGCACGAAGGTGACCACGCCGTTCTTCGGCGCCGAGATCGAGATCCACGGCCACCACCTCGCGCTCGCCGACAAGGGCACCGGCGCGGCCATGGTCTGCACCTTCGGCGACGTGACGGACATCGTGTGGTGGCGCGAGCTGCGCACCGTGTCGGGCGATCACCTGCCGAACATGACGACCATCGGTCTCGACGGCCGATTCCTCCCCGACGCCCCCTCCTCGGTGGCGGATGCGGCGGCGCAGCAGTGGTACGCCGAGGAGCTCGCGGGCAAGACCGTGTTCTCCGCGCGCAAGGCCATCGTGGAGAAGCTGCAGGAGACCGGCGCGATGACCGCGGTCGGCAAGCCCTTCAACCACGCGGTGAAGTTCTTCGAGAAGGGCGACCGTCCCCTCGAGATCGTGTCGACCCGGCAGTGGTACATCCGCAACGGCGCCCGTGACGCCGAGCTGCGCGATGCGCTCATCGGCCACGGCGCCGAGCTCGCCTGGCACCCGGACTTCATGCGCGTGCGCTACGAGAACTGGGTCGGCGGTCTCACGGGCGACTGGCTCGTGTCCCGCCAGCGCTTCTTCGGCGTGCCGATCCCGCTGTGGTACGCGCTCGACGAGAACGGTGACCGCGATTACGACCGCGTGCTCACGCCCGACCACTCCGCTCTTCCGATCGACCCGACCACCGACGTGCCGGCGGGGTACACCGCAGAGCAGCGCGGCGTGCCCGGTGGTTTCGACGCCGAGGCCGACATCCTCGACACCTGGGCGACGTCCTCGCTCACCCCGCAGCTCGCCGGCGGCTGGCAGCGCGACGAGGAGCTCTGGGAGCTCACCGCGCCGTTCGACCTGCGCCCGCAGGGTCAGGACATCATCCGCACCTGGCTGTTCTCGACCATGCTGCGCTCGACCCTCGAAGACGGCCGCTCGCCGTGGCGCAACGCCGCGATCAGCGGCTTCATCGTCGACCCCGACCGCAAGAAGATGTCGAAGTCCAAGGGCAACGTGGTCACGCCCGCCGACATCCTCGACACGCACGGATCGGATGCCGTGCGCTACTGGTCCGCGTCGAGCCGACTGGGCATGGACGCCGCCTTCGACCCGCAGAACCCGACGCAGGTGAAGATCGGCCGCCGACTCGCCATCAAGGTGCTGAACGCGGCGAAGTTCGTGCTCTCGTTCCCCGTGCCAGAGGGCGCGCAGGTCACGCACGCGCTGGACGCATCCATGCTGACGGCGCTCGACGGCGTCATCGCCGAGGCGACGAGGGCCTACGAGAACTACGACCAGGCCAAGGCCCTCGAAGTCACCGAGGCCTTCTTCTGGACCTTCTGCGACGACTACCTCGAGCTCGTCAAGGAGCGCGCGTACAACCAGAACGACGTGGGTCAGGCGTCCGCGGCCCTCGCGCTGCGCCTTGCTCTGTCGACGCTGCTGCGACTGCTCGCGCCGATCCTCTCCTTCGCGACAGAAGAGGTGTGGTCCTGGTTCGAGGAGGGCTCCGTGCACACGGCATCCTGGCCCGAGCCGCTGGGCATCGAGGGAGACGCCGCGGTGCTGTCGGTGGCCAGCGAGGCCCTGATCAGCATCCGTCGTGCGAAGACCGAGGCGAAGGCGTCGCAGAAGACCCCCGTCGCGAGCGCCATGATCACCGCCCCCGCCGAGAAGTACGAGGCGCTTCAGGCCGCTGCCGCCGATCTGTCGGCCGTGGGTCGCATCGCGGAGCTCGGACTCGCCGTTGGCGACGAGTTCGCGGTCACCGCGATCGAGCTCGCTCCCGTCGAGGCCGTGTGATGCAGCTCGGCACGCGGTGGGCCACGGGGTCGGAGCCGCCGGCGTCGGTACCCGCCGCGCTGCGCCCCTCCATCGCCGAGGTCGAATCGCGCGGTATGAACGGCCACTGGACGCTCACGTGGCTCGAGGGCCGCGCGATCGCCGAGCTCGACGCCGGCTGGGAAGTGCTGCAGACGGCGTCCGGCGACGTCGTGGCGCGTCCTTTCGAGGACTGACCTCCGCTCGCGACTGCCCGGTCGTCGAGCGAGAAGCGCAGCGACGAGACGAAACGCTTCACCTGATGTCTGACATCGGGTGAAGCGTTTCGTGTCTCTCGGTGATGCGGTGCCCTCACCTCCGAGGAAGACCGACCTGGGCGAGGAGGTGCTCGACGGCCCGGGGATCCTGTCTCCGGGCCTGCTGCTCGCGGAGCAGGTCGAGCGCGATCTCCCGGCGCTCGGCCCTGGCGGCGATGCGGCGTTCGACGTAGGCCGTGAGGTGCTCCGCCAGATGCAGGAGGCGGCGCTCGGCCTGCGTCGGCGCGGTGAGGTGGAGAGCGGCGCTGGTCATGATTCCTCCGTACTGGTGGTCGTGGGCAGGTCGAAGAGCTCAGCGCGCAGGGTCACGCGCCGGACGTCGGGGCCGGACTGGCCGCGGTAGCGGTCGACGACCTGATCGACGACGGCGCTGAGCTCGGCCTTGACCTCCTCCATCTGCGCCGCCGTCAGGTCGAGGTACGTCGTCATGATGATCCCGACGTCGCGCCATTCCTCCGGGATTGCGGACTCGTTGCGGTTCAGGTACGCCATCAGCGCCTCGTGACGCAGGCGGAAGAACTCGGCCGTGACGATCTGCGCGGAGGCGCGGTTCGACGGCGTCATCGAGTCGTCGGGACCCGGCAGATCGATGCGCCCCTTGGGCCTCTCCCACCAGCGCTCACGCGCCGTGCCACGCCCCTCGACCTCCTGGATCAGGTCGTGCGCGGCCAGCGCCCGCAGGTGATAGCTCATCGAACCGGACGTCTCGCCGACGAGAGCCGCGAGGGAGCTCGCCGTCTGCGGGCCCCTCTCGCTGAGGAGGTCGAAGATCCGCACGCGCAGCGGATGAGCGAGCGCCTTCAGCGCACCGGGGTCGAGGCTGCGGGACTTCGGGTGGTTCGTCATGCATGCAAAGATACCCTTGCAAAGACTTCTTTGCAAGCTTTTCTTTGCAAGTTTGTCGAGGTCAGCTCACGGCGGCCCGCGCCGCCACGAATGCGGCCACGCAGCGCTCGATCTGCTGCGGCGTGTGCGCAGCAGAGAGCTGCACGCGGATCCGCGCAAGACCCCGCGGGACGACAGGGAAGCTGAACGCCGTGACGTAGACGCCCCTGGCCTGCATCTCCTTCGCGACGCGGGCGGTCAGCGCGGCATCCCCGAACATCACCGGCACGATGGGGTGCTCCCCCGGCAGCAGCTCGAAACCCTCTGCGCTCATCCGCTCGCGGAACAGCGCGGCGTTCTCCCGAAGCCGAGCACGGAGATCGGCGGACCCCTCGACGAGGTCGAGCGCCGTGAGGGTTCCCGCGACGATCGCCGGCGCGAGGGTGTTCGAGAAGAGGTAGGGGCGCGAGCGCTGACGCAGCAGGGCGACGATGTCGGCGTGCGAGGCGACGTAGCCCCCTGACGCGCCGCCCAGCGCCTTGCCGAACGTGCCGGTGTAGATGTCCACTCTGTCCGCGACGCCGCACAGTTCAGGGGTGCCGCGTCCGTTCTCGCCCACGAAGCCGACGGCATGGGAGTCGTCGACGAAGACGAGGGCGTCGTAGCGCTCCGCGAGGTCGCAGATCTCCGCCAGCGGAGCGATGTAGCCGTCCATCGAGAAGACGCCGTCCGTGACGACGACGCGGAAGCGCGCGTCGGCTGCCGCCTTCAGCTGCTCCTCGAGGTCGGCCATGTCGCGGTTGCGATAGCGCAGGCGGCGGGCCTTCGAGAGGCGGATGCCGTCGATGATCGATGCGTGGTTGAGCTCGTCCGAGATGATCGCATCCTCGGCGCCGAACAGCGTCTCGAACACTCCCCCGTTCGCATCGAAGCAGGAGGAGTAGAGGATGGCGTCGTCGGTGCCGAGGAATCCGGCGAGACGACGTTCGAGTTCGAGATGCTGCTCCTGCGTGCCGCAGATGAAGCGCACGCTCGCCAGTCCGTACCCCCACTCGTCCAGCGCGCCCTTGGCGGCGTCGAGGATGCGGGCGTCGTCGGCGAGACCCAGGTAGTTGTTCGCGCAGAAGTTCAGCACCTCTGCACCGTCGGCGACGATCTCGGCGCTCTGCGGTCCGCGGATGCCGCGCTCGTGCTTGGTGAGCCCCGCCTCCTCGATCCCGCTGAGCTCTGCCGTCACATGGTTCTGGAATGTCCCGTACATCGCAAACTCCTTCGCTCTACAGCTGCGTCCAGTCGAGGATGATCTTCCCCGTTCCCGCCGACTCCGCGGCGGCGAAAGCCTTCTCCCAGTCACGCGCAGGGAGCACCTCCGCGATCACGCGGCCGATCGACTCGCGCAGGGTCGCGCTGCTCTGCAGCATCGCACCCATCGCGTTCCACGTCTCGAACATCTCGCGACCGTAGATGCCCTTGATCGTGAGCATGTGGGTGACGAGCTTGCCCCAGTCGATGTCGAAGCCGGCGCTCGGCAGACCGAGCATCGCGATGCGGCCGCCGTGGTTCATGTTGTCGATCATCGCGGGCAGCGCAGTGGCCGCGCCGCTCATCTCGAAGCCGACGTCGAACCCCTCCCGCATCGCGAGCGCCCGCTGCGCGTCGCGGATGTCGCTCCTCGACACGTCGACCACCTCGTCGGCGCCCATCTGCCGCGCCATCGCGAGGCGAGGAGCGCTGACATCCGTGGCGACGATGAAGCGTGCGCCCGCATGGCGTGCCACGGCGATCGCCATCAGCCCGATCGGGCCGCATCCCGTGACGAGGACGTCCTCTCCGATGAGGGGGAAGGTGAGGGCGGTGTGCACCGCGTTGCCGAGCGGATCGAAGATCGCCCCGAGCTCCGGCGTCACGTCGGAGTGGTGCACCCAGACGTTCGTCGCCGGCAGGGAGAGGTATTCGGCGAAGGCGCCGTCGCGCTGGAGTCCGAGGCCGATCGTGCGGATGCACATCTGCCGACGGCCGGCGCGGCAGTTGCGGCAGGTTCCGCACACGATGTGCCCCTCGCCGGAGACGCGGTCGCCGACGGTGATGTCGCGCACGAGCGGACCGACCTCCACGACCTCGCCGTAGAACTCGTGGCCGGGGATCAGCGGCGCGTCGATCGCGGACGCGGCCCAGTCGTCCCAGCGGCGGATGTGCAGGTCGGTTCCGCAGATGCCGGTGCGGAGCACGCGGATGACGACCTCGTCCGCCGCGGCCACCGGATCGGGGCGCTCCACCAGCTCGAGTCCTGCTGCGCGTTCTGCCTTGAACAAAGCCTTCATGCTTCGATCACACCGCACACGACGTTGTAGAGCAATCGCCTCTTCCTGCACGGTCTATGTAGCAAAAGCTAAACTGACGTCATGGAACTCCACCAGCTGCAGATCCTGCGCGAACTCGGAGCCCTCGGCAGCGTCACCGCCGTGGCCGAGGCCTTGAACGTCACACCGTCCGCCGTATCCCAGCACCTCTCCGCCCTGCAGCGGGGAGTCCGCACCCCGCTGACTCGCAGAGACGGCCGACGTCTCGCCCTCACTCCGGCGGGAGAAGTGCTCGCGGCGGCCGGCACGGAGGCGATCGACGCGATGGCCGCTGCACGCAGCGCGTTGGACGAGTTCGAGAGCGAGCCGACAGGCGTCGTCACCATCAGCGGATTCCACAGCGCTGGACAGGCGCTGTTCGGATCCCTCGTGCGCGAGCTGTCCGAGAGCGACGCCGCCCCGACGGTGCAGCTCACCGATGAGGATGTCGCTCAGAGTGACTTCCCCGCGCTCACGGCGCGCTACGACCTCGTGCTCGCTCACCGCATGGAGCACTCCGAGCCCTGGCCGAAAGCCGGCATCCGCAGCCTCACGCTCGTCAGCGAGCCCCTCGACGTCGCGGTCGCGGCAGCCCACCCCCTCGCCGCCCTCGACTCCCTGACCCCAGACGACGTCGTGGAGCAGCCGTGGGTGACCAGCCGCATCGGCTACTCCCCCGATGACGTGCTGCGGGCCGTCTCCGCCGTCGCGGGGCGCGCGCTCGAGATCAGGCATCGCATCAACGACTACGGCGCGGTCTCCGCGGTCGTCGCCGCCGGCGACGTGCTGGGGATGCTGCCGCGCTACACGTCGCGCAGCGTCGACGACCGGGACATCGTGCGACTCCCTCTCCTCGGAGTGAGCACGCACCGGCTCATCGACGTGCTCGCACGTCCGGAGAACCTGCGCCGGCGCTCGGTGCGGATCGTCGTGGAGGCGCTCGAACGGGTCATGGCTAGGCTCAAGGAATGACCGACGCGTCCAACCCGCTGCTGCAGCCGTCTTCGCTCCCCTACGGCCTCCCCGACTACGCCCGCATCAGGCCAGAGCACTATCTGCCCGCGTTCCGGGCGGCGTTCGCTGAGCAGCTGGGCGAGGTCGCGCGCATCACGATGGTCAGATCCATGCCGACGTTCGAGAACACGATCGAGGCGCTGGAGCGCTCCGGGGAGCTCCTCGACAGGGTCGCCCACGCGTTCTACACGGTGAGCTCAGCGGATGCGACGCCCGAGATCCAGGCCGTCGACGAACAGCTCGCTCCGCTGATGGCCGCGCATACCGACGCCATCACCCTCGACGGCGCCCTGTACTGGCGCGTCAGGCTCGTGCACGAGCAGCGGGACTCCCTCGACCTGGACGCGGAGCAGGGCTACCTGGTCGAACGGCGGTTCCGCGAGATGACCCACGCCGGGGCGGCGCTCGACGACGAGGCCAAGGCGCATCTCACGCTCCTCAATCAGCAGCTGTCCACCCTGAGCAACACGTTCGAGCGGAACCTCCTCAACGACACGAACGACCTCGCGGTGGTCTTCGACTCCGCGTCCGAACTCGACGGGCTCAGCGCCGGAGAGCTCTCCGCCGCCGCACGGGCTGCCCAGAGCCGCGGCCTCGACGGGAAGCTCCTCGTGTCCCTCCCCCTCTTCACCGGGCATCCGTACCTCGCACAGCTGCGCGATCGCGACGCACGCCGCCGCATCATGGACGCGTCGCGCAGCCGGGCATCGCGCGACAACGCCGACGACAACCGCCCCGTGCTGCGCGAGATCGTGCGTCTCCGTGCCGAACGCGCCGCACTGCTCGGGTACGAGTCCCACGCCGCGTACGTCACCGCAGACGAGACGGCGAAGACCCCCGACGCCGTCGAACGGATGCTGCGCGCGCTCGCGGCGCCGTCGGCCCGCAATGCTCGCGCGGAGCGAGCGGCGCTGCAGGCCATCGTCGACGGGACCGAGCCGGAGCCGTTCGAGATCGAGGCGCACGACTGGGCGTTCTACACCGAGCGGGTGCGGGCGGCGACCTACGACATCGACACCAGCGCGCTTCGTCCCTGGTTCGAGGCGGAGCGGGTCCTGCAGGACGGCATGTTCTTCGCCGCCACACGGCTGTACGGTGTGACGTTCCAGGAGCGGCCCGACCTGACGGCGTACCACCCCGGTGCGCGGGTGTTCGAGGTCTTCAACGCCGACGGCAGCGCGCTCGGGCTGTACGTCCTCGACCTCTACACGCGCGATTCGAAGCGCGGTGGAGCGTGGATGAACCCCATCGTCAGCCAGTCGCGTCTGCGCGGCACCGCCCCGGTCGTCGTCAACAATCTCAACGTGCCGGAGCCGGGAGACGGCGAGCCGACTCTGCTGACGCTCGATGAGGTGACGACGCTGTTCCACGAGTTCGGGCATGCGCTGCACGGGCTGTTCGCCGTCGTGACCTACCCCCATTTCTCCGGGACCAACGTGTACCGCGACTTCGTCGAGTTCCCCAGCCAGGTCAACGAGATGTGGATCCTCTGGCCGGAGGTCCTCGACAACTACGCGCGGCACCACGAGACCGGCGAGCCCCTCGACCCGGCGATCGTCGACCGGCTCCGCGCCACGGAGACCTTCGACCAGGGACACGCCACCAGCGAGTACCTCGCCGCCGCCTGGCTGGACCAGGCGTGGCATCGGGTGGGTGCGGATGCCGACGTCGACGACGTCGCCGCGTTCGAGGCGGCGGCCCTCACCGACATCGGCCTGAACGACCCGGTGGTCCCCACGCGCTACTCGTCGACGTACTTCGCGCACGTGTTCTCCGGCGGATACAGCGCCGGCTACTACTCGTACATCTGGAGCGAGGTGCTCGACGCCGACACGGTCGACTGGTTCCGCGAGAACGGCGGTCTCACACGGGAGAACGGCGACCGCTTCCGCAACCGACTCCTCGGCGTCGGCGGATCGAAGGATCCCCTGGAGGCGTACCGTGACTTCCGCGGTCGCGATGCCGAGATCGCCCCTTTGCTGAAGCGGCGAGGGCTGGAAGACTGACCGCATGAGCGCGTTCCCCGAGACCCCTTTCGGCCTGATCGACCGCATCGAGCTGGATGCCGCGCCCCTGGCGGTGATCCGCCACGAGGGCATCACGATCGCGGATCTCCGCGACGTGTTCGACGCGGGCTACTCGGCACTGGGGTCGTTGTTCGCCTCGGGTGCCCTGGTGCCGGCGGGCCCCGCGGTGGCCGTGTACCACGGCGATCCGATGCGCGTGTTCGACCTCGAGCTCGGCTTCCCTGTCGTTCTCGCACCCGAGCAGCCGATCCTCGTGAACGGTCTCGAGGTCACGGCATCCGCACTCCCGGCGGGTCCGGCGGCCGCGACGACCGTCCTGGGGTCGTACGACGAGCTCGGCGCCGGCTGGATGGGCCTGTCCGACCGAGCCCGCGCCGAGGGACTCGATCCGAGGGGCATCTGGATCGAGGTGTACGTCTCCGACCCGTCCACGGCGACGGACGCCTTGCGCACGGATCTCATCCTGCCCGTCGCCTGACGAGCACGACGAGAGGGCACGAACGCTCCCGTCGAGGCGAGACCGCCTCGACGCTCAGGCGCTCTTGCGCTTGCGCTCCATCACGATGGTGGGCGGGGCGCCCTCGTCGACGGCAGCGCGGGTCACGATGACCTTGGCGACGTCTTCGGCCGAGGGGATCTCGAACATGATCGGTCCGAGCACGTCTTCGAGGATGGCACGGAGACCACGAGCACCGGTCTTGCGTTCGACGGCGAGGTCGGCGATCGAGCGGAGCGCGTCCTCCTCGAACTCGAGCTGCACCCCGTCGATCTCGAACATGCGCTGGTACTGCTTGACCAGCGCATTGCGCGGACCGGTGAGGATGTCGATCAGTGCGCTCTGGTCGAGCGGCGACACCGAGGTCACGACGGGAAGACGGCCGATGAACTCGGGGATGAGACCGAACTTGTGCAGGTCCTCGGGCAGGACCTCGCTGAACAGATCGAGGTCCTTGCCCTTGTCGTGCAGCGGAGCGCCGAAGCCGATGCCGTGCTTGCCGACGCGCGCCGAGACGATGTCCTCGAGGCCGGCGAAGGCGCCCGCGACGATGAACAGCACGTTCGAGGTGTCGATCTGCAGGAACTCCTGGTGCGGGTGCTTGCGACCGCCCTGCGGCGGCACCGATGCGACCGTGCCCTCGATGATCTTCAGCAGGGCCTGCTGCACGCCCTCACCGGAGACGTCGCGCGTGATCGACGGGTTCTCGGCCTTGCGGGCGATCTTGTCGACCTCGTCGATGTAGATGATGCCGGTCTCTGCGCGCTTGACGTCGTAGTCCGCCGCCTGGATGAGCTTGAGCAGGATGTTCTCGACGTCTTCTCCGACGTACCCTGCCTCGGTCAGCGCCGTCGCATCGGCGACGGCGAAGGGGACGTTGAGGCGCTTCGCGAGCGTCTGCGCGAGATAGGTCTTGCCGCAGCCGGTCGGGCCGATGAGCAGGATGTTGCTCTTGGCGATCTCGACGCTCTCGGCCTTCTGCTCAGCGGTCTGAAGCGTGCCGTGCGCGCGGATGCGCTTGTAATGGTTGTAGACCGCGACGGCGAGGGCCTTCTTCGCGGGCTCCTGCCCGACCACGTACTCCTCGAGGAAGGAGAAGATCTCGCGCGGCTTGGGCAGATCGAAGTCGGCGGTGCCTGTGGCGGCGGACTCCGCCATCCGCTCCTCGATGATCTCGTTGCACAGCTCGACGCACTCGTCGCAGATGTACACACCGGGGCCAGCGATGAGCTGCTGCACCTGCTTCTGGCTCTTTCCGCAGAACGAGCACTTGAACAGGTCAGCGCTTTCACCGATACGGGCCATGCGCGTCCTCCTCAGGATGCCGAGATCGTCATCCGAGCCTAACCTCTGCACCGGACACCGGGACGCATTGGCGCGGTCACGATTGTCTCCGGCACGCATCGACGCCTCCCGCTGAACGACGACGCCCCACCTGACCGACGTCGGCCCGGTGGGGCGTGGACGGTCAGCTGGGGCGTCGGCGAAGCGCTTCGGCGGGTCAGACCATGCTCTTCGTGTGCCAGACGGTCTTCACCTCGGTGAAGGCCCCGATGCGCTCGGGAGAGGCCGAGACGGCGCCGGGGGTGAGAACCCGCTTGAGGGTCTCGGCCGCGGCGATCTGCAGGTCGACCCAGTCCAGGTCACCAGCTCCGGCGAGGTCGAGTGCGTTTACATCCTGGTGGGATGCGAGCCACGGCGCGATCTCGGCCGGCGAACCGGTGAGGACGTTCACGACGCCCCCTGGCACGTCGCTGGTCGCGAGGACCTCGGCCAGGCTGATCGCGGAGAGCGGATGCCGTTCGCTGGCGATCACGACGACCGTGTTTCCCGCGACGAGCGCCGGCGCGACGACCGACACCAGGCCGAGAAGAGCGGAGTCCTGCGGCGCGACGATCGCGACGACGCCGGTCGGCTCCGGCACCGAGATGTTGAAGTACGGGCCGGCGACCGGGTTCGCGTTGCCTGCGACCTGCGCGTACTTGTCGCACCACCCCGCGTACCAGACCCAGAGGTCGATGGCTTCGTCGACCTGTGCACCCGCGACGGCGGCGGACACGCCCTCCTGGGCGACGATCTCGTCGACGAACTGCGCACGGCGTCCCTCCAGGACCTCCGCGACACGGTAGAGCACCTGACCGCGGTTGTAGGCGGTCGCACCGGACCAGCCCTTCACCGCGGCGCGCGCGGCGACGACGGCATCCCGAGCGTCCTTGCGCGACCCCTTGGCCGCGTTCGCGAGGAACGCCCCCTTCGCGGAGAGCACCTCGTAGGTGCGCCCGGACTCGCTCCGCGGGAACGCTCCGCCGATAGCGAGCTTGTAGGTCTTGGGCACGGTGAGTCGCTTGCTCATGATGCTGCTCCCTGGAGGTAGGCGGTCAGACCCTGACGTCCGCCTTCGCGGCCGTATCCGGACTCCTTGTAGCCGCCGAACGGGCTGGACGGGTCGAAGCGGTTGAAGGTGTTGGCCCAGATCACGCCGGCGCGCAGACGGTCGGCGACGGCGAGGATCCGCGACCCCTTGTCCGACCAGATTCCCGCGGACAGGCCGTAGGGGGTGTTGTTGGCCTTGGCGATCGCCTCCGCCGGGGTGCGGAAGGTGAGCACCGAGAGCACTGGTCCGAACACCTCGTCGCGGGCGATCCGGTGCGACGCCTCGACGCCGGTGAAGATCGTGGGAGCGAACCAGAAGCCCTTCTCGGGGATCACGCAGTCCGCGGTCCAGCGCTCGGCGCCCTCGGCCTCTCCGATGTCGCTGAGCTCGCGGATGCGGGCCAGCTGAGCGGCGGAGTTGATCGCGCCGATGTCGGTGTTCTTGTCGAGCGGGTCGCCCAGGCGCAGCGTCGACAGGCGGTTCTTGAGCCTGTCGACGACCTCGTCGTGGATCGACTCCTGCACGAGCAGCCGGCTGCCCGCGCAGCAGACGTGCCCCTGGTTGAAGAAGATCCCGTTGACGATGCCCTCGACGGCCTGGTCGATCGGCGCATCGTCGAACACGATGTTCGCCGCCTTGCCGCCGAGTTCGAGCGTGAGCTTCTTGCCGGTTCCCGCGACGGCCTTGGCGATGTCGCGACCGACTCCGGTGGAGCCGGTGAACGCGACCTTGTCGACGTCGGGGTGGCGGACGAGCGCCGCGCCGGTCGCACCGGCTCCGGTGATGATGTTCACCACACCGGCGGGGAGGTCAGCCTGCTGCAGGATCTCCGCGAAGATCAGCGCAGTGAGGGGCGTGGTCTCGGCGGGCTTGAGCACGACGGTGTTCCCCGCAGCCAGCGCAGGGGCGAGCTTCCACGCGAGCATGAGCAGCGGGAAGTTCCACGGGATGACCTGGCCTGCGACGCCGAGCGCGCGCGGGTTGGCGCCGAGCCCGGCGTAGTCGAGCTTGTCTGCCCAGCCGGCGTAGTAGAAGAACCAGGATGCGACGAGAGGAACGTCGACATCGCGGCTCTCCTTGATCGGCTTGCCGTTGTCGAGGCTCTCGGCGACCGCGAGCTCGCGGGCGCGCTCCTGCACCAGACGTGCGATGCGGAACAGGTACTTGCCGCGGTCCCGACCGCTCATCTTCGACCAGGTCCGGTCGTAGGCGCGACGTGCGGCGGCGACGGCACGGTCGACGTCCTCGTCGCTCGCGGTGGCGATCTCCGCGATGCGGGTCTCATCCGACGGCGAGATGGTCGTGAAGCTCTTCCCCGATCCGTCGACGAACTCGCCGTCGATGAACAGGCCGTAGCTGTCCCTGAGGTTCAGGACGGCCTTCGACTCCGGCGCGGGGGCGTATTCCAGAAATGACATGTTCGGTTCCACTCAGTCGATCGTGACGTAGTCGGGGCCGGAGTAGTGGCCGGAGGCGAGCTTCTGGCGCTGCAGCAGCACGTCGTTGAGGAGGCTCGATGCGCCGAAACGGAACAGGTGCGGCTGCAGCCATTCCTCTCCGACGGTCTCGGCGACGGTCACCAGGTACTTCACCGCGTCCTTCGACGAGCGGATGCCGCCGGCCGGCTTGACGCCGATCTTCTCGCCGGTGCCGCGGTGCCAGTCGCGCACGGTCTCCAGCATGAGCAGCGTGGTCGGCAGTGTCGCAGCGGGCTGCACCTTGCCGGTGGAGGTCTTGATGAAGTCGCCGCCCGCGAGGATGCCGAGCCAGGAGGCGCGCTTGATGTTGTCGTAGGTGTTGAGCTCGCCGGTCTCCAGGATCACCTTGAGCGAGGCATAGCTGCCGTCCTCGCGACGGCAGGCCTCCTTCACCTGGGCGATCTGGTCGAACACCAGACCGTAGCGACCCGACAGGAACGCCCCGCGGTCGATCACCATGTCGATCTCATCGGCGCCCGCGGCGACGGCCTCCGCCGTGTCTGCGAGCTTGATGGCGAGGGATGACCGCCCGCTGGGGAACGCCGTGGCCACCGCCGCGACCGAGATGCGGCCGTCGTCGGGGTCGCCGTGCAGGTCGCCGAGAGCGGTGACCGCGTCGCCGACCATGTCGCCGTACACGCACACCGCGGCGACGCGCGGCGTGGTCGGGTCTGCCGCATCCGGATTCTTCGCCTTCGCGACGAGGGAGCGCACCTTGCCTGGCGTGTCTGCGCCCTCCAGGGTGGTGAGGTCGATCAGCGTGATGATCGTGTCGAGCGCCCAGGCCTTCGACGTCGTCTTGATCGATCGCGTGCCGAGTCCGGCCGCTCGCTGTTCCAGGCCCACCGCATCCACACCGGGGAGTCCGTGCAGGAAGCGCCGGAGCGTCGCGTCGTCGGGCTCACCGCCCAGCACGTCCACCGCCGATCGGCGGCTGAGTTCTTTGGTCGTCACTGTTCCTCCAACAATGCTCTGGCTGTGTTCTCATCTGTCACGATCACGCTGCACAGGCCGCTGGTGACGACCGTGCGCGCGATGTCATGCTTCGCCGCACCCGTGGCGACGAAGACCGCCCTCGTGGCGGCGCGGAGCCTGTCGAGCTCGACACCCACCGTGCGGGCGTCGAGCTGGGGGTCGACGATGTTGCCGTCGGCGTCGATGTAGCGGCCGAGGACGTCGCCGACCGCTCCGCGGCGCGCCAGCTCCTCGACATCGGATGCCGTCAGGTAGCCGTTCTCGACGTGCGCGGATGTCGCGTCGCAGGGACCGGCGGTGAAGAGGAAGGCCTGCGCCTCCGCAGCCTCCTCGAGCACTGCGGCGACCGTGCGATCGGCTTCGATCGCCTGCTTGGTCTCGACGCGTTCCAGGATCGCCGGGCTCGGCAGCAGAGACACGTGTCCCGATGCCCGCTGGGCGATCGTCACCGCGAGACCGGCCGCACCACCGGAACGGCGGTTGAGGCTCACTCCCCCGTTCAACTGCACGACCGTCACTCCCGTGGCCCAGCCGTCGGGCAGCGCCTCGGCGACCGCGCGGAGCGTCCGGCCCCAGCTGACCCCGAGCGTGCGGGGCACGGGACGCATCGCAGTGAGATAGTCCGCTGCGGCCTGGGCGACGCGTTCGAGCGTGCCCTCATCGCCTTCGGGCGCCGGCACGACGATGGCGGCGGCGAGGCCGTGCTTCTCCACCAGCTGGCGCTCGAGGCCCAGCCGACGCGCGCGCGGATGCACGATCTCGATGCGGACGATGCCGCGCTCGCGAGCCTGCGTGAGCAGGCGGCCGACCTTCCAGCGGGAGATCTTGAGAAGGGCGCCGATCTCGTCCTGAGTCTTGTCCTCGTCGTAGTACAGCTCGGCGACGCGAACCATGACCAGCTCTTCTTCCACGGCATCCTCCTTCCTTCACCAGGATAGAGGGTCATCTGCGTTCGTGCACCCGTTTGCTCATATGAGCACCCGGTGCGCGAGTGGATGCGCAAAAGGACGCCGATCTGATGACCGGCGTCCTTCTGCGGAGTGGAGCGGAACTCAGACGCGCTTGCGCGTCGTGAGCACCTGGTCGACGATGCCGTACTCCTTCGCCTGCTCGGCGGAGAGGATATTGTCACGGTCGATGTCGCGGTTGACCTGCTCCGCGGTGCGGTTGGTGTGGTGAGCCATGGTCTCCTCGAGCCAGGTCCGCATGCGGAGGATCTCCGCCGCCTGGATCTCGATGTCGGACGCCTGACCGTGGCCCGCCTCGCCCATCGCCGGCTGGTGGATCAGCACACGAGCGTTCGGCAGAGCCAGACGCTTGCCGGGGGCGCCGGCCGCGAGCAGCACGGACGCGGCGGACGCCGCCTGTCCGAGCACGACGGTCTGGATCTGCGGCGCGACGTACTGCATCGTGTCGTAGATCGCCGTCATCGCGGTGAAGGATCCGCCGGGCGAGTTGATGTACATCGTGATGTCGCGCTCGGAGTCCTGGCTCTCCAGGACGAGGAGCTGCGCCATCACGTCGTCGGCGGACGCGTCGTCGACCTGCACGCCGAGGAAGATCACGCGGTCTTCGAACAGCTTGTTGTACGGGTCCTGACGCTTGAAGCCGTAGGCCGTGCGCTCCTCGAACTGCGGGAGCACGTAGCGGCTGGACGGGAGATTGCCAGCGGACTGGAAGGTGGGGGTGTACATGTGATTCCTTCTCTTTCCGCTTACTTGGAGTCCTGCTCGGTGCCGCCGCCGCCGATGACGTCGGAAGCCGATTCGCGGATGTGGTCGACGAAGCCGTACTCGAGCGCCTCCTGAGCCGTGAACCAGCGGTCACGGTCGCCGTCGGCGTTGATCTGCTCGACCGACTTGCCGGTCTGCGCCGCGGTGATCTCCGCGAGGCGGTTCTTCATCGAGGTGATGAGCTGCGCCTGCGTCTGGATGTCGCTCGACGTTCCGCCGAAGCCACCGTGCGGCTGGTGCAGCAGCACACGGGCGTTCGGGGTGATGTACCGCTTGCCCTTGGTGCCGGCGGTCAGCAGCAGCTGCCCCATGGACGCCGCCATGCCGATGCCGACGGTGACGATGTCGTTCGGGACGAACTGCATCGTGTCGTAGATCGCCATACCCGCGGTGATCGAGCCACCGGGCGAGTTGACGTAGAGGAAGATGTCCTTCTCGGAGTCCTCTGCGGCGAGAAGAAGGATCTTCGCGCAGATCTCGTTGGCGTTCTCGTCGCGCACCTCCGACCCCAGCCAGATGATGCGGTCCTTCAGCAGACGGTCGAAGACGCTCGTCGCGAGGAGGGGTTCTGCAGCCATGTCAGCTCCTGATTCCGTGTTTCAGTGATTTCGAATCTACCGGCGACAACGCGGCGTTCAGGCCGTGTTCGCCGTCGGCATATCAGGTGTCGGCGTCGGCGATCTCGTGGGCGTACGCGGTCATGGAGCGGTGGTAGCGCGGCAGGTGCGGAACGAGGGCGAGCAGCGCCACCGAGAGGCCCCGTGCGGGCTGCCCCGCGCTCGCGAGGATGAGCGCGTGCACGGTCGCCACGGCATCCCGATACGGTCCGTCGGGCGAGCGCTCCTCCTCCGCCGTGATCACGGCGAGAGCATCGTCGTACTCTCCCAGGTTGCGCAGAGAGCTCGCCAGCTGGATCACGCACTGCGGGCGGTGCTCCTCATCGAGGCCGAGCTCGAGCGCGCGACGGTAGAGCACCACGGCTTCGGCAGGACGCCCCGCCGAATCGCGCGCCCCCGCGCGCTCGAACTCCGCTCGCGCATCGTTCTCCCCGCGCTCCGCGGCGAGTGCGTCGATGCGTGCGATGGTCTCGTCGCCGACCTCCTCGCCCGAGGCGTCATCCCACACGTCGTCGATCCGCTGGTCCCAGCTCTTCATGCCCTGCCCTTCCGGTGATGAAAAAGGGGCGGATGCCGCAGCATCCGCCCCTTCTCGTGATCGTTCGATCACTCAGCCTTGTCGGCGGCCTTCTTGGCCGGAGCCTTCTTGGCGGCCGGCTTCTTGGCGGCGGGCTTGTCCTCCGCGGCGGCGTCGGCCTTGTCGGCCGGAGCCTTCTTGGCCGGAGCCTTCTTGGCGGGAGCCTTCTTGGCGGGCTTCTCCTCGGCGGGAGTCTCCTCGTCCGAAGTCTCGTCGTCGACGACGACGAAGTCGCTCAGGTCCACGGCCTTGCCGTTGGTGTCGACGACCTTGACCTTGCCCAGGGCGATCGCGAGGGCCTTGTTGCGGGCGACCTCGCCGACGAGCGCGGGCAGCTGGTTCGACGACTGCAGCGCCTCGACGAACTCCTGCGGCGCCATGCCGTACTGCGCAGCGGACTGCACGAGGTACTGCGAGAGCTCCTCCTGCGAGACCTGCACGTCAGCCTGCTCGGCGATGGTGTCGAGCAGCACCTGCGTGCGGAACTGCTTCTCGCTCGCCTCGGTGACCTCGGCACGGTGCACGTCGTCCTCGAGGCGGCCTTCGCCCTCGAGGTGGTTGTGCACCTCGTCCTCGATGAGCTGCGGCGGCACGGGGATCTCGATCTTCTCGAGCAGCGTCTCGACGAGCTTGTCGCGAGCGGCGGAGCCCTGCGTGAAGACGCCCTGCTGCGAGACGCGCTCGGCCAGGCTCGCGCGGAGCTCGGCGATCGTGTCGAACTCGCTGGCGATCTGCGCGAAGTCGTCGTCCGCCTCGGGGAGCTCGCGCTCCTTGACGGCCTTGACGGTCACGGAGACCTCGGCCTCGGAGCCGGCGTGGTCGCCGCCGACGAGGGCGGAGCGGAAGGTCGTGTCCTCACCGGCGGTGAGCGACTCGATCGCGTCGTCGATGCCCTCGAGCAGCTCGCCGGAGCCGACCTCGTAGGAGACGCCCTCCGCGCGGTCGATCTCGGCGCCGTCGATCGTGGCGACCAGGTCGAGCTCGACGAAGTCGCCCTTCGCTGCGGGGCGGTCGACGGGGACGAGCGTGCTGAAGCGGGCGCGCAGGTTCTCGAGCTCCTCGTCGAGAGCGGCGTCGTCGGCCTCGACGGCGTCGACCGTCAGGGTGATGCCGTCGTAGGAGGGCAGCTCGATCTCGGGGCGGACGTCCACCTCGATGTCCACGAGCAGGTCGCCCGAGAAATCCTTCTCGTTCGGCCACTGCGTGATCTCGGCCGACGGGCGGCCGACGACGCGGACCTTGTGCTCGACCGTGGCGTCACGGAAGAACTTGTCGAGGCCCTCGTTGACCGCGTGCTCGATGACCGCACCGCGGCCGATGCGCTGATCGATGATGGGAGCAGGGACCTTGCCCTTGCGGAAGCCGGGGATCTGCACGTCCTGAGCGATGTGCTCGTAGGCGTGGGCGATGCTGGGCTTGAGGTCTTCCGGGGTGACCGTGATGCTGAGCTTGACCCGGGTCGGGGTCAGCTTCTCGACGGTGCTGTTCGCCATGCTGGTTTGTTCTCCTTGTAGTTTCCGCGCTGAATCGCGGCGCTGAGGCTTGAGAAAGCCGTGTCGGGGCGACAGGAGTTGAACCTGCGACCTCCCGCTCCCAAAGCGGGCGCTCTACCAAACTGAGCTACGCCCCGGGGAATCCGCGCGCAGATTCAGCCCCATCGAGTCTAACGGACAAGAGCACCCCTGACTGTCCGCTATGATCGATGAGTCGGTGCGGAGCCAGCAATGGACCGCGTCGGGGGTGTAGCTCAATGGTAGAGTCTCAGTCTTCCAAACTGATTGCGCGGGTTCGATTCCCGTCACCCCCTCGATCTGATCAGGTCCTCGCCCACGGCGAGGACCTTTTCTACAGGGAGGGATGCCGTGACCGACCCGGACTCCCCTCTGCGCGGCGCACACGAGCTTCCGCTCCTCTTCTCCAGTGCGCCCGTCGCCCCGACCCGTCCGAGGAGAAGGCGCACGGGACTGGTGCTCGGGGTCGTCGGAGCTCTCATCGTCGCCGGCGGACTCGCCGCGGCTCAGCTGGGTGCGAATCTGAGCTACGACGACGCCGCCGAGCGGTACGACGCCGCCGTGCAGACGACACGCGAGACCATCGCCGAGGTGCGAGCGGACACCGGCGACCTGCAGTCGGCCACCGGATTCGCCTACCAGCTGATGCAGAGCGATGACGGGACTCTGGTGGATTCCGCGTCGAAAGACGCGCTCGCCGCCGCCGTGTCCGGAGCGGAGGCCGCCGCATCCGACGCGGAGGACGTCCTGGACTCGCGCATCCCCGAGCCCGGCGAGAAGCCCGCCTGGTTCTGGGAGCTCTTCGCCGCGTCCGATCGGCTCGCAGACGACCGCGACGGTCTCGACGATCTGGCGGATGACCTCGCCGATGAGACTCCCGCGATCGACGAGGCGCAGACCGCGCTGTCGGATGCCGGTCTGACACTGCTCACGACGGCGGCATCGACCGCCGCCGGATTCGAGGCCGCGCATCCCTCGGCGAAGAACGATGCGGTGATCGCTCTCCGCGACGCGGCGGCGAAGGCGTCCGCGGCGACCGGCATCGATGCCAGCGCCGCGACGTCGCTCGCCTCCCTGCAGAGCGCCGCCGCCCTGGTCGTCTCGTCCGAGCAGGCCGAACTGGCCGAGAAGGCGGGACCACTGCTGTCGAAACGGCTGGAGATCGAGGCGTTCGCGCGCTCGCTGGCGCCCGGCGTTCTCCTGGAGTTCGACTGGAACCCCATCGTCAGCGGAGCCGGAGGCAGCGGGAGCATGGGCGGACTCACCACCTGGTGGTGGGACACGCCAGGACGCGCGGTGATCGAGCTCTCGAACTCGGTGGCGGAACGGTGGCCCTCCTACAGCAGCAAGTCGCTCGTCGCGCACGAGGTCGGCCACGCGATCAGCGTCAAGTGCGAGGACATGTACGACTCGTCCACCCAGGACAGCATCGAGAAGTGGGCGACGGCCTGGGCGATCAGCATGGGGTACACGGACGACGCGAACGGGGTCTGGGCCTACGGCTATCCCCCGCAGTCGTACATCGACGCCGCCACCGGCTGCCGGTGACTGCACCGACCTGACCGTGGACCGAGCCCGACGACGCGAGAGGCCGCCACGACGGATCGTCGTGGCGGCCTCTCGCGAAGGAACCGGGGTCTTACTGACCCCGGCGCTCGCGCAGCTGGGTGAGCGCGTCCTCGAGGAGCTGAACGGCTTCCTCGTCGGTGCGTCGCTCCTTCACGTACGCCAGGTGTGTCTTGTAGGGCTCGGTCTTGGCGAGAGCAGGAGGGTTCTCCTTGTCTCGACCGGCCGGCAGACCCGACTGCGGATGATCGATGATCTCCGGGATCTCCTCTTCGGGGAGACCTGCGGCGAAGTAGCGGACGGTCTCGTTGCCGAGTCCGTCCCAGTAGGAGACCGCGATGCGGTCTGCGTGATAGCCGTGGTCCTGCTCGCCCATCGGGCCGGAGCCGACCCGGGTGCCTCGGATCGCGTTGCCGCCGGTAGCCATCAGATCACCTCGAACTTGGTGATGAGGCCGAGCGCGACGATCGCCACGAACCAGGCCAGCGCCAGGACGACCGTGAAGCGGTTGAGGTTCCGCTCGGCCAGACCGGACGAGCCGACCGCCGAGGACATGCCTCCGCCGAACATGTCGGACAGGCCGCCGCCGCGACCCTTGTGGAGCAGGATGAGGAGGGTCAGCAGGACGCTGGTGATGCCCAGCACGACCTGCAGGACGAACTCGAGAATTTCCACGAGGAAGAGCCTTTCGCTGGGGCACGACTGCCCCCGTAACGGTCAAGTATACGGTGCGGCGGGGCCGGAGCCCCGCCACAACTCACACTCCGACGTGCTTCTCGAACCGGATGATCGCGGCGAACTCGTCGACGACGAGGCTCGCCCCGCCGACCAGAGCGCCGTCCACATCGGGCTCTCGCATGAAGCTGGCGATGTTCGCCGACTTGACCGAACCGCCGTAGAGGATGCGCGTGCGCGCGGCGGCCTCGTCGCCGAGGACCTTCGCGATCACACCGCGCAGAGCGGCGCAGACGTCCTGCGCCTGCTGCGGCGTCGCCGCCTGGCCGGAGCCGATGGCCCAGACCGGCTCGTAGGCCACGACGATGTCGGCATCCTTCGAGACGCCCTGGAGCGCTGCCTCCAGCTGCCCGGCCGGAACCGCGCTCGCACCGAACTTCTCGAGGTCCTCCGCGGTCTCGCCGACGCAGATGACCGGAACGAGTCCGTTCTTCAGCGAGGCCTTCACCTTCGCGGCCACGACATCGTCCGACTCCGCGTGGTACTCACGACGCTCGGAGTGCCCGATGATGACGTACTTCGCGTCGAGCTTGGCCAGGAACGCGCCCGAGACCTCGCCCGTGTATGCGCCGGAGTCGTGCGCCGAGACGTCCTGCGCGCCGAGGGCGAACGGGATCTTGTCGGCGTCGATCAGCGTCTGCACGCTGCGGATGTCGGTGAACGGAGGGAAGACCGCGACCTCGACGGACCCGTCCTCGTGCTTCGCGTCCTTCAGCGTCCAGTGCAGCTTCTGGACGAAGGCGACCGCCTGCAGGTGGTCGAGGTTCATCTTCCAGTTTCCCGCGATCAGCGGGGTGCGCTTGTTCGTCGCCACGATGTCACTCCCATCCCAGGACGGTGAGTCCGGGTAGTTTCTTGCCCTCGAGGAATTCGAGGCTGGCGCCGCCGCCGGTCGAGATGTGACCGAACTGGTCGTCGGCGAAGCCGAGCTGGCGCACGGCCGCAGCGGAGTCGCCGCCGCCGACGACGCTGAGTCCGTCGACCTCGGTGAGAGCCTGGGCGACGGTCTTGGTGCCACCGGCGAAGGCGGGGAACTCGAACACGCCCATCGGGCCGTTCCAGAACACCGTCTTCGAGCCGCGTACGACCTCGGCGAACCGCGCGGCGGTCTCCGGGCCGATGTCGAGGCCGATTCCCGAGGCGCCGAATGCGGTGTCCTCGATCGCGTCGGCTGCGGCGATCTCATGCGCGGCATCCGCGGCGAAGGCCGACGCCACCACGACGTCGGTGGGGAGCACGAGTTCGACTCCGCGCTCCGCCGCCTCGGCGATGTATCCGCGAACGGTGTCGAGCTGGTCCTCCTCCAGGAGGCTCGAGGCGACGTCGTGACCCTGAGCCTTGAGGAAGGTGAACAGCATGCCGCCTCCGACGAGGATGCGGTCGACGCGCGGGAGCAGGTGCGAGATGACGCCGAGCTTGTCGCTGACCTTCGAGCCGCCAAGGACGACCGCGTACGGACGCTCCGGGTTCTCGGTGAGGCGGTCGAGCACATCGAGCTCGGCAGCGATCAGCAGACCGGCGGCCGACGGCAGGATCTCGGCGAGATCGTAGACGCTGGCCTGCTTGCGGTGCACGACGCCGAAGCCGTCGGAGACGAGGACGTCGCCCAGTTCGGCGAGCTGCGCCGCGAACGCGCCGCGGATCTCGTCGTCCTTGGAGGTCTCCCCCGCGTTGAACCGCAGGTTCTCGATGACGACGACGCCGCCGTCTTCGAGCGAGGCGACGGCATCCTTCGCGGATTCGCCGACCGTGTCGCGCGCGAACGCGACCGGAGCGCCGAGCAGCTCGGACAGTCGCTGCGCGACCGGCTCCAGGCTGTACTGCGGGTCGGGTGCACCGTCGGGACGACCGAGGTGCGAGCAGACGACGACGCGGGCGCCGGCGTTGATGAGGGCGTTGAGGGTCGGCAGCGAGGCGCGTACACGGCCATCGTCCGTTATGACCCCGTCCCGCAGGGGGACGTTCAGGTCACAACGGACGATGACGCGCTTGCCCTCGAGCGAACCCAGTGAGTCCAGGGTGCGCAGAGTCATGTGTCTGAGATTCAGAGACGCTCGGCGACGTACTCGGTCAGGTCGACGAGACGGTTGGAGTAGCCCCACTCGTTGTCGTACCAGCTCGAGACCTTGACGAGGTTGCCGCTGACGTTGGTCAGCGTCGCGTCGAAGATCGAGGAGTGCGGGTTGTGCACGATGTCGCTGGAGACGATCTGGTCCTCGTTGTACTGCAGGTAGCCGGCGAGGCGACCCTCGGCAGCGGCCTTCTTGTAGGCCTCGTTGACCTCGTCGACCGTGAGGTCCTCGCGGTCGGTGATCAGCGTGAGGTCGACGATCGAGCCGGTGGGAACCGGAACGCGGTACGACGAGCCGCTCAGCTTGCCCTGGAGCTCCGGGAGCACCTCGCCGATCGCCTTGGCGGCACCGGTGGAGGCCGGGGTGATGTTGATCGCTGCGGCGCGTGCGCGGCGCAGGTCGCCGTGCGGGCCGTCCTGCAGGTTCTGGTCGGCCGTGTAGGCGTGCGCGGTCATCATGAAGCCGCGGTCGATGCCGAACGCGTCGTTGAACACCTGAGCCAGCGGCGCGAGGCAGTTGGTGGTGCAGGAGGCGTTGGAGATGATGTGATCCGTCTCCGGGTTGTAGGTGTCCTCGTTCACGCCCATGACGAACGTGCCGTCGACACCCGTGCCGGGAGCCGAGATCAGGACCTTCTTGGCGCCGGCCTCGATGTGCTTCTTGGCCAGCTCCGCCTTGGTGAAGAAGCCGGTCGACTCGATGACGATGTCGACGCCCAGCTCGCCCCACGGGAGGTTGGCGGGGTCGCGCTCAGCGAACGCCTTGATCTCCTTGCCGTTGACGGTGATGCTGTCGTCGTCGTAGCTGATGTCGGCGTCGAGGACGCCTCCGACCGAGTCGTACTTCAGCAGGTGCGCCAGCGTCTTGTTGTCGGTGAGGTCGTTGACCGCGACGATCTCGAGGTCAGCCCCCTGCGCGAGAGCCGCGCGGAAGTAGTTGCGTCCGATGCGGCCGAAGCCGTTGATACCGATCTTGACAGACACTCAGGTCTCCTGATTTCTTATGCGCTCGCGCGCGGTTTCAACTAGAGAGAGCATGGACAACGGCGTCCCGACGGGCGAAGAGTCCATCGGGACGCCCGTCTTGTTTACGACAGTACCAGCAGGCCAGCGGTCTTCTCACGGGCGATGTCGAAGCGCTGTGCGACGTTCTCCCAGTTCGCGATGTTCCAGGCGGCCTTGACGTAGTCGGCCTTCACGTTCAGGTAGTCGAGGTAGAAGGCGTGCTCCCACATGTCGAGCTGGAAGATCGGGACCGTACCCTGAGCCGTGTTCGACTGCTGGTCGAACAGCTGCTGGATGATCAGTCGCTGTCCGATCGAGTCCCAGCTCAGCACCGACCAGCCGGAGCCCTGGATGCCGAGGGCGTTCGCGGTGAAGTGCGCCTGGAACTTCTCGAAGGAGCCGAAGAACTCGTCGATGGCGGCGCGGAGCTCGCCCTCGGGCTCGCCTCCGCCGTTCGGCGACAGGTTGGTCCAGAAGATGGAGTGGTTGACGTGACCGCCGAGGTTGAACGCGAGGTCCTTCTCGAGCTTGTTCACGTTCGCGAGGTTTCCGGTCTCACGGGCCTCAGCGAGACCGTCGAGCGCGGCGTTGGCACCGGCGACGTAGGCCGCGTGGTGCTTGTCGTGGTGCAGCTCCATGATCTTGCCGCTGATGTGCGGCTCGAGGGCTGCGAAGTCGTACGGAAGGTCGGGGAGCGTGTAGGTCGCCATTTCGCTTTCATCCAATCCGCGCCGCGCCGCGGCGCTTGCCGATCCTCCGCGCCACCGAAGTGCGGTGCGGAGCGGACGCTTTTCATCCTACTGACGACAACGCGGCGAAGGACCCGTTCCTTCCGCCGTATGACGAAAGAGAGCCGACCCCGTCGGGGGTCGGCTCTCTTTCGTCGGTCGTGTGATCAGACGTCGAGTCCTGCCGGCACGGCGGCCTCGGTTCCGGGGATGCCCTCCTGCTGCGCGCGCTTGTCGGCCATCGCGAGGAGTCGGCGGATGCGCCCTGCGACGGCATCCTTCGTCATGGGAGGCTCGGCGTGGTGGCCGAGTTCGTCGAGGCTCGCATCGCGGTGCGCCAGGCGCAGCTCGCCGGCGACCTTGAGGTGGTCGGGCACGTCATCGGCGAGGATCTCCAGCGCGCGCTCCACGCGCGCGCACGCGGCGACGGCGGCCTGCGCGGAGCGGCGGAGGTTCGCGTCGTCGAAGTTCACGAGGCGGTTCACGCCGGCCCGCACCTCGCGGCGCTGACGCATCTCCTCCCAGGCGACGGCGGTGCGCTGAGCGCCCATCTCGCTGAGGATCGTGCGGATCGCCTCGCCCTCGCGGACGACGACGCGCGGCATCCCGCGGACCTCGCGGGCCTTCGCGGCGACGCCGAGACGGTGTGCGGCGCCGACGAGGGCCATGGCTGCCTCGGACGTGGGGCAGGACACCTCGAGCATCGCGGAACGGCCGGGCTCGCTGAGCGTGCCCGCAGCGAGGAACGCTCCGCGCCACAGCCCGGAGACCTCTGCGCGGGAGCCGGTGGTCAGACGGTTCGGCAGGCCGCGCACGGGGCGACGGCGCTGGTCGAGGAGACCGGTCTGGCGTGCGAGGGTCTCCCCCGAGGCGATCACGCGCACGGCCCAGCGGGCGCCGTCGTTCGCGGTGCTCGACTGCACCTGGGCGATCTCCGGGCGCACGCCATAGATCTCCGCGAGGTCCCTGGCGACGCGCTGTGCGAGCACCTCCGCATCCACCTCGGCTTCGACGGCCACCCGGCCGGCGATCGAGTGCAGCCCGCCGGCGAACCGGAGGATGGCGGTGACCTCCGCGACACGCACCGTGGGGGGTGCATTGCGGATGCTGACCAGCTCAGCCTTGACGTCGGTGGTTAGTGCCACGGGACTCCTTCACGTTCACGCGCCGGGTCGCGACGCAAACCTCCAGCCTACCCGGCTTTGCGGCTCGGCTACTCCCGGCCCAGGTCTCTGTGACGCACGTTGACGGCGACTCCGGGGACCGCCGCGAGGCGTCGAGCGAGCTCCTCCACCATCGCGACCGAGCGGTGCTTTCCGCCGGTGCATCCGATGGCCACGGTGGAGTGGCTCTTGTTCTCACGCTGGTAGCCCTCGAGGACCGGCGTGAGGGCGGCGGTGTAGGCGTCGAGGAACTCCGTCGCCCCTTCCCGCGAGAGCACGTAGTCGCGCACCGCCTCATCCTGACCGGTCTGTCCGCGGAGCTCCTCGTTCCAGAACGGATTGGGCAGGAAGCGCATGTCGGCGACGAGGTCGACGTCGGTGGGCAGGCCGTACTTGAAGCCGAAGCTCATCAGCGTCACGCGGTGGCGGGCGGCGCCCTCTTCGGAGAACAGGTCGGACACCTGGGTCGCGAGCTGATGGATGTTCAGCGAGGACGTGTCGATCACGAGATCAGCCGCCTCGCGGATCGCCGCGAGACGCGAGCGCTCGATGCGGATGCCGTCGAGCAGCGTGCCGTCGCCCTGCAGCGGATGCGGACGGCGGACCGACTCGAATCGACGCACGAGCACGTCGTCGGAGGCGTCGAGGAACAGCACACGCACGGATCCTCGCGAGCGCAGCGCACGCGCGACCCCGGGGAAGTCGTCGAAGAGGTTGCGACCGCGGACATCGACCACGGCGGCGATCTTCGGAAGCGCATCACCGCCCATGTCGGTGAGGTCGAGGAGGGGCCGCAGGATCTGCGGTGGGAGGTTGTCGACGACGTACCAGCCGAGGTCCTCGAGTGCGTTCGCGACAGTCGTGCGCCCCGCGCCCGACATCCCCGTGACGATGAGGAACTCGCCCTTGTCCCCGTCTGCCATCATTGCTCCTTCTCCCCCGCCGTCACCAGCCTAGCGAGTGGAGAGATGCGTGTGGATGCTCTGTGCGAGCACGGGGCCGATGCCCTGGACCTCTTCGATCTCCCCCGGCTGCGCCGCACGCAGCGCGGTGACCGAACCGAAGTGCTTGAGCAGCACCTTGATGCGGGCAGCGCCGAGCCCTGGGACCTCGGCGAGGATCGTCGTGATGTCGTTGCGACGGCGCTTGCGCTGGTGCGTGATCGCGAAGCGATGCGCCTCGTCGCGGAGACGCTGGAGAAGGTACAGGGACTCGCTCGTGCGCGGGAGGATCACCGGGAAGTCCTCGCCGGGCAGCCAGATCTCCTCCAGGCGCTTGGCGATGCCGCAGACCGCGATCTCGGTGTGCCCCGAGTCGCGAAGCGCCCGTGCGGCGGCCTCCACCTGCGGTTGGCCGCCGTCGACGAGCAGGAGCTGCGGCGGGTACGCGAAACGCGGCTTCCTGCGCCCGGTCGTCTCCTCACCCTCGGTCTCCTCCAATGGCTCCGGCCTGTCGAGGTAGGCGAGGCGCCTGGTGAGCACCTGGTACATCGAGTCGGTGTCGTCGGTCGTCTCTGCGATGTTGAACGAGCGGTACTGGTCCTTGCGCGGGAGTCCGTCCTCGAAGACGACCATCGACGCCACGACGTTCGTGCCGCTCAGATGGGAGATGTCGTAGCACTCGATGCGCAGCGGAGCATCCGCCATTCCCAGGGCGTCCTGCAGATCGGTGAGCGCCTGCGTGCGGGCGACATAGTCGCTGGTGCGTCTGGTCTTGTGCCTGATGAGCGCCTGCTGCGCGTTCAGCGTCGCCGTGCGCATGAGGTCGGCGCGCTGACCTCGCTGAGCGACGGCGATCTCGACCTTCTTGCCGCGGCGCTCTCTGAGCCAGAGCTCCAGCTCCGCCGCGTCGTCGGGCAGCGTCGGCACCAGGATGCGGCGGGGCACGTCCTGGGCATCGCCGTAGGCGCGCTGCAGCACCTGATCGACGAGTTCCGCACCCGAGATGTCGATCTCCTTGTCGAGCGCCAGCGCCCTGACGCCCCGCACCCGACCGCCTCTGATGACGAAGTGCTGCACAGCCGCCGACAGCTCGTCCTCCGCGATCCCGAACAGGTCGGCGTCCTCGTCGGGCGAGAGCACGAGAGCGCTCTTGCCGAGCACGGCCTCGATCGCGGAGAGCCGGTCGCGGTACTTCGCCGCGGCCTCGTAGTCCATGGCCGCGGATGCGGCGAGCATCCTCGCCGTCAGGTCCTTCGTGAACCGTTCATCGCCCCCGGCCATGAAGGCGACGAAGTCGTCGACCATGGCGCGGTGCTCCTCGATCGTGACCGTCATCGAGCACGGTCCGCCGCACTTGCCGATCTGCCCGGGGAAGCAGGGACGCCCCGTCTGCATGGCGCGCTTGTAACTGGCGTCGCTGCACGTGCGGATGGGGAAGACCTTGATCATCAGGTCGATCGTGTCGTGCACGGCCCACACCTTGGGGTACGGACCGAAGTAGCGCGCGCCTGCGATCTTGCGGTTGCGGGTCACGATCACGCGAGGAGCTTCGTCTCCGAGGGTCACCGCCATGAAGGGGTAGGACTTGTCGTCCTTGTAGCGCACGTTGAAGGGCGGATCGAACTCCTTGATCCACATGTACTCCAGCTGCAGGGAGTCCACGTCGGTCGACACGACCGTCCACTCCACCGACGCCGCCGTCGTCACCATCCGCCTGGTGCGCTCATGCAGGGTGCGCAGCGGGGCGAAGTAGTTCGAGAGACGCTGGCGCAGGTTCTTCGCCTTGCCGACGTAGAGCACGCGCCCCTCCGCATCGCGGAACCTGTACACGCCGGGGTCGGTGGGGATCTCACCGGTCCGCGGCTTGTAGGGCAGCACGTCGGCCATCAGCTGGCCTTCCGAGCCGCCCGCCCGTCGCCGAGGATCTCCGCGAGGAACTGACCGGTGTGGCTCTCCTCGACGCGGGCGATCTGCTCCGGCGTGCCGACCGCGAGGATCTCACCACCGCCCGAGCCGCCCTCGGGGCCGAGGTCGATGACCCAGTCCGCCGACTTGATGACGTCGAGGTTGTGCTCGATGACGATGACCGTGTTCCCCTTGTCGACGAGTCCGTTCAGCACCTCGAGCAGCTTGCGGACGTCTTCGAAGTGCAGACCGGTCGTCGGCTCGTCGAGCACGTAGATGCTGCGTCCGTTGCTGCGACGCTGGAGCTCGGTCGCGAGCTTCACGCGCTGCGCTTCGCCGCCCGACAGGGTGGTCGCGGACTGCCCCAGCCTCACGTAGCCGAGGCCGACGTCGACCAGCGTCTTCATGTAGCGGTGGATCGCCTGGATCGGCTCGAAGAACTCGGCGGCCTCGGCGATCGGCATCTCGAGCACCTCGGCGATGTTCTTGCCCTTGTAGTGCACGGCCAGGGTGTCGCGGTTGTACCGCTTGCCGTGGCACACCTCGCAGTCGACGTAGACGTCGGGGAGGAAGTTCATCTCGATCTTGATCGTGCCGTCGCCAGAGCAGGCGTCACAGCGTCCGCCCTTGACGTTGAAGCTGAAGCGCCCGGGCTGGTAGCCGCGCACCTTCGCCTCCGGCGTCTCGCTGAACAGCGTGCGGATGCGGTCGAACACACCCGTGTACGTCGCCGGGTTCGACCGCGGGGTGCGCCCGATCGGCGCCTGGTCGACATGCACGACCTTGTCGAGGTTGTCGAGGCCGGAGACGCGGGTGTGCTTGCCGGGGACCGTGCGCGCTCCGTTGAGTCGCGAGGCGAGCACCTGGTACAGGATGTCGTTGACGAGCGACGACTTCCCCGAACCGCTCACGCCCGTCACGGCGGTGAGGAGGCCGAGCGGGAAGTCGGCGTTCACGTTCTTGAGGTTGTTCTCCCGCGCTCCGACGACGCTCAGCATCCGCTTCTTGTCGATCTTGCGGCGCTTCTTCGGGGCGGGGATCTCGCGGCGTCCGGAGAGGTACTCCCCCGTCATCGACGCGGACTCGCTCAGCAGCGCGGAGTACGGCCCGGAGTGGACGACCTCTCCTCCGTTGACGCCGGCGCCGGGGCCGATGTCGACGACCCAGTCGGCCGCCTCGATGGTCTCCTCATCGTGCTCGACGACGATGAGGGTGTTGCCGAGATCGCGGAGCTTGAGCAGCGTGTCGATGAGCCGGCGGTTGTCGCGCTGGTGCAGTCCGATGGACGGCTCGTCGAGCACGTACAGCACGCCGGTGAGGCCGGAGCCGATCTGCGTCGCGAGCCGGATGCGCTGCGCCTCGCCGCCGGAGAGCGACCCTGCGGACCGGCTCAGGTTGAGGTACGAGAGACCGACCTGCAGCAGGAAGTCGAGGCGGAGACGGATCTCGCGCAGCACCTGCGCGGCGATCTTCGCCTCGCGGTCGGTGAGTGTGAGCGTGCCCATGAACTCACGCGCATCGGCGAGGCTGAGGTGGGAGACCTCGGCGATCGAGTGTCCGTGCACCTGCACCGCGAGAACCTCGGGCTTGAGGCGGTTGCCGTCGCATACCGGGCACGGCACTTCGCGGAGGTACTCTCCCCAGCGGGCCCGCTGCGTGTCGGACTCCGCCTGCGCGTACTGTCGCTCGATGTAGGGCACGACGCCCTCGAAGCCGGACGCGTAGCGCATCTCGCGGCCGTACCGGTTCTTCCACTTGACCGTGACCTTGTAGTTCTCACCGCGGAGGATCGCATCCTGCACGTCGACGCGCAGATCCTGCCAGGGCGTGTCGAGCGAGAAGTTGAGGTCGGAGGCGAGCCCCTCGAGAAGCCGCTCGTAGTACTGGAACAGCCCCTTGCCCTGCGTGGTCCAGGGGATGATGGCGCCCTCGCGGATCGAGAGCTCCTCGTCGCCGAGCATCAGATCGATGTCGACCGACATGCGCGTGCCCAGCCCCGAGCACGCGGGGCACGCGCCGAACGGCGCGTTGAACGAGAAGGTCCGCGGCTCGATCTCGGTGAGCGTGATCGCGTGGCCGTTGGGGCACGCGAGCTTCTCCGAGAACGACTGCCAGGCGTCGTCGCCCTCCTCGTCGACGAAGTTGACCTGCACGACCCCGCCGGCGAGACCGAGGGCGGTCTCGACGGAGTCCGTGACGCGGCCGAGGATGTCGTCGGCGGCCACGAGGCGGTCGACGACGACGGCGATGTCGTGCTTGTAGCTCTTCTTCAGCGTGGGCGGCTCGGCGAGCTGGATCAGGTCGCCGTCGACGATCGCGCGCGAGTAGCCCTTGGCCCCCAGCTCGCGGAACAGGTCGACGAACTCGCCCTTCTTCTGCGAGACGACCGGCGCGACGATCTGATAGCGGGTGCGCTCGGGGAGCTCCATGAGCTGGTCGGCGATCTGCTGCACGGTCTGACGCTGGATCTTCTCCCCGCATTCCGGACAGTGCGGGATGCCGATGCGCGCCCACAGCAGACGCATGTAGTCGTAGATCTCGGTGATCGTGCCGACGGTGGAGCGCGGGTTGCGGTTGGTCGACTTCTGGTCGATCGACACCGCGGGGCTCAGCCCCTCGATGAAGTCGACGTCTGGGCGGTCCACCTGCCCGAGGAACTGGCGCGCGTACGCGCTCAGCGATTCGACGTAGCGACGCTGCCCCTCTGCGAAGATCGTGTCGAACGCGAGGCTGGACTTCCCAGAGCCGGACAGGCCGGTGAACACGACGAGGGAGTCGCGCGGGATGTCGATGTCGACGTTCTTGAGGTTGTGCACGCGGGCACCGCGAACACTGAGTTTTCCTGGGGTTGCAACCGGGACGATAGGCACCGGTCAAGTCTACGAGGGGCCACGGACATCGGCTCCGCCGGCAGCCACGGTGCGCTCCTCCTCCGTGGCGGAGCACCGCCGAGGCTAGGCCCCGGACAGCTCTGTGACGCGCCGACCCGCGAAGGCCGACAGGCCGTCTCTCAAGACGGACACCTGCGAGATGTCCATGTCGACGGCGGCCATGACCTGATGCGGAACGTCGAGAGCCCGTTCCCGCAGTGCGGCGCCGGCATCCGTCAGCGCGATCTCCAGCCGCCTCTCGTCCTGCGGGCTGCGCTGTCGGGTGACGAGTCCGTCCGCCTCGAGGCGCTTGACCAACGGCGACGCGGTGGCCGGCTCCATGGCGAGATCGGCGGCGAGGTCGGCGAGGGTGCGAGGCGCCCGCTCCCAGAGCGCGAGCATGACGAGATACTGCGGGTGCGTGAGGCCGAGGGGTTCGAGGATCGGACGGTAGATCGCCACCACGTTGCGCGCGGCCGTGACCACGGCGAAGCACAGTTGGTTCTCGAGCTTGAGCAGGTCATCGGATGCCGTCACGGCTCCGAGTATACATAGGCACTAATAGTTAGTACACTAATGAACATGGCAACGAACTCCGATCGCGCTCCCTTTCGCACCCGCATCCGCGAGGCGGGCGGTCTCTACGCCTGGTTCAACACGAACCTGATCCGCTTCGCCGGCCCCGCCTCGGTGGGCCCGTACGAGAAGACGCCTCCGCCCAGCGCCGCCGAACGCGCCGAACGTGCGTGCCCGCTGTGCGGCGCGCCGATGACGGAGCACGAGATCGACCGCTCGGGCCCGAAGCCCCTCATGCACTGCCCCTGAACTCGCGCGCCCTCTCGCAGGACGTTCCGTTCACGGGCGACCCGTCGATTCCTCCCTGGCGGCGTCGATCCAGAACATGAGAGCGTCGTCATCGGCCACGGTGACGGCGTCGACGTCCAGCCAGCTCGCACTCATCGTCTTGGCGCCCATCACGGCCCGGGCGACTCCCGGCCTCACCGCCAGCGCGGCGCCCTGCTCCTCCGACACCCGCACCAGCAGCACCCCGCCCTTGCGCGCACCCACCAGGATGCGGCCGTCCATCAGGAAAGCCCGGCTTCCGAACATCCGCTTCTCCTCGATCGACGGATCCGCTCCCATGAGCGCACGGATGCGATCGGCGAGCTCTTCTCCTGGCGCGTCCATCGCGTGCCTCTCCTCGTCGAGCCGGCGAGAGGTCGTGCCCTCTCGCGCTCTCTGTCCAGATCTCCGCCGATCAGGCGTGTCCGGCGCGCTCCATGGCGCGCAGCTCCTTCTTCAGATCCTGCACCTCATCGCGAAGCCGCCCGGCGAGCTCGAACTTCAGCTCTCCGGCGGCGGCCAGCATCTGATCGGAGAGATCCTGGATGGTCGCCTCCAGCTGCAGCGCTCCTTCGGCGGCGATGCCCGTGCGTCGCAGGTTCGGCGTCGGCGACTTGCCCTTGCCCGTGGCTCGTCCTCGACTCGACATCATGTCGGCCGTGTCGGCCCCTTCGCGGGCGAGGACCTCGGTGATGTCGGCGATCCGCTTGCGCAGCGGCTGCGGGTCGATCCCGTGCTCGGTGTTGTACGCGATCTGCTTGTCGCGGCGCCGATCGGTCTCCTCGATCGCCTTGGCCATCGAGTCGGTCATGTTGTCGGCGTACATGTGCACCTCGCCGGAGACGTTGCGGGCTGCGCGCCCGATCGTCTGGATCAGGGAGGTCCCCGAACGGAGGAAGCCCTCCTTGTCGGCGTCGAGGATCGCGACCAGCGACACTTCTGGCAGGTCGAGACCCTCGCGAAGAAGGTTGATGCCGACCAGCACGTCGTAGACGCCCGCCCTGAGCTCGCTGAGCAGCTCCACTCGTCGGAGCGTGTCGACGTCGGAGTGCAGATAGCGCACGCGGACCCCGTGCTCGCCCAGGAAGTCGGTGAGCTCCTCGGCCATCTTCTTGGTGAGGGTGGTGACGAGGACACGCTCGTCCTTCTGGGCGCGGATCCTGATCTCCTCGAGGAGGTCGTCGATCTGCCCCTTCGACGGCTTCACGATGATGTGCGGGTCGACGAGCCCGGTGGGGCGGATGATCTGCTCGACCACGCCGTCGGCGATGCCCATCTCGTACTTGCCCGGGGTCGCCGAGAGGTAGACGGTCTGACCGATGCGGTTCTTGAACTCGTCCCACCGCAGCGGCCTGTTGTCCATGGCGCTCGGAAGACGGAAGCCATGATCGACGAGCGTGCGCTTGCGCGAGGCGTCGCCCTCGTACATCGCGCCGATCTGCGGCACGGTGACGTGCGACTCGTCGATGACCAGGAGGAAATCGTCGGGGAAGAAGTCGAGCAGAGTGTGCGGCGGCTCCCCGGCCTCGCGCCCGTCCATGTGGCGCGAGTAGTTCTCGATGCCGGAGCAGAATCCGAGCTGCTGCAGCATCTCGAGGTCGAAGGTCGTCCGCATGCGCAGGCGCTGGGCCTCGAGGAGCTTGCCCTGCTTCTCGAACTCGGCGAGCCGCTCCTCCAGCTCCGCCTCGATCGTGCCGATGGAGCGCTGGATGACGTCGGTGCCGGCGACGTAGTGGGATGCGGGGAAGATCGGCACGGCGTCGAGCTTCTCGATGACCTCGCCCGTGAGCGGGTGCAGGGAGTACAGCGCCTCGATCTCGTCGCCGAAGAGCTCGATGCGGATCGCGTGCTCCTCGTACACGGGGATGATCTCGATCGTGTCGCCGCGGACCCGGAAGTTGCCGCGGGAGAAGTCGACGTCATTGCGGTTGTACTGCATCGCGATGAACTGGCGGATCAGGGCGTCGCGGTCGTAGCGCTCCCCCACCTGCAGGGCGACCATGGCACGGAGGTACTCCTCCGGGGCGCCGAGGCCGTAGATGCACGACACGGTCGACACCACGACGACGTCGCGACGGCTGAGCAGCGAGTTCGTCGTCGAGTGCCGCAGCCGCTCGACCTCGGAGTTGATCGACGAGTCCTTCTCGATGAAGGTGTCCGTCTGCGGCACGTAGGCCTCTGGCTGGTAGTAGTCGTAGTACGAGACGAAGTACTCGACGGCGTTGTTGGGCATGAGCTCACGGAACTCGTTGGCGAGCTGCGCCGCGAGCGTCTTGTTGTGCGCCAGCACGAGAGTCGGACGCTGCACCTGCTCGATGAGCCACGCCGTCGTGGCCGACTTTCCGGTGCCTGTTGCGCCGAGCAGCACGATGTCGGTCTCGCCCGCGTTGATCCGCGCGGCGAGGTCGGCGATCGCCTTCGGCTGATCACCGGCCGGGACGTACTCGCTGATGACCTCGAACGGACGGACACTGCGCGTGGGTTGCATACCTCCAGCGTAGGCGGGACCACGGACATCGAGGCCGGCTCCGCCTAGTCTGAGGGGGTGATCGAGTTCGTCATCGGCACCAGCCTCGCGGCATCCGCCGGCCTCAACGCCTGGATGCCGCTGTTCCTGCTCGGTCTCGCCGACCGCGTGCTGCCGGCGGTGCAGCTCCCGGCCACCTGGTCGTGGCTGTCGGGCGATCTCGCACTGTGGATCATCGGAGCGCTCCTGCTGCTCGAGATCGTGGCCGACAAGATCCCCGCGCTCGACTCGGTCAACGACGTCGTCCAGAGCATCCTGCGGCCTGCGGCTGGTGGCATCGCGTTCGGCGCCGGCTCCAGCGCGCAGACGATCGCCGTCGACGACCCCGCATCCTTCTTCTCCGAGAACACCTGGGTCCCCGTCGTCGTCGGCATCGCGATCGCGCTCGTCGTCCACGTCGTCAAGGCCACGGCGCGCGTCGCCGCGAACGCCACGACCGGAGGACTCGCCGCGCCCGTCCTCAGCACCGCGGAGGACGGAGCCTCCTTCGCCCTCGCGGCCGCCGCGATCGTGATCCCCGTCCTCGCAGGGGTGCTGCTCGTCGGGCTGATCGTGATCATCGTGGCTGCGGTGAGGCGCCGCGCACGGCGCCGGCGGGAGCGCTCGGATCAGTCCGCCGGGCGCGCCCACACGTAGGGCGTCGTGGTCGAGACCTTCACGAGTCCCGATCTCTCCAGGATCGGGCGGGAGAACTCCGTCGAGTCCGACTGCAGGTAGCGGACGCCGCGGGCCAGAGCGGATCGGGCCCGCTCGGCGGTGAGCGCGCGATAGATGCCGCGGCCCCGCCACTCCTCGAGGGTCGAGCCGCCCCACAGACCGGCGAACTCGGTTCCGACGACGGGCTCCAACCGCCCCGCGCTGACCACCTCGCCGTCGACGACCGCGATCCACAGCTCCACCGTGTCGTCGACCCGCATGCGTTCGATCAGCGACTCGGCGCGCGAACGCCAGTCCCCATCGTCGAAGACGCGCCCCTGCATCTCGCCGGCGGCGAGCACCTCGTCCTCCGAGAACGCGCGGCGGATCGTCACCTCACCGGGGATGACGACGTCCTGGGCGAGCAGAGCGGCCTCGCCAATCATGATCGACTCCGGCTCCTCCGGCACGAATCCCGCTGCCAGCAGGGCCTCGTGGAGACCGGGAGCCGTGTCGTGCCCTCGAGTCTTCCACTCCACCTCCGCGACCTCCGCCCTGTCGGCGAAGTGCGCGAGCCCTCCCTCCACCAGCTCGCGGATGCCGTCGGCATCCGCTCCCCCGAGGTCCGCGTACGTGATGAAGCCTCGCCCGCCGTGGAAGGTCGCGAGGCTCAGCGGTCCGAGCTGCACGACCCGCTCCGCGTGCGCGGTCTCCGGTCCTGTGCGGAGCTGGCGGTCGTAGGCGTCGAGATACTGCGTCTGCATGTCTCCATGCTCGCAGAGGATCGCGGTCAGGGCCGACCCGTCGGCGTCGCCCTGAGCGCTGCGACCGCGGCCGACGCCGCCAGCGCGCACATGGACACGACGGCGACGATGAACCATCCCCACGCGACCGCTCCGAACACCAGCCCGAGCGCCCAGCCGAACAGGCTCGATCCGGCGTAGTAGGCGAAGTAGTACAGGGACGACGCCTGTGCTCTGCTCTCCGCTCCCGCAGCGACCGGGGTCCATCCGGAGGCGATCGCGTGCGCGCCGAAGAAGCCGGCCGTGAACAGGAGGAGGCCGGCGAGCACGATCGCCGCGGAGGGCGCGAGCATCAGCAGAGCGCCGACCGCCATGACCGCGATCGAGAGGACGAGCACGGGGAAACGGCCGATCCGGGCCGCCCAGGAACCCGCCCACGGCGAGGAGACGGTGCCGGCCAGATAGGCGAGGAACAGGAGCGTCACGAGCCACGCCGGCAGGGAGAAGGGAGCGGCCGAGAGGTGGAACCCGAGGTAGTTGTACACCGCGACGAACGCGCCCATCAGCAGGAAGCCCTGCGCATACAGAGCCCACTGCCGCGACGAGCGCAGTGGCGATCGGAGACGCTCGAGGATGCCGGGACCGCGCTCGCTGCGCAGCCTCCCCCGGACGAAGCCGCGCGCGCGGGGTGTGAGCCAGAGGAACAGCACCGCAGCCCCGGCGCACACCGCGGCGACCGCCCAGACGCCGGCTCGCCAGCCCGCGACCTCACCGACGGTTCCCGACACGATGCGCCCGAGCAGGCCGCCGACGGTGGTGCCGGCGATGTAGCTCCCGGCCGCGGCCGCCGCATGACGGGGCTCGACCTCCTCGCTGAGATAGGCGAGGGCGACAGCGGGGACGGCGCCCAGCGCCAGACCCTCCGCGAATCGCAGAGTCAGGAGCAGCACGATCCCGTCGCTCAGGGGAGCCAGGAGTCCGAGCGCGGTGGCGGTGAGGACGCCGATCGCCATGGCCGGCACCCGCCCGATGCGATCCGCCACGGATGACCACGGGATCACCGCGACGGCGAGCCCGAGGGTGGCGGCCGATACGGTGATCGCCGCGGTCGCGGGGCTCACCTCGAGGTCGACGGAGATGAGCGGAAGGACGGCCTGAGCGGAGTACAGCTGCGCGAAGGTCGCGATCCCGGCGAAGAACAGGCCGATGATGAGACGCCGGTACTCGCGCGTCCCGGGGACGTGGCCGGAGAAGGTCACTTCGCGCGGATCCGCTCCCAGAGCGCGTCCGTCTGCTCCTCGGTGTGCGCGAGGTCGCCGGCGGTGTCGATCACGACGTCGGCGATGGCGAGACGCCGATCGTCGGATGCCTGCGCATCGATCCGCTCCTGCGCCGCGCGCTCGTCCATCCCGCGCAGCTCGACGAGCCTCTGCCTGCGGACGGATGCCGGCGCGTGGGCGACGACGATCAGATCCCAGGGGTCGTCCGGCCGTGCCTCCACGAGAAGCGGCACGTCGTAGACCACGACGGCATCCGGATCCGCGGCGAGGGCTTCCTCGAACCGGCGCCGGGACTCGGCGCCCACCGCGGGGTGGACGATCGCGTTCAGCTTCGCGAGGAGCACCGGGTCTCCGAACACCTTCGCGCCGAGGGCGGGGCGGTCGAGTGATCCGTCCGCCCCGATGACGTCTTCGCCGAAGGCCTCCTCGATGCCCCGCAGCACGGGTGAGCCCGGCGCCTGCACGTCGCGCACGATCTGATCGGCGTCGACGACCACCGCGCCCTTCTCGGCGAGACGACGGGCGATGGTCGACTTTCCGGACGCGATTCCGCCGGTGAGCGCGATGAGGGGCATGACGTCCATCCTCGCACCTGTCGAGCGTCGGCATCCCCCGTGCGCGCCGGTCGGCCCGATACGCGGAACGGGCCGCCACCTCGAAAGGTGACGGCCCGTTCCTGAGCGAAATGCTTACGCGTTGCCGCCCGAGAGCTTCTCGCGCAGAGCCGCGAGAGCCTCGTCGTCAGCAAGCGTGCCCGCGCCGGCGGACTCGCTGGAGAAGGACTGGCCGCCGAAGTCGGCACCGGCCTCCGCCTCGGCCTCGGCCGCCTTGGCGACCTGAGCCTTGTGAGCCTCCCAGCGGGACTGAGCAGCTGCGTACTCCTGCTCCCATGCCTCGCGCTGAGCGTCGAAGCCTTCCTTCCACGCACCGGTCTCGGCGTCGAAGCCCTCCGGGTACTTGTACTCGCCGTTCTCGTCGTACTCCGCGAGCATGCCGTACAGCGCCGGGTCGAACTCGGTGCCGTTGGGGTCGACCGACTCGTTGGCCTGCTTGAGCGACAGCGAGATGCGGCGACGCTCGAGGTCGATGTCGATGACCTTGACGAAGACCTCTTCGCCGACGGAGACGACCTGCTCGGCCAGCTCGACGTGCTTGCTGGACAGCTCGGAGATGTGGACGAGGCCCTCGATGCCGTCTGCGACGCGCACGAACGCACCGAACGGGACGAGCTTGGTGACCTTACCCGGCGTGACCTGACCGATCGCGTGGGTGCGGGCGAAGACCTGCCACGGGTCCTCCTGCGTCGCCTTCAGCGACAGGGAGACGCGCTCGCGGTCGAGGTCGACCTCGAGGATCTCGACGGTGACCTCCTGGCCGACCTCGACGACCTCGGAGGCGTGCTCGATGTGCTTCCAGGACAGCTCGGAGACGTGCACGAGGCCGTCCACGCCGCCCAGGTCGACGAACGCGCCGAAGTTGACGATCGAGGACACGACGCCCTTGCGGACCTGACCCTTGTGCAGGTTGTTCAGGAACGTGGTGCGCGACTCCGACTGCGTCTGCTCGAGCAGCGCGCGGCGGCTGAGGACGACGTTGTTGCGGTTCTTGTCGAGCTCGAGGATCTTCGCCTCGATCTCCTGACCCAGGTAGGGCGTGAGGTCGCGGACGCGACGCAGCTCGATGAGCGAAGCCGGGAGGAAGCCACGGAGGCCGATGTCGACGATGAGGCCGCCCTTGACGACCTCGATGACGGTACCGGTGACGACGCCGTCGTTCTCCTTGATCTTCTCGACGTCTCCCCAGGCGCGCTCGTACTGCGCACGCTTCTTGGAGAGGATCAGACGGCCTTCCTTGTCCTCCTTCTGGAGAACGAGAGCCTCGACCTCGTCGCCGACCTTGACGACCTCGTTGGGGTCGACGTCGTGCTTGATGGAGAGCTCGCGCGAGGGGATGACACCCTCGGTCTTGTACCCGACGTCGAGCAGAACCTCATCGCGGTCGATCTTGACGATCGTGCCTTCGATGATGTCGCCGTCGTTGAAGAACTTCAGGGTCTTCTCGACCGCGGCCAGGAAGTCCTCAGCAGATCCGATGTCGTTGATGGCGACCTGCTTGGTGGCCGGGGCGGTCGTTGCGGTAGTCATGTAGTGGGTTGTCCTTGTTGAATGGAGACTCGGGCTGCGGGGCAACGGACGCGCACGTCCGACAGCATGCTTCGCAGCGGTTGGATTTTGATTGCCTTGCCACGAGGGCATGCATAGGCACGCCACGAGTGACACTTCAGGCTATCAGACATCTCGGATGCCCGGAGGACGGATGCCGGTCCGTTATCTCTATGCGCGAGGGACGAGCGCGAGCACGATCGGCTCGCCGTCCTCCCCCGTGTAGCCGGCCAGCGTGAGCGCGGCGTCGGGAGCGACGTCCGGCGCGTCCACGAAGGTGATCCGCGGCACGAGGTCCATCGTGCACACGCCGTCCTTCGGCTCGTCGAGGGTGAGCACGCTCCCCTCGACGGCGCCGGACTCCGGCACGCAGGTCGAGGAGCCCCAGGTGAGGACGGCGAGCTCCCCCTGGCCGATCCACGCGGCTGCGGGGAGCTGCGGCGGCGTCCTGTCCGCCGGCGCGATCTCCCCCTGGGGAAGTCCGGGGAGCTCGATCAGCGTGGCCTCGCCGCCGTGCTGCGTGACCGCGATCGTGAGCGGCTTCGAGGAGTCGAGGCCGGCGGGCACTCCGAGGTAGGTGCCGTGGATCGTCGACGACGTCTCCGAGTCGGCGCACGCGCCCTCGGCAGGAGCGGTGAGAGTCACCTCGATGCGCTGCTCCCCGGTGACGAGATCGCTGATCTCCGGTGCGCATCCGTCTCCCCGCGTCGCGATCACGAAGGAGGAGGCGTCCAACCACGCCGCGCGCGGGGCGTCCTCGGGGCTGATCTTCGACGACTGGCCGTCCGGAGTGCTCGGCTGATGCGTGGGCGCAGCGCCGGGCGCCGACGCGCAGCCCGAGACGAATGCGGCGAGGACGAGCGCTGCGACGACGGACAGGGAACGGGCGGAGGTCTTCATACCCATCCGGTGTCGAGCGGTCCGCGATCGTCTCACATCGTTGTCCGCACCGCATGCAAGACTGTGCTCCGTGACCGATCGTCTGATGCTGCTCGACACCGCCTCTCTCTACTTCCGCGCGTTCTACGGAGTGCCCGACAAGGTCACCGCCCCCGACGGCTCCCCCATCAACGCCGCCCGCGGCCTGCTCGACATCATCGCGAAATTGATCACCCTCTACGAGCCGACGCACATCATCGCCTGCTGGGACGACGACTGGCGCCCGCAGTGGCGTGTCGACCTCATCCCGAGCTACAAGACGCACCGCGTCGTCGAGGTCGTGGCCGCGGGCCCCGACGTCGAAGAGGTCCCCGACCCGCTCGAGGCGCAGATCCCGCTCATCCGCGAGACCCTTGGGCTCCTCGGCATCCCGATCGTGGGCGTCGCCGCGCACGAGGCCGACGACGTGATCGGCACCCTCGCCACCAAGTCCGCCATCCCGGTCGACATCGTGACCGGTGACCGCGACCTGTTCCAGCTCGTCGACGACGGCAGGGACGTCCGCGTCATCTACACGGCGCGCGGCATGAGCAACCTCGAGATCGTGACCGATGCCGTCGTCGTGGCGAAGTATGGCGTCCTCCCCTCGCAGTACGCCGACTTCGCGACGATGCGCGGCGACGCCTCCGACGGCCTCCCCGGTGTCGCCGGAGTCGGCGAGAAGACGGCGGCGACGCTGCTGCAGGCGCACGGCGACCTCGACGGCATCCGCGCGGCGGCTGAGGCGGGCGAAGGCATGAGCGCCGGCGTCCGAGCCAAGATCCTCGCGGCGGCCGCCTACCTCGACGTCGCCCCCACCGTGGTCGAGGTGGCCAGATCCCTCGACGTCGAGCCGCCGACGGATCCCCTGCGACCGCTCGACCCCGCGGAGGAGGATGCGGCGTCCGCCGTCGCGGAGAAGTGGAACCTCGGCGGGTCGATGACGCGCGCGGTCGCCGCCGTCGCGACGATGTCGCGCTGACTCAGTCGGCCCAGGCGAGCAGGCGCTCGAGTCCCCAGGTGGTGACGATCCGACTCGCCGGGACTCCTGCCCGCTCCGCACGCAGGGCGCCGTGGTCGAGCAGCGACAGCTGACCGGGCGCGTGCGCATCGGAGTCGATCGAGAACAGACACCCCGCCTCCAGCGCGATCGAGATCAGCTCGTCCGGGGGATCCTGTCGTTCCGGTCGCGAGTTGATCTCGACGGCGACGCCGTTCTCCGCGCACGCGGCGAAGACGGCCGCGGCGTCGAACGAGGACGGCGGTCTGGTTCCGCGCTCGCCTTCCACGAGTCGCCCCGTGCAGTGGCCCAGCACGTTCACCCGCGGGTGCGAGACGGCGGCGATCATCCTCGCGGTCATCGGCCGCGCTTCCATCCGCAGTTTCGAGTGGACCGAGGCGACCACGATGTCGAGCTCGCCGAGCAGGGAGTCCTCCTGGTCCAGCGCGCCGTCCTCGAGGATGTCGACCTCGATGCCCGCGAGGAGCGTGAAGCCCTCTCGCGATTCCGCTCGCACGAGAGGGATCTGCGTCCGGAGACGCTCGGCCGTCAGCCCGCGGGCGACGCGCAGTCGAGGCGAGTGATCGGTGATCGCCTGGTACTCGTGCCCCAGCGCGCGGGCGGCCTCCGCCATCACCGCGATCGGCGTGGTCCCGTCCGACCAGTCCGTGTGCGCGTGCAGGTCGCCGCGAAGCGCGGGGCGGAGCGTCGAGACGATCTCCGGTTCGACCTCTCCCCTGAGCTCCACGAGATACCGCGGAACCGCGCCGGACTGCGCCTCTCTGATCACGCCGAAGGTGGACTCGCCGATCCCCTTCACCGCCCGAAGGCGGGTGGGATCGCCCTTCACGTCATCGGGGAGGCCCTCCAGCGCCGCGGCCGCCACACGGAACGCCTTCGCCCGGTAGCGAGACGCGCGCTCCCTCTCCAGCAGAGAGGCGATCTCGAGCAGCGCGGCGATCGGTTCCACGACGGACCTCAGGCCGAAGCCAGCTCCCGGCTCACGCCGATCCACTGGTCGAGCTTGGCTGCGGCCCGCCCGTCGTCGATGGCGGCCTCCGCGCGCTCGTAGCCCTCGCGGAGCCGCTCGAGGATCGGGCGCTGCACCTGTCCGGCGTCCTGCGACAGTTCGAAGGCTACGATGCCGGCTGCGGCGTTGAGCAGGACGATGTCGCGCACAGCGCCCTTCTCGCCCGAGAGCGTGCGGCGCAGGACGTCCGCGTTGTGTTCGGGGGATCCGCCGATGAGGTCGGCGAGCTCGGCGATCGGGATGCCGAGATCGCGCGGGTCGAGGTCGTGCTCGTGGATGTCGCCGCGGGTGACCTCCCAGATCCGGCTGTGTCCGGTGGTCGTGAGCTCGTCGAGCCCGTCGTCGCCGCGGAAGACCAGCGCAGTGGCGCCCCGCGTGCGGAACACACCGGTGATGAGAGGGACGCGCTCCATCTGGGCGACTCCGACCGCGTTGGCTTCGGCACGCGCAGGGTTGCAGAGGGGTCCGAGCATGTTGAACACGGTCGGCACGCCGAGCTCGGCGCGCACGGGTCCCGCGTGCTTGAAGCCGGGGTGGAACGCCCCGGCCCACGCGAACGTGATGCCCGTGCGATCGAGGATCGATGCAACGGCGGCGGGGTCGAGCGACAGCTCCAGCCCCAGTGCCCCCAGGACGTCCGAGGAGCCCGAGGCCGAGCTTGCGGCTCTGTTCCCGTGCTTCACGACCGGGATGCCGGTCGCACCGATGATGATCGCCGCGGTCGTGGAGACGTTCACGGTTCCGACGCGGTCGCCGCCGGTCCCCACGATGTCGAGGACGTTCGGCGACACGGGCAGCGGCACGGCTGCTTCGAGGATGGCATCACGGAAGCCGACGATCTCGTCGATCGTCTCGCCCTTCGCACGGAGGGCGACGAGGAAGCCGGCGAGCTGCGCCTGGGTCACGTCGCCCCGCATGATCTGCCGCATCGCCCAGGTCGACTCCCAGACGCTGAGATCGCGACGCTCCAGAAGAGTGGTGAGCACATCGGACCAGGTCAGGGATTCAGCCATGTGTGCGATCCTATCGGCGTCGGGAAAACGTGCATGCGGTTCGAGACGATCGCGGATGCCGACGGCATCCGCTGTTTCCCGCGGATTCACCGAGGATTCGCAGTGTTTTCTTAGGGTCCCCTAAGTCTGCGGACGGCAAAACGACGGTCCCCGGTGCAAGAATCACGCTCGCGGATCGGCCATAATGGAATGGTGACGACCTCAGCGACGTATGCCCCGGCGGCGAGAACGATCAAGCGGCCCAACCCGGTAGCTGTCGGAACCATTGTGTGGCTCGGCAGTGAGGTGATGTTCTTCGCGGGACTCTTCGCGATCTACTTCACCCTTCGCAGCACCTCCCCCGAACTGTGGGCGGCGCGCACCGAGCTGCTGAACGTCCCGTACGCACTCGTGAACACCCTCATCCTGGTGTTCTCCTCGTTCACCTGCCAGATGGGTGTGTTCGCTGCGGAGGACCTGCAGCCGTACCGCCTCGCCAAGGGCAAGAAGAACGCGGCCGGCCGCCGCCGCCTGTTCGGCTGGGGCATGGTCGAGTGGTTCTTCCTCACCTTCGCCCTCGGCGCGATCTTCGTGTCCGGCCAGGTCTGGGAGTACGCGCAGCTCGTCGCAGAGGGCATGCCCATCAGCGCCGACTCCTACGCCTCGGCCTTCTACCTGACGACCGGCTTCCACGCCCTGCACGTCACCGGTGGCCTGATCGCGTTCCTCCTCGTCATCGGCCGCGCGTACGCGGTGAAGAACTTCCGGCACAAGGAGGCGACCTCCTCGATCGTGGTGTCCTACTACTGGCACTTCGTCGACGTCGTCTGGATCGTGCTGTTCATCGTTATCTACTTCCTGAAATAAGAGCGGAGCTGATCCCCGAGATGGCACGAGAGAAGAAGCGCCGTTCGAACGGTCGTCGCAGTCCCCTGGCTGCCGCGGCCCTCATCGGAGCAGGCCTCATGATCACCGGCGCCGTGTACGCCGGAGCGTCGGCGGCGTTCGCTGCGACCGACACCAAGGCTTCCGCGTCCACCACGCTGACCGTCGAAGACGGCGAGAAGCTGTTCCAGGCCAACTGCGCGACCTGCCACGGCCTCGACATGCAGGGCACCGCCAACGGGCCGAGCCTGTACGGCGTGGGCGAGTTGGCCGCTGAGTTCCAGCTCTCGACCGGACGCATGCCGCTGCAGATGCAGGGACCGCAGGCCCCGCAGAAGAAGCCGCAGTTCACGGAGGACCAGATCCTCGCGATCTCGTCCTTCATCCAGTCCGAGGCCCCCGGCCCCACCTTCCCCGAGGACCGCATCCTCGACGGCAAGGGAGACGTCGCGCACGGCGCCGAGCTGTTCCGTGTCAACTGCGCGATGTGCCACAACGTCGCCGCGGCCGGTGGAGCGCTCACCGAGGGCAAGTACGCCCCCGCGCTCACCGAGACCAGCGCGCTGCACATGTACGCGGCCATGGTCACCGGACCCCAGAACATGCCGGTCTTCGGCAACATGAACCTCTCGGACGAGGACAAGCGCGACATCATCTCCGCGCTGCTCTTCCAGCAGCAGTCCGTGCAGGTCGGTGGCGCGACGCTCGGGTCTCTCGGCCCCGTGTCCGAGGGCCTGTTCGTCTGGATCTTCGGCATCGGCGCTCTCGTCGCCATCACCGTGTGGATCACGGCGAAGTCCAACTGACGCTTAATCATCGAAGAGGAACGTACGAGGAGCACCATGGCACACGACGACGACTCGCAGGCTCTTGACAGGGCCTACCAGCCCTCTCCGGGGCTGGGCGTCGCAGTCAGCGACCCCGTGGAGAACCCGGGGCTGCCGCCGCACCGCGAGCGGATGACCGACAAGGACCCGCGCGCCGAGAAGGCTGCAGTGCGCACGGTCTACACCCTGTTCTACCTCTCCCTCGCGGGCAGCATCTGGGCGGTCGCCGCCTACATGCTGTTCCCGATCGAGAGCGGCGCGCTGATCGACATCCGCCAGAACAACCTCTTCATCGGTCTGGGCATCGCTCTCGCGCTGCTCGCCCTCGGCCTCGGAGCGATCCACTGGTCGAAGGCGCTGATGAGCGACAAGGAGCACATCGAGTACCGCCACCCCACCCGGGGCAAGGACTCGACGCGCGAGGCCGCCGTCAAGGCGTTCGCCGACGCCAACGAGGAGTCCGGCTTCGGCCGCCGCACGATGATCCGCAACTCGCTGTTCGCAGCGATCGTCGCGTCGATCATCCCCGGTGTCACGCTGTTCCGCGGTCTCGCACCGCACTCCACGCCCGACGACCCCGAGGCGGGCGATCCCGTGGCCCTGCTCAAGCAGACCATGTGGGACAAGGGCATGCGTCTCGTGCGCGATCCCGACGGCACTCCGATCCGCGCGGCGGACGTCACCCTCGGCTCGGCGTTCCACGTCATCCCGGAGGACCTGGCCGAGCTCAGCCACCACGACGGCTACCTCGAGGAGAAGGCCAAGGCCATCGTCCTGATGATGCGCCTCCGCCCGGAGCAACTGATCGAGGCCGATGACCGCAAGGACTGGTCCTACGACGGCATCGTCGCGTACTCGAAGGTGTGCACCCACGTCGGCTGCCCCGTCGCCCTCTACGAGCAGCAGACGCACCACCTGCTCTGCCCCTGCCACCAGTCGCAGTTCGATGTGACGGATCACGCCAAGGTCATCTTCGGCCCGGCCGCACGTCCGCTGCCTCAGCTGCCCATCACCGTCGACGACGAGGGCTACCTCGTCGCACGCAGTGACTTCCACGAACCCGTCGGCCCGAGCTTCTGGGAGCGCCATTGAGCACCGCAACGCTGTCCAAGGACGAGAAGGACACCAAGGCGCCCCTCGGCGGCCGCTTCGTCGGTGCCGCGTCGAACTACATCGACGAGCGCACCAGCCTCTCCGGCTTCGTCAAGGAGCTCGGACGTAAGATCTTCCCCGACCACTGGTCGTTCATGCTCGGCGAGATCGCCCTGTGGAGCTTCGTCGCGGTGTTCCTCTCCGGAACCTTCCTGACGTTCTTCTTCGAGGCCTCCATGGTGCCCACGCACTACACGGGCGCCTATGCGCCGATGCGCGGCATCGAGATGTCGGCGGCCCTCGAGTCGTCGCTGCACATCTCCTTCGACCTGCGCGGTGGCCTGCTGGTCCGCCAGATCCACCACTGGGCGGCCCTCGTGTTCGTAGCGGGCATCGGCGTGCACATGCTCCGCGTGTTCTTCACCGGCGCGTTCCGCAAGCCTCGCGAGCTCAACTGGGTGATCGGCTTCGTGCTGTTCGTCCTCGCGATGGCAGAGGGCTTCACCGGCTACTCGCTTCCCGACGACCTGCTCTCGGGCAACGGCCTCCGCATCATCGACGGCATGATCAAGGGCTTCCCGCTCGTGGGCACTTGGATCTCCTTCCTGCTCTTCGGCGGGGAGTTCCCGGGGACCGCGATCGTCGGCCGCCTGTACACCCTGCACATCCTGCTGCTGCCGCTCCTGGTGATCGGTCTGATCGTCGTGCACCTGATGCTGATGATCGTCAACAAGCACACCCAGTTCGCCGGCCCCGGCCGCACGAACGAGAACGTCGTCGGCTACCCGATGATGCCGGTGTACATGTCGAAGATGGGCGGCTACCTGTTCATCGTGTTCGGCACCATCGTGCTGATCGCGACCTTCTTCCAGATCAACCCGATCTGGAACTACGGCCCGTACGACCCGTCCCCCGTGTCGGCCGGAACCCAGCCTGACTGGTACATCGGCTTCGCGGATGGTGCGCTGCGTCTGGCGCCGTCGAACCTCGACGTCGTGTTCCTCGACCGCACCTGGTCGTTCGGCATCCTGCTTCCGGTGATCGTCCTCGGACTGTTCATCGTGCTCGTGGCGATCTACCCGTTCATCGAGGCCTGGGTCACGGGCGACAAGCGCGAGCACCACATCGCTCAGCGCCCCCGCAACGCGGCGACCCGCACGGGTATCGGCGTGGCCGGTGTCATCTTCTACGCGGTCCTGTGGGCTGCGGCGTCCTCCGACCTCATCGCGACCCACTTCATGCTCACCATGGAGGGTGTCATCCACACCCTGCAGGCGCTGCTCTTCGTGGGCCCGGTGCTCGGCTACTTCGTCGCCAAGCGCATCGCGATCGCCCTGCAGAAGAAGGATCGTGAGATCGTCCTGCACGGCTACGAATCCGGACGCATCGTCCGCCTCCCCGGCGGCGAGTTCATCGAGGTGCACCAGCCGGTCGACACGTACGACCGGTGGAAGCTCATCGACATCGACGGCTACGAGCCCCTCGTCGTGCGACCGAACGACAAGGGCCGCATCCCGTGGACGCAGAACCTGCGCTCCTCCATGTCGCGTTGGTTCTTCGAGGACCGTCTGGCTCCGCTCACGCAGGCTCAGATCGACGAGGCCGATGCTCACCAGCACCACGTCACGGCTCACACCGATGAGACCGAGGCCGCCGAGATCCAGGGCGCTCATGAGCGTGCCGGATTCCCGGATGCCCCGCTCGCCCCGGCCGACGAGACCCACATCGACGAGACTCCGAACACGCCGAGCACGGTGATCGCCACCGAACCGGTGAAGAAGCCTCGCAAGAAGTCGGAGGACGGCGAGTAAGCTCGCCTCCTCCCCCGGCCCCGGTCGTGCTGATCCGTTCAGCACGACCGGGGCCTTCTTCGTCCCCGCCGCCCCGGCCTGACAGGATGGATCGATGACCTCTGTAGTCCAGCTGCTCCGCGCCCCCGCTCTCGCCGATGCTCCGTATGCCTACGCCGCCACCGCACCCGCGGATGCGCGGCTCCTCTTCCTCGCCGGCTCCTGCCCTCTGGACGCCGACGGAGCCACCGTCTCCCCCGGCGACCATGCCGCACAGGCCGCACGCTGTGTGACGAACCTCAGGGAGGCCCTGACGGCCGCAGGCGCTGAGCTCACGGACGTGATCAGCACGCGCGTGCTCGTGGCCTCCACGTCTCGCTCCGACCTCGTCGCCGCCTGGGACGTCGTGCACGCCGCTTTCGGCGACCACGATGTCCCCAGCACCCTGCTGGGAGTGACCGTGCTGGGATACCCGGATCAGCTCGTCGAGATCGAGGCGGTCGCCGCGGTGAAGGACGGGCTGCTGTGAGTTTCCTCATCCGCCTCGCCGAGTCCCGAGACTACGGTGCGACCGAACGCATCGAGGCAGTTGCGGACGCGCTCCTGATCGACCGCTTCGCCGCTCAGGACTGGCCAGGCGCCACGAGTGCGGCGGAGCGCGAGGCAGCTCCCGGCTTCGTCCTGGTCGCCGAGAACCAGGACACGGCCGAGGCGGTCGGATTCGTGCAGGTGCTGGAGATCGATGACCATGCTCACCTCGAGCAGCTCTCGGTTCTCCCGTCGTTCTCGCGTCAGGGTCTGGGACGTCGTCTGGTCCAGACGGCACTCGATGAATCGACGAAGCGCGGATACGAGGAGGTCACCCTTCGCACCTACGCGGACGTCCCCTGGAACGCACCGTTCTACGCCTCCTGCGGCTTCATCGAGACGGATCCTGACACGCACTTCCTGCGGTCTCTCGTCGACGTGGAGCGTGCTCTGGGACTCTTCGACCATGGTCCGCGCGTGCAGATGACGGCTCGCCTCGGCGACTGGCAGCATTCCTCGCTCGCGCGTCCGTAAAGTCGGCGACGTCTCGCTGGACCCCGCTCTAGGCTGAGGGCATGATCGAACGTGCCGACTACTACGCCGCCAAGCTCGCCTACGAGACCGATGCCAGCGATGTCCACGCGGCTCGCACGGCCGGCGAGACGATCTACGTGATCGACGTCCGCTCCGATGAGGCATGGGCTCAGGGTCGTGTCGCCGGAGCCGTCCATATGCACTACAGCGAGATCGCCACCCGCGCGCCTGCCGAGATCCCCGCGGGGGCGCCCGTGGTCGTGTACTGCTGGAGCCCCGGTTGCAACGCCGGCGCCAAGGGGGCCCTCGAGTTCTCTAAGCTCGGGTACGAGGTCCGCGAGATGATCGGCGGATTCGAGTACTGGGTGCGAGAGGGCTACCCCATCGAAGACGCAGACGGAGTCCATCGGCGTCCCGTCGACCCGCTCACGGGAATCGCGCGCGTACGCACTCGAGCCTGACGCGCGAGGGACATACCCCGCACATGCGGAAGGCCCCCGGAGATGTCTCCGGGGGCCTTCCGCATGTGGATCAGCGGGCGAAGTTGCCGCGGTAGTACTCGTAGACCCATCCGACGATCGCGACCACGAAGATCGCGAGACCGATCGGGAGCAGGAAGTGCCCGACGGCGAGGCCGACGACGAACACAGCGGCGGAAGCCGCGAGAACCAGCGGCCACCAGGACCACGGGCTGAACTCGCCGAGCTCGGGATCGCCGTCGTCGATGTCGGCCGTCAGGATGTCTTCGGGCAGCTCGCCCTGCTGTGCGTGGTGCGTGCGGTCGAGGTAGAACGCGACCATCGCGCCCATGAACGCCGCGAAGAACAGGGCGACCGTGCCGACCCACTCGATGCGCTCGGCGAAGTTGTCCGACGGCGTGGCCAGGATGTGCCAGCCCGTGTAGATCACGCCGATGAGGGCGAAGAACGCGGTGAGGACCCACCAGAGGATGACGTTGTCGCGCATGGCTCAGTGCACCTCTCGCTCGCCGGCCGCGACCGGGAAGTCGGCCGCCTCCGGGTGGTTCAGGTCGAACGCGGGACGCTCGCTGCGGATGCGCGGGATCGACGTGAAGTTGTGGCGCGGCGGCGGGCAGGAGGTCGCCCACTCGAGCGATCCGCCGTAGCCCCACGGGTCGTTGACCGTGACCTTGGGCGCCTTGCGTGCCGTGATCCAGACGTTCAGGAAGAACGGCAGCATCGAAGCGCCGAGGATGATCGCACCGATCGTCGAGACCTGGTTCTGCCACGTCCAGTTGTCGTACGACGAGTAGTCGGCATAACGACGCGGCATGCCGTCGACGCCCAGCCAGTGCTGGATGAGGAACGTCATGTGGAAGCCGATGAACAGCATCCAGAAGTGGATGTAGCCGAGGCGCTCGTTGAGCATCCGGCCGGTCCACTTCGGCCACCAGAAGTAGAAGCCGGCGAACATCGCGAAGACGACGGTGCCGAAGACGACGTAGTGGAAGTGAGCGACCACGAAGTACGAGTCGGAGAGGGCGAAGTCCAGCGGCGGAGCCGCGAGGATGACACCGGTCAGACCACCGAAGACGAACGAGACGAGGAAGCCGAGGGCGAAGACCATCGGGGTCTCGAAGGTCACCGAGCCGCGCCACAGCGTGCCGATCCAGTTGAAGATCTTCACACCGGTCGGGACCGCGATGAGCATGGTCATGACGGCGAAGAACGGCAGGAGCACGGAGCCTGTGACGTACATGTGGTGCGCCCACACCGCCACGGACAGCGCCGCGATCGCGATGGTCGCGTAGACGAGGGTCTTGTATCCGAAGATCGGCTTGCGGCTGAACACCGGGAAGATCTCGGAGACGATGCCGAAGAACGGCAGCGCGATGATGTACACCTCAGGGTGCCCGAAGAACCAGAACAGGTGCTGCCAGAGCAGGACACCGCCGTTGGCCGGGTCGTAGATGTGCGCACCGAGGACGCGGTCGGCTCCTGCGGCGAAGATCGCCGCGGCGAGCACGGGGAACGCCATCAGGATCAGGAGGCTCGTGATGAGCGTGTTCCACGAGAAGATCGGCATGCGCCACATGGTCATACCGGGGGCGCGCATCGTGATGATCGTCGTGATGAAGTTCACTGCACCGAGGATCGTGCCGAAACCGGAGATGCCGAGTCCCAGCATCCAGAGGTTTCCACCCGCACCCGGCGAGAAGGAGGCGCTCGCGAGCGGCTGATAGGCGAACCAGCCGAACGAGGCCGCACCCTGCGGGGTGAGGAAGCCGGCGACGGCGATCGTCGAGCCGAACAGGAAGAGCCAGAAGGCGAAGGCGTTCAGACGCGGGAACGCGACGTCGGGGGCGCCGATCTGCAGCGGCAGAATCGCGTTCGCGAAGCCGGCGAAGAGCGGCGTCGCGAACATCAGCAGCATGATCGTGCCGTGCATCGTGAACAGCTGGTTGTACTGCTCCTTCGTCGGGATGATCTGCATGCCCGGCGCGAACAGCTCGGCGCGGATGACGAGAGCCATCACGCCGCCGAGGAGGAAGAACAGCACGGAGGCGATGAGGTACATGTACCCGATCGTCTTGTGGTCGGTGGAGGTGATCCACTTGACGACGATGTTGCCCTTCTGCTCGACGCGCGAGGAGCTCATCAGAGCAGCCTGACGCGCGGGAACAGCAGCCGGACGGGAGCGAGGAGCCTCGTCGGTGCGGGGTGCTTCAGTGGTCGACATGGCTTACTCCTCTCCTTCCTCGGTGCCGGTCGCGCCGGTCTTTCCGGGATAGTTCGACAGGCGATCGTAGGCTTCGGTGATGTCGCCCGTGTTGCCCTCTTCCTTGAGGGACTCGAGGTAGGCCTCGTAGTCCGCCTGGGAGACGACCTTGACGTTGAAGACCATCATCGAGTGGTACTCGCCGCAGAGCTCTGCGCACTTGCCGTCGTACTCGCCGATGCGGGTCGGGATGAAGGACCAGGAGTTGTCCCTCCCGATGAACATGTCCTTCTTGTAGAGGAAGTCGATGATCCAGAAGGAGTGGATGACGTCGCGCGACTGGAGGTTGATCGTGACCTTCTGGTCGACCGGGAGCACCAGGGTCGGCAGCGTCGAGCGGTCGATGTTGCCCTCGGCGTCGGGCTGGGCCTGGATGCCCATGGTCCAGACGGCGTCGGAGTTGTCCTCCTTCTCGCCGTCGTACTGGAAGTCCCACGCCCACTGCTTGGCGATCGCCGTGATCTCGACGTCGGGGTTGTCCCACTTCGTCTCGATCTCGGTCTGGTCACGAGCGGTGAAGAAGAACATGCCCAGGACGAGGATGAGCGGCACGATCGTGTAGAAGATCTCGATCGGCATGTTGTAGCGCATCTGCACCGGCAGACCCGTCTGGCCCTTGCGGCGACGGTAGGCGATCGCGGCCCAGGCCATCAGGCCCCAGGTGATCACGCCGACGGCGAGCAGGACGATCCAGGAGTTGACCCAGAGAGACGACACGCGCTCGGTCTGGTTGGTGGCCGCAGGCTCACCCTCCACGAAGCCCGGCAGGTAGCCGTTCAGCTCGGTGGTGGTACATCCCGCCAGGATCACGGCTGCCACGACTCCCATGGGGAGTGCGGCCCAACGAAGGCGGCGTTTCGAGGGCACGATGCACCTTTCAGATTGCGGACAGGGCACACCCAAGTCTAGGGCAACCTCACACCTGATTCATGCCAACCACGCAGGTTGACCGAGGCCCATCGGGTCAGTGGAAGCTGTCGCCGCAGGCGCAGCTGCCCGCCGCGTTGGGGTTGTCGATCGTGAAGCCCTGCTCCGAGATCGTGTCCTTGAAGTCGATCGAGGCGCCGTCCAGATAGGGCACGCTCATGTTGTCGATGATGACCTCGACGCCGTCGAAGTCGACGGTCTCGTCGCCCTCGAGATAGCGCTCGTCGAAGTAGAGCTGGTAGATCAGGCCCGAGCATCCGCCCGGCTGGACGGCGACGCGCAGACGCAGGTCGTCGCGGCCCTCCTGCTCGAGAAGGTTCTTCACCTTGGTCGCCGCGGCGTCGGTGAGGCTCACGCCGTGTGCGCGGGTGGTGTCTGCTGCTGTCAGGGTGGTGTCGCTCATGTCGCTCCTTGTGACGGGCGCCGCTCGCACGGCAGGTGCTTCGATTTTACCCTCCGGCGTGTCCGGAGGGGCGGTTCAGAGGGTGATCTCGTTCATCCGCGACAGCATCAGCGCCTCGGTGGCGACCGCGTGGCGGAACGTGTCGAGGTGCAGGGACTCGTTGGGGCTGTGCGCGCGGGAGTGCGGGTCCTCGACCCCGGTGACCAGGATCTGCGCGGCGGGGAACTCCCGGACGAGATCGGCGATGAACGGGATCGAGCCTCCGACGCCGAGGTCGACGGGCGGAACGCCGTAGCCGTCGCGCATCGCGTCGCGGGTGAGCGAGACGGCCCAGCCGCTGGTGTCGACGAGGAATCCGTTGCCGAGATCGACGTCGGAGAAGGTCAGCTCTGCGCCGTACGGGGCGTGCGCACGGAGGTGCTCCTCGAGCGCACGGTAGGCCTCCTCGCCCGTCTGCCCGGGAGCCACGCGAGCGCTGATCACGACGGTGACCTCGGGGAGAAGGGTGTTGGATGCCGCGGCGACACTCGTCGCATCGATGCCGATCACCGTGACGGACGGCTTGTTCCAGATCCGGCTGAGGATGGTGCCTTCGCCGATCGGCGAGGTGCCGGGCAGGAGTCCTGCCTCATCGCGCAGCGTCCCCTCGGAGTACTCGGGCGTGTCGGCATTCCTGGAGGTCATCCCGCCGACGGCGACGGAGCCGTCCTCGTTCCAGAGCGTCGCGAGCAGGCGGACGGTCGCCATCATCGCGTCGGGCACCGCTCCCCCGAACATCCCGGAGTGCGATGCGTGGTCGAGCGTGCGGACGCGCATCGTGAAGCGGGCGTTGCCCCGGAGTGAGACCGTCAGTCCGGGGGTGACCGAGTCCCAGTTGCCCGAGTCCGCGACGACGATAGCGTCGGCCCGCAGGGCCTCCTTGTTGTCGGAGAGGAACTGCGCGAAGGAGCGGGAGCCGTACTCCTCCTCCCCCTCGATGAACATCGCGATGCCGAGCTCGAGGTCGTCTCCGAGCACCTCGGCGACCGCGCGGATCGATGCGATGTGCGCCATGATCCCTGCCTTGTCGTCCGCGGCGCCGCGACCGTAGAGCCGTCCGTCGCGGACGGTCGGCTCGAAAGGCGGAGTCTCCCACAGCGCGTCGTCCCCCGGGGGCTGCACGTCGTGGTGGGCGTAGAGCAGGATCGTCGGCTTGCCGCCGCGCGCCGCGCGCGTCGCGAGGACCGCGGGCTGCCCGTGCTCGTCCGTTCCCGGGATCGCCGCTCGGAGCACCCGCACCTCGTCGAAGACTCCGGTCGCCGTCGCCAGCGCCGCGACGGCGTCCGCGCTGCGCTCGAGCTGGGACTGGTCGAACGCCGGCCACGCCATTCCGGGGATGCGCACCAGGTGCCCGAGATCGCTGAGAGCCGCCGGGATGCCGGTGGCCACCGCGTCGAGGATCGTCGAGTCGTTATCACGGGGAGGAACGGGAGAGGTCATGCGAGTAATCTTAAGGTGATCCACCGCAAGCGAACCGAGGAACCTCGTGCCCAACAACCCCGCCTCCCCTTCGACGAACGACGACGCCCCCGAGACGCCTGCCGTCGGCAAGGGACGCGCGACGCCGACCCGCGCGGAGCAGGAGGCGGCTCGACGCCGCCCCCTCGTCGCGAACACCAAGGAGGCCAGGGCCGCTGCCCGCGCCGACCTCAACGAGCGCCGCAACCGCGCTCAGGCCGGGCTGGCCGCCGGCGAGGAGAAGTACCTCCCCGCTCGCGACAAGGGCCCTCAGCGCCGCTGGGTGCGCGACTACGTGGACGCCGGTTGGCACCCCGCTGAGTTCGTGATGGGCATCATGGTGCTGGTCATCGTCGCCTCGCTCATCCCCGTCACCGCCATCGCGTACTGGGCGTACCTCGTCATGATGGGGTACATCGTGCTCGCGATCGGCGGGATGGTCCTGCTCGGCATCCGCGTGAAGAGCAAGGCGGCGGCGAAGTTCGGCAAGGACCGCCTCGAGCGCGGTCTCGGCTGGTACGCCGCGATGCGATCGCTGCAGATGCGCTTCATGCGCCTGCCGAAGCCGCAGGTCAAGCGCGGCGACTACCCCGCCTGACCCGCCGGCTCAGCGGGCTCGACGCCGGAGGGCGATGAGCCCGCGGTTGATCTCGCGACCCCAGAAGGGCCCTCGGTAGAGGAACGCCGTGTAACCCTGAACCAGAGTCGCCCCGGCATCCAGACGCTCCTGCACGTCGGAGGGGGTCTCCACTCCCCCGACCGCGATCACGCAGAAGTCCTCGGGCACGGCATCGCGCACGAGCCGCAGCACCTGCAGCGACCGCTCCTTCAGCGGCGCTCCGGAGAGCCCGCCCGCACCGGCCGCCTCGACCACGGCGGCATCCGTCAGCAGTCCTTCACGGGAGATCGTCGTGTTGTGCGCGATGATCCCCGCGAGACCCTCGTCCACCGCGAGCTGCGCGATCGCCGTGATCTCGTCGTCGGGGAGGTCGGGGGCGATCTTCACCAGGAGAGGTGTGCTGCCTGATGCCGCTTTCACCGCGCGGAGCAGCGGCGCGAGGGTCTCGACCGCCTGAAGTCCGCGCAGGCCGGGGGTGTTCGGCGACGAGACGTTCACCGCGAGGTAGTCGGCGAGGGGGGCGAGACGCGTAGCCGATGCGACGTAGTCGGCGGTGGCGTTCTCCACCTCGACGACGCGGCTCTTGCCGATGTTCACGCCGATCACCGTGTCAGGCGCGCCGCGTCGCAGCGTCGCGAGTCGGCGAGCGGCGGCATCCGCTCCCTCGTTGTTGAATCCCATGCGGTTGATGACAGCTCGGTCGGCGATCAGACGGAACAGCCGCGGCTTCGGGTTGCCGTCCTGCGGGATCGCCGTGACGGTTCCGACCTCGACGTGTCCGAAGCCGAGCGCTGCCAGGCCGCGCACTCCCACCGCGTTCTTGTCGAAGCCGGCGGCGATCCCGAACGGCGAGGGGAAGGTCAGACCCAGCGCCTCGACCGAGAGCGACGGATCGGGCCGGGTGACCGCACGGGTCGCCCAGGAGAAGGGCGGTACGCCGAGCACGCGGATCACCGCCATGCCTGCGTGGTGGGCGAACTCGGGATCGAAGCGCGAGAGGACAGCGCGGAAGAGCAGCGGATACATCACTGCCAGATTACCGCGCGGCGCCGTGCCTACTCGGCGTGATCGGCCCGGAGGTCGCTGATTGCGCTCTCGAAGTCCTCGAGAGAGTCGAATGCCTGATAGACGCTCGCGAAGCGCAGATAGGCGACTTCGTCCAGATCACGGAGCGGACCGAGGATCGCCAGTCCGATCTCGTTCGCGTCGAGCTGGGACACTCCGGTCTGACGCACGGCCTCCTCGACGCGCTGCGCGAGGATCGCCAGGTCGGCTTCGGTCACGGGACGCCCCTGACACGCCTTGCGGACGCCGAGGATCACTTTGTCGCGACTGAACGGCTCCATCACACCCGAACGCTTGATCACGTTCAGGCTCGCCGTCTCGGTGGTCGTGAAGCGGCCGCCGCACTCGGGGCACTGACGACGACGACGGATGGAGAGTCCGTCATCGCTCGTGCGGGAGTCGATCACGCGCGAGTCTGGGTGACGGCAGAAGGGGCAATGCACCTGAAGATCCTACGCCGTGAACCTGGCCTCGATCGCCTCACCGTGCGCGGGGAGCACTTCGGTGTTCGCGAGCGCGACGACGCCCTCCCGCACGGCGCGGAGCGCGTCGCGATCGTAGGAGATCACCTGCTGCGGCCGAAGGAAGGTGTACGACCCGAGTCCAGGGGCGTAGCGCGCCTGCCCACCTGTCGGCAGGACGTGGTTGCTCCCGGCCATGTAGTCGCCGAGGCTCACGGGGGTCTGGTCGCCGACGAAGACGGCGCCGGCGCTGGTGAAGGCGGATGCTGCGTCCTCCGCGTCCTGCAGGTGCAACTCCAGGTGCTCCGGCGCATAGGCGTTGCTGAATGCGGTCGCCATGGCGCGGTCGTCGACGAGGACGATCGCCGACTGAGGGCCGTCCAGGGCCGCGGACACGCGCGCCGAGTGGCGCGTCCTGGCCGCGTGCTCCGAGACCTCCACCGCGACGCGCTCCGCGAGCTCGGGAGAGTCGGTGACGAACACGGCGGAGGCCTGCTCGTCGTGCTCCGCCTGGCTGACCAGATCGGCCGCGATCAGACGCGGATCCGCGGGCGCGTCCGCCACGACGAGGATCTCGGTCGCTCCGGCCTCGGAGTCGGTGCCCACCACACCCGCGACGGCGCGCTTGGCCGATGCGACGTAGTTGTTGCCGGGGCCCGAGACCACGTCCACGGGATCCAGGCCGATCCCCTGCACGCCGTGCGCGAAGGCGCCGATGGCGCCGGCGCCGCCCATCGCGTACACCTCGGTCACGCCGAGGAGACCGGCGGCGGCGAGGATCGTGGGGTGGATGCGGCCGCCCTGATCCTCCTGCGGAGGAGAGGCGAGTGCGATCTGCTCGACGCCGGCGACCTGCGCCGGAACCACGTTCATGATCACGCTGGACGGATAGACGGCCTTGCCGCCGGGGATGTAGACGCCGACGCGCTGCACCGGCTGCCAGCGCTGCGTGATGCGCGCACCGGGGCCGATCTCGGTGATCTGCGTCTGCGGCACCTGTGCGGCCGACGCGATCCGCACGCGACGGATCGCCTCCTCCAGCGCGGCGCGGACGTCTGCCGAGAGCACCTCGAGCGCCTCGGCGATGTGCGCGGCGGGGACGCGGATGTCGTGTCCGCTCACGCGGTCGAAGCGATCAGCCTGCTCGCGCAGCGCCTCCTCACCACGGTCGCGGACGTCGTCGACGATGCGTGCCGCCGTGTCCAGTGCCTCTGCCCGCGCCTGCGTGGCGCGAGGGACGGCGGCGAGCATGTCAGCCGGCGAGAGCTCGCGCCCCCGCAGATCGATCGTGCGCAATGTCAGCCCTTCGTGATGTCGGAGATGTCGTGCAGATAGCCGATGCGGCCGTCGTCATGTCGCACGACGAATGCGCCGCCGCGGTCTTCGATCACCAGCGCCCACGCGGTCGGGCCGATCGTGAAGATCACATCACCGCGCTCGTCGTGCACATCGCGCTCGCTCGGGGCGAGGACCCAGAACGGCTGCTGCGGCTCGACGGCGGCCTCCCGAGCGCTGTCGGCCGAGGACTCGCGGGGGTTCGTCGCCTCGACGTCCACGTCGGATGCCTCGGCATCCGCGTCACGCCCCGACCGTCGCGACGGCACCGGCTCGACGGCGATCGGCTCGACCGCGTCGGTGTCGGGGGTCACGAGCGCGACGATGCTGTCGGTGTCCGAGACGATCTCCTCGCCTCGCGACCGACGGGAGTAGACCGGGGTGTACTCCTCGTCTGCGGTCACCTGCTCCGTGCCGGTTCCCCCGCCCGAGGCGTGGGCCGCCAGCGGCACCTGTGCGGCCAGGTCGACACGGGCGATCTCGTCGGTCGCGTGCTGGCCGGAGAGCTCGACGTCGAGCTCGGCAGCGGGCGAGTAGGCGACGGTGACGGATTCCGACGGCGCGGGCTCGGCCTCAGCAGCCGCAGCGGGCTCCACGCCTGCCTCGGCGTCATCGACCGCGGCCGGCTCGGCCGCGACGACCGGTTCCGGTCGGGGGCGCGGGATGACGGGCCGGACGGGGTTGGCGTTGCGGTGCGCGAGCGTGACCAGCCGACCGTGGAAGTCGTCCTTCAGGCCGGGGATGATCGGCGCGAAGACGGTCAGCGCCACGAGTGCGAGGGAGAGGATGAGCTGCGCCCACGGCACCCAGACGACGGCGTCGAGTCCTGTCGCGATCACTGTCGCGAGGTACTCCCACAGCATCTGCACCCACCACACCGCGGCGACGGAGAAGGCCACTGAGGCGAACTGGTCGATCCCGAGGGATCCGACCCGGCGGATGCCGTCGGGCGAGAAGCGTCGGAGGACGATGAGGAACACCGCAGCAGTGGGGACGCCGATGGGGAGGATCCAGGCCACCCCCTGCGCCCACAGCGCCGGCGACCATCCCAGAGGGAAGAACGACAGCACGAACGTCACCAGCCAGACGCCCACGATGAGCAGCTCGCGCAGGGTGAATCCGAGGATGCCGTACTCCGGCGTCACGTCGTCGTCATACAGCACGCCGTCGTCGACGAATCCGCTGTCGGTGTCGAGGGTGTCGGATTCGGGAGTCTCCGGCAGATCGGTCATGGTGTTCCTTTCGTCACGGCGCGCGGCGAGGGGACCCGCGAGCCTAACGCGTCCCGATATTACCCGCTCACCCTAGACAGGAAGGTCCGAGCAGAGATTTGAGGTCACCGAAGAGGTCGGCCGACACCTTGACCGGCATCGGGACGTCGAACACCTTGGCGGTCCCCCCGCGGTGGACGCGGAGCACGACCTCCGTCTCGCCGTTGTGCCTGCGCAGCACTTCGGCGAGCTCGTTCATGACCCGCTCGGTCGCACGCTGTTCCGCGAGCACCAGGGCGAGCGGTCCTGCGGCGTCGAAGGAGCCGATGTCCGGAGCGAACGCCGACTGCGCATGGAGGTTCAGACCGTCGTCACGTCGAGACACGCGCCCCCGAACCGCGAGGATCGAGTCCTGCTGCAGGATGTGCTGGAACTCGGTGTAGGTCTTGCCCATGAACATCACGGTGACCTCGCCGTTGAAGTCCTCGACCGTGATCATGCCGTACGGATTGCCGCTGGCCTTGGCGACGCGGTGCTGGACGCTGGTCACCAGTCCTGCGACCGTGACCTGGTCTCCGTCCTGCATGTCCTCGGAGTTGTTGAGGTCGTGGATCGAGATCGAGGCGTGCTTGGCGAGCGGCACCTCGAGTCCGGCGAGGGGATGGTCGGAGACGTACAGACCGAGCATCTCGCGCTCGAACGCGAGCTTGTCCTTCTTGATCCACTCCGGACGATCGGGGACCTTCGCCGGCGGCGCCTCCTCCATCTCGTCGTAGAGGCTGTCGAAGTCGAATCCGATGGCGCCCTGTGCCTCGTTGCGCTTGCGGTCCACCGCGGCCTCGACGGCGTCTTCGTGGATCTCCATGAGCGCTCGTCGGGAGTCGCCCATCGAGTCGAAGGCTCCGGCCTTGATCAGGGACTCGACCGTGCGCTTGTTCGCGACGTGCAGAGGCACCTTGTCGAGGAAGTGGTGGAACGATGTGAACCGCTCGTCCTTGCGCGACTGGACGATGCCGTCGACGACGTTGCTGCCGACGTTGCGGACGGCGCCGAGCCCGAAGCGGATGTCGTCGCCGACGGCGGCGAAGAAGTTGATCGACTCCGAGACGTCGGGCGGGAGGACCTTGATGCCCATGCGACGGCACTCGTTGAGGTAGAGGGCCATCTTGTCCTTGGAGTCGCCGACGCTCGTGAGGAGCGCCGCCATGTACTCGGCGGGATAGTGCGCCTTGAGGTAGGCGGTCCAGTACGACACGACACCGTAGGCAGCCGAGTGCGCTTTGTTGAAGGCGTAATCGGAGAACGGGAGCAGAATCTCCCACAGCGCGTTGACCGCGGCATCCGAATAGCCGTTGGCATGCATGCCCGCCTGGAAGCCCTCGAACTGCTTGTCCAGCTCGGACTTCTTCTTCTTGCCCATCGCGCGACGGAGGATGTCTGCCTGACCGAGAGAGAAGCCCGCCACGCGCTGTGCGATGGCCATGACCTGCTCCTGGTAGATGATCAGACCGTAGGACTCCTCCAGGATGTCGGCGAGAGACTCTGTGAACTCCGGGTGGATCGGCGTGATCGGCTGCTGGCCGTTCTTGCGCAGCGCGTAGTTCGTGTGCGAGTTCGCACCCATGGGTCCCGGTCGGTACAGCGCGATGAGTGCCGAGATGTCTTCGAAGCTGTCGGGCTTCATGAGACGCATCAGCGCGCGCATGGGCCCGCCGTCGAGCTGGAACACGCCCAGCGAGTCGCCCTTGGCCAGCAGGTCGTATGCGCCCTGATCGTCGAGGGCGAGGTGTTCGAGGTCGAGCTCCTCACCACGGTTCATCCGGATGTTGTCGAGCGCATCCGAGATGATCGTGAGGTTGCGCAGACCGAGGAAGTCCATCTTGATGAGGCCGAGGGTCTCGCACGACGGGTAGTCGAACTGCGTGACGATCTGGCCGTCCTGCTCGCGGCGCATGATCGGGATGATGTCGAGCAGCGGCTCGGACGACATGATCACACCGGCCGCGTGCACACCCCACTGGCGCTTCAGGCCTTCGAGACCGAGGGCGCGGTCGAAGACCGTCTTCGCCTCGGGGTCGGTCTCGATGAGCGCGCGGAACTCGCTGGCCTCCTTGTAACGGGGGTGGGCCGAGTCGAACATGCCGTCGAGCGGCATGTCCTTGCCCATGACGGGCGGCGGCATCGCCTTGGTCAGCCGCTCCCCCATGCTGAACGGGAACCCGAGGACGCGTCCGGCATCCTTGAGCGCCTGCTTGGACTTGATGGTCCCGTAGGTGACGATCTGCGCGACGCGCTCAGACCCGTACTTCGCCGTGACGTAGTCGATGACCTCGCCACGACGACGGTCATCGAAGTCGACATCGAAGTCGGGCATCGAGACGCGATCGGGGTTGAGGAAACGCTCGAAGATGAGGCCGTGCTCGAGAGGGTCGAGGTCGGTGATCTTCATCGCGTAGGCGACCATCGATCCGGCACCGGAGCCACGCCCGGGTCCGACGCGGATGCCGTTGTCCTTCGCCCAGTTGATGAAGTCCGCGACGACGAGGAAGTAGCCGGGGAATCCCATCTGCAGGATGATGTCGGTCTCGTACTCGGCCTGCTTGCGCACCTTGTCGGGGATGCCGCCGGGGTAGCGGTACTGGAGGCCGTTCTCGACCTCCTTGATGAGCCAGCTGTCTTCCGTCTCCCCGTCGGGCACGGGGAAGCGCGGCATGAAGTTGGCCGAGGTGTTGAACTCGACCTCGCAGCGCTCGGCGATCAGCAGCGTGTTGTCGCACGCCTCCGGGTGATCGCGGAACATCTGGCGCATCTCGGCGGCGGTCTTGATGTAGTAGCCGTCACCGTCGAACTTGAAGCGGTTCGGGTCGTCGAGAGTGGAGCCGGACTGCACGCAGAGCAGAGCCGCATGCGCGTCGGCCTCGTGCTGGTGCGTGTAGTGAGAGTCGTTCGTGGCGACGAGAGGGATGCCGAGGTCTTTCGAGAGCCGCAGCAGGTCGGTCATGACCCTGCGCTCGATCGAGAGGCCGTGATCCATGATCTCGGCGAAGTAGTTCTCCTTGCCGAAGATGTCCTGGAATTCCGCCGCCGCCGCGCGCGCCGCGTCGTACTGCCCCAGGCGAAGGCGTGTCTGCACCTCGCCGGACGGGCATCCGGTCGTCGCGATGAGCCCCTTGCCGTAGGTCTGCAGCAGCTCGCGGTCCATTCGGGGCTTGAAGTAGTAGCCCTCCATGCTCGAGCGCGAGCTCAGCCGGAACAGGTTGTGCATGCCCTGGGTGCTCTGGCTCCACAGCGTCATGTGGGTGTAGGCGCCGGAGCCGGAGACGTCGTCGCTCTTCTGGTCGGGGGATCCCCACTGCACACGGGACTTGTCGCTGCGGTGCGTCCCGGGGGTCACGTAGGCTTCGAGGCCGATGATCGGCTTGACGCCCGCGGCCTGCGCCGCCCGGTAGAACTCGAACGCCGCGAAGGTGTTGCCGTGGTCGGTCACGGCGATGGCCGGCATGCCGTAGTCGGCGGCCGCCTGGGTCATCGCACCGATCTTCGCAGCGCCGTCCAGCATCGAGTATTCGCTGTGGACATGCAGGTGCACGAAGGAGTCGGATGCCATGCTTCGAGTCTACGGCGGAGCCCCGACACCGAAGGCCGGTGCCGGGGCCGAGCCGAGGCGGAGCCGGTACCCCATCGGGCTAATGCCGCGAGTCGACCACGCCCACCTCGAAGGTCCTCCGGATGTCCGGAACATCAGCAGGCGCCAGATCGACGGACGCGTCTCCGATGCGGTCGAACCGAGACGTGTACTCGACCGCCCATCCCGTCGCCATATCGATCGACAACGTCACCGCGCACGGATCGCTCATGTGAGTGAACCGGAAACGGTAAGTGACGACGCTGCCCACTGAGCCGATCTGCTCCGCCTCCCCTGTGAGCGGCAGCGCCTCGACGAAGGCGGCCCTGATGTCGGCAGGGGCGTAGTTGGTCGTGAGAACGTCGATGATGTTGCTCGCCGCCAGTTCCTCGGCCTCTTCCTCTGACGACCCGAAAGATACCGCCCTGTCATGGAACCATCGGACGAGAGCTGCTGGGTCGTTGGGATACTGATCATACGACTCGAGCGACCCGGTCAACGGGAGTATCTCTCCGCCGATCCCCCCGGTGTAGGTCCACTCTTCGACTCCGGCGCGGAAGGGGAGCATGGCATCCCAGGCCGCGCCGTCATCCGTGCTCTGTTCGCGAGAGAAGATGGTGACGCGTTCATTGGAGGGCCCGTACCTTCCGACCCACACCCCGCTACGGTCTCCCGGCATGTACAGGGTGTCGATGTTCCGGTACACGGCAGCCGACAGGGGAACGGACTGCGCTGGGCGGTAAGCCCACTCGTAGAACCACGACTGGCCTTGACTTCGGTAGAGGACGCGCTCGTCGGTCGTGACGACACGCAGGTACTGCCCCGCCTGCGGCGTGGTTCCGGGGAACGGCTCGGTCGCTGTCGTACCGGACGTCGGATCAGGGCGCGGAATGATCTCCCCCTGCGGTCGAGGAGAGATCGTCCCAGTCGGGACAGCCTCCACTCGGATTGTCGGCGCGCCGAGCTGGCTCACCACGATGAGGGTCGCCGTCACTGCGGCCACTCCCGCGACGAGCCCGGCGATCGGGAGGAGCAGCCGATGGCCGCTCCTCGTTCGTGCCGCTGCGCCTCCTTCGTCGATGCGCTGGACAAGCCGAGAACGTGCTCCTCGGATCTGATCCTTGGTGAGCGCAGTATCCGCGTTCACCTCACGCACTTGCTCCAACACGTCCATCGGTCTCTCCTTCCTTCTCGTTCATGACGCGAGTGCGAGCCCCGGCCCGGCCGGGGTCGAGTCGTCGACGTATGCTGTTCATCCGCGATCGGACAGTGCCGATGGGAACGCCGAGCGCGGCGGCGACCTCCTCATATGTGAGATCGCCCCACGCGTAGAGCAGCAGCGTGTCGCGGTCCTTCGCTGACAGCCGGGCGATCACGGGGGCGAGCACCCTCGTGGAGAGCTGGGCGTCGAGCCGCGCATTGGTCGCCTCGACATGTCCCGCCGACACATGCTCCTCGCGGCCCGCTGAGTGGATCGCCGACCGCAGATACCTCGCCTCCTGCGCCCTGTGCTTCCTGATCAGCCGGGACGCGATCCCGTACAACCAGGGAAGCGCCGAGTCCCAGGACGTGTCGAACGTGGCCCTCCTCGCGAAGGCGACGAGGAACGTCTCACTGAGGATGTCCTCACCTGCATCCGCGCCAAGACGCCGAGCGGCATAGCCGCCCAGCGTCCCGGCATGCCGGTCGAAGAGTTCAGCGAACGCCCGGGGCTGCCCGAGCGACCGCTGAATGATCTCGCTGTCTGTGCTCACACTATGTATTGCCTCAGAGAACCGAACCAGTTCGAAATCCGTCGCAGCGACGCTGGACGATCAGGGAAGACGCTCCACCACGTTCGCGGAGCACATGACCTCGACATCAGGGCCACTTCGGGGACCATCCCCTGGGTCGCCTGGGGTATCGAGGTGACCTTGATCGCGAGCCCCGTCGCCATCTCTATGGTCGAAGTCTGGCGGCTCACCGAGGATGCCGTACTTCCGCCTGCCGGGAGGTAGAACTCGAAGGTCACGGTGCGTCCTTTGAGTCCTGCGCAGCGAAGCGGATCCGCTCGCCGGCTCCGCTTCGATCTCGACTCAGGGTGCGTCGTCGACGACGGTGACCGTGCGCACAGTCACGTAGTCCGGCACGTCATCCGGCACGACTGCCCCGTTCGTCCCTTCGCCGAAGGTGACCGCATACCGAAGAACAAGGCCTGTGCGCGTGTCGATCTCGATCGCTTCGCGTCGCTCTTGCTCGGCATTGGTCAAGTAGCTCAGCGTGACGGCGTTGTCGTTCACACTGTCGATCCGCCCTCCCGGCACCATGCTGAGCGCGCGGAACATCGCGGAACGCAGATCCGCCGGAGCGGCGTTCAGCTGCAGCTCCTGGATGAATGAGTTCGCGATGAGGGCGTCCTCATCCATGCCATCGTGGGGCCCCAACCAGCTCCGCGTCCAATCGAGCAGCGCAACTGGATCCCGCGGCATCATCGGATAGGCCGCGATGTTGGCGTTCGAGGATCCGGACCCCCCAGGGGTGCGCTGCACCGACTCCTGCATCCATGAGACACCGTCAAGCCATCGCTCTGACTGTGCAGCCGCATCGGCGCCGAAGAGCTCGGTGACGGACATCTGTGCATGGAACACATCGACCCAGTCGTCTGTCACCGAGGCCGGGATGTACGAAGTGTAGGAGCTGTCGGCGACCCATCCAGCGGTCGCCTGCTCACGGGTTGCATTCACCGGCTCATCCGGCGACCAGAGAACGAGATGGCGCGTCTGGTGCTCGATCTTGAGATACTGCCCAGGACCGGCGACCGGGGACTCGTGCGCTGCGGAGGCGCTCGCTGCGCCCATGAGCACGCCCTTCACCGTCAGCGGCTGCGGGGTCGGCGACGATTCCGCAGGGGTCCGTGTAGGTTCCGCACTGTGTGCCGGCCGGTTCGTTGGATTCGCATGGCTCACGGGTTCCGGTGCCGACATCATGGACCCCAGGATCACACCGGCCGTCACGGCCGCGCCTCCGGCGACAAGTGATCCGGCGACAATCCACGGGCGGCGTGCCACTCGGGTTCTCGCGGGCCTTTGCTCCCCCCGTATCTCCGCCATGAGAAGCGAGCGCGCCGCGCTGAGGTTCTCGTCGGCGCCATCGATCTCCGGCTTGGTCTCCCGCACCTTCTCAAACACGTCCAACGGACTCTCCCTTCTGCTCCTGCTTCTCGAATGCGCGGATCCTGCGCTCGGGGTCCAGACGTCTGCGCACCCTGTTCAACCGCGAACGCACAGTGCCGACAGGGACGTCGAGTGCGACCGCGATCTCGTCGTAGCTCAACCCCTCCCACGCGTAGAGCAAGAGGGTCTCCCTATCTTTGGGGGCCAATGCGGCGATGCGCGTCTTGAGCGTCGCGACCTCCCGCTCGGCGTCGACGCGAGCCATCGCATCCTCCAACCCTCCAAGCGATGAGTGATCCTGCCGCGAGACGGATGCCGCGAACGACAGCCACTGCTTCGCCTCCACGGCACGATGCCTGCGGATCAGGCGGGACGCGATCCCCAGCAGCCACGGCGAGGCGGACTCGGCATCGACGTCGAAGTCGGCGCGCCTGCGGAACGCCACGAGGAACGTCTCGCTCAGCACGTCCTCCGCCGCTCCGCGGCCGACACGATAGGTCGCGAACGCGTTGATCGTACGCGCGTGCCGATCGAAGAGCTCTGCGAACGCCGCCGGCTGATGAAGAGATCGTTGGATGATCTCGCTGTCTGTGCTCACACTGTCTATTGTCTGAGCGTCTCCGATGAGTTCACGTTTTCTCCATTCACAGGAGATTCACCTCAGGTCGAGTCTCATCAGCACCCGTGGGTACCCGTCGAGCACCGACCCGGTCTCGGCGGCCTTCGTGAAACCCGCCTGTTCGAAGAGGCTCCTCGTGCCGACGTAGGCCATCGTCAGGTTCACCTTCTCGCCGTCGTTGTCGACCGGATACCCCTCGACGGCAGGGGCGCCTCTCTCGCGCGCGTAAGCGATCGCGCCCTGGATCAGGGCGTGCGAGACACCCTGCTTGCGGAACCCGGGACGCACCCGGAAGCACCACAGCGACCACACGTCGAGATCGTCGACCTGCGGGATGAGCCGATTGGTCGCGAAGCTCGTGTCCCGCCGCGGGTGGAGCGCGGCCCACCCCACCGGCTCCCCGTCGAGATAGGCGATGACCCCGGGCGGCGGATCCTGGTGGCACAGCCCGCGCACCCGTTCTGCGCGCTCGGGGCCGCGAAGGGAGACGTTCTCCTTGTTCCCGATCCGGTAGCTCAGGCAGAAGCACACGTTGGACGTCGGCTTCTTGGGGCCGACGAGCAGCGCCACATCGTCGAACTCGGTCGCCGGACGCACCTCGATGCTCATGCGCCCAGTCTCGCGCACGCCTCCGACATGCCTTCTACTTCGCCGCGACGATGCGCTGATCGGTGTTCGAGTAGGTGATCCGATCCGCGATGCTGCCCACGAGGCCCATGCTGACGTTCAGCAGCCCCGGCTCGACGTCGGTGAGCGGCGGTGGCGTGTCGGTGCCGAGCGTCAGCGGGGCGCCGCCCATCGACGAAGCGGTCACCGACCCGATGTAGACGGTGACGTCGCCCTGCAGGGACATGGTGTCGGCCGTCGTGACCAGGCCCGGTCCGTTCGGCGGCCGCACGGTGAGGGAGAAGCCCTCGATCGTGATGGAGTCGGCGGTGATCTTCAGCGCGCGGACGCTGCCTCCGCCGACCGTCGGCACGCTGACGATCGATATCCCCTTCAGCCCCGCGAACGAGAGGGAGCTCGACCCCATCGACGCGGGCGTGCCCGTGAACACCGGCGCGCCCTCGTCGATCGGCGCAGGCACGGGCTCGGACGGCTCCGGTGTCGCTGACGGATCGACGGGGGCCACCGGACCGACGGAGGGTGTCGGAACCGTGGGCGTCTCCGGGGCGGTGGGCGGCGCAGGATCCGTCGGGGACGGCGCCGAGGGTGTCGGGCTCGGCGAGGGTGTCGGGCAGTAGATCAGGGGGATGCAGAAGCCGGCGTCGCGGTACTGCGGCGCCGCCGCGGCGCCGAGGATCGACGGCATCACGACCAGGGACGCCACCAGCAGAGCGGCGAGGCTCAGGCGGCGGGAGGTCACGACGTCGTCACCTCGTCCGCTCCGTCCGGCGCCGCCGCGGATGTCGCCTTCGGTCCCATCCAGGCCACGACGAGGATTCCGCCGACCGTCGAGAGCAGCATGCCGATCAGGAAACCGCCGAGGTTCACCCCGATCAGCGAATAGATCGCGACGGCGAGGGCGATGACGCCGTAGAAGATGTGATGCGTCGGCATCGCGATGGCGAGGATGCCGAGCAGCAGCAGGAGCACAGGGATGATCGTGGCCTGCATGCCCTCGATGCCCATCTGCACGTGCAGGTGCCCGATGTCCAGCTGCCCGGAGAAGAACATCTCCACGCCGCCGAGCGCGACGAGCACCCCGCCGATGAAGGGGCGCCGCCTGCGCCAGGATCGGAATCCTCCGGGCTCGGCAGGAACCATTGCGGCTTCCTCATCGATCACGGCATCCGCTCCGTTCAGAAGCATCCCTGCGAACCGTCCGTGAGCTCGAGCGTCATCCCGGTCAGAGTGAACACGGACGCCTGGGTGCTCCATGCCGTCTGCTGCAGGTTCTTGATCGAGACCGTGTCGGAGTCCTGGGCGAAGTCGCCGGCGCTGCCCTTGGCCTCGGTGTTGACCGTGGAGGCGTCGACGCCGATCCTGATCTTGCCGAAGGAGGCATCGCCCTTGAGTCCGGTCATGCCGATCTGCAGATCGCTCGCGGTCGCCGGGTTGCCGCCGCCACCCGCTTTGATGAGCACTCCGACCGTGCCGAGGGGCGTCTCCGTGATGACGGACTGGCAGAGATCGCTCAGCGTCGCGCTCTTGATGTTCGCGATCGCGACCGTGTGCTCGACGCCCTCGGAGTCGGTCGCCACTCCCGCGTACTGCGAGAAGCCGGTGCCTTCGAGCTGGCTGGCGCCGATCTGGAACTGGCTTCCCGACACGGCGAACGACACGGGAACGGCGCCCTGCGCCACTCCCCCGAGCAGGGATGCCGCGACGATGCCGACGGGGACGGCGACGAGCGTGATCCGGCCGGCGTGAGATGCCGTGGCTTTCGACACCGCCTGAGAGAGCTTCGGGAACTTCATCGATCCTCCTCCTTCGCACGGACGACGGCGTCCACGCGATATCTCGATACTAGGCACAATTGACCAGGAGTCAATACCATTCTGGCTAGGCTTCTCGCATGTCCTCCGAGCAGCGATCTCGCCTCAGCCCCGATCAGCGCCGCGCGCAGCTCATCGCCATCGGAGTGGGCTTTCTCGCCGAGCACCCGCTGGAGGAGCTGACGATCGAGGAGCTCGCCGCCCGCGCGGGAGTGTCCAAGGCACTGATCTTCCACTACTTCGACAGCAGGCAGGGCGTGGAACGCGCGATCGTGACCACCGCGCGCGACAGCCTCCTCCTTGCCAGCGAGCCCCGCCCTGACCTGCCGCCGCGCGAGCGCATCCACGACACGCTCCTGCGCATCGCCGGATTCGTCCGCGAGCACAGCGGGACGTTCTCCTCGCTCGTCCGGGGCGTCGCCAGCGGCGACTCCGCCGTGCGCGCGATCGTCGACGAGTCGCGCGAGCTGAACGCCCTGCGCCTCCTCGAGGCCTTCACCGAACTCGGCATACCCGACTCCGCGGCGCTCCGGGTGGCGCTGCGCGCGTGGGTGTCGTTCACCGAGGAGACCCTGCTCGAGCTCATCGTCGATCGCCGCGCCGATGACGACGCGGTCGTCGAGTTCCTGGAGCAGACACTGGACGGCGTCGTGGACGCCGCAGGGAGAGCCCGCTTCTAGACGCCGACTTCGCCGCGCAGCACAGCGAGCGCGTGCCGGAAGTCCGCGGGGTACGGCGACTCGAACTGCACCCACTCCCCCGTCGCGGGATGGGCGAACCCCAGCTGGTGGGCGTGCAGCCACTGGCGGGTGAGTCCCAGCCGCGCGGAGAGAGTCGGATCGGCGCCGTAGAGCGGGTCGCCCACGCACGGATGCCGCAGAGCGGCCATGTGCACGCGGATCTGGTGCGTGCGCCCCGTCTCGAGATGGATCTCGAGCAGAGAGGCGCCGGGGAACGCCTCGAGGGTCTCGTAGTGGGTCACCGACGACTTGCCGTCCGGCGTGACGGCGAACTTCCACGAATGGTTCGGATGCCGTCCGATCGGGGCGTCGATCGTCCCGACCAGCGGGTCGGGGTGCCCCTGCACGACCGCGTGGTAGATCTTCTCGACCGTACGCTCCTTGAAGGCCCGCTTCAGGGCGGTGTACGCGGACTCCGTCTTCGCGACGACCATGAGGCCGCTGGTGCCGACGTCGAGCCGATGGACGACGCCCTGACGCTCGGGGGCGCCCGTCGTCGCCACGCGGAAGCCGGCCGCGGCCAGTGCGCCGACGACGGTCGGTCCCTCCCAGCCCAGAGAAGGGTGCGCCGCGACGCCGGTGGGCTTGTCGACGACGACGATGTCATCGTCGTCGTACACGATGCCGAGCTCAGGAACGGCGATCGGCACGATCCGCGGCTCCTCCTTCGGCTGCCACTCGACGTCCAGCCAGCCGCCAGCGCGAAGGCGATCGGACTTGTCGAGAAGCGCGCCGTCGAGCCGCACACCGCCCGCGGCCGCGACGTCGGCGGCGAAGGTTCGGGAGAACCCGAGCATCTTCGCGAGAGCCGCATCGACGCGTACGCCGTCGAGCCCGTCCGGGACCGGGAGGGACCGCGATTCCACGGTCAGCGGCTCTCGGAGGGCGCGTCGTCGCCGGGTTCTCCGTCGACGCGATCCTGGCCCTCTGCACGACGCTCGGCGATCGCGACCGCCTCGGCCTCCTCGTCGGTCTCGACGACGACGTGATCCCGCTCACGCGTGCCGTCGAAGCGCAGTCCGAACACGACCAGCAGGGCGACGGAGATCATGCCGGTGACGATGAAGATGTCCGCGACGTTGAAGATCGCCGGGAGCATCCACGGCATGGAGATCATGTCGACGACGTGCCCGACGCCGAAGCCGGGCTCGCGGAACAGGCGATCGGTGAGGTTTCCGAGCACGCCGCCGAGCAGCGCGCCGAGCACGACGGCCCACAGGCGCGAACGCAGGCCGAAGGCCTTCCAGACGATCACGCCCGCGACCACGGTGAGCGCGATCGTGAAGATCCACGTGACCTCGGAGCCGAGCGAGAACGCGGCGCCGGAGTTGCGGATGTAGAAGAGCTGCAGGAAGTCACCCAGGACCGGTACGGCCTCCTCTTTGGGGAGGTTCTCGATGGTGAGGTGCTTCACAAACTGATCGGCGGCCAGCACGACCGCTGCGAGAATCGCAACGATCGCACCGGCCGCCGACCGACGAAGGGGACGGCGTCCTGACAAGAGGGCGCCTTACAGACCGATCGCGGAGACCGGCGTGGAGTCCGTCGACGCCGACTTCTCGTCGAGGTCGCGGAGCTGACCCTCGATGTAGCCGCGCAGCTGCGAACGGTAATCGCGCTCGAAGTTGCGGAGCTCGGTGATGCGGGCCTCGAGCGTGTTGCGCTCGCGCTCGAGACGAGCGGTCTCTTCGCGCTGCTTCGCCTCAGCCTCGGTGCGGATGCGGTTGACCTCGTTCTCGGCGTCGGCGATGAGCTGGTTGCGCTTCGCCTCACCCTCGGCGACGTGCTCGTCGTGCAGACGCTGCGCGAGCTCGATGATGCCGGCGGTAGCCGTGGCGGAGCCGGACGGAGCGGGCTCTGCGGCGACCGGAGCGGGCACCTCTGCGACGGGAGCGGGGGCGGGAGCCTCGGCGACAGGCGCGGCCTCTGCGGGCGCTGCGCCGGACTCGTAGGCGGCGAGCTTCGCCTTCAGCTCGGTGTTCTCCTCGATGGCCTTGCGCCACTCGATGACGATCTCGTCGAGGAAGTCGTCCACCTCGTCCGGGTCGAAGCCGTCCTTGAAGCGGACGTGCTGGAACTGCTTGGTGACGACGTCATCCGGGGTGAGTGCCATGGTGGCTCCTTCGATGATTTCGGTTGCCAGTTGTGAATGGCGCGGTCGTGATGTGGCGCGAACCCGGGGCGCGCACCTGGGAGCCAAGCATAGTCCTCGCTCCTGTCAGCCGCGACGCCGCAACACCAGGGCGCGACGAAAGTCGGGAATCTCTCAGATGAAGATCCGCACGATGTTCATGAGGATCAGCACGACGAGGATCGTCAGCGAGAAGCCGAAGTCCAAGGAGATCGAGCCGATGCGCAGCGGAGGGATGAACCGCCGGAAGAACCGGATCGGCGGGTCCGTCAGCGTGTAGGCGAACTCGGCGGCGACGAGGCCGGCGCCCTTGGGACGCCATTCCCTGTTGAACATCGGGATGTAGTCGAGAATCAGGCGCGCGAAGAGAACCAGAAGGTACAGCAGCAACGCCAGGTGGACGATGCTGGCGACGACGGAGACCAGCTCCACGGGCTACGACTGATCGAAGCCCGCAGACTCGGCGTCTGCGTGCGCGATTCCCCCGTGACCGGAGATCGCGATGTTCTCCGGAGACAGCAGGAACACCTTCGAGGTGACCCGCTCGATACGGCCGTAGAGGCCGAGCGAGAGCCCGCTGGCGAAGTCGATGAGACGCCGCGCGTCGGCGTCGCTCATCTGCGAGAGGTTGATGATGACCGGCACACCCTCGCGGAAGCTCTCAGCGATGAGCTGAGCGTCGCGGTACTGCTTCGGGTGCACGGTGAGGATCTCGTTCACTGCCCCTCCTGCGGGCTGACGCACGGCGACCGGGCGGCGCAGCGGCGTGATGGGAGCCGGGGTCGGCTCTTCGCTCGCGCGCTCGCGCTCCCGGTGGGAGCGGGCCGGTGCCTGCGTCTCTTCTTCGTAGACCTCTTCCTCGTCGGCGAGGCCGAGATACACCATGGTCTTCTTCAGCGGGTTACCCATTGTGTCCTCCGGTTCGAACGATTCGGGTTGGTCTTGTGACAGGTTAACCCCGGTCTGGCCGGGGTCCGGTGATTGCGGAGCCGATCCGCAGGTGTGTCGCGCCCGCCTGTATCGCCTCGACGAAGTCGCCGGTCATGCCGGCGGAGATCCAGGTGGCGGATGGGTCGAGTGCGCGGATGCCGTCGGCGACGCCGCGCAGACGTGCGAAGGCGGATGCCGGTTCCTCGTCGAGCGGTGCGACCGCCATGACCCCGCGCAGACGAAGGGAGGGGAGGGTCATCACGTGCTCGGCAAGAGCGGCAGCGGCGTCGGGAGCGACGCCTCCGCGTCCGACGTCGTCGGTGAGGTTCACCTGCACCAGGACATCGAGCACAGTGTCGTCCTCGGCCGCTCGGTGCAGCGCATCCGCCAGCCGATCGCGATCGATGGAGTGCACGACCTGAGCACTGCGCCGGATCGCCGACGCCTTGTTGGTCTGCGCCTGCCCGATGAAGTGCCAGCGCAGGTCGTCAAGCTCGGACAGCTCCACGCTCTTCGCGCTGAGCTCCTGCTGCCGGTTCTCCCCCACCTCGCGAACGCCGAGGCCGTGGAGTTCGCGAACGAGGGATGCCGGGTGGAACTTCGTGACGACGATGCGGGTGATCTCGTCCGCGCCCCTTCCGGCCAGGCGCGCGGCGTCGGCGATCTGCTCGTCGATCGCCGACAGCCGCGCTCCCAGGTCGGTCACTTCAGGAATTCGGGGATGTCGATGTCGTCGTCGACGATGGCGGGCTCGATGCTCGTCGTGGTGAAGCGCTGCACCGGCTCGGCGTCGACCTTCTCGGACGATGCGCTCTCGGGCTCCTCGGTGAGGGCGACCTCCGGCAGCGTCGTCGTCGCCGGGCGGGACACGACCATCGGGTCGAGGCGCAGCGACGGCTCTCCGCCGTCGAAGCCCGCCGCGATCACGGTCACGCGCACCTCGTCGCCGAGGGTGTCGTCGATGACCGTTCCGAAGATGATGTTCGCCTCGGGGTGAGCGGCTTCCTTGACGAGGTCGGCCGCGTCGTGGATCTCGAAGATGCCGAGGTTCGAACCGCCCTGGATCGAGAGGAGCACACCGTGCGCGCCCTCGATCGACGCTTCGAGCAGCGGCGACTCGACCGCGAGCTCGGCGGCCTTGATCGCACGATCGGCGCCGCGGGCGGAGCCGATGCCCATGAGCGCGGAGCCCGCGCCCTGCATGACCGACTTCACGTCGGCGAAGTCGAGGTTGATCAGACCGGGAGTCGTGATGAGGTCCGTGATGCCCTGCACACCGGCGAGGAGCACCTGGTCTGCCGTCGCGAAGGCCTCGATCATCGAGATGCCGCGGTCGCTGATCTCCAGCAGTCGGTCGTTCGGGACGACGATGAGGGTGTCGACCTCTTCCTTGAGCTTCGCGACGCCGGCCTCGGCCTGGCTCTGCCGACGACGCCCCTCGAAGGAGAACGGCTTGGTCACGACACCGATGGTCAGTGCGCCGATCGACTTGGCGATGCGCGCGACGACGGGTGCGCCGCCGGTGCCGGTTCCGCCGCCCTCGCCCGCGGTGACGAAGACCATGTCGGCGCCGGTGAGCGCCTGCTCGATCTCCTCGGCGTGGTCCTCCGCCGCACGTCGACCCACCTCGGGGTCGGCGCCGGCGCCGAGGCCGCGCGTGAGCTCGCGGCCCACGTCGAGCTTGACGTCGGCGTCGCTCATGAGCAGCGCCTGGGCGTCGGTGTTGACTGCGATGAACTCGACACCGCGCAGGCCGAGATCGATCATGCGATTCACGGCGTTGACGCCGCCACCGCCGACGCCGACGACCTTGATCACGGCGAGGTAGTTCTGGTTCTGGCTCATGGCCGGCCTCCGAAGTATTCGAGCCTGGATTTCTGACGAATACCGAGGGTTGAACCTTAAACCTCAACTAGAGGTGTAAAGTATTTCCCGGTATTGGTTTCTCTTGTTCGAAGGTAAGCGCCGCATACGCGCGCGCCCGCAGCGACACGGGCGTGTCGTCTGTTTGGCGTGCCGATTCGCCGATCACGCGACCGCAGCGCGGTCAGCCGATGACGGCGACGTGCGGCGAGGTGACGTCGATCGATGCGGCGCCGGGGTTCGCGGCCATCGCGGCTGCGAGTGTCAGGCCCTTCAGCGCCGACTCGTCGGAGCTCCCCCAGATGACCGTGAGCCCGCTGTTCAGCGTGAGGGTCACGTCGTCCGCCGTGCTCGCACGAACCCCCGTCAGTGCAGCCCGGACGTCGGCGGGGAGGGACCGGATGACGAGCCCCGTGCTCTCGAACGCGCGGGAGTCGATGCCGCCGTCGATGTCGAGCAGCGGCTGCCCCGGGGGCTGATCCGTCGTCGTCGCGAGGGCGACCCCTGCCGCATCGACGAGGGTGTACCCGGCGTCGGAGCGGATGACGCCGATCGGCGTGCGCTCGACGATCCGGACCGTCAGATCGTTCGGCGGCTTCGCCTCGAGCGCATACGTCTCGATGAGGGGGAACGCGAGGAGAGCGGCCTTGACCTCGCTCGTGCTGACCAGCGCCAGCGGCGTGCCGATCTGGTCCGCGAGCGCGGCCTCGACGGCAGCCGGGTCCAGCGTCGTCGCACCGACGACCGTGATCCGCTGGACCGCGAACAGGGGGCTGTACGCCGCAGCGACGCTGCCGCCGATGAGCAGAAGCACGGCGCCGATCACGCTGAGCCAGATGATCCTGCGGCGCCGGGAGCGCTGGGTGAAGCGGCGGATCTCGGCGCGGAGCGCCTTGCGACGAGCGCGAGCAGCGCGCCAGACGTCGCGCGCCGATGTCGGCTGCACCTCGGGCTCCAGCCCCGAGCTCGCCTCGTCGATATCGTTCAGGTCTTCGGATACGGCATCCGCCTCTGCGCGCCCCCGGATGCGGGAGACCGGCCGCAGCGGAGTCTCCTTCTCGTCCGGGTTCTCCCGCACGGCCGGGAGCGGAGCGGGGCGACGCATCGGCTCAGTCCTCTGACGACGCGCGCAGAGACTCGAGGACCTGCGGGATGATCTGGTACACGTTGCCGCATCCGAGAGTGACCACGAAGTCGCCGTCGCGTGCGACGCTCGCCGTGTAGTCGGCCGCCTGCTGCCAGTCGGCGACGTAGTGCACGTTGCCCTGATCCTGGAAGGCGTCGCTGACGAGCTCGCCCGTCACGCCGGGCACCGGGTCTTCGCGCGCGCCGTACACGTCGAGCATGACGGTGTGGTCGGCGTAGTGCTCGAGGACCTCGGCGAACTCGCGGAACATGTGCTGCGTGCGCGAGTACGTGTGCGGCTGCTGGATCGCGATGACACGTCCGCCGTCGGCGATGGAACGCATCGCCTCAAGCGCTGCGCGCACCTCGGTCGGGTGGTGCGAGTAATCGTCGTAGACGGACACGCCCCGTTCGACGCCGTGCTTCTCGAGGCGGCGAACCGTGCCGGCGAAGCCCTCGACGGCACGGGCGGACTCCTCGAGGCCGTAGCCGAGTGCGCCCAGCACCGCGATGGCGCCCGCGGCGTTGATCGCATTGTGCAGCCCCGGGACCGCGAGCTGCAGCCGGACGCTGTCGTCACCGCGCGTGATCGTCGCGGCGACCGGCCCCGCGGCGACGACGTCGGAGACGCGCACGTCGGCGTCGTCGGCCTGCCCGAACGTGATGACGTTGCGGTGCGAGAGTCCCGCACCCACGCGCAGAGCGCCCGCGTCGTCGCTGGAGATCACGACGGCCTCGGACGCGGCATCGGCGAACCGCACGAAGGCGTCGTGGAAGGCCTCGTCGGAGCCGTAGTGGTCGAGGTGATCGGGGTCGACGTTCGTGATGAGAGCCACCGCGGTGTCGTACAGCAGGAAGGTGCCGTCGGACTCGTCGGCCTCGATGACGAAGAGGTCGTCCGCTCCGGTGGCGCTGGAGAGGCCGAGCTGCTCGATCACGCCGCCGTTGACGAAGTTGGGGTCGGCGCCCAGTGCCTGCAGCGCCGTCACGATCATGCCGGTCGAGGTGGTCTTGCCGTGGGCTCCCGCGACCGAGACCAGTCGACGCGAGCCGATGAGCCAGTGCAGGGCCTGCGAACGGTGGATGACGTGCAGCCCGCGCTCCTTGGCGAGGAGGAACTCCGGGTTCTCCGGCCAGATCGCTCCGGTGTGCACCACGGTGTCGGCGTCGCCCAGGTGGGCGGCGTCGTGTCCGACGTGCACGGTGGCCCCTGCCGCGGCGAGGGCGCGCAGGTTGTCGCTGTCCGCACGGTCGGAACCGGAGACGCGGATGCCGGCGTCGAGGAACATCCGGGCGAGGCCGCTCATACCGGAACCGCCGATGCCGATGAAATGCGCGGAGGTGATGTTCGCGGGGATCGGGAGGGAGAGGTCGGGTCTGATCATGTCCGTCTCAGTTTAGTTCGAGGCGTCGAGCGCGCGGTCGATGAGGGCGATGACGTTGTCAGTGCCGCTGCGGGTTCCGACGCGCTCGGCGGCCGCGGCCATGCGCGCGATCCGCCCGGAGTCGCCGAGGAGCGGCACGACGATGCGGCGCACAGCGTCGGCGTCGAAGGTCGGGTCGTCCAGCAGCTCAGCGGCGCCTGCGGCCACAGCGGAGGCGGCGTTGAGGCGCTGCTCCCCGTTGCCCACCGAGTACGGCACATAGAGCGCGGGGATGCCGAGGGCGCTCACCTCGCTCACGGTCGCGGCTCCGGAGCGGGAGACGATCAGATCGGCCAGGGCGAACGCGAGGTCCATCCGGTCGACGTAGCGCCGCAGCGCGTATCCGGGCACTCCGGGGTCCGCCAGGTCGCTGCGCTCCCCCGTGACGTGCAGCAGCTGCCACCCGGACGCGAGGATGTCGCCCCACGAGCCCGCCAGCGCCTCGTTGAGACGCTGCGCCCCGAGCGATCCGCCGAAGACGAGGAGCACGGGGCGGGATTCGTCGAGGCCGAAGTACTCGGCGGCCTCGGCGCGGCGAGCGGCGCGATCGAGCTCGATGACCTCGCGGCGCAGCGGCATGCCCACCACTTCGCTCCCCCGCAGCGGGGTGCCGTCGAAGGCGACTCCCGTCGCGGCGGCACGGCGTGCGCCGAGCACGTTCGCGAGTCCGGGCTTCGCGTTGGCCTCGTGCACGACGAAGGGAACGCCTTCTCGGCGCGCCGCCACGTAGGCCGGAGCCGAGGCGTAGCCGCCGAAGCCCACCACGACGTCGACGCTGTGCGTCCGGATGTGCTCCCGCACCTGTGCGATCGCACGGCGGAAGCGTCCGGGGAACGCGAGGGCCTGCCCGTTCGGGCGACGTGGGAACGGCACCTTGGCGACGATCAGCAGCTCATAGCCGCGGGCGGGGACGAGACGGGCCTCGAGGCCTTCGGCCGTGCCCAGCACCAGGACGGATGCGTCGGCGTCCCGCTCGCGCAGCCCATCGGCGACGGCGAGCAGGGGATTGACGTGGCCGGCGGTGCCCCCGCCGGCGAGAAGGTACGTGGTCACCGTGTGACTTTACCCCGCTCGGCTGCGGGGATCGTGCGTGCGAAGGCCAGCAGCACGCCGCACGCGATGAGCACGGCGAGCAGCGCCGTACCGCCCTGCGACATGAAGGGCAGCGGCACGCCCATGACCGGGAAGAGCCCGATCACGACGCCGATGTTGAAGATCGCCTGGCCGACGATCCACACCGTGATTCCGCCGGCGGCGACCCGGATGAACGGATCCTGCGTCTTGCGGATGATGTGGAACACGCCGACAGCGAAGGTGGCGAACAGGGCGAGCACCACGAGGCATCCGATGAGCCCGAGCTCCTCGCCGACGATCGCGAAGATGAAGTCGTTTCCGGCGGCCGGCAACCAGCCGTACTTCTCCTGGGAGTTGCCGAGTCCGACGCCGAAGATCCCCCCGGATGCCATTCCCCACATGCCGTGGATCGACTGGTAGCAGTCGCCGGTGTAGTTGTTCATGTCGGAGCAGACCGCGGTGATGCGGCGCATCCGGTCGGTGCTGGTCACCGCGAGGAGGACCACCGAGAGCACGCCGAGCAGCACCGGGATGATGAACAGCCGCAGCTTCACCCCGGAGAAGAACAGACAGCCGAGGAGGATGAGCACGAGCACCATCGCCGTGCCGAGGTCTTTGCCTGCGAGGACCGTGCCGATCGCCAGCGCCCCGACCGGAACGACCGGGATGAACACCTGATGCCAGGTGCCGAGCATGGTCCGCTTGCGCAGCAGCACGTAGGCGATCCAGAGAGCGAGAGCGAGCTTGAGGAACTCCGAGGGCTGGAGGGTGAAACCTCCGACGAGAATCCAGTTCCTGTTGCCGCCGTCGGCCTTGCCGAGTGGGGTGAAGACCAACAACTGAAGTGCGATGGCGCCGAACAGGGCGGGCCACGCCATCTTCTTGATGAAGTCGATCGGGAACCGTGAGATGACGAACATCAGCGGGATGCCGAGCACTGCGAAGATGCCCTGGCGGAGCGCGCCGTCCATGGGGTTCTCGCCCTTGGACACGGCGACGGCGCTCGTCGCCGACAGCACCATCACCAGGCCGAAGATCGTGAGCAGCAGAGCCGTCGACGCGATCATCATGAACTCGGTCGACACCGGAGTGAACCGGCGACCGAGCGAGACCCTGGCGGCGAGACCGCGCGACTCGGAGCGCGCGGGATCAGAGCGAGGTGTGCGAGCCACCTGCGTCATCGGTGCTCCCCCGGTCGATCCATTCCCGCACCGCTTCGGCGAAGCGGTGGCCGCGATCCGCGTAACTGGAGAACTGATCGAAGGATGCCGCGGCGGGGGCCAGCAGTACAGTGCCCTCGTCGACGATCCCCGCAGCGATCTCCACGACGCGGTTCATGACCTGTCCAGTCTCGCCAGCATCCACCTCGAACACCGGCACTGTCGGCGCGTGTCGCCGGAATGCCGCGACGACGGCCTCGCGCTCGACGCCGATCACCACGGCCGCACGGGCGGTGCCGCCCACGTCGGCGACCAGTTCAGCGATGTCGACGCCCTTGAGATCGCCGCCGACCACCCAGACAGCGCCGGGGTAGGCGCGCAGGGACGACGCCGCGGCGTGCGGGTTCGTGGCCTTGGAGTCGTCGACCCACGTGATGCCCGCGTGCCGCGCGATCACCTGGATGCGATGGGCGTCCAGACGGAACTTCTGCAGCGCGGAGTGGATCGCCTCGGGCTCCGCGCCGAGGGACCGAGCGAGCGCGCTCGCGGCGAGGATGTTCTGCACGATGTGCGGCGCGGCGAGGCCGACGTCGTCGAGATCTCGCAGGGTCGTGAGCTCGAGGGCGCTGCGCGCGCGATCGTCGAGGAAGGCCCTGTCGACGAGCAGTCCCTCCACGACGCCGAGGTCGCTGGGGCCGGGGGTGCCGAGGTCGAAGCCGATCGCTCGCGCCCCCTCGATCACATCGGCGTCCTCGACCATCCGCCTCGTCGCCTCATCCGCCTTGTTGTAGACGCACGCGACCCTGGTGTTGCGGTACACGTACGCCTTCGCCTCGCGATAGGCGTCGGCGCTGCCGTGCCAGACGAGATGGTCGTCGGCGAGGTTCAGGCACACCGATGCGTACGGGTACAGCTGGCCCTCCGCGCTCGACTGGCCGATGTACCAGAGCTGGTGACTGGAGAGCTCCACGACGAGCACGTCGAACCCGGCGGGGTCGCGCACGGCGTCGAGCACGGGCACTCCGATGTTGCCGCACGGCGCGGCTCGCAGCCCGCCCTCGACGAGGAGGGATGCCGTGAGCTGCGTCGTCGTGGTCTTGCCGTTCGTGCCCGTGATGAGGACCCACTCCGCCGGAGTGCCATCCGCACGGGTCACCTTGTCGCGCACGCGCCAGGCGAGTTCGATGTCACCCCAGATCGCGATCCCCGACTCCTGCGCCCAGCGGATCACCGGATGCGACGGAGAGAACCCCGGCGAGGCGATCACGACGTCGGCGTCAAAGCTCTCGAGCGCCTCGGGCACCTCGGAGAGGGAGCCCAGCTCGAGGCGCACGCCGATCACCGGGAGCAGTCGCGCGTACTCCTCCTCGGCGGACTCGCTGAGGACGAGGACGTCGGCGCCCAGCTCGCCGAGGGTGTCAGCGACGGAGAAGCCCGTCATCGACAGTCCGAGCACGGCGACCCGCAGACCGGACCAGTCGGAGTGCCAGCTCGTCAGGGTCGAGAGGCGTTCAGCTGACACGCGTCAGCCACTCCACGTAGAACAGGCCCACCGCCGTCACCGCGAGGAGTCCGGCGATGATCCACATCCGCACGACGATCGTGACCTCGGACCAGCCGCGCATCTCGAGATGGTGGTGGAAGGGGCTCATGAGGAAGAGCCTCTTGCCACGCGTGATCTTGAAGTAGGTGCGCTGCAGGATGACCGAGCCGGAGGAGAGCACGAAGACGCCGGCGATCACGAACAGGAGCAGCTCGGTGCGGGTGAGGATCGCCATCGCGGTGATCACGCCGCCGATCGCCATCGAGCCGACGTCGCCCATGAACACCTTGGCCTTGGGGGCGTTCCACCACAGGAAGCCGATGAGGCCGGCGGCGAACGCGGCGGCGACGATCGCGAGATCCAGCGGATCGCGCACCTCGTAGCAGCCTCCGAGGGCGGCCTTCTCGATCGACTCGCCGACGCAGGACTGCTGGAACTGTCGGAAGGAGATGAGGCCGTAGGCGCCGACGACGATGATGCCGGCGCCGGCCGCGAGGCCGTCGAGCCCGTCGGTGAGGTTCACGCTGTTCGACGTGGCGACGCCGATCACCGAGATCCAGACGAGGTAGAGCGCCCAGCCGATGACAGCGGCGAACGCGAAGAAGTTGAGCCACGGGATGTCGCGGAACAGCGAGACGGCCCCGGACGCCGGAGTCTGCCCAGCGTGGTTCGGGAAGTTGAGCGCGACGATGCCGAAGGGCACGATGACGAGCAGCTGGCCGATCACCTTGCGCCAGCCCGACAGGCCGAGGCTGCGCTGGCTGCGGACCTTCATGTAGTCGTCGATGAACCCCACGACCCCGAAGCCGACCATGAGCCAGATCACCAGGATCGACGAGAGCGCGGGGACCCGCCCGCCGGCGAAGACACCAGCGAAGTAGCCGACCATGGTGCCGACGATGAAGATCACGCCGCCCATCGTCGGGGTGCCGCGCTTGGCCTCGTGGCTGGGGTTCTCGACCGCCTCGGGGGTGCGGATGACCTGCCCCCATCCCCACTTCCGGAAGAGTCTCAGGAAGACGGGGGTCAGGAACAGGGTGAAGGCGAGCGAGATCGCCGCCGCGATGATGAGAGACCTCACGAGAACAATTCTCCCAGACGATCGCCGAGATGCCTGAGGCCTACGGAGTTTGATGACTTCACGAGGACCCTGTCCCCGTCGCGCAGCTCGGTGCGCAGATACTCGAATGCCGCATCCTGATCCGGCAGGTGCACGGCCTCGCTGTCCCATGACCCCTCGCCGACGGCGGAGAGATACAGTCGACGCGCCTCGGGCCCGACCACGACGATGCGCTGGATGTTGAGTCGCACCGCGAGCAGGCCGATGCGGTCGTGCTCCTCGCCCGCGGTCTCGCCGAGCTCGCTCATCGCGCCGAGGACAGCGACCGTGCGCTCCCCCGGTCCGGTGATCTGCGCGAGGGTCCTCAGGGCGGCCGCCATCGAGTCGGGGCTCGCGTTGTAGGCGTCGTTGATGATGCGGATGCTGTCGTTGCCCATCGGCTGCATGCGCCAGCGCTCGGCGATGTCGAGCGTCTCCAGGCGGGCGATCGCATCGGCGGCCGGGATGCCGAGCGCTCCGGCTGCCGCGATCGCGGCGAGGGCGTTGTTGATGTGATGGGCTCCGAGCACGCGCAGGTGCAGCGGCATCCGCTGTCCGTCCGCCTCGATGATGCAGGAGGTTCCGGATGCCGACACGACGAGGTCGTGGGCCCGCACGTCTGCCGCAGCGGTCTGGCCGAAGCCGATGACGCTCATGCCTCGGGACTCGGCGAGCTCGCGCATCGCTGCGACGCGCGGGTCGTCGAGGTTGAGCACGGCGACCCCGTTCGGCGTCGCCGCGGCGACCAGCTCCGATTTGGCCTTGGCGGTCTCCTCGATGCCTCCGAAGCCGCCCGCATGCGCCATGCCGACCATGAGGACGACGGCGACGTCGGGCTCGACGAGTCCCGCGAGACGCGCGATGCTGCCGGGAGCGGCGGCCCCGAACTCGCTGACCAGGTACCGGGTGCTCTCCGTGACGCGCAGCATCGTCACCGGCGCTCCGACCTCGTTGTTGTACGAGTTGATCGGGGCGACCGTCTCGCCCTCGTCCGAGACGATGCGCGCGAGGAAGTTCTTCGTCGTGGTCTTGCCGTTGGATCCGGTGATGCCGACGATCTTGAGATCTCCCCGCGCGCGCACGCGCGAGACGACCTCACGGGCGAGATCGGCGAGGGCTGCGACGGCGTCGGCCACGACGATCTGCGAGACCGGCTCGTCCACGGGATGCTCGACGATGGCGAGGCGGGCGCCCGCGGTCACAGCCGCGCCGACGAAGCGGTGGCCGTCGGTCTCGGCGCCGGGCTTGGCGACGAAGATCGACCCCGCGGACATCGTGCGGGAGTCGGTGTCGACGACACCGTCCAGGACGGTCTCCGCCGTATCGGTTCCGATGAGGCGCAGCTCACCGCCGAGGATGGCGGCGATCTCAGCGAGCGACAGGGCGATCATGACATCTCCAGGCGCGGCATGGGGGTGCCGGCTATTCGAACTTGGGAAGAAGGGCGTCCATGGGGACGGTCGAGGGCATCACGCGGTAGGTCTTCATCACCTGCGTCATCGCCTTCTGGAAGGCGGATGCCGTCGCAGCGGACGATGTAACTCTAGTCGGCTGGTCGAGAGTGACGATCACGACGTACTGCGGATCGTCGACCGGCGCGAAGCCCACCATGCTGGTGTAGTAGACGCCCGACTTGTAGCCTCCGTTGCCGTCGGGGATCTGCGCGGTGCCGGTCTTGCTGGTCACCCGGTAGCCGGGAACCTTGATCCGCTCGGCGTTGCCACCCTGCACCGCGACGTTCTCCAGCATGCGCGTGAGCTCCGCAGCCGTCTCCGGCTTGATGATCTGCTCCTTCTTCGGTGCAGCCGCCTCGTGCACGGTGCCGGCGGCGTCGGTGCACGACTCGATGAGCGAGAGGTCGATCTTCTCTCCGCCGTTCGCGATGGCCTGGTATGCGCCGGCGATCTGCGGAGCGGTGACGGTGAAGTGCTGGCCGAAGGTCGTGGTGTACAGCGACTGGTTGTCCCATTCGCTGGTGGGGTGCAGTTCGCCGCCGGACTCGGCCGGGAATCCGACGGTCGGTGTGCCGACGCCGAAGCGCTGCAGGTAGTCGTAGCGCACGTCGGGGCTGACCATGGTGCCGAACTTCGACAGCGCGACGTTCGAGGAGTCGATCAGAGCCCCTGCGAGCGTGTAGTTGTAGGTCGGGTGCACGAAGGCGTCGTTGATGACGGCTCCGTTCTCGAACTTCTCCTTCGAGGAGGCGGTGACGGTGGGGCTGGTCGGCGTCACGCCGGCGTTCTCCATGATCGCCGCAGCCGTGACCGCCTTGAACGTCGAACCGGGCTCGAAGGGGTAGGTGAAGAGCTTGCTGCCCCAGGTGCTCGGCGCGGACGCATCGAGGTCGTTGGGGTCCATCGTCGGCCACTCGGCGGCGACGCGGATCTTGCCGGTCTTGACGTCGACGACGGTGACGGTGCCGCCCTGTGCTCCCTGAGCCTGCGCCTCTTCCGCGATCATCTGCGTCATGTACCACTGCAGATCGCTGTTGATCGTGAGCTGCACTGTGCCGCCGTTCACCGCATCCACCGTGCGCTCGCTGCCGGGGATCACGACGCCGTCCATGCCCTTGCGGTAGCTCTTCTCACCATTGCTGGGAGCGAGGCACTGTCCCTCCATCTTCTCGACGCCGGCCTGAGCCGTGCCGGAGCCGTCGAGGTAGCCGAGCAGGTTGCCCGCGACAGCGCCGTTCGGGTACACCCGCTTCTCGCGCTTCTCGAAGTGGAGGTACGGCAACTTGAGTGCGCGCAGCTGCGTGTGCTGTTCGGCGTTCATGCTCTTGGCGAGCTGGTACCACTGCGTGTCGGGGTTCTCCGCCTGAGCGGCGGCGACGCCTGCGCGCAGCTCGTCGGCGTTCAGGCCCATGATCTCGGCGATCTTCGTGGAGGCCTCGGCCCACGGGAGCTTCGGCGGGTTCTTCTCGTTGTCCTCCACCGTCTTCATCGCCTTCGGGTCCATGACGTAGTCGTAGACCGTGACGCTCTCGGCGAGCACCGTGCCGTCGGCGTCCACGATGTCCCCGCGCTGCCCGGGGATGGAGTCTCCCTCGCCGAGATACTTCAGCGACTGGTTGACGTGCTCGTCGGCGCTCACGACCTGGATGTCGACCAGGCGCACGATGAACACGCAGAGGATCGACAGGATGACGGCGAGTGCGACGACGGTGCGTCGCCGGGGACTCCGGGTGGCTCGTGTCGTCATGGACTCTCTCCGTCAGATGGTGGTCGTGGGTGTCAGTGGGTCGTGGGGCTGGGAAGGCCGTCGGTGATCGCCGGCGGCAGCTGCTCTGTGGGCGTCGTCGCGTCCTCGGTCACGGGGCCGTCGGTCGCGTCGTTCGTCGGCGCCTGCAACAGGGAGTTGCTCACCGCTCCCGCTCCGTTCGGATCGACCGTCGAGGCCCATCCCGCGCCGGTGCCCGCACCGATCACGGCGCCGTCGCTGAGCCGCAGGTACGAAGGAGCGCCCGCCACGACCATGCCGAGAGCGGAGGCGCCCGTCGCCAGCGCCTGCGGGGAGCTCACTCCGGTGAGCTCCTCCTGCAGCGCCTGCGTGCGCAGGTTCAGATCCCCCTGCTGCGACGACAGGGAGGCCAGCGTGAAGGAGTCCTGGGTGATCGCGAGCGAGAGCCCGATCTGCGCGGCGCCGATCGCCATCGCTCCCCCGAGCGCGACGAGCGCGTAGGCGAGTTTCGGCTTGCGTCGAGCCCGCGGCGCGGTGACCGGCTCGAGACGCGCACGGGGCGCCCGAGACGGCGCCTCGGGGGCGACCTTGGGCGTGCGGACGACGGCGTTCAGACTCATGCGCTCTCCCGCACCTTCTCGGCTGCGCGCAGCCGTACCGGGATCGCACGCGGATTGCGCGCGCGCTCCTCGTCGTCGGCGAGCTCTGCTCCCCGCGTGATGATGCGGAACTTCGGTGCGTGCTCGGGAAGCTCGACCGGCAGCCCCTTCGGAGCGGTGGATGCCGCGCCCGCCGCGAACGCCTGCTTGACCAGGCGGTCTTCGAGGGACTGATAGGACATGACCACGATCCGCCCGCCGACCGCGAGCGCGTCCATCGCGGAAGGGATGGCGTCGGCGAGCACGTTGAGCTCGGCGTTCACCTCGATCCGCAGCGCCTGGAACACCCGCTTTGCGGGGTGCCCCGCGCGCTGAGCGGCCGCCGGTGTCGCGGCGATGAGGATCTCGACCAGCTCTCCCGATCGGGCGATCGGCTGCTTCTGCCGCGCATCGATGATGAAGCGCGCGTAGCGGCCGGCCAGTTTCTCCTCGCCGTATCGCTCGAAGATGCGACGGAGGTTTCCCTCGTTGTAGGTCGCGATGACCTCGGCGGCGGTGATGCCCTTCGTCTGATCCATGCGCATGTCCAGCGGCGCATCCTTCGAGTACGCGAAGCCGCGCTCGGCCTCGTCGAGTTGCAGGGAGGAGACGCCGAGGTCGAACAGGATGCCCGCGGCGCCCTGCGCGTGCAGGCCGATCTCGTCGTAGACCGTGTGCACGAGGGTGATGCGGTCCTTGAATCGGGCGAGCCGCTCCCCCGCGATGCGGAGGGCGTCGGTGTCGCGGTCGAGACCCACGAGGCGGATGTTCGGGAACCGCTCGAGCAGAGCCTCGGAGTGCCCGCCCATCCCGAGGGTGGCGTCGACGAGCACCGCTCCGTCCGCCTGGAGGGCGGGAGCGAGCAGCTCGATGCAGCGCTCGAGCAGGACGGGGGTGTGTATGTCTCGGAGGTTCATGATCTTTCTCGGGGTGACCTTCGGCTCTGATCCCCCTCCGCTGCTCGACCCGGCACCGGGGAAGTGTGTCGGGGCGGGAGCGGCGGGGCATCACAGCCGTGGTCAGAAGAGTCCCGGAATCACCTCCTGCTCCAGCTCGGAGTAGGTCTCCTCGCCGGCGGCGAGGTAGGTGTTCCAGCTCTCGGCGTCCCAGATCTCGGCGTGTGCGCCGACACCGGTGACGATGAGCTCCTTCTGAAGCCCGGCGTACTGACGCAGGTGAGCAGGGATGGTGATGCGGTTCTGGCTGTCGGGCATCTCCGCACTTGCACCGGAGAGGAACAGGCGCATGAAGTCGCGCGCCTGCTTGTTGGCGAGCGGCGCCTGACGGATCCGCTCGTGCATGGACTCGAACTCGGCCGTGCTGAAGACGTAGAGGCAGCGCTCCTGACCACGGGTGACGACGATGCCGCCGCCCAGGTCCTCGCGGAACTTCGCGGGCAGGATGACCCGCCCTTTGTCGTCCAGCTTCGGTGAGTGCGTACCCAGCAGCATCGGCCATCACCCCCTCTCCGTCCGGCCAACTCGAGGTGCGCCCCACTTTACTCCACTTCCCTCCACTTTCCTACGACAATTCGGTGAAATACCAGCATCGTCCGGTCAGGGCACCCCAAGTTTCCGCGGAAAGACGCGGTGGAGGAGAGTGGAGTGCCAGTGGAGGACGGGTGGAAGCCCGTGGAGGACGGCTCCAGCCCCCTCCAGCGCCACACCGGACACGAAAAAGGCCCGGATGCTGAGCATCCGGGCCTTGAGAAGTTCTTGCGGTCAGTGACCGTCTTGGCGGCGATCCCATCGATCGTTCATGCGATCCATGAAGGAGGCCGAGTTCTGCTGCTGCTTCTTCGCGCGCTCGCGGGGAACGGCGGAGACGGGGCGTCGAACCGGGGTGACGGCGAGCATCACACCGCCGAGCATCGCGGCGAAGGCGACGACGCCGACCACGATCCCCCAGACGTCACCGAGGATGACGCCGACGATCAGACCGCCCACGCCTGCCAGGAGCAGCAGGGCTCCGTAGACGAGATTGCGATAGCTCAGAGTGCGGTCGCCGGTAGGCGCGCTCACGACATCCGCGTCGTTGTGGAGGAGATGGCGTTCCATCTCATCGAGCAGACGCTGCTCCTGTTCGGAGAGTGGCATTTCGTCCCCCTCGGGTTTCTTCCGACCATTCTACGCGCGCCTCGGCGCCTCGGGGTAGCCGTTCGTGCCCGGATTCCCTTTACGTATGCTGGGAGTCGTGCCGTCACCCACTCCCGTCCCCGACGCCGTCGCCGAACGCCTCGATCTCTTCATCGAGAGGATGCGCGTCGAGTCCGTCGAGTACGGTCCCGACGCGGCCGCGATGCTCCACGCGGCCGCGGACACCCTCGTCGGAGGCAAGAGGCTGCGCGCCCGGTTCTGCCATTCGGGCTGGAGCGCCGTAGCACGGTTCCGCGACCGCGACGCCGCCGAGACCTCTTCTCTCTGGGACGTCTGCGCCGCACTGGAGATCTTCCAGTCGGCCGCGCTGGTCCACGACGACCTGATCGACAACTCCGACACGCGACGGGGCCGGCCGGCCGCGCATCGCGCCCTCGAGGGTGCTCACGAGAGCTCGGGCTGGACCGGAGACGCCGCTGCGTTCGGACGCTCGGCAGCCATCCTGCTCGGAGACCTCCTCGTCGCGTGGAGCGACGATCTGCTGGAGGACGCGCTGGAGACGCATCCGCACGCCGCTCGCGTGCGACGGGAGTACGCACGGATGCGCCGCGATGTCACGGTCGGCCAATTCCTGGACATCGCGGAGGAGTCGGCATGGAGCGTGAACGCCGCCGACTCCCACGTCGAGCGCGCACTGCGCGTCGTCTCCCTGAAGTCGGCCCGCTACAGCATCGAGCAGCCGCTCGTGCTGGGCGCGTCCCTCGCGGGCGCGGACGAGGAGCAGCTGCGGGCGCTGCGCAGGTTCGGACATCCGGTGGGGATGGCGTTCCAGCTGCGGGACGACGTCCTCGGCGTCTTCGGCGACACGGCGGTCACCGGCAAGCCGGCCGGAGACGATCTCCGTGAGGGCAAGCGCACCGTCCTCGTCGCACTGACGAGGCAGACCCTCGACGCCTCCGCCAGGAATCTGTTCGACGAGATGCTCGGGGATCCGGATCTCGACGCGCAGCAGGTGTCCTTCCTGCAGGCGACGATCGACGGCTCCGGCGCCCTCGCCCGCGTCGAGGAGATGATCGACGCCTATGCGAAGGATGCCGACCGTGCGCTCTCGGGCGCTCGGCTCGACAACGCCGCCGTCAGCGGCCTGCGCGACCTCGCCAGGGCGGCGACGACGCGATCGGCCTGATCATGCGAGCGCGCGCGCGATGCGCCGCACCTCGCTCTTGTGCCCGGCGAGCAGCGCGGCGATCGGCGAGCGGCCGAGCGTCTCCTCTTCGCCGCGGAGCCAGTCGATGACCTCGTCGTCGCTGAACCCGGCGTCCTGCAGCGCGATGATGGTGCCGCGCAGCGACGGGAGCGGGTGGCCGTCCACGATGAACTCCGTGGGAACGGCGAAGACGCCGCTGCGCTTGGAGCCGATCAGGTAGTGCTCGTCGATCAGGCGGCGCACGCGGCCGAGCGGCACATCGAGCACCTCGACGAGATCGGGCATGGTCAGCCAGGCGGACTCGGTGGATGCAGCGACGTTCTCAGACACGTTGCCCACTATCTCACCTCTGCGCGCGCGGCGCATATCGTCACACCCGTCACATCTTTCACTTGAGTCACTATTGTTGACTTCTGTTTACTTACGTGTCAGCGTGGGCAGACGTCGAACAAGGGGGACCCGTGAGACCGAACTCCGCAGCGCGACGCATGCGCTACCTGCAGCTGGGGGTGCCCGCTGCCGTGCTCGGCACCCTCGCCGGAACGATCGCCGCAGCCCCGGCATCCGCCGACGCGTCATCGACGCAGATCGAGCGTCTCCATCTCTCCGGCCTTCGGATCGTGCCCGCCACGGCTTCGCCGACGAGCTACGTCGTGCAGCCTGGCGACACGGTGTCCGCCATCGCGCAGCAGCACGGTCTGCGCACCACCGATGTGCTCGCATGGAACGGCCTCACCTGGCGCTCGGTGATCTACCCCGGCCAGACGCTCACCCTCACGGGCGCCGCAGCGCCCGCCTCTCCCGCGCCGTCGGCTGCGGTCGGGCAGAGCCACCTGGTCGTCGCCGGGGACACCGTCTACGGCATCGCGCAGAAGTACGGCACCACGGTCGACGCCGTGCTCGCTGCCAACGGTCTCACCAGGGCATCCGTGATCTACCCGGGCCAGACCCTTGCTGTCACCGGAGCCTCGGCCCCTGCAGCGGCTCCCGCTGTCGTCGCCGCACCGGCGCCGACGGGCGGGCAGGCCTACACGGTGGTCGCGGGCGACACGCTCTCCGCGATCGCCCAGAAGTACGGCACCTCGACCGCGAACCTGTACGCGTGGAACGGCCTGGGCCCGGGATCGATCATCTATCCGGGGCAGAGCATCACCGTCTCCGCTCCCCCTGCCGCAGCGGCATCCGGCACCGAGCAGCTCAGCGCGAGCCTCGACGCGGAGCAGACGGCGAACGCGGCGCTCATCGTCCGCATCGGCCGCCAGCTCGGGGTCTCCGATCGCGGCGTCGCGATCGCACTGGCCACCGCGATGGTCGAGTCGGGCATGCGCAACCTCTCCTACGGAGACCGCGACTCGCTCGGACTCTTCCAGCAGCGCCCGAGCACCGGGTGGGGCGCCGCGGAGCAGATCATGGATGCCGACCGCAGCACCCGCGTCTTCTACGGCGGGCAGAGCGACCCCAACGGGCAGAACTCCCGAGGTCTGCTCGACATCCCCGGATGGGACGGCATGGCGTTCACAGACGCCGCCCAGGCGGTGCAGATCTCCGCGTATCCCCTGCGTTACGGCCAGTGGGAGTCCCAGGCATACCAGTGGCTCGCCCACCTCGGGTGAACCTCCCGGCAAACCCGCAGCCCTCAGGGGCGAGCCGTTCCGCAGGCTTTCAGCCTGTCTTCCATAGAATCTTGACGTGACGACCAATCAGCAGGCCGACCCCCTCATCGGGCGGCTCGTCGACGGTCGGTACCGGGTCAGGGCCCGGATCGCGCGAGGCGGCATGGCGACGGTGTACGTCGCCACCGACCTTCGCCTCGAGCGGCGCATCGCCCTCAAGGTCATGCACGCGCACCTCAGCGACGACTCGGCCTTCCAGAGCCGGTTCATCCAGGAGGCCCGTTCGGCGGCGCGTCTGGCCGACCCGCACGTCGTCAACGTCTTCGACCAGGGCCAGGACGGCGAGCTCGCCTATCTGGTGATGGAGTACCTGCCGGGCATCACCCTGCGCGAGCTCCTCCGCGAGCAGAAGCGCCTCACGATCTCGCAGACGATCACGATCATGGATGCGGTGCTCTCCGGGCTCTCCGCCGCTCACCGCGCCGGCATCGTGCACCGCGACGTGAAGCCCGAGAACGTGCTGCTGGCCGAGGACGGCCGCATCAAGATCGGCGACTTCGGCCTCGCACGTGCCACCACGGCGAACACCGCGACCGGTCAGCAGCTGCTCGGCACGATCGCCTACCTCGCCCCCGAGCTCGTCACACGCGGCACCGCCGATGCCCGCAGCGACATCTACGCGCTCGGCATCATGCTCTACGAGATGCTGGTCGGCGAGCAGCCCTACAAGGGCGAGCAGCCCATGCAGATCGCCTTCCAGCACGCGACGGAATCGGTGCCGAGGCCGAGCGCGCGCAACCCCGGCGTGCCAGAGCAGCTCGACGAGCTCGTGCTCTGGGCCACCGAGAAGTCCCCAGACGACCGTCCGGACGACGCGGGCCAGATGCTGGAGCGCCTGCGCGAGATCGAGCGTTCTCTCGGCATCGCCCCCGCTGTCGCCTCCGCCACCGCGCCACAGCGCGCGCACGCCGACTCCGGCGATCTCACCAAGGTCATGCCGGGAACGCTGCCCATCGCCGACCCCACGGCTCCCGTGCCGCAGACGGTCGACAACGCGACGCTGCTGCGTCGCCGGTCGTCCAAGCGACGTGCCCGCGGCGCCTTCCTGCTCACGCTCGTGCTGCTGCTGGCCGCGGTCGCCGGCGGCGTCGGCTGGTGGTTCGGATCGGGCCCCGGTTCGCTCGTGGCCGTGCCCGGTGTGGCCGGGATGTCGTACCAGGACGCCGCGGATACGCTGACGGCCGAGGGATTCGTGCCGGTGCAGAAGGACGAGTTCTCCGTCGACATCCCCGCAGGAGAGGTCATCAAGACGGACCCCGGAGAGGGCCAGCGTCTCGACAGAGGCGTGACGGTCACGGTGATCGTCTCCACCGGACCCGCACCGCACGATCTCGCCCCCGTCGCCGGAGTGGACGTCGAGACCGTCCGCGGTCAGCTCGACGCGGCGAACCTCGACATCACCGACGACGAGAAGTACTTCGACGACCTCGACGACGGCATGGTCCTCAACGTGCGCATCACCCCTCGTGGCGGCGGCGACGCCTTCGGCTGCGACCAGGGCTGCACGGTGCACGAGAAGGACACGGCGACCATCCAGGTGTCGGTGGGCCCTGTCCCCGACGTCAGCGGCATGAACGTCAACCAGGCGACCAAGACGCTGACCGACAAGGGTCTCGTGGTCAACCCGGAGAGCCAGACCGTGTTCAGCGAGGACGTCGCCAAGGACAAGGTGATCGGGTACGCCGACCGCGCCGAGGCGGGATCCTGGCGACCGGGCGACACCATCCAGCTCATCGTCTCGAAGGGGCCCGAGCTGTTCGACGTCCCCGATGTGAAGGGGATGACGCGGGACAAGGCGAAGGAGGCCCTCACCAACGCCGGGTTCAAGTGGAGCTACACCAGCGACACCATGATCCCGGATGGCGCGTGGGACCTGCTCGACAACAAGAACACCAAGGTCGTCTCCTACAGCCCGACCGAGCCGCAGCGCAAGAGCACCACCATCGTGCTCCAGATGGGACTCAGCGGCTAGCATCCGCTGCGCGTCACCCGCCGTTCACCTCCCGGCCACGGCGGGGCAACTCCCCCGGCATCTGCCGGATGCCTGACGCCCACACTCTGTCGAGTACCCCCGTACTCGCCGACCCGGAGTGTGCCATGCCCTCTCGTCCCCTCTCCGCCGCGGTGCTCGCGACCTGCCTTCTGGCCGGCACGATCACCGTCGCCGCCGTCCCGGCCTCCGCGGCCCCCCGCACCGCCGACGTCTTCTCCCGCGCCGCGACCTACCCCGTGTACCTCAACGCTCCTGCGGGGGTGGACCCGGCATCCGCCACCGTCGCGGAGATCTCCACGATCACCGCCGACGGCACCGTCGTCTACACCGACGCTCTCGGAAAGCGGATCGGCTTCGTCGATGTGACCGACCCGTCGAACCCCCGCGGAACCGGAACGGTCTCCCTCGCCGACCTCGGCCACCCCGACGACCAGCCCACGTCGGTCGCCTCCTACGGCGACTACATCCTCGTCGTGATCGACGAGACCGGCGGGCAGTTCACCGATCCGCACGGGCGGCTCGACGTGCTGCGCGCATCCGACCGCTCCCTCGTGCGCTCGATCGATCTGGGCGGCCAGCCCGACTCCATCGCGATCTCGCACGACGGCGCGTACGCGGCGATCGCGATGGAGAACCAGCGCGACGAGGAGATCAAGCCCGCCGGCGGCAAGAAGGGGGATCTCCCCCAGCTGCCCGGCGGATTCGTCCAGGTGCTCGACCTCGGCGAGGACCCCGCCGCCTGGACCACGACCCCCGTGCGCTTCCTCGCCGAGGACGGCAGCCCGCTGCCGATCTTCGCGGCATCCGGAATCGACACCCCGCAGGACCCGGAGCCGGAGTACGTCACCATCGACGATCGCAACCGGCTCGCGGTGACGCTCCAGGAGAACAACGGCATCGCCGTGATCGACCTGGAGACCAAGACGCTCACGTCCGTCTTCTCGGCGGGCGCGGTCGCGCTCAGCGGCGTGGACACCGTGAAGGACGGCCGCATCGACCTCACCGGATCGCTGCCGGCGACGCCTCGCGAGCCCGACTCGATCGCGTGGGTCGGCGACGGTCTGGTGGCCACGGCCAACGAGGGCGACTGGAAGGGCGGCACCCGCGGTTGGACGGTGTTCGACACCGCGACCGGTCTGCCTGTGTGGGACGCGGGGAACAGCTTCGCGAACATCGCCGTGCAGTACGGCCTGCACAACGAGGACCGCGCGGCCAAGAAGGGGGCCGAGCCCGAAGGGCTCGCGTTCGCCGAGTTCGGCGGCACGCCGTACGTGTTCGTCGCCAGTGAGCGCTCCAACTTCGTCGCCGTGTACGACATGACCGACCCGGCCTCCCCCGTGTTCGATCAGATCCTGTTCACGACCAACGGCCCCGAGGGCATCCTCCCGGTGCCGGGGCGCGATCTGCTCGTCGTGTCCAGCGAGACGGACGACGCGAGCGTCGGCGTCCGCGCCTCCGTGAGCCTGTTCTCCTTCGGCGCCGGTGCGCCCGCGCAGCCCAGCATCCTGTCCGATGCGGTCGGCGGCGCGCCGATCGGATGGTCCGCGCTCGGCGCGCTCTCCGGGCACCCGACGAACTCCTCGCTCGTCTACGCCGCGAGCGACGCCGTCGTCTCCCCGGCGACGATCTACACCGTCGACGTGTCGCAGACTCCTGCCCGCATCACCGCCTCGACGGCCGTCACCGAGAGCGGCTCGCCCATCGCTCTGGATGTGGAGGGCATCTCCGCCGCCGCGGACGGCACCTTCTGGCTGGCCGTGGAGGGCGCGGCGGGAGCCGGCAACACCATCGTCCACACGGATGCCGCAGGTACCGTGCTCTCGCGTCACCCGCTGCCGGCCGAGGTCGCCGCGCACGTCGGCAAGTGGGGCTTCGAGGGCGTCAGCGTGACCGGCGAGGGCGCCGACCTCCGTGTGTGGAGCGTCATCCAGCGTCCGCTCTGGACCGACCCATCGAACCTCGCCGCCGGCACCGTGGACGGAGCCGACATCACCCGCATCGGCCGCCTCGACCCGGCGACGGGCGCATGGGAGTGGTTCGGCTACCGCCTCGACGCGACGACCGTCCAGGGAGACTGGATGGGGCTGTCGGAGATCACGGCGATCGACGACGACACGTTCGCGATCATCGAGCGGGACAAGCTCAACGGCCCCTCGGCCGCGGTGAAGCGCGTGACGCGCGTCGACATCCCGGCGGATGCTGCGCCCAGCGCGTTCGGGCAGCCTCTGACCGTGCTCGAGAAGACGACCGCGATCGACGTGCTGCCCCAGCTGAGGGCGACGGCCGGCTGGACCCAGGAGAAGCTCGAGGGCTTCGCGATCGCGGCGGACGGCCGCCTGTACGGGGTCACCGACAACGACGGGCTGAAGGATGCCACGGGCGAGACCGTGTTCCTGCGCCTCGGCGCCGCCTCCGAGGTCTTCCCCGACACGTCGACGCCCGCGGTGCCGTCGCTCGCCCTGAGTGCGTCGAGCGTGAAGGCCGGCGCCGAGCTCACCGTCACGGGAACGGGGTTCCCCGCTTCGACGGAGGTGCGCATCGAGCTGCACAGCGATCCGGTCGTGCTGGGCACCGCCTCGACCGACGCCCAGGGCGCCCTGCGCTTCACCGGCGCGGTCCCCGCGGGCACCGCGCCGGGAGCGCACGAGATCGTCGCCGTCGCGGGCGAGGTCACGGCCCGCACCCCGCTGACGGTGACCGCGTCCGGCGGGGCGACGGCCCCCGGCACCGGAGGTTCCGTGCGACCTGGCGACCTGGCCACGACCGGCGGTGACGCGTCCTGGCTCCTGCCGGTGGCCGTGGGCGCCGGCATCCTGCTCCTCGCGGGTGCCGTGCTGCTGATCGTCCGCCGCCGCACGCGTTCCTGACCCGACACGGAGAAGGGCCGGAACCCAGGAGGTTCCGGCCCTTCTTCATTCGGCGTTCGGCGCGTGTCAGCGCTTCTCGAGCTCCTCGGCCACGAGGAAGGCGAGCTCGAGCGACTGCATGTGGTTCAGACGCGGGTCGCACAGGCTCTCGTACCGGGTGCCGAGAGCGGCCTCGTCGATCTGCTCGGAACCGCCCAGGCACTCGGTGACGTCGTCGCCGGTCAGCTCGACGTGGATGCCTCCGGGGAACGTGCCCACCGCGCGGTGCGCCTCGAAGAATCCGCGGACTTCGTCGACGACGTCGTCGAAGCGACGGGTCTTGTACCCGGTCGGCGTGGTGATGCCGTTGCCGTGCATCGGGTCGGTGACCCACAGCGGCTGCGCACCCGAATCACGGACGGCCTCGAGCAGCGGCGGAAGCGCATCGCGGATCTTGCCGGCGCCCATGCGCGTGATGAAGGTCAGGCGACCGGGCTCACGGTTCGGGTCGAGCTTGTCGATCAGCGCGAGCGCCGTGTCGGGGGACGTCGTCGGGCCGAGCTTGACGCCGATGGGGTTGCGGATCTTCGAGAAGTAGTCGACGTGCGCGCCATCGAGCTCACGGGTGCGCTCGCCGATCCAGAGGAAGTGCGCCGAGGTGTTGTACGGGGTGTCGGTGCGGGAGTCGATGCGCGTCATCGGCCGCTCGTAGTCCATCAGCAGGCCCTCGTGACCGGTGAAGAACTCGACGCGCTTGAGCTCGTCGAAGTCCGCACCCGCGGCCTCCATGAACTTGATCGCGCGGTCGATCTCGGCGGCCATGCGCTCGTAGCGCTGGTTCGCCGGGTTCTGCGCGAAGCCCTTGTTCCACGAGTGCACCTCGCGGAGGTCGGCGAAACCACCCTGTGTGAAGGCGCGGATGAGGTTCAGCGTGGACGCGGCCGTGTGGTACCCCTGCAGCAGTCGGCCGGGGTCGGCCTGACGGGATCCCTCGGTGAAGTCGTAGCCGTTGACGATGTCGCCGCGGTAGGCGGGGAGCGTGACGTCGCCGCGGGTCTCGGAGTCGCTGGAGCGCGGCTTGGCGAACTGCCCGGCCATGCGTCCCATCTTCACGATGGGCATCGATGCGCCGTAGGTGAGCACGACGGCCATCTGCAGCACCGTCTTGATGCGGTTGCGGATCTGCTCGGCGGTCGCTCCGGCGAACGTCTCGGCGCAGTCGCCGCCCTGCAGCAGGAACGCCCGGCCGGATGCCGCGCGAGCGAGGCGATCCCGGAGGTTGTCGACCTCACCGGCGAAGACCAGCGGAGGGAGGGTCGAGATCTGGCGGGAGACCTCGGCGACGCGCTCTGCGTCGGGCCACTGCGGCTGCTGCTTGATCGGGAGCGAGCGCCACGCGTCAAGGGCGTCGATGTGGTGCGGGAGCATGCCCCCAGCCTAGCGGGAGCTGAGGCTCAGGAGCGCCGTGTGGCAGCGGTCGGAAGGCGGTCCTTGACGGTCGACGCGTAGACGTCTTCGTACTCCTGCTCCCCCAGTCGCTGGAGCGCGACCATGATCTCGTCGGTGACGGATCGGAGGATGTAGCGGTCGTTCTCCATGCCCGCGTAGCGCGAGAAGTCGAGCGGCTCTCCGATGACGATCCCCACGCGCATGATCCGCGGGATGCGCCGGCCGATCGGCATCGCCGTGTCGGTGTCGACCATGATCACCGGGACGACGGGGACCTTGGCCTCGAGCGCCATCCGGGCGATGCCGGTGCGCCCCCGGTACAGCTTGCCGTCGGGGCTGCGCGTCCCCTCGGGATAGATGCCGAGGAGGTCGCCGCCGCCCAGCACCTGCAGTCCCGTGTTGAGGGATGCCTCGGATGCCTTGCCACCAGAACGGTCGATCGGCAGCTGACCCGTGGCCTTCATGAAGAACTTCGTCGCACGGCCTTTGATGCCACGTCCGGTGAAGTAGTCGCTCTTGGCGAGAAAGGACATGGACCTGTCGAGCATGAGCGGCAGGAAGATCGAGTCGGCGAACGACAGATGGTTGCTGGCGAGGATCGCCGCGCCGCTGGCGGGCACGTTCGCTCGGCCCACCACCCATGGTCGGAAGATCGCCTTCACCAGAGGGCCGATCACGACGTACTTCATCAGCCAGTAGAACATCGTGGTGAAGTCTAGCGCCGTGGATGGCTTCCATTCACGGTGGCGACTGAGTTTCATCCTGAATGAAATTCAGTCCCATGCCTTAGACTCGGGTGAACACGTGCCCGACCGGTACCGAAGGAGCTGCCGTGGTCCAGTTTGAAGTCCCCGCCGTCGTCCCCGCCGACCCAGATGCGAACATCTCCGACATCCTGGCGAAGCGCGTCGAAGCCACTCCGAACCTCGCGCTCTTCTCCGTGCCCGAAGGAGAAGGCTGGCGCGACATCACAGCCGCCGACTTCCAGACGGCCGTGATCGCCCTGGCCAAGGGGTTCGCCGCCGCCGGCATCCAGCCGGGAGAGAAGGTCGGCTTCCTCGCTCGCACGACGTACGAGTGGACGCTCGTCGACTTCGCGCTGTTCTACGCCGGGGCCGTGATGGTCCCGATCTACGAGACCAGCTCGCCGTCGCAGATCCAGTGGATCCTCGAGGACTCCGGCGCCATCGCCCTCCTCGTGGAGTCCCCCGAGCACTTCTCCCGGGTCGACGAGGTCCGCGGCGACCTCCCCCTGATCCGCGAGGTCTGGCAGATGCACCTCGGAGCGATCGACGCCCTCACCGCGCAGGGTGCCGCGGTGACGGATGACGAGATCGAGCGTCGACGCAACCTCGCGGTCGGCAGCGACATCGCGACCCTCATCTACACGTCGGGCTCGACCGGCCGCCCCAAGGGCTGCGTTCTCACCCACAGCAACTTCGTCGAGCTCTCCCGCAACGCGGCGAAGTCCCTCAACGAGGTCGTGCAGACGCCCGGAGCCTCCACGCTGCTGTTCATCACCACGGCGCACGTGTTCGCGCGCTTCATCTCGATCCTCGACGTGCACGCCGGCGTCCGCACCGGCCACCAGCCCGACACCCGGCAGCTGCTGCCGGCGCTCGGATCCTTCAAACCGACCTTCCTCCTCGCGGTGCCCCGCGTGTTCGAGAAGGTCTACAACTCGGCCGAGCAGAAGGCCGAGGCCGGCGGCAAGGGCAAGATCTTCCGCGCCGCCGCCGAGGTCGCGATCGAGCACTCGAAGCTCCTCGAGGCCGGCAAGCCGATCCCGTTCGGCATGCGCCTGAAGTTCGCGCTCTTCAACAAGCTCGTCTACAGCAAGCTGCGCGAGGCCATGGGCGGCAACGTCGTCTACGCCGTGTCCGGCTCCGCCCCCCTCGGCGCGCGTCTCGGCCACTTCTTCCACAGCCTCGGCGTGGTGATCCTTGAGGGCTACGGCCTGACCGAGACCACGGCGCCCGCCACGGTCAACCTCGCGGACAAGTCGAAGATCGGCACGGTGGGCCCCGCGCTCCCCGGCGTCGGCATCCGTCTCGCCGAGGACGGCGAGATCGAGGTCCGCGGCATCAACGTGTTCAAGGAGTACTGGAACAACCCGCAGGCGACCGCCGACGCGTTCAGCGAGGGCGGCTGGTTCCGCACCGGCGACATCGGCACCTTCGACGCCGAGGGCTTCCTCACGATCACGGGTCGCAAGAAGGAGATCATCGTGACGGCGGGCGGCAAGAACGTCGCCCCCGCCGCGCTCGAGGACCCGATCCGCGCGAACCCGATCATCGGTCAGGTGGTCGTCGTGGGCGATCAGAAGCCGTTCATCTCCGCCCTCATCACGCTGGACCCCGAGATGCTCCCGACCTGGCTGGGCAACAACGGGCTCCCGGCCGACATGTCCCTCGAGGAGGCGTCGACGAACGCCGCCGTGCGCGCCGAGGTGCAGAAGGCGGTGGATGCCGCGAACACCCGCGTCTCCCGCGCGGAGTCGATCCGCAAGTTCACGATCCTCGACAGCGAGTGGACTGAGGCCTCGGGACACCTCACGCCCAAGCTCTCCATCAAGCGGAACGTCATCATGAGCGACTTCGCCGACGAGATCTCGGCGATCTACGACGAGCCCGTCGCCACCACGAACGTCGCGATCGGCGGCTGAGCTCGGATCCACCATGGTCATGCAGAAGGGCCCCGCCGAGGCGGGGCCCTTCTGCATGACCGGTCAGAACCAGGAGCTCTCGCGCACCTCGCGCATGGCGACCTTGCGGGTCTCCGGATCGAGGCGGGTGAGGTACAGCTTGCCGTCGAGGTGATCCGTCTCGTGCTGCAGGGCCTGGGCCAGCAGACCGTCGCCCTCCAGCACCACGGGGTTGCCGTCGAGATCGATGCCCTCCACACGGGCCCACGGATGCCGCAGAGCGTCGTGCCAGAGCCCTGGCACCGAGAGGCAGCCCTCGCCGGTCGGCACGGCCTCACCGCGGACCTCCGTCAGCACCGGGTTCAACACGTAGCCGATGTCGCCGTCGATGTTGTAGCTGAAGGCGCGCAGCGCGACGCCGATCTGCGGAGCGGCGACGCCCGCCCGTCCGGGCAGCTCCACGGTCTCCACCAGATCGGTCACCAGGGCGCGCACGCCGTCGTCGATCACCTCGATCGGCGCGCACACGGTGCGCAGCACGGGGTCGCCGAACACGCGGATCTCACGGACGGCCATCAGGCGGCCTTCGCCCGGAGGCCCTCGACCAGCAGCGCCGCGAGCTCTCGCGCCGCGACACGGGTCTCCGGCTGCAGGTTTGCGAAGACGATCGTGCCGCCTCCCGCGATCTGGGAATCGTACGGCACCCGGACGACCTTCTTGGCCCTGGTGCGGAAGTGCGCCTCGAGTTCGTTCAGCCGCACCAGCGGAGCACCGGGCGTGGACTGGTTGAGCACCACGATGGCCTCCCGTGCCTGCTCCGCGTATCCGTTGGTCTCCAGCCAGGTCAGCGTCTCGGACGCCAACCGCGCCTCGTCGACGCTGAGACCCGACACGATCACGACCTGGTCGGCGAGGTCGAGCGTCGCCGACATCACGGAGTGGACGATGCCCGTGCCCGTGTCGGTGAGGACGAGGGAATAGTAGTGCGCCGCGACGCCTGCGACGTCGCGGTAGTCGCTGTCGCTGAACGCCTCCGCGATGCGGGGGTCGGAATCCGAGGCCAGCACATCGAGACGGGTGGCGTCGCGTGCGACGATCGAGGAGATGTCGTGGTAGCCCTTCACGTCATCGTGGATGCGCACGAGGTCGCGCACCGTCCGGCTGTGGGCCGACCGCACGACGCGATCGGCGAGAGTGCCCCTGTCGGGGTTGGCGTCGACCGCGATGACCCTGTCCTCGCGAGCATCCGCGAGCGCCATCCCCAGGAGCGCGGTGATCGTCGTCTTGCCGACGCCGCCCTTGCGCGACAGAACGGGCACGAAGCGCGCGCCGCCGGACAGTGGGGCCGCGATCCTCGCACTGAGAGCCTTTCGCTCGCGAGCACGCCTGCCGTCGCCGATGTTGATGCGACGCCCGGAGACCGTGTAGAGGAAGTGGCTCCACGCGCCCTCCGGCTCGGGCCTGGTGACGCGGCTCGGGTCGAGCAGACGGTCGGCGGTGAGCAGATCGGCGCTCTCGCGCGAGGCCTCCCCCAGATCGTCGAGGCGCTTCGACGAGAGCGCCACCTCGGTGCGCGACGCACGGGTGGGCTGCGTCGCCACGGACTTCTCCTTCGCATCGTTCACGACGGGGATCTCCTTTCGGGATGCGACAGACGGTGAAGGGGCGAGAGCCGTCGCCTTGGCCTCGAGATCGGCCTTCGCACGCGCGATGAAGGCAGCGGCCGCTGCCGCCTCGGCAGCGACGGCGTCCTCGGGCTCGGGCTCGGGCTCGGGCTCATTCACGGCTTCCGGCTCGGGCGCAGTCTCGGACTCAGCTGCGAGCTCAGGTTCGGGCTCAGCCGTGGGCGCGGGCTCAGCCTCAGCCTCAGCCTCAGCCTCAGCCTCAGCCTCAGCCTCAGCCTCAGCCTCAGCCTCAGCCTCAGCCTCAGATGAGACCACCGCGGCTGCGCTCTCGGCGACCGCGGGCTCGTCGACCTCGATGTGATCGGCCACGGCGATGCGATCGGCCGCTGTGATCTCGGCCTCGGCGTCGGTGACCTCGACGGGCTCCGACTCGACGACCTCCGACACGATGACCTCTGCGACCTCGGATTCGAGAGACTCGGATTCGAGAGACTCCGGCAGCGCGGCCTCGGGCGCGGACTCTTCGACGGTCCCGTCAGACGACGCCGGCACCTCGACCGCCTCCGCGGACGGCACGGTCGGCGGCATCTCCGCGTCCGCGGGCAGCTCGATGACGATCGACTCGATGACGGCATCCGCCTCGGGCGCGATCTCGTTCTCGACGAACGATGTGCGATCGAAGACCGGTTCGTCGTCGATGATCAGATCGACGACCTCGCCGTCGACGACGCCGTCGTCGGCGAGATCGTCATCGTCCGCCTGCGGAAGGATCACGTTCACCTGGGCCGTGCCGCCGAGGATGCCGATTCCGGACGTGTCCAGGGACGCGGCTTCGTCGAGCACCCCTCTCGACTCTTCGTCTTTCGGGGTGGACCCCTTTTTCACGGTCACGATGTCACTCCAAGCTTGTGCGGGCCTCGGGTGCGTCACGTGCGTGCGCGGCCCTCGCCCGCACAAGATTAGTGCGCGGGGCGGATCACGACCAAAAGATCTCCTGCGTCCACCTGCTGCGTCTCTCCGATCGCGAGGCGCTCGATGACCCCGTCGACCGGCGCCGTGATCGCCGCTTCCATCTTCATCGCCTCGATCGAAGCGACGGGCTCCCCTGCCCTGACGGCGGAGCCTACCTCGACCTTCAGGGTGACCACGCCGGAGAACGGCGCCGCCACCTGACCGGGCACGGAGGTGTCGGCCTTCTCGACCTCATGGGCGTCGACGACGATCGAGCGATCGCGCACGAACACCGGGCGCAGCTGCCCGTTCAGGGTGGTCATGACCGTGCGCATGCCCTTGTCATCCGCCTCGCCGATCGCCTCGAGCCCGACGTACAGCTGCACGCCGCGGTCGATCTCGATGAGGTGCTCCTGTCCCTGGACGAGCCCGTAGAGGTAGTCGCTCGTGTCGAGGACCGAGAGATCGCCGAAGAGCTCGCGCATCTGAGCGAACTCCTTCGTCGGAGCGGGGAACAGCAGGGTGTTCAGTCTCTCCCGACGCGCGGCGCTGTCTCCCGCGAGTGCGGTCTCGTCGTCGGCGGAGATCTCGGTCATTCCGGTGCGCACCGCGCGCCCCGCGAGCACCTTCGTGCGGAAGGGCTCGGGCCAGCCGCCGGGAAGATCGCCCAGCTCGCCGGCCATGAATCCGACCACCGAGTCCGGCACGTCGTACTTCTCGGGATTCGCCTCGAAGTCCGCCGGATCCGCCTTGACGGCGGCGAGGTGCAGCGCGAGGTCTCCGACGACCTTGGAGGAGGGCGTCACCTTCGGCACGCGACCGAGGATGCGGTCGGCCGCCGCGTACATGTCCTCGATCAGCTCGAAGTCGTCGGCGAGTCCGAGAGCCTTCGCCTGCTGGCGCAGGTTGGACAGCTGGCCGCCCGGGATCTCGTGGTGGTACACGCGCCCCGTGGGTCCGGGCAGGCCGGACTCGAACGGCGCGTACTGACGGCGCACGGCCTCCCAGTACGGCTCGAGGTCCGAGACCCCATCGAGGTCGATACCGCTGTCGCGCTCGGTGTGCGCGAGCGCCGCGACGAGAGACGAGAGCGAGGGCTGGCTCGTGGTGCCCGAGAGCGGAGCGGATGCCGCATCCACCGCGTCGACGCCCGCAGCGCTCGCGGCGAGCAGGGTCGCGAGCTGGCCGCCTGGCGTGTCGTGCGTGTGCAGGTGCACGGGCAGATCGAAGCGCTCGCGCAGAGCCGCCACGAGCTTCGCCGCCGCTGCGGGGCGGAGCAGGCCCGCCATGTCCTTGATCGCGATGATGTGCGCTCCGGCGGCGACGATCTGATCCGCGAGCGCCAGGTAGTAGTCGAGGGTGTAGAGGTCCTCGGCGGGGTTCAGCAGATCTCCCGTGTAGCAGAGAGCGACCTCCGCGACCGCGGTGCCCGTCCGACGCACGGCCTCGATCGCTGGACGCATCTGCTCGACGTCGTTGAGCGCGTCGAAGATGCGGAAGATGTCGACGCCACTGGCGGCCGCCTCCGAGACGAACGCCTCAGTGACCGCGGTGGGGTACGGCGTGTAGCCGACCGTGTTGCGCCCACGCAGCAGCATCTGGATGGCGACGTTCGGCAGGGCCGCCCGCAGCTTGTCGAGCCGCTCCCACGGGTCCTCGCCGAGGAACCGCAGCGCGACGTCGTAGGTCGCGCCGCCCCAGGCTTCCACCGACAGCAGTCCGGGGGTCAGGCGGGCGAGGTAGGGAGCAGCGGCGACCAGGTCCTTCGTGCGCACACGCGTCGCGAGCAGCGACTGGTGAGCGTCGCGGAACGTCGTGTCGGTGATGGCGAGGGCCGACTGCGCACGCAGGCTCTTCGCGAACCCCTCCGGTCCGAGTTCGAGCAGCCGCTGCCGTGATCCGGGAGCGGGCGCGGTGGCGAGGTCGATCGTAGGGAGCTTCGCCACCGGATCGACGACGCCGGGGTGGGCCCCGTGCGGCTTGTTCACCGTGACGTCGACCAGCCAGTTCAGGATCTTCGTCCCGCGGTCCTTGGAGATCCGTCCGCGGAGCAGCTCAGGACGTTCGTCGATGAAGGACGTGCTCACGTCTCCGGCCACGAAGGCGTCGTCGTCGAGCAGCGCCTGCAGGAACGGGATGTTGGTGGAGACGCCACGGATGCGGAACTCGGCGAGGGCGCGGCGCGCGCGGGCGACCGCGGCGGGGAAGTCGCGTCCTCGACAGGTCAGCTTCGCCAGCATCGAGTCGAAGTGCGGGCTGATCTGCGCGCCCTGGTGCACGGTGCCGCCGTCGAGACGGACGCCCGCACCGCCCGGTGACCGGTACGTGGTGATCTTGCCCGTGTCGGGCCGGAACCCCTGGGTCGGGTCCTCCGTGGTGATCCGACACTGCAGGGCCGCACCGCGCAGGTGCAGGTTCTCCTGCTGCAGCCCGAGGTCGGCGAGGGTCTCGCCCGCGGCGATCCGCATCTGGCTCTGCACGAGGTCGACGTCGGTGACCTCCTCGGTGACCGTGTGCTCGACCTGGATGCGCGGATTCATCTCGATGAAGACGACCTCTCCCGCGCGCTCCCCCGCCGTCTCCAGCAGGAACTCGACGGTGCCGGCGTTCTCGTACCCGATCGAGCGGGCGAAGGCGACCGCGTAGCCGTGCAGGGCTGTGCGGACGCCGTCGTCGAGGTTGGGGGCCGGAGCGATCTCGACCACCTTCTGGTGGCGCCGCTGCACCGAGCAGTCCCGCTCGAAGAGGTGCACGGTCTCGCCGGTCTTGTCGGCGAGGATCTGGACCTCGATATGGCGAGGTCGCAGGACGGCCTGCTCCAGGAACATGCGCGGGTCGCCGAAGGCACTGGACGCCTCGCGCATGGCCTCCGCGAGAGCGGGGGCCAGCTCGCCCTTCGTCTCCACGCGGCGCATCCCTCGTCCGCCGCCGCCTGCGACGGCCTTCGCGAAGAGCGGGAAGCCGATCCCGTCGGCCTGGGCCACGAGAGCCTCGACGTCATCCGACGCCTCGGTGGAGCGGAGGACGGGCACGCCCGCCTCGATCGCGTGGCGCTTGGCCTCGACCTTGTTCCCCGCCATCTCGAGCACGTTCGCGGGAGGCCCGATGAAGACGATGCCGTTGGCGGCCGCCTTCTCCGCGAGTTCGGGGTTCTCCGAGAGGAATCCGTAACCCGGGTAGATCGCGTCCGCTCCGGCCTCCAGCGCCACGCGGATGATCTCGTCGACGTTCAGGTAGGCCCTGACCGGATGACCGCGTTCCCCGATCTCGTATGCTTCATCGGCCTTCAGCCGGTGAACGGATCCGCGGTCCTCGTGGGGGAAGACCGCCACGGTCCTCGCTCCCACCTCGAAGGCCGCACGGAAGGCGCGGATCGCGATCTCGCCGCGGTTCGCCACAAGGATCTTCGTGAACATGCACACCTCTAAGAGCTCGATGCACGGCGTTTTCGACGCGCATGGGGCGGGGCTGAGTGTTCCCCCAGCCTAGGGGAAGGTAACGTGGTGTCCGTGCACGTACTCAGCGTCAGCTCTCTCAAGGGAGGCGTCGGCAAGACGACCGTGACCCTCGGCCTGGCCTCAGCGGCCTTCGCCCGTGGTGTCCGGACGCTCGTCGTCGACCTCGACCCGCAGTCCGACGTGTCCACCGGGATGGATATCCAGGTGGCCGGCCGGCTCAACATCGCCGACGTCCTGGCGAACCCGAAGGAGAAGGTCGTCCGTCAGGCGATCACCTCCAGCGGCTGGGCGAAGGTGCACCCCGGCACGATCGACGTGCTCATCGGCAGCCCCTCGGCGATCAATTTCGACGGGCCGCACCCCAGCGTCCGCGACGTGTGGAAGCTCGAGGAGGCGCTGGCATCCGTCGAGGCCGACTACGACCTCGTCCTGATCGACTGCGCGCCCTCGCTGAACGCGCTGACCCGTACGGCGTGGGCCGCGAGCGACCGCGTCATGGTCGTCACCGAGCCCGGCCTGTTCTCCGTGGCCGCGGCGGATCGCGCCCTGCGCGCGATCGAGGAGATCCGTCGTGGACTCTCTCCTCGCCTCCAGCCGCTCGGCATCGTCGTGAACCGCGTGCGCCCGCAGTCGATCGAGCACCAGTTCCGCATCAAGGAGCTGCGTGACATGTTCGGCCCGCTCGTGCTCTCCCCCCAGCTGCCGGAGCGCACGTCGCTGCAGCAGGCCCAGGGTGCGGCGAAGCCGCTGCACATCTGGCCGGGAGACTCCGCACAGGAGCTCGCTGCCGACTTCGACCAGCTGCTCGACCGGATCATCCGCACCGGACGCATCCAGGTCGCGGAGACCGGCCCTCAGGCCTGATCCCCACCGCTACGCGAAACGCCCGCTCGATGAGCGGGCGTTTTCCGTTTCCGGTGACGTTCAGGCGGAGCGCTTGGACCGTCGGGCCGAGAGCTCGTCGACGGGGTCGGGCGCCGTGGGATCGAACTCCACGAGAGTGGACTCCACCTCGCGCAGGACCTTCCCGACGGCGATGCCGAACACGCCCTGGCCGCGGCTCACGAGGTCGATGACCTCGTCGTTCGAGGTGCACAGGTAGACCGAGGCGCCGTCGCTCATCAGCGTGGTGCCCGCGAGGTCGCGGATGCCGGCGCGGCGGAGCTCCTCGACCGCGGTGCGGATCTGCTGCAGCGAGATGCCCGTGTCGAGAAGGCTCTTCACGAGCTTGAGCACGAGGATGTCGCGGAAGCCGTAGAGGCGCTGCGAACCCGAGCCGCTGGCGCCGCGGACGGTCGGCTCCACGAGCTCGGTGCGCGCCCAGTAGTCCAGCTGACGATAGGTGATCCCGGCTGCGCGAGCCGCCACTGCACCGCGGTACCCGACCTCGTCGTCCATCGCCGGAAGACCGTCGGTGAAGAGGAGTTCGGTCACGAACCGCGGGTCGCCTGCACGCTCATCCGCACTCATCTGAAGTCCTCCCTGGAGCTGTTACCTCCACGCTAGAGCAGCGTCCAGGCAGCGGCAATGACATCCGTGCGACCTCGAAGGTGTGTCGCAATCAGTTCGTTACGAAAGCACCCTGGTGAGCGCGTCCTTGACGAAGAGCGAGCGCACTTCGTCGATCTTCGCGGCGAGCTCGGGAGCCATCTCGCTCGCCTTCGCCCGCGATGCAGCATCAGTGCGACGCAGCAGTGCGGACAGCGCGGATTCGATCAGCGCGACCTCCCGCTCGGCCCCCTGTCGCAGCGACCGGAGGTGCCGCGGCTCGATGCCGTGGCGGTCGAGGCCCACGAGGCTGCGCAGCAGCGTGACCGTCGCCTCCGGGTAGTTCTCCTGCGCCGTGATCACTCCGGTGCTGATCGCGTCGTTGAGCAGCTGGGGCCCGGCGCCCGCCGCGGCCAGCAGCTCCTCTCGGCGGTAGCGCCGAGGGGTGGGGGTGATCGACGGAGGCGGGACGATTCCCGCCGCCTCGCCGCTCGCATCGGCGTCGTCGAGCTGTTCGCGGATGACGCTCAGCGGCAGGTAGTGGTCGCGCTGCAGCGTGAGCCCCAGGCGCAGCCGCTCGATGTCGGCGGTCGAGAACTTGCGGTATCCGGACTCGGTCCTGGACGGGGTGACGATCCCCTGCACTTCGAGGAAGCGCAGCTTGCTGGAGGTCAGATCGGGGAACTCCGGCGTGAGCCGGGCGAGGACCTGACCGATGCTCAGCAGGCCCGCGGACGCAGACCGTTCGCGGGCGGGAGCGGCCGCCATCAGTCGTTCGCCGCGACGCGGTCGAGCGGTGAAGCGAAGAAGTTCAGCCGGAACTTGCCGACGCGCAGCTCGGAGCCGTCGACGATGGGGCTGCGGTCGACCCGCTCGCCGTTGACGTAGGTGCCGTTGAGCGACCGCTGGTCGATGATCTCGAAGGAGGTCCCCGTGCGGGTGATCTCGGCGTGACGGCGCGACACGGTCACGTCGTCGAAGAAGATGTCGGCCTCCGGGTGACGGCCGACAGTGGTGACGTCGGTGTCGAGGAGGTAGCGGGCCCCTGCGAGAGCGCCGGAGCGGACCAGCAGCAGGGCGGATCCCGACGGAAGGGAGGCGATGGCGCTCTGCTCCACGTCTGTGAGCTCCACGCCGAACGGCACGAAGGAAAGATCCGAATCGTGCCCGAACGTCTGCGTCACGTCGTGCTTCTGCTCACCGGAACGGTGAATCGCGGCGTCGCCGGCCGGTCGGCTGTCGTTGTCTGTCACTGTGCCCTCCTGATCGTCCAGACTAACCGATCGAAGGCGGCCTCCGGGAGGTGCAGGTGCACTCAGCCATCCCATACGGAGGATTCATAGGCTGGAGCGGTGAAGACCACAGCTCGCAGCATCCCTCTCGCCCCCGCAGCGCTGGCGGCGGCCCTGCTCGCCGCCTTCGTCGTGCTGTTCGCGCCGCTCTCCGCCTCGGCGCACGATGCGCTCATCGCGTCATCCCCCGCCGCAGACGGCACGGTCGAGACGCTGCCCGGCGAGATCACCCTCACCTTCAGCGAGAAGCTGATCACCGGCGAGGGCGCGACCGAGGTCGTCGTGACGGATGCCGCCGGCGCCTCGGTGACCGACGGGCCCGCGACCGTGGACGGCGCCATCGTCACGCAGCCGCTCGCCGCTGAGGGCGACGCCGGGGTCTATCACGTCATCTGGAAGATCGTCTCGAGCGACGGCCACCCGACCTCGGGCGAGTTCTCCTTCACCGTGACGACGAGCACGGTCACGGCCCCCACCGCCACGCCGACCGCCACCGCCTCCACGACACCGTCGGAGACCCCCGAGGCCGTCGCGACTCAGGCCCCGCAGGATGCCGTCGAGGGCGCGGACCCGGTCGGGTTCTGGGTCCTCGGGATCGTCGGCGTCCTCGTCGTCGCGGCCGTCGTCATCGTGCTTCTTTCACGACGTGGAAACCGGCCTCCGGCCGGCTCAGACTCCCCCTCGGAACGATAGGCTGGGAGCATGCCACACTACGACGTCGTCATCCTTGGTGCAGGTCCTGGCGGATACGTCGCTGCAGTTCGCAGCGCGCAGCTCGGCCTCTCCACCGCCATCATCGAGGAGAAGTACTGGGGCGGTGTCTGCCTCAACGTGGGCTGCATCCCCTCCAAGGCCCTCCTGAAGAACGCGGAGCTCGCACACACCCTGAATCACAAGGCCGACTTCTTCGGCATCTCGGGCGAGTTCACGATCGACTTCGGCAAGGCGTTCGACCGCAGCCGCGAGGTCGCAGAGGGCCGCGTCAAGGGCATCCACTTCCTGATGAAGAAGAACAAGGTGACCGAGTACAACGGTCGCGGCACCTTCACCGGCCCCAAGGCGATCTCCGTCGCCAAGGCCGACGGGACGACAGAGGAGGTCACGTTCGACAACGTGATCATCGCGACCGGCTCGAGGGTGCGCCTGCTGCCGGGAGTGCAGCTCAGCCAGAACGTCGTGACCTACGAAGAGCAGATCATGACCCGCGAGCTCCCCGAGTCGATCGTCATCGTCGGCGCCGGCGCGATCGGCATGGAGTTCGCCTACGTGCTGACGAACTACGGCGTCAAGGTCACGATCATCGAGTTCCTCGACCGCGCCCTCCCCAACGAGGACGCCGACGTGTCGAAGGAGATCACGAAGCAGTACAAGAACTACGGCGTCGACATCCTCACCTCGACCAAGGTCGAGACGATCGTCGACAACGGCTCGTCCGTCACCGTCACGTACACCGGCAAGGACGGCCAGCAGGCCTCCATCGAGGCCGGCAAGGTGCTGATGTCCGTCGGGTTCGCCCCGAACGTCGAGGGCTTCGGCCTGGAGAACACCGGCGTGAAGCTCACCGAGCGCGGTGCGATCGACATCGACGACCACATGCGCACCAACGTCGAGGGCATCTACGCCATCGGCGACGTGACCGCCAAGCTCCAGCTCGCCCACGTGGCGGAGGCGCAGGGCGTCGTCGCGGCCGAGACCATCGGCGGCGCCGAGACCCAGACGCTGGGCGACTACCGCATGATGCCGCGTGCCACGTTCTGCTCCCCCCAGGTCGCCTCGTTCGGCCTCACGGAGCAGCAGGCGAAGGACGAGGGCCGCGAGATCAAGGTCGCGACCTTCCCGTTCATGGCCAACGGCAAGGCCCACGGCCTCGGCGAGCCCGTCGGCTTCGTCAAGCTCATCGCGGATGCCGAGCACCTCGAGCTCATCGGCGCCCACATGATCGGCCCCGACGTGTCTGAGCTGCTTCCCGAGCTCACCCTCGCGCAGAAGTGGGACCTCACGGCCCTCGAGCTGGCCCGCAACGTGCACACCCACCCGACGCTGTCGGAGGCGCTGCAGGAGGGCTTCCACGGCCTCGCGGGGCACATGATCAACTTCTGATCGACGCAGGATCGAACGGGGTGACGACGGTTTCGTCGTCACCCCGTTCTGCGTCTATTACAGGCGCCCCATCGTCAGGATGTCCGCCGTGCGCTCACGCAGCAGGGGCGCGCCGAGCGCCCGGATCAGGCCCTCCCGCACGCGGAGCGGCATCCCGCCGGCGGGGGCGCCCATCGACATGTAGAAGCGTGCTCGCCGCTGCACCCGCCCCGCCGCTCTGGCTCCGCGCCGCGCGAACTCCGACAGATCGGCGGCGCCCGACGCACTGACGGATGCCGCGAGACGCTGCGCATCGATCCAGCCGAGATTCATCCCCTGACCGCCGATCGGACTGATCTCGTGAGCGGCGTCGCCGAGCAGCACGATGCGCCCTCCGACGACGACACGGTCGACCCGGTGCTGAGCGGCGTCGAACACGACGGGCGCCGGATCCGCCTCCAGCTCGGCGCCGACGCGCTGAGCGATCGCGGTCCGGAACGCGGAAGGATCGCCGAGACCCTGCCCGTCCTCGCGCAGCACCCATCGCCGCATGCCGCCCGGAAGCGGGAAGCTCTCCACCAGTCCCCCCGGCTCGCAGTGGAGGCGCGCACGATCTCCTCCTGACCGGTCGACGACGTCGGCCATGGCGTACGTCGCCGCTCCCGGACGCTGCGTCCACGAGAGCCCCAGACCGTCGCGCAGGCCGCTGCGCACTCCGTCGGCGACGATGACCAACGACGCGGTGAGCTCTTCACGGGCGCCATCGGACTCAGTGACGACCCGCACGCGATCGCGCTCCTCCCGCATATCGACGACGGCGCACCCGAGGCGGAGAGCGTCGGGCGCGAGCCCCTCGAGCCGTTCCGCGAGCAGCGCCCCGGTCCGACGCTGCGGAAGGATCAGGACCCGCCGCCCCTCGGCGAAGTCGACGGAGGCGAGCATCCGGCCCCGACTGAGAACGTCGCCTCCGCGGAGCGCCAGCGCCTCCGCGCGCACCGCGTCTCCGACACCTGCCGCATCGAGCGCACCGAGGCCGGCCGGGTGGATCCCGATCGCCCTGTTGCGCGGGTCCGGCCCCTCCCGCTTCTCACGCACCGCCACGTCGAGCCCGCGCCGGATCAGCAGACACGCTGCGAGGAGACCCACCGGACCCGCGCCGACCACGACGGCATCGTGGTCAGGCATCCGCCGCGTCCCATCTCAGCTCGATCCGTGCGGGCAGACGCCGACGCACCAGCCACCCAGGAGGGGCGACCGCGACCAACTCCCGCGGCGAGTAGGAGCGGCGGATGCTGGTGAGGCCGTCGGCGCGGATGAACGATCCAGCGAGCAGGTTCCGCGAGAACGGCAGGGTGGATGCCGCGAACAGCGCATAGGCCGTCCGGCTGCGCGCGATGTCGCCGTGCACCACGACCCCGTCCTCTCCGACGAGCTGCCTGGTCTCCCGGAGCAGCTGCTGCAGCTCACCCGGTTCGAGGTGGTGCAGCAGATGATTGGACAGGACGACGTCGAAGACCTCGCCGTCGCGCACGAGCTCGGCCGTGAGCGCGCAGCGGTACCGCACGCCCGCACCGCCGTCATGCGCCTGCGCCCACCGGGTCGCCCTGCCGTCGGCGTCGAGAGCCGTGATGTCGGCATCCAGCCGGTCGCGGCGGAGACGAGCCGCGAGCCCGCGGCAGAGGTCGCCGCCGCCGGATCCCACGTCGAGTATCCGCAGAGGTCGCTGTCGGGCTCGCGGACGAATGTCGCGGCGGTACAGCGCTCCAGGACCGGAGACGACACGGTTCACCATCTCGAAGCGCAGATAGGTGCGCTCCAGCATCCGCTGGTCCGCCTCGGGGTCGTCCATCAGCTCCCTGGCGTCGACGGCCCTGGCCGAGAGGTCGGGGCTCATGACCCCTCGGGGGACTCGACCGTCATCAGTGCGCTCTCCGCGGTGAGCCCCGGTCCGAATGCCATGGCAGCGACGCGGTCGCCGTCGCGGGAGTCCTCCTGCTCCAGGATGCTCCTCAGCACGAACAGCACGGTCGCGCTCGACATGTTGCCGTTCACCCTGAGCACCTCTCTCGCCGGGTGCAGCTGGACATCGCTCAGGTGCAGCCGCTCCTGCACGCGGTCGAGGATGCTGCGGCCTCCGGGGTGGATCGCCCAGTGCTGCACGGCCTCGGAGACCTCTCCGCCATCGTAGGCCTCGAGCAGCTCCTGCTCGCCCGCGTACAGCGGTCGCAGGGCGCCGATGATCGCCTCCCCGATGATCTGCGGGACCGCGGTGGAGAGGATCATCTCGAAGCCGTTGTCTCCGATGGTCCAGGCCATGTCCTTCTCCCCCTCGGGGGCGATGGCTGTGTGGAATCGGTCGAGCCTGAGCGCCGTCACCGGCGTGGGCAGGTCGCGCGCGGTGACGATGCCCGCGGCGGCCCCGTCTGCGAACAGCGACGACGCCACGATCGTGTCGGGGTCCTCCGAGGAGCGCAGGTGCAGCGTGCACAGCTCGACGCTGACCACGAGGACCACCGCCTCGGGGTCCGCGGCGCAGAACTGGCTCGCCGCTCGCAGCGCCGGCATCGACGCGTAGCAGCCCATGAAGCCGAGGTGGTACCGCTGCACCCCGTCGGGGAGACCGAGCGCCCTGACGATCTCGTACTCAGGGCCTGGCGCGTGGAAGCCGGTGCAGGACACGGTGACCACGTGGGTGATATCGGCCGCCTCGATGTCGGGATCGACAGCGATGGCGCGCCGGGCGACCTCGACGAACAGCCGCGAGGCCTCACGGACGTACCGCTCGTTGCGCTCCCGGGTGCCAGGGGACAGCAGACGCCCGCTCGCCCGATCGAAGAACACCGGGTCGGCGACGTCGGCCGTCAGCGACAGCTCGTCGATCACCGTGTGGCGGGTGTCGATGCCGGAGCCGTTGAACGAGGCCCCGACGATGCGCTGCGCCAGCCGTCCGATGTCGGGCTGGGCGGCGAAGACGTCGCGCACCTCGTCCTGCACGAGGAGGGTGTCGGGGACGATCGTCTGCAGGGAACGGAGCCTGGCGGGTGGGCGCATGCTGTCACTCAAGCATGCGCCGGGTCCGCGCGGAAGGGGGTTGCGCTCGCCCTCAGAACCCCAGTGCGCGCGCGAGCTTCGAGCCGGATGCCGCGTCGCGACCACCGGCGGCGAAGATCGCCCTCTCCGCGGCGGCGAACAGCCCCTCCCGCCCCTCGGGATCGTCGGGGGCTGCGGAGCCGAGTTCCAGCTCCCACTCCCGCCACTCGCGCTGCACTCCGTGGCGGAGGTCGGTCGCCCTGACCCTGTCGTCCACGAACTCGGCGACGACGCCGGCCGGCCCCGTGAGCAGATAGGCCGTGCGGCTGTTCTCGATGCGCGCGAGGGGTGTCAGCTCCGCGGTGGTCCACCGCGCGAGAGCAGCGGAGACGGCGTCCGGGATGCCGTCATCTTCGCCGAGCGGCCAGCCGATCTCCAGCCGACCGTCGCCCTCGCGGGGTCCCTTGATGTGCCAGCCCGCGTCGGGCCCGCCCGTGCGACGTCGCAGCGCCACGCCGGATCGGGAGAGGGCGGCGTCGGCCGTGTCGAGGTAGCGCGCGTCGAGCTCGCGCAGCTCTCCCTCCGACACCGCGTCGACTCCGGGGATGTCCCGCCAGTCGGGCAGCGTCGTGTCCGCGTCGACGTCGTACTTGCGCTCGACCTCGACGGTGCGCGAGGGCTCGGATCCGGACGGCGCCTCAGACATCCGCGGGATTGATGTCCTCGAGGGACTCGTCGTACCAGTAGTCGATCTCGGTGGGGCCGTCGTGCGAACCGGTGTTCTGCGGTTCGCCCCGTCGGTTGTACACCACCTGGGTCTCGCTGTAGGGGACGATCAGCTTGTCGTCCGCGTCGCCGAGGGGGATGATCTGCCCGTCCAGCGGGCCGCCGTGGAGTCGTGCGAGTGCCATGTGCTCACCCTAGCGCCGTCACCGTCGGCAGGGGCGCCCACGTCACGGCGATGCCGAGAAGCGCCCCGAGCAGCATCCACGGACCGAAGGCGATGCGCGTGGCCCCGTCCGCCCTGCGCAGCGCCATCAGCACCAGGGCGTACAGCGCGGCGAGGACGAAGGCGGATGCCGCCCCCGCGGCGAGCGCGGTCCACCCGTGCCACCCCAGCACCAGGCCGATGAGGGCGGCGAGCTTCACGTCGCCGCCGCCCATCCCCGACCTTCCGAGGATCCGCAGCGCCGCGTAGAAGCCGCCGAGGAGCACCATCCCCCACCCGGCGCGGATGAGCGCCGCGCTCTCCCCCGTGAGCATCGCCTCGGTCGCCGCGAGCAGCGCGGCCCCCGCCAGGGTCGGCAGCACGATGCGGTTCGGCAGTCGATGCGTGCGGGCGTCGATCACGGCGAGCGCGACGGCGATGACGAGGAGGGCCGCGTGGGCGAGCACCACGAGCACAGTGCGGAGATCCATGACGGAAGGCTAGGCGAGCGGGAGCACCCGCGCCCGACCCCTGTGGAGAACCTCGGTTGCACCTGTTCTCCGGCATCGCGCGTCATGTCCGACGTTCGAACTATCGTCATCACGTCACCTTGTTTTATTCGTATATATGTTCGAGGATGGATGCATGGGTCAGTCCGCCGATGTCCGCGCCGTGGAGGTGCTGCGGCTGCGCCGTGAGATCAGCCGGATGCAGCGCCGCCGCAGCGAGCATCCGCTGCTCCCCCTCGACCCCGCGCTCTCCTCCCTGCTGCCGGAGGAGGGCCTGCTGACGGGCAGCGCCTACACCGTCTCCCCGTCCCCGTCCCTCGTGCTCGCCCTCCTCAGCGCGGCATCGCAGAAGGGGCACTGGTGCGCGGTGATCGGCATGCCGACGCTCGGCGTGGAGGCGGCATCCGCCTTCGGCATCGATCTCGCCCGACTGATCCTCGTTCCGGCTCCCGGCGATCGCTGGCTGGCCGCGACCTCCGCCCTCGCCGAGGTCGTCCCGCTGATCGTCGTGCAGCCCGGCTCCCGTGTGCGCGATGCCGATGTCTCACGCCTGAGCGCCCGACTGCGAGACCGCGGCACCACGCTGCTCGTCGCCGAGTCCTCCGCGCTCGGTCTCTGGCCGCAGAGCGAGGGCAGCATTCGTCTCCACGATCAGCACTGGCACGGGCTCGGCGCCGGCTGGGGCCTGCTCTCCGGCTGCACGGCGACGGTGACGGCGCAGACCAGACGGAGCCCCGCGCCGTCGAGCGTGCTGGTGCGGCTGCCGGGGAGCAGCGGCGCCATCGAGACCGTGTCGCCGCCCCCCTCTCTCACCGCGCTGCCTCCCCTGCGCGACAGGACCGCAGATGCTCCCGCCGATGAGGCGTCCTGGGCGGTGGCGGGATGACTGCTCCTCTCCGCGTGATCGTGCTGTGGTTCCCCGACTGGCCGCTGCGCGCTGCTCTGGGCGGCGCCCCACCGCATCCGCCCACGGCTCTCGTGCAGGCGAACACGGTCGTCGCCTGCACCGCATCGGCTCGGGAGCACGGCGTGCGCATCGGCCAGCGCCGCCGCGTCGCCCAGGGCCACCTCTCCTCGCTGCGGGTGCTCCCCCACGACCCGGCCGCAGACGAGCGGGCCTTCCTCCCCGTGCTGCGGATCCTCGAGCGGCACGCCCCCGGGGCGACGATCCTGCGACCGGGGCTCGCCGCCATCCGCGCCAGGGGCGTCTCCCGCTACCACGGCGGAGAGGATGAAGCCGGTCGCGCGCTGATCGCCATCCTCGCCGACGCCGGCTTCCCCGAGGTGCGCATCGGCATCGCCGACGGCCCGTTCACCGCAGAGCTCGCCGCGCGTGCAGCCGAACCCTGCGCCGTCGTCCCGGCGGGGAGAGCCCGGGAGTTCCTCGCCCCGCTGCCCGTCCAGGTGCTCCGCGACGAGCATCTCTCGGGGCTCCTGACCAGGCTCGGCGTACGCACTCTCGGCGCGTTCGCCGCACTCGACGGACTCGAGGTGCGCGACCGGTTCGGCGAGCGCGGGGCGCGCCTGCACGGCCTCGCCGCCGGTGCGGACTCCCGCCCTCTGACGCCGCTGCCTCCCGACCCGGAGCTGGTGCGGACGGTCGAGTTCGAACCTGCCCTGGCCGGCGCCGATCAGGTGGCGTTCGCGGTGCGGCAGACAGCGGATGCCGTGCTGCTCGCACTCGCCGACGCCTCCGTCGTGTGCACCGAGGTGCGCATCGATCTGACCGACGACAACGGGAAGGTGTTCTCCCGCACCTGGCTGCATCCGACCTGCTTCGACGCCGCCGATCTCGTCGACAGGGTGCGCTGGCAGCTGGAGGCGCTGGCGACCGCGCAGGCGAAGGAGCCGATCGATGAGGCCAGGGCGTTCGGCGGCATCGTGGCAGTGCGCATCATCCCCGCCGCGGTCGACGACGCCGCCCATCATCAGCCGGGGCTGTTCGGTTCCGGCACCGACGAGCGGCTGCACCACGCCGTCTCGCGCGTGCAGACGATGCTCGGTCACCAGGGGGTCGTCACCGCGACGGTCTCCGGAGGCCGCTGGCTCTCCGACCGTCAGGTGCTCACGCCGTGGGGAGAGCGCGGCACCGCCCCCAGGGATCCGGAGCGTCCGTGGCCGGGCAGCCTCCCCGACCCGGTCCCCGCCGAGGTGTTCGCACCGCCGCGGCCGATCGGAGTGGTCGATGCCGCCGGAGCATCCGTCGACATCGACGAGCGCGGGGCGCTCTCGGCGCCTCCCGCGCAGATCGACGGCGCCGCGGTGCAGGCCTGGGCCGGCCCCTGGCCCGTGCACGAGCGGCTCTGGGATCGCGCGCAGGGGCGGGTCGGGCATCGGCTGCAGATCGTCGACGAGAGCGACAGGGCGTGGCTCGTGTTCCGCACCGGCGTCCGCTGGTGGGCCGAGGGGAGGTACCGCTGATGGGCTGGCACAACCCGCCGCTCTCCTGGACGGAGCTGGAGCGCACCCTGAGCGGCAAGGAGCCGCTCTCCACTCCGACCCCCGCCGAGCCGCAGGGCACGAGGGAGGACGCGGGTCCGGTCAGCCGGCGCCGGCAGCGCGTGCTCCCGACCGAGATCCCCCGCCCCGAAGACGCCGTGCCCTATGCCGAGCTGCACGCGCACTCGTCGTACTCCTTCCTCGACGGCGCCTCCTCCCCCGAGGAGCTTCTCGCCGAGGCGGAGCGGCTCGGCCTCTCCGCCCTCGCGATCACCGACCACGACGGCTTCTACGGCGCCGCACGCTTCGGCGAGGTCGCCGAGCACATGAAGGTCCAGGTGCAGACCGTGTTCGGCGCCGAGCTGTCCCTGGATCTGCCCGCACCGCAGCGCGGAGCCGCCGATCCCGCAGGCGAGCATCTGCTCGTCCTCGCCAGGGGCATGGAGGGATACCACCGCCTCTCCGGGGCGATCACCCAGGCGCAGCTGCGCGGCGGAGAGAAAGGACGTCCGGTCTACGACCTCGACGCGCTCGCCGATCGCGCGGGCGGCGAGTGGGCGATCCTGACCGGATGCCGCAAGGGCGCCGTGCGCCGAGGTCTGGAGCAGGGCGACGCCGAGACCCCGCTGCGGCGACTCGTCGACCTGTTCGGCCGCGATCACGTCGCCGTCGAGCTCTTCGACCACGGCGACCCCCTGGACACCCGGCGCAACGACGCTCTCGCCGACCTCGCCAGGCGGATGCGGCTGCCCGTGGTCGCGACGAACAACGTGCACTACGCGTCCCCTGACCGCGCCCGGCTCGCCGAGGCCATGTCCGCCGTGCGGGCGGTGCGCAGCATGGACGATCTCGACGGCTGGCTCCCCGCCCACGACGGGGCCCACCTGCGCAGCGGTGCGGAGATGACCGCCCGGTTCCGGCGCTACCCCGGGGCGATCGAGCACGGGCTGGAGCTGGCCGCGGCATCCGCCTTCCCCCTCCGACGCGCGCGGCCCGCCCTCCCGACGCAGAAGGTGCCGGCCGGACACACCCCGATGAGCTGGCTGCGCAGGCTCGTGTGGGATGCCGTGCCCCAGAGGTATCCGAACCTCGACGCCGGCGGCCGCAGCCGGATCGAACGGGAGCTGAACGTCATCGAGGAGAAGGACTTCCCCGGGTACTTCCTCATCGTGCACGGGATCGTCGCGAAGGCGAGGGAGCTGGGCATCCTCTGCCAGGGGCGGGGCTCGGCCGCGGCGAGCGCGGTCTGCTACCTGCTGGGCATCACTGCGGTCGATCCGATCCTCTACGACCTCCCCTTCGAACGGTTCCTCGCCACCACCCGCGAGGAGGAGCCCGACATCGACGTGGACTTCGACTCCAGCCGCCGGGAGGAGATCATCCAGTGGGTCTACGACGAGTACAAGCGCGATCGGGCCGCGCAGGTCGCGAACGTCATCCAGTACCGGCCGAAGAACGCGGTGCGCGACATGGCGCGGGCGCTGGGGTTCTCCCCCGGCCAGCAGGATGCCTGGTCCCGCCAGGTCGACGGCTGGGGTTCTCAGCTGTCGGAGCAGGACGACACCGACCTCCCCGAGATCGTCCGCGACTACGCGAACCAGCTGATGAAGGCGCCGCGGCACCTCGGCATCCACTCCGGCGGCATGGTGCTCACCGAGCGCCCCGTGGGCGAGGTCGTGCCGGTGGAGCACGCGCGGATGGAGAACCGCACCGTCATCCAGTGGGACAAGGACTCCGCGGCCTGGATGGGGCTCGTGAAGTTCGACCTGCTGGGGCTGGGCATGCTCTCCGCCCTCCGGCACTGCTTCGACCTCATCGAGGGGAGCACCGGCGAGGTCTGGAAACTCGAGACGATCCCCAAGGAGGAGCCGGCGGTCTACGACATGCTCTGCCGGGCCGACTCCATCGGCGTCTTCCAGGTGGAGTCTCGGGCGCAGATGGGTCTGCTCCCCCGCCTGCAGCCGCGCTGCTTCTACGACCTCGCGATCCAGATCGCCCTCATCCGCCCCGGCCCCATCCAGGGCGGAGCCGTGCACCCGTTCGTCCGGCTGAAGATGGAGAAGGACAGGACCGATGCCGAGAACGAACGGCGCGAGGAGCGCGGCGAGGAGCCGCTGACGATGCACGTCCCGTATCCGCATCCCGCCCTGAAGAAGGTGCTGGAGCGCACGCTCGGCATCCCCATCTTCCAGGAGCAGCTCATCCACATGGCGACGATCATCGGCGACTGCACGGCGGACGAGGCCGATACGCTGCGTCGGGCGATGGGGTCGAAGCGCGGTCTGGAGAAGATCGACAGCATCCAGAAGCAGCTCTACGCGGGGATGGCGCGGCACGGGCTGTCGCAGGAGGCATCCGACCGGATCTACGCGCAGATCCAGGCGTTCTCGAACTTCGGCTTCGCCGAGTCCCACTCCCTCTCCTTCGCCCTGCTCGTCTACGCCAGCTCCTGGCTCAAGCTGCACTACCCCGCCGCGTTCCTGGCGGGACTCCTGCGGTCTCAGCCGATGGGCTTCTACTCGGCGTCGACGCTGACGGGTGATGCGCGTCGACACGGCGTGGAGGTGCGCAGGCCCGATCTGCACCTGTCCGGAGCGACCGAGACCCTGGAGGCCCTGTCGGATTCCCGGGCGGCCACCGGGCGGGACTCCTGCCTCATCCAGGCGGAGCCGCCGCTGAAGACCCGGTTCGACCGCACCGCCCCCGATGAGACGGCCGCGCACCGTCGCGACGGCGGCTACGCCGTGCGGCTCGGCCTGGGCGGCATCCGCGGGATCGGCACGCCGTTGGCCGAGAGGATCGTCGGCGAACGAGAGGCGCACGGCCCCTACCGCGATCTCCACGACCTGGTGCGCCGCACGGATGCCACGACCGCCCAGCTCGAGGCCTTCGCGACCGCGGGCGCCTTCGACTGCCTGGGTCTGACCAGACGCGAGGCCATCTGGCTGGCCGGGGCGGCCGCCGAGGACCGCGCGCGCTTCCTCCCGGGCACGACGATCGCCGTGCAGCCGCCGCTGTTCCCCGACCAGTCGGGCTACGAGCAGCTCGCGGCCGATCTCTGGGCGACGGGGGTGTCCACCGACGACCATCCGATGACGCACTTCCGCGCGCAGCTGAGGGAGCGCGGGGTGATCACGTCTGCGCAGCTGCGGGCGCACGAGAGCGGGCGTCGGATCGAGGTCGCCGGGCTCGTCACGCACCGGCAGCGTCCGGAGACCGCCGCCGGCGTGACCTTCATCAATCTGGAGGACGAGCACGGGCTGGTCAACGTGATCTGCTCACGGGGCGTGTGGGCGCGCTACCGGCGCATCGCCCGAGACTCCCCCGCCCTCATCATCCGCGGCATCCTGGAGAGATCCGCCGAGGGGGTCGTGAACGTGCTCGCCGATGCCTTCGAGGATCTGCGCACCGGGCTCGCCCACCGATCGCGGGACTTCCAGTGAACGGGCTCCGCGCCGACGTCACCAGACGCGTTCGGCCGGGGGCTCCGGAGTGCGATCGGCTCCACCCCAGCGGTCGGCCTCGGCCTTCGCCGCCTCGGCGGCGGCATCCGCTCCGCGCAGCGCCGCCTTGGCGCTCGCGCCGCCGCCGTCCGGCATCACGGAGAGCACGGTGTGCGCACCGTGCCCGCCGATCATGACGGTGCAGTCGAGGACGCGCCCGAGCCACCGGCTCACCTCGCCGCGCGGATCCTCGGCGCGGCGGTAGCGGATGCCGGTGTCGAGGTCGATGACGGCGAAGACGACCGCCTCGTCGGCGGCGTCGTCCCTCTGCTCCGTCACCTCGACGCGGTGCCCGCGCGCGATGGCGAGCTGCGCGTTCAGCACGAGCTTTCTGTCCATGGAACCACCCTATGATCCGGCGCGGAGAAGACAAGACCCACGGGCGCTCAGAAATATTCGTAGATTTCTTTGTCCCCCAAATGGCGGACAAGACATTTTCGCGATATTCTGATATGAGTAGCGGGGGCTACCGGCTGAGAACTGGGGAAACAGCCGACGAGAGCAGCGAGATCTTCGCCGCCTCCCCTACCGTCCGGGATGGGCGGTGAGCCCTCTCGAGCGATTCGATCTGGGGCGAAGCGACTCGGGAGGGCAACCAGTTCCCCTGGCGCCGACCTAGTCTCGGTCCCCGACGTGCCCCGGTGCCGTGACCGAGAGCACGCGCTCGACGAACGCCGCGTACTCCTCCATGTAGTGCCGGAGGAAGCCCTCCGTGCCGGCATCCGCCACCTCGCCATCGGGCCCGAACACGTCAGGCTTGAACGTGATGTACGCCTCCGGCGCGTTCAGCTGCGGCGCGTTGAGGAAGCTCAGGACGCTGCGCATGGACGACTGCATCACCGCGGTGCCGATCGCCCCGGTCGAGGCGCCGATGATCCCCGTGGGGGTGCGCGCGAAGGAGTTGTGCCCCCAGGGCCTGGATCCCCAGTCGATCGCGTTCTTGAGCGGACCGGGGATGGACCGGTTGTACTCCGGCGACACGAACAGCAGCCCCTCCGACTCCTCGACGTCGCTCTTGAACGCGGTCACGGCAGGGGCCGGACTCTGCTCGTCGTCGCGATCGAAGAGCGGCAGGTCGCGGATCGAGATCTCGGTCAGCTCCAGACTCGGCGGGGCGAGCCGTACGAGCGCCTTCGAGAGGATGCGGTTGATCGAGTCCCGGGAGAGGCTGCCGACGAGATAGCCGATGCGGTAGGTCATGGAGTGCTCCTTCACGGTCGGGGTGTCGTCTCCGGTATACGCCCTCTGGCCAGCCGGGCGCCAGGAGATCTAGGATCTCGGGCAGAGGAGGTCGACATGAAGCTCATCCAGGTCGCGCAGCGCGCCACGGATCTCGACCGCGCCGCCGCGTTCTACAGCGACCTGCTCGGCACAGAACCCGCCGCACGCTTCGATCCGCCCGGACTGCTCTTCTTCGACCTCGACGGGGTGCGGCTGCTGCTCGATGCGGGAGCGGCGAGCGCGCTGCTCTACATCGAGGTCGTCGACATCCACGGCGCCGTCGAGCGGCTTCGGGCCGCGGGCACGACGATCGTCAGCGAGCCGCACGTGATCTTCAGCCATGCGGACGGCACTCTCGGCCCCGCGGGCACCGACGAGTGGCAGGCGTTCATCGTCGACAGCGAGGGCAACACGATCGGCCTGGTCGAACAGCGCCCCGCCTGAGCGGATCACCCTTCGGATCGGTGGGCCGCGAGGAACACGTCGAGGGCACGCGCCACGTGCCCTGCCGCATCTCCGTTCGGCAGGGCCTCGTCGTCGCCGAGGAGCATAGCCCGGTTGACGGGCTCTCCCATCACCAGCCAGTTGAGCTGGGTGGCGGCGAGGACGGGATCGGGCGCGCGCAGGATGCCGGCGGCATCCATCCTGCCGATCACCTCGGCGAGGGAGTCGATCGCCCGCTGCGGGCCGTTGAGGTGCAGCGAACGGGCCAGGTCGGGGAACTGCGGCATGAGGCCGATGACCAGCCGGCGGAGCGCGAGGAGACCCGGGTCGAGCACGGTCGAGAGCTGCTGCTCGAGGATCGGGGCGAGCACGGTGCGCGCATCCGCTCCGTCGCGCACAACCGGAGGTGCGCCGAGCACGCGCTCGCTCGCCGCGCTGGTCTGCGATCCGACCAGCGCGAGGAACAGGCCTTCCTTGCCGCCGAAGTGGCTGTACAGCGTCTGCTTGGCCACTCCAGACACCCGAGCGATGGAGTCCATCGTCACCGCCTCGTACCCGTGGGCGAGGAACTGCTCCTGGGCGGCGGCGAGGATCGACTCGCGCTTGCGCACCGAGCTCGGGCGGAGATCCTCAGCACCCCTTGACGATTTCATACTCATGAGTCTAGTTTATAGAAATCATACCGACCAGTCTTGAAATTGGAGATGACGATGGACAGCAGGAAGACCCTCGAGTTCGACGCAGAGCGCACTCATCCGAGCGAGGCCGCGTCATGAGCGCTCTCACCACCCCGCGGGGCGACCGCATCGTCTACGACGACCTCGGAACGCCGGGCGCACCCACGGCGATCTTCATCGCCGGCGCCGGGCCCACACGTGCCGACGACCCGATCACCCTCGCCACGAGTGAGGCCTTCGCCGCACTAGGCGGACGCGCCCTGATCGCCGACCGGCTCGGGCGCGGCGAGAGCACATCGGCGGGTCCGATCGAACTCACCGCCCAGCTCGACGCGATCGAGGCGCTCGCCCGAGAGGCGGAGGCTCCCGTCGTCCTGATCGGCCACTCCTCCGGGTGCGCGATCGCGATGCTCGCGACGTCTCGCGTGGCGGAGCTCGCCGGTCTCGTGCTGTGGGAGGCTCCGCTCGGACTCTTCGAGGGCGGCGCGCCGTCGTGGTGGGCGCGCGTGCGCGAGTCGATCGACGCCGGTGACCTCGAGGAGGCCGTCGCGAGGTACATGGTCGGGATGCCGCCGGAATGGCTCGAGGGGCTCAAGAAGTCCCCCGACTACCCCGGATTGATCCACAGTTGGATCCCCGACGGAGAGGCTCTGGCGGAGGTCGAGGCGAGCGGCTATCGGCAGGCACTCGCCCCTGTCGCCGCACCCGTCGTCGCCATCGTCGGCGCGGAGACCTTCCCCGGCATGATCGCGACGGCTGACGCGCTCGCGGAGGCGGCGTCGGACGGCCATTCCGAGCAGTTGGCCGGCGCGTGGCACTCCTGGGAGCCGCAGGCGATGGCCGAGAGGCTCGCCCGTCTCGCCGGGGTGGCCTGAGCCTATGGACCGACCATCGGCGCGTGGCGCACGGCGATCAGACGGTCCATCGTCTCCAGGAGCCTGACCGAATCCGGTCGGGTGTCGTCGGCCGGACGGTGCATGAGGGTGCGCAGCGAGCTCAGCGCGAGGAGGATCGCGGCATCCGCCACCTCGGGCGACCCGGCGCGCTCCTCGATGAGCAGACCGAACTCGGCCTTCAGCGCTCCCATCCACTGCGTGAACGTCGCGACGAGCTGGGGCTGCTCCGTGACGAGCTTCTTGAGCCTCGTGCGCTCCACGCCCGAGCTCATCGAGTCGGCGAGGAGATCGCAGATCGCGGGCATGAGCTCCCCCGTCGCCGCTCGGAACCGCGCAGCCGCCTCCGGAGAGATGATCTGCTCCGGCAGGTTGAGGGCCGCCGCCGTCTTCGACGGGAAGTAGTTGAAGAAGGTGCGGGGCGAGACCCCCACCTCCTCGCAGATCTGCTCGACGGTCGTTCCGTCGAGCCCTTGACGTTCGACCAGGCGCAGGGCAGCCTCGTGCAGCGCTTCCCGCCGCAGCTTCTTCTTGCGCTCGCGAAGCCCCTCGGGCTCCCCTGCGCTCTGGTCGTTCGTCATATCAGCTCTGCACCTTGATCGTCCCGGTCTCGCTGATGCCGGCGTCGTCCGCCATCTCCTGCAGAGCCGAGCGGGTGCGCAGCGGCGGAGCCTTGAAGAACCAGCTCAGCACGAACGCGAGCATCAGCACCCCGAAGCCTACCCAGTAGATCACGTCGATCGCCTGGGTGAAGCCGACCATGAAGGGCTTGGTGAGCGCGGTATCCGCGCCGTTCAGGAACGACGTGTCGCTGACCGAGCTGCTCGATCCGTTCGATGCCTCTGACGTGCCCTTGTTGATCTTCTCGGCGATGTCGGGGACGAGCTGGTCCACCCAGTAGGTGCGCTGGGCCTTGTCCGACCAGTCCACAGACACGGTGCCGTCCGTCACGGAGGCGTGAGCCTTGTCGGCGACAGCCTGGAGCGCCTTGGCCTCGGCGGCCGGGGTGGCCTCCGCGACCTTCTGGTCGATCACCGTCTGCGCGGCGGCGGCCGGAAGCTGCCCCGCGGCGACGGCCTGGTTCACGGAGTCGGTCACCGCGGTCGTCACGGCTTCGCCCGCCGAGGCCTTCGCCTCGGTCACGCCCTTGTCGAGCTGCGACTGGATGTTCTCCTGCAGCGGGCCGACGATCGGCGTCCACAGCTGCTCCATGACGGCCTTGTTCTGCTTCTCGCCGGCGACGGCGGGATCCAGCGCGGCGTTCAGAGCGGCCGTCAGCGTGGGCTTATCGCCCATGCTGTGCGTGATGTTCGTCGGCAGCAGGGTGAACAGCACCGACAGCATGATCGCGGTACCCAGCGTTCCACCGATCTGACGGAAGAACGTCGCTGCGCTGGTGGCGACGCCCATATCGGGCGCCTCGACCGCGTTCTGGCTCGCCATGGTGAGTGACTGCATCAGCTGGCCGAGGCCGAGACCGACCACGAACATGCCGATCATCATGAACCACACCGAGGTGGTCGACGAGACGAACGTCAGGAGCAGGAAGCCCACCGCCGTGGTCAGGGTGCCGGTGCGCGGGAAGATGCCGTACTTGCCGGTGCGCGCGGTGATCTGGCCGGCCGCCATCGAGGAGGCCATGAGACCCACCACCATCGGCAGCATCGCGAAGCCAGACTCAGTCGGGGTGAGACCGGCGACGATCTGCATGTACAGCGGGATCGTCATCATGGCGCCGAACATGCCGAAGCCCACGAGCACGCCGATGATGGTCGCCCACGAGAACGTGTTCGAGCGGAAGAGGCGGATCGGGATGATCGCGTCGTTCTTCATGGCGATCTCGATGAGCACGAATCCGATGGCGCCGAGTCCGCCGATCACGTAGCAGGCGATCGAGGCGACGGAGCCCCAGCCCCACTCGCGGCCCTGCTCTGCGACCAGAAGCAGCGGCACGAGCGCGACGATCACCGCGGTCGCTCCCCACCAGTCGATGCGCGGGTTGTCGTGCTTCGCGACCTTCGGCAGGTGCAGGAAGGTGATCACCATGCCGAGCGCGATGAGACCGATGGGCAGGTTGATGAGGAAGACCCAGCGCCAGCCGGAGATCCAGAGGATCTCGTTGGCACCTGCGAAGAGACCGCCGACGAGCGGGCCGATCAGCGAGGAGATGCCGAAGACGGCGAAGAAGTAGCCCTGGTACTTGGCGCGCTCGCGCGGGGCGAGGATGTCGGCCATGATCGCGAGCGGCAGCGACATCAGCGCGCCGGCGCCGATGCCCTGGAAGGCGCGGAAGCCGGCCAGCATCAGCATCGACGTCGAGAACGTCGACAGCACGGAGCCGATGATGAACACCGTGATGCCGAAGATGAACAGCGGGCGGCGCCCGAAGATGTCGGAGAGCTTGCCGTAGATCGGCACGGAGATGGTCGACGTGATCAGGTACGCCGTGGTGACCCAGGCCTGCTGGTCGAGGCCGTGCAGGTCGTCGCCGATCGTGCGGATCGCCGTGCCGACGATGGTCTGGTCGAGAGACGACAGGAACATTCCGGCCATGAGGCCGTAGATCACGAGGAGGATCTGACGGTGCGTCATGATCGGCTTCGACGCGTCAGATTTCGCGACCGGCGTGGCACCGGTGCGGGTGGAGACAGTTGACATTCCAGCCCTTCGGAAGGCGTGAGGATTATTGCAGACGTGCAATATTACACGACTGCAAGATTAGCGCGGGCTGAGAGTGTCGGATGCCGTCCGGACGGAGCCTCGATTCGCTAGCCTGAGTGCGATCGCGCGGCATCCGACCGCGCCGAACCCCGACGAGGAGACGACATGGTCGAGTCCGCACCGATCCTGGCCTGGACGCTGCAACAGGAGATCCCCGTACCCGCGGACGTGATGCCGCTGCTCGTCGAGGGCGAGCAGCCGGTGGCATCGTTCAAGACGTTCCGCGACAGCGCCACGTTCACGACCAAGCGGCTCATCGTCCGCGATGCGCAGGGCATCACGGGCAAGAAGGTCGAGATCTACTCGCTCCCCTACTCCGCGATCAACATGTGGTCGACGGAGAACGCCGGAGGGCTGCTCGACCGCGACGCCGAGGTCGAGCTGTGGACCCGCGCCGGCCACATCAAGGTGAAGCTCACCAAGGGCGCCGACATCCGTCGCATCGACAGCCTGCTCGCCTGGGCGATCCTGCAGCACTGACGCCCGGAGCGCCGCTCGACCGCGATGTCGGATGCCGTCACCAGAATGAATGCATGGACGTGCACCGGATCGTTCCGAACCTCACCGTGACCGACCTCCCGCGCGCGGTCGCCGAACACACGGCTGCGCTCGGCCTCCGTGTGCTCATGGACCACGGGTGGATCGTCACCCTCGGCGACGACGAGGGTCATCAGCTGAGTCTCATCACGCGGGATGCCACGGCATCCGTCGCACCCGACGTCTCCGTCTTCGTCGACGACGTCCACGCCGCGCTCGCCCGCGTGGAGTCGGCCGGGTTGGAGATCGTCCATCCGCTCACGGACGAGCCCTGGGGCGTCACGCGCTTCTTCTACCGTGGTTCCGACGGGCGGATCGTGAACGTCGGTATGCACACCGTCGCGTGAGCGGCCCGGCGCGGTCGCACTGCTCGCCGTCTGCGCTACGCGCGATGAGCGGAATGCGCGTCAGACCGCCGGCCGAGCACCCCGCGGATCCCGCCAGTAGGTCTGCACCCGAACGCCTCCGACGAGTTCCACCACTGCGCGGGGACGGTACCCGAGCCTTTCGTAACGCGCATCGTTCGCCGGGTTCGACGACTCCAGGTAGGTGGAGATCCCCGCGTCGTCATAGTGGGCCAGGGCCGCCCGGAGCAACGCCATGCCGTGTCCGCCGCCGCGGGCCTCGGGCGCCACACCGAGGAGTGTCAGGTAGGCATGCGGATCGCTGGGCCGCGCATCGGCGAACCTGGCACCGGCCTGCTCCACGGCGGCAGCAGCCTCCGGGTCGAGCAACTCGCTGACCAGCGCGTCGTAGGCAGCATGGTCCTCGACGGAGATCTCGTCCTCACCCGGCGGGTACCACACGGAGACCGCGCGAAGAGCGCCGCGCGTGCTCGCACCCTGCGACGTGCCCTCGCCGTCGGAGCCGCGCTCGAGCACTCGCGACTCGGAGAAGCGCAGCGCTTGCCCGACCATGAACCGCCAGTACGCACCGGCCACCTGCGGACGCGTCTCGACATCGGGGAACGAGGGTCCCCAGACGGGGTCGTCCAAGAAAGCCGCCGTGAGGATTCGCGTCATCTCGTCGAGGTCGCCGGACGTTGCCGGTCGCAGTCCGTGCGGGAGTGTCTCGTGTGTCATGCGATCCTCATCTCGTAGAGGGCGTGCGGTGCGTCCGGCAGACGAGTCTCACCAATCCGCCGAAGGGCGGCAGGGCGACCGAGCAGATCGATGAGCGCGTCGCTGTGGGTGAGCTGCGGATGATGCCCAGCCCCGGGCACAGAGATCAGCTCGACGTGGGGAAGCGACTCCAGGTGCGCGACCGCGGCAGGGTCGAGCGGGTCCTCGCTTCCGGTGATGATGCGCACCGGGCCGTGGAATCGCCCCAGCGCGTCGCGGAGCTCAGCTCGCCATCGCGTCGATCCGGCGGAGGTGAGCTGCTCGGCCGCGCTCTTCGCACGACCTCTCCGGAGGTCGCGGATGCTGCTCTCGAGAGCCTTCGCGCTCGCATCCGCGCCGGTGAGTCGGCGTGACAGCTGCACGGGATCGGCGCGCCGCAAGAAGGCGCGAACGAGCATCCGCACACGTGCCGCCCCGCGCACCGGCGCCTGCAGGAAGAAGGGCGCGATCAGAGTGAGGGACTCGATCCGTTCGGGGAACCGGTCGGCAGCGATGACCGCCGCTGCTGCGCCGATCGAGTGGCCGATGAGTTCGGCGGGTTCGTCCCCGAGCATCGCGGGCAGCCAGCGCTCCCAGTCGCGAATGCCCGTTCCGCCGCTCAGCCCGAGACCGGGAAGATCGACCGCTCGCGCGCCGATGCCCGATGCCACGTCCGACCAGGTGTCTGCGTTGACCGGCAGCCCGGGGAGGATCACCCGACGGGATCCCGACGATCCCAGCTCGAAGGTCCGCACACCGGCGACGTCGACGAATCGGCGCTCGTCACCCGCGGCCGCACCGAAACGGTGCGCGGCCAGATGGTCAGCCCACCGTTCGAGCGACACCCGCACGTCGGGCAGACGGAGCCCGTGCCGGTCGGCGAGCTCGATCGCGGATGCTGTGGGATAGCGATCGGCGGACAGGAAGCCGAGGGTCTCGGGGTCGGCCCGCGTGATCCATCGAGGCAGCCGTGTGATGACGCTCGCCGGCACCTTCAGCCTCGGGACGTTCGCCCCGAGGTGCCGTCCGACGTCCGTGAGCAGATCGGCCAGCAGCGGGGTCGCATCGTCGAGAATCCAATAGGCCGTACCCACGGCATCGGGATCGACCGCCGCCGTGGCCATGAACGCCGCCAGATAGTCGACGGTGACGACCGGAAGGAAGGTCGCGGCGCCTCCGGGCAGCGCGGCCGCAGTCCCGTCCCAGATCTGCTCGATGGTGCTCGCCAATCCGATGTGCTGGTCGGACTCCCCCGTCGCGCTGTCTCCGATCACGCTGGCCGGATTGACGATCGTCCAGGGCACGCCGCGCTCCCGGGCCCGAGCCTGGAAGACGGCGTCGGATTCCACCTTCGACGCCTCGTAGCCGCCCAGTTCCGCGTAGACCGCCGCGCGGTGCTCCTCCGACCAGGGAACGGCGTCGGGGTCCTGCCCGCCGACGCGGTACCCCGAGACGTGAACCACGCGCTGCAGCATCGGGAGTTCTGCGGCGAGATCGATGACCTTCTCGACGATGCCGACGTTCGCGGCCCGCGCTTCCTCGGCGGGCATCCCGAATCGATACGCACCGGCGCAGTTGTGGATCTCGGTGACGTGCGCAAAGGCCGCCGCGCCGCCCACCATGATCTCCGGCGCGTCGAAGTCGGCGATCACGATGTCGATGCTCCGCGCCAGGCCGTGCTTCCGCAGCCATGCCTCGACGCGCGCCCCGGATGCTGCGCTCCGCACTGCCGCGGTGACGTCAGCTCCGGCTCTCGCGAGGGTCAGCACGAGGTGCCGGCCGACCAGCCCCGAGGCTCCCAGCACGAGGGCGTGACGCGGGGCGTCCTGGGCGCTCATCTGGATCCCCCGGCGTTCTCGACGCGCCGCTCGATCAACTCCGCGATGACCTCTGCAGCCGATTCCAGGGGTTGGGTGCTCCGCGTGGCGCGGGAGACGATGACCGCGCCCTCGATCATCGAGACGACGACGGTCGCCAGAGAGCGGGACTCCTCGGTCGCGAGGCCGTTTCCTTCGAGGAGCGCGGCCGTCGGCGCGATCCACGACTCGAACGCGCTGGCGCAGGCCTGCCGCAGCCTTTCACTCTCGGCTCCCATCTCCAGCGTCACGACGGAGACCGGGCAACCGAGCCGGTAGTCGCTCTCGCTGACGATGCTCGCCAGCGCCTCGATCGCCGCGCGGGCCGCACCGGCCGCGCTGCCCGTCGAGACCGCAGCCTCGGCGATCAGCGCCTCGAACTGCGTCGCCGCGAGCTCGACGGCGGCGACGCCCAAGCCGACCTTCCCGTCGGGGAAGTGGAAGTAGATCGACCCCTTCGGAGCGCCGGCGTGGTCGATCACCGCGTTCAAGCCCGTGCCGCTGTAGCCGCTGGTCTGGATGAGTTCGAGCATGGACGCCGCGAGTCGCGCCCGGGTCTGGTCGCCTTTGGAGGTCATGTATTGATAATAGACCGGTCTACATATTTTTGCGAACCGAGGTGCTGATGCCGGCCCGACCAGACAGATTCGATCCGAGTGGGCTGTGGATTGCGGATCCGCTGCAGGAAACCCCGAAGTCAGCTCAGTGCTCGTGCCCACGTGATGGCATCGAGCGGCATCCGCTCGCGGCTCGTTCCCGCACCCGTGAGGTGTCGAGCATCGGCCTCCGGCACACCGATCGCCGCCATGCTGGTCACCTCCCAGTGCGGAGGAACCTGGAACTCGTCGGCCACCGCCGCCCGGTCGAACGCGCGGAACTGGTGGACCTGCATCCCCATCTCGTAGGCCTGGAACGTCAGATGCGCCAACGCCTGACCGAGGTCGTATTGCGCGAACTCCGAGTACTCGAAGTCAGAACCCTCGACGTTTCGGTGAGCGAGATTCGCTAAGAGAAGCCCCGCATCTGCGGCCCAGATCGACGAACTGCGCGCCAGGTGGGCGGTCAACCTCCGGTGAACATCGTCGCCGCGGCGCCCCACGATGAACGACCACGGTTGCGAGTTGCCTGCCGAAGGAGCGTGCCGCGCCGCGTCGAGGAGGGCATCCACCTCATCACCGGAAACAGTGCTGCGCGGATCGAACCGAAGAGGGCTGAACCTCGCCCTCACGAACGGGCGCAGCTGAACATGAGTGATTGCGGGCATGGAACCATCCAACCAGCGGAAGACTCATCGGATTCCCCCTGCCGACTTCGTGATATCCATGGATCATGGCCAGCCAGTACTTCTTCTCGGGTGAGTCGGACCGGATCGACCGCGCACTCGTGCACCGGTGGTTGTCCGAGGCGTCGTACTGGGCGCTCGGTCGCCCCCGAGCGGTGCAGGACGCAGCCATCGACTCGTCGCGCAACTACGGTGTGTGGCATGAGATCTCTGGGGAGCAAGTCGCGTACGCCCGCGTCATCACGGACGGCGTGACGTTCGCCTGGCTCTGCGACGTGTTCGTGGCTCCGGAAGTACGCGGCGTCGGCGTGGGGAAGATGCTGATGTCTGGTGTCATCGCCGACCTGGAACCGTTGGGGTTGCGCCGGACTCTCCTTGCGACGGCAGACGCACACGGCCTCTATGAGCAGTACGGTTTCTCCGAACTGCCGGTGCCCTCTCAATTCATGGCTCGAATGCGATCCTGAGACTGCCCGGTTGACGTCGACACGGCGTCAACCCCGATGCGCGGCGTGCCGGGAGCTCCGCCGTCGTGACGGCGCTAGGCGTCCGCCGCAATCTTGAGGCGTCGCAATGCGACACCCTGACTCACTCCGAAAGCGGCCACGTCAGCCTGACCTCATGCGAGACGGCAGGGAAAAAGCCCCGGAGATCCGCGTGTTTCTGCGGTTCTCCGGGGCTATCTGGTCGGGCTGACAGGATTTGAACCTGCGACCCCTTGACCCCCAGGTAGACGGTTCAGCCCAAATCCTTGGTTTTCCAGGGTTCTCTGCCCCTCAAGCGACCTCATTTCACGTCATGGATTGCATGGTTTGCATGCATCAGGTCCCGGCCAGGTCCCTACTCTTGGTAGCCATCGGCAGACCCATCACGGGGTTTACGTGGGGTTCTGTGGAAGCATCTCTGAAGAGCGCCGCATTAGGACGGCGCGCCCCCTTGACCCCTAGTAGCCCCGACCAGGTCTCTTAGCCCCTGTTGACCGGGCGTTTCCTGTTTCAGCGGTGCACTCCGCCGGAATGGTCAGCCGCGGCTCTCGCACGGAAGCTCCGGCCCCTCGGCTTCAAGCGCGACGAACAGACCGACGTCACCGATGAGTTCTCTGTTGTTCTCAGGCTGCCGACCACTGTGAAGGAGTCGGCATCGGCCCGCGAGTCACCTTCGCTGTCACTGTAGGCAACAGCGCGGATGCCGGCGGTGCGCGCCGCGCGCAGCATCGACGCCGTCAATCCTGCCGCCATCAGCACCGCGACGAGGACGAGGATCAGCCACACCTGTTTGGACGCGCGCGGGTACGCATGACGGATGCGTGCATCCGCCCTCGCGGACGCCCTTGAGCGGCGCCTCATCGTCCATCACACCATGGTCGGCTCGCGAGAGGATGCTGAAACTCGAAGACCTCAGCTGCGCTTGGCCGATCGGAAGGCGCAGAGCTATCCCGCGGACGGGAAGGTCACCACGACGCGCAGGCCTCCGCCCGGGCGGGCTGCCAGCTTGAGGATGCCGTGGAAGCGTGTGACGATCGCCGACACGATCGACAGCCCGAGACCATGCCCCTTCGCCGACGTCGTAGACCGGCGACCGGCGGCGCGCGTGAACGGCTCCGCGAGCGCGGTGACGGCATCCGCTTCCAGGATCTCTCCGCTGTTCTTGACCTCGATCAGCGCGGACCCGTCCGTGGCCGTGCGCGTGATGATCGAGAGGAAGCCGTCGGATGCGGCATTGTGCCGGATCCCGTTCTGCACGAGGTTGCTGACGAGCTGTCGCGCCAGCACCGGCTCACCGTCGAAGTGCGCAGGCTGCAGATCGAGCGTCATCGTGACGCCGGCCTCGGCCGCTTCGTCGGTGCAGAACTCCGCAACCTCGGCCACAACCCTGGCCAGGTCGATGCGCTCACCGGCGACTGTCGATGCTTCGATCTGCGCCAGGCCGAGCAGGGCTTCGGCCGTCTCGATGCTGCGCTCGTTCATCGCTCGCAGCCGACCGAACAGAGCGCGCTCGGTTGCATCGTCGCGTTGGGCGATCGCGACATCGAGCATCGCCCGAGTTGTGGCCAGCGGGGTGAGCAGTTCGTGCGATGCGTTCGAGGCGAACCGCTTCGAGGCGGCGAAGGAGCGCTCGAGCTGCGCGAGCATATCGTCGAAGTTCATCGCCAGCTCGGAGATCTCGTCCCGCGGCCCCTCGAGCCGGATCCGCTGCGCGAGGTCGCCATGCGCGGCCCTGCGGGCGGCACCGTTGATGTACTGCAGCGGCTTCAGCATCCGCCCGGCGACGGCCCAGCCGACGGCGATGCCCACGACGGCGAGCACGATGAGCACGGCGATGGAGACGATCAGCAGCAGGTTGAGCATCTGCTCGGTCGAGGTGATCAGGATCTCGGAGGCCGGAGTGGTCGATGCCGCCGCCGCGCCCTCGGTCGACTCGGGCAGCGGCGTCGCGATGCCCGGCTCCGAGGGCTCGGCCGGGAAGGAATCGGACGGCACGAGGGCGTATGTGGGCACGAAGCGCATGACCAAGTAGACGATCGTGAGCATCACGAGTCCAGCACCGGTCAGCAGTGCGGAGTATGTCAGCGCCAGACGCGTGCGGACGGTGGCGCGATAGCGCCGCGTCGGCGGCTCAGTCGTGGTCTGTGATGGCATAGCCGACCCCCGGGACCGTGGTGATGATGCTGTGCTCGCCGAGCTTGCGGCGCAGGTTGCTGATGGTCACTTTCACCGTGGCGGTGAAGGGGTTGGCGTTCTCATCCCACGCCTTCTCCAGGATCGTCTCGGCGCTGACGACCACGCCGTCCGCGCGCAGGAGCAGCTCGAGCACGGCGAACTCCTTGCGGGTGAGCTGCACGAACCGGCCGTCACGCGTGGCTTCGCGGCGGAAGGGGTCAAGACGCACGCCGCGCTTCTCCAGCACGGGCGGGAGCGCGGTGAACGTGCGACGGTTCAGCGCGCGCAGGCGGGCGATCAGCTCGGCGAACTCGAACGGCTTGGTCAGATAGTCGTCGGCGCCGAGTTCGAGCCCGCCCACGCGGTCGTTGAGAGCGCCGGCCGCGGTCAGCATCAGAACGGCGGGGCCGATCGGATCGGCGGCGAGGGCGCGGCAGACGTCGTCGCCGTGCACGCCCGGGATGTCGCGGTCCAGGAGCACCACGTCGTAGTCGTTGATCTCCACCGCGGCGAGCGCGGCATCCCCATCACCCACGATGTCGGCCGCGATCGACTCCATCTCCAACCGGGTGCGGATGGCGTCGGCGAGGAAATCTTCGTCCTCCACGATCAGCACGCGCATGCACTCCTCCTCCGGTCGGTCATCTCCGTACCGAGTCAAGCAGACCGCAGGTTGGAGAAAGGTAAAAGGGACGCTTTACCGTCTCGAAACCGCGTCCTTGGTGGAGTGGAATCTGCCCGGCCGTCCGACCGTGGCGATGCCGTAAGGAGCAACCACATGAGATTCTTCACCATCACTCGCAGTCGCCGCGCGACCACCGGCGCCCTCGCCCTCGCGACCGGCGCGGTGCTCGCACTCGGGCTGTCCGCCTGCGCACCGGCTGGAAGCGCCGACCCCGAGCTCAAGTCCGGCGATCACGAGGCTTCGATCGTCGATTGGCGTCAGTCGATGGACGACTGCATGCTGAAGGCCGGCTTCGACCTGGCACAGACGTCCGCGGACGGTAGCCCCTCCGAATCCATCGACACTTCGCAGTGGGACATGGCCGCTTTCGACAAGGCGTACGCCTCGTGCACCGCCGAGGTCGGCGAGGCGCCGGTCGATGACAGCGTGCCCAGCGAGGACGAACTATTCGAGTCTCAGCTCATATTCGCGAAGTGCATGCGCGAGCTCGGCTACGACTACCCGGACCCGGTCAAGGGCTCGGGCGGCATGGGACAGGCGTTCGGCCCGGAGACGAACGGCGACGACGTCGACACCTGCACCGAGAAGGCCAACCAGGCGGTGGAGTCCAAGTGAGCATCGACACCCCACCGACCGCCCTACGTCCTCGGCGGAAGCGCGCGCTGCTGCTGACCTGCCTCGGCGTTCTCGTCGTCGCGGCGATCGGCGCCGTCGTCGTGCTCGTGCAGCGGCCGTCCTCGGCCGAACCCAAAGATGACAAGGTCGCGGTGAACACCGTCACCATAACCCGCGGCGAGCTGACCGAACAGCTGCGCGCCCAGGGCACGCTCGGATTCTCCTCGCCCCGTGACATCGGCACGACGCTGTCGGGCATCGTCACTGGCGTTCCGGTCGGCGGCGCCGTCATCGCCGCGGGTCAGGAGCTGTTCCGCGTCAACGACACCCCCATCATCCTGATGCACGGCAACCTTCCCGTCTGGCGCGCGTTCAGCGAGGATATGACCAATGGTGCGGATGTCCTGCAGCTCGAGACGAACCTCGCCGCGCTGGGCTTCTTCGGACGCACCCCGGACGCGCAGTTCACGTGGCACACCATCGATGCGATCAAGAAGTGGCAGAAGTCGCTCGGCTTGGAGCAGACAGGGATGATCGAGGACGGCCGGATCGTTTTCTCCCCCACGGATGTGCGCATCCAGTCGGCGAAGGCCGCTGTCGGTGACGCCGCGAGTGCAGCCATCGTCTCCGTCACTGGCACCTCCAAGGAGGTCGTGGTGTACATCGACACCGCTGACCAGGCGATCGCCCCGACAGGCAAGAGCGTGACCGTCGTGCTCCCCGGCGGAGTGCAGACGACCGGCACCATCGTCACGGTCAGCGCGCCGGTCGAGCGGGACGGCACCAACGGCAAGACACTGCAGGCTCCGGTGACGCTGACCCTCGATGACCCCGCCGTCGGCGCGGACCTCGACAAGGTGACCGTGAGCGTCCTGCTCGCCCAGAGCAAGGGCACGGACCTGCTCCTCGCTCCGGTCACGGCGCTGCTGGCTCAGCCGGGCGGTGGATTCGCCGTCGAGGTGACCACCGGAAAGTCTGGCAAGACGAAGCTCGTGCCCGTCGAGCTCGGCGCCTTCGCCAGCGGCCTGGTGGCCGTCACAGGCGGGGGCCTCGCCGAGGGCGACAAGGTGGTGGTGGCCAAGTGAGCACCCCGATCGTGCAGCTGCGCGGCGTGACGCGCAGCTACGGCTCCCCACCCACGGTGGCCCTCAACGGTGTCGACCTGACGATCGAGGAGGGTGAGATGCTCGCGATCGTCGGCCCCAGCGGTTCGGGCAAGTCCACGATGCTCAACATAATCGGGTCACTCGACCGCGCCTCCGCCGGCAGCACCGAGATCGCCGGCAACGACGTCATGCGCATGAGCGATAATGAGCTCTCCGCGCTGCGCGCCTTCACCATCGGGTTCGTCTTCCAGCAGTTCCATCTGTCGGACGGCGTCACCGCGCTCGACAACGTCGCGACCGGCCTTCTCTACACCGGCATGCCTCCCCGCGAGCGCCGTCGGCGGGCCGCGGTCGCCCTCGAACGCGTCGGTCTGGGCGACCGGCTGCACCACCACCCACGCCAGCTGTCCGGCGGCGAGCGCCAGCGGGTGGCCATTGCCCGCGCGGTGGTGGGTGAGCCGAAGCTGCTCCTCGCCGACGAGCCGACTGGCAGCCTCGACACCAAGTCCGGGGCCGGCGTGATGCAGATACTCGGCGAGCTGCACGACGCGGGCACCACGGTCGTGGTCATCACGCACGATCAGGGCGTCGCGACGGGAATGCCCCGGCGGGTCCACATCAGTGACGGCGAGATCGTGGCCGACGAGCGGGAGGTGGCGGCATGAGTCTCGACCGTCGTTCCCGCCTGCGCCCCGCCGACCTGTTCGCCCTCGGGTTCCACGGACTGCGGGCTCGGCCGCTCCGGGCGGTGCTGTCCTCGCTCGGCATCGCCATCGGCATCGCCGCGATGATCGCCGTCATCGGCATCTCGACCTCGAGCCAGGCGCTGATCAAGGACAAGCTGGCCGCGCTGGGCACCAATCTGCTCACCGTGACCGGCGGCACCGACATGCTCGGCGCACCAGCGCCTCTCCCCGAGGATGCCGTCGCCCAGGTGCGGCGTATTCCCGGGGTGCTCAACGCGAGCTCGACGAGCACGCTGGACAAGGTCAACATCTACCGCAATGCGGACATCGAGCGTTCGCGCACCGGCGGGATGACCGTCGCGGCGGCGGATCTGGACCTGCTGGCGGCGACCGGCACCACGATGCTCACCGGCGTGTGGCTCAACGAAGCCACGGCGCAGTTCCCGACGGCCGTGCTCGGGCGCACCGCTGCCGAACGACTCGGCATCCTGAATGCGGGTTCGCTCGTCTGGCTCGGCGAGCGTCAGTTCACCGTCGTCGGCATCCTCGACTCGTCTCCGCTGGTGCCCGAGCTCGACTCCGTCGCCTTCATCGGCGAGCCGATCGCCCGCCAGGCGTTCGGCTACAAGGGCAATCCCACGATGATCTACGAACGGTCCGAGGAGGACCGCGTGGCCGAGGTGCGCACGCTTCTGCCCCCCACGATCAGCCCGCAGTCCCCGAGCGAGGTGAAGGTCAGCCGCCCCTCGGACGCGCTCGCGGCGAAGAACACCGTCGACCAGGCATTCACGGGGCTCCTCATCGGCGTCGGTTCGATCGCCCTGCTGGTCGGCGGCATCGGCGTGGCCAACACCATGGTTATCTCGGTGCTCGAGCGTCGCCGCGAGATCGGCCTGCGCCGGTCGCTGGGCGCGACCAAGCGTCACGTGCGACAGCAATTCCTCTTCGAGGCCATGCTGCTTTCGGCATATGGCGGGATCGCCGGTGTGGCTCTCGGCTGGATCATCACAGCGGTCGCCGCCAAGGCCAACGGATGGGTCGTCGCGATCCCGCCCGAAGTGCTGGTCATCGCGGTCGCGGTCACGGTGATCGTCGGGGCCGTCGCAGGGCTCCTGCCAGCAGTGCGTGCCGCGCGCACGTCCCCGACGGCAGCGCTCACCACGTAGGCCGGGTGGGGTCGACGGCCCCGCCTCCGCGGACAGTGCTTCGGAGGGGCACCCGACGATCCGCTCCTGCACGGGGTGCGCGGCGGCGTCCTCAAAACAGTCACTGTCCGCGATGCGACGCACTGGGACGACCTCGGGGCGAAGCTCAGGTTCGGCAACCGCACCAGACCTGGGGCTGAGCCAAACCGGCGCGATCTGGGTGGCCGATGCTCGGATCGCACTACACGTCCTCCAGGCGATTCCCCGGCACCAGCGACCTGCCCAACCCTCGGCACTTCGCCGAAGCCGCCAGACAGGCGAACCCGTACCGGTCCACACCACACGAACCTCGTGGTGCACTTCGCAGGCACTGAGGCCGAAGGAGATGGGTCCGCTTCAGCGGCGACCGGATCGAGTAGACCGGGCGAGTTAACCAGCCAATGGCCACCCGCAGAAACGGCGAAGTCCTGACTAAGGGTTCCTCTCACCGGGGATTCTGGTCGGGCGGCGTCCCCGCAGCGCCCTACAGGTGCGAGGAAATGCAAGAGGCGGATCACTCCTCGGAGCGATCCGCCTCTTGCATTCTGGTCGGGCTGACAGGATTTGAACCTGCGACCCCTTGACCCCCAGTCAAGTGCGCTACCAAGCTGCGCCACAGCCCGTTGTCCGTGGCTTTCGCCGCAGGCAACTCCCCTATCTTAGCCTGATGCCGAGGCCGTCCGCGAACCGAGCAGCGTTGCGTGTGTCGGAGGTCCGGCGTAGCGTCCGGTGCATGGCGACGATCACGACCGAGGTGGCGACGACGGCCAGGTGGAGCGATGTGCAGCACGCGCTCACGGGCGGCGGGGATGGCGCGAGCTGCCAGTGCATCTGGCCGGTTCTCAGCAACAAGGACTGGAATTCGACGACGAAAGACCAGCGCACCGAGATGCTGCGCGCGGAGATCGACGAGGGGCCTCCCCCGGGCATCATCGCCTACGTCGACGGCGACGCCGCCGGCTGGATCCGCATCGGACCCCGCACGCGACAGGCGCGGATTCCGCGAACGCGCATCATCGCGGCGGCGTCGACCGAACCGTTCGACGATGCCTCGGTCTGGGCGGTCACCTGCTTCGTGGTGCGCCGAGAGCATCGGGGCTCCGGCCTCAACCTCGACCTGCTCCGCGCGGCCGTCGACTATGCGCGCGAGTCCGGCGCCCGAGTGATCGAGGGCTACCCGGTCGACACCGGTGGCGAGAAGCAGCGCTCGAACGACCTGTTCCACGGCACCCTCGGCACCTTCCTCGCAGCAGGATTCGAGGAGAAGACAGACCTCAAGCCGGGCCGTTCCCTCGTCGCCCTCGAACTCGCCCCTTGACCACTAGCGTGGAGGCATGAGCGACCAGCATCCGATCGTCGAAGACGCCGAGCTCGGCGCCCTCGTCCGTGCGACCACCGAGCTCACCGACGGCGACGTGCTCGTCTCCGACTGGTACATCGGCGGCATCACGACCGACGGCGGAGAGCTCGACCTCATGATCGAAGGCACGAGCCCCGACGAGATCGCTCCGCTGCTCCCCCGGCTCCGCGAGGTCGTCTCGCACCTCGACGCGCTGCGACGCGTCGCCTCGGATGCCGTGGTCGCACAGTTCAGCACCGGAGACCCCGAGCCGCACGAGCTCGAGGAGGCGGCATCCGACCTATCCCTCGAGACGATCGAGGCGTCGGCCGATGGCACGATCGTCCTGCACCTCACCGACAGCTGCGGCGAGCACTTCCCCGATGGATACTGGCCGGCGGTGCACCTCGACGCTGATGACCGGGTCGAACAGGTCACCGTCGAGACCTGATGAAGAACCGCGCTCTCCTCTGGGCGTTCGCGCCCTACATCGTCGCGTCGACGCTTCACGTGATCCTGCTCGCCGTGCAGAGTCCTCTGGCCGCGCCGACGAAGCTCATCCTGATGCCGCTCCTGCTGGTTCCCGTGCTGGTGTCGGCCCGACGGCTGAAACCCCGCGCCGCCATGGTGCTGATCCTCGCCGCCCTGCTCTTCTCCTGGCTCGGCGACGGCGCCGGCGCGTTCTTCCCCTCAGCCCCGGAGCTGCCGCTCATGCTCGCGTTCTTCGGCATCGCTCATCTCGCCTACATCGCGCTCTTCGCACGACACCTTTCTCGACGACGGATGCCGTGGTGGGCGCTCGTCTACGCCGCCTGGTGGATCGCCATGGTCAGCGTGATCGGGCCGCACGCGGGAGGACTGTTCCCCGCGGTCGCGGTCTACGGACTCGTGCTCGGCGGCACAGCCGCCTTCTCCACGCGGTGCGGTCCCGTGGTCGCGACGGGAGGCGTGTTCTTCCTCGCGAGCGATTCGATCCTCGCGTTCCGCCTCTTCCTTCCCGACGCACTCCCGTCGTGGAGCAGCCCCGCCGTCATGCTCACCTACACGATCGGGCAAGGCCTCATCATCGCAGGGACGCTCCTCGCGCTCCGCACACGGAAGGTCGCCTGATGGACTCCGCACGCGTCGACAGCTGGCTCTGGGCGATCCGCGTGTACAAGACGCGCTCCGCGGCGACGACTGCATGCCGCGCGGGGCATGTACGACTCAACGGCGACAAGGTCAAGGCGGCGCAGGCCGTGCGCATCGGCGATGAGCTGCGCATCCGCATCTCCGGATTCGACCGGATCCTCATCGTGCGACAGCTCCTCGTCAAGCGTGTCGGCGCCCCCGTCGCGGCCCTCGCCTACGAGGACCGCACGCCCGAGCGCGAGCCGCAGGCCGCGCTGGGACTGCGCGACCGCGGAGCGGGCCGTCCCACCAAGCGAGAACGCCGGGAGATCGATCGGCTCCGCGGACGCGACCCAGACGACCAGGAGTTCCCCCATTCCTGACGGTTCACTCTTTCGTACGTTTGTTCTAATCTGGGTACATGGCCCACCGCACCGATCTCGACCTCGATCTCGAGGAACGACGTCGTGTTCTCGACGCCTGGGCGCTGAAGCGCCGGCAGATCGCCGTGCTTGAGGCCGAGGCCGCAGAACTGCTGATCGAGCAGCTCGTCATCCACGATCAGGATGTGGCGGAGAGCCCCTACCATCGCGACGCCATCTATCGGTCGATGATCGCGGAGTTCTCGGCAGCCGCGCGCATCCCGAGGTCGTCGATGGAGTTCGCCTTCGCCGATGCACGTTCACTCCGAGACAGCATGCCCGGCGTCCGTGCCGCGTTCGCCGAGGGTCGCATCACCGCCGCCCACGTCCGCGAGATCGTACGGGCGGGAGCGGTCGTCGCCGAGGCGATCGCGAACCGCAGAGCGGATGCCGCCGTCATGGGCCTGTTCGAGACCGCCGCGCTTGTCGTGGCAGAGTGCGACACGGCAGCACGAACCCGTGCCCACGCGCGAGAGGTCGCCGCGTCTCTCGCGGGAGAGACGGTCGTCGAACGCCATCGCCGTGCCGCCAAGGATCGCAGCGTCTCCGTGACCTCGCTCGACGACGGGCTCGCCCTGCTCACGGCGGTTCTCCCCGAGTGGATCGCCCTCGCGATCCAGGACCGTCTCACGCACGTCGCGCGAGAGGTCATCGGGGCCCGGGAAACCCGCGAGCCTCAGCTCGACCCGTCAGCCATCGACCCCGGCGCGGACGCCGTCCACGCCGAGGACGTCGATCTCGCCGATCCCTTCTTCGACGCGTTCCTCGCCGATCCGTTCGCCCCCGCGATCCTCGCCGATACCAGCGCCGATACCACCGCTGACGCTGCTTCTGCCGTGCGCGACTCGACGCCGGGGACCGATTCCGGCGCCGACGCGGATTTCGGTGCCGATGCCGATGCCGATGCCGGCATGATCTTCAGCGACGATCGAGCGACTTTCGCGCGTGACCCGCTCTCCGACGTCGAGCGCATCCCCGCAGACGAGCGTTCCCTGGATGAGATCCGCGCCGATGTCCTCGCCGACATGCTCCTCACCGCCACTCCGAGCACAGCCATCGGCGATGCCCTCGACGACGTTCACGCCCGGATTCAGGTCACGGTCGCGGCGACCACACTCGCGGGGCTCGACGATCGACCCGCGCAGCTCGACGGCCACGGAGCGCTCGACGCTGACATCGCACGAGCGCTCGCAGGGCGGAACAGCGGATGGACGCGGCTGTTCCTCGATCCGTCCGGCCTCGTCGTCGAGACCGACACGTACACGCCCACCACCGCGATGAAGAGATTCCTGCGGGCGCGTGACCAGCACTGTCGCTTCCCGGGATGCCGGATGCCGGTGCACCGCAGCGAGATCGACCACAACCACGATCACGCCAAGGGTGGACGGACGGCGGTAGACAATCTGGCGCACTTCTGCAGAACCCACCACGCGCTCAAGCATCCCGACGTGCCCGACCCGCACAGGTGGACGGCTCAACAGCGCCCCGGAGGCTCCATCACCTGGACCAGTCCGCTCGGGCGCGCGTACACCGACCGCACACCGCGACGAGTGATGTTCATCTGACCTGCACGCCGGACGATCTCGGAGGCTCCGAGGACGAGGCTCGGAAGGCAGGGCTTAGAGGGCGCCGGAGGCTTGGAGGGGCCGGGGGCTTGGAGGGCCGGGCGTTCGCAGGCCTCAGAGGGCTCAGAGGGTTCAGAGGGTTCAGAGGGCTCTCCGGGCGCAGAGAACTCAAAGCACGAGCCTCAGCGATCGGGAGCGCGCAGAGAACTCAAAGCACGAGCCTCAGTGATCGATAGTACGCAGCAGCCACCCGGCAGACAGAACCCGGGCGCCGAGAGCTTCCACCCGCGCAGTGAGGCCGCGGTCGCTGGTGACGACGGCGACCGAGCGGCCTATCGAGAGCAGCCGAGCGGCCTCGTCGATGATCGCATCGTCTCCGGCGGCATCCGCCCTGACCACCCGCACGGGAGACTCCTCGGATTCGATCGCCCGCGCCTGACCTTCGACGACCAGCGACACCTCGGGGAACCAGGTCGTCGCTCCGATGCCGAGATCCTCCGCCGGCACGGCGAGGTCGACCAGGCGTTCCCGCAGCCGCGCTGCCGCTCCGGCTCGGTCCTTCCACCAGCCGTTCGGCACCGAGCCGACGACATTCGCGGCGTCGACGACGATCGCAGGACGCTCGTCGAGCAGGGTCCGAAGCATCGGCCACGACGAGGCGAAACCCGGATGCAGCGGACGCGCATCGACGTCCTCGACGGGCACCCACTCCAGCGCCACGCTCTCCGGGTCGCTGATCACCGGTTCGAAGGGCTCCACGACGTCGGCGACGACCGTCGTGTACGACCAGATCGACAGGTCCAGCACGCTCGTCACACGTACGCGCACGGCGCCGTCCGGGACGCCCGCTTCTTCCTGCGCCTCACGCACAGCGCCGACGATGGCGCTCTCGCCCTCGTGCATCGCACCGCCGGGGAGACCCCAGGTGCCGCCGAAGTGGCTCCAGGCGACCCTGTGCTGCAGGAGCACGCCGCGCGCGGGGTCGAAGGCGAGCAGCCCCGCAGCGCCGAACCGGCCCCAGTACCGCTCTCCCGTGTCCGCGATCACCCAGGCGTCGCCCGGGTTGCGCGGCCCCTCGGGGCGGCGCGGTTCACCAGCTGCAGGAGGTACGACCGTCACCCCTTCAGCCTGTCACAGCATCCGGGGTACGGCGCACCGACCCGACACGAACTGGAACCGAGCGGGTCCAGAGACGAGTCCCAGCCCTTCAGCCAACGAACTCCCGGGCCGATCAGCGCTGCCGCTTCTCCCGCACACGCATGTTGACGACGATCGGAGTTCCCTCGAACTCGTACAGCTCGCGCAGGCGGCGCTGAATGAACCGGCGGTAGCCCGGGTCGAGGAATCCGGTCGTGAACAGCACGAACGTCGGCGGACGGGTCGAGGCCTGCGTGCCGAACAGGATGCGCGGCTGCTTGCCTCCACGCAGCGGGTGCGGGTGCTCGGCGACGAGCTCGGCGAGGAACGCGTTGAACTTGCCGGTGGGGATGCGGCGATCCCAGTTCTCCAGCGAGGTCTCCAGCGCAGGAACCAGCTTGTCGAGGTGACGACCGGTCTTCGCCGAGATGTTCACGCGCGGAGCCCACGCGACGTGCGCGAGGTCCTGCTCGATCTCACGCTCGAGGTAGCGGCGACGGTCCTGGTTCTCCAGGTCGTCGTCGTTCAGGCGATCCCACTTGTTGAACGCGAGCACGAGCGCACGTCCGGACTCGAGCACGAGGTCGATGATGCGCACGTCCTGCTCGCTGATCGTCTCGGAAACGTCGAGAACGACCACCGCGACCTCGGCCTTCTCCAGCGCCGCAGAGGTGCGCAGCGACGCATAGAAGTCGGCGCCTTGAGCCATGTGCACGCGGCGACGGATGCCGGCGGTGTCGACGAAACGCCACAGCTTGCCGCCCAGCTCGACGATCTCGTCGACCGGGTCGCGCGTGGTTCCGGCGAGGTCGTTCACGACGACCCGCTCTTCGCCTGCGGCCTTGTTCAGCAGCGACGACTTGCCGACGTTCGGGCGCCCGAGGATCGCGACGCGGCGAGGGCCGCCGATCTCCTGCTTGGCGACGGCCGAGATCTCGGGGAGCGTCTTCAGGATCGCGTCGAGGAGGTCGGCGACGCCGCGGCCGTGGATCGCGGAGACCGGGTGGGGCTCGCCGAGGCCCAGGTTCCACAGGGCTGCGGCCTCCGGCTCCTGGCGCGCGTCGTCGATCTTGTTCGCGACCAGGAACACGGGCTTGCCGCTCTTGCGGAGCATCTTCACGACGTGCTCGTCGGTGGACGTCGCTCCGACCATGGCGTCGACGACGAACAGCACGACGTCGGAGAGGTCGATCGCGACCTCGGCCTGCGCCGCCACCGAGCGGTCGATGCCTCGGGCGTCGGGCTCCCACCCGCCGGTGTCGACGAGCGTGAAGCGGCGGTCGTTCCACTCGGCCTTGTACGTGACGCGGTCGCGGGTGACACCGGGGGTGTCCTCCACGACAGCCTCACGACGGCCGAGGATGCGGTTCACGAGCGCGGACTTGCCGACGTTCGGCCGTCCGACGATCGCCACGACCGGGAGGGCCGGCATGAACTGGATGCCGTCCTCGTCCATCGTGATCCCGGCGAGAAGCGCAGCGTCTTCGTCGTCGAGCTCGTAGTCGGCGAGACCCGCGCGCAGAGTCTCCGCGCGCTGCTCTGCGAGGTGCTCGTCGAGCGCCTCCATCTTCTCTGCGAGGTGGTCGGGGCCGCCTTCGTATTCGTCGTCAGCCACTGTGTGCTCCTCGGAGTCGTTCGATCACCGCGAGTACGGCATCGATGGTCTGGGGGAAATCGAGATCCGTCGAATCGACGACCTCCACGCCCTCTGCGGCGTTGAGGAAGTCGACGACGGCGCTGTCCGATGCGTCGCGCTTGTGCAGCGCGGCGGCGACGGAGGCAGCGTTCTCACCGGCGAGCTCGCCCGCCCGGCGCGCAGCGCGCACCTCGGGGGCAGCGGTGAGAAGGATGCGGACGGGAGCGTCGGGGGCGACGACGGTGGTGATGTCGCGTCCCTCCACGACGACCGCGTCGAACGGGGCCTCGGCCACGAGCGAGCGGAACAGCTCGTTCACCTGCGCGCGGACCTCGGGCACGCGCGCCACGCCACTGACCGCGCCCGACACGTGCGGTGCGCGGATCGCCTCGGTGACGTCGACGTCGCCCACGCGCACCGTGCGGTCGTCGGGGTCGAGCCCCAGCCGCACGGGGAAGTCGGATGCCGCGGCGAGGACGGCTGCGGCATCCGCCGTGTCCGCCCCTCGATCGAGGACGTGCCAGGCCAGCGCGCGGTACGCGGAGCCGGTGTCGAGGTAGCCGAATCCGAGCGTGCGCGCGACGGCCTTCGACACGCTGGACTTGCCCGACCCCGCAGGGCCGTCGATGGCGATGAAGTCGGGAGTGCGCGCAGCGGTGGCGGTCGTCGCGTCAGTCATTGGTGTTCCCCGCAATCCGCCAGCCGCGTTCGGTGAGTCCGGTGACCGCGCCGTGCAGCGCGGCCGGGTCGACACTGATCTCCGCCAGACCGAACTGCGCGCCGGGCGAGTGCTCCAGGCGGAGGTCTTCGACGTTGACTCCGAGTTCGCCGAGCTCGCCGAAGAGGCGTCCGAGCTGTCCTGCCGTGTCGTCGACCATGACGACCAACGACTCGAAGCGGCGGTTCTGGCCGTGCTTGCCAGGCAGACGCTCGACGCCGTCGTTGCCGTGACGGATCGTCTCCGCCACCGCACGCCGGGAGCCGGGCGCCTCGGGAGCGCGCAGCGCATCCGACACCTCGCGGAGATCTTCGGCGAGGGCGTCGAGGATCTCGACGACGGGCGCCGCGTTCGCGCCGAGGATCTGCACCCAGAGCTCGGGGGCGGATGCCGCGATGCGCGTCGTGTCGCGCACGCCCTGACCGGCGAGACGCAGAGCGCCCTCCTCGGCCTCGGCGAGGCGGCCAGCGAGCAGGCTCGCGACGACCTGGGGCACGTGGGAGGTCAGCGCGACCGAGCGGTCGTGCTCCTCCGGTGTCATCTCGATCGGCTGCGCGCCGACGTCGAGAGCCAGAGCCTCGACGAGTGCGAGATCGGCGGCCTTCGTCTCGCCGTCGCGGCACACGACCCACGGACGGCCGATGAACAGGTCGGCCCGCGCGGAGATCGCCCCGCCGCGCTCGCGACCGGCGAGCGGGTGCGAGCCGATGTAGCGGGCGAGATCGACACCGCGCGACGTCAGTGCGCGGAAGGGCTCGAGCTTGACGCTCGCGACATCGGTGACGACGGCATCCGGGTACCGCTCGAGTTCCGCCTGGATGACATCGGCGGTGACGTCTGGCGGCACGGCGACGACGATCAGGACTGGCGCGTCGTCGGCAGACGGGGCACGACCGGCGCCGTAGTCGATCGCCAGGCGCTGCTGTGCGGGAGACGTGTCGGAGAGCACGACATCGACGCCCTTCGCGCTGAGCGCGTGCCCGATGCTCGCACCGAGCAGCCCCGTGCCGACGATGCGGACGGTGCCCGAGAGACGCGACGCGACGGCGGTCGCCGTGCGCGGCGCGCTGGGCGCACTCGTCGTGTCGGTCACTCGTTCTCCTGCTGCTCGCCTGGCGCCTCGGCGACACCGGAATCACGGCGCGACAGAGTAAGCAGCGCGCCTAGTTCGATTTTAGTCAGTTCGCGGCTCTTCCCCGCCGGGAGCGTTCCCAGGTGCAGCGGACCGAACTGGCGTCGCACGAGTTCGGTGACGGGATGCCCGACCGCCGCCATCATGCGGCGGACGATCCGGTTGCGTCCGGAATGCAGCGTGAGCTCGACGAGACTCGACCCCCGCGAGGTGTCCAGCAGCCGCGCCTTGTCGGCCGCGATGGGTCCGTCCTCCAGCTCGATGCCCTTCGTGAGCTTCGAGATCGTCTGGGCGGTGACCTCCCCCTCGACCTTCGCGATGTAGACCTTGGTGACGCCGAAGGACGGATGCGCGAGGACGTGCGCGAGCGCGCCGTCGTTCGTGAGGATCAGCAGTCCGCTGGTCTCGGCATCCAGCCGGCCGACGTTGTACAGGCGCTCCTCATAGTCCTTCGTGAAGAGCCGCAGATCAGGGCGGCCGCTCTCATCGCGCATGCTGCTCACGACGCCGGTGGGCTTGTTGAGCATCACGTAGCGCTTCGAGACGTCGAGCTGCACAGCGGTGCCGTCGACATCGACGAGGTCGGTCTCCGGATCGATGCGGGTGCCGAGCTCGGTCACGACCACGCCGTTGACGCGGATGCGGCCCTCGACGATGTAGTTCTCGACCACGCGTCGGGAGGCCACGCCCGCTCCGGAGAGCACCTTCTGCAGGCGCACGCCCTCGGGGGCGGAGCCGTCTGTCATCGAACCATCAGTCATGAAACCATTCCTTCATCGAAGCGTCCGCGCGGCACCAGAAGGGTGCTTTCCGCGCGAGCACTCATCGAACCAAACCTTCATCGAAGCGCCCAAGCCGCACCGTACCGGCGTCAACCGCACGCGCGCTCACCGGACCAGCCCCTCATCGAAGTACCCACACCGTGCCGCAACGGCGCCAGTCACACGCGCGCTCACCGGACCAGCCCCTCATCGAAGCCGTCTGCGCCGTCATCGAGCAGCGGGGAGATCGGAGGCAGCTCGTCGAGCGAGTTGATGCCCAGGTGCTGCAGCAGTGCATCCGTGGTGCCGTAGTTGATGGCGCCCGTCTCGGAGTCGGCGAAGAGCTCGGTGATGAGGCCGCGTGCGAGCAGGGTGCGCACGACGGAGTCCACGTTCACCGCTCGGATCGACGCGACCTGGCTGCGGGTGACCGGCTGCTTGTAGGCGATGACGGCGAGCGTCTCGAGCGCGGCCTGGGACAGTCGAGCCGGCGCCTGGCCGCCGATGAACTCCGCGACGAGGTCGTCGTGGTCCTCGCGCACGTAGAGCCGCCAGCCGCCTCCGACCTCGCGGAGCTCGAAGCCTCGACGCGGACCGCGGCCCCTGCCGTCGTAGTCGTCGACGAGCGTCTCGAGCGCCTGCCGCACGGCGGCCACGGGAGACCCCACGGCGGCGGCCAGCGCCACGAGTCCGATCGGCTCGTCAATGATGAGCATGATCGCCTCGATCTTCTCGGTCAGCACTCCGGCTGACGGTTCGAGGTCATCGGTCATAGTCGGCTCCCAGGGTGGCGAGTGATTCGTCCGACCAGTGGTCGGCGGCCCAGCGCAGCGTCAGCTCGCCGAGCGGTTCCAGTTGCTCGAAGGAGAGCGCCGCGTGGCGGTAGAGCTCCAGCACCGAGATGAAGCGCGCGACGACGATACCCGGTTCGCGGATGCCGGCGACGAGTTCGCGGAAGCTCAGCGACTCGGCGCCGCGGAGGAGCGTCACCACGATCGCCGCCTGCTCACGGATGCTGACGAGCGGAGCGTGCAGGTGATCGAGTCCGACGTGCGGGATCTCCTTGGGCGCGAACGCGAGCAGGGCGAGTGCGGCGAAGTCGTCGGCCGAGAGAGACCAGACCAGCTCCGGCGTCTTCTTGCGGTGCTTCTCGTCGAGTCGCACAGCGCGGACGTGCCGCCGATCCTCTCGCTGCAGGCAGCGGGAGAACCAGGCGGAGACCTCCTTGAAGGCCCGATACTGCAGCAGTCGCGCGAACAGCAGGTCCCGAGCCTCGAGCAGTGCGACGGCCTCAGCATCCACCAGCTCTCCCTGCGGAAGGAGTCCGGCGACCTTCATGTCGAGCAGTGTCGCGGCGACCACGAGGAACTCCGACGCCTGGTCGAGCTCCTCATCGTCGTCGAGCTCCCTCAGGTAGGAGATGAACTCGTTCGTCACGGCGCTGAGCGAGACCTCGGTGATGTCCATCTCATGCTTCGAGATGAGATTCAGCAGCAGGTCGAACGGGCCGTCGAAGTTCGACAGGGAGACACGGAAACCGGAGTTCTCCTCGGGAGATGAGGTATCCGAGGATTCCCTGGACGACGCGGTACTCGAAGACGACGCAGCCGCATCGGTCTCGTGGCGAGGGGTCTCGTCATGCGACGCGGTTCCCGAAGACGACGCGGTACTCGAAGACGACACAGTCGCGTCGGTCTCGTGGCGAGGGGTCTCGTCAGGCGACGGCGCCACGGGCGACCAGCTCCCGCGCCAGCCGCAGGTACGCCTGGGCGGCGGCGTGCTCCGGCGCGAACTCGGTGATGGGCACACCCGAGACCGAGGCGTCGGGGAACTTCACGGTGCGGCCGATCACGGTCTCCAGGACGTCGTCGCCGAAGGCCTCGACCACGCGCTCGAGAACCTCGCGCGAGTGCAGCGTGCGCGGGTCGTACATCGTGGCGAGGAGGCCGTCCATCGTGATCGACGGGTTCAGCCGGTCGCGCACCTTGTCGATCGTCTCGATGAGGAGCGCGACGCCGCGGAGCGCGAAGAACTCGCACTCCAGCGGAATGATCACGCCGTGAGCGGCGGTGAGGGCGTTCACGGTGAGGAGCCCGAGCGACGGCTGGCAGTCGATGAGGATGACGTCGTACTCCCCCGCCACCTGGCGGAGCACCCGGGCGAGGATCGTCTCACGCGCGACCTCGTTGACGAGGTGCACCTCGGCGGCGGAGAGGTCGATGTTCGCCGGCATCACGTCGAGTCCCTCGACGCCGGAGCGCACGATCGCATCGTGTGCGTCGCGCTTCGTGTCGAGCAGCAGGTCGTAGACCGTCGGCGTCTCGTGCGTCTGGATGCCGAGACCGGCCGACAGAGCGCCCTGCGGATCGAAGTCGACCGCGAGAACCTTGCGCCCGTACTCCGCGAGGGCCGCGGCGAGATTGATGGAGGTCGTCGTCTTGCCGACGCCGCCCTTCTGGTTGCACAGTGCGATGATGCGCGCGGGGCCGTGAGACGCCAGCGGCTCCGGCGTCGGGAACCCGTGATAGGGACGACCGGTGGGTCCGATGGGTGTGTCGTCGGCCTTCTTCGCCTTCGCCCTGGACGTTGCCGCTCTCTCAGCCACCGGTTCTCCTGCTCCTTCGTGCTTGCTCGATTGTAGTCGCAGGCTCACCTCTCGTCGCGTCGGCGCGCGGCGCTGTCCCTCGCTGCGTCGACCAGTCCCTCGATCACCCGCACGTCGTCGGTGGTCTCCGGATGCCACTGCACCCCGACCTCGAAGCGGTCCCCCTCGGCCTCCATCGCCTGGAGCACGCCGTCGGCATCACGCGCTGTCGCGACGAAACCGGGGTGGTCCGCGACCGCCTGGTGGTGGTGGCTGGCGCTGGTGATCTGCTCACCGAGCAGTGTGGAGACCCGATGCCCCGGATCCACCGCCACGGGGATGGCCTCGTAGGAGCTCTCGCCGCCCCCGTGCCGATCGTGGCCGACGACGTCGGGCAGATGCTGCACGAGCGATCCGCCGGCGGCGACAGCCATGAGCTGCATACCCCGGCAGATGCCCAGCACAGGGAGCCGCAGCGCGTCCGCCTCCCCGAGCAGCCACAGCTCCGATGCGTCGCGGTCGTCGTACCAGCGCACGACGTTCGGGTCCGGCTCCTGCCCGTAGCGCGCGGGGTTCACGTCGGCTCCGCCCGCGATGAGCAGACCGTCGAGCCGACCGAGCACGGCTCTTGCCGCGCCGCGATCGGCGAGCGGCGGGACGAGCACGGGGATGCCCCCTGCCCGCTCCACCGCGAGGGCGTAGTCGCTGGGGAGCAGGTCGGCCGGTACCTCCCGCCAGGCGCCCCAGGAGGCCGCCTGGCGGTAGGTCGTGATGCCGATGATCGGGCGCTGGTCAGTCAAAGTCCGAATCCAGCGGCGTGACGTAGGCGTTGGAGAGTCCGCCGTCGACGAGGAAGTCCATCGCCGTGATGAAGCTCGACTCGTCGCTGCCGAGGAACGCGACGGCGTTGGCGATCTCCTCCGGTTCGGCGAAGCGCCCCATAGGGACGTGCACCAGACGGCGCGCGGCGCGCTCCGGATCCTTCGCGAACAGCTCCTGCAGCAGCGGGGTGTTCACGGGGCCGGGGCAGAGCGCGTTGACGCGGATGCCCTTGCGCGCGAACTGCACCCCGAGCTCCCGGGTCATCGCCAGCACGCCGCCCTTCGACGCGGTGTAGGAGATCTGCGAGGTGGCGGCGCCCATGATCGCGACGAACGACGCCGTGTTGATGATCGAACCGCTCCCCTGCTCCAGCATGTACGGCAGCACCGCCTTGCAGCACAGGTACACGCTGGTGAGGTTCACGTCCTGCACCAGGTTCCAGGCGTCGATTCCGGTCTTCAGGATGGAGTCGTCGGATGCCGGCGAGATGCCCGCGTTGTTGAACGCGATGTCGATGCGCCCGTACTTCTCCTTGGCGTGCGCGAACAGCGCCTCCACCTCTGCGGCATCCGTCACGTTCACCTTGATGAAGGAGCCGCCCAGCTCCTCTGCGATGCGCGGGCCGTTCACCTCGTCGAGGTCGCCGATGACGACCTTGGCCCCCTCCGCGACGAACTTCTTCGCCGTCGCGAGGCCGATGCCGCTGCATCCGCCGGTGATGACGCCCACTTTGCCTTCGAGCTTGCCCATCGTGTGTCCTGCTGCCTTTCTCGGGGTGTGTCAGTGCTGTGTTGTGTCAGTCGTCGGTCGAGATGAAGACGTTCTTCACCTCGGAGAAGCTGTCGGGCGCGTCCGGTCCGAGTTCGCGCCCGAGTCCCGACTGCTTGAACCCTCCGAACGGAGTCCAGTACCGGACGGAGGAGTGCGAGTTGACCGACAGGTTGCCGCTCTCCACGCCTCTCGCCACGCGCAGCGCGCGCCCGAGATCGCGGGTGAAGATGGATCCCGACAGGCCGTACTCGGTGTCGTTGGCCTTCGCGATCGCGTCGGCCTCGTCGGTGAACGGCATCACCGCGAGCACGGGGCCGAACAGCTCCTGCGACCACACCGGATCAGCGGCGCTGCGCGGCATGACCACGGTCGGCGGCATCCAGAATCCGCCGGTGTCCTCCACGGTCTGTCCGCGATAGGCGACGTCGGCGTCCGCGATGCCCGCGAGCACGGAGTCACGCTGCTTCGCGGAGATCAACGGCCCCATCTCGGCGTCGGGACTCGACGGGTCCGTCACCCGGAAGGCTTCGACCGCGGGCTGCAGCAGCTCGAGGAACCTGTCGTAGACGCTCGCCTGCACGAGGATGCGCGAGCGTGCGCAGCAGTCCTGTCCGGCGTTGTCGAGTCCGGCGCCGGGGGCGGATGCCGCGGCCTTCTCGAGATCCGCGTCCTCGAACACGACGTTCGCGTTCTTTCCGCCGAGCTCCAGCGTCAGCTTCTTCACCTGGTCTGCGCAGCCGCGCATGATGCCCTTGCCGACATCGGTCGAGCCGGTGAAGCAGACCTTCCGCACCAGCGGATGGGTCACGAACCTCTCGCCCACCACGCTCCCCTTGCCGGGGATCACGGTGAACACGCCCTCGGGGATGCCGGCGTCCCTGGCGAGTTCTCCGAGCCGGAGCGCCGTCAGCGGGGTGAGCTCGGCCGGCTTCAGCACGACCGTGTTGCCCGCCGCCAGCGCGGGGCCGAAGCCCCAGCCGGCGATCGGCATCGGGAAGTTCCACGGGACGATGATGCCCACGACGCCGAGCGGCTCGTGGAACGTGATGTCCACACCACCGGCGACGGGGATCTGCCGCCCGAAATGACGCTCGGGCGCCGCGCTGTAGTAGTTGAGGACGTCGCGGACGTTCCCCGCTTCCCAGCGGGCGTTGCCGATCGTATGGCCGGAGCCGATCACCTCGAGCGCGGCGAGCTCGTCGATGTGCGCGTCGACGGCCGCCGCGAAGGAGCGCAGCAGACGCGCGCGCTCGCCGGGTGCGATCGCACGCCATGCGGGGAAGGCCGCATGGGCGCGCTCGATGGCGGCATCCGTCGCCGCGAGGTCGGCCAGTGCGACGCTGCCGATCGCCTGACCGTTGGACGGGTTGAGGACCGTGAAGGTGCCGCCGCCGTCGAAGGGAGAGAGAGGGATCTGGAAGGTCATGCTCACAGCCTCTCGAATCCACGCTTGAGGGCATCGCCCACCGCAAGGTACAGAGTCACCGTCATGCTCACAGCCTCTCGAATCCGCACGTAAAGGGACCAGCCACCGGAAGGTACAGAGTCACCGCGCTCGCAATCATGCTCACAGCCTCTCGAATCCGCGCGTGAAGGCATTGCCAACAGGAAGGTACAGAGTCACCGTCATGCTCACAGCCTCTCGAATCCGCGCGTGAAGGCATTGCCAACAGGAAGGTACAGAGTCACCGTCATGATCACAGCCTCTCGAATCCGCGCTCGAAGGCATCGCCGATCGGAAGGTACAGAGTCACCGCGCTCGCAATCATGCTCACAGCCTCTCGAATCCGCGCTTGAGTTCCCAGTCGGTGACGGCTGCGTCGAACGCCTCGATCTCGACGTCCGCGTAGTGGACGTAGTGCTTGACCACGTCCTCGCCGAACACCTCGCGGGCGATCTCCGACCGCGCGAGCGCGTCTCTGGCCTCATGCATGGTCGTCGGCACGATCGGCGCTCCCGACTCGTAGGCGTTGCCCGCGGTCTCCGGCTCCAGCTCGAGTTCGTGCTCGATGCCGTACAGACCACCCGCGAGCATGGCGGCGAGCCCGAGGTACGGGTTCATGTCGCCGCCGGGCAGACGGTTCTCCATGCGCGCACCGGCGCCGCGTCCGACCAGCCGCACGGAGGTCGTGCGGTTGTCGATGCCCCACGCGACGGATGTCGGGGCGAAAGACCCCTTGACGAAGCGCTTGTAGGAGTTGATGTTGGGCGCGTAGAACAGCGTGAAGTCGCGCATGGTCGCCAGGACGCCCGCGATGAAGTGGTCGTACAGCGGGGTGCGGGAGCCGGTCTCCGCGTCCCAGAAGACCAGAGAGCCGTCGAGTCCGCGCAGGGACATGTGCACGTGGCACGAGTTGCCCTCGCGCTGGTTCGGCTTGGCCATGAACGTGATCGACTGATCGTGCTGGCGGGCGATGTCCTTCGCCGCGGTCTTGTAGACGGCGTGGTTGTCGGCCGTCGTGATGACCTCGTCGTACTTGAACGCGATCTCGTGCTGACCGAAGTTGCACTCGCCCTTCGCCGACTCGACGTTCAACCCCGACGCGTACATGGTGTTGCGGATCTCGCGCAGCAGCGGCTCGACCACGCTCGACCCGATGATCGAGTAGTCGATGTTGTAGCGGTTCGCGGGGATGAGACCGCGATAGTCGTCGTCCCACGCCTTCTCGTACGGCGTGTTGAAGATCACGAACTCCAGCTCGGTGCCCGCGAGCGCCGTCCAGCCGTGCCCGGCCGCGCGCTCCACCTGCTGCCGCAGGATCTCCCGCGGCGACACCCGCACCGGATGCCCGGACGTCGTGGCGAGGTCGCACTGGATCATCACGCTGCCGGGGCGATGCGGCATCCGCCTGATCGTGGAGTAGTCGGGGATGAACTCCATGTCCCCGTAGCCCGACTCCCACGAGGCGTTCTCGTAGCCGTCGACCGTGTTCATGTCGACGTCGACGGCGAGCAGATAGTTGCATCCCTCGGTGCCGTGCTCCAGCACGGTGTCGAGGAAGAAGCGTCCGTGCAGGAGCTTGCCCTGCAGTCGCCCCTGCATGTCGGTGAAGGCCAGCACGACCGTGTCGATCTCGTCGGAGAGGATCGCCGATCTCAGCTGCTCGACGGTGAGCATGCGGTCGTTGCGGGCCGGGGCGGGGGTGATGTTCATCTGTGCGCACTCATTTCCAGGATTGCCTACTTCAGGAGGCCCTTGAGAAGGGCGGCGGTGGCCTCGCAGTGCGCGGTCATCACGTCGCGGGCCCGAACGGCGTCGCCGTCCAGGATCGCGGCGACGATGGCACGGTGCTCGTCCTCCGCATGGTCGATGTTCGTCTTCAGGAAGGGGATCTCGGCGAGGAGTTGATGGATCCGCACCTGCACGCCGCTGCAGGCACGGGCGAGCTCATCGGAGCCGCAGACGGTGCTGATCGCCAGGTGGAACCGGGCGTCGGCCTGTCGGTAGTCGGCCGGAGTCTGCGCCTCGGCCAGGTCAGCGAGGCTCGTCTCCAGCAGAGCCCGCTGCTCCTCGGTGAGGTCCAGCTGGGCGGCCTGGTAGGCGGCTCCGGGTTCAATGACGGCGCGGAACACGATCACGTCGTCGATCTCGGCACGGCGCGGCGGGGTCTGACCCGCCGGCCACACCTCGGCGAGTGGTTCGACGACCGTGCCCCCTCCGCGCCCCCGGGTCGTGGACACGAACCCGGCGGCGCGAAGGGCGCTGATGGCCTCCCGGAGCGTGGCCCGGGAGACGTTGAGCTTCTCTGCGAGCTCACGCTCCCCCGGCAGCTTCGTCCCCACCCGGAAGATCCCGAGCTGGATGGCGGAGCCGAGCTGCTCGACGCAGGACTCGAAGGCCATGTGCCCACGGACCGGGTGGAGCGCAGCATCCACCAGAGGGGAATCCATCAGATCGGTCATCGTGCGACCTCACTCCTCCAGCAGTTCGTCGGCGGCCTTGGTGAGGTGCGCCGCCTCTGCGTCGCTCATGAAGTCGCGCTTGCCGTAGGCGAACCAGAGCACGACGGCGAGCACGCCGACCACGACGACCGCGAGAGGCGCGTAGTTGAACGTGTCGACCGTGATGGGCGTCACCGGCGGGAGCACGAACAGGATGACGATGAAGACCACCCAGACCACTGCGACCCACCCGACCACGGCGCTCCAGCGGCCGAGACTCCACGGCCCCGGCGTGAACTCCTTGTTCAGGCGGCGCAGCAGCACGGGCGTGACATACGCGATGTACAGGCCGATGACGGCGATCGAGGTCACCGCGAGGTACGCCGTGATGTTGAACAGCGCGGGCAGCGTGACGATGATCGAGAGCACGACGCAGAGCCAGATCGAGTTGGTCGGCGTGCCGGTGCGCTTGTTCACCTGCGCCCAGAGGCGGGAGCCGGGGATGGCGTTGTCCCGCGAGAACGCGTAGCTCATGCGCGAGTTCGCCGTGACCGACGCCATGCCGCAGAAGAACTGGGCGCCGCAGACGATGAACAGCAGGAACTTCGCCACGTCGGGGTTGTTCAGTGCGTCGAGGAAGATCTGCGCCGGTCCGGAGCCCGTGGTCGTGTTGACGATCGTGGACAGGCCTTCCTCGCTGCCGTCCTGGATCGCGGAGACGATCGTGAAGAGCAGGATCCAGCCGCCGATGATCGAGATCAGCACGCTCATGACGATGCCCTTGGGGGCGGCGACAGCGGCGTTCTTCGTCTCCTCGGCGACGTGCGCCGAGGCGTCGTAACCGGTGTACGTGTACTGCGCCATCAGCAGACCCATGAGGAACACGTACGGTCCGAAGGTCCAGCCGGTCTCGTTGTGGAAGGTCGTGAACGACCACGCCACATCCTGGTGGTGGGCGGGCATGATCCACAGCACCGCGACGATGATGAGGACGCCGACGATGTGCCACCACGCCGAGACGTTCGACAGCATGCTGACGAGATTGACGCCGAAGGTGTTGAGCAGACCGTGGATCACGATGATCACGATGAAGAGGCCGAAGGTGTTGAGCGGGTTGACCTCGACGCCCCACATCAGGTTGGCGAAGGCCATCATCGTCGCCGCGGCGCCGTAGTCGATGGCGGCGGTGACGGCGACCTCGCCGAGGAAGTTGAACCAGCCGACGAACCACGCCCACTGACGCTTGTTCTTCTTCGCGAGCCGACCCGCCCAGAAGTAGAGACCGCCTGCGGTGGGATACCGGGAGCAGACCTCGGCCATCGCGAGGGCGACGCAGAGGACGAAGACACCCACGAGGGGCCAGCCGATGTTGATCGCCATCGGACCGCCGGACTTCAGCGCGATGTTGAAGGAGGTGATGCAGCCGGCGAGGATCGAGATGATCGAGAACGAGACCGCGAAGTTGGAGAAGCCGGACATGCCGCGGTGCAGTTCCTGCTTGTAGCCGAGCTCTGCGAGTGCGGCCGCATCATGATCGATGGGCTGTGAGTCCGGCGCCTTTGTCGTGTCACTCATAGGGGTGCTACCTGGCTTTCGAGTAGAGGGAGCAGTTGCAGCGATTCTGGCCTCCCTGAACGCCAGCTGTCAATGGTCTGACTTCATACCTTCAACCAGAAGCGCTCGCCGAGACACGCCGGGGCACCGGAGCCGGAGGTGCCGGCACCCGGAGAACGGATGCCGGCGCACAGGCGCGCGTCCGATCGAATGAGCCACTCGATCGCCGTACAGTGCCGCGACGGGCAGAGAACACGACGCCCGCCGTGCAGCACCACCACGAACGCCGAGCGAACCCGCAGACGACTCAGGCGTCGCGCAGTGCCGCCACGGGCAGAGAACCTGCAGACGACTCAGGCGCCGCGCAGAGCCGCGACGGGTTCGATCCTCGCGGCGCGACGTGCCGGGTACCATCCGGAGCCCCAGCCCACGATCGCGCCGAGCACGGCGCCGGCGATGGCGACCCACGGGTCCGTCACGGGAGTCCACCCCTGGACCACAGCCACCACGATCACGGCGAGCACGCCGAGCGCAGAGCCGATCAGGCCGCCGATGAAGCCGATCACGATCGACTCGACCATGAACTGCGCGCCGATCTGACGGCGGGTGGCCCCCAGCGCACGACGGAGGCCGATCTCGCCGATGCGCTCCATCACGCCGAGGAGCGTCACGTTCGCGATGCCGAGACCGCCGGCGAGCAGCGCGATCACTCCGAGGATGAGGAAGACCACGTTCACGTCCGCCTGCACGTTCTGGCTGAGGTCGGATGCGCCCGACGGCGCCTGCGCCTTCAGCGAGTCGGGAGAATCGGGCTGCAGCGCCAGCACGGACTGCTCCGCCACCTGGGGACCTGCGCCGATCATGATGCGGATGTCGAGCTCGGTGGGCACCGCGAGACCGAAGTCCGCGCGCGCGGCTCCGTTCGGGATGATCACCGAATCCCGCAGCTCGCTCTTGCGCTCGAAGCCGTCGACGATGCCGATCACGGCGTAGGCGACCCCGCCGATGAAGATCGACGGCTGCGAATCGACACGGTTGATGCCCATGTCCTTGGCGAGCCGGTCCCCGACCACCGCGACCCGATCGCCCCTGGAGTCGTGCCCCGCGTCGAAGAAGCGGCCGGTGATCAGCTCGCCCTCCGCGGTGTCGAGAAGCTCGGGAGACGACGAGAACAGCTGCGGCGATGCGGCGGGTGCCGCTGACGGGTCGTTCACCGGCACCGCGGTGATCGTCTCGTCGTCCGCGAGTTCGACCTCACCGAGGAGGGTCGCGCTCTCGACACCGGCGAGAAGCAGCACACGCTCCGGAGAATCCCACGGGAGGCGGCCGGCGGCGACGGTCTTGCCCTTGGAACCGGACTGCGCCTCTGCGGCGGTCACGACGACCTGCGTCGACGCTGCGCCGTTGAACTGGCTCGCGATCTGGGCGGCGGCCGTCTGGGCGAACCCGATCGTCGCGACGAGGGACGCGATGCCCAGCACCGTGCCGAGGATGGTCATGACGAGACGCGCGGGGCGGGATCCGATGTCCGCCGTCGCCTCGGCGACCAGGTCCTGGAAGGTGAACCGGTCGGCGTGCTTCTCGCCGACCTTCCTGCGGACGGCGCGTGTACTCCCCTGCTCGGGCTGGTCCGCGTTCTCCGCTGTCGCCTTGCGACGCCAGGGCAGGCGCATCACAGCTCGCTCAATCGACCGTCGGCGATGCGGATGCTGCGGCGGGCCCGCCGAGCGACGTTGTCGTCGTGCGTGATCACGATGAGAGTGAGTCCGTCTTCGTTGAGTTCTTCGAACAGTGACATGACCTCGCCGGACGTGCGCTGGTCGAGGTTGCCGGTCGGTTCGTCGGCGAGGAGCAGCTTCGGCCCGCTGACGACCGCCCTGGCTACGGCGACGCGCTGACGCTCACCGCCCGAGAGCGAGTTCGGGAAGAAGTCGACGCGGTGCGACAGCCCGACCCTGGCGAGGGCCTCGCGCGCCCGCGATTCGCGCTCGCGGCGGGGCACTCCGCTGTACAGCATCGGCATCAGCACGTTGTCGAGCACCGTTCGCCGGGGCATCAGGTGGAACGACTGGAACACGAAGCCGATGAACTGCGCACGCACGGCGGCCCGCTCGTCGTCGGAGAGGTCCCCCGTGCGCACGCCGGCGAGGAGGTACTCCCCCACGCTGGGGCGGTCGAGGAGGCCGAGGATGTTGAGCATCGTCGACTTTCCCGAGCCGCTGGGACCGACGATCGAGATGTAGTCCCCCGGTCGCACCTGGAGGGTCGCCCCCTTGAGAGCCTGAACCTCCGGAGGCCCTGGGAAGGACCGGGTGACGTCGCGCAGCTCGACGACGAGCTCGTCGTTCCCGCCGGCATCCTCGAGAGCGTCGCCGACCTCAGGAGCGTCGCCGATCTCAGGAGCGTCGGCGGTCGCGGTCTGCTCGTCCGTCACCGTCCCACCACCACGAGGTCGCCCTTCTCGAGGTCGCCGTCGACCGGGGTCACCTCCACGGCTCCCTTCGCCGCGAGACCCGTCTCGACCACGACCGTGCGGGTCTTCGCGTCCTTGCCCTTGCGGGGGTCGGACTCGACGACCTCGACACGCGACTCGCCACCTGGGCCGGCGGTCAGCGCCGCGAGGGGCACCGACAGCACATCGCCCTCGGTCGCGCCGACGGCGATCTGCACGCGGACGTTGTTGCCCTGGAGCTGCGTCAGCTGCTCGGCCGTGAGCGGGTCGGGCTCGAAGAGCACCTCCCAGCGCGCCTTGCTGTCCTTGCCTGGCTTCAGCTCCGAGACGACCGCATGGTGCGGAGTGCCGTCGGGCAGCTCGAACGACGCCTCGGCGCCGACCTTGAGCAGCCGTGCATCGGCCTCGGCCGCGGCGCCGGTGAGACGCACGGTCGCTCCGGACACCGTCATGACGGCGCCCTGGATGGTGGTGCCGCGCTTGACGTTGACGGCATCCACTCGCCGCGGGAGCTCGGTGAGGAACAGCACCTCGCCGGCCGGCAGGAACGGCAGCACGGCCTGGCGCGCGCTCTCCAGCGCCTTGTTCGCCGAGTCGACGCCGGCGCGGGCGGAGTCGAGCGCCGCCTTCTCCGGACCGGTGTTCTTCGACGACCACAGCTGGTCGCGTTCGAGCTTGGCGGTCTGCAGATCCCACTCGGCCTGCTGCACGTTGGGGCAGGCCTCGCCCTCGGGCGGAGTCGTGCAGTTCCGCGCCGCAGCGAGGGCCTGCTCGGCCTGCGCGACCTTGACGTCGGCCTGCCAGCTCTCCAGCTTGGTCGGTCCCGCTCCCGCCGCGGTCAGGGCCTGCTGAGCCTGCGTGACGCTGCTCTGCGCGTCACGGACGCCCTGCTCCGCGCTGCGGACGGCATCGCCCGCGCCCTCTTCGGGAGCAGGGGTCGGATAGCCCGCCTGGGCATAGAGCTGACCGACGGCGTTCGCCGTCGCCTGATCGAACAGATTCGAGGTCACGTCGCCCGCATCGATGCCGACGCTCACGAGAGCCTGCTTCAGCTGCAGCACATCGGGTCCGGAGACGCCGAGGCGCAGCGTGCGGTAGGCCGGGAGGTCGCCGGGGAGCACGATGACGGGCCGTCCAGCCACTTCGAGAGCGATGGACAGCGGGTTGAGTGTCGCGCCGACCTCGGGGACGGATCCCGTCACGACGCTGCCGCCGCCGCCGGAGGTGTCGATGGTCACGTCGACGGCATCCGCATAGCCGACGTCGGCGCGCAGCGTGACGTCGTTGCTCAGCGGACCGAACTCGACGGGCACCGTCACCAGCCCGGCGTCCGGTGCCTCTGCGGCCTCGGCCGGCGAGATCAGGAAGCGACCGACGAGGAGCCCCGCGACGAGGCTGACGACCGCGCACAGGGCGACGATCCACAGGGTGCGGTTGCCGCGCAGGATGCGGCGCCAGCCGCTCACCCGCGACATGTCGACCGCGTCCTTCTCCTCGGCGGAGGACTCGGCATCCGCGGTCCCGTCGCCCGCGATGATCTCGGAGAAATCGGAGGGGAGCTCTGTCGTGGGGGTCTCGTCGTCCTTCATGCGTCAGTTGTTCTGCTCGGCAGCGGCCTTGAACGCCTCGAGGTCGGCCTTGTTGTCCTTGATGAACTTCTCCTCGCGGGCGAACTGGATCTTCAGCGACTCGTCGGCGTAGGAGGTCTTCTCGCGGCATCCCAGGTCGACCAGAGCAAGAGCGATCTCCTTCTCGCCGAGCTCCTTCATCTCCGGGCTCTTGTTCGGGTCTTCGACCTTCTCCGGGTCGATCTCCGTCGTGCCGTCGCCGTACGCGGCCTCGTAGATCTTGCTCTGCGCATCGGAGATCGACTGCTGGGCGTCGGTCTGAGCCTTGAATCCGGGCTCGCCTCCGTCGGCCATGCACGAGGCCCACTTCGCGTTCAGCGCCTTGAGCTCAGACGACTCCTGCGTCGTCGACCACAGCTCGGTCATCTTGTCGCGGAGGTCGGCGAACTGGTCGGACTGCCAAGGGTCCTCGCCCTGGAGTTCGTGCTGAGCCCATCCCTGGCAGCCGCCGTCCTCCCAGTTGTACTCGTAGCTGCCGCCCTCTTCCGTGTCCTCCATCTCCTGAGGAGCGCCGTAGGCGGTCTCGTAGAACGCGGTGCGCTCGGACTCGGAGAGCGAGTCGAGATACTTCTGGTTCGGGTCGACGTACTCCTCGCCGGGGTCGCTCTCACCCTGCTCGCTGAACGGGTTGTTCACGATGCCGTAGCCGTACTTCTCGACCCAGGACTTCTTCTCGGGCTCCCACTCGATGTCCTCGCCGGAGGAGACCACGGTGCCGCCGTTCTGCAGGTTCGGCTTGTACTCGAAGCCCTCCTTGGCCATGCACTCGGCCATCAGGTCCTCCTGCTTGCGCTGCTGCTCGTCGAGCTTCTTCTGCTGCTCCTCCGGCGACAGGTCTCCCCCGTAGGCGGCGCTGAGGTACTTGTTCAGCGGGGAGTCCTCGTAGGTCAGGCCGCCGTTCCCTCCGCCCGTCGAGCATCCGGCAAGGGTGAGCGCCAGCGCAGCTGCGGCGAGAACCGCAAGAGGACCGGTGGATCGCATGTCGTTACTCCTTCATCGGCCCCGGTTCGACGACCGGAGAGTTGCATACCGAGAAAGCATAATTGAGCGTCGCGAGAACTCGCGTCCCCCATATGGGGGACATTTCGATCTGCGCTATACAGCGCGAGGATGAGATGTGGCGTAGATGTCCCGCAGAGCCTCGACGGAGACGTGCGTGTAGATCTGGGTCGTGGCCACAGACGCGTGGCCGAGGAGCTCCTGCACGACGCGCACATCCGCGCCCCCCTGCAGCAGATGCGTCGCGAAGGAGTGACGCAGCGTGTGCGGCGAGATCTCCGCCGTGATCTGGGCGTGCTCTGCCGCCGCGCGGATCACGAGCCAGGCGCTCTGCCTCGACAGGGGCGCGCCCCGCGCGCCGAGGAACAGCTTCGCCGAGGCCCTCCCCTTCGCCGCCAGGCCCGGCCGCACCCTCGTCAGATACGAGTCGACCGCCGCACGGGCATACGAGCCGATCGGGACGATGCGCTCCTTCGAGCCCTTGCCCCGCAGACGCAGCACATCGCCGTGCGCCAGATCGTCGACGTCGAGTCCCACGGCTTCGGAGACCCTGGCGCCGGTCGCATAGAGGAGTTCGAGCAGCGCCCGGTCCCGGATGCCGAGGGGATCCTCGCCGGACGGAGCCGACAGCAGCCGCTCGACCTGATCGATCGTGAGCGCCTTCGGCAGCCGGCGCGGCGCCTTGGGCGGCCGCAGCCGTCCGGTCGGATCGTCCTGCTCGATGCCCTCTCGAGCGAGGAATCGATGCCAGCCGCGCACCGACGACTGCAGTCGCGCGAGGCTCGTCGCCGCGGGAGCAGGGACCGCCGAGGATCTCTCGGCGATGAACCGCCCGACCACGGCCTGGGTGATCTCACCGGAGTCGGTGATTCCGCCCGCCTCGAGCCACGCGAGGTAGCCGCCGAGGTCACGGCGGTACGCGGAGATCGTGTGCGCGCTGAGCCCGCGCTCGATCGTGACATGACGCAGGTACGCGTCGAGGGCACGGTCGAGCTGCACGGCTACGCCCTCGCGCGGTGCCGTTCGGCCGCGAGCACGCCGATCGCGAGCAGCGCGTTGTGCATGCGCCCGTCGAGCACAGCGCCGATGGCATCCGCCAGAGGGATCCATTCGACGCGGATGTCCGCCTCCTCGTCCTCGCGCGCGTGCGCATCGGCAAGCTCCGACAGCCCCGTCGCCAGGAAGAAGTGCACGATCTCGTTGCTGCCCCCTGGTGTCGCGAAGGCGCTGAGCAGCGGCTCCCAGTGCGCGGCTCGGAGATCGGCCTCCTCCGCCAGCTCACGCTGCGCGGCGACCACCGGCTCCTCGCCCTCCACATCCAGCAGGCCGGCGGGCAGCTCCCAATCGCGACGGCGGATCGGATGCCGGTACTGCTGGATCAGCAGCACGCGGTCGTCCTCGTCGACCGCGACGATCGCCACGGCGCCGGTGTGATCGATGTACTGGCGGACGATCTCTCCGTCGCCGTAGCGGATCCGGTCCGAACGGACGTCCCAGACCGCGCCGCGGTAGACGAGCTCGCTGTCAATGACCACGGGCTCGAACAGCTCGTCCTGAAGACTCTCGGGCGAGACTCCCCCGGTTCGCTCAGGCATCGTCGCTGACGTCGAACAGCTCGCTGGCGCGGTGCCGCTCGATCGCCGCTCCCACCAGACCGCGGAACAGCGGGTGCGGGGCGGTCGGACGCGAGCGCAGCTCGGGGTGCGCCTGGGTGGCGATGTAGTACGGGTGCACATCCCGCGGAAGCTCCACGTACTCGACCAGATCGAGCTCGGGGTTCAGTCCGGAGAACACCAGACCCGCGTCCGCGAGGCGCGCACGGTACGCGTTGTTCACCTCGTAGCGGTGACGGTGACGCTCGGAGGCGAGAGGGGCGCCGTAGAGCTCGCGGGCGAGCGACCCCTCGGCGAGGGCCGCCTGGTAGAGGCCGAGACGCATGGTCCCGCCGAGGTCTCCGCCGTCGAGGATCTCGATCTGCTCGGCCATCGTCGCGATCACCGGCTCCGTGGTCTCGGGGTCGAACTCGCTCGACGATGCACCGGCGATGCCGGCGACGTCGCGAGCGTACTCGATCACCATGCACTGAAGACCCAGGCACAGACCCAGCGTCGGGATGCCCTGCTCGCGCGCGAACTTCAGCGCGCCGAGCTTGCCCTCGATGCCGCGGATGCCGAAGCCGCCGGGCACGCAGATGCCGTCGAGCTGCGACAGCTGCTCCTTGGCGCCCTCGGGGGTCTCGCACAGGTCGGAGGGGATCCAGCGGATGTTGACCTTGGTCTCCTGCGCGAACCCGCCGGCCTTGAGTGCCTCGGTCACGGAGAGGTACGCGTCCGGGAGGTCGATGTACTTGCCGACAAGGCCGATCGTGACCTCGTGCTTGGGGTTGTGCACGGCGTGCAGCACCGTGTTCCAACGGGACCAGTCGACGTCCGCCGCCTTCTGGTCGAGACCGAGACGACGCACGATGTAGGAGTCGAGACCCTGCTCGTTGAGCGTCGACGGGATGTCGTAGATGCTCGGCAGATCGACCGTGTTGATGACGCCCTCGGCGTCGACGTCGCACATGAGGGCGATCTTGTTGCGATTGCTCTCGCTCACGGGGCGGTCGCTGCGCAGCACCAGCGCGTCGGGCTGGATGCCGACCTGCCGGAGAGCGGCCACCGAGTGCTGAGTGGGCTTGGTCTTCTGCTCGCCCGATGCGCCCATGAACGGCACCAGCGACACGTGCACGAAGAACACGCTGTCGCGGCCGAGCTCGTGACGGAGCTGGCGCGCGGACTCGAGGAACGGCTGCGACTCGATGTCGCCGACCGTGCCGCCGACCTCAGTGATGATCACGTCGGGGCGGGGCTCCTCGGTCGCCTGCAGACGCATGCGGCGCTTGATCTCGTCGGTGATGTGCGGGATGACCTGCACCGTGTCGCCGAGGTACTCCCCGCGGCGCTCGCGCGCGATGACCTGCGAGTAGATCTGGCCGGTGGTGACGTTGGCCGCCTGCGACAGGTTGATGTCGAGGAAGCGCTCGTAGTGGCCGATGTCGAGGTCGGTCTCCGCGCCGTCGTCGGTGACGAACACCTCACCGTGCTGGAACGGGTTCATCGTTCCGGGATCGACGTTCAGATAGGGATCGAGCTTCTGCATCACGACGCGCAGTCCGCGCGCGGTGAGCAGGTTGCCCAGGCTGGCCGCCGTGAGCCCCTTGCCCAAAGACGAAACGACACCACCAGTCACGAAGATGTGCTTGGTCGTGTCGTTCTTGGGCCCCGCGGAAGAAGAGTTCATCACGGGCTTCGATCCTATCAGGCGGTGGGGGCCCCGAGGCTGAGAAGTTCTCGGGCGTGTGTCAGGGCGGCATCCGAATCGGTCAGTCCGGACAGCAGTCTGGCCATCTCGGCCTCGCGCTCGGCGCCGTCCAGGCGTCGGACGCTGGACGCCGTGACCGCGCCGTCATTGGCTTTGACGACCGAGAGATGGTTCGTGGCGAAGGCGGCGACCTGGGCGAGGTGCGTCACCGCGATCACCTGAGATCTCTCGGCGAGTCGGGCGAGTCGTCGACCGACCTCGATCGCGGCGGCGCCTCCGATGCCCGCGTCGACCTCGTCGAACACGAAGGTGGGCACGGGGTCGGTTCCGGCGATCACGACCTCGATCGCGAGCATCACCCTGGACAGCTCGCCGCCCGATGCGCCCTTGGCCACGGAGCGGGGCTCAGCGCCGGGATGCGGGGCGAGCAGGATCGCGACGTCGTCGCGTCCGTGCGCAGTCTCCGCCCCCTCGCTCACCGAGACCTCGAGGCGCGCGTCAGGCATGGCCAGAGCATGCAGCTCCTCGCTCACCGCGGCGCCCAGCCGCGAAGCGGCTGCGACACGGGCGTCCGTCAGCGTGCGCGCGTGGCCGTCGAGCTCGGCTCGCGCGGCGTCGCGCTCCTCCTCCAGACGCTCGATCCGGTCTCCGTCGTCATCGAGCTCGGCGAGCCGGGCCGAACCGGTCTGCCACAGCTCCAGCGCGTCCTCGAGAGACCCGTGGGCGCGGACGAGCACGCCGAGCGCCGCCCTGCGCTCCTCGACCGCGGCCAGCTCATGCGGGCCCGATTCGTCGAGGTCGGCGAGGTAGGCCGAGAGCTGTCCTGCGATGTCCGCCACGCGATAGCCGACATCGGCGAGAGACTGCGCGAGCTCGGTCAGGGTCGCATCCGAGGCGCGCTCCAGCACCCTGCGCGCCTCCCCGATGAGACCGGAGACGTCGGGATCGCCCTCTTCGCTCGACAGCGCCGTGTGGGCGAGGGATGCTGCGAGCCGCAGCTCTTCGGAGTTCGCCAGGCGCTCGGCCCTGGCCGTCAGCTCCACGTCCTCCCCCGTTTCGGGCGCGGTCGCCTCGATCAGCGCCAGCGCCTCGCGCAGACGCGTGGCCTCCTCGAGTCGCCGATCGCGATTCTCGGTGATGTCGGTGATCTCCGCGTCCAGAGCACGCCAGCGTGCGAAGGAGCTCTCGTACGCCCTCAGCGCCTCCGCGATGGGGGCACCGCCGAACCGATCCAGGGCGTCGCGCTGCGCGGACGCGGACTTCAGACGCAGCTGCTCGGACTGACCGTGCACGACCACGAGTTCCTCCGCCAGAGCGGACAGGACGCCGGCCGGTGCCGCGCGCCCACCGACGCTGGCTCTGCTGCGCCCCTCGGCGCTGAGGCTGCGCGACACGTAGAGCTCGGCCGACCCGGCGCCGACGGGTTCGAGATCGCCCCCGGCATCCGCCACGATGTCGGCCACGTCACCGGTATCGGGAACGATCCACACCCCGGCGACGGAGGCCTGAGCGGCGCCGGCACGGACGGCGCCCGAATCGGCGCGTTGCCCCAGGAGGAGTCCGAGCCCCGTGACGACCATGGTCTTTCCCGCGCCGGTCTCGCCGGTGATCGCCGTGAAACCAGGGCCGAGGGGCAGCACCGCGTCGGCGATGACTCCGAGGCCCTGCATCCGCATCTCCTCGATCACGACTGCACCTGCGCATCCTGGCCGCGCCACCCGGCGACGGGCAGCTGGAACTTGCGCACGAGACGGTTCGTGAACGCCGTCGGATGCAGGCGCGCGAGCCGCACGGGGCGGGATGACCGGCGGACGACGACGCGCGCGCCCGGCGGCAGATCGTGCGAGCGGCGTCCGTCGCACCACAGGATGCCCGAGCCGGAGGTGCCCTCGAGCATCTCGATCGCGACGGCCGCATCGGGGCTGACCACGAGCGGCTTCGCGAACAGCGCATGCGCCGACAGCGGGATCACCGCGATCGCCTCGACACTGGGCCAGATCACGGGCCCGCCGGCGGAGAAGTTGTAGGCGGTGGAACCGGTCGGCGTGGACACGACCATGCCGTCGCAGCCGAAGCTCGACAGCGGAAGGCCGTCGATCTCGAGCACGACCTCGATCATCCGCTCACGGCTGGCCTTCTCGACCGTCGCCTCGTTCAGCGCCCAGGTCTCGTAGATCACCGCCCCCGCTGAGTCCTTCACTCGTACGGAGAGCGCGAGACGCTCCTCGACCTCGTAGTCCCTCGCGATCACACGGCGCACCGCGTCGTCCATGTCGTCTCGGTCGATCTCCGCGAGGAATCCGACGTGCCCCATGTTGATGCCGAGAACGGGGGCCGCGCACCCGCGCACGAGCTCTGCCGCGCGCAGGATCGTGCCGTCGCCGCCGAGAACGATGGCGAGCTCGAGCTCGGCCTGGTCGACCGTCTTCCCGAGAACGTCGACATCCGCGAACATCGGATCCACGGCGGAGAGATCCGCGCTGTCGTCGGCCGCGAGCACGGGGCGAGCGCCCGCTTCACGCAGGGCCTCGACGACACGCCGCGCGGCATGGACCGTGTCCTCACGGCCCGCATGGGCGACGACCAGGATGCTGCGCTCGTTCATCGACTCCCTGCCAGTGCGTTGATGCGGTCTGACCATTCTGACGGATCGCTGCCCCGACCGGGCGCGAGGTGGACCAGATACTCGGTGTTGCCATGGGTGCCCAGCAGGGGCGACGGAAGGATGCCGAGCATCCCGAGTCCGGCGTCCCAGGCGCTCCACACCGTCCGGGCCACGGCATCCGCCCTGGTCGCCGGGTCGGTGACGAGCCCTCCGCGCACGGCGGTGCGCCCGACTTCGAACTGCGGCTTCACGAGAAGCACGATGTCGGAGTCGGGGGCGGCGACCCCGGCGACCGCCGGGAGCACGAGTTCGAGCGAGATGAAGGAGAGGTCGCCGACGACGAGATCGGGGCGCGCGGACTCCCCCGTCGCCGCGGCGAGGTTCTCGGGAGTCATGTGCCGGACGTTGTACCCCTCGACGAGCACGACACCGGGATCCGCGGCGACGGATGCCGCGAGCTGATCGTGGCCGACGTCGACCGCGAGAACGCGCCGGGCTCCGCGCTCGCGCAGCACCTGCGTGAATCCGCCGGTGGAGGCTCCCATGTCGAGGGCGAGTCGTCCGTCGACGGCGATGACGAAGCCGTCGAGTCCCGCGATGAGCTTGTGCGCGGCCCGACCGACGTAGTGATCGGCCCCGGCGACGGTGATCTCCGCCGAGTCGGCTACGGGCGTCGACGCCTTCACGGTGGGACGTCCGTCGACGCTGACCAGGCCCTCTGCGATCAGAGTGGCCGCGTGCGAGCGCGAGCGGGCGAGGCCTCGCGCGGCGAGGGCGGCATCCAGTCGTGTCATCGGGACGCCGTGGTCTCGCGCTGGTCGAGCTTGGCTCCGCTCTCCAGACGACGCGACAGGTCTTCGTGCAGTGCCGAGTACGCCTCGGCGCGATCGGCGAGCGGCTGTCCTTCGATCAGACGCAAGCGGCTCCACAGGCCGTCAGTCGGCGCAGTCGTCTCTTCGCTCACGCTTCTACTGTACGCGGGAGGTCGGACACGCCGTCCGCGCCACGTCAGGGTCGGTGGAAAGGATCGTCGTACAGACGTTCGGGGACGCGCAGCACGAACACCGGCGTTCCGGAGGCCCAGATCGCGGATGCTCCGGCGCGGAGCAGGTCGATCTGCGCGTCGCCCTCGGCGAGGATCTCGACGTCTCCCCCGGTCACGCGCACGCCGGCGCCGTTGACCCAGTGCCCGCCATCGCGCTGCACACTCTCCGGATAGGGTTCGTGAAGCTCGCGGAGATCGCTGAGGATGTACGTGGGACGAGACCCCTCGGGGGCGGCGAGAACGTGCTTGGGCCGATCGATCCCCGTGAGCACCAGAGCGGAGTCGATTCCCGCACGCACGGCGCCGAGGATGTCGGTGTCCAGTCGGTCGCCGATGAAGAGCGCCTGATGCGCGTCGAAACGCGCCTTCGCCTCCTCGAAGATGGGCACCTCTGGCTTGCCCGCGACGGTCGCGAGCCGACCGATGGCGGTGTGCACAGCCGAGACCAGCGTGCCGTTGCCCGGGGCGACGCCGCGTTCACGCGGAATCGTCCAGTCGGTGTTCGTGGCGATCCACGGGATGCCGCCCTCGTCTTCAGGGAGCTTCAGTGCGAAGGCCGCCTCGGCGAGATCCGTCCATGCGACCTCAGGGGCGAACCCCTGCACCACAGCGGCCGGAGCATCCTCCGCGCTGCGGGTCACGACGTAGCCCGCCTTCTGCACCTCGTCGACGAGGCCGTCGCCGCCGACGACCATGATCGTCGCCGGAGCAGGGACCATGGTCGTGAGCAGGCGCATGGCGGCCTGCGGACTCGTGACCACATCAGACGGAGCCACCGTGAGACCCAGCCCGCTGAGGTGCTCGGCGACCGCGGCATCCGTCCGGGACGCGTTGTTCGTGATGTAGCCGAGACGCGCATGCTCCGCCGCCCGGTTCAGGCTCTCCACCGCGTACGGCAGGGCGCCCGGACCGGCGTAGACCACGCCGTCGAGATCGGCGAGCACGGTGTCGACGCCGTCCAACGGCGTGCGAAGCGACTGCTTCTTCGAGAACAACCCCATCAGGCGCTCTGGCCGTCGCCTGCGGAGTCGTCCTCCTGGTCTTCTGCTGCCTGCGCGTCGTCGTCTTCGCCGAGGAGCTCGCGGACCTCATCCTCGACGGACGGCTCGGCCGCGATCGCGCCATCGCGAGATGCGTCAGAGTCGGCTGCGTCGTCTACAACTGCGTCGGTGCTCGCGGTGTCTGCGTCGGCGTCGGCATCGGCTGCTTCGGATGCTTCGGATGCGTCATGTGCGTCATCTGCGTCATCTGCGTCGTCTGCAGTGTCGTCGTCTGCAGTGTCGTCGTCTGCAGTGTCGTCTTCGTCTTCGTCCTCGATCAGGTGATCCTCGACGAAGATCTCCTCGTCGCCGGCCTCATCGATGCCCAGCGCCTCTGCGGCGACTTCGGCTCGCTTCATCCAGAACTCGGCTTCCTCGGTGCGACCGAGGTCCTCGAGCACGGCCGCGCGGGCTGCGAAGAGAGCGGGGCTCCAGTCGAAGGCACGATCAGGATCGAGCTCGGGGATCTCCAGCTCGCCGAGGGCGAGCTCGAGGTCACCTTGGTCGAGGCGGGCGCCGGACATCGCGATTGCGAGGGCGACCCGCACCGGGGTTGCAAGCGACGTGCGGTCGACGGCTCGACCGGTCTCGAGAGCGCGGTCGGGGCGCCCGATGCCCCGCTCGCTGTCGACCATGAGCGCGATCTGGTCGTCGTTGCCGGAGATACGACGATAGGTGCGGAGCTCGCGCAGCGCGAGCGCGAAGTCCTCGGTCGCGTACGCGGTGATGCCGAGAGTCTCGCGGACGATCGCGATGCGTCCTGCGCTCCGCGATGCGGCGAGAGCATGCTCGTGCGCGAGCTGGGGGTCTTCGTCGATGAGACGCGACGCCATCGCGAGATGGCGCGCGACCCGCTCGGCGTTCTCCTTGCTCAGTGTCTTGAGCTCGTTACGGGCGGACGGGTGCAGATCGCGAGCGGTGACGTCCTCGGGGACCTCCGGATCGTTGTGCCGCGGACGGTCACCGCCGGCCTGCGGCGCCCTGTCCCGTCCTGCTCCCCCGCGCTGCGGGAACGAGCGGTTGCTTCGTTCACGATCGTTGTCGCGGCCGTAGCCGCCTTCGCGACGGGGTGCGCCACTGTCGCGGTTGTACCCGCCATCACGGCGGGGCGCTGCACCGTCGCGGTTGTAGCCACCCTCGCGACGAGGGGCGCCACTGTCGCGGTTGTAGCCACCCTCACGGCGGGGCGCTGCACCGTCGCGGTTGTAACCACCCTCACGGCGCGGGGCACCACCGTCACGGCGCGGGGCGCCACCGTCACGGTTGTAGCCGCCCTCACGGCGGGGCGCTGCACCGTCACGGTTGTAACCACCCTCACGGCGGGGCGCTGCACCGTCGCGGTTGTAGCCACCCTCGCGACGGGGAGCGCCACCGTCGCGGTTGTAGCCACCTTCGCGACGGGGAGCGCCACCGTCGCGGTTGTAGCCACCTTCGCGGCGCGGGGCGCCACCGTCACGGTTGAACCCGCCCTCACGGCGGGGCGCTGCACCGTCACGGTTGTAACCACCCTCACGACGAGGGGCACCACCATCACGGTTGTAACCACCCTCACGGCGGGGCGCTGCACCGTCACGGCGGGGCGCTGCACCATCACGGCGGGGCGCTGCACCATCACGGCTGTACCCGCCCTCACGACGAGGGGCAACACCATCACGGCTGTACCCGCCCTCACGACGAGGAGCAACACCATCACGGTTGTACCCGCCCTCACGACGAGGGGCACCACCATCACGGCTGTAACCACCCTCACGACGGGGCGCTGCACCGTCACGGCGGGGCGCTGCACCGTCACGGTTGTACCCACCCTCACGGCGCGGGGCACCACCGTCACGGTTGTAACCACCCTCACGGCGCGGGGCACCACCGTCACGGTTATACCCACCCTCACGACGAGGAGCACCGCCGTTGCGGGGGGAACCTCCGCCGGAAGATCGGTCTCCGCGCGGTCCGCTATCGTTGCGACGCGGACGGCGCTCTTCCTCTTCCGACATGATGCTCCCTGTTTTGTTCGTGTATATGCAAAATGGCCACCCAGCGATGGGTGGCCATTTTGACTAAAAGGAGTCCGGCGGTGTCCTACTCTCCCACAGGGTCCCCCCTGCAGTACCATCGGCGCTGTGAGGCTTAGCTTCCGGGTTCGGAATGTAACCGGGCGTTTCCCTCACGCTATGGCCGCCGAAACACTATTGATGTTTCAATCAGTACACAACATGTGCACGAAAAAGTTCGTGTGTGTTGTGTGGTTCTCGACCGTACATCGAGAACCACTCAGTGGACGCGTAGCACCTACAAACGGTGTGTTATCAAGTCATCGGCTTATTAGTACCAGTCAGCTGCATGCATTACTGCACTTCCACATCTGGCCTATCAACCCAGTAGTCTGGCTGGGAGCCTCTCACCCGAAGGTATGGAAGTCTCATCTTGAGGCCGGCTTCCCGCTTAGATGCTTTCAGCGGTTATCCATCCCGAACGTAGCTAATCAGCGGTGCTCCTGGCGGAACAACTGACACACCAGAGGTTCGTCCAACCCGGTCCTCTCGTACTAGGGTCAGATCCTCTCAAACTTCCTACGCGCGCAGCGGATAGGGACCGAACTGTCTCACGACGTTCTAAACCCAGCTCGCGTACCGCTTTAATGGGCGAACAGCCCAACCCTTGGGACCTACTCCAGCCCCAGGATGCGACGAGCCGACATCGAGGTGCCAAACCATGCCGTCGATATGGACTCTTGGGCAAGATCAGCCTGTTATCCCCGAGGTACCTTTTATCCGTTGAGCGACAGCGCTTCCACAAGCCACTGCCGGATCACTAGTCCCGACTTTCGTCCCTGCTCGACCTGTCAGTCTCACAGTCAAGCTCCCTTGTGCACTTACACTCGACACCTGATTGCCAACCAGGTTGAGGGAACCTTTGGGCGCCTCCGTTACTTTTTGGGAGGCAACCGCCCCAGTTAAACTACCCACCAGGCACTGTCCCTGAACCGGATTACGGTTCGAAGTTAGATATCCAGAGTGACCAGAGTGGTATTTCAACAATGACTCCACAAGAACTAGCGTCCCTGCTTCACAGTCTCCCACCTATCCTACACAAGCCACACCGAACACCAATACCAAGCTGTAGTAAAGGTCACGGGGTCTTTCCGTCCTGCTGCGCGTAACGAGCATCTTTACTCGTAATGCAATTTCGCCGAGTTCGCGGTTGAGACAGTTGGGAAGTCGTTACGCCATTCGTGCAGGTCGGAACTTACCCGACAAGGAATTTCGCTACCTTAGGATGGTTATAGTTACCACCGCCGTTTACTGGGGCTTAAATTCTCAGCTTCGCCTTGCGGCTAACCGGTCCTCTTAACCTTCCAGCACCGGGCAGGCGTCAGTCCGTATACATCGTCTTGCGACTTGGCACGGACCTGTGTTTTTAGTAAACAGTCGCTACCCACTAGTCTCTGCGGCCACCACACCCTTTTCGGAGTAAATCCGTATAAGTGGATGGCCCCCCTTCTCCCGAAGTTACGGGGGCATTTTGCCGAGTTCCTTAACCACGATTCTCTCGATCTCCTTGGTATTCTCTACCTGACCACCTGAGTCGGTTTGGGGTACGGGCAGCTAGAACCTCGCGTCGATGCTTTTCTTGGCAGCATAGGATCATCCACTTTTTATCCGCATCGTGTCTCAGCCTATGTGAGAGACGGATTTGCCTATCTCTCGGCCTACGCACTTGCACCAGGACAACCATCGCCTGGCTTGGACTACCTTCCTGCGTCACACCTGTTAATACGCTAACCGCACCAGCATGGGGTCGTACGCTAGGCCCCACGGCGGATCCCGAAGGATCCAATGTGAGGATTCAGATACTTAGCACTACTGGATTAGTTTGGGCGGTTCTTCGCCGGTACGGGAATATCAACCCGTTGTCCATCGACTACGCCTGTCGGCCTCGCCTTAGGTCCCGACTTACCCAGGGAAGATTAGCTTGACCCTGGAACCCTTGGTCTTTCGGAGGACGTGTTTCTCACACGTCTTTCGCTACTCATGCCTGCATTCTCACTCGTGTAGCCTCCACGGCTGGTTTACACCGCCGCTTCGCTGGCCACACGACGCTCTCCTACCCATCAACACGGCTGGACCACGAAGGCCTACCAATAATGTCAATGCCACAACTTCGGTGGCGTGCTTGAGCCCCGTTACATTGTCGGCGCGGAATCACTTGACCAGTGAGCTATTACGCACTCTTTCAAGGGTGGCTGCTTCTAAGCCAACCTCCTGGTTGTCACAGCAACTCCACATCCTTTCCCACTTAGCACGCGCTTTGGGACCTTAGTTGGTGGTCTGGGTTGTTTCCCTCTCGACTATGAAGCTTATCCCCCACAGTCTCACTGCTGCGCTCTCACTTACCGGCATTCGGAGTTTGGCTGACGTCAGTAACCTTGTAGGGCCCATCGGCCATCCAGTAGCTCTACCTCCGGCAAGAAACACGCAACGCTGCACCTAAATGCATTTCGGAGAGAACCAGCTATCACGAAGTTTGATTGGCCTTTCACCCCTATCCACAGCTCATCCCCTCAGTTTTCAACCTAAGTGGGTTCGGTCCTCCACGACGTCTTACCGTCGCTTCAACCTGGCCATGGATAGATCACTTCGCTTCGGGTCTAGGACATGCGACTGAATCGCCCTATTCAGACTCGCTTTCGCTACGGCTACCCCACACGGGTTAACCTCGCCACATATCGCTAACTCGCAGGCTCATTCTTCAAAAGGCACGCTGTCACACCTACCAGGGGTGCTCCAACGGTTTGTAAGCAAACGGTTTCAGGTACTATTTCACTCCCCTCCCGGGGTACTTTTCACCTTTCCCTCACGGTACTTGTCCGCTATCGGTCATCTGGGAGTATTTAGGCTTATCAGGTGGTCCTGACAGATTCACACGGGATTTCACGGGCCCCGTGCTACTTGGGATACTCTTCGCGCCACGGTTGGCATTTCGACTACGGGGTTGGCACCCTCTATGACCGGCCTTTCAAGACCGTTCGTCTATACCATCGTGTAACGCCGCCACCTCGGCAGAGATGACTGAAAAGTCCCACAACCCCCAACGTGCAACGCCTGCCGGCTATCACACACGCTAGGTTTAGCCTGTTCCGGTTTCGCTCGCCACTACTAACGGAATCGCGGTTGCTTTCTCTTCCTGTGGGTACTGAGATGTTTCACTTCCCCACGTTCCCTCTACCCGCCCTATATATTCAGGCGGGAGTCACTAGGTCGGCACGCCGCCCAGCGGGGTTTCCCCATTCGGACACCCTCGGATCAAAACTTGCTTATCAGTTCCCCGAGGCTTATCGCAGATTGCTACGTCCTTCTTCGGCTCCAGATGCCAAGGCATCCACCGTTTGCTCTTAAAGACTTGAAATCACATGAGTTTGAATCAAAACTCGACCCCACCCGAAGGCGGGATCAGAAATTGACTAATGATCTTTAAGATCATCTATCGCAACAACCCGAAGGCTGTTGCAAGATGCTCGCGTCCACTGTGTAGTTCTCAAAGTACGGGCGGTACCCCTCACCACTTCCCACCAGGGGAAACAACAAGAGGCCCAGAGGTACAGACACGCAACCCCGAAAGGCCACGACGTCCGGTCCCTCAGGACCCAACAGCGTGCAGACACCGACCCCTCCCCCCAGAACTTTCCCACCGCAAGCGGCGTACTCATTCCGAGACAAGATCTCGATGCCATGTCAAATGTTCCACCCATGAGCTCCCAGCGAAGAACGTACGCCTTCGATCTGGGTTCTGGACACCTACAAGAGGTGTCAGATGCTCCTTAGAAAGGAGGTGATCCAGCCGCACCTTCCGGTACGGCTACCTTGTTACGACTTAGTCCTAATTACCGATCCCACCTTCGACGGCTCCCTCCACAAGGGTTAGGCCACCGGCTTCAGGTGTTACCGACTTTCATGACTTGACGGGCGGTGTGTACAAGACCCGGGAACGTATTCACCGCAGCGTTGCTGATCTGCGATTACTAGCGACTCCGACTTCATGAGGTCGAGTTGCAGACCTCAATCCGAACTGGGACCGGCTTTTTGGGATTCGCTCCACCTCGCGGTATTGCAGCCCTTTGTACCGGCCATTGTAGCATGCGTGAAGCCCAAGACATAAGGGGCATGATGATTTGACGTCATCCCCACCTTCCTCCGAGTTGACCCCGGCAGTATCCCATGAGTTCCCACCATTACGTGCTGGCAACATAGAACGAGGGTTGCGCTCGTTGCGGGACTTAACCCAACATCTCACGACACGAGCTGACGACAACCATGCACCACCTGTTTACGAGTGTCCAAAGAGTTGACCATTTCTGGCCCGTTCTCGTATATGTCAAGCCTTGGTAAGGTTCTTCGCGTTGCATCGAATTAATCCGCATGCTCCGCCGCTTGTGCGGGTCCCCGTCAATTCCTTTGAGTTTTAGCCTTGCGGCCGTACTCCCCAGGCGGGGAACTTAATGCGTTAGCTGCGTCACGGAATCCGTGGAATGGACCCCACAACTAGTTCCCAACGTTTACGGGGTGGACTACCAGGGTATCTAAGCCTGTTTGCTCCCCACCCTTTCGCTCCTCAGCGTCAGTTACGGCCCAGAGATCTGCCTTCGCCATCGGTGTTCCTCCTGATATCTGCGCATTCCACCGCTACACCAGGAATTCCAATCTCCCCTACCGCACTCTAGTCTGCCCGTACCCACTGCAGGCCCGAGGTTGAGCCTCGGGATTTCACAGCAGACGCGACAAACCGCCTACGAGCTCTTTACGCCCAATAATTCCGGATAACGCTTGCGCCCTACGTATTACCGCGGCTGCTGGCACGTAGTTAGCCGGCGCTTTTTCTGCAGGTACCGTCACTTTCGCTTCTTCCCTGCTAAAAGAGGTTTACAACCCGAAGGCCGTCATCCCTCACGCGGCGTTGCTGCATCAGGCTTCCGCCCATTGTGCAATATTCCCCACTGCTGCCTCCCGTAGGAGTCTGGGCCGTGTCTCAGTCCCAGTGTGGCCGGTCACCCTCTCAGGCCGGCTACCCGTCGACGCCTTGGTGAGCCATTACCTCACCAACAAGCTGATAGGCCGCGAGCCCATCCCCAACCAAAAAATCTTTCCAACAACTGGCCATGCGGCCGTTGCTCGTATCCAGTATTAGACGCCGTTTCCAGCGCTTATCCCAGAGTCAGGGGCAGGTTGCTCACGTGTTACTCACCCGTTCGCCACTGATCCACAGAGCAAGCTCTGCTTCACCGTTCGACTTGCATGTGTTAAGCACGCCGCCAGCGTTCATCCTGAGCCAGGATCAAACTCTCCGTAAAAAAGAAATGCATACCCCACCGGGAAAACGGTGACGCAGCGAGTTTGATGCTGACCAAAGAGACAAATTCATTGCTGACTTCATCCGAATGCCAACCCCCCAAAAAGAAGGGCTGGTCTTTGATCCAAAGGAATCTCACCTAGCCGAAGCTAGATCGAGGTTATTTGGCATTTGACAAGTGCACGCTGTTGAGTTCTCAAGGATCGGACGCTCCCCCGACCCAGTCATCACAACCAGGCCCGAAGGGCAACTTCTCAATCTTACCTGTCCTGCTCGGCTTGTCAAATCGACACGCCGTGAGGCTCAGAACCAGATTCGCAACCTCACCGCTCAGGGCGCCGAGGCAACTTCACTAGCTTATCCGCCCCGCCTCGCTTGTCAAATCAGCGCGTCGAGCAGATCTGAGATCCGCCGCGCAGCTGGAGACAGCCGCAGAAGGGGTGGACCTCCCATCCTAGACGCAGGCGTCTGATCTCACAAGTGAGAGGATCGGGAGGTGGTTCTCCGCTTGAGGGGGGTGAAGCTCTCGGCCTCTCCGCTTCCCTGTGGGGCGAACAAGTAATAAGTTACGCGGATTCCGGGGTTCCGGCAAATCGGGCCGTACCCCCCGGGCGTGTCGTCGTCGCCGGTCCCGCTATTTCCCCCTGGCCAGATCGCGAATCCGGCGTCCATCGCGCCGCGGAGTACGATCGGCTCATGTCTGCGCCCCTCCTCCCCCGTCCGGACCAGGCCCTGCGCGATCGGGTTCTCACCGAGCTCGGCATGGATCACTCGTCGGTCCTGATTCTTCCCGCGCCGGCACACCCCGTCCCGCTGCCCTCCCGCCTGGCGACGGCGGATCTCGCCTGGGCGAGCGTGGCCTCGGTGGCATCTGTGGCGGGGATCAGCGCAGAGCTCGACCCTGACCGGATCGCCCTCTCTTACCGGAGCGACCGCCTGCTGACCGTCGACGACACGGCGCCATCGGTGTGGTCGCCGTACTCCGGGTTCTGGCGCTCCCGCGACGGGTGGGTGCGCACCCACGGGAACTACCGCCACCACGCAGAGGCGCTGCTGCGGGGTCTCGGGATCACCGACCTCGACGCGATCTCCTCCGCTTTCGCCGAGCGGACCTCGACGGAGGCTGCCACCGCGATCTCCTCCGAGGGAGGTCTCGCCGTGGTCGTCTCCACCGAGCGGCCGATCGAGGATGCCGCACTGCGCAGCACTCCCCTGTTGGATATCCGCGGTGTCGAGGGCCCCGGTCGAGCACCCCTTGCTCCGGATCTCCCCCTCTCACCCGTCCGCGCGCTCCCGCTCTCGGGCATTCGCGTCCTCGACCTCACCCGCGTGATCGCCGGCCCCGTCTGCACTCGCACCCTCGCGCTCCTCGGCGCCGACGTCCTCCGTATCGATCCGCCGCACCTGCCGGAACCCGAATGGCAGCACTTCGACACCGGCCACGGCAAGAGGTCGGCCCTGCTCGACGCCCGCTCGTCCGAGATGCACGCGCTCCTCGCCCAGGCCGACGTCGTCGTGCTCGGATACCGCCCCGCGGCGCTGGATCGACTCGGCCTCTCCCCAGAACTCCTCGCCGAGCGCTATCCAGGTCTCGTCATCGCGCAGCTCAGCGCCTGGGGTGTCGACCACCCGGAGCGTGCCGGTTTCGACAGCCTGGTGCAGGCCGAGTCAGGCATCGCGTTCGTCGAGTCGGCGGACGGCGACCGTCCGGGGGCGCTTCCCGCGCAAGCCCTCGACCACAGCGCGGGCTATCTGCTCGCCGCATCCGTCGTCGCGCTGCTCGATCGGCGACGACGAGACGGCGGCACCTGGCAGGTGCGAACCTCCTTGCGTCGCATCGCCGCCGAGCTTCTCGGGATGCCGCGGAACGCGGAACCCGCCCCGGAGCGCGACGTCGACCCCGCACCCCATACGGCGCACTTCGACATCGGAGGGCGACGGCTCGCCACCGCGCGACCCGCGCTTCCCGGGTTCGACTTCCGTGCCCCGCACGAGTGGGGCGTGGATCAGCCCCGCTGGTGACGACCGCGGAACACCGGCAGCAGCAGGCAGAGGATCACGGTCAGCGCACCCCACACCGCACAGGCCGGTGGGAGCACCCGATAGGCGAGGTGCTGCAGGGTGAAGTGATCGGTGAACGGACCGTAGGCCACGAACCCGATGATCCACGCCGTGGCGAGGATGATCGGGAGCGACAGCCACCAGGAGATCCGCACGGCCGAGGGGAGCGCCCGCACGATGCTCTCTCGGGGCACGGCTTTGGTCACTCGAAGGATCGCCCAGACGCCGATGATGACCAGCGCGCCCGCCCCCGAGCCGTACTGCAGCCATTTGAACCCGGTCAGAGGTCCCCACATCCGATCGAGCGCCGGCAGCACCTCGACACCCCACCGCCCCTCGTGCGTGAAGGAGTCCCAGAGGATGTGGGACAGGACGCCGAGGATCAGCGAGGCCGCGAGAAGCAGGGGGAAGAAGCGCGACTCGCCATTGCCGATCGCCTTACGCAGCGCAGGGAGGCCCCGGTCATCCCAGCTCGCAGGAGGCCGACGCGCCAACCAGACCGGTGAGAGCTCCGGAACGGCCGGACGCAGCACGACTCGCCAGATCAGGAACAGCGCGAATGCGACGAGCGCCGTCCAGATCACGTTCGCGTAGGTGTGAGTGAACCCGTAGTCCAGCCCCGTTCCACGGAGGAACAGGGGCAGATCGGGCGCCATCGCACCTATCGCGATCGCCGACGGCACAAGCGGCGTGCGCACGAACGGCAGTGCGACCAGCGCATGACTCGGGGTGAACGGCATCCGCTCTGCTCGCGACAGACGAGCGTCAGCCGACGAAGACGCCGGCGAGAGTCTTCTTGCCTCGACGGAGCACGGAGACTCCGCCGGGAAGCGCACCGCTCACGGTTGCGGACTCGTCGTCGACGCGGATGCCGTCGACCGACACCCCGCCCTGCGTGATCGCACGCCGGGCCTCGCTGAGACTGGACACCAGCCCGGTCGTCACGAGAGCCTCGACCACCGGAGTCCCCGAAGGCACGGTGGCGTTGGGCAGCTCCTCCAGCGCGGTCCGCAGCGTCGAGGCGTCGAGAGCGGTCAGGTCACCCTGTCCGAACAGCGCCTCGGATGCCGCGATCACGGCGGCGGCAGAATCGATGCCGTGAACCGTGGCGACGACCTCGAGCGCGAGACGCTTCTGCGCCGCACGGCGGAACGGCTCGGACTCCACGAGCGCCGCGTACTCCTCGATCTCGGCGCGGCTGAGGAAGGTGAAGACCTTCAGCCGGTCGATGACGTCGGCGTCCGCGGTGCTGAGCCAGAACTGGTACATCCGGTAGGGGCTGCACATCTCGGCGTCCAGCCAGATCGCGTTGCCCTCGCTCTTGCCGAACTTCGTGCCGTCGCTGTTCGTGATCAGCGGGGTGCCGATCGCGTGCACCGAAGCGCCCTCGACGCGGTGGATGAGGTCGGTTCCGCTGGTGAGGTTGCCCCACTGGTCGCTGCCGCCGGTCTGCAGCACGCAGTCGTACTGGCGGAAGAGCTCCAGGAAGTCCATCCCCTGCAGGATCTGGTAGCTGAACTCGGTGTAGCTGATGCCGGCGTCGGAGTTCAGGCGCGCGGCGACCGCGTCCTTCTTCAGCATGGTGCCGACGCGGTAGTGCTTGCCGATCTCGCGCAGGAAGTCGATCGCCGACATCGGCGCCGTCCAGTCGAGGTTGTTGACGATGCGTGCGGCGTTGTCGCCCTCGAAGCTGAGGTAGCGCTCGACCTGGGTGCGCAGGCGCCCGACCCACTCGACCACGGTCTCGCGCGTGTTCAGCGTGCGCTCGGCGGTCGGTCGCGGATCTCCGATGAGGCCGGTCGAGCCGCCGACGAGGCCGAGGGGCTTGTGGCCGGCGAGCTGGATGCGACGCAGCGTGAGCAGCTGCACGAGGTTGCCCAGGTGCAGGCTCGGAGCGGTCGGATCGAACCCGCAGTAGTACGTGATGGGGTCTCCCGCGAGCAGGGCGCGCAGCGCCTCCTGGTCGGTGGACACGTGGACGAGGCCACGCCACACGAGTTCGTCCCACACGTTGTCGAACGTGGGATCGATCGCGGGCGCCGCAGTCGTCAGAGCGGGATCAGACACGCGATCAAGGCTATCAGCGGTGAACCGCTCAGCTGTGCGCGGCCCACCAGACGAGGAACGCCGCTCCCAGCCCGATCACCCAGCTGACGAGGCTTCCGACGAGGAAGTACTCCGCCCTGGCTCCGGTCTCGCCGTCGCGCGAGATCTCCGGGAAGCGCACGATGCCCTTCGCCGCGAGCATCGCCGCCAGGATCGGGTACGCCGATGCGAGGGTGAGGATCATCACGAGCGTGCGCTCCAGCGGTCCGATCAGCCGCCCGCCTTTGAACCCGCCGCGCGGATCAGCAGGAGCGGCTGCGCTCTTCGCCGCCGCATCGTCCGACGACTCGGCGCCCGACGATTCCGCGCCCGACGATTCCGCGCCCGACGACTCGGCGCCCGACGACTCGGCGCCCGACGCCTCGGCCTCCGCGACGGGGGTCGCCGAGTCCGACGGCGCGGTGACGACCGCCACCGGATCGGCCGGACGCCAGGTGTGCTCGCCGTCGAGTGCGGCGCGCACCACGAGGTTCGCGGATTCGAGCAGGAAGACTCCGGCGCCCAGCGTGAGCACCGCCAGGTCGAAGGACACGTCGCCGAACGGCGAGCGCAGACTCCAGACTCCGCCGATGAGACCGGCGTCGGTGCGGGCTCCCCACCACACCACCGCGCCGACGCTGAGGACGCCGAGGAGGACCGCAGGCCAGAATCCCAGGGGCGCCGGTCGATCGTCTGGCATGCACCACACCCACAGAGCGCCCACGACGAGCGCTGCGATCATCGGCAGCAGGGCGTCGCTCACGCTGCCGAGCAGGAGCAGGATCACCACCACGGAGAGATAGCCGATCCACCGGCGAGGCGCGAACTGCCGCACGAGGTCGGCGGCGCCGACGGCCAGCAGGACGAATCCGGCGGCGATCATGCGAGCTCCCCTCTGAGCGCGGCCAGTCCCTCGACGATCGCGGCGGCTCCCGCGGTGCGCAGCGCCTTCGAGATGCTCGGCTGGGAGATGCCCTCCTCGGCGGCGAGCTCCTGCTGCGACCGTCCGATGATGCGTCCGTAGGTCAGACGCCGTTCGCGCTCGTTCATGGCGCCCACCAGCTCGTCCCTGACGAGGAGGTAGGCGTTGGACGCCGCGATCGTGGTCTCCATGACCTCATCCTGCCCGGGGGCTCCGACAATCCACGTGCGCGTGCGCGGCACGGCGCGGCCTTCCCTCGCGTGCACGGTCTCGATCGCCGCGCGCGCGGCGTACCACCCCGGTCCGTCTGCGAGCTCGCCGTGCACGGATGCGACGGGACGCACCTCCCCCACGCCGATCCCGAACCGGAACGCGATGCCGTCCGGCAGCCGGAGCTGGATCATCAGGAGCGAGATCAGCGCGTCTCCGAGGTCGCTGTAGACGCCCTGCTGCTCGTCTCCCACCGTGGGAGTCAGCGGTTGCGCGGCCAGCGGGAGGTCGGCCTCGACCTGCGCGATCGTCCGGTCGAGCACGTGCTGCGCGGCCGTGCGATCATCGAGCCTGCGGGAGCCGACGATGTCGGCGAGTACGGCGATGACCATCGGATAACCGTATCACGAATAACTCTGTACTTATGCGTTATTTAGTTATATCTTGAGGATATGCCTGAATCGCACATCATCCCCTGGTCAGACGGCTCGTGGACCCATGCCCCCTTCGCCCAGTCGACGGCCGCATCCGACGAAACCCACCTCGACGTCACGGCCGTCGAGGGCAGCGACGCCTGGCGACGCACCGCCTACGGCTTCGTGCACGACAGCGAGCACGCGCTTCTCGCGCCCCTCGCCGTCGGCGAGGCCATGGACGTGTCGTTCCAGGCTCCGTGGGACGGTCAGTTCGACCAGGCCGGTGTCTTCGTGAAGATCGACGACGAGCACTGGATCAAGGCGGGGATCGAGTACGCCGACGACCACCTCGGACTCGGCGCCGTCGTCACCGACGTCGGCTCCGACTGGTCGGTGGGCCACGTCGACGACTGGCACGGAAGCGAGATCACCGTGCGCGTGAGCCGCTGGCCGGATGCCGTGATCGTGCGGGCTCGCGCCGACGACGGCGACTGGCGCCTGGTGCGGGTCGCGCCGTTCGACGGAGACGCCGCGGCATCCGCCGGTCCGTTCCTCGCCGCCCCCATGCGCTCCGGGCTCACCGTGCGATTCACGCGCTGGGTGCGATCCGCGGCGGACGCGACCCTGCACTGAGCCGGATCCGCCGCGGCAGGACTACAGCCCGAGAGCGTGCGCCGCTGCCTGTGCCCGTGCGACGAGCTCGGCGCGCTGCTCCGCGACGCGCACGGGGGCGGTGCCACCGGCGCCCGTGCGCGAGGCGACGGATCCCTCGATCGTCAGCACCTCGCGCACCTCGGGCGCCAGGTGCGCGGACACCGAGAGCAGCAGCTCGTCGGAGGCGTCTTCGAGGCCGATCCCCCGGTCCTCGCAGGCGCGGACGAGCGCACCGGAGATCTCGTGCGCGTCGCGGAAGGGCACGCGGCGCTTGACCAGCCACTCCGCGACGTCCGTCGCGAGGGAGAAGCCCTGCGGGGCGAGCGCGGCCATCCGCTGCGTGTCGAACTGCAGCGTCGCGACCATGCCGGCGAACGCGGGCAGCACGACCTCCAGCGTCTGCACGGAGTCGAAGACCGGCTCCTTGTCCTCCTGCAGGTCGCGGTTGTACGCCAGGGGCAGCCCCTTGAGGGTCGCCATGAGACCCGAGAGGTTGCCGATCAACCGGCCCGACTTGCCTCTGGCCAGCTCGGCGATGTCGGGGTTCTTCTTCTGCGGCATGATGCTCGACCCGGTCGAGTAGCCGTCGTGCAGCGTGACGAACCCGAACTCGCGCGTGTTCCAGAGGATGATCTCCTCGGCGAGGCGCGACAGGTCGACGCCCGTCATGGCCGTGATGAAGGCGAACTCCGCCACCACGTCACGCGCGGATGTGCCGTCGAGGGAGTTCTCGGCGGGACGGTCGAGTCCGAGTTCCGTCGCGACGAGCGCCGGGTCGAGGCCCAGGGTCGAACCCGCGAGCGCTCCGCCGCCGTACGGCGAGACGCCGGCGCGGCGACGCCAGTCGACGAGCCGCTCGAGCTCTCGCACCAGAGGCCAGCCGTGCGCCTGCAGGTGGTGGGCGAGGAGCACGGGCTGCGCGTGCTGCAGATGGGTGCGACCGGGGAGGATCGCATCGGGGTGCGCCTCGGCCTGGGCGACGAGCGCGTCGATCACGCGGAGGATGTCACGGGCGATCACCCGGGCGTGGTCGATCAGGTACATGCGCACGAGCGTCGCGATCTGGTCGTTCCGGCTGCGACCCGCGCGCAGGCGTCCGCCCAGCTCGGGCCCGAGCTCGGCGATCAGGGCCTGTTCCAGGGCGCCGTGCACGTCCTCGTCCGTCGGCTGCGGCCGCAGCGAGCCGTCCGCGACCTTGCGGGCCACGGCATCCAGTCCCTCGTGCATCCGCGTCGCCTCATCGGCTTCGAGGTACCCTGCGGCCTCGAGGGCCGTCGCATGCGCATGGGATCCGGCGATGTCGTACGGCGCGAGGATCCAGTCGAAGTGCGTCGAGCGGCTCAGCTCGACGAGCTCGGGAGAGGGACCGCTCGCGAAACGCGCTCCCCATAGGGCACCCTCGTTCGTGCCCTCGTTCTTGTCCGCGCCCATCAGGCGGCCTCCTCGTTCTTGCGGAGCAGCCAGACCAGCAGCGCCTTCTGCGCGTGCAGGCGGTTCTCGGCCTCGTCCCACACGACGCTCTGCGGGCCGTCGATGACCTCGGAGTCGACTTCGTAGCCGCGGTCGGCGGGGAGGCAGTGGATGAAGATCGCCTCGGAGTCGGCGATCGTCATCGTCTCCGGCGTCACCTTGTAGCCCCCGAGATCGCGGATGCGCGCGAGCTTCTCCTCCTCCTTGCCCATCGACACCCACGTGTCGGTGACGACCACGTCGGCGCCGGCCGCCGCCTCCACCGGGTCCGTGTAGAGCGTGATCGAGCCGCCGGTCTCGGCGGCACGGCGGTCGGCGGCCTCGACGACGTCGGCGCGCGGCGCGTAGTCGGCCGGCGAGGCGATGCGCACGTGCATGCCCGCCGTGACGCACGCGAGCGCGTAGGAGTGCGCCATGTTGCTCTGCCCGTCGCCGAAGAACGTGAGGGTGAGACCCTTCAGATCGCCCTTGTGCTCGCGGATCGTGAGGAGGTCGGCGAGCAGCTGGCAGGGGTGAAAGTCGTCGGAGAGCGCGTTGACCACGGGCACGCGGGTGCCGTTCGCCATCTCCTCGAGACCGGCCTGGGCGTAGGTGCGCCAGACGATCGCCGCGACCTGGCGCTCCAGCACCCGTGCGGTGTCGGAGGGCGTCTCCTTGCCGCCGAGCTGGCTGTTGGCCGTCGAGATGATCAGCGGGGAGCCGCCGAGATCCGCGATGCCGACCGCGAAGGACACGCGAGTGCGGGTGGACGACTTGTCGAAGATCACCGCGACGGTCTGCGGACCGGCGAGGCTCTTGTCCGCCCAGCGGTCCTTCTTCAGCTCCAGCGCGAGATCGAGGATCTCCGCCTGCTCGGCGGGGGTGAGGTCGTCGTCACGCAGCAGGTGGCGGGTCATGCGGGGGCCTTTCCGGAGTCGGTGAGGGATGCCTGGACATCGGCGAGGGATGCCGTGAACAGCTCGCGGAACTCGGCGAGCTCGGCGGCGCCGATGGTGAGCGCCGGCGCGATGCGCACGGTCTCGGGGTTGGCGGCGTTCACGATGAGACCGCGCTCCTGGGCCGCGGCGACCACGGCGCCGGCGACGGGAGCGGTCAGCGCGACGCCGATGAGGAGACCGCGACCGCGGACGCCCTCGATCAGCGGGGAGTCGATGGCCTCGATGAGATCGCGCAGCTCGGCGCCGCGCAGCGCGGCGTTCTCGACGAGACCCGCGTCCTCGATCTCGGCGAGGACGGCATCGGCCACGGCGGTCGCCAGCGGGTTGCCGCCGAACGTCGAGCCGTGCGAACCGGGTGTGAAGAGCGCGCTCGCGGCCCCGTAGGTGACGAGGGCGCCGATCGGGAAGCCGCCGCCGATCCCCTTCGCGAGGGTGATCGCATCGGGGGTGATGCCCTCGTGGTTGAAGCCGAACCAGGCTCCGGTGCGCCCGGCGCCGGTCTGGATCTCGTCCACGATGAGCAGCGCGCCGTGCTTCAGGGTGAGCGAGCGCGCTGCGGCGAGGTACCCATCGGGCAGCTCGACCACTCCGGCCTCTCCCTGGATGGGCTCGACGATGACCGCGGCGACGCGGTCGTCGATCGCGGCCTCGAGCGCCTCGATCGTCGCCGGGATGTGCTCGACACCACCGGGCATCGGCTCGAACGGGGCGCGCATCGACTCCTTCGCCGTCATGGCGAGGGAGCCCATCGTGCGCCCGTGGAAGCCGTTCTCCAGCGCGATGATGCGCGGCTTCTCCGCTCCGCCGTGCAGACGGGCGAGCTTGAACGCCGCCTCGTTGGCCTCGGCGCCGGAGTTCGAGAAGAACACGCGGCCGTCGAGGCCCGCGCCTGCGAGCCGCTTCAGGCGCGCGGCGAGGGCGAGCTGCGACGGCGTGGCGAAGTAGTTCGACACGTGAGCGAGGGTCGCCGCCTGGCGGGACACGGCCTCGACGAACACGGGGTGCGCGTGGCCGAGAGAGGTCACCGCGATGCCCGCGAGGAAGTCCAGCAGGCGCTTGCCCTCGGAGTCCCACAGATACGAGCCCTCGCCGCGCGTGAGCATGGCGAGGCGGGGCCCCGCGTTGAGGACCAGATCGCTCGCCGCGTCATCCTGCCAGTTGCTCATGCCGTCGTCCCTGCGCTTCCCATGACCACTTCTGTTCCGATTCCCTTGCTGGTGAAGAGTTCGACGAGCACCGAGTGCGGCACCCGTCCGTCGATGATCGCCGCGGCGTCGACGCCGCCCTCGACCGCGTCCAGGCAGGCCCTCATCTTCGGGATCATCCCGGACTCCAGGCTCGGCAGCATCTCGACGAGTGCGTCCGATGTGAGGTGCGAGACGAGGGAGTCCCTGTTGGGCCAGTCGGCGTAGAGCCCCGGCACGTCGGTGAGGATGACGAGCTTGCGCGCCCCGAGCGCCACCGCGAGGGCGGCGGCGGCGGCATCCGCGTTGACGTTGAGCGACTGCCCGGGGTGGTCCAGATCGGGCGCGATCGACGATACGACCGGCACTCGCCCCGCGGCCAGGTGATCGAGCACGGGGGTCGGATCGACCTCGACGACATCGCCCACGCGACCCAGATCGACCTCCTCCCCCTCGATGATGACGCCGCGACGACGCCCGCCGAACAGACCCGCGTCCTCGCCGCTGAGACCGGTGGCGATCGGGCCGTGCGAGTTGATCTTCGACACCAGCTGCGGGTTGACCTGGCCGGTGAGGACCATCCGCACGACGCTGATCGCCTCGGTGGTGGTGACCCGGTAGCCGCCCTTGAACTCGCTCGGGATGTCGAGACGATCGAGCATGTTCGAGATCTGCGGACCCCCGCCGTGCACGACGACGGGCTGCACGCCGACGTAGCGCAGGTACGCGATGTCCTGGGCAAACGCCTCCTGCAGCTCGTCGGAGACCATGGCGTTGCCGCCGTACTTGACGACGACGATCTGGTCGCGGAACTTCTTCAGCCACGGGAGGGATTCGATGAGGGTCTCAGCCTTGACCGCGGCGATCTCGGCCGGGGTGTCCTGGATGTCGGTCATGAGGCGTAGGCGCTGTTCTCGTGGACGTACTCGTGGGTGAGATCGTTCGTGAGGATGGATGCCGTGACCTCGCCGACCTTGAGGTCGATGACGAGGTGGGTGGCCCGAGGGGTCAGGTCGACCTCGTCGCGGGGACGGTCGGGGCCGCCCTCGCTGCACACGCGGACGCCGTTCATCCACACGTCGACGTCGTAGGGGTCGAACTGCGCCGCCGTCGTGCCGATCGCGGCGAGCACTCGCCCCCAGTTCGGGTCGTTGCCGAAGATCGCCGCCTTGAAGAGGTTGTTGCGCGCGACGGAGCGGCCGACCTCGACGGCATCCTTCTCGGATGCGGCATGCTGCACCTCGATCGTGATGTCGTGGCTCGCGCCCTCGGCATCGCCCTGCAGCTTGACGGCGAGCTCCTGGCAGACCTCGGAGAGCGCGGCGGCGAAGTCGTCGAGGTCGGGGGCCACCTCGGACGCCCCGTTGGCGAGCAGCGTCACCTGGTCGTTGGTCGACATGCAGCCGTCGGAGTCGAGACGGTCGAACGTCTGACCCGTCGCCCGACGGAGCGCCTCATCGGCCTCGAGCGGTTCGAGGACGGCATCGGTGGTGAGCACCACGAGCATGGTGGCGAGACCGGGCGCGAGCATCCCCGCGCCCTTCGCCATGCCGCCGATGGTCCAGCCGTCGCGGCGCACCACCGCGGTCTTGGCGACCGTGTCCGTGGTCATGATGGCCTGGGCGGCGGCGTCCCCTCCCTCGGAGGAGAGTTCGGCGATCGCCTGCGCGGTGCCGGCGAGGACCCTCGAGCGGAAGACCTCGTCACCGGTGCCGATGAGCCCGGTGGAGCACACGAGCACATCCCCCGCGCTGACGCCGAGGAGCTCGGCCGCCTTCTCGGCGGTCTGATGCGTGGTCTGGAAGCCGAAGCTGCCGGTGAAGCAGTTCGCCCCGCCCGAGTTCAGCACGACGGCCTCGACGACGCGGTCGGCCACGGCCTGCTGCGACCAGATGATGGGGTTGGCCTTGGCGCGGTTGCTCGTGAAGACGGCCGCTCCGACCTTGCGCGGGCCGCGGTTGACGACCACGGCGACGTCAGGCTTTCCCGTGCTCTTGAGGCCTGCGGCGACGCCGGCCGCCTCGAATCCTGCAGGTGCGGTGACACTCACGGTGCGACTCCGTTCACGGAGAGGGCGCGGTCTTCGGGGAGGCCGAGCGCGATGTTCATGGACTGGATGGCGGCACCGGCGGTGCCCTTGACGAGGTTGTCGACCGCGGTGACGACGGTGACGCGGTTCGCGGCGCGGTCGATCGCGAGTCCGATCAGCGCGGTGTTCGCCCCGAGCACGTCGGCCGTGCGCGGGAACTGCCCCTCGGGGAGAAGCTGGACGAAGGTCTCCCCCGCATAGGCGTTCTCCCATGCGTCGCGGATCTGCGCGTCGGTGACGCCCTCGGCGATCGGAACGGTGGAGGTGGCGAGGATGCCGCGTGACATCGGGACGAGCACGGGCGTGAAGGAGATGCGGATGCCGTCGGCCTCTGCCCCGGACGCCGCGGCGAGCGCCTGCCTGATCTCCGGGATGTGGCGGTGCGTGCCGCCCACCGCGTAGGGGTTGGCGGTGCCGAGGATCTCGCTGCCGAGGAGGTTCGTCTTGAGGCTCTTGCCCGCGCCTGAGGGGCCGACCGCGAGCACGGAGACGATGTCGCCGGGATCGATCACTCCCGCGGCGACGCCGGGCGCCAGGCTGAGGCTCACGGTCGAGGCGTTGCACCCCGGTGCCGCGATGCGCGTGGCGCCGCGCAGGTTCGCCCGCTGCTTCCCCCCGCCGACGGGCAGCTCGGGAACACCGTACGCCCACGGCTCGTGGAAGTCGCCGCCGTAGAAGGCGTCCCACGACTCCTTCGAGGTGAGCCGGTGGTCGGCGCCCGCGTCGATCACGAGCGGCACCGAGCCGAGCGCGTCGGTGTACTGCCCAGACTGCCCGTGCGGCAGGGCGAGGAACACGATGTCGTGCCCTGCCAGGATCTCGGGTGTCGTGTCCTGCAGCGTGAGATGGGCGAGCGAGCGCAGGTGGGGCTGATGCTGGATCAGCGGCTGCCCTGCGTTCGAGTGCGCGGTGACGGTGCGGATCTCGATGTCGGGATGGGCGGCCAGGAGGCGCAGAATCTCGCCGCCTGCGTAGCCGGATGCGCCGGAGACGGCGACGTAGTACGTCATGCTTCTACCTTAACGGTGGGAGGGTCGGAGGCCTGAGCGGCGACACCGGCACTCGACCGCCGTGCGTGCACAGGCAGGAGCGCGGGGTCGCCTAGAGTCGGCGGCCGCCGCGGCGTCGGCGCACAGCGATGACGCTCGGAGCGAGCGTCAGAGAAGCGGTGGCGGCCGAAGGCATGTCGCGACAGTAGCGCGAGCGCCGCGGCATCCGCAAATCCTGCGCGTCACATGCCCTGCGGAATCGGCGCGGCGAAGAAGGCGAGCTCGTGCGCGCTCGCGATCTCGAAGGCGCGGAGCATCCTCTCTCTGCGCGAGGGCGACGATGCCGCCGCGGCCCGCGACACGTACGCGATCGCCGTCTCCGTCGCGGCTTCGAAACCGGGGTCGGCGTAGGTTGCGAGCCAGGACGCGTACGGATGCCGTGGATCGCGGGCGTACTCCCCGAACTCCCCCGCGTGCAGACGCCGACCGAGGTCGGTGTAGAGCCAGAAGCAGGGCAGGATCGCCGCGATGAGCTCGGCATAGTCGCCCCCGAAGGCGACGGAGCGCAGGTGGTCGAGGTAGGCCGTCGTGGTCGGGGCGGGCGCGGCGGCGAATGTCTCCTGGCCGACGCCCGTCGCGGGGGTCAGCCAGGAGGCGTGCAGCTCGAGCTCTCCGACGATCGCCCCGTGTGCGGACTCCGCCCAGAACGCCTGCTCCGCCGACGACGGCGCCAGGCGGGACGCCTCCGCCAGCACTCTGGCGTACTCCCGCAGGTACAGCGCGTCCTGCGCGAGGTAGAACACGAAGGCATCGCGATCCAGCGTGCCGTCGGCGAGGGCACGGATGAACGGGAGCTCGTCGATGCCGGAACGGATGTCGGAGATGCCGTCCCACCAGTCCGCGCGGACCTCACCGGGGGTGGGTCGGGTGTCGAGACCACCGCGGGACCAGAGGCCTGCGAAGTGGTGCACCGGGCCGTGTCCGCGTCCGACACGGAGCTCATGGCTCTCACGCAGCGCCTCCCGCAGCCAGGTGCGCGCTCCGGCGACGGCATCCGCCGGGCTCTCCCCCCGCGCGAGCAGCGTAGCCAGCGCGGAGGACAGCGAGCAGCCGGTGCCGTGCGTGTGCGGGGTGTCGATGCGGGCGCCGGAGAACTCGCGCCGCACCCCGGCGCCGATCAGCGCGTCTGGGGTCTCCGCACCGGTGAGGTGCCCGCCCTTGACGAGCACCTGGGCGCCGATCTCGGCCGACAGCTCCTCCGCCGCGGCGAGTGCCTCCTCCCAACCTGTGATCCGACGGGAGGTGAGCACGGCGAGCTCGGTGAGATTGGGGGTGACGACGTCGGCACGGCTCAGCAGTCCGCGCAGCGCGTGCTCGGCCGCCGCGTCGAGCAGGCGGTCCCCGCTGGTGGCGACCATGACGGGATCGATCACGACGATCGGCGGGCGCACCCGGTCGAGCCAGTCGGCCACGGCGCCGATGACCTCCGCGTCGGCGAGCATGCCGATCTTCACGGCGTCCACGACGATGTCGGCGGAGATCGCGTCGAGCTGCGCGCGCAGGAACTCCGTCGGCGGCACGTGCACGGCGCTGACGCCCTGCGTGTTCTGCGCGGTGAGCGCGGTGAGGACTGCCATGCCGTATCCCCCGTTCGCCGCGATCGACTTCAGGTCGGCCTGGATGCCCGCCCCTCCCGACGGGTCGCTGCCGGCGATGCTGAGCACACGCGGCACCCCCGCTGCACGCCAGCGGCGGAGGAATCCTCGCGCCGCCGCTGCCGGATCATCGGCGGCGCACAGGGCCGACACGACCGCGAGACCGGCGGCGCCCGCCTCGCGCAGCGCCTCGGCGTCGTCGATGCCGACGCCGCCGATCGCCACGCACGGCAGCGGAGAGGCCGCAGCCACCGCCGCGAAGCCCTCGATGCCGAGTGCAGGCGGATGGTCGGGCTTGGTGCTGGTCGGTCGGATGACGCCGACGCCGAGGTAGTCCACTGTGCCCTCCGGCAGCTCTCCGAGTGCGGCGAGGTGCTCAGCGCTGTTCGCGGTGAGACCGATCAGGGCCTCGGGGCCGAGTGCGGCACGGGCGCGCAGCACCGAGGAGTCCCCCTGTCCGAGGTGCACGCCGTCGACGCGGGCGCCCGCGGCACGAGCGGCGAGCGCGGCGTCGAGACGGTCGTTCACGACGAGGAGCGCTCGACCGTCGATCACCCGGGAGAGCTCGACGAGCTGCGCGGTCGTCTCGGCATCCGTCGCCCGCTTGTCGCGCAGCTGCACGAGGCGCACTCCCCCGTCGACGGCCATCCGCACGGTCTCCACGACGCCGCGTTCTCCGCACAGCCCCGGATCGGTGACGAGGTACAGAGAGAGGTCGGCGATCACAGCGCGCCGCCCTCGACGCGCGCCGCTCCGGCGAGATCGGCAGGATGCACGGCGGCGAGCGCATCGAGCAGTGCGACCGCGAAGCTGCCCGGGCCTGCGGATGCCGCAGCGGCGCGCTCGGCGGCGATCGTGTAGACGAGGCTGGCCGAGGCGACCGCCGTGAGCGCATCGGCTCCCGTGGTCCGTGCGGCCCCGAGGAACGCAGCCATGACGGCGCCGAGAGCGCAGCCGCCTCCCGTGACCCTGGTGAGCAGCTCGTGTCCGTTCGCGAGCCGCAGCACGCGCTCCCCGTCGGTGATCAGGTCCACCGGCCCCGACACCGCGACGATGCTGCCGAGGCGCGAGGAGAGCGCGACCGCGGCGTCGGCGGCGGCATCCGTGGTGTCGGTGGCGTCGACCCCTCGACCGCCTGCGCTGAGTCCGGCCAGCGCCAGGATCTCCGAGGCGTTGCCGCGGATGGCCGTCGGGCGCAGCGCCACGAGCTCCTGCGCCAGCGCCGTGCGCACCGGGAGCGCGCCGATGGCGACGGGGTCGAGCACCCAGGGTGTGCCGGATGCCACGGCTCCAGCCGCCGCCTCGAGGCTCGCCGCTCGCTGCTCGGGGTTCGGCGTGCCGAGATTCACGAGCAGACCGGAGGCGACGCAGGCGAACATCCCGGCCTCGCCGACGATGTCGACCATCGCGGGGGCCGCGCCGACGGCGAGGAGCACGTTGGCTGTGAACCCGGTGACGACGGCGTTGGTGATGCAGTGCGTGAGAGGAGGCGCCTCTCGCAGCACCCCCAGCAGCGTGGCGGCCTCGGAGACGAGGTCGGAGGCGGACGCAGGACGCAGAAGATCGCTCATGCGACATTCCCTTCGCTAGTGCTAACTAGATCAGGTTCGACGGGTCTGTTCTCAGCCGCGGATGCGGCACCCCGTGTCACTGCTCGCAGTCTAGCGAAGAGCGCGGATCACCCGAGCTCGGCGAGAAGCTCCAGCTCCTGGGCCCGGGTGAGCCCCGCGCGCCGCTCGCGGTCGACGCCGCGTGCTCGTTCGTCCGCGAGAACCGCGTCCACGGTGTCCCCGAGCGGACGCAGGGTCCCGCCGTCGGAACGATAGGCGGCGTTCGAGCGCGTCATGAAACCGGTCATCTCCGCCGGCAGCCACAGCGGCAGCGAGCGCTCCCCCATCCAGTACTCGACGCCGTGCTCCACGAGCCATCCCTCGTCGGCGGACACCGTGTCGCCGTCGTGCCCCGCCACCGCGCGGAACAGTGCGAGCACCTCGCCGAGCGCATGCTCGTCGCCGATCGTGTTCACCGCACCGGTCGACGCCGTGGCGGCCACGTACGCCGCGAGATCATCGACGTCGATCACCTGCGTCGTGCGCCCCTCCGTTGGCGGCAGCAGCACCGTCCCGTCGCCCGCGCGGTCGAACGCCGCGGCCCAGTATCCGAAGCGATCGCTGGGGTCGCCCGCGCCGACGATGAGTCCGGGTCGCACGATGAGCGCCCGGTCTGCGAGCGTGCGCACCGCGTCCTCCGCCGCGACCTTCTGCGGACCGTACTCGTACTCATCCCCCGGTGCCGCGGCGATGTGCAGCGGAGCGGACTCGTCGGCGCCGACCGTGACGTCGTCGGAGTAGGCGGACATCGACGAGACGTACGTCCAGCGTGCGGCTCTGTCTCCGAGCGCCGCGACGGCGGCGACGACATGGTCGGCACGGGAGGAGATGTCGATCACACGGTCCCAGTCACGCACGGCCGCCTCCGCGTACGCGTCGGGATCATCCCGGTCCGCCCGCACGAGAGCAGCCCCGCTCGGCGCCGTGCGTGCACCACGGGCGAGGCACGTGACCTCGACGCCGTCGTCGATCAGCCGTCGCGCGATGCGACCGGAGAGCCAGCCGGTTCCGCCGAGGATCAGAGCAGTCGTCATGCGTCCATGTCATCAGCATCCGCCTCCGCACGGAAGCCCGTTCCGCCCAGAGCAGAGCACCGACACCGCGGCGGAGCCGACCTCAAGGGCGCCGCAGCTCCTCCAGTCCGCGAAGCTCGGGGAGGGTCCACGTCGGGTCGGGGCGCCATGCGACCCACTCCGGGTCGAAGGGCCAGTCGCCGTCGTGGAAGGACTGGATCGCGGCATCCGCATGCCTCTCGATCTGCGCGGCCTGCTCGCGGGTGAGGCGACCCTGCACGATCGCCGCGGCGACCTCGTCTTCGTCCTTGAGATGAACCGTGCGGTCCGCCGCGATCCAGACGTCGAGGATGTGATCCGAGGAGTAGGTGTCGCGGTCGGTGCGCAGGTGGGCGTTCTCCAGGTTCACGTACCAGCCGTCGAAGCGCCAGTCGCCGTCATCCGCGTGCGTCCAGAACAGGCACACCGACCAGGGTGCTCCGGCCGGAGCGATGCGCAGGCTGCCGCCGCCCCACCATGCCTCGACGATCCTCGTGCGGCCGTCGAGCCAGCGCCGCTCCAGCGGGATCGAGCGCACGCGCTCGCCCGTGACCGTGCCCTGGGCCTCCTGCAGCGTGCCGGAGGCGAGCCAGGCCACGAGACCGCGCTCATCGTCGCGCACGACGCGCATGGGGCTGATCGTCGAGGGATCTCCCGGCTGCCAGCCGGGCGCGCGGTAGTGCCAGTCGATCTGCGCTCCCGGCGTGAGGAACGGACCGTCGCCGAGCGGACGGGCGCCCTCGGGAACGGCCGCCGGGGTGCTGTGCGGGAGGATGCTCATCCCGACACGCTACCCCGGCGCCGTACCGGAACCGGGCTCAGTCGCGCAGCGCGGCGCCGAACCGCTCCGCCGCGACCGCGACCCCGGCGAGCTTGGCCTCCGTGGCCTCCGCCGCGGTCAGCGTGCGGTCGTCGGCGCGGAAGCGCAGTGCGAACGTGAGGCTCTTGGACCCCTCGGGAACGCCCTCGCCGCGGTAGTCGTCGACCAGTCGCAGGGACTCGAGCATGGGCCCCGCCCCCTCGATGAGAGCGGCACGGACGTCCCCAGCGGGGACCTCCGCGGGCACCGTGAGCGACACGTCCTGCGTCGCCGCGGGGAAGGTCGACAGCGAGGCCGCGACCGTCCCTCCCCCGGCGAGCGAGAGGATGCCGTCGAGATCGAGCTCGAGCACCGTCGCGGGACCGGGCAGATCGGCGTCCTCGGAGACCGCCGGGTGCAGCTCGCCGACGTAGCCGACCTCCGCATCCCCGATGCGGAGCGCACCGGCACGGCCGGGGTGGAGCGCGGCGCGCTGCGTCTGCGCCACGTCGATCTCGACGCCCGCCGCCGCGGCGATGACGCGCACGGCGTCGAGGGCCTCGGAGAGACCGGCCGCCTCGGCCGCTCGGCCCGGCTGGCGCGCCGACACGTTGCCCGTGAACAGCGCCGCGACGTGACGGTGCTGCGGCGGGATCGACGCGTTCAGCTCTGCGAGCGTCTCGTCCGACGGACGCACGCCGAGCGGCGGCACCTCGTCGGTGCCGTAGACGACGCCGGGTTCGGGCAGGAAGACGACGCCGGTCTCGAAGATCGCGAGGTCCGTGAAGCCGCGCGAGATGTTGCGATGCGCGATCTGCAGGAGACCGGGGATCAGCGAGCGCCGCAGGTACGGCGCCTGGCCGTCGAGGGCGTTCGCCAGGCGGATGCTGGGCAGGTGCTCGCCCGCGGCGGAGCCGTGCAGATCGTTCTGCGCCTCGTTCGTGAACGGGAACGCGGACGTCTCGACGAGTCCTGCGGACGCGAGCGCGTTCGCGACCCGACGGCGACCCTGCTGGTGCGCGGTGAGTCCGCGGCCGGAGGGCGGCGTGGGCAGCACCGACGGGATGCGGTCGAGCCCGTGGATGCGCGCGACCTCCTCGGCCAGCGTCCACTTGTCCGTGAGGTCGGGGCGCCAGGTGGGCGGGATGACCGTCCAGCCGGCGTCGGTCGCGGTGACCTCGGCGCCGATCGTCTCGAGCGCGCCCGAGATCTCGGCATCCGTGTAGTCCACGCCGATGAGCCCCTCGACGAAGCCTGTGGGCAGCTCGATGTCGCCGACGAAGACCTCGGCGAACAGCGCGCCGCCCTCCTCGGTGAGCGTGCCGCCGGCGAGCTCGACCATGAGGTCGGCGGCGCGACGGGCCGCGACGAACGGGATCAGCGGGTCGACGCCTCGCTCGAAGCGCTTGGAGGCCTCGCTGGGCAGCTTGTGACGACGTGCCGAGCGCGCGATCGTGACCGGGTCGAACGTCGCCGCCTCGATGAGGACGTTGCGCGTGGTCTCCGTCATCTCGGTCGTGCCGCCGCCCATGACCCCGGCGATGCCGATGGGGCCCGAGTCGTCGGTGATCAGCAGGTCAGAGGCGTCGAGCGTGCGCTCCTGGCCGTCGAGCGTCGTGATCTTCTCGCCCGCGGAGGCGCGGCGCACGGTGATGCCGCCGCTCAGGGCGTCGAGGTCGTAGCCGTGGAGGGGCTGGCCGAGCTCGAGCATCACGTAGTTCGTGATGTCGATGAGCACGCCGAGGGAGCGCATGCCGGCGAGGGTCAGACGCGCGATCATCCAGGGCGGCGTCGGACGCGACGGGTCGACCCCGCGCACCACGCGGGTGACGAACTCGCTCGCGCCGACGCGTCCGCGCACGGGGGCCTGGTCGTCGACGATCGCGGTGTGACCGGTGCCCGGCTGGAGCTCGGCAAAGTCGCGCTCGGCGGGGTCGCGGAACTCCGCCCCCGTCGCGTGCGAGTACTCGCGAGCCACTCCGCGGAGCGAGAAGGCGTAGCCGCGGTCGGGGGTGACGTTGATGTCGACGGCGACGTCGTCGAGGCCGAGGAGCGCGATCGCGTCGGCGCCGACGGGCGCATCGATGCCGAGGTCGGAGAGCACGACGATGCCGTTGTGCTCATCCCCCAGGCCGAGCTCGCGCGCCGACGCGATCATGCCGTCGGACACGTGTCCGTAAGTCTTGCGCGCCGCGATCGGGAATGGACCGGGCAGCACGGCACCGGGCAGGGTCACGACGACCTTGTCGCCGGCGACGAAGTTGTGCGCACCGCAGACGATCCCGCGGATGCCGCCGTTCGCCTCGCCCACGTCGACCTGGCACCAGTTGATCGTCTTGCCGTTCGACTGCGGCTCGCCCTCGAGCGAGACGACCTGTCCGACGACGACGGGACCGGTGATGTCGAAGCGGTGGACGTCCTCCTCCTCGAAGCCGACGCGCACCATCGCCGCGAGGACGTCCTCGGGCGTGGCATCCGCTGCCAGATCGACGTACTCACGCAGCCACGAAAGCGGGACGCGCATCACACCACCATCCCGTACTGCTCGCTGAATCGGATATCGCCCTCTGCCATGTCGCGCATGTCCTGCACGTCGCTGCGGAACATGAGCCCGCGTTCGACGCCCATGCCGAAGGCGAAGCCGCTGTAGACGTCGGGGTCGATGCCCGCCGCCCGGAGCACGTTCGGGTTGATCATGCCGCAGCCGCCCCACTCGATCCAGCGCGCGCCGCCCTTGAAGGTCGGGTGCCACAGGTCGAGCTCTGCGGAGGGCTCGGTGAAGGGGAAGAAGTTCGTGCGGAAGCGCGTCTTGGCCTCCGGTCCGAAGAGCTGACGCGCGACGTGGTCGAGCGTGCCCTTGAGGTGCGCCATCGAGATGCCCTTGTCGACGACGAGGCCCTCGAACTGGGTGAACACCGGCAGGTGCGTCGCGTCGAACTCGTCGGTCCGGTACACGCGGCCGGGGCAGAGCACGTAGATCGGCACCTCGCGGTCGAGCATGGACCGCACCTGCACGGGGCTCGTGTGGGTGCGCATGACGAGGTGACGCGAGGCCGGGTCGACGTAGAACGTGTCCTGCTCCTGGCGCGCCGGGTGGTCGACGTCGAAGTTCAGGGCGTCGAAGTTGAACCACTCGTGCTCGAGCTCGGGGCCTTCCGCGATCTCCCACCCCATGCCGACGAAGATGTCGGAGATCTGCTCGCTGAGCAGGGTGAGCGGATGCCGGGCGCCGACGCGCGTGCGGGACGGCACGGCGGTGATGTCGACGCGCTCCGATTCGAGCCGAGCGGCGATCTCGGCCTCGGCGAGCTCAGCCTCCTTGGCGGCGAGCGCCTGGGTGACCTGGCCGCGGCCCTGGCCGACCAGCTTGCCGAACGCCGCCTTGTTCTCGGGGGCGACCTGCCGCATGGACGCGTTCAGGACCGCGAGCGGCGACCCCTCGGCGACGTGTGCGGCGCGGGCCGCCTTCAGCTCGGTGGTGTCGCGCGCCGCCCCGATGGCCTCGAGGGCTGCGGCGACGGCGGCTTCGACCGCTTCTGGGGTGATCTCTGGAGACTCAGACACGAGAGTCGAGTCTACCGGGGGCACGGCACCGCGCCGTGCGGCTCACAGACCTTGGGCGCCGGAGTTGCTCCCGTCGTGCTTCCCGGCTCGGCTCTGCAGCGCGATCACCTCGGTCATCGTCGATTCGTCGTCTGCGGCCGCGTTGTGTGCGACCGCGGCCTGCTTCGGCGAGCGCTTGGCCCGACGCTGGAGCCGGTAGGCGATGTAGGAGAGCACGAGACAGACCGCCACGTACATCGAGCCGCCGACGATCGCCGCCGGGATCAGCGGGGAGTTGTAGGTCGGCTGGTTGCCGATCAGGTTGATCACGAAGAGCAGTTCCTGATACGTGATGATGAAGCCGAGCGCGGTGTCCTTCAGCGCGACGACGAGCTGGGCGATGATCACCGGCATCATGGCCCGCACCGCCTGCGGGATGAGGATGAGCCGCATCACGCCGGACTTGCGCAGACCGATCGCGTAGCCGGCCTCCCGCTGCCCGCGAGGAAGGGACTCGATTCCGGCGCGCAGCACCTCAGCGAGGACCGAGCCGTTGTAGACGATCAGCGCGATCACGACGGCGAAGTACGGAGGCATCTTCACGCCGATCACGGGGAGCCCGTAGTACAGCAGCATCATCAGCACCAGGACGGGCACCGCCCGCAGTACCTCGATGATCCACCTGACCGGCTCCCGCACCCATGCGTGGTCGGACAGACGGCCGATGCCGAGGACGAACCCGAGGACGATCGACCCCACGCCGGCGACCGCGAAGGCGGCCAGCGTGCTCAACAGCCCCTCGCCGAAGCGGACCCAGACCGCGGAGTAGGTGAAGATGTTCCACTTCGCCGCGGAGAACTGCCCGGTGGCGAAGAGACGCCAGACGACCCAGCCGAGCACGGCGAGGACGACGAGGATCGTCAGGACTCCGATGAGCCGGTTGCGGACGACGGCACGAGGGCCGGGGACATCGAAAAGGACGGAACTCATCGCGCGATCCTCCACCTGTTCTCGAGAACGCGCTGCACCCAGCCGAGCAGCAGCACCATCACCACGAAGATCACCATCACCCAGAGCAGCACGACCAGTGCGTTCTCACCGCGCTCGCTCAGCCACGACCTGATGGAGCCGAGGTTGAGGACCGAGAAGCCCGCCGCCACCGTGGTGTTCTTCAGCAGGGCGATCAGCACGCTCATCATCGGCGGGACCACGGAGCGCGTCGCCTGCGGAAGCACCACGTAGCGCATCACCTGGCCGAAGTTCAGGCCGATCGCCCGCGCCGCCTCCGCCTGCCCGACCGGGACCGTGTTGATGCCGGCCCGCAGCGCCTCGGCGACGTAGGTCGCGGTGTAGATGCCCAGCGCCACCACCGTGAGCAGCAGCGAGTTGACGCGCTCCCCCAGCAGGATCGGCAGGCAGAACGCGAAGAAGAACATCACGAGGGTCAGCGGCGTGTTGCGAATCCAGTTCACGTACACGCCGCCGACCGCCCGTGCGATCGGCACCGGGGACACCCTCGCTGCTCCTACGACCAGCCCGAGCACCAGGGCGATGAGCCCACCGCCCAGGAACAGCACGATCGTGCCCCCCAGTGCTTCTCCCCAGAGATCGAGGTTGTCTGTAATGACTCCCACTGCTGCTCCTGTCGATTCGTGTGCTCGTGCTGCCCCTGCCGATCAGCGGGCGGCCGAGGATATCGGCCGCCCGCCGGAACTCAGCCGACCGGGTCGACCTTGGGCTGAGTCGCCTTGACCCCGGATGCGCCGAGGTTGTTGTCGAAGATCTGCTGCCAGACGTCGCCGCCATCGGTCAGCTGCGTGTTGAAGTACTCCACCAGCGCTGTGTCGCCCTTGGCGACGCCGATGCCGTAGCGCTCCTCGCTGAACGGCTTGCCGACGACCTTGATCTGGTCGGGGGCCTGCGCCGCGTAGCCGATGAGGATGGCCTCGTCGGTGGTGACGGCATCCACCTGCCCGTTCTTCAGGTCCTCCACGCACTTCGAGTACGTGTCGTACTCCTTGGTCGGGACCTCGGGGTAGTTCGTCTTGATGTTCTGGATCGGCGTCGAGCCGGTCGCGGAGCACACCGTCGTCGACGAGCTCAGGTCGTCGACGCTCTTGATCTTGCTGTCGGAGGCGACGAGGAGGCCCTGCCCGGTGACGAAGTACGGGCCGGCGAAGGAGATCTGCTCCTTGCGCTTGTCGGTGATCGAGTAGGTGCCGACGTAGTAGTCGATGTCGCCGTTCACGATCGCCTGCTCGCGGTTCGCCGACGCGATCGCCTGGAACTCGATCTTCTCGGGGTCGACGCCGAGGGATGCCGCCATCCAGCGGGCGATGTCGACGTCGAAGCCGGTGCGCTCCCCCGTCACCGGGTCGAGGTAGCCGAGACCGGGCTGGTCCTCCTTGACGCCGACCTTCACAGTGCCGGAGGACGAGATCCTGTCGAACGTCGGGCTTCCGTCGATCTTGACGTCGGTCGCCACCGTCCACGGCGTGCTGCTCGTCGACGGCTCCTCCTCGGTGCCTCCGCCGGTTCCGGTGCTGGTCGGGGCTCCGCTGTTGCAGGCGGTCAGCGCGAGCAGCGCAGCCGCAGCGATCCCGATTCCTGCCAGTGTCCGTGTGCGTCGCATGTGCGTCTCCTTCGTGTGCTGTGTGTGCAGGGTGGAAAGGTCAGTGGGTGAGGAGCTTCGAGAGGAAGTCCTTGGCGCGGTCGCTCTTCGGGTTCGTGAAGAACTCCTCCGGCGTCGCCTCCTCGACGATGCGCCCGTCGGCCATGAAGACGACGCGGTGGGCGGCCTTGCGGGCGAAGCCCATCTCGTGGGTGACGACGATCATCGTCATACCCTGCTGGGCGAGCTCGATCATGACGTCGAGCACCTCGTTGATCATCTCGGGGTCCAGCGCGCTGGTCGGCTCGTCGAAGAGCATCACCTTCGGATGCATCGCCAGCGCACGGGCGATGGCCACGCGCTGCTGCTGACCGCCGGAGAGCTGCGCGGGGAGCTTCGAAGCCTGCTTGGCCACGCCGACGCGCTCCAGGAGCTCCATCGCCTCCTTCTCGGCGTCGGCCTTCTTGATCCCGCGGACCTTGATGGGCCCGAGCGTCACGTTCTCCAGGATCGTCAGGTGCGCGAAGAGGTTGAACGACTGGAAGACCATGCCGACGTCGGCGCGGAGGGTCGCGAGACCCTTGCCCTCGGCGGGCAGCTCCTTGCCGTCGATGCGGATGCTGCCGCTCGTGATCGTCTCCAGGCGGTTGATCGTGCGGCAGAGCGTCGACTTGCCGGAGCCGGAGGGCCCGATCACGACGACGACCTCGCCCTGATCGACCGTGAGGTCGATGTCGGTGAGCGCCTGAAAGTCGCCGTAGTGCTTCTGCACGTTCTCGACCACCACAAGGGCGTTACCAGAGGTCATGTGTTCTCCAAACTCGCAGGGTGGTCAGCGGTGCTCGATCGGGGGTGCTCTCCCAGAGAGCTCATGCGCGCCACCCGTCCCCACGGGCGTCTGAGTTCTCCATCGAATCGTGCGCGACCGACCTCACGATGGCAGAGCGCGACGAGCGGTGTCAGACTTCTTGAGGGTTTCTTGAGGCTCGTAACACGGGTGTTACCCAACGGACACGGAACGACGTGCGTGCGGCGCTCCGCGGCTCAGTTCCTGGTGTCCCGGTAGTACGTCAGCGCACCCGGATGCAGCTCGACGGGCTCGGTGAAGATCGCCTGCCTCCGGTCCAGTCGCGCGGCGACCGGCACCTCCTGAGCGATGCGGGAGCGGGCATCGAACAGGGTGGAGACGATGTCCTCCACCACGGCATCCGGCGTGTCCGTGGCGGTCATCAGGAAGTTCGGGACCGCCATCGTCAGCGTCGGCTCCTCGATGCCGTAGGTGCCCGCCGGGATGTCGGCTGGGCGATACGCTCCTGAGTGGCTCGCGTTCACGCTGTTGACCCAGGCCTGCTCCACCGGGAGCAGCCGCACGGGGGTGTTCTCCGCGAGCTGGGCGATCCCCGGAGTAGGCAGGCCGCCCACCCAGAAGAAGCCGTCGATGTCCGAGCTCTGCATGGCGTCGATGGACTCGGCGAGTCCGAGCTGCGGGTCGCTGATCGTCGCGGCATCCACCCCCGCGGCCTCGAGGAGCCTCGTGGCGATCACGTGCACGCCCGAGTTCTCGGCGCCCAGGGAGATGCGCATGCCGGCGAGATCGCGCACATCGTCGATGAGGGAGTCTGCACGCACCACGATGTGCAGGTACTCGTCGTAGAGCCGCGCCACGGCCTTCACGGCGAGGGGTTCCTGGAACACCCCGGTCCCGGCGACGGCGTCGGCCGCGGCATCCCCCTGTGCGAAGCCGACCACGGCCCGCCCGGAGGCGATGCGCAGCAGGTTGTCCACCGAGCCGTTCGTCTCCGCCACGGTCACGGGGGTCCCGAGGCGGGTGGAGAGCTCTCCCGCGAGATGCTCCCCGTAGTCGTAGTAGACGCCCGTCGTGCTTCCGCCGGCGATCACGGTGCTGCTCGTGCTCCACTCGTCGCTCGGCGCGCTGCAGCCGCCGACCCCGACGGCGACGGCTGCCACGGCGATCAGCGCGACGACCCTGCGCAGGCCTCTCCTCATCGGACGGCTCCGTCCGGGATCCACAGCGACACGAGCAGCCCCCCGTCGTCCGGCGCCTCCACGCTCAGCTCTCCGCCGATCGAGGCGAGGAGGTCGGTGGCGATCGCGAGCCCGAGGCCGGATCCGCTCACGGTCCCCGTCTCGGAGCTGCGCCAGAACCGCTCGGTCGCGCTTCCGACCTCGGACGCCTCGAGACCGGGGCCGTTGTCGCGCACGGCGATCCCCGTGCGACCGTCGGCCGCGACGGCGCGGATCTCTATGTGACCGCCCTCGGGCGAGTACTTCACGGCGTTGTCGATCACCGCGTCCAGAGCGCTCTCCAGCACCGTCCTGTCCGCCATCGTCGGCACGGCCCGATCGCCGGTCACCTCCACGGTCACCGAGCGACGGCCGGCCACCTCCCGCCAGGCCTCCGCTCTGCGCCGCGCAAGCCCGGCGAGGTCGACGGCGGCGAAGCTCGCATCGCCTCGCCCGCCCTTCGCGAGGCTCAGGAGGGTCTCCAGGATCCGCGTCATCCGCCGCCCCTCCTCCCTGGTCTCCTCGATGTCCTCGCGCCACTCGCGACCGAGGCCCGTCATCAGGTGCTCGACCCTCAGGAGCAGGGCGTTCAGCGGATTGCGCAGCTCGTGCGAGGCGTTCAGGGCGAACTCCTGCTGACGGGCGAGCACGCGTTCGATCTCGGCGGCCATGCTGTTGAAGAGCACCGTCATGCGACGCAGCTCTGGCGGCCCGGTGTCTTCGGAGACCCTGGCGTCCATCTCGCCGCGCTCGATCGCGACCATCGCCTGATCGAGTCGGCGCACCGGCGCCAGGACCCAGTTCGCCAGCCCGAACACGAGCAGCAGCCCGGCGAGGATCGTCGCGATCACGATGAGAGACAGCACGAACCAGTGCTGCAGGATCTCCGACCTCGGCGAATCGGTGCTCGACGAGATCAGGACGACGCCGATCACGTCGCTGTCGTCGAAGACCGGCTCGGCCATGACCGCATCGTTGTCGATCAGGGGGAAAGTGGGTTCCGGCGGCTCAGAGCGACGCCCGCTGAGGGCGAGCTGCACCCGTTCGGACTCCGCCTCCTCCAGCACCGCCGAATCCGGTCCGCTGGCCGCCCACACCTCACCAGACACGTCGACGACCACCACGCGGATGCCGTACACGTCCTGGAACCTGCGGACCTCGCCCTCGAGCACAGCGGGGGTGTCGGCGCGCAGCGACTGCCGCGCACTGGTCACGAAGTAGGTGAGGTCGCCGAACTGATCGCTGTAGAAGGACTGCTGCACGCTGCGCGCCGCGCTCCAGGCGTACGCTCCGCTGAGTGCGAGGACGATCGCGATCAGGGGCACGAGGAAGACGATGACGAGGCGGTTCCGCATGGGTCAGCCGCCGATCAGCCGATAGCCGACTCCGCGGACGGTCTCGATGAGCGGCACTGCGACCTTGCGCCTGACCGCGCCCACGTGCACCTCGAGCGAGTGGCTGAAGCCGTGCCAGTCGGTGTTCCAGACCTCTCTGATCAGCCGGTCCCGCGGCACCGCGACACCGGGGTATCTCGCCAGCACGGCGATGATGTCGAACTCCTTCTTGGTGAGATCGACCGGATCGGCGCGCACCCGCAGCTGGCGCTTGACGAAGTCGACCTCGACGGCGCCCCCGTGCAGGCGCACGATCTCCTCCGACTCGACTCTCGCGGGCCGGGTCCTGCGGGTGACCGCCTCGATCCTGGCCAGCAGCTCCTGGATGTCGTAGGGCTTCACGACGAAGTCGTCTGCTCCCGCCCTGAGGCCCCTGATGCGCTCGTCGACCTGACTGCGCGCCGTCACGACGATGATCGGCACGTCCGTGCGCGCTCGGATCCGGCGGCAGAGGTCGATGCCGTCGACATCGGGGAGGCCGAGATCGAGCAGCACGACCTCGGTGTCGGCTCCGAGGGCGTCCAACGCCTCCTGACCGGTCGCCGCACGGACCGTGGCGTATCCGGAGCGGCTCAGGAATGCATCGAGAGCCTTCGCGACGCCGGCGTCGTCCTCGACGATCAGAACTCGCATCGGCCCCCTGTCCCCACGTCAGGCGGGAACGGCGCCCTGCCGCTCCATCCGGATCAGTCTGCCACGGCTGCGCGCTGCGCGAAGGCGCTCTCGTACAGGCACACGCTCGCGGCGGTCGCGAGGTTCAGCGACTCGGCACGGCCGAAGATCGGGAGCTTGAGGACGCGGTCGGCGAGTTCCAGTGCGCTGTCCTCGAGACCGCGGGCCTCGTTGCCGAACAGCCAGGCCGTCGGCTCGGCGAGCACGCCCTCCGCGCGGGCGGCGAGGAGGTCGTCGCCCTTCACATCTGCGGCGAGGATGCGGAGACCGGCGTCGTGCGCCCGCTCCACGACCTCGGCTAGGTCCCCCGCGACCGACACGGGAAGGTGGAACAGCGACCCCGTCGTGGCGCGGACGACCTTGGGGTTGTACGGGTCGACGGTGCGGCCGGTGAGCACGACGGCATCGGCTCCGGCGGCATCCGCTGCCCTGATGATCGTGCCGAGATTGCCGGGGTCGCGCACCTCCTCGCAGATCGCGACGAGACGAGGCGACGACGCGAAGACGTCGCGCACCGACGTCGGCGTCTGCTGGACGACCGCGACGAGCCCCTGAGGGGTCACGGTGTCGGCCATGGCGTTGAGGACGTACTCGGTGACGTACTCGACGTCTACGTCGGCATCCACCGCCTTCGCCCTGATGTCCGGATGCTTGTCCCACCCCGTCGGGGTCGCGAAGAGCTCGACGATCGTCTCGGGTCGGTAGGTCAGCGCCTCGCGCACGGCCTGCGGGCCCTCGAGGAGGTACAGCCCTGTCTCTGTTCGCGCGCTGCGCTTGGTCAGCTTCGCGACGGCACGGACTCGGGGGGACCGGGGGTTTTCCAGCACGATCACAGTCTAGGGAACGTGGAGGTCCTTCTCGCGCCATCCGGATAAGGTGCGTGCATGATGACGGATGCCGCCCCGACGCCGATCCGCCGAAGGCTCGTGCTCGCGGTGCTCGCCGCCGCGACCGTGGGGCTGGGGCTGCTCGTGCACCGGTCGGTCTCGGGCCCCGTCGGAGATGTCGTCGGCGATGGGCTCTACGCCGTGCTCATCTATCTGCTCGCGGCCTTCGTCGTCCCACGTGCGCGGCCGTTGCGGCCGGCCCTCATCGCCTTCACGATCTGCGCGGGGATCGAGCTGCTCCAGCTCACCGGGCTCCCCCGTCTCTGGACGGCGGAGTTCCCCCCGATCGGCCTGGTGCTGGGGGCCGGGTTCGACCCGCGCGACCTCGTCGTCTACGCCGTCGCCGTCATCGCGGCCGCCGTCGTCGACGAGACCATCGCGCGTCGTCGGGGCTCACGCGCTCCCGGGAACGCCACAGGGCGCCCTCCCGAAGGAGAGCGCCCTGTGTGAAGAGGTGCTTACGCAGCCGACTTCGGAGCGTTGACGTCGGAGGGCAGAGCCTTCTTCGCCGTCTCCACCAGCGTGGTGAAGGTCGCAGCGTCGTTGACCGCGAGGTCGGCGAGCATGCGACGGTCGACCGTGACACCCGCGAGGCCGAGGCCCTGGATGAAGCGGTTGTAGGTCATGCCGTTCTGGCGGGCAGCGGCGTTGATGCGCTGGATCCACAGACGACGGAAGTCGCCCTTGCGCTTGCGACGGTCCCGGTACGAGTAGACCAGGGAGTGGATGACCTGCTCCTTGGCCTTACGGTAGAGGCGCGAACGCTGACCGCGGTAGCCGGAGGCGCGCTCGAGGATGACGCGACGCTTCTTGTGGGCGTTTACCGCCCGCTTGACTCTTGCCATTTTCCTGTGTTCCTATTCGTGCGTTCGATCGCGTCAGCGACCGAGAAGCTTCTTCGCGACCTTGAAGTCTGCCTTCGACAGAACCTGGTCCTGGTTGAGGCGACGGGTGCGACGGCTCGACTTGTGCTCGAGGTTGTGGCGCATCCCGGCCTGCTGCTTCTTCAGCTTGCCGCTGCCGGTGATCTTGAAGCGCTTCTTAGCACCCGAGTGGGTCTTCTGCTTCGGCATCTTCTCTTCCTTCGTATGGCGCCTTCTCAGGCGACGGTGTCAACCCGCGGTGCGGGAGTAGGTGGGGCGGGAGTTACTCCGCTGCGGCGCCTTCGGCGGGAGCATCGGTCTTGGCCTCGCGAGCCGCCTGCTTGTTCGCTGCGCGCTGCGCGTCGCGAACGGCGTTCTGCTCCTGCTTCGCCTCGGACTTGCTCTTGAGCGGAGCCACGATCATGACCATGTTGCGTCCATCGATGGTCGGGTTGGACTCGACCGTTCCGAGCTCGGCGACGTCCTCGGCGAACTTGCGGAGAAGACGGACACCCTGCTCGGGACGCGACTGCTCGCGACCGCGGAACAGGATCATGGCCTTGACCTTGTCGCCCGCCTTGAGGAAGCCCTCGGCGCGCTTGAGCTTCGTCGTGTAGTCGTGCGCCTCGATCTTCAGGCGGAAGCGGACCTCCTTGAGAATGGTGTTCGCCTGGTTGCGGCGAGCTTCCTTCTCCTTCTGGGCGGCTTCGTACTTGAACTTGCCGTAGTCCATGATCTTGACCACGGGCGGCTTCGAGTTGGGTGCGACCTCGACGAGGTCGAGGTCGGCTTCCTGCGCAAGGCGCAGCGCCGCCTCGATGCGGACGACGCCGATCTGCTCACCCGCGGGGCCGACGAGGCGGACCTCGGGGACGCGGATGCGCTCATTGGTGCGGGGATCGCTGATGCGGAACTCCTTAGACGATGGTTTCGGCCACCGGATGCTGTTCGCGATCCGGGCGAAATCAGAATCGTCTCCCACCCACCGGCATCCAGACGCCGGCTTCGCACCCAGTCTGCCGGCGGCATCTGTCGATGCGATCCGGTGGAGTGCAAGACCCGGTAGCCTGGAACGGCAAGCGCGGGTGGGAAGTGAATCCTCTTTCGTACCGGAGCATGACGCTCCGGAGCCCGACAAAGTCTAACAGAAGGCAAGGCGAAGTGACGAACCAGGCATCGGACGAGGCTGCACGCGAGCGCGAAGAGCGCTGGGCCCGACAGGAGGAGGCCGCGTCATCCGCCACCCGGGACATCGCAGACGTCCCCGCCGTCGAGGTGATCACGACCGCGGCCGTGCACCTCATGAGCGCCGCGGCCGTCAAGCTCGGCCTCGCCGACGACCCGGATGCCGCAGCGCAGCTCGACCTCGACGAGGCGCGCAAGCTCATCAACGCGCTGGCCGGACTCATCACGGCCGGCGCCCCCGAGATCAGCGACATGCACGCGCGGTCGCTGCGCGACGGACTGCGGTCCCTGCAGCTCGCTTTCCGCGAGGCCTCCGTCATCCCCGACCCGATCGGCAAGGGGCCGGGCGAGAAGTGGACGGGGCCGGTCAACTAGGCCTCTTGGGGGCGGGCTCCGGGATGTCTTGGTCAGGCAAAGAACGGGAACCCTCCCGCTTCGCGGGCCCCTCCCGATTTGCCTGACCAAGACATCCCTCCGTCCTCACGTCCTGTTGACGAACGACTGGGGTAGAAGTCCGCAACCCGGGCGCTGAGCGAGCACAGCGAGACGAAGCTCAATCCCCGGACGCTGAGCGAGCGCACCAATCCCCGGACGTTGAGCGAGCGCGGCGAGACGAACGCGGCGAGGATCGCACGTCGTCGGGGCAGGGTCAGGCGGAGCGGCGGAGCTTGACGGTGAGCGAGTCGGCGAGCACGGCGATGCGATCGTCGGCGGACCAGCGCTGGGCGAGACGCGCGAGGACCGCGTCGAGCACCTCGCGCTCGAGTCCGTCGACGAGCTCGAGGATCACGACGAGCTCAGGGCCGCGGAGCCTCGCGTCCGGGTCGCCCGCGGCGACGGCGACGTCGATCACCGCGAGCTCGTGCGCGACGCTCTCCTGGAGCGCGCCGAACACCTCCGGCGAGAGGAAGCTCGGCTCCCAGGAATGCCCCTGAGCGATCGCCCACACGGCGGGACGGCGGATCACGAACTCCGTGTCGGACGTCGGGTCCAGCACGATCAGATCGGTGTCGTCGGCGGAGGCCGCCAGCGCGGCGCGCACGGCCTCGACCGGAATGGGCCGGGCTGTGGCATCCCACCGCTGCATCGCATCGACCGAGGAGAACACCGGCTGCACGCGGCGGCCGTCGGGGGCCGCGACCGTGACGATCGACAGCTCCTGCGTCTTGTCGACGACCAGGCCCGTGGGACCTACGCCCTCATCGCCCTTCTCGGCGACCAGAGGGATCAGCACGCGCGCGGAGCGGAAGGCGTCGATGACCTCGGTCTGAGCGCCCTCACCCGCACGGAACCTCTGCAGCGCCTCGAACAGCGCGGGGTCGGCGGAGCCGTCGTCCGCGGCGTGCGGATTCGGCTCGAAACTGCGCCCCTCCCACGGAACGCCCGCCGAGTCGCCGTGATTGTGCGACTCGGGCCCGCAGGAGTGCGCGTCAGTCTCCTGCGACATCCAGAGCCTCGGCCAGCGTGAACGCTCCGGCATACAGCGCCTTGCCGACGATGGCACCCTCGACGCCCAGCGGCACGAGCTCGCGGAGAGCGGCGATGTCGTCAAGGTTCGCGATGCCGCCGGAGGCGACGACGGGCTTCGGGGTGCGCGAGGTCATCTCGCGCAGGAGCTCGAGGTTCGGTCCGCGGAGCGTGCCGTCCTTGGTCACGTCGGTCACGACGTAGCGGCTGCAGCCGGCATCTTCGAGGCGATCCAGGACCTCCCAGAGATCGCCGCCGTCCTTCGTCCAGCCGCGGGCCGCGAGGGTCGTTCCACGCACGTCGAGGCCGACCGCGATCGCCTCGCCGAACCGGCCGATGACGTCTGCCGCCCACTCGGGGTTCTCCAGCGCCGCGGTCCCGAGGTTGATGCGCGTGGCGCCGCTCTCGAGCGCCGCCTCCAGCGTCGCGTCGTCGCGGATGCCGCCGGAGAGCTCGATGTTGACGTTCTTGAACTGCTTGATCACCTTGCGCAGGATGGGGGCGTTGCTCCCCCGTCCGAAAGCGGCGTCGAGGTCGACGAGGTGGATCCACTTCGCGCCCTGCGCCACCCACTCCCCCGCTGCGTCGAGAGGATCGCCGTAGCTGGTCTCGCTGCCGGCCTCGCCCTGCGTGAGGCGGACGGCCTTGCCGCCCGCGACATCGACGGCCGGGAGCAGAGTGAGGGAGGGAGACTGCGCGAAGTCGTTCATGACGTCCTTGAGTGGTGGGAGTGCGCCGATGAGAGGCACGAGAACCGAGGTTACCCTCGCAATCGGCGCTCGTTCAAATGCGTGACGCCGATCGAGGAGGTCAGAGGCTGCCGACCCAGTTGCGCAGCAGCTGGATGCCCGCGTCTCCGGACTTCTCCGGGTGGAACTGGGTGGCCGAGAGCGGGCCGTTCTCGACGGCTGCGAGGAAGGGATCTCCGTACGTCGTCCAGGTGAGCACGGGCTGCGGGAACGGAGGGATGACGTCGAGCTCCCAGGACTGCGCCGCGTACGAGTGCACGAAGTAGAACCGCTCCTGCTCGATGCCGCGGAACAGCACGCTGTCGGCGCCGGGCTCGACCGTGTTCCAGCCCATGTGCGGCAGGACCGGCGCGTTGAGCTCCGTCACCGCGCCCGGCCATTCGCCGAGGCCCTCGGTGTCGTGTCCGCGCTCGACGCCGTGGGAGAACAGCACCTGCATGCCGACGCAGATGCCCAGCACCGGGCGCCCGCCGGCGAGCCGACGATCGATGATCTCGTCACCGCCGTGGGCGAACAGCGCGTCGCGGACGGCCTGGAATGCGCCGACGCCAGGAACCACGAGGCCGTCGGCCTCCAGCGCCTGCGTCTTGTCGCGGGTGAGCACAGCATCCGCTCCCGCGGCGACGAGCGCCTTGACGGCGGAATGGACGTTGCCGGACTCGTAGTCGAAGACCGCGACCGTGGGCGCGCTGCTCACAGCGCGCCCTTGGTGGACGGGACGCCGTCGACCAGCGGATCGAGGGCTTTCGCCTGGCGGAAGGCACGCGCGAAGGCCTTGTACTCCGCCTCGGCGATGTGGTGAGGATCGCGGCCGCCCAGCACGCGGACGTGCACGGTGAGTCCGGCGTTGAACGTGATCGCCTCGAACGAGTGCCGCACGAGGGCGCCCGTGAAGTGACCGCCGATGAGGTGGTACTCGAATCCTGTGGGCTCACCTTCGTGCACGAGGTACGGGCGACCGGAGATGTCCACGACCGCCTGCGCGACCGCCTCGTCGAGAGGGACCAGCGCGTCGCCGTAGCGGGAGATGCCGGACTTGTCGCCCAGCGCCTCGCGGATCGCCTGCCCGAGCACGATCGAGACGTCCTCGACGGTGTGGTGCGCATCGATGTTCGTGTCGCCGGACGCCCGCACCGTGAGGTCGGTGAGGGAGTGCTTCGCGAACGCTGTCAGCATGTGGTCGAAGAACGGCACCGAGGTGTCGATGCGGCTCACACCCGTCCCGTCGAGGTTGAGCTCGAGCTCGACCGTGGACTCCGACGTGCTGCGCACGCGGCGGGCTGTGCGCGGGGCGGGGGTGCTCATGATGCCGATCCTATCGAGGCGAGGGCGTCGAGGAACGCCGTGGTCTCGGCCTCCGTGCCCGCGGTGACGCGGAGGTGGCCGGGGATGCCGACGTCGCGGATCAGCACGCCCCTGTCGTACAGCTGCTGCCACGTGGCCTTCGGGTCGACCACGCCACCGAAGAGGACGAAGTTCGACCAGGACTCGTGCGGCGTGTACCCGAGCGCCTCCAGGGTCGCCGAGATGCGGTCGCGCTGCTCGACGATCTCGTCGACCATGCCGAGCATGACATCGGCGTTGCGCAGCGCGGCGATCGCCGCCGCCTGGGTGAGGGCGCTCAGGTGATAGGGCAGGCGCACGAGGCGCAGCGCGTCGATGAACGCGGGATCGGCGGCCAGGTAGCCCACCCGCGCTCCCGCGAAGGCGAACGCCTTGCTCATCGTGCGCGACACCGCCAGACGCGGACGCCCCTCGAGAAGGGAGAGGGCGGATGCCGCCTCCCTCGGTGCGAACTCCTGATACGCCTCGTCGACGATCACGATGCCTCTGGCCGCCTCGTAGACGGCCTCGACGACATCGAGCCCGAGGGGCGTGCCCGTCGGGTTGTTCGGGGAGCACAGCAGGATCACGTCGGGGTCGACAGCGCGCACCTGAGCAGCAGCATCTTCCGCGGTGATCGTGTAGTCGGGCTCGCGGACACCCGCCACCCAGCGTGCGCCGGTGCCCTGAGCGATCAGCGGGTACATGGAGTACGTGGGCGCGAAGCCGAACGCCGTGCGTCCAGGACCGCCGAAGGCCTGGAGGATGTGCTGCAGCACCTCGTTCGAGCCGTTGCCCGCCCAGATCTGGTCGGCAGTGAGGCCGTGCCCGAGATACTCGGCGAAGCCCTCGCGCAGGGTCGTGAACTCTCGATCCGGGTAGCGGTTCATGTCGCGCAGCGCCACGGCGATGTCGTCGAGGATGTCGCTGGCGACGGCATCCGGAATGGGATGCGTGTTCTCGTTGACGTTGAGCGCGATGGGAAGCGGGGCCTGCGGAGCTCCGTAGGGAGTCAATCCGCGGAGGTCGTCGCGAAGCGGGAGGTCATCGAGTGATGCGGTCACCCTTCCCATGCTAGGACGCGCGAAGGCCGATGATGCACCGGGTGACGCCGCATTGCGCATGCGCCGCTCCCAAGACGGGCTCGCAGGACGCGCGCTCCGAGATCACTCGGAGTACTGCGCGGGGATGGCGAGCTCGTCGCCGATCTGCAGTGCGCCGCCCGTGAGCATGTTGAGCCGACTGATCTCGCCGATCACCTCGCGAGGGTCGGCGTCGGGAGCGACCGTGGTGGCGATCGACCAGAGGGTGTCCCCCGGCATCACCGTGACGGTCTCGAAGGACGCCGTCGCGACGTGAGCGCCGGACGCCGCAGCGCTTCCGCCGCTGAGCGCGGCGAAGGCGATGCCCGCCGCGAGAGGGATCGAGGCGAGCCCGAGGAGCACGCGGCGACCGCGGACCGTCAGACGCAGGCGTGCGGCCGGACGTGCCGGAAGAACTGCTGCGGTTCCGAAGGTGATGGTGCTCATGTCGTGCTCCCTTTCTGCCCTCCGACGGATCATCCCCGCCGGAGAAAGTTGGCGTAGCGTTCGCATCCAGGACTCGGCCGGGAGCCAGGAATGCGAAGCTACGTACCGAAGATATCTTCGAGTTCGAACATCTGTCAAGCGTTCTTCGAAACCTGATTCGAGAATCTGCCGACACGCTCGAACAGATCTTCCAGATCGGGCCGTTTCTCGGATACGGTTTCGATACGGATACCCCACCACGGACCTCCGACATTCGAACTGCGACGCCGGAATCGCGTACAAAGGAGCACGATGAGCGAGAACTCCGCCCCCGACACCGAGGCGCCGCGCACCCGTCGACGCAAGAGCCTCAGCCCCAAGCAGATGGCGATCCTGGAGGTCATCCAGAACTCGATCAGCCGGCACGGCTATCCGCCGAGCATGCGCGAGATCGGCGACGCCGTCGGCCTCAAGTCGCTGTCCAGCGTCACGCATCAGCTCGGACAGCTGGAGCTCAGCGGCTATCTGCGCCGCGACCCCGGCAAGACCAGGGCCATGGAGGTGCTCATCGACCTCCCCGGCGCGAGCGGCGAGAATCCCGCCGATGTCGCCACCCCGGTCGGAGACGCCGCTCTCGTGCCGCTGGTGGGCCGCATCGCCGCCGGAGTGCCGATCACCGCGGATCAGCAGGTCGAGGAGATCTTCCCGCTCCCCCGGCAGCTCGTCGGCAAGGGCGACCTGTTCATGCTCAAGGTGTCGGGCGAGTCGATGATCGACGCCGCGATCTGCGACGGGGACTGGGTCGTCGTGCGTTCGCAGCACAGCGCGGAGAACGGCGAGATCGTCGCGGCCATGCTCGACGGCGAGGCCACGGTCAAGGTGCTCCGCCGCCGCGACGGACACACCTGGCTCCTCCCCCGCAACTCCGCCTTCGAGCCGATCCTGGGCGACGAGGCCGTGATCCTCGGCAAGATCGTCGCGGTGCTGCGCGCGGTCTGACGTCGGCTGACGACAGCGAACCGCCCTTCCCGAGCTCCGGGAAGGGCGGTTCGCTTCTCTCTTCTGACGGGCGTCAGACCGCGACGACCACGTCCTCGCGCACCCGACGCGTGGCCTCGACGATGTTGCGCAGCGACGCCACGGTCTCGTCATATCCGCGCGTCTTCAGACCGCAGTCGGGGTTGACCCACAGCTGTCGCGTCGGGATCTCGTCCACCGCGCGGCGCAGCAGCGACTCGACCTCCTCCGCCGAGGGGACGCGCGGCGAGTGGATGTCGTAGACACCGGGGCCGATGCCGTGATCGAAGCCGACCTCGGCGATGTCCGCCACGACCTCCATGCGGCTGCGGGCCGCCTCGATCGATGTCACGTCGGCGTCGAGGGCGCGGATCGCGTCGATCACGACGCCGAACTCCGAGTAGCAGAGGTGGGTGTGCACCTGGGTGCCCGCCGCCGCGCCACCCGTCGCGAGGCGGAACGAGTCCACCGACCACTGCAGGTACGCGGGCTGATCCGCCTTCTTCAGAGGCAGCAGCTCGCGCAGCGCCGGCTCGTCGACCTGGATGATCGCGATACCAGCGGCCTCGAGGTCGGCGATCTCGTCGCGCAGGGCGAGCGCCACCTGGTTCGCGGTCTCGCCGAGCGGCTGGTCGTCTCGGACGAAGGACCAGGCGAGGATCGTGACGGGGCCCGTCAGCATCCCCTTCATGTGCTTGGTCGTGAGCGACTGGGCGTACGTCGACCAGTCCACCGTGATCGGAGCGGGACGGGAGACGTCGCCCCACAGGAGGGACGGGCGGGTCGCGCGGGAGCCGTACGACTGCACCCAGCCGTTCTCGGTGACGTCGAAGCCATCGAGGTTCTCGGCGAAGTACTGCACCATGTCATTGCGCTCCGGCTCACCGTGCACGAGCACGTCGAGGCCCAGGTCCTCCTGCAGCGAGACGACGCTGGCGACCTCGCGACGCAGGAACTCCTCGTAGTCCTCGGCGGGGATCTCGCCCCTGGTGAACCGCGCCCGGGCGCGACGGATGTCGCCGGTCTGCGGGAAGGATCCGATCGTCGTGAGCGGCAGCGCCGGAAGGCCGAGGGCCTCCTGCGCGGACTCGCGCTCCTCGTAGGACACGCGCGAGAAGTCCGCCTCGGTGAGTGCACGGGCACGAACGGCACCGTCGCGGACTCCCGGAGCCGAGAGACGGTCCTGCAGGGCAGCGGATGCCGCGTCGAGATCGGCGGCGACGGCCGCACGCCCCTCGGCGAGGCCCCGGGCCAGGGCCACGACCTGCTCGACCTTCTGGTCGGCGAAGGCGAGCCACGAGACCAGACGCGCATCGAGCTTCGTCTCGTCGGACACATCGTGCGGCACGTGCAGCAGAGAGGTCGACGTGGAGGCAGAGACGCCGGCGGCGCCGAGCGCGCGCAGCGCCTCGAGCGTGTCGAAGGCCGAGGCGAGGTCGCCGCGCCAGATGTTGTGACCGTCGACGACGCCGCCCACGAGGATCTTCCCCTCCAGGCCGGCTGCGCCGGCGGGGACGCCTCCGCGCACGAGGTCGACGGCGATCGCCTCGATCGGGGCGGCGGCCAGCACGGGGAACACCTCACCGAGGTCGGCGTACGGCGCGGCGACCAGGATCGACGGTCGCGCCGCCGCTCCGCCCAGCACCCCGAGGGCGCGGCCGGCGGCATCCGACAGCGCAGCGATCGACGCAGGGAGCGACTCGCTGACCAGGGCGGGCTCGTCGAGCTGCACCCACTCCGCACCGGCGTCCTTCAGCCGCGCGAGCAGCTCGACGTAGACGGGGAGCAGGTCGTCGAGACGCGACAGCGGATCGAACCCCTCGGGGGCGTCGTCCGAGGCCTTCGCCAGAGCGAGGAGGGTCACCGGGCCGACGATGACCGGGCGGGTCGTGAATCCGGCCGCCGCGCCCTCTGCGAACTCGCGGACGACGCGGTCACTGGACAGTGAGAACACCGTCTCGGGGCCGATCTCCGGCACCAGGTAGTGGTAGTTCGAGTCGAACCACTTGGTCATCTCGAGCGGGGCGCGCTCCCCCTCGCCGCGGGCGACCGTGAAGTACGCCGGAAGGCCGATGGTGCCGTCCTCCGACCGGAGGTCCTCGAACCGCGCGGGGATCGCGCCGACGGTCACCGCGGCGTCGAGCACCTGGTCGTAGTACGAGAACGACTCGGGGATGGCGGAGTCGGTACGGCCGAGGCCGAGCGCGGCGAGACGCTCGCGCGTGGCTGCGCGCAGCTCGGCGGAGGTGGCCTCCAGCTCGGCGAGGTCGGTGCGGCTGGCCCAGAACGCCTCGACGGCCTTCTTCAGCTCGCGACGGCGACCGATACGGGGGTAGCCGAGGATGGTGCCCTCGGGGAATGCGGACATGGGTGTTCCTTTCAGCGGGGGTTCTGGGGTCAGCGGAGTCGGGACACCGGCAGGACGCCGGCCTCCTCGAGGACGGTGAGCACGGTGTCGTGCTGGTTGAACGCGTAGAGGTGCACGCCGGGTGCGCCGCCGGCGACGACCTCCCTGGCGAGGCGCGCGGCCCACTCGACGCCGATCTCGTGCCGGCCCTCGGGGGTCGGCTCCACGTCGAGGGCGATGGCGAGCTCGCTGGGCAGCGTCTCGCCGGTGAGCTCGAGCACGCGAGCGAGCCGGACCGGCGAGACGATCGGCATGATGCCGGGGAGGATCGGGATCGTGACGCCGGCGGCGCGCGCCCTCTCGACGAACGTGAGGTAGTCGTCGGCGTGGAAGAACAGCTGCGTGATCGCGGAGGTCGCGCCGGCGGCCTGCTTCGCGAGCAGCGCGTCGACATCCTGCCAGCGGTGGACGGAGCGCGGGTGCCCGTTGGGGAAGGCGGCGACCGCGATGCTCGCCTTGCGGCGCGCGCTCACGCGTGCGGCGCCGGGGATGCCGGGCACCGGCGACTCCTCGTAGGGGGCGCGCTCCGCCTGCACGCGGTCGATGAGCTGCACGAGCTGCGCCGCGCTCTCCAGATCGCCGAGGAACGGCTCGTCCTGTCCGACGGGCGGATCCCCGCGGAGGGCGAGGAAGCTGAGGATGCCGGCATCCAGGAACTCCCTGATGAGAGTCGCGGCGCCCGCGTAGGTGTTGCCCACGCAGGTGAGGTGCGCGAGGGGCTCGACGGCGGTGTGCTCGCGGATGAAGCGGAGCACCTCCAGGGAGCGTCCCCCGGTCGAGCCGCCGGCGCCGTAGGTCACCGAGATGAAGTCGGGCCCTGCGGCCGCCAGCCGACGGACAGTCTCGTGCAGCGCCTCGTGGCTGGACGCCGAGCGCGGCGGATAGAGCTCGAAGGAGAACGGCACTCGAGGGTTCGGCGTCTCGGAAGACATCTTCTTCTCCTGGGGACAGGGCGGGCACGGGGCCGCGAGCGGCGCAGGACTGCGTCGATCTCGCGGGCGGGTGCCGGGCTCGGCTGTCGCTCCACGCACCGGGGCGAACCGGGCGTTTCCAGAAACCTATGGCACGCCGACGCCCGCCCGCATCCTGTGTGACGTCGTGTGTCGCACGCCAATAGGCTCGAGGCATGTCAATGCCGTTCGGGTCCTGGCCGTCTCCCTTCTCCGCCGCCTCGGTCGCGGCGTCCTCGCCCCGCATCGACGGCGCCCGCTTCGTCGGCCACGAGATCTGGTGGGGCGAGTCGGTGCCCTCCGAGGGCGGGCGCGTGACCGTGCGCAGCTCAGAAGGGCGTGAGGTGCTTCCGGCGCCGTGGAGCGCGCGCTCCCGCGTGCACGAGTACGGCGGAGGCGCCTGGACGGCGAGCCCCGCCGGTTCGCTCTTCTTCGTGAACGCCTCCGATCAGCGCGTGTATCGGCGCGACGACGGCGCAGAGCCGCGCCCGCTCACCCCCGCCGGTCCTGCCCACGGAGGGCTGCGGCTGCAGGGCGGGCGGCTGTTCGCCGTACGAGAGGACCTCACCGCCGACCCCCATCTGCGCGCGATCGTGGAGATCCCGATCGACGGCTCGGCCGCAGACGACGTCGAACGGGTTCGCACGGTCGTCGAGGGCACCGGCTTCTACGCCCATCCCGCGCTCTCCCCCGCCGGCGACCGGATCGCCTGGGTGCAGTGGAGCGGCGATCGGATGCCGTGGGACAGCGCCCGGCTGCACGTCCGCGGTGCGGACGGCGCCGAGCTGGTCCTGCCCACGCGCGCCGCCCTCCAACCGGAGTGGGCCGGTGAGGACGAGCTCGTGTTCGCCGACGATCCCTCCGGCCGCTGGAACCTGCACAGGGTCGCGCTCGACGGCTCGACCCCCGAGCCGATCGCGCCGGCCGATGCCGACACGGGGTACGGACTGTGGGTGCTGGGCAACCGCTGGTACGGGCTCCTCGACGACGGCCGGATCGTCGCCGTGCGGACGAACGGACGCGACGAGGTGGTGCTGATCGACCGTGACGGGTCGACCCGCGCTCTCGCCGTGCCCTGCGACGGTCACGTGAGCGTCGACGACGTGTCGAGGTCCAGGGTGCTGCTGAGCGGCAACGGATCGACCGTCGCTCCGGGAGTCTGGTGCGTCGACCTCGACACGGGCGCCGTGTCGACCGTCGCCGGAGGCGCTCCTGCGGACGCCGCGTGGATGCCGCCGGCGCGTGCGCTGGTCGTCGAAGGGATGCACGGACCGGTGCACGCCTTCGCCTACGCTCCCGCCAACCCCGACGTCTCGACGCCGGAGAGCGGGCGTCCGCCCTATCTCGTGCTCGTGCACGGCGGACCGACCGCCCACGTCACCGGCGCGGCGGCCGCGGCCATCGCCTTCTACACGAGTCGCGGCATCGGGGTGCTCGACGTGAACTACGGCGGGTCGACCGGATACGGCCGCGCCTATCGGGAGAGACTGCTCGGCCAGTGGGGCGTCGTCGACGTCGACGACGTGATCGCCGCCGCACGCGGTCTCGCCGACGCCGGGCTCGCCGACCCCGCGCGCATCGCGATCCGCGGCGGGTCCGCCGGAGGCTGGACCGTGCTCTCCGCCCTCGTGCGCGGAGGAGCGTTCGCCGCGGGGATCAGCCGCTACGGCGTGACCGACCTGCGCGGGCTCGTCGAGCACTCCCACGACTTCGAGGCGTCGTACATCGAGGGCCTCGTGGGGCCCCTCCCGGCATCCGACGCCCTCTACATCGAGCGTTCGCCGCTCACCCATGCGGATCGGATCGACGTCCCCGTGCTGCTGCTGCAGGGCGAGGAGGACCGTGTCGTGCCGCCCGCGCAGTCCGAGGCCATCCGCGACGCCCTGGCCGCGCACGGCGTCGACCACGAGTACGTGCTGTATCCCGGTGAGGGGCACGGCTTCCGCAGTGCCGAGACGATCGTCGACGCTCTGGAGCGCGAGATCGCCTTCCTGCGGCGCGTGTTCGGCTGACTACTCCCCGACGCGGTTGCGCAGCCGCATGGCGCGCTCCGCCTCGCGGGTGTCCTGCCGCTCACGCAGCGTCTGCCGCTTGTCGAACTCGCGCTTGCCCTTCGCGAGCGCGATCTCGACCTTGGCGCGGCCGTCGGAGAAGTAGAGCTTCAGCGGGATGAGCGTGTACCCGCCCGCCGACACGGCGTGCTGGAGTTTGGCGATCTCCTCGCGGTGCAGCAGCAGCTTGCGGACCCGCTTGGCCGAGTGGTTCGTCCAGTGACCCTGGGAGTACTCCGGGATGTGCACGGAGTCGAGGAAGACCTCGTTGCCCTTGACGAACGCGTAGCCGTCGCTGAGGTTCGCGCGTCCCTGACGCAGTGACTTGACCTCGGTGCCGGTGAGCACCATCCCCGCCTCGTACGACTTCTCGATGTTGTAGTCGTGACGTGCGCGACGATTGGTCGCGATGACCTTCTCCCCGCGTTCCCTGGGCATGATGCTCTCCTGATTCCGTGCCGTGCGGGCGCACGACAGCCTGTCAGCTTATCAGGTGCGCAGCCACCGGCGGATCGCGAAGCCGGCCGACAGCGCCGCGAGGAGCACGCCGATGCCGATGAGCACGGGCACCACATATGCGGCATCCTGCATGCTCACCCAGGTCGTGATGAACGGCACCCTGCCGCGCAGATATCCTTCGACCCCGAAGTGCACCCCTGCGACGACCGCCGCGCTGGCGAGCACCGAACCCAGGAACGCCGCGAACACTCCCTCGAGCACGAACGGGGTCTGGATGAAGCGGTTCGATGCTCCGACGAGCCTCATGATGCCGATCTCCTTGCGCCGCGCGTACGCTGACAGCCGGATGGTCGTGCCTATCAGGAGGATCGCGGCGATCAGCATCAGCGCGGCGATGCCGACGGCGATGTACGTCGCCACGGTGAGCGCCGAGAACAGCGGTTCGAGGTACTGCAGCTGGTCCTTCACCTGCTCGACGCCGACCTTGCCGCTGAACGCCTCGACGAGGACCTGCGACTGGGTCGGATCCTTGAGCGTGACGTAGAAGCTCTCCGACATCTGGTCGGCGGTGAACAGGCTGGCCTTGTCCGCGCCGAGCTGCGCGACGATGTTCGCGTAGGCCTCGTCCTTGTTCTCGAATCGGACGTTCGAGATGAGTCGTGCGAGCGCGTCCCCTTCCAGGGTCGCCTTGACCGCGGCGACCTGATCCTCGTCGGCCGCGCCGCCGACGCAGGCATTTGTGGGCTCGGACAGCGGCGAGCACATCGAGACCACCACCTGCGCGCGGTCGGTCCAGTAGCCGCGCATGGTGCCGATCTGAGCCTGCATGAGGATCGCCGCTCCGACGAACGTCAAGGACACGAAGGTCACCAGCACGACGGAGATCACCATCGAGATGTTGCGTCGAAGGCCGCCGAGGGCCTCCGTGAGGATGAGTCCGATTCTCATGAGGTCGGCCCCACTTCGTCGTCGCCGTCGTCGGAGAGTCCCAATCTGTCGGCGACGCCGAGTTCGGCGACGTCGACCTGCGGGAGGACGATCGGGTGCGTGCGGGGGCCCACCGCGGCGGGAGCCTCTGCGGGCTTCTCCTCCTGCGGTGCCTGCTGCGGCTCGATGGGGGCCGCCTGCGCTTCGGGGATCTCGGATGCCGCGGGCACGGCATCGGGGGTCGAGGCCTCCGCCTTGCGCTGAGCACTCAGCTCCTCTGCCAGCGCCGCACGGACGACCGAGAGGTCGGCGGTCTGCCGCTGGACCTCCTGGACGGCGGTGAGGGCTGCGGCCGCCGCGGCTCCTCGCACCTCCTCGGGGACGAGACGCGGGATGTTCGAGGTGTCGCCGTAGCCGCCGTGGACCTCGTCGCGCACCATCTCGCCGTCGCGGAGCTCGATCACGCGACGCTGCATCGCGTCGACGAACGCGGCCTCGTGCGTCGCCATGAGCACCGTCGTGCCACCGGCGTTGATCCGGGCGAGCAGCTGCATGATGTCGACGGAGGTCGCGGGGTCGAGGTTTCCGGTGGGCTCGTCGGCGAGCAGCACCTGAGGGCGGTTCACGAGAGCGCGGGCGATGGCCACGCGCTGCTGCTCGCCGCCGGAGAGCTCATGGGGCATGCGCTTCTGCTTGCCGTCGAGGCCCACGAGCGCCAGCGCCTCCGGCACCGCCTGCTGGATGAAGCCGCGCGAGGATCCGGTCACCTGGAGCGTGAAGGCGACGTTCTGGAAGACGGTCTTCGACGGGAGCAGGCGGAAGTCCTGGAACACCGAGCCGATGTGGCGGCGGAAGTACGGGACCTTGCGGTTCGCGAGGGATCGGAGGTCACGGCCGAGCACGGCGACACGGCCCGACGTCGGCACATCCTCTCGGAGGATGAGTCGCAGGCACGACGACTTGCCGGACCCCGACGCCCCCACGAGGAAGACGAACTCTCCTCGCTGGACCTCGAAGTCGACACCGGACAGAGCGGGCCTGGTGGTCCCGCGATAGCGTTTCGTGACGTTCTCGAACCGAATCATGGCGGTACGAGCCTAAGCGCCTGCTCCCGTCTGCCGTCGAGCGACACCCCGCAGCCATGAGCGTGTCACCGCTCACTGCTATACATGAAGGTGCTGATCCACGCCGCCCGCGTGGGCTCCGAGGTCCGAGGGGGACACGATGACCACACCCGCAGGCTGGTACGACGACGGCTCCGGACGCCAGCGGTGGTGGGACGGCGAGCAGTGGACGGAGCACTTCGCTCCGCTCGTCGAGCCCGAGGCGCCCGCGACGGATGCCGCCCCCGTGGCCGAGAGCACCCCGGACTCGCAGCTCTCCTCGGAGACGCCCGTCGAACAGACGCCGCAGACGGATGCCGCAGTCGAGGCCCCCGCAGCGGTCGACGCCGCCCCGGCCGAGGCGGTCCCCACCGCCGCCGTCGCGGAGACGAGCACCGCTGCCGATGCGCCGTCGGACATCGAGGGCACCGTCATCGCGTCCGAGGCCGTCGCGTCCCCCGAGACGCCGATCGCCGCCCCCGAGGATGCGGTCATCGCTCCCGAGGCTGCGGCCCCTGCAGAGACCGCGGCGCCCGCTGAGACTGAGGTGACTGCCGCGCCGGACTGGTCCGCCCCTGCGGCGGGCGCACCCGCGGCGGCCGCGCCCCAGGACGAGCAGCCGACGACCCCCTTCATCGCACCGGGCGCGACGGCGCCGACGGCTCCGCTTCCGCCCTATGCCGCGGGAGCCCCGGCCCAGGGATACCCCGCCCCGGGCGCATACCCCGGCTCGGCGCCGTCACAGCCCTACCCCGGCACGGCGCCGACCTACCCCGGAGCTGCGCCGACGTACCCTGGAGCGGCTCCCAGCTACCCCGGCGCCTACCAGGCCCCCTACGCGGCCGCCCCCACGGGCCCCGTGCCGCTCTCCGTCCTGGGTCTCGTCGGCCTCGGCATCGCCGGACTCGGCACGATCCTCTCCTGCATCCCGTTCACGATCATCTTCGGCTGGTTCCTCCTCTTCGCCGGATTCGTCGTGTCTCTGATCTCGGTGTTCCTCAAGGGACGCAAGTGGCCGGGAATCGCGGGAATCATCGTCTCGGTGCTGGGCACGATCCTCGCGGTGGTGATGGCCATCGTGTTCACCGTCTCGGCCGTCGGCTCCGCGATCAGAGACCTGCCGACCGATCTCCCGACGAGCAGCACCGACTCGGGAACCGACACCGGCACGGACTCCGGCACGGACTCCAGCGACAGCGGCTCCGCCTCCGGAACGGTCGTCGAGGGCGCGATGGGCGAGACGGTGACCGTCCCGCACTCGACCGGGACCGGCGACATCGTCATCGGCTCGGCGACCTGGAGCACGTCCGACGGCAGCGGCATCGACGCCACCAACGGCGGATTCCTCACGATCGATGTGACGTGGACGGGCGTCGACGGCACCACGTACGTCGGCCCGTTCTACTTCACGGTCGAGACCGCCGACGGCACCGAGGGCACCTACGACTTCTTCGCCGACAGCCAGTTCGAGAACGCAGAGCTGGCGGCCGGGGAGACGGCGCATGGCACGGCGACGTTCGACATCGCGCAGAGCGATTCCTACACGGTCGTCGTGCTCGACGGCATCCTGCAGCCCGTGGCGCGCATCACCGTGACGCCGTCGGCCGGCTGATCCCGACGGAGGGCGACAGATGACGATTCCGGCGGGCTGGTACGACGACGGGTCAGGACGTCAGCGGTGGTGGGACGGCCTGCAGTGGACCGAGCACCTCGTGGAGGCGCCCGCACCGGCCCCGGCGCCGGCAGACTCCACGGCTTCCGCGCACCCCGTTGATGCCGCTCAGAGTGCAGAGGCTCCCGCCGCCGCGGCTGTCGCGTCCACGCCCAGCGTCGACGCGACAGCGCCGAGCAGCGACGCGGCTCCGTTCGCCCCTCCATTCGAGCTGCCCGCTCCCGGGGCGTCGGCCGCTCAGTTCGCCGAACAGCCGACCGTGTACCCCGGATACTCCGGATCCGCTCCCCCGTACACGACCGCACCCGCGCCCGCGAAGAAGGGGCTGTCCGTCCTGGGGCTGGTGGGCCTCATCGTCGCCGTCGTCGGAATCGTCGTCTCGTGCATCCCCCCGATCGCCGTCGGCGGCTGGGTGCTGCTCGGCCTCGGCTTCGTGCTGTCGATCGTCTCGCTGTTGCTCCGCGGAGCCAAGTGGCCGGGCTTCCTCGGTCTGGGCGCCAGCGGTCTCGGCGCGATCCTCGCGGTGGCCGTGGCCCTCATCTCGTTCACGGGATCGGCCGCCCCCTCCGGTCCTGTCGCCGAGGAGAGCACTGCCCCCTCCGATGCGCCGAGCGCTGAACCGACCCCGGTCGATCCCGCCGACGTCGACGGCGCGGTCATGAAGGGCCTGATCGAACTGACGGTGGGAGACTGCATCCCCCTCATCGATTACGGGGATAAGGGGGTGTACGAGGTGCCCGTCGTCCCGTGCGATCAGCCGCACACCGACGAGGTCTACTTCGTGTTCGACGTCGAAGGGCCCGAATTCCCCGGCGACAAGGCGGTCGACGTCGAGGCCCAGACCCGGTGCAGAGCCGAGTTCGAGACCTTCGTCGGCATCCCGTATGCGGACTCCGTGTTGGATTTCTACTACTACGTGCCCACGAAGCGCAGCTGGACGCTCGACGACGACCACGCGATCCAGTGCATCGTCTACAGCGAGGAGGACGTCACCGGCACTCTCGCCGGCGCCGCCCAGTGAGCGGGATCAGTCTTCTTCTTTGCGCTTCCGCCAGCGGATGCCGGCGGAGATGAAGCCATCGAGATCGCCGTCGAACACGGCGGCGGGGTTGCCGGACTCGTGCCCGGTGCGCAGGTCCTTGACGAGCTGCTGGCCGTAGAGGAAGTAGGAGCGCATCTGGTCGCCCCAGCTCGCCGTGATGTTGCCGGCGAGCTCCTTCTTCTTCGCTGCTTCCTGCTCCTTCTGCAGGAGCAGGAGGCGGGTCTGCAGCACGCGCATGGCGGCGGCGCGGTTCTGGATCTGCGACTTCTCGTTCTGCATCGACACGACGATGCCGGTCGGGAGGTGCGTGAGGCGCACGGCGGAGTCGGTGGTGTTGACCGACTGGCCTCCGGGGCCGGACGACCGGAACACATCGACGCGGATGTCCCCCTCGGGGATGTCGACCTCGGTCGCCTCCTCCATGAGCGGGATGACCTCGACGGCGGCGAAGGACGTCTGACGCTTGTCGGCGGAGCCGAACGGGCTGATGCGAGCGAGCCTGTGGGTGCCGGCCTCGACCGACAGCGTGCCGAAGGCATAGGGGGCCTCGATCTCGAACGTGGCCGACTTGATGCCAGCGCCCTCCGCGTAGGAGGTGTCCATGACCTTGACCGGGTACTTGTGCTGCTCGGCCCAGCGCAGGTACATGCGCATGAGCATCTCGGCGAAGTCGGTGGCGTCGTCGCCGCCCGCGCCGGAGCGGATCGTGATGATGGCGCTGCGCTCGTCGTACTCGCCGTCCATGAGCGTCTGCACCTCGAGCTGATTGATCAGCTCGGTGAGCGCGGCGAGCTCGGCGCGCGCCTCGGCGGCGGAGTCCTCGTCGTCCATCTCGTTGGCGAGGCCGACGAGCACTTCGAGGTCGTCGAGGCGGTTGCCGATGCCCTCGACCCTGGCGAGGGCCGACTGGCGGTGGCTGAGCGCGCTGGTCACCTTCTGGGCCCGCTCGGTGTCGTCCCAGAGGTCGGGGGCACCGGCCTCTTCGCTGAGGCGGGCGATGTCTGTGCGGAGCGCTTCGACATCGACGACCTCGCGGATGTCACCGTAGGTGACTCGCAGGGCCTGGATGTCGGCGGAGAGATCGAGTTCGAGCATGGCTCACCCAGCCTAGCCTGCCGAGTAGAGTCGCAGTGATGAGCAGCGCATCCGTGGTCCTGAGGCAGTTCGGGCCCATGGTGTACCTGCCGACGCTGCTGTTCTCGCTGGGCGAGGGCGCGGTGATCCCGCTGATCCCCGTGGTCGCGGCGTCGATGGGCGCCGATATCGCCCTCGCCGCGCTCATCTCGTCCGCTCTGGTGGTCGGTCAGCTCTGCGGCAATCTGCCCGCAGGATGGGCTGTCGCCCGCATCGGCGAGCGTATGACGATGGTGATCGGCGGCGTCGTGGCGATCGCGGCGGGCGTGCTGATGCTGTTCGCTCCGACGCCCGCTGTGCTCGCGGCATCCGTCTTCCTGCTCGGCTTCTGCGCTGCGGCGTTCGGGCTGGCGCGGCACGCCTTCATGACGACGCGCGTGCCCGTGGACTTCCGCGCCAGGGCGCTGTCGCTCCTGGGCGGCAGTTTCCGCCTCGGGATCTTCATCGGTCCGTTCGTCGCCGCCGGGCTCCTGCAGTTGTTCGGCGCCGAGGCCGCCGCGTTCTGGTTCTTCCTCGTCTGCCTCGTGGTGATGGTCGTGCTCGTCGTGTTCGGCCCCGACCCGGAGAAGACCGTCCCGGTGCCGCCCTCCTCTGTGTTGACCGAGGACTCGGGCGAGGTGGTGAGCGGTTCGATCCCGACGATCGAGCGCGCCGGGGTCTTCCGCACGATGTGGCAGCAGCGTGCCGTGCTCGGGCGTCTCGGGCTGGCGGCCGCGTCGCTCTCGGCGGTGCGCTCGGCCCGCCAGGTGCTCCTGCCGCTGTGGGGCCTCTCCCTCGGTCTCGACGCCTCCACGATCGCCCTCGTGGTGGGTGTCTCCGGCGCGATCGACTTCGCCCTGTTCTACGCGAGCGGGCAGGTGATGGACCGGTTCGGCCGACTCTGGGCGGCGATGCCCGCCATGGTGCTCATGGGAGCGGGGTTCCTCGCCCTCTCGTTCACGCACGACCTGGACGCCTCCGTGCTGTGGTTCGGCATGTTCGCGGCCATGCTCGGCGTCGGCAACGGCCTGTCCAGCGGCATCCTGCTCACGCTCGGCGCCGATGTCGCTCCGAAGCGCGAACCGGCGGCCTTCCTCGGTTCCTGGCGGACGCTGACGGATGCCGGGGGCGCCGTCGCCCCGTTGATGATCTCCGGGGTCATCGCGGTCGCATCCCTGCCGGTCGCCGCAGCCGCCATCGGAGTGGTCGGTCTGCTGGGCGCTGTGGGCTTCATCCGCTGGATCCCGATGTTCGTGCCGCGGACGGCGGCCGACGAGACCTGATCGATCCGGCACGACCGCGTTCACTGCAGCGCCGTGCGACTGGTGCCCGTCGCCTCGAGGCGGACGCCGTCCGGCAGGAACAGGGAGAAGAGCGGCGGATGCCACTCCCCCTCCACCGTCACGCGCGCGGACAGTCCGTCCGGGGTGCCGGCGGACACGAGACGCGCATCCGTCGGCAGCGCGGAGAGCAGTGCGTCGACCTGCGCGCGAACACCCTCGTCGTCGAGTTCGGCTCGCGCCTCCTCACCGTCGAGGGTCAGCGTGAAGCCGTCCGCTCCGGCGAGCGCGGCGGAGTCGGCGAGCGCGTCGAGCCGCTTCTGGGTGACGTAGAGATCGGTCGCGCAGACGCACACGAAGATCAGGGTGAGCGCGAGGAGAGCGTAACCGAGCGCCAGCAGGAGGACACTCCCTTCGTCGTCGCCTGCCGTCCGAGCGGCCATCAGCCGCCCGCCCACAGTCGGGAGATCTTCTGCACCGAGGCGGCCTCGACCGGGATCGCCGTGGACTCGTCGAGCCCCAGCACCGACGGCATCAGGGGCAACTCGATGCGGGTGCGGACCGTGACCGTCAGCGTGGCTCCCGCGGCTGGGCACTCCGCGCCGACCGGCGTGCATACGAGCGACACTTCGACGGACTCGGGGTCGAGGCCGTACTCCTCGACGACCGCCGCGAGCACCTGCTCGCCCCGGGTTGCGGCGCTCGCAGGGTCGGATGCCTGGGCGATCAGCCGAGCGGTGTGCCGCGCGGCCGCTTCCACCCCGAGGGTCTGCTCCTGGATGACCCCGAGCGTCGCGATCAGGTAGACGAGAGGCACGAGCAGGATGAGCCCGACCGTGATGAACTCGAGTGCGGCCGAGCCGTCTTCATTCTTCACCCAGCGACTCCACCGGCGCATGCGCTTCCACCTCCAGAGCGTGTGGGATGCCGAGCAGACCGATCACAGGGAGCGTGGTGCGAACTCTCACAGTGACCTCCTGCTCCGTCATGGAGATCGTCACGTCCTCCGCGTAAGACGCCCCCACCGCGCGGTTCACGGCGATCCGAGTGCGCTCCACCCCCTCCTCGGGCTCCGTGTCGGCGAGTGCCGCGTAGTATGCGCCCTCCACCGCGGCATCGTGCACGACATTGCGCACGTACACGGCGAGCGCGAGCTGCAGCACGGCGAGCGCGAGCACCGTGAGGAGTGTGCCCACCAGAACGAACTCCACCGCACTGGATCCGCGCTCGTCGACCAGCTCACGCCGCAGGGACATGTCAGAGCCCCGAGACCCGTTGGATGGCCTGCTCGAAGAGGGCGCTCAACGCGGGTCCCGCGACCGCCCAGATGAGAACAACCAATCCCGCGGTCATCAGCGTCACGAGCACCCAGCCGGGCACGTCGCCGGTCTCGTCAGCTGCGACCTCGTTCGCCCACTCACCAGGGCGTCGCCACCATCGTCGAAGAGTCGTCATTGTCGTCCTTTCGTGGAGCGCTCAGCCGATGCCGAGGCGGAGGATGAAGAGGCCGGGGTAGATCGCGAAGAGAACGCTCAGCGGGAGGATGAGGAACACCAGTGGGAGGAGCATCAGGATCTCCTTGCGCCCCGCCTGCTCGATGAGCGTGCGCTTCGCGTCTTCGCGCGCATCGCCGGCCTGGGCGTGCAGCACCGCGGTGAGGGGCGCGCCGTGCTCCAACGCGGACACGACCTGGTCGACGGCTCTCGTGAGCCCGGGCAGCTGGAGCCGGGACGCCATCTCGCCGAGCGCATCGGCCAGAGGCGAACCCGTCCCCACGACCAGTACGACCTGTCGCAGTTCGGCGGTCAGCTCACCGGAGCCGATCGCTGCGACGCGACGGAGCGAGTCGAGCAGTCCCTCCCCCGCGGAGAGGCACAGTGCGAGGAACTCCAACGTGGTCGGCAGCTCGTCGGCGAGCCGCACTCGTCTGGCCTTCGCCCGCGCGGTCAGCTGCATGTCGTATCCGAGAGCGGCAGCACCGCCGCCGAGCAGAGGCAGCATCGCCACGGGCACGGTCATCCGCCCGAGGAGGACCAGCGCGATCAACGCCATCGCACCCGCGCCGATCCCCGCCAGCATCCAGCCCAGTTGCCGACCGCGGAAGGCCGCCGGATCCGTGCTCAGGCCCGCCTGGGCGATGCGCTGGCGCAGCGACTCCCCGCCTCCGAGAACCCGTTCGAACGCCACCAGCATCCACTGCCAGGCCGTGCGTCGCGTCGCGGGCAGCACGCCGACCCGCGGAAGGACCGCGGAGGGCAGGGCGTCATCGACGACGACGTCTCTCACGTAGGGCGCGATCCGCACCGTCAAGGAGGCCGCGCGCCATCTCGGAAGGGTCGCGAGGATGCAGAGCGCTCCGATCGCGAAGCCGCCGCCGGCGAGGATCGCGACCGCGATCGCGGAGAACCCGCTCATCCGAACCACCGCCCCGGCTCCGGCAGCCGTCCGATTCGGACCATGATGCGGTAGGCGGCCACCGACACCGCGGCTCCGACGCAGATCACCAGCATGCCCTCCGGGGTGCCGTACGCCGATGCGCCCTCCGGCCTCATCACGAGAAGCCCGAGGATGATCCACGGAGCGACGGAGCCGAGGACGGCGGCTCCACGGATCCACGACTGACGAGCCTCCACCTCGCCACGGAGGGCCGCGTCCGCCCGCACGGATGAGGAGAGAGCTCGCAGCACGCCGGTGAGCTCCGTTCCTCCGACCTGCCTCGCCATCCGCAGCGTCTCGACGATGCGGTCGGCGATCGGATCGGCGAGCGAGTCCTTCAGCCGGTCGAGGCTGCTCTCGAAACGCCCGGTCGCGCGAAGATCCCTCTCGAACACGATGAAGGCCGGACGCAGCATGGACGGCGCCGACTCGGCGAGGTTCGCCACGGCGTCAGGCAGCGACAGCCCCACCCTGATCGAACCGATCAGCAGGTCACAGACATCGGGCCAGAGCAGCCGTCGAGCTTTGCGCAGGCGAAGACGTCGCGAACGCAGGAACGCGACCGGGACTCCCGCACCGGCCGCGCCGGCGAGAGCGGAGAGCGCGGAGAGCCCGGTGAGCAGCCAGGCGACCGACGCCGCCGTCAATGCCGTGGCCACCGTCGCCGCGACGATCGCCCGCGTGCCCAGCGACGCGAACCCCGCTTCGCCCGCGAGGCGAGCGAGCCTCCCCCGTCCTTCCGGTCGGGGCGCCTCTGTGCGGCGAGGCCACAACCACGGCGAGGCGCAGAGCAGCACCCCGGCGGCCAGGACGGCCCCGAACAGCACGGTCATGCACCGACCTCCACGCGTCGCAGCTCCCCGCGGGTGCGGGTATGCCGGGTCGCGTCCGCACCATGCTCGTACAGGGTCCTCGAAACGATCCGACCGTCGACGATCTCCCCCGTCGGCGCGATCACCTCCCGCACCCTTCGTGTGCCATCGAGGTCACGACCGCAGTGGACCACGAGATCGACGGCCATCGCCAGCGCCGGCGCGATGAACGACCGATCGATGTTGCGTCCGGCGAGCAGCGGCAGCAGGGTCAGCTTGTCGAGAGCGTCGGCGGCCGAGTTCGCGTGCACGGTGGCCGCTCCGGGCACGCCGGTGTTGAGGGCGAGGACGAGATCGAGCGCTTCGGCGTCGCGCACTTCGCCCACGACGAGCCGATCGGGGCGCATCCGCAGCGCCTCCTTCACCAGTCGCCTCAGGGTGATCTCGCCCGTTCCTTCGAGACTGGCCTGACGCCCCTGCAGCGCGACGAGATCGGGGCCGTCCACCGCGAGCTCGAAGGTCTCCTCCACGGTGATGATGCGCTGCCGGTCTGCGCAGGAGGCGAGCAGGGCCGCGAGGAGAGTCGTCTTGCCCGCGTGGGTCGCCCCGGACACGATGACGCTGCGTCCCTCGCGCATCGCCCGCCTCAGCGTCGTCGCGAGCCCTTCCGGAAGCGCTCCCTGCGCGGTCAGCGACTCCAGCGTGCGGTGACCGGGGAGGAACTTGCGGATGTTAAGTGCCCATGATCCGCGCACCACGTCGGCGATCGCGACGTGCAGCCGCGAGCCGTCGGGGAGGGAGGCGTCGACGAACGGCTGGCCGATGTCGACCCGGCGCCCCGTCGACTGCAGCATCCGCTCCACGAGATCGCGCAGCGCCGTCTCCGTCAGGCGCAGATCGACGCGCTCGGCGACGCCGCCGCGCGCGACGTGGATCCGTTCGGGGCCGTTGCACCAGATCTCCTCGATCTCGGGATCGTCGAGCAGCGGCTGCAGAGCACCGAAGCCGCTGACGGCGGCGAGCACCTCTCGCACGCACCCCGGCTCGTCGTCGATCATCGCCTCGCCGCGTGACAGCGCGGCATCGTTGAAGCGGCGGACCTCGGCGAGCGCCACGCGGCGGGCCGCATCGGGATCGATCGACGGATCGGTGCCCTCGGCGCGCAGCCGCATGCGAAGGCGTTCGGCGACGAGGACGGAGGGTGGGAGCACCCGAGCATCCTCGCAAGATTCGCGGAACGGCCGCGGAAGTTATCCACAGCCCGGGTCCGGGCGGATGCTCAGGATCGCTCTGGACGGCGGTCAGTAGACTGATTCCACCGCGCGGGAGTGGTGAAATTGGCAGACACGCAGGATTTAGGTTCCTGTGCCCTAGGGCGTGTGGGTTCAAGTCCCACCTTCCGCACTGTTCGATCGCACTCTGTGCGATCAGACACTCGACCGCCGCACATCTTTCTCCGACGGGACCCCCATGCATCACGCCGCTCTCATTCCCTGGCTCGACCCCGCCACCATCATCGGCAACGCCGGCCCCTGGGCTCTCCTCGTGGTGTGCTTCATCGTGTTCGCCGAGACGGGGCTCCTCATCGGATTCCTCCTGCCCGGCGACACCCTCCTCGTGATCTCGGGACTCCTGTCGCACACCTCCGCGGCGCTGCCGCACGGCGTGTTCGGCATCAACGTGTGGATCGTCGCGCTCCTGATCGGGCTCTCCGCCTTCGTCGGCGGCGAGGTCGGATACCTCATCGGACACAAGGGTGGCCCCGCGGTCTTCGAACGCAAGGAATCGGGCCTGTTCAGCAAGAAGAACGTCGAGCGCACGAACGCGTTCTTCGAGCGCTTCGGCGGCATCACCGTCATCCTCGCCCGATTCGTGCCGATCGTGCGCACGTTCGCGCCTGTCGCCGCGGGCGTGGGGCACATGCCGTGGCGCCGGTACACGCTCTACAACCTCATCGGCGCGATCCTCTGGGGCTTCGGCCTGACGATGTTCGGCTACCTGATCGGGTTCATCCCGCCGGTCGCCCACTTCGTGGAGAGCTACATCGACCTGATCCTGCTCGCCGCCGTCGGCGGCACCGCGCTGGTCACGCTCTGGCACTACCTCTCCGAGCGCTACAAGGCGAAGAAGGCCGCGGCCTCCGGGGAGGACGTCGTGACGGATGCCGCTGAGGCCGAGGCGCTCGCGCTCGACCTGGACGGCGACGACAAGAACTGACCCGGCTCAGCCGGCGTTCTTCGCCTTCTGCTCCTTCGATCGCGCGACGCTGGCGCGCAGCGCCTCCATCAGGTCGATGACCTCGCCGCCTGCCGCCTCAGCATCCGATTCTCCGAACGTCACCGCTGCGTCGAATGTGTCGCCCGCCTCGATCTTGGCGTCGATGAGGGTGCGCAGCTCCTTCTGGTACTCGTCGACGAACGCCTCGGGGTCGAAGTCGGCCGAGTAGCTCTCGACGAGAGACGAGGAGAGCTCCAGCTCCTTCTTCGAGATCGTCACGTCCTCGTCGAGGACCGGGAACTCGGCCTCTCTGACCTCGTCCGCCCACAGCAGCGTCTGCAGCACCAGCACCTTCCCGCGCACGCGCAGCGCCGCCAGCCGGGTCTTCTGCCGCAGCGTGAACCGCACGATCGCGGTGCGATCGGTCTGCTCGAGCGTCTTGCGCAGCAGCACGTACGCCTTCGGCGACTTCGAGTCGGGCTCGAGGTAGTACGGCTTGTCGAGGGTGAGCAGGTCGACCTGGTCGGAGGGGACGAACTCGACGACGTCGATCTCCCTGCTCTTCTCGGCGGGGAGCGCGGCGAGGTCGTCCTTCGTGAGCACGACGGTCTGCCCCTCGTCGACGTACGCCCGATCGATGTCGGCGTACGCGACGGTCTCACCGCACACCTCGCACGTCCGCTGGTAGCGGATGCGTCCGCCGTCCTTCTCATGCACCTGATGCAGCGGCACATCGTGGTCCTCGGTCGCGGAGTACACCTTGACCGGCACGTTCACGAGACCGAAGGTCAGTGCGCCCTTCCAGATCGTCCTCATCACACCAGTAGACACCAGTCACACCCGTCACGACCAGTCCCTTGACTACGCTGGCGTCATGGTCGCGGATGCTCAGATGGTGCAGGTCGACGGCCGCCGCCTGCGCGTCACCAACCTCGACAAGGTCGTCTACCCCGAGACGGGCACCACCAAGGGCGAGGTCATCGCCTACTACACGCGGATCGCACCGCTCCTGCTCCCCCAGCTCGCGGGCCGTCCTGTCACCCGCAAGCGCTGGGTCGAGGGCGTGGGCACCGCCGCACAGCCCGCCGACGCCTTCTTCACCAAACAGCTGGAGCGGGGAGCGCCGTCGTGGATCCCCCGGCAGGAGATCCGTCACTCGGACGGCCCCAAGGAGTACCCCCTCGTCGATGAGGTGGCGACTCTCGTCTGGCTCGCGCAGGTGGCCGCGATCGAGCTGCACGTCCCGCAGTGGCGCTTCGCTCCCGACGGACTCCCCGGCCGCCCCGACCGCCTCGTCCTCGACCTCGACCCCGGTCCCGGCGTCGAGCTCGCGCAGTGCGCCGAGGTCGCCCGGATCGCGCGCGTCATCCTGTCGGACATGGGCCTCGACACCGTCCCCGTCACGAGCGGCAGCAAGGGCCTCCACCTCTATGCGGCACTCCCCGGAGCGCAGACGAGCGCGGAGATCTCCGAGGTCGTGAAGGAGCTGGCCCGGATGATCGAGAACGAGCACCCCGAGCTGGCGACGAGCGTCATGGCGAAGGCCGCCCGCGGCGGCAAGGTGTTCCTCGACTGGAGCCAGAACAACGGCAAGAAGACGACGATCTCCCCCTACTCGCTGCGCGGCCGGGCGCAGCCGTGGGTCGCGGCGCCCCGCACCTGGGACGAGCTCGACGATCCGGCTCTCGCCCAGCTCGACCTCGACCAGGTCCTGGAGCGCGCGGCAGACGGCCTCGACCCGTTCTCCGGGTTCCGCCCCGCGAGCGCGGGCCCCTCGGGTGCGGTATCGGCTCCGATGCCCGCCCCCACCCCACGCCGCGCGCACGCGCGCATCCCGCGCCCCGCAGAGCCGGGCACTCCGGCGCCCGTCGCCCCCATGCTGGCCGAGAACGGCACCCCCGCCATCGCGAGGGGGCTGAGCCCGCAGCCGTGGGTGGAGGTGAAGTGGGACGGCATCCGCGCCGTGGCCTCGTGGTCCGGCGGACGGATGCTGCTGCACGCCCGCAGCGGCACCGACATCACGGCGCGCTACCCCGAGCTCACCGCCGACGGAGCCCCCTTCCTGCCTGTCGCCGACGCCGTGCTCGACGGCGAGATCGTCGCCTTCGACGGCACGGGGCGCCCCAGCTTCTCCCTGCTTCAGAATCGGATGCACCTGACCAGGTCGCGGGAGATCGAGCGGGAGGTGGTGCGGACGCCGGTGCTCTTCCTCGCGTTCGATCTCCTGCGCCTCGACGGGCACGACCTCACCTCGATGCCGCTCGCCCAGCGACGCACGCTCCTGGAGGACGTCGTCGCCGATCTCGACGCCCCGGTGCAGGCCCCTCCGGTCTTCGACGACATCGACGCGGCCCTCGCCGCCAGTCGCGAGTTCGGGCTGGAGGGCGTGGTCGTGAAAGATCCCTCCTCCCGCTACCGTCCGGGGCAGCGGTCGCCGTCGTGGCTCAAGCTCAAGCACACGCGGATGCAGGAGGCGGTGATCGTCGGCATCCGCCCCGGCAAGGGCGACAGGGAGGGCACGATCGGCTCGCTTCTGCTCGCCGTGCCCGATCCGATCACGCTGCGCTACGTCGGCCGGGTCGGCACCGGATTCACCGAGCGGATGCTGCACGATCTGCTCGCGCAGCTCACCCCGCTGCGCGTCGACGCTGCGCCCCTGGACGGCGTGCCAGCCCTCGACGCCTCGGACGCGCTCTGGGTGCGTCCGGAGCTCGTGGGCGAGGTGGAGTTCGCGAACTGGACGCCCGACGGCATCCTCCGCCACGCGCGGTGGCGCGGCCTGCGCCCGGACAAGACCCCCGCCGAGGTCGTCGTCGACGCGTGATCCTCCGCGCGAGCGGCGGCGCGCTCTAGGATGGGCGCGACCACCAGGAGGAGGACGCCCATGTCATTCGGCGAAGCGATCACGACCGTGCTGCGCAAGTACGCGGACTTCACCGGCAGAGCCGCCCGCCCCGAGTTCTGGTGGTGGATCCTCTTCTCCGCCCTCGTCGCCGCCGCTCTCGGCGTCTTCGAGGTGCTGCCGGTCGGCGACGGCTCGAGCCTCGGCGCCATCCTGTCGAGCCTGTGGGGCATCGCCGTGCTGCTGCCGACGCTGGCCGTGCTCGTGCGCCGCCTGCGCGACACGGGCCAAGGCTGGGGCCACGCGTTCTGGCTGCTCGTGCCGATCGCGGGGCTCATCGTGCTCGCGATCATGCTGTCCCGGCCGGGCATCCCCGACACGGGCGCCGTGACCGCCTAGGCGTGGTGCGGTTCGCAGTCGGACTGCTCGGCCGGCTCGATCTGGAACGTCGAGTGCTCGACGTCGAAGTGCTCGGCGAGGCAGGACTGCATCTCGTTCAGCAGGGCCGCTGAGCGGCCGTCCGCGAACATCTCCGGAGCGACGGTGACGTGCGCGGTGAAGACCGGTGCACCTCGCGTGAGCTGCCACACGTGCACGTCGTGCACGCCGACGACGCCCTCGTAGCCGAGCAGATGCGTGCGGATCTCGCTCACCGCCGTGCCCTTGGGCGCGGACTCGGCCAGCACGGAGAAGACCTCGCGCAGCAGGGAGATCGCGCGCGGAATGATCATCACGGCGATGAACATCGAAGCGATCGCGTCGGCCGGCATCCATCCGGTGGTGACGATCACGATCGCGGCGACGATCACCATGGCCGATCCGATCAGATCGCCCATGACCTCGAGGTACGCCCCGCGCACGTTGATGCTGGTGCGCTGCGCCCGGCTGAGGAGCCACATCGAGATCGCGTTGGCGATGAGTCCGACGGCCGCGACGACCAGCATCAGGCCGCCGGCGACCTCCACCTCCCCTGGGTCGATCAGTCGTCCGATCGCCTCGACGCCGACCCATCCGGCCAGCGCGATGAGGATGACCGCGTTGATCAGGGCGCCGAACACCTCGGCGCGCTGATATCCGAAGGTGCGTCTGTCGTCGGCGGGGCGTGCGGCGACGGCCGCGGCGATGAGGGCGATCAGGAGCGCCGAGGCATCCGTGAACATGTGCGCCGCATCGGCGAGGAGCGCGAGAGAACCCGTGAGGATGGCGCCGATGACCTGCACGACCATGATCGTCGCCGTGAGGCACAGCGAGATCGTCAGCAGACGTCGATGGCCTGCCGAGCGGATGCCGCCTGCTGCGGGTGCGTGATCGTGCATACGACCAGGCTAGACCGGGCCCACGCCCCGAGGACGTGGTTCCGGCTAGTCGGGAATGGTGATGATTCTCAGTTCGCCCGGTCGTCCGTCACAGCTGCGCGAGCAGCGGTCCGAGCTCCATGAAGGCGCGGGCGCGGTGCGACTGCGCCTGCTTCTCCTCCGCGGTGAAGTCGCCCACCGTGCGCTCCTCGCCCGCCGGCTGACCGTCCGGGATGAAGATCGGGTCGTAGCCGAAGCCGCCCCCGCCGGTCGCCGTGTGCGCGAGCCGCCCCGGCCACTCCCCCACTACGACGTGCTCGGCGCCCTCCGGGGTCACCAGCGCGATCGCGGAGGTGAAGTGCGCCGCGCGGTGCGGGTCGGCGATGTCGCGCAGCTGGTCGAGCAGCAGCTCGAGGTTCGCCACGGCATCCTTCTTCTGCCCCGCCCAGTACGCCGAGAACACGCCGGGCGATCCGCCGAGCACGTCGACGCAGATGCCGGAGTCGTCGGCCAGCGCCGCGAGCCCGGTGTGCGCAGCAGCCGCGCGCGCCTTCAGCAGCGCGTTCTCGGCGAACGTCACGCCGTCCTCGACCGGCTCAGGGCCGTCGTAGCCGATGATCTCCAGGTCGGGGCGGGTCGACGCCGTGATCTGCTGGAACTCCGCCACCTTGTGCGGGTTGTGCGTGGCGAGGACGATCTGCATCAGCCCGCGAGCGCCTTCAGCTGAAGCTCCTTGAGGTCGGAGCAGCCCGCGACGCCCAGGTCGAGAAGGGCGTCGAGCTCGCGCTTGTCGAAGGGCGCGCCCTCGGCGGTGCCCTGCACCTCGACGAACAGGCCTCGACCGGTGACGACGATGTTCATGTCGGTCTCGGCGCGCACGTCCTCGACGTATGCCAGATCGAGCATGGGCTCTCCGTCGATGATGCCGACGGACACCGCGGCGACGGAGTCGAGCAGCGGCGTGGAGTTCCGGCCGATGAACTTCTTCTCCCGGCCCCACTCGATCGCATCGGCCAGCGCGACGTAGGCGCCGGTGATCGCGGCGGTGCGGGTGCCGCCGTCAGCCTGCAGCACGTCGCAGTCGATCACGATCGTGTTCTCGCCCAGGGCCTTGGTGTCGACGACGGCGCGCAGCGCCCGGCCGATCAGACGGGAGATCTCGTGGGTGCGGCCGCCGATGCGACCCTTCACGCTCTCGCGGTCGTTGCGGCTGTTCGTCGCCCGCGGGAGCATGGCGTACTCGGCGGTGACCCAGCCCTTGCCCTTGCCGGTGAGCCAGCGGGGCACGCCGTTCGTGAAGGATGCGGTGCACAGCACCTTGGTCCCGCCGAAGCTGATCAGGGCAGAGCCCTCGGCCTGAGCGCTCCAACCCCGTTCGATGGTGATCTCGCGGAGCTGGTCGGTGGAGCGGCCGTCGGCGCGGACGATGGATGACATGGACTTCCTTCGGTCAGGGGATTCGGTGGTTCAGAGCGATTCGATGACGGACGCCGGAAGGTCGATGACCCCGGTCTGCACGAGCTGGACGTCGCGGACCTCGCGACCCATCAACCGGTTCGCGAGTGCGGTGAACTCGACCGTCGAGTCTCCGGTGGCCTCGTAGACGTAGGTCGCCGTGGCGTCCGGCGGTGCGAGCAGGTCACCGCGCACGAGCTGGCGATAGACGTCTCCGGCGGTCTCGTCATCGCTCGACACGAGCGTCACGCCCTCCCCCATCACGTAACTGATCGCTCCGCGCAGGAAGGGGTAGTGGGTGCAGCCGAGGACGAGCGTGTCGACGCCGGCATCCCTCAGCGGAGCCAGGTACTCCTCCGCCACCGCGAGGACCTCGGGGGTGCCGGTGATGCCGGCCTCCACGAACTCGACGAACCGCGGGCACGCGGCCGTGAAGACCTCGAGCGTCTCGTTCACCTCGAGCATGTCCTGGTAGGCGCGGGAGCCGATCGTCCCGACCGTGCCGATCACGCCGACGCGTCCGTTGCGCGTGGTCGAGACGGCGCGGCGCACGGCCGGTCCGATCACCTCGACCACGGGGACGTCGTAGCGCTCTCTGGCGTCGCGGAGCATCGCGGCAGACGCGGTGTTGCACGCGATCACCAGCATCTTCACGCCCTGGTCGACCAGGGTGTCGAGGACCTCGAGCGAGTAGCGTCGCACGTCTGCGATCGGCTTGGGACCGTACGGCGAGTGCGCCGTGTCGCCGATGTACACGAACGATTCACGGGGCAGCTGGGCCCTGATGGCCCTCGCCACCGTGAGCCCGCCGACACCGGAGTCGAAGATTCCGATCGGGGCGTCATTCATGACTCCCCAGCCTACCCGCGCGCACACGACGCGCTCTCCGCCGCGCTCACTAAGCTGAAGCCCATGACGACGTCGACGGCGCTTCTGACCGACCGCTACGAACTGACCATGCTCGCCGCCGCGCTCCGTGACGGCACCGCGTCGCGCCCGAGCGTGTTCGAGCTGTTCTCGCGCCGCCTGTCCGGTGGACGCCGGTTCGGCGTGGTCGCCGGTACAGGGCGCCTGCTGACCCTCCTTCGGGACTTCCGCTTCGGCGACGACGAGCTGCGATTCCTGCGCGACAACGACGTGGTCGATGCCGACTCGCTGACCTACCTCGAGAACTACCGCTTCACCGGATCGATCCGCGGCTACCGCGAGGGCGAGCTGTACTTCCCCGGCTCCCCCATCCTCACGGTGGAGGGGACCTTCGCGGACGCCGTCGTGCTGGAGACTCTGGCCCTCAGCGTCCTCAACCACGACTCCGCCGTCGCGACCGCGGCATCGCGCATGAGCATCGCCGCGGGCGAGCGCCCGCTGGCGGAGATGGGATCGCGACGGGCCGCCGAGCACTCCGCCGTGGCCGCCGCCCGTGCCGCGTACATCGCCGGCTTCGGCGCCACGAGCAACCTCGAGGCCGGTCGCCGATGGGGCCTGCCCACCATGGGCACGGCCGCCCACTCCTGGACGCTTCTGCACGACAGCGAGGAGGACGCCTTCCGCGCGCAGATCGACAGCCTCGGCACCGGCACCACGCTGCTCGTCGACACCTACGACATCCGCACCGGCGTCGAGACCGCGATCCGCGTCGCCGGCACCGGACTCGGCGGAGTGCGCATCGACTCCGGCGACCTGCCGATCGTCGCGGCGGAGGTCAGGGCGCAGCTCGACGAGCTCGGAGCCACGGGCACCAGGATCACCGTCACCAGCGACCTCGACGAGTACGCGATCGCGGCACTCGCCGCCTCACCCGTCGATGCCTACGGCGTGGGAACCTCCGTCGTCACCGGCTCCGGCTACCCGACGGCGAGCATGGTCTACAAGCTCGTCGCCCGGCAGGACTCCGACGGCGCCTGGATCGGCGTCGCCAAGGCCTCGGCCGACAAGGCGTCACACGGAGGCAGGAAGGCGGCGTTCCGCACGCTGACCGACGGCGTGGCGTCGGAGGAGACCGTGGTCGTCTCCGACGGTTTCGAGAAGCTCGACACCCCGTCGGAGCATCCGCAGGGCCGCCCGCTGCAGGTGACATTCGTCGAAGCGGGAGACATCGACACCTCTTACGAGGGCGTCGAAGGCACGGCATCCGCTCGCGCGCACCATCTTCGAGTGCGCGAGGAACTGCCCGTTCGCGCCCTCGCGCTCAGCAAGTCCGACCCGGCGATCCCGACGGTGTTCGTCGACGCCGACTGACGTCGGTCAGCCGACCATCGACTCGTAGATCTCCTTGCAGGTGGGGCAGATCGGGAACTTCTCCGGGTCGCGACCCGGCGTCCACTTCTTGCCGCACAGCGCGCGCACCGGCTTGCCGGTGATCGCGGACTCGAGGATCTTGTCCTTCTTCACGTAATGCGAGAAACGCTCGTGGTCGCCCGGTTCGAGGTTCTCCTCTCGGAGGAGCTCTTCCAGTTCGCGATCAAGCGTTGCCACGCCGCCCTGATCGGGGCTGTCCAGCGGAGTACTCATCCCGCGAGTCTAGTCGCGCGAGGAGCTCAGCGGGCGGGTCTCACGCGGTCTCGACGAACTCCATGAGACGTTCGCCTCCGCGCTCGAACACGCGACCGCCGACGGCGACCCCGATCACCAGCGCACCGGCGCCTGTCGCGATCCCTGCCCACAGCGTGGCGGGGGCGAACTCCGAGCCCTCGACGATCGTGAGCACGAACAGCCAGATCGTCGGGATGCTCAGGACGATGGCGCCGAGGAACGCGGCCGCCGGACCGAACGCTCCGCGCGAGGTCGGCCGCTGCGGCTGCTGGAACGGGCTGTCGCCGGGGCGCGACACCGCGTAGGGCGCGACGACGGAGACGATGCTGGAGATGCCGAGCGCCGAGAAGAGCAGGCTCGCGGCGAGGCCCGTCAGGGGCAGGAGCAGCCGCCAGTCGGAGATCCAGAGCAGCGTCAGCGGCACCGCGATCGCGAGCACGGGCACGGCGACGAGCACGACGGGCACAAGGCGCCCCAGCCGATCCGGGATGCCGCGAACCCCGCTCGCGATGTGCGTCCACAGGGCGGTCGAGTCGTAGGCGACGTCGTTGTGCGGGAGCCAGCCGAAGAACAGGGCCATCACCGGCACGGGGACGAGCGCGGCGATCTCGAGCGGGACGCCCGCGACCAGCAGCGGGAACACCGTGAGGACGCCGGCGACGGGCACCACGATGAGGTTCATGATGTAGCGGCGATCGCGGAGCCAGTAGACCAGGCTGCGGGCCGCGATCGCGCCGAACGCGTTGGAGGGCAGGAGACCGAACCAGCCGAGTCCGGTGCGCTCCCGAGAGGTCACCGGCCGTTCGGTCGTGGTGAGCAGCCGTCTGACCAGCCAACTCCAGACGACCCAGAGCACCGCGGCCGTGAGCACGGCGATGATGCCGGCGACCCAGGATCCTGCCGTGTCGTCGACGGCCACGGCGAAGAGGAAGCCGGGGCTCGCTGCGAGCGGTGTGAGGCCGACGGTGTCGGTGATCGACGCCACGGCGCCCGGCACATGCCCGTCCCAGCGAAGGGAGGCGAGGAAGACGGCGACGGGGAACGCGATGACGACGAGGGCGAGGGCGAACAGCGCCGTGAGCTCGCGGGAGCGCCGCTCCGGGAGCACCAGCGCGTTCACGGCCATGCCGATGCGCGAGGCCAGCAGCGTGGTCAGCACCCCGAGCAGGGTCATCAGGACGGCGGCGGGCCAGGGGGCGCCGAGCTGCACCGCGACGACGCACACGCAGACGTTCACCGCGAGGAGAGCGACACTCGGCACGCTGACGAAGGCGGCCAGCACCAGTATCCACGGCATCTGCTTCTCATCGACGCCGAACACGGCGAACCGACGGGGATCGAGCTGGTCGACGGCTCCGACGAGGATCGGACCGACCAGGAAGCCCAGGAGGATCGCGGCGCTGCCGAGCACGATCACGGTGCGCGCGACGGCGACAGGCACGTCGTCGAGGCTCAGGACCGCGGCGCAGACGACCGCCGTGATCGCCACGACGACGACGAGCATGACGAGGGTGCGTCCCCGTCGTTCGCCGCGCAGCGCCCCGATCAGGAGCGCAGCCCTCAGTCGGAGAACGTGTGCAGCCACTCGAGCCCCTCCACTTCGCCGATACCGCCGGAGAGCTCGACGAACCGCGCTTCCAGCGTCTGTCCGGCGCGCACGTCCTCGATCGTCCCCTCGGCGAGCACGTCGCCGCCGACGATGATCGCGACCCGCGAGCAGACGCGCTCCACGAGGTCCATGCCGTGGCTGGAGAGGATGACGGTTCCGCCGTGCGACACGTAGGCCCGCAGGATGTCGAGGATGACAGCGGAAGAGACAGGGTCGACGGCCTCGAAGGGCTCGTCGAGGACGAGGACCCGCGGTGAGTGGATCATCGCGCCGGCGAGCATGATCTTCTTCGTCATGCCCGCTGAGTAGTCGGAGACGACACGGCCGAGCGCGTCGCCGAGATCGAACGCCCTGGCGAGATCTCCGACGCGCTTCTCGATGACGTCGGAGGCGAGCCCCCGGAGCAGCCCGTAGTAGAAGAGGAGCTGACGACCGGTGAGCCGGTCGAACGTGCGGAGCCGGTCGGGAAGCACGCCCATCACCCGCTTGGCGGCGAGGGGCTGGGCGGCCTGGTCGATGCCGCAGATCACCACGCTGCCGGCATCGGACCTGAGCAGCCCGGCGACGATCGACAGCGTGGTCGTCTTGCCCGCGCCGTTCGGTCCGACGATGCCGTAGAAGGATCCGGCCGGGACGGTGAGGTCGATGCCGTTGACCGCGGTGTGGTCGCCGAAGCTCTTCACGAGGCCGCGGATGCGGATCGCCTCGGTCCCGGAATCCGCGGGCATGTCGCGCGCAGGCTCGGAGGTCTCGGCAGGATCGGATGCCGCCGCACCTGGGGTGATCTCCTCGACGCTGTCCACCTCGGGGCTGTCCGTCTCGGGGCTGTCCACCTCCTCGATCACGACCTCGTCGGCCGGAACGTGCTCGGCCACAGGGAGGTCCTCCTGCGTCGGAGACTCCCCCGGCGCCGATGCGTGCTCGACAGGTTCGTGCTCTTCGACGACGATCTCCTCGATCAGGTCCGACGTCGACTCCACCGCGACGGGAGCCTCAGCGGCCTTCGCTTCCTCGGCAGCCTTCGCCTCCTCGGCAGCCTTCGCCTCCTCGGCGGCCTTCGCCTCGGCGCGCTTCGCAGCTGCGGTCTTGGCAGCTGCGGTCCTGGCGGAGTTGGTCTTCGCCGTGGCCGTGCGCGCGGAGGTCTTCGCCGCCGCCGTGCGTTCGGCTGCGGCCTTCGCCGCTGCGGTCTTCGCGGGCGTGGTCCGGGGAGCCGGGCTCTTCGCCGCGGCGGTTCCGGCCTTCGCGGCCGCGGCTCGAGCCGTCGACGAGGTGCCACGCGGAGCGGTCGCTCGCGCGGCCGAGTTCTTCGCGGCAGCGGTGCGCGCCGCGGCCGCGGTCGTCCTCTTCGGCGTGCGCGGCGTCTCCGCGTCCTCCGTGCGAGCCGGCTCGGCGATCGCCTCGACGGTGGTGGCGGCCTTCGAGGCCGCTGACTTCGCGGGAGCGCGCTTCACCGGAGGCTTCTTCGCCGGCGCCTTTCGCGCCGGTGTCTTCTTCGCAGGCGTGCTCGCGGCGTCGCCCACCTCTTCGGTGCGGTCGTCGGGGGAAGCAGTCACTGTTCGAGGGTATCAACGGGGTCCCGCCATATCCGGTCCGACGCAACATTTCGCCCTCCGAATCAGCCGTATATCCTGAGTCCTGACGGATGTCGCTCGAATCTGAGTGTTCCGTGTGTACTCGATCACGAAATGGCAACGGGGCCCCAAAGCCCCGGGCCTTCTCAGCCCGAATCGCTACCATGAACTCGGCACGAAGAAGTGTCTGGTCGGTGAACCGACCGTGAACACACTTTCCTTTAGGAGCACTCGTGACTCTTCAGACCGTCATCCTCGCCGCAGGCATGGGCTCGCGCCTCGGCCGTGCACTGCCGAAGCCGCTCACCGAACTGAGCGACGGCCGCACGATCATGCGCCAGCAGCACGACAACATCCGCGCGGCCTTCGGCTCCGACGCTCGCATCACCACGGTGGTGGGCTATCGCGCCGAGACCGTCATCGAGGCGTTCCCCCACGTCAACTATGTCCACAACGAGCGCTACGACGAGACCAACACGTCGAAGAGCCTGCTGCGCGCACTCGGAGCGACGGGCAAGTCCGGCGTGCTGTGGATGAACGGCGACGTCGTCTTCGACCCGATGATCCTCGGCCGCGCCGCCGCGTACATCGAGCGCGACCAGTCGTTCGTCACGGTCAACACCTCCAAGGTCAGCGACGAAGAGGTGAAGTACACGGTCACCGCCGAGGGCTTCATCAAGGAGCTGTCCAAGACCGTCAAGGGCGGTCTCGGCGAGGCCGTCGGCATCAACTACATCTCCTCCGCTCACAAGAAGGCCTTCATGCGCCAGCTGCAGCGTGTCGAGGACCAGGACTACTTCGAGCGCGGCCTCGAACTCGCGATCGCCGAAGACGGCATCCTGCTCGAGCCGATGGACGTCTCCGACCTGTACGCGGTCGAGGTCGACTTCGCAGAAGACCTCGAGCGGGCGAACCTCTTCGTCTGATCCGCTGCTGCTTCGTCCGAATGCCCGCCCCTCCGGGGGCGGGCATTCGGCGTTTTCGCGGGTGCGCTCCCTAGTATCTGAGTCATGGGGACGAAGGTGCAGAAGATCCATTCCCTCCCTGACGGCTCGCCGTGGGACAAGGGAGTACCGCCGACCGGTTCGGACGAGCATCCGTTCGCGATCCGCGGTCTCGATCGCGTGCTGTCGATCCAGCGGCCTCTCGTGCTCGCGCACATCCGGAGCATCCGTCTTCGGCACCCGCACGCGACGCCGGCGGAGATCATCCGCATCCTCGAGATGCGATACCTCGCCGCCGTGACGACCGGCGGCGCCGCCGTGGGGGCGACGGCGGTGATCCCCGGCATCGGAACAGGCGTCACGCTCGCGCTCTCCGGGGTCGAGACGCTGGGCTTCGTCGAGTCGACCGCACTCTTCGCTCAGTCCGTCGCGGAGGTGCACGGCATCGCCGTCTCGAATCCCGATCGTGCGCGAGCTCTGGTCATGACTCTGATGCTCGGCAAGGAGGGCGTCGCGCTGGTCGGCCAGCTCGCCGGACAGGCAGCCGGGCGCGGAGGCACCAGAACGGCCTATTGGGGCGAGCTCGTGACGAAATCGCTCCCCCGCGCCGCCGTCGGGCCCATGGTCGATCAGCTCAAGAGCATGTTCGTGAAGCAGTTCGCAGCGAAGGGCGGGGCGTCGTTCATCGGAAAGGCACTGCCGTTCGGTGTCGGTGCGGTCATCGGCGGCACCGGCAACCACATTCTCGGCAGGAGGGTGCTGACCACTTCGCACCGCGCTTTCGGCGCCGCTCCTGTCGGACTGCCGGTCGAGTTGGAACCGGTGGACGGCGCGGAGAAGCTCGAGCTGCGGATGCTGCACGGCGCGCAGTTCGTCGGCGGCGCTGTGGCGAGCGCGGCCGGCACGGCCGCACGCGGAGTGACCTGGGCCGGCCGCAAGGCGCTCTCCGTCGGTCGACGCCCGAAGTCGGACACGGCGGAGGTGGAGAGCCTCGGTTCACACGCCCTGCCCGATGACCTCGGAGCCGATTCATCGTCCACAGCGACCGATCGCTGATCCGTTCTCCACAGATCCTTCGGGCTCGAGTCCGACGCGGGGACAGAAGGTCGGCGGCCGCTCCTAGCGTGACCCGCATGCCGAGACCCGCTGTCCCTTCCTTCGTTCCGTTCCCCTCCGCGTACCGCGTTCCCTGGCACGTCTCGCGTGCGGATCCCGCCCACCCCCTCGTGATCAACCACGCGGCAGAACCCGCCGACTTCGTGCGAGTGTTCCGGGATGACGGCGGTCGGGATCGCACGCAACTGTGGGGGCAGGTCCTCCCCGCCGAGCAGATCGAGGTGTGCCTGTGCGCGGCTGACCTCGACGAGGTGATCGTGACCGTAGCCTGGTTCCGTCAGGCAGACGGGTTGGAGTACGTGTGGAGGTTCGTCGCATGACGACGATCGACCACGCATCCGATCCGTCGGCATCGGTCCGAGTTGACACGAAACCGTCGCGAGGGCCGTTCTCACCACACAGGCCGCATCTGGTGCATCGGCCGAAGGAAGGCAGCGAGATGCACGCACTCACGGAGACGCCGAGGTTGACGCGTCTCGCGATCATGATCGGCGTCGCGGCCGCAACCGTCGGGATCATCTACGGCTACGACTCGTCGAACATCGGCGGAGCGCTCATCTATCTCACCGAGGAGTTCAGACTCGACGCCGCAGGACAGGGCCTTCTGGCCACCACGGTGGTCGTGGGAGAGATCGCAGGCGCGCTCTTCGGCGGCGCACTGGCGAACCGCATCGGCCGGAAGCCGACGATGGTCCTCGTCGCATCGACCTTCACCCTCTTCTCGCTGCTGAGCGGCATCGCTCCGAGCCTGGAGTTCCTGATCGCGGCTCGCTTCCTCCTCGGACTCACGATCGGGGTCTCGGTCGTCGTCGTCCCGGTGTTCGTTGCGGAGTCCGCACCGACCCGCTCACGAGGCGCCTTCCTCGTGCTGTATCAGGTGGCGACGGTGTCGGGCATCGTCCTCGGCTACCTCATCGCCATGGCGCTCGCGCCGACCGGGAGCTGGCGATGGATGCTGGGGCTCGCCGCCGTTCCGGGAATCATCATCACCGTGCTGCTCCTGCGCCTCCCCGACACGGCGCGCTGGTACATCATGAAGGGGCGCACGGCCGAGGCGAGAAAGGCCCTCACCCAGATCGAGGGCGACGCCATCGACATCGATGCCGAGATCGAGACCATCACCGCGGGATTCGCGACCGCCCACACCTCCGGCTGGCTCGACCTGCTGCGACCGCCCTTCCTTCGCGCCACGCTCTTCGTGGTCGGACTCGGGTTCTTCGTTCAGGCGACCGGCATCAACGCGATCGTCTATTACAGCCCGAGCATCTTCAAGTCGATGGGCTACACCGACCACGTGACCCAGCTCGGGCTCAGTGCCCTCGTCCAGGTCGCCGGTCTCATCGCGGTCTTCATCGCTCTGCTCGTGATCGACCGCATGGGGCGCCGCCCCGTGCTCCTCATCGGCATCGGAACGATGATCGCGGCGAACGCCCTCCTCGTCGGCGTGTTCCTCGTCGGCGGCGGGGCGTTCGACGGAGCGCTCACCGTGCTGGGCTTCATCGGGCTGATCCTCTTCACCGCCGGTTTCACCTTCGGCTTCGGATCCCTCGTGTGGGTCTACGCCGGAGAGGCCATGCCCGCGCATCTGCGTGCTCTCGGAGCGACCGTCATGCTCACGGCCGACCTCGTCGCGAACGTCATCGTGGGGCTCGTCTTCCCCTCGCTCCTCCAGTCGGCGGGCGGCGCGGGCACCTTCGCGATCTTCGGTGTGATCGCTGTGCTCGCCTTCGGTTTCGTCACCTGGCTGGCACCGGAGACCAAGGGACGCCCGCTGGAGGACATCGGCCGGTTCTGGGAGAACGGCGGTTCCTGGACGGCGAAGAGATGAGCCGGATCCTTCGACGAGAGTCGCCAAAGGATCCGGCGCCCCGTTGTGGCGAGCATCCAACGGTCATGCCCGCCCCGACGCTAGGGTGGAAATCGTGACGGAAAAGCCCGAACTCTTGACCACCGCCGGCCGCATCGCAGACCTCCGCGCGCGCTACAACGAAGCCGTTGTCGACGCTGAGAAGGTCGCGCAGGAGAAGCAGCACGCGAAGGGCAAGATGACCGCCCGCGAGCGCATCGAGCTCCTCGTCGACCCCGGCAGCTTCGTCGAGTTCGACGAGTACGTGCGCCACCGCACGACCGCGTTCGGCATGGACCGCAACCGCCCGTACGGCGATTCCGTCGTCACCGGCGTCGGCACGATCCACGGACGCACCGTCGCGGTCTACTCGCAGGACTTCACGACCTTCGGCGGATCGCTCGGCGAGGTCTCCGGCGACAAGATCATCAAGATCATGGAGTTCGCCCTCACCGGAGGCATGCCCATCATCGGCATCCTCGACTCCGGCGGCGCGCGCATCCAGGAGGGCGTGCTCGCCCTCAGCAAGTACGGCGAGATCTTCCGTCTGAACACCCGCTCCTCCGGTGTCATCCCGCAGATCTCGATCATCATGGGGCCGGCAGCCGGCGGCGCGGTGTACGGACCCGCGCTCACCGACTTCGTCATCATGGTCGACAAGACCAGCCAGATGTTCGTGACCGGCCCCGACGTCATCAAGACCGTCACCGGCGAGGACGTGGGCATGGAGGAGCTCGGCGGTGCGCTGACGCACAACACCCGCTCCGGCGTCGCGCACTACCTCGCAGAGGACGAAGACGACGCGATCGACTACGCGCGCACGCTGCTCGGCTTCCTTCCCGACAACAACATGGCGGAGATCCCGGGGTACGAGAGCGGCTTCGAATGGGAGACCACCGATGCCGACCGCACGCTGAACACGATCATCCCCGACTCCGCGAACCAGCCCTACGACATCCACACCGTCATCGAGCACGTCGTCGACAACGGCGACTTCATCGAGGTCCAGCCGCTGTTCGCCCCGAACATCGTGATCGGCTTCGGCCGCGTGGAGGGCCGCTCCGTCGGCATCATCGCCAACCAGCCGTCGCAGATGGCCGGAACGCTGAACATCGAGGCCGGCGAGAAGGCCAGCCGGTTCGTCCGCTTCTGCGATGCGTTCTCGATCCCGATCGTGACGCTCGTCGACGTGCCCGGCTACCTGCCGGGCACCGATCAGGAGTGGACGGGCGTCATCCGACGCGGTGCGAAGCTCATCTACGCCTACGCCGAGGCGACGGTGCCGCTGGTCACCGTGATCCTGCGCAAGGCCTATGGCGGCGCGTACATCGTGATGGGCTCGAAGCAGCTCGGCGCCGATGTGAACCTCGCCTGGCCGACGGCCGAGATCGCGGTCATGGGCGGCCAGGGCGCCGTGAACATCCTGTACCGCGGCGAGATCAAGAAGGCCGAAGAGGCCGGCGAAGACGTTGCAGCCGTGCGCACGCGCCTCGCCAACGAGTACACGTACAGCGTCACGAGTCCGTTCCTCGCCGCGGAACGCGGAGAGATCGATGGCATCATCGAGCCCGCGAACACGCGCGTCTCGATCGCGAAGGCTCTGCGAGCGCTCCGGGGCAAGCGTGCGGAGCTGCCCCCGAAGAAGCACGGGAACATCCCGCTGTGATGGATCCGTCAGAATCCCTTCCGCCGACCGTCGAGATCACACACGGCACGGCGACCGAGGAAGAGCTCGCCGCCCTGATCGCGGTCGTCAGCGACGCCTACGCACGCGAAGAGGAAGCCGCGGTCGCGGCGGAGACCCGCGTCTCCGCCTGGGCGCGCACCCAGCGATCGCTGCGCACGCCGTTGCGCCGCGACATCCCGTGGGGGCGCTTCTCGGGGTGATCCCGCGATTCCGTGCGCGGTACACCGCGGCCGCGTGAGAGAGTCTGCGGATCCGCGGGCCCCCCAGCCCACGGATCGCGCAGACACACTTTCGCCGAATCGACAGCGGAATCAGATACCGCGGTCTCCCCAGATCGGCGCACACGCAATAATACATCGATTAGAGTTATTGATGTCAAGAGGGCGCGCCGAAATCCCCGCGCCGGAGGTCACTCCTCCAGGTAGAGGTCGGATGCCCGCGGGGTGAGCACCGAGTCGAGCACGACGCATGCCGCACCGACCGCGCCGACGTCATCGCCGACCACCGTGCCGTCCACGGGGAGCGTGTGCACGGCCTTCGTGGCGCTGAGCCTGTCCAGGAGCGTCGGGATCTCGGCCAGGTACACCTCGGCCAGGCGAGACCAGAACGGGCCTCCCAGCACGACCCTGTCGACGTCGAGGACATTGGTCAGGGCCGCGATCAGCACCGTCAGATGCTCGGCTGCACGACGCAGCACCTGCAGAGCGGGCTCGTCACCGGAGGCAGCCCGCTCGCACAGCAGCGTGAAGCGCGCCTCGACGGCCCCGACATCGCTGCCCTCCCGGTCGTCGACGAAGACTCCGGCGCGCTCGGCCTGCTCGACGATCGCCTGCGGGGTGCACACCACCTCGACGCACCCGCGCATCCCGCACAGGCAGGACGGTCCGTCGGGGTCGACGATGATGTGTCCGATCTCGCCGAAGTTCCGTGTCGAGCCGCGCGCGGGGTCCCCGTCGCGCACCAGGGCCGCTCCGATCCCCGTTCCGAGGTACACGAAGAGGAACGAGTCGTCGGCGGGCCCGTGGCCGGTCCACAGCTCCCCCACCGCGGCCGCCGTCGTGTCCTTCTCCAGGGTCACGTCGAATCCGGTCGCCTCCGCCAGGACGGCTCGCAGCGGGACCCGGTGCCATCCGTGCAGTTTCGGAGGATCGATGACGGTGCCCTTGGCGGCATCCAGCGGCCCAGGCGCCGCCACGCCGATGCCTGCGACATCATCGCGAGCCACACCGGCATCGGCGATCAGAATGTCCACGGCCTGCGCCATGACATCGACGATCCGTCGCGGATCCTTCGCGGGCGTCCGGACGACCCGGCGGCGCACGACCGATCCGGTGAGATCCAGGAGCACGAAGGTGATCACGGCCGGATCCAGGTGGATGCCGATCGAGAAGCGGCTGTCCGCGACCAGTCGCAGGGTGATCCGGGGCTTCCCTGGCCCGTTGATCGTGCGCCCCGCCTCGGTGATCAGACCATCCTCGAGCAGTCGCCGCGTGATGTTCGTCACCGTCTGCGCCGAGAGGCCCGTGGCGTCGGCGAGCTCGATCCTGCTGAGCCCCTCACCGGAACGACGAATCGCCTCCAGGATCACGGACTGATTGAAGTCACCCATGCGGGGGAGATTCGTACCTCGGCGTATGCCCATCGTCCTATCCTTCCGCATCCGCCGCCGATTCGTGTCCCCCAAAATACCTACAGACAACGTTTCCCCGAAGGGAGAGACTTAGGGGGACGCTTCGCGTTCGGCTGGTCTCTCTGTCCCAGGGTAGACAGACGATGATCGGCCACCAGCGGACAGTTTTCGGGTAACTGGGCCGCAACGGCGAGGGGCGGGCGGCTTCGCCGCCCCTCGCCCACTCTCTTCTCTCTCGGCTCTGACCCCCTCCCCCGATCAGAGCCGAGATGGGGGCGCCGTTATCGCGCCGCCGGGTCTCGCGGAATCTCGTGCCAGAGATCGACGGAGTCGTCGTCGCTCGACGAGCCGGCGCTGGCACGGCCCACGACCGTCACCGCGACTCTCTCGTCGCGTGCGGCGCGGACGATGACGCGATCGGCATGAGCATCCGCGAGCACCCTGGCGAGCTCATCGCGGATCTCGGCGCGACGCTCCTCCCCGATCTCGTCGAGACCGCCCTCGTCGAACACCGTCACCGCGACGCCCCGGCGCCGAGCGTCGGCGATCGCGTCGCGCACCGCGTCGTTCAGCAGATCCGCCCCGCGGAGCTCATCCCTGAGCCGCCCTTCGGCCAGCCTCGCCTCGAGGCGTTCCTCCTCCGTGAGGTCGCCGTGCGCGGCCACCGTGCGGCTGAGCACGGGACCGGCGACGGCCAGAGCGAACTGGGTGCGAAGCCGCCGTTCGCGCTGACGGACCTGCTGGGTCGCATGCCATGCGGAAACGGCCTGCTGGATGTCGGCCAGTCTCTCGGTGTCGCGGATCGCCCGATCCCAGAACAGCACGAGGAGCCGCGCCACCACGACCCACATGATCGACCCGACGAGCCCCAGGGAGAGCGAGACGAGCAGACCCAGATGGATCGACGAGACCACGACGAGCCCCAGCAGCGTGATCCATCCGATGAGGAAGCGTCGACGGACGATGCAGACGACACCGAGCAGCCCGATGCCGCCGATGTACCACGTCGCGAACGGGGCCGTGCGGTAGGCGGCGTCCAGCGAATGGGTGGCGAGGCTCGGGATCAGGAAGCTCGACACCGCCGCGGAGACACCCGCCCAGAGCGGCATCCGCACGGTCGTGGCCGAACCCCAGAGGATCGCGATGTTCACGACGACGAGGTACACCGCGATCGCGGCGACCATCAGCAGGGGCGCGCTGGGCTGTTCGATCCACCACACTCCCCTGGCAGCGAAGTACATCGCGAAGCCGACGGCGAGCAGTGTCGCCACACTGCGCACGGTGCGGTTCATGAGCGTTCCCAGCCGAGAGTGACGACCGTGCCGGCCTCGCCGGAGTCGATCGACGCGGTTCCGGCGACGCCGGCCATGCGCGCGAGGATCGACGCGCGGATGCCGAGCCTGTCGGCCCCGATCGCCTCGATGTCGAACCCAGGGCCGCTGTCGCTGATCGTGACCCGGATCCCCTCGTCCCCGCGCCCCTCGGCGATGATGTGCAGCCCCCTGCCGCCCGCGTGCGTGACGGAGTTGCCGAGCGCCTGCCTCGCGGCGAGGACGAGCGCCCGTGCGACGCGCCCTGGAAGGAGCCCGATGCCGCCGCGCTCCTCGACGATCGCATCGGCGCCGAGCTCGGAGAGGGCTCTGCGCAGCTCCGCGACGATCTGCGCGACGGCGACCGGTTCGTCACTGCCCTCCTGGGCGACGGCCGCCTCGGTGTTGGCGAGCCTCGTGAGCGCCTCCCGCGCCATGGCGACGGCGAGATCCTTGGCGCGCTCCCCCTCCGCACGCTCAGCGGCGATCAGTGCGGCCAGCACGCTGTCGTGCATGAGCGCGGACATCGCCACGCGCTCCTCCTCCGCCGCGGCTGCCGCGGCGGCTGCGGCATAGGCCGACACCGCCCGCCCCCGGACGTCGTCGACGCCGGAGGCCACCGAGCGGAACATCCAGCCGAGGGAGATGATCACGATGCCGAGGATCAGCGTGAACGACACGTCGAACGCGGTGGTCACCCAGAACTCCCGCGAGAACTCGCCCTGCACGAGGCGCACGTAGCCGTAGACGAACGGCATCCCCGCGGCCCAGGTGAACTGGAGCCAGAGCGGGAACGCGAGCATCGCCGCCACCACTCCGACGTTGACGAGGAAGAAGATCCACGGCTGCTCCGCGGCGACCTTGATCCGCTGATCGACGACCACGGGCCAGACGGCGAGCGCGAGCACGTAGGCGACCGCGAAGATGCCCGATGTCGTGCGGACCCCGCGTCCGATCAGACAGGCGATCAGCATCGCGATGAGCGGCACGAAGACCACCAGCAGCATCGCCACCTGCGGAGCGTCCGGAAGGGACAGCGATGCGACCGCGGCGATCAATGCCTGTACGCCCAATGCGGCGGAGCCGATCGCGGCCACGGTCGCGAGGATGCGCTCCATGCGCTTGCCCGTGAACCTCTCGAAGCCGGTCTCGGCCCCGCCGGGAGAAGGGATCTTGCTCCAGGCTTCGCGGATGCTGAGCGTGTCAGCCGGCACTCGGCGCACCGCCGGCGGCCACGATTCCGTCCTCCATCGCGCGCCGGAGCAGATCGACCTTCGTCGAAGCCGGGCGCCCGACGCTGACGTACTTCACGCGGATGCGCGAGATGTTCTCCTTCGCGGTGGAGTACGCGACCCCCAGCCGTTCGGCGACCGCCTTGAGCGGCAGACCGGTGGCGTACAGGCGCAGCACCTCGCGCTCTCTGGAGGAGAGCTGCGCGTCGGCGAAGTCCCTGTCCCCGTCGACCGCACTCGCCCACTCGACGTTGTTGAGCGCTTCGCCCTGCGCCACCGTGCGGATCGCGTCGAGGACGTCGTCGAGCGCGGAGGACTTGCTCACCACTCCCGCAGCTCCGGCGGAGAGCGCTTCCCGCACAGCCGCGGGCCGATCGGCGACGCTGTGGATGACCACGCTCGCGCCGTCGTTGACCACAGCCATGACGTTCTCGGTCACGGTCGTGCCGTCTCCGAGGGTGAGATCGAGCACGACGACATCCGCCGGCGCCTCTCCTGAGGCCGCACGCCAGTCGAGGTACGAGGCGACCGTGCTGCCGGAGAAGACCACCGTCTGCTCGCCGTCACGCGCGCACGCCGCCTCGAGTCCGAGGCGGACGGACTCGTGATCATCGATGAGTGCGACCCTGCTCATCCGTCCAGCCTACTGAGTTCGTCCAGATGCTTTACGGTCTCGTGTCACCGAGTGAGAAGAGCGACCACCTCGAAGTGGTGGGAATGGGGGAAGAGATCGAAGGCCCGCAGCGTGGAGACGGTCCATCCGTGACCCCGGAACGTGCCGAGATCCCGCGAGAGGGCGACCGGATCGCATGCGACGTAGGCGATGGCGTCGGGCGCCAGCGCGTGCAGCGCGTCGACGACCGCCCTGCCCGCACCAGCGCGCGGCGGGTCGAGCACGACGGCGCCCGCGTTCGCGTTGGAGGGGAGCGACGCCAGGTAGCGGTCGACACGGGCGGTGACGGCGGTGGCGTCGATGCTCGAGAGGTTCTCGCTGGCATGGGCGGTGGCCCTCTTGCTCGATTCGACGGTGACGACGTCGGTGGCGCCGAGATCGCCCAACGTCGCCCCGAACAGCCCGACGCCCCCGTAGAGGTCGTAGTGCGTGGATGCCTCGTCGACGTGTCCGTCGAGCACTCCGTAGACGGCAGCGTCGAGCACGGATGCGGCACGCGGATGCACCTGCCAGAAGCCGCCTGCGTCGACCTGGAAGCGACGGTCGCCGACCGTCTCGTAGACGACCTCCGGGTCGCGGCGGCGGCCGCGCTGCGGCATCCGCCCCGAGTCCTCGTGCCGGATGATCCGCACCCGCCCGTCGCCGGGCTCGACGAGATCGATGCGGCCGGGCTTGCCACCCTGGAGCGCGAGAGCGGCCTGGGCGACCGCCGGCCGCGCGAGGGGGTGGGATGACACGGGGATCACACGGTGACTGCGCGCGGCGTAGGGGCCGACGATGCCGTCGTCGTCGACGTGCAGGCTCACCCGCGTGCGCCATCCGGTGCCGTCGCCGGAGTCGACGGCCTCGATCTCGGGCGCCTCGATGCCACCGCCCGCGAACCGGTCGAGCGCCTCGGCGAGAACCTGCTTCTTCAGGGTCCGCTGGTGCGGCAGGGCGATGTGGCCGAGGTCCGCGCCGCCTGCACGGTCGTCGGGGTCGCGCGAGACGTCGGCCTCCGCCCACACGTGCGGTCGGCGATGCTCCGACGGCTCCAGAACCTCGACCGTCTCCGCGCGCCAGAAGCTGCGCGACTCATCGGTCGACGAGGGGTCGAGCCGCGCCCGCACCCGCTCGCCGGGGATCGCATCGGAGACGAACACGACGCGGCCCTCGTGGCGGGCGATGAAGGTGCCGCCGTGAGCGATCCCCGTGATGTCGAGATCGAGCAGCGGTCCTGCGGAAGAAGTCATTCTTCGAGGATACGGTGGTGGACATGCGCGTCTGCCTCGCTTCCACCTCCCCCGCCCGCCTCATGCTGCTGCGTCAGGCGGGTATCGAGCCGCTCACCCTGTCTCCCGACGTGGACGAGGACGCGGTCGCGGCAGCGGCAGCCGCCGAGCGCGGTGCGGAGCTGCCTCCGGCCGAGCTCGTGCTCCTCCTCGCCAGGGCGAAGGCCGCGGACGTCGCGCACCGGCTCACCGCTGAGGGCGGGTTCGACGGGCTCGTGATCGGCGGGGACTCGATGTTCGCGCTCGGGGGGCGCGTCTACGGCAAGCCCTACACGGCGGAGGAGGCGACCAGGCGCTGGCGGGAGATGCGCGGCGCCACCGGCATCCTGCACTCCGGTCACTCCGTGTACCGGGTCTCTCCCGGCGTGGCGCCGACGGAGGCGACGGCGGTCGCCGAGGCGTCCGTGACCTTCGCCGACGACATCAGCGATGCCGAGATCGCGGACTATGTGACGACGGGAGAGCCCCTCCACGTCGCCGGCGCGTTCACCGTCGACAGCCTGGGCGGTGCGTTCATCACCCGCGTCGACGGCGACCCGTCGACCGTGGTCGGCATGTCGCTGTCGACGGTGCGACGCCTCGCCGCCGAGCTGGGCGTGCCGTGGACCTCGCTGTGGTCGTAGCACCCCGACACGTTTCTCGTCTTTTCTTGTGGAGAGTCGTCAAATAGATCGGCGGGCTTCTCGCTAGGCTGGCAAGCATGCCTGATATCGCCAAGGTTCTCATCGCCAACCGCGGCGAGATCGCCGTACGCATCATCCGCGCCGCACGCGACTCCGGTATCGCCTCGGTCGCCGTCTACGCCGACCAGGATCGGGATGCTCTGCACACGCGGCTCGCCGACGAGGCCTATGCCCTCGGCGGAGCCACCAGCGCCGAGACGTACCTGCAGATCGAGAAGATCCTGTCGATCGCGCGCCGTGCCGGAGCGGATGCCGTGCACCCCGGCTACGGCTTCCTCGCCGAGAACGCCGAGTTCGCGCGCGCCGTCATCGGCGCTGGAATGACCTGGATCGGCCCCTCCCCCGAGGCCATCGAGGCGCTCGGCGACAAGGTCACCGCACGTCACGTCGCCGAGAAGGTGGGCGCACCGCTCGCCCCCGGCACGCCCGGTCCGGTGTCCGGCGCCGACGAGGTCATCGCGTTCGCGCAGGAGTTCGGTCTTCCCATCGCCATCAAGGCGGCCTACGGAGGCGGCGGACGCGGCCTCAAGGTCGCCCGTGAGCTCGACGAGGTCGCCGAGCTCTTCGAGTCCGCGACGCGCGAGGCGGTCACCGCCTTCGGCCGCGGCGAGTGCTTCGTCGAGAAGTACCTCGACAAGCCGCGTCACGTCGAGACCCAGTGCCTCGCGGATGCCGAGGGCAACGTCGTGGTCATCTCGACTCGCGACTGCTCGCTGCAGCGCCGCCACCAGAAGCTCGTCGAGGAGGCGCCGGCCCCGTTCCTCACCGAGGAGCAGAACCGCCAGCTGTACGCGTCGTCGAAGGCGATCCTCAAGGAGGTCGGCTATGTCGGCGCCGGCACCTGCGAGTTCCTCATCGGCGCCGACGGCACCGTGTCGTTCCTCGAGGTGAACACGCGCCTGCAGGTCGAGCACCCCGTGTCCGAGGAGGTCACCGGCATCGACCTGGTGCGCGAGCAGTTCCGCATCGCCGCCGGCGGCACCATCGACTACGACGACCCCGAGCCCCAGGGCCACTCGATCGAGTTCCGCATCAACGGCGAGGACCCCGGTCGCGGGTTCCTGCCCCAGCCGGGCCCGATCCACGTCTTCAAGACGTTCGGCGGCCCCGGCATCCGCCTCGACTCCGGCGTCACCGCCGGAGACTCGGTCTCCGGCGCCTTCGACTCGCTCCTCGCGAAGATCATCGTCACCGGCAAGGACCGCGCCGAGGCGCTCGAGCGCTCGCGCCGTGCTCTCGACGAGTTCGAGGTCGCTGGCCTTCCCACGGTCCTCCCGTTCCACCGCAAGGTCGTGAACGACCCGGCCTTCACCGCGGAGGACGGCGTCTTCGGCGTGTACACGCGCTGGATCGAGACCGAGTTCGTGAACGACATCCCCGCCTGGGACGGCGAGCTGGAGCCGCTGGCCGAGACCAGCGGGCGCCACACGGTCGTCGTCGAGGTCGGGGGCAAGCGCCTCGAAGTCAGCCTCCCCGACCGCGTCGCCGCCGCCGTGGGCACGGCAGGGCGCCCCGCGGCTGTTCCGCCGTCGCGCCGCAGCCACTCCACGACCGTCAACGCGGGCGCCTCCGGCGACGCGGTGAAGTCCCCGATGCAGGCCACAGTGGTCAAGATCGCGGTCGAGGAGGGGCAGCAGGTCGTCAAGGGCGATCTCGTCGTCGTCCTCGAGGCGATGAAGATGGAGCAGCCCCTGCAGGCCCACAAGGACGGCGTCGTCGGCAACATCAACGCGGATGCCGGCGCCACGGTCTCCGCAGGGCACCAGCTGCTCACGATCAGCTGAGCCACCGGTACGGAAAAGGCGCCCCGCTCCGGCGGGGCGCCTTTTCCGTACCGGTGTCGGTCCGCTCAGGTGATGTTCGCGTTGACCAGGTGCATCGCGCGGCTCGCGTCGGTGATGCTGCTGGACAGCGAGGGGTAGGCCGCGAAGACGCGCGAGACCTGGTCGACCGTCAGGCGACGCTCGACGGCGACAGCGATCGGGTAGATCAGCTCCGAGGCCTTCGGCGCGACGATCACGCCGCCGATGACGGTGCCGGATCCCTTGCGCGCGATCAGCTTGACGAAGCCGTCCTTGATGCCCATCATCTTCGCGCGGGGGTTCGCGGCGAGCGGCAGCTTGTAGACGAGGCCGTCCGCGACGCCGTCCTCCACGTCCTTCTCCGAGAACCCGACCGTCGCGATCTCCGGCGCCGTGAAGATGTTCGAGGTGATCTTGATCTGCTCGAGCGGGATGACGATGTCTCCGAGCGCGTGGAACACCGCCGTGCGACCCTGCATGGAGGCGACGGATGCCAGCGGGAAGAAGTTCGTGCAGTCGCCGACCGCGTAGATGTTGGGCACGGACGTGCGTGCCACCTTGTTGACCCGGACGTGACCGGACTCGGTGAGCTCGACCCCCGCGTCCTCCAGCCCGATGCCCGCGGTGTTGGGGATCGAGCCGACCGCCATCAGGCAGTGGCTGCCGTCGACCGTGCGACCGTCGGAGAGCGTGACCGTCACGCCGTCCTTCGTGACCTCGACGCGGTCGGCACGCGCCTTGGAGAGCACCTGCATCCCCCCGCGCTTGAAGACCTTCTCCAGGACGCGCGCCGCATCCTGGTCCTCACCGGGGAGCACCTGCTCGCGGCTGGAGACGAGCGTCACCTTCGCGCCGAGGTTCATGTATGCCGAGGCGAACTCCGCCCCGGTCACACCGGAGCCGACCACGATGAGGTGCTCGGGGAGCGCCTTCATGTCGTACAGCTGAGTCCACGTGAGGATCCGCTTGCCGTCGGGCTTCGCCGAGTCCAGCTCGCGGGGAGAGGCGCCGACCGCCACCACGATGGTGTCGGCCTCGACGCGGTCGAAGTCGGTTCCGCCCTGACCGGTGGAGACGACGATCGCGTTCGCCCCCTCGATGCGGCCGTGGCCGGAGAGGATGCGGACACCCGCCTCCAGCAGGGTGGAGCGCATGTCCTCGGACTGCTGGCCCGCGAGGGCGATGAGCCGTTTGTTGACGGCGGCGAGGTTGATCGCGATCTCGGGCTTGAGCGGCTTGCCGTGCTCGCCCTTCGCGTAGAACTGCACGCCGAGGTCGCTGGCCTCGGAGATCGCGACGGCGGCGTCGGCCGTCGCGATCAGGCTCTTCGAGGGGACCACGTCCGTGAGGACGGCGGATCCTCCGACGCCGACGCGCTCGACCAGTGTCACCTCGGCTCCGAGCTGGGCGGCGGCGAGAGCCGCCTCGTAGCCGCCGGGACCGCCGCCGAGAACGGCGACGCGCTGAGTGCGCTCGAAAGTGGTGGAAGACATGGAATCCATTCTTCCGCAATCCTGGCGGGGAGCCCTCCACCTTCCTAGAGTGGATCCATGCCCGAGATTCACAGCAACCCCCTCGACGACCCCACCGCGAACCCGTTCGAGGTGGCGGCGACCGCCGCCGCCGACATCGCGCGGCTGAGCGGCGTCGAGAAGCACGACATCGCCCTCACCCTCGGCTCCGGATGGGGCAAGGCCGCCGACATCATCGGCGAGACGGTCGCGACCATCCCGGCCACCGAGGTCACCGGCTTCTCCAAGCCCGCCCTCGAGGGCCACGTCGGCACCCTGCGCAGCATCCGCACTCCCGACGGCAAGAACGTCCTCGTCATCGGCGCCCGCACCCATTACTACGAGAAGCACGGCGTCCGCCGCGTCGTCCACTCCGTCCGCACCGCCGCGGCCACGGGGGCGAAGATCATGGTCCTCACCAACGGCGCCGGCGGCATCCGCGAGACCTGGAAGCCCGGCCAGCCCGTGCTCATCAGCGATCACATCAACCTCACCGCCGACTCCCCCCTCGAGGGTGCGACCTTCGTCGACCTCACCGACCTGTACTCGACGCGTCTGCGCGACATCGCCAGGACCATCGACCCCACCCTCGACGAGGGCGTCTACACGCAGTTCACCGGTCCGCACTACGAGACCCCCGCCGAGGTGCAGATGGCGAAGCACATGGGCGGCCACATCGTCGGCATGTCCACCGCCCTCGAGGCGATCGCCGCCCGCCAGGCCGGCATGGAGATCCTCGGGTTCTCCCTCATCACCAACCTGGCCGCCGGCATCCAGAAGACGCCGCTCAGCCACGCCGAGGTCATCGAAGCCGGTCAGCTCGCCGAGCCGGTGATCACCAAGCTGCTCGCCGACGTCATCGAGGCGCTATGAGCGAGGAGCTTCTCGCCACGGCCCGTGCCTGGCTGCGTCAGGACCCCGATGCGCAGACGCGCGACGAGCTCGCCGGCATCGTCACCCGCGCCGCGAGCGGCGACGAGGCGGCAGCCGCCGACCTGGCCGACCGCTTCGGCACCCGGCTCGCCTTCGGCACCGCAGGGCTCCGCGGCGAGCTCGGAGCGGGCAGCAACCGGATGAACCGGGTGCTCGTCGCCCAGGCCGCCGCGGGATTCGCCGCGTACCTGCGCGAGAAGTCCGATGGCCGCACGCCGACCGTCGTGATCGGCTACGACGGCCGCCGCAACTCCCGGGTGTTCGCGACGGATTCCGCCGAGATCTTCGCCGGGGCCGGCCTGCGCGCGATCCTGCTCCCCCGTCTGCTGCCGACGCCCGTGCTCGCCTTCGCGGTGCGCCACCTCGGCGCCGACGCCGGGGTCATGGTCACGGCGAGCCACAACCCGCCGAACGACAACGGCTACAAGGTCTACCTGGGCGGCGAGAATCAGGGATCGCAGATCGTCGCCCCCGCCGACGCGGAGATCGCCGCGCACATCCAGCGGATCGCGGATGCCGGCGATGTGAAGGCCCTTCCGCGGTCGTCGGCGTACGAGACGGCCGGCGAGGACGTCGTGACGGCGTACGTCGAGGCCACCGCGGCTGTCGCTCCGGCGCCCTCGACGGCGACCGGCCTGCGCTGGGTCTACACCGCGATGCACGGCGTCGGATGGGAGACGCTCTCGCGCATCCTCCGCGTCGCCGGCTACCCGCAGCCCATGGTGGTCGGCGAGCAGCTCGACCCCGACGCGACCTTCCGCACGGTGTCCTTCCCGAACCCGGAGGAGCCGGGCGCGATGGATCTGGCGTTCGCGCGTGCACGTCGCGTGCAGGCGGACTTCATCCTGGCGAACGATCCGGATGCCGATCGCCTCGCCGTCGCGATCCCCGATGAGACCGCCGAGGGCGGCTGGCGTCGCCTCACCGGCAACGAGGTGGGGCTGCTGCTCGGCGCCCGTGCGGCACGCGCGGCGGCCGGAACGCCCGGCGCGTCCCTCGCGTGCTCGCTGGTGTCCTCCCCCGGCCTCGGCGCCATCGCGGCGCATCACGGACTGGACTTCCACGAGACGCTCACGGGGTTCAAGTGGATCTCCCGCGCACCGGGGATCGCCTTCGGATTCGAGGAGGCGCTGGGCTACCTCGTGAACCCGGAGACCGTCCGCGACAAGGACGGCATCTCCGCGGCGATCGCGATCCTCGGCCTGGCTGCGGAGGCGCGCGATCGGGGTGCGACCATCGCGACGCTCCTCACCGAGCTGGGCGAGACCTACGGGCACTTCGCCAGCGGCCAGGTGTCGGTGCGAGTCGACGACCTCTCCGTCATCGGCAACGTCATGCTCTCGCTGAGGACGCTGCCGCCGACCCAGATCGGCTCGCACGCGATCGCCTCCGCCGAGGACCTGCTCCGTGCCGCACCGGGGGCGCCCTCCGGAGACGTGCTGCGCTACCGGCTCGCCGACGGGTCACGCGTCATCGTGCGCCCGAGCGGCACCGAGCCGAAGCTCAAGGTGTACATCGACGCGAAGGGCGACACCGCCGACGCGGCGGCGCAGGCTGTCGCCGACCTCGAAGCGGGAGTCCGCGCGCTGCTCGGAGACCGCTCCTGAGCTGCCGGCGGTGGTGACGATGCAGACCAGACGGATCACGATCAGCGCCCACAACGGCATCCACGCGCGCCCTGTGGCCGAGCTGGCGCGGCTGGCGATGTCGTCCGCGCACCCTGTGATCGTCCGCACGGCTGCGGGCGCGGAGGCCGACCTGAGCAGCGTGCTCGCGGTGATGGATCTCGCCCTCGGCGAGGGCGACGTCGTCGAGCTGGAGACGGCGGATGCCCCGGCATCCGGCGCCCTCCTCGACTCGATGGCGGCCGTGCTCGACCCTCGAGATCGGTGATCGTCAGCCGTCGATGACGGAGACGAGCTCGTCGAGGAACGACTCGAACGTCGTGCCCCTGCGGACGATCCTCTGCACGCTCTCGCGTTCGCTGAAGACCTCGACGAGCTGCTCGAACACGGTCTGGAATGCAGCGCGGTCGCTCTCGCTGAACGCGGCGAGGGCGACCACCTGCACACGGCCGTCGCCCCACGCCACCGATCCGTCGGCGACACCGATCGCGATCGCGGTGCGGGTCGCGGTCATCTGCAGCGCGTGCGGGACGGCGAGCGCGTCGGTGAACGCCGTGGACGACATGCGCTCGCGCACGATCGTGTTCTCGACGTAGTCCTCGCCGATCAGTCCGCTGCGCACGAGCCGATCGCCGAGGCGGCGGATGATCTGCTCCTCGCCCTCGTCGGGGAGTGGGTGCACGAACGCCTCGGCGTCGAAGTAGCGCGACAGCTCCTCGCGGAGCCTGTTGAGACGCCTCGCTCTCCTCAGCCGCGCCGCCGCCTGCTGCACGCGTTCGGCGTCGGTGTCGGAGAAGAACGGGTGGATGCGGACGAACCGCTCCCCCGCGATCCCCGGCTCGATCGTGCTGAGGACCAGGTCGGTCCCGAAGGACGCCCAGTCGGGGTCGACGCTGGTCACGACGCTGGTCACCTCGATCGAGGACCCCAGCGATCGGTCGACGCTGGAGCGGAGCAGCTCGTGCAGCTCGTAATAGCCGGGGCAGACGATGGTCGCGGTGAGGATCGACGCCGCCGCACGGCTTCGTTCCAGTCGCCCGCCGACGTGCATGGCGATGTAGGCGATCTCGTCGTCGTGGATGGGCGATCCCACCCGGTCGTGCAGCCCGCTCGCGATCGAGACCGCGACCTCGAAGATCATCGGATACGTCGACTTGAGCGATCGCGTGAGCGGGTTCCGCGACAGCGCCTGCGTCTCGGCGCGGCGGAGCAGATTCTGGATGTGCAGCGCGAGCCGGAGCACGAAGGTGTCATCGACGAGGTCGAGCTGGTACTCGGATGCCGCCCGCTGCAGCTCCTCGCGCACGGCCCGCTCGACGCGCGGCTCGACGCCGCTGCGTGCGACGTCTCTGGTGGCCGTGTCGCCGGGGGCGACGACGCGCGTGAGCACGAGCGAGGCCAGGTGGGCGCTGTCGCCGTCGCCGAGCGGCACGCCGAAGTGCTCCTCGGCGAGGCGGGCGAGGACTCTCCCGACCTGGGGGATCTCGTCGCGGACCCCTTCCGCCTCCGCGGCGAGCGCATGCCCCGCCGCGACGCGGTCGGCCGCGATGGCGATGTGCAGCAGCACGTCGGATATCGCGAGCTCGTTGACGAAGTAGCCCAGCGCTCCCAGTTCGTCGACCAGCGCGGACTTGAACGGCCCGACGGCGCTCGCGTCGACCGCGTTGCCGACGAGCGCGGTGCGGAAGACCTCGGGGTGGAAGGACGCGGCATCCGACTCGTCGTGGGCGAGCCTGCTGATCAGGCGGCGCCTGGCCTCCTCCGAGCCGCGGAGCCTCACCTGCTCGCGGTCCCGCTCCAACGAGAGCCCTGAACCGTCGAGAAGGCCGCGCACCCTGGTGAGATCGGCCTCGAGCGTCGCCTCGCTGACGTGCAGCCGGTCTGCGGCCTGGAAGACGTCGATTCCACCCGCGTCGTCCAGGAGCATGCGCACCACGGCGTGCAGGCGATGCCGCGGGGTGCTCTCGGCGCCCGTGCGGGTGCGGAGAGCATCGCGTGCGGATGCCCCCGCCCGGTATCCGGCGGGACCCGACTCGACGGCGTCCGCGCCGGTGACTCTCGCGTTGAGAGCCGCCACGTAGGAGCGGATGCTGCGCGGCGTCACGCCGACCTGATCGGCGAGACTCGCCGCCGTGACCCAGGTGTCATGACGGAGCAGGGTGGTGAGGAGCTGGTCCTGACGCTGGCGCGACATGTTCCTCCGATCCTCACTCGCGGGTGACGGCCCTGTCCCGCGCATCCCATGATGTCAGCATCCGGGGAGCCGGGGGCGGAAGGCGACGTTCCGCGGGGGCGGAAAGGTTCGTGTTGGCCGCGCACCCCCATCGGCTCACAGACTGTTCTCAGGAAGGCGGAATCAATGAAGATCCTCGTGATTTGCGGTGCGGGCGCGTCGAGCACCTTCGTCGCGCAGCGTCTTCGCCGCGCGGCCGAGGCTGCGGGACTCGACTGGGAGACCTCTGCGGGCACCGCTCAGGCGGTCACCGAGTCCAGCGCCGACCTGATCCTGGTCGGACCGCACCTGAAGGACCGCGCCGCCGATCTGCAGGAGGTCCTGCCGATGCCGGTCGCCGTGCTCCCCGACGACGTCTTCTCCGACCGCGACGGGCGCCGCACGCTCGCGCTCGTCCGCGCCCTCCTCGCTGACAACCGCACCTCTTCGGAAGGAAGATCATGACCGCCACACGCACCGTACGGATCGGCTCATCCCACGGCCTGCACGCCCGCCCCGCGAAGCTGTTCGCCCAGGCGGCGAAGGACTCGGGCATCGCCGTCACGATCGCGAAGGACTCGGGCAAGGCCGTCAACGCCGCCAGCATCCTCGGGGTGATCGCCCTGGCGATCGAGTTCGGCGACTACGTGACCCTCACCGCCGACGGCGAGAACGCCGAGGGCGTGCTCGACACGCTCACGGAGCTGCTGACCACCGACCACGACCAGGAGAGCGCCGGATGACCGAGCTCAGAGGAGTCGGGATCGGCCTGGGCGTCGCCCAGGGCCCCGTGGTGCGCATGACGGAAGCCATGCCCGCGCCGCAGAACACCGCGAGCACCCTCGGCGCGGACGCCGAGCGGACGCGCGCCCGCGAGGCCGTCGCCGCCGTGGCGCAGGAGCTGACCGCCCGAGGCGCGACCGCAGGAGGATCGGCGCAGGAGGTGCTCGAGGCCCAGGCGATGATCGCCGAGGACCCGACCCTCCAGGACGAGATCGACGAGCGGCTGAACGCCGGCGGCACCGCGGAGTGGGCTGTGCACGACGCCTTCGCGGGCTTCAGAGCGACTCTGGAGGCCGTCGGCGGCTACCTCGGCGAGCGCGCCGCAGACCTCGACGACATCGCCCAGCGGGTGCTCGCGCGGCTGCGCGGGGTCGACGCCCCCGGCGTGCCCGACCCCGGTCACCCGTTCGTCCTGGTCGCCCGCGACCTCGCTCCCGCTGACACCGCTCTGCTCGACCTGGAGAAGGTGCTCGCCCTCGTCACGTTCGACGGCGGGCCGACGTCGCACACGGCGATCCTGGCCAGGGAGAAGGGCATCGTCGCGATCGTCGGCGCCGCAGCGGCCGCAGACCTCGCCACCGGCCAGACGGTCATCGTCGACGCCGCAGCCGGGATCGTCACGGCCGACCCGAGCGACAAAGAGAAGAACCGCGCCGCCGAGCGCGCCGCCGCACGCCTCTCGGCGGATGCGGCACCACTGACTCCCGGCGCCCTCGCCGACGGCACGCGCATCGCGCTGCTGGCGAATCTGGGAAAGCCTGCAGACGCGGCCGATGCCGTCGCGCGCGGGGCCGAGGGCGTCGGGCTCTTCCGCACGGAGTTCCTGTTCCTCTCCTCGGCGCAGGCTCCGACGATCGCGCAGCAGCGCGAGTCCTATCGCGAGCTGCTCGCGGCGTTCCCCGGCAAGAAGGTGGTCGTGCGGATGCTCGACGCGGGCGCCGACAAGCCGCTGGCGTTCCTCAACGACTCGCACGAGGAGAACCCCGCACTGGGGCTTCGCGGCCTGCGTGCTCTGCGCGCCAGCGAGGACATCCTGCGTGAGCAGCTCACGGCACTCGCGGAGGCGGATGCCGAGACCGACGCCGACCTCTGGGTCATGGCGCCGATGGTCGCCACCGTCGAGGAGACCGTGTACTTCACGACCCTCGCGCGTGAGTACGGGCTGAAGACGGCGGGAGTGATGGTCGAGGTGCCGTCGAGCGCGCTGCTCGCCGATCGGGTCCTGGCGCACGCGGACTTCGCCTCGATCGGCACGAACGACCTCACGCAGTACACGATGGCCGCCGACCGCCTGCTCGGTTCGGTGGCGGGCTTCCAGGACCCCTGGCACCCCGCCGTGCTGCGCCTCGTGCGCGAGGTGGGCGCCGCCGGCGCCCGGCTGGGCAAGCCCGTCGGGATCTGCGGAGAGGCCGCGGCCGATCCGCTGCTCGCCGTCGTGCTCATCGGCCTGGGAGCGACGAGTCTCTCCATGGCTCCGTCGGCCCTGGCCGACGTCCGTCGCATCCTCGCCACCCGCACCCTCGACGAGGCGCGCAGCCTCGCCGAGGCCGCCCTCGCCGCAGACGATGCGGCATCCGCCCGAACCGCCGTGACCACCCTCGCGGCTACCCTCCCTCAACACTGAAAGAGACCATCATGACGACGACGTCACCCGCCACCAAGCCCGGTGGCCTCCGAGTGGGCGTGCAGCGCTTCGGCACGTTCCTCTCGGGCATGATCATGCCGAACATCCCCGCACTGATCGCGTGGGGCATCATCACGGCCTTCTTCATCCCCGTCGGCTGGACACCGAACGCCCAGATCGAGACGCTCGTCGGGCCGATGATCCACTACCTGCTGCCGATCATCATCGCGTACACCGGCGGCACGCTCGTGTACAAGACACGTGGTGGCGTGGTCGCCGCGATCGCCGTGATGGGCGCCATCGCGGGTTCGGACTACCTGATCGCGCAGTACAACGCGGAGCTTCTCGCGGCCGACCCCGAGGCGAAGACCCTGGGACAGATCCACATGTTCATCGGTGCGATGATCATGGCTCCGCTCGCCGCATACACGATGAAGTGGCTCGACTCCCTGTGGGAGGGCAAGATCAAGTCCGGCTTCGAGATGCTGGTCAACATGTTCTCGGCCGGCATCTGGGGCTTCGTGATGGTGCTCGTCGGCTTCTACCCTGTCGCCTGGCTCGTGAACGGCATCATGAACGTGCTCTCCGGTGCCGTGGGATGGCTGGTCGACAACCATCTCCTCCCCCTGACGAGCATTCTGATCGAGCCCGCGAAGGTGTTCTTCCTGAACAACGCGATCAACCACGGCGTGCTGACCCCGCTCGGATCCCAGGAGGCGTCGGAGAGCGGCAAGTCGATCCTGTTCCTCCTCGAGGCGAACCCCGGCCCCGGTGTCGGTCTGCTCCTCGCATTCACGCTCTTCGGCATCGGCGCGGCGCGTGCCTCCGCCCCGGGCGCGGCGGTCATCCAGTTCTTCGGCGGCATCCACGAGGTGTACTTCCCGTACGCGCTCATGAAGCCGATCCTGATCCTGGCCCTGATCGCGGGCGGCATGACGGGTGTGACCACGAACATGCTCTTCAACACGGGCCTTGTCGCACCGGCGGCGCCAGGAAGCATCATCGCGGTGCTCGGCCAGACGTATCGCACCGACTATCTCGGCGTGATCCTGTCGGTGGTCCTCTCGGCCGCGGTCACCTTCCTGATCGCCACTCTGATCCTTCGTGCCAGCCGCAAGAAGGACCTCGCGAAGGAAGACGCGTTCGCTGCGGCGATCGCTCAGACCGAGGCCAACAAGGGCAAGTCCTCCGATGCTCTGAGCGGTCTCGCGGCGAAGACGGCATCGACCGCGACGCTCACCGCTCCGATCTCGAAGATCGTGTTCGCGTGCGACGCCGGAATGGGGTCCTCCGCCATGGGCGCGAGCGTGCTGCGCAACAAGTTCAAGAAGGCGGGCATCGAGGACCTCACGATCATCAACCAGGCGATCGCGAACCTCGACGGCACGGCCGATGTGGTCATCACCCAGCAGCAGCTGACCGACCGCGCGAAGGCGCAGTCCCCGAACTCGCTGCACGTCTCCGTCGACAACTTCATGAACTCTCCGAAGTACGAAGAGGTCGTCGAGATGGTCCAGGAACAGCGCGCCTCCGACGCGTGACAGACCGGCGGGGCGGATGCTGCGGCACCCGCCCCGCCACCACACTCAGAAAGGAATCACCATGAGCGTTCTCACCCCCGGACAGGTCCGCATCCACGCGGGGTCCGTCTCGCAGGAGGCGGCTCTCCAGGAGGCCACCGACATCCTCGTCTCCGTCGGCGCGGTAACGCCCGCCTACGTCGATGCGATGCGTCAGCGCGAGGAGACCGTGTCCACGTTCATGGGCAACGGCCTGGCGATCCCGCACGGCACCAACGAGACGAAGGACGAGATCCTCGCCTCCGCCCTGTCCGTCGTGCGCTACGACGGCGGAGTCGACTGGGCGGGAGAGCAGGCCAACTTCGTGGTGGGCATCGCCGGCAAGGGCGACGAGCACCTCGAGATCCTCTCCCAGATCGCGATCCTGTTCTCCGATGACGACGAGGTCGCGAAGCTCGCGGCGGCGCAGACGGCCGACGAGCTGTACGCCCTCCTCTCGGCGGTGAACGCCTGATGAAGGCGGTCCACTTCGGCGCGGGCAACATCGGCCGCGGATTCGTCGGACTGCTGCTGCACGACGGCGGATACGAGATCGTGTTCTCCGACGTCGCCGACGAGCTCGTCGACGCGATCAACGCGGCCTCGGAGTACACCGTGCACGAGGCCGGCCCCGGCGGAGTGGAACACATCGTCACCGGCTTCCGGGCGGTCAACAGCCGTCTGGACCCGGATGCCGTCGCCGACGAGCTCTCCACGGCGGACGTCGCGACGACCGCCGTCGGCCCCACGGTGCTGCGATTCGTGGCTCCGTCGATCGTCGCGGGGCTCCGTCGCCGCAACGCGGACGCTCCTCCGCTGCAGATCATGGCCTGCGAGAACGCGATCGGCGCCACCGACCAGCTGCGCGCGGAGGTCGAGAAGGCCGCGGGGACGGATGCCGCGGAGCTCCTGGCGAAGGCCGTGTTCGCGAACACCGCCGTCGACCGCATCGTGCCCGCTCAGGCGCCGGGGCAGGGCGTCGACGTCACGGTGGAGCCGTACGTCGAGTGGGCGATCGAGGCGGGGCCCTTCGGCGACTCCCGTCCGTCGATCCCCGGGGCGCACTTCGTCGACGATCTCGCTCCGTACATCGAGCGCAAGCTCTTCACGGTCAACACCGGCCACGCGGCGACGGCCTACTTCGGCGCCCGCGTCGGCGCCACCTCGATCGCCGCGGCGCTGGCGGATCCCGATGTGGCGAGAAGCGTCGAAGCCGCCCTGGAGGAGACCTCTGCCGTCCTGACGGCCGAGCACGGGCTCGACCCGGCCGATCTCGCCGCGTACCGGGCGAAGATCCTGGAGCGCTTCCGCAACCCCGAGCTGGAGGACAGCGTCGACCGCGTCGGTCGTCAGCCCCTGCGCAAGCTCTCCCGCCACGAGCGCTTCATCGGCCCCGCCGCGATGGCGAGCGAGCGCGGCCTCTCCACGGCGGGGCTCGTCGCCGCGGTGTCGGCTGCACTCGAGTTCGTCGAACCGGCCGATCCGCAGGCTGTGGAGCTGCAGCAGAGGCTGCATGACGAGGACGCCACGGCGCTGACCGCCGAGGTCACCGGACTCGATCCCGAGCATCCGCTGTTCCGCTCGATCCGGGATGCCGTGATCGCCCGCCAGGGGCAGCTCGGCGTCGTCTAGAGACTTCCTCCTGTGCTCCAGCCGGGGCGGTGCGATACGGTTACGATCGATTCACCGGACCCGACCGGAGCACAGCGATGTGCAGGGAGACTCATGAACACGTACGCCGTCATCGGCGCGGGGCCCTCCGGCCTCGCCGCCGTCAGAGCCCTGACCAGCCGTGGAATCACGGTCGACGGCTACGAGGCCTCGCACGGGGTCGGCGGCCTCTGGGACATCTCGAACCCGCGCAGCACCATGTACGAGTCGGCACACCTCATCTCCTCCCGGACGACGACCGAGTTCGCCGAGTTCCCGATGCGCTCGGACGTCGACTACCCGGGCCATCGGGTGCTGCTCGAGTACTTCCGCGAGTACGCCGAGCACTTCGGGCTCACCGGTCTCTTCCGCTTCGAGACCAGGGTCACGCGTCTCGAGCCGCGTGACGGCGGCTGGGATCTCACCGCCACCGGTCCCGATGGGACGAGCACCCGCTGGTACGCGGGAGTCGTCCTCGCGAACGGCACTCTCGCCGAGCCGAACGTGCCTTCCTTCCCCGGCGAGTTCACCGGGGAGATCCTGCACACGAGCGCGTACAAGAGCGCGGCGCAGCTCTCCGGCAAGCGCGTGCTGCTGATCGGGGCGGGCAACTCCGGCTGCGACATCGCCGTGGATGCCGTGCACCACGCGGCATCCGTCGACATGAGCGTCCGCCGCGGCTACTACTTCGTCCCGCGCTACCTCTTCGGCAGGCCCAGCGACACACTGAACCAGGGGCGCCCCCTCCCCGCGCGCATCAAGCAGGCCGTCGACACCCGCGTGCTGAGGGCGTTCACGGGAGACCCCGTACGGTTCGGATTCCCGAAGCCCGACTACCGCATCTACGAGTCGCACCCGATCGTGAACACGCTGATCCTCAACCACCTGGGGCAGGGCGATCTGCGTGTCCGTGCCGACATCGAGAGGTTCGACGGCCCGGTCGTGCGCTTCCGCGACGGGAGCACCGGAGAGTACGACCTGGTGATGCTGGCGACCGGCTACACGCTCGACTACCCGTTCGTCGACAAGACGCACCTGCACTGGCGCGGCGCCTCGCCGCGTCTGTTCCTGAACCTGTTCCCCGCCTCGTTCAACGGCCTCTACGTGATGGGCATGATCGAGGCGTCGGGCATCGGCTGGCAGGGGCGCTACGAGCAGGCGGATCTGCTCGCCGCCTACCTGGATGCCGTCGAGACCGACCCCGCGCGCGCCGCGCGGTTCCGCGACCGCGTGACGGGCTCGCCGTGGCCGGACCTCACCGGCGGGTACCACTACCTGGGCCTGGACCGCATGGCGTACTACGTCAACAAGGACGCCTACCGCGGAGCCGTCCGCCACGAGAAGGACGCGCTGGAGGCCGGAGCATGAACGTCGATGACGTCGTGCTGACGTTCTCCCCCGGGTCCCTCACCATCCTCAACATCGTCCTCGGCCTCATCATGCTGGGCATCGCGCTGGACACCTCCCCCGAGGACTTCCGGGTGGTCGCCAAGCATCCGAAGCCGTTCGTCATCGCGATCCTCGCGCAGCTGCTCCTGCTTCCCATCGCGACTTTCCTGCTCACCCTCGTGCTTCCCGTGGCGCCGTCGATGGCGCTGGGGATGCTGCTCGTGGCCTGCTGCCCACCGGGCAACATCTCCCAAGTGCTCACGCACCGCTCCGGGGGCAACGTCGCGCTGTCGGTGTCACTCACCGCGGTGGGCAACCTCGTCTACATCGTCGCCATGCCCCTGAGCATCACGTTCTGGGGGTCTCTGCACCCGACGGCCCGCACGCTGCTCCGCTCCGTCGAACTCGACCCGTGGCGGATGCTCGTCGAGATCCTGCTGATCGTCGGTCTGCCGTTCGCGGCCGGGCTCCTGATCCGCGCGAAGCTCCCCGCACTCACCCGACGGGTGCAGCCCTTCGTGAAGTGGTTCAGCCTGCTCGCCCTGCTCGGCTTCATCCTCGTGGCGCTCGTGGGCAACTGGGCGGTCTTCGTGCAGGTGCTCGGGATCATCCTGCTCGTCGTCACTGTGCACGACGCGGTGGCGCTGGCGCTGGGCTACGGCACGGCCGTGGTCGGCGGACTCGGCACCCGGGAGCGCAAGGCCATGACCTTCGAGGTCGGCATCCGCAACGCCGGTCTCGGTCTCGGACTCGTTTTCCTGTTCTTCGACGGTCTCGGTGGCATGGCGATCGTCGCGGGCTGGTGGGGCATATGGGACATCATCGCCGGCCTCGTGGTCGCCGGTCTCTGGGCCCGGCACACGAAGCGTCGAACCGGCTCCGCCACCGGAGACGCGACGCTGAAGGCGGCGTCATGAGCCGGGTGCTCGTCACCGGGGGCGGCGGGTTCCTCGGGTCGCACGTGGCCGCGGCTCTCGCCGCTCGCGAGGACGTCGAGCTCGCCGTCTCCGCCGATGTCCGCGCCGGAACTCCGCGCGACGGCATCGTCGACGAAGTGCTGGACGTCACGGATGCCGACGCGATCGCGCCCGTGCTGCGGGCGCACCGGATCGACACGGTGGTGCACCTCGCCGCCATCGTCAACCCCGGACGCGACGTCGAGCTCGAGTACCGCGTCGACGTGACCGGCTCCGCCCAGGTGCTCGCGGCCTGCGTCGAGACCGGTGTGCGCCGGATCGTCGTGTCCAGCTCCGGGGCGGCCTACGGCTACCACCCTGACAACCCGGACTGGATCGACGAGGACCAGCCGCTGCGGGGCAACGATGCCTTCCCGTACTCGCGGCACAAGCGCCTGGTCGAGGAGATGCTCGCCTCCTACCGAGACGCGCACCCTGAGCTGGAGCAGGTGGTGTTCCGCATCGGCACCATCCTCGGTCCGACCGTGCGCAACCAGATCACCGCGCTCTGGGACGGCCGGCGCCTCCTGCGCATCGCCGGCTCCGACTCCCCTTTCGTGTTCGTCTGGGTCGACGACGTGGCCGCAGCGATGGTGCGCGCGGCGACGGACGGCCCTGCCGGGATCTTCAACGTCGCCGGAGACGGACGGATGACGGTGCCCGAGATCGCCGCACGACTCGGCAAACCCCTGCTGGTGCTGCCCGCCTGGGCGTTGTCGGCCGCCCTGCGGATCGGAAGGACGCTGCGGCTCACCGAGCACGGCCCGGAGAAGGTGCCGTTCCTCCGCTACCGTCCGGTGCTGGCCAACGCAAGGCTGAAGGATGTCTTCGGGTTCGCTCCCTCACGCACGTCGGCCGAGGCTTTCGAGGAGTACCTCGCGACGCATCCGGGGGTCGCTCGCCGCTGACGAGCGGATCAGCCGAGCACGGCATCGAGGAGCGGATGCAGGTGTCTCGTGCCGAGCACCGTCGCCGCCGACCGCGCCCCGGCTGCCAGCGCCTCCGGAACCGCAGCGCCCGACAGCCGCGCGTCGAGGACGCCCGCGAGGAACGCGTCGCCCGCGCCGTTCGTGTCGACCACGTCAACGGGCTCCGCCGCCACACGGTGCTCGACGCCATCGGCATCCACCCCGACCGCACCGTCAGCGCCGAGGGTGCACACTGCGAGTCCAGCGCCGCGATCGATGCACGAGCGCAGGAAGGCGACAGGATCGGCGAGCCTGTCGGCATTGCAGAAGACGGCATCCGCAGCCTCCAGGAAGGGCCGGTGGAACTCCGCCTCGCCGTCGTAGTCGTGCACGTCGACCCAGAGCGGTCGTCCGCTCTCTCGGGCGAGGGGCAGCATCCGCAGCGGCTCGGCGGCGAGATCGAGCACGATCGCATCGGCTGCGGCCATCGCGGCGCGCAGCTCGTCGTCATGGTCGCCCTCGGTGGCGGCGGGGGTCGAGAGATACAGCGAGACCCGCGCGCCCGCTCGGGTCATCAGGTTGATGTGGCGTTCGGTCGTACCGATCCCCCAGCGCACCGGTACTCCGGCAGCGTTCAGCGCGGCGCGCACACGGTCTCCGTGCTCGTCAGCCCCCGCCTGCGCGCAGAGCAGCACGGAGCGACCGAGCCCGGTGAGACTCAGCGCCTTCCCCGCGCTGGTGCCGCCGACGGTGTCCCAGCTCGCCTCGGCGAACTGCATGTGCGGCACCGGTTCGGGGAGCCTGTCGAGCACCACGATCGAGTTCCAGGATGCGGGACCGGCGATCACGACGGAGGCGGAGGACATGCCCCCATCCTGCCGCAGCGGGCGCACTCAGCCGATGCGCTTGATCAGCGAGTCCACCGTCATCCCGTAGTCGATCCGCACCACCGGCAGCGCGAGCTTGTCGGTGCCGATCCCCACGAGTCCCGGCTCGATGGTGCGGGCCATCTCGTAGCCCGCCTGCGTCACGCCCTGCTTCGCCGTGTCGTTGTAGTGCCCGTACGGATAGGCGATCACCTGACGCACGCCGAGGATGTCCCCCGAGGTGTTGAGATCGGCGGCGATCTGATCCGCCGTCCAGTTGACCATGCGGCCCTTGCCGTTGTCGCCGGCCTGATGCATGTCGTGGGTGTGCGAGCGCCGCTGCACGTAGATCGACGGAGCGGGGTCCTGGCGATAGGCCGTGATCATGAACGACGTCGACAGCAGCTTGTACTTGTCGATCACCGGGACGGCCAGATCGAACCAGGTCTGGTCGGCGTCATCGTCGGTGATGATCACGGAGCGCGCAGGCAGATAGAGCTTCCCGTCGATGAAGGCGCTGAGCTCATCCCACGTGGGGAGGTAGAAGCCGGTCGTCGCGATGTGGTTCATCTGCGCGTCGAAGTCGCCGATGTACGCGTAGTTGCCGCGCAGCCAGCCCTTCTCCCCCTCGGGGTTCGCCGTGAACTGGTGGTACATGAGGATCGGGATCTTCGCGTTCTCCGCGACGTTCTCCTCCGGCGTCTTCCACGAGGCGAACAGTTCGACCTGCTGGTCGGTACAGACCACGGGATCGGCGCCGTTCACGCGGGCCGCCGGGTCGAACGCCGCCGCTGCTGCCGCCGTGGGGTACCAGCCGGCGAACACCTTCCCCTCGATCGCCGGGATCGGGAGGTTCTGATACAGCGCTGCCTGCGACTGCAGCAGGGGATCGGCCGGCGCGCCCTCTCCCGAGAACGTCACCGCGCACGCCTGCGGATCGTCGGCATCGGCGACCAGCTGCTGGGCAGGGGTGAGCGGATGCTCGATCACCCCTGCCTCCGCACGCGGAACGGGCTCCTCGGGAGCGCGACCAGCGATCCAGGCGTAGGCCCCGGCCGCTCCCCCTCCCAGGAGCACCACCGCGGTGATGATGAATACGACGACCTTGCGCTTGCGCTTCCCCCCGGCCATCGTGATCTAGATGTCGAAGCCTTCGGCGATCATCTCGACGAGCTCTTCCCGCTCCTCGACCGGGAGGAAGGCCGCAGCAGCGGCGTTGAACTGGAAGGTCTCCAGGTCGTCGAGGTCGTACTCGAAGGCCTCGACGAGCAGGGCCAGCTCACGGGTGAGCGAGGTGGCACTCATGGTGCGGTTGTCGACGTTCACCGTCACGGCGAAGCCGAGCTGGTAGAGCAGATCGAAGGGGTGGTCGGCGAGCGTCCTGCCCCACTTCTCGATCGCGCCGGTCTGCAGGTTCGACGAGGGCGAGAGCTCGAGCGGGATCTCGCGATCGCGCACCCAGCGGGCGAGGTCGCCGAACTGCACCTGCACCTCGTCGCCCTCCTCCGTGATCACCTCGAGGTCCTCGGCGATGCGCACGCCGTGACCGAGGCGCAGCGCGCGGCCGTCGAGCAGTGCAGAGCGGATCGATGCGAGACCGGCCGCCTCTCCGGCATGCACGGTGACCGGGAAGAAGTTCTCGGCGAGGTAGTCGAAGGCCGCACGGTGGTTGGACGGCGGGAAGCCGTCCTCCGGACCGGCGATGTCGAAGCCCACGGCCCCGCGACCGCGGAAGTCCACCGCGAGCTCTGCGATCTCACGCGCACGGTCGGTGTGGCGCATCGCGGTGATCAGCTGGCCGACGCGGATGCTGCGACCCGCGCGGTCGACGGCGTCCTCTCCCTCCTCGATGCCCTGCTGCACGGCCTCGACGGTCTGCTCCAGCGTGAGGCCGCGCGCGAGATGCTGCTCCGGCGCCCAGCGGACCTCGCCGTAGATGACGCCGTCGGCCGCCAGGTCCTGCACGAACTCGCGGGCGACCCTGGTCAGGCCCTCCTGCGTCTGCATGACGGCGGTCGTGAGGTCGAAGGTCTTCAGGTACTCGACGAGCGACCCGGAGTCGCTCTTCGTCGCGAACCACTTCCCGAGTTCGACGGGGCTGCTCTCCGGCACCTCGAGCCCGATGGCATCCGCGAGCTCGATGATGGTGGCCGGGCGCAGAGCGCCGTCGAGGTGGTCGTGCAGCGACACCTTCGGCAGGCTGCGCAGTGACGCTCCCTGAATGGAGACGTCGCCGTTCGCGTCGATCGACATGGAAGTTCCTCTCGGTCGCAGGTTCGCTCTGTACAGGCTAGCGGTCGGCGCTCAGGCCGTGATGCGCTCGCGCACGATCGGGCCGGAGGCCGGAGCCTCGTCGCCGATCTCCCACGAGCCCGCAAGAGCCTCGAGCGCGCGGGGGAACCGCGCCTCGTCGGCCGCGGACAGCGTGAACAGCGGCTGCCCCGCCACGACACGGTCACCGGGCTTGGCGTGCAGATCGATGCCCGCCTCGAAGACCACGGGGTCCTCGGCCCTGGCACGGCCGGCGCCGAGACGCCACGCGGCGATCCCGAACGGGAGCGCATCCATGCGCGACACGACGCCGTCGGCGTCCGCCGTGACGACGTGCGTCTCGCGAGCGGTCGGCAGCGCGGCATCCGGGTCGCCGTCCTGGGCGCGGATCATCGCCTTCCAGCTGTCCATCGCACGTCCGTCGTCGAGCGCCTTCTCCACATCGGCATCCGGCTGTCCGGCGAGGGCGAGCATCTCCTTGGCCAGGGCGAGCGTGAGCTCACGCACGTCGGAGGGGCCGCCGCCGGCGAGCACCTCGACCGATTCACGCACCTCGTTGGCGTTGCCGATCGCGAGTCCGAGCGGCACGTTCATGTCGGTCAGCAGCGCCGTGGTCGCCACGCCGGAGTCGGTGCCCAGCGCGACCATCGTGCGGGCCAGTTCGCGGGCGCGGTCGATGTCCTGCATGAACGCGCCGGAGCCGAACTTCACGTCCAGCACCAGAGCATCCGTGCCCTCGGCGATCTTCTTCGACATGATGCTCGACGCGATCAGCGGGATCGCCTCGACCGTGCCGGTGACGTCGCGCAGGGCGTAGAGCTTCTTGTCGGCGGGGGCGAGGCCGGAGCCCGCCGCGCAGATCACGGCGCCGACGTCGCTCTGCATCTGCGCGAACATCTCCTCGTTGCTGAGCGCCGCGCGCCAGCCGGGGATCGACTCGAGCTTGTCGAGCGTGCCGCCCGTGTGGCCGAGACCGCGTCCGGAGAGCTGCGGCACCGCGACGCCGAACACGGCGACGAGAGGGGCGAGCGGAAGGGTGATCTTGTCGCCGACGCCGCCGGTGGAGTGCTTGTCGACGGTCTTCTTGCCCAGGCTCGCGAAGCTCATGCGCTCCCCCGTGGCGATCATCGCGTCGGTCAGCACCCGGATCTCGTCGCGCTCCATGCCGCGCTGGAACACGGCCATCGCGAACGACGCCATCTGCGCGTCGGACACGTAGCCGCGGGTGTAGGCGTCGACCATCCAGCGCAGCGCCGGCTCGGGGACGACCCCGCCGTCGCGCTTCGCGCGGATCACGTCGACGGCGTCGAAGGGCTCAACAGACATCAGCGAACGTCCTCAAGGTCTCGGGGGCCGAATGCATCCGGCAGTACTTCATCGATGGTGCGGATGCCGGAGACGGTCTCCAGGAGCATCCCGGGCATGGCGTGCTCGAACAGCAGCTGGCGGCAGCGGCCGCACGGCATGATCGTCTCGCCGTCGTTGTTGACGCACACGAAGGCGACGAGCTTGCCGCCGCCCGACATGTGCAGGTCGCCGACCAGCGCGCACTCCGCGCACAGAGTCACTCCGTAGGAGGCGTTCTCGACGTTGCATCCGGCGACGACCCTGCCGTCGCTGACCAGTGCGGCGGCGCCGACCCGGTAGCGCGAGTACGGCGCGTACGCCTTCGCCATGGCATCCGTCGCGACCTGTCTCAGGTCGTCCCAGTCGATGTCGGTCATGTCTCTCCTAGGACTTGATGTACGGCTTGCCGTCGGCGGCAGGGGCCTTGATCTGTCCGGCGAACCCGGCGACCGCGAGCAACGTCACCACGTAGGGCAGCATCAGCATGAACTCGCCGGGGATCGGCGTCTTCAGGATCGAGAGCAGGTTCTGGAGGTTCGTCGCGAAACCGAACAGCAGGGCAGCGAGCGTCGCGCGGATCGGGTCCCACCGACCGAAGATCACCGCGGCGAGGGCGATGAATCCGAGGCCAGCGGTCATGTCCTTGCCGAACTGCGGCACGGAGACGAGCGTGAAGTACGCGCCACCCATGCCGGCGATCGCACCCGCCAGCAGCACGTTCCAGAACCGGGTCGGATTCACCTTGATGCCCACGGTGTCGGCCGCCTGCGGGTGCTCACCCACGGCGCGCAGCCGCAGACCCCACCTGGTGCGGTACAGGCCCCACGCGACGACGGCGACGGTGATGAACATCAGATACCCGATGAACGTCTGATTGAAGAGCACCGGCCCGATGATCGGGATGTCGCTCAGCAACGGGATCTCGATGCGCGGGAAGCGCACCGGGGTGTTCAGCGCCGCCTCGTTGGGTGCGAGCAGCGCGCCGTAGAGGAATCCGGTGAGGCCCGTGACCAAAACGTTGAGCACGACGCCGACGATGACCTGCTCGACGAGGTACTTGATGGCGAACGCGGCGAGCACGCTGGCCACCAGGACGCCGCCGATCATCGCGCCGACCAGACCGACGAACGGGTTCCCGGTGATGCTGGAGAGCAACGCGGCGGAGAACGCGCCGAGGAGCAGCTGCCCCTCGATCGCCACGTTCACGACCCCGGCACGCTCGCCGATCACTCCGCCGAGCGCACCGAACACCAGCGGCACCGACAGCGACACCGCTCCGAACAGCAGGCTCGTGACAGGCACGAGGCCACCGGCGGCTGCCCAGACGAGGAACGCGAAGACCGCGAGCACGCTGAACGCGATCACCAGCCAGAGCGAGGGATCGCGGTACGTCCACGCCCCCAGGAACGCCCCGACCGTCAGCACCACAAGGACGCCGAAGACGACCCAGAACGTCGACGCGGTCGGGAGAGCCACGTCCGGCAGCGCGAGCGCAGAGGACTGGTCGGAGAGGCGGAACGTGCTGATGCCGTCACGCGGCACGAGCAGGAACAGGAGTGCGAGGAGCACGGTGGCTCCGGCCAGCACGATCGGCGCCTTGAGGTGCCGCTCTTTCACGGTCGCCAGCTGCACAGTGCCGTCGGAGGCCTGGGTCTGCACGAGGGACATCATGCCGCCACCGCCTTCTTCGCGGCCTTGGCTCTGAGCCTCGCCGCCTTCTCGATATCGGTCTTCGGGAGGAAGAACACCGTGCGCAGCAGCGGCGGCGCAGCGATGAACAGCACAACGAGCGACTGCACGACGAGCACGATGTCGACCGGGATGTCCTGCGCCTGCATGGAGAAGGATCCTGCCTTGAGCGCGCCGAACAGGATGCCGGCGGCGAACGTGCCCCACGCGCGACTGCGTCCGAGCAGGGCGACGGTGATCGCGTCGAAGCCGATGCCGGCGTCGATGGTCTCGGTGACACCCGTGGTGACCGCGCCCTGGACCTGGTTCATACCTGCGAGACCCGCGAGACCACCGGCGAAGAGCATCGCGTAGACGTAGATGCGCTGCACGCTGATGCCAGCGGCGCGCGCGGCGTGCGGGTTCTCACCCACCGCGCGCATGCGCATGCCGAGCGACGAGCGCTCGATGAGCCACCAGACGAACAGGGTCGCTACGATCACGATGACGAAACCGAAGTCGAGCAACGGGAACTGCGGTCCCAGCAGCGTCGGGAACTGCGCGCTCTCCGGCGTGGCCGAACCGAGCGCCTGATTCGTGCCCGGCTTCTGGAGCAGGCCGGGGGTGCGGATCATCCAGAGCAGCAGGTAATACGCGATGTAGTTGAGCATGATCGTGAGGATCACCTCGTGTGCACCCGTGCGTGCCTTGATCAGGCCCGCGATGGCGCCCCAGAGCGCGCCGCCCGCGATACCGACAATCAGCGTCACCGGGATGTGCAGCCAGATCGGCAGGTCGAGCGAGAACGTCAGCAGAGCCGCGACAGCGACACCGATGAGCATCTGCCCACGGGCGCCGATGTTGAACAGGCCGACGCGGAACGCCAGCGCGACGCCGAGGCCGGCTGCGATGAGCGGCGCGGCGAAGCCGAGGGTGTTCGTCAGGGGGCGGATCTGCGCCGCGAAGTCCGCGCCGCGGGCGTTGAAGATCGCCCCGCGGAACAGCGCCTCGTACCCGTTGTACACAGCGTTCCAGGCGGCGACGAACGTGTCACCGGGCTGGGCGAAGAAGTAGACCGATGCCGCCTGCACGTCCTCGTTCGTCACCGCGATCAGGATGCCGCCCACGATGAGCGCCAGGATGATCGCGAGGATCGTCGTCACGGCACTGCCGCGGAGGATCTCCTTGAGGATGACATTGCCGCGCGGGGGCGGCGGCACATCGGACGGGTCGCGCGGGACCGTTCCGGTGCTCGTGCCGAGTTCCTGCGGCGGGATCCGCTTGGTCACATCTCCTGCGCCGGGTGTCGCTCCGCTCATGCGTCGACCTCTCCTTCGACCGCTCCGGCCATCATGAGTCCGAGCGTCTCCCGAGGCGTGTCCCCGGGGACGATGCCGACGATCGTGCCGCGGTACATGACGGCGATCCGATCGGCGAGAGCTGCGACCTCGTCGAGCTCCGTGGAGACGACGATCACGGGCACGCCCGCGTCGCGCGTTTCGATGATGCGCTTGTGGATGAACTCGATCGAGCCGACGTCCACTCCGCGGGTGGGCTGCGCCGCGACGAGAAGGCGCAGATCGCGGCTCATCTCCCTGGCGATGACGACCTTCTGCTGGTTTCCGCCGGACAGCGTGCCCGCGGGGGTCTCCGGACCCTGCGTGCGGATGTCGTACTCGGTGATGCGGGCGCGGGCGAACTCGTCGAGCGCCCCACGCCGCAGCGTCCCGGCGCGGCTGAACGCCGGGTCGTCCGAACGGTCGAGGATCAGGTTCTCCGCGACGGAGAACCCGGCCACCAGGCCGTCTTCCGTCCGGTCCTCCGGCACGAACCCGACACCGGCGTCGAGGATCGCGCGCACGCTCTTGCCGACGAGCTCGTTGCCGTCGAGCTCGATGGTTCCCTCTACACGGGCGGCGAGACCGACGATGGCCTCCACGAGCTCGGTCTGCCCATTGCCCTGGACGCCCGCGATCGCGAGCACCTCTCCCGGTCGGACGGCGAAGTCGACGCCGTCGACAACGATCGCGCCCGTGGACGTCAGCACGCGCAGCGCCTTGACCTCGAACCCGCCTTCGCCCAGGCGCGGCGGCTCCTTGTGAACAGTGAGCTCGACGGCCCGGCCGACCATGAGCGAAGCGAGCTCCGCGTTGGTCGCGGTCGGGGACGCCTCGCCGACGACGCGGCCGAGACGGACGATGGTGATCTTGTCGGCGACCTCGCGGACCTCGCGGAGCTTGTGCGTGATGAACACGATCGCCGTGCCCTCGTCGCGCAGCTGACGCATGATGCTCATCAGCTCGTCGGTCTCCTGCGGGGTGAGCACCGCCGTGGGCTCGTCGAACACGAGCACCTTCGCGTCGCGCGACAGCGCCTTGATGATCTCGACACGTTGCTGAACGCCGACGGGAAGGTCGCCGACGAGAGCGTCGGGGTCGATGTCGAAACCGAAGCGTGCCGCCACCGACCGCACGTGCTCACGCGCCTTCGCGATGTCGAGCCTGCCGAGAGCCTTGGTCTGCTCATGTCCGAGCATCACGTTCTCGGCCACGGTGAACACCGGGACGAGCATGAAGTGCTGGTGGACCATGCCGATCCCCGCAGCCATCGCGTCACCGGGACCACGGAAGCGCTGCACCTCGTCATCGAGGAGGATCTCGCCCTCGTCAGCCTGATACAGGCCGTAGAGAACGTTCATGAGGGTGGACTTGCCTGCACCGTTCTCACCGAGCAGCGCGTGGATCTCACCGGGCTCGACCACCAGATCGATGTGGTCGTTGGCAACGAGGGTGCCGAATCGCTTGGTGATGCCGCGAAGTTCGAGCTTCATATCTGCACCTTATCCAGAAGAGTCATCCAGGAGAATCATCGTCTGTCCACGACACGGGGCGAGTGGCAGCTTGCTCACCACTCGCCCCGTGCGGGAACTGCGACGGAATTACTTGGAGGTCGGGGAGTTCGGGGACTCCACCTTGATGTCGCCCGAGATGATCTTCTCCTGCAGAGCCTTCAGCTCGTCGGTCAGACCGGCCGGGAGCTTCGACTCGAAGTCGCCGAATCCGGAGAGCTTGACGCCTTCGTTCTCGAGCGTTCCCACATACGGGGCCGCGTCGAACTCACCCTTAGCCGCGGCCAGGGTCGCGTCCTTCACGGCGACGTCGATCGCCTTCATGATCGAGACGAGCGTGATGCCTGCGACGCTCGGGTCGGCGACGGCGAGGTCGCTGTCGACACCGAGCATCAGAGTGTCCTTGCCGCTGTCGGCGATCGCCGCGGCCGCGCTCTGGTAAACGGGGCCGCCGACCGGGAGGATGACGTCGACACCCTGATCGAGCACACCCTGTGCGGTCTGCTTGGCGGTGTCGTTCGCGTCGAAGCCACCCGTGAAGGAGCCCTTCTGCGTAGCCTGGTCCCAGCCGAAGACCTCGACCGACGCCGACTTGTCCTCGTTGTACTTCTCGACGCCCAGCTGGTAGCCGTCCATGAACACCGCAACGGACGGGATCTGCATTCCGCCGAACGTGCCGACCTTGTTCACACCGCTCTGCGCGGACCATGCCGCGGCGGCGTAGCCACCGAGGTACGCGGCCTGGGCCGTGTCGAAGACGAGGGGCTTGATGTTCGGAGCGTCGACCTTGCCGTCGAAGTCGTTGTCGGCCCAGTCGTCGATGATCGCGTAGTTGAGCTTCGGGTTGGCGAGCGCAGACTCCACCGTGGCCGCCGAGAGCTTGAAGCCGACGGAGATGATCAGAGAGCAGCCCTCGGAGACCGCGGTCTCAAGGTTGGGTGCGTAGTCGTTGTCGTTCGCGGATTCGAACTCGAGCGGCTTGATGCCGAGTTCCTTGGCCGCGGCGTCCATGCCTTCCTTGGCGGACTGGTTGAACGACTTGTCGTTCCATCCGCCGGCGTCGGAGACCAGGCAAGGAAGGAAGTCGGATGCAGCGGGCTTGTCAGAGCCGCCCGGCTTGTCGGTCGGAGCCTGGCCACAGCCGGCGAGGGCGAAGATGACGCCCGCGGCGACGGCTGCGCTCAGCAGCTTCTTGGTGGTGGAGATGGTCAACTCATGCCTCCCTCAGCGAACCCGCGGCCATCGCGGATCGCTCAAAGTTACCTACTGTTTCGACGTGAACACAGATTCACAAGCCCGACGTTGGCGAATCTTTACAAAGCCGAAACCTTTTCCACGAATGAGCATCGATAAGTGCTCATCAGAGCAGAGGTGGATTGACGCTAGGAATCCGATCTGACACTGTCGGTACCGACAAACGAACGACCGGAGAAGGTAGAGAAAGTGCTTAAAAAGAAGATCTACGGAGGGCTCACCGCCCTCGCAATTGGAGCGTCGCTGCTGGCCGCATCGCCTGCGCAGGCGGCCGGATATCCAGAAACATGGACCTCGACGGGATACGAACTCAAACAGTCGTGCCAGAACGCTGTGCTGTGGAAGGCACAGGAACTCAGGTTGAAGGGCTATCAGGCGACCGGATTGGGTTGCGTGAAAGAAGCCTCCGGAATTTGGTTCGGCAAGGTGTCCTACAGAACCCCCTGATTCAGGACTGGGGCCCGCTCCGGACCGCCTCCGGGGCGGGCTCACCAGCGGCAGCGACGTCTGTGGACTGGAGGAGCTGTCTGCCTGCAAGAGTTTGTTTGAAGATGGCATCGATGCGGCCCGTTGAGTCCTTGTTGGACGGAGCGCCGACTCTGAGAGCGTGCAGGCAGCATGGCACTCATTGAGCCGCCTGTACCGTGCAGTCCAGGGGGTCGTCACGTAGGTGCACGTCGCGCGGACGTCCGGGTCCGCGTCTCGAGACACTTGAGCGTGCTCATCAGAGCACGTCGCCGCGCCCCGTCAGCTTCAGCGACTCCACGACGCCCTTGACACGCTGCGCGTGCTCGACCGTGGTAACCAACAGGGCGTCCGGGGTGTCGACCACCACGATGTCCTTCACCCCGACGAGGCTGATCACGCGGCTCGTCTGACTCACGAGGATGCCGCTCGCCGCATCCGACAGCACCCTGGCCTTGGGGCCGAGCACGGCGAGGTCGTTCTTGCGGCCGTTGGTGATGAGCTTGGTCAGAGAGGCGAAGTCCCCCACGTCATCCCAGTCGAAGTGACCGGGCACCACGGCGAGGCGTCCGCGCTGGGCCGCGGGCTCCGCGACGGCGTAGTCGATGGCGATCTTCTTCAGGCGGGGCCAGATGCGGTCGACGGCGGGGCCGCGACGGTCCCGGTCGTCCCATGCCTCGGCGAGCTCGATCAGCCCCGCGTGCAGCTCCGGCTCGTTGATCGCCAGCTCGTCGAGCAGCACGCTCGCCTTGGCGATGAACATGCCCGCGTTCCAGAGATAGCTGCGGTCGGCGATGTACGCCTTCGCGGTCTCCAGGTCGGGCTTCTCGACGAAGCTCTCCACGAGAGACGCCTCGCGGGCGCCGTCGACGACGAGCTCCTCCCCCTGCTTGATGTAGCCGAAGCCGATGGCGGGCTCGGTCGGAGTGATGCCGATCGTGCAGATGTACCCCTCGCGCGCGACCTCGACGGCATCCCGCACGGCGAACTCGAACACGCGAGTGCCGCGGATCACGTGGTCGGCGCTGAACGAGCCGATGATCACGTCGGGGTCGCGGCGGTGCAGGATCGCGGCGGCCAGGCCGATCGCCGCCGCCGACTCGCGCGGCTCCGACTCGAGGAAGACGTTGAGATCGGGGATGTCGGGGAGCTGCTCCTCCACCGCGGCGCGGTGCGCGCGGCCGGTGACCACGGCGATCCTGTCGTGCCCGGCGAGCGGCTCCAGCCTGTCCCACGTGTCACGCAGCAGGGAATGACCAGAGCCGGTGAGGTCATGCAGGAACTTGGGGGCGTCCGCCCGCGACAGCGGCCACAGCCTGCTGCCGATGCCGCCAGCTGGGATCACCGCGTAGAAGTCCTTGATCGGTTGGGTCACCTGGCCAGAGTACCCGCCGCCCATCATGCGCACAGGCTCTCGACACCATGCGGAAATCCTCTCGACATCGAGACACTTAGGTTGCCCTTCGTCGCTCTCAGCGATCTGACAGGAATAGGATGGACACCGATCGGCCGTGCCTGATGTGATGACAGGCTCACACTTGGACCACGCACTGCACGCGACCGAGTCACTTCGATCCAGGGAGGACGACCGTGTCCACAAGCGCTCGCTTGACACCGTCGATTTCGGAAACCACGTCCAAGACCCCGCGCGGCACCCTCTACCGGGGCCGCGAAGGCATGTGGTCGTGGGTGCTTCATCGCATCACCGGAGTCGCCATCTTCTTCTTCCTGTTGGTGCATGTGCTCGACACTGCACTCATCAGGGTGTCGCCGGAGGCGTACAACGCGGTGATCGGCACCTACAAGAACCCGATCATGGCGCTCGGCGAGGTCGTGCTGGTCGCTGGCATCGTGTTCCACGCGATGAACGGTCTGCGCATCATCGCGGTCGACTTCTGGTCGAAGGGCGCCAAGTACCAGCGTCAGCTGTTCTGGGTCGTCATCGGCGTCTGGGCCGTGCTGATGGCCGGCTTCGTGCCGCGCCACCTCGCGCTCGCGTTCGCCGGCTTCGGAGGAGGACACTGATGACCGCTCAGACCGTCGCCGCCCCGATCCGCCGTCAGCGCGGATTCAACCTCGAGAAGTGGGGCTGGCTCTTCATGCGCGGCTCCGGCATCGTGCTCGTGGTGCTGATCTTCGGCCACCTCTTCATCAACCTGATGGTCGGCGAGGGCATCCACGCCCTCGACTTCGCATTCATCGCCGGCAAGTTCGCCACGCCGTTCTGGCAGTGGTGGGACGTGCTGATGCTGTGGCTCGCGCTCATCCACGGCGCCAACGGCATGCGCACCATCGTCAACGACTACGTCACGAACAACACGGCACGCAAGGTGCTCATCTGGGCACTGGGCCTCGCAGCCGGCCTCCTCATCCTCCTCGGCACGCTCGTGGTCTTCACGTTCGACCCGTGCCTCGGAGTGACCGAGTCGAGCACCCTGTGGGACACCTGCCAGGCCGTGGCTAACTGATAGAGAAGGCATACGAAAAAGTGACTACTGAGGCGCAGGAGTCCGTCGTCCGCGACGGCGTGCACTACCACCAGTTCGACATCGTCATCGTGGGCGCCGGCGGCGCCGGCATGCGCGCCGCCATCGAGGCGGGTCCCGGGGCCAGGACCGCGGTGATCTCCAAGCTCTACCCGACGCGCTCCCACACGGGAGCGGCGCAGGGTGGCATGGCCGCCGCCCTCGCGAACGTCGAGGAGGACAGCTGGGAGTGGCACACCTTCGACACGGTCAAGGGCGGCGACTACCTCGTCGACCAGGACGCGGCGGAGATCCTCGCCAAGGAGGCGATCGACGCGGTCATCGACCTCGAGAACATGGGCCTGCCCTTCAACCGCACCCCCGAGGGCAAGATCGACCAGCGCCGCTTCGGCGGTCACACCGCCGAGCACGGCAAGACCCCGGTCCGCCGCGCCTGCTACGCCGCAGACCGCACGGGGCACATGATCCTGCAGACGCTGTTCCAGAACTGCGTCAAGCTCGGCATCAACTTCTTCAACGAGTTCTACGTGCTCGACCTGCTGACGGTGAAGGATGCCGACGGCAAGACCCAGGTCTCGGGCGTCGTCGCCTACGACCTCTCCACGGGCGAGCTGCACGTCTTCCAGGCCAAGGCCGTGATCTTCGCGACCGGCGGCTTCGGCAAGATCTTCAAGACCACCTCGAACGCGCACACCCTCACGGGAGACGGCGTCGGCATCGTGTGGCGCAAGGGCCTCCCCCTCGAGGACCTGGAGTTCTTCCAGTTCCACCCCACCGGCCTCGCCGGCCTCGGCATCCTCCTCACCGAGGGCGCCCGCGGAGAGGGCGCGATCCTGCGCAACGCCTCGGGTGAGCGCTTCATGGAGCGCTACGCCCCGACCATCAAGGACCTCGCTCCGCGTGACATCGTCGCCCGCTGCATGGTGCAGGAGGTCCTCGACGGCCGCGGCGCCGGGCCCCACAAGGACTACGTGCTGCTGGACTGCACGCACCTCGGCGCGGAGGTCCTGGAGACCAAGCTCCCCGACATCACCGAGTTCGCCCGCACGTACCTGGGCGTCGACCCCGTCGTCGAGCCGGTCCCCGTGATGCCGACCGCGCACTACGCGATGGGCGGCATCCCCACGAACAACAACGGAGAGGTGCTGGCGGACAACGACACCGTCGTCCCCGGTCTCTACGCCGCCGGCGAGTGCGCGTGCGTCTCGGTGCACGGAGCCAACCGCCTCGGCACCAACTCGCTGCTGGACATCAACGTGTTCGGCAAGCGCAGCGGCCGCAACGCGGTCGAGTACGTCAAGACCGCGGAGTTCGTCCCGCTGCCCGAGAACCCGGCGGCGTTCGTCTCCGACATGCTCGAGGGCCTGCGGAACAACCAGGGCACCGAGCGCATCGCCGTGCTCCGCAAGACGCTGCAGGACGAGATGGACAAGGGCGCCCAGGTGTTCCGCACCCACGAGTCCCTGCAGCACGTGCTCGGCGTCATCGCCGACCTGCGCGAGCGGTACAAGAACGTCCACGTCGACGACAAGGGCCACCGGTTCAACACCGACCTGCTCGAGGCCGTCGAGCTGGGCTTCCTGCTCGACATCGCCGAGGTCGTCGTCTACGCGGCGCAGAACCGCGAGGAGAGCCGCGGCGGCCACATGCGCGACGACTTCCCGAAGCGCGACGACGAGAAGTACATGCAGCACACGATGGCGTACCTCACGGGCGACGCGCACTCCGCCGACCCGAGCGACCACATCCGGCTGGACTGGAAGCCCGTCGTGTTCACGAAGAACGAGCAGGGCGAGTTGAACTACCCGCCGATGGAGAGGAAGTACTGAGCATGGCGAACGCAGTCGCAGAAGCACCGGCAGCAGACTCGGCATCCGAGGTCATCCAGTCCTTCATCGTCACCTTCAACATCCGCCGCTTCGACCCCGAGGTCGACGCGGAACCGCACTGGGTCGACTACGACGTGGAGCTCTACTCCACCGACCGCGTGCTCGACGCGCTGCACAAGATCAAGTGGGAGGTCGACGGCTCGCTGACCTTCCGCCGCTCGTGCGCCCACGGCATCTGCGGCTCCGATGCGATGCGCATCAACGGCCGCAACCGCCTCGCCTGCAAGACGCTGATCAAGGACCTCGACATCTCGAAGCCGATCTACGTCGAGGCGATCAAGGGTCTGCCGCTGGAGAAGGACCTCGTCGTCGACATGGAGCCGTTCTTCGCCTCCTACCGCGAGGTGCAGCCGTTCCTGGTGGCGAGCTCCGTGCCCGAGAAGGGCAAGGAGCGCATCCAGACCATCGCCGACCGCGAGATCTTCGACGACACCACCAAGTGCATCCTGTGCGCCGCGTGCACCTCGTCGTGCCCCGTGTTCTGGACCGACGGGCAGTACTTCGGCCCGGCCGCGATCGTCAACGCGCACCGCTTCATCTTCGACTCGCGCGACGACAACGCCGCCGTGCGCCTCGACATCCTCAACGACAAGGAGGGTGTGTGGCGCTGCCGCACGACCTTCAACTGCTCCGAGGCGTGCCCCCGCGGCATCGAGGTGACCAAGGCCATCGCCGAGGTCAAGCAGGCGGTTCTCCGCGGTCGTCCCTGACCTCTCTCACGCTGTTCGACACGCCTCCGCCCTTGGATAGGGTGGAGGCGTGTCTGATTCCGGTGGCGCCGCGCCCGAAGCCGGTCGCCTCGATGTGGCCGTCGAACGCGCCACGGCGCTGACCCGGCGCACGCTCGGCCTCTTCCCCGTGCGCGTCTGGCGCCACTTCCTGCAGCACAACGGGTTCCTCCTCGCCGCAGGCGTGAGCTATCAGGCGCTGTTCGCGATCTTCGCGGCGATCTACCTCGCGTTCGCGATCGCCGGCCTGTGGCTGGGCGGGAGCGCGGAGGCGGTCGAGGGGATGATCGGGGTCATCAACAGCTACATCCCCAACCTCATCGTCCCCGAGGGAGGCCTCGTCACCCCCGATCAGGTGCAGGAGATCGCCGCGAACACGACAGGGGTCCTCAGCGTCACCGGTCTGATCGCCCTCGGCACCGTGATCTGGACGGCGATCGGGTGGGTCACCTTCTCCCGACGCGCGACGAGGGACATCTTCGGCCTGCCGCCGGACCGCCGCAGCTACGTGCTGCTGAAGGCGAGAGACCTGCTGGCCGCGCTGATCTTCGGCGTCGCACTGATCGTCGGCTCGCTGCTCAGCTCGGCGAGCGCGGGGATCCTGAGCTGGCTCCTCGACCTGCTGGGCTGGGACACGGGCTCCGGCGGACTGAACCTCAGCATCCACATCGGCACCGTCCTCATCTCGTTCGTGCTGCTGTCATCGGCTCTGGCCGCCATGGTCCGCTTCCTCACCGGAACGTCGCTGCACTGGCGCATCATCTGGCCCGGTGCTCTTCTCGGCGGCGGCGCGATGACGATCCTCCAGTTCGGGGCCGGCTTCCTGCTGAGCTACACGCCCTCGAATCCGCTGCTGGCGACGTTCGCGATCTTCATCGGCCTCCTGCTCTGGTTCCGCATCAACGGCGTGGTGATGCTGGTGGCCTCCTCCTGGATCGCGGTGGCGGCCTCCGACCGCGACGTCCCGCTGCTGCAGCAGTCCGAGGCGGAGAGGCGCCTGGCGGAGTACCAGGCGCTGCTGACCGCGGCGCGAATCCGCGTCCGTGAGGCCACGGCCGCGCTCGACGCCGCTCCGTGGCACCGCGCCTGGGCGGCGGGGCGCGACCTGCGCGCCGCCGAGGCCGACCTCGAGGCTCTCGAGGCCGCCGCTCCCCCGCCCGCCGAGCCGAGCACGCCGATCGCGCAGCGCCTCCTGAGCGAGCTGAACCGGACCCGGTCGCCCCGGAATGTCGGCGGCGCCCCATAGGCTTGTGTCCATGTCTCATCTGCGCATCGCCACGGTCAATGTCAACGGGATCCGCGCGGCGGCTCGCAACGGGATGAGCGGATGGCTCGACGCCGCAGACGTCGACATCCTGACGCTGCAGGAGGTCCGCGGGCAGGACGAGCACCTGGAAGCGGCCCTCCCCGGTTGGACCTTCGTGCACGACGAGGCGAGCGCCAAGGGTCGCGCGGGGGTCGCCATCGCCAGCCGCACCCCCGCGATCGCCTCGCGCACCGATTTCGGCGACCAGGACTTCGACTCGAAGGGTCGCTGGATCGAGGCCGACTTCGAGATCGGCGGGCGTCCGCTCACCGTGGTGAGCGCGTACGTCCACACGGGCGAGGCCGACACCCCGAAGCAGGACGAGAAGTGGAAGTTCCTCGACGCGTTCTCGACCCGTCTCGCCGAGCTCGGGAAGGATGATGCGCTCGCGCTCGTCACCGGCGACCTCAACGTCGGGCACCGCGAGCTCGACATCAAGAACTGGCGCGGCAACCGCAAGAAGGCGGGCTTCCTCCCCCGTGAGCGCGCCTACTTCGACCGTTTCCTCGGCGAAGCCGGTGCGGATGTCGAAGGGGTCGACGGCTCCGTGGGCACCGGTCTCGGCTGGGTCGACGTGGGGCGACGGTTCCACGGTGAGGTCGACGGCCCGTACACCTGGTGGTCCATGCGCGGCCAGGCATTCGACAACGACTCCGGCTGGCGGATCGACTACCACCTCGCGACTCCGGCCCTCGCCGAGCGCGTCACGGCCTATCACGTGGCACGCGCCGCGGCCTACGACCAGCGCTGGAGCGACCACGCGCCGGTGGTCGTCGACTACAGCTACTGATCCTCGACGCTCGAGTACCGATACCAGCCCCGGTACTCGAGCAGGGTTCCTGCGAGCGGATTCCGCACGGTGACGGCGATCGTGCGTCGGGCGTTGTCGTCGTCCCATCCGTCTTCGACATCCACGTGCACGGCGAGGATGCCGCGGAGGGCGATCCGGCGGCCGCCGAGACGCAGTGCCGCGCGGCGGGTTCGCATGCGCAGGGTCCCGCCGTCTCCGACCGCGCACTCCTCGATGAGCTCGACGCGTCCGCGCTCGCCGAGCAGCGTGCGCACGAGTCCGGGGTGCACGCTGGTGGTCATCACATCGGAGACGCGCTGCGCACCGCTCGGGAAGCGGAACTCCCGCGTGGTGCGGAGCGTCACCCTCTCGATCGCAGCGTCTCCGACCGTCACCGTCGTCACGGCCGACTCGGTGAGCACCGAGAACGGCACGTCCGAGGCGATACGCGTCACGACGGCATCCCTCCCCAGCAAGGGCATCGCGAGGGCGTTGAGCAGACGGTACCGGCTCCCGGCGCGCGCGAACACGCCCTCGCCCCGGGCGCGCGACGCTGGTGTGCGCATCTGGGCGGCGATCTCCGGGTGCAGCAGCGCGGCGTCGGCACCCAAAGCCCGCAGGAACGCCTCTCCGCTCCCGACCGGAACGCCCTCCCGATCGCCGGGCATGATCACTCTCGCCGTTCCTCGCGGTACGGCTTCACGGTCTCCGGCATGTCCTGTCCGTCGACGAAATCGCAGGTGAACGTGCCCCGGTACCCGAAGAGGAAGCCCAGCACGTCGTTGCGCACCTCCAGATCGATGACGTAGCATCCCCGCTCGTCATCGAAGCGCTCGGTGAGGTGAGCACGTCCGCTGAACAGCATCGGGAAGCGGAACGCGATCGGCCCCTCGTAGAAACGCTGGGAGCCCGAGGTGAGCCGCAGTCCGCCGTCGTCGGTGACGGCGAGGTCGAGGTCGACTGCCAGGTGCTGGTGCGTTCCCAGGTAGTCGACGATCCGGCCCCTGCTGTCGCTGTAGATCATCGTGGCATCGAAACGGCGTCGGAGACCCGGCCGGATCTCCATGGTCCGCACGAACGTGACGGTCTCGCGCCCCAGACTGTCGACGTACGCATGGTTGTCGATCTGGAAGGGGATATCGGTCCCCCGGTCGGGGAACAGGATGTTGCGCAGCGTGCCGATGGCGAGGAACGGCAGTGTCCACCACGGGCCTCGGCGCACCTCGTTCATCACGCCTCGCCCGACGCAGCCGTAGCCTGCGGCGATCCCCACGCCGAAGCGGCGCTGCATCTCCGGATGCAGGCGCGCGAAATCGGCGCCGAGCGCCCTGACGAAGATCCCGTCGGCGCTCATGCGTGCAGCTCCGACAGCGAATCCGGCGCCTGCTGCATGATCGTGCCTCCTGCTGCGACGGGACGTGACAGGCACCTCCTCGCGTGGGCGCGCTGTCGCCGACCGGGCATGACGGAAAGCCAGAACCCGGTGGCCTCCGGCGGCACGTCCTGCTCCGCCCAGAGCCGCAGCCTGTCGAAGCTCCATGCGGTGAGCCACCACACGAACGGGCGCGTGACGAGCGGATCGAGGAGGCGTCCGAGCAGTCCCCACCCCGGCGCGTAGTCGTATCCGGTGATGAAGCGGACGCCGTCGTCGGTGGGAACGTACCGCCAGTATCCGCGGCCGGCGCCGAGCGGCGAGAGCCGGTCGGCGGTGTCGAAGAGGAGGGCGGAGGTGCGCTCCCCCGCGCGACCGCGCCTGTCTCCTCGCGAGACGCCGGTGCCGCGGATGGTGTGGATGCCGAGGTCGAGCTCGTACGCGAACTCCTGCGCGCCGTCGTCACGGACACGCGTCGGCCGGATCGTCGTGAACCGGCCATCCCAGCGCACATGGTGCTCCGGGGTCTGCGTCAACTCCCAGACGCGCTCGATCGGCGCGTCGATGAGGATCTCGACGTAGAGCGCTCGTTCCCTCCTGCGTCGTTCTCCCATAGCCACAGGGTAGAGGATGCGGAACGCGGAGCCTCGTCGCACGGCGCATAGGATTGACGGGTGAACAAACCTCGCCTGTACTCCGGAATGCAGCCCTCCGCCGACTCCCTCCAGATCGGCAACTACATCGGCGCGCTCCTGCAGTGGCGAGAGCTGCAGACCTCCTACGACGCGTACTTCTCCGTCGTCGATCTGCACGCGCTCACCGTCGCGCAGGACCCGGCTGAGCTCCGAGAGAAGACGCGCCGCACCGCGGCGCAGTACATCGCAGCCGGCATCGAGCCCTCGCAGTCCACTCTCTACGTGCAGTCGCACGTGCGGGCGCACGCCGAGCTCGCCTGGATCCTCTCCACGATCACGGGCTTCGGCGAGGCCGGGCGCATGACGCAGTTCAAGGACAAGTCGACGCGTTACGGAGCCGACGCGACGAGCGTGGGACTGTTCACGTATCCGGTCCTGATGGCCGCGGACATCCTGCTGTATCAGACCGACGTGGTGCCGGTGGGAGACGACCAGAAGCAGCACGTCGAGCTCACCCGTGACCTCGCCGAGCGCTTCAACTCGCGCTTCGGCGAGACGTTCGTCGTGCCGCGCCCCGTGATCCAGAAGGACACGGCGCGCATCTACGATCTGCAGAACCCGACCTCGAAGATGTCGAAGTCGGCCGAGAGCGATGCCGGCGTCCTGTGGATGCTGGACGACCCCGCCAAGTCGGCGAAGAAGATCATGCGCGCGGTGACCGACACCGAGGGCTCGGTGCGCTTCGACCGCGAGACCAAGCCCGGGGTCTCGAACCTGCTGACGATCTATGCGGCCCTCACCGGCCGTCAGGTCGCCTCGATCGAAGACGAGTACGCGGGCCGTGGCTACGGCGACTTCAAGAAGGGTCTGGCCGAGGTCGTCGTGAACGAGTTCGAGCCCGTCCGCACCCGCGCGCTCGAGCTGCTGGACGATCCCGCCGAGCTCGACAGGATCCTCGCGGCCAATGCGCAGCGCGCGGATGCCGTCGCCGACGCCACCCTGGGCGACGTCTACGATCGCGTCGGGCTGCTGCGGCGCATCTGATCGCGGCGGCCCTAGGATGGGGGCGTGACTGATCCGCAGCTGCCCCCGCCCTCCGGCGCCGTCCCTCCCGTGCCCCCTGCCCCGCAGGGTGCGGATACGACGTCACCGCAGATGCCGCCGGTTCCTCCGGTCGCTCCCCCTGTCGCGCAGCCGTCGCCCGCCTTCCCGGCAGAGCCGCCCGCCTTCCCCGCGGAGCCGACCGCGTACCCGGCGCAGCCTCCGGCATATCCGGCGCAGCCGCCGGCTTTCACGGCGCAGCCCCCGGCTTTCCCGACGCAGCCCCCGACATACCCGGCGGCGGCCAGCATTCCCGCTCCCGCTCCCGCTCCCGGCCCCTCGTACCAGGCGCCTCCCGGTGCGTATCAGGTCCCGGTGGGCGGCTATGCGGCCCCCGCAGGAGCCTACGCCGCACCCGAAGCGGCATCCGTGAAGCCCAAGGGCCTGCTCGGCACCCTCTCGCTCATCCTCGCCGTGGTGGCCGCGATCGTGATCCCGATCATCGCCGGAGTCTCCGGCTTCGAGATCGGCCGCCGCCTCCCCTCGTCGGGGATCAACACGAGCGATCCCGAGTTCCTCTCGCTGCTCTCCCCCGCGCGGGATCAGGTGCTCTGGACGGAGATCTCGTTCTGGGTCGGCACGGTGCTCGGCATCGCGGCGATCGTCGTCGGCATCATCGCGATCGCCAAGAAGCAGCGGCGTGGCCTCGGCATCGCCGGCCTGATCCTCGCCGTGATCGGCGCCGGAGCCTTCTGGGTGATCCTGCTGTTCTCGGTCTCGATCGGCACCGCGACGGGCCTCGGCGGCTCCTGAGCCCCGACGGGATCAGCGCGGCGCGTGGTGCTTCTGCTGCGCCGCGAGCAGTCCTTCTGCGACGAGGAGCTCGACGGCATCCGCCGCGTCCGAGACGAGGATGGGCAGGTTCGCACGCTCGTCCTTGCCGAACGGAGACAGCACCCAGTCCGCGGGATCCTGTCGCCCGACCGGCCGTCCGATGCCCACGCGCACGCGCGGGAAGTCGGGGGTGGTGATGGCGCGCGCGATGTCGCGGACGCCGTTGTGCCCTCCGTGGCCTCCACCGGTCTTCAGCTTCACGGTGTCGAACGGGATGTCCAGCTCGTCGTGCACGACGATGATCTGCTCCGGCGGCACCGAGTAGAAGCGCGCGAGGGCCGCGACCGGCGTGCCCGACACGTTCATGAAGGTGTTCGGCTTCGCGAGCACGAGCTTGTCGCCGCCGGGCCGCAGCCAGGTCTCCACGACCCGCGCCCCGCCCTTGTGCTCGCGGAAACTCTCGTTCCGACGGGAGGCGAGCTCGTCGACGACCATCTGCCCGATGTTGTGCCTCGTCGTCTCGTACCGGGGTCCCGGGTTGCCGAGTCCGACCACCAGCCAGGTGGATGCCATCTCATCGTCCTTTCGCCCGCGCGTCCGCAGGACTCGGTCAGGATACGACAGAGGGGGCGCGATCTGCTCGCGCCCCCTCTGCGGTGAATCGGTCGGAGATTACTCCGCGGCGGCCTCGGCCTCGGCGGCGGCGTCCGCCTCATCGTCCGCGGCGGTGCCGGAGGACGGGACGGAGATCGCGACGACGAGCACCTCGGGGTCGGAGAGCAGCGTCGAGCCCTTGGGCAGGACGACATCGGCGGCGGTGATGTGCGCGCCGTCCTCGAGACCCTCGATCGAGACCTCGAGGTTCTCCGGGATGTGCGTGGCCTCGGCCTCGATGGACAGGGTGGTCGCGTCGAGGTTCGCGATGGTTCCGGAAGCGGACTCGCCCACGAGAACGACGGGGATGTCGATCGTGACCTTCTCGCCCTTCTTCACCACGAGCAGGTCGATGTGCTCGATGATCTGGTGCACCGGGTCCTTCTGCACGTCCTTGACCAGGGTGAGCTGGTCGCCCTTGCCCTCGATCTGGAGCTCGAGAACGGCGTTCGCGCGACGGATGATGAGCGAGACCTGGTGGCCGGGCAGTGCGACGTGCACCGGCTCGGTGCCGTGGCCGTAGATGACGGCGGGGATCTTGCCGGCGGCGCGGAGGCGGCGGGCGAAGCCCTTGCCGAAGTTGCTGCGCAGCTCGGCCTGGACCTTGGTGTCTTCAGACATGTGGTTCTCCTTCGGGACACGCAGCGGTGCGCCACGCGGTGGTCTCTTCGTCATGATCTCGAACGCAGACGCGCGAGAAAGCCACCGGGCCTGCTCCGCCGCGTCGATAACGGACGCCTGCGCACGCGCAGAAGCGTCCCTCGCCGAGGTACATCCTCAATGGTACCCGATCACCCGATAGGCTGTAGCCACCGATCATCCCACCCAGATCACGGAGAATCCCATGCTCGACGGCGCCTTCCTCTCACACGCACTCGCATGGCTGATCGGCGCGATGACGGTCTGCGCGGCGGTATTCACCTTCGGCGCGCTGTTCTCCCTCGGCCGCTCGGGCTACCGCAAGGACTGACTCCCCCGCGCCTCCTCGTTCGTCGGATGCTCCGCGCATCCACGACACACGCGCGCTCCCGCTCTCCACGTCGCGATAATCTGGGTTCATCCCCTACTTCACGATCGAGGAGCCCTCTGTGCCCGAAGCATCAGCGAACATCGGAGTCGTCGGACTCGCCGTCATGGGTTCGAACCTCGCCCGCAACCTCGCGAGCCGCGAGGGCAACACCGTGGCGATCTTCAACCGCAGCTACGAGAAGACGCAGTCCGTGCTCGACGCGCACCCGGAGGCGGGCTTCATCCCGGCCTCCACCTACCAGGAGTTCGCGGACTCTCTGCAGAAGCCGCGCACCGCGATCATCATGGTCAAGGCCGGCGGCCCGACGGATGCAGTGATCGACTCCCTGGTCTCGGTCTTCGAGCCCGGCGACATCATCGTCGACGGCGGCAACGCCTTCTTCCCCGACACGATCCGCCGCGAGAAGGCCGTCCGCGAGACCGGCATCAACTTCGTCGGCGCCGGCATCTCCGGCGGTGAGGAGGGCGCACTCCTGGGCCCGTCGATCATGCCCGGCGGTTCCGACGAGTCGTGGGTGACCCTCGGCCCGATCCTGAAGTCGATCGCCGCCGTCGCCGAGGGCGAGCCGTGCGTCACGCACGTCGGCCACGACGGCGCCGGCCACTTCGTCAAGATGGTGCACAACGGCATCGAGTACGCCGACATGCAGCTCATCGCCGAGGCGTACGACCTCATCCGCCGCGGCACGGGCAAGTCGCCGGCCGAGATCGCCGAGATCTTCGCCGAGTGGAACAAGGGCGAGCTGGAGAGCTACCTGATCGAGATCACCGCCGAGGTGCTCCGCCAGATCGACGCCGCCACCGGCGAGCCGCTGGTCGACGTCATCGTCGACCAGGCGGGCGCGAAGGGCACCGGCGCATGGACCGTGCAGACGGCCCTCTCGCTCGGCGTCCCGGTCTCTGGCATCGCCGAGGCCACCTTCGCCCGCTCGCTGTCCTCGCACCCCGAGCAGCGCGCCGTGGCATCCGCCCTCCCCGGCCCCGACGAGGAGTTCGCCGTCGCCGACGAGGAGGCGTTCATCGAGGACGTGCGCCTCGCGCTGTACGCGTCGAAGATCGTCGCGTACTCGCAGGGCTTCGACGAGATCCGCGCCGGTGCAGCGGAGTACGACTGGAAGATCGACCTCGGCGCCATCTCCAAGATCTGGCGCGGCGGCTGCATCATCCGCGCGCAGTTCCTCAACCGCATCGCCGACGCCTACGACGCCGAGCCGGGGCTCCCCGTGCTGATGACGGCGCCGTACTTCGCCGAGGTCTTCGGTCGCGCCCAGGCAGCGTGGCGCCGCGTGGTCGTCGCCGCCGCCGAGGCCGGCATCCCCGCGCCCGCGTTCTCCTCGTCGCTGTCGTACTACGACGGCATCCGGGCCGACCGCCTGCCGGCCGCCCTCGTGCAGGGCCAGCGCGACTTCTTCGGCGCGCACACCTACAAGCGCATCGACAAGCCCGGCACCTTCCACACGCTGTGGTCGGGCGACCGCACCGAGATCGAGGCGGAAGACACGCACTGAGCGCGTCCGACACCATGACGAAGGCCCCGGCTCACCGCCGGGGCCTTCGTCATCTGCTCAGCGCGTGATGTCCTGCACGCGTCCGTTCGCCAGACGCAGCCGCCGCGTCGCCCGACGGGCCACGGCCGAATCGTGAGTGACCACGATCATCGTGATGCCCTCGGCGCACAGGTTCTCCAGCAGCGTGAGGATCTCGTCCCTCATGCTCTCGTCCAGATTGCCCGTCGGCTCGTCGGCCAGCAGCACCCGAGGGCGCTTGACGATGGCCCTGGCGATCGCGACCCGCTGCTGCTGTCCTCCGGAGAGCTCGGTCGGCAGGTGGCTACCCCGGTCGTCGAGGCCGACGTGGGCGAGCGCGGCGGCGACCCGCGACTCCCGCTCCGCTCGAGCGAGGGACAACGGCTCCAGCGCCATGTTCACGTTCTCCGACGCGGTGAGCGTCGGGATCAGGTTGAAACCCTGGAACACGAACCCGATCTCCTCGGCGCGAATCCGGTTGAGCTCGCGGGCGGACGCCCGGGCGAGCTCCGCTCCGCCGAATCGGAGCGATCCTGATGACGGCCGGTCGAGAGCGCCGAGGAGCTGCAGGAGCGTCGACTTCCCTCCGCCCGTCGGCCCCTGGATCGTGACGAACTCGCCCGGCATGATGGCGAGGTCGACGCCGGTCACCGCGGTGACCGTGCGCCCCTTCTGCGCGTAGGTGCGGGTGAGACCCTCCGCCTGATAGAGCGGAACCCCTGGTTCCGTACCCTCCGCCGAGTGCACTGCTTCTGCGATGCTCATGTCTGATTCTCCTTGTCCGTACGAGTCCGTCATGCGACCGAGCGCAGTGCCTCGGCCGGGCTGAGCCGTGCGGCCCGCCATCCTCCGAAGGCGCCGGCGACCAGTCCACCGAGGACGGCGAGGCCCACCGCGGCGGCGAGCACCCAGGGGGTGAACGGCGCGTGGAGCACGATGTCCGCCGCCTGCTGCACCTGGAACATGCCGCCTCCTGTGGGGCCGCCCTGACCCCCGGGACCGCCCTGTGCACCGCCGCTCGAGGCGGCGACCGTCGGCTTCAGCACGTTGATGAGCACGATCCCCGCGATTCCGAGGACGAGGCCCGCCGCGCCGCCGATCAGCCCCTGGAGCATCGACTCCCCGGCGACCTGACGGACGACCCTGCCATTGGACCAGCCGATCGCCTTGAGCGTGCCGAACTCCCGTGTGCGCCGCGAGACGCCGGAGAGCGTGAGCAGCACCGAGATGAGCACGGCCACTGCGAGCACGATGATCGACAGCCACGTGCCGAGGTTCGTGATCAGCGAGGTCGCGCTCGAGAGCGACGCGGACACGGTGGAGGCGAGCTCGGACTGCGAGGTGACCGTCGCATCGGGCAGCTCCTTCGTCAGCGCCGTCTGCACCGCATCGATCCCCGATGCGGAGTCGGCCTGCACGTAGATCGTCGAGACGACGTCGCCCGCGCCGGAGAGCTCCTGCGCGGTGTCGAGCGGCAGATAGACGTTCGCCGCGGTGTCTGCGGTGTCGGAGGTCGAGGCGACTATGCCGACGACCTGCACGGTCGAGCCGGCGACGTCGATCGTGCCGCCGACGTCGATCGTGCCGCCGACGGCGATCTCGTTCGTCGCCGCATAGGTCGCATCGACGAGCGCGACGAGCGCCCCCGCATCGCCGCTGGTGAAGGCGCGGCCGTCGCTGACCTCGACCGAGGCGAGCGGTCCGACGGATGCCGTCCCCGGGTCGATCCCCAGCACGGAGAACGAGTCGATTCCGAACGAGCCGCCGCCCGCTCCGTCTGCGCCGCCCTGCGGGGCGGTCTCGCCCTCCTGGGGGGCACTCTGGCCGCCCTGCGGAGAGAATCCTCCGCTCGGCATCTCGCCCGTGAACGTGGAGTCGGTCAGGCTGAGCGCCGCGGATGCCGCGGCCACGCCCTTCGTCGAGGACACCGTGTCGAGCACCGAGCTCTCCAGGGTGCCGCGCATGAGGTCGGTCCGCAGCGTCGAGCGACTGAGGGTCGTCGTCTCTCCGTCTGTGCTGCCGTCGTCAGCGCCGAAGTCGAAGCGCTGGGGTCCGCCCTCCCCCGGCTCTGTTGCGGCGCCGGTCACGGTGAGGTCGGTGCCGACCCCGTACACCGACTCCAGCGCCTGGGCCTGCGCATCGCGGACTCCCGTGGTGAGCGCGTTGACGACGATCACCAGGCCGATGGCGATCGCCAGGCCGATGGCGACGATCAGCGTCTGTCTCTTGCGGCCCGCCAGTTCGCGCCGCAGATATGTCCCGTACATGTGTCTCCTTCCTCCGCGCGATTTCGCGGGTGAGGATGACGGTATGCACCACCGCTATGGGGACCTGAGGGACGCCCGATGGGAAGCCTATGGACGCGGATGCCGCCCGCGCCACGGCAGCGCGGGCGCGCCGGGAGCATCGACCTCGACGCCCAGCAGGGCGCCGTCCGCGGTCGACGGGTGCTCCAGCCCCACGCTCGCCGTCGTGATCACGAGGAGTCGGTCGACGAGGGCGACGGCGGTCGGTCGCTTCGCGGGGAGCTCGATCGTCTCCACGAGCCGACCTGCGGGAGAGTAACGACGCACTTCTGCGGCATCCCAGACCGCGACCCAGAGCATGCCCTCCTCGTCGATGGTCATGCCGTCGGGGTTGCCGCCGTCGACGCGGCACACGGTGCGCCGTCCGGAGAGGCGCCCGTCCGGGGCGACGTCGAAGGCCTCGATGCTGCGATGGGGCAGCGTGTCGATGTAGTAGAGCGTCGAACCGGACTCGTCGAAGACGAGCCCGTTGGACACGGTGACCCCGCCGAGCCTCTCGGTGGCGACCCCGTCGGCGTCGATGCTCCACAGTGCGCAGTGCGGGTCGCGGGGCATCGACTGACTACCCACCCAGAAGCGTCCGGCGGGGTCGCAGCCTCCGTCGTTCATGTAGTCGCCGGGTGCGGCGAGGTCGGCGATCAGCGGGACCACCGCCCCGTCGTCCCCGACGTGGACGAGTCCGCGGTCGACGGCGACCGCCCACCCCGCTCCCGCATCGGCGAGCGGAGCGGGAGCGCCGATCTGGGCGCCGACGACGACGGAGGAACCGGCCACGACCCTGCCGTCGGCAATGCTGCCGCGATGGAACCTGCCGGTCGACATGTCGATCCAGGCCAGGGTCCCGTCGCGCGCGTCCCAGCGCGGGGACTCCGCCTGTACGTAGCGTTCCTCGGAGAGGATCTCGACACGGCGTGAGCGGGGGGAACGCGACATCGGGGCCAGCTTTCAGTGGTAGTCCATAACCGTTATATGGCAGACTATCTCACAATGTGCATAACGCTTGCGTGAATGCGAGACTCCGATTGCGAAAGCAGGGAACTGGCCAATGCCTCCGACACTCCACGGCTTGATGCCGATCCTGGCGACCCCGTTCGACGAATCGGGCGCGCTCGACCGGCCGGGCCTCCGACGCCTGGTCGAGTTCCAGCTCGCCTCCGAGGTCGACGGCGTCGCCGTCTTCGGGATGGCCAGCGAGGGGTTCGCCCTCACGACCGACGAGCGGCGCACCATCCTCGCCGACGTCGTCGAGGTCGTCGACGGGCACGTCCCCGTCATCGCCGGCGTGAACGGCACCTCGACGGCCACCTCGATCGAGCAGGCGCTCCTGGCCGAGGAGGGGGGCGCTCACGCCCTCATGGTCCTCCCGCCGTTCATGGTCAAGCCCCCCGCGGCGACCCTCGTCGACTTCTACGGCGATGTCGCCGCGGCGACATCGCTGTCGGTCATGGTGCAGGACGCCCCCGGCGTCACCGGCGTCGTCATGCCGCCCGCCCTCATCGCGCAGCTCGCCCGCCTCGACAACGTCGACTCGGTCAAGGTCGAGGCCCCGCCCACGGCCCCCAAGGTGGGCGCCGTCGTCGAGGCGATCGGCGACGCCGACTTCGCCGTGCTCGGCGGGCAGAACGCCCAGTTCTGCCTGGAGGAGTACGCCCGCGGCGCCGTCGGCACCATGCCGGCGTGCGAGTTCCCCGATCTGCTCGGCCCTGTACTCGCCGACTTCGTCGCGGGGCGCGTCGACGAGGCGCGCGCCGGCTTCCGTCGTATGCTCCCTCTCGTGCTCATCGGACTGCAGGGCGGCATCGCGTGGGCGGTGCACAAGGAGATCCTCGTCGCGCGCGGCATCATCGAGCACGCGACCGTGCGGTACCCGGCATCGCGACTCGACGAGGGCAGCCGCGCCGCGGTCGACCTCGTGATCGAGGAGCTCGCTCTCCCCGCCGTCCCGTCAGCGGTGCGCGTGTGAGCGGCCGCGGCGTCCTGCTCATCGGCGCCAGCTCCGACATCGGCCTCGCGATCGCGCGCGCGTTCGCGTCCGACGGCGACGCCGTCGTCGGCGTCGGCCTCGAGCCCTTCGACGATCCGGTCTTCGCCCGCTACCTCGTCGCCGACTGCAGTCAGCCCGAGGCCGCGGACACCGCGGTCGCAGACGCCGTGCAGGCGCTGGACGGCCTCGACGTGGTCGTGCTCGCCGCAGGACGGATGCCGGTCAGCCCCGCGCATTCGACGAGCGACGACGACTGGCGCGGAGCGCTGGGCGCGACCCTCGACTCCGCGTTCTTCGTCGCTCGCGCGGCGCTCCCGCATCTCGCTCGCGGCGCGGCGATCGTCGCCGTCACGTCCGTGAACGCCTCCCTCGCCGCGCCTGGCCTGCCCGCGTACGCGGCGGCCAAGGCCGGCGTGGCCGGGCTCGTGCGTCAGCTGGCCCTCGAGTACGGTCCCCAGGGCATCCGCGTGAACGCGGTCGAGCCCGGCAGCATCTCCGCGATCGACACCGGAGAGAGCGAGGGCTACCCGCTCGGACGGATCGGCCGACCGGAGGAGGTCGCCTCCGTCGTCGCGTTCCTCGCGTCCGACGCCGCATCCTTCGTGACGGGAGCGTCGATCGCCGTCGACGGCGGTCTCTCCATCTCCTCCCCCGCCGCATGGTTGAAGCCCGTGCTGCGCGAGCGCTGGCTCTGAGACCTCACGCCTCGCATCGAGACGACGAATGCCCCGCCGGAGAATCCGGCGGGGCATTCGTGTGCGGTGGCTGCTACTTGTTGGAGTCGAGCAGCCCCTGCACCTCCTTCTTCAGAGCGTTGAGGCCGGCCTGCACGTCGACCTGGCCGGCGAGGATCGTGGCGATGCCGCCGCCGATGGCCGCGTCGATCTGCGCGGTCACGGCCACGCGGTCCCACGCAGCGCCTCGCGCGTGCTCGGAGACCTCGGTCCGGAACGCCGCCTGGAACTTGTCGGCGGCGAGAGCGGGGATCTGGTCGGCGACCGTCTTCGCCGCCGGCGCCACCGCCGACCGCTCGTACAGCGCCGTCGCCGCCTTCACGTTGGTCGCGGCGTAGGTGATGAACTCGCGGCTCGTGACCTCGCCCTCCCCCGCGCTCGCGAAGAGGCCGCTGCCCCATGCCCGGTTGTACGACTTCTTGCTGCCGACGGTCGGACGGGAGATCGCGCCGATGTTGTCGACGATGTTCTGCGCCCCGCCGTTCGTCTTCACGAAGGTCGACGCGAGGGGTGCGTCGTCGTACAGGGCCGTCCTGCCGCTGGCGAACAGGATGCGGGCATCGCTGCGCGCCACGTTGGTCTGCGTGAGCCCGTCGTCCTGCAGGGACTTGTACCAGGTGATCGCCTTGACGCTCTCCGCGTCGCCGAGCGTGCAGACGAGGTCGTCGGTCACGACATCGCTGCCGAATCCCCACATCCAGTGCACGGCATCCTTCAGCTCCGAGGCCTTGGTCACCGCGGCGTACGGGATGAGGGACGAGTCCTGGGACTTGATCTTCTCGAGCGCCGTCGCGAACTTCTCGACGGACATGCCGGAGGTGATGCCGACGCTCTTCGCGATCTCGCCGTTGGTGATGAGGCCGATGCCGGCCGCCGTCAGCGGCAGGACGAGCAGCTTGCCGTCCATCGTGTATGAGTCCAGCACGCCCTGCGGGATGCCGAGGCCCTTGGCGAGGTCGGTGAGGTCGGCGAGCACGTTCATCGGCGTGAGCACCTGCCATCCGCCCGACTGCCCGACGCCGAGGAGCTTGCCGGAGCGTCCGGTGAGGGCGAGCTGCGTGGCGGCCTGGTCGTACGGGTAGATGACCGGGGCCACCTTCACGCCGGCCTTCGACGAGAACCCGTCGAGGATGCCCTGCCACGCGGGCTTGAGCGCCTCCTCGCCGAGGGAGTTGCCGTAGAAGTTGATGGTCTTCGCCTTCGTCGCCGCGTTCGTCGCGGTGACGGAGCCGGGACCGGCGGGGGTGGCGCAGCCCGCGAGGGTGAGGGCGCCGAGGGCGACCAGGGCTGTGCTTCCGCCGAGGAAGGCACGGCGGCTCAGCTGCGTGTTCGTGATGGTCATGGAGACTGCTCCTTCATCGAGTTGTTCGGGTCGAGATGGTCATGGCGGCGCTACCCCTTCACCGCTCCGGCGGCGAGACCGGAGACGAAGTAGCGCTGGAGGAGGACGAAGATGATCACGAGGGGAAGGGACGTGATGAGCGATGCCGCCATCAGCGCCGGCCAGTCGGCCGTCCCCTCGCGGATGAACGCCTGCGTGAGCCCCGCGGGCAGGGTCTGCTTGTCGGGTCCGGCGAGAGTGAGCGCGAAGAGCAGATCGCTCCAGCCGCGCATGAAGGCGAACATCGCGGCGGTGATGAGCCCCGGCACGACGAGGGGGAACACGATCCGGAACATGGTCCCCGTGCGCGAGAGTCCGTCGACCTTCGCGGCCTCGAGGATGTCGTCCGGCAGCCCGTCGATGATGCCCTTGAGCAGGAACACCGTGAGCGGGAGCGTGAACGTCGTGAACGAGATGATCAGACCGGTGTAGGTGTAGAGCAGGCCGGCGGAGCTGAGCATCAGGTAGAGGGAGATCAGCAGCAGCGCTCCGGGGATGAGCTGCCCGATGAGGAACATGAACATGATCGCGTTGCGCCCGCGGTAGCGGAACTTGGAGAGCGAGTAGGCCATGAGCCCGCCGACCAGGACGGCCAGCACCGCGGTGCCGGTCGAGACCACGACGCTGTTGCCGAGGTTCTTGATCAGCGCATCGTTCTGGAAGAAGCCGATGAAGTTCTCGAACGTCGGATCGACCGGGAAGAACGGACGGTCCTGCGCGAAGACGTCCTCCTTCTTCGTGAACGCCGTGGCGGTGAGCCAGTAGATCGGCAGCAGTCCGAACAGCGCGAGCAGCACGAGGCCGATGCGTCCGGGGAGCGAGAGGCGGGGGCGGATGATCGACTCTCCGATGTCGCGGCTGCGGCTCATCACTTCTCCAGTCGTCGGTTGAGGAGCAGGTACCCGCTCGAGATGATCGCGAGGAGGACGAGCCAGAGGGCGCCCATCGCGGAGGCCTTGCCGAGTTCGTAGCTGCCGAACGCGAGCTGGTAGAGGCTGAGCGCCAGGGTGGTCGTCGAGTCGCCGGGGCCACCACCGGTCATCACGAAGATCGTGTCGAAGTTTCCGAAGTTGTAGATGAACTCCAGCACCGCGACGAGGGCGACGGGACCGGCGATGTGCGGGAGCGAGATGTAGCGGAATCGCTGCGACCGCGTGGCGCCGTCGATCGTCGCCGCCTCGATCTGCTCGCTGGGGAGGGTCTGGAGCACGGCGAGGGCGACGACCATGATCCAGGGGAACGAGTGCCAGGTCTTCGCGATGATGACCGCGGCCATGGCGCCGACGGGGTTGCCGAGCATGCTGATCTCGGGAAGACCGAAGACGGCGAGCACGTGGTTGACCACGCCGTAGCTGTCGTTGAAGATCCAGGCCCAGAGGAAGGACACCACGACGCCGGGCAACAGCCACGGGAGCATGAGCGCGCCGCGGAGGATGTTGCGTCCGCGGAGGCGGGAGTTGAGCAGGATCGCGAGCGCGACGCCCAGCACGAGGGGGAAGATCGTGGAGAGCGACGAGAAGACGAGGGTGGTGCCCAGCCGGGCGACGAACTCGTCCCACACCGCGACGTAGTTGTCGAACCCGACGAAGGTCCGCTCCGGGCGGAGGAGCGACTGATCGTACAGGCTCGTGCCGATGCTCGACACGAGCGGGAAGATCGCGATCACGAGGAACAGCAGGACCGCGGGAAGTGCGATCATGAATCCGAAGGTGCGATCCTTCGCGCCCAGCGTCGAGCGTCGACCGGAACGCGGTTCGACCCGTTCGCGTGTCTCGGGCCGCTCGAGGGTGGCTTGTGGCATTGCTTTCACTTTCGAGTAGGGAAGATCCCGTACGGGATCGTGCGCGTCGTCGTCACAGTCGTCGACGTTGACGTGCGGCTAGTCAACCACAATGCGGATGCGAAATCCACAAAATGCATAAGACACCCACATTTGCCTTGCTCGATGCCACTTCTCTCATTAGGATGACTGGCAGCGGCGTGGAGCCGCGACGCCGCTGATGCGGCGCCAGCAAGGAGGAGGAGTCGACATGGCATCGGAATCGGTGGGAGGCACCCAGACCGTCGAACGGGCGATGTCGCTGCTCGCATGCTTCACCGAGGAGTCGGGAGAGCTGCGCGTCTCCGAGCTCTGCACGCTGACGGGCCTCGGCCAGTCCACGGTCTCGCGCATGATGTCGGCACTCGACCGCATGAGGTTCGTGGTGCAGGACGCACGCACCGGCCTCTACCGCCTCGGCCCCGCCGCGGTCGCGCTCGGCACGATCGCCCTCAACGGCTCTCCGATCCACCGCGCCTCCCGGCAGATCGCGCAGAACCTCGCCCGCCGCATCGAGATCGGCGTGAACGTCGCCGAGCTCAGCGGCTTCACCTTCACCTACCTCTGCAACTTCGAGGGCGCGCTCGCACCGAAGTCGTTCGCGATGGCCGGCCGCACCGGCCCGCTGCACGCCACGGGCCTCGGCAAGGCTCTGCTGGCCGGGATGCCGTCGGCCGCGGTCGACGAGTACTTCCAGCAGTCCCCGCAGCGCTTCACCCCCCACACGATCGTCGACCGCGACGCCATGCAGACAGCCCTCGACGAGACCCGCAGCCGCGGGTACGCGACGGAGATCGAGGAGCTCGCCTTCGGCCGCGCCTGCATCGCGGCGCCGATCCGCAACAGGGCGGGAGAGGTCGTCGCCGCGCTCTCCGCGAGCGGACCGCTCTCGGTGCTGGATCTGCACGCACCCCATCAGGAGCTCGCGCTGCAGCTGATCGAGGCGGCCGACGAGATCTCCGTGGCCCTGGGCTACAGCCCCTCCCGCTCCGCGTCGGCGTTCGCCGCGCTCTGACCCGCGGCGCGGCATCGACCGCGACGCTCGAATCCCTCGCCGAGGCACCCGCCATCGGCCTCTTCCCTCACGACTGTCTTCGGAGACCCCTGTGAAAATCGCGCGCGTGCAGACCTTCCCGCTCTTCCTGTCGAGGGAGGAAGCCGACGACTCCTACGCGGGCGACACGGGCGTGGCGCATCGCGGCTACGTCATCCGACCGCCGTGGCGGAGCCTGTACTCCCCCGGCTACGAGACCCTGATGGTGAAGATCGAGACCGACGACGGCCTGGTCGGCTGGGGAGAGGCGCTCGCCCCCGTCGCCCCCGAGGTCGCCGCGGCGATCGTGGATCGCCTGCTCACACCGCTCATCATCGGGGAGGACCCCCGTTCGGTGCGGACGCTCTGGCACCGCATGACGGAGTCGATGCGCGAGCGCGGCCACCTCACCGGTCATCAGGCCGATGCGATGGCGGCGGTGGACATCGCCCTGTGGGACCTCTGGGGGCGCGCGACCGGACTCTCCGTGTCCGAACTCGCCGGCGGACGCTTCGCCGAGGTCCTGCCCGCCTATGTCTCCGGCATCCGCGGGGACGACGACGTGGAACGCGCCGACAAGGCCGCCGCGCTCGTCGAGGCCGGCGTTCGCCGCATCAAGCTGCACCTCGGCACCGACATCCGCACCGACCTCGCGACCTTCGACGCGATCAAGGCGGTGCACCCCGACCTCGATCTCGCGCTCGACGCCCACTGGACGTACCGCCTCGGAGAGGCGAAGGCGCTCGGCCGCGAGCTCGACGACCGCAGGGCCTGGTTCTTCGAGGCGCCGCTGGCTCCGGAGGACGTCGAGGGGCACCGCGACCTCGCAGCGAGCCTCGCCACCCCCATCGCCGTCGGCGAGGCGATGCGCAGCCGCTTCGAGTTCGCCGACTGGCTCAGCCGCCGGGCGGTCGGGCTCACGCAGCCCGACATCGGACGCACGGGCATCACCGAGGGTCTCGCGATCGCCGCCGTGGCCGACGCGTTCCACGCCCAGGTCGCCCCTCACCACTCGGCCGCCTTCGGCATCGCGATGGCCGCGGGCGTGCACGTCGCGGCGAGCTCCGCCTCCCTGCTCGCGTTCGAGTACCAGCCGTTCACGCTTCCGGTGGCGAACCGCATCCTCACCACTCCGCTGGAGGTGCAGCCCGACGGCGGCTTCCTCGTCCCCACCGGCCCCGGCCTCGGCGTCGAGGTCGACGAGGACGTGGTCCGCGGGTACGTGCGCAGCTGAGCGCAGCCGACCACGCACACGAGAAGGGGGTGCGCCGGGATCTCTCCCGGCGCACCCCCTCCTCGTCGTCAGTCGCCGATCCGGACGAACTGCGCCGCGCTCACGCGGTGGATGCTCGTGTTGCGCACCTCCAGCTTCACGACGCCGACCGCGCCTGCGCCGTAGCGGAACGTCCCGAGAGAGCGCCAGGCCGCGGCGCCAACGGTCTGGTCCACGATCACCTCCGTGCTGCCAGACTCGTGCTGGACGATGTAGGCCGCGGACGTCGTGGTCGTGGGGTTCGTCGGGTACCAGACCGACACCCGGTAGAGCCCCGCCTGCGGCAGATTCGCGTTCCAGGTGACCGTGCTGCCCACCGAGTCGGCGTCGCTGTAGCGGGTGCGCGTGCCGTTCCACCCGGAGAGCCCGCTCGGGTACCACCGCCCCGCCTCGAGATACCCGGGCCACGGGGACTGCGTGTGGGCGATCACGCCCTCGTCGGCGACCCGCACGAGCACCCCTCGCCGCAGCGTCTGATCCAGCCGCGCCTCGAACCTGATCGTCGATCCGGGCGCGACGGTCGGTCCCGCCGTGACCGTCCACGAGTGCGTGAGGTCGGACCGCGGCGGCACCGTCACGACGGCATCCCGCTGGGCGATGCTCCACGCCGTGGTTCCGTACAGCGACAGCGTCGCCTGCAGCGGGGTGACGCCCGTGTTGATGACGAGCGCGGTCAGGGTGGCGACAGCGCCGGGACCGCTCACGATCTCCTTGTCCGAGGTCAGCGACACGAGGCGGCGCCTGTCGATCACCTCGATGGGAGCCGGACGCAGAACGATCGGCGCCCCTCCGGGCACCGACAGGGATGCCGCGATCTGCACCTCCCCGAGCGGGGCAGCCGCCGCGATGACCGCCGCCGCCTCCACGCGGGCGGTGCCGTGCGCCGGGACGGACACCGCCGGCACGGGGCCCTCGAGCTGCCACCCGGTCGGGAGGGTCGCCGTGACGGACCCGCTGATCGCCGCGTTCGTGGCGTTACGCACCTCGATCGTCAGCGGCACGCGATCCCCCGCCGTCCCCGTGGCCTGGGCGACGACGTCTCCCGCGACGCCGGAGTGCGCGCCGCTGATGCGCGAGGGCAGCCGCAGCGTGACCTCCGACGTGGTGACCCCACCCGCCGTGACCGTGTAGCTGATGCTCTTGGTCGGGTCGTCGACCCCGATCGTCCATTCGTAGGGGTAGCCCTTGGCCGGCGCCTGCTGCACGGGCTGCGAGCCGATGCGATAGCTCAGCGTGGCCGCCTGCTCGGTGTCGATCTGGACGTAGGCGTCGTACCCCTCCCCGCCCGGCCTGACCAGCAGCAGCCCGCGGACGAGCCCGTACTCCCCCGACGGATCGGAATCGACCTCGCTGAAGCTGTCGGATCCGTGGTCGACGATGTCGTCGGAGGGCAGCGCGGGGCGCTCGACGGTCACATTGCGCACGACGAGTGCGAGCAGGCCGTGCCCCGGGACCGTGACCGTGACCCTGCCGTTGTGCCCCGAGACGGATGAGCGGCTGCCGTCCGCCGCGACCAGTTCGACCACGGGTGCGGAGCCGCGAGGGATTCCGGTGAGGTCGCTGGACAGGTCGACCACGACCTGCTGCGCACCGGCGGCGGAGTTGGTGAGGCTGAGGTAGAGCGCGTCGTTGCCGACGCCGCCGATCCAGTTGACCAGGGGGTTGTCGAGCGAGATGAGACCCGCGGGGAGGTACGGCCAGACTCCGGTCTCGCCGAAGAACGTGCCGGGGGCGTGACCGTACGCGAAGAACTTGAAGTACGCGAAGTCAGCCTCGAACACATGCGGGAAGTCGATGCTGCCCGAGCTGCGGTAGAAGCTCTCGCTGATGAGGTAGTCCATCGCGAGCCCCAGCTGTGCGGGGGCGTGATGGAAGTAGTACCCGGTGATCCCGACGGGCCCGCTCGTGGCGAAGTCGGGCTTCATGTGGGCGACCTGGAACTGACGTCCGTAGTAGCCGGGGTAGGTCGTGAAGCGTCCGATCACCATGTTGTGCGCCACATCGGCGAGCAGATCGTCGCCGGTGTGGTGCGCGAGCCGGAGCAGCGCCCCGGCCCAGCACGGGTTGAAGACGTAGCCGCCTCCCGGATCGGTCAGCGAGCTGACGCCCAGCTTGAACGACGACAGGGCCTCGAACGTGAGTCCTGACGGCGAGACGTACCACGCGGGAACGGTCTCGGTCGCGACGCTCGTCGTCGGATAGCTCGGGAGCGAGCTGCGCGTCTCCCAGTCGTACTGCTGAGTGATCACGTGGCCGTCGGGGACGGTGACGTTCTGATCGGGGACCGGACGCACGGCCGTCTGCGTGATGAACCGCTGGGCTTCGCGGTACGCGCCGTCGAGGAACTCCGTGTCGCCGGTGACCTCGAACAGCTCGAGCAGGTCGACCCAGTACTTCGAGAAGCTGTAGGCGAATCCGCCGGGCGGCTGGCCGTTGCTGCGGTACGGGGTGAGGATCTGCTCGCGCGTGTACCGCTTGCCGATCAGGCTCGCCTCCGCGAGGTACGCGGGGTCTCCGGTGATCCGGTACGTGGCCAGGGCGTTCGAGAAGGGCGCCCTGCTCTGCCCGACGACGCCGGCCTTCGTGGCCTGCACGGCGAGGCGCTGGATCGACGCGTTGCGCCCGTGCGTGAGCTGATAGAGGGACGCGAGGTTCACGGCATCCGTGGCGATCTTGCCCAGCCGGTACTGCGTCGTGTCGTTGTACACGGGGCTGCCGATGACCGGCGAGTGCCCGATGCCCTTGCGGGAGAGCTGGTACTCGATGAGCGGTCGCGCTCGCCGCTCGTACAGGGTGCTGTCCGCCGTGCCCGTGAGGTAGTGCGCCGCCAGCACGACGCCGCTCGCGGCGGTGCGGACGGCATCCTCGTTCTCGACGTCGACGAATCCCTTGGCCCGGCTCCACCAGCCCGAGAACGACGGGATGTAGTCGGTCGAGTCGTCGCCGTTCGGCTCGATGGCGATGAGCTCGGTCATCGAGTGCACGGCGTCGGTCAGGGAGCGGTCGTAGACGTTCCGCCGGTACGCGGTGAGCCCGTACTCGTCGCGGCACAGCCGGGTGTAGGTGCCGTACAGGGTGTCGGCGCGGGCGGCGATGCCGAAGGCGAACCCGCGCTGCTGTCCGACCGTCATCGCGGTGCGCAGCCCCGGTTGCGGGGAGTACATGCTCGGCACGACGTCGAGGCTGTCGTTGCGCAGGCTCATGCCGTAGGGCTGGCGATCCGACATGAGCTGACGCTCGTGCACGAACTCGGCGACCTCCGCGGGGAGGTACAGCCCCGAGGTGACCGCGACCCCGCCGACCTCGTACTGGGTCAGCGCCATCGGCGCGAAGAGCTCCCATGCGCCGAGGGGCGCCGAGCCGTCGAGGACGGAGAGCGCGTGCTGGTACGAGCCGCAGAGCACTTCGTCGACGTCGTCCAGCGACCTCGTGTCCTGGCTCTGGTACCCGACGATGTAGTCGCCCGCCGTCTTCGCCGTCAGCACGTAGTGCGCCTCCGGGTTGTCGCCTTCGAGCCGCCAGCGCACGACCAGGTCGACGTCGTCCGTGCTCGTGCGGAGCTCGATCGCCTGTGGTCCGAGCACCTGATACGACGTGAAGCCCAGCCAGCTCGTCGCCAGCGGTCCGTAGAGCTCTGGAGCACTGCCGGACGGCAGGGTGCCCGTCAGCACGACCCACTGCTCGTCGAAGCGGTGCGCCTGATCGGTGATGGGCAGCCAGGCGCCGTTCCGCTTGACCTCGAGGTCGCGGACGATCGTCTCCCCGCCGTCCCATGTGGCGTGGTGGAACGTCATCCGGTGGTTCTGCCCCACGAGCTGTGCGACCTGCGTCAGTGCCAGGTTGGGCTTCGTCAGCCGGCGCAGCGCGTCGGGAAAGGCCCCGCCGGTTCCGGTGACCGTGGCTCCGACGCCCATCATCGACGCCGAGGCCGATGAGGGGCTGCCCCCGAGGACCGGAGGCAGCACCCCGGCGATCACCAGCATCCGCAGAACCGCCCGACGACTCCAGAGCGTGGCGTCGTCGCCGGCCCCCGTGTTCGAAATTGAATCCATGATGCACATGATGCAATCTGTATGCGACAATGTCAACGGATGCCCCCACGCCGATACGATGGCGCCGTCGATCGCCCTCACCCCCGAGAGGACCCACCAGGTGCCCCAGGACACGCCGGAAGAGCTGACGGAGTACGCGCTGAGCGCTCTGCTCCTGCCGCCGGCTCCGCCGATCGAACCGGACGACTTCGACGAGTTCTGGACGGCGACCCACGAGGAGTTCGGCGTCGGCCCCGTGGAGTGGGCGACGACGCACGAGCTCGCCCCGACCGACACGCATCGCGTCTCGGCGCTGACGTTCGCCTCGTCCGCGGGCGAATCCGCAGCGGCCTACCTGATGCTGCCCCTCGACCCCTCGGCGATCCGCCGTGGTCTCGTCGTCGGTCACGGCTACGGGGGCCGCACCGCCCCGGATCCCGACCGCGTCCCGTCGGATACCGCCGCGATCTTCCCGTGCGCCCCCGGCACGCACCCCGGCACGCCCAGCCGCTTCCCCGCCGTCCCCGATGAGCACGTGGTCGCCGGGATCGCGCACCGCGACACGTACTCGCACCGCTTCGCCGCCGCCGACATCTGGCGCGCCGCGACGATCCTGCTCGACATCGCGCCGTCCGCCGCGCCGGCCCTCGACTTCAGCGGCAGCAGCTTCGGCGGCGGCATCGGCGCGATGGCCCTCCCCTGGGATCCGCGGTTCCGCCGCGCTGTCCTCGACGTCCCGAGCTTCGGTCATCACGCGATCCGCCTCACCCGGCGGTGCACCGGCAGCGGAGAGGCCGTCCGCCGGCTGCTGCACGAGCATCCGGAGCACCGGCCCGTCATCGACTACTTCGATGCCGCCATCGCCGCACGACGGCTGCGCATCCCCACCCTCACGATCGCCGCGGTGCTCGATCCGGCCGTGGATCCGCGCGGGCAGTTCGCCGTGCACCACGCGATCCCGGCGCCCTCGCGCCTCGGCGTGAGGGCGAACGGACACCTGGACGGCCCCCTCGGCGCCGCGGCCGATCGCCTCGCCCTCCAGCAGGGCATCGACTTCCTCGCGCTCCCGGCGGATCGCCTCGCGCCGGAGCTCCCAGACAACACATAGCGCTCTCCATAGAAATCACATAGGAGATTCCGCAGAATGGGTGCATGAGCACTGTGCATCCCGATCTGCGCCGCCCCGACGGCTCCCCCCTGCGCATCCTCGCCGTCGACGACGAGCAGATGCTGACCGACCTGCTCGCGATGGCGCTCCGCATGGAGGGCTGGGAGGTGCGCACCGCGTCCTCCGGCCTCGAAGCGCTGCAGGTCGCACGCGAGTTCGAGCCCGATGCGCTCGTGCTCGACATCATGATGCCCGACCTCGACGGCATGTCGGTGCTGCGGCGGCTGCGCGAGTCGGGGAGCCTCGTCCCCGTGCTCTTCCTGACCGCGAAGGATGCCGTCGGCGATCGCGTCGCCGGACTCACCGCCGGCGGCGACGACTACGTCACCAAGCCGTTCAGCCTGGAGGAGGTCATCGCCCGCCTCCGCGCGATCATCCGGCGCACGGGTCACGCCACGGCCGACGACGGGCAGTCGATCCTGCGCGTCGCCGACCTGACGCTCAACGAGGACAGCCACGAGGTGGTCCGCGACGGCACCGAGATCGAGCTCACCGCGACGGAGTTCGAGCTGCTGCGCTACCTCATGCGCAACGAGCGCCGCGTCCTGTCGAAGGCGCAGATCCTCGACCGCGTCTGGAGTTACGACTTCGGCGGCAAGTCCTCCGTCGTCGAGCTCTACATCTCCTACCTGCGCAAGAAGATCGACGCGGGCCGCACGCCGCTGCTGCACACGGTGCGCGGCGTCGGCTACATGATCAAGGCCCCTCAGTGAGCATCACGAGGATGCCGCGGCGCCCGATGAGCCTGCAGACGCGGCTGATGTCCGCCGTGATCGGGTTCGTGTCGCTCATCCTCGTGATCGTCGCTGTCATCACCAGCGCCATCCTGGGGCGGACGCTGGAGGATCAGCTCGATCAGAAGCTGTTCACCACCGCGAGCGAGGTCGTCGGACGCATCGATCAGCTCCCCGGGAGCTTCGCCACCACAGAGCAGGCCCTCTCGGGGATGCCCGTGGAGAACGGGTCGCTGTTCGCCGTCTCGAGCCAGGCGGGCACGGGCGGCATCGTGCTGAGCAGCCAGAACAACGAGCTCACCGGGGGCGCCCGCAGCCTGACCAAGGCGCAGCTGGTGCAGATCAACGATGCGCTGAACGGCGGTCGCACCGCGACCGTGACGATCGAGAGCCTCGGCTCCTACCGCGTCGTCGTGGCCACATCACCCGTCTCCCACTCCGTCGTCGTCGCGGGTCTTCCCCGCACCGGCATCCAGAACCAGATGGCCACCCTGTTCACGGTGATCGTGCTCGCGACGCTGGGCGGGCTGATCCTGCTCGCGCTCACCACGGCCATCACCATCCGCCTGAGCCTGCGCCCGCTGCGGGCGATGGCCGCGACCGCGACCCGCGTCGCGAACCAGCCGCTCGACCGCGGCGAGGTCGACATCACCGAGCGCATACCCGCGTCCGAGGCCGACCCCCGCACCGAGACCGGGCTGGTCGGCGCCTCCCTGAACAAGCTGCTCGACCACGTCAACACCTCCCTGGCCGCGCGCCAGAAGAACGAGGAGCGGATGCGGCGCTTCGTCGCCGACGCGAGCCACGAGCTGCGCACTCCCCTGGCGTCGATCCGCGGATACTCTGAGCTCTCCCTGCGCGCGCTCGGCCAGCAGGAGGGCCCGGCGGTGATCGAGAGCACGACCACGTCTCTCGAACGCATCCAGGCGCAGTCGCTGCGGATGACGCGCCTCGTCGAGGATCTGCTGCTCCTCGCTCGCCTCGACGAGGGCAGGGAGCTCGTCTACGGCACGGTCGACCTCACGCAGCTGGGACTGGAGGGCGTGTCGGATGCGCGCCCCACCGCACCCGATCACCGCTGGAACATCGAGGTCCCCGACGAGCCCGTCGTGATCGTCGGGGATGCCGGCCGCATGCACCAGGTGGTCACGAATCTCCTCGCCAACGCGCGCACCCACACTCCCGCCGGCACCGAGATCACGCTCAGCGTGAGCCGTGAGGGCGAGGAGGCGGTGCTGCGGGTGCACGACGACGGCCCCGGCATCGACCCGGCCGTCCGCGAGGAGCTGTTCGCGCGGTTCGCCCGCGGGGACAGCTCGCGCGCCAGGCAGACCGGAGGCACCGGCCTCGGGCTCGCGATCGTCAAGGCGATCGTCGAGGGGCACCACGGGCACATCACGGTCGAGAGCGTTCCGGGGAGCACGACGTTCAGCGTCCGCCTCCCGATCGAGCCGGTCGTCGGCGCCTGAGCCCGGTGCGGGCGTCGCGTCCTCGTGACGCTCAGTACCCGGCGAAGGCGTCGGTCGTGAGGCTGTGCGCCTTCTGCAGGGCCGGAGCGAGGTCGGCGATCAGCCGCGGAGGGCCGGAGATGAAGGCGTGCCGAGCCGCGATGTCGGGAACGTACCGATCGAGCTCCGCGGCGTCGAGGCGCACGCCCCGCGCCCAGGTCCAGTGCGCGGGGAGATCGGCCGGTTCCTCACGCGTGAACACGACGACCCGGGCGCCCGTGGTGGCCAGCTCGTCGCGGAACGCCAGCTCGGCAGGCTCCGACGCCACGTAGACCAGCACGACGTCTCGGGTCTCCCCCGCCAACTGCAGCTGGCGCAGCTGGGAGACGAACGGCGTCACGCCGATGCCGGCCGCCACCATGAGCACCGGCGCCTGCGAGCGCGGCAGCAGGAAGTCGCCCCAGGTGCCGGTGACCGCGAGAGTCGCACCGGGCTGAGCGGCCGCCAGCGCGCGCTTGTAGCTGGACGGATGCTTCTGGTCGCCGTCCTTGTAGGCGATGCGCAGTGTCGGCAGATCGCCCGGGGCCGACACGATGCTGAACTCGCGCCTCGTTCCGCGAGCGTCGGGACGGCGGTGCGGCACGTCCAGCTCGAGGTACTGCCCCGGGAGGAACCTCAGCCTGCTCCTGGTGCGGAACGTCAGCTCCTGCACGGTCGGGGTGATGAACTCCCGCTTCTCGAGGGTGAGCCGCACCGAGCCGCGCACGGCGAACGCGAAGGCGAGCAGGTTTCCGATCAGCAGCGCCCGCTCCTGACCCAGGGTGATCCCGCCGATCAGGATCGGCCAGCCCGCGAGGACGCCGACGAGCGCGGCCACGGAGAACTGCTGCCACCGCCGCGGCGGCAGGGTCAGCGGCTCGGAGAGCATGAACGCGCCGAGGAACAGGTAGGGCGACTGCATCAGCGCGAACGACAGCGCCGTCGCGAGGTCGAAGGGAAGCCCTCCCTGCGACAGCTGGACGTACTGCCGCAGCAGCGCGACGACGATCGCGACGAGGAGGAAGACCAGCACGATCCGCACCTTCTCGGTGCGCCAGAGCACGATCAGTCCGAGGAGCGCGACGGGGACGAACAGCGCCGGCGTGCCGACCCACCACGACGAGAAGGTCCCGAGACCGGTGATCGTGACCACCGCGGCGCCGAACGCCGCCGGGTTGAGGATGTGACGGCCGCGCCAGGCGATCACGTACTTCGAGATGCTGGCGAGCGCCCCGGCCAGAGCCAGTCCGCCGAGAGAGGGGAGATCGGCGCCCGGCTGCAGCACGAACAGCAGGATGAGCGCCGTGACCAGAGACGACTCGATGCGCCACGGCAGCCGCAGCACTCGCTGCGCGACGGCATCCACCGCCGAGATCACGACCGCCAGCACGGCGAAGGAGACCACCAGCGCGAGCGGCGTCGGCGAGACGAGCCCGAAGAAGGAGAGCACCTCGGCGAGTGCGGCCAGCGCGAGCAGCGAGAACAGCACGAGCCGGTACATCGACAGCGCCCCGAGGAGCGCGAGGACTCGCTGCCTGACAGTGGTGAAAGCGGTGATCACGGCTTCTACTCTTCCCTACTTCTCCGGGTCAGGGGCGGGCGACGAACAGCTCGGCCCTGCAGTCCGCCGAACGCTCGATGCGTCCGTCGGTCGTCATCCGCACCCACTCGACGCCCCAGTCGTCGGCGAGCTCGGGGCCGCCGTCGAAGAAGAGCGCGGTGGCCACGGCATCCGCTCTCATCGCATCCGCGCCGATCGCCCAGGTCGCCGCCCAGGTCTGCACCGGAACGCCGGTGCGCGCGTCGAGGACGTGGTGGAGTCCGTCGCCCCAGGCCCGGCGGTTGATCGCGGACGCGCAGAGCGCCGCATCCTGCAGGGAGACGATGCCGACGGCCTTCGTGGGTTCGAACGGATGCTCGAGGCCGATGCGCACCGCACTCCCCCGCACCCTGAGGTCTCCCGCCGCGTCGACCACGAGGTCTCCCGGCACGTGGGCCAGGAGAGCGAACACGAGGTCGACGAGCCGTCCCTTGCCGAGCGCGCCGACGTCGAGGAGCGCGGGAGCCGAGACCTCGGCATCCCGGTCGCTCCACGAGACGAGAGACGTCCAGTCCGACGGAGCGGAGACGGGGTCTCCGGCGCGCAGCGAGTACGCCGCGTCGTAGCCGAGGGCTTCGAGACCGGCGCCGACCAGAGGGTCGACGGCCCCCGCGGTCGCGGTGGAGAGCTCGCGGTAGAGGCTCAGCATCGGCCCCGCGTCGGGAGACGTCACGCGCCCTCCGTGCGCGGCCAGCCGCGTGACGTCGGAGTCGGGTCGGAAGCGGGACCACTCCCGATCGAATCGCTCGATCTCCGCCGCGACCGCCGCGCGATCGTCGGACGAGAGCTCACCCTCGATCTCCCAGCGGGTGCCGATCGCGTCGAAACGCCAGATCGTCATCGCCCCGTCAGGCGCCTAGGAGGCCGCCTGCTCCTTGATCGACTCGACCGCCTGGTTGAAGCCGCCGCTGGTGAGCGAGGAGCCCGCGACGCGGCTGACCTTCAGATCGGAGAGCGGGACGCCGACCGCCTCGTCCGCGATGCCGCCGATGAACTTGCCCTGGTACTCCTCGGTCTCGCGCGCCTGCGGGTCGCCGGTGACCTCGACCTCCGTCACGACGCCGTCGGCGATGGTGAGCGACACCGAGATCTTCTCGACGGTCTCGGGGGTCTGGTAGGAGCCGTCGGCCGTGTAGGTGCCGTCCTTGTAGGTCGTCGAGCTGCTGTCGCTCGGCGCCGAGGAGGAGCCGGAGCCGGTGTCTCCCCCGGTGGAGGCGCTGTTGTCCGCGTCTGCAGCACCGGAGCAGCCGGCCAGGACGAGGAGTCCTGCGACGCCGACGAGAGCGGAGCCCTTGCGGACGGAGGTCGGTACGGTCGTGCGGATCATGATGGTCCTCCCGGCTGTGTGCTGGTCGACGATCTGTCGATGCATTCGACCGTATGCATTCGTCCTATGTGGCCGCTGTGCCTCTGCTACGCGTCTCCGCCGAACATGCTCGTCACGGAGCCGTCCTCGAAGACCTCGTGGATGGCGCGAGCGAGCAGCGGGGCGATCGGGAGGATCGTCAGCTTGTCCCAGCGACGCGACTCGGTGAGCGGGATCGTGTCGGTGATGACGACCTCGTCGATCGACGAGTCCTGCAGACGCTCGGATGCCGGGTCGCTGAAGATCGCGTGGGTCGCGGCCACGATGACGCGGTGCGCGCCGTTGGCCTTGAGCGCCTGCGCCGCCTTCACGATCGTGCCGCCGGTGTCGATCATGTCGTCGACCAGGAGGCAGGTGCGCCCCTCGACGGTGCCGACGATCTCGTGCACAGAGACCTGGTTGGCCACCTTCGGGTCGCGACGCTTGTGGATGATCGCGAGAGGAGCGCCGAGGCTGTCCGACCAGGTGTCGGCCACGCGGACGCGGCCCATGTCGGGCGAGACGACCGTGAGGATCTCACGGTCCTCCTTCGACAGCGTGCGCTGGAAGTAGTCCAGCAGCACCGGCTTCGCGAAGAGATGGTCGACGGGGCCGTCGAAGAAGCCCTGGATCTGCGCGGCGTGCAGGTCGACGCTCATGACGCGGTCGGCGCCGGCCGTCTTGAGCAGGTCGGCGACGAGACGGGCGCTGATCGGCTCACGACCGCGGCCCTTCTTGTCCTGACGCGAGTAGGGGTAGTACGGGGCGACGACGGTGATGCGCTTGGCGGACGCGCGCTTGGCCGCGTCGATCATGATGAGCGTCTCCATGAGCCACTCGTTGACCGGCTCGCCGAACGTCTGCACGAGGAAGAGGTCGCAGCCGCGGATCGAGACCTCGAAGCGCGCGTAGATCTCCCCGGACGCGAACGTGCGGTGCTCGACCGGAGCGATCTCCGTGCCGAGATCAGCGGCGACGGCCGCTGTCAGCTCGGGGTGGGAGCGTCCGCCGGCGATGACCAGCCGCTTCTTCGTCTTGGCGACGAGACCGGGGGCCACATCGTTGTCGCGGTCCAGTTCGACCGTCTTCTTCTTGCGCGCCATTGGTCCCTACTCCGCCACTCGGGCCCGGGCTGCGGCATCCGCAGCGTCCGTGCCTGCCCTGTTCTTCTCGACCCAGCCCTCGATGTTGCGCTGAGGCGCGACGCTCATGGCGAGCGATCCGGCGGGGACGTCCTTGCGGACGACGGCGCCGGCGCCCGTCTTGGCGCCTGCCCCCAGCCTAACGGGCGCGACGAGGGTCGTGTGCGACCCGGTGTGCACCTCGTCCTCGACGATGGTGCGGTGCTTGTTGACGTCGTCGTAGTTGGCGGTGATGGTGCTCGCGCCGAGGTTGACGCCCCGCCCGATCGTGGCGTCGCCGACGTACGAGAGGTGCGGGACCTTGCTGCCCTCGCCGATCTCGGCGTTCTTCGTCTCGACGTAGGCGCCGATCTTGCCCTGGGCGCCGAGGACGGTGCCTGGGCGGAGGAAGGAGAAGGGGCCGACCGTGGCCTCCGCACCGATCACGGCGAGGGTGGCGTCGGTGCGGCGGACGATCGCGTCCTCCCCCACCTCGCAGTCGACGAGAGTCGTGTCGGGGCCGATCACCGCGCCGGCGGAGATGGCGGTGGCCCGCAGGATCTGCGTGTGCGGGAGGATCGTCACATCGGGTGCGAGGGTCGCGTCGTCGTCGATCCACGTCGTCGCCGGATCGATGATCGTGACGCCCTCCAGCTGCCAGCGGCGCACGATGCGCTCGTTGAGGAGCCGACCCACCAGGGCGAGCTGCGCACGATCGTTGACCCCGAAGGTCACGGTGACGTCGGAGACGACGGATGCCGCGACCCGGTCGCCGTCGCGGCGGAGGAGCCCGGGGACGTCGGTGAGGTACATCTCGCCCTGGGCGTTGTCCACACCGATCTCGGGGAGGTAGCGGCGCAGCGTCTCCGCGCGGAAGACGTACATGCCGGCGTTGATCTCGCGGACGGCGGCCTCGTCGGCGCTGGCGTCCTTCTGCTCGACGACGCGGTCCACGCCGCCGTCTGCGTCGCGGATGACGCGCCCGTAGCCCGTCGGGTCGTCGACGACGGCGGTCATCAGCGTCGCCGGGGCGCCCGCCGCGCGGTGCTCGTCGAGGAAGGAGGAGAGCGTGTCGGCATCGGCGAGCGGGCAGTCGCCGGAGAGCACGAGGACGTCGCCGTCGAAGTCGGCCGGGAGGGCGTCGACCGCGACCTGCACGGCGCGGCCGGTGCCCGGCACGTCATCCTGGTCGACGAAGATCGCGTCGGGGTAGTCGGCGGAGAGCGCCGCGACCACCTGGTCGCGCTCGTGGCGCACGACGACCTCGATGTGGTCGGCGCTCAGCCGTGCGGCGGTGGTGAGCACGTGCCCCACCAGCGGACGCCCGCCGATCGGGTGCAGCACCTTCGGCAGGCGCGACTTCATGCGCGTGCCCTGGCCTGCGGCGAGGATGATGATGGCGAGATTGTTCCCAGTCATGCTCCGCCGCCAGGACTCGAACCTAGACCTCACAGCTCCAAAGGCTGTCGTGCTGCCATTACACCACGGCGGACCGCGGCATCCGGGTGGGGGCCGCCCGTCAAGTCTGCCATGCTCGCCCCTGTGCGTACGGCGATAATGGACGGATGAGCGAGGCGGATGAGGTCGACCGGATCGTCGGAGCGTGGAACACCCAGCGCCCCGACCTCGACTTCTCGCCCCTCGAGGTCCTCTCCCGCATGGACAGGCTGACCCGACTGCTCGACCGCGCCCGCCGTGACGTGTTCCGGCGCAGCGATCTGGAGCCGTGGGAGTGGGACGTGCTGTCTGCCCTCCGTCGGGCGGGGGCGCCGTTCCAGCTCTCCCCCAAACAGCTGCTCCAGCAGACGCTGGTGTCGAGCGGAACCATGACGAACCGCATCGACCGGCTCGTCGGACGCCGCTTCGTGCGCAGGGAGGCCGACCCCGGCGACGGCCGCAGCGTGCTGGTGATCCTGACCGACGACGGGCGGATCAGGGTGGATGCCGCGATCACCCGTCTCGTCGATGTGGAGGCCGACCTGCTGCAGGGGCTGTCCCGCGGCGACCGCGATCGTCTGGCGGGGCTGCTCCGCAAGCTCAGCCTGAGCTTCGACGCCTGAGAGTCGTCAGCCGAGGAGCCGGCGGTTCTTCTCGATGACCGACGCCGGCAGTCCGTCGACGATCCCGGCGAGGGTCACGTTCGCCAGCGACGCCCGCCAGGCCTCGTGCGCCGCACGCATGGCGGCAGCCAGCGCACAGGGGTTCCGGCAGTCCTCCGGGCGGGCGGCGCCGCGCCCCTGCTGACGCAGCTCTCGGCACACGTAGGGGTCCGCCGCGCCGTCGACCGCGATGACGAGGTCGAGGATGCTGATGCGCTCCGGCTCCCGCGCCAGCCGGAAGCCGCCGCGCGGCCCCGTGCTCCCGGTGAGGATCCCTGCGCGCACGAGCTTGGCGAGCTGCTTGGAGAGGTAGGGACCGGCGACGCCGAAGTGCTCGGACAGCTGCGCCGCGGACACGGTCGAGCCCGCCGGGAGCTGTGCGATCACCGTGGCGGTGTGCAGCACCCATTCCGACGTCTCGGGAAGCTTCACTTGCTCATCCTAAGCGACACCCATATTGTGGACATGCAATATCCATAATTAAGGAGCGGACATGCGCATCGCAGTGGCAGGCGGAACGGGACGGATCGGACGACTGGTGGTCGCCGAGCTCGAGAAGGAGGGACACGACGCGGTGTCGCTGACCCGCGGAGAAGGCGTCGACCTGCGCAGCGGGGACGGGCTCGCCGCACGCCTCGAGGGCGTCGACGCGGTGATCGATGCCACGAATCCCCCGGTCGCGGATGCGGCCGAGGCGGAGGCCACGTTCACGACGATCTCGCGCGTCCTCCTCGAGGCGGAGCGGTCCGCCGGAGTCGGGCACCACGTGGCGCTCTCGATCGCCGCACTCGACGCGGTTCGAGGCAACGCCCACTACTTCGGCAAGCGCGCCCAGGAGCGCGAGGTGGCGGCGGGCGCCGTGCCCTTCACGATCGTGAGGGCGACCCAGTTCCACGACTTCCCCGCGATGATCGCCGAGTGGTCGGTCATCGACGGAGAGGGCGTCGTCCCACCGCTGCTGCTGCAGCCGATCGCCCCCGCCGACGTCGCCTCGGCCCTCGTCGCCGCCGCGATCTCGGCGCCGCTCCAGGGGTCGTTCGACCTCGCGGGCCCCCGAACGGAGGATGCGGTGGACATGGCGCGCCGCACGCTCGCCGCGAGGGGAAGCGCTCTGCCGCTGCGTGCGTCCTGGCGCGGCGCCGCACTGGGGATCGAGTTCGCCGGCGAGGTGCTGCTCCCCGGCGAGGACGCCCGGATCGCGCCGACCACGTTCGACGACTGGCTCGCCGCCGGGGCGCGCTGACGCGCCCCGGCGCACGGCTCACACGCGGGGATCGACGACCACGACCACCTTGCCGGTGACACGTCCGGACTCGACGCGCTCCTGCGCGGCGGCGAGCTCGTCGAGGCCGAACTCGGAGTCGAGGTGCACGGTCACCGCCTCGGAGTCGGCGAGGGCGGCGATCTCCGCGAGCTGCCCGCCATTCGCGGAGACGAGGATGCGCTCGACCGGTCCGGCGCCCCACGACGCGAGCTCGGCCCTGCGCTCGTCCGTCAGCCCGGTGATCGTGACGACGGAGGTCCCGGCCGCGACCGCCCCGCGCGGAGGCAGGGTGTCGTCGACCGTGATGATCACGGCATCCACCCGAGCGATCGCCGCGAGTGCGGCCTCGTCGCGGTAGTCGACGGTCTCGCTCGCGCCCCAGGAGCGCAGCAGCTCGTGCTTGGCGGGGCTCGCGGTGGCGACCACCTCCGCGCCCCTCGCGGCGGCGAGCTGGATGGCCAGATGGCCGACGCCGCCCGCGCCGCCGAGCACGAGCGCCCGCTGCCCCGAACGGACGCCCGCGGTCTCGAGCGCCTGCCATGCGGTCAGGGCGGCGAGCGGGGCAGCCCCGGCCTGCGCGGTGCTCCATGTGCTCGGCGACGCGGCGAGATCCCCTGCGGCGACGACGGCGTACTCGGCGAGGGTGTGCGCGGCGGCGGGGAACGCGGCGAGCGCGAACACCCGGTCGCCCTCCGCCCACTCGTCGACGCCGGGCCCGACGTCCGAAACCACCCCCGCGACGTCCCACCCCGGGAGGTCCGTGTAGATGATGGGCCCGAAGTCGACGGCGGCGGCGCGGATCTTCACGTCGACGGGGTTGAGGCCGGCGGCGCCGACCCTGACGAGCACTTCTCCGGGGCCGGGAGACGGGATCTCGGTGTCGATGACGGAGACGACCTCAGCCGCCGCCCCTGCACCCGAGTACTTCGCTGAACGCACTGGTCTGCCTTTCTCTCATGCGGCCGATCCGACCGCTCCACCCAGCCTGGCCTGTCGATCATCGCCCCAACAGTGGCCGGATGGACAATATGTGTCACGATATAGCCATGCACCGCATCGTCGTCGTCGCCCTCCCCGGAGTCTTCCCGTACGAGCTGGGGATCCCCGCCCGCTTCTTCCGCGCCGCCCACCGTGACGGCGAGCCGCTGTACTCCGTCACCACCTGCACCCTCAACGGACTCCCCGTGCCCACGAACGCCGACTTCACGGTGACCCCGGCCTCCGACCGGCGCGCGCTCGACACCGCGGACACGATCATCGTGCCCCCGTGGAGCGCCGCAGAGATCTCCGACGACCCGATCGGACTGGCCGAGTTCGGCGACCGTCGGATCGTCAGCTACTGCACCGGCGCGTTCACGGTCGCGGCATCCGGACTCCTCGACGGCAAGGAGGCGACCACCCACTGGTGCTCGTCGGACGAGTTCGTTCGGCGCTTCCCGCTGGTGCGCATGCGCGAGGACGAGCTCTTCGTCGACACCGGCCGCGTGCTGACCGCCGCCGGGGCGTCGGCCGCGGTCGACGCCACCATGCATCTGATCGCGAACGACTTCGGCGCGGCGGTCGCGGCGACGGTCTCCCAGGTCACGCTCGCGGCACCGCACCGCGGCGGCGGTCAACGGCAGTTCGTCGCCAGGCCGGCGGTGGCGTCCTCCCCGACGGTCGGCTCGGCGAGCGACATCCAGACCTGGCTGATCTCCCGCATCGACGAGCCGCTGTCACTCACGGACGTCGCCGATCGCTTCGGGATGAGCGTGCGCACCCTGACCCGCCGTTTCCGCGCCGAGACGGGACGGACGGTGGGCGACTGGTTCGCCGACGCCAGGGTCGACCGCGCCCGCGAGCTGCTGGAGACGACCGACCTCCTCGTCGACGACGTGGCCGCGCGTTCGGGATTCGCCACCGGGGCGGCGCTGCGCAAGCACTTCCGCGACCGGATCGGACTGGCCCCGCAGCAGTACCGCTCCCGGTTCACGCAGGCCGCGTAGGCTTGACCGAATGGGCATGCCCTCCCCCCTCCCCATGCGCGACGGCGTCGGCGCGACCCGTCTGCACGTGCCGATGAGCGGCGCCTGGCCGACGATCTCCGCCTACATGGTCGAGCGGTTCTTCCACATGGATCCGGAGCGGCTGCTCGTGCGCTTCGACCGCGGTGAGATCGTCGCCCGCGACGGCAGCGCACTGGCCAGGGACACCCCGCTCGGCGCCGAGGAGTTCATCTGGTACTACCGCGACCCGCCGCCCGAGAAGGACATCCCCTTCGAGATCGTCCTGCTGCATCAGGATCGCGACCTCGTCGTCGTCGACAAGCCGCACTTCCTGCCGACGACACCCGGAGGCAGGTTCCTGCAGAACTCGGCGCTGGTCCGCCTGCGGAACCTCCTCGGCATCCCGGAGCTCACCCCCATCCACCGCCTCGACCGCGCCACCGCGGGTCTGCTGATGTTCTCGGCACGCCCCGAGACGCGGGGCGCGTACCAGCTGCTGTTCGAGAACCGTCAGGTGCAGAAGGTGTACGAAGCGGTGTCGGCGCGACCGGCGGATTGGGATGCCGCGATGCTCCCCCTGGTCTACCGCAACCACATCGTGAAGCACCGCGGCGAGGTGCGCGTGCGGGTGGATGCCGAGCGCGAGCCGAACGCGGAGACCCTGATCGAGCTGATCGCCGCCGATGAGCGCGTCGTCCACACGCTGCTGCGCCCGCACAGCGGCAAGATGCACCAGCTGCGCGTGCATCTCGCCGCCCTCGGTCTCGGCATCCTCAACGACGGGTTCTATCCCGTGCTGCAGCCGGAGAAGCCCGACGACTTCGACGCCCCCCTCCAGCTGCTGGCGCGGGAGCTGCGCTTCGTCGATCCGCTGAGCGGCGCCGAGCGCGAATTCGCGACCGGTCTCGCCCTGAAGGACGCCCCCTAGCGCCGCATGACCTTGCGCGCCAGACGGGTGCCGAGCACCTGCACGAGGTGCACGAACACGACGATGAGGATGATCGCGGCCCACATCACGACCGGCTCGAACTGCCGGAAGCCGTAGATCTGGGCGAACGCGCCGAGGCCGCCGCCGCCGATCAGACCTGCCATCGCGGTCATGTCGATCAGCGCCACGACGATGAACGTGTACCCGAGGATCAGCGGCCCGAGCGACTCGGGGATCGCCACGGTGAACAGGATGCGCAGGGGTCCTGCGCCCATCGACCTCGCCGCCTCGATCACGCCGGGCGAGACCGACACGAGATGCTGCTCGACGATGCGCCCGATGGCGAAGGAGGCCGCGAGGCCGATGATGAAGGCGCCGGCGGTGGTGCCGATGCCCACCCCGACCACGACGCGTGCGAGGGGCTGCGCGACCGCCATGAAGATCACGAACGGGATCGGGCGGAAGAAGTTCACGACGAGGTTGATGAGGAACGAGACGACGCGGTTCTCGACGAGTCCGCCGGGCCGCGTGACGTAGAGGATCACGCCGATCAGGAGGCCGAGGATCCCGGAGATCACGAGGGCGACGGAGGTCATGTACAGCGTCTCGAGCGCGGACTTCCAGAACTCCGGCCACAGTTCCATCAGACGTTCCATCAGCGGACCTCCTCTCCGGCGATCTCGGTGACGTCGACGCGCGTGCCGATCTCGGCGAGCGCCCGGTCGATCGCGGCGCCGTCGCCGCGGATCGCGAGCGTGAGATGCCCGAAGGCGCGTCCGCGGATGTCGTTGATGCCGCCGAAGATCAGCTCGAAATCGAGACCGGCGCCGGCGAGATCGAGGAACACCTGCGCCTGGGAGGAGTCGCCGTCGCGGAACGAGAAGGTCACGATGCGACCCCGGTGCCGCTCCCGCAGCACCGCCAGCTCTGAGGGCGAGGGGATGCCCTTGACCACCGTGCCGACGAAGCGCTGGGATGCCGGGTTCTGAGGCGAGGAGAACACGTCGAACACGTCTCCCTGCTCGATGACACGGCCGTTCTCCATGACGGCGACCTTGGTCGCGATGGTCTGGATGACATCCATCTCGTGCGTGATCACGACGATCGTGACGCCCTGCTCCCGATTGACCCTGGAGAGGAGTTCGAGCACCTCGTGGGTGGTCTGCGGATCGAGGGCGCTGGTGGCCTCGTCGGCCAGCAGGATCGCCGGGCCGGTGGCGAGGGCGCGGGCGATGCCCACGCGCTGCTTCTGCCCGCCGGAGAGCTGCTCGGGGAACGCCTTCGCCTTGTCGGCGAGACCGACGAAGCTGAGCAGCTCCGTCACACGCGCGTCGATGTCGTCCTTCGACCAGCCGGCGAGCTTGAGCGGGTAGGCGATGTTGGCCCTGACGGTCTTCGCGGCGAAGAGGTTGAACTGCTGGAAGATCATCCCGATGCCGCCGCGGATCTTGCGCAGCTCCCGCTCACCGAGCGCCGTGATGTCGACGCCGTCCACGGTGATCGTGCCGCCGGTCGCGGGTTCGAGGGCATTGATGAGTCGGACCAGAGTGGACTTGCCCGCCCCGGAATAGCCGATGATGCCGAAGACGTCGCCCTTCTCGATCGAGAGGGTCACGTCGTCGACGGCGACGACGTCGCCCGCCCCGGCGGACCGCGAGGGGTACGCCTTGGAGACGTTCGTGAGGGTGACGATCGGCATGTGCTGCTCCGGTGTGGTGCGTGGCGACGAAGAATCGGGTGGCGCTGAGCGCCACCCGATTCTCTCAGTCGCTGATTACTTCTGAGCCTTCGTGTCCTTCTCGACCTTCTTCAACGAGGAGAGGAGGTCGGCGACGGGGGTCTGCAGCGGCACCGCCGTGTTCCCCGACGACTCCTGGAGTCCGGCCTGGACGTCCTTGTTCGTCTGGAAGATCTCGACGAGCTTCTTGTAGGTCGCGTTGTCGGCGTCCTCGGCGCGAGCCGCGAAGATGTTCACGTACGGCAGCGCGTTCGGGTCTTCCGGGTCGTCCTGTGCGATCGCGTCGGTGAACGTCAGACCGGCGTCCTTGACGAAGTCGTTGTTGATGATCGCCGCGGCGACGTCGGGCAGCGAGGTCGGGATCAGGGCCGCCTCCAGCGCCTTCACCTGGACCTTGGACTTCTCCGTGTCGACGTCGGCGATGTCGGAGAAGATCGACCCGCCGCTCTTCAGCTCGATGAGGCCCGCCGACTGCAGCACGAGAAGCGCACGAGCCTGGTTGGACGCGTCATCCGGAACGGCGACGGTCTCGCCCTTCGGGATGTCCTTCACGTCGTCGTACTTCTTGGAGTACAGGCCGAGCGGGTAGATCGCGGTGGAGCCGACCGGCACCAGGTCCTTGCCGGAGTTCACGTTGTAGTCCGCGAGGTACACGATGTGCTGGAACTGGTTGAGGTCGATCTCGCCCTCGGCGAGCGCCGGGTTCGGCTGCTCGTACGAACCGAAGTCGACGAGCTCGACCGTGATCCCCTCGTCGGCCGCAGCCTCGACGAAGGGCGCCCACTGCGCGTCGCCCTTGCCGACGACGCCGATCTTGACGGTCTCGTCCTTGGCGGAGTCGCCGCTGCCGGCGCCGGCGTCGCTGGATGCCGTGGCGCAGCCCGCGAGGGCGACGAAGAGCGGGACCGCGGCCAGCGCGGCGAGGATGGACGTTGTGCGACGAGTCATGTGAAGAGTTCCTCTCTTGGGGGGACTCTTCAACGGTAGGCAGGGCCTCCCCACCCCGAGGAATCGGGTGTCACACGGCGTCACAGCCGGATCAGTCGAACTCCTCGATCCCCTGCAGGCGCACCTGCTCGAGGTCGAGACGCGCGGAGATGCGGCGCACCACCACGTCGTCGACCGTGCCCGAACGGCGAAGCCCCAGCAGCACCTCGCGCTTGCGGTCGAGCAGCGCGAGCTTGAGGCGCGTGTGCTCCTCGTGGCGGATGAGCGGGGACCGCTGCGCGACGTCGACCGCGGTCGAGGTCGCGATGATCTGCAGACTCGAGCCGTCGACGGCATCCTCCCGCTGATCCACGAGCTCCAGGCCCGCGCTGCCGCCGCCGTAGGGGTCCGGCTCGTCGAGCATGGCGTCGAGGGCGCTGGCCTCAGCATCCACCGCCGCCTGCTCCCTGGCGAGAGCGCGCGCGTTCGCGTACTCGAGCATCAGGTAGCCTTCGCTGCGCACGCGGTCGAGGATCTCCTGGCCGACGCCGTGCTCGGCCGCGAGGTCGTCGAGCGCCGCGAGCGCCGCACCCGAGATGGTGCGCTCGGCGAGCTCGTACTCCTCGACCTCCGCCGTGTCGACGGGGAGCTTGGCCCAGCGCACGACGGCCGGCAGGAGCGGACCCTGCACGAGCAGGCTGAGCAGGATGACGCCGGCCGTGACGACCACGACCTCGTCGCGTCCTTCGCCGCCGATCTCGACGGGGATGGAGAGCGCGATCGCGAGGGACACCGCTCCGCGCATGCCGGCGAACGTGGAGAGGAGGCGGACGCGTGCGGCGAGACCGCGTGGTGGTCGCGCGTCGGTCGGGCGGCGCACCACGGCGCTGAGCAGCTGGAACAGATAGCGCACCGCCAGCAGCGCGACCCACACTCCGAGCGTGATGAGCACGAGGCGGCCCACGGCTGCGGCGGAGATCTCGTGCACGACGTACTGCACCTCGAGCCCGATCAGCACGAAGAGCGCGCCGTTGAGCAGGTAGACGCCGAACGGGAAGGCGGCCTCGGACTGGCGGCGGGAGGATGCCGTGGTGATGCGCGGAGACACGTACGCGATGACGAGCCCAGCCACGACGACCGCGAGCACACCCGAGGCGTGCATGATCTCCGCCAGCAGGAACGCCGTGAACGGCACGAGCAGCAGGGTCACGTTGATGACCGCCGTGCTCGTCGACCGGCGCAGCAGCAGGTACGCGAGGGCAGCGATCACCGCGCCGGCGAGCACGCCGCCGACGTACGAGACCAGGACGGTCCAGGTGATGCTCAGCGGCGTGACGTCGCCGCCGACCGCCAGCGAGATCGCGATGGCGTACAGCACGAGGGCCGTGCCGTCGTTCGTCAGGCTCTCCGCCTTCAGCTTCATGAACATGCGCCGCGGCAGCAGTCGCCCGAGAGCCGCGACGGCCGTGGCGTCAGGAGGGGCGACGGCGGCGCCGAGGATGAGCGCGATCTCCCACGGCATCCCGAACAGCACGCCCACTCCGGCGACGGCGAAGGCCGAGGCCACGACGAGCAGCGTGCTCATCGGCAGGATGTAGCGGAAGTCGCGCCGGATCGACCGGAGCGACGTCGTCAGGCTCTCCCAGAACAGCATCACGGGCAGGAACAGCAGCAGCACCGTCTCCGGCGGCAGCTGCACCTCGCGCAGCTGCGGCACGAAGCCGAGCAGCAGCCCGAAGACGACGAGGACGAGGGGGAGTGCGACGCGGATACGCGGAGCGAGCAGGGTTCCTGCGAGGATCGTGAGTCCGAGCAGGACGGTGACTTCTAGACCTTCCATCTCTACCTCCCAACAGCGGTGAGAGAAGGATATTCCCCGTTCGGGGGTTCAGGTCAGCCGATCTCCTCCGTGAGCTCGAACCAGCGCAGCTCGAGCTCCTCGATCTCCGCCTCCCGATCCCCGATCGCCTTCATCTTCTCGCCGAGTCCGGCGTAGTCGGACTGGTCGTGGTCGGCGAGCGAGTGCTTGGCGGCATCCACCTGCTCCGTGAGCTTCTGGATGCGCCGCTCCAGGGCGGAGACCTCCTTCTGCGCGGTGCGCAGCGCCGCTCCGTCCAGCCCCTTCGGAGCCGCCTTCGCAGCTCCGGCGGACGCCTTGGAGGGCTCGGCGTCCTGCAGCTGACGCAGGCGCAGGTACTCGTCGACTCCGCCGGGGAGGTGTCGGAGTCTGCCGCCGAGGATCGCGAACTGCTGGTCGGTCACGCGCTCGAGGAAGTACCGGTCGTGGCTGACGACGAGCAGCGTGCCCGACCACGAGTCGAGGAGGTCCTCGATCGCGGCGAGCATGTCGGTGTCGAGGTCGTTCGTGGGCTCGTCGAGGATCAGCACGTTGGGCTGATCGAGCAGCACGAGCAGCAGCTGCAGACGGCGCTGCTGACCTCCGGAGAGGTCCTTCACCGGGGTCGAGAGCTGGGCGGACGAGAATCCGAGGCGCTCCAGCAGCTGCCCGGGAGTGAGGTCCTGCGCCTTCGAGCCGTTGCCCATCGTGTACGAGGTGCGCAGACCCGAGATGACCACGCGCACCGGGTCGTTCCAGTGCTGGTCGAGCTCGTCGAGGCGCTGGGTCAGCGTCTGCACCTTGACGGTCGTGCCGCGCTTGACACGCCCGACCGTGGGTTCGACGGTGCCGGAGATCAGGCCGAGCAGCGTCGACTTGCCCGCGCCGTTGACCCCGAGGATGCCGGTGCGCTCCCCCGGCGCGATGCGCCACTCCACATCGCGCAGCACCTCCTTGTCGCCGTAGGACACCCCCACGTCGAGAAGGTCGACGACGTCTTTGCCGAGGCGGGAGACGGCGAGCGACTGCAGGGAGATCTTGTCGCGGATCTCGGGGACGTCGGCGATGAGCTCGTTGGCGGCGTCGATGCGGAACTTCGGCTTGGCCGTGCGTGCCGGGGCGCCGCGGCGCAGCCAGGCGAGCTCCTTGCGCGCGAGGTTCTGCCGCTTCGCCTCGGTGGCTGCGGCCATCCGGTCGCGCTCGACGCGCTGCAGGATGTACGCCGCGTAGCCGCCCTCGAAGGGCTCGACGATCCGGTCGTGCACCTCCCAGGTCTCGGTGCAGACCTCGTCGAGGAACCAGCGATCGTGGGTGACGACCATGAGGGCCCCGGAGTTCGGGCTCCACCGCTTCTTCAGGTGCCCGGCGAGCCAGGTGATCGCTTCGACGTCGAGATGGTTGGTGGGTTCGTCGAGCGCGATGACGTCCCAGTCGCCGGTGAGCAGCTTCGCGAGCGAGACCCGTCGGCGCTGGCCGCCCGAGAGTGAGCCGATCTCGGCATCCCACGGCAGATCCCGCAGCAGCCCGTCGATGACGTCGCGGACCTTCGCGTCGCCGGCCCATTCGTGCTCGGGGGTGTCGCCGACGACGGCCTGGCTGATCGTGAGGCCGTCGCCGAGGGTGTCGGCCTGGTCGAGCACGCCGATCGTGGTGCCGCCGCGGACCGTCACGCGGCCGGAGTTGGGTTCCTTGATGCCTGCCAGCATCCCGAGGAGGCTGGACTTGCCGTCGCCGTTGCGGCCGACGATGCCGATGCGGTCGCCCTCCTCGATTCCGAGGGTCACGGAGTCGAAGACGACCCTGGTCGGGTATTCGAGCTGGAGGGCTTCTGCCCCGAGAAGATGTGCCATGTCACTTCAAGGGTAGTCGCGCTCGCCTCACCCGACGGCCGGGCCTCCGAACAGCTCGGGGAGGGACGCCGTGAACTCCTCGAAGTGGCTGTACCAGACGGTGTGCGCGGCGCCGGGGATGCTGCGGACGTCGGCCCCGTGCTCCGTGAGCCTCCGCACGTCGGCGTCGCTCACCCACGAGCTCGGCTCGGCCCTGACGACGACCGACCCCGGAGCCGGCGGCCACTCGCCGTCGGCTCCGCAGGAGACGGATGCCAAGGTCTCCGGGTCGAACCGCTCGGCGGCACGAGCCTCGACCTCGGCATCCCTCTCGGAGTAGAAGGGGCGGCTCCGGCGCAGGGCATCGGCATCCATGCGTGCGAGGCGGTCGCGCCCGTACCGGGCGACGAGCTCAGCGCGGTCATGACCTCCCTCGATCGACAGCGCGGCATCGACGTAGACGGTGAGGCTCGGGTCGAGAGCCGCGGCGGCCGCTGCCAGCACGGTGGCCCCGTAGGAGTGTCCGAGGGCGTGGAGCGGCCCCTCGGGCGCGAGCAGCCTGATCGTCTCGACGACGGCGGCTGCGGCCGCGTCGACGGTGAGCTGCGGGTCACGGGGAGAGCGTCCGTGGCCGGGGAGATCGAGGGCGAGCACACGGTAGCCGCGGTCGACGAGGAGCGGGACGACGCGCCACCAGCTCTCGGCTGATCCCATCGCTCCGTGCAGGAGCAGGGCGGTGCGGAGCGGGGGCGTCGCCGCACTGTCCGAGTCGGCGGAGTCGGCCGTGTCGAGGGCGTGGAGGAGCATCCGGTCAGTCAATCACGGTCGTTATCCTTCTGTGACATTCCGAAGGCTGCGGGCTGTGGAATCTTTGTTCGAATGTCGGTGGCCCCTGGTGTACTGGACTCATGACCGCACTGATCGACGCGACCGACTCCCAGATGGCGATGCTCGCCGATCTGGTCGAGTCGCTGGAGATCGCCGATGCGACGGTGAACGCGATGATGGCGGCCCGCGACGGGCTGTTCGCGCTGGCGGGTCGGATGGCCGTCGACATCGCGAAGCAGGGCGATCACCCCGATCGGGGTGACATGACGATCCGCGCGGTGGCGGCCGAGATCGGGCAGCGGCTCCGGGTCAGCGATCGCACGGTCGAGCGGAAGATCGGCGAGGCGTCGTGGCTGGTCGACGGCTTCCCCGCCGTGTGGCAGGCACAGGGCGCGGGGCGCATCACGGCAGCGCACGCGCACGTCATCATCGACGCCGGCGCGCAGCTGACCGACGACGACCAGCGGGCGGAGTACGCCGAGGCGGTGCTCGCCGTCGCCGAGGTCGAGTCTCCGAATCGGCTGCGGGCACTCGCGAAGCGCATCGCCGAGAGGTTTCAGGAGCAGACGATAGACGAGCGGCATCGGGCCGCCCGCGAACGGAGGCGCGTCTGGGCGACGGATGGCGAAGACGGCATGGCCGATCTCCACGTGCACGCCCCGGCCGTTCTGGTGCACGCGATGAAGGATCGCGTGTCCGAGATGGCCCACCGGATCCGTACCGAGAACATCCGCGAGGCGCGCGAAGCCGCAGCCGACGGCATCCCCTTCGACCCCGACACCCGGTCCGTCGACGAGATCCGCGCCGATCTGTTCGCCGACCTCGTACTCACCGGTACCCCGGTCGCCCACGACAGCGCAGACGGCCTGCTCGGCGAGATCCGCGGGCGCGTGGAGATCACCGTGCCCGTGATCACCCTGATGGGGGAGGATGCCGCGGAGGCGGCCTCCGCCGACGGCGACGCGTCCTCGACCACGCCGCCGCCTGCGCTGCTCGACGGTGTCGTGCCGATCGACGCCGACACCGCTCGTGCGCTCGCAGGCTCTGCGACAGGGTGGGACCGAGTGCTCACCCACCCGATCACGGGGGCGATGCTCGCGGTCGACCGGTATCGCCCGTCGGAGCAGCTCAGACGGCATCTGAGGGCACGCGATCAGCGGTGCCGGTTCCCGACCTGCGGGATCATCGCCAGGAAGTGCGACATCGACCACAACGATCCGGCGTCCACGGGTGGCGCGACCGCCGAGTGCAACCTCTGCTGCTTCTGCCGCAGGCACCACACGCTCAAACACGCCTCGCCGTGGCATGTCGAACATCACCCCGGCGGAGTGCTCGAATGGACGAGTCCCGCCGGCCGAACCTACACCGACACTCCCCCGGTACCGCACACGGTGGTGTTCGTCGCCGAGGCCGACGGTGTACCCCCGACGGGGACGGCACTGCTCGCACGCGCCCGGGCGCCCTTCTGAGCTTCCGGTCTTCTGAGCTTCCGGTCTTCTGGTCTCCTGAGCTCACGCGCGCGCATTCCCGCACGATCATGGCCTGTGGATAACTCCGGCGACGCATTCGCGAATCCGGTTACCGTGTGCGAGTGATTCTCCAGAGAACAGCCACCCACTCCCTCAGCGGACTCGGCGCCCTCGCACTCATCGCGGGAGCAGTCGCCGGATGCGCACCCACTCCGGCCCCGACCCCGACGCCCACCGCGGCCTTCGCGAGCGAGGAGGAGGCGTTTGCGAAAGCCGAAGAGGTGTACCGGGCGTTCAATGCTCGATTGAATGAAGTCGATCTCAGCGATACGAGGACCTTTGAACCATTGTTCGAGCTCTCCAGCGGTTCATTCGAGGCTGCAGATCGCGAGGCCTACTCCACGATGCATGCCGATGGTTTCATCATGAGCGGAGAAACAAGGGTTCTCTCCTTCGACGGAGTGAGGTCCAAGCCACCCTTTACCACCGTCGTTGCGAACGTCTGCCTCGATGTGTCATCAGTTTCCATCGTCGACTCGTCCGGGGTGTCCCAAGTGAGCTCCGACCGTCCTTCTACTTACGCACTTGAGATCACCTTCGTGTCCGAGAAGAACCACAGCCTCTCAATCGACTCCGCAGCGGAACGAGAGGATGTCGCATGCGTAGTGGAGTAGCAGCGATTTTCGCGATCGGAGGTGTCCTGCTCATGACCCAGCATCCGTCCCAAGACTCGACAACTGATCCCGAAAACCCCTTGGGGAGCGCAGCCATTGCAACGGGGCGATCATCGCTCACAGTCAGCAGCTCAGCGACCCAAATGGGCACGACTCCATCTACGGGCCAGAGGGATGTCAGCTCTGACGATTCCGACTCCCCGTCGTCTCCCTCGTCGTCCTACGACGCCGACGGGTGCCTCATCACGACGGACGAGGATGGCCGCTGCATCCGCGCACGGATACGGGCCAACCCCGACGGGACCCCCGCGCCCTCGATCACGATGACCGACCTCGCGCAGTTCGCCCCTCCGGCCGCGGACTTCGCCGTCGAGCCCGGCAACGCCGGAATCGCCGGCATGCCGACGAACCTCCTCGGAGCCGCGTCCGTCCGCACGCAGACCGGGACGCTGTTCGGCAACCCGATCAGCGTTCGCTTCACGCCCATCGCGTACGACTACTCCTACGGCGACGGCTCCACCGCCACGGTCACCGTTCCTGGACGCACCTGGGAAGAGCTCGGCCAGGCGCCGTTCACCCCGACGCCGACCAGCCACGTCTACTCCGCACGCGGCACCTACACGGCCGCCCTCAGCATCCGCTACTCCGCCCAGGTCGACCTCGGCGGCGGCTGGTTCCCCGTGATCGGCGAACTCACGATCGACAGCCCCAGCCAGCAGATCCGCATCTTCGAGGCACACACGGCCCTCGTCGCACGCACCTGCCTCGAGAACCCCGCCGCGGTCGGCTGCTGACCCGACCATCGCCCCATACAAAAAGACGAGCCGTCCGGACCAGAAGGTCCGGACGGCTCGCGCGTCCCCAGGAATCGGAGCGCTGCTGCTTACTGGTACGACTTCACGATCTCGAGCAGGCTCGGGACGTTCGCGTACGCCTCAGCGGCGTTGGCCTTGGTGACGATGATCGGCTTCAGCAGGAACGCCGGGACGACCTTCACGCCGTTGTCGTACGACTCGGTGTCGTTGACGTCGACCTTCTCGCCCTTCTGCAGCTGCTGGACCATCTTGATGGACTGCTCGACGAGCAGCGTGGTGTCCTTGTTGATCGTGGAGTACTGGATGCCCTCCATGATCGACTTGACCGACTCGACCTCGGAGTCCTGACCCGTGACGACCGGAACCGGCTTGCCCGCGCCCTGGACGGACGTGATGATGGCGCGAGCCAGGGTGTCGTTCGGCGACAGGACGCCGTCGAGCGTCTCAGTGCCGTACGACGAGGTCAGCAGCGAGTCCATGCGGCGCTGGGCGTTCTCAGCCTTCCAGCCGTCGGTCGCCGTCTGCGCGATCTCGGTCTGACCCGAGACGACCTTCAGGTCGCCCTTCTCGATCTCCGGCTTCAGCACGCTCATCGCGCCGTCGAAGAACACCTTCGAGTTGGCGTCGTCAGGCGAACCCGAGAACAGCTCGATGTTCCACGGCGCGTCGTGACCCGAACGCTCCTTCAGACCGTCGAGCAGAGCCTGGCCCTGCAGCTCGCCGACCTTGAAATTGTCGAACGCGACGTAGTAGTCGACGGCCTTGGTGTTCTCGATCAGACGGTCGTAGGCGATGACCGTGACGCCCTTGGACTGGGCATCCTCGACCTGCGTCGCGAGCTGCTTGCCGTCCTTGGCGCCGATGATGATGACCTTGGCACCGCCGGTCACCATCGCCTGGATCTGGTTCTGCTGCTCGGCGACCGTGTTGCTGGCGGGCGCGTACTGCACGTCGGCCTTGAAACCGGCCTTCTCGAGACCGTCGGTGAACAGCTGGCCGGCGAGCACCCAGTTCTCACTGGTCTTGTCGGGAAGGGCGACGCCGATCGTGGCGTCCGCGGCGAAGCCCTTGCTGGCCTCCGTCGAGGTGCCCCCGCCGGTGTCTCCCCCGCGCTCCGAGGAGCACCCGGTGAGAGTGAAGGCTGCCGCTGCGACAAGCGCTGTCGCGGTGACGATGATCTTCTTCATGTGATCTCTTTCTGTGGTGAGGGACAGATGATGCACGCGGGCGGCGCGTGCAGCATCCGCCTACTTTCCGCTCGTCTTCTCGACGGCGGGGGCCTGATAGGTCTGAGTGGGGTCGAAGGTCGCGCTGCCCGGATCGTTCTTGCGACCGATGTTGCGCATGATGAACCCCGTCACGGAGGGGCGTCCCTGCCGCTTGTTCCACACGTCGACACCGACGGCGAACAGCAGTACGAGGCCCTTGATCATCGACACGAGGTCGGCGCCGGCGCCCATGAGGGCGAGTCCGTTGTTCAGGAACGCCATGACCAGACCACCGATGATCGATCCGATCACCGTGCCGATGCCTCCCGACACCGCGGCGCCACCGATGAACACCGAGGCGATCGCGTCGAGCTCCCAGCCGTTGCCGTCCTGAGGTCCGGATGCCGCAGCGCGGGCGACGTAGATCATTCCGGCGAGCGAGGCGAGCACGGACATGTTCATCATCACGAAGAAGTCGACCCAGCGGTCCTTGACACCCGACAGGCGGGCTGCCTGCCGGTTGCCGCCGACCGCGTAGATGTGACGGCCGAACACCGTGCTGTTCGTGACGAACGAGTACAGGATGACCAGCACGAGCAGGATGACACCCGACACCGGGAAGCTCGTGCCGGGGCGCCCGGTGGCGAACAGCCAGCCTGCGACGAGGATGACGGCGGAGAGCACGACGACCTTGACGACGCTCACCCACAGGGGCGCGGAGTCAGAGCCCATCTTCTTCTGCACGCGGCGGGTGCGGATCTCCCAGAACACGATCCATCCGGCGCCGAGGATCGCGAGGATCATGGTCGGCACGTTGAACGGGACGGGCAGAGCGACCTCGGGCAGGTAGCCGGCGCCGATCACACGGAACTCCGGAGGCACGGGGATCGTCGTGGACTGGCCGATGAACTGGTTCGCGCCGCGGAAGAGCAGCATGCCGGCCAGCGTCACGATGAACGCCGGCACCCCGACGTACGCGACCCAGAAGCCCTGCCAGGCGCCGACGACCACGCCGACCCCGATGCCGAGCACGATCGCGAGCGGCCACGGCAGGCTCCACTCGGTCATCGCCTTCGCGACGATGATGCCGGTGAAGGCCGCGACCGAGCCGACGGACAGATCGATGTGCCCCATGATGATGACCATCACCATGCCGATCGCGAGGATCAGGATGTAGGAGTACTGGTTGACGACGTTGATCAGGTTCTCGGGCGACAGGGTGAGCCCCGTCCCCTTCGCGAGCCAGGTCAGGATCTGGAAGAACACCAGGATCACGATCAGGCTGCCGAGGATGCCGAACTGGCGGAGGGTGGACTGTCCGCCGCCGAACATCTTCGTGATGTCGCCGAAGTGGAACGGGCGCTTCGTAGGAGTGAGATCGGTACTCATGCGGATGCCTTCTGGTTCGTGGAGGTCATGCTGCGCATGAGAGCCTCGGGTGTCGCCTGGTCGGCCGGGATGCAGTCGGTGACCCGACCTTCGAAAACGGTGTAGATGCGGTCGGAGATGCCGAGCAGCTCGGGGAGCTCGCTGGAGATGACGATGACGCCCTTGCCCTGCGCGGCGAGCTGGTTGATGATCGCGTAGATCTCGTACTTCGCGCCGACGTCGATGCCTCGCGTCGGCTCGTCGAGGATCAGCAGGTCGGGGTCGGTGAACATCCACTTCGCCAGCACGACCTTCTGCTGGTTGCCGCCGGACAGCTTGCCGACGCCCTCCTCGACCGACGGGGTCTTGATGCGCAGCGCCTTGCGGTAGTCCTCGGCGATCGCGAACTCGGCCCGCGAGTCGACGACCCCGCGCTTCGCGATCTTCGAGAGCTTCGCGGCGACGACCGAGCGCTTGATCGTGTCGAGCAGGTTGAGCCCGAGCACCTTGCGGTCCTCGCTCACGTATGCGAGACCGTGCTTGATGGCCGACGCCACGTCGGGCAGCTCGATCTCCTTGCCGTCCTTCACGATCGTGCCGGAGAGGAACGTGCCGTACGAGCGTCCGAAGATGCTCATCGCGAGCTCGGTGCGTCCTGCACCCATGAGGCCGGCGATGCCGACGACCTCGCCGCGGCGGACGTTGAGGCTCGAGCCCTTCACGACCATGCGCTCGGAGACCGTCGGATGCTGCACCCACCAGTCCTTGACCTCGAAGAACACCTCGCCGATCTCGGGCTCACGGTCGGGGTAGCGGCTCTCCAGCGAGCGGCCCACCATGCCGCGGATGATGCGGTCCTCGTTGATCTCCCCGCGGGAGATGTCGAGGGTCTCGACCGTGCGTCCATCGCGGATGATCGTGATCTCGTCGGCGATCTGCTCGATCTCGTTGAGCTTGTGGCTGATCATGATCGACGCGATCCCCTTGGCCTTGAGGCCGAGGATCAGGTCGAGCAGGTGCTGCGAGTCGTTCTCGTTGAGCGCGGCGGTGGGCTCGTCGAGGATGAGCAGCTTGACGTCCTTGTTGAGCGCCTTCGCGATCTCGATGAGCTGCTGCTTGCCGACGCCGAGGGTCTTGATCGGCGCGTCGGGGTCTTCGTCGAGGCCGACCCTGGCGAGCAGCTCGATCGCACGCTGCTTCTGCGCCTGCCAGTCGATGCGCCCGAAGCTGCGGATCTCATTGCCGAGGAAGATGTTCTCGGTGACGGACAGCTCCGGGATCAGCGCGAGCTCCTGGTGGATGATCACGATGCCGGCCTGCTCGCTCGCGGCGATGTCCTTGAAGCGCTGCTCCTGCCCGTAGAGCAGGATGTCGCCGTCGTAGGTGCCGTACGGGTACACACCCGAGAGGACCTTCATGAGGGTGGACTTTCCCGCGCCGTTCTCACCGCAGATCGCGTGGATCTCTCCCGCGCGGACGGTGATCGACACGTCGGACAGTGCCTTGACGCCCGGGAACTCCTTGGTGATGTCTCGCATCTCCAGGATCGGGCCTGACACGACCGGCAACGTTGCTGTGGTGCTCACGGATCTTCCTCGCGCCTTTGCGGTCATCTTCCATGTGACCGTTCACATTGGTTTATATGGTCCACTCTCCACGGGGCAGTGTCAAGCCCGTGATCGAATCGTGCCCTTATCGCGGCGCGGACGACTCCCGCGGACGCAGCATCGTCTGCAGCGCGCCGAACTCCGGCACCGCCTCACCGCGGATCTGAGCGAGCAGGATCCGCACGGCTCTCCTGCCCAGCTCGGGGAAGTCCTGATGCACCGTCGTCAGCGACGGGGCGACATGTGCCGCGACCGGAATGTCATCGAAGCCGACGACGCTCACGTCCTCCGGCACCCGCACACCCGCGACCCGGAAGCCGTGCATGAGGCCGATCGCCATCTGGTCGTTGGCCGCGAAGATCCCGGTGAAGTCCCGGCGCCGCGACAGCTCCTGACCTGCGAAGAAGCCGAAGTCCGCCGTCCAGTCGCCGCGGATCGGCGGGAACGTGGGCAGATCGGCCTCCCTCAGCGCATCGAGGTAGCCCCTCATGCGCGACTCCGCCTCGATCCAGTCCTGCGGCCCGGCCAGATGGAGGATGTCGGTGTGCCCGAGGGATATGAGGTGCTCCGTGGCCGCCCTGGCTCCCGCGACCTGGTCTGCGGAGTGGCTGACGCCGTCGGATCCGGACGCCGTCTGCAGCGTCACGAAGGGCATGTCGACGGTCATGCCGCGCAGGACATGGAACACCCGCACCTGCGGGGCGAGCACCACGATGCCGTCGACCTGCTCCCGCGACAGCTGTCGCAGCGCATTGCCGATCGCCTCCGGCGTGGTGGCCGAGAGGTTCAGCGTCGAGACCGAGTACCCCTCCTCGCGCGCGGCATCCTCGATCCCCACGATCGACGAGGTGGGACCGAACTCCCCCACCGTCGCCGACAGGATGCCGAGCATGTTGGACTTGCTCGTCACGAGCGCCCTGGCCGCGAGATTGGGCCGGTAGTCGAGCACGGAGATCGCGTCGAGGACCTTGGCCTTGGTCTCCGGACGGATGCTCGGATGATCGTTGAGAACCCGGGAGACGGTCTGGTGCGAGACCCCTGCCAACCGGGCGACGTCGCGGATGCTGGGCATCCGTGCGCGCTCTGAGGCCGTCGACATCACAGCCTCCTCGCATGTGCACGGTCACATCTATCGTCCCCATTATGTCTCTCCCCGCCCTCCGGCGCACCTCCGAGCTGCGCGGCGGGTGCGCGGCTTGTGCTCCGGTACCGGATGACCCGTCTGATTTCGTACCCCCGCACCGGACTCCTCCGCACCCGTGATGCCACGCTGGGCGCGTGAACACACTGCTGCGCGGCGGCCGGGTCATCGACCCGAAGACCGGCGCCGACCGGATCGCCGACCTCCTCATGTCCGACGGACGCATCGCCGCCGTGGGCGTCGATCTGATCGCTCCCCCCGGCACCGCGGTCGTCGACGTCCGCGGGCTGATCGTCGGCCCCGGCTTCGTCGACCTGCACAGCCACGTCCACTCCATCGCCGGACAGCGGCTGCAGGCGATGGACGGCGTGACCACCGCGCTCGACCTCGAGGCCGGCCTCATGCCGGTGGCCGAGGCGATGGCCAGGGCCGCGGCCGACGGTCGCCCGCTGAACTACGGCTTCTCGGCATCCTGGGCGCAGGCGAGGGCGTTCGCGCACCTCGACCGCGTCCCCGTCGCCGACTTCACCGCGTCGATGGACCTGCTCGGCAACGGCGAGTGGCAGCGATCGTCGAGCGCCCCCGAGCGCACGCGTTGGCTCGGCCTGCTGGAGGGCGAGCTGGCCGCCGGGGCCCTCGGCATCGGAGTCCTCATGGGCTACGCGCCCCGCTCCGATCCGGACGAGTACCTCGCGCTCTCCCGCCTGGCGGCGGCGGCGCACGCCCCCACCTTCACGCACGTCCGCGAGCTCATCGAGGCCGATCCGGCGACACCGATCGACGGGTCGGAGGAGCTCGTGCGCGCCGCCGCCGAGACCGGCGCGGCCATGCACCACTGCCATGTGAACAGCACGTCCCTGCGGCACGTCGACCGCGTGCTCGCGCTCCTCGATCGCAGCCGTGCGGCAGGGTCGCGCGTGACCGTCGAGGCGTACCCGTACGGCGCGGGAAGCACCGCGATCGGCGCGTTCTTCCTCGCCCCCGAGAAGCTGCGGGGACTCGGCATCACGCCGAGCTCGCTCGTCCTGGTCGACACCGGCGAGCGCATCGCCGACGAGACGCGCCTCCGCGAGGTGCGCGCCGCCGACCCCGGCGCCACGTGCATCGTCACCTTCCTCGACGAGGCCGATCCGCTCGACCGCGCGCATCTGCACCGAGCCCTCGCCTACCCCGACTCGATCGTCGCGAGCGACGCCATGCCCGTGTCCTGGACCAGCACCGCCGGCGCCCCGACCGCGTACGAGCAGCGGGAGTGGCCGCTGCCTCCCGGCGGTCACACGCACCCGCGCACGGCGGGCACCTTCGCGAAGTCCCTGCGCCTCATGGTCAGGGAATCCGAGACCTGGACCTGGGTCGAGGCCTTCCGACGCTGCTCCTACCTTCCGGCGCGGGTCCTCGATGAGGTCTCGTCCGCCATGCGCGGCAAGGGACATCTCGCCGTCGGCGCCGACGCCGACGTCGTCGTGATCGACCCCGTGACGATCACCGATCGCGCCACCTACGCCGATCCCACGCGGCCCTCCCAGGGCGTGCGGCAGCTGTACGTGCACGGCATCCCCGTCGTGCACGCCGGAGAGATCGTGACCGATGCCTTCCCCGGTCGCGCGATACGAGGAGACGCATGATGACCGAAGACCTGCAGTCCTTCCTGGACGCCACCGCCGCCGAACTCGGCGTGCCGGGGGCCGTCGTCGGCGTGCTCGACGGCGACGACGAGCTCATCGCCGTCACGGGCGTCGCCTCCACCGAGACGGGTGCGCCGGTCACCGCGCGCACCCTGTTCCAGATCGGCTCGACGTCGAAGACGTTCACCGGCACGGCGGCGATGCGCCTCGTCGACGACGGGCTTCTCGACCTGGACGCCCGTGTGATCGACCTCCTCCCCGACTTCCGCCTCGGCGATGCCGCGGCCCTCGACGCCCTGCGCGTCCGACACCTCCTCACCCACTCCGGCGGATTCCTCGGCGATGCCGACGAGCAGCCTGGTTGGGATGCCGACTCCCTCGCCCGCAACGTCGCGAGCTTCGCCGAGCTCCCCCAGTTCTTCGCCCCCGGCACGATCGCGTCGTACAGCAACGCCGGGATCCGCCTTCTGGGGCGCATCGTCGAGGTCGTCGCGGGCGAACCGTTCGAGCAGGCCGTGCGACGCGTCGTCCTCGATCCCCTCGGGATGGCCGACACCTTCTTCTTCCCGTGGGAGGTGATCGCCCGCCCCCACGCGCTCGGCCACGTCACGGCGGAGGACGGCACCGTCTCCCCCCTCGGCCAGTGGCCGATCACCCGCGACATCGACCCCGAGGGCGGGCTCGTCTCCTCCGTGGGCGATCAGCTGCGCTATGCGCGGTTCCAGATGCGCGGGGAGAGCGAGGGCACTCCGCCCGTGAGCGAGGCGACCAGGCTCCGGATGCAGCAGCCGCAGCTCAGCGCCGGTCCGCCGGTCGACGCGATCGGCTTCCCCTGGCTCCTCTCACACCACGGCTCCGCCCGGCTCGTGATGCACGGCGGCAACATCGCCGACACCCAGCTCAGCGAGTTCGTGATGGCCCCGGACCAGGATCTCGCGATCACCGTGCTCACCAACAGCGGCGCGGGCAAGGCCCTCGGGACCAGGGTCATCGACTGGTGCTTCGAGCACCTCCGCGGGATCGCTCCGGAGAAGACGCCGCTCGACCAGCGCACCATCGATGCGCTCGACGAGACGGTCGGGCGGTACGACGCCGGCCAGTGGCACTACGACGTCACGCGGGTGGGAGACGCGCTGGAGTTCACGATGGTGCTGCGCGAGGACATCGCCGCCCTCGGCATCCCGCCGCGTCCGCCGCTGCGACTGGGCGTCCGCGAGGACCGGGCGCTCGTGACCGACGAGGGCGTCGCCGTCGGTCGGCTGCTCGATGCCGCGGAGGGCGGCCCCGACCTGCTGCACATCGGACTCCGCGCCGTGCGACGACGGTGATCCGCGGGGCTTCGTCCGCGAGCACCAAGCTCCCGGCAAGTCTCGTCGCCGCCGACCAACGGCGTCTCCGCACACGCGAATAGTCTCGGCCCATCGCCGTCGCACCCCGATCGACGGCGCACTCGATGAAGAGGAGCGCACATGTCCGACCTGAACGAGATCGGCGTCTGGCTGCGGGACAACCTTCCCGCCCTGATCGCCGACGCGCACATCCCCGCCGCATCCGTGGGAGTCCTCGCCGGAGGCGAGATCTTCACGACGTCGGCCGGCATCCTGAACCGGAACACCGGAGTCGAAGCCGATGACGACTCGGTCTTCCAGATCGGCTCGATCACGAAGACCTGGACGGCGACGCTCATCATGCAGCTGGTCGACGACGGCCTGCTCGACCTCGACGCCCCCGTGCGCGACGTCGTGCCGGAGTTTGCCATCGCCGACGCCGCCGCCGCCTCGGCGATCACCGCCCGGCAGCTGCTCAGCCACGTGAGCGGCTTCGAGGGCGACCTGTTCAACGACACCGGGGTCGGCGACGACGCCGTCGAGAAGTACCTGGCGACCATCGCCGATGCGCCGCAGCTGTTCGCACCCGGTGAGCGCTTCTCGTACAACAACGCCGGATTCGTCGTGCTCGGCCGCATCATCGAGGTGCTGCGCGGCATGCCCTTCGACCAGGCCCTCCGCACCCACCTGATCGCCCCGCTCGGGCTCACGCACGTCGCCACCTCGGCGCCGGAGGCGATCATGTTCCGCGCCGCACTCGGCCACGTCCCCTCCGGCGACGGCGACGAGCCCGTCCCCGCCCCGGTCTGGAGCCTGGTCCGCTCGAACGCACCGGCGGGCTCCATGCTCGCCATGACGCCGCGCGACCTGCTCGGCTACGCCCGCATGCACATCGAGGGAGGGGTCGCCGCCGACGGCACCCGCGTGCTCTCCGAGCAGAGCACGCGCGCCATGCAGGAGCAGCAGGTCGAGCTGCCCGACCTCGGCGTCCTCGGCGACGCATGGGGCCTGGGCTGGGAGCTCTTCGACTGGGACGGTGCACCGGTCATCGGACACGACGGCGGCACGATCGGACAGAGCGCCTTCCTGCGCATCGTCCCGTCGGCCGGAGTGGCCGTGGCGATCCTCACCAACGGAGGACGCGCGGTCGAGGCGTACCAGACCATCACCGCGAAGGTGCTCAGCGCCCTCGCCGGGGTCACGATGCCCGCCCTCCCCGAGGTCCCCGCCTCCCCCGTCGAGGTGGACCTCGATCGCATCCTCGGCACGTACTCGTCGTCGGTCTCGGATTCGGTCGTGAGCGTCGACGACGACGGACGGATCTGGCTCGAGCGCACGATGAAGGGCATCTTCGCCGAGCTCGGCCCCGCACCCGAGCCCGTCGAGCTCGTCGGGTGGAGCGGCGACAGCCTGCTCCCGCGCGAACCGCAGCACGGCATGCACATGCCCCACGCCTTCGTCGGAGACGACGGAGAGGGTCGCGCTCTCTACCTGCACACCGGCCGCGCCGACCGTCGGATCGACGCGTGAGCGCCGCGCCCGCGGCGACGGCTTCCACCGCGGTGGAGGCCGACATCGCCCGGATCTTCGCGGATGCCGGAGCCCGAGGCTTCCTGCACGCCCGCGAGATCGGCGTCGAGGACGGTCCGGAGGTCGGCGTCGGGTCGGACGACCCCGTCGCGCTCGCCTCCGTGTTCAAGATCCTCGTGCTCACGGCCTTCGTCCGTGACGTCGCCGCGGGCGCGCTCGACCAGACCGCGCGCACCACCGTGACGGCGCGGTACCGCATCGGCGGCGTCGGGACCGCAGGGTTCGCCGACGATGTGGAGGCCAGCTGGCGCGACCTCGCCCTCCTGATGATGACGATGAGCGACAACGCCGCCACCGACGTCATCTACCACCGCCTCGGCGGCGACGCCGTCGACCGCGTGATCTCCGACCTCGGTCTCGATCGCACGGCCCTCATCGGCTGCTGCGAAGACCTGTTCGCCTCGGTGGTGGAGGACCTGGGCGGCTCGCCCGATGACGACCTCGACGAGCTGCTCCTCTCGGCCTCCGCGGAGGACCTGCTCGCACTGCGCGCCCTCGACCCCCCTCGCACGTCCCACTCGACGCCGCGGGACGTGACCACGCTTCTCACCGCCCTCTGGACGGATGCGGCGGCTCCGGCATCCGCGTGCGAGCAGGCGCGCACGATCATGGCGCAGCAGATCTGGCCGCACCGGCTCTCGTCCGGATTCCCGAACGGGGTGCAGATCGCGGCCAAGACGGGCACGCTGCCCCGCTGGCGCAACGAGGCCGGCGTCGTGGCCTACCCCGACGGACGGCAGTTCGCCGTCGCCGTGTTCACGCTCGCCGACACCCTCGCCGACCGTCAGCCACTCGTCGACGCGTCGATCGGCCGTGCGGCGCTGGCCGCGGTCGAGCACCTGCGCGGACTCGCGGACTGACCGTCGTCACCTCTGTCCCCCCACACCTCACCCGACTCACTGCTGGAGGCTTCTGATGCGTTCTCGTACCCCGCTGGTCGCGCTGTTGAGCGTGACGGCCCTCGCCCTCACCTCGTGCGCCGCCGGCGCGAACACCGGCGGCGGAGGGAGCTCCGGCACCCTCGTCGACGGCAAGACGTTCACCTCGGTCATCTCGACCGACCCCGGCAGTCTCGATCCGTTCGTCACGGTGATGTCGGTCGCCCGCTCCATCGACCGGTTCCTCTACGGGCGGCTCGTCGAGGTGCTCGAAGACGGCAGCGTCGTCTCCGGCCTCGCCGAGAAGTGGGAGTCGGACACCACCCAGGCCGTCTTCACCCTCCGCGAGGGTCTCACCTGTGAGGACGGCACCCCGCTCACGGCATCCGACGTCGCGGCGAACATCACGCACATCACCGACCCGGCCAACGGCTCACCGCTGATCGGCCTTCAGGTGCAGCCGGGCACGACCGCGACGGGCGACGACGACGCGCGCACCGTGACCGTCACCAGCGGGCGCCCCGATGCGTTCCTCGTGGAGAACATCGGCAGCATCTCCATCGTCTGCGGCTCCGTGATCGACGACCCGAAGGCTCTCGCCGCCGGCGAGGGGTCGACCGGGATGTTCACGATGGGCGAGATCGTCCCGAACAGCCAGTACACCCTCACCCGCCGCAAGGACTTCACCTGGGGCCCCGGCGACTGGGACCCCGACCAGAAGGGGCTCCCCGACGAGGTCGTGTTCCGCGTCGTGCCGAACGAGACGACATCGGTGAACCTCGTGCTCTCCGGCGAGGTGAACGCGGCGCTCGTGCTCGGCCCTGACAAGAAGAGACTGCAGGATGCGGGCCTGTTCCACACCGAGATCCCGACGCCGGGCGGACAACTCGTCTTCAACCAGAACGAGGGCCGCCCCACCGCCGACCAGGCCGTGCGCGAGGCACTGGTCGAGTCACTCGACCTCGACCAGCTCCGCAAGGTGCTCACCGGCGGCGAGGGCACGGTGCCCACCGGCCTCGTCACGGTCTCGCCGAATCCCTGCCGCGCCGATGTGGTGAGCGGCTTCCTGCCGAAGTTCGACGCGAAGGCGGCTGCCGCAGCCCTCGACGACGCGGGCTGGACGCTCGGCGCCGACGGCGTCCGCAGCAAGGACGGCGCCCCGCTGGAGCTGCGGATGATCTACCCCTCGCTGTTCGGCGACGCCGGCAACGCCGCCGCCGAGCTCATCCAGTCGACCTGGAAGGAGCTGGGCGTCTCGCTCACCGTCACCGCGGTCGACTCCCCGAAGCTCAGCGAGACCCTGTTCTCCACCGGCGACTGGGACGTCTCGGCCGCACCCCTCACCGTGGCACTGCCGAGCATGCTCGTTCCCTTCTACTCGGGCCCCACGCCGCCGAACGGCACGAACTTCGCCGGCGTCGACAACCCCGAGTACACGGCAGCGGTCACCGCCGCGGCGCAGAAGGCCGGCGCAGACGGATGCGACGACTGGGGCGCGGCCGAGCAGGCGCTGTTCTCCACGACGAGCGTCGTCCCCTACGCGAACATCGTGCGCTCGACCTTCGCGAACAAGGCGACGTTCACCGAGGGCGACGGCATCGACCCCACGTCGATCCGCATGTACGAGTAAGGACCGGAAGCAGCCGATGGCCAGCACCACCACCACTCAGGCGATCCTGATCAGATCCGCACGGTCGGACAACCCGTGGGTGTCCTTCCTGGTCCGTCGCGGAGGACAGTTCATCCTCTCGGTGTGGGTGCTGGTCACGGCTGCCTTCCTCATGATCCACCTGGTCCCCGGCGACCCGGTGCGCGCGGCGCTGGGGATGAACGCCCCCGTCGAGCTGGTCGAGGCGCGCCGCGCGGCGCTCGGCCTCGACCAGCCCCTCGCCGTGCAGTACGTCCGCTACATCGGCGGACTGTTCACGGGAGACATGGGCTCGTCGATGCTCACGAGCCAGCCGGTCTCCGAGATCATCTCCACCCGTCTGCCCGCGACCCTCCAGCTGGCGATCCTCGCCGTCCTTCTCGTCCTGCTCGTCTCGGTCCCGCTCGGCGTGACGATGGCCGTCGCCACGCGCGGCGGCCGACGACGCGGCCTCGAGCTGGGCTTCGCGACCGGCAGCGTCGTGCTCGCGGCCATCCCGGAGTTCCTGCTCGCGGTCGGGCTCGTCTACATCTTCGCCGTCTCCCTCGGCTGGTTCCCGGTCGCGGGCAACACGGCGCCGTTCGCTCTCGTGCTCCCGATCGTGGCGCTCGCGCTCGGACCGATCGCCGTGTTCTCGCGGATCATCCGCGTGGAGGTGCTCTCCGTGCTCGGTCAGGACTTCATCCGCACCGCGAGGGCCAAGCGGCTGGCCCCTCATCGCATCTACTCCCGCCACGCCCTCCCCAACGCGATGACCGCGACGCTCACGCTCACCGGTCTCCTGCTGACGGGGATGGTCGCCGGCACCGTGCTCGTGGAGAACGTGTTCGCGTGGCCGGGACTGGGCACCATGATCGTGCAGTCGATCCTGTCGAAGGACTACTCGGTCGTCCAGGGCATCGTGCTCGTCTACGGCATCGGCGTGCTGCTCGTGAACCTCGTGATCGACGTCATCCTCGCGATCCTCGATCCTCGCTCCACCATCCGGGAGGCCTGATGTCCGCGCGCACCGTCTGGGCGGGCATCGTCCGCTCGCCCCTGGGGATCACCTCCCTCGCCCTCGTGACCCTCGTCGCACTGACCGCGATCCTCGCCCCGCTCCTCTGGGGCGCGCAGGCGGAGCAGGTCGACCCCACCGCCATCACGCAGGGTCCCAGCGCCGCCCATCTCCTCGGCACAGACGCCCTGGGCCGCGACGTGCTCGCCAGGGTCATGGTCGCCACGCGGCTGTCCGTGCTCCTGGCCGTCATCGCCGTCGTCATCGGCGTGACCATCGGCGCGATCCTGGGGACGGCCCCGTCCGTGCTCCCCCGATGGGCCGGCCGCCCGATCGCCGGGTTCGTGAACATCGCCGTCGCCTTCCCCGGGCTCCTCCTCGCTCTGTTCTTCGCCGTGATCTTCGGCGTCGGGACGACCGGCTCCGTGCTCGCGATCGGCTTCGCGATGGCCCCGGGCTTCGCCCGCCTCACCCAGACGCTGTCCTCGGCGATCGCCGGTCGCGACTTCATCTCCGCGGCGCAGGTCGCGGGGGTCTCCCGATTCCGGATCCTGATCAGGCACATCCTCCCCAACATCGGAGAGCCGCTCATCGTGAACGCCACGGTCGCCGCCGGCTCTGCCCTGCTCGCCTTCGCCGGGCTGTCGTTCCTCGGACTCGGCGTGCAGGTCCCCGCCTACGACTGGGGCCGACTGCTCGGAGAGGGCCTCAACCGCATCTACCTCAACCCGGCCGCGGCACTCGGCCCCGCGGTCGCGGTCGTGATCGCCGGACTCGCCTTCAACCTCCTCGGCGAGACCGCCGCCGCCGCGCTCGGCGGACGCTCCGCCCGGCGCCGTGCGCGACTGCCCCTCGTCGCCCGCAGCGGCGCCCCCGTGCCCGCGCAGGTCGACGGCGAAGAAGTGGTGCTCCGCGTCGACGACCTGCGCGTCTCCTTCCCCTCCCCGGCCGGATGGCTCACGCCGGTGCGCGGCGTGACCTTCGACATCCGCCGCGGCGAGGCGATCGGCGTCGTCGGCGAGTCCGGCTCCGGCAAGAGCCTCACGGCGCTCGCGGCCGCGAAGCTCATCGAGACCCCGGGACATGTGTCGGCGGCCGCCCTCGACTTCTGCGGCACCTCGCTGCTCACGACACCCGACCGCGCACTCCGCGGACTCCTCGGCACGTCGCTGGCCATGGTGTTCCAGGACCCGATGACCTCGTTCAACCCGACGCGGCGGATCGGATCGCAGCTCGCGGAGGCCGCATCGGAGCATCAGGGCCTCAGCAGACGTGCGGCGATGGCCAGGGCGGTGGAGCGGCTGCAGGCCGTGCGCGTGCCCGCGGCCGAGCGGCGGGTGCGCCAGTTCCCGCACGAGTTCTCCGGCGGCATGCGCCAGCGCGCGATGATCGCGATGGGTCTGATGAACCACCCTCGTCTCATCATCGCCGACGAGCCGACCACGGCCCTCGACGTCACCGTCCAGCGCCAGGTGCTGCAACTGCTCGCCACGGTGCGGCGCGACACGGATGCCGCGATCCTGCTCATCAGCCACGACATCGCCGTCGTCGCGCAGACGTGCGACCGCGTGCTGGTCATGTACGCCGGACGCATCGTGGAGGATCTCCCCGCCGGCGTCCTGCACTCCGATGCGCAGCATCCGTACACCCGTGCCCTCCTGGATGTGATCCCGGAGCTCGACACCGACCGCGACATCCCCCTCCGGACCATCCCAGGGCGACCGCCCGCACCCGGCGCCTTCCCCGCCGGGTGCGCGTTCGCGGATCGCTGCCCGATGGCATCCGCGCTCTGCCGCGAGAGCGACCCGGAGCTGACGGTCGCCTCCGACGGCCACCGGGTCGCGTGCTGGCATCCGGTCATGAAGGACCCCGCGACTCCGCGGCTCGAACGAGAGGCGGCGACCCGATGAGCGAACTGCGCTTCGACCACGTCAGCGTGCGCTTCGGCTCGCACCGGTCGGGTCTCACGGCCGTCGACGACGTGAGCCTCGTCGTTCCGACCGGATCGGTCGTCGGCCTGGTCGGCGAGTCCGGTTCGGGCAAGTCGACCCTCGCCAGGGCGGCGATCGGACTGGCCCCGATCAGCGAGGGCGCGATCACCCTCGACGGCGCCGACGTCCGCGGGTTCCGTCGGCGCCGGCCGATCCAGATGGTGTTCCAGGATCCCTTCTCGTCTCTCGATCCGAGGATGACGATCGGCGAGTCGATCTCCGAGGCCCTCCCCCGCGAGCTTCGTCGACCCGCCGCGCGCCGCGCCGAGGTCGCGCGGCTGCTCGAGCTGGTGAGCCTCGACCCGGAGCGCGCCTCCTCGCTGCCCGCTGCACTGTCCGGAGGGCAGCGTCAGCGCATCGCCCTCGCCCGAGCTCTCGCGGCCCGCCCCGAGGTGATCATCGCCGACGAGATCACCTCTGCTCTGGACGTGTCGGTGCAGGGCTCCGTGCTCAACCTCGTGCGGGAGCTGCGGGGCGAGCTCGACCTCACGATGCTCTTCATCTCCCACAACCTCGCCGTGGTGCGCTACCTGTGCGATCGCATCGCCGTGATGTACCTCGGGCAGATCGTCGAGACCGGACCCACCGAGCAGGTGCTCGCCGATCCGCAGCATCCGTACACGAAGGACCTGCTGCAGGCCGCGCCGACCAGGACAGGCGATCTGCTCGCGATCGACCCCCTCGCCCCGATCGGCGTCGAGCCCGCCGATCCGCATGCGCCGCCGAGCGGATGCCGGTACCACCCGCGCTGCCCGATCGGGCCCGCCGCTCGCCCCGACCGTCAGCTCTGTCTGGCGTCGGCCCCCGTGCGCCCCCACGGTCTGCACGGCGCGGCCTGCCACTTCGCCGGCACGGATTCGACCCTCCCGATCGGAACTGTGCCCGAACCCCAAAGCACCTCCGCTGTTTCGGACGCGGGCACAACACGCCACGCCCTCGCAGCGGACACAGTGGACTGACCTTCCGATTGGAGCCCTCATGACCCGCGTCACCGTCGACGACCTCCTGTCCATCAGCTCGCCGGAGCAGCCCGCCCTCTCCCCCGACGGGTCGCGCGTCGTCTACGTGCTGCGCACCGCGGACAGGGAAGCCGACGGCTACACCCGCTCGCTCTGGCAGGTGCCGGCCTCGGGAGGCGATCCCGTCCGGCTGACCCGCGGCACCGCGGACACGTCGCCCGTGTGGAGCCCCGACGGATCGAAGCTCGCGTTCCTGCGTGCGCAGGACGGTCCGGCCCAGCTCTGGATCCTGCCCGCAGACGGTGGGGAGGCTCGTGGCCTGACGACCCTGCCGCTCGGCGCCGGAACCCCGGTGTGGAGCCCCGACGGCACCAGGCTCGCCTTCGCCGCGCCGGTCGACAGCGCCGCGCTCCCCGGTGACGACGCCGCGACGATCCTCGCCAGGCGCTCGGCGCCGAGCGCCGCGGATCGTCTCGGCTACAAGGCGGACGGCGCGGGGAACCTGGGCACGCTCGTGCAGCAGCTGCACGTCGTCGATGCGGAGTCCGGCGCCGTCACCGCGCTCACCCGCGGTCACGCTCACGCCTCCGACCCGTTCTGGTCGCCGGACGGCGGCCGGCTCGCCTTCTCATCGTCCCCCGACGACGACGCCGACCTGACGATGCGGATCCAGGTGCACGTCACGTCCTCGACCGACCCCAACAGCGCCCCGGTGCGGGTCAGCGCCGACGACGTCCAGGCGAGCGCGGTCGGCTGGACGCCCGACGGGCTCCACATCGTCGCCGTCGGACGCACGAACACCGCGGTCGGCAACGCCGGTCTCCTCCTGTTCCCCGTCGGCGGCGGGTCAGCGGTCGACCTGACCTCGTCGGTCGACCGCAACGTGATGCCCGGCGGGCCGGGCTACCCGGGCGGCATGCCCCGGTTCTCCGACGACGAGACGCTCGTGTTCTGCCTGCGCGACAACGGGTACACCCACCTGTACCGGGTCGCCGTCGACGGCTCCGGCATCCGTCCCCTCGTGGGCGGCACCGCGAACGTCTCCGGGCTCTCGGTGGCGGGTCCGACCGCGGCGATCGTGCTTGCGACGCCGGACTCCTTCGGCGACGTGGCCGTCGTCGACATCGCCGACGGGGGGATCCGCACCCTCACGTCCTACGGCACGACCGACCTGCCCGTGCTCCCCGCCGAGGAGCGCCGGTTCGCCATCTCCGACGGCACCGTGGTCACCGGCTGGCTGCGACGGGACCCGGATGCCGAGGGCCCGGTGCCGCTGCTGCTGGATGTGCACGGCGGCCCCCACAACGCCTGGAACGGCGCCGCGGATCTGACCCACCCGTACCACCTGGTGCTCGCGCAGCGCGGCTGGGCGATCCTCACGATCAACCCGCGCGGCAGCGACGGCTACGGCGATGCGTTCTTCTCCGCCGTGTCCGGAGGGTGGGGCGTGCGCGACGCGAACGACTTCCTGGAGCCGATCGACCAGCTGGTCGCCGAGGGTGTGGCCGACCCCGCCCGCCTCGCCGTCACCGGCTACAGCTACGGCGGCTTCATGACCTGCTACCTCACCTCCCGCGACGATCGCTTCGCGGCTGCCGTCGCCGGCGGCGTCGTCACCGACCTCTTCTCGATGGGCGGCACCTCCGACGTCGGCCACTACCTCTCCGCGAAGGAGAACGGCGGACTCCCCTGGCGCGACGAGGAGCGCATCTCGGCGCAGTCCCCGTACGCGCACGTCGACAGGGTCGTCACCCCGACCCTGATCCTGCACGGTGCAGCCGACGAGCGCTGCCCCGTCGGACAGGCCGAGCAGTGGTTCGCCGCCCTGCGCGAACGAGACGTCCCCACGCGCCTGGTGCTCTACCCCGGCGGTGCTCACCTGTTCCCGCTGTCGGGCCCGCCATCCCACCGCGCCGACTTCTCGCAGCGGCTCATCGACTGGGTCGAGCAGTACGCCCCCGCCGCCGGAGTCCGCGGCCGCGCTCGGCTCGACGCCCGGCACTGGCAGCAGCGGCTCAGCGTCCTCGCCGCCGCGCACAAGGTCCCCGGAGCGACCCTCGGCATCCTCCGCCTCGGCGAGGATCCGGTCTACGCGCATCACGGCATCCTGAACGCCCGCACGGGGGTCGCCGTCACCGACGACTCGCTGTTCCAGATCGGCTCGATGACCAAGGTGTGGACGGCGACGGCGGCCATGAAGCTCGTCGACGAGGGACGCCTCGACCTCGACCGTCCGGTCGTGGAGTACGTCCCCGAGTTCCGCTCGTCCGACGACGACATCACCCGCACGGTCACCATGCGGCACCTGCTGAACCACACCAGCGGCATCGACGGAGACGTGTTCACCGACACCGGGCGAGGCGACGACACGCTCGAGAAGTACGTCGCGCTGCTCGACGGAGTCGCCCAGAACCACCCGATCGGCGCGACGATGTCGTACTGCAACTCGGGCTTCGTGCTCGCCGGCCGTGTGATCGAGAAGATCACCGGCACGACGTGGGACCAGGCGCTGAAGGATCTGGTGATCACCCCGCTCGGGCTCACCCACTCGGCGACCCTCCCCGAGGATGTGCTGCTGCACAGCGCGGCCGTCGGGCACACCGAGATCGGCGAGGACGGCCCGCAGGTCGCCCCCGCGTGGATGCTGCCGCGGGCGATGGGCCCCGCGGGTCTCGTCTGCTCCACGACGGCCGACGTGCTCGCGTTCGCGCGACTGCACCTCACCGGCGGGCTCGCCGCCGACGGCACCCGTGTGCTCTCCGCCGCGAGCGTGGAGCGCATGCAGCAGCGCGAGGTCGACGTGCCGAACCCCTACACGCTGGGCGATGCGTGGGGCGTCGGCTGGATCCTCTTCGACTGGAGCGGCCGCAGGCTCTACGGTCACGACGGCAACACGATCGGACAGTCCGCGTTCCTGCGTGTCCTGCCCGACGAGGGGGTCGCCGTCACGCTGCTGACGAACGGCGGCAACGCGCACGACCTCTACCTCGAGCTCTACGAGGAGATCTTCTCGGAGGTCGCCGACGTGCATCTGCCCGCGGAGCAGGCTCCGCCGCAGGAGCCCTATGACGCCGATGTCTCCGAGCTGCTCGGCACCTACGATCGCGAGGGGGTCCGTTCCGAGGTCTTCGCATCCGAGGACGGCGTGCGGCTGCGCACCACGATCACCGGGCCCCTCGCCGCGCTCCTCCCCGACCCCGTGCAGGAGCACCCGCTCGTGCCGGTCAGGGAGAACGAGTTCGTGCTCCGCCCCGAGGGGATGCAGGCGTGGAACTCCGTCGTCTTCTACCGCCTCGCCACGGGTGAGCAGTACATGCACTACGGTGTCCGCGCGGCGCCGAAGGTCTCGTGATGAGCGTCGGAGAGGTCGTCGGCATCGACCGGCTGATCGCCGACGTCGAGGAGCTGATCCGGTGCGAGTCGCCCTCGGGAGACCTGGATGCCGTGGCCCGCAGCGCCGAGGTCGTCGCCGCCCTCGGAGAACGAGTGCTGGGCGTCGGCCCCGAGCGCATCGTGATCGACGGCAGGACGCATCTGCGCTGGCGCTTCGGCGAGCCGCGGGTTCTCCTGCTCGGACACCACGACACGGTCTGGCCGGTGGGCTCGCTGGAGACGCACCCGTTCGCGGTGCGCGACGGCGTCCTGCGCGGCCCCGGCTGCTTCGACATGAAGACGGGTGTGGCGATGGCCCTGCACGCGGTGGCCGCGCTGCCCGACCGCGACGGGGTGAGCATCCTCATCACGGGTGACGAGGAGCTCGGCTCGCCGACGTCGAAGGAGCTCATCACGGCCGAGGCCGACCGGTGCTCCGCCGTGCTCGTGCTCGAAGCCGCGGCCGAGGGCGGTCATCTCAAGATCGCCCGCAAGGGGGTGTCGCTGTACCGCGTCGTCGTCACCGGTCGCGCGGCCCATGCGGGTCTCGAACCGGAGCGCGGCGTGAACGCCTCGATCGAGGCCGCGCGTCTCGTCCTCGCCGTCGCGGCGCTGGGCGACGCGGATGCCGGCACGACGGTGACCCCCACGCTCCTGCGCTCGGGGAGCACGACCAACACGGTGCCGGCCGATGCGGAGTTCGCGGTCGACGTGCGCGTGCGGACCGTCGCGGAGCAGGACAGGGTCGAGGCCGCGATGCGCGCCCTCCTTCCGCGCACTCCCGGCGCGCTCGTCCGCGTCGACGGCGGGCCGAACCGACCTCCGATGGAGACCTCCTCCTCGGCCGCGCTCTTCGCCCGCGCCCGCGACATCGCGGAGCGCCTGGACCTGACCCCGTTCGACGGAGTCGCCGTGGGCGGCGCGTCAGACGGGAACTTCACGGCGGGGCTGGGCGTGCCCACCCTGGACGGTCTCGGTGCCGTCGGCGGAGGAGCCCACGCCGACGACGAGCACGTCGAGGTCGACATGATCGCCCAGCGGCTCGCCCTCCTCGAGACGCTCGTCGTCGAGGTCCTGGCTGGAGAAGGGGCATGACCATGACGGACGACGTCGCACAGAGGTCCGCGCGCGACGAGGCCGCCGACCTCGCGAGGGCCGCCGCCGACGCCGCGGGCGTCGAGATCCGCCTCCTCTCGACGGTGACCGAGTTCGCGCAGGTCGCCGCGCTCTTCCAGAGCATCTGGAGCGCAGGCGGTGATCGGATGCCGGTGAACGTGGAGACCCTGCGCGCGCTGTCGAAGTCGGGCAGCTACGTCGGAGGGGCATTCGACGGCGACGAGCTCGTCGGCGCGTGCTTCGGCTTCTTCGCCGCCCCGGAGCGGCGTGCGCTGCACAGTCACATCGCGGGCGTCTCGCAGCGCATGCGCGGCCGCAGCGTCGGCTTCGCCCTCAAGGTCCACCAGCGCTCCTGGGCGATCGACGAGCAGCTCGACGAGATCTCCTGGACCTTCGACCCGCTGATCAGCAGGAACGCGTACTTCAACCTCGTCAAGCTCGCCGCGACGCCGACCGCGTACCACCGCAACTTCTACGGCCACATGAGCGACGCCCTCAACGGCGACGACGACACCGACCGGATGCTCGTCACCTGGTACGTGCACGATCCGCGGGTCGCCGCGGCCTGCCGGGGCGAATCCTCGCGGGACTCCGCCTCCGCCCCGGAGGGCGAGCCCCTGCTCACCGTCGGAGACGACCAGGACCCCGTGCGGCATCCGACCGGGGCGCGCTTCGTGCGGGTCTCGCTCCCCCGCGACATCGAGGCGCTGCGGGTGACCGCTCCCGAGCACGCGACGCACTGGCGTCTCGCGCTGCGCGACACCCTCGGAGATCTGCTCGACGACGGAGCGCGCGTGCTCTCCTTCGATCGCACAGGCACCTACACCATCGACAGAGGAGAACTGCAATGAAGCTCACCGGATTCGAGCTCCGCGTCATCGAGATGCCGCTGGTGTCGCCCTTCCGCACCTCGTTCGGCGTGCAGACGGTGCGCGAGGCGCTGATCGTGCGCGCCGTCACCGACGAGGCCGAGGGCTGGGGCGAGGGCGTGGCGATGAACAACCCGCTCTACTCCTCGGAGTACGTCGGGGCGAGCGTCGACGTGATCACGCGCTTCCTCCTGCCCGCGCTGGCTCAGGTGAAGGACCTCGACGCGAACGCCGTGGCGCCGACGCTGGCGAAGTTCAAGGGCCACCGGATGTCCAAGGCGGCCGTCGAGCTGGCGATCCTCGACGCCGAGCTGCGGGCGAAGGGCGTTCCGCTGTCGCGGGAGCTGGGCGCGGTGCGAGACGCCGTCGACTGCGGCGTCTCGGTCGGCATCATGGATTCGATCCCCGAGCTGCTGGATGCCGTGGGCGGGTACATCGACGAGGGCTACGTCCGCATCAAGCTGAAGATCGAGCCCGGCTGGGACATCGAGCCGGTGCGCGCCGTGCGGGAGCGCTTCGGCGACGACGTGCTGCTGCAGGTCGACGCGAACACCGCGTACCACCGTGGGGATGCGCGGCACCTCGCCCGACTGGACCCGTTCGATCTCCTCCTGATCGAGCAGCCCCTCGACGAGGAGGACCTGATCGGTCACGCCCAGCTCGCCGAGGCCATGACGACCCCGATCTGCCTGGACGAGTCGATCGTGTCGGCCAGGGCCGCTGCGGACGCGATCGCCCTCGGCGCCTGCTCGATCGTGAACATCAAGCCGGGCCGGGTCGGCGGCTACCTGGAGGCCCGCCGCATCCACGACGTCTGCGTGGCGAACGACATCCCCGTGTGGTGCGGAGGGATGCTGGAGACGGGCATCGGCCGCGCCGCCAACGTCGCCCTCGCCGCCCTCCCCGGCTTCACCCTCCCCGGAGACACGTCGGGGTCCGGCCGCTACTACTCGAGTGACATCACCGATCCGTTCGTCGTCGAGAACGGCGCGCTCCGCGTGCCGACCGGCGCCGGCATCGGCGTGACGCCGCACGCGGACGCTCTGGACGCCGTGACCACCCGGACGGAGTGGATCACGTTCTGATGTGCTGATCCCACCCGGACCTGTGGGGCACGACGAAACATCGGTATTCTTTCGTCGTGCCCCACAGGTCCCCCCTCCCCGCACGCCGCCTACTGTGGGGTCCGTGCTCATGTCAGTGACGACACGACCCCGCGCCAGCCTCGGCCGTGTGATCGAAGATCTCGGCAACACCCTGCTCGAGGTGGTGAGCGGCGCGGCCGACCGCGATGTCGAGATCGAGACGGTCATCATCCACGACGTGCTCGACGACGCGATGCCGATGCGCGGCGCCCTCGTCCTCGGCGTCGGGCTGAGCGATCCGGAGGAGATCGCCGAGCTGCTCAGGACCCTGGGCTCCCAGCAGGCTTCTGCGCTCGTGCTGCGCGCGCCGGTCAGGGCCGAGCCCTCGGTCACCGCCGCGTCGGAGGAGACCGGCATCCCCGTGCTGGCGCTCACGCGAGGCGCGTCGTGGGCGCAGCTGACCGCCATGCTGCGCTCCCTCATCGCGGAGGGCGACGTCGGAGACCAGGGGGCGCAGACGCTCGGAGGGATGCCGTCGGGCGACCTCTTCGCGCTCGCCAACGCGATCGCGACGCTGCTGAACGCCCCCGTCACGATCGAAGACCGCAACTCCCGCGTCGTCGCGTTCTCCGGGCGGCAGGACGAGGCGGACCCGGCCCGCATCGAGACCGTGCTCGGGCGGCAGGTGCCGGAACGGTTCGCGCGCCAGCTCGAGGAGCGCGGCGTCTTCCAGGAGCTCTACCGCAGCGAGGACCCCATCGACGTCGGCCCGGTCGAGAACACCGAGGGACTCCCCTCGTATCCGCGGGTCGCCCTCGCGGTGCGCGCGGGCGACGAGATCCTCGGATCGATCTGGGCCGCCGTGCAGGAGCCGCTGTCGTTCGATCGTGTGCAGGCGCTGAAGGACTCCGCCGGTCTCGTCGCCCTGCACATGCTGCGTCTGCGGGCCGGCGCCGATGTCGAGCGCCGCCTGCGGGCGGACCTGCTCGCGACCATCCTGGAGGGCGGTCCCGGCGCCTCGGACGCGACCGCCCGGCTGCGGTTGAACGACCACAGCTGCGTCGTGCTGGCCCTGTCGGCGTCGGATCAGCTCGGCGCGGATGCCTCGGCGGACGCCCGCAGCATCGCCGAGCGCCACCGCATCGCCGACGCGTTCGCGGTGCACCTGGGCGCGGTCTACCTCCGCTCCGCGGTCGCCCTGATCGGCAACGTCGTCTATGCCGTCGTCGGCATACGCCCTGGACACAGCGACGCCGACATCCGGGCCGCCAGGGTCGCCGCCGACTTCCTCGGGCGCCTGGGGGCGACCAGCGAGATCCGGGTCGGCGTCGGAACCGTCGCAGACGACAGCACCGGCATCCCCTCATCGCGCGCGAACGCCGACCGCGCGCTGCGGGTGCTGCGGCAGTCACCGCAGCGCGAGCCGGTCGCGCTCTTCTCGGCGGTGCAGATGGAGGCCCTGCTCGTCGAGCTCGGCGACCTCGTGCGCGCACGAGGGGAGCGCCCGACCGGGCCCGTCGCTCTCCTGATCGAGCAAGACAGGGAGCGTGGCACGCGTCTCGTCGAGACGCTTCGGGCCTGGCTCGACGCCTTCGGCGATGTGAGCGTCGCCGCCGCGCGCGTCTACACGCACCCGAACACCTTCCGCTACCGGCTTCGTCGACTGTCGGAGATCAGCGGTCTCGATCTCTCCGACCCCGATGCGCGGTTCTCCGCGATGGTGCAGCTGCGGCTGCTCGCCGCCGACGCGAGTGCGGGCGCCCAGCGATAGCTCGACACTTCTCCCAGCGATCTCCCAGGTCGAAAGCGTGTCCCCCATTTGGGGGACATCGGAATATCGGGTTAGTCTCGAAGAGCAGCTGGGGCTGTCTGCTGGGTTCTGGGGACGCAGCGTGACTGACGCACTCCGCAAGGAGGCTCGCGCCCTCCCGGGGACCCGAAACCCGAGAGGGCGCGACACGCTCCCCCTCAGCCGCGGGGAGCGAGACCCGCGTACAGCAGCCCCCCGGACTGCGGATCCGCGAGCACCAGCACCTGCTCCCCCACCCGCGGGATCTCCAGTCGCGACACCAGCGCCTGGATCGCCACGGCCTGCGCCCCCACCTGGAGCGTCAGCACGATGCTCGGATTGTCGTTGATCGTCTGCCCGGTGTCCTGCATCCCGAGCACGGTCGCCTCCTGCGTCGGCACGCCGGCCGCCCGCAGGGCCGCCACGTGCTCCGCCTGATGGATCGACGACGTCGCCTGCTTCATCGCGTCGGTGAACTCGCTGCCCATGAAGGCCTTCGTCATCTTGCCCATGAACCCCCGCCCGGCCGCGATGTCGTCGGCCATCTGCATGGCCTCCTCCTGGCGGTCCTGCGGCGACTTGCGGTTGAACAGTCCCATGATCACTCCCTGTGGTGGTTTGCGTACCGCCACGCTAGGAGACTCCGGCGTCTACCGATCACGGGTCCGGATGAACCGCCGATGAACGTCCGGCTTCGGCGGAGAGCCCGGTCACCGGACGATCGCGGTCGCGGTCGCGAGCCTCGCGAGCACCTCATGGCTGATCGAGCCGAGCAGGAACCTCGCGATCGGCCCCCGGCCGTGCGAACCGATAACGGCCAGTCGGGACGTCGCCGCGATGCCGTTGATCACCTCCGACGGATATCCGCGCTGCGTCCTGGCGTCGATCCGAAGGTCGGGATAGTCCTGGCGGAGACCGGCGAGCGCGAGGGCGAGCGTCTCCTCAGCCATCGCGCTCATCGACTCCAGATAGCCGTGGGGGTAGGCGCCGCTGTGCCGGGGCGCGGGGAGGGGAGTCCAGGTCGTGACCGCGATGAGCGGCTCGCCCAGCCGGTCGGCCTCACTCGCCGCGAAGCGGACGGCGGCCTCCGACACGGGCGATCCGTCGACGCCGACGACGACGCCGGTCCGTCCCGTGGCGTCGAGGTCGTGATCCGGCACGACGACGACAGGGCAATGGGCTCCCGCGGCGATGCGGATGCCGTGCACCCCGCGCGCAGGACCCGTCCCTGGACCGCGATAGTCGCTGCCGATGACGAGCAGAGCAGACGACCTCGACGCCTCGATGAGGAGCGCGACCGGATCTCCGGCATCCGTCCGCGTCTCGACCGACAGCCCGCGGGCACGCAGCGTCTCCGCCTGCCCCTGGAGGAACTCCTCCGTCGCCTGCAGCGCGTCGGAGATCATGGACGACGCGCCGACGGCGCCTGCCGCGCCTCCGACGATCCCGTACAGCACGATGCGCTGCTCCCGGTCCGCTGCACGCTGGGCGGCCCAGGCGATCGCATGGGCTCCCGCCGATGACTCCACCGCTCCGACGATGATCGCTTCAGACATCATGACTCCCGTCCGGAACGCCGTCATGACGGCACCTGACCGCCGAAGGACGTCCTCTCCTCACCGTACCCTCGGGGCCGTCACACGGGTGGGCCGCAGAGCCGGGGATAATCCCGCTCCGACGTGGTTCGGCGGTCGGGCTCAGCCCATGATGCGGGCGCCGGGCACAGGCCCGTGCACGTGCAGCGCATCCACTCCGGCCTCGCGCAGCGCGGCCTGGACGTGCTGCGCGCCCTCCGGATCCGCGCACAGCAGCGCGATGGTCGGGCCGGAGCCCGACACGATCCCCCGCAGCGCCCCTGCGCGGATGCCGTCAAGGATCGTCTGCTCCAGATCGGGGCGCACGTCGAGCGCCGCCGCCTCCAGGTCGTTGAAGAGGCACTCCGCGAGCGCCTCGGGGTCGCCGGACCTCAGCGCCTGCAGCACCGCGACAGGGACGTCGAGGGACAGCGGAGGATCGTCGGCGAGCGCGCCCTCCTCATCGCGGAGCGCGTCCAGACGTCCGTACACGACCGGCGTCGACAGCCCCTCCTCGCTGGTCACGAGCACCCAGTCGAAGCGTCCGCGCGCGAGCGCGGGATTCAACTGATCGCCGCGCCCCGTGCCGACGGCCGTGCCGCCGTGCAGCGCGAACGGCACATCGGCGCCGAGCCGGGCCGCGAGCTCGTGCAGGCGTGCCTGCGAGAAGCCCGTGCCCCACAGCGCATCGCACGCGACGAGCGCCGCCGCCGCATCCGCCGAGCCGCCGCCCATCCCGCCCGCGACGGGGACGCTCTTGCGGATCTCCAGAGCGACGCCCCCTTCGTAACCAGCGGCGGCCGCGAGCAGCTTCGCCGCCCTCATCGCGAGGTTGCGGTCGTCGAGGGGCACCGCATCCGGGTCCTCCACTCCGCGCACGACGAGGGAGAAGTCATCCGCGTGCCTCGCGATCACATCCTCGTAGAGGGAGACCGCCTGGAACACCGTCGCCAGCGCGTGATAGCCGTCGTCATGCCGTCCGCCGACACCGAGGTACACGTTGATCTTCCCCGGTGCGCGCACGTGCACGCGGGGCGACGACGATGCCATGCTCATGACCCGCTCAGAGCTCCGAGGACTTCGCCCACAGGTTCACGTCGATCGCGCCGGCCAGCTCATCGATGCGCGCGAGCTCCTCGACGGTCAGCTCAGGACCGTTCACCGCGGCGATGTTCTCGTCGAGCTGCTCCGGACGGGAGGCTCCGATGAGCGCCGAGGCCACCACCGGGTCGCGCAGCGTCCACTGCAGTGCGAGCTGGGCCAGCGACTGGCCGCGCTCGCACGCGACCTCGTTCAGCGCGCGGAGCGTCTGCACGGCCTCCTCGGTGAGAGGGGCGTCCGGCAGCGAACCGCGCTTCTGCGCCCGGGTCGCCGTGCCGTCGCCGAGGTACTTGTCGGTGAGCAGCCCCTGCGCGAGCGGGGTGAAGGCGATCGCGCCGAGCCCGCTCTCCCGGAGGGTGTCGGTCAGGCCGTCCTCGACCCAGCGGTTCAGGATCGAGTAGGCCGGCTGGTGGATGACCAGCGGGGTGCCGAGCTCCCTCGCCACCTCGACGGCCTCCGCCGTGCGCTCCGCGCTGTACGAGGAGATGCCGACGTAGAGCGCCTTGCCCTGACGGACGAGCGTGTCCAGCGCGCCGACGGTCTCGGCGATGGGCGTCACGGGGTCGACCCGGTGCGAGTAGAAGATGTCGACGTAGTCGAGCCCCATCCGGGTCAGCGACTGCTCGGCGCTCGCGAGGATGTACTTGCGGCTCGCGAAGTCGCCGTAGGGGCCGGGCCACATGTCCCATCCCGCCTTCGACGAGATGATGAGCTCATCGCGGTACGGACGGAAGTCCTCGGCGAAGATGCGGCCGAAGTTCTTCTCCGCGGATCCGTAGGGCGGGCCGTAGTTGTTCGCGAGGTCGAAGTGCGTGATGCCGTTGTCGAACGCGTGACGCAGCAGCGCGCGCTGGTTGTCGAGCGGGATGTTGTCGCCGAAGTTCCACCACAGGCCGAGCGAGATCGGCGGGAGGTACAGGCCGGAGCTGCCGACCTGGCGGTAGCCGAACCGCTGGTAGCGGCTCTCGTCGGCCGCGTACGGGCGGTGCAGTTCGGGGACGTCGGGTCGGAAGCGCGGAGACTCTGTCACCGTGCCAGATTAGTCCTCCGCGGCGGACAGGGCGTGCTGAGCGATGCGCTGATAGTCATCGACCGTAAGATCCTCGCCGCGCGCCGTCGGGGCGACGCCGGCGGAGACGAGCACGGCGGATGCCGCGGCGGAGCTGCCGAAGAGCCCGGACAGCGCCTGGCGGAGCATCTTGCGACGCTGGTTGAAGGCCGCGTCCACGATCTCGAAGGTGCGCCGCCTCTCCTCGATCGGGCCGCGCTCGCCCTCGGCGCGGTCGAACCCGACCAGGAGGCTGTCGACGTTCGGCACGGGCCAGAAGACCTGGCGCGACACGGTGCCCGCGAGCTTCCACTCGCCGTACCAGGCCGCCTTCACACTGGGGGCGCCGTATATCTTGGACCCCGGCTTCGCCGCGATCCGCTCGGCGACCTCGGCCTGGACCATGACCACCCCGCGCTGCAGATAGTCGAAGTTCTCCAGGAAGTGCAGCAGCACGGGGACCGAGACGTTGTAGGGCAGGTTCGCGACCAGCACCGTCGGCTCGCCGGGCAGCTCGGTGATGCGCAGCGCATCCGCGTCCACCACCGTCAGCCGCTCGGGGTCGACCCCGTGCTCGACGGCCGTCTGCGCGAGACGGGCGGCGAGACGGTGATCGATCTCGACGGCGGTGACGGATGCCCCCGTCTCGAGGATCGCAAGGGTCAGCGATCCGAGGCCGGGGCCGACCTCCACGACGCGCTCCCCCGGCTGCACGCGGGCCGCGTGCACGATCTTGCGCACGGTGTTGGCGTCGACGACGAAGTTCTGTCCGAGCTTCTTGGTGGGGGTGACGTCGAGCTCGGCGGCAAGACTGCGGATCTCGGTGGCGCCGAGGAGGGTGACGGTCATCCTCCCATTGTCCCCTACCCTCAGTAGTCTTCTGGGATGCCCTCCATCGGTGAACTGATCGCGCCCCGCCGCATGGGTCGGGACTTCCGGTGGCTGCTGGCGTCGTCGTGGACGAGCAACGTCGGAGACGGGGTGGCTCTCGCCGCCGCTCCCCTGCTGATCGCGTCGATGACGTCCTCGCCGATCCTCGTCGCCGCCGGCGCCATCCTGCAGTTCCTGCCGTGGCTGGTCTTCGGCCTGCACGCGGGGGCGATCGCCGACCGCTTCGACCGCCGCCGCCTGGTGATGATGGCCAACACGGCGAGAGCCGTCGTGCTGCTCGCCCTGTGCGTCTTCCTCGTGACGGGCACCGCGAACATCTGGGTCGTGCTCGCGGTGGCGTTCCTGTACGGCACGGCCGAGGTGTTCGTCGACACCGCGGGCAGCACGCTGCTGCCCATGCTGGTGCAGCCGGCCGACCTCGGGATCGGCAACGCGCGGCTGCAGGCCGGATACCTCGTGGCGAACCAGTTCGCCGGTCCTCCCCTCGGCGCGTTCCTCTTCGCGGCGGGCACGGCGTGGCCGTTCCTGCTGGAGGTCGTGTGCGTGGGGCTCGCCGTCGTGCTCATCTCCCGCATGGCGAAGACGCCGGTGCCGCCGCGCGAGACCCACGCCCCCGTGCACACCGACATCGCAGAGGGCGTGCGCTGGCTGTGGCGCAATCCCCCGGTGCGGATGCTCGTGCTGATCATCCTGCTCTTCAACGTCACGTGGGCCGCCCCGTGGGGCGTGCTGGTGCTCTACGCGACCGAACACCTGCACATGGGCGCCGTGGGCTACGGCGCCCTCACGACGGCGTCGGCGGCCGGCGGTCTGCTCGCCACGGTGAGCTTCGGCTGGCTGGAGCGCCACGTGTCGTTCGCGACGCTCATGCGCGTGGTGCTGTCGCTCGAGGTGGTCATGCACCTCGCGTTCGCTCTCACCACCGCGGGCTGGGTCGCCCTGATCATCATGTTCGTCTTCGGCGCGTACGCGTTCGTGTGGGGCACGATCTCCACGACCGTCCGGCAGCGGCTCGTCCCCGCGGCCCTGCAGGGCCGGGTGGCCTCGGTCAACATGGTCGGGGTGTTCGGCGGCATGGTCATCGGCCAGGCGCTCGGCGGAGTGATCGCCGAGGTGTGGGGTCTCACCGCGCCGTGGTGGTTCGCCTTCGCCGGAGCGGCCCTCACGCTGCTGTTCGTGTGGCGGCCGATCTCCGCCATCGTTCAGGCGAAAGCGCCATAGACGCGGAGCGTGTTGGCGGCCAGCTGCGCGCACAGCTCGTCGACGTCGACCTCGAGCTCGGCGGCCATGAAGCGCACCGTGATCGGCACGAGGTAGGGCGCGTTCGGGCGGCCGCGCAGCGGAGTCGGGGTGAGGAACGGCGCGTCCGTCTCGACGAGGATGCGCTCGATCGGGGTCACCTTGAGCGCATCGCGGAGGTTCTGCGCGTTCTTGAAGGTCACGTTGCCGGCGAAGGACAGGTGATAGCCGGCGTCCGCGCAGATCCTCGCCATGACGTCGTCGCCGGAGAAGCAGTGGAAGACCGTGCGCTCGGGGGCGCCGACCCTCGCCAGCGTCTCCAGCACGGCGTCGTGCGCGTCGCGATCGTGGATCTGCATCGCGATGCCGTGCTTCTTCGCGAGCCCGATGTGCGCCTCGAACGACTCGAACTGCGCATCCCTGCGGTCGGGCTCCGTGCGGAAGAAGTCGAGCCCCGTCTCGCCGATCGCACGCGTGCGGGGGTGCGCCGCGAGCTCGTCGATCACCGCGATCGCCTCGTCGAGGCGCCCCTGCTCCGCGTACACCGGGGCGTCGTTGGGGTGGATCGCCACGGCCGCGAGGACGCGGGGGTCGGATGCCGCCGCCTCCACCGCCCACCGTGACGACTCGATGTCACCCGACGCCTGCACGACACCGGCGATGCCGACGGCCTGCGCCCGATCGAGCTGCTCCGTCAAGGAGAGCGGCTCGTCGCCGTCGAGGATCTCCAGGTGCGCGTGGTTGTCGTACACCGGGACGGCGAGGGGCTCAGGAGCCGCGGGGTACCGCAGATCCTTGCGCCCGTCGCCGTCCCGGGACTGCACGTAGGTGTGAGCCATGGGTCAGACGGTCGACTCCACCCGCGGGAACAGCGGTGCGAGACCGTTGACGCTCGTGCCGGGGCGCAGCACGCCCCAGGCTCCGGCCTCGCGGATCGGCTGGTCCTGCAGACGTCCGAGCGTCTCGGCCGCGCCCAGCGCGATCCACAGCTTCTCGGTCGACTTCGGCATCACCGGCGAGAGCAGCACGGCGAGGGCGCGCAGCCCCTCCGCGCACGTGTACAGCACGGTGCCGAGGCGGGCGCGCTGATCCTCGTCGCGGGCCAGCGCCCACGGCTCGTTCTCGGTGATGTAGCCGTTGAGCGCGTCGACGATGGTCCAGATCTCCTTGATGGCCTCGTCGATGCGGAACTGCTCGATCGCGGCGTCCGCGTTCGACGCGGCATCCGCGACGATCCGCTGGATCTCGAGGTCCTTCTCGGTGTACTCGGCCGCGGGCGGCACGATCCCCTCGAAGTACTTCTCGATCATCGCCGTGGTGCGCGAGGCCAGGTTGCCGAACCCGTTGGCGAGCTCGGCCTGGTAGCGGGCCGACAGGTCCTCCCAGGAGAACGAGCCGTCCTGCCCGAACGCGATCGCCGACAGGAAGTAGAAGCGGTACGCGTCGGAGCCGAAGACGTCGGTGATCTCGGTCGGCGCGATGCCGGTGAGCTTCGACTTGGACATCTTCTCGCCGCCGACGAGCAGCCAGCCGTGCGCGAACACGCCCTTGGGCACGTCGAGCCCCGCGGCCATCAGCATCGCGGGCCAGATGACGGCGTGGAAGCGGAGGATGTCCTTGCCGACCACGTGGTACGCGGGCCAGCGACGGGCGAACGTCTCCTCGTCCTCGCCGTAGCCGACGGCGGTGGCGTAGTTGAGCAGCGCATCGACCCACACGTAGATGACGTGGGAGCTGTCCCACGGGACCTCGATGCCCCAGTCGAACGCGGACCGCGAGATCGACAGGTCCTTGAGCCCCTGGCGCACGAACGAGACGACCTCGTTGCGGGCCGACTCGGGGCGCACGAAGTCGGGCTCCGTCTTGTACAGCTCGAGCAGGCGGTCCTGGAACTCGCTGAGCTTGAAGAAGTAGTTCTTCTCCTGGAGCAGCTCCAGCGGCTTCGAGTGGATCGCGCAGACCTTCAGCCCCTCGAACGGTCCGGTGCCGTCGAGGATCTCGGACTCGGGCTTGAACTCCTCGCAGCCCACGCAGTACAGCGCCTCGTACTCGCCCGCGTAGATGTACCCGCGGTCGTAGATGGCCTGCACGAACTTCTTCACGCGCTCCTCATGCCGCGCCTGCGTGGTGCGGATGAAGTCGTCGTTCGCGACGTCGAGGGTCGCCAGCTGCGGGAACCACGCCTCGGTGACGAGCTTGTCTACCCACTCCTGCGGCGTGACGTTGTTCGCCGCCGCGGCGCGGAGCATCTTCTGCCCGTGCTCGTCGGTGCCCGTCAGCATCCAGGTGTCGTCACCGCCCTGGCGGTGCCAGCGCGCGAGCGCGTCGACAGCCACCGACGTGTACCCGTGGCCGATGTGAGGCACATCGGAGGGGTAGTAGATGGGCGTGGTGATGTAGAACGATTCGCCTGCGGGCATGGGGACAATTCTAGGTGGGATGCCGAGGGTGGTTACGCCGCGTCAGCGCACCGTCACCGAGATGCGGTGCCACCCCGTGGCGCCGTCCGGAGCAGGGGGCGCGAGCGCATCGGTCTGCGTGACGCCGTCGGCGCCGACCGCCCGGCATTCGATGTCGTGCTGCCCGCTCTCAGCCGCCCACGGGAGGCTCCACTGCACCCAGGTGTCGTCGGAGATGGCCGTCGCGAGCGTCGCGGGCCGCCACGGTCCTCCGTCGATGCGCACCTCGACGCCGCGGACGCCGACGTGCTGCTGCCAGGCCATGCCGGCGATGACCGTGTCGCCCGCGTCGATCGAGCCACGCGGCACGTCGATGCGCGACTGCAGCTTGATGGGTCCGCGCTCCGACCACCCCCGGGTCGTCCAGTACGCCGTCGCGCGGTCGAAGCGGGTGACCTCGAGCTCGGTGACCCACTTCGTCGCCGACACGTAGCCGTAGAGCCCCGGCACCACGAGCCGCACGGGGAAGCCGTGCGGGATGGGCAGCGGTTCGCCGTTCATCCCGATCGCGAGCAGCGCATCGCGATCGTCGGTGAGCGCTTCGAGCGGGGTGGACGCCGTGAAGCCGTCGATCGACGTGGACAGGACCATGTCGGCATCCGCATCCACCCCGGCGCGGGCGAGCACCTCTCGCACGGGGAGGCCGAGCCACCGCGCGTTGCCGATGAGATCGCCGCCGACGGTGTTGGAGACGCACGCGAGCGTCACATCGGCCTCGGTGAGCGGCGAGGCGATCAGCTCGTCCCACGTGAGCACGACCTCCCGATCGACCATCCCGTGCACGCGCAGCGACCAGTCCTTCGGGTCGACCTGGGGAACGACGAGCGCCGTGTCGATGCGGTAGAAGTCGGCGTTCGGCGTGACGACCGGCGCCAGGCCGGGGATGCCGAGCTCTGCGGTCGCAGGGACGGCCGGCGCCGACGTCGCGGGCGCGGGCAGTCGGAGGGCGGCGCGCACGGCCTCGACGACCCTGGATGCTCCCGTCGCGATGCGCGACGCCGCGACGGCCAGGAGGCCCGCGGCCGTCGCGGCTCCCGTCCAGATGAGGAACCGCCGCCTGTCCTGGTCCTGGGCGCTCTCCTGCTCGGTCTCGCCGAGAGACACGAGCGCGCGCAGCGTCATCGCTCCGGCGCCGCCCGCGACGAGGGAGGGCAGCGCCGCCAGCAGGCCGAGGTCGGTGCGGATGACGGCGATGACCGCACCGGCGATGCCGATCGCCGCGACGACGGCCGCGCCGACGGAGCGACGCCGTCGCTCCAGCATCCCCGCACCGAAGGCGACGGCCGCGAGGACGATGGCGATCCCGGTGAGCAGGGCGATCTTGTCCCCCGTGCCGAACAGGGCGATCGCGGTGTCCTTCGCCCAGGCCGGGGCGAGGTCGATCAGCGCGCCGCCGACCGCGGCGAACGGGCTGGCCGACGCGGCGAAGAACGCGGCGACGAGCTCGCCGAGGCCGGCGCCGAGCAGCACGGCGACGATGCCGAGCACCCCCGGCCGAAGCCCCGATCGCCTGCGCGTCATGGAGAGAGCGTACGCTCTCGCCGCGTCGACGGAGAGCGGACCGCCGCGACCGCCGCATGCGGGCGCACGCTGATCTCCGCGGCGTCGCGCCCGCGGACCTCGGTGCGTGTCACCTCGAATCCGGCATCCGCGAGCAGCTCGCTCATGGTCGCCGGCGTCCAGAACCAGGCCGGCGCCACCCGGTGGTCGAAACCCTGCCGCGACGGCCCGTCGAAGAAGCCGAGCAGAAGGCCTCCGCCGGGCGCGAGCGCGCGGGCGAACTCCGCGAGCACGGCGGGGACCTCGTCCGGTTCGGTGTGGATTAGCGAGTACCAGGAGAGGATGCCGCCCAGCGAGCCGTCCTCGACGGGGAGCGCGCGGAACGAGCCGACGTCGAACCTCAGCTGAGGGTGCGCGGCGCGAGCAGCGGCGATGAACGCGGCCGACAGGTCGATGCCGCGCACCTCGCGTCCCCCTCGGGCGAGGAACTCCGCCCACAGCCCCGGACCGCATCCGGCGTCGAGGAGCGGGCCGGAGCACGTGTCCCGCCACTGCGCGATCGTGTCACGGTCGCGCTGATCCATCTGCGCGAGCGTGCCGGCCACATCGACGTACTCGTCCGCACGCTCGTCGTAGGCGGCGCCGACCGCGGCATCCGCGGAGGGCGTCACGGCTTCTTCGCGGCGAGCGCGGCCTGGTACAGATCGCGCGAGGACAGGCCGGTGAGTCCGGCGACCTCGGCCGCAGCCTCCTTCAGCCTGAGGCCCGACGCCACGAGCGACTGCACCTGCGCCAGCGCGTCGTCGGGCGAGGCCTCTCGGCGCGGTGCGCCCTCGACGACGACGACGATTTCGCCCTTCACGCCGTCGGCGGCCCACTCTGCGAGCTCGGATGCCGAGCCGCGGCGCACCTCCTCGTAGAACTTGGTCAGCTCGCGGCACACGGCGATCCGCCGGTCGTCTCCGAAGGCGGCGCCCATGTCGGCCAGCGACGAGGCGAGCCGGGACGGGGACTCGAAGAACACCATGGTGCGCGGCTCCGCGGCGAGCGCGCGGAGCGTCGAACGTCTCTCCCCCGGCTTGCGAGGGAGGAAGCCCTCGAAGGTGAAGCGGTCGGTCGGCAGGCCAGAGATCGCGAGCGCCATGAGCACCGCGCTCGGGCCGGGGATCGCCGTGACCGTGACCCCCTGGGCGACGGCCTCGGCGACGAGACCGTAGCCGGGGTCGCTGATGGCCGGCATCCCTGCGTCGCTCACCACGACGACGTCCGATTCGAGGGCGAGGGCCGCGAGCTCGCCGGCCTTCTGCTTCTCGTTGTGGTCGTGCAGGGCGATGAGCCTCGGGCGGTTCGCGATCTGCAGCGCCTGCAGCAGGCGGCCGGTCGTGCGGGTGTCCTCCGCGACCACGACCTCGGCGTTCTCCAGCACCTCGATGAGGCGGCGAGAGACGTCGCCGAGATTTCCGATGGGCGTGGCGGCGAGGATGATCACACGCTCAGCCTATGCGCGTTGTCTAGGCTGTACCCGTGACCGCGCCCGTGCCCCTGCTGCCCGCCCCCGAGGAGCGCCTCACCCGCTACGGACAGCTGCGCGACAGCATCCTGCGCAGCCCCGACTGGGGGCGGATGATCCACTGGTTCGCGCCGCTGGTCATCACCCTGCTCGCCGGTGTGCTGCGACTGGTGAACCTCGGGCACCCCCATCAGCTGGCCTTCGACGAGACCTACTACGTCAAGGACGCCTGGTCGCTGTGGACCCTGGGGTACGAGGGGACGTGGGGTGAGAACGCGAACGAGGCGTTCATCACGCTGCAGCAGCTCCCGCTCGACGCGAAGGGCGCGTTCATCGTCCACCCGCCTCTGGGCAAGTGGCTGATCGCTCTCGGCATGGCTCTCGGCGGACCCGACAACAGCGTCGGCTGGCGCCTCGCCACCGCTCTCCTCGGCACCGGGACCGTGCTGCTCACCTACCTCATCGCGCGCAGGCTCACCGGCTCGGTCGTCGTGGCGTCGGTCGCGAGCGGCCTGCTCGCGATCGACGGGCTCAGCATCGTGCTCTCGAGGATCGCCCTCCTCGACGGCATCCTCACCTTCTTCATCATGCTCGGCGTCCTGTTCGTCCTGTACGACAGGGAGCGCACGATCCCCCTCCTGGAGCGCAGGGACGACGACGCCCCCGATCCGATGTGGGGGCGCGTGCTCTGGCGACGCCCATGGCTCGTCGCCGCCGGGCTCGCCTTCGGCGCCGCGTGCGCCGTGAAGTGGTCGGGGCTGTACGTCCTCGCGGCCTTCGGACTCTACGTCGTGGTGACGGATGCCCTCGCCCGGCGCCGGGCGGGAGTCGTGCTGTGGCCGACCGCCGCCGCCTTCAAGCAGGGCCCCGTGTCGTTCGTGCTCCTGGTGGTCCCGGCGTTCGCCGTGTACCTCGCGAGCTGGACGGGCTGGCTCGTCACCTCCGGCGGCTACAACCGCGACCTCGACCCGAACCCCTTCGCCTCACTCTGGCGCTACCACCAGGCGATCCTGAACTTCCATGTCGGCCTCACCAGCGGGCACCCGTACGCGAGCCCCGCGTGGGAGTGGCCCCTCCTGCTGCGCCCCACCGCGGTGTGGGTCGGCGCCGAACCCAGCGGGTGCGGCACCGACCACTGCATCGCGGTGATCTCCAGCATCCCGAACCCGCTCATCTGGTACGCGGCGGTGGCGGCATCCGTCTACCTGCTCTACCGTCTGGTGCGCAGCTGGATCGCGAAGCAGCCGCTCGACCCCGCGCTCACCTACCCGCTGATCGGGCTGGCCGCGACCTACGTGCCGTGGCTGCTGTTCCCCGAGCGCACGATCTTCCAGTTCTACACGGTCGCGATGATGCCGTTCATGGTGATCGGGCTCGCCGTCACGATGCGCGTGATCGCGGGGCGTCGTGAGGATCCTCTGCATCGGAGGCAGTCGGGTGAGCGCACCGTGCTGATCTTCCTGGCGTTCGCGGTGCTCGTCTCGGCGTTCTTCTACCCGGTGTGGACCGGCATGAGCGTGCCCTACGACTTCTGGCTGCTGCACAACTGGCTGCCGGGCTGGGTGTGATGGACGCGGCTCACCAGCTCGCCCTGCAGGATCAGAAGTTCGAGCGGAGCACCGAGGACATCACCGTCGTCACGGGGCCGAACGGCGTCTCGGCCTCGAAGCACGGAGCGCAGCACCCGTCCGGACCGGCCCAGCTGTGGGCCGCGTCGATCGAGATCGCGGCCTGGATCGACGGGGACATCGACGCCGGCGCTCCCCTCATCAGCGAGAGCTGCCGACTGGAACAGCTCGTCGACGACGACGGCCTGGCCGCTCTGCGCGAGCGGCTCACCGGCGACAGCATCCTGACCGTGCGGGTGCGGCGCTCCAACGGCTATCTCTCCCCCGAGGAGGCCGATGCGCGACGCCAGCTCGAAGAACGAGGCTTCTCGTTCGCCGACCCGCGCCGCTTCCTCCTGGTCGAGGTTCTTCCCACCAGGTCCGTCCCCGCGCTGGAGTCGTTCCTCGCGGCGCGGACGACGCCGAAGACCTTCCTGTCCGCCGATCTCGGCGCGCTGACCGAGGACCGCTCCACGGGGTGGTACTCGATGCGGCGGGGGTGGATGGGACACGACGCCGAGGTGTCGATCGTCTCGTCGACGGATGCGCGGATGGCGACGATGTGCGGCACGATCGCCACGCTCCTCTCCGCACCCTCGGAGTGGCAGTCGGCGGCCACGGGGTTCGCCGCCGAGGCGCTCCTGGAGATGTACAACGAGAGCTGGGCGGAGAGCGAGGAGGCGCGGCTGACGGGCGACGAGTTCGCCGCCCGTTTGCGACTCATCTCGATCCACGTCGCGCACGACGACGGCTCGTTCTCGCTGGAGTTCGATGACGCGGACATGTTCGGCGGGCACGGCGTGCATCTGGACGGCACGCTGACCGGCGAGTTCTCGAACGCGGGAATCTAGCCGTTCTCCGCCTCGGCGACGTGCTCGACGAGCGGGAGCACGCGGCCGGACAGGTGTGTGCGCATCGCGATCGAGGATGCCGTGCGTGCGACCCCCGGCACCAGCGCCACCCTGTCGAGGACCTCCTGCAGCTGGGCGGCGTCCCGAGCGACGAGGCGCAGCTGCATGTCGCTCGCCCCGGTGACGGTGTGCATGTCGACGATCTCGGGCACCGCGTCGGCGAGGGCGACCGCGACCTCATCGTGGCCGACCTTCTGGTCGATCTCCACCAGGCAGAACGCCACGACCGCGTAGCCGAAGCCGGCGGGGTCCAGCTGCGGCACGATCGCCTGGATCACGCCTCCCTCGTGCAGACGCGCGAGCCTGCTCGTCGCGGTGCCCCTGGCGACGCCGAGCCGCCGTGCGCACTCGAGGATCGGCAGCTGCGGCTCCTCGGTGAGCAGGCGGATCAGCGCCGCATCGAGACGGTCGATCCGCACGGGCTACTCCCGCACCACGCCGGGCCGTGCGACGCCGCGCGTGAGGCGGGCGACGACGAGGAGCACCGCGGTGAGACCGATCGTGAGCAGCAGCTGCACGCGCGCGCCCTCGTCGATCATCGCGAGGGCGATGACGACGCCGAGCAGCACCAGGCACAGCCACGACAGCCACGGGAAGCCCCACATCCGCATCGGCATCGCCTCGCCGTCGCGGTCGGCGCGACGACGGAGGATGATCTGCGACACGGCCGTCGCGGTCCAGATGACCAGGATCGTCGAGCCGACGACGTTGAGCAGCGCGGGCAGCACGGCGTCGGGGTAGATCCAGTTCAGCGCCACGGTCACGAAGCCGAACGCCACCGAGGCGAGCACGGCGATGTAGGGCACGCCCTTGACGCTCGTGCGGGTGGCGGCGAGAGGGGCGAGGCCGCGCTCTCCAAGCGAGTACGCCATGCGCGAGGCGCCGTAGATGTTCGCGTTCATGGCCGAGAGCAGCGCGATGACGACGATGAGGTCCATCACGAGCCCCACGCCGGGCACGTTCAGCGTGTCGAGCACCGCGGAGAACGGCCCCTTCTTCACCGCCGGGTCGTTCCACGGGAGCACGGCGACGATCACGAAGATCGAGCCGACGTAGAAGATGAGGATGCGCACGAGCACCTCGCGGACGATGCGGCGGATGTTGCGAGAGGGGTCGTCGGACTCCGCCGCGGCGATGGCCACGACCTCGGTGCCGCCGAACGCGAACACCACGATGAGCAGCGCGGCGGCGATGCCGGTCATGCCGCTCGGAGCGAAGCCGCCGTGGTCGACGATGTGGGAGACGCCCGTCGCGGGGACGCCGGGGATCAGCCCGATGATGGCGCACACGCCCACCACGAGGAAGGCGATGATCGCGGCGACCTTGATCGCGGCGAACCAGAACTCGAAGCGTCCGTAGTTGCGCACGCCGAACAGGTTCACCGCGGTGAGGGCGACGACGAAGACCAGCACCCAGGCCCAGGCGGGGATGCCGGGCACCCACTGGGCGATGATGCCGCCGGCACCCGTCGCCTCGGCGGCGATCACGACGACGAGCTGGATCCAGTACAGCCACCCCACGGCGCTGCCCGCGCTTCGGCCCATCGCCTTCTGCGCGTAGGAGCTGAACGCCCCGGAGCTGGGGCGGGCGGCGACCATCTCGGCGAGCATCGCCATCACGAGGACGACGATGCCGCCGGCGACGAGGTAGGAGACGAGCACGGCGGGACCCGCGATGCTGATCGCCTGGCCGGATCCGACGAACAGGCCGGCGCCGATCGCGCCGCCGAGCCCCATCATGGAGATCTGCCGACGGGTGAGTCCCGGATGCAGGCCCTTGGTCGTGGTCGTGGTGGTGGGCACCTCGGTCATACGGTCGCCTCCTTGCGAACGAGCGTGGCTGCCACGCGGTCGATGTCGTCGATGCTGCCGGACGAGATGCGCACGCCCTCGCCGGGGAAGGCGCGGGCGATCACGCCGCCCTCGTGGAGCAGCGCCTCCAGCTCCGAGGTGCGCTCCCCCGCCGGCACCCACACGAAGTTCGCCTGAGAGGCGACGGCCGGCCACCCGGCATCCACGAGGAGAGCCTGCAGGCGGTCGCGCTGCACGACGACCTCCTCGATGCGCACGGCGAGCTCGTCCTCGGCATCCAGAGACGCCCTGGCCGCCGTCTGCGCGAGGTCGGTGACGCCGAACGGCACCGCGACCTTGCGCTGATTGTCGGCGACCTCGCGCGGGGCGATCGCGTAGCCGACGCGGAGACCGGCCAGCCCGTAGGCCTTCGAGAACGTGTGCAGCACCGCGACGTGCGGATGCCGGCGGAACAGCTCGATGCCGGCGCCGTAGCTGTCGGTGCGGTCGAAGTGCACGTACGCCTCGTCGATCACGACGAGGATGTCGTGCGGCACCGCGGCGACGTAGCGCTCCAGCTCCGCCGCGCTCACGACGGTGCCGGTGGGGTTGTTGGGGTTGCACACGAAGATCGCGCGGGTGCGCGGGGTGATCGCGGCGAGCATCGCGTCGAGGTCGTGCGCGTGCTCGGCGTCCAGCGGCACGGCCACGGGAACGGCCCCGGCGATGCGCACGAGCGAGGGGTAGGCCTCGAACGATCGCCACGCGAACATCACCTCGTCTCCCTCGCCCGCGACGGCGTGGATGAGCTGTGCGGCGAGCTCCACCGAGCCCGCGCCCACCGTGACGAGCGCGGCGTCGACGTCGTACCTGGCCGCGAGGGCGTCGCGCAGCGCGGCGGCGCTCATGTCGGGATAGCGGTTGATCGTGCCGAGACGATCCTGCACGGCGGCCACCACCGAGGCGAGCGGCGGGTGCGGAGACTCGTTCGAGGAGAGCTTGGACGCGCCGGCCGGCGCCGAACGGCCCTGACGATAGGCGGGAACGGCCTCGAGGCCTGGACGGGTGGGGAGGGTCATCGTCAGAGCATCCTTGCTGAGATCGGAGGCGACCGGCGTCGGCCGCTGTCGCGCAACACTAGACCGGATGCCGCCCGCTGGGCAAACGGTGCAGCATTCCCTGCGCAGGGCGCGCAGCCGAGCGGGTACTTCCCTCGAATCGCTGAGCAGTCTGCACAGTGATTCCCCCGCCGTAGGATGGATGCATGCGTTCTCTCCTCTCGGTGAGCTGGTGGCTGCGGTAGCAGCCCTCAGACGCATGTCTCGCGGGCTGCACGGCGGCCCGCGACCCGCGGATGTCTGTTCGTGCACCCATCGACCTGGAGCACACATGGATTCCTTCACCGCGACCGCCGCACGCATGCCCTCCCTGGAGCGCCGCATCGCCGACGACCCGTCCGGCTTCCGCATCCTCACGGGAGAGCGCCCCACCGGCGCCCTCCACCTCGGCCATCACTTCGGCACGATCAGGGAGCGCGTCCGACTCCAGGAGCTCGGGGTCGAGACCTTCGTGATCCTCGCCGACTATCAGGTGATCACCGACCGCGACGCGTCGGACGGCGTCGCCGCGAACGTCCGCTCGGCGATCCTCGACTACCTGGCCGCGGGGCTCGACCCCGAGCGCACGACGATCTTCACGCACTCCGCCGTGCCGGAGCTCAACCAGCTCCTGCTGCCGTTCCTCAGCCTGGTCAGCGAGGCGGAGCTGCACCGCAACCCGACCGTGAAGGCCGAGCACGCGGCATCCGGCAGGGCTCTGAGCGGACTGCTGCTGACCTACCCCGTGCACCAGGCGGCCGACATCCTCTTCTGCAAGGGCACCCTCGTGCCCGTGGGGAAGGACAACCTCCCCCACGTGGAGATCACCCGGCTCATCGCCCGACGGTTCAACGAACGCTACGCCGAGGTGTTCCCCGAACCCGAAGCGCTCGTGACGGAGACGCCGGAGCTGCCGGGACTCGACGGCCGCAAGATGTCGAAGAGCTACGGGAACGCGATCTCCCTGTCGATGACGGCGGACGAGACGGCTGCCCTGATCCGCCGCACCCCGACCGATTCGGAGCGCCTCATCACCTTCGACCCCGAGCGGCGCCCCGGAGTGTCGGGGCTGCTCCAGGCCGCGGCGGCATGCCTCGGCACGACCCCGGAGCGCGTCGCGGAGGAGGTCGGCGCGGCGGGCTCCTCCGGACTCAAGACCCTCGCGACGGAGGCCGTCAACGGCTTCCTCGCCGGGCATCGGTCCCGCCGGGCCGAGCTCGCCCAGGAGCCGGGTCTCGTCGACGACGTGCTGCGCAGGGGCAACGCCCGCGCCCGCTCGATCGCCGACGCCACCCTGCGCGAGGTCAGGTCCGCGATGGGCATGGGCTACGCCAACGTCTGATCTCACGGTCTACGATCGCCTCATGGCGGCCCCGGCAGGATTCGAGTACGTGGTGCGCGGAGGCGACGTCGTCATCCGCCATCACGGCACGACGGCGACCGTGCTGCGCGGAGCGAAGGCCGCCGCCTTCCTCGCCGAGGCCGACGCCGGCGACCCGCAGCTGCTGATGGCGCGGGTCACCGGCAACTACCGCCGCGGCAACGAACGCGCGGCGAAGCGGCATCCGCGCAACGCGAGCTGACTCAGCGCGTCGCGACGACCTCCGCCGGATCGCTCACGGGGAGACGGCACACGAACGCACGGCAGTCGTGCACGCGCTCCGGCACCGCGTCCTTGCCCTCGAACAGCTCGAACCCGGCCTCCGCGAAGGCGCGCGCCTGCGCGGGCGAGACCACGGCGACCGCCTCGGCATCCGCCGCGCGCGCCGCGACCGCGAGAGGGCCGTCCGGCGCCGATGTCACGGCGACGACCTGCCGCGGCGCATCGACGAGCCCCGCGGCCGCACGCAGCATGCTGCCGTGCGCGAAGGGCTGCGCCACCGAGGCCGCGCCGTGGACGCGCACGATCTCGGACGCCGCCTCCCGATAGCGCTCCCCCGCTCCCAGCCGCCACGCCGTCAGGGCGGCCGCCGCCACGGCGGACGCATCCGACGGGAGGTCGCCGTCGGAGTGATCAGGTGAGCCGGCGATGCCCTGCGCGGACAGCAGCGGATCGCCCGCGACGCCGGCGATCGCCTGGTCGAGCAGCTCCCGTGCCCTGACCGCCCATGCGACCTCTCCTCTCGCCAGGGCGAGCGCGAAGAGCCCGTCGGCGAGCAGTGCGAGATCGGATGCCGTCGCGGCGGCGGACGAGGGGATCCCCGCGAGCGATGTGCGCACGAGCCGGCCGTCCGGGGCGCGGTTGGCGCGCAGGACGGACTCCGCAGCCTCCGCCGCGGCGTCGATCCAGGTGCTCTCCCCGAGCCGGGCGCCCGCCCGTGAGAGCGCCCCGATCGCGAGTCCGTTCCAGCCCGTGATGATCTTGCCGTCGACCTCCGGGGGCTCGAGACCGGCGCGCTCCTGCGCGGTCCTCGCGTAGTAGCCGCCCTCGCTGCGGGTTCCGTCGATCCACGACTCCGAGTCCTGGGCGGCGCCGAACCCTCCACCCTCGCGGCGCAGGGAGCCCCGCAGGAACGAGACCACCCCCTCGGCCGTCGCATCGTCGCCCGAGGCGAGAGCGACGTCGAGAAGCTGCGCGTTGTCGGTCAGCATCCGCTCGTAGTGCGGAACCGTCCAGTCGCGCTGGGTGGCGTAGCGGAAGAACCCGCCGTCCCGATCCCTCAGCTCGGAGCCGACCATCGCGAGGAGCGCTCTCTCGGCGGCAGCGGCCGCCTCGGGAGCCTCTCGGCGCACCAGCGGCGTCTGCAGGAAGCTCAGCGCGGTCGCCACCGGGAACTTCGGCGCTCCGCCGAACCCTCCGTGGACCCGGTCCTCCCGATGGGCGATCGCCGTGGCCGCAGCGGCCAGATCAGCGGCGGTCGGCAGGTCGGAGGGAGCCGACCCCGTCGCTCTCGCGAGCGCGTCGGACACCGCATCCGCCGACTCCTCCGCCTGCGCGCGCCGCAGCGTCCAGGCCTCGCGCACCGCCGCCAGCACCTCGCGGAACGACGGCATCGGCGGGCGCGGCTCCGGGGGCCAGTAGGTGCCGGCGTAGAAGGCGCGGCCGCGCGGGGTCGCGAACACGGTGAGCGGCCAGCCGAGGCTCTGCGTGAAGGCGGATGCCGCCGCCATGTAGGCGCCGTCGACGTCAGGGTGCTCCTCCCTGTCGACCTTCACCGCGACGAACCCCTCGTCGATCAGCGCCGCGATGGCCGGATCGGCGAAGGACTCGCGCGCCATCACATGGCACCAGTGGCAGGTGGAGTAGCCGATCGAGATCAGCAGCGGCACATCCCGTCGCTGGGCCTCGGCGAAGGCCTCGGGACCCCAGGGGTACCAGTCGACCGGGTTCTCGGCGTGCGCGCGCAGGTACGGACTGAGGGTGTCGGCGAGCCGGTTGGTCATAGCCTCACCGTACGCCGCCGTCGGATCAGCCGGCGAGCAGCTCCACGGGTCTGGTGGCCGCGTAGCCGACGAGGGGCAGCGCGCGCTCAGCGGCGAGGGCGATCCTGCTGTGCAGGACCTCGGAGCTGATCTCGTACCCCGCGAAGTCCGTGTCGCTCGCGTACACGCCGAGCGGAAGCGTGAGCGCCTGGAAGAACGCGAACAGCGGACGCAGCTGGTGCTCAATGATCAGGGCGTGGCGCTCGCCGCCGCCCGTGGCGGCCAGGAGCACCGGCTTGCCGACGAGCTCGTACTGCCCCACGAAGTCGAACAGGTGCTTGAACAGACCCGTGAACGACGCCCGGTAGACGGGGCTGCCGACGATCAGCAGATCGGCCTTCTCGACCGCGAGGAGCTTGTCCTCCACCCGCGCGGGCAACTGGTCGCGGCGCAGCGCACCGGCGAGGTCCGGACCGATGTCGGTGAGCTCGATGAGCTCGAACTCGATGTCGGCGCGCTCGGCGATCGCGGCGCCGATGGCGCGGATGAGAGCGGTGGTCTTGCTCGGCTCGTGCAGGGAACCCGAGACGGCGACGACACGGTAGGCAGCTGTCATGCCGACGAAGCTACCCGCGACGACGCCCTGTGTCGCGGGCCGCGACACAGGGCGTCATGCAAGGAACGAGAGGGACTCAGTTCACGTCGTCGGGGTGGGAGCCGACGCGGCCCGACCCGTCCAGCGGGTCGAGTGCGTCGATCGCGGCGATCTCGTCCGCGGTGAGCTCGAAGCCGAAGACGTCGAGGTTCTCGCGCAGGCGCTCGGCGCGCACCGACTTCGGGAACACGATGTTCCCCTTCTGCAGGTGCCAGCGCAGCACCGCCTGTGCCGGGGTGACGCCGTGGGCGGCCGCGGCATCCGCGACGGCGGGCACGCCGAAGAGGTCGTACTTGCCCTGGCCGAGCGGTCCCCACGCCTCGATGCGGACGTCGTGGGCTTCGGCCCACGCGACGACATCGCGCTGCTGGTAGGCGGGGTGCAGCTCGATCTGGTTCACCGCGGGCACGACCCCCGTCTCCGCCACCGTGCGCTCCAGGTGGGGCACCAGGAAGTTCGAGACGCCGATGCTGCGCGTGAGCCCTGCCTCGCGCAGCTCGATCAGCTTCGCGAAGGCGTGCACGTAGTCGTCCTTCGCCGGCGTCGGCCAGTGCACGAGGTAGAGGTCGACGCTGTCGAGGCGCAGCTTGTCGAGGCTCTCGCGGATCGCGGCACGGGGCTCGTCGTCGTGGTGGCGGTCGTTCCACAGCTTGGTGGTGACGAACAGCTCCTCGCGCGGGATGCCGGATGCCGCGATCGCCGCCCCCACGCCCTCCTCGTTGCCGTAGATCGCGGCCGTGTCGATGTGCCGGTAGCCGATCTCGAGCGCCTCGCTCACCGCGCGCTCGGTCTCCGCCGGCGGCACCTTGAAGACGCCGTAGCCGAGCTGCGGGATGGAGTGGCCGTCGTTCAGTTCGAGAGCAGGAATCGTCATGATCTCCACCCTACGACCGCTCAGTCGAGCCCGGAGATCCCCGCGGACATGAGCCGGAACATCTCGACGGCGAGCACGTCGGGCCGTGGTCCGTCGTCGGTGGAGGCCCACTCCTCGAAGGCGATGCGGATCGCGTCCGTCGCGACGGCGGCGAGGATCCGCGCATCGGCTCCGGCCGCACCTCGGCCCTGCAGGATCTCCCTCAGCCGCCGTTCGGAGTCGTCGTTGACGCGCAGCCACACGTCGCGCAGCGCATCGTCGGACTCGATCCCGATCAGCAGCGCGCGCATGACCTGGAGGTCTCCCTCGCCGTCGGCGCCGAGTTGTCCGGCGATCACGGCGGGGATGCGCTCGCGGAGAGCGCCGTCCCCCGCCTCCGCGAACGCCGCCTGCCAGCGGGCGGCGCCGACCGTGAGGATCGGCGCGATCGCGTCCTCCTTGCGCGCGAAGTAGCGGTAGAACGTGCGCACAGACACCCCGGCGCGCTGGGCGATCTGCTCGGCGGTGACCTGCGCCACGCTCTGCTCCGCGAAGAGGGCGGCCGCCGCGCCCGCGATGTCGCGCTCGGTCGCAGCCTTGCGCCGCGCGGTCAGGGTCTGCGTCTCCACCGCCCCAGAGTACTAGTTGGCACATCGTGCCACCCAGGCATATCCTGCCAAGTGATCACACATCGACGAAGGGAAGATCATGAACCGCTACGAAGGACGTCGGGCGCTCGTCACCGGCGGAGGCTCTGGCATCGGCCAGGCCACCGTGCTGCGGATGCTGAGCGAGGGCGGCAGCGTCGTCGCCGCCGACGTCAGCGCCGCCGGCCTCGACGACACGGTCGCGAAGGCAGGGGCGCTCTCCGACCGCCTCACCACCGTCACCATGGACATCGGAGACGAGGCGTCCGTCCGCGCCGGGGTCGCCGCCGCCGTCGAGGCCCTCGGCGGGCTCGACGTGCTCGTCAACGCCGCCGGCATCCTGCGCTCCTCGCACACGCACGAGACGACGCTCGACCAGTTCGAGCAGATCATCCGCATCAACCTGGTCGGCACGTTCCTCGTGATCCGCGAGGCGATCCCCGCGCTGCGCGACGGCGCCTCGTCGGCCGTGGTGAACTTCAGCTCGACGTCGGCCGGCTTCGCGCACCCCTACATGGCCGCCTACGCGGCCAGCAAGGGCGGCGTGCAGTCGATGACCCACGCGCTCGCCGCGGAGTACGCCAAGAGCGGCATCCGCTTCACGGCCGTGCAGCCGGGCTCGATCTCCTCCGGCATGACGGACGGCTCAGGCCAGAGCCGTCAGAGCGTGGGCCCCGGCCTGCCCGAGGACGCCGACATGAGCCTCTTCATGAAGCTCGCCCCCGCGATCGGCCAGGGCTTCGCCGGACCGGAGTCCGTCGCCGGCGTCGTCGCGATGCTGGCGAGCGAAGACGGCGCCTTCATCACCGGCACCGAGGTGCGCATCGACGGCGGCACGCACTTCTGATCGGCTCACCTCGTCGGCACCGCAGCCATCGCCGTGGCCGCGGTGCCGACGAGCCGCTCCAGCGGACCACGCCCGAAGAAGATCGACCACACGGTGGCCAGCAGGAGCAGCACGATGGCCGTGAGCGCCCAGAACGCGTTGCTCTGGATGAAGCCGCCGGGGCCCGCGATGAGCGACACCGACACGACGTGCAGGCTGTATGCCGACAGCGGCATGGACCCCAGGGCGCCGAGCGGCAGCAGCACCCGACGCAGCGGGCGGCTCAGCAGCAGGCACAGCGCGATCACCACGAGCACGAATCCCCCGGAGCCGAGGATCTCGGCGGTGCCCCCGGAGTGCGGGTACGACGCGAAGATCGCCGACAGCACGGCGCCGAAGGGATCAGCATCGGCCAGCGCGTCCGGATATCCGCTCCAGCCATCGCCTCCCGACCACGCCCCCTCGGACTCCGACGTCCCGATGCCCGCGACCGCTCCGACCACCTCGAGCGCGAAGCCGACCACCGCGAGCCCGAGCCCGACGCCGAACGCGACGAGGGCGGTCTCGACGCGCTCGACCCGCAGACGGCCGAGTGCCAGGCCGCCGAGGACGAACGCCAACCAGACGGTGATCGGATAGGAGCCGTACAGGGCGAAGGAGATCCCCGCGCCGTAGGGATGCAGCGTCACGGCGGTGATCAGCGCCAGCACCGCGGGCCCGGCGACGGCGAGCAGCCCCGCGAGCAGGAGCAGGTGCGAGGGACGCCACCGCAGGAACGGGATGATCGCGACGTAGAGGATGCCGTAGAGGGTGAGGATCACCGCGATCGGGGTGTTGAACATCTCCAGCACCAGGCCGATCGCGAAGATGACGGCGCCCCGGCCGACGAGGTTGAGTCGCAGCGCCGGCATCCTGGCGGGATCGGGCAGCTCGCTGCGCCCGGTCATGAGCGCGATCGAGACGCCGGCGAGCACCGCGAAGAGGATCGACGAGCGGCCGTGCACGATCGCCAGCCAGGTCGAGGGGTCGAGCAGATCGAACTCCCCCGTCTCGCCGACGTGGGCGCCGGCCATGCCGAGGATCGCGAGGCCGCGGGCGATGTCGAGCCCCAGGATCCGCGGAGGGAGGCCGAACTCGCGGAACCATCGCAGCACTCTCGTCACCCGATGATCGTATGCGCTCGATCCCGGCATACGATGGAGGGCTATGTCTTCTCCCGTGATCTCCTACCCCCCTGAGCTGCCCGTCAGCGCGGCCAGGGAGGAGATCGCCGACGCCATCCGCGACCACCAGGTCGTGATCGTCGCCGGTGCGACGGGATCGGGAAAGACGACGCAACTGCCGAAGATCTGCCTCGAGCTGGGCCGTGAGCGCATCGCCCACACCCAGCCGCGCCGCCTCGCCGCGCGCACGATCGCCGAGCGCGTCGCCGAGGAGCTGCAGGTCGAGCTCGGCGGGGCCGTCGGCTACAAGGTCCGCTTCACCGACCAGGTCTCCGACGCCACGCGCATCGCGCTGATGACCGACGGCATCCTGCTCAACGAGATCCACCGCGACCGGCTGCTCCGCCGCTACGACACGATCATCATCGACGAGGCCCACGAGCGCTCTCTCAACGTCGACTTCCTGCTCGGCTACCTCGTGCGGATCCTCCCCGAACGCCCCGACCTCAAGGTCGTCATCACCTCGGCCACGATCGATCCGGAGAGCTTCGCGGCGCACTTCGCCGATGCCGACGGCCGCCCCGCGCCGATCATCGAGGTCTCCGGCCGCACGTACCCCGTCGAGATCCGCTACCGCGCGCGCACCGAGGAGACGGAGGACGACGAGGTCGCCGAGATCGTCACGGCGCTGCGCGAGCTCGACCGGGAGGCCCCGGGCGACGTGCTCGTGTTCCTCCCCGGGGAGGCGGAGATCCGCGATGCGGCCGACGCGGTGCGCGGTGCCTACCGCTCGCAGACCTCGCCGGTCGAGGTGCTGCCCCTGTACGGGCGGCTCTCCGCCGCCGAGCAGCACCGGGTCTTCGAGCGCTCCACGGTCGCGGGTCTGCGGCGCCGCGTGATCCTCGCCACGAACGTCGCCGAGACCAGCCTCACGGTGCCGGGCATCAAGTACGTCGTCGACACCGGCACCGCGCGCATCTCCCGCTACAGCAACCGCTCGAAGGTGCAGCGGCTGCCGATCGAGCCGGTGTCACAGGCGTCGGCCAACCAGCGCTCCGGTCGCGCAGGGCGCACGAGCTCCGGCATCGCCATCCGCCTGTACGGCGAGGACGACTACGACAAGCGCCCCGAGTTCACCGAGCCGGAGATCCTGCGGACGTCACTCGCCTCCGTCGTGCTGCAGATGCTGTCGCTCGGCTTCGGCGACATCACCGAGTTTCCCTTCCTCACCCCTCCGGATTCCCGCGGGGTCAAGGCCGCGTTCGACCTGCTCACCGAGCTGGGAGCGGTCGCCGACGGCAGGCTCACCCGCATCGGCCGGGACCTCGCGCGGATGCCGATGGACCCGCGGTTCGCCCGGATGCTCGTCGAGGCCTCGCGCACCGGCGTCACCGCCCAGGTGCTGCCGATCGTGGCCGGCCTGACGATCCAGGACGTGCGCGAGCGCCCGTCCGCAGACGCCCCGCAGGGGGTGCGCGACGAGGCGGAGCGGATGCACGCGCGCTTCGCGGATCCGACCAGCGACTTCCTCGCCGTGCTGAACCTGTGGAACCACCTGCGCGAGCAGCAGCGGGAGCTCGGCTCCAGCGCGTTCCGTCGGATGTGCCGCAGCGAGCACCTGAACTACGTGCGCGTGCGGGAGTGGTTCGACGTGCACCGGCAGCTGCGCTCCCTGGTGCGCGAGAAGGACGGCTCCGGCACCGCCGACCCCGATGCGATCCACAGGGCGCTCCTGTCCGGGCTGCTCTCGCAGATCGGCATCATCGACGAGCGCAGCACCGCCAAGGGCGGCACCCCGAAGAAGCGGACGGTGTCGGAGTACCGCGGGGCCCGCGGCATCCGCTTCTCGATCTTCCCCGGGTCAGGGCTGCGCAAGAAGAGCCCACGCGCCGTGATGGCGGCCGAGATCGTGGAGACCTCGCGGACGTTCGCGCGCACGGTGGCCGAGATCGACCCCGCATGGGCCGAGTCCCTCGCCGGAGACCTCGCGAAGCGTCAGATCAGCGAACCGCACTGGTCGAAGGATGCCGGAGCGGCCGTCGCCTTCGAGAAGGTGACGCTGTTCGGCGTGGAGATCATCCCCCGACGCCGCGTGCAGTTCGCCCGTATTGACCGCGCCGCCTCTCGGGAGATGTTCGTGCGGCACGCGCTCGTCGAGGGCGAGTGGGACCCGACCCGGATCGACAAGAGGGTGAGCGCGTTCTGGCGCAGCAACGCCGAACTGCGCAAGCGCCTCGAGAAGCTGGAGGAGCGCGAGCGCCGCCGCGACATCCTCGCCGGAGACGAGGCGGTGTTCCGCTTCTACGACGAGCGCATCCCGTCCGACGTCTTCGACGTGCGGTCCTTCGAGAAGTGGTGGCGCGAGGCCCTGACGGCGACGCCGAAGCTCCTCGTGATGCGCGAGGCCGATCTGCTCGACGACGACGGCCGCGCGGACCAGAGCGAGTTCCCGACCCGGTGGACGCAGGGCGACCAGGTGCTCGGGCTCGCCTATCGCTTCGAGCCCGGCGCCGCCGACGACGGCGTGAGCGTCGTGGTGCCGCTCGCACTCCTCGCGCAGATCGAGGACACGGGCTTCGACTGGCAGGTGCCCGGACTGCGCGCTGAGCTCATCACCGGACTCCTGCGCGCCCTCCCGAAGGCCATCAGACGGCACGTGGTGCCCGCAGCGGACTGGGCGGAGAAGTTCGGCGTCGAGCTCGCAGGGCAGGGACCGGAGTCGCACGACGGCCGCCCGTCGCGCACGCTGAAGGAGGCGTTGGCCCGTCTCATCCAGCCGCTCGCCAACCAGCTCGTCTCGGCTGCGGAGTTCGAGGACGATCGGGTGCCGGCGCATCTGCGCATGAACTTCCGCGCGGTCGATGAGCGCGGACGCGTGGTCGGCTCCGACCGCGACCTCGCCGCGCTGCAGAAGGGTCTGGCCGACCGCGCGCGCAGCAGCGTGGCTCGTTCGGTCGCCTCCCCCCGTCCCGCGGGCGCGAAGGGACCGTCGGCACCGGCCGCCACGGCCTCCATCGAGCGCAGCGGGCTCACCACGTGGACCTTCGGCGATCTCCCCGAGGTGCTCGACACCAGGGTCGCCGGCGGAGTCGTGCGCGGATACCCGGCGATCGTCGACCAGGGCAGGACCGTCGCGGTGCGGGTCGAGGCGACGGCGGATGCCGCGGCGGCGGCGACCCGCGACGGCGTGCTGCGCCTCGTGCTCCTCGCCGTGCCGACGCCCTCCTCGTACATCCAGGAGCACCTGACCAGCCAGGAGAAGCTGGCACTCGCGGCATCCCCGTACCAGAATGCGGCGGCGCTCATCGAGGACGCCCGCACCGCCGTGGCCCGCCGCGTGCTCGATGCGCGCGGCCCGCTGCGCACCGAGGCCGCGTTCGCGCAGGCGAGGGACGCCGTGTCCGCGACGCTGGTCGACGACCTGTTCGCGTGCGTGTCGCTGGTGGCGCGCGTCCTCACGAAGGCGCGCGAGGTGGAGCGCGGCATCAAGTCGCAGAACTCCCTCTCCCTCCTCGGGCCGCTGAACGACATCCGCACCCAGCTCGCAGGGCTCCTGCACCCCGGGTTCATCTCGGCGGCCGGCGTCGACCGTCTGGCGCACTTCCCGCGCTACCTCGACGGCATGCTCGACCGGCTGAAGACGCTCGCGAGCGAGCCGGGCAAGGACCGTTCGCGCATGAGCGAGTTCGAGCGGATGGCGAAGGCGTTCGAGGATGCCGGCGGAACGATCCCGCTCGCCGCCGACGCCGCGCCCGCCCTCGTGGAGACGCGGTGGCTGCTGGAGGAGTACCGGATCAGCGTGTTCGCGCAGCGCCTCGGAACCGCGCAGCCGGTGTCGCCGCAGCGCATCACGAAGGCGCTCGCGGCCCGCTGAGGGGTTGCCGGCCATCCGCCCCCTTGATCGGTTGCCGGAGCTAGCCTGGAGACATGGCTCGCGCGATCGTCTACACAGAGTTCGGTTCCCCTGACGTCCTCCATCTCAGCGACATCCCCGACCCGGTCGCTGGTGCCGGCGAGGTCGTCGTCCGCATCGAGGCAGCGGGGGTGAATCCGATCGACGCGAAGCTCCGCGGAGGCAGGAGGCCCTCGGCCCCGATCACCGAGCCGCGCAGGATCGGCTTCGACGGCGCCGGCGTGGTCGAGGCCATCGGCGAGGGCGTGGAGGGGTTCGCCGTGGGAGACCGCGTCGCGATCCGCGACACGCTCGGCACCTACGCCTCGGCGCTCGCGGTCCCGGCTGCTCATCTCGCCCCGCTCCCCGACAGCGTCACCGTCGCCGAGGGCGCGGCGATCGCGATCCCCGCGGGTACGGCGTATCAGGCGCTGCGCTCACTCGCCGTGACCGCCGGCGACGTCCTCCTCGTCCACGCGGGCTCCGGGGCTGTCGGCCAGGCGGCCGTGCAGTTCGCGGTGGCCTGGGGTGCGACGGTCATCGCGACCGGGAGCCCGGCACGACACGATCAGCTGCGCGAGCTCGGCGCGATCCCCGTCGCCTACGGGAACGGGCTGCTCGATCGCGTGCGCGCCGCCGCGCCGCACGGAGCGACCGTCGCCCTCGACTGCGCTGGCACCGACGAGGCGATCGAGACCTCGCTCGCCCTCGTCTCCGACCGCGACCGCATCGCGACGATCGTGCGCGGACCGGACGCCGCGTCCTTCGGCATCCGTGCGTTCTCCGGCGGATCGCCGATCCCGCTCACGGAGCAGGAGCTCGCCTGGCGCGCCGAGGCGCTGCCCGCCACGATCGCGCTCATCGCCGCGGGCGACTTCACGGTCGAGCTCGGTCAGGAGCTGCCGCTCGCCGAGGCGGCGCGAGCCCACGAACTCGTGGAGTCCCACGCCGCCGACGGCAAGCTCATCCTCGTCCCGTGACTCTGATCACCGTCGCCTCCGGGCGCGCGCAGCTCGCCGCCGAGGCGACCGGTCACGGCGGCGCCGTGCTGATGATCCACGCCGGTGTGACCGACAGGACATCGTGGGACTCCCTGGTCGCACGGCTCGGAGACGGTTTCCGCACGGTCAGGTTCGACGCCCGAGGGTACGGGGAGACCGCCTACGAGACCGAGGACGGGTGGTCACCCGTCGCAGACGCGCTCGCCGTCTTGGATGCCTGCGAACCGGGCGCCGCAGTCGTGATCGGATGCTCGATGGGCGGCAGAACGGCGCTCGATCTGACGCTCGCGCACCCGGACCGGGTGTCGGCGCTCGTGCTCATCGCACCAGCCGTGAGCGGTGCTCCCGCGCCCGTGCTCGCCCCGAGGGTTGCTGAGCTGGATCAACTGATCGACGCAGCAGACGCCGACGGAGACGTCGATGAGGTGAACCGCCTCGAGGCGATCGTCTGGCTCGACGGGCCGGAACGCCCCGGTCGCGCCTCGCACACGGCCCGCGAGCACTTTCTGGCGATGAACGGCGTCGCCCTGCGCGCAGCCGATCCGGGTGAGCAGTCCGAGCCTGGCGACGCCTGGACGCGCCTCGGCGATATAGCGGTGCCGACGCTCGTCATCGTCGGCGACCTCGACCTCGAACACATCCGGCGCTACGCCCTCCAAGTCGCCGCGAGCATCCCCAATTCGACGTTCCTCGAGCTGCGGGATGTCGCTCACCTCCCCCATCTGGAGGCGCACGACGGAGCACTCGACGCCGTCGCGGGGTTCCTTGCGGCGCGTTGAGGATCAGTCCGGCGCAACCGGACGCCCGATCGACAGCATGAGCCGGTTGGCCCAGTTGAAGAACGCCGCGCCGTGGATGACGTCGGAGATCTCGAGATCGTCGAGACCCGCCGCACGCAGCCGGGCGACCTCAGCGGGGCCGAAGGCGCTCGGAGTGTCGGTGAGGGCGACGGATGCCGCGACCACGGCGTTCCACCGCTCGCCGAGATCGGCGTCCGTCCCCTCGTCGAGGAGGAGGTCGACGTCGTCGGGCCGCTTGCCGTAGTGCGCCGCGAACCGCGAGTGCACGGAGGCGCAGAACACGCAGCCGTTGCGACGAGACGCGGCCGTCGCCGCCAGCTCGCGCTCCGCACGGGGAAGGCCCTCCGCGACGTTGTAGAAGATGTCCTTGTCGACCAGGGTGCGCGCCTTCAGCACCTCGGGGTCGCGCGCCAGCAGCCGGAAGTAGTCGTTCTTCGCGCGCGCCGCCTCGACGAGTCCGTCGTAGTGGCGCTCGGTGAGCTCCTCTTCGGCGAGCGGCGCGAGGTGGGGTCGCCAGCCGACCTCGGCACGCGTGAAGGCGTGCGGATGCGGGGCGTCGTGGTGCACGAGCACGGAGTCCGCGACGGTCATGCCGCCGCCCCCAGAACGCGGAGGCCGGTGACGACCCGCTGCTGGAAGGCGAGGAAGGAGACGAGCTGCGACAGCGTGACGATGCCGTCTGCCGACCAGCCGGCGTCCAGCAGTCGCTCGATGTCGTCGCCCGACGCCTCGCGCGGCCGGAGCATGAGCAGGTGCGTGTGCGCGAGCGCAGCGGCCAGCCGCGACCCGAGCGCATCGACGGCGTCACCGTCCGGGGTGTAGCGGGGTCCGTCCGTGCTCTCGGAGCGCAGCCCCTCCTCCGTGTAGGCGCCGTACGGGCCCGTCGTCGCGGCCTCGGCGGCCTCCGCGAGGACGATCGCCGCTCGCCGCGGGTCGGCGGCGAGCGCGCGGTCGGCGTAGAACGTGCCCGTGGCGTCGGTGTCGCCGGCGAGCCGCGTCGCGAAGGCCGCGACCAGCTCCCGCTCCTCCTGCGAGACGTGCGCGACGGAGACGGGCCGGAACAGCGCGTCGAAGCTCGCCTGCAGCTGCTCCCTGGTCACCGGACGGCGGCGCCGCAGCTCGTCGAGCTCGGGCGTCACCCCCGCGATCTGATCGACGATGTCGGTGGTCATGCCTTCTCCTTGATGGTGTCGAGGGTGTAGCCGAGGGCCGGGGCGACCCTGTCGGCGAAGAGCTCGATCGAGCGCAGCACGTGCTCGTGCGGGGCGTCGACCGAGTGCACCTGGAACGCGACCTCCGTGGCCCGCGCGAGCGTGGTGTCGGCGGCGAGCGACTCGGCGACCTCGTCCGGCGTGCCCAGGTGGGTGTCGAGCGCCGCGATGAGGTCGTCGAGGTCGTCGCCGGGGATCGTCTGCCCCTGACTCCGGAAGCCTTCGGCGGCCCGGCGCAGCCCGACCTCGGCGAAGCGCAGCGCCTCGGCCCTGTCATCCGCCACGAACACGGTGCGGGACGCCGTGATCCGCGGCGCGACGCCCTCGGGCAGCGCCTCGAGGTACGCGTCGATGATCGGGTCCTGCAGTGCCGACAGCGGGGCGTGCAGGTCGTCGGCGCGACGCGGCTGCGTGCGCGAGAGCAGCAGGCCGTGACCGTGCACGCCGGCCCTGTGACTGCCCGGCGCCGAGAACGTCGCCTGCCAGATGCGGTCGGCGAGCGAGCCGGCATCCGGGTAGAGCGTGTTGTCCGCGCCGATGTCGCGTCCGGCCAGCGCATCCAGCAGCACCCCGAGCTTGCGGTCGTAGGTCGCCGCCTTCGCGCGCACGTCCTCCCCGAAGGGCGCGAACGACGACGGCGTGCCGCCGCTGCCGAGACCGAGGTCCAGCCGCCCACCAGAGAGCAAATCCGTCACGACCGCGTCCTCCGCGACCCGCACGGGGTCCTCCAGAGGCAGAGTGATGACGCCGGTGCCGAGGCGGATGCTCGTGGTGCGCGCCGCGACGTTCGCGAGCAGGACGAGCGGCGACGGCAGGCCTCCCTCCGCCGCGCGGAAGTGGTGCTGCGCGACCCAGGCGCGGCCGACGCCGTACCTCTCCGCCTGCTGGATCTGCTCCGTCGCGAGCGCGTAGCGCTCCGCCGGGGCGGCGTCGTCGAGCAGCCGGGTGAAGAAGGCGACAGTGGGCGCGGTCATGAGAGGGCTCTTCCTGTGAGTGCGGCGGTGAGTGCGGCTGCCGGTTCGGCTGTGCGTTCGGCAGCGCGTCCCGGGACCGCGGCGAGCAGTTCCCTGGTGTAGTCGTGCTGCGGGTCGCGGAAGAGCTCCTCGGTGGCGCCCTCCTCGACGATCCGGCCGCGGCGCATGACCGAGACCGTGTGGCTGATCCTGCGGACCACCGCGAGGTCGTGCGAGATGAACAGGTACGTGAGCCCGAGCTCCGCCTGCAGCGAGGCCAGCAGCTCGAGGATGCGCGCCTGCACGGTGACGTCGAGGGCGGACACCGCCTCGTCGAGCACGAGTATCTCGGGGTCGATGGCCAGCGCCCGCGCGATCGCGACGCGCTGCCGCTGGCCTCCGGAGAGCTCGCGCGGAGTCCGCCGGGCCAGATCGGCGGGCAGCGCCACCCTGTCGATGAGGGCGAGAGCGCGCTCGCGCCGCTCGGCCTTCGACCCCACACGGAAGTTCTGCAGCGGCTCGGCGACGATGTCGGCAACCTGCTGTCGCGGATCGAGCGAGGCGAAGGGGTTCTGGTACACGAGCTGGATCCGTCGGCGCAGCGCCCGCAGTCCCTCGCCGGACACCCCGGTGACGTCCTCCCCGTCCAGCCGTATCGTTCCGGCATCCGCCCGCTGGAAGCGCGTGATCAGCCGCGCCGTCGTCGTCTTGCCCGACCCCGACTCCCCCACCAGCGCGTGGGTGGTGCCACGGCGCACGCGGAAGGAGACGTCGTCGACCGCGCGGAAGCTCTCGCGTCTCTTGACCCTGAACTCCTTCACGAGCCCCTCGGCGACGATCGCGTACGGATCCTCGGCGGCGACGGCGGCGGCGTCGCGCAGGAACGGCGGCGCCTCGGGACGACGGAAGCCGGTGACGAACGCCGGGGCGTCGGCGAGGAGCTGCCGCGTGTAGGCGTCGGAGGGGGCCGCCAGCACGTCGGCGCTCGCGCCCTGCTCGACGATGGCGCCGTCCTTCAGCACCACCAGCTGCTGGGCGCGGTCGGCGGCGACGCCGAGGTCATGGGTCACGAGCAGGATGCCGGTGCCCTCCTCGCGCCGCAGCTCGTCGAGCAGATCGAGCACGCGCCGCTGCACCGTGGCGTCGAGCGCACTGGTCGGCTCGTCGGCGATGAGCACGCGCGGTCGCAGGGCGATCGCCGTGGCGATCAGCACGCGCTGGCGCATGCCGCCGGAGAGCTCGTGCGGGTACTGGCGCGCCCGCAGGTCGGGGTCGTCGATGCCGACCCGGTCGAGCAGCTCGAGCACGCGGGCGCGACGCCGCCGGCGGTCGCGATGACCGTGCAGGCGCAGGATCTCCTCGACCTGCGCGCCGATCGGCCGCACGGGGTCGAGGGAGGTCACCGGATCCTGCGGCACGAGGCCGACGATCGGACCGCGGATGCCGCGCAGTGCCCGGTCCGACCACCCCGAGACGTCGAGGTCGCCGAGGCGCACCGAGCCCGCGTCGACGCGGCCGCCCTCCGGCAGGAGCCCCAGGATCGCGTGCGCGGTCGTGGACTTGCCCGATCCGGACTCCCCGACCAGGGCGAGGGTCTCCCCCTCGTTCAGCTCGAACGACACCCCGTGCACGACCTCTCGGCCCGCATAGGAGACCCGCAGGTCGGCGGCGGTGAGGACGGTCCCGCCCGTGGGAGCGTTGACGGTCATCGGATGTTCCTTCCGAGGCGGTGGCTGATCTGTACCCGCACACCCGGCGCACCGTGGACGCTCATCGGATGTTCCTTCCGAGACGGTGGCTGATGCGGTTGGCGCTGAGCACGACGGCGACCACGACGAGACCGGGGAGGGCCGTGAGCCACCACGACGTCCCGATGTAGTTGCGTCCCTCCGCGATCAGCAGACCCCACTCCGGGGTGGGCGGCGGGGCCCCGTACCCCAGGAAGCCCAGGGTGGAGATCGCGAGGATCGCGGTGCCGAACTGCAGGGCGGCGAGCGCGACGATCGGCGTGAGCGAGTTCGGGAGCACGTGCCGGCGGAGCACGGCGAAGAAGGTGCCCCCGCTCCCGTACGCGGCCTCGACGTACTCGGTGCGCCGCACCCGTGCGACCTCGGAGCGCATCAGCCGCGCGAAGGCGGCGATGCTGCCGAGACCGACGGCGATCGCGGCGTTCACGGTCCCGAACCCGAGGAGGATGATGACCGAGAGCGAGAGCAGCAGTCCGGGGATCGCGAGCAGCACGTCGACGACCCGCATGAGGATGTCGTCGACGATGCCGCCAAGCGCCCCGGCGACCGCGCCGATCAGGGTGCCGAGGCCGAGCCCGACCGTGACGGCGATGAGCGCCCCGGAGAGCGAGTGCACCGACCCGTGCACGACGCGCCCGAACAGGTCCCTGCCGAGGGCATCGGTGCCGAACCAGTGCGACCCGCTCGGCGGGAGGAGCTTGTCGGCCGGCGCCCCGGAGAGCGGATCCCCCGGAGCGAACACCCCGGGGATCACGGCCCACAGCACGACCACCGCGACGAGGGCCACCGCGACGTAGAGGCCCCACGGGCGACGAGGCCGACGGGGCCGACGGCTGGCGACGACCCGGGCGACGTCCTCGGACACCGGCGCAGGGGCAGGAGCAGCGACGAGCGCGGTCATGAACGGACTCCGATCGCGGGGCGGACACGCTGACGCGGGTCGATGAGCGGGGTGACCAGATCGACGGCGAAGGAGATGAGCACGAAGCCGAGGGCGGACAGCAGCACGACGCCCTGCAGCACCGGGATGTCCTGGTTCGCCACGGCCTGTTCCGTGAGCCTGCCGATGCCCGTGCGTCCGAACACCGTCTCGGTCACGACGGCGCCGCCGACGAGCTCGCCGAACAGGACGCCCGCGATCGTGAGCGCGGGGACGGCCGCATTGCGCGCGACCGATCGCGTGAGCACCCACGTCGGAGGGGCGCCCTTCGCGCGCACCACGGTGATGAAGGGCTGCGCCTGCACCTGATCGACGGCGCGCACGAGCACCTGGGCGAGCGGAGCCGAGATCGGGACGGCGAGCGTGAGCACCGGCAGGATCAGCCCCCGCACCGGATCGGCGCCCACGATCGGCACCCAGCCGAGGCCGAAGGAGAACACCTGGATGAGGAGGATGCCGAGCCAGAACACCGGCACGGCGACGAAGAGGCCGGGCACCTGACGCAGTCCGTCGCGGAGCCACGCGAACGGGGCCAGAGACGACACGGCCGCGATGAGCACGGCGAGCAGCAGGGCGACGACGAGACCGAGCGCGGCCAGCAGCAGCGTCGCGGGCAGCGCCTCGGCCAGCATCCTGAGCACCGGGGTGCCGAACTGGGTCGAGTAGCCGAAGTCCCCGGCGACGAAGCCGAGGCCCGCGTGCACGTACTGCTCCCACCACGGCACGTCGGCGCCGTAGGCCGCGCGGATGCCGTCGAGCTGCTCGGGCGAGAGCCCCAGACTCGGGTCGGAGAACTTGATGAGGATCGCATCCCCCGGCAGCAGCTGCAGCAGGAAGAAGGTGGCCGTGAAGGCCGCGATCAGAACGATCGCGGCCTGCCCGGCTCGTCGGAGGACGAAGGTCATCAGTGCTCCTGGAGCCAGACCTCGGAGAAGGTCGGGCGGCCGACCGATTCGGACGCGAAGCCCTGCACGTAGGTCGCCGCTCCGTACACCTGCGGCTCCTCGAACAGCGGGATGACGTACGCCTGCTCGGCGATGTAGTCCTGCACCGCCTGCGACGCCTTCACGCGCTTGTCGGCGTCGGGCTCGGAGGCCACGGCGAGCAGCAGGCGGTCGAGCTCGGCATCCTCGGAGATGAGCACGTCGCGGTTCTTCGTGAAGAACTGGCTCTTGATCACATCGAGATCGGCGCGGCCGACCATCGAGTGGTAGAAGCCCGTCTTGAGCGGATCGCGCGTGTCCTCGGCGTAGCTGCCCGCGTCTCCCGGCTTGACGGTCAGTTCGACGCCCGCCTTGGCGAGCTGCTGGGCGACGAGCTCGAGCGTGGCCTTCGACTGCGGCTGCGGCTTGGCCTCGTAGACGGTGATCGAGAGCCGCTGGCCGTCCTTCTCGCGGATCCCGTCGCCTCCGACCTCCCACCCGGCCTCATCGAGGAGCTTCTTCGCCTTCTTGAGGTCGTAGACGTAGTGCTCGGACTCGTCCTTGTAGCCGAGCGCCTCGGAGGAGAGCACCGACGTGGCCACCGGGTAGTTCTCGGTGAAGAGGGTGTCGACCACCTCCTTGGCGTCCACCGCCGCGACGAGCGCCTGCCTGACCGTGATGTCGCTCAGGATCGGGTTCCCCGGGCGGAGGGCGATCGAGTTGTTCACACCGCGGGTCTGCGGCGCGTACAGCGTGAAGCCGGCGCCCGAGACGCGGGCCTCGTCGAAGGCCTGGACGTACCGGACGAGGTCGGCCTGACCGGCGAGCAGCGAGCCGATGCGCACGGAGTCCTCCGGCGTCACGATCACGTGCACGTCGTCGAGGTACGGGCGGCCCTGGTTCGCGGCGCTCTCGGGAGCCCACGCGTAGTCCTTCCGCGCCTGGAGCGTGTACTCGGTGCCGAGCTTCTCCCCCGTCACAGTGAACGGCCCGGAGCCGATGATCTCGGCCGCGTTGCCTGCGCCGAAGTCCTCGATCGTGCCGTCCAGCGTGTCCGGCGAGAGCAGCCCGGAGTTGATGGTCGACGTCGCCTGCAGGAACCCGGGAGACGGGGCGGAGAAGCGGAACGTGACGGTGTCGTCGTCGACGACCTCGCTGCTGGCGTAGTTGTTCACCGCCTCGGAGACCGTGAGCCCCCGATCCGGTGCTCCGAGCCCGTAGGTGTCGAAGTTCTTCGCGACCGCCGCGGCGTCGAGCGGGGTGCCGTCGGAGAACGTGACCCCGGGGCGGAGGTCGAAGGTGTACTCGGTCGCGTCGTCGTTCACCGTCCAGTCGGAGGCGATCCAGGGCTCGATCTCGAGCGTCTCCGGGTTCTGCCACGTCAGACGAGCGGTGATGTTGTTGACGATGCCGCCGTTCGGGTAGAAGCCGGCCTGCGGCGGGTACAGGTTCGTGTAGGTCTGGTGCTCGAGGTAGGTGAGCGTGCCGCCCGTGACGGGGTCGCCGCCGGCGGAGGGCGCGTTCGCCGGCGCCGGAGACGAGGCGCAGGCGGCGAGACCGGCCGCCATGACGAGCGGGAGTGCGACGGCGACGGCGCGGACAAGGCGACGATTCATGCGGGGGCCTCCTGGAGGGTTCGGGTATGCAGGGTGCGACTCACGTTAGGGACGAGGGATGCCGGGCGACGATGCGGCGGACACGACCGTTCACGAGCGGTCACCCGCTGTCACGCATCGACATGCGACGTAATGCGCAGGCGGTCGCGGAGGGTGCCGCCGTCGCGTCCGAGCAGCCCTCTGCGGCGCAGCTCGGGGGCGGCGAGCCGGGTGAACGCCTCGAACTGCGCGGGTTGGAAGGCGGAGAGGACGTTGAATCCGTCGGCCGCCCCCTCGTCGCGCCAGGTCTCGAAGTGGTCGGCTATCGCCGAGGCGTCGCCGACCACGAAGGCCGCCGGCACCGCGTGCGCGGCCACGAGATGACGCCAGGTCACCGGATGCTCTCCGCCGACGCCGAGACCGGCGATGCGCGCGACGCGGGCGATCAGCGCCTCTCCCGCCGATCCGAGCCGCGCGGCCTCGTGGGCGGTCACCGGCGCATCGAAGGACGCCGCCCTGAGCGGGTCGTCGGCCGCTACCCCGAGCGCGTCGGCCACCGCCTCGACCGTGCGGTTCGGAGGGAAGGCCGTCCGATCCCGCTGATGCCCCTCCGCCAGCGGCACGAGGGAGAGCAGCCTCTCGACGATGCGGTGGGCCTCGGCATCCGACTCCGCGACCACCGGGAGCACGGGGGCGATGACCTTCACGTCGTCGGGAGAGCGTCCGGCCTCTGCCGCGATGTCGCGCAGAGTGCCGCGCGTCGCGATCGCGTCCGCGAGGGTCGGCGCCGCGATGAGCGCGAGATCGGCCTCGGTCGCGGCGAGGTGGCGCGACCGGGGCGAGGTGCCCGCGTGCACGATCGGGATCTGCCCCTGCGGAGGTCGGGCGACGTTGAGAGGACCGTCCACCCGCACGTGGTCGCCGCGGACGTCGGCGGGGCGCAGACCCTCCGGATCGATGAGCACGCCGCGCTCGGCATCGGCGACCCAGGCGTCCTCGCTCCACGAGTCCCACAGTCGGCGGAGAGCGGTGACGAACTCCTCCGCCCTGTCGTAGCGGCCCTCGTTGTCGGCGTGCGCGTCGCGGCCGTGGTTGCCCGCAGCCCGCGGCTCGGCGCCGGTGACGAGGTTGACGCCGGCGCGGCCCCCGGAGAGCACGTCGAGCGATGCGAGCGAGCGCGCCGTCGTGTAGGGATCGGCGTAGGTGGTGTTCACCGTCGCGATGAGCCCGATACGGGAGGTGAGCCCGGCGAGGAACAGCACGGCGCTCACCGGGTCGATCCGTGCGAGCAGGTAGGGGTCGCGGAACTCGAGGTCGGGCCCCGTGGCCAGCCAGTCCCCGAAGAAGAGGTAGTCGAGACCGGCATCCTCTCCCTCCTCCGCGATGCGCCGCAGGACGGCGTGGTCGGCGGACGGGTCGCGGTGGGCGTCGGGGTGACGCCACCCGGAGGGGTACGCGCCGAGAGTGCGCACCATGGCGCCGATGATGAGCGGTTCGGTCATGGCGGCCACGGTACGAGCGGTCGCTCCACCGCGCCACGGCGGCGATTCGGAGGTTCACGCGGTGCAACAGTTCGACACACGCCGAAGCACGGACCGCTCGCTCATCACAATGGTCTGATGAGCGAGTTCGCGACCCGGCAGATCCAGGCCGGCTACGTCCCAGGGACACCCCAGAACAGCGCCGTGCCGCCGATCTACCAGACGGCCGCGTACCAGTTCTCCTCGCTCGCGGATGCTGCGGACCTGTTCGCGCTGCGCACCACGGGCAACCTCTACAGCCGCAACGCCAGCCCGACCCAGCAGGTTCTGGAGGAGCGCGTCGCGGCGCTCGAGGGCGGCGCCTCCGCGGTCGCCGTCGCCTCCGGTCAGGCCGCCGTCGCGGTGACCCTGCTCGCGCTCGTCGGCGTGCGCGGCCACATCGTCGCCGCGAACCAGCTCTACGGCGGCACCGTCGACCTGTTCCAGGACACGTTCGAGGACTTCGGCATCGGGGTGACCTTCGTCGATCAGGACGACCCTGACGCCTGGCGGGCCGCGATCCGTCCGGAGACCCGCGCCCTGTTCGCCGAGTCCGTCGCGAACCCGGTCGCTCAGGTGCTCGACATCGGACTCGTCGCCGACATCGCGCACGAGGCCGGGGTGCCGCTCGTGATCGACAACACCGTGGGGACGCCGTACCTGGTGCGCCCCGGCGAGCACGGCGCCGACTTCGTCGTGCACTCGGCCACCAAGTTCCTCTCCGGGCACGGCACCTCCCTCGGCGGGGTCGTCGTCGACCAGGGCACGTTCGACTTCGGAGCGGAGCCCGACCGCTGGCCGCAGTTCACCGCCCCGTACAAGCGCTTCGGCGAGCTCGTGCTGTGGGAGCGGTTCGGCATCGGGCAGGCGTTCGCGGCGCTGGTGAAGTCGAAGTACGTGCACGACCTCGGCCCGTCCCTCTCGCCGTTCAACGCCTGGCAGATCCTGCAGGGCATCGAGACCCTCGACCTGCGCGTGTCGCGGCAGAGCGCCACCGCCCTCGCCGTCGCCCGCTTCCTCGCCGAGCACCCCTCGGTGTCCAGGGTCAACCACCCCGGTCTCGAGGGCAATCCCTGGCACGGGCTCACGCAGCGCTACCTGCCGGACGGCGTGCCGTCGGTGTTCTCCTTCGACCTGGCCGGCCCTGCGGACGAGGGCGCCCAGGAGCGCGTCGGCCGGGTGATCGACGCCCTGCGGGTGGTCCGTCTCGTCGCGAACATCGGCGATGCGCGCAGCCTGGTGGCGCACCCCGCGTCGATGACGCACTCGCACCTGAACGCCGAGCAGCGCGAGGCGGCGGGCATCTCGCTCACCACCATCCGACTGTCCGCCGGCCTCGAGGATCCCCGCGACCTCATCGCCGACCTGGATCAGGCGCTCGCGAAGGCCTGACCGCGCCCCTACCCTCTACGCTGAGACCATGACTGGTCTTCGTTGGGGAATCCTCGCGACCGGCGGCATCGCCGGCGCGTTCGCATCCGATCTGCGCAGCGCAGGGCTCGATCTGGTGGCTGTCGGCTCACGCTCGCAGGAGTCCGCCGACGCCTTCGCCGCCGCGCACGGCATCGCCCCCGAGCACACCCACCCCACCTACGAGGCGCTCGTCGCCGACCCCGACGTCGACATCGTGTACGTCTCGACGCCGCACCCGATGCACCACGACAACGCGCGACTCGCGCTCGAGGCCGGCAAGCACGTCCTCGTCGAGAAGGCGTTCACGGTCAACCGGGCGGAGGCCGAGTCCCTGCAGCGCCTCGGCGCCGAGCGCGGCCTGCTCGTGATGGAGGCCATGTGGACGCGCTACCTCCCGCAGATGGTGCGGATGCGCGAGCTCATCGCCTCTGGCGCCCTGGGCGAGATCCGCACGGTGTCGGCCTCGCACACCCAGCTCCTCCCCTCCGACCCCGCGCACCGCCTCAACGCGCTGGAACTCGGCGGCGGCGCTCTGCTCGACCTCGGCATCTACCCGATCTCGTTCATCTGGGACGTGCTGGGCGCCCCGACCAGCATCCAGGCCGCGGGCCGTCTCGTCGAGACCGGCGCCGACGCCGAGGTCGCCACGGTCATGGTCCACGAGGGCGGCGCCGTCTCGACGAGCTTCTCCTCGTCGAGAGCGGCCGGGTCGAACACGGCGTCGATCCTCGGCACCAGGGCGCGCATCGAGATCCAGCCGGCGTGGTCGTCGGCATCCACCCTCCGCCTCATCGCCCCCGACGGCACCGTCCTCGAGGAGATCGGCGGCCCACCGGCTCCGGATGCGCCCCGCGGCATGGAGCACGAGGCCCACGCCGCCGAGCGCCTCGTGCGCGACGGGCTCCTCGACGGAGACATCCTGCCGATCGCCGAGACCGTGGCGATCATGGGCACGCTCGACGAGATCCGCGCTCAGATCGGCGTGACCTACCCCACAGAGGAGTCGCACAATGGCTGAGGCATCGGAGGCCCGCGTCGCGGTCTACCTCGACTTCGACAACATCGTCATCTCCTGGTACGACCGGGTGCACGGGCGCAACGCCTACGGCAAAGACCGCCAGCGCATCACCGAGCGCCCAGACGACCCCGAGGTGACCGAGCGACTGCGCGCCGCGATGATCGACGTCGGCGCCATCATCGACTACGCCGCGTCGTTCGGCACCCTCGTCCTCACGCGCGCTTACGCCGACTGGTCGTCGCCGGTGAACGCCGAGTACCGCACGCAGCTCGTGGCCCGCGCCGTCGACCTGGTGCAGCTCTTCCCCGCCGCGGCGTACGCGAAGAACGGCGCCGACATCCGCCTCGCCGTGGATGCCGTCGAGGACATGTTCCGCCTCCCCGACCTCACCCACGCCGTGATCGTCGCCGGCGACAGCGACTACGTGCCCCTCGCCCAGCGCTGCAAGCGGCTGGGGCGCTACGTGATCGGCGTCGGCGTCGCCGGATCGACCGCGAAGTCCCTCGCGGCCGCGTGCGACGAGTTCGAGTCGTACGACTCGCTGCCTGGCGTGGTCAGGCCGACGCGGATCGCCGCTCCTGCCCCCGCGCCCGAGACCGTCGATCAGGTTGAGCCCGCCGCCAAGGCCAAGGCGGCGCCCAAGGCCAAGGCCTCCCGCTCGAAGGCCGCATCGACGGCGGATGCGCCCGCTCCCGCGAAGCTCGACGAGCAGGGCGAGGCGACCGCGCTGCTGCAGCGCGCGCTGCGTCTGGGCCACGACAAGGCGGATGCCGACGAGTGGCTGCACAGCTCGGCGGTGAAGACCCACATGCGGCGCATGGACCCGTCCTTCAGCGAGAAGGCCCTGGGTTATCGCTCGTTCTCCGACTTCCTCAAGTCGCGCGATGACATCGCCGAGCTCGAGGAGACCGGTCACGAGCGCCTGGTCAGGCTCCGCGAACCCGCGGCCTGACCAGGCGCCCGCCTCAGAACGTCCTGGCGTACGGGTCGAACGACGCGTCCAGCGCCCCGACCTCGTCGAGAGTGCTCTCCACGGCGACGAAGGAGCGCGAGGCCGCGGCCTCCTCGATCGACAGCAGCGTGTCGAGCACGTGGTAGCCGAACTCGCCGGTCGCGACGTGCGGACGGCCGTCGCGCACCGAGCGCACCATGTCGAGCAGTCCGATGCCGCGGCCGGAGAGCACGCCCTCCTGCTCGACGTCGACGATCTCCTGCTGGATGGGCTCCGGCGGGATGAACATCCGCGTGAGCGGGCGGGTGATCGAGATCGCACCGCCGAAGGTGTTCGGATCGGGGATCACGAGGGTCCCCTCCGTGCCGGTGATCTCGACGATGCCCTGACGGAGCATCGGGGAGTCGGTGCTGTACAGGCTCTGCGCCTGACCGCCGCGCTCGAAGTCCATCAGCACGCTCAGCGTCGAGGGCACCTCGACGGGGAACTCCTGTCCGGCCAGAGGCCCCTGCTGCACGCGCCGCGTCTCTGCACCTTTCAGCCCGAGTGCGGCCACGGTCGCGACCGGGCCGAACACGTGCACGAGGGTGGAGACGTAGTACGGTCCCATGTCCAGCAGCGGACCGCCGCCCTTGGCGTACAGGAAAGCGGGGTCGGGGTGGAAGATCTCCGGACCCTGCCACTGGAAGGTGGTCTGCGCGAAGAGCGGACGGCCGATGTCGCCGCGGGCGATCAGACGCTTGGCGGTCTGCACTCCGGGGCCGAGCACGGTGTCGGGCGCCGCGCCGACGCGGAGGCCGGCGGCATCCGCCTTCTCCAGCAGTCCGCGCGCCTCCTCGCGACTCACTCCGAGCGGCTTCTCGGTCCACACGTGCTTGCCCGCCGCGATGATCGCCTCGGAGACCTCGACGTGCACGGCCGGGATCGTGAGATTCACGACGATGTCGATCTCGGGGTCGTCGAGCACGACATCGACGCCCCCGGAGCGTGGCACTCCGTATTTCGCCGCCTGTGCAGCGGCGCGCTCGACGATCACGTCTCCGATGGCGAGCACCCGCACGTCGGGAAAGGTGGTGAGGTTGCTGAGGTACTGGTCGCTGATGTTGCCGGCGCCGATGATGCCGACACCCACCGTCGTGCTGTCGGCGGCCATCAGGCGGCCACGTTCTCGTCGAGGTAGATGCGGCTGCGCTCGACGGCGTCGAGGAGGTCGCCCTCGTAGTGGTCGAACTCGACGATCGCGAGCTCGAGCGCCGGTGCGGCCGCGATCGCCGCGACGAGCGGCACGGCGCCGTCTCCTGCGGGGACCTGGTCGGCGGGCGGGTACGCGTTCACGAGCTCCGGATCGAGCGTGCCGTCCTTGGCGTGCACGGCGACGACACGGCTGCCGAGGCGCTGCAGCAGCGCGACGGGATCGACGCCGCCTCGGGCGACCCAGTACAGGTCGACCTCGAGCACGACGCGCTCGTCGAGGAGCCCGGCGAGGACTTCGAGACCGGTGACGCCGTCGAAGACCGCTTCCAGCTCGTGGGCGTGGTTGTGGTATCCGACTCGGATGCCGGATGCGGCGCCGATCTCGGCGGCCGCGTTGAGCAGGCGCGCGGTCTCCGCGATCTGCTCGACCGATTCCCAGCGGGCGGGCTCGGTGTAGGGGTCGATGACGGTGCCCATGCCGAGCGTCTTCGCCGCCGCGAACACCTCGGCGGGGGTCGGCACGGGGACGCTGGTGCCGCTGCCGTCGGGGTTGACGAAGGACTCCGAGGCGAGGAAGGCGTGACCGCTGGGTGCGACCAGGCCGGCGGCGGCGAGGGCCGCGGCGAGCGGCTCGGCGCGGTGCACGAAGTCGTAGGGCTCGACGGCGACGAATCCGCGGGCGGCGACGGCGGCGAGCGTGCCGTCGAGATCGGCGTCGAGCTCGTTCTTGAGCGTGAACAGCTGGATGGATGTCTGAACCGTCATCGGTGGTGCTCCTTCGTGGTCTTCGGTGACGCGCGGGCCGGTGCCGCCCTGTGCACAGGAGGCTATCACCGAAAACCTCCAAGCGGAAGTTTTAGTTCGATAGACTCGCGTCATGTCCGGACAGAACGAGCGACCACGCCAGCGGGGGGCCTACGCCAAGGGCGTCGCTCGCCGCCAGGAGATCCTGGACAGGGCGATCGAGGTGTTCGCGGCGAGAGGCGCCGACCGCACGAGCCTGCGCGCGATCGCCAAGGAGGTCGGCGTCACGCACGCCGCCCTCACCCACTACTTCGGCTCTCTGGAAGAGCTCCTCGTCGCGGTCTACCTCGCCAGCGGCGATGAGGACGACGAGCACCAGCCCATCCCCGACGACATGACGCCGGTCGAGCTCATGATCGAGTCGGCCCGCACCAACCGCGAGGTGCCGGGGCTCGTGCAGCTGTACTCCTCGCTCATCGCCACCGCCCTGGAAGAGGGGCACCCCGCCGCACGGGAGTTCGCGACCACCCGCTTCGCCCGGCTGCGCGACGAGCTCTCCGAGCGCGTACGGCTGCAGCAGGAGTCGGGTCTCATCCGCGACGACGTGCCGCCGGACGCGGTCGCCGCTCTCGTCATCGCGGCATCCGACGGCCTGCAGACGCAGTGGCTGCTCGACGACAGCGCCCCGCAGCACGACGCCCTCGCCGCGCTCGAGCTGATGCTCCGCTCCCCGGCACGACCTCCCGCACGAGGTCGGTAGGCTCGGAGCGTGACGCCGGTTCCGCAGTCCCCGTATGCCAGGGCGCTCGGCGACCGCATCGAGGAGCTGCATCCGCGCCTCCGCGAGTACTTCCGCGGCGTCCCCGACGGCCATGTCGGGGTCGGCGAAGGGGTCTTCCAGCGCGTCGGCACTCCGCGGCGCTGGCTGTGGCCGCTGCTGCGCACACTGGAGCGCCGCGGCGTCGTGGCCGCCCGGTGGGAGCGCGACGTGCCGTTCCGGGTCGAGAACGTGACCGTGGCCTCGCGGGCGATCGGCATGCGCCGGTTCGACTTCCCCACCGGCGCCTGGACCATGCGCGATGCCGTCGTCCTCTCCCGCCACGGCCGCGTGGTCGATGAGCTCGGCGAACCGGGCGTCGTCGTCGCGTGCTTCGACGTGGACGTGCGAGACGGCGCCCTCCGTCTCACGAGCCGCGCGGTCGGCGTCCGCCTCGGTCGTCTGCGGCTCCGCGCGCCGCGCGCGCTCTCCCCCGTCGTGCGCTTGACCGAGAGGTTCGACGACGAGGTCGGACGCCAGCGCATCGCCCTCACCGTCGATGCGCCGTTCATCGGACGCGTGTACGAGTACCGCGGGGACTTCGACTATCGCATCGAGGAGGCACAGGGATGAGCACGGGTCACGTCGTGATCGGCGGTTCCACCGGATTCATGGGCGGGTATCTGCAGCAGCGGCTGCGCGAGGCCGGGCGAGAGGTCATCACGATCTCCCGCTCGCACGCCGACCTCCGCTGGGGCGACCAGGCGGGCATCGACCGCGCCGTCGACGGCGCCGCTCTCGTCATCGGCCTCGCGGGCAAGAGCGTGAACTGCCGCTACACCCCGGAGAACCGGGCGGAGATCTTCCGGTCGCGCCTGGACACCACCTCCTCCCTCGCCACAGCCATCGCTCGGGCCGACTCCCCGCCGCCGCTGTGGGTGAACTCCTCGACCGCGACGATCTACCGCCACGCCGAAGACCGTCCGATGACGGAGTCCACGGGTGAGATCGGCACGGGCTTCTCCGTCGAGGTCGCCACGGCGTGGGAGAAGGCCCTGTTCGCGCAGGACCTCCCGTCGACACGCAGGGTGGCCCTCCGCAGCGCGATCGTGCTGGGCGACGGCGGAGTCCTCGGCCCGCTCCGCACCCTGGCGAAACTGGGCCTCGGTGGCCCCCAGTACGACGGCCGCTGGCCCGTGAGCAGAGCGCGGCGCGCGGCCGGCACCGGCCACTTCCCCGGGGCGAAGCGCGGACGGCAACGGTTCAGCTGGGTGCACGTCGAAGACATCGCCCGCATCATCGACTTCCTCGAGCAGACCCCGTCGCTCGACGGCCCGGTCAACGCGGCGTCGCCGAACCCCGTCGACAACGTCGGCTTCATGGCGGCGGTCCGGGCCGTGCTCGGGGCGCGCATCGGGCCGCCGATGCCGCGATGGATGCTCGAGCTCGGAGCCATCGGCATCCGCACCGAGACGGAGCTCGTGCTGAAGAGCCGCTGGGTGCTGCCCGAGAAGCTCACCGCCGCGGGCTTCGAGTTCCGCTATCCGCTTCTCGACGAGGCGCTGCGGGAGTCCTTCGCGCGGGCTTAGCCCTCGGCCGCAGGCGGCTGGTCGCGCTTGCGCTTCTCGAGCTCCTCGCGGAGCCGCCACTCCTCGATCTCACGGTCGAGGTCGGCGATCTGCTGCTCTGTGGTCCGCAGGTCGGCGGGCGGAGCCGGCGGAGCGGGCGCCGTGCGGGTCGTCGGAGCGGCGCGGCGCATCTGCGGGATCCGGATGCCGCCGTCGCCGTACTCCCTGCCGAGCGCGAACCAGAGCAGGCCGCCGATCAGCGGCAGGAGGATGACGAGGATGATCCACACCATCTTCGGGAGGTACTTCACCTGCGAGTCCTCGCGCGTGATGATGTCGATCAGCGCGCCGACCATCAGCGCGATGACGAGGAGCGAGAACAGGAACGGCATGATCTCAGGGTAGACGACGCCCGCCGGATCAGGGCAGCACCGGATCAGGGCAGAAGGTGCCCGGCCGCCCGGAACAGCTCGTACCACTCGGCCCTGGTCAGCTCCACGTCGGCTCCGGCCGCGGCATCCCGCACCCGCCCGGGCGTCGTGGTGCCCAGCACCACCTGCATCTTCGCCGGGTGGCGGGTGATCCACGCCGTCGCGATCGCGATCGGGGCGACGCCGTAGGAGGCCGCGAGCCGGTCGATCACCGCGTTGAGGTCGGCGTACTCGGGGTTGCCGAGGAACACCCCGGTGAAGAAGCCGCCCTGGAACGGCGACCAGGCCTGGATCGTGATGCCGTTGACGCGGCAGTAGTCGACGATCCCGCCGCCGTCGCGGACGACGCTCTGCTCCTCACCCGCCATGTTGGCGGCGATCGGCTGGGCGATGATCGGGGCGTGGGTGATCGACAGCTGCAGCTGGTTCGCGACGAGGGGCTGACGAACGGCGGTGCGCAGCAGGTCGATCTGCCGGGGCGTGTGATTCGAGACGCCGAAGGCGCGGACCTTGCCCGCGGACTCCAGCTCGTCGAAGGCGCGAGCGACCTCGTCGGGCTCGACGAGGGCGTCGGGGCGATGCAGGAGCAGCACGTCGATGTACTCGGTCTGAAGGGCCCGCAGCGAGCCCTCCACCTGGCCGATGATGTGCTCGTAGGAGAAATCGAACATCCCTCGATCGGGGACGATGCCGCACTTGGTCTGCAGCACGATCTCCTCGCGCTCCGCCCGGCTGAGCTGCAGCGCTCCGGCGAACCGCTCCTCACAGAAGTGCATCCGCCCGCCGTAGATGTCGGCGTGGTCGAAGAAGTCGATCCCCGAGGCCCTGGCCGTGTCGTAGAGCGCGCGGATCTGCGCATCATCCTTGTCGTCGATGCGCATCATGCCGGCGATGACGGCGGGGGCGGCGGCGGAGCCGAAGGGCACAGTCTTCATGCGTGCAACGCTACCCTCATGCGCGCAGCGCTACCGGGCGGAATGGTGAGGGAGCGCGCGCTCATCCTCACGCTGAGCGGCCGTGCGCCGCAGATCATCAGCGCTGATGATCACTCGCTCGCGAGACGTCGCCGCTCGACTGCGGGAACAGGCTCGCGATCGGGATGCCGAGCGCGACGGCGATGTCTGCGAGGTCGGTGACGGTGAAATCGGTGCGCAGCGCGAGCTTGTCACGCAGGTCGTCACGGTCGAGGCTCGCCCGCGCGGCCAGCCATCGCTCCGTGTGCCCGGAGGCGGCGAGCGCGGACCTGACGGCGTCAGCCACCTTTCGTCGCACTTCTGTCGTCACCTGACGACACTATCGCCCCGACTGTGAGCGATCAAGCGTTCAGCAACCAGAATGACGGCATCTTGGCTTCACCCCGGTGCTATCGTGACACGGGTGAAGACACAGGGCGAGCAGTTCAACGCGGCCGTGGGTCGCCAGCTGCGGGCCGAGATCGCCGCCGGCGGCAGCAGCATCGCCGCGATGGCGCGCGAGGTCGGCATCGCGAGAAGCGGACTCGACAACTACGTCACCGGCAAGCGCTCCATCCCGATCCCCGTGCTCTACGGCGTCTGCGTCGCCCTCGACGTCGAGCCGCACGTCGTCCTCGCCCGCGCAGAGGAGCGGCTCCGCGCCGACGACGCCCGGCGAGCGGGCGCCGGAACGGTCACGCCCATCCGCCGCCGCTCCGATGTCCCCGGTCGACGCGAAGATGATGCTGAGGTCGCCTTCGAATCGCACCTCACCCACGACGGCGACACGGACGACCTCTACCAGTAGGAGAGCGCATGGACCAGCTCCTTCCCCTCATCGAGGAGCATGGCCTGCGCATCGTCGAGAGGCCCGGAGGAACCCCGGGCGGTTTCGACCCGTGGTCGCGCACGATCCGCCTCGCTCCCGGCATGAGCGAGCGCATGAAGAGGAGCGTGCTCGCGCACGAGCTGGCGCACGCCGTCCTCGGACACCTTCCGACGACGAGGGCGTCGCTCCGCGACCGACAGGAGCGTCGAGCCGACGAATGGGCGGCTCAGCTGCTGATCACGCCCGCCTCGTACGCCGAGGCGGAGGCGACCCGCGGCCCCCACGCGCCCAGCATCGCCTTCGAGCTGGGGGTCACCGTCGAACTGGTCTTCGGGTTCCAGCGTCTGCTCCAGCGGGCCCGTGCGGCGTGACGCCGCATCGTCGCCGCGCTGGTTGAATGGCCGCATGGCATTCCGCACCGCTCCGCTCCCCGTCACCCTCACCGGACGCCTCGTCGAACTGCGCCCGCTCGACCGCTCGCACCACGACGGCCTCCTCGACGCCCTGCAGGAGGGCGACCTGTGGCAGACCGCCTGGTACACGTCCGTGCCGTCCCCCGACGGCCTCGCCGCGGAGATCGACCGCCGTCTCGGTCTGATCGAGTCGGGTGAGATGGTGCCGTTCACCGCGTTCGACGCGTCCGGCCGGGTGCTCGGCCTCACCTCGCTGTACGACCTGGTCGCCGATGTGCCCCGTGTGCACATCGGCTACACGTGGAATCGTCCTTCGGCGCATGGCACCGGCACGAACGCCGAATCGAAGCTGCTCCTGATGCAGCACGCGTTCGAGACGCTCGGCGCGTTCCGCGTCGGACTGACGACCCAGTGGGTGAACTTCCAGTCGCGCGCCGCCATAGAGCGACTCGGCGCCAAGCAGGACGGCGTGATGCGGGCGATGAGCCGCTACCGCAACGGCGCCCTGCGCGACAGCGTCGAGTACTCCGTCATCGAGCCGGAGTGGCCCGCCGTCAAGGCGAACCTCGAGGCGCGTCTCGCGAAGAGGCGCTGAGGCGCGGGGGCTACTCCGCGGCCTTGCCTGACCAGTTGTTCGAGCGGCGAGTGGCCGAGCCGCCCTGGCGCATCATGAACGCGAGAGACAGGCTCACGATCAGCAGGCCCGCGATGAACACGATCATCTGGAAGTCCTCGAGCGACTGTGCGAGACCCATCAGATAGATGCCTCCGAGGAAGAGAATCATGAAGAAGATGAAGCTGAGGATCACGGGGTCTCCTGTCGTAGCGGCCGTCTACCAGGATACCTCCGCCCGTTCGCTGCTCAGACCGCGCGCGAGAACGTGATGACCTCGTCCCGCCGGGACTTCGCCACGACGAGACCCGCGAGCTCCAACCTGCGGAAGACGCGTCGAGGCAGCACCGGCAGCTCGGAGGTGCGCCCGGGAGGCGCCTTGGCCAAGCCGGCGAACAGCGACAGGTCGACGCCAGGACCGCGCACCTCGATGCGCGCGTAGTCGCTGCGGCAGCGCCAGCGCAGGTGCTCCAGCTCGGAGAAGCGCACGACGGATGCCGAATCGCCGAGCCGGATGCGGATCTCGTCGTTCCCGAACGCCACCGTGCACTCCTTCGTGCGCTTCCTGAGCGTCGCGGTGAGCACGAGGTAGGCGGGGAGTCCGAGCACCAGCCCCATGAGGACGATCGCCAGACGGGGCGGGAAGCGCATCACGACGTCGCTGAATGAGATGAGCAGGGCGATGCCGATGAGGCCGACGAAGACCGTGATCCCGATGATCGACAGGGTCAGCTCGCGCATCCGCATCTCGATCGCCGGGAACCGCACGAACGAGCCGTCGCCGCGCTCATCGCGCTCCCACTCCGGAGGGACGCGCACCGGAGTCTTCTTGCGCTCGCGCCGGGTGAGGGCATCGGTCACCCTGCCCAGAAGACCCAGCACGATCCACCCCGTCGCGGGGATCGCCGCCATCCAGAGCACGAGGAGCACGCCCTTCACCGGGTCGGGGAGCGGGTCGAGCAGGCGCGACCCGTACTCCGTGACGACGAGCATGGTCGCCACCAGGACGACCGCGACGGCGAGGTGCAGCACGAGCCCGTTGCGCCGCATCCCGAAGGTCGCGTTGACGAACGCGAGGCCGAAGCACCACCCGCCGACGATCATGAGGAGGAACTGCGGGAGGTCGATGTCCTGCGTCCCCAGCGTCAGCGCGGTCGCGGCCGCGAGCAATGCCGTCCCCCAGAGCACCGGGTTGAACAGCATCCGCCGCCACAGCGGCACGACGATCCGTGCCGGTGCCGTCGTCTCGCTCATCTCCGCAATCCTAGGATGTACCCATGACCGCTCCCGTTGACCCGACCCGCACGTCCGCCTGGTCCGAGCTCACCGCGCTCCGCGGCGGGTTCGTCCCCGACCTTCGCGGCTGGTTCGCCGCCGACCCCGCGCGCGCGGAGCGCTTCTCGCTCCCCCTCGCCGATCTGCACGTCGACCTGTCGAAGAACCTCGTCACCGACGACGTGCTCGCAGCGCTCCTCCGCCTCGCGGAGGAGACCGGGGTCGCCGAGCGCTACGCCGCCATGCTCTCGGGGTCGCACCTCAACACCACCGAGGACCGCGCCGTGCTGCACACGGCGCTGCGCCGCCCCGCGAACGCCTCTCCGGCCCTCGTCGTCGACGGGCAGGATGTGGATGCCGATGTGCAGGAGGTGCTCGGCGCGCTCTCGGCGTTCGCCGACCGCGTCCGCTCCGGCGACTGGCGCGGCATCACCGGCAAGAGGGTGACGCACGTCGTGAACATCGGCATCGGCGGCTCCGACCTCGGCCCCGTCATGGTCTACGAGGCGCTCAAGCCCTACGCGGATGCCGGCATCCAGGCCCGTTTCGTGTCGAACATCGACCCGACCGACCTCGCGCAGAAGACGTCGGACCTCGACCCCGAGACGACGCTGTTCATCGTCGCGTCGAAGACTTTCACGACCCTGGAGACGCTCACCAACGCCCGGCTCGCCCGCGACTGGCTGTGGGCCGGTCTCACGGCATCCGGTGCGATCGACGGCGGCGAGCAGTCCCGCACCGATGCCGTCGCGCACCACTTCGTCGCGGTCTCCACCGCGCTCGACAAGGTCGCGGCCTTCGGGATCGACCCGACGAACGCCTTCGGCTTCTGGGACTGGGTGGGCGGCCGCTACTCGGTCGACTCCGCCATCGGCCTGTCGCTCGCGATCGCCCTCGGACCCGACACGTTCCGCGACCTGCTCGCGGGCTTCCACGCCGTCGACGAGCACGTGCGCACCACTCCACTGGAGCGCAACGTCCCGGTCCTGATGGGGCTCCTGAACGTCTGGTACGTGAACTTCTTCGACGCGCAGTCGCATGCGGTGCTCCCCTACGCGCAGCAGCTCAGCCGCTTCCCCGCGTACCTGCAGCAGCTCACCATGGAGTCCAACGGCAAGTCGGTGCGCTGGGACGGCACGCCCGTCACCACCGACACCGGAGAGGTCTTCTGGGGCGAGCCAGGGACGAACGGCCAGCACGCGTTCTACCAGCTGATCCACCAGGGCACCCGGCTGATCCCCGCCGACTTCATCGCCTTCGTGAACCCGGCCTACCCGCTCACCGACGGCGGGCAGGACGTGCACGCGCTGTTCCTGGCGAACTTCCTCGCGCAGACCAAGGCGCTCGCGTTCGGCAAGACGGCCGCCGAGGTCGAGGCCGAGGGCACCACGGGGGCTCTCGTCGCCGCCCGCACCTTCGCCGGGAACCGCCCGACGACGTCGATCTTCGCGCCGGCGCTCACCCCGCAGGTGCTCGGCCAGCTCATCGCGCTCTACGAGCACATCACGTTCACGCAGGGCACGATCTGGGGCATCAACTCGTTCGACCAGTGGGGCGTCGAGCTCGGCAAGCAGCTCGCCATGCAGATCGCCCCGGCGATCGAGGGCGACGCGGATGCCGTCGCGGCACAGGACCCGTCGACGAAGGCGCTGCTGGAGTACTACGCCGAGCACCGGAGCTAGCTCCCCGCCGCGGCGCGGAGGACCGGTCAGGTCAGCGGAGCTCTCGCAGCTCCGAGGTCATGTCGCCTCCGGCATCCCCTGTGTTGACCGTGCCCTTCGGCTCGAACAGGAGGGCATGGACCTCGTCGTCGGCCTTCGGGCAGTGCTCGACGCCGCGCGGCACCACGTACACGTCGTTCGGGCCGAGGACGACGTCGCCGTCGCGGAGCTGGATGGTCAGGGTGCCGCTGATCACCATGAACAGCTCATCGGTGTCGGGATGGGTGTGCCAGACGAACTCGCCCTGCAGCTTCACCACCTTGACGTCGTAGTCGTTCACGCTGGTCAGCCGATGCGGCTGCCAGTGCTCGGTGATGGCCGCGAGGGCGTCGTGCACGTTGCGAACGTCGTCTGTCATACGGCGGAGCCTATCGCCCGTGCGCCCCGCACCCTGGTCTGCCCGGTGATCCACGGGGAGAGCGGGGTGCGCAGCGCGACCAGCCCCAGGGCGAGCGGCACGAGGATGCCGAGGGCGAACTGCGCCCACGGCGGCGCCCCCAGCCAGAGCACGAGCGGATGCAGCAGGACCACGGTCAGCAGCGGCAGGGCGAGAAGAGTGCAGGCCCTGGAGAAGCGCCCGGGGCGCACGACGCTCTCGGCCACGAGGATCAGGCCGATCGCGATCGCGCTCGAGGCGAGAGCGGACACGGCTGGCGTGCCGTCGTCGCCGAGTTTGATGTCCAGCGGCGCCGCCGCGCCGACCGCGACGAGCGCGGCGCCGATGGTCAGGGCCACCACGCCGGAGACCAGCGGCATCGCGATCCGGTCCCGCACCCGACGCAGCGCATCGCCGACCAGCAGGTAGAGCAGACAGGTGGCGATGTAGCCGATGCCCAGGGGCGTGCGCGACAACGGTCCGCTCCACGCCCACGCCGCGAGGGCGCCCGCGATGCCGATGCCCCACTGCGCGGCGTACGGGAGCCGCTCCATCGCGCGGAACACGACGGCGGTGAAGAACAGGGCCGAGACGAACCACAGCGTCACGTAGGGCATCTGCGCGAACCGGCCGCCCTCCACACCCCCGGCGATCGTGTGCAGCGCATCGACCGGCTTCACGATCAGCAGCACCGCGGTCAGCACGGCGAACGCCGCCACGTAGGGGCGCCCGAGGCTGAGCGCGCGACGGAAGACCTCCGTGCGCAGCATCCGTCCGGGTTTCCAGAGGTACCCCGTCAGGATGAAGAACACGGCCACGTGCCACGAGTACAGCCACGCCTGCGTGACGTCCTTCGTGAACGCGTGCCCTGCGACGATCGCGGCGACCGCGAGGAGCCGCACGAGGTCGATCGCACCGGAACGGTCGGGGAGCTGATCGAGCATCACCCCAGTATTCGCCGCGCTCCCTATGAGCGCAGTGGGCTTGACGGATGCGTCCGAGCGACCCGTTCCCGCGACCCGATCCGATCCGATCAGCCGATGCGGATCATCTTCTTGTTCACGAACTCGTCGGCCCCGAAGCGGCCGAGCTCACGGCCGGAACCGCTGCGCTTGACGCCACCGAACGGCAGCTCGGCACCGTCGGCGCCGACGACGTTGACGAAGACCATGCCGGCCTCGATCCCATCGGCGACGCGCAGTGCCTGCTCGGGGTCGGTGGTGAAGACGTACGACCCGAGACCGAAGGGCGTGTCGTTGGCCAGCTCCACGGCCGCCGCCTCGTCGGCCACGCGGAAGACCTGGGCGACCGGGCCGAAGAACTCCTCATGGAACGCGTCGCTGCCGGGAGCCACGTCCGTCAGGATCGTCGCCGAGTAGTAGTTCTCCCGACGAGTGCCGCCCGAGTGCAGCGTGGCCCCCTGGGCGACCGCGCGGTCGACCTGCTCGGCGAGGATCTCGGCGGCACGAGCCGACGAGAGCGGCCCGAGAGCGGTGCCCTCCTGCGCGGGGTCGCCCTCGACGACCGCGTTCATCGCTGCGGTGAACCTGTCGAGGAACGGCTGGTAGAGCTCGTCGACGATGATGAAGCGCTTCGCCGCGTTGCACGCCTGTCCGTTGTTGTCGACGCGGGCGAGCACGGCAGCCTCCACGGTCGCGTCGAGATCGTCGGTGGAGAGCAGGATGAACGGGTCGGATCCGCCGAGCTCGAGCACGACCTTCTTCAGGTGGCGTCCCGCGATCTCCGCGACCTTGGCTCCGGCGCGCTCGGACCCGGTGAGCGAGATGCCCTGCACACGCGGATCGGCGATGACCGTCTCGATCTGATCGTGCGAGGCGTAGAGGTTGACGTACGCCCCCTGCGGGTACCCCGCGTCGAGGAAGATCCTCTCGATCGCCGCGGCGGACTCGGGGCACTGCTCGGCGTGCTTGAGCAGGATCGGGTTGCCGATCACGAGGTTCGGGCCCGCGAAACGCGCGACCTGGTAGTACGGGAAGTTCCACGGCATGATGCCCAGCAGGACGCCGAGCGCAGAGCGGCGCACGAAGGCCGACCCCTCTCCGGCGAGGAGCTCGATCGGCTCATCCGCCAGCAGCGACTCGGCGTTGTCGGCGTAGTACTCGAAGATCGCGCTGGCGAACTCCACCTCTCCGACGGCCTGCTCGATCGGCTTGCCCATCTCGCGGACGATGATCTCGCCGAGCTCCTGGGCGCGCTCGGCGTGCAGCTCGGCCACGCGGCGCATCAGCGCCGCCCGCTCGGCCACCGTCGACGTCTTGGTCCAGGTGAGCCGCACCCGCTCGGCATCCGCGATCGCCTGTTGGAGGGCGTCTTCGCCGATGGTGTCGTACGTGCGCTCGATGACGCCGGTCGTCGGGTTCGTCACTGCGTAGGTCATGGGGCTCCTTCGATCCATGCGGGCGCGCGCTCGATCCGCACGCTGTTGAAAAAAGATACTACACAGGATGTTTCAGGATAAGACGTGACCCCTGATCATCCTCGCACCGGGTCCGGCTGCGGGTCCATGACGACCGCGAACGGCGCGCTGCGGCACGCCAGCGCGGCGCCGTCCTGCCATCGAGCCCGCGAGCCCGGCACGATCTCCGGCACCGTGGAGAGCACCACCCGGCCACCCGCTCCGACCAGCGCCAGCGGGGCGGAAGAAGCGGCGAAACCGGGAAGGAGTTCGCGCTCGAGGGTGCTCACGGCGATGTCGGCGCCCACGACGCCGACCACGGTCGCGGATTCCGACGCCCCCGACGACAGCGGCATCGTCACTGTCACGATGTAGTCGCAGGTGCACAGATGATCGACATAGGGCCCGGTGACATGAGCCCGCCTGGTGTCGACGGGCACGCGATACCACTCGCGATCACGGAAGTCCCGCACGTACTCGACGTAGCCGCGGGCGGACAGGTCGAGCGGCGTGGGCTCTGTCGTGGTGCGAAGCACCGGGTTGGTGCTGAGGGGCCCCAGCCACCACGCGAAGTGCATTCCGCCCGGCCCCTCGGATGCGTCGTCCGCGATCGCACCGGCACCGACGAGGAGCGGATTCGCGCGCGCCAGCTCCGGCACCACCAGAGACTCCACGCAGGCATCGAGTTCGACACGGCGGTCTCCCCCCTCGGCCAGCACCTGCTCTGCGCGCTCCCGCCAGCCGTGCAGGGTCGCCACGACGCCGTCGAAGAGGTCGTCGGCGTGCGCCGCGGCGTCAGCTCGCGCGTCCATCGCTCACCTCCTGCCGAGCGCCCTCGATGCGGCTGGCCAGCACGCGCCGGAGGAGCGCCTGCTCGAGCGCTTCCACCGCAGAGCGCGCAGCCCCCGGCTGCCGCCGCTGGACCGCACGGAGGATGCGCCGATCGGCTGCTCTGACGTCGCTCCGCGTGGCCTCGTCGTCGAGACCCGCCAGCAGCACGGAACCCGACTCCGCCTGGAGACGGATCTGCTCGCGCACGAGTCGCGGAGACTGGCTCAGCACGGCGAGCTCGAGCTGGAAGCCGCCCTGGTTCATCCGCGCAGCCGCAGCCGAGGAGTAGTCCGCCGCATCCAGCCAGCGCGTCACTCTGGCGACCTCGTCCTCGGTGGCGCGCTCTGCGGCGGCGGCCGCCGATGCGGACGCGAGCGCTCCGAAGATCACGGCGATGTCGGCGAGCTCCATCGGACTCAGACGCCGCACTCTGGCAGCGAGCATGTCGTCCTGGTCTCCGCCCTGCCCGACGACGAAGCTCCCTCCTCCGCGACCGCGGCGGGTCTCCAGAACCCCGGCCGTGCGGAGGATCCCGAGGGCCTCGCGCACCGTGATGAGCGCCACGCCGAAGCGGCGCACCAGCTCCGGCTCGCTGGGCAGCCGCTCACCGGGCTGCAGCACACCGAGCGCGATGCCGTCGGCGAGCCGCTGCGCCACCTGCTCCGCGCGACCGGCGTCGGTGAGCTGAGCGAACACGGCCGCTTTCACGCCGGGTCCAAGGTTCGAGGGCATGTCCTCACGATAGTCGAGCCCGGCCTCGCCGAACGCTTGAGTGCTTTGAAAGATTCCATATAGGATCAATACCGGTTGCACGCTGCACCCGACATGCGAAGGCGGATGACGATGACCGATTCAGCGCGCTCCGGACGACACGGAGTCCTCGACGGCGTGCGCGTCGCGGACTTCTCCCGGGTGCTGGCCGGCCCCTACGCCACGATGACTCTGGCCGACTTCGGCGCCGACGTCCTGAAGATCGAGCCGCCGCTCGGCGACGACACCCGGCACTGGCTGCCTCCGATCGACGAGAACGGGATGGCCACCTACTTCGGCAGCGTGAACCGCAACAAGCGGTCTGTCGCGCTCGACCTGACCGACGAGGCGGATCGCGCGCGTGCACTGCGGCTGGCGGCATCCGCCGATGTCGTCGTCGAGAACTTCCGTCCAGGCGTGATGGCGCGTTTCGGCCTGGACCACGACGCCGTGCGCGCGGTTAATCCGGCCGTCGTCTACTGCTCGATCACCGGTTTCGGCGACGGGGCCGGCGCCGCCCTGGCCGGCTACGACCTGCTCGTGCAGGCCGTGGGAGGGCTGATGTCGATCACCGGAGACCCCGACGGCCCTGCGGCCAAGGCCGGTGTCGCTCTGGTCGACGTGCTGTGCGGGCAGAACGCTGTCGCGGGGATCCTCCTCGCACTCCGCGAGCGCGACCGCAGCGGGGTCGGGCAGCGGATCCAGGTCGACCTCCTGCACAGCCTGCTGTCGGCTCTGACCAACCAGGCCGCCTCCACCCTCGCCACCGGCACGCCCCCGCGGCGCCTCGGCAACGAGCATCCGTCGATCGCGCCGTACGCGCTGTTCCGCGCCGCCGATCGCGACCTCGTGATCGCCGTCGGCAACGACAAGCAGTTCCGCGCGCTGTCCGCGGCGCTCGATCTGGCGGGGCTTCCGACAGATCCGCGCTTCGCGAGCAACGCCGACCGCGTCGCGCACCGCGACGAGCTCACCGCCATCCTCGAGAATCGCCTGGCGACCGCCCCGGCGACGGAGTGGGTCGCGCACCTGAGCGCCGCGGGCATCCCCGCCGGCCTCGTGAACGACGTGGCCGAGGCCATCGCCTTCGCCGAACGGCTCGGGCTGGACCCGGTCGTCGAGCTCGGCGCATCGCGCACGATCGCGAGTCCGATCGGTCTGAGCGAGACCCCCGCGGACTACCGCACCGCGCCCCCTGAACTGAACGACGCGCACCCCGCCGCATGGCTCACCGGAGAGGAACTCCCATGACACACGCCCCCCGCATCGACACCGTGTTCGACTTCGACGCGCTGCTCACCGACGAAGAACGCGACTGGCAGCAGCGAGCGCGAGCGTTCGCGCAGGAGCGCATCCAGCCGGTCATCGAGCAGGACTTCGAGGACGCGCACTTCCGTCGAGAGCTGATTCCCGAGCTCGGAGCACAGGGCTTCCTCGGCATGCACATCAGCGGATACGGATGCGCGGGCGCTGGCGCCGTGTCGTACGGTCTGGTGTGCCTGGAGCTGGAGGCTGCAGACAGCGGCTGGCGCACCTTCGTATCGGTCCAGGGTTCGCTGGCGATGAGCGCGATCGCCAAGTACGGCTCCGAAGAGCAGAAGCAGCAGTGGCTGCCGCGGATGGCGACGGGAGAGGCCGTCGGATGCTTCGCCCTCACCGAACCCCAGGGCGGGAGCGACCCCGCAGCGATGACCACCACCGCTCGGCGCGACGGCGACGGCTGGGTGATCGACGGCGCCAAGCGCTGGATCGGACTGGCGTCGCTCGCCGACGTCGCGATCGTCTGGGCGCGCGTCGACGACCCCGCGTACGGCGAAGGGGGACGCGCGGTGCGCGGCTTCCTGGTTCCGACGAGCACGCCCGGCTTCACGGCGACGCCGATCGCAGGAAAGCTGTCGATGCGCGCATCCGTGCAGTGCGATGTCACGCTCGACGGCGTGCGGCTGCCGAGCGACGCGATCCTCCCCGGCGCCGAAGGGCTCTCCGGCCCGTTCGGGTGCCTGAACGAAGCGCGGTACGGGATCATCTGGGGCGCCATGGGCGCCGCCCGCAGCTGCCTGGAGGCGGCGCTCGAGCGATCGATCTCCCGCGAGGTGTTCGGCAAGCCGATCGGCGCGAACCAGCTCACCCAGGCCAAGCTCGCCGACATGCTGCTCGAGGTCGAGAAGGGCACGCTCCTCGCGCTGCACCTCGGCAGGCTGAAGGAGCGCGGCGCTCTGACCGCGGCGCAGATCTCCGTCGGCAAGCTGAACAGCGTGCGCGAGGCGCTGAAGATCGCGCACCAGGCCCGCACGATCCTCGCGGGAGACGGGATCACGAACGAGTTCCCGGTGATGCGGCATGCCGCCAACCTCGAGTCCGTGCGCACCTACGAGGGCACCGACGAGATCCACCAGCTCGTCATCGGACGCGCCCTGACCGGCCTGAGCGCGTTCTGACATGAGTGCGCACGATGCCATGGAGGATGCCGTCCTCGCTGCCGCCCGTTCCGGCCTCGCCGAGTCCTCGCGCGCCGATCGCGCGGTGTGGCTGCGCGCGATCGCCGATGCGCTCACCGCGCACGCCGACGAGCTGATCGCCCTCGCCCACGTCGAGACCCATCTGAGCCTCGCGAGACTCGGCGGAGAAGTCGTGCGCACCGCCACCCAGTTGCGCTTCTTCGCCGACGTGATCAGCGAGGGCTCCTACCTGGAGGCCACGTTGGACAGCCCTGACCCCGCACTGATCCCGCCTCGGCCCGACCTGCGCCGCATCCTGCGGCCGCTCGGGGTGGTCGCGGTGTTCGCCGCGTCGAACTTCCCGTTCGCGTTCTCCGTGCTCGGCAACGACACCGCCTCAGCGCTGGCCGCGGGCTGCCCCGTCGTCGTGAAAGCCCACCCGGGCCACCCCGGGCTGTCCCGCCGGGTGGCCGAGATCGCCCGCGAGGCGCTCGTCGCCGCGAACGGCCCCGCAGACGCGCTGACGCTCGTGGAGGGCGTCAGCGCAGGAGCCGCACTCGTCCAGCATCCGCTCATCGCCGCCGTCGGATTCACCGGATCCACCCGCGGAGGGCGCGCGCTGTTCGACCTCACCTCCGCCCGCCGCGCGCCGATCCCGTTCTACGGCGAGCTCGGCTCGGTGAATCCGGTCGTGATCACGCCGCGGGCGGTCGCGGCATCCGGCGCCGGCATCGCGGCCGGCCTGGCCGGCTCGTTCACGCGCGACGGCGGGCAGTACTGCACCAAGCCGGGGCTGGTGTTCGTGCCGCCGAGCGCCGAGTTCGACGAGGCGCTGACCGCAGCCGTCGCCGCGTCAGCCGGGCAGCAACTGCTCACCAGCGGGATCTCCTCCGCGTTCGGGGAGGGCGCGGCGGAGCTCGAGGCGGAAGCCGACGTGGAGGTTCTCGCGCAGGCGCCGTCCGTGGACGGGGAGGCCGCGCCCGTGGTCGCCGCGATCGGCGCCGACGCCTTCCTCGCAGAGCCGGAGAGGTTCCAGCAGGAGCACTTCGGTCCGCTCACCCTGCTGGTGCGGTACGACTCCGCCGCACAGCTCGACGCCGCCCTGGCCGTGCTCGAGGGGAGCCTGACCGGCACGGTCTGGTACGCACCGGACGACGACGATGACGCTCTCGTCTCGGCGGCGACGACGGCGCTGTCACGGATCGCCGGGCGCGTGCTCTACAACGGCTGGCCGACCGGCGTCGCGATCGCGTGGAGCCAGCACCACGGCGGCCCCTGGCCGGCATCCACGGCGTCCGTGCACACCTCGGTCGGGGCGACGGCGATCCGACGATTCCTCACTCCGATCGCGTACCAGGACGCCCCGCAGAGCGTGCTCCCGGCGGAGCTGCGCGACGGCAACCCGCTGTCGGTGCCGCGTCGCGAGGACGGACGTCCGGTCGGGGGCTGACCCGCTGCGGAGGAACGACGAAGGGCGGTGCCGATCGGCACTGCCCTTCGTCCTGTCGCGTCGAGGTCACACGCGTTCGGAAAGAGCCTCCACGATCCGCGCTGCCGTGTCCGTGCCGATCCGTACACCGCCGTCGACGTGCTGGTATCCGCTGCCCTGGATGTCGCTGCTCGCGAAGAACATCGGCCCGACCGGCTGGTTCTGCTGGTGACCCCAGCGGCTCAGACCGCCCAGATCGTAGCTCGTGGCGAATGCTCCGCGGGTCCACTGCTCGCTCCCCCAGTCGGAGACGTAGGAGGCCACGGGCTGCGTCGCCTCCTCGCCGAAGTACGCGGCGAACGAGTTCAGGATCGCGCGGCGACGTTCCTCCTCAGGGAGCGCCCAGGCGCGGTCCGCGGCCTCCCCCGCGATGAATCCGACGAGCATTCCTCTGCTCTCGTGCGGAGAGCTGTTGTCGTAGACCTCGCAGACGAGCTCGTGGGAGGCGAAGCCGGTCCCACTGAGACCTCGATCGCGCCAGAAGGGACGATCGTAGGCGGCCTGCACCTTGATCACGAGACCCATCGACACGTGCTGATGAGCGACCTGCCTCTCTCTCGGCAGCTCCGGCACGTAGTCGATGCGCGAGTACAGGTTCGGCGGGACCGCCACGACCGCGAAGCGCGCCCGCACCCGCAGTCCGTCGCTGACGGCGAGCACCTCACCGGGTGCGCCGTCGCCGTCCGCACTCCAGTGCAGCGAGCGCACGGGGGCGTTCACGCGCACGACGTCCGCGCCCAGTTCGGCGGCGATCTGCTCCGAGACCGACTGCATGCCTCCGACCACGCGCTCGTCCAGCAGCAGATCCTCGTCGATGAGGTTTCCGAAGTTCTCCGCCGAGGCGATCATCAGCAGCGCCTGCAGCACGGAGAAGGCATGTGCAGGCTTGGTGAGCATTCCGGCGGCGATGTAGTGCTCGACGATGCGACGGGCCTGAGGGTCACCGGAATGCTCGGAGAGCCAGGTGGCGAACGAGATCCGATCCAGCTCCGCCGCCCGAGGGTGCGCCCAGGGCGCGCTCACGTCCATCTGCGCCGCCAGCTCGTCCAGCCCCTCGACCAGACGCCCGATCTCGGCAAGCGTGGCCGGAGCGACCGGGAAGTCCCCGTCGAACTCGTGGCGCACCCCGTCGGGGGTCACGAAGACGGAGTCGCCCTCTCGGTACCGGCGGAAGGTCTCCTTGCCCAGCTCGGCGAGCAGGTCCTTCAGCGCAGTCTGCTCGACCGAGATCCACTGCCCGCCGATCTCGAAGAACGAGCCGTCGATCGTCTGAGACCAGGTGCGTCCGCCCACGCGATCCCTGGCCTCGAGCACGGCGACCGAATGCCCGGCCTGCGTCAGGCGGCGCGCGGTGACGAGACCGGATATGCCCGCACCGATCACCACGACGTCACGGTCGAGGACCTCCGTTTCGTCCACGTCTCCGGCAGTGGATCGTGCACCCGTCATGGTCTTCCTCTCGCTCCGGACCGCGCAGGGCGGACCCGCTCACAGCGTGGCCGGAGTACCGAGCCGAATCAGCGCTGATGGCCCTCCGAGCCTAGGCAAGCGGTCGCATCACGCTCCAGGAGATCACCGGGAACGTACATTTATCGGCCCTAGGAGCGCATAGAATCAGCTCAAGCTCACTTCAAATCGTTCATTAATGAGGGCCCATGTCGACATCGCGTGCCGCCGCTGCGCCGTCCGTCCGGCGCGCGCCGGGAAGGCCCCGCGAGCGCGTGCTCGATCGCGACCTGATCGCCGAGGCGGCGTTCGCCGAGATCCGCGCCGCGGGGATCCGCGGACTCACGATGCGTGCGCTCGCGCGACGACTGGGGGTGACTCCCAGTGCCCTCTACAACCACGTCTCCTCCCGTGACGACGTGCTGGCGCTGCTGCAGGAGCGCTTCGCTGCGACCGTGGACACGACAGGCTTCGGCGTCGTGCCCCTTCGCGAGGCGCTCTCCCGCTGGGCCTGGAGCTATCTGGAGAGTCTTCGCGCACGTCCGGAGCTGGTGCCGCTCATCGTCGCGGTCCCTCTGGCTCATACGCCCTACACGGCGCTGATGTATCAGCGCGTGGTGACCGGGTTCACCGAGGCGGGATGGCCGGACGAGAGCATCATCACCGCGATGAGCATCCTGGAGACCTACATCTTCGGCGCCACCGCCGATTCGGACTCCCCGGATGACGTGTATCAGCCCAAGGATCCGGGCCGCTCTCCCGTGCTGGCGCGTACGGCGACGGCGTTCGCCGCCACGGTGGCCGAACGCGACCTGCCACCGCGTGACCTGCTGTTCACGATCGGCCTCGATGCGCTCCTGACCGGGATGCACCACCGCTGGGGGGCGAGCGGACGCGCCCGTTGACGCAGAACACGGCGGACACGACGAAGGCCCCAGGGTGTTCGCTCGGCTCGAGCGAACACCCTGGGGCCTTTCGTCGTCACAGACTCTGCGACTGATCGGCTCGGTCTAGAAGTCCCAGTCGTCGTCTTCCGTGGCCTCGGCCTTGCCGATGACGTAAGACGAACCCGAGCCGGAGAAGAAGTCGTGGTTCTCGTCGGCGTTCGGCGAGAGCGCCGACAGGATCGCCGGGTTCACGTTCGTGACCGTCGACGGGAACATCGCCTCGTACCCGAGGTTCATCAGCGCCTTGTTGGCGTTGTAGTGCAGGAACTTCTTGACGTCTTCGGTGAGGCCGACGCCGTCGTAGAGGTCCTGCGTGTACTGCACCTCGTTGTCGTAGAGCTCGAACAGCAGGTTGAAGGTGTAGTCCTTCAGCTCCTGACGACGCTCCTCGGTCTCGTTCTCGAGCCCCTTCTGGAACTTGTAGCCGATGTAGTACCCGTGCACGGCCTCATCACGGATGATGAGGCGGATCAGGTCGGCCGTGTTCGTCAGCTTCGCCTTCGACGACCAGTAGATCGGCAGGTAGAACCCCGAGTAGAACAGGAACGACTCGAGCAGCGTCGAGGCGACCTTGCGCTTGAGCGGGTCGTCGCCCTGGTAGTAGTCCATGATGATCTGGGCCTTCTTCTGAAGGTTCGGATTCTCGGTGGACCAGCGGAACGCCTCGTCGATCTCCTTGGTCGACGCGAGCGTCGAGAAGATCGAGGAGTAGCTCTTCGCGTGCACCGACTCCATGAACGCGATGTTGGTGTACACCGCCTCCTCGTGCGGAGTGATCGCGTCGGGGATCAGCGACACGGCGCCGACGGTGCCCTGGATCGTGTCGAGCAGCGTCAGGCCGGTGAACACGCGCATCGTGAGCAGCTGCTCATCAGCAGTCAGCGTGTTCCACGACTGGATGTCGTTCGACAGCGGCACCTTCTCCGGCAGCCAGAAGTTGTTCACCAGACGGTTCCAGACCTCGAGGTCCTTGTCGTCGATGATGCGGTTCCAGTTGATCGCCTGAACGCTGTCGACCAGCTTGATCGGGGTGTGGGGAGTCATCTTCTCGTCGTTTCTCGGGTTCAGGGACAGGTCAGAGCATGCAGGAGACGCACTCGGTCATGTCGGTGCCCTCGAGCGCCATCTGACGCAGACGGATGTAGTAGATCGTCTTGATGCCCTTGCGCCATGCGTAGATCTGCGCCTTGTTGATGTCGCGCGTGGTGGCGGTGTCCTTGAAGAACAGCGTCAGCGACAGGCCCTGGTCGACGTGCTGCGTGGCGGCGGCGTACGTGTCGATGACCTTCTCGTAGCCGATCTCGTACGCGTCCTGGTAGTACTCCAGGTTGTCGTTCGTCATGAACGCAGCCGGGTAGTAGACGCGACCGAGCTTGCCTTCCTTGCGGATCTCGATCTTCGACGCGATCGGGTGGATCGACGACGTCGAGTTGTTGATGTACGAAATCGAACCGGTCGGCGGCACGGCCTGCAGGTTCTGGTTGTAGATGCCGTGCTCCTGGATCGACGCCTTGAGCGCGACCCAGTCCTCCTGCGTCGGGATGTGCTTGCCCGCGAAGAGCTCCTTGACCTTCTCGGTCGCCGGCACCCACGCCTGATCGATGTACTTGTCGAAGAACTCCCCCGACGCGTAGGTCGAGTCCTCGAACCCGTCGAACGCCTGCTTGCGCTCGATCGCGAGGTTGTTCGAGGCGCGCAGCGCGTGGAACAGCACCGTGTAGAAGTAGATGTTCGTGAAGTCGATGCCCTCTTCGGAGCCGTAGTACACGTGCTCGCGAGCGAGGTAGCCGTGCAGGTTCATCTGGCCGAGGCCGATCGCGTGGGAGCGGTCGTTGCCGTCCTCGATCGAGCGCACGGAGCGGATGTGGCTCTGGTCGCTGACCGCGCTCAGCGCGCGGATCGCCGTCTCGACCGTCTGGCCGAGGTCATCGGCATCCATCGACAGCGCGATGTTCATCGAGCCGAGGTTGCAGGAGATGTCCTTGCCGATCTGGTCGTACGACAGGTCGTCGTTGTACGTGGTCGGCGTGTTCACCTGCAGGATCTCGCTGCAGAGGTTGGACATGTTGATGCGGCCCTTGATCGGGTTGGCCTTGTTCACCGTGTCCTCGAACATGATGTACGGGTAGCCCGACTCGAACTGGATCTCGGCGATCGTCTGGAAGAACTCGCGCGCGTTGATCTTCGTCTTCTTGATGCGAGGGTCGTCGACCATCTCGCGGTACTTCTCGGTGACGGAGATGTCGCCGAACGGCACCCCGTAGACCTTCTCGACGTCGTACGGCGAGAAGAGGTACATGTCCTCGCCGTTCTTCGCGAGCTCGAACGTGATGTCGGGCACGACGACGCCGAGCGACAGCGTCTTGATGCGGATCTTCTCGTCGGCGTTCTCGCGCTTGGTGTCGAGGAACCGCATGATGTCGGGGTGGTGCGCGTTGAGGTACACCGCGCCGGCGCCCTGACGGGCACCGAGCTGGTTGGCGTAGCTGAAGGAGTCTTCGAGCAGCTTCATCACGGGGATGATGCCGGAGGACTGGTTCTCGATCTGCTTGATCGGCGCACCCGCCTCGCGGATGTTCGAGAGCAGCAGCGCCACGCCGCCGCCGCGCTTGGAGAGCTGGAGGGCGGAGTTGATGCCGCGGGCGATCGACTCCATGTTGTCTTCGATGCGCAGGAGGAAGCAGCTGACGAGCTCGCCACGCTGCGCCTTGCCCGCGTTGAGGAACGTCGGGGTCGCCGGCTGGAAGCGGCCGGAGATGATCTCCTCGACCAGCGCGACGGCGAGCTTCTCGTCGCCGTCGGCGAGGCCGAGGGCGGTCATCACGACGCGGTCCTCGAAGCGCTCGAGGTAGCGCTTGCCGTCGAACGTCTTGAGCGTGTAGCTCGTGTAGTACTTGAAGGCCCCGAGGAACGTCTCGAAGCGGAACTTCTTGCCGTACGCGAGATCGTTGAGCTTCTGGATGAACTCCATCGAGTACTGCTCGATCACGGCGGGCTCGTAGTACTCCTTCTCGACGAGGTAGTCGAGCCGCTCCTTGAGCGAGTGGAAGAACACCGTGTTCTGGTTGACGTGCTGCAGGAAGTACTCCCGCGCCGCGCGCTTGTCGGCGTCGAACTGGATCTTGCCGTCCGCGTCGTACAGGTTCAGCATCGCGTTGAGCGCGTGATAGTCGAGGCCCTCATAGTTGGGGTTGGCCTTGAACGCCACTGTCTCGGTCACTGCGTCCTGCTCGTCAACTGTGGTACCCACCGTCGCTCCAATCCGTCGGTCACCCGATCGACATCGTCCTGTGTGCCGAAGATTTCGAGCCGGTACAAGTGAGGCACGTGGCACTTGCGGCTGATGATTTCGCCGGCGAGGCAGAAGGACTCGCCGAAGTTGGTGTTGCCCGCGGAGATGACTCCGCGGATGTGACGCCGGTTGTTCTCGTCGTTGAGGAACCGGATCACCTGTTTGGGCACGGCTCCGCGCTCGACGCCGCGCCCCTCACCCCCGCCATAGGTGGGGGTGACGAGCACGAACGGCTCGTCGATGACGAGCGGTTCTTCCTGCGGTCGAAGCGGAATACGACGGGCCGGAAGCCCGAGCTTCTCGACGAAGCGTGCGGTGTTGCCCGACACGCTGGAGAAGTAGACCAGGAGCGGCGCAGCGGTCGCGACGGCGCTCATGGGTGATCAGGCCAGACGGGACGCGAGCTCGTCGATCTTGTCGGGACGGAAGCCCGACCAGTGGTCTTCATCGGTCACGACGACCGGCGCCTGCATGTAGCCGAGCGACTTGACCTGCTCGAGCGCCGCCGGGTCCTCCGACAGGTCGTGGATCTCGTACTCGATGCCCTTGGCATCCAGCGCACGATAGGTGGCGTTGCACTGAACGCAGGAAGGCTTCGTGTAGACCGTGATCGACATCGTGAATCCCCTCAAATCTCTGGTTTATCCGGCAGACCCCCGCCGGGAGTTCAATACTACATATAGGGACGGACATTGGAGGCGACCACAAGGGGTAGTAGTTACATCCGTGTAGTTTTCCACCGTTCTCCACCGATACAACACAGGTTCTCCACCGTTTCTTCCACAGCCCCGAGGGTGTCGAACCGGGCGTCGAAACGCGTAATCTCGCGGCTCCGGAGAGCCCCGCTCGGATCCATCCACAGGGGGCACGCTACGCGCGGCATCCGACATTCGATTTTCTGTGGAAACTGCGTTCCGGCGTGTCGCGGCGTGTCCGCGACACGAACCTCAGCGCACCGACGGACGACGCTGCCAGGTGGTCGTGACGGGCCGGTAGCCGAGGCGCGACCAGAACGGCCCCGACTGCGGATTCGCCACCGAGTAGTCGAGCCGCACGGAGCCCGCCCCCTCCCCCGCGAGGATGCCGTGGACGGCGTCGACCACCCTCCGGCCGAGTCCGGCTCCGCGCGCATCCGGGGCGAGGTACATGGCGTCGAGGTAGGCGCGAGGCGGAGAGCCGGGCGTCTCCGCCTCGGGGAAGGCGTGCACGTAGCCGAGCGCCGCGCCGTCCTGCTCGATCAACCACGTCCAGTCCGGCCAGGACCGCAGCCGATCCGTCATCGACGCCAGAAGCAGCTGCTCCGCCCCCTGCCTGCGGAACACGGCGCCGAAGTCGGCCTCATGGGAGAGGAGAAGGGCGTCGAAGGCAGCGAGCGCCGAGGCGTCGGATGCCGAGGCCGCACGCAGCAGCGCCCCGTCTCCGAGTCCGTGCGTGGCGGCGAGTCCGTGCGCGGCATCCGATCGGCCGGAGGAGGACAGCCTGCGGACCGCGTCGATCGTGACGGGAGCGAAGCCCCTCGTCAGCAGGGCGAGGACGAGGTCGGTGTCGTCGCTCGGCAGCCGCACCGTGCAGGACGACTCCTCATCACCGGGCTCCTCGACGGCGAGCACGTCGTCCAGCCAGACGTCGAGCACCTCCTCCACGGCCGCGCGGCGGGCGTCCCGGTCGCCGTCTCCGCAGCTCAGCTCGAGGGTGTGGCGACGCAGCGCGCCCCACAGGGCCTCCGCCTCGTCGGCGCGGAAGGAGGAGAATCCGGCCGTCGCCTCGGCCGGAACAGCTCCTCGTCGGGCTCTCAGCACCTCGGTCATCGGGTCCTCCTCGGCGACCCGACCGGGCGCCGGGTCCGCGGTCCACGTTCGCGCGCGTGCCCGCGAGTGAGCAAGAGGACGCGATCAGCCGTTCACCGGGAGGCAAGCGCCGTGCGCGACCGCACACGCGGGTTCCTCCGTGTCCCCGCCGCCCGGTAGCGTTGACCCGTGGCGGGATATCGGGATCTTCTTCGCACGCCGGGAGTGGCGCGCATGATCGCTGCTCAGCTGACCGCGCGCTTCCCGAACGGGATGAGCTCCCTCGCGATCCTGCTGCACGTCGAGCAGCAGACCGGCTCGTACGGCGCCGCCGGTCTCGTGCTCGCGGCGACCAGCGTCGGTCAGGCCGTCGCCGGTCCGATCACGAGCCGGTGGATGGGTGTCTGGGGCATGCGGCGCGTGCTCACGCTCACGCTCAGCGTGTGCGTCGTCGCCGTCCTGGGTCTCGCCCTGCTGCCTCTCACCCTGCCGGGATACATGATCCTCGGTCTGATCGCCGGGCTCTCCACCCCGCCGATCCAGGCAGCGGTGCGGACGATCTACCCCAAGCTGGTGAACTCGTCCCAGCTGACGCCGCTCTTCTCCCTCGACGCCTCCCTGCAGGAGATCATCTGGATCCTCGCTCCGGTGGTGATCACCCTCGTGTCCACGCAGATCGGCACGGTGGAGGGCCTGCTGCTCGTGGCGATCGTGCTGGTCGGCGGCGGCTCGTGGTTCATCCTCTCCCCCGAGGTCGGCCGCGTCCGCATCCCGCGCAGCCGCAACCCCCTCGGCACGGTCGTGCTCAAGCCTCCGGTGATGCTGGCGACCGTGATCGGCTTCCTCCTGATCGGCGCGTGCGCCGCGGTCGAGGTCGGCGTCGTCGCCACCTTCGAGCACGGAAGCCTGGAGGCGGGGCTCGTCCTCGCGGTGTTCTCCGCGGGCAGCCTGGCGGGCGGACTCGCGTTCGGCCACCTCCCCATCGGCCCCTGGGCGATGGCCAGGCGACTGCTGATCGTCACGGTAGGACTCGCGCTGACGATGGTGATGCTGAACGTGTTCTGGCTCGGCGGCACCCTGATCCTCGCGGGGATCGGCATCGCCCCCGCCCTCGCGATGCTCTTCGCGATCACCTCGGCGAGCGTGAAGTTCAGCGAGACCGCCGAGGCGTTCGGCTGGGCGGGCACCGGTCAGCTCATCGGCGCGGCTGCGGGCTCCGCGGTCGCCGGCTTCCTCGTCGACGTCACCGACTGGCGCGGCGCGTACCTCGCGGCCACGCTGTTCGCCGCGGTCGGGCTGGTGGTGTCGATCGTGTTCGTCCGAGCATTCCCCGACCTGCGCGGCCGCGACGCGAGCCCCCGCCCCGACACGGAGCCGCTCGCCGTCACCCCGTCCTGAGCGGATCGTAAGCTGGGCTCATGCCCGCGCCGCTCACCCTCCCCCGCATCTCCTGGGGAGATCCCGCGTCCTCCAGACGAGCGCTCCTCGTGCACGGTCTCGGCTCCTCGGCCGCTCTCATGTGGCGTCTGGGCGACGCCCTGGCCGGGGCCGGATGGCTCGCCACCGCCGTCGACCTGCGCGGTCACGGAGACGCACCCCGCTCCCTCGACTACACGATCGCGGCGTACGCCGCCGATCTCGCGGCGACCCGCCCCGAGGGAGACGGGGCCTGGGATGCCGTGATCGGCCACTCCCTCGGCGGCGCATCCAGCACGGTGGCCGCGGCGTCCTCTCCCGGATGGACGCTCCGACTCGTCCTCATCGACCCTGCCATCGTGCTCGACGGACGCGATGCGAACGTCATCCGCAAGAGCCAGGAGCGCGCGTTCGCCGACAACCGCATCGACGCCGTGCGCGACGAGCATCCGCACTGGCACCCGCAGGACGTCGAGCTGAAGGTGGACGCCGTGCACCGCGCCAGCCGCTGGGCGGTCGAGCAGACGAGCGTCCAGAACCGGCCTTGGGATGTCCGTCCAGAGGCTGCGCAGCTGTCCGTCCCCACGCACGTGATCGCCGCGGATCCGACCGTCTTCAGCCTGTTCCGCGGAGACTCGGCCGCGGAGATCCTCGCATCGAATCCGCGTCTCACGATGAGCGTGGTCGAGGGAGCCGGCCACTCGCTGCACCGCGACAAGCCGGACGAGTCCGTGCGTCACCTGTTGGAGGCCCTGTCATGAGCGAATTCGATCCCGCCGCGTACCTGCCGGACGACCTCCTGGAGCGCATCCGCGAGCGCGCACCGATCCACGACCGCGAGAACACCTTCCCCCAGCAGGACCTCGACGAGCTGCGGGATGCCGGCTACCTCTCGATCCTCGTGCCCGCCGAGCGCGGCGGCGCGGGGCTGGGCCTCGCCGAGGCCGCGCTCCTGCAGCAGCGGCTCGCCGGTGCAGCCCCGGCGACCGCGCTGGCGATCAACATGCATCTCGTCTGGACGGGCGTCGCGAAGGTCTTCTCCGACCGCGGGGTGCCCGGTCTCGAGTTCGTGCAGGACGGCGCCGTCGCCGGGGAGGTCTTCGCTTTCGGCATCAGCGAGGGCGGCAACGACCTCGTGCTGTTCGGCAGCGACACCGCTGCCGAACCGACAGGAGACGGCGGCTACTCCTTCACGGGGACGAAGATCTTCACCTCCCTGGCCCCGGTCTGGACGAAGCTCGGACTGCACGGGCTCGACACCACGAGCGACGACGCCCCGAAGCTCGTGTTCGCCTTCGTGGAACGCACGGCGGCCGTCGAGACCGGAGACGACTGGGACACCCTGGGCATGCGCGCGACCCAGTCGCGCACCACCCGGCTGAAGGGCGCGGTGGCGGATGCCGCGCACGTGGTCCGCCGCATCGACCCCGGGCCCACGCCCGATCCGATCGTGTTCGGCATCTTCTCGGTGTTCGAGATCCTGCTCGCCTCGGTGTACACGGGCATCGCGCGCCGCGCCCTCGATCTCGCGGTGCTGACCGCGCAGAAGCGCACCTCGAAGAGGACCGGCCTCGCCTACGCCCAGGACCCGGACATCCGCTGGCGGATCGCCGACATGGCCCTCTCCTACGATGCGCTGCCGCCGCAGATCGCCGCGCTCGCGCGCGACGTCGACGAGAGCGCAGACCACGGCGCCCGCTGGTTCTCGCTGCTGTCCGGTGTGAAGCATCGTGCGATCACCACCGCCAAGCACGTCGTCGACCAGGCGATGCTCACGGCGGGCGGCGGATCGTACTTCTCCTCCAACGAGCTGTCGCGGCTCTACCGCGACGTGCTCGCCGGGGCGTTCCATCCCTCCGACCCCGAGTCCGCGCACGCCACGGCGGCGAGCGCGTGGCTGGGGCCAATCGAGGCCTGAACCCGCGATTTCGCAGATTTTCTGAATTTCTCCTGCGGAATCGGTTGCCGATCGACCCTTGGTGATGCGAGGATCGCACCATGGGTTCGACGAAGAAGCTCCCCACCCTCGACGACGTCTCCAAGACGATCATCGAGCTGCTCCAGGAGGACGGGCGCCGCTCGTACTCCGATATCGGGCGCGTCGTCGGCCTCAGTGAGGCCGCCGTCCGCCAGCGCGTGCAGCGCCTCACCGACTCCGGTGTCATGCAGATCGTCGCGGTGACCGATCCGATGCAGCTCGGCTTCAGCCGGCAGGCGATGATCGGCATCCGCGTGACCGGCGACACCCGGGTCGTCGCCGAGGAGATCGCCGCGATCGAGGCGATCGACTACGTCGTGATCACGGTCGGTTCGTTCGACATCCTCGCCGAGGTCGTGTGCGAGGACGACGACGATCTGCTCGCGCTGATCAACGACAGCATCCGACCGATCGACGGAGTCCTGTCGACCGAGACCTTCATCTACGCCAAGCTGCAGAAGCAGCTCTACAACTGGGGGACCAGATGAGCACCACACCCACCGAAGCCGAACTCCAGGCGATGGCCAAAGACCACCTCTGGATGCACTTCACCCGGCAGTCCACGATGGAGAAGTCGGGCGTGCCCATCATCGTCAAGGGCGACGGCCACCGCATCTGGGACTCCAAGGGCAAGGAGTACTTCGACGGCCTCGCCGGCCTGTTCGTGGTCAACGCGGGTCACGGCCGTCGCCGGCTCGCCGAGGCTGCGGCGAAGCAGGCGTCTGAGCTGTCCTTCTTCCCGCTGTGGTCCTACGCCCACCCCGCGGCGATCGAGCTCGCCGATCGGCTGGCCGAGGAGGCTCCGGGCGACCTGAACCGCGTCTTCTTCTCCACGGGCGGCGGCGAAGCGGTCGAGACCGCCTTCAAGCTCGCCAAGCAGTACTGGAAGCTGATGGGCCAGCCCACCAAGCACAAGGTCATCTCGCGCGCGGTCGCCTACCACGGCACCCCGCAGGGCGCTCTGGCGATCACCGGCATCCCCGCCATGAAGGCGATGTTCGAGCCGGTCACCCCCGGTGGATTCCGCGTGCCGAACACGAATTTCTACCGCGCCGCCGAGATGGGCGCGCCGTCTGACGACATCGAGCTGTTCGGCCGCTGGGCCGCCGACCGCATCGAGGAGATGATCCTCTTCGAGGGCCCGGAGACGGTCGCCGCGGTGTTCCTCGAGCCCGTGCAGAACTCCGGCGGGTGCTTCCCGCCGCCTCCCGGCTACTTCGCCAGGGTCCGTGCGATCTGCGACAAGTACGACGTGCTGCTCGTGTCCGACGAGGTCATCTGCGCCTTCGGTCGTCTCGGCCACACCTTCGCGTGCACGGGACTCGGCTACGTGCCCGACATGATCACGTGCGCCAAGGGCATGACCAGCGGCTACTCCCCGATCGGCGCGACCATCGTCAGCGACCGCATCTACGAGCCGTTCTCGAAGGGCGACACGACCTTCTATCACGGCTACACCTTCGGCGGGCACCCCGTGTCGGCCGCGGTCGCGCTGGAGAACCTCGCGATCTTCGACGAGGAGAACCTCAACGCGCACGTGCGGGAGAACTCCCCCCTGTTCCGCGCCGAGCTCGAGAAGCTCAGCGACCTGCCCATCGTGGGAGACGTCCGCGGCGACGGGTACTTCTTCGGCATCGAGCTGGTCAAGGACAAGACGACCCGCGAGACGTTCGACGACGCGGAGTCCGAGCGCCTGCTGCGCGGCTTCCTCTCCCCCGCACTCTATGAGGCGGGGCTGTACTGTCGCGCCGACGACCGCGGCGACCCCGTGATCCAGCTCGCACCGCCACTCACGATCGGGCCGTCCGAGTTCCGCGAGATCGAGCAGATCCTCCGCGATGTGCTGACCCGCGCGCAGGGGGTCCTCTAGCTCCCCGCGGTGCTCCGCCTCGCCAGCAGCGCGAGGTGGAGCGCCGCGAGCGTCTCGCCGTCGTCGAGGTCGGCGTCCAGCAGATCGCCGATCAGCGTGATCCGCTGGTAGAACACCGACCGGGAGAGATGGCTGGCGGATGCCGCCGCAGAGCGGTTGCCCGGATGAGCGACGAGTGCGCCGAGCACGTCGAGCAGATCGCCTCGGCGTTCGCGGTCGTAGGCGACGAGGGGTGCGAGCATCCGCTCGCTGTGCGCGTGCAGGCGGTGATCGTCGCGCAGTGAGGCGACCAGGCGCTCGAGCGGACGGTCGTCGACGCGACGCACCCGAGCGCCCGCGTCGGAGCGATCGCTCGCCGCCAGGTCGCGCGCGGCGCGGAGGGAGGAGAGCAGATCGAGCACGCCGTCGGCCGGCGGCCCGACGAAGACCGCCCGCTCGCCGCCCGCGATGCGGACCACCAGCTCGTCGGTGAGCACGACGGATGCCGGCAGCGACAGCAGCGCCACGTCGTCGTCGCCCACCCGGGCGGCCACGACGGCGCATCCCGCCTGCCTGGCGCGATACGCGAGTTCGCTGGCCGAGCGTGCGCCGCGAGCGACGATTCCGTGGCACTGCCGATCCGCGACGGCGAAGCCCCCGGCGGCGAGGCGTGCGGCGATGTCGTCGGGGCTCGCGAACCGCGCCCCCAGCAGGTCGTCGATGATGCCGCTCTGGGCGAGCACCGACCACTCGGCGTCGCCGCCGTCGGCGAGGCATCCGAAGGCGAGCGCGGTCGCCCCCTGCTCCAGCACCGTGAGGCGACCCGCAGGATGCGCGGGTCCAGGCAGCGCCAGGAGCGTCCCCCACCGCACCCCTCTCGCCTGCACCGGGACGCGATCGGCCTCCCCGAGATCCCTCAGCGCCTCGGCCACCGGCATCCGCAGCGCCTCCAGCGCGATCACCTCGTGCGCGAGGTTCTCCAGGACGACAGGGGCGCCCAGCGCCTTCGCCGTCTCCGACACCACGACATCGGCCGGGGCTCCCTGAAGGCTCAGCGCCGTGAACAGCTCGTGCAGTCGCTGGCGCTCACGAAGCGCGTCGGTCTGCGCCGCGATCAGCGCCCGGTGCACGGCCTCGGTGACCGTGACGAACTTGATCTCCGCGTGCAGCGCGATCAGCGCCAGCTCCGCCTCGACGCACACGTCGATCACGGGATCGGGGACGCGCGCGTGCCCGGAGCCGAGCTCGACGACGATGCCCGCGATCCCCGCACGATGCAGCGCCTGTGCGAACGAGCGCAGCTCCCCCGCATCCGACGGCCACCCCGCCCCGGTGCTGAGCAGCAGCTCTCCACCGTCGAGCAGACGGGCGACGGCGGCGCTGTCGGAGACATGCGCCCAGCGCACCTCGGCGTCGAGGGCTCCTCCCCCGACGATCACCTCCGGAGAGCCCGCCTGCAGCACCGGCTCGGCGAGCACGTCCGCCACGGTCAGCAGCGCATCACGTCGCGCCGGACGATCTGTCTGATCTGCGCCGAAGTCCTGACGTTCTGACATCGCTGATCGCCGTTCCCCTCTGTGATCATTGAGAAGTACCAGCGTATCGAACCCCGGTCAGAGTGTTCGATAAGCGCTTCCAGCTCGAAGGAGAACCGTGGACATCGTTCGTCACGTCATCGACGGAGTGGAGACCGCCGAGGCGGCCCGCACCGGCAAGATCTTCAACCCCGCCACCGGCGAGGTCGCCAGGGAGGTCGCATTCGCGTCGACCGCCGAGGTCGAGACCGCCATCGCCGCCGCTGCCGCCGCTCTGCCCGCGTGGCGCGAGACGAGCCTGATCAAGCGCGCCGACGTGTTCTTCCGCCTGCGCCAGCTTCTCAAGGAGCGCACCCCCGAGCTCGCCGCGATCGTCACGAACGAGCACGGCAAGGTGCTGTCGGATGCCGCGGGCGAGGTGTCGCGAGGCATCGAGAACGTCGAGTTCGCCGCAGGTCTCGTGCACCTGCTCAAGGGCGAGCGCAGCGAGCAGGTCGCCCGCGGCGTCGATGTGCACTCCGTGAAGCAGCCGGTCGGCGTCGTCGCCGCGATCACCCCCTTCAACTTCCCGGTCATGGTGCCGCTGTGGATGGTCGCCTCCGCGATCGCCTGCGGCAACACGGTCGTCCTCAAGCCCAGCGAGAAGGACCCGTCGGCGGCGATCTGGCTCGCGAAGCTCTTCCAGGAGGCGGGTCTGCCCGCCGGCGTCCTCAACGTCGTCAACGGCGACAAGGAGGCGGTCGACGCGCTGCTCGAGTCGCCGCGCGTGAACGCGATCAGCTTCGTGGGATCCACCCCCATCGCCCGCTCGATCTACCAGCGCGCCTCTGCCGCCGGCAAGCGCGTCCAGGCGCTGGGCGGCGCGAAGAACCACATGGTCGTGATGCCGGACGCCGACATCGACGCCGCGGCCGACGCCGCGATCTCCGCGGCCTACGGATCCGCCGGCGAGCGCTGCATGGCCGTCTCGGTGCTGGTCGCGGTCGGCGACGTCGCCGACGACCTCATCAACGCGATCTCCTCGCGCATCCAGGGGCTCACGATCGGCGACGGAACGGATGCCGCGAGCGAGATGGGTCCGCTCATCACGCGCGAGCACCGCGATCGCGTCGCCTCCTACGTCACGGGCGCAGCGGCCGAGGGCGCGACCGTCGTCGTCGACGGCACCACTCAGCAGTTCGACTCCGACGGGTTCTTCATCGGCGTGAGCCTCGTCGACCACGTCCGTCCCGGCATGAAGGTCTACGAGGACGAGATCTTCGGCCCCGTGCTCTCCGTGGTCCGCGTGGAGAGCTATGCAGACGCCGTGGAGCTCGTGAACTCCAACTCCTACGGCAACGGCACCGCGATCTTCACGCGCGACGGGGGCACCGCACGTCAGTACGAGTTCGACATCGAGGTCGGCATGGTCGGCGTGAACGTGCCGATCCCCGTGCCGATCGGCGCGTACTCCTTCGGCGGCTGGAAGGACTCGCTGTTCGGCGACTCCCACATCTACGGCCCCGAATCGGTGCACTTCTACACTCGGTCCAAGGTCGTCACCACCCGCTGGCCCGACCACACCCCCTCGCAGATCGACCTGGGCTTCCCCAGCAACCACTGATCGGACACGGTTCTCGAAAGGCACCGACATGACGAACTACACCGACCGACACGGAGCCGCGCACGCGCTGCCCGACGCGGCTGCCGAAGCTCAGGTGCGTGCGGACGACCGCGGGCACGTCTTCCACTCGTGGAGCGCGCAGGGCCTCATCGACCCGCTTCCGGTCGCCGCGGGCGAGGGCTCGACGTTCTGGGATTACCAGGGCAACGCCTACCTCGACTTCTCCAGCCAGCTGGTGAACCTGAACCTGGGACACCAGCATCCTGATCTCGTGTCGGCGATCCAGCGGCAGGCCGGGCGCCTGGCGACCATCCAGCCGTCCGTGGCGAACGACGTGCGCGGCGAGCTCGCACGGCTCATCGCCGAGGTCGCGCCGGACGGCATGGAGAAGGTCTTCTTCACCAACGGCGGCGCCGAGGCCAACGAGTACGCCGTGCGCATGGCGCGGCAGTCGACCGGGCGCCGCAAGGTGCTCTCGATGTACCGCAGCTACCACGGCTCCACGGCCACGGCGATCTCGCTCACGGGCGACCCTCGGCGCTGGGCGAACGACACCGTCGACTCCGGCGCCGTGCGCTTCTTCGGGCCGTACCTGTACCGCTCGCCGTTCCACTCGGAGACGCAGGAGCAGGAGGCCGAGCGCGCGCTCGCCCACCTCGAGCAGACCATCCAGCTCGAGGGTCCGCAGACGATCGCGGCGATCATCATCGAGACCGTCGTCGGCACCAACGGCGTTCTGATCCCGCCGCCCGACTACCTGCAGGGCGTGCGCGAACTGTGCGACCGCTACGGCATCGTCTACATCGCCGACGAGGTCATGGTCGGCTTCGGTCGTCTGGGCGAGTGGTTCGGCATCGACGCGTTCGACGCGAAGCCCGACCTCATCACCTTCGCGAAGGGCGTCAACTCGGGCTACGTCCCGCTCGGCGGCGTCGTCATCTCGGACGCCATCGCGAAGGCGTTCGACACCGTGCCCTTCGCCGGCGGCCTGACCTACTCCGGTCACCCGCTCGCGTGCGCTGCAGGTGTCGCCACGTTCGAGGTGTTCCGTCGTGACGGCATCCTGGAGCGCGTGCGCGACCTCGGCGCCCGCGTGGTGGAGCCGACGCTGCGGTCCTGGGCCGAGAAGCACCCGAGCGTCGGCGACGTCAGAGGACGCGGCCTGTTCTGGGCGATCGAGCTGGTGCGCGACAGGGAGACCCGCGAGCCGCTGGTGCCCTTCAACGCCTCGGGAGCGGATGCCGCGCCCATGGGCGCCTTCGCCGCCGCCGCAAAGAAGGCCGGCGTCTGGCCGTTCACGCACTTCAACCGCGTGCACGTCGCTCCCCCGCTGGTCATCTCCGAAGAGGAGCTCGTGCGCGGCCTGTCCGCGATCGACGAGGCCCTCACCGTCGCGGACGAGCACGCCGCGAGCTGACCCGTTGCAGAGAAACTCCTCCCGAGCCGCACAGGTTCGGGAGGAGTTCTCGCGTTCGGGAGGTGAACCCTCAGCCGCCCGCCATCGTGCGGGCGATGTCGGTCGCGGAGTCGCCGGCCTTCTTCAGCACCACGGCCACCAGCGCGAGCGCCAGCAGCGTCACGAGCAGCATGATCGTCGACACCGCGGCGATCTCGGGGCGCAGGCCGCTGCGCAGCGCGCTGAGCACGTAGACCGGCCACGGGGTCGTGCCCGAGACCTGGACGAACGCCGAGACGACGGTGTTGTCGAGCCCGAGCGTGAACGAGAGCAGGAATCCGGCGAGCACGGCCGGCATCGCGAGCGGCAGCGTCACCTTCATGAACGTGCGGAACGGCGGGGCGTACAGATCCGCGGACGCCTCCTCGAGCCGCGCGTCCAGACCCACCAGCCTCGCCCGCACGATGTACGACACGATCGCGATGGAGAACAGCGACTGCCCGACGACGAGCCGCACCGTGCCGTCGTTGAAGACGCTCATCCCCAGGTCCTGCCCGAGGAACACCATCCACGGCAGCAGCGCCACCGCGTCCACGATCTCCGGCGTCACCGAGATCAGCAGCAGCATCGCCAGGAACCAGCCGACCCACCTGCCGGGCGTCCGCGCCATGGCGATGCCGGCGAGCGTTCCGAGGGCGGTCGCGAAGACCGCCGCGAGCAGGCCCGTGCGCAGAGACACCAGGACGGCGTCGCGGATCGCGGGCTTCGTGACGATGGCGGCGAACGAGTCGAACCCGAAGTGGTCCCACGACACGAGCAGCCGACCGACGTTGAAGGAGTACACGATGATCACGATGATCGGCAGGAACAGGAAGAGGAACACCAGAGTCGCCCAGATCGGCAGAAGGTGTCGTGTGATGCCGCGCCTGGTCATGATGCCTCCCCGAGGATGAGCCGGTTGCGTCGTCGCACCGGGATCGTGACGAGCCACAGCAGCAGCGCCGCCACCCCGATCGACAGGGCGATGGTGAGGATGAGCAGCACCGCCATCGCCGAACCGAGCGCCCAGTTCTGCGCCGTCTGGAACTGGCTGGCGACGATCTGGCCGACCATGTTGCCCTTCGCGCCGCCGAGCACGGTGGCGGTGATGTAGTCGCCCATGAGAGGGATGTACACCAGAAGGATGCCGGCGATGATCCCGGGGCGCGCCATCGGCACCGTGACCCGCAGGAACGTCGTGACGCTGTTCGCGCCGAGGTCCTTGCTCGCCTCGCGCAGCGGTCCACTGACGCGGTCGAACGCGACGTACAGCGGGAGGATCATCAGCGGCAGGTAGTTGTAGACGACGCCGAGGAGCACCGCCCCTCTGGTGTTGAGCATCTCGAGCGGGCCGGGGATGACGCCGATGAACTGCAGCGCCTGCGAGAGCCACCCCTCGGGGGCGAGGATCACCTGCCATCCGATGGTCCGCACCAGGAAGTTCGTCCAGAACGGCACCATGACGAGGGCGAGGAGCATCCCCCTCCGCGACGGAGCGGCTTTCACCGCGATCCAGTAGGCCACGGGCGCGCCGATCAGGAGGCACAGCAGCGTGCCGGTGACGCCGACCCAGAGCGTGTTCTGGAACGTCGTGAAGAAGGTCGGCGACAGCGCCTCGACGTAGCGGTCGAACGACAGCCTGTCGTTCGAGTTCGTGGCGAAGATGCTGGGCTTGTATCCGAAGCTGTACCAGATCACCACGCCGATCGGCACGAGGAAGAAGATGATGAGCCACACCCACGCGGGGAGGGCGAGGCCGAAGCGGATCCTGAGCTTACGCACCGGCGGCCGCCTTCGTCGCGTTCCAGATCGAGACGATCCGCTCCTGCGCCTCGGTGAACTCCTGCTCGTGCATCGTCTCCACCTGCGCGTCGTCGAAGTAGACCATGTCGAGCCTCTCGAGCCCGGCGTCCTCCGCCTTCTTCTGCGTGCCCTGCACACCCGTGTCGTAGCCGATGTAGTCGACCTGCGCGAGCTGCACGTCGGGCGCGATCATGAAGTCGATGAACGCGTGGGCGGCCTCGGGGTGCGGTGCGCCCTTGGCGATCGCCCAGTTGTCCATCCAGAGCTCGGTGGCGGGGGCGCCGAGCACCCACTGCCAGCGTTCGGGGTCGTCGGACTCGTTCATGCCGGTGCGCGCGTCGCCGCTGTACGACTGCACGAGCGCGGCGGAGGCCTGCGGGATCACCTGCCCTCCCGGCGCGGAGTCGAAGGTCGAGACGTGCGGGGCGAGCTCCTTCACGAGGAATCTCTCGCACGCGTCGAGGTCTGCCTTCTTCGTGGTGTTCCAGTCGATGCCGTGCGACCAGAAGTAGATGCCGCACATCGGAGCGGGATCGTCGAGCAGCGACACCTTGCCCGACGCCTCGTTCTGCGCCGCATCGATGAAGTCCGCCCAGTCGGTCAGCTCCCTGGTGATGACGCGGCGGTCGTAGACGAAGCCGGTCGTGCCCCATGCCTTGCAGATCGAGTACCGGTTGTCGGGGTCGAAGGAGCGGTGGATGAAGTTCGGATTCATCGTGGCGAAGTTCGGGATCAGGTCGAGGTCGAGCTCCTCGAGCAGCCCGTTCTCGGCCATCGGCGTGACGAACAGGCCGCTGGGCACGACGATGTCGTATCCGCTGGTGCCCCGAGCCGCGACCAGCTTCGCGATCAGCTCCTCGTTCGAGTTGAAGGCGTCGACGACGATCCTGGGCCCCTTCTTCGCGCTGAACGCATCGAGGACCTCGGGGGCGTCGTAGTCGCTCCACGTGTAGATCGACAGCTTGTCCTCGAGCGGACCGCCATGAGCCTGCGGGGCCGCGCCGACCTGGCCGGGAGCGCACGCGGTGAACAGCACCGTCCCGGTCGCGGCGAGCGCCGTCGCGAGGAACCCTCGCCTGGTCAGCTCGGTGCGGATGATGTGCGCCGCGCCGCGGTCCGCCAGCACGCGCACCGGGGGCGCCCCGGTCATGCGGCGGCCTTCGGCAGTGCGATGACGTGCGTCGCCGTGGTGGGGATGCCGTCGGCGGCGAACAGCCGCACGTCCGCGGCATCCCATACGCAGCGCACATCGTCATCCACCTGGATCCGCGGCGCCGTGGGAGCGGGCATCCTCGAGAGGAAGGTGGACTCGCCGCCGACCTGCACGGCGACCTGCAGGGTCTCGCCGAGGTGCGACACCCCGAGGACGCGACCGGGTATGCCGGCTTCTCCCTCCGCCTCGAGGCGCACGTACTCCGGCCGGATCGCGGCCACCGCCGCCTGCCCCGATGCGACCCTCTCCCCACCCCATCGTCCGCCGATCACGCCGATCCCGGTGTCGAGGGAGGTGCCGTCGGCGCGCACGGCGCCGTGCACGAAGTTCTGCTGTCCGATGAAGGACGCCACGTACGCGGATGCCGGTTCGGCGTAGATCTCCGCGGGCTCGGCGAGCTGTTCGATGCGGCCGGCCCGCATCACCGCGATGCGGTCGCTCATCGACAGCGCCTCGGCCTGATCGTGGGTGACGAAGACGAACGTGGTGCCGAGCCTCGCCTGCAGCAGCTTGAGCTCGAGCTGCATCTCCTCGCGGAGCTGACGGTCGAGGGCGGCGAGTGGCTCGTCGAGCAGGAGCACGCTGGGCCGGTTGATCAGCGCGCGCGACAGGGCGATGCGCTGCTGCTGCCCTCCGGAGAGCTGGGTGGGCTTGCGATCGGCGAAGCGGCGCAGCTGCACCATGTCGAGAGCCTCGGCGACGCGCTCGCGCTGCTCGGCCTTGGGCACCCTGCGCTGCTGCAGGCCGTACGCCACGTTCTCGGCGACGGTCATGTGCGGGAACAGCGCGTATGCCTGGAACACGGTGTTGACCTCGCGCTTGTGCGGAGGCAGGTCGAGGACGCTGCGACCGGAGATGCGGATGTCGCCGGCATCCGGATACTCGAACCCGGCGATCATCCGGAGCGTCGTCGTCTTGCCGCAGCCGGAGGGCCCGAGCAGGGAGAGGAACTCGCCGGGCTGGATGTCGAGGGTCAGATGGTCGACGGCCGTGGCGGCGCCGTAGAGCTTGGTGACGCCGTCGATGCTGACGCCGCCGGTGGAATCGGGCATGAAGCCTCCCCATTGAGAATCACTGGGGGACAGTCAAACACACGAATCGCGTCAGGTACAGCGAAAACCGAGGCCAGTTGGACCTCTCGCAACGATTTCCGTTGCGAGATCACGAATCAACGTGCGATCAAGTCGTCTACTTCGAATCGAAGTCGAACGCCTTGAGGAGCTCGACGACCGCCTTGTCGCGTTCGTCGCCGCCCTCCTCGAACATGTGCGTGACGTGCGTGCGCAGGTGGTTCTCCAGCAGGAGCCTGTTGAGGGATTCCAGGGACTTCTGGATCGCACGGGACTGGGTGATGATGTCCATGCAGTACTCCTCGTTCTCGATCATCCGCGCGACGCCGCGCATCTGGCCCTCGAGGATGCTGGTGCGGTGCAGGGCGCGCTTCTTGATGTCTTCGATCACGGAATCGAGCGTACTCGCGTGGGCCGGACGCCGGCCGATCAGCTCGAGAAGGGGTTGATCACCGCGAGCCCGGGGACGTCGAAGTCCTTCTCGTTGCGAGTGACGACGGTCAGCCCGTGATGCAGTGCGGTGGCGGCGATGAGCGCGTCCGCCCACGGCCGCCGATTCGGCACGTTGAGCGCGGCGCACGTCCGCGCGATCTCGGGAGAGACGGGGAGGATCCGCGGGCCGAGGCTCTGGCGGATCACACTCAACCACTGCCTGAGCGCCCTCGCCTGCTGCGGGTCGCGTCTGTGAAGTCCGAGAACTCCGAGCTCCAACTCGTAGTCCGTGATCGCACTCATGTGCAGGGCGTCAGGGACCACTCCTTCCATCCACGTCCGCGCAGCGCTTCCGAGCTCTCCCCCGCGCCGCGCCTCGGAGAAGGTGTTCGTATCGACCAGATACATCGCTCAGAACTCGATCGGAGGGCGACCGAAGTCGTTCTTCCGGTCGGCGACGATCTCGTCGATGATGCGGTCGAACGCGCCGTCGTCGTGCGCGAGGTCGTCATCATGCATCGCGAGAAGCTCGAGCATCGACCCCGGTCGGGCTGGAACGATCCGTTCGTACTCCTCGATGCTGAGCAGCACATACGCCGGCTCGCCGCGCCTGGTGATCAGCACCGGCTCACCGTCGGCGACACGCTGCGCACGCGCGACGGACTGATTGAACTCTCGAGCGCTCATGGTGAACATCGTGCACCTCGATTCAGAATGTAGTGATGGTACTACACAGGTGATCCTGTCTGGGCGCCGAGACGCTTCATCCCCCCGACCACGCCCCGCCCGGTGATCGCGTGAAAGGATGACTCCATGCCGCGAACGCCGATGACGCAGCTCTCCCCCGCCGACCAGGACCGACTGCGCGCGCTCCGCCGCATGAAGGCCGTCGCGCTCGGCGCGCTGATCTTCATGGCGCTCGCCTTCGTCATCGCCTTCGCCCTTCAGGAGCGCGTCGGCTGGCTCTCCTATGTGCGCGCCGCAGCCGAGGGCGGCATGGTCGGCGCCCTGGCCGACTGGTTCGCCGTGACGGCGCTGTTCCGGCATCCGCTCGGCATCCCGATCCCGCACACGGCGATCATCCCGAGCCGCAAGGACGAGATCGGCCGCACGCTCGGGGAGTTCGTGGAGACGAACTTCCTCGCAGCGGACGTCGTGCGCACGAAGCTCTCCAGCACCCCGATCGCGCTGCGGGCCGGCGAGTGGCTGCGCGAGCCCGCGCACGCCGAACGCGTCGGCACGGAGGGAGCGACGGTCGCCACCGCGGTGCTCAACGCCCTCAGCGACGACGACGTGCGCGACCTCATCACCGACCTCGCCCGCGAGCACCTCGTCGCCCCGGAGTGGGGCACGCCGGCCGGAGTGTGGCTGGAGAAGATCGTCGCGGCCGACGCCCACCACGGCGCCGTCGACCTCGCCGTCGACAGCATCGCCACCTGGCTGAACGCCAACGCCGTCGCCTTCAACGGACTCATCTCCCGCCGCCTGCCCTCGTGGGTGCCTCGTCTGGCGCATCGATTCGTCGACGAGACCGCCTACAACGAGGCCGTGCGGTTCGTGAACGCGGTGAAGGCCGACCCCCGGCATCCCGCCCGGCTCGCGATCGACGGCTACCTCACCCGCCTCGCCGACAACCTGCAGCACGACCCTGCGACCCGCACCAAGCTCGAGAACGCGAAGGCCTCCCTGTTCGACAGCCCTCGGGTCGGCGCCCTCGCCGCCGAGGCGTGGAACACGGCGAAGAACGGGCTCCTCTCCGCCCTCGCCGACCCCGAGAGCGGACTTCGGCGACGGCTCGTGCAGGCGCTCCAGGAGGTCGGCGAGCGCCTCACGACGGATGCCGCGCTGCAGCACCGCGTCGACACCTGGGTCTCGGATGCCGCGGTCTTCCTCGTCGACCGCTACCGGCACGACATCGCCTCGATCATCACCGACACCGTCGAACGCTGGGACCCGGCCGAGACCACGGAGAAGATCGAGCTCATGGTCGGACGCGACCTGCAGTACATCCGTCTGAACGGCACCGTCGTCGGCGCTCTCGCCGGACTCGCCATCTTCACCATCGCCCACGCCCTGATCCCCGGAGTCTGAACCATGGCACTGTCGCACGATCCCCTCTGGCCGCGCGCAGGCGGCTGGCCGGCCTTCGACTCCACGGCGGATGCCGTGCTGCTCGGCGTGCCGGTGTGGCGCACCTCGCTCTCCCCGACCGGCGCCCACGCGACCCCGGCCGCGATCCGCGAGGCGCTGCCCCGCTACGGCGCCACGCTGATGGGGCCGCCGATCGTCGATCTGAACGAGGCGCTGCGCATCGCCGACGCCGGCGACGTCCACGAGCCGGACGGCGACGCGGGAGAGTCCGATGTGATCTCCCGCGTGCGGGAGCTCACGGCATCCGCCGAACTCGTGATCGCTCTCGGCGGCGACAACTCCCTCACCTACCCCGTGGCCCTCGGCGCCGAGGCCACCGGCCTCATCACCTTCGACGCGCACTTCGACCTGCGCGACGGCGTCTCCAACGGCACGCCCGTGCGCAGACTCGTCGAAGACGCTCCCGCTGCGGCCACGCTGGAGACCTCGCGCATCGACCCCGCGCACATCGTGCAGATCGGCATCGCCGACTTCGCGAACTCCGCGGCGTACGCGAAGCGGGCGGCCGACTGGGGCATCCGGGTGATCACGCTCGACGAGCTGCGCCGCCGCGGCATCGACGACGTCGTCGCGGAGGCGCTGGAGATCGCCGGGGCCGGAGCCGCGCCCCGCGTGCACCTGGACATCGACGTGGACGTGTGCGACCGCTCGGTGGCGCCGGGGTGCCCTGCGAGCATCCCCGGCGGGCTCGCCGCCTGGGAGCTCCGCGCGCTGACGCGCGCTGTCGCCGCAGACCCCCGGGTCGTCAGCGCCGACCTGGCGGAGGTCGACGCGACGGCGGACGCCGACGACGCCCGCACCGTCCGCCTCGCCGCGCTCTGCGTGCTGGAGCTGCTCGCAGGACTGCACTCCCGACGATGAGGATCGTCGTCTCCGGAACCCACGCGAGCGGCAAGAGCACCCTGATCGCCGACCTCCGCGCCGCGCTGCCCGAGTACCTCGTGCTCGGCGACCCCTTCGACGACATCGACGACGACGCCCCCACCGGAGAGCGCAGCTTCGCCGCGCAGCTGGCGGTCACCGCCGCACGGCTGCGCGAGACCGCGCACGAGCCCTCCGTCGTGTCCGAGCGGGGGCCACTGGACTTCGTCGCCTATCTCACCGCCCTGGAGTCCCTGGGGCGCAGCGACGGGTCTCTTCTCGCCAGAGCCACGGAGATCGCCGCCGCCTCCATGCGCGAGATCGACCTCGTCGTCGTGCTCCCCCTCGACAGGCGGCATCCGATCCTCGTCCCCGACGATGAGGACCCCGAGCTGAGGGACGCGATGGACGATGCGCTCCTGGAGATCGTCGACGACCTCGAACGCGACGGAGCCCTGCCTGCTCTCCTGGTCGTCTCCGGCGATCCGCAGGAGCGCCTCGCGCACGTGCTCGAGGCGGTCAGCGCACCACGAGCTCAGGGGTGATCAGGGCGTGCGCCGAGCCTGACTGGACACGGCGCGGGGCGACGACGTCGCCTGTCGGGCCCATCATGAGCTCCAGGATGGCCGCGGCCACGTCCTCCGGGCGCTGCTCGACGCTGGAGAACCCCAGCGCCTCCGCGGTCGGGGTGTTGTCGAAGCCGATGACGGGAACCGACCGCCGCGCATCGGAGAGCGCGAGAAGAGCGCCGACGGCGAGCGAATCGCTCGCGCAGACGACGGCGTCGGCATCCAGTCCCTCGTCGAGGGCGCGCGCGACGCTCGCCCTCACCTGCGGCACCGAGTCGTCGGCGACGACCCGCGCACCCTTCGCGCCGGCCGCGCGCATCGCCTCGATCCACCCGCGCTCGCGGTCGTCGCCCGTGCCGGAGCCGGATGGCCAGCCGAGGAACGCGACACGGCCGCCGAAGGTCAGCGCGTGCTCCGTCGCCGCGCGGGTGCCGGCCGCGCCGTCGACGTCGACCCACAGGTGCCGCGGGTCGGCGATGTCGTCTTCTCCCCACGGCCGTCCGAACGAGATGAACGGCAGTCCCGAATCGTCGAGCCGGCCCACGCGGGGGTCGTCGCGCATGGTGCCGGTGATGATCGCCGCGTCGATCTCCGACCCCTCCCACAGCTCCGCGAGGCGGGCGATCTCCTCCTCCGGAGTGCGAGCGGCGTAGACGAGCATGCGCATGCCCCGCTCACTCGCGTGCTCGGTGATGGCGTGCACGAACCTGTCGAGCACGACTCCGGAGATGCCGCCGACGTAGGGGTCGAGGCGGATGCCGATGGTCGAGCTGCGCCGCAGTCGGAGCTGTCGCGCGGCGGCATGGCGTCGGTAGCCGAGGGCGTCGATGGCGGCGAGCACGCGCTCCCTCGTGGCCGGACGCACGATGTCTGGCGTGTTGAGCACGTTCGAGACCGTCTGGCGGGAGACTCCGGCGTGCTCGGCGACGTCTTCGACAGTGGGCGCCTTCGCCATCGCACCTCCTCGTTCACGGCCTGGGTCACAGGTGCGGGGTTGACACTTCCGCGCCCTCGCCCCTAGCCTATTCCACACAGGATTTGATCGTTCAAATTCCTACCCTTCCCGAACTCGCACGAGCCGCACGCGGCCGTCGCCCGCAGTGACTCATCAAAGGAGAGAGACCATGACACGGCACATCACACGCGCAGTCCTCGGCACCGGAGCGGTGCTGATCAGCAGCACCCTGGTGCTCACCGGCTGCGGATCCGGCTTCTCCGGAGGAGACGCGAAGCCGGATGCCGGCGGCCTCACCTCCTCCGACGACGCGCTCACCGTCCTCATCGGCTCCTCGGGCGATGCCGAGACCGCCGCCGTGCAGAAGGCGCTGGACGACTGGACCGCGAAGTCCGGCACGAAGACCTCCCTCCAGGTGGCCAGCGACCTCAACCAGGAGCTCTCCCAGGGGTTCGCCGCGGGCAAGCCCGCCGACCTCTTCTATCTCTCCACCGACCAGATCGCCGGCTACGCATCGAACGGCTCTCTGAAGGCCTACGGAGACGACCTGAAGAACAAGGACGACTTCTACCCCTCGCTCGTCGAGAACTTCACCGTCGACGGCGACTTCTACTGCGCGCCGAAGGACTTCTCCACCCTCGCGCTCGTCATCAACACGAAGATGTGGGCGGATGCCGGCCTCACCGACGCCGATCTGCCGAAGACCTGGGACGACCTGGCCTCCGTCGCGCAGAAGCTCACGACGCCCGAGCACGTGGGCCTCGCGTTCGGCGCCGAGTACCAGCGCGTCGGCACCTTCATGGCGCAGGCGGGCGGCGGCCTCGTGAAGGACGGCAAGGCCATCGCAAGCGACCAGGCGAACGTCGACGCTCTGACCTACGTGAAGTCGCACCTCGCGGACGGCACCTTCGCCTTCGCCAAGGACGTCGGCGCCGGATGGGGCGGGGAGGCACTCGGCAAGGGCTCCGCCGCGATGGTGATCGAAGGCAACTGGATCACCGGGGCGATGACCAACGACTACTCGTCCGTCGACTACACCGTCGCGGAGCTCCCCGCCGGCCCCAGCGGCCAGGGCACCCTGCAGTTCACCAACTGCTGGGGCATGGCGGCCGACAGCCCCAACCAGAAGGCCGCCCTCGACCTCGTGGAGTACCTCACGAGCGCCGACAGCCAGCTGGCCTTCTCGAAGGCGTTCGGCCCCATGCCCTCGATCAAGTCGGCAGCCGACGCCTGGACGGCCGACAACGCCGCCCTCGCCCCCTTCCTCGCCGGCGCCGACTACGCGCAGTTCCCGCCGAACCAGGACGGGGCGGCCGACGTCGTCTCCGACTTCAACGCGCAGCTCGAGTCGCTGAAGACCGCCGACCCCGCGACGATCCTCGACTCCGTCCAGTCCAACCTCGAAGCGGTCGTCAAGTAACCATGACCGCTCTGGCCACGCCTCGTCGCGGCGGATCCTCCGGGCTCCGCCGCGGCGAGGCCGCAGCCGGGTGGCTGTTCACCGCGCCGGTGATCGCCATCCTCGGCGTCTTCCTCCTCGTCCCGGTGCTCATGGCGCTGTGGGTGAGCGTCTCCGACTGGGCGGGCCGCGGAAGCCCCCTCGCCGGCTCGGTGTCGTTCGTCGGCGCCGACAACTACGCCGCGGTCCTCACCGACGGCGGACTCGCCACCAAGGACTTCGGCACCGCGCTGCGCAACAACGCCTGGTACGTCGTGCTGGTGGTGCCGCTGCAGACGGCGCTCGCGCTGTTCCTCGCGGTCCTCGTCAACAGGGCGATGCTGCGCGGCCGCGGCTTCTTCCGCACCGCCTACTACTTCCCCTCCGTCACCAGCTCCGTCGCGATCACCGTGCTGTGGATGTTCCTGTTCTCGGCGAGCGGAGCGGTCAACGACGTGCTGTCCTGGTTCGGCCTCAACGGGCCGAACTGGTTCAACGATCCGCGCGGCATCCTGCATCTCCTCCTCGGCGACAGCGGACCCGCTGCGCTCGCCCAGGGCGGGATGCTGGGGGTCTCCTGGTGGGACTGGCTCTCCGGCCCGTCCATCGCGATGAGCGCCTACATCCTGATGGCGGTCTTCACGACGTCCGGGACGTTCATGCTTCTCTTCCTCGCCGGGCTCCAGAACCTCGGCGGCGACGTCGAGGAGGCAGCGATGATGGACGGCGCGAACGGCTGGCAGCGCTTCTGGCGGATCACCCTCCCCCAGCTTCGGCCGACCCTGTTCACGGTCCTGACCCTCGGCCTCATCGGATGCTGGCAGGTCTTCGACCAGATCTACGCCGGAACCCGCGGCGCGCCGAGCAAGACCACGCTGACGCCCGCCTACCTCTCCTACCAGTCGGCGTTCAACAACCAGGAGTGGGGCCAGGGCGCCGCGATCGCCTTCATCCTCTTCGTGATCATCGTCGTCTTCACCCTCGTGCAGCGCTGGGTGCTGCGCGACCGCCCCGTGTCCCAGCGCCGCATCCGCGCCTACCAGGTCACGGAGAAGGGCGGTGCATCATGAGGCTCTCCCGCAAGCAGCTGACCTGGCAGATCGTGCTGTACGCCGTGCTCATCGGGCTCGCGCTCATCTACATCTACCCCTTCCTGGTCCAGGTCGCGACGAGCTTCAAGACCGACGAGGACGCGGCATCCAGCGGCATCTCGCTCATCCCCCAGGTGTGGACCTTCGCGGCCTATGACCGCCTGTTCGCGAACTCCGACTTCCCGTCGTGGTTCGTCAACAGCGCGATCGTGACGATCTTCGTGACGGCGGGCCGGGTCTTCTTCAACTCGCTCGCGGGGTACGCGCTCGCACGTCTGCACTTCCGAGGGCGGGGCGTCGTCTTCGCGGCTCTGGTCGCCGTCATGTCGGTGCCGGCGGTCGTGCTCCTGATCCCCAAGTTCCTCGTGATCAACCAGCTCGGGATCTTCAACTCCTATGCGGGGATGATCCTGCCGCTGCTCGTCGACGCCGCCGGAGTCTTCATCATGAAGAACTTCTTCGAGTCGATCCCGGTCTCCGTCGAGGAGCAGGCGCGCATCGACGGAGCCGGCACGTTCCGGCTGTTCTGGTCGGTCGTCCTGCCGATGGCGACCCCGGCGCTCGTGACGATCGTGATCCTGTCGTTCCAGGGCTCGTGGAACGAGCTGAGCCATTTCATCGTGTCCACCAACGATCCCGCTCTGACCACGCTGACGAAGGGCGTCGCCTCGCTCGCGAGCGGCCAGCTCAGCCAGGGCACGCAGTACCCGATCAAGCTCGCGGCGGCGCTCCTCATGACGATCCCCGTCGCCGTGATGTTCTTCATCTTCCAGCGCCGCATCATGAACACCACAGAAGGAGCCGTCAAGGAATGACCCCCACCCCGCCGCTGCAACCGCTGCTGCACGACGCAGTGATCGCCCTCGAGGCGCCGACCCAGGTGTGGTCGGATGCCGAGGGGCGCATGGGAACCGCACCCATCCACGGGGTCTATCACGGCGACGTGCGGCACATCAGAGCGATCGACGTCGCCGTGCGCGGCACCGAGCTGGAATCGATCGGCTGCGCCTCCCCCACCCCCCGCCGTGTGCTCCTCGTCGACGTGCTGCGCGGCATCGACGACGACTCGGCCGACCCGAAGGTGCGGCTCGACCGCGAGCGCACCGTGACGGCCGGCGCGTTCTCGGAGCGTCTCCGCGTCTCCGCTCACCTCGACGACGGTGTGCCCGTCGACCTCACGGTGCGCATCGTCCCCGACTTCGCGCCCATGCAGGAGGTGAAGGCCGGGCTCTCCGCCGAGGCGTCCTGGTCGTGGGACGGCGCGGTCTGCCGTGCCGACGAGGCGTCCTTCACGCTCGCCGCCGCCGGAGCGACCGTGACCGCCGACGAGCACGGCATCACGATGACCTGGGGTGCGGTGATACCGCCGCACGGCTCGCTCGATCTCTCCTGGTCGGTGACCATGGACGATCCGACGCTCGTCGTCTCCGCCGCCGCCCCCGCGGAACCCCACCGGCTCGCCTCCCCGGTCGACCCCCGAGCGTCCCGCTGGCTGGACAGGGCGACCGCCGATCTCGACGCGCTGCGGCTGGCTCTGCCCGACCACCCCGACGATGCGTTCTACGCCGCGGGCGCCCCGTGGTTCTTCACCCTGTTCGGCCGCGACTCGATCTGGGCGGCGCGACTGGCTCTCGCCGCCGCGCCGGAGATGGCGGCGTCGACGCTGCGGGTGCTCGCCCGCCTGCAGGGGACGACGACGGATGCCGACTCGGCGGAGGCCCCTGGAAAGATCCCGCATGAGCTCCGCAGCGGCATCCTCTCCCTGCCGAACGAGGGCGTGCACCTGCCGCCCCTCTACTTCGGCACGGTGGACGCGACGCCGCTGTGGGTGTGCCTCCTCGCCGACGCGCGGGACGCGGGGATGCCAGACGACGAACTGCGCGAGCTGCTTCCCGCCCTGCGTGCGGCGCTCGACTGGATGATCGTGCACGGGGACGCCTCGGGCAGCGGCTTCATCGACTACGCCGACGAGTCGGGGCACGGCCTCGCCAACCAGGGCTGGAAGGACTCGGGCGACTCGATCCAGTGGCGCGACGGCCGGCTCGCCGACGGTCCGATCGCCCTCAGCGAGGTGCAGGCGTACGCCTACGAGGCGGCGGTGCGCGGGGCCGGGCTGCTCGATCAGCTGGGAGAGACGGGCGGCACCGCACTGCGCGAGTGGGCGGCCGATCTGCGGGCCCGCTTCCGCGCCGCGTACTGGGTGCGCACCGAGGAGGGGCACTATCCCGCCATCGCACTCGATGCGCACGGGGCCGCGGTCGATTCTCTGACGAGCAACATCGGCCACCTGATCGGCACCGGCATCCTCGACCCCGAGGAGGAGCGCGCCTGCGCGGCTCTGCTCACGGGCCGATCGATGTCCAGCGGCTTCGGCATCCGGACCCTCTCGACCGGAGCCGCCGGCTACTGGCCGCTGAGCTATCACGGCGGCAGCGTGTGGACCCACGACACGGCCATCGCCGTCCACGGCATGCTGCGCGCCGGTCTCGCCGACGAGGCGCGTGCGGTCGCGGCGCAGCTGATCGACGTCGCCGAGGGATTCGAGTACCGGGTCCCCGAACTGCACGCCGGCGACGAGAGGGTGCCCGGCGGGCGCCCTGTCCCCTACCCTGCCGCGTGCCGCCCGCAGGCCTGGTCGGCCGCCGCGGCAGTGGTCTGCGCTCGCGCGCTCGAATGAGCGGTCGGGGTCGTCGTCGTCCGCTCAGGCGACGACGACCCCGTCCTTCCACACCTGGTCCACGAGCGGCACGCCGGGACGGTACGCCAGGTGGATGCGCGTGGGGGCCTTCAGCAGCACGAGATCCGCACGATACCCAGGGGCGATGACGCCGACGTCGTCGCGGCGCAGCGCCGCCGCGCCTCCGGCGGTGGCGGCCCAGACCGCCTCGGCCGGCGTCATCCCCATGTCGCGGACGGCGACGGCGATGCAGAACGGCATGGAGCTCGTGAAGCTCGACCCGGGGTTGGTGTCGCACGCGAGCGCCACCGTCACACCCGCGTCGATGAGACGCCGGGCGTCGGGGTACGGCTGGCGCGTGGAGAACTCCACGCCGGGCAGCAGCGTCAGCACCGTGTCGGACCCTGCGAGCGCCTCGACGTCGGCATCCGTCAGGTAGGTGCCGTGGTCGATGGATGCCGCGCCCAGCTCGACGGCGAGGCGCACCCCGTCGCCGGGGCCGAGCTGGCTCGCATGCACGCGCGGAGCGAGTCCTCGGGCGATGCCCGCTTCGAGGACCCGGCGGGACTGCTCCACCGAGAACGCACCGGTCTCGCAGAACACGTCGATCCACTTCGCGTGGGGAGCGCAGGCGTCGAGCATGGGCCCCGTGACGAGGTCGACGTACTCGTCGCCGCGGTCCGCGTACTCGGCGGGCACCACGTGCGCGCCGAGGAACGTGACCTCCGGCGTCACCTCGGCGGCGAGGCGGACGAGCCGCTCCTCGTCGACGACGCTCAGTCCGTAGCCGCTCTTGATCTCGACGGTCGTCGTTCCCTGAGCGCGCAGCTCCTCGATGAAGCCGCGCAGACGCGCACGCAGCTCATCGTCCGTCGCGGCCCTGGTCGCGGCCACCGTGGAGCGGATGCCTCCCGCCGCGTACTTCTGCCCCGCCATCCGCGCCTCGAACTCGACGGCGCGATCGCCGCCGAACACGAGGTGGCTGTGGCTGTCGACGAATCCGGGGATGACCGCGGCGCCGCCGGCGTCATCCGTCTCGTCGGCCTGAGGGGCATCGGCCGCAGCGCCGACCCAGACGATCCGCCCGTCGTCGATGAGGACGGCGGCGTCGTGCAGGGTTCCGGTCGGGTCGCCGTCGGCCGAGCGGACGTTGGTCGTCAGCTCGCCGATGTTCGTGATCAGCACGGTCATCCGGGGTCTCCCTTCCGTGAGAGGTCAGAGAGCGTCGCCTGCCGGGGGTCCGGAGAGACGTCCTCTGACCTCTCATGAGGTTGTCACAGTCAGAGCATCGGGACCTTGAGGCCGCGCTCACGGGCGACCTCGCGGGCGTGCTCGTAGCCGGCGTCGACGTGGCGCATGACGCCGGTGCCGGGGTCGTTCGTCAGCACGCGCTCGAGCTTCTCGGCGGCGAGCGCTGAGCCGTCGGCCACGGTGACCTGACCGGCGTGGATCGAACGACCGATGCCGACGCCCCCGCCGTGGTGCAGCGACACCCAGGAGGCGCCGGATGCCGTGTTCAGCAGCGCGTTCAGCAGCGGCCAGTCGGCGATCGCGTCGGAGCCGTCCTTCATGGCCTCGGTCTCGCGGTACGGCGAGGCGACGGAGCCCGAGTCGAGGTGGTCGCGGCCGATCACGATCGGAGCCGACAGCTCGCCCGACGCGACCATCTCGTTGAACCTGAGTCCGGCGAGGTGGCGCTCCTTGTAGCCCAGCCAGCAGATGCGGGCGGGAAGACCTTCGAAGTGGACCTTCTCGCCGGCCTTCTCCAGCCAGCGGTGCAGAGCGGCATCCTCGGGGAACAGCTCGGCGATCGCGCGGTCGGTCTTGCGGATGTCCTCGGGGTCGCCGGAGAGCGCAGCCCAGCGGAACGGGCCACGCCCCTCCTCGAACTGCGGGCGGATGTACGCCGGCACGAAGCCGGGGAACTCGAACGCCCTGTCGAAGCCGCCCAGCTGGGCCTCCGCGCGGATCGAGTTGCCGTAGTCGAACACCGCGGCCCCCGCATCCTTGAAGGCCACCATGGCCTCGACGTGCGCCGCCATGGCGAGACGGGAGCGACGCGTGAACTCCTCGGGGTCGCGCTCGGCCTCGGCCTTCCAGTCCTCGACCGAGATGCCGATCGGCAGGTAGGCGAGCGGGTCGTGCGCGCTGGTCTGGTCGGTGACGATATCGATCGGGACGCCACGACGGAACAGCTCGGGGAAGACCTCGGCCGCGTTGCCGACGATGCCCACGGAAAGCGCCTCGCCGGCCTCCTTGGCGGCGACCGCCCGAGCGATGGCCTCGTCGAGATCGGTGTAGTAGACGTCGAGGTAGCCGTGGTCGACGCGACGGGCCAGACGGGTCTCGTCGACGTCGACGATGAGCACGGCGCCGTCGTTCATCGTGACGGCGAGCGGCTGCGCGCCGCCCATCCCGCCGGCGCCGCCGGTGAGCGACAGGGTGCCCTTGAGCGATTCCCGTCCGAGCGAGCGAGCGACGGCGGCGAAGGTCTCGTAGGTGCCCTGCAGGATGCCCTGCGAACCGATGTAGATCCACGACCCGGCCGTCATCTGCCCGTACATCATGAGGCCGAGCTGCTCGAGACGGCGGAACTCGGGCCAGTTCGCCCAGTCGCCGACGAGGTTGGAGTTCGCGATGAGAACGCGGGGAGCCCACTCGTGCGTGCGGAACACGCCGACCGGCTTGCCCGACTGCACCAGCAGGGTCTCATCGGGCTCGAGCTCGTCGAGCGTGCGGACGATCGCGTCGTACGCCTCCCAGTTGCGGGCGGCCTTGCCGGTGCCGCCGTAGACCACGAGGTCCTCGGGGTGCTCGGCGACCTCGGGGTCGAGGTTGTTCATCAGCATCCGCTTGGCGGCCTCGGCGCCCCAGCTCTTGGCGGTGCGCTCGTTGCCGCGCGGCGCCCGGATGTTCGTGTGGGTGGTGCTCATTTCGCGTGCTCCTTTGCGATGCGTGCGATGGCGCCGGACTGCACGAGGGCGGTCACGGCCTCCATCTCGGGAGAGAGGAAGCGGTCGGGGCCGGGGCCGGCGGCGACCGTGCGGACGAGGTCGCGGACGGCCCCGGTGGCTGCTCCGGCCCGGAGGGGCGCGCGCAGGTCGAGGGCGCGCGCGCCGGTGAGGATCTCGATGGCGAGGACGCGACCGAGGCCGTCGATCGCTCGGCGCAGCTTGCGTCCGGCCGCCCAGCCCATCGACACGTGGTCCTCCTGCATGGCAGACGACGGGATGGAGTCGACGGATGCCGGGACGGCGAGGCGCTTGAGCTCGGACACGATGCCGGCCGCCGCGTACTGCGCGATCATGAGACCGGAGTCGACGCCGACCTCGTCGGCGAGGAACGGCGGGAGGCCGTGGTTGCGCGCGGGGTCGAGGGCGCGGTCGGTGCGGCGCTCGGAGACGGAGGCCACATCGGCGACCGAGATGGCGAGGAAGTCGAGGACCGCCGCGACCGGGGCGCCGTGGAAGTTGCCGTTCGACTCGATGCGTCCGTCGAGCGTGATCACGGGGTTGTCGATGACGCTGGCGAGCTCGCGGTCGGCGATGGTCGCCGCGTAACCTGCGGTGTCGCGCGCGGTGCCGTGCACCTGCGGCGTGCAGCGCAGCGAGTAGGCGTCCTGCACGCGGCCGTCCTCCGGGCCCTTGTGGCTGTGCACCATCGGGGAGTCGCCGAGGAACGCGCGCAGGTTCGCGGCGGAGGTTCCCTGACCGACCTGCGGACGCAGCGCCATGAGGTCGGCGGCGAACACGGCGTCGGTGCCGAGCTGCGACTCGATCGACATCGCGGCCGCGATGTCGGCGGTGACCAGGAGCTCCTCCAGGTCATGCAGTGCGAGCACCAGGGTGCCGAGCATGCCGTCGGTGCCGTTGATGAGGGCGAGGCCCTCCTTCTCGACGAGGGTGAGCGGCTCGATCCCCGCAGCGGCGAGCGCCTCGGATGCCGGGAGCAGCGTGCCTGCGGCGTCGCGGACGTCTCCCTCGCCCATGGTGGCGAGCGCGATGTGCGCGAGCGGCGCGAGGTCGCCGGAGCAGCCGAGCGAGCCGTACTCGCGCACGATCGGGGTGATCCCCGCGTTGAGGAGTGCCGCGTAGGTCTCGACGACGACCGGTCGCACGCCGGTGCGCCCCGAGGCGAGCGTCTGCAGGCGCAGCAGCTGAAGGCCGCGCGTGACCTCGCGCTCGATCTCCGCGCCGGTGCCGGCGGCGTGCGAGCGGATCAGGCTGGCCTGCAGCTGCAGGCGGCGCTCGGGGGCGATGAACGTCGTCGCGAGCGCGCCGAAGCCCGTGGAGACCCCGTAGTGCGGGTTCGGGTCCGCGGCGAGGCCGTCGATCACGGTGCGGGTCTCGGCGACGCGGGCGAGAGCCTCGGGGGCGATGACGACGGGGGCGCCGTGTCGGGCGACGGCGACGACGTCGGCGTGGCGCAGGGGCTCGACGCCGACGAGAACGGGGGACTGATCACTCATACGTCGATTCCACACCGTCGCGGTCGCGCGCGGCACCGGTTCATGGCATCCTTTGTCTGTGATACCAGACATATCGGATGCCGCCTCCGCCCAGGTTCCGGCGGCGGAGAACACGCTCCGCATCCTGCGCTACCTCGCCGGACGACCGGCGCCGGTCGCGGCATCCGCCATCGCCAGGGAGCTCGCACTCCCCCGGTCGACCGTGTACCACCTGCTCACGACGCTCGCCGCGCACGGCTTCGTCCTCCATCTCCGCGAGGAGCGGCGATGGGGTCTCGGCACCTCGGCGTTCGAGCTCGCCGGCGGCTACGCACGGCAGCAGCCACTCGCCCGTCTCGGGCGTCCGCTCGTGGCCTCCCTCTCCGATCGCCTCGGCGAGAGCACGCACCTCGCCGTGATGAGCGGCGGAGACGTGCTCTACATCGTCGAGGAGCGCGCTCCTCGACGGCCCGCGCTGATCACCGACGTCGGCGTGCGGCTCCCCGCGCACCTGACGGCGTCGGGACGCGCCATGCTCGCCTCCCTCCCCCGTGAGCAGGTGCGGGCGCTCTACCCGAGCGCCTCCTCGTTCCCCGACCGCACCGGCCTCGGTCCCCGCAGGCCGGGTGAGCTCCGCGAGCTCCTGCGCGAGGTGCGCGCCCGCGGATACGCCACGGAAGACAGCGAGGTCGCCGACGGGCTGCGCAGCGTGGGCGTCGCGGTACGCGATCACGCCGGATGGCCGATCGCCGCCGTGGCCGTCACCTGGGCGGACGGCGACCTCGACGAAAGCGCTCTGGCGGATGCCGTGCGCGACACCGCGGCGACGCTGGAGTCCCGCCTGAAACGCTGAGTATCGGAATGTCGCAGACCTGCGACACGATGGCGACAGTCCCGCCACACCCACTGGCTACTGTCGAAGCATGACCTCCTCGACCAGCACCATCCGTCGCCGCGGCCTCGTTCTCGGCCTGGCCGCGACCCTCCTCTTCACCGGCTGCGCAGCCGAGCCGGCCTCCGGCGGGAAGAAGCCGCCCGCATCGTCCACTCCGTCGGCCTCCGCTCCCCGGACCTCCGTGGTGCCGGGGTACGACGTGGGACAGTTCCCTGCCGTGCCGCTGTTCGTGCTCCCCGACCTGGCGCTGCTCGACACCTCGGCATCCGCCTTCACGATCGAGGTGAACGACGCGCTCTCCGACATCCCCGGCGTCACGGCCACCCCGGCGCACTGCGATGCGTCGGGCGGCGTGGTGTCCGGCAACGGCACGTCGTTCCTCTACGGCGACGGCTCCGGCACGTTCACCGGCGCAGACGGCACCGTGCAGAACTTCGGAGACGGGTCCGGCAACTCCACGATCAACGGCGTCACGATCCAGAACTTCGGAGACGGCTCCGGCAACTACTCGGACGGCACCGTCACGATCCAGAACTTCGGAGACGGCTCCGGCAACTACTCCGACGCGACGAAGACCGTGCAGATCTTCGGAGACGGGTCGGGCAACTACTCCGACGGCGCCGTGACGATCCAGAACTTCGGAGACGGCTCTGGCAACTTCTCCGACGGCACCGTCACGATCCAGAACTTCGGAGACGGCTCCGGCAACTACTCCGACGGCAGGATCAGCATTCAGAACTTCGGAGACGGCACCGCGCTCGTCGACGGCGAGACCGTCGAGGCCGACAAGCTCCCTCCCGTGCCGAAGCTCGGCTCCTTCCCTCCCCTGGGAGCCCTCGCCCCGATCGAATCCTGCGGCACGACGCTCACCTTCGACGACGGCGTCCTGTTCGACTTCGATCGGAGCGACATCCGCCCGGACGCGGCCGCCACCCTGGATGCCGTCGCCGAGGTGTTCGGCTCCCTGTCCATCGCCCAGGCACAGGTCTCAGGCCACACGGATGCGATCGGCTCGGACGACGCCAACCAGAAGCTCTCTGAGGACCGAGCCCAGTCCGTCGTCGCGGGTCTGGAGAAGCGGGGTGTGACGGCGTCGCTCACGGCGGAGGGCTTCGGCGAGTCCCGTCCCGTCGCTCCCAATGAAGTGGACGGAGCAGACAACCCCGCCGGTCGGCAGCTCAACCGTCGGGTGGAGATCTTCATCCCGGCGACTCTCTGAAAAGACGAGAGGATAGAACCATGCGAGCACCGCGTCTGATGCCCCTCCTCTCCCTCGCCCTTCTCGCTGCGGGCTTGACCGGATGCACAGTGGGGATCGTCGATCCGTCCGAACCCTCACAGAAGTCCCCCACGCAGGAGCGGACGTCGCAGGCTCCGGATGCCGAGAAGGAGACGCCGGAGGCCGAGACGCCCGCGGCCTCCGGGCTGAGCGCCGACGGGCAGGAGGAGCGCGATCGGCTCATCGCCGCTGCCACCACCACGATGCCGTGCCCTGACGGTCCGCTGACCGCCGACGGAGCGATCGTCCGGGTCGAGGGCGCATGCCCCGAGGTCGTGATCGAGATCGACGCGGGCGTCGTGATCGCCGACGACGTCGACGAGCTCACACTCGAGGGCAGCGGGACCATCGTGTACGCCGAGAACCTCGGTGTCGTCACGGTCACGGGTAGTGCGAGCTCGATCTTCTGGTCGGGCGCCACCCCGACGGTGCACGACAGCGGCTCGTCCAACACGCTGCGGAAGGGCTGAGCATGGACGCGCCGGACCGCCCGCGGATCCTCATCGTCGACGACGACGAGGCGATCACGGGCGCGCTCGGCGCGTTCCTCGGGCGCAGCGGATTCGACGTGCGCATCGCGGAGGACGGCCGCGCAGGCCTCCTCGAGGTCGAGCGCGACGCCCCTGACCTCGTGGTGTGCGACGTGCTCATGCCTCATGTCGACGGGCGCGAATTCGTGCGCCGCGTACGTGCGCGCCAGCTCTGGCTGCCGATCATCCTGCTCACCCAGGTGGGCGAATCGTGGGAGCGCAGTGCCGCGCTCGACGAAGGCGCCGACGACTATCTGAACAAGCCCTTCGATCCTCACGAGCTGATCTCGAGGATCCGCGCCGTGCTGCGCCGTACCGAACAGGGCGCCGGTTCTCTCCGCTCCGCGCCGCGCCTGCGTGCCCTCGACCTGACCCTCGACCGCACCGCTCGCCGGGTCTGGCGCGGTGATGCCGAACTGACGCTCACGCCCAAGGCGCTGACGCTGCTCGAGTACCTCATGCTCCACCCGCAGGAGGTCCACACGCGCGAGCGCCTCCTCTCCACCCTCTGGGGCTTCGACTTCGCCACATCGAGCAGAGCCGTCGATCACCGGATCGCCGAGCTCCGACGGGTCCTGGGAGACGGGCGCTTCATCGAGACCGCGCAGAGCATGGGCTATCAGTTCGTCCCGAAGGTCGTGGCCGGATGAGCCGCCGCGCCGACGTCGCCCTGGGCATCCTGACCGCCGTACCGGTGGCGCTGTGCACGCTCACGGCCGGCGGGATGCTGTTGGCCGGAGACGAGCGCCTCCTGACGATGAGCACGCCCCTTCCTGCCGCGACCTTTGCAGCGGGGCTCGTCCTGTCCGCGGTCCCGCTCACCGTGCTGGTAGCGCGCAACCGCGCCCGGCGCCGCGACGTCCGAAACGACGCGCGCGCGAGGGATGCGGCGGATGCGGCAGCCCTCCACGAGCGCGCGACCCACCAGCGCTTCCTCGCCCGGCTCGATCATGAGCTGAAGAACCCGATCACTGCCATCCGTGCGACCGCCGTCGCGGCTCAGAACGGCTCGCAGACCGACGCATGGCGAACGATAGACGCCCAGGCCGCGAAGCTCAGCACACTCATCCGCGATCTGCGGAAGCTCGCCGAACTGGAGACCCGGCCACTCGACAGAGAGCAGGTCGACCTCGAGCAGCTGCTGAGCGAATCCGTCACCGCACTCGCGCAGCAGAACCCCACCGCGGGCGCCAGGGTCGTCCTCGCCGTCACCCGGGTCCCGTGGGCGGTCCCGCCGCTCTCCGTCGACGTCGACCTCCTCTCCGTCGCGCTGGACAACGTGCTGGGCAACGCCGCGAAGTACTCCGAGTCCGGCCCCATCGAGGTGCGTCTGCGTGAACAGGACGGCTGGGCGGTCATCGAGGTGGCGGATGCCGGTCGCGGCATCCCCTCCGCCGAACTGTCCACTGTGTTCGACGAACTGGCGCGTGCGCAGAACGCACGCGATGTGAGCGGCTCAGGTATCGGTCTCACGCTCGTGGCGACGGTGATGCGCCGCCACGGCGGCGATGTGTCGATCCGTTCTGCGGAAGGCGCCGGCAGCGTGCTGACGCTTCGCCTGCCGATCGCCCGCTGACAAGCTCCAACGGCACACACGGCGTCGACAGAGAAGATCCGTTAACGCAGAAGAGCCACCCGGTGACGGGTGGCTCTTCTCACTGAGCGTGCGACGTACTGCGCGCACAATCTGTTTTGTTCGTGTATATGCAAAATGGCCACCCAGCGATGGGTGGCCATTTTGACTAAAAGGAGTCCGGCGGTGTCCTACTCTCCCACAGGGTCCCCCCTGCAGTACCATCGGCGCTGTGAGGCTTAGCTTCCGGGTTCGGAATGTAACCGGGCGTTTCCCTCACGCTATGGCCGCCGAAACACTATTGATGTTTCAATCAGTACACAACATGTGCACGAAAAAGTTCGTGTGTGTTGTGTGGTTCTCGACCGTACATCGAGAACCACTCAGTGGACGCGTAGCACCTACAAACGGTGTGTTATCAAGTCATCGGCTTATTAGTACCAGTCAGCTGCATGCATTACTGCACTTCCACATCTGGCCTATCAACCCAGTAGTCTGGCTGGGAGCCTCTCACCCGAAGGTATGGAAGTCTCATCTTGAGGCCGGCTTCCCGCTTAGATGCTTTCAGCGGTTATCCATCCCGAACGTAGCTAATCAGCGGTGCTCCTGGCGGAACAACTGACACACCAGAGGTTCGTCCAACCCGGTCCTCTCGTACTAGGGTCAGATCCTCTCAAACTTCCTACGCGCGCAGCGGATAGGGACCGAACTGTCTCACGACGTTCTAAACCCAGCTCGCGTACCGCTTTAATGGGCGAACAGCCCAACCCTTGGGACCTACTCCAGCCCCAGGATGCGACGAGCCGACATCGAGGTGCCAAACCATGCCGTCGATATGGACTCTTGGGCAAGATCAGCCTGTTATCCCCGAGGTACCTTTTATCCGTTGAGCGACAGCGCTTCCACAAGCCACTGCCGGATCACTAGTCCCGACTTTCGTCCCTGCTCGACCTGTCAGTCTCACAGTCAAGCTCCCTTGTGCACTTACACTCGACACCTGATTGCCAACCAGGTTGAGGGAACCTTTGGGCGCCTCCGTTACTTTTTGGGAGGCAACCGCCCCAGTTAAACTACCCACCAGGCACTGTCCCTGAACCGGATTACGGTTCGAAGTTAGATATCCAGAGTGACCAGAGTGGTATTTCAACAATGACTCCACAAGAACTAGCGTCCCTGCTTCACAGTCTCCCACCTATCCTACACAAGCCACACCGAACACCAATACCAAGCTGTAGTAAAGGTCACGGGGTCTTTCCGTCCTGCTGCGCGTAACGAGCATCTTTACTCGTAATGCAATTTCGCCGAGTTCGCGGTTGAGACAGTTGGGAAGTCGTTACGCCATTCGTGCAGGTCGGAACTTACCCGACAAGGAATTTCGCTACCTTAGGATGGTTATAGTTACCACCGCCGTTTACTGGGGCTTAAATTCTCAGCTTCGCCTTGCGGCTAACCGGTCCTCTTAACCTTCCAGCACCGGGCAGGCGTCAGTCCGTATACATCGTCTTGCGACTTGGCACGGACCTGTGTTTTTAGTAAACAGTCGCTACCCACTAGTCTCTGCGGCCACCACACCCTTTTCGGAGTAAATCCGTATAAGTGGATGGCCCCCCTTCTCCCGAAGTTACGGGGGCATTTTGCCGAGTTCCTTAACCACGATTCTCTCGATCTCCTTGGTATTCTCTACCTGACCACCTGAGTCGGTTTGGGGTACGGGCAGCTAGAACCTCGCGTCGATGCTTTTCTTGGCAGCATAGGATCATCCACTTTTTATCCGCATCGTGTCTCAGCCTATGTGAGAGACGGATTTGCCTATCTCTCGGCCTACGCACTTGCACCAGGACAACCATCGCCTGGCTTGGACTACCTTCCTGCGTCACACCTGTTAATACGCTAACCGCACCAGCATGGGGTCGTACGCTAGGCCCCACGGCGGATCCCGAAGGATCCAATGTGAGGATTCAGATACTTAGCACTACTGGATTAGTTTGGGCGGTTCTTCGCCGGTACGGGAATATCAACCCGTTGTCCATCGACTACGCCTGTCGGCCTCGCCTTAGGTCCCGACTTACCCAGGGAAGATTAGCTTGACCCTGGAACCCTTGGTCTTTCGGAGGACGTGTTTCTCACACGTCTTTCGCTACTCATGCCTGCATTCTCACTCGTGTAGCCTCCACGGCTGGTTTACACCGCCGCTTCGCTGGCCACACGACGCTCTCCTACCCATCAACACGGCTGGACCACGAAGGCCTACCAATAATGTCAATGCCACAACTTCGGTGGCGTGCTTGAGCCCCGTTACATTGTCGGCGCGGAATCACTTGACCAGTGAGCTATTACGCACTCTTTCAAGGGTGGCTGCTTCTAAGCCAACCTCCTGGTTGTCACAGCAACTCCACATCCTTTCCCACTTAGCACGCGCTTTGGGACCTTAGTTGGTGGTCTGGGTTGTTTCCCTCTCGACTATGAAGCTTATCCCCCACAGTCTCACTGCTGCGCTCTCACTTACCGGCATTCGGAGTTTGGCTGACGTCAGTAACCTTGTAGGGCCCATCGGCCATCCAGTAGCTCTACCTCCGGCAAGAAACACGCAACGCTGCACCTAAATGCATTTCGGAGAGAACCAGCTATCACGAAGTTTGATTGGCCTTTCACCCCTATCCACAGCTCATCCCCTCAGTTTTCAACCTAAGTGGGTTCGGTCCTCCACGACGTCTTACCGTCGCTTCAACCTGGCCATGGATAGATCACTTCGCTTCGGGTCTAGGACATGCGACTGAATCGCCCTATTCAGACTCGCTTTCGCTACGGCTACCCCACACGGGTTAACCTCGCCACATATCGCTAACTCGCAGGCTCATTCTTCAAAAGGCACGCTGTCACACCTACCAGGGGTGCTCCAACGGTTTGTAAGCAAACGGTTTCAGGTACTATTTCACTCCCCTCCCGGGGTACTTTTCACCTTTCCCTCACGGTACTTGTCCGCTATCGGTCATCTGGGAGTATTTAGGCTTATCAGGTGGTCCTGACAGATTCACACGGGATTTCACGGGCCCCGTGCTACTTGGGATACTCTTCGCGCCACGGTTGGCATTTCGACTACGGGGTTGGCACCCTCTATGACCGGCCTTTCAAGACCGTTCGTCTATACCATCGTGTAACGCCGCCACCTCGGCAGAGATGACTGAAAAGTCCCACAACCCCCAACGTGCAACGCCTGCCGGCTATCACACACGCTAGGTTTAGCCTGTTCCGGTTTCGCTCGCCACTACTAACGGAATCGCGGTTGCTTTCTCTTCCTGTGGGTACTGAGATGTTTCACTTCCCCACGTTCCCTCTACCCGCCCTATATATTCAGGCGGGAGTCACTAGGTCGGCACGCCGCCCAGCGGGGTTTCCCCATTCGGACACCCTCGGATCAAAACTTGCTTATCAGTTCCCCGAGGCTTATCGCAGATTGCTACGTCCTTCTTCGGCTCCAGATGCCAAGGCATCCACCGTTTGCTCTTAAAGACTTGAAATCACATGAGTTTGAATCAAAACTCGACCCCACCCGAAGGCGGGATCAGAAATTGACTAATGATCTTTAAGATCATCTATCGCAACAACCCGAAGGCTGTTGCAAGATGCTCGCGTCCACTGTGTAGTTCTCAAAGTACGGGCGGTACCCCTCACCACTTCCCACCAGGGGAAACAACAAGAGGCCCAGAGGTACAGACACGCAACCCCGAAAGGCCACGACGTCCGGTCCCTCAGGACCCAACAGCGTGCAGACACCGACCCCTCCCCCCAGAACTTTCCCACCGCAAGCGGCGTACTCATTCCGAGACAAGATCTCGATGCCATGTCAAATGTTCCACCCATGAGCTCCCAGCGAAGAACGTACGCCTTCGATCTGGGTTCTGGACACCTACAAGAGGTGTCAGATGCTCCTTAGAAAGGAGGTGATCCAGCCGCACCTTCCGGTACGGCTACCTTGTTACGACTTAGTCCTAATTACCGATCCCACCTTCGACGGCTCCCTCCACAAGGGTTAGGCCACCGGCTTCAGGTGTTACCGACTTTCATGACTTGACGGGCGGTGTGTACAAGACCCGGGAACGTATTCACCGCAGCGTTGCTGATCTGCGATTACTAGCGACTCCGACTTCATGAGGTCGAGTTGCAGACCTCAATCCGAACTGGGACCGGCTTTTTGGGATTCGCTCCACCTCGCGGTATTGCAGCCCTTTGTACCGGCCATTGTAGCATGCGTGAAGCCCAAGACATAAGGGGCATGATGATTTGACGTCATCCCCACCTTCCTCCGAGTTGACCCCGGCAGTATCCCATGAGTTCCCACCATTACGTGCTGGCAACATAGAACGAGGGTTGCGCTCGTTGCGGGACTTAACCCAACATCTCACGACACGAGCTGACGACAACCATGCACCACCTGTTTACGAGTGTCCAAAGAGTTGACCATTTCTGGCCCGTTCTCGTATATGTCAAGCCTTGGTAAGGTTCTTCGCGTTGCATCGAATTAATCCGCATGCTCCGCCGCTTGTGCGGGTCCCCGTCAATTCCTTTGAGTTTTAGCCTTGCGGCCGTACTCCCCAGGCGGGGAACTTAATGCGTTAGCTGCGTCACGGAATCCGTGGAATGGACCCCACAACTAGTTCCCAACGTTTACGGGGTGGACTACCAGGGTATCTAAGCCTGTTTGCTCCCCACCCTTTCGCTCCTCAGCGTCAGTTACGGCCCAGAGATCTGCCTTCGCCATCGGTGTTCCTCCTGATATCTGCGCATTCCACCGCTACACCAGGAATTCCAATCTCCCCTACCGCACTCTAGTCTGCCCGTACCCACTGCAGGCCCGAGGTTGAGCCTCGGGATTTCACAGCAGACGCGACAAACCGCCTACGAGCTCTTTACGCCCAATAATTCCGGATAACGCTTGCGCCCTACGTATTACCGCGGCTGCTGGCACGTAGTTAGCCGGCGCTTTTTCTGCAGGTACCGTCACTTTCGCTTCTTCCCTGCTAAAAGAGGTTTACAACCCGAAGGCCGTCATCCCTCACGCGGCGTTGCTGCATCAGGCTTCCGCCCATTGTGCAATATTCCCCACTGCTGCCTCCCGTAGGAGTCTGGGCCGTGTCTCAGTCCCAGTGTGGCCGGTCACCCTCTCAGGCCGGCTACCCGTCGACGCCTTGGTGAGCCATTACCTCACCAACAAGCTGATAGGCCGCGAGCCCATCCCCAACCAAAAAATCTTTCCAACAACTGGCCATGCGGCCGTTGCTCGTATCCAGTATTAGACGCCGTTTCCAGCGCTTATCCCAGAGTCAGGGGCAGGTTGCTCACGTGTTACTCACCCGTTCGCCACTGATCCACAGAGCAAGCTCTGCTTCACCGTTCGACTTGCATGTGTTAAGCACGCCGCCAGCGTTCATCCTGAGCCAGGATCAAACTCTCCGTAAAAAAGAAATGCATACCCCACCGGGAAAACGGTGACGCAGCGAGTTTGATGCTGACCAAAGAGACAAATTCATTGCTGACTTCATCCGAATGCCAACCCCCCAAAAAGAAGGGCTGGTCTTTGATCCAAAGGAATCTCACCTAGCCGAAGCTAGATCGAGGTTATTTGGCATTTGACAAGTGCACGCTGTTGAGTTCTCAAGGATCGGACGCTCCCCCGACCCAGTCATCACAACCAGGCCCGAAGGGCAACTTCTCAATCTTACCGGAGCAATTCAGGCTGTCAAATCGACACGCCGAAAGCTCGGGAGCTGATGTTATTGCCCGGCGCTTACCGCGCCGAGGCAACTCGACTAGCTTACCCGATTCCGTTTCGCTGTCAAATCGACGCGATCCGGAATCCGGAGCCCCACATCAGACAGAAGTATGTCTGCGATCTTCTCCGAGGAGCTGATCGTGTGGGGGTGGTTCTCCGCTTGAGGGGGGTAAGGCTCTCGGCCTCTCCGCTTCCCTGTGGGGCGAACAAGTAATAACTTACGTGGATCCCGGGCCTCCGGCAAATCAGGGCGGTCCGCCGGGCGTGTCGCACATCCGGCACTCCTTTTGCGGCGGAAGTGGTCCTCCGCGGTGAGGGCGCTCTGCCTGCGCGCAGGACACCGAGGCACCGAGGCACCGAGGCACCGAGGCACCGAGGCACCGAGGCACCGAGGCACCGAGGCACCGAGGCACCGAGGCACCGTAAGCCTCATCGCACGAGAGAGTCGTCAGATGCGCGCTCCCCCACGGGGCGGCCCGCGCGCACTCGCGCACCGGAGTGCGACAGCGCCGGCGCCGACGCTGCCTTGGGGTCAGGCGGGTCCTGTGACGTGGGGAAGCTGCAACTGTCGGGGGATGTCGCCGGAGTGGCGTGCTCCTCACGGGTGCCGTGTGGGACCGACGGGTTTCGGCGCGATCGATCCGTCGCTCTACGACAACGTGTGTCGTGAGACCTCGTCATTGGTGGAGCCAAGGGAACTCCGGTGCCGGTGAGACTGAGGAGACTCCGTCACCGAGATCGTCGGCGGGCCTGAGGGACTCCGCCGCCGGTGCTGCGCTCCGGCTCCTCCCCGAATCACTCAGCCGTATAGACGTAGGAAGCCCCCTCCGGGCTGCGCTCGGAGGGGGCTTCCTTCGTCTGTGGACCTAAGGGGATTCGAACCCCTGACCTCCTCGATGCGAACGAGGCGCGCTACCAACTGCGCCATAGGCCCTTGACGTCATCTACGTTATCACGCTGAAGGAGACGTCTGCGCCGACCGGGTCACCCGGCCGCACGGCGGGCGAGCAGGTCGCGGACGTGCGCTTCGATCTCCGCATCATCCACGAAGCCCATCCTCGTGTACGGCGAGGAGGCCGCCGGCATCTGCACCGGCGCCGTGGACGCAGCCATCTGCTCTGCGCGATCACGGAGCTCGGCCATGCGCGCCGCCTTGCGCAGTTCCTCCTGCGCATCGATCTGCGCCAGAGCGACCTGTGCGCGCGAGCCCGCCCTCGAGACGAGAGGCTCGGGAAGCGGACGCGGAGTCCACGTGGCCGGACCCTGATCGTGGAGTGGAGGTGCCGTGCGCGGTGCTGCCGGCGCAGCGATCGGCGCCGCCGACCGTCGCGACGCACGAGCGGCCACGGAAGACATGCGCTGGAGCATCACGCTCGCGACAACGACGAGAGCTCCGCCGGCCCACAACAGCCCAGACGCCTGCACGGCGATGAGCTGCCACACGCCGAACGCCGCTGCGGTGAGACCGACGAGCAGAGCCGAGGTCGCGATGAGGCGCAGCCTGCGGCGGGCGCGCGCCTGCCGGACCACCGGGTCGGCCTTCGTCGCCGCGAGCTGCTCGCGCAAGAGCACGAGTTCGGCGGACTCCTTCTCCGACTGCACCTTCTTGGCGAGCTTCTGCTGGGCGAGCGCGGTCCGAGCCGTCAGCTCGAGATGCACCTCACCCGGAGTCTCACTCGTCTCGGCGAGGACGCGCAGGGCCTGATTGAGGCGGACGGCGTTGCGCTCAGCCGCGTTGTACTGGAAGCGACCGCGCCACGAAGGCAGCAGATAGAGCATCCACAGGAGCACAGCGACGAGGACGATCACTCCCCCGCTCAGCACCGGCCCATCCATAGCCACAACGGTACGGGGAACAGGGCGGCGCGCCTCGCACCGCGCGGGCGCGTGTCGCGATCGGATCGCCTATTCAGACGGCGAAGCGGTCGGCGGGAGGGATGGTGGCGGCATCCGGCGGCACCTGGCCGTTGATCCAGCGAGCCAGCACCCCCTGGGGCACGTCCTCCTTGGTCAGCGCGAACGCGTAGTGGTCGCGCCAGTCCCCGTCGATGTGGATGAAGCGCCGCCGCAGGCCCTCGTATCGGAACCCGAGCTTCTGCACGACCCTGAGGCTCGCCGCGTTCTCGGGACGGATGCAGATCTCCATGCGGTGCAGGCCGTACTCGACGAAGCACGCGTCGGTCGCGAGCGCAACGGCCGTCGGCGTGATGTTCCTGCCCGCGAACCTCTCGCTCACCCAGTACCCGATGGTCGCCGAGCACAGCGAGCCGCGCGCGACGCCCCACACGTTGAGCTGTCCGGCGATCTCGCCGTCGTACTCCATGACGAAGGGATATCCCGCCCCGTCCCGATACTGCTGAAGAAGACGCCGGATGCTCAGCCGCATGTCGAACGAGACGGATCCGTACGGGACGGTGGCCTCCCACGGCTGGAGCCAGGAGCGGTTGGCCAGCAGCTCATGCTGCAGGGCGCGTGCGTCGCGCGTGCGGACCAGCCTCAGCTCGATCGGCCCGTGCCGCATCCCCGTCGACAGATCCATCCGCGCACTCCCGACGTCCGCGTCGCCTACAGGCGCTCCGCGAACTCCTTCAGCCACGGTCGCAGCTCGGGCCCGAGGTCATCGCGGTCGGATGCCAGCTGCACGATCGCCTTGATGTAGTCGACGCGGTCGCCCGTGTCGTAGCGGCGACCACGGAAGATCACTCCGACGACCCCGGGGCCGCTCGGGTCGGTCGCGAGCACCTGCAGCGCATCGGTGAGCTGGATCTCCCCGCCCTTGCCCGGCTCGGTGTGCTCGAGGATCTCGAAGATCGACGCGGGCAGCACGTAGCGGCCGATCACGGCGAGATTGGACGGTGCGTCCTCCTGTGCCGGCTTCTCGACGAGGCCGGTGACGCGCACGGCACCCTGCCCCTCGATCTCCTCCACCGCTGCCGCGCCGTACATGTGGATGCTGGCGGGGTCGACCTCCATGAGGGCGATGACCGCGGCGCCGGAGCGCTCGTGCTCGGCGATCATCTCGGTGAGCAGCGGATCGCGCTCGTCGATGAGATCGTCGCCGAGGAGGACGGCGAAGGAGCTGTCGCCGACGTGGGTCTTGGCCCGCAGCACGGCATGTCCGAGTCCCTTCGGCTCTCCCTGGCGGACGAAGTGGATGTCGGCGAGGTCGCTCGACTTCATCACCCGCTCGAGGCGCCCGGTGTCGCCCTTCTCCATCAGCTTCACCTCGAGCTCCGGCACGGAGTCGAAGTGGTTCGAGATCGCGTTCTTGTTGCGCCCGATGATGACGAGGATGTCGTCGATGCCGGCATCCGCCGCCTCTTCGACGACGTACTGGATCGCCGGCTTGTCGACGACGGGGAGCATCTCCTTCGGCATCGCCTTGGTCGCAGGCAGGAATCGCGTCCCCAATCCTGCTGCGGGAATGACGGCCTTGATCTTGTGCTCACCCATCTCCCCAGCCTAGCGGTGGGCATCCCCGTAGACTCTGAGCCATGTCGAATGACGTCGAGCATGCCAAGCGGGCTCTGCGCGCCGAGCTCCGCGAACGCCGCCAGCTCCTGAGCGCCGCGCAGCGCGAGAATGCGGCATCCGCCATCGGCCAGAGGCTCGACGACCTCGTGGACTCCCTCGGCGCGCGGTCCATCTCCTGCTTCCTCTCGACCACGACCGAACCGGGCACGCGGGACTTCGTCACGCGGGCGGTGCGGCGCGGCATCCGCGTCCTGCTCCCCATCACCCGAACCGACGGTCTGCTCGACTGGGCGGTCGCCACCGACGACGACGAGGTCGCCGAGGGCCTGTTCGGCCTTCCGGAGCCGACCGGCGAGGTGCTGAGCCCCATGGCCGTGAACGACGTGGACCTGATGATCATCCCCGCGGCGGCCGTCGACCGCAGCGGCATGCGCATGGGATGGGGGCGCGGGTACTTCGACAAGACCATCGGCTCGATGGAGAAGTGCCCGCCCGTCTACGCGGTCATCTATGATTCCGAGATACTCGACTCGCTGCCTCGCGAGATCCACGACCAGCCGGTGACCGGCGTCGTGACGCCGACGCAGACCCTGATCCTGTCGCAGACGCGACGCTGACCTCAGAGGAACGACATGCCCACCTATGCCTACGCCTGCACATCGTGCGGACACCGCTTCGACGCCGTCCAGAGCTTCGCCGAGGACGCCCTCACCATCTGTCCCGAATGCGGCGGCGCCCTGCGCAAGCAGTACGGCTCGATCGGCGTGACGTTCAACGGCTCCGGCTTCTATCGCACGGACTCGCGCAGCAAATCCGTCAGTTCTGGGGATGCTTCGGCATCATCGAAGACGGAATCCTCGACGGGAGCCAAAAAGGCCCCTGCGTCGACTCCGGCCTCATCCTGAGGTCCTCGATCCGTTTGGGGGAGTTTCTGTGATCCAGGGATTCAAAGAGTTCATTCTCAAGGGCAATGTCATCGACCTGGCCGTCGCTGTCGTCATCGGCGGCGCGTTCACCGCGATCGTCAACGCGGTCGTCGCCAGCGTCATCAATCCGCTGGTCTCGCTGTTCTTCATGGCCGACGCCGCCGGCAACTTCGGTCCGAAGATCACCGGCATCTACGGCCAGGAGGTCACCTTCCCTCTGGGCGACCTCATCACCGCGGTCATCAGCTTCTTCGCCGTCGCGCTGGTCGTGTACTTCGCGTTCGTGCTGCCGATGAACGCGTACAAGGCGCGCAAGGCCGCGAAGAACCCCATCGCCGAAGAGGCCGCACAGGCCACCGAAGGCGAGCTCCTCGCCGAGATCCGCGACCTGCTGAAGCAGCAGCGCGGGGCCTGACCCGTCTACGCGAGAACGCCCGGCTCCTCCCTCGAGGAGCCGGGCGTTCTGCTGCATCCGCCCCTATAGGGCTAAGGCACGTTCGCGATTCGACAGGGCTAAGGCACGTTCGCGATTCAGTAATGCGGCGGAACGTCGCGCAGCAGCTGCTGATCGTTGGGGCCCTTCCCCGCGGATGCCGGCGGCGGCGGGCGCTCCTCGTCGGAGGTCCCCGTCTCCGGAGACGGGTCGGTGCCGGGCACCGGGGTCAGCCGAGCGCGGCGCGAGCCGGGGACCCGCACGACGTGCTGGGGGCGGTCGTCAGTCATCTCGCGCGTCGTCGACGTCGAGCGGCTGCGTGTCGTTGTCGGCGCGGGGCGCGGATGCCGAGATGCCGAGCACTCCGGCGATGCGGGTCGCCGCCGTCACCGGGTCGCTGTACAGGTCGAAGGCGTGCACCCGCACGTAGTGCCAGCCGAGCCGGCGAAGCACATGCGGGCGCAGCCGCAGCGTCTCCCGCAGCGACTCCCCCCGCGATTCGGGGTCGGACTCGATGACCACCGCCTTGCCGTTGTGCTGCGCGACGAGCGGCAGCAGACCGCGGTAGTCGACGTCGACGGAGGCTCCGAGGCGGCGCAGCTCCCTGGCGAGAGCCAGCGTGAGCGGATCGGCGAGATCCTCGAGGCGGGCCTCCCTGCCGCGCGTGGCGAGGTTGCCGAGCGTCGACATGAGCGTGGCCGCACCGTGCTCCAGCCGCCCGTCGTCGAAGGCGGACGGACGGATGGACGAGACGATCACCATCGAGCGGCGGGCTCTCGTCATCCCGACCGTGAGCAGCCTCTCTCCGTCGGGGGTAGACAGGTCGCCGAAGTCGCTGAGGACGCGGCCGTGCTTGGTCAGGCCGAATCCGAGCGAGAAGATCACCCGATCGCGGCTCTCAGCCACGGACTCCTCGAGCGTGAGGACGGCGAAGGGCTCTGCCGTGTCGCGGCCCACGAAGTCGGCCACGTCGGAGCGCCCGGCAAACGCCGACGTCACGGCGGCGCGCACGCGCTCGGCGTGGCGGGCGCTCGCGGTGACGACCATGAGTGATTCCTCCGGCCGGTGCACGGCATGCTCGACGACCAGAGTGACGACCCGGGCGACCTCGGCCTCGGGGCTCTCGACGGCTCCGGAGATCGGATCGGGGGCGCCGGTGCCACCCTCCACGTAGTCGACGGTGAGGCTGCCACGACCGAGGTACGAACCCGCCCAGGGCAGCGACACGATCTCGCCGCCGTAGAAGGCGTCGTTGATGAGCTCGACCAGATCCTCGCCGCCCGCGCGATAGCTGCGGGTCAGCGTCATCACCGGCAGCACCTCGGAGAGGCGCTCGAACACCGAGACCTCGTCGAACGGCACCTCGGCCTCCCAGTCGGAGGCGGGATCGACGGCGACGTGGAACGGCTTGGGCTTCTGCGTCACCGGGTCGCCGAATGCCACGACCTGGCGTGCACGGCGGATCGCCGGGGTCGCCTCCGCGAGGTTCACGGCGGCGGCATCCACCAGCAGCACCGTGTCGAACTCGACGGAGTCCGGGATCTCGGGCACGAGATACGGCGACGAGATCCACACGGGGGCGAGCACGTTCACGAGGCTCGGAGCGGAGCTCACGATCTCCGCTGTTGTCGTTCCCGGCTGCTTCAGGGCGCGGCGAAGATGCTGCGACTCCTGCGGCTCGTCGACGATGGCGATCTTCCACTGGTTCGCCAGCTGCCACGCCAGCAGAGGACCCGCGGCCGCCGCGTGCGCCTCGTCGACCAGTCGGAAGTCCCGCTCCAGCCTGTCGACGACCGCCGTGTTGGCTCCGAGGAGCGCGCGGTCGTCCTGCAGCGCCCGCTCGAGCAGGGACTGCCACCAGGCGAACTCGAGCTCGTCACCCACGCGCGCCTCGGACACATGACGGACGGACAGCTCGGCGAGCAGGGGGCCGAGGCCGAGCTCGGCCAGGCTGTCGCGCAGCTTCGCCCGCTCGACGAGGTTGTCGAAGACGTCGGACTTCGCGGCGAGTCCGGCGAGCGTGCGCACCAGTCGCGCGACCGGGATCGAGGCGAGAGGCTCGCGGCGACCGAGAGCGGCGTCGAGCTCTGCGAGCTCGGCCTGCACCCGCTGCCACGAGACGTAGACGTCGGCGAGACCGAGGGGGATCTCCGGAGCCACTCCCGCCTCGACGCAGCGCTGCCACTGCGTCCGCTGCGTCTGGATCCGCAGGAGAGCCTCGTGCATCTCGGTCACGTGCACACCGGGGCGCACGTACTCCTTGGCCAGCTTGCGGAGCCGTCGGCGGTTGGCGCCGGACATGCCCGGCGCATCGCGTCGGGAACCGTGAGCCTGGATCAGCTCGCCCAGCGGACGCTCGAAGACGGTGGGGCTGAAGCGGTCGAGCGAGTCGCGGATGCCCTGGAGCAGCCGCAGGTACTCCCCCAGCTCGTCGATCGTCGAGAAGGGCCTCATATGGGTCTGCGCGATCAGCGCGTAGCCGCGCTCGAGCAGGGCGGGCACGCTCGTCGAGTGCAGCCGTGCGGCGAGCTCGTGAGCGGATCGCGCGGCATCCGTGCTCGTGAACGTGACGCCGTACCAGGGCGAGTCGTCGGGTCCGAAGCGGAACTCGCCGAGCCGCGCGGCCTGCGCGAGGGACTCCGCCGCCGCCGTGCGGTCTCCGGCCAGGCGGCGCAGCGTCTCCGCGCTCAGCCGAGCGGTGGTGGACGGCGGCTGCGGGAGCGAGGCGAGCGCCGTGAGGTGCCTGGTCGCATCGAGGACCGATGCTCCCGTCCCGTGGACCTCGGAGGTCAGCGCCCTGCGATAGTCGCGCAGGACCGTCCGCAGGCGCACCAGGGCGTCGTCGACGTCGCTGACCTTCGGCGCCGCGGCCTTCTCGTTCCTGCCGATCGCCCGCACGAGATCCCGGCGGACTCCCGCCGTCGACACGGCGAGGCTGTCGAGCCCGATCCCGGCGAGCCGATGACGCACGCCGTCGAGAGTCGAGCGTCGAGCAGACACCACGAGGACGCGCTTGCCCGCACGCACCAGCTCTCCGAGCGCGTTGATCACGGTCTGCGTGCCCCCTGTGCCGGGGAGCGTGGCGACGGTCAGCGAGTGGCCCGCGGCGATCCGCGTGAGCACGGCCTCCTGCTCCGCGTCCGCATCGAGGAGCAGATTGTCGGATGCCGGGGCGCGGTCGTCCGGTCCGGTGTACCGCGGATCGGGGCGCCGTGCCGTGACCTGCTCGCGGTCTGCGACATGACCCGCGAGGGCGTTGAGCACGACGTGATCGAGGGAGCGGGCGTCGCGCGTCATGGCCCCGCTCACGTCCGCGAAGGTCGAGACCAGCAGACGGGGCTGCACGGAGAAGGTGTCGATCGAGCGCGTCGTCGCCCGCAGGCTGTCGATCACCGGCTGCGGTTTGAAGATGCCGCCGTCGTAGGCGAGCGCCGCGAGCGCCGCCGCGTCGATCGTGATGCCGAAGTGCTCGCGCGCGATGCGGATGAGCTCGGGGTTCACCTCGAACGCGCCCTGCAGCTTGAGCTCGAAGTCCGAGTGGTGTCGGCGGATGGCGAGCGGGCGCAGCAGCACGGGCGCCGCGAAGTCGACGCCGCCGATGCGCCATCCCGCGACGCCGACCGCGAGATGCACGGCCTCGATGCCGCGGACGGTGCGCAGCTCGGTGTTCTTGGCGGTGATCCGCTCGGCGGCGAGGCGAGCCGTGCGCAGGCCGACCTCGTCGCGGAAGAGGTTGGAGAGAAGCGTCGACTTGCCGGTGATGAACTGGGGAAGGCTGCCGGGGTGCGCCTTGGAGATGTCGATGCCCGATTCGACGGTGTCACGGAAGGACACCAGGGGCGAGGGCCCGCCGAGGTCGGCGGCCTCCGCGCGGAGCCGGGTGCGCTCGGCCTCGGCCGCATGGGCCACACCGACGCCCGTGGCGCCGTCGCCCAGCTCTCCGAGGGTCACTGCGGCGTCCGTTGCCGCTTCTTCCGCAGCCTTGCCATCACGTCGCCACACACCTCACACCCTAAGCGCGACACGCCACAGGGCCGGTATCCCGGGCGGGTTTCACCGGATTTCCGCCGCTGAGCGGCCGCACCGCTCCCCTTTCCACTCCTCGTCCACGCCTGCCGGGCGTGGACGGGTTCTCCCCCGATCCCGGGTCTCGTGCCGTGCAGGGTCGGCGTCGCCCGTCAGTATGGGCTCATGACGTACCGCTACGACTTCGCTCCCACACCGTTCGGTGATGCACTCGCGGTGTTCTCCGACGAGGGGATCGTCCAGTTCGACCTGTCCGAGTCCGACGACCCGACCGTCCCCTGGCTCCTCGAGGGCGTCGCCCGCAGGCTCCGCTCGGTGCCGGAGCCCGACCCCGGCGCCGCCGACGAGCTCGCCCATCTGCTGGAGGACTACTTCGACGGCGAACCGGTCCGGTTCGACGATCATCTCCGACTCGACTGGCGCCTCGCAGACGGCTTCGCCCTGAAAGCCCTCCAGACGATCTGCACGATCGAGTGGGGCGAGACCCTCAGCTACGGCGAGGTCGCCGCGCTGGCAGGGCATCCGGGTGCGGCACGCGCCGTGGGAACGGCGTGCCGGCTCACACCGTTCTCGATCATCGTCCCCGTGCACCGGGTGGTGCGCTCCGACGGGACCCCCGGTCACTACGGGGCGCACCCCGAGCGGAAGCGCTATCTGCTCGATCTCGAAGCCCGGAGGGGATAGCGGAAAGACGACGCGGGTCCGGCGAGTAGGCCGCCGGGCCCGCGTGCCCACGACGGCCCGGTGGTAACGTCGTCGCTACGAAATGGGGCACGACGCCGTCACCCCGGAAGCAGGTGGTCGTGAGTACTCCGTCCGGAATGGAATCCGAGGCCGAGCTCGTCGCCCGCGCGGTGAGAGAGCTCGCCACGCGCACGCGCTTCCCCGTCGCCTTCGGAGGCCTGGTCGAAGGAGGCGTCGTCCGCGTGACGAGCATCGTCGGCAACCGGACCCACAGCCTGGACGGCCTCCGGGTACGCCCGGAGCGAGGGCTCGGCGGACGGGCGATGATGGAGCAGCGTCCGCGCATGACCAGCGACTACGGCTCCTCGCAGCAGATCACGCACGACTACGACGGTTTCGTGCTCGGCGAGGGCATTCGCACGCTGCTCGCCCTGCCGATCGTGGTCAGCGGTCGCCCGCGCGGCGTGCTCTACGCCGGCGCCTGGGACGAGACCCCGGTGGGCGGCGTCACCACGGCTCCCGCGATGCAGGTGGCCCAGTCCGTCGCAGACGAGCTGAGGATCCGCGACGAGGTCGATCGACGCCTGCGCGCGGCACAGGGATCGGATGCCGTCGCGCCGTCGCAGCGCGAGGAGCTCCGCGAGAGCTTCGCCGAATTGCGCAGCATCGCCGCATCGATCGACGACGCCGACCTGCGGGCGCGGATCGCCGGAGTGGAGAGCCGCCTCGTCGCCCTCGCGGGAGATGCGCTCCCGACCACGACCGGCCCCGTTCCGACCATCCACCTCTCCCGGCGCGAGACGGACGTTCTCGCCTGCGCGGCACTCGGGGCCACCAACGCGGAGGTCGCGACGCAGCTGGGTCTGCGCGAAAGCACCGTGAAGGCCTATCTCGGCTCCGCGATGTCGAAGCTCGACGCCTCCACCCGCCACGCCGCCGTGGCGAGAGCGCGGCGTGCCGGCCTGCTCCCCTGACTGCACAGGCCCTGCCCAGCGCCTGTTGCTACGGTGGGTCCTGGCCGATGAACCTCGGCCCCGGACGAGGCAGACCAGTACCCGGTGAGCGAAAAGACTGGTCCGAAAGGACCATCATGTCGTGGATCATTCTTGTCGCCTCCGGAATCCTCGAAGCCGTGTGGGCGACCGCCCTGGGTAAATCAGAAGGATTGACAAAACTCTGGCCGAGCGTGATCTTCCTCGGCGGGCTCGCATTGTCGATGTTCGGACTCGCATTCGCCATGCGGGAGATCGCCACCGGCACCGCCTATGCGGTATGGGTGGGAATCGGCGCGACGCTGACCGTGGTCTGGGCGATGATCACCGGAGACAGCGAGATCTCCTGGATCCGCATTCTCCTTCTCCTGGGTCTCGTGGGCTGCATTGTCGGTCTGAAACTGATCGACCCCGGCCACGAATAATCCTTGGCGCAATTAGCCGTCAGGTTGTAGTGTCAATTCCATGGCGAAAAGAATTGTGCATCAGCTGGTCGATGACATCGACGGAAGCGTCCTGGAAGTCGGAGAAGGCGAGACAATCCACTTCTCCCTGAATGGAGCCGCATACGAGATCGACGTGAATGCCGAGCACGCAGAAGAATTGCGCGAGGCATTCGCTCCGTACATCTCCGCCGGCCGCCGTGCGGGTTCATCGGGAGCGCCGTCTCGCGCTGCCGCTCCCCGCAAGCGCCCCGCGCGCAACCCCGAGGTCGCGGCCATCCGCGCCTGGGCGAACGACAACGGCTACACCCTCTCCGAGCGCGGTCGCATCCCCGCTCCTGTCATCGAGGCCTACAACGCGGCTCACTGAGTCACACCGGCGCCGAGGAGTCTCCCCGATCTCGGGAGGGCTCCTCGGCGCCTTTCTGCGCCCAGGGCTCATCCCTGAGGGTGATCTCGTCGGTCATGTCGACGAGGAAGCGGATCACGACGTCGCGCTCCGCGGCCGATAACCGCGCGGCCGCATAGAACCGCTTGGACTGCTGCCGACCCACGGTCTCCATGGCCGCATGGCGGGTCTCCGCCGTGATCGATATCGCCAGCGCCCGCCGATCCGTCGGATGCGGCGCGCGAACGATGTGCCCGCTCTTCTCCAGCCTGTCGAGCAGCTTCGTCGTCGACGCGGTCGAGATGCCGAGGTGCCCGGCGATGCCTGAGGGGGTCGCGATGACTCCCCTGTTCGCGCACACGATGAGGTAGTGCAGCGCGCGCATGTCGGTCTCATTGAGTCGCATGAAGCGCCGAGACGCGAGGGAGAGCTTCTGCTCCGCATCGCGGAGGTCACCCAGCGCACCCATGAGAACGGCGATCTGCCGGAGATCCTCCGGAGACACGCCGGTGCGATCGATCAGCGCGCTGCGCGGATCGCTGGCCTCCACGTCGTAGATGGCGGCGTGCGTCAGACCGTCGGGAGACGTCCGCTCGGCGGAGGAACCGGGCTCCGTCGTGCCCCCGGTCAACGGGCTGGCATCAGGTCCGGTGTCCATGCGATCATGTTACACACGAATTACTTCATGCTAAGTTGACTATTAGCCAAGCTAGCGAAATGAGGAGGACGATGGTCGAGGTCACGCTTCTCGCTGAAGACGGCTCCCCCATCGGCACGATGCCGAAGGAGAGCGTGCACAGCACCGACACTCCCCTCCACCTGGCCTTCTCCTGCTACGTCTTCGACGATGCGGGCCACCTCCTCGTCACCCGGCGCGCCCTCACGAAGCGCACGTGGCCCGGCGTGTGGACCAACAGCTTCTGCGGTCACCCCCAACCGCAGGAGGACATGTCGGATGCCGTGCACCGACACGCTCTCGCAGAGCTCGGAATCGGACTCTCCGCCGTCGAGCTCGCTCTGCCCGAGTACCGCTACCGTGCGGTCGACGCGAGCGGCATCGTCGAGAACGAGATCTGCCCCGTGCATGTCGCGACGATCGACGGCACCGTGTCCCCGGATCCGGCCGAGGTCATGGAATGGGCATGGGTCGATCCCGCTGCTCTCGCCACTGCCGTCGCGTCGGCGCCGTTCGCTTTCAGCCCGTGGCTGCGGGAGCAGCTGCCGCAGCTCGGTCACCTTCCGCTGCTCCGGCCGATCGGCGCCTCATGAACGCCCTCGCCCTGGGGGCCGACCTCCGGATCCCCATCGAAGAGGCACTGCGCCGCCAGCTCGACCAGCGCATGCCCGATGCCCGACGCTACGGACCGGAGTTCTCCCGCCTGTGGGAGCTCACCGCCGAGAAGGCGGTGGGCGGAAAGCTGCTGCGCCCACGGCTCCTCGTCGAGATCCATCACGCGTTCTCCGATGACGCCGAGTCCGATCCGCTGCCGCCGACCGTGCTGGAGATCGCCGCGCTGGTCGAGCAGATCCACTTCGCGTTCCTCCTGCACGACGACATCATCGACGGCGACGTCCTCCGGCGCGGAACGACCAACCTCATCGGCGCGCTCAGCACCGAGGCGCACCCACGGATCGACGAAGAGGCACGACTCCACTGGGCCCGGAGCAGCGCCCTCCTGATGGGGGACCTGCTCCTCGCATCCGCTCTCCTCGGCGCGGCCAGAGCCGACCTCGCCTCCCGCGTGCGGGACCGTCTGCTGGACGTGATCGACCGCACCGTCACCGAGACCGTCGCGGGCGAGCACCGCGACGTCGGCCTCGCCGACGGGATCATCCCGCCCGACCTCGAGACCATCCTCGCGATGACGGCCGACAAGACGGCGGCGTACTCCTTCGAGCTCCCCCTGCGCTGCGGCGCCATCCTGGCCGGCGCGTCGGAGGATGCCGAGGCCGCACTCGTCGACATCGGTCGCCCCCTCGGTCTGGCGTATCAGCTGCAGGACGATCTGCTCTCGGCCTTCGGAGAGGCGGCCGAGCACGGCAAGGACCCGCGCTCCGACCTCCGCGAGGGCAAGGTGACCGCGATCATCGCCTTCGCGCGCACGACGAGCACATGGCCGCGCATCGCTCCGCTCTTCGGCTCCCCCGATCTTCAGCCGGGTGAGGAGGCGGACGTGCGCGACCTCCTCCGTGCCTGCGGCGCCGAGGAGTTCGTGCAGCGGCTGGTGGACGAGGAGATCGCGACGGCTCGCGCGCTCCTGTCGACCGCGGAGCGATCGGGAGCGCTGCCGCCGACCGCGGTCGATCGCGTCGCACACCTCGTCGACCGCGTCGAGGGGAGACGGTCATGACCCGCGGCGACGCCGTCGAGGTGAGCTCCCTCGACAGGTTCACCCGAGCGGCGGAGGCGACGTCCGCCGACGTCATCACGGCGTACTCCTCGTCGTTCGGCCTGGCGACGCGGCTCCTCGGCACGCGCCACCGTCGGCACGTGCGCAACGTGTACGCCATGGTGCGCGTGGCGGATGAGATCGTCGACGGGGTCGCCGCGGAGGCGGGGCTCGATGCCGAGGGGCAGCGCGCCGCGCTGTCGTCCTACGTCGACGAGACCCACCGCGCCCTGCGCGACGGCTACAGCACCAACCTCGTGCTCCATGCCTTCGCCCGCACCGCGCGGGCGTCCGGCATCGGCGAGGATCTCACCCGGCCGTTCTTCGAGTCGATGGCCGCCGACATCGCCGCCGACTCCGGCTCCGATGCCCTGGTCGCCTACGACGCGGGGGCTCACGAACGCTACGTGTACGGCTCCGCGGAGGTCGTGGGGCTGATGTGCCTGCGGATCTTCCTCCGGGCGGAGTCGCGGACGGAGCAGGAGCTCGCGGCACTCGAGCACGGCGCACGGCAGCTCGGCGCCGCGTTCCAGAACGTCAACTTCCTGCGGGACCTCGCCGATGACACCACGCGCCTTCATCGCGGCTACCTCGCAGGAGAGCACCGCCTGACGGACACGGACCGCGACAGGTGGGTCGCCACGGTGCGCGCGCAGCTCGCCGACGCCCGCGCGGTGATGCCGCTGCTGCCCCGAGACTGCCGCTCCGCCGTTCGAAGCGCCCACGACCTGTTCGCCGCGCTCGCGGACCGGGTGGCGACGACGCCGACGGCCGAGCTGTACCGGCGCCGCGTGCGGGTCCCCGATGCGCTCAAGATCTGGCTCGCGGTCCGTGCGACGCTGCGGACCCGTCTGGAGCGCGCCTCGTGAGCCGCATCGTCGTCATCGGCGCGGGTGTCGCCGGACTCGCCACCGCGGCGCTGCTCGCGAAGGACGGGCATGAGGTTCTGATCCTCGAGAAGAACGGCGCTCTCGGCGGCCGCGCCGGATCGCTGGAACGCGAGGGCTTCCGCTTCGACACCGGCCCGTCGTGGTATCTCATGCCGCAGGTGTTCGAGCACTTCTTCCGGATGATGGGGACGAGCAGCGCAGAGCAACTCGACCTCGTCGCCCTGGACCCCGCGTATCGCGTGTTCACGGACCCTGTGACGCACCCGGATGGCGCGGTGACCGTCACCGCGGGCCGCGCCGCGACCATGCACCTGTTCGAGACCATGGAGCCCGGCGCGGGGGCGGCCCTGAGCTCCTACCTCGACTCCGCCGTGCACGCGGGGGCGATGGCGGAGAAGCACTTCCTCTACAACCCCTTCACGGGCGCCTCCTGGATGACGCACCCCGAGGTGCTCCGCGCGGCGCCGCGCCTGGTCCCCCTCCTCCTGACCCGGCTCCAGTCGTTCGCGGCGCGTCGCTTCCGGCATCCGGTGCTGCGGCAGATCCTCGGGTATCCGGCGGTGTTCCTCGGAACCGATCCGCGAACCGCGCCGGCGATGTACCACCTGATGAGCGCCCTCGATCTCGACGACGGGGTGCTGTACCCGCAGGGCGGGTTCCACCGTGTCGCCGAGAGGATCGCCGCGCTGGCGTCCGAGGCGGGTGCGGAGACGCGCACGGGCGCGGAGGTCACGGCGATCCTCACCTCCGGCGAGCGCCGGGGCGCCAGAGCCACCGGCGTGCAGTGGGTCGACGAGCACGGCGCGCAGCACGTCGAGCGCGCTGATGTCGTCGTCTCGACCGCCGATCTGCACCACACCGAGACCCGTCTGCTTCCCCCGGCGCTGCGTTCCTATCCCGAGCGATGGTGGCAGCGCCGCACGAGCGGCCCCGGTGCGGTGCTCGTGATGCTGGGCGTCCGCGGCGCACTGCCTCAGCTCCCCCATCACTCGCTCTTCTTCACGGACGACTGGGATGCCAACTTCGATGCGATCTTCGGCCCGCACCCCTCGATCCCCTCTCCGGCATCCGTGTACGTCTGCCGCCCGAGCGCGACGGACGTCGAGGTCGCGCCGGAGGGGCACGAGAACCTCTTCATCCTGGTGCCCGTCCCCGCGGACGTCGAGATCGGGCACGGCGGACCGGACGGCACCGGTTCCGCCGCGGTCGAACGGGCCGCGGATGCCGCCATCGACCTGGTCGCCACCTGGGCGGGAATCGACGACCTGCGCGAGCGCATCGTGGTGCGCGAGACGACGGGACCCGCCGACTTCCGCGACGACTTCCACTCGTGGCGCGGAGGGATGCTCGGGCCCGCGCACACGCTCTCGCAGAGTGCGATGTTCCGCGCGGGGAACGCGTCGCGTCGCGTCCGCGGCCTCTTCTACGCCGGCGCCACGACGTCACCCGGCGTCGGAGTGCCGATGTGCCTGATCAGCGCGGAGATCGTCCTCAAGCGGGTCAGGGGCGACCGATCCAGCGGGCCGCTGGCGACGGACCCGGTCGCCGCCTCCAGGGAGGCCGGGCGATGACGGGCCTGATCTACCTCGGCGCACTCCTCGTGTCGGCGGGATGCCTGGTCCTGGTGGACCGGCGCTATCGGCTGTTCTTCTGGCGCGATCCGCTGTCCGCGCTCGTCGTGACGGTCGTCGGCGCGGCGTTCTTCCTCGCCTGGGACGCAGCCGGGATCGCGACCGGCCTCTTCCTGCGCGGCGACGCGACGATCGCGACCGGCCTGGTGCTCGCCCCGGAGATGCCGATCGAGGAGCCGGTGTTCCTCCTCTTCCTCGTGCAGTGCATCATGATCGCCTACACGGGTGCCGCACGGATCCTCTCCCGTCGGGGGCGCAGCACGCGAAGAGAGGAGGCGTCATGACCGCCTACCTGTCACTCGCGCTCTGGTTCGTCGGCATCGCCGCCGCGCTGGCCGCGCTGCTCACCCTCCTCTCCGGGAGGCGTCGCCGCGCCCACGTCGGCGCGATGGCCCTGACGGCGCTCGTCCTCTTCGTCCTCACAGCGGCCTTCGACAACCTCATGATCGGGGCGGGGCTCTTCCACTACGACGCGGCGCAGCTCCTCGGCGTGAGCGTGGGTCTCGCCCCCGTCGAGGACTTCGCGTATCCGCTCGCCGGCGCGCTCCTGCTCCCCGCTCTGTGGGAGTTCCTGCGGGGCCGTCGGGCACGAGCCGAGGAGGAGAGCACATGACCGCCCCGGCATCCCCCCGTTCCGCGGTGCGCGACGCCGCTCTGGTGCTGCTGTCATCGCGGCCGGTGAGCTGGATCAACACCGCCTTCCCCTTCGGCGCCGCGTACCTGCTCACGACGAGAGAGCTCGACGCGACGGCGATCGTGGGCTTCGTGTACTTCCTCATCCCGTACAACCTCGCCATGTACGGCATCAACGACGTCTTCGACTACGCCTCCGATCTCGCGAACCCTCGCAAGGGGGGAATCGAGGGGGCGCTGCTGCCGCCTCGGCTGCACCGCTGGACGCTCTGGGCCGCTGTCGTCACGAACCTCCCGTTCCTGGTCTGGCTCGCCGTCGTCGGATCTCCCGTGTCGTGGATCGCTCTGGGGGTGAGCATGTTCGCCGTCATCGCCTACTCCGCTCCGGGGCTGCGGTTCAAGGAGCGCCCCTTCCTCGACTCGGCGACCTCCAGCATCCACTTCGTCTCCCCCGCCGTGGTCGGTCTCACCCTCGCGGGCGCCGACATCACCCTCGGCACGGTTCTCGTGCTGCTCGCGTTCTTCCTCTGGGGCGCCGCCGCACACGCCTTCGGCGCCGTGCAGGACGTCGGCCCCGATCGCTCAGCCGGCATCTCGTCGATCGCGACCGTGATCGGCGCCCGCGCCACCGTGCGGATGGCTGTGATCCTGTGGTTCGTCGCCGGCATCGCCATGCTCTTCACCCACTGGCCGGCGCCCCTCGGCGCCGTGCTCGCCCTCCCCTACATCGTCAACGCCCTGCCCTGGTGGAGCGTGACGGATGAGACCTCCGCACGCACCAACACGGCGTGGCGTCGATTCATCGTCATGAACTACATAGCCGGATTCCTCGCGACGATGATCCTCATCCTCGCCTGGAACTCCTGACCGCCCCTCCCGAGAGGAACCCGATGTCCCGACCAGACCGCGCCCCCGACACCGCGCGCCGCGCGCGCCCTCGGCACCGCGCCTGGCTGCGCGCCATCCTCCCCGCAGCGCTGATCCTCGTGTGGCTCGCGGGCGCGGGACTCGGCGGCCCGCTGTTCGGCAAGATCGATGAGGTCTCGTCGAACGACCGCACCGCGTACCTCCCCGAATCCGCCGATGCCACCCAGGTGCAGAAGCTGCTCGGCGAGTTCACCGACAGCGACTCGATCCCGGCGATCGCCGTGTTCGTCGCCGACGGCACGCTGTCCGACGGAGACGTGACGGCCATCTCGGATGCCGTGAGCTCGGCGACCGAGGTGGAGGGCGTCGCCGACGAGGTGTCGCCCGCGCTGACCTCCGATGACGGGAAGGCGGCCCAGGCCTTCATCCCGATCAGCAGCGACGCGGAACTCGGCGACGCCGTGTCCGCGCTCGCCGATCACCTCCGTTCGGCGGCTCCGGAGGGCGTGACCGTCTACATCACCGGCCCCGCGGGCTTCAGCGCCGATCTCGTCGCGGGCTTCGCCGGGATCGACGGCCTCCTCCTCGGCGTCGCTCTGCTGGCCGTGCTGATCATCCTCGTGCTCGTGTACCGCTCGCTGCTTCTGCCCGTGGTCGTGCTGTCGACCAGCCTGTTCGCCCTCTGCGTGGCGCTCCTCGTGGTGTGGTGGCTCGCGAAGACCGGCGTGCTGCTGCTGAGCGGTCAGACCCAGGGCATCCTGTTCATCCTCGTCATCGGCGCGGCGACCGACTACGCCCTGCTCCTGGTCTCCCGATTCCGCGAGGAGCTTCGGGGCACCCACGACAAGGGCGCCGCCCTCGCCGCGGCGTGGAAGGGATCGTTCGAGCCGATCGTCGCCTCCGGCGGCACCGTGATCGCCGGACTCCTGTGCCTGCTGCTCAGCGACCTGAAGTCCAACAGCACTCTCGGACCGGTCGCCGCCATCGGCATCGTGTTCGCCATGCTCGCCGCTCTGACCCTGCTGCCCGCCCTGCTCATGCTGTGCGGTCGCGCCGTCTTCTGGCCGCGCCGCCCCGTGTTCGACCCTGAGGCCGTCGCCGCCGAGGACGGCCGCCCCACGACCGGCCTCTGGGCCGGCGTCGCACGGATGATCAGCCGGCGCCCCCGCACGATCTGGATCGCGACGACCGCGCTGCTGCTCATCGGCGCCGCAGGCCTCACGCAGTTGAACGCCACCGGTGTGCCGCAATCCGACCTGGTGCTGGGGTCGTCCGAGGCGCGGGACGGCCAGTCCGCCCTCGGCGAGCACTTCCCCGGCGGCTCCGGCAGCCCCGTCTACGTGGTCGTGCCGGAGGATCGCCTGCAGGATGCCGCCGATGCACTGCTCGCGAACGACGGCATCGACGGTGTCTCGGTGACCGCGGCCGACTCGCCGAGCGGGACGGCGCCGGTCACCGCAGACGGCATCGGAGCCGTCGGCGCGCCGGGGACGCCGATCCCCTCGCCGACGCTGGTCGACGGGGACGTCCTCCTTCAGGCGACGCTCACCGACGCGGCCGATTCGGATGCCGCGGCATCCACGGTGCGCGATCTGCGCACCGAGCTCGATCCGCTCGGCGCCCTCGTCGGAGGCGTCACCGCGACGTCGGTGGACACGAATGACGCCTCGATCCACGATCGCAACCTGATCATCCCGGTGGTGCTCGTGGTGATCATGCTGATCCTCATGCTGCTGCTGCGGTCGATACTCGCTCCGGTGCTGCTCATCCTCACCACCGTGCTCTCGTTCGGCACCGCCCTCGGCGTCTCCGCGCTGGTCTTCGACGGGATCTTCCGCTTCCCCGGCGCCGACCCCGCCGTTCCGCTCTTCGGATTCGTCTTCCTCGTCGCCCTCGGCATCGACTACAACATCTTCCTGATGACGAGGGTCCGCGAGGAGTCCCGACGGCACGGCACCCGCGACGGCATCCTCCGAGGACTCTCGATCACGGGAGGCGTGATCACCTCGGCGGGACTCGTGCTGGCAGCGACCTTCGCCGCGCTCTCCGTGATCCCGATCCTGTTCCTCGTGCAGCTGGCGTTCATCGTCGCCTTCGGCGTCCTGCTCGACACCTTCGTCGTCCGCTCCCTGCTGGTCCCCGCCCTGGCGTACGACATCGGCCGACGCATCTGGTGGCCGTCTGCCCTGTGGCGCAGGGGGCAGGACTGAATCAGACGACGAGGCGCTTGCGCGCCCTGGCGCTCCAGCGCCCTTCGTCGTGAGCGACGTCGATCGGATGCCGGAACGCCTCGCTGATCGTCTCGGAGGTGACGACGTCGGCGGTGGCGCCGGCGGCCAGTACACGGCCGTCGGCGATCACCATGGCGTGCGTCGTGCTCTCCGGGAGCTCCTCGAGGTGATGGGTGACCAGGACCGATGCGACCTCCGGCTCGCTGCGGGAGAGGTCGTCGACCGTCTCCAGCAGCTGCTCCCGCGCCGCGACGTCGAGCCCCGTGGTGGGCTCGTCGAGCAGGAGCAGGGCGGGTGACGCCGCGAGCGCGCGCGCGATGAGCGAGCGTCCGCGTTCGCCCTGCGACATCGTGGGCCACTCGGCGTCCGCACGGTCGTCGAGGCCCACCAGCGCGATGAGCTCGTACGCCCGCGCGCGCTCGGCGTCGCTCGGCGCCCAGCGCATCATCTTCTCGATCGTGCCGGTGAACCCGGTGAGCACGACGTCGACGACGGTCAGGTCGGAGCGGATCGGATGCCGAGGGTTCACGTGGCCGATGTGACGGCGCAGCTCCTGCATGTCGACGCGCCCCAGTCGTCGGCCGAGAACGTCGACCGTTCCTGAAGTGGGGTGGGTCTGCGCCCCGCAGAACCCGAGGATCGTGCTCTTTCCCGCACCGTTCGGACCGAGCAGCGCCCAGTGCTCCCCGGCCCCGACTCGGAGGTCGATGCCGTGCAGGATCTCCTTCCCGTTGCGTCGGAAGGTCACCCCGTCGAGCCGCAGCACGTCGACGGTCACGCGAGCGCCGCCTTCAGCGCGATCAGGTGGCTGCGGCTCTCCGCGGCGGCGGCGTCCGCGTCGCGATCGATCACGGTGGCGGCGAGACGGACATGCCGCTCGTGGTCCTCCGCTCCCCCGAAATCCACACGGATCCGCAGCATCTCGACCATCGTCTGACGCAGTCGCGGAGTCAGGCCGTCGAACAGGTCGAGCAGGATCGGGTTGTGCGCCGCGGCCATGATCGTGCGGTGGAAGGCCGTGTCGGCGTCGACGTGCTCCTCGATGCTGGAGACCGCGGCGCCGCGGTGGTCGAGAGCCCGCCGGATCGCACGCACATCCGCCGCGGTGCGGCGGGAGGCCGCGAGCGACGCCGCCTCGGACTCGATCGCGATCCTCGCCTCGATCACGCTGACGATGTCCGCCCGGCGCAGCACGGCATCCCAGTCCTCCGGCGCATCGAGCGCTGTCACGAAGACGCCGGCGCCCTGACGGGTCGCGAGCACTCCTCGCCCTGCGAGCTGACGGATGGCCTCGCGGACCGTTGACCGCCCCACGCCCAGCTGGGGCGCGAGCGTCGTCTCTCCCGGGAGCTTCTGCCCGAGCTGCCACTCGCCGGAGCGGATGCGGTCGAGGAGGAGATCCGCCGCCTGATCGGCGAGCGGAGTGCGCTGGATCTGTGCCATGCCCCGAGTATAACTTGTCAACTTGTCTGAGGAGTTGCTACGTTCTTCAGGCATGACCTCCCGCACGTTCCCCACTCTGTCCACGCCATCAGGGCCGGTTCCCGCCGACGCACCGCACTGGAACCGCCAGCGCGGCTCGCAGATGCCGTCGCACCGCTACCTCCCCGTCCACGACCGCGTCCTGCTCCCCCTCGCCGAGCGGAGCTGGCCGACGCGCCGGCTCACCGTCGCCCCGCTGTGGGTGCCCGTCGACCTGCGCGACGGGAATCAGGCCCTCGCCGAGCCGATGGACCCGGCCCGCAAGCGTCGCTTCTTCGAGCTCATGGTCGCGATGGGCTACAAGGAGATCGAGGTCGGCTACCCCTCCGCCTCGCAGACCGATTTCGACTTCGTCCGGCTCCTCGCCGAGACCGACCTGGCCCCTGAGGACGTCACGATCGTCGTGTTCACCGCAGCCAGGACCGACCTCATCGAGCGCACCGTGGCCTCGGTCGACGGCATCCGCAACCCTGTCGTCATCCACGTCTACACCGCGACCGCACCCACCTGGCGCGACGTCGTGCTCGGCCGATCCCGTGCCGACCTCAAAGAACTGATTCTGGACGCCGGACGCGATGTGCTGTCACTCGCCGGAGACCACTCGAACGTGCGCTTCGAGTTCTCGCCCGAGGTCTTCAACCTGACCGAGCCCGACTACGTGCTCGACATCTGCGACGCCATGACCACGCTCTGGGACGCGACGCCGGAGCGGCCCGTCATCCTGAACCTGCCCGCGACCGTCGAGATCGCCTCGCCGAACGTCTACGCCGACCAGATCGAGTACATGCACCGCAACCTCGCGAGGCGCGACGGCGTCATCCTCTCGGTGCACCCGCACAACGACCGCGGCACCGGAATCGCCTGCGCCGAGCTCGCCGTGCTCGCCGGCGCCCAACGGGTCGAAGGATGCATCTTCGGCAACGGTGAGCGCACGGGCAACGTCGACATCGCCACTCTCGCTCTCAACCTGCACGCGCAGGGCGTCGATCCCATGATCGACTTCTCCGACATCGACGAGATCCGCCGCACGGTCGAGCACTCCAACGGCATCGAGGTGCACGCGCGGCATCCCTACGTCGGCGATCTCGTGCACACGGCGTTCAGCGGCACGCATCAGGACGCGATCAGGAAGGGCCTCGCCGAGCACCGTGCCCGCGCGGCACACGAGGGCGTGGCCGAGAAGGATCTCGCCTGGCGCGTGCCCTACCTGCCGATCGACCCGGCCGATCTCGGACGCGGCTATGACGCCGTGATCCGCGTGAACTCGCAGTCGGGCAAGGGCGGGATCGCCTACCTGCTGGAGACCGGGTACGGAGTCGAGCTCCCCCGGCGACTCCAGATCGACTTCGCTCGCCGGGTGCAGGCGCAGGCGGATGCCGCAGGAGCCGAGTTCTCCCCGGAAGAGCTTTGGGCCCTGTTCACGGAGAGCTACGTCGACCGCGGCGCGGCGGAGACGCCGGAGCTCGTGCACTACCGCGTGGACGACGGGCAGACCGAGATCGCGCTGCGCATCGACGGCGTCGACATCGCGCACCGCACGGATCGGGTGGGCCCCGTGGAGAGCCTCGTCGCCGCGCTGGCGAGCGGCGGCATCCAGGTGGACGTGCTCTCGCTGCACCAGACCAGCATCGGACACGGAACCGACAGCGATGCGCTCACCCTGATCGAGTACCGCATCGGAACGGAGAGCGGATGGGCCGCCGGCCGCGCCAGGTCCGTGCTCGACGCCACCTTCGCGGCGGTCCTGCGGGCGGCGGTCGGCTGACGCGCTGCGCCGTCTTGTTGCGTCGTCGTGGTGCCCTCGACAGGATTCGAACCTGCGACCTGCCCTTTAGGAGAGGGCTGCTCTATCCTGCTGAGCTACGAGGGCCTACGACGATTCTACGGGAACCGTCGTAGCACCCTTTACGCGGCGAGGGCGAGGTACGGCTCCCAGCGCGGGTCGCTGCGCTCGGAGCCCCGGACCGTCCACGACGTGCCGTGCGGAGGGCGCGGCGTGAACCGCAGCTCCCAGTGCATCTCCTGCGGCGTGCGGTTGCTCTTCACGTTGTTGCAGCGCAGGCAGCAGGCGACGAGGTTCTCCCAGGAGTCCGCACCGCCACGGGAACGAGGGAGGACATGGTCGATCGTGGACGCCGCCTTGCCGCAGTAACCGCACCGGTGGTTGTCCCGGCGCAGCACGCCCCGTCTCGTCACCGGCGCGCGCCTGCTGAGCGGGACGCGCACATAGCGCGACAGGATGATGACCGCCGGTCGATCGTAGACGCCGTGGCTCCCCCAGACGGGATCGTCGTCCACCCTCTCGATCACCGTGGCCTTGTCGTTCATGACAAGGACCAGGGCTCTCTTGAAGGACACGATGGCCAGAGGCTCGTATCCGGCGTTCAAGACAAGTGTGCGCATCATCATCCTCTCGATCCGCCGGGACGGCTTCCCGGCACTCTCGACTCACACGAGCCGCACGATGATCGAGTGGACGCGGGGATGAAAAAAGGCGCTGTCTACAGACAGCGCCTTTCGCGCACGGCAACACCGTGGCATCCCTGCGGCCGATGCTGAAGGACGTGACGACCGAGGGCATCCATGGTGCGGATGCTCGGTATTCGTTCCATCAGCCTCTCCCGTCAGTGCGACAACGGGTTCAGGCTAACCCATTCCACGGGGTGCAGGGCGAAACAGAGGGTGAACGCCCGAAGGCGTGTCAGCGATGGATGCCGTGGATCAGCCGGCGTTGGCGGCGAGCCAGCCGATCGGCTCCTGCAGGGTTCCGCTCACCTTGACCTCGAAGTGGAGGTGGTTCGCGGTCGATCGCCCCGTGCTGCCGACGAACCCGATGAGCTGCCCGGCTGCGACCGTCGCGCCGACCTCGACCTGGCGAGTGCCGTAGGTCATGTGCCCGTAGGTGGTCTCGAGACGCTGACCGCCCACGACGCTGTCGATGACGATGCCGACGCCGTAGCCGTAGTAGTTCTCGGAGGACACGCGCACGACGCCGGCGGCCGCCGCGTAGATCGGCGTCATCGCGGGGGCGCACATGTCGGCCCCGTTGTGCGCGCCGCCGAGGGTGCGGCTCACCGTGTAGGAGCCCTGCGGAAGCGGATAGCGCACCTCACCCGATCCCGGGGAGACCAGTGCGTACTTGCTGAGATCGACGCCTGTGGCGACCGAGGCGGTCTTCGCCGCTGCCGCCGCACGGGCAGCAGCCTCTTCCTCAGCCTTCTTCTTCGCGATCTCTTCCGGCGTGGTGGCGGTGAAGCTGCCGTGCTCGAGAGGAGCCGACGTGGCCACGGACGCGACGACGAGCGACTGCGCATCCTCCGCCGCGAGCTGCTGCAGGGTGGCCGCGGTGTCGGCGGGCTTCGACGATGCGTACGCAGGAAGGGCGACAGCCGCCACCAGAGCGCCGACCGCTCCGAAGATCACGACCGAACGGAGCGGCTTGACGACCTTGCGGGCCGGGCCGCGAGCATCGCCACGACGGGCGACTGCGCGGTCTTCGATTGTCTTCAGGGGCGGTTCGATGTCTGCGGCCAAAACGTAATCCTCCTGCGCCTGCACGCTTCGGGTAGCGCTGGCTCGTCGGCACTCTGTTCTCGTGGCACGAATGTAGCTCGGGGTACTTTGTGCGTTCCTACCGTGAAGACGACGAGCCTGGAAGGCGATCCTCGCGGGTAACCGTCAACGGGCTTCTTCGCTGACGACCTGTCCGAGGTTACCGGAAGATAACGGTCGTGTCACCCCGAGAACCTGTTAATCCCCCGGGCGGGGTCAGCGGTGATCCGCCGACGGGGTCAGCTGGGCTCGCCGACGAGGAAGATGTGCGACGCGAGCTCGACGGGGAGCTCGAGCCCCTCGTCCTTGCCGTCCATCTGGATCAGCACGTAGCCCTCGTTGAAGCGGTAGTCGCCCTCGGCGCCGGGCACGACGCCCGCATCCCTGAGCTGTTCGAGGAGCTCGGGGTCGACCTGAGCGGGCTCGGCGAGACGACGCACCGTGCCCTTGATGGGCTCCCCTGCCGCGTTGAGCTTCTGCACGAGACCGATCACGCCCTCGTCGAACGTGCGGGCGGGGACGTCTCCGAGCTGGTCCAGTCCGGGGATCGGGTTGCCGTACGGCGACTCCGTCGGGTGGCCGAGCAGCTCGACCAGGCGGCGCTCGACCTGCTCGCTCATCACGTGCTCCCAGCGGCAGGCCTCTTCGTGCACGTAGGCCCAGTCGAGGCCGATCACGTCGGAGAGCAGGCGCTCGGCGAGACGGTGCTTGCGCATCACGTCGACCGCCTTGCGGCGTCCGGATTCGGTGAGCTCGAGGGTGCGGTCCTCGGAGACGACGACGAGACCGTCGCGCTCCATGCGCCCGACCGTCTGCGAGACCGTGGGGCCCGAGTGCCCCAGACGCTCGGAGATGCGAGCGCGCAGCGGCACGATGTTCTCCTCCTCGAGTTCGAGGATGGTGCGGAGATACATCTCCGTGGTGTCGATCAAGTCCGTCATCTGGCCCTCCGGGTCTTCTTAGGCAAGCCTACATTCCCGCGGGGACATCGAGGCGTCATGCGGCGAAACCCCGGAGAGCGCGCACCCTAGAATCGACCCATGGCGATCGAGATTCCCCGAGACCTCCTGCCCGCTGACGGCCGCTTCGGATGCGGCCCCTCAAAGGTGCGCCCCGAGCAGCTCGACGCGCTGCTCGCCGCCGGAGCAGGACTGCTGGGCACCTCGCACCGCCAGGCGCCGGTGAAGAACCTCGTCGGCAACGTGCGCGAGCAGCTGGCCGCGCTGTTCCGCCTTCCCGAGGGCTACGAGATCATCGTCGGCAACGGCGGATCCACGGCGTTCTGGGATGCCGCGGCCTTCGGCCTGATCGAGCGTCGCAGCCAGAACCTGGTGTTCGGCGAGTTCGGCGGCAAGTTCGCCGCGGCCGCTGCGGCCCCCTGGCTGGAGGCCCCAGACGTGCGCACGTCGGCGCCCGGCTCCCGCTCGGCCGCCGAGGTCGTCGACGGGGTCGACGTCTACGCCTGGCCCCACAACGAGACCTCCACGGGCGTCGCCGCCCCGATCGAGCGCGTCGCCGCAGAGGGCGCTCTCACCGTGATCGATGCGACCAGCGCGGCCGGCGGCATCGACTTCGACGCCGCGCAGGCCGACGTCTACTACTTCGCGCCGCAGAAGAACCTCGGCTCCGACGGCGGTCTCTGGTTCGCCGCGGTCTCTCCCGCCGCGATCGAGCGGATCGAGCGGATCGCGGCATCCGACCGCTACATCCCCGAGTTCCTCAGCCTGAAGAACGCGGTGGACAACTCCCGCCTCAACCAGACGCTGAACACCCCCGCGCTCACGACTCTGCATCTGCTCGACAGCCAGCTCCGCTGGATCCTCGCGAACGGCGGGCTGTCCTGGGCCGCCGCCCGCACGGCGGAGTCGTCCGGTGTGCTCTACGACTGGGCCGAGGCGACGCCGGTGGCGACTCCGTTCGTAACCGACCCCGCGCACCGCTCCCCCGTCGTCGTCACGATCGACTTCGACGAGAGCATCGACGCCGCCGCGATCGCGAAGACCCTGCGGGCGAACGGCATCGTCGACACCGAGCCGTACCGCAAGCTGGGGCGCAACCAGCTCCGCGTGGCCACCTTCGTGTCCATCGAGCCCGACGACGTGCGTCAGCTGACCCGCGCCCTGGACTACGTGCTGGAGCACCAGAGCGCCTGAGCGCCGCCTGAGACGAAAGAAGAAGGGGGCCGCGTGTTCACGCGGCCCCCTTCTACATGCTCCTGACGGAGATCACTCCTCTTCGTCGGACCCTCGGCCCTCGGAGTCGGTCACATCGTCGTCAGACTCGTCTTCGTCATCGTCATCCGACTCATCGTCGTCATCGTCGTCATCCGACTCATCGTCGTCATCGTCGTCGGACTCGTCGTCATCCGAGTCGTCGTCATCGTCGTCGGACTCGTCATCATCCGAGTCGTCGTCATCGTCATCCGACTCATCGTCGTCATCGACGGAGTCGTCGAGCTCGTCGATGTCGACGCCGTCGAGGTCGCCCGCGTGCAGGACACGCGTCTCCTCGATCAGCTCGTCCTCATCGATGTCGTCGATGTCATCGTCAGCATCCTCGTCGTCGGCGTCCTCGAGCTCCTCGGCGTCGACGATGTCGCCATCCGCGTCGACCGCCGCAGCGGCGGCCTGCTCGGCGAGTTCGACCTGGTGCGCGCGGTACTCGGCGAGGCGCTCGGCCCACGGCACCCATTCCGGCGCGAGCAGCGCGCCGTCACCGGGGAGCAGTTCCACCTCGAGCACGGTGGGCTCTTCGTCGTCGACCCGGTCGACCGTGACGGTCCAGTACCAGCCGGGGTATCCGGGAAGACGGTTCTCGAACCGCAGCGACACCGAGCCGTCCTCTTCGGGAAGGTAGCCCGCTGCGGGCCCGATGGACGACGCCGGAGTGATCTCGCGCAGAGCGTTCAGCGCGAGATCGTGGGCGTCGAGGAGACGCTGGTCGGCGTCAGGCTTCGAGGTCATCAGCGACCTTGCGGAGCACGGCGGCGATCTTGCGCCCGTGCGAGGAGGAGGGGTAGCGGCCACGGCGGAGGTCTCCGCCCATGCCGTCGAGCAGCTTCACGAGGTCCTCGATGATGATGGCCATGTCGTCGGCGGGCTTGCGCTTCGCCTTGGCGAGACTCGGCGGAGCCTCGAGCACGCGCACGGAGAGAGCCTGGAGTCCGCGCTTGCCGTCGGCGACCCCGAACTCCACGCGAGCACCCGCCTTCACGACCGTGCCCGCGGGCATGGATGATGCGTGCAGGAAGACGTCCTGGCCGTCATCGGAGGCGATGAAGCCGAAACCCTTGTCTTCGTCGTAGAACCTGACCTTGCCGGTGGGCATGGGGAAACCTCGCTGAATCGTACGGAAAGAAGGCACGCCCTCGGGCGGCCCCCTCAAGCCTACCGGTCGGCGACGCAGTAGGCTGAGAAGGATGAGCGCGCAGAATCCCGAACCCGAGGTCCGCCCGGTCGATCGCCTCCTGGCGTTCACCGCGCTGGGCATCGCCGCGGCATCCGTGATCTGCTTCTTCGCCATCATCATCGGCACGGCGGTCGGCATGAAGCAAGACGACTTCGGCGGCGGCGCCTGGCCGTTCATCGCCGCGATCCCCTACTGGGGCCTCCCGGTCGCGTTCGTGCTGATCATCGTCCTGCTGGTGATGAGCTTCATCCGGAAGGGTCGCGCGGCATCGCGGCCCTGAGGCGGACATGAGCGCGCACGCCCGACCACTGGCCGAATGGCTGGCCGCGGCGAGCGACGACGAGCTGGAGACGCTGTTCCGTGCGCGCGGCGTGCGGACGGATGCCGGCTGGCAGGACTTCTTCGACGCCGCCGAGGCGCTGCTCGACGCAGGATCGCTCTCGCGCATCCTGCCGCAGCTGACCGCCGCGGAGGCCTCCGCCCTCGCGCACGCGGCGCACGGCGGAGACGCGGGCGCCGAGCGCGAGACCCTGACCGCCCTCGCGCTGCTTCGCCCTGACGGCACGCCGTTCGCCCCGGTCGCCTCCGCCGTCCTGGACCGCCCCGCTCCCGCTCCGGTACCCGAGACAGCACTCTCACCATCCGATCAGGCCGCGTCCGCGCATGCCGCCGAGCGCGCCTTCACGACCGTCGCCGCCGTCGCCGATCTGCTGCTCCTGGCGAGAGAGAACCCCCTCGGGCTCCTCTCGGGCGGGGGCATCAGCGCGGGTGAGAGGAAGCAGCTGGCGGAGAACGGCATCCCCGCCGACGCCGTCGACCCCCTGGTCGCCCTGGCGGTCGATGCGCGGCTGGCTCTGGCGGACGACAGGCGACTTCGCGCCACCACGACCGCAGAGGAGTGGCTGCGCTCGTCGGCGGCCGCCCGCTGGAGCGACCTGGTCTCGGGCTTCCTGAGCACGCTGCCCCGCGGCATCCACACCCCTGCAGGCGGGTACCTGACTCCGGCGTCGTGGACGTTCGCGCATCCCTGGGACGCCGGCTGGCCCGAGCGCAGCGCCGCATTGGGCGAGCGCGCCCGGCTGCTCGGGCTGATCGCCGACGACGGCACCGAGCCGGTGTGGGCCGAGCCCGTGCGCGCCGGCCTCGCCCCCGACGCGACCGCACTCGCCGAGCTGCTTCCGGCCGAGGTCGACCGCATCTTCCTGCAGAACGACCTCACGGCCATCTCACCCGGCCCGCTCGCCCCCGCGCTCGACGTGAGGCTGCGTGCCATCGCGGCCCGCGAGTCCGCCGCGCAGGCCTCCTCCTACCGGTTCACCGGCGAGTCCATCGCTCGGGCCCTCGTCAGCGGCGAGACGGAGGAGTCGATCATCGGCTTCCTCGAAGACCTCTCGCTCACCGGCATCCCACAGCCGCTGCGCTACCTCGTGGCACAGACGGCACAGCGCCACGGTCTGGTCAGGGTGTCGACGGATCCCGAGACGGGCCGCACCCGGATCGAGAGCGACGACCAGACCCTCATCCAGGCGATGGCGATCGATCAGGGCCTGCGACCGCTCGCCCTCGCGAAGCACGTCGACTCACTCACCACACGCGTCGGGCGAGACACCGTCTACTGGGCGCTCACCGATGCCCGCTACCCCGCGACCCCGGTCGACGAGCACGGGACCGTGCTCACCGGCGACCGCTATCCGCTCGTCGAGGCCTCGACGCCGGAGCGGCCGGACCATTCGATCCTCATCGCCGCGCTGCGGACCCGACAGGGCCCTGACGCGGATGCCGCATGGCTGGATCGCGAGCTGGAGGCCGCCGTGCGGGCCAGAGCGGTGCTCCAGGTGACCGTCGGCATGCCGGACGGCTCGACCAGGGATCTCCTCCTGGAGGCCACGGGCCTCGGAGGCGGCCGCCTGCGGGGACGCGATCGGGCTGCCGACGTGGAGCGCACACTCCCCGTGTCCAGCATCCGCTCCGCGACCGTCGTGGCCCCCTGAGCGATGACGGGCGGTAAACTGGTCAGCTATGTCTGATGGCCCCCTGATCGTCCAGAGCGATCGCACCGTCCTGCTCGAGGTCGCCCACGCGGAGGCCGAGAGCGCCCGACACGAGCTGGCGATCTTCGCCGAGCTGGAGCGCGCCCCGGAGCACATCCACACCTACCGGATCACCAGGCTCGGCCTCTGGAACGCCCGGGCCGCCGGGCACACCGCCGAGGACATGCTCGAGACGCTCGATCGCTGGTCGCGCTTCCCCGTGCCGCCGTCGGTCGCCGTCGATCTGCGCGAGACCGTGAACCGTTACGGCCGTCTCGTCATCGAGCGCGACGAGGAGGGCACGCTCATCCTGCGCTCCTCCGACCCTGCCGTGCTCACCCAGGTGGCGGGCAACAAGCGCATCCAGCCGCTGCTGATCGGCCACCCGGCGCCAGACACCTTCGTCGTCGACGCCTGGGCACGCGGACAGATCAAGCAGGAGCTGCTGAAGATCGGCTGGCCGGCCGAGGACCTCGCCGGTTACACCCCCGGCACCCCGCACGAGATCGACCTCGCCGAGGACGGGTGGCAGATCCGCCCCTACCAGCAGGATGCCGTCGACGCCTTCTCCAAGGACGGCTCCGGCGTGGTGGTCCTCCCCTGCGGCGCGGGGAAGACGATCGTCGGCGCCGGGGCGATGGCCGCGACCAAGACGACCACGCTCATCCTGGTGACCAACACGGTGTCCGCCCGCCAGTGGCGCGACGAGCTCCTCAAGCGCACGAGCCTCACACCGGAGGAGATCGGCGAGTACTCGGGCCAGGCCAAGGAGGTCAAGCCCGTCACCATCGCGACCTACCAGATCCTCACGGCCAAGAGGAAGGGGCAGTACGCGCACCTCGCGCTGCTGGACGCGCTCGACTGGGGCCTCATCGTCTACGACGAGGTGCACCTCCTGCCCGCCCCGGTCTTCAAGCTCACCGCCGACCTCCAGGCTCGCCGTCGCATCGGCCTCACCGCCACGCTCGTCCGGGAGGACGGGCGCGAGGGCGACGTCTTCAGCCTGATCGGCCCCAAGCGCTTCGACGCGCCCTGGAAGCAGATCGAGGCGCAGGGCTTCATCTCCCCGGCCGTCTGCTACGAGGTGCGCGTGGACCTGCCGCCGAGCGACCGGCTGGAGTACGCCGCGGCCACCGACGACGAGCGGTACCGGCTGGCGGCATCCGCCCCGGCGAAGATCGAGGCGGTGCGCGAGCTGATCGCCAAGCACCCCGGCGAGCAGATCCTCGTGATCGGCCAGTACCTCGACCAGCTCGACACGCTGTCGGAGGCGCTGAACGCCCCGCAGATCACCGGCGCGACGCCGATCGACGAACGCGAGGAGCTGTACCGGCAGTTCCGCGTCGGCGAGATCCAGCTGCTCGTCGTGTCGAAGGTCGCGAACTTCTCGATCGATCTGCCTGAGGCGTCGGTCGCCATCCAGGTGTCCGGCTCGTTCGGCTCCCGCCAGGAGGAGGCCCAGCGACTCGGGCGCCTGCTGCGTCCCAAGCAGTCCGGCCACACGGCGAGCTTCTACACGCTCGTCGCCCGAGACACGATCGATCAGGACTACGCCCAGAACAGGCAGCGATTCCTCGCCGAGCAGGGGTACAGCTACACGATCATGGATGCGGACGCCATCGCCGCCTGATCGGCCCCTCGCCGCACCCCTGACCCGCCGCTCCGGCGGATAATCAGGCAGAGCATCGCCCGAGTCACCATAATGGGGACATGACAGCACCGCGCATCCTGGTCGTCGACGACGAGCCGAACATCCGCGACCTCCTCTCCACCGGCCTCAGCTTCGCCGGGTTCCTGGTGAAGACGGTCGCCAACGGCGCCGCCACCATCTCGGCGGTGCTGGAAGAGGAGCCCGACCTCATCATCCTCGACGTGATGCTGCCCGACATGAACGGGTTCAGCGTCACCAAGAGGCTGCGCGGCGCGGGTTTCACCGCGCCGATCCTCTTCCTCACGGCGAAGGACGGCACCGAGGACAAGATCGAGGGCCTCAACGCCGGCGGCGACGACTACGTCACCAAGCCGTTCAGCCTCGACGAGATCGTCGCCCGCGCACAGGCCATCCTCCGCCGCACCATGCAGGCCGATGAGGAGTCGATCATCCGCGCCGGTGAGCTCTCGATGGACCAGGACACGCACGACGTGCAGGTGGGCAAGGAGTCGATCGAGCTGAGCCCCACCGAGTTCAAGCTGCTGCGCTACCTCATGCTCAACCCCAACCGCGTGCTGTCGAAGGCGCAGATCCTGGACCACGTCTGGGAGTACGACTTCAACGGCGACGCCGGCATCGTGGAGAGCTACATCTCGTACCTCCGCCGCAAGATCGACCCGCACACCGAGGAGTCGCTCATCCAGACCAAGCGCGGCTTCGGCTACATGCTCAAGGTCGGCAAGTAAGCAGCCGACCGCTCGATGACGCCACCCGTGGAGGACCGCATGGCGAGGAAGCCTGACGCGGTGACCCGCTGGTGGCGGGCGATCAGCCTGCGCGCCAAGGTCACCGGCGTCACGGTGGCCGTCCTCGCCCTCGGCCTGCTCGTCGCAGGGCTCGGGACGGTGCCGATCCTGCGGGGCACGCTGATCGGCAACATCGACTCCCAGCTTCCGTCGCTCGCCTCGTCGGATCTCGTCTCACGCTACTTCGAGGTGATGACCACCGACGACGGGGTGACGACGTACACCCAGTCACAGGAGACGCCGCGGGACTTCTTCCTCGCCGTGTACGACGGCGAGGGAGTCCTCCGGGGCACGACCGGCAACACGACGACGTCCAGCGGTTCGCCGATCTTCCCGTCGAGCTACTCGCTGCAGGAGGCGCTCGCGAAGGGCGATGTCACCTTCCCGTTGGACGGGACGAAGGGGACGAGCTTCCATGCCGCCGTCGCGAACGTGCCGGTCTCGGGCGGCGCCGTCCGCATCCAGCTCGTGGCGATGCCGCTGTCGGCCGCCGACCGCATCATCAGTCAGTTCTTCGGCATCTACATCACCGTCGCCCTGATCACGATCGTGATCGCCGCTCTCCTCATCCGCGGACTCGTGACCTTGACGTTCCGGCGCCTCAGTCAGGTCGAGTCCACAGCGATGTCGATCGCGGCCGGCAACTTCAGCCAGCGCCTCACCGACCTCGAGCCCACGACCGAGGTCGGTCGGCTCAACGCCGCCATCAACGCGATGCTCGACAGGGCCGATCATTCCCTCGCTCAGCGCGACCGCACGGTGCAGCACATGCGACGCTTCATCGGAGACGCCAGCCATGAGCTGCGCACGCCGCTGGTGAGCGTGCGCGGTTACGCGGAGCTCTACCGGATGGGCGCGATCAAGGGCGAGGAGGACACGGCTCGGGCCATGGAGCGCATCGAGAAGGAGGCGATCCGGATGGGCGTGCTCGTCGAGGACCTCCTCGCCCTCGCCCGACTCGACGACGAGCGCGAGCTCGAGATCGTGCCCCTCGACCTCCGTCCGATCGCCCGTGACGCCGCTCTCGATGTGCGGGCGGCGGCCCCCGGTCGCACGATCACCGTCGTCGACGAGACTCTGAAGGCGCGGCTGAGCACGCCGACCCGGAGCATCCCCGTGACGCCCGCCGCGCAGCAGCCCGCACCCCGTGGTCTCTCGCGCGCCACTCTCGCCCGGCTGCGCCGTCGCCCGCGCACCACGACCGAGCAGATGCCGGCGATCGACTTCACCGAGGTCGCCGATGTGCCCGTGCGCACGCCTCCGATCATCCTGGGAGAGGAGAACAAGGTCCGCCAGGTCGTGGCGAACCTCCTCGGCAACGCCCGCCGGTTCTCCTCCGAGGACAGCCCGATCGAGATCGTCGTGGATGCCGATCGGATGCTCGGAACGGGCTCCATCGCCATCGTCGACCACGGCGAGGGCATCCCTCCGCAGATCCGCGAGCAGATCTTCGAGCGCTTCTGGCGTGCCGACACCTCGCGAGCGCGGGAGACGGGCGGCTCCGGTCTGGGCCTGGCCATCGTCGCCTCGATCGTGAAGGCACTGCACGGCAGTGTCGCGGTGTCCGAGACGCCGGGTGGCGGCGCGACCTTCACCGTCACCTTCCCCCTCGCCCCCTCGCGCGCGACGCCCGAGCACCTGCTGGAGGACACGCAGCCGCTGGAGCCGCTCGACCTCTGAGCAGTGCTCCTGCACAAAGGTGTGACCTTGGGGGTTGCGCACAGGACCCGTGGAAGGGCGAGACCAGGACGACTGCCCTCGCCCCGCCTCTCGTAGCGTCGGAGACTCCAACGAGAGGAGATCCCATGTCCGTCTTCACCGTCGACACCGAGGCCGTCCGCGCGGCAGAGGCTGCCGCACGAGCCACCATGGAGCGTCTGCGGAGCGAGTCAGCGACCCTGATGGCGCAGCTCGCTCAACTGCAGTCGTCCTGGATCGGCACCGCGTCAAACGCCTTCCAGGGCTGCGCTGAGGAGTGGCACGGCGCCGCCCGTCACGTCGAAGAGACCCTCGACGCGATCGGCAGCCGGCTGGGCGGCGCCGCGACGCAGTACGCGGATGCCGACCAGTACTCGGCCGGCCTGTTCCGCTGAGGCGACCTGCCTCCCTGCCTGTTCCCGGGTGGAGGTTCAGTCACGCCAGTTCAGACGCTCCTGTTCCGACACATCGGTTCAGACACGCCAGTTCCGACACGTCTGTTTCGACACCCCCTGGAATGCAGAAACGCCCCGGCCGAGGCCGGGGCGTTTCTGTCAGTGCGGCTGGTGTGGATCAGAAGTCCATGCCACCGGACGGGTCGCCCATGGGGGCGGCGGCCTTCTCGGGCTTGTCGGCGACGACGACCTCGGTGGTGAGGAAGAGGCCGGCGATCGACGCCGCGTTCTGCAGAGCCGAACGCGTGACCTTGGCCGGGTCGATGATGCCCGCTGCGAACATGTCGACGTACTCGCCGGTCGCAGCGTTCAGGCCGTGACCCGAGGCCAGCTCGGCGACCTTGTTCGCGACGACACCAGGCTCGAGACCGGCGTTGAGAGCGATCTGCTTCAGCGGAGCCTCGATCGCGACGCGAACGATGTTCGCACCGGTCGCCTCGTCACCCGTGAGGGTGAGAGCGTCGAGAGCCTTGGTGCCCGACTGGATGAGCGCGACGCCACCACCGGGGACGATGCCCTCCTCGACGGCTGCCTTCGCGTTGCGGACGGCGTCCTCGATGCGGTGCTTGCGCTCCTTGAGCTCGACCTCGGTGGCCGCGCCCGCCTTGATGACGGCGACGCCGCCGGCGAGCTTGGCGAGGCGCTCCTGCAGCTTCTCGCGGTCGTAGTCGCTGTCGGTGTTCTCGATCTCTCGACGGATCTGGGTCACGCGACCCTCGATCTGCTCCGCCTCGCCCGCACCCTCGACGATCGTGGTCTCGTCCTTGGTGACGATGACCTTGCGCGCACGGCCGAGCAGGTCGAGCGTGGCGTTCTCGAGCTTGAGGCCCACCTCTTCGGTGATGACCTGTCCGCCGGTGAGGATCGCGATGTCCTGCAGCTGCGCCTTGCGACGGTCGCCGAAGCCGGGAGCCTTGACGGCGACCGACTTGAAGATGCCCTTGAGCTTGTTCAGCACGAGCGTCGCGAGAGCCTCGCCCTCGACGTCCTCGGCGATGATGACGAGCTCCTTGCCGTCCTGGATCACCTTGTCGACGATGGGCAGGAGGTCCTTGATGTTGGAGACCTTCTGGTTCGCGATGAGGATGTACGGGTCCTCGAAGACAGCCTCCTGGCGCTCCGGGTCCGTCACGAAGTAGGGGTTCAGGTAGCCCTTGTCGAAGCGCATGCCCTCGGTGAGCTCGAGCTCGGTGCCGAAGGTCTGCGACTCCTCGACGGTGACGACACCCTCCTTGCCGACCTTGTCGATCGCCTCGGCGATGAGCTCGCCGATCGCGGGGTCGGCTGCGGAGATGGACGCCGTGGCGGCGATCTGCTCCTTGGACTCGATCTCCTTGGCGCTGCTCAGCAGCTCCTCGGTGATCGCCGCGACGGCCTTCTCGATGCCGCGCTTGAGCGAGATCGGGTCGGCGCCGGCCGCGACGTTGCGCAGGCCTTCGCGGACGAGGGCCTGCGCGAGGACCGTGGCGGTGGTGGTGCCGTCGCCGGCGACGTCATCGGTCTTCTTGGCGACCTCCTTGACGAGCTCCGCACCGATCTTCTCGTACGGGTCGTCCAGCTCGATCTCCTTGGCGATGGACACGCCGTCGTTCGTGATGGTGGGGGCGCCCCACTTCTTCTCGAGCACGACGTTGCGGCCACGCGGGCCGAGGGTCACCTTGACCGCGTCGGCGAGGATGTTGAGGCCGCGCTCGAGGCCGCGGCGGGCCTCCTCATCGAAAGCGATGATCTTTGCCATGAGTTTTGTCGTCCCTCCTGGACGTAGACGTTGGGTTTAGCACTCAGAGTGAGAGAGTGCTAACGCCATTCTGGCACTCGACACCTTCGAGTGCAAGCCGCGAGGAGGGTGCGCCGCCGACCGATCAGGGGGCCGGAGTCTCCTCCGTGGTGGCCGGGGCGGAGGACGAGCGGTCGAGGCCGATGACGACGGTCAGCTGCTTGCCCCCGGTCTCGTTCATGGAGGCGTAGAAGTCGCTCTTCTGCACGTCCGCTCCGCCGATGAGGTTGGCGAGCCCGATGGCCGCGAGCTCGTCCGCGTCGTCGACGTAGTACACGGTCGTCGTGGCGAAGTCCTTGCTGGCGCTCTCGGTGGCGGAGACCTTGTCGGCGGTCCATCCGCTGTCGATGAGCTTCGCCCGGATCTGAGCCTCGAGGCCCTCCTCCGGAGTCGCGTTCAGGATCATCACCGAGTAGGCGGTGTCGACGACGCCGGTCTCGACCGGCGTCGGCGTCGACGACGGCACGGCCTCGGGGAAGAGCGTGATGCGGCCCATGACGACGAGCGAGCCGAAGATGCCTGCGATGATCAGCACCAGCGCGGCCACGAACGACCAGAGCAGCACGACCCAGCCGTTCATGCCGGGGGCTTCGGCGCGATGCGCTCCTACACGTCCTGCGGAGTGGGGGACGTCGTCGAATCGGTCACGAGTGGGCTTGGACACCACTCGATGCTAGCGGCACCCGCCTGTGCGTCCGCATCACGACGGGGGCGGCGTCCGAAACCGCGGACTCAGCCGACGAAGCCGGGAGTCCTGGCCGAGCGCTGCAGCGCACGGGACTCCCTGATCCGACGGAGCCTGCCGACGAGCATCGGGTCGTACGCCAGCGCGGCGTCGGAGTCGATCAGCCGACCGAGCAGCTGGTAGTAGCGCGCCGAGCTCATGCCGAGCTGCGCGCGGATCACTTCTTCCTTCGCGCCGCTGTGCCGCGGCCACACGGTCTCCAACGCGAGGATCGCACGATCGCGCTCGGTCATCTCTCCCAGCATGAGAACAGGTTAGATCGCCGCGACGCCATCGCCGCCGCGCCACTCCCACCATCGTCCGAGCGGATCAGCCGCGGCCCGCACCCTGCCGTCCAGCGCGACGACGAACCCGGTCCAGGATCCGTCGTCGACGGCGGGCTCCCACACGTCGAGCAGAGCCGGCGGATCGATGGTGATCCATCTGGCCGGGAGCGCGCGGATGGCCTCGACGAGCGCGAGCCTCTGCTCCCGGGGGATGTGCACCAGCACGCCGGGAGTGGTGATGACGAGCGTCGCACCGTCCGGCGCCTCCGCGGCGAGCGCGTCGATCCGCTCAAGGGCGTCGCCGGCGATGAGGTGCGGAGGGTCGGATGCGGCGATGTCGAGCGCCGCCGTGACGCGCTGCTCGCGCCCCTCCTCCCCCGGCCAGACGAGGCCCTGCAGCCAGCGGCGATCGCGTTCGTCGGACGCGTCGAGGGGCGCGAGGTCGATGCCGGCGCGCCACACGACCTCCGGCAGCCGCAGGGGTGGAATCGCACCCTCGACCACGCTCTCCAGCACGACGGCCGACCGGCCGTCCACCGGGTCGAGCGATCGCCGCAGCATCCCGTCTCCGTCGACGAATCGGTAGGAGTACCGGTCGGGATACAGGCAGAGCCCCGCCGAAGCGCCGATCTCGAGCAGCGCGATGGGGCCCTCGATCTCGCTGAGCACGGGGAGCAGCGGCGCGAGGCGGAGGGGCTCGTTGGTCTGGAGCCGTCTCGCCGTGCACTCCGCGACGATCTCCTCGGCATGCGCGAGCACGAACCCCCGCCAGGCGCCGTACCCGGTCAGATCCGCGCCGAGCATCCGCGTGACGGCGAAGACCAGCGGCGGCTGGCGACGGTTCTCGGGTATGCGCGACAGCACGTCACGCACCGCCGGGTCGCCGGCGACCCCGAGCGCCCACTCGGCGTAGAGATCGCTCCGACCTGGCGCCTCCTGCTCGGCGAATCGGGCGTAGCGCTCCTGCACGGCATCCGTCATCCGTCCATTCTGTCGCGGCGGACCCCGTTCACAGCCGGACGCGCGAGAATGGAGGCATGGCGTACAGCGTGGACAAGACAGAAGAAGAGTGGCGCGACGAGCTCGGCGCGGATCAGTACGCCGTGCTGCGTGAGGCGGCGACCGAGCGCGCCTGGACCGGCGAGCTGCTGGACGAGAAGCGCGCTGGCCTCTACACGTGCGGTGCGTGCGGTGCGGAGCTGTTCAAGAGCGGCACGAAGTTCGACTCCGGATGCGGGTGGCCGAGCTTCTACGAGTCCATCCGTCCGGAGGCCGTCGAGCTCATCGAGGACACGACGCTCGGCATGGTCCGCACGGAGGTGCGCTGCGCGCACTGCGGCTCGCACCTCGGGCATGTCTTCCCCGACGGGTTCGGAACGCCCACCGGCGACCGCTACTGCATGAACTCGATCGCCCTGAACTTCACCCCGGACGCCGAGTGAGCGCGCTGGAGGCGGTCCGCTCCCGTCAGTCCTGGTCCAAGGTCACCGAGCTCGCGCCCAACCGCGAGGAGCTGCTGCAGCTCGTGGCGGCCGCCGGACGCGTCGCCGACCACTCGTCGCTGCGCCCGTGGCGTCTGATCGAGCTCCGCGGCGCCGACCGCGAGGTGCTGGGTGCGGCGATCGCGAAGGCCGAGGGCGACAAGTCGCCGTCGTCCAAGCCGCTGCGCGCACCGCTGCTGATCGCCGTGGTCGCCAGCTACCGCAAGAGCGACAAGGTGCCGCGGTGGGAGCAGGAGGCCGTGGCGTCCGGTGTGGCCCACACGCTGAGCCTGCTGCTGGACGAGGCGGGGTGGGGCGTCCTGTGGCGCACCGGCCACTACACGCGCTCCAAGGCCGTCGCCAAGGCGCACGGTCTCGGCAAGGACGAGGAGCTGCTCGGCTGGCTCTACGTCGGCGGCAAGCCGGCGGGCAAGCGCCCCGGTCGGCGTAAGCCCGTCGACGCGCGCAAGCTCGTGACGCGGATGCCGAAGAAGAAGGACAAGAAGAAGTAGTCAGCGCGCGCGTCGACGCGGCACGGCCACGACGACCGATCCGACGGCGACGATGACCATCGCCGCGAGCTGCCAGAGAGCGGGACCCGCCTCCACCGGCCAGATCAGATCGATGACGACGGATGCCGTGAGCTGACCGAGCACGGAGCCGAGCCCCATCAGGAGCACCCCGGTGTGCGCGACGATGAAGGCCCCGAGCAGGATGTAGGCGAAGCCGAGGAATCCGCCGAGGTACAGCCACGGCTCGGCGGGCGGCGGCTGCGGCATCCCCCTGACGGCGATGCTGACGCCCGCGGCGAGCGCGAGGGCGACGGTCCCGGCGATGAAGCTCATCAGCGTCGCCGTGATCGGCGACTGCACGCGCTGCGCGAGCCTGCCGTTGGTCGCTGCCTGCCAGGCGATGCCGACCCCTGTCGCGAACGGCAGGAGGAGCATCCACAGCGGCGCGGTGGAGAGCACGTCGCCGGAGAGCGAGATGCCGACGGCGGCGAGGGCCAGCGCCCCTCCGAGGACCCGCCCTGGGGTCACCGCCACGACACCGGCCGGGCCGAATCCGATGCGGTCGAGCACCAGGCCGTGCAGCGTCTGCCCCGCGACGACGCCCACGGTGAAGAGCGAGACGCCGAGGACTCCGGCGGTGATGCCCTGGGTGGAGACGGTGAGCGCGCCGCAGGCACCGCCGAGCAGCATCCAGAACGGGATCGTGCCTCCGCGGACGCCCGTCCACAGCCGCACCGCGCCACGGCGGGCCGACGGGATGCACGGGATGACGACGACGAGCACGAGGAGTCCGACGGAGAACGAGATGAATCCGGCGACGATCCCGTTGTCCACCTCGACGCCGAGCACGCCGTTGACGCGCGCCTGGACGGCCGTCATCACGCCGATCGCGACCGCTCCGCCGAGTGCAAGCGGAGCGGGCAGGGAGCGCTTCTCGATCACCTGTCGACCCTACCCGAGCCCGTGTCGGGGGCCGGGTCTACTCTGGCAGCATGTGCGCGAGCTACGGCCTTGACCCCCGTTTCACCGACAGCGACGATCTGCTCGACTCCGCCGAGCAGGCGGTGCTCGATGCTCTGCGCACCTGGGCCGACCGCAACGCCGGCGAGACCGTGCGCCCCACCGGGAGGAACCTCCGCAACCTCAATCCGATCCTCCTCGACGACGACGGCTCGACGGCCGTCGAACCGGCGTGGTGGGGCTTCCTGGTCGACGGCCAGCCCGCGAGGTTCCCGTCCATCAACACGCGGTCGGAACGGCTCCAGGAGCGCCCCGGCAGCCTGCGCTCGCGCGCGCTCGTTCCGGCGACGGGATGGTACGAGCTCAAGAAGCCCGAACGGGTCTGGCACGAGTTCGGGCTCGACGGCGGCGGGCTCTTCGGCATGGCCGCCGTCACACAGCGCGGTCGCACCGACGACGGCGAGTGGTACACGTGCTATTCGATCGTCATGCGCCCTGCACCCGCGCACCTGGTCGGCATCCACGACCGGATGCCCGTGCTCATCCCCACCTCGTTCGCTCAGGACTGGCTGCGCGCGCAGGGCGACCGCGAGCTCATCGATGAGGCGCTGCTGGCGGCGGCATCCCTCGATGAGCGGGTCGTCGCGGTGCCCCGTGCCGACGACAAGGGCACGGACCGGCTCTTCTGACATGGATGCCGCAGAACTGATCGCCCTGGCGTCCGCGCGTGCCGAGGAGCTCCCCGGGTCGGAGCGGGAGAACCCGTTCGGCCCGGAGTGGGACGTGTTCAAGGTCCGCGGCAGGGTGTTCCTGCTGACCCCGCTCGACGGCACGGGGCGGGTGACGCTGAAATCTCACCCCGATGATGCGGTGGCCCTGCGGGAGACGTTCGCCGACATCGTCCCGGGCTACCACATGAACAAGAAGCACTGGATCACGCTGCTGCCCGGGCCATCGCTGGAGGCGGATCTCATCTCCGAGCTGGTGACGGAGTCGTACCTCCTCGTGGTCGAGAAGCTGCCGCGAGCGCAGCGTCCGGTCGACCCGGCGATCTTCGGTCGACCGCCCGCCTGACAGTGTCCGTGACCCCTTTTGGGGGTCAGGCATGACCCCCGCGTCACTTTTCACGCCGAACGTGCACCTTCCCTGTAAGGGAGCATCCGGATCCGGTCCCCAGCAGGTCACCCGAGCCCTGCCGAACGGATGCTCCCGCTACCAGGGGAGGTATCGATGCGGAACGACCGTGTCGACGCGCGGCGAGTGCGCCGCGCCGCGGTGGTGGAGGAGTCGGTGCTGCAGCGCACGCGCGCGGCGCAGCTGCTGGCGAACGATCTGAAGCTCGAGGTGGTGCATACGGGCGCGACGCTCCCGATGTTCATGGCCTGGCTCAAGCGCACGGATCGGACGCGGTGGCCGCATCTGCTCGTGCTGGATCTGCCGACCGACGTCGATCCGCCGCGCGATCTCGACCTCATCGCCGCGCTGCGCGACGCCGGCATGCGCGTGCTCGTGCTCTCTGCTCTGCGCAACCGCAGCGCCGCGCGCAGGCTGGTCGAACTCGGCATCGACGCCGTGGTGTCGACCTCGGACGGGGAGGACGAGTTCCTGCTCGCCGCCGACGCCGCGCTGGCCGGGGGGACGATGATCACCGCACGCGCCCAGGCGACGATCCACGGCGCGGATCAGACTCTTCGACTGAGCAGGCAGGAGGAGCGGGCGCTGGCGCTGTACGCCTCGGGCCTCACGATCGCGGAGGTGGCGGAGCGCATCGGCGTGCGGCACGACACCGCCAGGAAGTACCTGAAGCGCGTGCGGGACAAGTACACGGTCATCGGCCGTCCTGCGCGATCCAAGCTGGAGCTCGCGCGCATCGCCTGGGCCGAGGGATACCTCGTCGCCGAGTCCGACCGCGCCGTGCGGTCGAGTCCGGCGGCCGCCGCCGGATAGCGGCGGACCGGCGCGTCACCTTTCCGCCCTCCTCCGCTCCTTCCCTATGGGAATCGATCACGGGAGCCCTCCCCCCGCGGTGCCCAGGGTGCAGCCCTTCCCCCGGCCGACGTCGTTCGGCGGACGCGTGGGGCGTCCGGTGGGGCTGCACCGACGCACGCGACTCCTATCATGAGGAGAAGTCCAATCGACCGCCCGTCGCCCACCCGGCGCGAGCGATCGATCGTCTGCTCGTCGGGGGAATGAGCGTGCGTTTTCTGGGAGGGAAAGCGTGGAAGATTCTCGTGGCGACGCCGAGTTGCTCCGCGCCCTGCGCGACGGTGATCGCGATGCGTACGTCGTGCTGTGGGAGCGGCACATCGGCGCCGCCCTGCGGCAGGCGTCGCGGCTGCTCCCCTCTCGTGCCGAGGACCTCGTTTCGGAGGCGTTCCTCGCGATCTATCAGCAGGTCACGACCACCGACAAGGGTCCGGAGTTCGCGTTCCGGTCGTATCTGAAGGCGGTCATCCGCAACATCGCGATCCGATGGCGCACGGAGGCGTACCGCGTCGACGATACGGCCGACGCCGATCGCATCGACTTCCGCGACGCCCTGAGCCTGGTCGAGCGCGAAGCCGACGCCAACGAGCTCCTCGGTGCTTTCCAGGAGCTGCCGGAGCGCTGGCAGCGCGTGCTGTGGCTGGCGGAGGTCGCCGACGTCGCACGTCCCGAGATCGCCAAGGAGCTCGGGATCAGACCGAACGCCGTGTCCGCACTCCATCGCAGGGCGCGATCGGGGCTGAGGTTCCAGTGGCTCACGAAGCAGGTCCCCGCGTTGCTGCGCGATGATCCCGATCACGTCGCGCGGCTCCTCCCCCGCCATCTCACCGAGCCCGACGATGCCGACCTCACGGCCGAGATCTCCGCCCACGTGGACTCGTGCGTCCGATGCGGCGAGCTGCTGCTGAGCCTGCGCAGCGATGCCCGCCGCCTGCAGGGCGTCACGCTCTCCGCCGTCGGCTTCGGCGCCCTCGGCGTCGCGATCCCGTCGGGCTCCGCGCTGGCCCCCGGCACGGCGGCAGCGGCAGCGCTCATCACGGCGTCGACGGGCTTCGGGGTGGCCAGCCTCCTCGCCGGCGGAGTGGGCGCGTTCTCGATCGGCGGACTGCTCCTCGCGGCGATCCTGGTGGGCGCCCCCGTGGAGGCGGCGCCCTCGGCGATCGACGCGACCTCTTCGCGTCCGGTGGTCACCGCCCCGCAGACCGCCGGGCCGCGGTCCGGGGGGACGGATGCGCTCCCGTCGTCGGCTCCGACGACGGGACCTCACGCCCCGACCCTCGGACGCCGCAACGCCGACCCCTCCATCGATTCCGTCGATCTCGTCAACGATCCGGACGCCGATCTGCCGACGGCTCCCGATCGCCCGCAGACCGCGCCCGGCACGACCCCCGGACCGGCGGAGGAGCCGACATCCGCGCTGACACCCGGCGTCACCACTCCGTCCGGGTACTCGGGCTACCTTCCGCCGACGCTGGCGGGCACGGCGACGCCCGGGTCCGCCGTCGCCGTCGAGGTCGACGGTCGGCGGTACACACCTGCCGTCGCCGCGGACGGCGCCTGGACGTTCGAGCCCCGTGCCCTCCAGCTCGCCGCCGGGACATACGACTACCGCGCCTGGTCCTTCGACGCCGAGAACCAGTCGCCGGCCACGACGGGCAGCTTCACCGTGCTGCCCATCGTCGTGGCCGGGTTCGAAGAGCTCACGGGAATGGAGGACATGCTGGTCGAGGAGGCCAGCACCACCGGGATCGTGATCTCGGCCACGGGTCCCGCGAACGGACGGATCTACGTCTCGACGATGGAGGGGCACACGGCGGTCTTCGCACTCGACGCGACAGGGCACGCGGTCAAGCGGCTGCGCATGAATGCGGTCGGCTGGTACTGGTTCACCTTCCGCGCCCTGGACGCCGACGGCTTCTGGGGGCCTCCGGAGGAGCATGCGGCCGATGTCTACGACCCTGACGTGATCTTCGGTCCGTGGGGCCCTGATCCCGAGGACATGACCTTCGACATCGTCGATCCGTAGTCCGTCGCACGGGGGATGCCGCCGCCGAGAACGGTACCTGAGGAGGACGCGAGGTCGAGATGCCGCCGCCTAGCGTGGAGGGCATGATCACAGCTGAAGGCCTCACGAAGAGGTTCGGAGACAAGACCGCCGTCCAGGACGTGTCGTTCACGGTCAAGCCGGGAAGCGTCACCGGCTTCCTCGGGCCGAACGGCGCGGGCAAGTCCACCACCATGCGCATGATCGTCGGTCTCGACCAGCCGACGTCGGGCCGCGCGACGATCGCCGGGCGCGAGTACCGCAAGCTGAAGGCGCCGCTGACCGAGGTCGGCGTGCTCCTCGATGCGAAGGCCGTCCATACCGGACGCACGGCGCGGAACCACCTGCGGGCGATGGCCGCGACGCACGGCATCCCCTCCTCCCGGGTCGACGAGGTCATCGATCTCGCCGGCATCGGTCCCGTCGCCCGCAAGCGTGCGGGCGGGTTCTCGCTCGGCATGGGGCAGCGGCTCGGCATCGCCTCGGCTCTGCTCGGCGACCCGCACACCCTGATCCTCGACGAGCCCGTCAACGGCCTCGACCCCGAGGGGGTGCGCTGGGTGCGACAGTTCGTCCGCCATGCCGCCTCCGAGGGGCGCACCGTGCTGCTGTCGAGCCATCTCATGAGCGAGATGGCGCAGACCGCCGACCACGTCATCGTCATGGGACGCGGACAGGTCCTCGCCGACGCTCCGCTCGCCGAGCTGGTGCACGCATGGACGACCAACACCGTGCGCGTGCGCACCCCCCGCGCCGCCGACCTCGCCGCGGCCGTCGCCGGTCCCGCGGTCGAGATCGTGACCACCGAGCCCGGTCTCCTCGACATCGTCGGGCTCCCGGCATCCCGCATCGGCGACCTCGCCGCCGATCGCGGCATCCCGCTGCACGAGCTCACCCCGACCACCGGTTCGCTGGAGGACGCCTACCTGGCGCTCACCGGCGATTCCGTCGAGTACCGCACCAAGGAGATCTCATGACCGCCGTCCAGGCCGCTCCTGCGGCTCCCGTCCGCACGAGCTCCGGCCAGCGCCTGACGTTCCTCCGCGCGCTGAAGGGCGAGTGGATCAAGCTCGCGACCGTCCGTTCGACCTGGTGGTCGATCGCGATCACCGCCGTCCTCACGATCGGCATCGCGATGCTCATCGCCCAGGCCATCGACGTTCCGGGCTTCGACCCCATCAACGCCGTGGTCATGCCGATCCAGTTCACGATGCTCCTCGCGGGCATCCTCGGCGCGATCTCGGTCACCGGCGAGTACTCCACCGGCATGATCCGCTCGACGCTGACCGCCAACCCCGTGCGCGGCTCCGTCCTCGCCGCGAAGGCCACCGTGCTCGCCACGTTCCTGTTCGTGTCGTCGCTGATCATCTTCGGCGCCGCTGCGCTCGCGGTGTCGCTCGTGGTCTCCGGTCGTGAGCAGAGCATCGACTGGTCCGACGCATCCGCCTCGCTCCTGCCGATCCTGGTCTCGTCGCTCGCCATGGCTGTGTTCGCCCTGATCGGCGTGGCGTTCGGATTCATCCTGCGCTCCGGCGCCGGCGCCATCGCGGCGACGGTCGGTCTGCTGTTCGTGCTGCCGATCGTGGCGAACTTCTTCGCCTTCGCCGGCGAGACGTGGAAGTGGGTGATGGATGCCGCGACCTACCTGCCCGTCGCGGCCGCGCAGAGCGCGATCCTCCCCGACGGCGCCACGCTCGAAGGACCTGTGCCCTACCTGACGCTGGCCGGCTGGGTGGTCGCTGGCATGCTCGGCGCCTGGGCGGTGCTGCGCACTCGCGACGCGTAGAGTCGCTCCGTGAAGAAGACGCGCAGCCGCAGCGCCGACGTCCGCGAGGACGACGGGCTGCGGCTGCCGCGTCCTCCCGGGCTGTTCCGCCGCTTCTGGGCACGGCACCCGCTCTTCGCGGATGTGCTGATCGCCCTGTTCTGTCTGCTGGTCTCGATCGTTCCCAGCCGAGACTCCTCCCCCGATCTCCCCGAGCCGTTCGGGATCGTCATCGCGGTGCTGATCCCGCTCTCGGTCCTCGTCGCCTGCGTCACGCTGCTCTTCCGGCGCCGGCATCCGATCGTCGCGTTCGCCGCGGCGTTCGCCGCCGAGGTGCTCTTCCTCTTCCTCGGTGCTCCCGGGGGGACGCCCATGGTCACGGTGGCGGCGTACTCCCTCGCCGTGTACGTGTCGACCCGCGCCGCCTGGGCGGGACTCGGGTACGGGCTGGCCGGGCTGGCCGTCGTCGCCGGAGGGCTGGCGGGGGTCGGAGCGATCTCGCTCCAGACCGCCCTGAACGCGCTGATCGGAAACCTGGTGGTCGCCCTCATCGGCACGCTCATCGGCATCAACGTTGGTGGCCGCAAACGCTACGTCGCTGCGATCATCGACCGCTCACGGCAGCTGCTCATCGAACGAGACCAGCAGGCTCAGCTGGCTGCGGCCGCCGAGCGGGCACGGATCGCCCGGGAGATGCACGACATCGTCTCGCACTCGCTCACCGTGATCGTCGCCCTCTCGGAGGGAGCCGCGGCCACGCCGGATGCCGCCCGCGCCCGCGCCGCGGCCACTGCTGCCGCCGACACCGCCCGCTCGGCCCTGGGCGAGATGCGCTCGATGCTCGGCGTGCTGCGCGACGATGACGCTCCGCTGCCGCTGGCGCCCATCACCGCGCCTGCTCCGCACGACACGGTGGTGAACGCGCAGCGGGCGGGTTTCCCCGTCACCCTCTCCACCTCCGGGAGCGCGGAACTGAGCCCCGCGATCGAGCACGCGGTCTCCCGCATCGTGCAGGAGGGCGTGACGAACGCGATGAGGCACGCCCCTACGGCCAAGACGATCGCCGTGCGGGTCGAGAACTCCGCCGACGACGTGACGATCGAGATCGTCAACGACGGAGCCGTGCCCTCCACCGCGCCGTCGGGGTTCGGGCTCAGGGGGCTGGCCGAGCGGGTCGCGCACGTGCAGGGCCGCATCGACTACGGTCGCGCGGAGGGCTCCCGGTGGCGGCTGCGCGCGACGATTCCCCTCGACACCAGGACAGCGGACGATTCGGAGAAGAGGAAGTGATGACAGAGCAGATCAGCGTGCTCCTCGTCGATGACCAGGAGCTGATCCGGCTCGGATTCCGCATGGTGATCGAGGCGGAGAGCGACCTCGTCGTGATCGGAGAGGCCGGCGACGGCCGCACGGCGATCGCCCAGACCGCCGCGCTCCGGCCCGACGTCGTCCTCATGGACATCCGGATGCCGGGCCTCGACGGCATCGCGGCGACCGAGGCCATCGTGCGCGATCATCCCGGCACCCGCGTGCTCGTGCTCACCACGTTCGACCTCGACGAGTACGCCTTCGGGGCGATCCGCGCCGGAGCCAGCGGTTTCCTGCTGAAGGACGCCCAGCGCCACGAGATGATCGCCGCCGTCCGCGCGGTGCACCGCGGAGACGCGGCGCTGTCGCCCCGGGTCACGCGGATGCTGCTCGACCACGTCTCCCCGCAGCTGGGCGCGTCGAAGAGCGAGGAACCGCATGCGGAGGATGCCGAGCTGCTCCGCGCCCTCACCGATCGTGAGAACGACGTCTTCCTCGCGATCGCGCGGGGGCTCAGCAACGCCGAGATCGCCGATGCGCTCTTCGTGAGCGAGTCCACCGTGAAGACGCATGTCAGCCGCGTGCTGTCGAAGCTCGGGGCACGCGATCGGATCCATGCGGTGATCCTCGCCCACCGCCTCGGCATCGGAGGCGATGCCGAGGCGCCAAGCAGCTAGGCGCGCGCGGGCGTCCACTCCGAGACGCGGTTCAGGAGCCCCACCTCGTCGGCGGCGAGCTCGAGCCGCGCGCCGGCGAGCAGATCGGCGACCTGCTCCACCCTGCTCGCGCTCGCGATCGGGGCCGCGACCGTGGGCTGCGCCCGCAGCCACGCGAGAGACGTCGCCGCGATCGAGGCGCCGTGCGCGTTCCCGATCTCCTCCAGCGCGTCGATGATGCGCAGACCTGCCTCGGTCGCGTACTTCGCGGCGCCCGTGGCACGCGGCGACCCCTGGCCGTCGGCATCCGTCGAGCGGTACTTGCCCGTGAGGAATCCGCTCGCCAGGGAGTAGTACGGGACGAGTCCGAGACCGAACTCCTCCGCCACCGGGATGATGCTCTCCTCGACGTCGTTGCGGTGCACGAGGTTGTAGTGCGGCTGCACCGCGACGGGAAGGGCGACGCCGGTGCGCTGCGCGATCTCCACCCACTCGCGGATGCGCTCGGCCGAGTAGTTCGACACGGCGACGTGACGCACGAGCCCGTCGGCGACGAGCTGCCCGAAGGCTCCCACCGTCTCCTCGAGCGGAACGGTCTCGTCGTCGAAGTGCGCGTAGTACAGGTCGATCGCGTCGACGCCCAGGCGGCCCAGCGAGGCTTCGGCCGCGTTGCGGATGTTCGCGGCCGCGAGCCCGCGGAAGTCGGGGTGCTGACTCACCTTCGTGGCGACGACGACACCCTCCGGCTTGCGGGAGGCGAGCCACTCGCCGATGATCGTCTCGCTCTCGCCGCCGCTGTTGCCCGGCACCCAGGCGCTGTACGCGTCGGCGGTGTCGATGAAGTCGCCGCCGCCCTCCGCGAAGGCGTCGAGGACGGCGAAGGAGGCGTCGCGATCGGCGGTCCAGCCGAACACGTTGCCGCCGAGCGAGAGGGGGAGGACGTCGAGGTCACTGTTTCCGATGCGGGTCATGCTCGGCACAACCGGCGATGGGCGGCGGTTATTTCCGCTGTGACGCCGTGTTGCGATCCCCGTGAACTGAGCCGACTACGGGACTCGAACCCGTAACCCCCGTATTACAAGTACGGTGCGCTACCAATTGCGCCAAGTCGGCGGATGCCACCAGCTTAGCGATGGCGGCGAGGTGCGCCGAACTACTGCGCGGGGGTGGCGGTCGGGGTGGGAGTCGGCGTCGGCGTCGCGGTCGACTCGTAGTAGGCGTCGCTGGCGACGGTCAGCACGAACTGCGAGAACTCGGCCGGGTCGTCGAGAGCGCCGACGTAGGCCTCGCCGTTCACGACGATCATCGGGGCGGCGGTGAGGACGAGGTCGTCGGAGCCGACGAGCGGACCCTCCAGCGCGCGCGAGGTCGCTTCCTTCGCCCAGGTCACGTAGTCCTGGTTCTCGATGCAGGAGCGCACGGCCTTGGCGCTGCTCACGCCGACCGCGGCGGCGGCGTCCGCGAGCTTGGAGTCGCTGATCCCGTCGCTGTTGACCTCGGGCTGGTTCTCGAGGAGGTCGTGGTTGAACGAGTAGAACTGGGCGGGCGAGTGCGTCGCGACGCAGGCTGCGGCGCCGGCCGCGCGCAGCGAGTACTTGGTGCCGTTCGAGCTGGCGGTGAGCAGCGCGACCGGGTGGTAGGTGACGGTCGCCGCGCCCTGGGTGATCCAGTTGGTGAGCTGTCGGGCGTTCGCGCGCTCGAAGACTCCCGCGTCGGGAGACAGGTAGTCGACGTAGATGTGGATGTCGACCGTGTTCGCGGTGGTCGGCTCCGGAGTCGGAGCGTCCTCGGTGCCGGTCTCGGAGGGCTCGGCGCTCGGCGTCGCGAGGGCGTCGCTGGACACGGTCGCCGCGGTCACGTCGGAGACGAGGATGCCGTCGCCCTCGAGCCCGCTCGGCGTCAGCTGCGGCTTGGTCACCTGCGCGGACACGGCGAGCGTCACGGCGGTGCCGATCGCGCCGACGGCGACGATGGCCACCGCTCCGATGATGATCCGTCGCATCAGGCGCGCCCTCGACTGCTGGGCGTGCACCTGCTGTGCCTTCTCCCGCACGGCCTCACGCGAATTGCGAGGGGTGGGGACGTTCGGCGTCTCGTCGCTCGACATCGTTCCTCTTGACAGTCTCACGGGGGCAGGGTGGCCCCGAACGCCGCCTCACGCGACGATCGCCGCTGACGCGGCCGGATTCGATGCTAACCAGCCAGTCTGGGAAATACCCAGGTGCGGGTTTGTCTGTCATACTGATCCCGACCCAACGACGGGTCACGGCGGGTCGCTCCGCCGCTCTATCACTACGGATCGTCCGGCACGTACCTGCCGGTGAAGGAGAAATGCAATGGCATCTGTCACTTTCGATGAGGCCACCCGCCTGTACCCCGGCGGCACGCGTCCCGCCGTCGACAAGCTGAACCTCGAGGTCGGAGACGGCGAGTTCCTCGTCCTCGTCGGCCCTTCCGGTTGCGGTAAGTCCACGTCGCTCCGCATGCTCGCAGGCCTCGAAGAGGTCAACGCCGGCCGCATCCTCATCGGCGAGCGCGACGTCACCGACGTCCCGCCGAAGGACCGCGACATCGCCATGGTCTTCCAGAACTACGCGCTGTACCCGCACATGACCGTCGCCGAGAACATGGGCTTCGCGCTCAAGATCGCCGGCATCGGCAAGGAGGAGCGCGCCTCCCGCGTCCTTGAGGCCGCGAAGCTCCTCGACCTCGAGCAGTACCTGACCCGCAAGCCGAAGGCGCTCTCGGGCGGCCAGCGTCAGCGTGTCGCCATGGGTCGCGCGATCGTGCGTCAGCCCCAGGTGTTCCTCATGGACGAGCCGCTGTCGAACCTCGACGCCAAGCTCCGCGTCCAGACCCGCACGCAGATCGCGTCGCTGCAGCGCCGCCTCGGCGTCACCACCGTCTACGTCACGCACGACCAGACCGAGGCTCTGACCATGGGCGACCGCATCGCGGTCCTCAAGGACGGTCTGCTCCAGCAGGTCGGCTCGCCGCGTGACCTCTACGAGAAGCCGAACAACGTGTTCGTCGCCGGCTTCATCGGCTCCCCGGCCATGAACCTCTTCACGGCCGACCTGGCCGAGGGCGGCGTGCGCTTCGGCACCGAGGTCGTCCCGCTCGACCGTGACACCGTGGGCCGCGCGAACGGCTCGCAGGTCACCGTCGGCGTGCGTCCCGAGGACATCACCGTGGGCCCGGCCGACGGCAAGGGCCTCTCGGTCGTCGTCGACCTGGTCGAGGAGCTCGGCGCAGACGGCTACCTCTACGGTCACACCGAGATCAACGGCAAGCGCACCGACCTGGTCGCTCGCGTCGACGGCCGCAGCCACCCCAACGCCGGCGAGACCGTCACGCTGGCTGCGAACGCGGGCCACGTGCACGCGTTCGACAGCGAGTCGGGTGAGCGTCTGAACGACAAGCCGGTCGTCTCGGCTTCCTGAGTTCTGCAGCATCGCGGCGCGGGTCGACCTTCTGGTCGCCCCGCGCCGCGTCGTTTCCCCCGGCACCCATCCCCCTCAGGAGAACCATGCAGGACGCTCTACGCATCACCGCCAGCACCGTCGACCCAGGACTGCTCGGGCTGCCCTGGTCGACCACGCTGGCCAAGTGGCCGTCCGAGCACATCGTGTCCCTCCCGAAGGGCCTCTCCCGCCATCTGGTGCGCTTCGCCGACCTGTCCGGGCGCGTGGTCGCGGTCAAGGAGACGACCGACGAGATGGCCCGGCGCGAGTACGACATGCTCGGCAACCTCGCCCGCCTCGCCGTCCCGTGCGTCGACCGGGTCGCGGTCATCGCCGGTAGGACGGATGCCGACGGCGAGCCGCTCCCCGCGGCGCTGGTGACGTCGCACCTGCGCTTCTCCATGCCGTACCGCGCGCTGTTCACGCGCGTGCTGCGCCCCGACACCGCCACGCGGCTCGTCGATGCCCTCGCCCTGCTGCTCGTGCGCCTGCACAACGTCGGCTTCTACTGGGGCGACGTCTCGCTCTCCAACACTCTCTTCCGCCGCGACGCGGGAGCCTTCGCCGCGTACCTCGTGGATGCCGAGACCGGCGAGCTGCACGAGGAGGGCCTCACCGACGGGCAGCGCGCCTACGACCTCGACCTCGCCCGCACGAACATCGCCGGGGAGATCATGGACCTCGCCGCCGGAGGGCGCCTGGAGCGGGGCGTCGACGCGATCGCGATCGCCGACGGCATCGTGTCCTCCTACCGCTCGCTGTGGGCCGAGCTCACCGCCCAGGAGTCGTTCTCCTCCGCCGAGACCTGGCGCATCACCGAGCGCGTGGAGCGGCTGAACGCCCTCGGGTTCGACATCGACGAGATGTCGATGTCGACCACCTCCGACGGCACCGTCGTGGAGATCCAGCCCAAGGTCGTGGATGCCGGTCACCATCAGCGTCGGCTCATCCGCCTCACCGGGCTCGACGTCGAGGAGAACCAGGCACGTCGCCTCCTCAACGACCTCGACGAGTTCCGCGCCCGCTCGACCAAGCAGTGGGCGGATGAGGAGATGTACGCGCACGAGTGGCTGACGCGCGTCTTCGAGCCCGTCGTGCGGGCCATCCCCTACGAGCTGCGTGCCAAGCTCGAACCGGCGGAGGTGTTCCACCAGGTTCTGGAGCACCGGTGGTACCTGTCGCAGGCGCAGGGCCGGTCGGTCCCCCTCGCCGAGGTGCTCACGAGCTACATCAACGAGGTCCTGAGGCACCGGCGCGATGAGGCGACCATCATGGGTCCGCCGACCGAGACCATGAGCCTCCCCGTGATCACCGGGGTCACCCCCATCGCCGACGACGAGGACGACGACGTCGACTGGCGCGACCTCGTCTGACCGCGCAGACCGGAAGGGCCGGTCGGTGACGTCTCGTCACCGACCGGCCCTTCTCGTCTCAGGAGGTGCTCAGACCTGGTCGCGCGTCCGGCGCTGGCGGATCAGAGCGATCGTCCCGAGCAGGATCGCGACGACTCCCGCCGCCGTCAGCACCACGGGCAGCGCTCCGCCGGTCGCGGCGAGCCCTCCCGTCGAGCCCGTCGATCCGTTCGAGCCGGTCGAGGGACCGGCAGGAGCCGCCGGCTGCTTCTCGACGACCACGGTCTGCGCGGCATCCTCGATGTCGGTGTGCGCGGCGACCGGGGTTCCCGATGCCGTCGCCCCGAGGTAGAGGGTCTCGAACGCCACGAGCGTCGATCCCGCGTAACCGGTGGGCACCGTGAAGCTCACGGCGATGCTTCCCGTCGAGGAGGTCGGCGTGAACGTCGCCGTCGCCGTGATGCCCGTCGCAGAGCCGTCGGACTTGCGCATCAGCTCACCGGCGACCGTGTACTCCACGCCCGGGGTCAGTCCGGTGTACGCGATCGTGTCGATCACCGTTCCTCCGCCCCAGGCCAGGGTGTGGTCCTGGTCGGCGCCGTCGAGGAGCGTCGTGCCGATCGCGGGGACGAGAGGCTGCGCCTCCACGGCCACGGTCTGATCCACGTCGTCTATGTCCTCGTGGACCGCGACCGGAGTGCCCGTCGCCGTCGACCCCTCGTACAGCGCCTCGAAGGCGACCAGGGACTCCCCTGCGTAACCGCTCGGAACCGTGAACGAGACCTCGACCGTGCCGTCTGCGGCGGTCGGCGTGAAGGTCGTCGCCCCCGTGATACCCGTCGCGGAGACGTCCGCCTTCATCATGAGCTCACCGGAGACGGTGTACTGCTGGCCTACGGTCAGTCCGGTGTATGCGATCGTGTCGATCAGGCTGCCGCCGTTCCAGGCGAGGACGTGATCTTCGTCCGCAGCATCCGTCAGCGTCGTGCCGATGGCCGGAACAGCGGCCGCGGCCCAGGCGCCCTGCGCCGACGCCGAGGTCGTCGCGGTCGAGGCCGCGACGAGGATCTGCGACTGACGGTGCGCCGCCGCCGTGGGCGTGGTGCTGCCGACGACGGGGGTCGAGACGAGGAGACCGGTGCCGTCGGCCCCTGCCACCGTCGCGGTGACCGTGGCGGATCCGGCGACCGTCGAGCCGCGCAGATCGAGGAAGACCTGCTGACCGTCGACGACGGCGTTGGCGTTGATCGGGTTCCCGGCCGCGTCGGTGAACGCGTGGGCGGGGCTCGAGGTCACGGCCGCGGTGGCCTGGTTCGTCGAGACCGTGAACGGTCCGAAGAGCGAGCCCGCCGCTCCGGCGCCCGCAGGGCCGGCGACGGAGACGTCGATGTCCGCCGTGGTCGGGGGCGTCTGATTCTGGTCGGCGTTGGCCCCGTTCACCAGGTACCAGTACACCGCCTCGGAGTTGGGGGTCTCCCAGGCCCAGGCAGCATCCCAACCCAGGTCGGTGTATCGCCAGATCGCATACTGCGTCGCCTCGACGGCGTCGCTGACGCTGAGGTTCGTGACTCCGGCGGCGGTCTGCAGAGCGACCAGGTCGATCGCCGGATAGGAGTGCGTCAGAACCCAGTGGACCTTTGCCTGAACGGCCGGGTCGGTGAAGAGATTCGCCCCCAGATAGGACGAGAAGTCGCCGACGACCGCGCTGGTGCCGGTGCGGCGGCTGACATCGTGCTCGATGCAGTACGCCCAGTAGTCGGCCGTCCCCGGGTTGGCCGTGTCGGCCGGCACGGGAACGTACACGGGGTGGATGGCAGTGCCCGAGTAGCCCTGCGAAGCCGACCCCACCCAGACCGGGTCTCCCGGCGCGATGTCGGTCGCCGCGACCGCGGGTGCGGCGAACGCAGCGGGTATGAGAGCGGTGAGTGCGAGCAGCAGCGCCGCAGCGCCCCTCCCCGCTCTCGTCTTACGAGTCGAAGCGGTCGTCTTCACGATAGGTCAGCATCCTTGTCACGCGGGCGCACGAGTGCGCACTCTCCCCTGAATAGAGGGCTCCCCCTTGACTGAGCCCTCGCGATCAGTCTGGGAGCGGCGAACAGGGGACAGCAACGGACGAAGGGTTCCTGACCCCCTCTGGGGGTCAAAGGACGCAGATCACGTAATGGGCGCCGCCCGCTGACCCGGCGGCGACGCGTCAGTAGCCGACGGTGAACCGCTCGCGGTGATGGTTGCCCTGCTCGATCTCGTCGACCACGGCGACCGCGAAGTCGGCACCGGAGATGTACGACTTGCCCTCCGCGTCGCGCACGATCACGTCGCCGCCATCACGGTAGCTGCCGGTGCGCTCGCCCTCCGCCCAGGGGCCGAAGACCTCGGCCGGGTGGATGAAGAACCAGTCGACTCCGGCATCCGTCGCCTCCAGCAGCGCGAGGGAGTCGATGCCGACCTGCGCCTCGTGCTTGTACTCCTCGGGGAAGTCGAGGTCGAACAGACGCGGGCCTCCCGGAGCCACCAGGCTGCCGCCGGCGCCTCCGACGACGCCGAGACGGGTGGAGGTTCCGCTGACCTGCGCGACGACGTTGGCGAGGGCCTCCAACGCCCTGTCGGCCATGTCACCGCGGGGCGACAGCGCCGAGACGACCGCGTCGGCACCGGTGAAGGCGTCGGCGATCGACGCGAGGTCGAGAGCGGAGCCCTGCACGTAGTCGGCCCCCTCCACCCGGTCGGACGGGACGGAGCGCGAGACGGCGACCACATCGTGCCCACGGCTCACCGCCTCCGAGACGATGTGACGACCGGCGTAGCCGGTGCCTCCGAGGACGACGATGCGAGCCATGGGGTGCCTTCCTACTTCTTCGCGTTGCGGGTGGTGGAGACCTGGTACAGCGCGACGGAGGTCGCGATGCCGGCGTTCAGCGACTCGGCGGCGGTCGAGATCGGGATCGACACGATCTGGTCGCAGGTCTCTGCGACCAGGCGGGAGATCCCCTTGCCCTCCGACCCGGTGACGATCACGACGGGGCGGTCTGCCAGCTGCAGGTCGGGCAGCATCACGTCGCCGTCTCCGTCGAGCCCCAGCACGAACACGCCCTGCTTCTTGAACTCCTTGAGCATGGTCGTGAGATTCGTGGCGAGAGCGACCGGGATGCGCGCCGCTGCTCCTGCGCTCGTCTTCCACGCCGCCGAGTTGACCCCGGCCGAGCGACGCTGCGGAAGGATCACGCCGTGTCCGCCGAAGGCCGCCGTCGAGCGGATGATCGCGCCGAGGTTGCGCGGGTCGGTGATGCCGTCGAGAGCGACGAACAGCGGAACCTGCCCCCGGCTGATGACCTTCTCCAGCAGATCCTGCGGGTGCGCGTACTCGTACGGCGGCACCTTGATGGCCACGCCCTGGTGCACGCCGTCGAACCCGGCCATGCGGTCGAGCTCCTGGCGAGTCACCTCGAGGACCGGGATGCCGCGGTGCGTGGCGATCGACAGCATCTCCTTGACGCGGTCGTCCATCTCCACGCGCTGGGCGATGTAGAACGACGTCGCGGGGATCTTCGCGCGCAGCGCCTCGAGCACCGAGTTGCGGCCGGTGACGAACTCGGTCTCGGTGGTGTTGTCCTTCGCCCTCGCCGAGCGGTTCGGGTTCCCACCAGCGGCCTGGCGCTGGCCCGGCCGTCCCTTTCCTCCGGACGCGGCGTAGCGCTCGGCCGCGGCCTTGCGCTTGCCCGCCGGGTGCCAGGCGCGGTCCTCCGCCTTCGGGGTCGGTCCGCGGCCTTCGAGGGCCTTCCGTCCGAGTCCGCCCGTGCCCTTGCTCGGGCCCTTCTTCTTGCCCTTGCCCGCTGAGGGGTTGCCTGGCTTAGCCATCGATACTCCAATGAGTTCCGGCCGGAGAGTCCTCCAGCGTGATTCCTGCGGCGGCGATCGCGTCACGGATGCGATCCGCCGCCGCCCAGTCCTTGTCAGCACGCGCCTGGGCGCGCTGGGTGATCATCGTCTGCACGAGCGCGTCGAGAGCGGATGCCGTGGCACCCTCGCCTTTCGAGCCCCACTCGGACGAAAGCGGGTTGATACCGAGTACATCGGTCATGCCCACAACGTCTTGGAATGTGCTCTCGATCTCAACACCCGGATCTCCCGCGAAGCCGTAAGCCGTGTTTCCGGCGGTCACGGTCGCGTGAAGGACGGCAAGCGCCTTTGGCACGTTCAGATCGTCATCCATTGCCGCGACGAAGGGTGGCGGCAGTGTGGGCCTCACGCTTGGGTCCACAACGCGCGCGGCGCGCTCGAGAAAGGTTCGGATCCGTCCGAGCGCCGCCTCGGCCTCGGCCCATGACGCGTCGGTGAGATCGAGGCTCGACCGGTAGTGCGCGGCGGCGAGCGCGTAACGGACCACGAGCGGCTCGTGCGTCTTCAGCACGTCGGACGCCAGGGTGAAGTTGCCGAGGGACTTCGACATCTTCTGCCCGCCGACGGTCACGAGACCGTTGTGCACCCAGTACTGCGCGAACCCGAGGCCCGCGGCCGTCGACTGCGCCAGCTCGTTCTCGTGGTGGGGGAAGCGCAGATCGAGTCCGCCGCCGTGGATGTCGAACGCGTCGCCGAGGTAACGGCGCGACATGGCCGAGCACTCGATGTGCCAGCCGGGGCGACCGGGTCCCCACGGCGAAGCCCAGGTGGCGTCCGCCGGCTCGCCCGGCTTGGCGCCCTTCCAGAGCGCGAAGTCCTGCGGGTTGCGCTTGCCGCGCGGGTCGGCGTCGGCCGCCGCCTCCATCGCATCGACGGACTGGTTCGTGAGGGAGCCGTACTCCGCCCACGAGCGCACGTCGAAGTACACGTCGCCGGAGCCGTCGGGCGCCGGATACGCGTGTCCGCGCTCGATGAGCGTCGAGATCAGCTCCTGCATCTGCGGGACGGATGCCGTCGCCCGCGGCTCGTACGTGGGCGGGAGGATGCCGATCGCGGAGTACGCGCTCGTGAACTCCTGCTCCATCCGGTACGCGAGCGCCCACCAGGGCTCGGCATCCGTCGCGTTCGCGAGGACCTTGTCGTCGATGTCGGTCACGTTCCTCACGAACGTGACACGTGTGCCGTCGTACGACAGCCAGCGACGCAGCAGATCGAAGCTGAGCGCTGCGCGGACGTGCCCGATGTGGGGGCCCGACTGCACCGTGGGTCCGCACACGTACATCGTGACGTTCTCGGGATCGAGGGGCACGAAGTCGCGCAGCAGCTGTGCGCGGGTGTCGTAGAGGCGGAGAGTCACCGCACAAGCCTACCGGGCGCGCCGTCGCGAAGCCTGGGCGCGCCGCAATGCGTCACGCGGCGTGGAGCGGCCTCAGTCGACCGGCAGGACCTGCCCGGTCTGCACGCCCAGGACGCTCTTCGCGTACGCCTGACCCACCCGGAACGATGACACCGGGATGAATCCGGGGAAGGACGAGTGGTACGACGGCGCGTCCTCCAGCACGGACGGGCTGACGGCGTTGATGCGGATGCCGCGCGGAAGCTCGGGCGCCGCCCCGAGGACGAACGACTCGAGCGCCCCGTTGGCGAGGGATGCCGCAGCCCCGGTCGCGATCGGCTCCCTGGCGAGGATGCCGGAGGTGAGGGTGAAGGACCCGCCGTCGCGCACGAAGGGCGTCCCGATCCGCACGATGTCGAGCTGCGAGAGCACCTTGCCCCGGAAGGCCGATTCGTACGCGTCGCGTCCGAGCTCGGACAGCGGGGCGAACGGCACGCTCCCGACCGCCGCGATGACGGCATCGACGGCGCCGACCTCGTCGAACAGGCGCGCGATGGATGCCGGGTCGGTCACGTCGACGGCGGGGTTCCCGCTCCGGGAGGCGGCGATGATCTCGTGCCCCTCCAGCGCGGCCTGCGCCGCACGCCCGACATGCCCTGATGCTCCGATGATGAGGATCTTCAACTCGACTCCTTCTGCCGTGGTCACGCTAACGGGCAACGAGGGGACGCCGTCCGGCATTCCCGCACGGCGCGGCGCCCGTGGTTCAGGAGGCGTGGACCATCGCGATCGCCGTGACCGCGATGCCCTCCCCGCGTCCGGGGAAGCCCAGGCCGTCGGTCGTCGTCGCCGTCACCGACACCGGGGCGCCCCCGAGGGCGGCCGAGAGCACGGCCTCCGCTTCTGATCTGCGTCCGCTGAAGCGCGGCCTGTTGCCCTGGAACTGGACGGACACGTTGCCGATCGCGAAGCCCGCCGCCTCGAGGATCTCCCTGGTGCGGGCGAGGAACACCGGCGCATGCGCTCCGGCGTACTCCGGATGCGCCGTGCCGAAGTGCTCACCGATGTCACCGAGGCCGGCGGCCCCGAGCAGGGCGTCCACGATCGCGTGGGCGACGGCGTCCCCGTCCGAGTGTCCGGAGAGCGGCTGCTCCCCCGGCCAGACAAGCCCGGCCAGCCACAGATCGCCCTCCCCTCCGAAGGCGTGCACATCGGTGCCGATGCCGACGCGGACCGCGCCTGCGGACCGGATCGGTGCCGAGAGCAGATGCCGCGCCCGCTCGAGGTCTGCCGGTGTGGTGATCTTGAAGCCGCGCTCTGACCCGGGGATGTGGCGCACCGCGTGCCCGGCGGCCGCGAAGAGGGCGGCGTCGTCGGTGTACTCGACCCCCGCCGTCCGCGCCTCGGCGTAAGCCGACTCCAGGAGTGCACGGGGGAAGCCCTGCGGCGTCTGCGCGGCCGCGAGCTCGGAGCGGTCGACGGCTCCGGTGACCCCGTGCTCGTCGACCCGCTTCAGGGTGTCGACCACCGGCAGGACCGGGATCACGCCCGAGGCGTCGTCGACGGCCGCGGCGACCGCGTCGATCACCGCAGCGGGTGTGAGCGCTCGGGCAGCGTCGTGCACGAGCACGGTCTCCACATCGCCCCACAGGGCCGCGAGGCCGGCGGCCACCGACTCCTGTCTCGTCGCGCCGCCCGTGACGATACGGCCGAGGTCGGCCCGCTCGCCGGCGGCGGCGAGCAGTTCGCTCTCGGCATCCCCTTCGAATCCGGCGGGCGCGACCACGACGACCTGCGCAGGAGCCGCCGCGAACACGCCGTCGAGGGCGTGGCGCAGGATCGAGTGGGCGTCGATGCCGACGAAGGCCTTCGGCGCTCCCCCTGCCAGGCGGGTGCCGGAGCCTGCGGCGACGACGATGATCGCGGTGTGCGGAACGGGAAGCATGCTCACACGCTACCGGGCATGAGAAAAGGGCGGATGCCGAAGCATCCGCCCTTCACGAAGAGTCTCAGGAGGCGAGGACCTCGTCGAGCAGCGCGCCCGCCTTGTCCTCGTCGATCTTCTCGGCCAGAGCCAGCTCCGAGATGAGGATCTGGCGAGCCTTCGCCAGCATCCGCTTCTCACCAGCGGAGAGACCGCGGTCCTGGTCACGGCGCCACAGGTCGCGAACGACCTCGCTGACCTTGATCACGTCACCCGATGCGAGCTTCTCCAGGTTCGCCTTGTAACGGCGAGACCAGTTGGTGGGCTCCTCGGTGAACGGAGCACGCAGCACCTCGAACACGTGGTCGAGGCCCTCCTTGCCGATCACGTCGCGGACGCCGACCAGGTCGACATTCTCTGCAGGAACCTCGATGATCAGATCACCCTGGGTGACGTTGAGCTTCAGATACTTCTTCGCCTCACCCTTGATGATGCGCTCCTTGACCTCGATGATGGTCGCAGCGCCATGGTGCGGATAGACGACGGTCTCGCCAACCTCAAAAAGCATAAAAACGTGTCCTTTCGGCAACCTCAAGGATACCACAGGGATTATGCGCTAAGGTTCGCGCCCCCTCATCCACGGGCGCTCTCGACTTACCCATAGAATGGGAGGCGGATATCCCGCCGGACCTCAGGAGGACCCGTGAAATCGCGCATCGTCGCGTCTGCCGCCATCAGCGCCCTCGTTCTGCTCGGCGCGACCGGGTGCACGTTCATCACCCCGCAGTCGACCAAGATCGAGTATGCGGCGTCCGACGGCGTGAACGTCTCCGACGCCTCCGGCCCGCTGGTCGTCCGCAACGCCTTCATCGTCGCGAACGAAGACGGCTCGCTCGGCAACCTGGTCGCCGCGATCGTCAACCCGACCACGGAGAAGGCCACCATGACGATCACGCTCGACGGCAACGATCCGTTCGCCGTGACGGTCCCCGGCGGCAGCACCGTGAGCCTCGGCACGAAGGCCGACGACGCGCTGCGCATCTCCGACCTCGGCGCCATGCCCGGCAGCACGGTCGAGGTGCACTTCCAGTCCGGCGACAGCACCGGCACCAAGGCGCAGATCCCCGTCCTCGACGGCTCGCTCCCCTACTATTCCGACCTGGTGCCCTCCGCCGACAAGCCCCAGCCGTCGCCGACGCCCGTCCCCACCGACACCGCGGCTCCCGCGCCGTCGAACTGACGCAGCACCGCGCACGCAGAAGAGGCCGGCACCCATCGGGTGCCGGCCTCTCTCGTGTCCGCGGAGCTCAGCCCTCGAACCGATAGCCGAGTCCGCGCACGGTCACGAGCATCACCGGCTCGCCGGGGTTCTGCTCGATGCGGGAGCGGATCCGCTTGATGTGCACGTCCAGGGTCTTCGTGTCGCCGAAGTAGTCGCTGCCCCAGACCCGGTCGATGAGCTGGCCCCGGGTGAGCACGCGACCGGAGTTGCGCATGAGCACCTCGAGGAGCTCGAACTCCTTCAGCGGCATGTTGATCTGCTCTCCGTCGACGGAGACCGTGTGCCGGTCGATGTCGAGAGACACCCGGCCGCCGTCGAGGACGCGCTCGTCGAGCTCGCTGTCGGCCTGCACGACCCGTCGCAGCACCGCCCGCATGCGGGCGAGGAGCTCGCGCGAGGAGTAGGGCTTGGTGATGTAGTCGTCGGCGCCGAGCTCCAGCCCCACCACGATGTCCACCTCGGAGTCCTTCGCGGTGAGCATGATGATCGGCACGGCGGACGTCGAGCGGATCTGTCGGCACACCTCGGTGCCCGGCATGCCCGGCAGCATGAGGTCGAGCAGCACGATGTCCGCTCCGCGCTCGCGGAACGCCGTGAGCGCACCGGGTCCGTCTTCGGCGATCTCGACCTCGTACCCCTCCCGGCGCAGCAGATAGGCCAGGGGGTCGGCGAGGTCGGGCTCGTCTTCGACGAGGAGGATGCGGGTCATACTGTCTCTCCGTTTCGAACGCGGACCGCGTCGGCGGCCTTGGCCGCCTTGCGCTCGCGCTTCTTCTTGCGCTTCTTCTCCTTCTTCCCCGCATCCGCAGCTGGCGAATCGATACGGGGAAGTCGGACGGTGAAAGTTGATCCGCGGCCGGGGCGCGACCACAGCAGCACCTCGCCGCCGTGACGCTGCGTCGCGTGCTTGACGATCGAGAGCCCGAGGCCGGTGCCGCCGGTGCGCCGGGAGCGCGCCTCGTCGGCGCGGTAGAAGCGCTCGAAGATGCGCTCCCTGTCGGCCTCGGCGATGCCGATGCCCTGATCGGAGACCGCGATCTCCACGACGCCTCCGTCGGCTCGCACGCCGACGCCGACGCGCGACCCCTTGGGCGAGTAGACGATGGCGTTCGCGATGAGGTTGCCGACCGCCTCGATGAGGATCTGCGCGTCGCCGCGCACCCACACCCCGCGGTCGCCGCCGCGGGCGAGGTCGACGCCGGCGGAGTCCGCCTGGACCGCATGCGCCTCGATGGATGCCGCGATCACCTCGTCGATCGAGACGGGGCGGACGTCGCCGAGGCCGTCGTCGGCCTGCAGCCTCGACAGGCTCATGATGCGCCCCGTCAGCTGTCCGAGCCGGTACGCCTCTGCGGAGATGCGAGCGGCGAAGATGCGCACCTGAGCGGGGTCGTCCGCCGCCGACTCGATCGCCTCGGCCAGGAGGGTCACCGCGCCGACCGGCGTCTTCAGCTCGTGGCTGGTGTTGGCCACGAAGTCGCGACGCATCTGATCGAGCCGCTCCTGCTCCGTGACGTCGCGGATGATGAGCAGCGACATCCGCGGGCTGATCACGCTGGCCCGCGCGGAGACGAGGCGGGGGTCGAGGCTGAGCCCTCCCCGGGTGATGCGGAGCGACTCGGTGGCCGTGCCCCCGGTGCTGCGCACGCCGCGCACGAGCTGTCGCAGCTCGGCGTTGTCGAGGGTGGCGCCGACCTCGATGCCGAAGCGCGCCGCCGCGTGGGATGCCGCGAGCACGAGCCCCGACGTGTCGACCACGCACGCGGCGTCGTCCATGCTGCCCAGCACATCGGTGACGCCGTCGGGCACGATGGTCGACGTCTCCTCGACGACGCGGGCGCGAGCGCGGTAGGCCCAGACCACGAGCAGCGAGAGCGCGACGCCGATCGCCAGCCCGATGGCGAGCGAGAACAGCGCGATCTGCGGCAGGGTCATGAGTCCAGCGTAGAGTGCGTTCACCGGCCGCTCGGCGGGTTTCCGGGCGCCCACGGCATCCGGAGAAGTACTATTCACGTGCTGGGCACCGTTCGTTAACCTTCGGGGCACACAATCGCTTCGGGCCTGTGCGGGAGTGCGGCCCTCCCCTCTCGCGCGGCTCTCGCCGTCGAGATCCGAATGAAAGGTTGCGCCCAACATGCGCGAAGTCTTCCACCAGTCCCTCGAGGACCTGCAGAACCGCCTCGTGGAGATCGCGGACCTCGTCACGGTCTCGATCGACAAGGCGACCCGCGCGTTCGCCACGAGCGACGTCGCGCTGGCCGAGGAGGTCATCGCCGACGACGCGAAGATCGACGAGCTTGCCGTCGAGCTGGACGAGCAGGCCATCGAGATCCTCGCCCGTCAGCAGCCCGTCGCCCGCGACCTGCGCATCGTCGTCAGCGCCCTGCGCGTGAGCGCATCGCTCGAGCGCATGGGCGACATGTCCGAGCACATCGCCCAGCTCGCACGCCTGCGCTTCCCCGAGCGCGCCATCCCGAAGGGCCTCAAGGGCACCTTCAAGCGCATGGGCGAGCTGGACGTCGAGATCGCGCGCACGCTCAGCGAGCTGCTGCGCACCCAGGATCTGCGCCTCGCGGACGCCATCCGCAACTCCGATGACGATGTCGACGAGCTTCACGTGAACGTCTTCGACAAGGTGCTCAGCGACAACTGGAAGGGCGAGGCGACCGCGACCGTGGACGCCACCCTGGCCAGCCGCTACCACGAGCGCTTCGCCGACCACGCGGTGGCCGTCGCGAAGAAGGTCGTCTACCTCGCGACCGGCGACTGGCAGATCGACGAAGAGGACATCGCCCTCGCCGTCGAGCAGCAGGAGGCGGAGCAGGCCGACCTCGGCCACGCCTGACCCCGTTCACGACGACGCCCCACCTGAGTGCTCAACTCAGGTGGGGCGTCGTCGTTCAGGTGGGGCGTCGAGCTCCGCTGCTGCTACTTCTTGCCCTGGGCGGCGACCGCGGCCGCGCCCGCGGCTGCGGCCTCGGGGTCGAGGTAGCGGCCGGGGCCCGTCGGCACGTTGTTCTCGTCGAGCTCGTAGACCAGCGGGATGCCGGTGGGGATGTTGAGCTCGGCGATGTCCTCGTCGCTGATGCCCTCGAGGTGCTTCACGAGGCCGCGCAGCGAGTTGCCGTGCGCGGTGACGAGCACGGTCTTGCCCGCCTCGAGGTCGGGGACGATCGCGCTCTCCCAGTACGGCAGCAGACGGTCGATCACGAGCTTGAGCGACTCGGTGCGCGGGACCTCGCCGTCGATGCCCGCGTAGCGCGGGTCGTTCACCTGGCTGAACTCGCTGTCGTCGTCGAGCACGGGCGGCGGCACGTCGAAGGAGCGACGCCACAGCTGGAACTGCTCGGGGCCGAACTCCTCGAGCGTCTGCGCCTTGTCCTTGCCCTGCAGGGCGCCGTAGTGGCGCTCGTTGAGACGCCACGAGCGGGTCACGGGGATCCACAGGCGGTCGGCCGCGTCGAGCGCGATGTTCGCGGTCTGGATCGCGCGGCTCAGCAGCGAGGTGTGGAGCACGTCGGGGAGGATGCCGGTCTCGGCGAGCAGCTCGCCGCCGCGCTGGGCCTCGGCCTTGCCCTGCTCGTTCAGGCGGACGTCCACCCAGCCGGTGAAGAGGTTCAGTTCGTTCCACTCGCTCCGGCCGTGGCGGAGCAGGATCAGGGTGCGCGTCGCAGTCATGCAGCCAGTTTATCGGCGGGGCTGGAAGGATTGACTCATGGCGTCATCTCCTCTCGGCCGGCCAACGCGCGGCACCACGGGGACCAATCGACTCCGGCGCAACGACCGCTGGATCGCCGCGAGCGACGCCTTCCGCCGCGCTGGCGACCCCCTCGTCGTCGATCTCGGCTACGGCGCGAGCGGCGTCACCGCCTTCGAGCTCGCCGCTCGCCTCCAGCGGGTGAGGGCGGATGCCGAGGTCAGAGGGCTCGAGATCGATCCCGCCCGTGTGACCCTCGCGACCGAGCAGCTCGATGACGTGCGTGCGGGGCGCACATCATTCCCCCGCGACCTCGCCGTGTCGTTCGGGCGCGGAGGCTTCGAGGTGCCGCTGCCGTCAGGACGCCGCGCCGCCGTGATCAGGGCGATGAACGTGCTGCGCCAGTACGACGAGTCCGACGTGCCGGACGCCTGGCGCACGATGGCGGCGCGGCTCTCCCCCGGCGGCCTGCTCGTGGAGGGCACATGCGATGAGATCGGCCGCATCGCGAGCTGGGTCGACGTGACGCAGGACGGGGCGCCTGTGCGCTTTACGATCTCACTGCGGCTGGCGGAGCTGGAACGCCCGAGCATCGTCGCCGAGCGGCTGCCGAAGGCTCTCATCCACCGGAACGTCCCTGGCGAGCGCGTGCACGCTCTTCTCGTCGACCTGGACCGCGAATGGGACCGTGCAGCTGCCCTGTCGACGTTCGGCGCGACGCAGCGCTTCCTCGCCGCGGTGTCGGCACTGAAGGATCAGGGTTGGCCCGTTCTCGGCGGTAAGACCCGCTGGCGTCTCGGCGAACTCACGCTGCCCTGGGAGGCCGTGGCCCCGCTCCTCGCCCGTTGAGCGGCCTCTGCCGTCGAGCGCCCCTCGGTCATTGAGCGAGGGAACGCAGCGACCGAGAGGAAAGCCCTCATCCGACGCGTCTCGTCTCGCTCCGCTCGCTCAACGACCCGGGGCGATACGGCCCCGAACGGTGCCACGGTTGAGCGCCCGCAACGATGCGGCTCAGGCGTCGCGCGGATCCGGTGCGCTGGGGCGGCGCGACAGTCGTGTGAGCCGCGGGATGTCGGCGGTGGCGCCGGCGTCCGCGGGGACGATCACCTGCTGAGAGGCGGCGATGTCCGCTCCGTCCGTCCGCACGACGAGATCGCCGACCGGAGCTCTGCGCGACAGGATGGCCAGAGCGATGGGACCGTCCTCGTGGTGCCGAGCGACCGAGGTGATCCGCCCGACCTCGTCGTCGCCCGCGAACACGGGGTCTCCGACGGCCGGGAGCACGGCATCGCTGCCGTCGAGGTGCAGCGCGGCCAGGCGCCGCGGCGGGTGGCCGAGGTTGTGCACCTTCGCGACCGTCTCCTGCCCGCGGTAACACCCCTTGTTCAGATGCACGGCCGTGCGGATCCAGTCGGACTCGTGCGGCAGCGAGCGCTCGTCGACCTCGGCGGCCCAGCGCGGACGCCAGGCGGCGACGCGGAGCGCCTCCGTCGCGAGCAGGCCGGCCACGGCATCCGGTCCGACGGACGCGGCGAGCACCTCTGCGCCCTCGGTCGTCACGATCGCGACGCGCCAGGCGAGCTCCGCTCCTGGATGCTCCGCGATCTCGGAGTACTGGTGCCCTCCAGCGCTGACGCGCTGCCAGGGGTCGGCCCAGACGAGGGGCAGGTCGTTCGGAGCTGCCGCCGCGGCCACCGCCGCCTGTGCAGCCGAACCGCCGTCGACGAAGCCGACCAGCTCGAGATCGTCGCGGACGGTCACCTCTGCCTGTGTGCGGAACTTCATGCGGGTGAGCCAGGTCGCCAGGGGCTGGGCATCGGCCGTGTCGGCGATGAGCCAGGTCGACGATCCGTCATCGAACACACCGGCCGCGTGCTCCACTCGGCCCTGCGGATCGAGCACCAGGAGCTCGGTGCTGTCGCCGGGTGCGAGCCGCCCGACGGCCTGCGAGGTGATCGAGTCGAGCCAGCCGAGCCGCTCGGGGCCGGAGACCTCGATGACGGTGCGGTCGCCCAGGGGGGCGAGCGCGTCTCCCGAGGCGAGGCGCCGCTGCTCGCGGAACGCGTCTCCGAAGTGCTCGATCCCGTGCTCTCCCGACACCGCACCGGCGATCGCCACGAAGCCGGTCATCTCAGACCCTCGCCAGGCGCGCGGAGGCGTGCGAGCGCAGCGGAGTGCCGAGCGCGGCGACATCCCATGCCCACAGCAGGTGGCCGTCGACCAGTCCGTACATGCGCGACGCCGCTCCGTACTCCTTGGCGCCGGCGCCGCGGACGATCGCATCGGAGGCGATGTCGACGCGCGGACCGTTGATCTCGCCCAGGTACAGCTCGAGCGTTCCGTCCGAGTGCGCGAGCGACACTTCGAGAGGGAAGCCTCCGGATGCCGATCGCAGCAACTCCACGTCGTCGACGCCGCGAGCGACGGGCTCCGCCGTCGGCGGGAGCAGCGCAGGTCCGGCATCCGCATCCGTCGCCGGTCGCGACAGCCGCCAGAATCCGCTCTCGGCGGTCAGCGGGATCGATGCGACCTCGTCGAGACCGGTGAAGGTCGCCGTCGCCGCGTAGTTGAGGAAGGGGCCGCCGTCATGGCTGAAGCTCACGCGGTGAGCGAACTCGCCCTGGAGGCGCTCGTCGCCGACCGGATAGTCGATGACGCCGGTGCCCTCCCAGACGCCGATCAGCCAGGCGAGGGGCGCGAGGTCTGCGGGAAGGTCGGTGGGCAGCTCGAGCATGCGCTCAGCGCTGGCCGCGGAAGAGGTTGCGCAGCACCACGACCGAGACAAAGGCGATGGCGAGGCTCGCGAGACCCAGGAGGCCGATGAAGAAGAATTCGAGCGCGACGAGATCCATGCGTCCAGCCTACCCCCACCGCACCCCGGTCAGGCGGGGACGAGGGCGGCCAGACCGAATCCGACCGAGATCAGCCCCGTGAGCAGGAGCGCCCCGGTGATGCTGCACGCGACGCGGAAGATGAACCCCTGCGTGCTGCCGTACCAGAGCTGCACGGCGAAGGAGAGCAGGATGAGTCCGCCGAACGCGACGAGGAGCCAGGAGACCCGCCACTCCTCCGGGACGAACACGCCGACGGCGACCGACGCGAGAAGCGCAGCCCCCCAGACGACGAACACGCCGACGAAGGCGTTGCGCGGCGCGAGTGCGGGTTCCGTCATGGCTCTATTGTCACCCATCCGTCTCGAAGACGTCGTCACCTTCGACGCCCGGTATCATGGCGGCACGGCGAAGTCCGTCGTCCGAGAGGAGAGCGCGTGGCCCAGATCCTGGTGCTGACCAGCGCCCCCGACTCAGAACACGTCCTGCCCGCGCTGGAGCTGCTGAGCCATCGCGTTCGCCAGATCCCCGCCGAGCCGGCCCATCTCGTGAACGCGCCCGAGTACGACATCGTCATCGTCGACGCCCGCGCCGACCTGGTCGGAGCGAAATCCCTGTGCCGCCTGCTGCGCGCCGCGGGGCAGGACTCCCCGCTGCTCCTGGTCGTCACGGAGGGCGGCATGAGCGCGGTGTCGGGCGAGTGGGGCGTCGACGACGTGCTGCTGTCGACGGCGGGGCCCGCCGAGACCGACGCCAGGGTGCGGCTGGCACTCGCCCGCCACGACGAGGTCGCCGAGCCCTCGCGCGTGCAGGCGTCCGGCGTCACGATCGACGAGCAGTCGTACTCCGCCAAGCTGCGCGGCAAGCCGCTCGACCTCACCTACAAGGAGTTCCAGCTCCTGCACTTCCTCGCCACGCACCCCTCCCGCGTGTTCACCCGCGAGCAGCTGCTCAGCGAGGTGTGGGGCTACGACTACTTCGGCGGCACCAGGACGGTCGACGTGCACGTCAGGCGACTGCGGGCCAAGCTCGGCGACCAGGAGCAGATCATCGGCACCGTGCGCAACGTCGGCTACCGGTTCAACGTGTACGACGACGACAGCGTGGTGGCCGCGCGGTAACGGAACCGTTCCGTTCACACGCGCGTCACCTCTCGGTGCTTAGATGTACCCCATGATCGATCCCGCCCTCGCCGACGCAGGTCTCGGTGACTCCGAAGACGACGACTTCGATGCCATCGAGTCCCCCGACTCGCTCCTCCCTGACCACCGCTACCTCGACCGCGAGCTGAGCTGGCTCGCGTTCAACCAGCGGGTGCTGGAGCTGGCAGAGGACCCGAGCCTTCCGGAGCTCGAGCGGGCGAACTTCCTGGCGATCTTCGCGAGCAACCTCGACGAGTTCTTCATGGTGCGCATCGCCGGGCTCAAGCGCCGCATCATGACGGGTCTCGCCGTGCCCACCAACATCGGCCGCTCGCCCGTCGACGCGCTCGCGGACATCTCGCGCGAGGCGCACGCCCTGCAGCTGCGGCACGCCGAGGCCTGGACGAGCCTGGTCCGTCCTGCTCTCGCCGATGCCGGCATCGAGATCGCCGACTGGGACGAGCTCACCGCCGACGAGCGCGCCGCCCTGTCGGAGTACTTCCAGGCGCAGGTCTTCCCCGTGCTCATGCCGCTGGCCGTCGACCCCGCGCACCCCTTCCCTTACATCTCCGGGTTGTCGCTCAACCTCGCGATCCGCATCCGCAACGCCCGGACCGGCCGTCAGGAGTTCGCGCGCCTCAAGGTGCCGCCGATGCTCCCCCGCTTCGTCGAGGTGCCGGGGAAGAGCGAGATCACACGGTTCATCCGCCTCGAAGAGCTCATCGCGAACCACCTGGGCGACCTGTTCCCCGGCATGGAGGTCCTCGACCACCACGCGTTCCGCCTCACCCGCAACGAGGACATGGTGATCGAGGAGGACGAGAGCGAGAACCTCATCCAGGCCCTCGAGGCCGAGCTCATGCGGCGCCGGTTCGGTCCGCCGATCAGGCTCGAGATCACGGATGACATGGATGACGTCACGCTCGAGCTGCTGGTCCGCGAGCTCGACATCACCGACCAGGAGGTGTACCGCCTTCCCGGTTCATTGGACCTGCGCGGCCTGTTCGGCCTCTCGCGCGTCGACCGACCGGATCTGCGCTACGCGCCCCACCTGCCGACCACGGCCGTCCCGTTCCAGCCCACCGGAAGCAACACGCGCGCCGACATCTTCAAGGCGATCCGCAAGTCCGACGTGCTCGTGCACCACCCGTACGAGTCGTTCACGACCAGCGTCGTCGCCTTCCTGGAGCAGGCGGCCCGCGACCCGCATGTGCTCGCCATCAAGCAGACGCTGTACCGGACCTCCGGCGACAGCCCGATCGTGCAGGCCCTGATCGACGCGGCCGAGGCCGGCAAGCAGGTGCTCGCCCTCGTCGAGGTGAAGGCCCGCTTCGACGAGGCGAACAACATCGTGTGGGCGCGCAAGCTGGAGAAGGCGGGCGTGCACGTCGTCTACGGCCTCGTCGGACTGAAGACGCACTGCAAGCTCGCTCTCGTCATCCGCGAAGAGGACGGCGTCCTGCGTCACTACTCGCACATCGGCACGGGCAACTACAACCCGAAGACCAGCCGCATCTACGAGGACTTCGGACTGTTCACGACGGATCCGCAGGTCGGCAAGGACCTCACGCGCCTGTTCAACGAGCTGAGCGGCTACGCGATCGAGAAGAAGTTCAAGCGTCTGCTGGTCGCTCCTCTCCACCTGCGCAAGGGGCTGCTCCGCCAGATCGACGGCGAGCGCAAGAACGCCGAGGCGGGGAAGCCGGCGCGCATCCGCATCAAGGTCAACTCGATGGTCGACGAAGAGGTCATCGACGCCCTGTACCGTGCGAGCGCGGCCGGCGTGAAGGTCGAGGTCTGGGTGCGCGGCATCTGCAGCCTCCGCACCGATCTGGAGGGCATCAGCGACAACATCACGGTGCGCAGCATCCTGGGCCGCTATCTCGAGCACTCCCGGATCTTCGCCTTCGAGAACGACGGCGACCCCCAGGTGTACATCGGCAGCGCCGACATGATGCACCGCAACCTCGATCGTCGCGTCGAGGCCCTGGTGCGCGTCACCGATCCGCAGCATCTGCAGGAGCTGCTGGCGTTCTTCGACCTCGCCATGGACCCCGGCACGAGCTCGTGGCACCTCGGGGCCGAGGGAGTGTGGCAGCGCCACGCCGAAGACGCCGACGGCAACCCGCTCGTCGACCTGCAGGATATGACCATGGGGTTGATCCAGCGGCGCCGCCGCGCACGGGCGGTTCGATGACGTCTCCGCAGACGAAGTCGTCGCCCACGCGGGCGAAGTGGACGGACAAGGCCGTGTACGCGGCCGGGGCCGTGGTCTGGCGCATCGTCGACGGCAAGCTCCGCATCCTGCTGATCCACCGCGGCAAGTACCGTGACGTGACGCTCCCCAAGGGCAAGGTCGATCCCGGCGAGATGCTCGCGGAGACGGCCGTGCGCGAGGTGCACGAGGAGACCGGCATCCGCGTCTCGCTCGGAGTTCCCGTCGGGGTCAGCCGCTATCACCTCCCCTCGAACAAGCAGAAGGTCGTGCACTACTGGGCGGCCGAGGCGACGGAGGACGCGATCCGCGCCTCGACGTTCGTTCCGAACCGCGAGATCGCCGCGATCGAGTGGGTGAGCGTGAAGAAGGCGCGGGCGCGTCTGAGCTACCCGGTGGATCACGAGATCCTCGACTTCTTCTCCACGCTCGTCGACGACGGCGTGCTGCGCACCTTCCCCGTGATCGCGCTGCGGCACGCGAAGGCCCTCTCGCGTTCCGAGTGGGACGAGGCGGATGCCGCTCGGCCGCTCACCGAGCGCGGGCGCCGGCAGGCCGCGTCGATCGTCGGCCCCCTGCGGGCCTTCGGCGTCCGACGCATCGTCACGAGCGACGCGGTCCGCTGCGTCGCCACCGTCGCCCCTCTCGCGAAGGCGCTCGGACGCAAGCCCATCCTCACCGCGAAGATCAGCCAGGACGCCTGGGAGGACGGCTCCGACGATCTCCGCAGCGTGATCGGCAAGCGCGTGCGCTCGGGCAAGCCCGCCGTCCTGTGCAGCCACGGTCCCGTCCTGCCAGGACTCCTGACCGAGATCGCCCTGGCGACCGGCACCATCCGCGGCTCCTACGTGAGCAGCGCCGCCGCTCTCGAACCGGCCGCGTTCTCGGTCGTGCACCTCTCGGCATCCAATCCCGGCTCCGGGATCATCGCGATCGAGACGCACATCCCCAAGGTCTGAACCCCGTTCGGATGCCGCGACCCGTCTGGAGGGGAATCCAGAGAGTCGCCCGCCGTTCACCTTCCGTTCACCTGGGCGGGAGAATCTCGTTAACCGCCGCGCTTAGCGTCACTGTGTGCCCTGCACCGGGCCCATTCCCATTCCCGATCGAACGGATCCACAGTGAAGATCTCCCGCATCGCCCGAATCGGCGCCATCGGCGCCGTCGCTGCCCTCGCTCTCGCCGGCTGTGCCGCGAACGAAGGCGGCACCGGCGGCTCCACCGACGCTCCCACGTCCGACGCCCCCGCTCTCTCGGGCTCGCTGGTCGGCTCGGGCTCCTCGGCCCAGCAGGTCGCCATCCAGTCGTGGACCGCTGAGTTCCAGAAGACCAACCCCGACGCCGTGGTCGAGTACGACCCGGCCGGCTCCGGCGCAGGCCGCGAGTCCTTCCAGCAGGGCGCAGTGAACTTCGCCGGCTCCGACCGGGCGTTCAAGACCGACGAGGTCAAGGCCGGCGGCTTCGGCGCCTGCGTCGACGGCTCCGACCTCATCGAGGTCCCCGCGTACGTCTCCCCCATCGCCATCGTCTTCACGCTCGACGGCATCGACTCGCTCGACCTCGACCCCGAGACCATCGCCGGCATCTTCGCCGGAAAGATCACCAAGTGGAACGACCCGGCGATCGCCGCGACCAACAAGGGCGTCGACCTCCCCGACCTGGCGATCTCGCCGGTGCACCGCTCCGACAAGTCGGGCACCACGGGCAACTTCACCGACTACCTCGCCCAGACCGCTCCCGACGCCTGGACCTTCGGCAGCGTCGAGGAGTGGCCGACCGAGCTCGGCGGCGAGTCCGCGGAGAAGACCTCGGGCGTCGCCAACGCCGTCAAGGGCGGCCAGGGCCTCATCGGCTACATCGACTCCTCGCAGGCCGCCGACTTCGCATCGGTCAGCGTCAAGGTCGGCGACGAGTTCGTCGCGCACTCCGCCGAGGGCGCCGCGATCACCCTCGACGCCTCCAAGGTCGAGGACGGCCGCACCGAGGGCGACCTCGCGTTCGCGATCGACCGCACCACGACCGAGAAGGGCGCCTACCCGGTGCTCCTCGTCAGCTACCTGATCGCCTGCGCCGAGTACGAGGACGAGAACGTCGCCGCCCTGACCAAGGCGTTCTTCACGACCGCCATCAGCGCCGAGGGCCAGGACGCCGCCGCGAAGAACGCCGGCAGCGCCCCGATCTCCGACGACCTGCGCACCAAGGCGCAGGCCGCGATCGACCTCATCAAGTGACCCAGTAGACGGTGTCCGGGGTGCCACGGCATCCCGGACACCGTCTGTCCGCACCCGATACCCGAACATCACCGAGCAGGAAGCAGCTCCCATGACAGCCACGACAGCGGAGGCTCCAGCCCGCATCGTCGCGAAGAAGCGCGCCGGCGACATCTGGTTCTCCGGCACGGCGGTCGCCGCCGGCTCCATGATCATGATCACGCTCGCCGCGGTCGCGATCTTCCTCATCGTGCAGTCCATTCCCGCCTTCACCGCCGACCACGAGACCGCATCACTGCTGACGACCGGCTTCTGGGACTACGTCGGCCCGCTGCTGTTCGGAACCCTCTGGGCCGCGTTCCTCGCGCTGCTCATCGCCGTGCCGCTGTCGCTCGGCGTGGCGCTCTTCATCACCCACTACGCGCCGCGCCGCCTCGCGCAGACCATCGGCTATGTCGTCGACCTGCTGGCCGCGGTGCCCTCCGTCGTCTTCGGCCTGTGGGGCATCTTCGTACTCGCCCCCGCGGTGCAGCCGGTCTATGTCTGGCTCAACACCAACCTCGGCTGGATCCCCTTCTTCGGCGGGGTCGTCTCGCCGACGGGACGCACCATCCTCACCGCCGCGATCGTGCTCGCGGTCATGGTGGTGCCGATCATCACGGCCATCTGCCGCGAGATCTTCCTGCAGACCCCCCGCCTCCATGAGGAGGCGGCGCTCGCCCTCGGCGCCACGCGCTGGGAGATGATCCGCATGGCCGTGCTGCCCTTCGGCCGCTCCGGCATCGTGTCAGGATCGATGCTCGGCCTGGGACGCGCCCTCGGCGAGACGATGGCCGTGGCCATGGTCCTCTCCGTGAGCAAGGCCGTCACGATCGAGATGCTCACCTCGACGAACCCCTCGACGATCGCCGCGAACATCGCGCTCACCTTCGCCGAGGCCTACAAGACGAACATCAACGTCCTCATCGCGACCGGTCTGATCCTATTCATCGTGACCTTCGCGGTGAACGCGGTCGCGCGCTGGTTCGTGAACCGCCGCAAGGAATTCTCGGGAGCGAACTGACATGACCGTGATCGCCCCCCAGACGCCTCGCGCGATCCAGACCTCGCGCGCATCGCTCTCCTCCGGCCACCTGCCCCGCTGGACCCCCTGGGCCCTCCTCGGCATCGCGCTCGTCGTCGCCGCCGCACCGTTCGGCGTGATGGCCGCGGCATCCGGATCCGCCTTCAACATCGCCGGAAGCCTCGTCGTCGGCGCCATCCTCTACCTGATCATCGTCTACGTGACCTCGCGCATCGTCGAGGGGCCGCGCAAGGCGCTGGACCGCTTCGTCACGGGCGTGGTCACCTCCGCGTTCCTCATCGCGATGGTGCCGCTGGTCTCGGTCGGCTGGACCGTGATCTCCAACGGCATCGCGCGCATCGATCCGCTGTTCTTCAACTCCTCGATGCGCGGAGTGCTCGGCGAGGGCGGCGGAGCGCTGCACGCCATCATGGGCACGCTGCTCGTCACGCTCGCCGCCACGATCATCTCCGTGCCGATCGGCCTCATGACGGCCGTCTACCTGGTCGAGTACGGCCGGGGCACGCGGATGTCGAAGATCATCACCTTCCTCGTCGACGTGATGACCGGCATCCCGTCGATCGTCGCCGGTCTGTTCGCCTACGCCGTGTTCGCGCTGATCTTCGGCCCCGGTGTGCGCATGGGCATCATGGGCTCCGTGGCGCTGTCGGTGCTGATGATCCCGGTCGTCGTGCGCTCCACCGAGGAGATGCTGCGTCTGGTGCCGAACGACCTGCGCGAGGCGTCGTACGCGCTGGGCGTGCCGAAGTGGCTCACGATCGTGAAGGTCGTGCTTCCCACCTCGATCGCCGGCATCACGACGGGCGTCATGCTCGCCATCTCGCGCGTCATCGGCGAGACCGCTCCGCTGCTGCTCACCGCCGGCTTCACCGACGCGATGAACTACAACCTCTTCGGCGGACGGATGCAGACGCTGCCGGTGTTCATCTACTCGCAGTACGCGTACCAGGGCATCCCCGCCGAGGCCTACGTGGACCGCGCCTGGGCCGCCGCCCTCACACTGATCGTCATCGTCATGGTGCTGAACCTGGTCGCGCGCATCGTCGCGAAGGTGTTCGCCCCGAAGACCGGCCGCTGAGCCACAACCCGAAGGAACCTCACGTGTCCAAGAGCATCGAAGTCAACGACCTCAACGTCTACTACGGCGACTTCCTCGCCGTCGAGGGCGTCTCTCTCGACATCGAGCCGCGCAGCGTCACCGCGTTCATCGGCCCCTCGGGCTGCGGCAAGTCGACCTTCCTCCGCACGCTGAACCGCATGCACGAGGTCATCCCCGGCGCTCGCGTCGAGGGCCAGGTGCTCCTCGACGGAGACGACCTGTACGGCGCGACCGTCGACCCGGTGACCGTCCGCCGCCAGGTGGGCATGGTCTTCCAGCGCCCGAACCCGTTCCCCACCATGTCGATCCGCGAGAACGTGCTGGCCGGCGTCAAGCTCAACAACAAGCGCATCTCGAAGTCCGACGCCGACGCGCTGGTGGAGAAGTCCCTGCAGGGCGCGAACCTGTGGAACGAGGTCAAGGACCGTCTCGACAAGCCGGGCTCCGGCCTCTCGGGCGGCCAGCAGCAGCGTCTGTGCATCGCGCGGGCCATCGCGGTCTCCCCCGACGTGCTGCTGATGGACGAGCCCTGCTCGGCCCTCGACCCGATCTCGACTTACGCGATCGAGGAGCTGATCGGCGAGCTCAAGACCGAGTACACGATCGTCATCGTGACGCACAACATGCAGCAGGCATCCCGCGTCTCCGACAAGACGGCCTTCTTCAACATCGCCGGCACCGGCAAGCCCGGCAAGCTCATCGAGTACGACAACACCACGAGCATCTTCACGACTCCGTCCGTCCAGGCCACCGAGGACTACGTCTCCGGCCGCTTCGGATAAGCCCCGGCCGCTCTGGCTCGGTCCTCCGTCTCGGGGGGGGCACAGCTTCGGAGTCCGGATGAGAAACGCCGTGCGATCGTGAGATCTGCACGGCGTTTCTTCGTTCCTCTCCGAAGCTGTGCTCGGACACGGGTTCCGAATCTATGCCCGGAATCGGCACGACGACTCTCCGGGATCAGCCCCCGACCTCCCCGGGGTCAGTCGCGGGGAGACAGGAGGTATGCGTTCAGCTCGGCCGTGAGGGCGGAGTCGACGGGCAGCTCCACCCCGTCGACCGCGGTGATCGGAGCGGCGAGACGGACGCTCGAGACGAGCCAGGCGGCATCCGCCGTGGCGAGGTCGGATGCCGGGATCTCGGCGTACCCGACCTCGAAACCGCGGGCCGTGAGGTGGTCGTAGACGCTGAGCTGCGTCGTCCCGTGCAGGATGCCGCCGTTCGGCGCCGGCGTGACGAAGCGGTCCCCGAAGCGGAGGATGAGCGAGGCGGTCGGCGCCTCCAGGATGAATCCGTCGCTGGAGAGGAAGACCGCGTCATCCGCACCTCGACGGTGCGCCTCGCGCAGCGCCGCCATGTTGACCGCGTACGAGAGGGTCTTGGCGCCCAGCAGCAGCCACGGCGCACGCTCGGCGACGTGCAGGTCGTACCCGCGGTCGAGCGTCACGACGCGGATGCCGTGCACGCGCGCGGCCGAGAAGTCCGCCGCGGGCGCCGCCGTCACCCAGGCCGTCGGCGTGGGCCCGTGCTCGACGCCACGACTGAGGATGAGCTTGATCACGGCCTCCCCCTCGCCGCACTCCGCCGCGGCGACCGCGACCGCCTGCCGCCACTGCTCCTGATGAGGCGCCGGGAGGTCGCACAGCCGCGCGGAGTGCGCGAGTCGCTCCAGATGCGGCACGACCTCCTGCGCGTGCCCGTCGACCACGCCGATCGATTCGAACACGCCGTCTCCGCGCTGGGTGCTGAGCTCGCCCACGCTGAGCGCGGGGGCCGCGGCATCCACCAACGTGAAGGTGTCTGCGAAGTCGGCGCGCTCCTCGGATGCGGCGACGGGATCGATCATGAGTGCGAAGCGCCGGGTCATGATCCGAGCCTAGAGGTCGGGAATAGCGGAGGCGAGATCGCGTTACACTTGATCGGCCGGGCCGCATAACCCCGGGCTCCAATTTTTGCCGCTGCGAGCGGCCTTCCGCCGAGAGGCGTTCTTGCGGCCCGGTCTTCTCATACCCGGGCCCATCGGACCTCCTCCGCCCTGACGTCTCCGGTCAGGCCAGCGCGTCCATCCGCCACAGCACCGCGGCCGCGGACAGGTCCTGCCCGTAGGCGCTCAATCTCAGCGCCCTCGTAGTGAGCTCGCTCGCCCTCGCCGGTTCCGTCACCTCGTAGTCGTCGGCCAGGTGCGTCGCGCCCGACGCCTGCACGCGGCAGAACGCAGCCGCCCTGTCGAGCGCGACCGCGAAGTCGCCCCGGAAGGCGCCGCGCAGGATGGTGTCGATCAAGGCGACGAGCTCGTCGGGGTTCGCCGGGACCGGCGCTCCGGCGATGACCGCGTCGGCCGACGCGAGCTCGACGCGTCCGCGCTCGTAGAGCAGCGCCGCCGTCTGCGGGTCGCCGTGGATCGCCAGCTGCAGCACGTAGAGCCGCCACAGCGCACCCGGGAGCGTGCGGGAGGGGGCTTTCGACCACAGCTCCGCGATCTCGTCGATGCCGTGCTCGGCAGTGAACGCGACGAGACGCTCGGCGCTGACGCCGCTCTCGTCGGCACGCACCCTGGTGAGCAGGGCGGATGCTGTCGCGTGCGCGACCCGCGTCTCCTCGGCGGGGTCGTGGGAACCGACGATGTTGTCGAAGGCGCTGGTGGGGCGGCGCACAGGGCGATGGTGCTGCTCGGGCATCCCTCCAGGGTACGCGCGTCGAGCAGCGTTCAGGCGGTGGGGATGACGATGACCGGGTCTGAGGTCGGGACGCCGGTGGGTGATCCTCCGGACTGCTCGACCGTCACGGCGATCGCGTCGCCCGCTTTCATCTCACCGCGCAGCTCCGCGGTGGCCTTCCCGTCGTCCACGGAGAACGTGCCCGCCGACACCGCCGTGTCCCCGCGCACGAACCACAGCTCGTACGTCTGCCCGTCGGCCGGAGCGGCGATGCCCTCCGTGACGAGCACGGCCCTGCCCAGGGATGCCGACCAGTGCGCCGTGGCGCTGCCGCCTGCTGCCACGGGCACCTCCGCCTGCTGCGCATCGCCTGATGCCTCGATCTGCTCCAGGGCGACGACGTCCGCCGGCCGGTTCAGATAGGAGCTCAGGGCGGTCGCGCCCATGCCGATGCCGACCAGCAGCACGAGGCATGCGGCGAGCGCGAAGAGGTTCCGCAGTCCGCGACGACGTTCACGGGGAGCCGGCTGGGGGTCCCCCGCGGGCGTGTCCTGCGGGAGAGCCGCAGAAGAGTGCGGGCGGCTCGCGGCATCGCGGCCGCCGTCATCGGTCCTGTCACGGGTCTCGGCGGCCGGGGTCGGAGCAGGAGGAGCCGACGCCGTCTCCCGGTCGCCCTGCGGCGCGTCCGGGATGGCGGAGAGGAGAGCCGAGCGGATGTCCGTCGGAGGCGTCACCGGGGGGACGGGCAGCGCGAGCGCGGCAGCGGCCTCGGCATCCGCTCGGGCGATTCGCCGCCATTCGGGGTGCACGGCCAGGGCGGTGCGGAACCGTCGCTCGTCATCGGGAGACAGCGCGTGCAGCGCCGCCGCCGCGGAGAGCTCTGCGAACTCCTGCTCGTTCATGCCGTCACCCCCATCGCGCTGCGGAGACGCATGAGCCCGTCTCGCATCCGTGTCTTGATCGTCCCCAGCGGTGCTCCCACGAGCACCGCGATCTCGTTCTGACTGTATCCGCCGTAGTAGGCGAGGACGAGAGCCTCCCGCTGCGCCTCGGGTAGCCCCGAGAGCGCATCGACGACCTTCTCTCCCTCGATGCCCATTTCGACCTGCTCGGCGACGCTGTCGTGCGCCACCCCGATGTCCCTGAGTCCCGCCCGCACATCGCGATCGGCACTGGACTGGGATGCACGCACCCTGTCCACCGCTCGACGATGGGCGATCGTCATCACCCAGGTCCGTCCCTGCCCTTTGTTCGGAGCGAAGCGGTCGGCGGATTGCCAGATCTCCAGGAACACCTCCTGGAGCACCTCCTCGCTCTGCGAGCGGTTGACGAGCACGCGGAGGATGAGACCGAACACGCGGGGCGACAGGGTGTCGTAGAGCGCGGCGAACGCCGCCTGGTCGCCGTCGGCGATGCGCCCGAGGAGATCGGCGACGGCATCCCGCGCCGTTCCGTCCTCGGGTACGTCCACCCCGTCGATGACCATCTCCACCAGCATGCCGCATCTCCTCTCGATCCCGTGCAGACCTCACCCGAAGGTGAAGGAATAGACCTGCACTCCGGTGGGCACCTCGAGGGTGAACGACCCCTGGGCGACGGCATCCGCCTTCTCCAGGGCGTAGGAGCGCGGAGTGCCGTCGACGCGGATGCGCTGCTCGTTGCCCTTGTCGTCCCGCACGACGACCTCGCCAGAGCCGGCGACGACCATGCGCACCTCGGCGGCGTGATAGTTCAGGCGGATGCTGCCGGAACCGCCGGACGGCGTCGCGTACTGCGTCTCCACCGTCCAGCCTCCGCCGAGAGCGAAGCTGTCGTCCGGCTGCTTGTCGGGGAGCGCGAAGTCGCGGGTGCCGGAGCGGTACTCCGTGCCGCCGCCGTAGTTCACGTCCTTCGAGGAGCCGAGGAACGTCTCCCGCGTCGTCGAGCCGACGTCCGGTGTCTCATCGACCACATCCGTCGCCGCGGGCAGCTGGACAGCGGGATCGGCGTCCTTCAGCAGCTCTCGGATGAGCTTCTCGGTCGCGGCGTAGTTGCCCTCGCCGAAGGAGATGTGGCGGACGGTCCCCTGCGCATCGATGAGGTAGTGCGCCGGCCAGTACCGGTTGCGGTAGTTCGTCCACGTCGCGAGGTTGTTGTCCAGGGCGACCGGGTAGTCGATGCCGAAGTCGGCGACTCCCGCGGCGACGTTGCCCGGATCCTTCTCGAACGCGTACTCCGGGGAGTGGATGCCGATGACCTCGAGCCCCAGGTCGCGGTACGCGGCATCCCAGGCGACGACATGCGGGAGCGAGCGCTGGCAGTTGATGCAGGAGTACGCCCAGAAGTCGATCAGCACGACCTTGCCGCGGAGGCTCTTCAGATCCACGGCCTCACCCCCAGGGGTGTTGAGCCACTGCTGGATCCCCTTGATCGAGGGCGCCGTGCCGCAGGATTCGAGTTCGGCGGCGCCGTTCGTGCACTTGTCGAGATCCTTGTTCTCGTCGTTCACGAGGCCGCCGAGATCGAGAGCATCCGACACCTGATCGGAATCGGCCAGCCCCTGCTGCAGAGATGACGTGTAGTCGGGCAGAAGGCGCTGCAGCGCCTGCGGGACGTTGAAGACCAGCCCCACGGCGAGCGCGATCATCGCGATCCCCGCGGCGATGCGCAGGCCGCGCTCGCGGGTGCGGAAGGCGCGGATGCGCTCTATGACGCCCCTTCCGGCCAGGGCGAACACCAGGAGCGGCACCGCGACGCCGATCGCGAAGGACACGGTGAGCAGGATCGTCCCGATTCCGATGCGGCCCGTGGAGCCGGCCACGATGATGGCGGCGAGCACGGGGCCCGCGCACGGCACGAACACGGCGCCGAGGGCGAGGCCGACGCCGAACCCGCTGCCCCGGTTCTTGACCTCCCGCTGGCCGAAGCGCTGGAAGGGGCGCTCGAGGATCCGCTCGAACCTCGGCACGAGGAGGCCGACGCCGATGATGACCAGCACGGCGATGCCGACCCAGCGGATGATGTCCTGCGGGAGATTCAGCAGCCCGAGCAGGAGCGATCCGCCGAGGGTGACGAGCGTGAAGCTCAGCACCAGGCCCGCGATCACCAGGTACGGCCGGCTGCGCTTCGCCGGCACGACCTCACCGTCGAACTTCGCCGACTGCGCTCCCCCCGTGAGGAAGATGACCGGGAGCACGGGCAGGATGCACGGTGAGATTCCGGTGATGAGCCCGCCGAGCAGGCCGATGATGATCAGGTCCATGAGGTCCTCGCTTCTGTCGCCCTCTGTTCGCTCTCGACCCCCGTTTCGGATTGGACGGAACTTTCTCCCATCCGATCGGCGAGGGGCTCCGAACAGATGTCGACGCCACGGACGGACCGTGGCCCAGTTCTGAAGGAGCTCGAGATGTTCAGCACCAAGAAGAAGGTCACCGCAGCAGTCACCCTCACGCTGGCGAGCGCATTCCTGCTCTCCGCCTGCACCATGGGCAGCACCCCGGCCGAGGAGACGACGAAGCCGTCGGCGCCGGAGTCGTCTGAGTCGTCGGCACCCGAGACGATGGACCCGGCGGCGAATCTCGTCGGCCCCGGATGCGCGGCATACGCCGACGCGGTTCCGTCAGGAGCCGGATCCATTCAGGGGATGTCTCAGGACCCCGTGGCGGTCGCCGCATCCAACAACCCGATGCTGAAGACGCTCGTCGCCGCGGTGAGCGGTCAGCTCAACCCGGACGTGAACCTCGTCGACACCCTCAACGGCAGCGAGTTCACCGTCTTCGCCCCGGTGGATGACGCGTTCGCGAAGATCGACGCGGCGACGATCGACGGACTCAAGACCGACAGCGCGACGCTGTCGTCGATCCTCACCTACCACGTGGTCCCCGGTCAGATCGAGCCGTCCGACATCGACGGCACGCACAAGACCGTCCAGGGCGCCGACCTCACCGTGACCGGCAGCGGAGACGACCTCATGGTCAACGACGCGAAGGTCATCTGCGGCGGCGTGCAGACCGCGAACGCCACGGTGTACCTGATCGACTCCGTGCTGATGCCCCCGGCCCAGTAAGGCGCGGGACGCCGAGCGGGGTTCTCGGCGCCTCTCGTCCCTCGGGGGAGGACGACGAGAGGGAAGAAGGGCCGCCGGTGCGGGGAGTCGCCGGCGGCCCTTTTCGCGCACACTAGACTGAGAGGACACGGGCCTCTAGCTCAGTTGGCAGAGCATCGGACTTTTAATCCGCGGGTCGTGGGTTCGAGCCCCACGGGGCCCACCGTGAACCTGAGCGCGAAGCGACGGGCGACTAGTCTCCTCCGCGTGCGCGATGGCGGCGCACGGCGGCGCGGTTCGCGCATCGCACCGAGCAGAATCGCTGTCGCCCGTTGCGGGTCACGTCGACCACGACGTTCGTGCAGGGCTCGGCCTCGCAGCGGAGCAGACGCGACATGCCCCGGGTCGACAGGTGCAGGGCCGTGCCCACGGAGATCACCGCCCTCAGGACGAACGCGAGCCGCTGGCCGTCGTCTCGGTAATGCAGGTGCCAGCCCTCATCGTGATGATCCGTGAGTCGCGGATAGGCGGCCGCCGTCGCCATCTGCGCGTTCAGCAGCTCCGCTCGTGGCCGCCCGGGCTCGGCGTCGACGACGCGCAGCCACTCGTCGATCACCCTGCGCGTCAGCTCGTGGTCGTCGGGTTCGTCGGGGAAGTCCATCGTCATCCCGAACTCCCGCGTGCGCGCCTCGATTCCGGCGCGGTCGGCCGGCCAGTCGTTGGCGAGGGATGCCGCCAGGAGGACCGCGTACTCACCGTAAGGGTTGAGATGCATAAGGCCATTACATCACGCTGGATGCATGACCTCCCTGCACACACTTCCGATCCCCCGCCAGACCGCCCCCGTTCACGAGCACGCCTGGCTCGTCGACTCGCGGCATCCGACCAGCGAGGGCCTCGTGCTCTACGTCCGCTGCGACGGGTGCGGCGTCCGTCGAGTCGACGTGCAGGCGCATCCGCAGACGCCGCCGGTCGCGCTGAGCCGCGCTCTCAGGTCGTGAGCTCGGTGAGCGTGCGCACGGTGCGGAGGTTCCGCGCCGTGCCGGCCACCCCGAGCGCACGGTCGAGGACGGCCTTGGTGAGCTTGGTGTTCTGCACGCCGCCCTCGTCGTAGTCGATCCAGAGGTCCCGGCCGATCAGCGCGATCCGCTCCCCCGCGACGAGCCGCTCCGTCAGAGCGTCGACGGCACCCTCGGCCGGCTCCGACTCCAGGAACATCGCGTGCAGCATCTTGTCCTGCGCCGCATCCGGAAACGGGTTCTCTGCGAGCGCGACCTCGAGCTCGGCGTGACTCCGGGCGATCACCGGAGTGTCGACCCCGAACGCCTCCGCGATCAGCGCCCGCACCTCCGCACACGCCGCACCGAGGTCGGCGGGCGCGTCGCACAGGATGTTGCCGCTCGCGATGTACGTGGAGACGGTCGTCAGAGCCGTTCGCGCGCCCAGCAGCTCACGCAGCTCGGCCATGGGCACCCTGTTGCGTCCGCTGACGTTCACCGCGCGCAGGAGCAGTGCGCAGCGCTCCGCGGTCACGCCTCCGCGCTCTCGATGAGCACGGCGCCGGCGTGCGCGAGCTCGGCGAGAGCCGCGGCGCTGGGCTCCGGAGCGACCCCTGCGACGAGGTCGGTGAGTATCCGCACCTGGACGCCGTGTGCGATCGCGTCCAGGGCCGACGCGCGCACGCAGTGGTCCGTGGCGATGCCCACGACGTCCGCACTCAGCACGCCGAACTCCGTCAGCACCGCGGACACGGTCTCTCCGGCATCCGTCGTCCCCTCGAACATCGAGTACGCGGGCCGCCCCTGCCCCTTCCGGACGTGATGCGTGACGGCATCCGTCGCCAGGAGCGGGTCGTAGGCCGCACCGTCGGTGTCGGCGACACAGTGCACCGGCCACGTGTCGACGAAGTCGGGCTGTTCGGAGAAGTGCCCGCCGTTGTCGCCGTCGGCGTCGTGCCAGTCGCGCGACGCGACGATGACACGGTAGTCGGCGGCGTGCTCGGTCAGGAACGTGGAGATCGCGGATGCCACGGCATCCCCGCCCTCCACGGCCAGCGCACCGCCCTCGGTGAAGTCGTTCTGCACATCGACGATGAGAAGCGCTCTGCTCATGATTCCGAGGGTACGCGCTCGGGAAACCAAAAGGCCCCGTGATCTTCATCACGGGGCCTGCTGGAGCCGCTTGTCAGAATCGAACTGACGACCTTTTCATTACGAGTGAAATGCTCTGCCGACTGAGCTAAAGCGGCGCGGTCTCCGATATTACCTGTTTCGGAGCGCGCTCGCGAATCGAGCCGGCATCACTCGCAGCGCAGGCCGTTCTCGGGCACCGTGTCGTCCAGGAAGAAGGCCTCGACGGCCTTGTCCACGCACGTGTTGCCCTTGTTGTAGCCGGTGTGGCCCTCCCCGACGCGGGTGATCAGCACGCCCTCGTCGAGCTGCTTGGCGAGCGACTCCGACCACTCGTACGGCGTCGCCGGGTCGTTGGTGGTGCCGACGACGAGGATCGGCCCCGCACCCTTGGCGTGGATCTCCCCGCGCGTGCCGGTCGGCGGGTACGGCCAGACCGAACAGGAGTCCGGGCCGTCCCAGTACTTGGCGATGGTCGGCGCGCCCTCGGCGATCTTCGCCGTCGACGCGGCCTCGGCCGCGGGGTCATCCTCCACCGGATAGTCCATGCAGTTGTACGCGCGGAACGCCTCGCTGGAGTTGTCGGCGTATGTGCCGTTCTCACGGCCGTTGTAGAAGTCCGCGAGCTGGAACGCGATCGACGGGTCGCCCTGCAGCGCTCCGCTCAGCGCATCGGTGAGGTAGCTCCAGCTGTCTTCCGAGTACAGCGCAGCGATGATCCCTGTCATCAGTGCATCCGCACCCATCCGCCGACCGTCGCCGTTCTTCAGCGGAGAGGCGTCGACGCTCGCGAGCAGCGCTCCGAGATCGGTCATGGCCTCATCGACCGAGCCGTTGAAGGGGCATTTCCCCGAGTCGAGGCAGCTCTTCATGTACGCACGCAGCGCGGACTCGAAGCCGATGGCCTGCGTCGCGCTCACCTCGAGTCCGGAGACGGCGGGGTCGATCGCCCCGTCGAGGACGAGTCGGCCGGCGCGCTCCGGGTACAGCTCTGCGTAGGTCGCGCCGAGGAACGTCCCGTAGGAGTAGCCGAGGTAGTTCAGCTTCTTGTCGCCGAGGACGCCGCGGATCAGGTCCATGTCGCGCGCCGCGTTGATGGTCGTGATGAACGGCAGGATGCCGTTGCTGTTCGCCTCGCACGCCTCGGCGAACTTCTTGTGGGCGGCGAGGAGCTCGGTCTCCCACTCGGCGCTTCCGCGGGGAGCCGCGGGGATGGAGTACAGGTAGTCGTCCATGCCCGCCGCGTCGAAGCAGGTCACTGCGGTCGACCGGCCGACGCCGCGCGGATCGAAGCCGATCACGTCGTAGTTCGCGATCAGGTCGGCGCCGACGGCGTAGTCGAGGCTGTTCTGGATGAGGTCGACACCGCTCGCACCGGGACCGCCGGGGTTCGTGAGCAGCGAGCCCTTCGCCGTGCCCGACGCCTGGTGACGGATCACCGACAGCGTGATCTCGCCGTCGCCGGGGTTCTCCCAGTCGAGCGGCGCCGTGACGTCGGTGCAGTCGAAGCCCGTGCCGCATTCGGTCCAGGTGAGGGTCTGCCCGTAGAAGCGCAGCAGGTTCTCAGCGACGCCCTCGGTGTCGGGAGCGTTGGTCGCCGACGGCTTCGACGACGACTGCTCGGGGATCATCGAGTACAGGCAGCCGGACAGCATGACGGATGCCGCGGCGAGCCCAGCGACCACCATCGCGGCGCGTCGGAAACGGGAAGTCGGTCTGTTGTTCACGGTGTCCTCCCGCTCGTGACGGTCACGAGCAAGCTCTCCAGGGCGAGCAGCGGTGCGACGTTGCGCTCCAGCGACTGGCGTGTCTCGGCAAGGTGGTCAAGTACGACCAGAGTACGTGTCTCCGGCCAGGCATCCGCGAGCGCGCTCAGCTCGGCGCGCAGTTCGCGGTTGATGAGGTCGTCGCCGCGACCGAACTGCAGCATCACGACATCGCGGAACATCGACTGCAGATCGGTGAGCACGCGGTCGATGCCGTCGCGCAGGCTGCGCGTCGCCCTCTTCTTCTGATCGTCTTCGAGCGCGGACAGCTGCGAGCGCAGCGCCGGCGGCACGGCCTGCCCCTCGGCGATGCCCACGGTGCGCAGCAGTGAGGCGCGCTCCGCGGCGTCACGCTCGGCCGTGAGGGTCTTCGCGTCTTCCGTGGCCGCCTGGATGATGCGCCCGGCGACCTCCACGGCGTCGCCGACCCCTCGGACGCTGAGCACCGAGCGCAGCGTCTCGTCGCGACGACGTCGAGCGGCGTCGTCTGTGGCGAGGCGCTGAGCCATGCCGATGTGACGCTGCGCGTGACGGGCGGACTGCTCGGCGACGGCCGCGTCGGCGCCCGTGCGCAGACTGATCAGCCGCGCGACGTCGGCGACGTCGGGCTCGCGCAGCCGCAGCGAGCGGACCCGGGATCGGATCGTCGGCAGCAGATCGGCCTCGCTCGGAGCGCACAGGATCCACACGGTCTGCTCCGGCGGCTCTTCGAGGGCCTTCAGCAGCACGTTCGAGGTGCGCTCGACCATGCGATCGGCATCCTCGACGACGATGACGCGGTACCGCCCGGCCGAGGGCGCGAAGTAGGAGCGCTCGACGAGTGCGCGCGCCTCGGCGATGGTGATGATGACCTTGTCGGTGCGCAGGGCGGTCACGTCGGGATGGGTGCCCGCCAGCACCTGCCGCATGGACGACTCGTCTTCGGGGGTGTCGGCCACGAGCGCCGCGGCGAACGCGTGGGCGAGGGTGGACCTCCCCGACCCCGGGGGGCCCGTGATCAGCCACGCGTGCGACAGCGCAGCCGGGTCGGATGCGGCGCCGCGGAGCGTCTCGACGGCGGCATCCTGCCCCCACACATCGCCCCACGGGAACTCGGCGGCGACGGTCTGGGGCATGTACTCAGCGTAACCTGCGGCGCCGACACCGACTCCCTGGAGGCAGGGCTCAGCCGAGGAGCGACTCCACGCGGACGCGGATCGCCGCGGCGATCTCATCAGCGGATGCCGCGGCGTCGAGCACCAGGAACCGCTCGGGCTCGGCGTCGGCCAGGCGGAGGTACGCGTCGCGCACTCGGGAGTGGAACTCGGTCTTCTCCGCCTCGAGCCGGTCGAACGGCTTGTCGTCCGAGTCGAGCCGCTCTCGCGCGGCCTCCGGATCGAGGTCGAGCAGCACGGTCAGATCGGGAAGCGCCCCCTCGGTGGCCCACAGGGACAGCTCGCGGATCTCGTCGCCGTCCAGCACGCGCCCTGCACCCTGATACGCGACGGACGAGTCGAGGTAGCGGTCCTGCAGGACGACCTCTCCGCGGTCGAGCGCCGGGCGCACGACCGTCGCGACATGATGTGCCCGATCCGCGGCGTACAGCAGCGCTTCGGCCCGAGGGGCGATGTCTCCGCGGTGGTGCAGCACGATGTTGCGGATCAGCTCGCCCACCTCGGAGCCGCCGGGCTCCCTGGTGCGCAGCACCGCATGCCCGGCATCCGTCAGCCAGCCCGCGAGCAGGTTCGCCTGCGTGGTCTTGCCCGAGCCGTCTCCGCCTTCGAGAGTGATCCAGACCCCGCGACCTGCGGTCACGAGCCCGCCTTCTTCGCGGCGTTGGCAGCGCGCGTCGCCGCGGCCTTCTTCGCCGCAGCCGAGCGAGCGGCCGCCTTCTCGGCATCCGTCGGCGCCTTCTTGGCCGCCGCCTTCTTCGCTGGCGCCTTCTTGGCGGGGGCCTTCTTCGCCGGGGCCTTCTTCGCCGCAGCGCCGCGCTTCGGGGCCGGACCCTTCGCACGCTTGTCGGCGAGCATCTGGACGGCGATCTCGAACGTGATGTCCTCGGTCTTCTGCCCCCGCGGGATCGTGACGTTCGTCTCCCCGTCGGTGACGTAGGCCCCGAAGCGTCCGTCGCGGATGCGGATCGGCTTGCCGCTGACGGGGTCGGCGTCGAACTCTGCGAGCGCGCTCGATGCACGACGCGCGCCGGCGCCGTACTTCGGCTGCGCGTAGATCGCGAGCGCCTGGTCCAGTGTGACGTCGAAGATCTGCGATTCGCTCTCGAGGGACCGCGAATCGGCGCCCTTCTTGAGGTAGGGACCGTACCGGCCGTTCTGCGCCGTGATCTCGTCGCCGGACTCGGGGTCGACGCCGACGACGCGCGGCAGGCTCAGCAGCTGGAGTGCGGTGTCGAGGTCGATCGTGTCCACGGACATCGAGCGGAACAGCGAACCGGTGCGAGGCTTGGGAGCCGTGTCCTTCTTGGCGCTCTTGCCGCGGGTGGGCTTCGGCGCCTCGACGACCTCGCCGGTCGACGCGTCGACACCGGCATCGTCGGACACCGGGTCGTTCTCCTGGACGTAGGGGCCGAATCGTCCGTCCTTGACGACGATGATCTTGCCGTTCTCCGGGTTCTCGCCGAGCACGCGGTCGCCGGCGACGGGGGCCTCGATGAGCTCCTGTGCCTTGGCCGCGGTGAGCTCGTCCGGCGCGAGATCCTCCGGGACGTTCACGATGCGCGGCTTCTCGTCGGGAGCCTCCGGGTTCGCGACCTCGAGGTAGGGGCCGTACTTCCCGAAGCGCAGCGTCGCCGTGTCCGTGATGCGCGTGGAGTTGAGCGCGCGCGCATCGATCTCGCCGAGGTTGTCGACGACCTGACGCAGCCCCACCTGCGACTCCGTACCGAAGTAGAAGGACTTCAGCCACTCGACGCGCTTCTGCTCGCCCCTGGCGATCGCGTCGAGGTCGTCTTCCAGAGCCGCGGTGAAGTCGTAGTCGATGAGGTCGGCGAAGTGCTCCTCGAGCAGACGCACGACGCTGAACGCGAGCCAGGTCGGAACGAGGGCCTGTCCGCGCTTGGTCGCGTAGCCGCGATCGATCACGGTGCCGATGATGCTGGCGAACGTGGACGGACGGCCGATGCCGTGCTCCTCCAGCGCCTTGACCAGCGACGCCTCGGTGTAGCGCGGCTTCGGGGTGGTGCGGTGGCCCTTGGCCTCGGCGTCCGTCATCCGCAGCTCATCGCCGACGGCGACCGCCGGCAGGGACTGGTCGTCGGCCGCGTCGCTGTCGCTGCGCTTCTCGTCGCGCCCCTCCTCGTACGCCTCCAGGAAGCCCTTGAAGGTGTAGACAGTACCGGATGCCGTGAACTCGGCCTTCTGCCCGGCGGCGTCGACGGCGATCGTGACGGTCGTGGTCTCGTACTTCGCGTCGGACATCTGGCTGGCGACGGTGCGCTTCCAGATGAGGTCGTAGAGGCGCTGCTCTTCACGGTCGAGCTGTGAGGAGACCGAGGCCGGAGTGCGGAAGGTCTCGCCCGAGGGGCGGATCGCTTCGTGCGCCTCCTGGGCGTTCTTGCTCTTGGATTTGTAGACGCGCGGCTTGAGCGGCACGGCCGCGTCGCCGTAGAGCGAGACCGCCTGGTTCCGCGCCGCCTGCACCGCCTGGGTGCTCAGCGCCGTGGAGTCGGTGCGCATATAGGTGATGAAGCCCTTCTCGTAGAGGCGCTGGGCGACGCTCATCGCCTGCTTCGCGCTCATGGAGAGCTTGCGTCCGGCCTCCTGCTGCATCGTGGAGGTGGTGAACGGGGCGTAGGGGCTGCGCGTTCCGGGCTTCGCCTCGACCTTGGTCACCGTGCCGGCGCCGGCGGCGTCCACGGCGATCGCGAGAGCCGCGGCCTTCTTCTCATCGAGGACGACGACGGCCTTCTTCAGCTTTCCGAGGTCGTCGAAGTCGGTGCCGCGGGCGAGCTGTCCGCCGTCGACGCGCACCAGCCGCACCTTGAAGGCGGATGCCGAGGACGCGAGAGCCTCGACGTCCCAGTAGTCCGCCGACACGAACGCCATGCGCTCGCGCTCGCGGTCGACGATCATGCGGGTCGCGGCGGACTGCACGCGTCCGGCGGAGAGGCCGGTCTTGACCTTGTACCAGAGCACGGGCGAGACGTCCCACCCGTAGAGGCGGTCGAGGATGCGGCGGGTCTCCTGCGCGTCGACGAGGTCGATGTCGAGCTCACGGGTGTTGCCGACGGCCGCCTGGATCGCGTCCTTGGTGATCTCGTGGAACACCATGCGCTTGACGGGAACCTTCGGCTTCAGCGTCTCGAGCAGGTGCCAGGCGATCGCCTCGCCCTCGCGGTCTTCATCGGTGGCGAGCAGGAGCTCGTCCGCCGTCTTCAGAGCTCGCTTGAGTTCGGCGACCGTCTTGGTCTTGCGGTCGGACACCACGTAGTAGGGGTCGAAGTCGTTGTCGACGTCGATCGAGTACTTCCCGTACGCCTGCTTGTCGGCGGCCGGGATGTCCTTCTTGTCCGCGAGATCGCGGATGTGGCCGACGGAGCTGAGCACCTCGTAGCCGTCGCCGAGGTATCCCTGAATCGACCGCATCTTCGTCGGGGACTCGACGATGACGAGCTTCTTGCCTTCAGCCAAGGGTGCGTCCTTTCTTCGAAGCACACCATACACACCACCGCGATGGGTTCGTCGCAGTGGTTCGTGTACGTTCCGCCGTCAACTCCCCTCGGGTGGCCCTGCTCGGGCTCGGGAGACGGCAGCGAGTCCAGCGTACGCCGCCTCGACCTGGACGGTCGCCACGAGCCCCTCCAGGACGCACACGGTGAGCACAGCATCGGAGGCCGCCGCGACGCGCGCGGCGAGGGCGCAGGGCTCCTCCGACGCCGCGACGGCGCCGGAGGCTGCATCCGCCGCCGCGAGCGCCGCCGCGTCGGCTGCACCGGCCGCGCGCTGCGCCGTCACAGCCGCCCCGCCGACGGCGGCGAGCCCGAGAGACAGCCCGGCCGCGACGACGAGGACGCCGGCGGCCAGCACCGAACCGGCCATCAGCGGCCGCCGCTCAGGGCGCAGCTCGACGCGCGCATCGGCAGCGTGAGGACGCCGCCGATCGCGACGTCGACGCTCGCGGTGACGCAGACCAGTCCGCCGTCGTCGCGGCTGGCGACCCCCGCACCGGGAACAGCAGCGGTCACCGCTCCGGCCGCGGCTCCGGCCCCCTCTCCGCGGCCGAGGATTCGTGCGGCGTCGGCTGCGGCATCCTGCAGCGACACCTGGCGCGCAGCGGCGCTCAGGGCTCCCGCACCGAGCAGGATCGTGAGGACGACCGCGGGCAGAGCGAGGGCGAGTTCGGCGGCGACGGATCCGCGATCGCAGCCGGCGCCGAGGCGACGAGGCATCACGACACCGTCAACGACCGGCGCACCATGTCGGTGAGGATGCCGCGCACCTCGTCGGAGCGCAGGACGAAGATGAGTGCGCCCGCGAATGCGACGGCGGCCATCGTCGTGATGACGTACTCCGCGGTCGCGGCTCCGGTGTCGTCGCCGAACAGCTGCGCGGCGCGGCGACGGGTGAGAGGAGGGATGGTGGTCATGGTGTTCCTTTCTTTCTGTGTGGTCCCTGTCGTTCACAGGGAGAGCGACGTCGTCGTGAGCACGCTCAGCAGCAGCGGCGCCACGCCGAGGAGCATGAAGGCGGGCAGAGAGCACACGCCCAGTGGGATCAGAAGCCTGGTGGACAGGGCCGCGGCGCGCAGCCGACCGGCGATCCGCGCCTGGTGACGCTCCTGGGCGGCCGACGCCCGCAGCAGCTCGCCGGCCGGGACACCGGCGGCGCGCGACAGCGCGAGCACCGTGTCGATGCGGTCGCGACCGCCGTGGCGCGAGGCGGGACTCTCGGACACCAGCTTCAGTGCGCGTTCGACCGAGGCCCCGCCTGCCAGCGCCACCGCGACGAGCTCAGCCTCCATGCCCGGCGTCCCGGGTGCCGGCTTCGCCCGCTCGAGGAGCCGTTTCGTCCAGGTGCGCGCGGCGAGCATCAGCAGCAGACCCGCCGCGACGCACGCCGCGCCGATCGGAGTGCCGACGATCACGCCCACGGTGTCGAAGCCGAGTGCGAATCCGAGGAGAAGACCGGCCAGCGGCATGAGGAGCAGCAGCCTCGCGGTGCCGGCGGGCTCGGCCAACGCGATCCGCACGTCATCTGCGGCCGAAGCCGCGTCGCGCAGCGTCTCCGCGATCATCCGCAGCACCTCGGCCAGCGGCGCCCCTACGGTGGTCGCGATCTCCCAGGCGGCGGCGAGATCCAGCCACGCCCCTCCCTCCGCCTCGATCGCCGCGACGAGCGGAGTGCCCTCATCCGTCCTCGCCACCACGGCGGCCGCATGCGCGTCGCCCGTCTCCGCCAGGTGCCTCCAGGCGACGAGCGGAACCGCTCCGGCCTGGAGCAGCACCGCAAGAGTCTGCACGGAGGTCGCGGCATCCGCCCCTGTGTCGACGGGGCGCCTGCGCCGCAGCCTCACCACGGGATGACCTCTTCGATGTCGAGACGATCATTTTTCATGAGGAATCTCCCCGTCTGCGCGATGCGCCTGGCACCTCCCGGCGCCCTCGCCAGATGCAGGACGACCGTGAACGCGCTGACCGTCTGCCTCGCCAGGGCGGTGGCGTCCATCCCGGCGAGGGCGCCCAGCGCCTCCAACCGCGCGGGCACGTCGCTCAGCCCGCTGGCGTGCAGGGTTCCCGCCCCGCCGTCGTGCCCGGTGTTCAGAGCGGTGAGCAGCTCGCGCACCTCTTCGCCGCGGCACTCGCCGACCACGAGCCGGTCGGGGCGCATCCGCAGCGACTCCCGCACGAGCCTGGCGAGGCTGATACCGCCCGCCCCCTCGAGATTGGCCTGTCGCGCCTCGAGGGCGACGTGGTGAGGATGCCGAGGGCGGAGCTCCGCGACGTCTTCGATCGTCACGATCCGCTCCGTCTCCGGTACGGCGGCGAGCAGCGCGGACAGCAGCGTGGTCTTTCCGGTGCCGGTGCCCCCGGTGATGAGGATGTTGGCTCGTTCGTGGACGAGCCGCAGCAGCCACGCCTGCAGCCTGGCGTCGAAGGCGCCGAGCGCCGCGAGGGCGTCGAGATCGGCTGCTCGCACACGAGGGATGCGGATCGACAGCGCCGTGCCCGACGTCGAGACGGGGGCGAGCACCGCATGGACGCGGATGCCGGAGTCGAGGCGCACGTCGACGCAGGGCGCCTGATCATCGAGGTGCCTGCCTCCGAGCCCCACGAGCCCGACGGCGAGATCGCGGACCTCGCGTTCGGATGCCGCCCATCCTGGTGCAGCCTCCGCCCCCCGTCCGCGATCGACGAAGAGGCCGGACGCGCCGTTGACGAAGATGTCGGTGACCTCCTCGTCGACGCAGTACTCGACGAGCGGACCGAACCGCGGATCGACGACCAGCGGACCGCCAGGCGTAGACGCTGCGGCCGCACCGGACTGCTCGACGCCGCGTGGACGGATGATGAAGGGATCGCTCATGCCCCGACGCTAGGGCTGTCGTCGTGCTCGCAGATCGCCCGAGAGGTCTCATCCCCGGGAGCTGTGCACAACTGCTCCGAACACGCATCGGTGCAGAGAAGACCACCATGACGAGGGAGCGCTCCCAAACGAAGAAGGGCGGCACCTCGCGGGGGGAACGAGATGCCGCCCACGGCGGCACTCGATCGGGGGAATCTGGCACGCCAAGGCCGGAATGAGAATTCGGCTGTGGTCGAGTGTACGCAAGGCGACCGTCCTGACAAAACCAGGACGAGTACCGACTTTCGGCAGTATGCGGTGCAGATGCGCGAGACTAGATTCTCGTTGACCTGAACGTGCCGCCCACCGCCTTGCCGTGCACGACAGCTTTGCCGCAAAGGAGCGCCTGCCGATGAGCAGCCAGATCGACCATCTTCTCGATGAGACCCGCCAGTTCCCGCCGTCCGAGGAGTTCGTGGCGCAGTCCATCTCCTCCCCCGCTCTATACGAGAGCGCAGCGGCCGATCGCGAGGCGTTCTGGGCAGGACAGTCACGCGAGCTGCTGCACTGGCACACGCCGTTCACGCAGGTCCTGGACTGGTCGACGCCGCCGTTCGCGAAGTGGTTCGACGACGGCGAGCTCAACGTCGCCTACAACTGCCTCGACCGCCACGTGGAAGCGGGCAACGGAGACCGCGTCGCCCTGCACTGGGAGGGCGAGCCCGGCGACTCCCGGTCGATCACGTACGCGGAGCTGACCGACGAGGTCAAGCGCGTGGCGAACGTCCTCGAAGGACTCGGCATCGGCCACGGCGACCGCGTCGCCATCTACCTCCCGATGATCCCCGAGGCGATCGCGGCGATGCTCGCGGTCGCCCGACTCGGCGCGATCCACTCCGTCGTCTTCGGCGGCTTCAGCGCCGACAGCCTCCGCTCCCGCATCGACGACGCCGGAGCCAAGCTCGTCATCACCGCAGACGGCGGCTATCGCAAGGGCAAGGTCTCCGCCCTGAAGCCCGCCGTCGACCAGGCCCTCGCCGACCGCGGCGACGGTGAGCAGCAGACCGTCGAGCACGTGCTCGTCGTCAAGCGCGGCGGCAATGACGTCGACTGGAACGACGACCGCGACATCTGGTGGCACGACGTCGTGCCTGCGGCATCCGCAGAGCACGAGGCCCAGGCCTTCCCCGCGGAGAACCCGCTGTTCATCCTCTACACGTCGGGGACCACCGGCAAGCCGAAGGGAATCCTGCACACCTCGGGCGGCTACCTGACCCAGGTCGCCTACTCGCACAAGTACGTGTTCGACCTGCACCCAGAGACCGACGTCTTCTGGTGCACCGCCGACATCGGCTGGATCACCGGGCACAGCTACGTGGCCTACGGTCCCCTCGCCAACGGCGCGACCCAGGTGCTGTACGAGGGCACGCCGGATGCTCCGCACCCGGGTCGCTGGTGGGAGATCATCGAGAAGCACAAGGTCTCGATCTTCTATACGGCGCCGACCGCCATCCGCTCCTTCATGAAGATCGGCCGCGCGATCCCCGCGAAGTTCGACCTGTCGTCGCTGCGTCTGCTCGGCTCGGTGGGCGAGCCCATCAACCCCGAGGCGTGGATGTGGTACCGCGAGGTGATCGGCGCCGGAACGACCCCCATCGTCGACACCTGGTGGCAGACCGAGACCGGCGCGATCATGGTGTCCGCCCTGCCCGGGGTGACCGCGACCAAGCCCGGTTCCGCCCAGGTTCCCCTGCCCGGTATCACGATCGACGTGGTCGACGAGTCGGGCGTCGAAGTCGGCAACGGCAACGGCGGCCTGCTGGTCATCACCGAACCGTGGCCCAGCATGCTGCGCGGCATCTGGGGCGACCCCGAGCGCTACCGCGAGACCTACTGGGAGAAGTTCGAGGACGAGGGGTACTACTTCGCCGGCGACGGCGCGCGTCTCGACGACGACGGAGACCTGTGGCTGCTCGGCCGGGTGGACGACGTGATGAACGTGTCGGGTCACCGCCTCTCCACCGCCGAGATCGAGTCGTCCCTTGTGGCGCACGAGGCCACGGCGGAGGCCGCCGTCGTCGGCGCGTCGGACGAGACGACCGGCCAGGCCGTCGTCGCCTTCGTCATCATCAAGGAGAGCTACCTCGCCGCGCACGATCCTGCGGGTCTCGCCCAGCAGCTGCGGCTGTGGGTCGGCGAGCAGATCGGCGCGATCGCCCGCCCGCGCGACGTCTACATCGTCGGCGAACTCCCCAAGACGCGCTCGGGGAAGATCATGCGCCGCCTGCTGCGTGACGTCGCGGAGGGTCGCGAGGTCGGCGACACCACGACGCTGGCCGACACCGCGGTCATGAGCATCATCTCCGCGCAGGTGAAGTAGACCGAACGGAAAGAGAACGCCCCTCCTGAAAGCTCAGGAGGGGCGTTCTCGTTCTGTCAGGATGCCGGATGCCGTCAGGCGAGGATGAAGACGACCTCGACCTCGACGGGGCTGTCCAGGGGCAGCACCGGGACGCCCACCGCTGCACGCGCGTGGCGGCCCGCCTCGCCGAAGATCTCGCCCAGCACCTCGCTCGCGCCGTTGATGACGCCGGGCTGGCCGGTGAAATCCGGAGTGGAGGCGACGAAGCCGCCGACCTTAAGCACGCCGGCGATGCGGTCGACGCCGCCCGCGGCATCCGCAGCGGCCGCGAGCGCGTTCAGCGCACAGGTGCGCGCATAGAGGTTCGCGTCCTCGGCGGTGACCTCGGCGCCGACCTTTCCGGTCGTCGGCAGCGCCCCGCCCGAGAAAGGCAGCTGACCCGAGGTGTAGACGAGGCCCGCGTGCACCACGGCGGGGACGTACGAGGCGACGGGCGCCGCGACGGCGGGGAGCTGGATGCCGAGCTCGGCGAGACGGGCGGAGACGGTCATGCCGCGCCCCCTTCGAACTGGCGGGCGGCCTCGGCCGCGGCGGCCAGACCGGCGTTCGCAGAGGCGTCCGCCGTCACCGGGCGCTTGAGGTAGGCGACGAGCCCTCCCTCAGGCCCCTGCACGACCTGCACGAGCTCCCAGCCCTGCTTGCCCCAGTTGTTCAGGATCGCCGCCGTGTTGTGGATCAGCAGCGGCGTGGTCAGGTACTCCCACGTGGTCATGGCACTCCTCGTTCTGACGGCATCCGTGCCGTATCGCGTCAAAGGCGGTATTCAGGGAACTCCCCTACGATCAAGCGTATGCCCCAACAGAATCGCACGGTGAAGAGCGTGCTCGGCGGCCTTCTCGGGCTCGTCGGACTCAGCGTCGTAGCCGGCCTCCTCGTCACGGCCAGCGCCACCCCCGTCCTCGCAATGACGGGCATCACCGGTTCCAAGGCCCTCACCCTCTTCGAGGAGCTCCCCGAGAACCTCAAGGTCAACGCCCCCATGGAGCAGTCGACCATCTACGCCAAGGGCACCGACGGCAACCCGGTCGCGCTCGCGTCGTTCTACGACCAGAACCGCATCCCGGTCTCGTACGACCAGGTCGCTCCGGTGATGTACGACGCCATGCTCGCCAGTGAGGACAAGAACTTCTACTCCCACGGCGGAGTGAACCTCGGAGCGACCATCAAGGCCGCCTTCGGAAACGTCACCGGCTCGACTGATCGCGGCGCGTCGACGATCACTCAGCAGTACGTGAAGAACGTGCAGATCCAGGAGTGCGAGCAGAAGGTCGACACCGCTGCGAAGGACTACGACGACCAGATCAACCAGTGCTGGCTGAACTACGCGGTCGCCACGGGCAGCGACGGAATCGAGCGCAAGCTGCGCGAGATGCGCTACGCCCTCCAGATCGAGAAGGACTACTCGAAGAACGACATCCTGCTCGGCTACCTGAACATCTCCAGCTTCGGCGGCCGCGTCTACGGCATCGAGGCCGCCGCGAACCGCTACTTCTCGACGACCGCGGCGAACCTGACCATCGCCCAGGCCGCCACCATCGCCGGAATGGTGCAGGCTCCCAACACCTATCGCATCGACCTCCCCGGAGGCACCTACACCACCAAGGACGGCGTCGCGCACAACAGCGCGGAAGACGGCTACAAGGACACCCTGACCCGTCGCAACTACGTGCTCGAGCGCATGCTCATCGATGGGAAGATCACGCAGGCGCAGCACGACGAGGCCAAGGCCACGCCGATCACCCCTGTGCTCCACGACGCCACGCAGGGATGCGCCACGGCTGGCGACAACGCGTACTTCTGCCAGTACGTGAAGTCGGTCGTCGAGAGCGACAAGGCCTTCGGGGACTCCCCCGAGGACCGTCGCGCCAACCTGCGCCGCGGTGGACTGCAGATCTACACGACACTCGATCTGAGCGTGCAGAACCCGGCGATCGAGGCCGTGAAGTCGCGCGTCCCTCAGTCGATGCCCGGCATCCTCGTGGGCGGAACCGGCGTATCGATCGAGACGAGCACCGGCCGTATCATCGCCATGGCCCAGAACACTGCGTTCAACGAGTCGGCGACGGCCAACCTCGCCGCCGGCGAGTCCTCTCAGGTCTTCGCAGCAGACCGTGCGCACGGTGGCAGCACCTACGGATTCGAGACCGGATCGACGTACAAGCTCTTCACCCTGCTCGACTGGCTCAACAAGGGCCACTCCGTGAACCAGGTGCTGGACGGCCGCTTGAAGACCTTCACGCCCTTCACGGCGTGCGGAGACAAGATCACGAACAACACGAAGATCAACAACTTCGGCAACGGCGGCGGCTCGGTCAGCAGTGTGGCCCGCTTCACCGCCCAGTCGCTCAACACCGGATTCCTCGCCATGGCGCAGCAGCTCGACCTGTGCGACATCAACGAGGTCGCCAAGAGCCTCGGAGTCCACTACGGCAACGGCGACGACATCACGGTCGGCGGCACCGACGTCAACCAGGCCCCCAACTCTCCCTTCGCATCGGTGCTCGGCTCCAAGAGCGTCGCCCCCCTGCAGATGGCCGGCGCATACGCGGCGGTCGCCAACAACGGCATCTTCTGCGAGCCCAAGGCCATCGACAGGGTGGTGGGTCAGGACGGCCAGGACAAGGCGATCCCCGAGACCAAGTGCACGCAGGTGCTCACTCCCGAAGTGGCTGCGACCGCAGCATTCGCTCTCGCCGGCGTCATGAACGGCGGAACCGGTGGCAACGCGAGGCCGAATGACGGCATCCCCGTGATCGGAAAGACCGGTACGGCCGAGAAGTCGCACACCATGCTCGCGGAGTCGAGCACGAAGGTCGCGACGGTCGTCTGGGTCGGAAACATCGACGGCCGCGAGACGCTCAACAACTTCCGGGCCAACGGCACGCGACTCGGTGACATCCGCTACGGGATGGCGAAGGCCATCCAGACCGCGGCCAACGCGGTGTACGGAGGCGACGCCTTCCCGAAGCCCGACACCAAGCTCACCCGTCAGGTGCAGAGCGACGTCCCGAACGTCGTGGGCAAGTCGATCGAGGAGGCCACGGCGATCCTCGATGAGGCAGGGTTCACCGCGACGGTCAGCTCTCCCGTCGACAGCGATCTGCCTGCGAACGTCGTCGCCGCTCAGAGCCCTTCGGGCCAGGCCGCGACGGGCACCACCATCACGCTCTCCCCGAGCAACGGGCAGGGCGCGACCGTGCCTGCTGCGGTGATCGGGCAGTCGAGATCGGATGCGCAGAACACACTGTTCGGCGCAGGTTTCAGCGCCGTGGCGTTCGACAACACCTGCAACCCGCCCAACGCGAAGGTGACGAGCACCAACCCCGCAGCGGGCACCGCGGCGAACAAGAGCGCGACGATCCAGGTCTCGTGCCAGTGACGTCATCTCGCACGGTCCACCCGGCCCTCATCGCGCTCGGCGCGGTGGGGGCCGCTGGCGCTGCCGCCGCGGTCTGGGGCATCGGCATCGAGCGCTACCTCTTCACGGTGCGGGAGGCGACGGCATCCGCGCTCGCTCCGGGCTCCGCTCCGCTGCGCGTGCTGCACATCTCCGATGCGCACATGGCGCCCTGGCAGCACCGCAAGCAGGACTGGCTGGCGTCCCTCGCCCAGTTGAAGCCCGACCTCATCGTGAACACGGGCGACAATCTCGGGCACCGGGACGGACTCGATGGCATCCGCCGTGCGTTCGAGCCGTTCGCGGGCATCCCCGGCGTCTTCGTGCACGGGTCGAACGACGTGACGGAACCCTCTCCGCGCAATCCGTTCCGCTACTTCATGGGCCCCTCGAAGAAGCACCAGAAGTCGCCGCTGCTCGACACCGCGGCGATGGACCGCTTCTTCACCGACGAGCTCGGCTGGACCGACCTGAACAACGCCGCCGCACGCCTGACCGTCGCCGGTGAGACCGTCGACCTCTTCGGCGTGAGCGACGCGCACCGCGACTGGGACCGCCTCGATGTGCTCCCCGACGCGATCGGCGCCCTCGGCCCGAGGGATGCCGGAACTTCGGTTCTCGGTGTGACCCACGCGCCCTACCAGCGCGTGCTCAACGGCTTCACCGACCTCGGCGCCGATGCGATCTTCGGCGGACACACGCACGGCGGTCAGGTGTGCCTCCCCGGCTTCGGCGCGCTGGTCGCGAACTGCGACATCCCGCTGAAGCAGGCGAAGGGCCTGAGCACGTGGACGCACGACCACCGCACCGTGCCGCTGAACGTCAGCGCCGGCTGCGGCCACTCGATCTACGCCCCCGTGCGCTTCGCGTGCCGTCCTGAGGCGACGCTGCTGACGCTGACGGCTCGTCAAGGCGCGTGAACGCAGGGCATGTCACGATCCACCCCGTCGATTCGATCGCCCCGATTCGCCGTTTCCGCTCCTTCTCTTGTAGACTCGGAGGGTTGCAAAACGGGGTGTGGCGCAGCTTGGTAGCGCGCTTCGTTCGGGACGAAGAGGTCGCAGGTTCAAATCCTGTCACCCCGACCAGTAACACCGGAAGGCCGCCCTCAGGGGCGGCCTTCTCTGTACGGCACACACGCGAGGGGGAACGCACGTGAGTACACGACGGCGCCGCATCGCGCGCATCACGACCCTCGTGATCGGCATCCCCTTCCTCGCCCTCATCGGGTTCCTTGCGCTCACTCCCCGCCGTGTGGAGCAGTCGATCCCGAACGTGCTCGACCTGGTCCTCGGCGCCGTCCACCGGCTGGGCTGGACCTCGCTCGACTTCACGACCCTCGAGGTCGCAGCCAACGTCCTGGTGTTCATCCCCGTGGGGATCGTCGCCTACGTGTTCCTCCCCCGCCGCGCGCGCTGGCTCGCGCTCGCCGTCGGCCCCGCAGCATCCATCGCCATCGAGCTCACACAGCTCCTCGCCCTGCCGAACCGCGACCCGTCGATCAACGACGTCATCGCGAACTCGATCGGCGCCACGATCGGCGTCGCGCTCTGCCTGCTGAGCAGCTGGGCGTTCCCGTCACGCGTCTCCGCGCGCCCGTCTACCCTGGAAGCATCATGACCTCGCCTGCCCTCGTCGCCTTCGACCTCGATGACACGCTCGCACCGTCGAAGGGCGCCATCAGCCCTCGCATCGCCGACCTCCTTCTCGCGCTGCTGCGCCGCGTCGACGTCGCCATCATCTCCGGCGGCAACGAGGAGCAGTTCCGCAGCCAGGTGATCGCACAGCTGGTCGATGCGGATGCCGCCGACCTTGCGCGCCTGCACCTGCTGCCCACGTGCGGCACCCGCTACCTGCGCTACGACGGCACCGGCTTCGCCGCCGCCTACGCGCACGACCTCACCGACGACGAGAAGTCCGCCGCGCTGACGGCGCTGCGCGAGGAGGCCGAACGGCTGAACCTGTGGGAGCCGGAGCCGTGGGGCGAGATCCTGGAGGACCGCGGCTCGCAGATCACCTTCTCCGCCCTCGGGCAGAAGGCTCCGAGCGACGCCAAGCACGACTGGGACCCCAGCGGCGCGAAGCGCCTCGCCCTGCGCGACGCCGTGGCCGCCCGCCTGCCCGGACTCGAGGTGCGCGCCGGCGGCTCGACCTCGATCGACATCACCCGCGCAGGCATCGACAAAGCCTACGGGATGCTGCAGCTCGTCGAGCACACCGGCATCCCCCTGTCCGCCATGCTCTTCTACGGCGACCGTCTCGACGAGGGCGGCAACGACTACCCCGTGCTGGCCCTCGGCGTGCCGTCCGTGGCCGTCGACGGCTGGGAGGACACGGCCGACAAGCTCGACGCGCTGCTGCCGACGCTCTGAGGACGAGCGTCGGCAACAGCGCGTGTCATCTCGGCCGGTCGCTCGACGACCGGTGACGGTCAGCGAGCGTTCACCTCGACGGCCGCGCGGGAGACGGGGACCAGGCGGGTGAACTGCGTGACGTGCGCGGGCTCCAGCTCCGCGAGCGACGAGACGCCGAGCAGCCGCATGGTCCGCTCGATCTCGCTGCGCAGAATCGCGATCGTGCGATCGACACCGGCGCGACCGCCCGCCATCAGACCGTAGAGGTAGGCGCGCCCGATGAGCGTGAAGTCGGCCCCCAGCGCCACGGAAGCCACGATGTCGGCGCCGTTCATGATGCCGGTGTCGATCATGACCGTGAAGTCGTCGCCCACGGCCTCGCGCACCGACGGCAGCAGGTGGAACGGGATCGGCGCGCGATCGAGCTGGCGACCGCCGTGGTTCGAGAGCACGATGCCGTCGACGCCCGCATCCTTCAGCCGCACGGAGTCCTCGACGTTCTGCACGCCCTTGATGACGATCCGGCCGGGCCACAGGTCGCGGATCACGGCGAGGTCTTCGTAGCTGATCGTCGGGTCCATCGCCGCGTCCAGCAGCTCGCCGACGGTGCCGCCCGTGGTGCTGAGCGAGGCGAACTCGAGCTTGGGGGTAGTGAGGAAGTCGTACCACCACCACGGACGCGGAATCGCGTTGACGATGGTGCCGAGGGTCAGCTGCGGCGGAATGCTGAAGCCGTTGCGCTTGTCACGCAGACGAGCGCCCGCGACAGGGGTGTCGACCGTGAAGTGCAGGGTGTCGAAGCCGGCTGCCGCGGCCCGGCGCGTGAGCTCGTAGGAGATCTCGCGGTCGCGCATCACGTACAACTGGAACCAGTTGCGCCCGTGCGGATTCGCCGCCATGACGCCCTCGATCGACGTCGTGCCGAGGGTCGACAGCGTGAACGGGATGCCCGCCGCGGCAGCCGCACCCGCGCCCGCGATCTCGCCCTCGGTCTGCATCAGACGCGTGAACCCGGTCGGCGCGATGCCGAAGGGAAGCGCCGAGGGGCCGCCGAGGATGTCGACGGACGTGTCGACGTCGGGTGCGGGACGAAGGATGCCGGGGTGGAACTCGACGTCCTGGAAAGCCTGGCGCGCGCGGGAGAGCGACAGCTCCCCCTCCGCCGCGCCGTCCGTGTAGTCGAAGGCGGCCTTGGGTGTGCGTCGCTTCGCGATCGTGCGCAGATCGTCGATGGTGAGCGCGGCGTCGAGCCGCCGTTTCTTCCCGTTCAGCTCGGGTTTCTTGAACTTCATCAGTTCGAGCAGTTCCACGGGGTTGGGGATCTGGCGCTGGACCATGGTGCTCCTTCGGTCGGGGGCCTCAGCGGCCCAGAACGTGTTCGTAGTAGCCGGTGATGTGCGCGTGCACCAGGGCGCGGGCGGCATCCGCCTCTCCCCCGTCGATCGCTTTCACGATCGCGCGGTGCTCGGCGCGCAGCCGGTCGGCCATCGCGCTCCACTCGCCGATGGATGCCGACCCCTCCAGCACGTACGACTCGATCGACGTGCGGAGTCCGGCCATCATGGCGGCGATCACGGAGTTCCCGCTCGCCTCGGCGAGGGCGAGGTGCAGCTGTGCGTCGAGGGCGAGGAACTCCTCGGCGGTGAGGCCGTCGGCATCCATCGCCTCGAGCACGCGGTGCGCGGCCTCCGTGTCACGGTCGGGCGCAGCGGCGAGTGCCGTGACGACCGCAGCCTCCAGCACGAGTCGCGTCTGCACGACATCGTCGATCGGAAAGCCGTGGGCGGCCACCTGCAGCCTCAGCAGCGTCGACAGTCCGCCGGACGGCGTGGCGATGACGATCGCCCCGGACTGAGGCCCGGAGCCCGTCGCCGTGCGGATCAGCCCCATGACCTCCAGCACCCGCAGCGCTTCGCGGACGCTGGATCGGCCGACGCCGAGATCTGCGGAGAGATCCCGCTCCGACGCGAGGCGGTCGCCGGGGCCGAGTCGACCGTCGAGGAGGCCGCGCTCGATGTGCTCCAGCACGAGGCGCCAGGCGCGCGGCTGCTCCGGCATCCGTCCTCCCGAGGTCGAGTGTGTGGTCTGACCACAGTATCCCGTGTGGTCAGACCACGCAAGCGACGTTCATAACTCCTCAAAGAACGCGCGAATCGTACGCTGTCGCCCCGTCGGGCGCAGGAGTGCTGCCGTCTATGAGGAGTTATGAACGCGAAGACGAGATCACGCGAGGACGGCGCCACCGAGGCGCACGATGCGGAACAGGGCAGAGCAGAGCGGGCGTCAGCCCAGGCATACACCCCGACAGCCCGGCATAGGCCCGCGTCGGCCCGGCATACGCCCGGGTCAGACGGCGTGGGCCTCGGTCAGCCCAGGCGTCCGCCGGACTCCTGGAGGTAGCAGGCGCCGCACAGCGACTCGTACGTCGTGACCTCGGGCGCGATCGCACCCTCGGCGCCCTCGTCGATCGCGACCTGATCGCCGTCGAACACGAAACGGCCGCCGACGACGCGGCCGTTGAACACCGCCTTGCGTCCGCAGCGGCAAATCGTCTTGAGCTCCTCCAGCGAGTGCGAGATCGCCAGCAGACGAGCAGAGCCGGGGAAGGCGTGCGTGAGGAAGTCGTTGCGGATGCCGTAGGCGATCACCGGGATGCCGTCTTCGATCGCGATCCGGAACAGGTCGTCGATCTGCGCCGGCGTGAGGAACTGCGCCTCATCGACCAGGAGGCAGGCGATGTCCCTGTCGCGGTTGTGCGCGGCGAACAGGGCGCGGGCATCGTCGTCGGCGCCGACGAGGAAGTCGACCTCACGCGTCATGCCGAGGCGACTGGAGATCTCGGAGGCGCCCTTGGTGTCGATCGCCGGCTTCGCGAGCAGCACGTGCTGGCCGCGCTCCTCGTAGTTGTACGCGGCCTGGAGCAGCGAGGTGGACTTGCCCGAGTTCATCGCGCCGTAGCGGAAGTAGAGCTTCGCCACGATGCGATTACGCGTTGATGCCGAGGACCTCGGCGGTCGCCGCCGTGGACCTCTCGGCAGCGGCGGCATCCTCGTTCAGCTTCTCGCCGAACGTCGGGATGAGGGCACGCAGCTCCGGCTCCCAGCTCGGGTACTCCTCGGGGAAGCACTTCTTGAGCAGGTCGAGCATGATCGGCACGGCCGTGGACGCGCCGGGCGAAGCGCCGAGCAGACCCGCGATCGAGCCGTCCGCCGCGGAGACGACCTCGGTGCCGAACTGCAGGATCCCGCCCTTCTTGGCGTCCTTCTTCATCACCTGAGCGCGCTGACCGGCATCGATGAGGGTCCAGTCCTCGTCCTTCGCCGTCGGCATGAAGGTGCGGAGGCTCTCGACCTTCTTGCGGTGGTTCTTCAGCAGCTCACTCACCAGATATGTGATCAGGTCGGGATTCGCGAAGGCGACCCGCAGCATCGGCCAGAGGTTGTGCGTGCGCACCTGGGTGACGATGTCGAGCATCGAGCCCTGCTTGAGGAACTTGGGGCTGAAGGTCGCGAACGGGCCGAACATCAGGGAGGCCTCGCCGTCGACGACACGCGTGTCGAGGTGCGGCACGGACATCGGCGGAGCGCCGACGGATGCCTGCGAATACACCTTCGCCTGGTGCTGCGCGACGATCTTCGGGTTGGAGGTCTTGAGGAACTGGCCGCCGATCGGGAAGACGCCGTAGCCCTTGATCTCGGGGATGCCGGAGCGCTGCAGCAGCTTGAGAGCCCAGCCGCCGGCGCCGACGAAGACGAAGCGCGCCTTGATCTGGTTCGGGGTATGGCCGAGGGTGTTGCGGTAGCCGAGCAGCCAGCCGCCGTCCTTCTGCTTCTTCAGGCTCTTGACCTCGTGGTTGAGACGCAGGTCGACGCCCGAGGCGGTGAGGTGATCGAAGAGCTGGTGGGTGAGCGCGCCGAAGTCGACGTCGGTGCCTGCGGGCACACGGGTCGCCGCGAACGGCTCGCCCTTGCGGCGCTGCTGCATGAGCAGGGGCGCCCACTTGTTGATGACCCGGGAGTCCTCGCTGTACTCGATGCCGTCGAACAGCGGCTGCTTCTTGAGGACCTCGTACCGGTCCTTCAGGTACGCCACGTCCTTCTCGCCACGCACGAACGTCATGTGCGGGGTCGCGTTGATGAACGTCTTCGGCGCGTCCAGGACGCCCTTCTCGACGAGGGACGACCAGAACTGGCGGCTCTGCTGGAACTGCTCGTTGATCGAGACGGCCTTGGCCGGGTCGAGCGGCTGACCGGGCGTCTGCGGCATGTAGTTCAGCTCGCAGAGCGCCGCGTGACCGGTGCCGGCGTTGTTCCAGGGGTTGGACGACTCCTGCGCCACATCGGAGAGTCGCTCGAAGGCGACGATCTTCCAATCCGGCTGCAGCTGGTGCAGCAGGGTACCCAGGGTGGCGCTCATGATGCCACCACCGATCAAGACGACATCGACGGTTTCGGTCACCAGAACAGTCTAGTTCGCGGGCACGACCCGGCTGACCACACGGACCGGCCGGTCAGACCGGATCCGCATGGCCAGGATGCTCTCGGGCTATGACGCCGCGACGCTCAGTCGCTCGGCCAGGACCTCGGCGATCTGCACCGCGTTCAGCGCCGCGCCCTTGCGGAGGTTGTCGTTGCTGATGAACAGCACGAGGCCCTTGCCCTCGGGCGCCGACTGGTCGGCGCGGATACGGCCGACGAAGCTCGGGTCCTTGCCCGCCGCGTACAGCGGAGTGGGGACCTCTTCGAGCACGACGCCGGGCGCCGCTGCGAGGACCTCGGTCGCGCGCGCAGGGGTGATGTCCCGCGCGAACTCGACGTGGATGGAGAGCGAGTGCCCGGTGAACACGGGGACGCGCACGCAGGTTCCCGCGACGCGGAGGTCGGGGAGCTCGAGGATCTTGCGGCTCTCGTTGCGGAGCTTCTTCTCCTCGTCGGTCTCGTTGTCGCCGTCGTCGACGAGGCTGCCGGCGAACGGGATGACGTCGAAGGCGATGGGCGCCACGTACTTCTCCGGCTGCGGGAAGTCGACCGCGGAGCCGTCGTGCACGAGACGGAGGGTGTCGCCCTGGGCGAGCACGCCCTCGACCTGGCCGAGCAGCTCCTGCGCTCCGGCGAGACCGGATCCGGACACCGCCTGGTAGGTCGAGACGATGAGGCGCTCGAGACCTGCCTCGGCATCCAGCACCTTCAGCACCGGCATCGCGGCCATCGTGGTGCAGTTCGGGTTCGCGATGATGCCCTTGGGGCGCTCGTCGATCGCGTGCGGGTTGACCTCGCTCACCACGAGGGGCACCTCGGGGTCGTTGCGCCAGGCGCTGGAGTTGTCGACGACCACGGCGCCGGCCTCGGCGAAGCGCGGGGCGTAGGCGCGGCTGGCGGTCGCGCCGGCCGAGAAGAGTGCGATGTCGATGCCCGCGGCATCCGCGGTCTCCACGTCTTCGACGATGACCGTCGCTCCGCCGAACTCGATCGCCGTGCCCGCCGATCGCGACGACGAGAACAGGCGCAGCTCGCGAATCGGGAAGGACCTCTCGGCGAGAATCTCGCGCATCACGGTGCCCACCTGGCCGGTGGCGCCCACGATGGCGACGGAGAGTCCTGAGTCGGAGATGCGGGTCATGATGTTCCTTGGCGTCGTACGTACTGCGTGCGAAGCGCGAGGCGCAGCGTCGGGATGCGGATGCCGCGCCTGGCGCCGATGTCAGGGTTTCCGCGAGTCTACCGCGGCGGGGAACTCGCCCAGGTCGTCGTGGCGGTTTTCACACCGTCGATGTCAGGATGCCGACGGCCCGGCGATTGCGTGCGAGCGAGCGGCGTCTCAGCGACCGGTGCCGGCGTGGACCGTGGCCTCGGCATCGCCGTCGAGCCCGTAGGCCGTGTGCACGGTGCGCGCCGCCTCGGCGAGGTCGGTGTCGCGCAGCACGACCGAGATGCGGATCTCGGAGGTCGAGATCATCTCGATGTTGATGCCGCCGGCCGACAGCGCCTCGAAGAGCGTCGCCGAGACACCGGAGTGCGTGCGCATGCCCGCCCCGACGACTGAGAGCTTGCCGATCTGGTCGTCGTGGATGAGGTTCTGGAAGCCGACCTCGGTCTGGTCGCCCGCCAGGGCCTTGAGCGCCGCGGCGGCATCCGCCTTGGGCACGGTGAAGGAGATGTCGGTGCGCCCGGTCGCGGACACGTTCTGGACGATCATGTCGACGTTCGCGCCCGACTTGGCGACGATCTTGAAGATCTCGGCCGCCTTGCCGGGAACGTCCGGCACGCCGGCGACGGTGATCTTTGCCTGGCTGAAGTCGGTGGCGACTCCGGCGACGATCGGCTCTTCCATGTCTGCTCCCTCGGATTCGCGGGGGTTCTTCATGCCCTCGCCCAGAACGTACGTGCCCTCGGACGACGAGAACGTCGAACGGGCGTGGATCAGGACGCCGTGGCGGCGTGCGTACTCGACGGCGCGGATGTAGAGCACCTTGGCGCCGTTCGCGGCGAGCTCGAGCATCTCCTCGCTGGTGATGTGGTCGAGCTTCTGAGCCTTCGGGATGACGCGGGGGTCGGCGGTGAAGATGCCGTCCACGTCGCTGTAGATCTCGCACACGTCGGCGTCGAGCGCCGCCGCGAGGGCGACGGCCGTGGTGTCGGAGCCGCCGCGGCCGAGAGTGGTGATGTCACGGGTGTCGCGGTTGAAGCCCTGGAAGCCGGCGACGATCACGATCGCCCCCTCATCGAGAGCCTCGCGCAGCCGCACGGGGGTGACGTCGACGATGCGGGCGGCGCCGTGCTGCGAGTCGGTGATCATGCCCGCCTGGCTGCCGGTGAACGACCGCGCCTCGAAGCCCATCGAGTGGATGGCCATGGCCAGCAGCGCCATCGAGATGCGCTCACCGCTGGACAGCAGCATGTCGAGCTCGCGGGGCGCAGGGATCGGCGCGACCTCGTTGGCGAGATCGAGCAGCTCGTCGGTGGTGTCGCCCATCGCACTGACGGCGACGACCACGTCGTGCCCCGCGCGACGCGTGTCGACGATGCGCTTGGCGACGCGCTTGATGCTCTCTGCGTCGGCGACAGAGGAGCCGCCGTACTTCTGCACGATGAGGGCCACGTTCACTCCCTGGGATGTCGGGCGGATCCGCCCACGCCCATTCTACGGAGACCCCGTATGCGCCGACGCGCATGTGACGGGGCCGGGCTCGGGGCGTCCGTGATCACGGGGCCGTCAGGGCGCGGGCGGCAGCGGCGCGGGAGCGGATGCCGCGGGGCGGAGTCGGCCGCCCGTGCCGGCGAACCAGCATCCGGCGATGATCAGCGGGAAGCCGATCACGAGTCCGAGCGTCAGCGGCTCGGAGAGGACGATGGCGCCCAGGATGATCGCCACGACCGGATTGACGTAGGTGAACAGCGGAGCGCGCACCGGGCCGACCTCGCGGATCAGGGCGAAGAAGGCGAGGAACGCCACCGCGGTGCAGATGACGGCGAGGGCGATCAGCGCTCCGATCGACGGGAGGGTCGGCATCCGGTGCTGGGTGAGCAGAGCGATCGGCAGGTACAGGATGCCGATCATCAGAAGAGAGAGGGTGATGGTGCCGATCGACGGCACATCGCCGAGCTTGCGCGCCACGATGAACGGCGCGATCGCGTAGAGCACCGCGACGAGCAGCACTTCGCCGGCCGCCAGCAGACTCACGTGCCCGCCGAACAGACCCGGTCCCGCGACGACGATCGCGACGCCGATGAAGCCGACGACGAGACCGATCGCGCGAGCGGGGCGCAGCACGCCGCGGTCGCCGCCGCCGAGGGCGATCAGGGCCGCGAACAGCGGCACCGTGGCGACGAGCAGCCCGGTCATGCCCGACGGCAGCGTCATCTCGGCATGCCCCAGCAGCAGGAAGGGGCCGGCCATCTCGACGAGACCGAAGGCGAGCACCCACGGCCACATCTTGAGAGCGGCTCTGAGCGCGCCGGAGCGGATCGCGAACGGCAGCAGAAGGAGCGCCGCGATGAGGGTGCGTCCGGCGACGATGGCCGGCGGCGAGATGGACTCGACAGCGACGCTGATGAACAGGTACGGCACGCCCCAGAGGAGGCACATCGCCGCGAAGAGGAGCCATCCCCGGCGGGTGAAGCCGGTGTGGGCGTTCACAGAACGCGCCGGCCCTCGAAGGCGCGTCCGAGGGTGACCTCGTCGGCGTACTCGAGGTCGCCGCCGACCGGGAGTCCGGAGGCCAGTCGCGAGACCGTGATCTGCATCGTGGTGAGGAGACGGCTGAGGTAGCTCGCCGTGGCCTCGCCCTCGAGGTTCGGGTTGGTCGCGAGGATGACCTCCTGGACCCTGCCGTCGGCGAGGCGGGTCATCAGCTGTGCGATGCGCAGGTCGTCGGGGCCGATGCCGGCGATCGGGCTGATCGCTCCGCCGAGCACGTGATACAGCCCCCGGAACTCGCGGGTGCGCTCGATCGCCGCCACGTCCTTCGCGTCTTCGACCACGCAGATCAGCGCCGGGTTGCGGCGGGGGTCGCGGCAGATCGCGCAGCGGTCCTGCTCGGACACGTTGCCGCAGATCTCGCAGAACCGCACCCGCACGCGGATCTCGGTGAGCAGCTCCGCAAGGCGCGCGACGTCGAACGTCGGCGTCTGCAGGATGTGGAACGCGATGCGCTGAGCGGACTTGGGGCCGATGCCCGGAAGCCGCCCGAACTCGTCGATCAGCTCTTGGACGATGCCGTCGTACATCAGGAGAACCTCGTCGGGGGCTCGTAGGGCTCTTCGCGCACGAACGTCGCGCCGAGCACCTGGCGGATCACGGCCTCGCCGTAGCGCTGCACTCCCCCGGCGGGGGTGCGCTCGGTGACGACGGGCGCCGGCGCGGAGCGCCGGGGTTCGGGCGCAGCGGATGCCGCTGTCGGCGCCGATGCGCTCTGCTCGGGGCGCCGCGGCGGAGCGCTCGACATCGCCGGTTCGTAGGCGGGGTCGTAGGGCGGCTCGTCGTCGTAGTACGGCGGCTCATCGGGCAGCGGGGGCCCATCGACGGACATCGGCGATGCCGCGGTCGGCGATGAGGAGACCGACGTCGCGGGCGCGGACGGGGCAGCGGATGCCGTCGATCCCGGCGCGGACGGAGAAGGAGTAGCCGGAGTCGGCGCAGCGTGAACCGACGCCGCGGTCACCGGCACCGGCGCAGCCGACGTCGACGCTGCGGGGATCGGCGTCTCCGCCCCTCCGCCCGAGGCCGCGCCCTGCCCGCCGGCCGACGGGATCGACGCGACGGCCCACTCCGTGACGGGACCGGCGGAATCACTGCGGACCTGCGGACGGGATGACCCCGCTGACGCAGGCTCCGAAGCGGGCGCATCGCCGGACGGAGAAGAGGGCGACGAGGCGGCCGCGGGCTGTCGCGGTGCACCCCCGGCGGGCATGGGGGCCGGGCGGTACTTGACCGTCACACCGAGCTCCTGCTCGATCGCCGTGCGCAGATGGTCGGACGGACCGGAACCCGGAACCGTCCCCTTGAACTTCTGTACGTCGTGCTGACTCGTGAAGCCGAGAGTCAGCACCTCGCTCGCGGTGTCGAACGCGAGCGGCTGCACCGCAGTGGCGAGCAGCCAGGACGTGCGGCTGATGTCTTCGAGACGCTTGAGGACGGCCGACCACGACCCCGAGATGCGCTCGAAGGTGACCGGGCCGGACGGCGCCGGAGCGGATGCCGCGGCGGGAGCCTCAGACGTCGACGGGGAATCCGGCGCCGGCTGAGCGGCCGAGTCCACGGAGATCTCACCGCGCTCTGCCTCGCCCGCTCCGCTCCCTCGCGGGGCGACCACGGGCGCAGACGACGGCTGGACGGCCGGCGTCTGTGCCGCTGGAGCCGCCGGTGCGGGGGCTGCCGGAGCTGATGCGGGGGTCGCAGGAGCCGGAGCAGCGGAAGCAGGGGCGGAGGCTGCAGGAGCGGGAGCCGCGGATGCAGGGGCCGGAGCCGCCGCGGGGCGAGCAGCGGCGGAGACGGGCGCGGGTGCCGCGGCATCCGCACCTCCCCCGGCGAGGACGCGGGCGACCAGGAGCTCGAGATGCAGACGAGGAGAGGTCGCGCCGGACATGTCGTCGAGAGCGGCGCTCACGATGTCGGCGGTGCGCGAGAGACGGGCCGAGCCGAAGGAGGCCGCCTGTTCGCGCATGCGGTCCAGCTCATCGGCGGCGATGCCGCGCAGCACCGCGGAGGCACCCGCGCCGACGGCGGCGATCACGATCAGGTCGCGCAGCCGCTCGAGGAGGTCATCGACGAATCGACGCGGATCCTGCCCGGTCTGCACGACCTTGTCGATCGCCGGGAACGCGGCGGCCGCGTCACCCGCAGCGAGCGCGTCGACGATCTCATCGAGCACGGTCGCGTGCGTGTAGCCGAGAAGAGCCACGGCGCGCTCGTACGCGACGGTCACGGTCTCCGAGCCGGCGGGCGAGTCGGAACCGGCGATCAGCTGATCGAGCAGCGACAGCGTGTCACGGGGCGATCCGCCTCCGGCGCGCACGACGAGCGGAAGGACTCCCTGCTCGACGACGACGCCCTCCTCGGTGCACAGCTTCTCGACGTACTCCAGCATCGCCGCGGGCGGAACGAGCCGGAACGGGTAGTGGTGCGTACGCGAACGGATCGTGCCGAGCACCTTCTCGGGCTCGGTCGTGGCGAAGATGAACTTGACGTGCTCCGGAGGCTCCTCGACGAGCTTGAGCAGGGCGTTGAAGCCCTGCGGCGTCACCATGTGCGCCTCGTCGAGGATGAAGATCTTGTACCGGTCGCGGCTCGGTGCGAACGTCGCACGCTCGCGCAGATCGCGCGCGTCGTCGACGCCGTTGTGGCTCGCCGCGTCGATCTCGACGACATCGAGGGATCCGCCGCCCGCGCGCGACAGCTCGATGCAGCTCGGGCACTTCCCGCAGGGGACGTCGGTCGGGCCCTCGGCGCAGTTCAGACAGCGCGCCAGGATGCGGGCCGAGGTCGTCTTGCCGCAGCCGCGGGGACCGGAGAAGAGATAGGCGTGGCCGACCCTGTCGCCGCGCAGCGCGGTCATCAGCGGATCGGTCACCTGGGACTGCCCGATCATCTCGCCGAACGACTCGGGCCGGTAGCGGCGATAGAGGGCTGTAGTCACCAGACCAGCCTACGGCGTACCGCGGACACTCGGGGCTCCCCCTCGAGGGACTTCGCGCCCCGCCCGGTATCCGCTCAGCCGCGCCCCGGCATCCGCTCATCCCCGAGCCGACGACGACGCCCCACCCTGCCGCCGGCGCCCCACCTGATCGTCGTCAACCAGGTGCGGCGCCGACGAGCAGAGGGGGCGTCGACGGATACGGAGTGCGCGGCTCAGTCGATCGGCTCGATCACCGGGATCGACGTCGTGATGACGGGAACCGACGCCGACAGGCGCGTGCCGTCCTCGCGGCGCGCACCCTCGAACTGACGCAGCGTCGGGCGACCTGCGATGACGGGCCCCTGATCGGCCAGCGCCACGACGACGGCATCCTCCGTCGTGGCGACGAAGGCGGCGCCGCGCACGGTGAACGGCACAGGCTCGCCGGAGCGCACCTCGACCGTCAGCGCGTCCCTGGCCACCGTGACCTGGATCGCAGAGCCCTGCCACTGCAGCGGGTACGAGAGCGACGGCCAGTCGGCCGGGAGCCGCGGGTCGAAGCTGAGCTCGCCCGCGTAGTCGCGCATGCCGCCGAAGCCGCTCACCAGCGCCGTCCACACGCCGCCCGCCGACGCCACGTGCACACCGTCCGCCGCGTTGTGGTGCAGGTCGTGCAGGTCGACGAAGATCGACTGCTCGAAGTACTTCAGCGCGAGGTCCTGGTAGCCGACCTCGGCCGCCAGGATCGACTGCACGACGGCGGACAGCGTCGAGTCGCCCGTCGTCAGCGGGTCGTAGTAGTCGAAGTCGGCGCGCTTCTCCTCCGGCGTGAAGTGGTTGCCCTGCAGGAACAGCGCGAGCACGACATCGGCCTGCTTGAGCACCTGGAACCGGTAGATCACGAGGGGGTGGAAGTGCAGGAGCAGCGGACGCTGGGTCGCCGGAGTGTGCGCGAGGTCCCAGACCTCGCGCTCCAGGAACAGCGAGTCCTGCGGGTGGATGCCGAGGCCCTCGCTGTACGGGATGAACATCGCCTCCCCCGCGCGCTCCCACTCGTCGGCCTCGCCGGCGCCGAGGCCCGTGCGCTCCACGAGGAGGGCGTAGTCCTCCGGGAAGTCAGCGGCGATCTCTCGCACCACCTTCGCGGCGTAGCGCAGGTTGTAGCGCGCCATGACGTTCGTGTAGAGGTTGTCGTTCACGACGGTGGTGTACTCGTCGGGCCCCGTGACGCCGTGGATGTGGAAGGTCTCCCGGCCGTCGGACACCCGCCAGAAGCCGAGCGTCGCCCAGAGCCTGGCGGTCTCGATCGCGATGTCGGCGCCCTCTCGGCGCAGGAACTCCTCGTCTCCGGTGGCGCGCACGTACTTGCCGAGCGCGAAGCTCACGTCGGCGTTGATGTGGTACTGCGCGGTGCCGGCAGCGTAGTAGGCCGAGGCCTCCTCGCCGTTGATCGTGCGCCACGGGAACAGGGCGCCGGCCTCGTTCAGCTGCTCGGCGCGGCGGCGCGCGGCGGGCAGCATCAGAACACGGGCACGCAGTGCGTTGCGTGCCCACTGCGGCGACGTGTAGGTGAGGAACGGGAGCACGTAGATCTCGGTGTCCCAGAAGTAGTGGCCGCTGTAGCCGGACCCGGAGACGCCCTTGGCCGCGACGCCCGTGCCGTCGGCGCGCGCGGACGCCTGGGCGAGCTGGAGGAGGCACCAGCGGGTCGCCTGCTGCAGATCGTCGTGACCGCCGATCTGCACGTCGCTGCGCTCCCAGAAGGCGGCGAGCCATTCGGCCTGACGCTGGAACTGCGCGGCCACGCCCTCGACGACGACGCGGTCGAGCGACCGGCGGCAGCGGTCGACCAGCTCGCGCGGGGGCACTCCACGGGACGTGTGATAGCTGACGAGCTTCGTGACCGTGATCGGCACGCCCGCCTTCGCCTGCACGCGGAACACGTTCTTGGCGATGTCGGACTCGATCAGCGTGCGGGCGCTGTACTCGTTCTCCGTCTCGACGATGTGGTCGGCGACGACGGCCACCGTCATGCCCGACGCCGCGACGCGGTACGACAGCGCGGAGCGCAGGCCGTCCTGCCAGTGCTCGGCGGGCTGCAGCACCCGCTCGGCGATCTTCTCGGCCTTGCGGGGGTCGAAGCCCGCGCCCTGCGCCTCCACAGGGGTGCCGGCGTAGACGCCCGCGCCGTCCTGCCGGTTCAGCAGCTGGCAGCTGATCGTCACGGGGGCGTCGGAGTTCTCCACGACGACCTCGAGCCGGAGGATCGCGAGGTGGCGCTCCTCGAAGCTGACGATGCGCTCGTCGCGCATGCGCACCCGCTTGCCCGACGGGGTCTCCCAGACGACGACCCGCTCCAGCACACCGGTGCGCATGTCGAGCGTGCGGCGGTACTCGCGCACGTCGGCATCGTCGAAGGAGATGGGTTCGTCGTCGACGTAGACGCGCATGACCTTGGCGTCCGGAGCGTTGACGATCGTCTGCCCCACCTCGGCGAAGCCGTACGCCTGCTCTGCGTGACGGATCGGCCAGGTCTCGTGCAGGCCGTTGATGAACGTGCCGTGCTCGTGCGCGCCGCGTCCCTCGATGTGGTTGCCGCGGAGTCCGAGGTAGCCGTTCCCGACGCCGAACAGCGTCTCACCCACCCCGTCTTCTGTGTAGCGCGTCTCGATCAGGCGCCAGGGGTCGACGGGGAAGCGGTCGCGGTCGATCATGCAATCTCCTCGGAGTCGGGTGCGAAAGCGGACAGGTCGTCGACGACGACGGTGGCTCCTGCGGTGCGCAGCGCGTCGGCGCCGGTCCCGCGGTCGACGCCGACCACGGTCGCGAAGCCTGCGGCCGCGGCGGATGCGGCACCGGACGTCGCGTCCTCGACGGCCACGCTGCGGGCAGGGTCGACGCCGAGGGCGACGGCCCCGGCGCGGAACATGTCGGGCGCCGGCTTCGAGGCCAGCCCGTCGTTCTCGGCGACGACGCCGTCGACGACGATGCGGAAGAAGGAGCGGATGCCGGCCGCGGCCAGCACCTCCTCCGCGTTCTTCGAGCTCGACACCACGCCGAGCGGGATGCCTGCGGCGCTCAGCCGCTCGATCAGGGCGAGGGAGCCCGGAAAGGGCGCGATGCCCTCGCTGCGCAGCGACGCGGCGAAGGCGTCGTTCTTGCGGTTGCCGATGCCGCAGATCGTGTCGGCGTCCGGGGTGTCATCGACCGCACCCCACGGGATCTCGACGTTGCGGCTGCGCATCAGGCTGGCGACGCCGTCATAGCGCTTCTTGCCGTCGACGTAGTCGAAGTAGTCGGCATCCGTGTAGGGGGGTTCGATGCTCCATTTCGCGAAGACATCGTCGAACACGACCTTCCATGCGCGCATGTGCACCTCGGCGGTCGGCGTGAGCACGCCGTCGAGGTCGAAGAGCACGCCGTCGGCGGCGAGCAGATCGGGAAGGGCTTCGGGCACAGGAGCCTCCAGGAGAAGGACGAGGGGGTCGGCACCTCTCCGTGCCACTGTGCCAGCGTAGTGCGGAGGGCCGGGTGAGGTAACCCCCGAATACGCCGGTGTCGGACTCGTGGGGCGCGCGGGCGGATGCTCAGAGCATCTCGGCGGTCTGACGCGCGATCTGCAGCTCCTCGTTCGTCGGCACGACGAGCACCGTCACCGGGGAGTCGTCGGTGGAGATGCGCCGGATTCCGCGTTCACGGGCGGTGTTGCGGGCGGGATCGATCTCGACTCCGGCGAATCCGAGCGTCGCCATCGCCTCGGCGCGCACGGGCGCCGCGTTCTCCCCGACTCCCGCGGTGAACGAGATCACGTCGACCCCTCCGAGCTGCGCGATGTAGGCGCCCGCGTAGGCGCGGAGCCGGTGGACGTAGACGTCGAAGGCGAGCGTCGCCGCCTCCTCCCCCGCCTCGCGACCAGCGAGGATGTCGCGCATGTCGCTGCGCCCGGCGAGCCCCGCCAGTCCGCTGCGGGTGTTGAGCAGAGCGTCGAGGGCGTCGATCGTGTACCCGGCCCGGCGCGCGAGATGCACCAGCGCCGCGGGGTCGATGTCTCCCGACCGCGTGCCCATCACGAGCCCCTCGAGCGGGGTGAGCCCCATCGACGTCTCGACGGATCGGCCGCCGTCGATCGCCGTGACGGAGGCCCCGTTGCCGAGGTGGAACACGATCTGGCGGAGCGTCGAGAGGTCGCGCCCGAGGAAGGCCGCGGCGGCCTCGCTGACGTACTGGTGGCTGGTGCCGTGGAAGCCGTAGCGCCGCACCCTGTGCTCGCGGGCGAGCTCCGCATCGATCGCGTACGTGTACGCCGCGGGCGGGAGCGTCTGGTGGAAGGCGGTGTCGAAGACCGCGACGTGCGGCACATCGGGGAACACGGCCTCCGCCGCGAGGATGCCTGCGAGGTTGGCCGGGTTGTGCAGCGGCGCCAGCACCGCGAGCTCCTCGATCTGGCGCTCGACGTCGGCGTCGATCAGCGTGGGGGCGAAGAATCGCGCTCCGCCGTGCACGACGCGGTGACCGACGGCCACGGGCGGATGCTCCTCGAGGGAGGGCCCGTGGGCGGCGAACTGCTCGAGCATGACCGCGAAAGCCGCATCGTGGTCGACGATGTGCTGCTCGCTGCGATAGTCGGCGTCGAGCATCGTGACGACGGCATCCGCTGTCGTGTCCGGTCGGACCGTGTGCCGAACCGGGCTCGACTCCTGGCCGATCCTCTCGATCAGGCCGCTCGCGAGCTCGTGTTCGCCCTCGATGTCGATCAGGCTGTACTTGAGCGACGAGGAGCCGCTGTTGATGACGAGGATCGCGCTCATGCCGCCCCTCCCTGGGCCTGGATCGCCGTGATCGCCACGGTGTTCACGATGTCGTCGACCAGCGCCCCGCGGGAGAGGTCGTTGATCGGCTTGTTCAGCCCCTGCAGCACGGGGCCGATCGCGACCGCTCCCGCCGATCGCTGCACGGCCTTGTAGGTGTTGTTGCCGGTGTTCAGATCGGGGAACACGAACACGGTGGCCCGTCCGGCGACGGCCGAGTCGGGGAGCTTCGCCTTGGCGACGGCGGCGTCGGCCGCGGCGTCATACTGGATCGGACCCTCGACCAGCAGCTCCGGCGCCCGCTCGTGCACGAGGGCCGTGGCCGCGCGGACCTTGTCGACATCGGCTCCTGAACCGGACTCCCCCGTCGAGTACGACAGCATGGCGATCCGCGGCTCGATGCCGAACTGCCGCGCGGTGGCCGCGGAGGAGATCGCGATGTCGGCGAGCTGCTCGCTCGTCGGATCGGGGATGACGGCGCAGTCGCCGTACACGAGCACGCGGTCGGCGAGCGCCATCAGGAACACGCTGGAGACGACCTTCACGCCGGGCTTCGTCTTGATGATCTCGAACGACGGTCGGATCGTGTGCGCGGTGGTGTGCGCGGCGCCGGAGACCATGCCGTCGGCGAGTCCGGTGTGCACCATCATGGTGCCGAAGTACGACACGTCGGTGACCGTGTCGGCGGCCTGCGCGAGCGTGATGCCCTTGTGCGCGCGCAGCCGCGCGTACTCGGCGGCGAAGCGCTCGACGAGCTCGGGGTCGTGCGGGCTGAGCACCTGCGCCGCCGAGATGTCGGCGCCCAGCTCGATCGCCCTCGCGCGCACCGTGGCCTCGTCGCCCAGGATCGTCAGATCCGCCACCTCCCGGGCGAGCAGCGTGGACGCGGCCTGGAGGATGCGGTCGTCGTCGCCCTCGGGCAGGACGATGCGCCGCCGGTCGGCGCGGGCGCGCTCGATGAGGCCGTACTCGAACATCAGCGGCGTGACGACGCGCGACTCGGCCAGGCCCACCTGGGTGGTGAGCTCGGCGACGTCGACGTGCGTCTGGAAGAGGCTGAGCGCCCGGTCATAGCGCGCCCTCGAGTCGGGCGAGATGCGCCCGCGTGCGCCCATCACGCGCACCGCGGTGTCGTAGGTGCCGAGATCGGTCGCGATGATCGGCACCGTCGACGTGAAGCCGTCGAGCAGCCGCACGATCGGCTCCGGCAGCGGGAACGGACCGTTGAGGATGATGCCGGAGACGCGCGGGAAGGTGCCGGACGCGTCGGCGAGGAGGGTGGCGAGCAGCACCTCGGTGCGGTCGGCCGGGATCACGACCACCGATTCCTCCGTGATGCGGGGCAGCACGTTCACCATCGACATGCCGGCGACCACGATGGTGAGGGCCTCGCGGGCGAGACGGTCGGGGTCGCCCTTGATGAGGCGTCCGTCGACGGCGGAGAGGATGCCGCGGATCGACGGCGCGACGAGCGTGCGGTCCTCGGGGATCGCCCACACCGGCGTGCTCCGCGCCGGACGCACGGCCGAGACCGCGTCGGCGACGTCGTCGAGCGCATCGGGGTCGGCGCGGTTCACGATGACCGCGAACAGCTCGGCGCGCTCGGCCTCGAGCTCCGCGAGCGCGAGGGCGGCGATCTGCCCGACGGCGGCGGCCGAGCGGGCCGTGGTGGTGCCGAGCTGCTCCGCCTGGCGCTGACCGTCGCGGCCCGAGAGCACGAGCAGCACGGGAGCGGCGAGGTTCGCCGCGATGCGCGCGTTGTAGCCGAGCTCGGCCGGGCTCGCCACGTCGGTGTAGTCGCTGCCGACGATCACGACGGCGTCGCACTGCGCCTCGACCGCCTTGAAGCGGGAGACGATGGTCGACAGCGCGCGCTCTGGGTCGTCGCGCACGTCGTCGTAGGTGACGCCGACGCAGAGGTCGTAGTCGAGATGGACGCCGTCGTGCGCGAGCATCAGCTCGAGGATCTCATCGCGATCCGCCACCGAGCGGGCGATCGGGCGGAACACGCCCACACGCGGGCTGACGCGCATCAGCGCGTCGAGCACTCCGAGCGCGATCGTCGACTTGCCGGTATGGCCTTCGGCCGAGGTGATGTAGATGCTCTGCGCCACGGGCTCAGCCTAGACGCGCCGCCTGTGCGGCTCCCGCGTCCGGCGCCGTGCATCCGCTCGTGAGGGCGTCGACCACGGCGGTCGCGTCCTCCTGGTACCGCGTGTAGTAGTCGGCATCCGTGTTGACCTGCACGCGGTGGATCGCGTGCGACGCCGGCATCTGCTGCCAGCCCTCGAGCGTCGAGAGCTTGCCGTAGAACAGCGTGGCGGCCGTCGCCGGGTCCATCCGCTGCTCGGCACTGCCCCACCAGTCCTGCTGCTGGAAGAGCCCGATGCTGGTGGTCCTGGTCCCGTCGGGGTTGCGGAATCCCGACGTCTCCCAGTCGCCGTAGTCGATGTTGCGCAGGCTGCTCTCGCCCATGGCGGTCATCACCCCGAGGATCTGCCCGTCGCGTCCGAATCCGAGGGCGGATGCCGTGAGCATGATGGTCGCGGCGTTGTCCAGCTGCTCCCCCTCCCAGCCGGCGATCCCCGCATCGGGGAAGCCGGCGGGCTCCGTCGCGCAGTAGACGGCGGGTTCGTGGGCGAGTCCGAGCGGGATCAGCACGGCCGCGCCGACCACGACGACGATCGCCGCGCTCCACAGCGAGATGCGGCGCAGCATCCGCCTGCGCTGCGACCGGAGCTGGGCGCGGCGGCGCGGGGACGGCCTGCGCCGACGCGGGCGAGCACGGGCGGAGGAGCGGCGGGCCGTCGGCCTGCGCCCTGTGCGCGTCTTCGTCATGTGCGGCGGTCCGGATGCCGTCCGGCGAACGCGGCGAGCGCACCGCCGACGGCCCCGAACAGGTGGCCCTGCCAGGAGACGCCGGCACCCGCGCCGAAGATGCCCGTGAGCATGGTGCCGCCGTAGATCCCGATGACGACGAGCGCGACCACGGCGTAGAGGATGCGGTGCGAGACGCGGCCCGGCGCGAACACCCTGGCGACGAGGTAGCCGAAGTAGCCGAAGACGAGACCGGAGGCGCCGACCGTGAGGGTGCCGGGGGCGTTCACGAGCCAGGTGCCGAGCCCGCCGATGACCGTCGCGAACGCGGTGACCGCCCAGAACCTGCGGGGGCCCTCGATCGCGACGATGCAGCCGAGGACGAGGAAGGGCACCGAGTTGCCGATCAGGTGCGGCCACCCGGAGTGCAGGAGCGGCGCGAGCACGATGCCGCCGAGTCCCGCCGGGTCCCAGGAGCGGATGCCGAAGACGGAGAACGAGCCGGGGAGGATGCTGTCGGCCAGCTGCACGATCCACATCACGGCGAGCAGCGCCACGGGAGAGGCGAATCGACTCAGCGTTCTCGGCTGCTGCTGCTCCACGGTGCTCACCCGTCGATTCTCGCAGGACGTCCTGAGGAGTCGCCGGGCAAAAGAAAAGACCCTCCGCGCACCCAGCAGAGCCCGGTTACCCTTGCTGCGTTTCCGCCCTGGGGGAATTGGCCTGGATGCCGCCGCGCGGAGAGCCGTCGACAAGTCTAGCCGACGAGAGCAGGGCCGATGAACAGGTTCAGGGACCTGCAGAGAGGTTACGATCGGATCACGCGCGCAACGCTGCGCTCACGCGAGAGGGAACGCATGCTGGAGAACTCCCCCCTGAGTACGACCTCGATCACCGCCGAGCAGTTCGCGGAGCAGACAGCCGCGATCCTCGGCTCGGTGGGTCAGGTCATCGACGGCAAGCCGGATGCCGTGCGCAGCGCCCTCGTCTGCCTGCTCGCCGAGGGGCACCTGCTCATCGAGGACGTCCCCGGCGTCGGCAAGACGATGCTGGCGCGAGCCCTCGCCGCGAGCGTCGACGCCACCGTCCGCCGCATCCAGTTCACCCCCGACCTCCTGCCGGGAGACGTGACCGGCGTGAGCGTCTACAACCCGGTGGATCGCGAGTTCGAGTTCAAGCAGGGCGCCGTGTTCGCGCACATCGTGATCGCCGACGAGATCAACCGCTCGTCCCCGAAGACCCAGTCGGCGCTGCTGGAGGCGATGGAGGAGGGCCAGGTCACGGTCGACGGCTCCACGCATCCCCTGCCGCAGCCCTTCCTCGTCGTCGCCACCCAGAACCCCCTGGAGATGGAGGGCACCTACGCTCTGCCCGAGGCGCAGCGCGACCGCTTCATGATGCGCATCTCGATGGGCTATCCGGATGCCGCGGCAGAGGCGCTCATGATCCGACAGCGCGACGCGGTGAGCCCCCTCGCGGGAGTCACGGCCGTCGCCGATGCGGCATCCATCTCCGGCCTGATCGCCTGGGCGCGGTCGGTGCACGTCGCCCCCGCCATCGAGGAGTACACGGTCGCGCTCGCCCAGGCGACGAGGAACGACCCGAACCTCCACCTGGGTGCGAGCCCGCGCGCGACTCTGCAGCTCATCAGGTCCGCGAAGGTCTGGGCGGCCCTCGACGGCCGCGACTTCGTGATCCCCGATGATGTGACGGCCCTGCTGATCCCGGTGCTCGCCCACCGTCTTCTCCCCGCGCGCGGAGCCCACCGCGCCGGCGCCCAGCCGGTGGAGGCGGCCCTGCGTCAGATCGTGGAGCGCGTGCGCGTGCCGGTGGCGTCCCGCGCCTGAGCGGCGGACAGCATGAGACGACGTCGAGCCCTCACCGCCAGGGGCGCAGGTGCGCTCATCGCGGGTCTCGGCTGCCTGCTCGCGGCGAACCTCGTGGGGGCGCCGATCCTCATCTACGTCGGCATCCTCCTCCTCGCCCTCACCGTGTTCTCGCTGCTGGCGGTGCACATGCCGAGGCGCAACGGCGCGGTCGCCCGGCAGATCTCCACCGATCTCCTCACGGTGGCCGAGACGTCGCGTGTGACGCTGCGGTTCGATCTGCGCGCGATCCGCATCCCGCACGGTCTGTGGCGCGACGTCCTCCCCGATGCGGTGTCGGGCGACTCGGCCGGGGAGTACCCGCCCGAGAGCGGGCAGCTGAGCTACCTCATCACCGGCGTGCGCCGCGGCGTCTGGGCGATCGGACCGCTGGTGCTGCGCACCGTCGACCCCTTCGGCATCGCGCAGCGCGAGCAGGCCTTCGGCGAGACCCGCACCGTGACCGTCGTGCCCGAGATCATCACGCTCGCCCCGCTCGCCGTCAAGGTGGGGGCGGCGGGCGGCACCGCCCACACCTCCTCGAGCCGGCTCGGACAGGGCAGCGACAACCTCTCGCCGCGCCGGTACATCGCCGGCGACTCCATGCGGCGCATCCACTGGCGTGCGACCGCGCACCGCGGGCAGCTGATGGTCAGGCAGGAAGAGGAGGAGTCGAGTCCCGACGCCCTCGTCGTGCTCGATCGCAGCTCGGCGCGCTGGGCCGCGCCCGGTGAGGACGCCGATCCGGCCTTCGAGGCAGCCGTCTCGCTGTGCGCCTCCGCCGCGGTGCATCTCGTGCAGGAGGGCTACGGGGTCGACGTGGTCGACAGCGCGGGCATCCTGCTCGGCACCCTCCGCGGACACGAGGAGGACAGGGAGGGTCTGCTGGTCGCTCTCGCGATGGTCACTCCACGGGGCGAGCCGCGCGACCTCGCGACGGTCATGGGAGGCACCCCGCCCGGCCCGCTCGTCTACATCACCGGGCGCCTCGACGAGGAGACGGCCGAACGGCTGCGCCCTGCCGGCGCCGCGGCGCCCATGCTCTTCGCCGCCGAGCTCGACGAAGGCGTGGAGCAGACCGCCGTCCACCACGGCTGGCGTGTGGCCGCTCTCGGCCCCGACCTCGCCGAAGCGTGGGAGGACGCGCTCCCCGAGCGGATGGGGGTCGGCGATGTCTCGCGCTGAGCCCCGTGCTCCTCGCCTGTCGTGGCACCGCGACCACGAGCTGAACGAGAGCCGCATCGCCCAGGGCGCCCTCGCCGCCGCGGCGGCCTTCGTCGCGGTGTGGCCCTACACCTCCGTGATCAAGCCGGGCGCCTGGTCCTTCGCCGTCGTCACGGTGGTCCTCGTCATCGCGGCGGTCGGGGTCGCCGTGCGTACCCTGCTGATCCGCCGGAAGCGCTGGATCCGGGAGACCGCGGCCATGATCGCGCAGGCGGTCGCGGCGCTGGGCGTCCTCACGATGCTCGTCGCCGGAGACACCGCGATCTTCGGAGTCGTGCCGACCTCATCGACCCTCACCGTGTTCGGCGCCCTCGCAGCGACGGCCTGGGAGCAGGTCGTGTTCGGCACCGCTCCGCTCGACAGCACGCCGGGTCTCCGCGTGATCATGGGCGCCGGCTTCGCTCTCGTCGCGCTCCTCCTCGACCAGCTCGTCGCCCAGCGGAGCGCCGTCCTGGCCAGTGTTCTCGTGGCCGTCGTCGGTGCGACGCCGATGATCGTCACGCTCGGAGACGCGAACGTCGTGTGGTTCGTGATGCTCGGCATCCTGATCCTGCTGCTGTTCCGGCAGTCCGCGAAACGCAACTCCGAGTCCCCCCGCCGCGTGTCCACGGGCATCGCGGTGGGCGCCGGAGCCGCCGCGGTCGCCGCGGCGCTCGTCATCGCGCCCATCGTGCCCGTCTCGGCATCCCTCGCCGGCACGGGCGTCGGCGTCAGCGTCGACGCGTCACTGCGCCTGGGGAACGACCTGCGTCAGCCCGACCCGGTCGAGGTGCTCACGCTCGCCACGGCGGAGAACACCGCGCCGTACCTCCGGCTGACCACCCTGTCCCGCTTCGACGGCAGGGTCTGGCATCCGGATCGCGGTGACACCCAATCCCTGAGCGACGGCTTCGGGGCCGCGGAGTGGACGGAGGACGTCGCCGCGAAGGACATCACGACCTCGATCCGCGTGCTGCGCATGTCGAGCTCGTGGCTGCCCGTTCCCTACCCCGCGACGAGCGTCCAGGGTCTGAGCGGCGCCTGGAAGCTGATGCCGGAGAACCGCACGATCGTCTCGAAGACGGCGGATGCCGTCGGCAACGATTACACGGTCGCGTCGCTCAGGGTGAATCCGTCGCTGGAGCAGATCAGAGCCGTGTCAGCGGCCGCGGCGGTGGTCGACCCGGACGACGAGCCGCTGGAGCTCCCCGACGTCATCCCGACCACGGCGCGCGAGGTCACGGCGGACGCCACGAGCGACTACGACCGGCTGATCGCGCTGCAGACCTGGTTCCGCACCGAGTTCTCCTATTCTCTGGAGACGCCGGTCGATGAAGGCTTCGACGGCACCGGCGCGGACGCCGTCGCGCAGTTCCTCGACGTCCGATCCGGATACTGCGTGCATTTCGCCGGCGCCTTCGCCCTGATGGCGCAGAGTCTGGGGATGGACGTCCGCATCGTCGTCGGATACCTGCCGGGGTCGCGCACCGACGAGAAGCGCGGCGAAGAGACCATCTACTCGGTCTCCAGCGATCAGCTGCACTCCTGGCCTGAGGTCATCTTCCCCGGCATCGGCTGGGTGCCGTTCGAGCCGACGGCCTCTCTCGGCGTCCCCACGGCGTTCGCATCGGCGACGACGACGGGCTCCGGCCCTGGGGGCGCGGCCACCCCCGCGCCCACGACGGCCCCGACCTCGGAGGCCACGAGCGGCCCCGAGATCGATCGGACAGATGCGGGCGGAAACACCGGCGGCGCCGGCGCCCTGCGTCAGCTCGACCCGATGCCGGTCGTGCTCACCGCCTTCGGAGCGCTGCTCGTGCTCCTGCTGCCCGCGCTGATCCGCCTCGGCATCGGCACGGCGCGACGTCGCCGAGCGCGACGGGGAGATGCGGCGTCCGCGTGGACCGAGCTGCGGGCCACGCTGATCGACCTGCGCATCGCGCTGTCGGATGCCGATTCGCCCCGCTCGCGCGGCGCCGTCCTCGTGTCCGAGCACGGCGTGGATCCGGAGGCGATGCGGGTGCTGACGGATGCCGTCGAGCGCGCGACCTATGCGCGCTCTGCCGACCCGGCGGATCTGGCCCCCGCTCTGGGCGAGGTTCTCGCACAGCTGCGTCGCAGCGTCGATCGGCCGTCGCGGCTCAGGGCGCTGCTGCTTCCGCGTTCGCTGTTCGCCGGACGCGGCTCGCAGGCCCCGCTGCTCGTCTGACGAGAGCGCCGGCCGCGCTCAGGCGTGCACGTGGACCGGGCACGGCACCGCGGCGCATGCGTCGCACACGACCAGCTGGACCCGGCACGAGAGGTCGGGGCAGTTGGCCGTGCGGTTCGTCGCCGTTCCGCACCCCGCGCACTCTCCGATCACGGCTGCGTGGTCGGAGAAGTCGACCGAGCCGCGCTTGTCGAACACGTAGAGCGAGCCCTCCCAGAGGCCGTCGTCTCCGTACTGCTCGCCGTAGCGGACGATGCCGCCCTCGAGCTGGTACACCTCGCCGAAGCCCCGCGACGCCATCAGGCTCGACAGCACTTCGCACCGGATGCCGCCCGTGCAGTAGGTGACGACCGGCTTGCCCTTGAGGTCGTCGTAGGCTCCGGAGTCGAGGAGCTGCACGAAGTCCCGCGTGGTCTCCGTATCGGGGACGATCGCGTCGCGGAAGCGTCCGATCTGCGCTTCGAGCGCGTTGCGTCCGTCGAAGAAGACGACCTCGTCTCCTCGTTCGTCCATCAGCGCATGCAGGGCCTCCGGCGAGAGCCGGGTGCCGCCTCCGATGACGCCGTGCTCGTCGACCTTGAGCTCCCCCGGCGCACCGAAGGACACGATCTCCTCCCGCACCTTCACGCTGAGCTTGGGGAAGTCGATGCTGCGGCCCTCGGCATCCACTCCGGTCCCCTCGCTCCACTTGATGTCGACGCCGTTGAAGGGCGCGTACGAGCGGAACGAGCGCGCCCACTTCTTGAGCGCGACGAGGTCGCCGCCGAGCGTGCCGTTGACGCCGTCCTTCGAGATCAGGAGCCGCCCGCGGAGGCCGAGCGCCTCGCCGAGGTCACGCTGCCAGAGCCGGATGGCCTCGGGGTCGGCGAGCGGGGTGAAGACGTAGAACAGGACGATCTTGGGGGTTGCCACCAGGGAATCCTACGTCGTGACCACGCCCTTCAGAGACGGTCGCGGCGACGCAGCACCAGGACCACGACGGCGGCGAGCGCGACCGCCCACCCTGTCGCCACGAGAGACGCGACGGGAGCGGCGAGCCCGCCGTCGGCGAGGCCCGCGGCCGACAGCAGCGCGCTGAGCGGAAGGATCCTCGCGACGTCAGGCGCGGCATCCGACAGCAGCAGAGCCGGCGACAGCGTCGCGGGCACGACGAACAGCACGAGGACCGGGCTGCGCACCAGCACACCGACGAGATACCCCCACAGCCCCGCCGCCGCGAGGATGCCGACAGCGGCGGCAGCCTCCGGAACGCTCAACAGCGCGCGACCGGTGACGAGGAGGAACGCCGCCTCGATCATCGCGATCCCGAACACCCCGAACAGGAGCGTCGAGGCCACGGCGGAGACCGCGCGCGATCCGAGGACCACGACGCCGGAGGTGAAGAGATGATCGCGCGCCAGCACGCCCGATCGGTCGGCGAGCGCCGGGCACAGCGCTCCCAGCACCGCCGCGAGGATCACCAGCCCGCCGACGAGAGATGCGCTCATCGTGGCTCCGAGCGCATCGACGACGGCGGGCGGCGCCGATCGCACATCGCTCGGCAACGACGCCGCGATCGACAGCGCCGAGAGCAGCGCGACGGGGAGGAACACCCAGGGCAGGGGGTCTCCGCGCAGCCGTCGCAGCTCCGCGGAGACCCCGCGGACGACCTGCCCGCGCATCGGGCCGCCCCACGGCCTCGCCCCGCCGGCGCTCAATGCTCTCGCCGCCGCACCGCACCGACCGCGAGCACGACGGTGACGGCGCTCCAGCCGAGCAGCACGAGCGCGCTCCCCCACCACGGAAGCAGCCCGTCGACCGGCGCCCCGGTGACGCCTGCGAAGGCGCCGACCGGAAGGTACCTCTCGACGGCGGGTACGTTGAACAGCAGCGGGAGCTCGATCATGATCGGCACGAGCAGGACGATCGCGGACACCGCGTAGTAGCCCTTGATGACCCAGCCCAGAGACACCCCGATCGCACTGCCGAAGATCGCCGCGAACACCGACCCTCCGACGATCCCCCAGAACGCCCCGTCGATCTGCAGGCTCCGCCCCACGGAGGAGAGCAGGACCGCGGACGCCGCCGCCCAGATCGCCGCCCCGACGAGGCACAGGACCACGGCGGTGACCGCACTGGCGAGGAGCTTCGCAAGGAGCACCCGCCGGATGGATCCGATGACGAGCGATCGCGACATGGAGTGGTAGTAGTACTCCCTCGACACCGAGTAGCTGCCGAGGTACATCGCCGTGATGCCGATCGCGGCGAACAGGCCGAACACGATCCGCGTCGCGTTCCCGTCATCGAGATCGGTCAGTCCGTCCAGCGACGGGCCGACCGTCACCATCAGCGCGGGGATGAGGAGCGTGAAGGAGAAGATCCCGAGCATCGCGAGCCCGCTGACGCCGCGCAGCAGCTCGCTCCGGAGGAAGTCAGACATGGACGTTCCCTCCCTCGGCGCCGTCGATGAGCCCGAAGTACCCCTCTTCGAGAGTCGTCGCCCCGTCGGCCGTCAGCGCCTCCAGCGGACCGTCGAACAGCTTGCGCCCGCGCATCACGACGACCTCGTCGACCGTCTGCTCCAGTTCGGCCAGCTGGTGGCTGGAGATGAGGACGGTGCCGCCCTTCTCCGCGAAGGACCGCAGGAATCCGCGCAGCCACCGGATGCCGCCGGGGTCGAGCCCGTTCGCCGGCTCATCGAGCACGAGGAGCTCCGGGTTCCCGATCAGCGCAGTCGCCAGGCCGAGCCGCTGCCGCATGCCGGTGGAGAACCGCTTCACCCTCTTGCCGGCGTGGGCGGTGAGGTCGACTTGCGCGAGTACCTCGTCCACACGGGTCCGCGGCATGCCCGCGGCGAGACGGTAGATGTCGAGGTGCCGACGGGCGGTGATCCCGGTCTCGAATCCGAGGCCGTCCATGTGCACGCCGACCCGGCGCGCGGGGTTCGTCATGGCCGCGAAGGGGGCTCCGAAGAGCGTGGCGGAACCCGCCGTCGGATGCAGCAGGCCGACGAGACCGCGCATCGCCGTGCTCTTGCCTGCACCGTTCGGGCCGAGCAGGCCCACGATCGCTCCGGACTCGACCGTGAAGCTGAGATCTCTGACGACGGCATCCCCTCCGTAGCTCTTGGTGAATCCGTCGAAGCTGATGACCGCTGTCATGAGCCTTCTCCTCTCGATAGGGGGCGGGTGCGTGTGGCACGACCGATCAGACGATCGACGTGCCGGTGGATCGGGGCCACGAGGTGGGGATGCTCTCCGGCATCCGCCCTCGTGAGCAGCTTGGTCAGGACGTAGAGCTGGGAGACGACGCCGTCGTCGGAGTCGAGGTCGTCCGCGAAGCGCCGGGTGATCTGCGCGACGACGTCGGGCTGCGCAAGGGAGTGGCAGAGCAGGAAGGCGGCATCGTAGCCGCGCGGCGCCAGCCCCCACGCCTCCCAGTCGACCATCGCGAACGGCTCCACGTGCAGGTTGTTCCAGTGCAGGTCGCCGTGGGCCGCCCGCCAGTCGCCGACGTCCGTGTCGACGTCGAGGCCGAAGAACACCGCGATGCGGCGGCGGATGCCGTCAGGGTCGACGGCCCTGCGCGCGGTCGGGGCCACGGAGAGCGCATCGAGGCCGCCCGCGAGCGCGTTCCACCATGCCTCGTCGAGCGATGGAGCCGCGCGGAGGTCCGGGGTCGACTGGGCCGGGTGCCCGGGAACGAGCGTCATCAGCTCGGCGCGCACCGTGAGAGGACCGTCGGTCTGCTCGCGGACCTCGAGCACCCTCGGCTTCCGAACGCCGCTGATCGCACCGGCATCCTGATTGCCCGTCCACCAGGATCCGCGGGCCCACTCTGTCCTCGACCAGACGAGTCGGAGCCACAGCGCCTTCCCGCCCCGCGACGCTGCGGTGCCGAGGGAGCGGTCGCGCCAGCCGAAGACGGGCGTCCCGCTCGCTTCGACGCCGAGAACGCCGAGCTCCCTCTCCAGGGCCGAGCGCAGCATCCCCCGCAGTTCGTTCTCCGGGGCTGACGTGTGCGGTTCGGCCGTCATGCGCGCGCCTCCGATCCGAGCGCGGCGAGGGGGAGGTCGAGGAACGTCCGCCACAACCAGGCGCCGAGCGATCGAGCATCGCCGTCGACGCGGGCCCTGCCGAAGCGCGGAAGGGCTCCGCTCCGGACGTCGGGCAGGGCGACCTGGATGCCATCCGTCCTGAGGGTCGACGGGGTCACCGGCACGAGCGCGGCGAGGTCGATCTCGCCCCGGTGGGGCTCCCCGTCGCCGACCACCGCGGTTCCGAGACGCCTCTGGATGAGAATTCCGCTGCTCTCGAGAACCACAGGGGTCCCTGCCTCCGGGAGCGTCTCCCCCGCGGACGCCACGAGCCGCACCTCGCCGCCCTCGCTGACGAAGCCGACGGTGCGGGCCGACGACACCGGGATCATGAGCACGGCGGCGATCAGGGCGGTCCCGGCGACGGCAGCCGCGGCCACCCGCCACGGATTCGGCGCGGACGCGGCGAGCGCCTTCGCCCCGCGCAGGAGCGCCCGGAAGACGACGGCGGCGACCAGACCGAGTGTGGCGAGGTAGCAGAGCGCCGGCACCGTCCCGAGACCTGCGACCGACGTGGCGTACCGGTAGAGCACGAACCCGACGAGCCCGACGGGGAAGAGCCGGCACAGGATGCCGTAGGCGATGAGCAGGCCGCGATGCCGCCCAGCGCGGTGGAGGCCGTCGGACTCGGGACGAGGATCGGCTGCACCCGTGGAGCGTGCGGCGCCTCCGAGGAGCCCGAGGAACGAGTGACCCGCGGCCGTCATCGCGTCTCTGCGCAGATGCGGCCAGTCGAGAGCGGACATGAGCGCGAGGTAGCCGTCGAGCTGAACGAAGGGAAGCAGGTTGAGGGCCGCGATCGCCAGGCACGACAGGGCGTACAGGACGAGTCCGGCGTGCAGGGAGTCGTCGACCACGAGGCGCGAGGCCACGATGCTCGCCGCCGCGCACACGAGGTGCACCGCGGGCCCGGCGAGAGCGACGAGGGCCCGCTGACGGCGGCGCGACAGACGCCAGCCGTCGGTGACGTCGCAGAAGAAGGCGGGAGCGAGATAGAACAGCATGACGCCGATGCGCCGCGGGCTTCCGCCGAAGGCGCTGAGCGTCGCGCCGTGTCCGAGTTCGTGCACGATCGTCGTCAGCACGATCGCCAGCCCAAGCCACGCGATCACCGAGAGCGGGAGCGGGCTCTCCAGAACCGCGACGATGTCGGACCAGCCGAGTGCCGTCGCGACCACCCCGGCGACGACGACCGCGGCGCCGATGACGACGCCGGGCGCCCCCGCGACGGCGCGCGTCAGCGGACGGAGCGCGGCGAAGAGCGCCGACGGGTCGCCGACGCTCCACTGCAGCGTCAGCGGAGGTCGATACTGCAGACGTCGACCGCGCCGACGCGGGCGGCGGCCGCGCGATCCGCCGGTGTCGGCGTCTGCGGCGAGCAGTCCAGCCCCGTCGAGACGCCGAGCGATCAGGCCGACATCGTCGGCGGTCCACGGGTCGCCGAGTGCGGCAGCGATCTCGGCGATGCTCCGGTCTCCCGTGAACCGCCGCGCGACCACGGCGACCGGCTCCGACACGCGCACGGCCGGCGCCCCGTCGCGCGCGATGATCCACTGCCCGGCGTCGGCGAGCGGATCGTCGACCGTGATCCCCGGCGCGAGCCTCGGCGTGGCGGTCAGGGGCAGCGGAGGCAGGACGGAGGTCACAGCGAGCACTCGATCATCGCGATGCGGCGGGCTCCCTCGGAGAAGCGCACGGGATGCGTGCCACGGACGACGAGCCCCGCCTCCCGGAGTTCCGCCTCGAGCTGTCCGGCGTCGATCAACGCGACCCGTGAGGAGAAGGCCTCCGCCCGGAGCACCCCGCCCTCGCGGCGCAGATGGACGACTCCCACGTCGCGCACTCCGGCCGCGGCATCCACCTCGTCGCTGAGGAACACCACCTCCGAGTCTCCGGTGGACACGACGAGCGCCTCGTTGTCGTCGTCACGGGGCCGGGCCACGTGGGCGGAGACGACGAAGAGGCCGTCGGGCGCGAGGTGCGCGCGGACAGCGGCGTACAGGGTCCGTCGTTGGGCGGCGGACAGCAGCGAGATCGAGGTCGTCGCGAGCACGATCAACCCGAACTCCCCGTCGATCCGGAAGTCGCTCATGTCTCCGAGCACCGGACGCAGATCATGGAGCCCGGCCCGGTTCGCCTTCTCCTCGAGGAGGGCGAGCATCCGCGGCGAGGTGTCGAGAGCCACCGTCTCCCGCCCCGACCGCGCCAGAGGGAGGCTGAGTCGCCCCGATCCGCAGGCCAGTTCGAGGATGCGCCCGGTGCTGCGGCGCGAGATCCGCAGGATCTCGCGGATCTCGCTGTCGTCCCCGCGGATCATCGCGTCGTAGACCTCCGACCCGCGCTCGCTGTAGATGTCGGAGACGACGGCGTCGGGGTCGATCACCGCGAGGAGTCGCGCCGCGGCGCGGTTCAGACCCTGTGTGGTCATGGCGGCCTTCTTTCTGGCGTGGGATGCTGGATGCGAGGTCGGGGGCATAGCGGATGCACGGTTCTCCGTGTCGAGCGGGTGTGTCACCCGCTACGCCCTCGACTTCTTTCTTCAGGTGATGCTCATCAGGTGATGGCGACGACCGCGCCGATGAGGATGACGATGTCGCCGACGATGATGTACCAGGGCTCGGGCGCGTCCATCGTCTCGATCTCTTCGAAACTCAGGTCCATGTGCTCACCTCCTTCGAGGGTGTCGTTCGAGAGGACTCAGGTGGCGGCGAGGCCGATCAGGCCGAGGACGACGCCGATCTTGACCGCGGCGTACCAGGTCCAGAAATCGGGCGAGTCCATCGACTCCAGCTCTTCGAAGCGCAGCTCGTTCGAGATCTCCATGTGCTTTCACCTCCCTCCGGTGGTCGAATCGGGCGGCCGACGGCTACGTGAGGCCGGCGGCGATCACGACGATCGCGATCCCCATGCCGACTCCGTTCACGAAGTCGGACCACTCGGAGGGCGCGTCCATCGTCGGAAGCTCCTCGATCAGCAGATCCATGTCGTTCGTCATCTCCCCATCACCTCCTCTCCCTGTCTCGGGCGAATCGCAGAGCCGTCGAAGGACTCTGCGAAGATGCTCGCGACGGCGTCGCGGTCGAGGCGTCCGAGCGCAGGCAGCGGCGCGCCCCAGGAGGCGAGGCATCGCTCCACGACGGCATCGAGGACCGCCGGCGCCGGGGCGGAAATCGTCTGCAGGCCCCACCTCGATCGGAGGGCGATCAGCCCGTCGCTGGCGTCCTCCGGGAGCCCCGGCACCGCCTCGCGCATCCACGTCCAGCACATCGCCAGCCGCTCTGGCGACCCCCAGCGTGTGTCGCCGTCGGCGATGCGCCGCCAGATCGCCGGCAGGATCGCGAGCGTCGCCGGGATCTTGCGCGTCCCCGTCTCCCAGGAGAGCTCGTTCGCGAGGTACCAGTGCGGAGCCGCGTACGTGCGCCGGCCGACGAGCGCCCAGGAGCGATGCGTGGTAGCGCTCAGCTGAGAGGCGAACAGACGCTGCTCCGGGGAGAGGCGTCCTGCCCGCAGCTGCTCTGCGAGCCCCGTCGCGGCCATCACGATGCCGCGGGCATCGTGATCGGCCGCGAGACTCGGAGCGCTCCCGACCGCCGGTCCCAGCACGCGGAGGATCACCTCCATCAGTCCCTCGCCCTGCAGCATTCGCGGAAGCGTCGCGGTGTGCACGGGATCGAGCACCGCGCCGTCGGCCTGCAGTCGCGAACCGGAGAGCAGCCGTCGTCCCCACGACGTCGCGAGGCAGGCGACCCTGCTCGTCTCCGTGCCCGTGCCGAAAGTCGTCGAGATCAGAAGCAGCGGCAGATCCGGTCCCCTCCGCACGAGCAGCTCCGGCACCCGCACCAGACCGCTCCGCCGCGCGAGGCTCTGCAGCGGGCCGGTCAGCTGCGGAGTCACGAGCAGCATCCGCACGATCTTCGCGGCGTCCATGACCGACCCTCCGCCCAGCGAGACGATCGACGTCGCGCCCCTCCCCGCGGCCACGAGGGTCCCGATCATGGCGGAGTCGACGGCGGCAGCCTCCAGCGGGACATCGATCGCATCCCGCGGCAGCGCGAGGCCCTCGTGGGAGACCGCGGCATCGCGGATGACCAGCGGGCGGTCTCCGCGCGGAAAGCGCGTGAAGGCCGCCGCTGTGGCACCGGCGCCGGCGGTCACCCGCACCCTGCCGGAAGATTCGACGATGCCCCTCACGCGGCGGCCTCGTCGATGCCGTGCAGCACGGCGGTCTCCAGCTCATCGAGCTCCGCACGCTCGTAGACGTACGCGGGGATCAGCTGGATGCAGCTCGGCCCCGGTTGCACGAGAGCGCCCGCACGCCGGACGGCTGTGACGACACCGGCCACCTCCTCGCCGCTCAGCGGCTCCCCGTCGCGGGACAGGACGATGGCCCGGAAGCACCCGGCACCTCGGACGCCCGTGACATCGGGATGGTCGCCGATCCGCGCGAGGGCGCCATCCAGTCGGGCTGCGAGACGGCCGGCGAGCGCGGCGGCGTCCATCCTCACGAACTCGGAGAGGGTCGCGAGGATGGCGGCGCAGGATGCCGGGGTTCCCGCCTGCGTCTCGCCGTGCACGAAGACCGCGTCGGCACGGTCGAAGAGGTCGCAGATCTCTGCGGACACGAGGACGGCGGATGCCGCGGCCGCTCCGTTCGTCAACGCCTTCGAGAGCACCATGACGTCAGGAGCCACCGGCCATCGCGAGGAGGCGAAGAGGGGTCCGGTCCGGGCGAAACCGGTGGCCACCTCATCGGCGACGAGGGCGATATCGTGGCTCGCACGGATCTCCGCCACCGCTGCCAGGAAGTCGTCGTCGAGCGGGAACGCTCCCGAACCGAGAAGCGGCTCGAGCACGAGCGCGGCGATCCGCTCCCCCTCCCTGGCGAACAGGTGGCGGAGCTGCGCGCCTCCGTCGACCGCGGACACGTGTCGAACGCCTCTGCGATCGGCCGAGTACACCGTCTGGCCGAGTGCGTCGCCGCTGAGGCTCAACGCACCGTACGTCAGCCCGTGGTATCCCCCGTGCAGACCGACGACGATGGTGCGTTCGGGGCGCCCCCTCAGCGCGGCCGCCTGACGGACCAGTTTCATGGTCAGATCGTTCGCCGCAGACCCCGACGTCGAGAACAGCACGCGCGCGAACCTCTCGGACCCCGTGATGTCGAGCAGTGCCTCCGCTGCTTCCTCGGCGTACGTGTGGGACGACCGGAAGAGCGAGAGATAGGACGCCGAGCGCAGCGCCTCGGCGACACGGTCCGCCACGGCGGCGTTCCCGTAGCCGAGCGGCACGTTCCACAGGCCGCTCGTGGCGCACAGTCGCGCCACGCCGTCGGCGCCGTGGACGCGGACGCCCTCCGCGCTGGTCGCCTTCGCGGACGGGTCGTTCCAGGCGCGGCGGGCCGTCAGGCTCTGCCAGACCGCGTGCCGTGCACCGCCCGTCATGCCACCGCACCGGAGAAGGAGAGGAGATCGACGCCCGCGTCGGCGAATCGTGCCCTGATCTCGGAGACGGCAGCGCCGGCCGACGCGGGCGAGCTGCCGGCATCCTCGGCGAGCATCTCGGCGGCGAGGGCCTCGTCTCCGGTCGCGATGAGGCATTCGGCCCCGCGCGCGGCATCCGCTCCGAGCCGGAAGCGACGACGGGTCCTCGGCTCGACGAGGACGAAGTCGCCGTCGAACCCGGTCACCAGGAACGGCGCCTCCGGTGACGTCGAGGCCGCTGCGCGCCGGCGGTCGTCGAGCACCCCGACGAGATGACCGCCGAAGCCGGAGATCGCGGGCTGTGTGCGCGCGCCGTCCCACTGCCGCAGCAGATCGAGCGCCGCGATGTACCTTCCGAGCCATGGTCGGGATGCGACCGCGTCGTCGAACTCGCTCCTGGCGACGATGCGCTCGAATGCTCGGCCGGGTCCTGCGGACGCCGCGGCTGCCGCGTCGAGTTCCTCCCGCAGATCGCCGATGACGCCGAGCAGCACGCCGTCCGGGCCGTCGCGGTACTCTCCCGCGGCGGTCACGTGCACCCGCACGAGTTCCGCTCCGGTGTCGTGCCCCGAGAACGACGCCCGAGAGTCCAGGAGCACCGCACCGCTGAGGAGCTGCTCCACGAACACACCGGATGCTCTGGCCGTGTCGGCGTCCTGCAGGAACGCGTCGAGGCCGGCCGCCGAGTTCTGCCGCACGACGGTCAGCCCGACGATCGAGATGAAGGGCGCCGCCAGGTAGTCCTGCAGCTCGAAGGCGTGTCGCCCGTCGAGCAGCATCTCATCGCCGGCGTCCTGGAAGGAGCCGGTGTATCCGACCTCGTGACCGTCCGAGCCGATGTCGGCGCCCGGCGCGAAGATGATGTCGGATCCGGTGCAGATCCGGCGGACCTCGTCGAGGTGGGCACCGGCTTCCAGGAAGAAGACGGTTCCCTCCACGATCGATCGCCGGGCGCTGACGTACTGCTCGAAGGCGGCCGCCGTCCGGTGATTCGTACTCGTCGTCGAAGACGTCATGTCCACGCTCCCCCCAGTGCGTTCTCCGTGGGGCGTGAACACGGAGACTCAGATTCAGGGGGCTCCGCATCCTCCGTCGAAGCCCCTCATATGAGGACTATACGCACTTGGACGTGGTCGATTAACCGGCACTTAGAGGGGAATCCCGCCTCTCATCCGAGTTCACGCAGGATCGGGTTCTCATCCTGCGGATCCGCGATGACCTTCGTGATCTCATCGAGCCCCAGCACGGGGAAGCGCGAGACGGCGCCGATCTTCTCTTCGCTCGCCAGCACGAACACGTCGGCGCATCGAGCGGCGATCGCGCGCTTGGTGACGGCGTCGTCGAGGCGCCCGGTCGTGCAGCCGTGATCCGGATGGATGCCGGTCACGCCGAGGAAGAACGCGTCCGCTCCCAGTCGCCCGATCGCCTCGAGTGCGAATCCTCCCGCGGCGACGAGGGAGTGCCGATCGAGTTCACCTCCGACCATGAGCACGCGGGCGGCCGAATGATCCAGCGCGGTCAGCGCCACGGTGGGACTCGGGGTGATCACGGTGAGGTCGGCGCCGTGCGGCAGCATCCTCGCCATCGTGAGCGTCGTCGTCCCGGCATCCAGGACCACCGTGGAGCCGGGCTGGATCAGCGCCACGGCCGCGCGCGCGACGCGCTCCTTGCTCTCCGACGCGACAGCGAGCCGCCGGGCCACCGGGGCGTCGGCCTCGGGGACGGGCAGCGCTCCGCCGTAGACGCGGATGCAGGCGCCGGCATCCGCCAGCTCGCGCAGATCGCGGCGGATCGAGTCCTCGGAGACGCCGAGGTCGGCCGCGACCTCCTTGGCGACGACCCTCCCCTTCTTCCGCAGGACGGTCAGGAGATGATCCTTGCGCTGCGCACCCAGCATTCCCACTTCTTCCTGTTGTTGCATGATCTTGCACGGTTAACGCTACAGTGTCCGACATGAAGAATCCACTGATGATCCTGATCGCCGGCCCCTATCGCTCCGGCACGGGCGGAGACCCGGATGCGATCGCGCGCAACCTCGAACGTCTGGAGGAGTCGGCCGCTCCCCTTCACCGCCTCGGCCACGTGCCGATGATCGGCGAGTGGGTGGCGCTGCCGGTTCTGCGCGGCCTGTCGGATGAGGAGGCGGAGCGCGGTGACGTCATGTACGAGGTCGCCGCCCGCCTGCTGCAGCACTGCGATGCGGTGCTGCGTCTGCCAGGAGAGTCGTCTGGCGCGGACAACGATGTGCGGATCGCCCGGGAGCGCGGCATCCCCGTCTACTTCTCGATCGACGAGGTCCCCGCCGCCTGACCTCTCGCCTGTGTCACGGGGCACCCGGCCGATCGGATAGACTGTTCAGGTTGTTCCCTGGTGACGTGTCCGAGCGGCCGAAGGAGCACGCTTGGAAAGCGTGTGTTGTGCAAGCAACCGCGGGTTCGAATCCCGCCGTCACCGCCAAATGACTGAAGGGCCTCACGGAGTGGGGCCCTTCAGTCATTTATTGAGTGCTGTGGGATTCGGGGAGCCCTGAGCGCAGCGAAGAGCGGAGTCCCGCCGTCACCGCTAATGCAGTTCGCTCAAACCCCCAGCAAGCGAGAGCTTGGGCGAGGGCTTTCGTCCCGCTGAACCAATTACCGTTCAGGATGAGCTCTCTCTCGGCGCTGACCTCTTCCCAGCTCCCTGGCGACACGATCGGTATCTATTCGGGAGTTCTCCGGGGCGGCCTATGGGGAATCGGTTGAGGCTGGTGTCACTTTCGCGGCGAGCCGCTGGGCAGCTTCGTCCCATAGCTTCTTGTGGTCGTCGATACGCCCAGCGTGCATAGCGAAGAGGACGACGCTGGCACTAAGGAGGCAATCTGCCACCTCCAAGACCTCTGACATAGCTCCGATCTTCGGCACCGACGAGAACAGCCCGTCATCAACCTCAGTACGGTCATGAAGCTCAAACTCTGGCCAGTGCTTACCATGTGCGGCTGCGGCCGCGCATCTCCAAACACGCTCGACATTGCCAGCGCTCGTCATGGAGACTGGCTCAGCAAGACTCAGAAACTCAGTCGCCTCACGAATCATGTCCAGATATCTCGGCGGACGGAACGTTCGAGCAGTGACACCCAGCGCCGCAAAGATGGAGTCTCGGCGGCTCTTCAACTCGGCGCGGCTTTCTTCATCTACCGCTGCTTTCAGCTGTTCATTCAAGTCCCACGTTGCGAGCATGATGTAACGCGCCCCTCGCACCTTGGGGTCCTCCGGGCTGAGTACCCAGATTGCCTGAGAGGCGGACTCGATGGCGGCTCGCGCCAGCGTGAAGACCGGTCGCAGCGCGTGTACCGTCACGTGGTCGGGATGGAATTTCAACGGAGCCGCGTAGTCCGCCCATAAGACCAGGTGGTCGGCCGCTGACTCAAGAAGGCCGTGGCAGAACCATGCCATGTTCCTGAGCGGATCGTCCGAGTTAGGGCGCAGGAATGATCCCTCTCGAGGAGGCATGATGCGCAGGAGTACTTCCGCGTTGAGGCGTGCACCAACCGCAGCCTCATTCCACGCCCTGGTCTCTTCAACCTCGATAGGCTGTGGCTCCAAAGGCCCATATTCAGTAGACATGATCCTCATCCAGTGACCTGCGTTGCGTCGTGCAGTTTCACGGAAATTGTAGAGGGCAGTCGCGACACGCGTTCGTGGCGAAATCATCGACGCGCCACCACCCACTCCAGCAGCCGTTTCGTCCCCCATGACGGGTTCGAAAGCCATACGCTGGGGACCGCCACACGTATCTGATTCCGCGGGATTCGGAGACCTCTGAGCGCACCGACGAGCAGTGTCCCGCCGTCACCGCCCTCCCCCGTCAGTCGAACAGCACCCCGTAGCTCTTCCCGCCGGGCGCCGCGGGGAGCTCCGTCATCCCCAGCCGCTCGTAGAACGCGGCGGCGCCGGTGTTCTCGGGGTCCATGCCGAGGTGCAGTCCCTGCACCCCGCGGCGGCGGAGCTCGGCGAACAGCGTCTCGATGAGCGCACGTCCGAGACCCTGCCCCTGGGTTTCTGGGAGCAGGTCGATGTGCAGATGAGCGGGGTACTCCGCGGCGTTGGGGTCGATGCCGGGGGCACGGCCGTAGCCGTACTCGACCATGCGGTCCTCACGGGTCACGACGGAGTCGGGCCGCGGATGCTTCTCGTGGAACGCCGGCCACCACTCGTTGCGGAACCAGGTGTTGAAGGCGTCGGTGTCGTCGGTCGCGACGATGTACCCGATGGCTCGGCCGTCTTCGGACTCGACGATCCACGCGAGGTCGGGGTGCCGTTCGACGTACGGGACGGCGAACAGGTCTCCCCAGAGCGCATCGTCGGAGAGGATGCCGGTGGCGTCGGTGCCGGCATCCGCCGTCCTGAGGCAGATCTCGTACATCGCTGCACGGTCGCTCGGGCGATAGGGACGGATGACAGACACGGGAGCTCCTCAGCGGGTTCGGGTTTTCAGACTATCGGCGCGGGTTCGCGCGGGGACCGCAGCCCCTGCACCCACGGCAGCAGCCATGCCGCGAGGAGCAGCACGGTCGCCGCTCCGACGAGGGCGCCACCGAGGGTGTCGGTGGCCCAGTGCACCGACAGGAAGGTGCGGGAGAGCGCCATGGCGACGATCCAGACCGCTCCGGCGATCGCCGTCCACACCCGCGGGAACAGCACCCAGACGACGAGCGCGATCGTCGCGGCGTTGGCGGTGTGCCCGGAGGGGAACGACCCGAAGTCGCTCGCCACGATCATGTCGTCGGGTCGCGCCCGACCGAACAGGTGCTTGAGGATCTGCACGGCTCCGGCGCTGGCGGCGAAGCAGAGCGCCGCGAACACCGCGGCACGCCATCGCCGAGCGAGCAGCAGCGCGAGCACGGCGAGCAGCGGTACAGCGAGGACCGCGATCCATCCCCCGCCGATGGCGTTGAGCACCATCGCGAAGTCGACCATCGCCTCTCCGCGGTGCGCGGAGACGAAGTCGTTCCACCACGTGTCGAATCCCGGCGGCTCGGAGTAGCCGAACACGATCACGGCTCCGAGCAGCACGGCGGCGGCGAGCAGACCGAGGCCCCACCACAGCAGCATCCGTCTTCTCATCGGACCATTCTCCCCGAGCGGCGATCAGGGGGCGAGCATCTCGACCGTACGCGGGCGCACGATGAGCCACAGGGCGATCACGCCGATCGCTGCGCACCCGACCATGACGGAGGCCATCGTGGTCGCGGTGATCCCCGCGCCCTTCGACACCCAGCCGACGACCGGCGAGATGAGACCGGCGACGCCGAAGTTGGTGGCTCCGATGACGGATGCCGCCGTGCCCGCCGCCTTGCCGTGGCGGTCGAGCGCGAGGACCTGCACGTTCGGGAACGTGAAGCCGCAGGCCGTCATGAAGACGAACAGCGGGATGACGGTGCCCCACAGACCGAGGCCCAGCTGGTCGGTCACGATGATCGCGATGCCCGCGATGAGCAGCACGCCGGTGGAGTACGCCATGACCCACTGCGGCCCGAACCGGGCGGCGAGTCGCGCCGCGACCTGGACTCCCGCGACGACCCCGAGGGAGTTCACCGCGAAGAGGAGGCCGTACTGCTGCGCATCCAGCCCGTGCGTCTGCTGGAAGAGGAAGGGAGAGGCGGAGAGGTAGGAGAACAGCCCGGAGAACGTCATGCCGCCGATGATCAGCACGCCGATGAACACCCGATCGCTGAACACCGAGCGGTACCGCTGCAGCACGGTGGCGCCGCCGCGGTCCTGTCGACGCGCCACGGGGAGCGTCTCGGGGATGAAGAAGATCGTGGAGACCAGCATCACGACCCCGTACACGGCGAGGACGCCGAAGATGCCGCGCCAGGGCATGAGCGTGAGCAGCCACGATCCGATCAGTGGGGCGATCACCGGGGCGACGCCCGAGACCAGGGCCAAACGCGACAGCATGACGACGAGGCGACGTCCACCGAAGAGGTCGCGCACGATCGCCATGGCGACGACACCACCGGCCGCGGCACCCACACCCATGAGCACGCGGGCGGCGCTGAGCAGGAGCAGATCGGGGGCGAAGGCGGCGCCGACGCTCGCGAGCACGTGCAGCGCCGTGACGGCGATGAGCGGGACCCTGCGGCCGACCTTGTCGCTGAGCGGGCCGACGACCAGCTGTCCGAGGGCGAAGCCGATCATGGTGCCCGTGAGGGTCAGCTGGATCGCCGCGGCCGTGGTGTCGAAGTCGTGCTCGAGCACGGGGAACGCGGGCAGGTACAGATCGATCGTGAACGGGCCGAGCGCGGTGAGCGCGCCGAGGAGCACGATGTAGAGAAGGCGACGGCCATTCGAGATCGAATCCCCGGGGTGCAGCATGATCGGCGCGGTCGCCGGGTTGGCCCCCAGGGTGCGGATCGCGCCGGTCGCCGAGGGGACGCGGATGCTCCCCGTTGCGGTGCGCTCGGGGTCGTTCGAGGCGGGGTCGGTCGTGGGCGCGTCAGACACAGAGGGCTTTCGAGAGGAGCGGATGCCGTCGAATCGATTCGACAACGAGACTCCATGTTACCGCTCGACAGCCGTGAGTTCATCACCGAGAAACCTGTCCAGGCCGTCGCAGATGGTCGATCCCGGGCGAGGTCGGTCCTCCATCGCCGAGACTTGGCATGATCTCTCTATGGGCTTCTCTCTGCACTTCTTCAACCTCGGCGACGGTGACGTCGTCGATGCCGACCGCACAGGGATCGAAGAGTTCCTCACCGCCAGAGATCTCCACGTGGAGGGGGAGGCCGGCAACAGTGCCATCGTCGACTCGTCCGGTCAGCGGCTCGCCTTCGATGGATTCTGGAGCGATCTGCACATCGACCCGCTCGACCAGGAGGATGCGGTCAGCGGTGGGATCGATCACGCCACCCTGACGGCATCCGAGTGCGCCTTCATCTACGGTCTCTGCTCCGCCGGGAGGATGATGATCGTCAACCCCCAGGGCGACCCTCTGTACATCGTCGTCGGACGCACGCACAGCGAGGACGACGTCCCCGAACCCGATGACACCGTCTGGGTCGAGTCGCCGGAAGAACTCGCGAACGCGCTCGGGTCAGGCTTCGGCGAGTTCCGGGAGTTCCTGCAGAGAGTGCAGGCCACGCAGGATGACCTCGAAGCCCCTCGTCCCGTCGAACCTTAGCCGGAAACCGCGCGGAACGACCCGCGCGCCAAGAGCCTCAGCGGATGATCTTCTCCAGGGCCTGCTCCAGATCCGCGATCAGATCGGCCACATCCTCGATGCCCACCGAGAGGCGGACGACGTTCTCCGGAACCGCGAGAGCAGTGCCACGCACAGAGGCGTGCGTCATGTCGGAGGGGTAGCTGATGAGCGACTCCACTCCCCCGAGCGACTCGGCCAGCTGGAAGACCGAGGTGGACGACGCGAACGCCCGTGCCGCGTCAGGACCCGCGGAGAGGGCGAGCGACAGCATCCCCCCGAATCCGCTCATCTGCGCGGCAGCGATCTCGTGTCCCGGGTGCGACGCCAGACCCGGGTAGTACACGGTCTCGAACTCGGGACGGGACGCGGCCCACTCCGCGACGGCCTGGGCGTTCTCGGAATGCTGGCGCACCCGGACCGCGAGAGTCTTGATGCCGCGGCTGGTCAGCCAGGCGTCCAGAGGCGCGGACACGGCTCCGACCGCAAACTGCTGGAACTTGATCTGGTCGTAGAAGCGATCGTCGGCGAACACGACGGCGCCGCCGAGCACGTCGGAGTGCCCGCCGAGGTACTTGGTGGTCGAGTGCACGATCAGGTCGGCGCCGAGAGACAGCGGCTGCTGCAGCGCCGGTGAGGCGAAGGTGTTGTCGACGACGAGGACGGCCCCCGCGTCGTGGGCGATGCCGGCGAGCGCGGCGATGTCGACGATCTTGAGAAGCGGATTGCTCGGGGTCTCGACCCAGACGATCTTCGTCTCCGGACGGATCGCCGCGGCGACCTCGTCGGCATCGGAGAGTTCGACGGTCGTGGTCTCGATGCCCCACGGCGCCAGCACCTTGGTGAGCAGGCGGTACGTGCCGCCGTAGACGTCGTTGCCGAGCAGCACGTGATCGCCGGGCTTGAGGATGCCGCGCAGCAGCGCGTCCTCCGCGGCGAGGCCCGATGCGAAGGAGAGCGCGTGCGCGCCGCCTTCGAGCGCGGCCAACTGGGTCTCCAGGGCCGAGCGCGTGGGGTTGCCCGCACGGTTGTACTCGTAGCCGTCGCGGAAGCCGCCGATGCCGTCCTGGACGTGGGTGGACGCCTGGTGGATCGGAGGGATGATCGAACCCGTCGTGGGGTCCGGCGCCTGACCTGCGTGGATGGCTCGGGTGGCGAATGCGTGATCGGACATGTCTTTCAGACTACGTCCGCATTCGCCACCCGAGCTCCACCGTTACGGTCCGGGTCAGCCCTTCGTCGAGCCCGCGAGCAGGCCGCGGACGAAGTACCGCTGGAGCGAGAAGAACACGATCAGCGGAACGATGATCGACACGAAGGCGCCCGCGGTGAGCAGGTACCAGTCGTTTCCTCGCGTTCCGGTGATCTCGGCCAGCAGCTTCGTGATCGGCGCCGCTGCCCCGTCGGCGAAGACGAGGGCCACGAGCAGGTCGTTCCACACCCAGAGGAACTGGAAGATCGCGACCGACGCGATCGCCGGCATCGTCAGCGGCAGCACCACCCGGAAGAAGATCTGCCCGCGCGATGCACCATCGACGCGCGCGGCCTCGATGATCTCGCCGGGGATCTCCGACATGAAGTTGTGCAGCAGGTAGATCGCCAGCGGCAGCGCGAACATCGTGTGCGCGAACCACACCTGCGCGTAACCCTGGGAGGCCTCGAGCGGCGTCGTGATCTGCACGCCGAAGAGGTTGATCCCTCGCGAGAACGAGCTGAGCAACGGCACCAGGGCCATCTGGATCGGCACGATCTGCAGAGCGAACACGAAGATGAACAGCGCGTTGCGTCCCTTGAAGTCGATCCACGCGAACGCGTAGGCCGCCATCGACGCGATCATCAGCGGGATGAGCGTCGCCGGGATCGTGATCGCGATGGAGTTCACGAACGACTCGACGATGGTCAGCTGAGTGGTGCCCGACTGCAGCACCTCGACGTAGTTCTCCAGCGTCACCTGCGGGTTGGCGAAGAACTCCCACCATCCGCTCGAGGAGATCTGATCCTTCGGACGGAACGAGGAGATGAACAGCCCCAGCGTCGGGATGGTCCACAGCACCGCGATGATGATCGAGGCGATGGACGCCCAGGGGCGCGAGAGCCGCTTGCGGGCGCGCCCGGCGGAGGCCTCCAGCCTGCCCCCGGTCGTGATCGCGCGGGTGCTCTGAGAATCGGTGGTCACGGCGCTCATCGGATCTCCCGCTGCTTCTTGATCTGGCGTGCGTTGTAGATGACGATCGGCAGCACCAGGAGGAACAGGATCACCGAGAGCGCTGCGCTCCGACCCGCCTCGAACTTCGAGAACTGCGTGTACATCTCATTGGCGAGCACCGAGGTGCCGTAGTTTCCGGCCGTCATGGTGCGCACGATGTCGAACACCTTCAGCGAGGCGATCGAGATCGTGGTCAGCACGACGATCAGGGCGGGGCGGATCGACGGGACCGTGACCGACCAGAAGCGCTGCCAGGCGTTCGCGCCGTCGAGCTCTGCCGCTTCCAGGAGCTCCTGCGGAACGCCCTTGATGGATGCCGAGAGCACGACCATCGCGAAACCGGTCTGCACCCAGATCAGCACCACGATGAGGAACAGGTTGTTCCAGGGCTGGTTCAGCAGCCACTGCTGCGGAGTTCCGCCGAACCAGACCAGGATCTGGTTCAGGAGGCCGATCTGCTTGAACTCGGCGCCGCGGTACTCGTACATGAACCGCCAGATGATGCCGGCGCCGACGAACGAGATCGCCATCGGCATGAACACCAGCACCTTGTAGATCTTCTCGCCGCGGGTGCGGTCGATGAACACCGCGTAGGCGAGGCCCACGAGCGTCGAGACGGTCGGCACGAGCAGCACCCAGATGATCGAGTTGATCACGGAGGTGATGCCGTCTGACTGGGTGAAGATCCAGATGTAGTTGGTGAAGCCCACGAACTCCTTGCCCGTCGAGCTCCAGAACGACGTGTACATCGTCTGGATCGAGGGGAGGATGAGGCCCACGAGCAGCAGCAGCATCGCCGGCGCCATGAACGCCACCAGCTGGATTAGGTACCCCGCCCCGTCACGCGAACGGAAGTCGAGGAGGAAGAACACGGCGCCGACGACGACGGCGACGCCCATAGCCCAGTAGTAGGACTGGAAGAACCACATCACGGCGAGCGGGATGAGAAGGCACATGGCCAGACGCACGCCGGTGTAGAGGGCTCCCTTGCGTGGAGCTATGTCCACCAGCAGCAGGATGATGGCGACGACCACCGCGAATGCGATGACGACGACCACAGCCTGCAGGATCGGCGGGAGCATGCCGATCCATCCGAAGAAATCTTTCGCGGTCACGGATTCCCCTTCATGACGCAGAACAGAATGTCAGGTCCGGGCGACGATGCACGGGCCTGTGAGAGCACGAGGGCCGCCCCGACGGGGGCGGCCCTCGTCACCGATCAGCTGGCGGGCCAGCCGGTCTGGATCTGGGTCAGGACCGCATCGGTCGAGTCGCCGTTGATCCAGGCGACCATGCCCTTCCAGAAGGTGCCGGCGCCGACGGCGCCGGGCATCAGGTCACTGCCGTCGAAACGGAACGTGGTGTCCTTGTCCTGGAGGATCTTGATGGTCTCCTGCAGGATGGGGTCCTTCGCGTTCTCGGGGTCGAGGCCGTTGTTGGCGCTCGTCACGCCGCCGAGGCTGACGCGGCTGTTCGCCCACTCCGGGCTGGACAGGTACGCCAGCACCTTCTGCGTGGCCTCGGAGTCACTGAACGCGCCGACGATCTCGCCACCACCGGTGACCGTCGTCTCACCCTCGGTCTCGCCCGGGAGCATGAACGCCCACACGTCGCCCTCGGGCGAGATGTCGGTGCCCTTCGGGTAGAAGCCTGAGAGGAACGACGCCTGGTGCGTCAGAGCGCACGAGCCGTCCGCCACCTTCGGAGCCACATCGCCGAACGCCGTCGAGTTGATCGAGCGCACGTCGCCGAAGCCGGCGTTGACGTAGTTCGGGTCGAGCAGGATCTTCCCCACGGAGTCGAACGCGCCCTTGATCGCGGGGTCGGTGAAGGGGACCTCTCCGGTGACCCACTTGTCATAGACGTCGGCGCCCGACTGGCGGAGCACGTAGTCCTCGATCCAGTCGGTGCCCGGCCAGCCGGTGGCCGTGCCGGACTCGAAGCCGGCGCACCACGGAGCGGTGCCGGTCTTCGACTGGATGGACGCGGTGAGCGTGTTCAGCTCGTCGAGCGTCTTGGGAACCTCGACGCCCCACTCCTTGAACTTCGTCGGCGAGTACCAGATCCAGCCCTTGACGTTCGCCATGAGCGGCGCACCGTAGAAGGTGTCGTCGACCGTGCCGTACTTGACCCAGTCCTTCGTCCAGTACTTGTTGGCGTTGTCCTCAACGTCCTTCGGAGCCGGCTTGAGGTAGTCGCGGCTCGCGAAGTCGGCGAACAGGCCGGGCTGCGGGAAGATCGCGATGTCAGGCGGGTTGCCGCCCTGTGCGCGGGTGCCGAGCTGCGTCTCGAAGTCCTGGCTGCCCTCGTACTTGATGGTGATGTCGTTCTCCTTGGCCCAGTCGGCCCAGGACTGCTGGAGGAGCTTCGCCTCGTCGTCGACGATCGTTCCGTAGATCGTGACGGTCTTGCTGTCGCTCGATCCGCCGCCTCCGCCGCTCGGTGCTCCGGGTGCCCCACACCCGGCGAGCGCGATACCAGCGACCCCCAGTAGTGCCAGCGGTGCGAACCGCCGTGAACGCTGTGACAGACCCATGTGGTTTCTCCTCTTCGAGTAACTGGCCCCCACCTCGACCGCGCCCCTCACGGCGCGATCGGGAACCGATTCCAGGACAACCTACCGGCCGCGAACGCCCCGACACAATCGGGAATTATCACAAGCTCGCAACCTTTCTGATGGATCCCCCAGATCTGTGGGAGCGCTCCCTCGCCGAAAGTGTGGAACCGGTTCCCTTCGAGGACTCCGAAAGGCTACGCTGTCAAGGGTCTGCCGACGCAGACCAGGGTCGAGGAGGACCGGGGATGAGCACGATCGCCGATGTCGCGGCTCGCGCAGGCGTGTCCAAGGCAACGGCGAGTCGGGCTCTCAGCGGGAACGGCTATGTCTCGGATGACACCCGCAAGCGGGTGCAGGATGCCGCATCCGAACTCGCCTACGTCGGGCATTCCTCCGCGGTCAGCCTCGCAACAGGACGCACGGGAACCGTAGGGGTGGTCATGCCCCCTGTGGATCGGTGGTTCTTCTTCGAGCTGCTCTCCGGCATCCAGGACGCGCTGCTCGCACTCGACTACGACCTGGCGCTCTACGGGATAAAAGAGAGCACGACCACTCGGCAGCAGCTCTTCGACACCGTGCTGCCGCGGCGCCGCTTCGACGGGATCATCGCCGTCGGCATCCAGCCGAGCGCCCACGAGCTGGAGAGGCTGCAGCGCTCCGAGAGCCCTCTCGTATGCGTCGGCGCGTACAGCGAGGACTCCAGCGCGGTGTCGATCGATGATGTCTCAGCCGGCCGTATAGCGACCGAGCATCTGCTGGATCTCGGGCACACGCACATCGCATTCGTCGGGGGGTCCGCTGACAGCTCACGCCTCAGCGTGGGCGACGCCCTCCGCGCCGAAGGGTATCGAGAAGCTCTCTCCGCGGCGGGCCTGTCGGCATCCGCGCGCTTCGTGGAGGCGACTCCGAACATGCCCGGCGGATACGAGACCGCCGTCGAGCTCCTCGGGGACCGCAGACGGCGCCCGACCGCGATCGTCGGAGTCTGCGACGAAGTGGCTATCGGGGCCACCATCGCAGCCCGCCGGCTGGGCATCGCCGTGCCGACCGAGCTGAGCATCATCGGTGTAGACGATCATCAGCATGCCGCGATGTTCAGCTTGACCACCATCAGGCAATCTCCGCGAGAGCAGGGCGCAGAGGCTGTGCGACTCCTGCAGCAGCGCATGGAGAACCCTGACTCCCCGCCCGAGCGCGTGGTCACGGCATCCGCCCTCGTGGTGCGCAACTCGACCTCCGCGCCGCGCACCTGAACCCGGTCGACGAACCGGCCCCGGCATGCACGAAGGCCCCGGGGATGAACCCGGGGCCTTCGTTGAAGCGTCGAGACGCGATCGGGTCGGAGCGCGAGCGCCGACCCTGACGGATTACTTGAGGGTAACCGTGGCGCCTGCCTCTTCGAGAGCAGCCTTGGCCTTCTCGGCGGTCTCCTTGTTCGCGCCCTCGAGCACGGCCTTGGGAGCGCCGTCGACGACAGCCTTGGCCTCGCCGAGGCCGAGCGAGGTGAGCTCGCGGACGGTCTTGATGACCTGGATCTTCTTGTCGCCAGCGGCCTCGAGGATGACGTCGAAGGAGTCCTTCTCTTCCTCAGCCTCAGCAGCGCCTGCGCCACCCGCAGCGCCGGCGACGGCGACGGGAGCAGCAGCGGTGACCTCGAACTTCTCCTCGAACGCCTTCACGAAGTCGTTGAGCTCGATGAGGGTCAGGCCAGCGAACTGCTCGAGCAGCTCTTCGGTGGTGAGCTTCGCCATGATGTATCTCCTAGATAGATGGTTTTTGTTGAACGAGATCGCCGGTCGCTTACGCGGCCTCTGCGGTCTCCAGCTTTTCGCGAAGAGCATCGATGGTGGCCGCAGCCTTGCCCATCGTGGCCTTCATCATGCCCGCAGCCTTCGCCAGCAGAACCTCACGGCTCTCGAGCGAGGCGTACTTGTTGACCTCGTCGGCGTTCAGGGCGTTGCCCTCGAAGATGCCGGACTTGATCACGAGAAGCGGGTTGGCCTTGGCGAAGTCACGCAGAGCCTTGGCAGTGGCGACGAAGTCACCGTGCACGAACGCGACGGCCGACGGACCCTTGAGGTCGTCGTCCAGCGCGGTGATGCCAGCCTTGTTGGCGGCGATCTTGGTCAGCGTGTTCTTCACCACGGCGTACTCAGCGTCCTGACGGATGCTGTTGCGCAGCTCCTTGAGCTGGGCAACCGTCAGACCGCGGTACTCGGTCAGCAGAACGGCGGACGAGTTCTCGAATGACTTCGTGAGCTCGGCAACCGATGCATCCTTCTGCGCCATGGTCACTCCTTGATGTGTTCGGGATGCTCCACGACGGTGGAGCATCGGCCTCGACCACGCGGTGCCCTGAAAATGAGAAGAGCTCCGGCGCAAGCGCACGGAGCTCAGAGAAGTTCGTGACACCTGCGCGGGCCCCTGCATTGCAGAGCTTCGACCGTCTTGCACTCACGCGCACGACGATGACCAGCGGTCTTCGGTTGCCCCCACTCTACCCCACCCCCTCTCCTCCCCCCAAATCCCCCCTTCCCTCCCTCCCTCCCCTCGTCGAGTGCACATGATGTCGACGAGTGCACGACTTCTCAACGCGGATTTCTCGTTCGGTCGACGAGTGCACATGAAGTCGACGCCAGCGGAGCGAGGAAGGGAGAGGAGGAAGAGGGGAGGAAGAAGGGCTAGGAGGGGGAGAGACCGAAGGCGGCAAGACGCAATGCCAGAGCGCGAGGAGTCTTGATGTGCGAGGTGTCCCAGCGCGCGAAGCGCCAGTGAGTGGTACCGCGGATCCAATCCTCCCGCTGCTTCTCTTCGAGGACCACCTGCTCGACGGGCTTCCCTGATCGCAGAGCAGCGTCGACGTACTTCTGCCGACCGTCGAACTCTCCGAACGCTCGGAGACCCCGCAGGCCGAAGTCGACGAAGTACGCCCTGCCGTCGGGTCCGTCGACTCGAACCTGCAGCTCGGGCGACTCGAACCCGAGACGGAACAGTTGCAGGCGGCTGACACTCTCCCCTGGCGACTCCGCGCGCCCGTCGGCGAACACGCTCACCCACCGCGCCTGGCGGATTCCCCTCACGCCGGCCCCGCGCTCCAGGCGTTCCCGCAGGCCCTGCCGCCATGACGTGCGAGCATCCTGATCCCACTCCCGGCCGCGCGAGGCCATCTGCCTCTCCCCCGCATCCGCCACGGCGACCGCAGCCTCGAGAGGCAGCTCCCGGATCAGGTCGAACACCGTTCGCGCGAGCCCGGTGCACCGGATGCCGCCGACGACACTCACGTCGTCGACCCGCAACGGGGAGACGTGTCTCCGCACATCCGGCGAGCTCGAGATCCTATGCGGAGCATCCGTCGTCATGTGCACGCGCGTCAGCCGCATCCCGTAGAGCGGAAGCCCCCAGAGCACCGCCGCCGATGAGTGCGACATGACGGCCGGGCCACGAGCGTCGCGCGCCACAGCGATGACGTGAGCGCGGTGGCGTTCCTCTTCCCAGAGCTTCTCCCGTTCCCCCGAGTCGATGAACCACCCGCGACGAAGCTGATGGAGAGCTCCGTCGCGCACCGCCCCGGCGATCTTCCGATCGGTCCATCCGTTCACGAGCAGGTCGGCGCGCGAACGCACATGGTGCGAGAGAGTGAGCCCGGCGGTTCCATCCATGCCTCATGCTGCGCACCTCCGCTCCCTCCCCCACCCCTTTCTCGCCCACCCCTTCACGCTCTGTGGACAACTCCCTCACTCCCTACTCCTGTGGAGGACCAACGAAGCCCCGTCGAGTGCATGTGAAGTCGACGAGTGCACGGCATCCTGACGTGAATCTCGTGTGCACTCGTCGAGTTCACGGGAAGTCGAGGCCAGCGCGGCAGGACAGGCAGGGAACGAGAGAGGGATGCCGGGGTGCGGCGTGTACGGGGACGGAGGGTCGGAAGTCGGGGTTAGGGTCGAAGGGTGAATCCCGAACTCCAGGCACGCATCGTCGCGGACTCCCGCGACCGTGTCGCGTGGATGCGGGCCCGGTCGCGCGGGATCACCGCGACCGACGTCGCCGGACTGACCAGCGAGAGGTCGATCGCGCGCGCTGCGGACTCCAAACTCGGCGGAGGACCCCGCTTCGGCGGCAACGCCTACACCGATCACGGACGTCGGCGCGAGCCCGAGATCGCCGCCTGGGTCGCGGCGACCCACGGCATCCTCCCCTCGTCCGCGCTGTTCCGCGCCGAGGTCGAGCATCGCCACCTCGCGACCCCCGACGGCATCGCTGTGGACGGCGACGGGCGCATCCGCCTCGCCGAGATCAAGACCACGAACAAGCCGTTCCGCGGCATCCCGCGCACCTACCTGCGACAGATCTGGTGGCAGCAGCACGTGCTGGGCGCCGAGCGCACCCTGTTCGTGTGGGAGGAGCACGTCGACTTCTCGCCCGTGCACGACGAGCCGAAGTCCGTGTGGATCGACCGCGACGACCGCGAGATCGCGAAGCTCGTCGGACTCGCCACCGCCCTCATCGACGAGCTGTACCGGCGCACCACCGGACAGCAGGTGCCGAGCAGGGAGATGGATGCCGCGGCCAGCCGTCGCGAGCAGCTCCGCGAGCGCGACGCGTTCCGCGCGCTGGCCCTCGCCGACTGAGCGGTCTCCGGCACTGATCCGCGCCGCCGGCGGCGTCACGCACAAGAGCATCCCCGACACCGACCTGGCCCCAACGGCGGCGTCACGCACGACAGCATCATCCGACGCCGACCGTGCCCCGCCGGCGACGTCACGCACGAGAGCGTCCTCCGACGAGGCCGTGCGCGAGCACGGACGTCGACCCGCACCCTCTCCCCGGCCGCGCCGTCGCGACCGGACGATCGCTCGTCGCTCAGGTGCAGGTGTTGTTGCCGCCGAGCCCGAGGAGTCCGCCGACCGACAGCGTCCTGGTGGCCGCCCCGGGCGAGACCCATTGCGTGCCGGCGAACGTGTCGACCTTCACGGGGTTCGTGGCGCCGAGGAGGGACCCCAGGAGGGTGTTCAGCAGGCCGGAGGAGATGACAGAGGTGTAGGTGTACGGTCCGGTCCCGCTCTGCGTGATGTTCGCCTGGTCCACAACCACCGTCTTGATCATGAGGCGCTGGAAGACCTTGTCGTTCGGCGAGGTCCAGACGATCGTGACCCCGGTGAACGTCCCCAGGAAGCTCGTGACCGTGCAGCTCGTGATGACGGGAGTCGCCAGGGTGATGCCGGTGAACGTCGCCGTCGCGTACTCCGAGTCTGTGAAGTACGCCTCGGTCTGCTGCACCGGCGGCGCGATCGCCAGACCGATGAGCAGCGCGAGACCCGCGAGACCCGCGGTGAGCCGCCGGCCGTTCACGAGTCCTCATCCTCTCCGCGCGGCCTCCGCCGACGCGCGACGAGGAGCACCGCGCCGACCACGACGAGCACGGCCCCTCCGCCGAGGATCCAGAGCACGACGGGCGACATACCCGTGGTTGCGAGCCCGCCGTCCGGTCCGATGACGGCCGACTCGCCGGCCCCGTGCGCATGGACACGGACCTCGGTGCGCCCGCCCTCGTCGTCCGCGGCGAGCGCGATGGAGAGCCTGAGGTGCCCGACCTCCGTGTCGGCCATCTGTGCGAGCGCGATCTCCGCTCCGTCGCGCGGGATGCTCCATCCGGTGCGCAGGATCGTCGAGCCACCGGGGCATCCGCTCGGGGTCCACGCGCTCATGCAGAGCGAGGCGTCGACCACCAGCGAGGCATCTCCGCTCGCGCTCACCCCGATCGTGACGGTGCCGGGGTCGGGGGCATCCGCGCTGACGGCGACGTCCCACTGCACGGGCGCTCCGGGCAGCAGGGATGCCGCGGCGTCCCAGTCGGCGACGGACACCAGCCGCAGCACCTGCCCCTGCACGACCTGCGTCGACGGGGCCGCCCACGCCGGGCTCGCGCCGATCGAGCCGAGCACGACCAGCGCGGCGACGGCGACGACACGGCTCCTCATGTCGGCATCCGCTCTCGCCGCCGTCCGTCGCGCGGCCAGAACGCCCATACGACGAGCACGGCCGCAGCCACGGTGATGCCGCCGAGCACGAAGGGGTTGCCCATCGCGACGATGACCGTGGCGATGCCCGGAACCGAGAACAGCACGGTCCGCACGGAGCTCACGGTGTACGGGAAGGGGTCTTCCGTGGCGTTCGCGTCGCCCTTCAGCGTGATCACGCGCTCGGCATCCGTCGCCCCGGGGACGATCGTCGTCACGCGGTGCGTGACCGGGAGCTCGCCCTCGCGGTCCACGGTCACGACGTCGCCCACCTCGACCTCGGCCGCGGGGATCCGCTGCACGACGGCGACGGATCCTGCCGGAATGGTCGGCGACATCGATCCGGTCTTGAACATGATCAGTGTGATCCCGGCGGTGTAGGCGAGGACCACCAGCACGATGCAGACGACGCCGCCGATCGCGGCGATCCAGAGCAGCAGGTCGGCGAGCACCTTTGCGGGTCCGCGGCGGGGAGAGGATGCCGCAGCGGGCGCACCGAGGGGCGGCTCCTGCCCCCGCAGGCTCCGCCTCGTCACCGCCGTGCTCATCGTCTCGTCCTCCCGCCGCTCTCCCGTCGAAGGCATCCGCTAGGTCGACGTCCCCAGCAGTATCCAGGTCTGGATGGCCGTGAGGCCCTGCGCCGTGTTCGGGGCGTCGGACTTCAGCGTCACGGCGAAGCAGTAGTTGATCTGGTTGCCGCCGGCTGCGAGCAGCGCCTGCGCCGAGGCGGCGCCGACCGTCAGCGCCGTGCCGTCGGCCACCACCACCGTGCCGCCCGCGTAGGCACTGGAGTCGCACGTGGTGCCGGAGATGGTCTTGACCCCGTACGTCATGGAGGGCGCGAGACCCGTGCCGCCCGTGGTGCCGGCCGTGACCTGCACGTTGCCCTTGACGGAGCTCGCTGACGTCTTGACGCTGAACAGCGCGTACACCGTGTTGCCCGGTGCCATCCCGCTGAACGGGGCGGTGAAGGACAGCGCGGCCGGCGAGCCGACGGGGTGGTTCGTGAACGTCCCCGTGCCCGTCGTCGAGCCGACGATATCGAAGCTGCCCGACGTGAAGGTCGCCGCCCCGTATTCGGAGTCGTTCCATGCGGCGAGCGTCGCGGCTCCGCCCACGCCGAGCACGAGTCCACCCGCGAGGATGGCTCGGATTCGGCGGGAACGCAGCCGCTTCGCGTCCCGCATGTCCCTGCGGGTCACCATCAGAGGCTCAGTTCGAGGTCGCCGTGAACTTCCAGGTGGCCGTCGTCGCGAGGGTCTGCTCCAGGTTCGCGTCGGCGGTGACCTTGAAGCACAGCTGCACCGCGGTGCCGGCCGTCGACACGTTCGGCCCCTGCGAGAGAGCGATCGGCGTCACGCCTGTCTGCACGTCGAGCGTCGCACCCGTCGCGACAGGAGTGCCCGTCGCGGAGGCCGCGTTGCAGGTCGCGCCCGGCGCCAGCTGGTACACCGAGTACGAGAGGTGGTCGCTGTTCGACGTCGCCGCGGCGTCTGCCGTGGTGCCGTTGGCCGAGAGGCTCGCGCCCGTCGTGGTGCCGGCGGCGAGGCGCACCCAGAAGCCCGAGTACACGATGTTTCCCGGAGCGAGGTTGCTCACGGGAACGGTGAACGCCAGTGTCGCGGCGGTGTCGCCCTTGTCGACGTTGTGGTCGCTGTAGTTCGCGTCGCCGGTCGCCGATCCCTCAAGGTTGAACGCGCCGGCCGTGAAAGTGCCGTTCGCGAACTCGGAGTCGTTCCATGCCGCGAGCGTGACCGCGGTGCCGATGCCGAGCACGAGACCTCCTGCGAGCACCGCCAGGACCTTGCGCTGAGTTGCCGTTGTTGCCATGTCAGATTCCCCCTCAGGAATGCCGGGTGTACGACGGCGGAGTGCATCGTGGACGGCCGCCCCTCAGTGACCGGCATCCGCTCGTCCCCCACATCATCACCCAGTGGGAGCCCTCCCACAAGGGATGCAGGTCACGATTGCACACCGGAATATCTGTTTCTCACCAATATTCCGGTTTCGATGGACGACGGCGGTGACGGTGCACTAGAACTTAGGGGAAACGGAGGCCCCCACCCACGGTCTCCGCCCACATGAGTCCTGAGGGGGACGGTATGGAACCGAGACGAGCGCGCCGCGCTGCCACGAACAACAGAACGCGGAAGGTCGTCGCGATCGTCGCCGCGGCCGCCGTCGCAGGGGTGGGAGCGTCCCTGAGCCTCGCGGCCTGGAACGACACCGAATGGCTCTTCGCCGGCGCCGGGACGGAGCCCGGCATCAGCACCTCCTCGTTCGAGCTCGAACAGCTCGCCCTTCCGGCATCCGGAGCAGCCCCCGGTTCGACCGCGTGGGCGGACTACGAGACGAACCCGGGCAACGGCGTGACCTTCACGCTGTCGGATCTCACGCCCGGCGACTCGACCTATGCCCTCATCGCCGTGCGCTCCTCGGCGGACTCGCTGGGCGGCACTGCCACCCTTGCAGCCGCCACCGCCGCGGCCGGCGTGACCGTGGCGGATGCCGGCGGCCACCTGTGGAACGCCACCGACGTGCGCGTCTCCACCTGGAGCGGCGCCGACCTCGCCGCCACGAAGGCGTGCAACGCGGCGACCTTCGGCAACGTGGCGAACACCACGATCGCGACCGGCGATCTGGGTGCGAGCGGCGGCACGGCAGCGCAGACGTACGCGGCGGACTCCGGCAACGTCAACTTCTACTGCTTCGAACTGACCTTCACGGTTCCCGGAGTGCTGCCGTCCGGCATCACCACGGTCGACGACTACATGGGCCGCAGCATCGCGCCCGCGTGGAAGTTCGACGCCGCGTCCGCCTGACCCCTCGGACTATGACCTCCACCGCAGAGGACCTGCGAGACCGCGAGGTCGATCAGGGACTGCGCCGACGCGATCGTTCCAGACGGCCGCGTCGGCGCCGCTCCCTCCTCCCCGCGATCCAGAACGTGCTCGTGTGGCTGCTGGGCGCCGTCGGGGCGATCGCCATCGCCTGGCTCGTCACCTCGTGGGCGCTCGGCCTCCATCTGGTGATCCTCGCCACCGGCTCGATGTCTCCGACCATGCCCGCGGGCACCGCGGTGATCGAGAGGACCGCGGATGCCGCAGACCTCGGCGTCGGCGACGTCGTCAGCGTGCCTCGCGCCCATGACGACCAGCTGGTGACCCACCGGATCGTGGCGATCGGAGACGAGGAGGCGGACCGCAGGACGCTCACGCTGCGCGGGGACGCCAACGACGCCGATGACGCCGAGCAGTACGTCGTCACGCGTGCGGGGGTCGTGCTGTTCGCGATCCCCGGACTCGGGTTCGTGCTCTCGGCCGTGACCTCGCCGATCGGCCTCGCGGTGCTGGGCCTGGTGCTCGCCGGCGCCGTCCTCTGGGTGCTGTGGCCGAGCAGACGATGACGGTCATGACACGTCGAGACCGGTTCCGCCGCATCGTCGGCGGGACCCTGATCGTCGTGTGCGCGGGTGCGGGGGCGGTGCTCGCCGGAACGGCCGCAGCCCAGGCGGCGCCGTTCTTCACCGACCCCGGCCAGTCACCCGGACATCTCACGCTGGAGACATCGCCGTGGATCGTCCGCGACGCGCAGAGCGCCCACGCGCTCTCCCCGGGTGAGTCCCTCGTGCTGTCTCCGGGCGATCGGGGGTACTGGGAGATCCGCGCCGCCCACGACGACCCGTCCGGGCCCGCGACTCTGTCGGTCGTGCTGACGGCCGAGGGAGAGCTCGCCCGCGACCCGCAGGGTCTGCGGGTCGTGTTCCAGCAGTGCCTCACGGAGTGGACCGGGATGCCGTCCGGCACTCCGACGTGCGCCGCTCCCGGCGGTGCGACGACGCTGCCCCCGGCGACGGCATCCGCCTCCTCCCCGCGCACCTACCTCGTAGATCTCGCCGCCGGATCGGCGCAGCACATGCTCGTCACGGCGACGCTCGACGGAATCCCTGCCGACGAGGAGGGCAAGGGCCTCGACGCGACCGTGGGCGTCGGCCTCACCGCCGCCCGCACGGACGCGGCCGCTCCGCCCGCCGGCGGACCGCTCGCCGCCACCGGCATCGACGGGGTCGCCCTGCTGCAGATGCTCGGGGTCGCGCTGGCCGCCGTGGGCGCGGGCATCGGAGTCCGGATGCTGCGCCGCACCGAGCCGACGGAGGATGCGACGTGAACCGCCTGCGCGCGTGGCTCGCCGTCGGTGCCGTCGCGATCCTCGCCGTGCCCGTGGCGACCTCCACCTCTCTGGCGAGCTGGCGGGACGCCGAGTGGGCGCACGCCGCGCCCGTCGGAACGTCCTCGCTGAGGTGCGGGACCGACACCGGCTTCTCGGCCACATCCGCCGGCCGCCAGGTCAGCGGCACTCTGCTCGGCACCGATCTCGACACCGTCGCCGCCGTCAACGGCGTCCGCGACGCGATCGACGGCGCGCTCACCGAGACCTACTCCCCCGCGCAGAACGCGCACGACCTCGACCCCGGTTCGACGACGACGTTCACCAGGGCGACCTCGCTCAACGTCGGCATCCTCCCCGCTCCCCTGGCGACGGTGTCGCTGCCGACCATCCAGGCAGCCGTGCCCGACTTCGCCGTCGGCACCCTGTCGCAGTACTCGCAGGTGACGCCGAAGGGCCTCGCGACCGGAGCGACAGGAGCGGTGACCAACCAGTCCGGCATCGCGACGATCGGCGAGTACGGATCATCCACCCCGCCGCGCACGGGCTCGCTGACGCTGAACGGCGTGCTCGGCAGCGCGATCACGTCGAACCTGACGAACGCCGCGCTCGACATCGGCGCGGTGTCGGCCCTGTCCCGCGTCGACGGCTGCGATGTGCTGCGCGAGGCGACGTGGGACGTACCGGCCGCAACGACCGCCGTCGCCCGCGACTACGACATCGCGGGGCTCGACCTCACGCTGACGGCTCCCGTGCTCTCCGGGCTCGTCGGGCAGGTCGACACCTCGGTCACCCAGCTCCAGGCCAAGCTGAACGGACTGCAGGCCTCCCTCTCGTCCGGCATCACCGGAGTGCTCAATCAGCTCCATCTCGACCTCGGCGTCCTCAGCGTGTCGACCGCGGGCTCCGGGGTGTCGGTCACGAACATCCCGCAGGTCGCGCCGGCGGTCTCCGCCCTCCTCGCAGGCTTCTCGGATGCCGACGGCATCGTCACCCTCAGCCCCCGCGACGGTCTGATCAGGGTGAACCTCGCACGGCTGCTGAACGGCGCGAACGGGCTGAACGACCTCGCTCCGAACACGCAGTTCCTGCTGACGCCCGCGGTGCTGACGAACATCGGAACGCGCGTGACGAACCTGGTGACGGCCTGGCGGACCCAGGTCATCAGCGCTCTCACCACGGTCGCCGGCCTGCCGAGGGTCAAGATCGACGTGAGCGCGGAGGTCAAGGCCACCGTCGCCGGGATCCCTCCGCTCATCCCCGACGTGGTGATCAAGGTCGCCGATGTGAAGATCAACCTCGACGCGAACCTCGGCGCGCTGCACACCTCCGGCACGTCACTGCTGAACGCCGGCGTGAGCGTCACGATCGTCGACCTCGGCATCCTCACCCCCGTGCTCGGGGCTCTGCTCACTCCCGTTCTCGCGCTGCTCAATCCCCTCGTCGGCACGCTCCGCAACGTCATCAAGGCCGTCGTCGACGACGTCTTCTCCGTGGTCACCGCCCTCGACGGCGTGCTCGCCGCCGGCGTGCCCGTCGTCGCGAATGCCGTCGCCGCGGTCTTCGGCGCGCTCGCTCCGATCTTCTCGCTGTACGTGAACGTGCAGCCCGATCGCCCGAACGCGCCCCCTGTCTCGCCCTTCATCCCTGCCACGAGCACAGCGACAGCGGAGTACAAGGTCACGGCGCTGCGCATCGGGCTGCTCGACGCGCTGCTGCCCACGAGCGTGAATCTGGGCACCGCGTCGGCCGGGCCGATCTCGCTGCCCTAGGTCCCGCGCCTCCGACGTGTCGTCTCGCCGCGCTCGCTCAACGACCGGCGGGGCGCGGGCCCTGCCCCGGTCGTTGAGCGAGGAGCGCAGCGACGAGACGAAACGACGCCTCTCGCGTATGTAGTTGACCTATCTCAACCATTCGGCGTATAGTTGACGAAGTTCAACTATCTCGTGCGCGCCAGAGCTGTCGCAGCATCCCCCTCCGACTGCGAAAGGCCTTCTGCATGACCACGGATTCTCCCGCCGGAATGACGCACCGCCAGGTGCTCGAAGCCCTCACCGGGCTCCTTCTCGGCATGTTCGTCTCGATGATCGCCGGCACGGTGGTCTCCACCTCGATGCCCGTCATCGTCCACGATCTCGGCGGCGACCAGGCCGCCTACACCTGGGTGATCACCTCCACGCTGCTCACCACGGCGATCTCGACCCCGATCTGGGGCAAGCTCGCCGACCTCTTCAACCGCAAGCTGCTGATCCAGATCGCGATCGTGATCTTCGTGCTCGCGACCGCCGCCGCGGGTTTCGCGCAGGACACCGGCATGCTCATCGCCTTCCGCGCCGTGCAGGGACTCGGCGCCGGCGGCCTCGCCGCCCTCAGCCAGGTCATCATGGCCGACATCATCAGCCCGCGCGAACGCGGCCGCTACATGGGCCTGTTCGGCGCGGTCATGGCCGTCGCCACCGTCGGCGGACCGCTGCTCGGCGGCTGGATCACCGACAGCATCAACTGGCGCTGGAACTTCTTCGTCGCACTGCCCTTCGCCGTCGCGGCCCTGATCATCCTGCAGAAGACCCTCCACATCAAGGCCGAGCGCACCCGCAAGGTCTCGGTCGACTACGTCGGCATCGTGCTGCTCTCCGCCGCCGTCTCGCTCCTGCTGATCTGGATCACCAACGCCGGCACGAACTTCGACTGGTGGGGCATCGAGACGATCCTCATGATCGGCGGGGTCCTCCTCGCGACGATCCTGTTCATCATCGTCGAGCTCAAGGTGCGCGAGCCGCTCATCCCGCTGACGCTGTTCCGCGGACGCACCTTCACCCTCTCCGTGCTCGCCTCGATCTCCATCGGCGTCGCGATGTTCGGCACCTCCGTCTACCTCGCGCAGTACATGCAGCTCTCGCGCGGAGCCTCGCCCACCGAGGCCGGTCTCATGACGCTGCCGATGATGGCGGGACTCCTCATCTCGTCGATGGTCGTCGGTCAGCTCGTGACCCGCTACGGAAAGTGGAAGGGCTACCTGATCCTCGGCTCCGTGCTGCTGATCGCCGGCTCCTCCCTGCTCTCGACGCTGCACTACGACACGAACTTCGCGCTCGTCTCCGTCTACATGTTCCTCACCGGCGCCGGCGTCGGCATGACGATGCAGAACCTCGTGCTCATCGTGCAGAACGTCGCCAAGCCCACGGAGATCGGCGTCGCCTCCTCCGGCGTCACCTTCTTCCGCAGCCTCGGCGGCACCATCGGCGTCTCGGTCATGGGCGCCTTCCTCGCGAACAAGATCACCGATCTGTTCACGAACGGCAAGGAAGACCTGATGGCCGCGATCGCCCAGACCGGCGACAAGGCGCAGGAGGTCGCCACCGCGCTCAGCAGCGGCACGGTTCCCGAAGTGCGTCTGCTCCCCGAGCCCGTGCGCTCCCTGGTCGAGGACTTCTACGCCCAGGCGATCTCGCACGCATTCCTCATCGGCATCCCTCTGGCCGTGCTGAGCCTGATCGCGATCCTGTTCCTCCCGAACAGGCCGCTGACCCGCATGACGACCAGCGAGCGCGCCAAGGCGGAGGCCGGCTCCGACGACGAGCACCGTGTCGTGGAGGAGGCCGCCGACGTCGCGATCGCCGACGCCGAGGCTCTCGCGGGCGCTCCGACCGGTACAGTGCAGGTTGTGTCCCACCGCACCGGCGAAGCAGCATCCGATGGCAGAGTCTGAGTCCTCTGAGGCGCGGGCCGTCGCGGTCCGCGCCCTCGAGGCGGAGTTCAGCGAGCTCATCACGAACTTCCGTCGGGTGCTCCTGGAGAACGCGAACCGGGTCAGTCCGGGCATGCTCCCCGGCGCGTACAAGACGCTGACCACGATCGCCCGGTGCGAGCAGGTCACGGTGTCGACGCTCGCGGAGCGGATGCTGTCGGACAAGGGCCAGGTGAGCCGCACGGTGCGCGAGCTGGAGGGCCTCGGACTCGTCGAGCGCTCCGCCGACCCGAGCGACGGCCGCTCCTTCCTGCTGCGGCTCACCCCGCACGGGGAGGAACGTCTCGCCCAGGCCCGGCTGCCGCAGGAGGGCCTGCTCATGACGACGCTCACCGACTGGAGCGTCACGGACATCGACAACCTCACGCACCTGCTGCACGCTCTGGTCTCGGGCGCGACGCCGAACCGCTAGCCGAGCACCCGACCGGCCTCGGCGGCGATCTCGGCCGCGATCGTGTCGAGCAGCGTGCTGCGCAGGTTCCACTGCTGCCAGTACAGCCGCACGCGCAGCGTCGGGCCTCCGAGCGGGACCAGCCCGTGCGCGCCCTGCAGCAGCGGGAGCATCCCCCAGCCGAGGCCGAACTCCACCGCGAGGGCGTAGTCGTGCGAGGCGGGCACGTAGTGCCGCGGCACCGACTGATGCGAGACCTTCATCGCTCTGAGCCACTCGTGCTGCAGGGTGTCCCTGCGGTCGAAGTCCACGAACGGCGCCGCGCCGAGCGCGTCCCGGGTGACTCCCTCGGGGAACCAGCGGGCGGCGAAAGAGGGTTCGGCCATCGCCCGGTACTCGAGCACGCCGAGCGGCGACACCGAGCATCCGGCGACGGGGGCCTCCTCGCTCGTGACCGCAGCCATGACGGCGCCCGACTCCAGCAGGCGAGCGGTGAAGTTCTGATCGTCGCGATGCAGGTCGAAGTCGATCGCGTGCTCCGCCGACAGCCGGGCGAGCGGCGGCAGGAACCAGGTCGCCATCGAGTCGGCGTTCACGGCCAGCGGGATGCTGATGCGCGCGCCCTCCTCGTCGAGGCCGAGTCCCGAGAGCGCGTCGTGCTCCAGCAGCGCGACCTGGCGGGCGAGGCGCACGACCGCCTCACCGGCCTCGGTGAGCTGCACGGGCTTCGTGCGCACCACGAGCACCCGCCCCAGCTGCTGCTCCAGCGTCTTCAGCCGCTGGCTCACGGCGGAGGGCGTGATCCGCAGTCGTCGGGATGCCGCATCGAGCGTGCCCTCGTCGGCCACCGCCGCGACGGTGGCCGCCAGTTCGGGATCGATTCGCATAGTAAGTGATGCTAATGGTTCACAAGGAATCTTCGCTGGTGCTTTCGCTTGCGCGTTCGTAGCGTGGAACCATGCTCACCGTGCTCGCCGGTCTCGGACTCGGCCTCTCCCTCATCGTCGCCATCGGCGCCCAGAACGTGTTCGTGCTGCGTCAGGGCATCCGCCGAGAGCACGTGCTGGCGGTCGTCATCATCTGCGCCGCCTCCGACGCCGCCCTCATCGCCGCCGGCGTCGCGGGTCTCGGCTTCGTGATCTCGGCGGCGCCGTGGCTCGTCGTCGTCGCGCGGTGGGCCGGAGCCCTGTTCCTGCTGGCCTACGGTCTGCTCGCGGCCCGTCGAGCCTGGCGCGGCGGCGAGCACCTCACCGTGGACGAACCGGGCGCCGCGGCATCCGGCTCCGACGCCGGCCCCACCACGCTCACCCGGACCCGGCTCGCACCCGTGGCGCTCACCACTCTGGCCCTCACCTGGCTGAACCCGCACGTCTACCTCGACACGGTGCTGATGCTCGGCTCGATCGCCGCCACGCACGGCGAGCAGCGGTGGCTGTTCGCGGCGGGGGCCATCGCGGCCAGCATCCTGTGGTTCACCGCCCTTGGCTTCGGCGCGCGCTATCTCGGACGCTGGCTGCGCACAGCGCGGTCCTGGCGCATCCTCGACGGCGTGATCGCGGTCGTGATGATCGCGCTGGCCGTCTCGCTCGTGCTGCCCGTCCTGGGCGGCTGACGCGCAGTCTCCACTTCGGATTCCACCGGCCGCGCAGAAGGCTCCGGTCGCGAACTCGGCTCCGAAACCAGCCTCAGCTCGACCAGGTTTGCGACCGGAACGCGACGCGGTTTGCGACCGGAACGCGGTCAGGCGCCGTCGAGGGGGCGCAGGATGCGCGTCAGGAACCGCTGCGTGCGCTCCTCGCGGGGAGCCCCGAACACCTCGGCCGGCGGCCCCTCCTCCACGACGACGCCGCCGTCCATGAACAGCACGTGATCTGCGGCCTCGCGGGCGAAGCTCAGCTCGTGGGTGACGACGACCATGCTCCATCCCTCGTCGGCGAGCTCCTTGATGACCAGGAGCACCTCGCCGACCAGCTCCGGGTCGAGCGCGCTGGTCGGCTCGTCGAACAGCAGGAGATCGGGCTTGAGGGCGAGAGCGCGCACGATGCCGACGCGCTGCTGCTGCCCGCCGGAGAGCTGGTGCGGGCGGGCGTCCGCCTTGTCTTCGAGACCCACGCGAGCGAGCAGGACCCTGGCCTCGGCGATCACCTCCGCCTTCGGGCGCCCCTGCACCCGCCACGGCCCCTCGATCACGTTCTCCAGCACCGTGAGGTGCGGGAAGAGGTTGTGGTGCTGGAACACCATCGCCGAGCGGTCCCGCAGTGCGAACCTCAGCTTCTGCGGAACCTTCGAGGAGAAGTCGACCTCTGGCCCGCCGTCGACGAGGATCGTGCCCCCGTCGGGCGTCTCGAGTCCGTTCAGCGAGCGAAGCACGGTCGTCTTGCCCGATCCGCTCGGACCGATCAGGACGACGACCTCGCCGCGGTGCAGCGTGAGGTCGATGCCCCGGAGCACCTCGTTGTCGCCGAACCGCTTGTACAGCTGCGATGCGGCGAGAAGGGGCGTGGATCCGCTAGTGCGCGACACGACTGTCGAGCCTCCTCTCGAGGGCGCCCTGCCCGAAGGACAGGACGAGGCAGAACACCCAGTAGACGAGCGCGGCGGCGAGGTAGAGCGCCATGAACTCGTAGGTCGTCGAGGCGATCTGCTGCGCGACCTTGAACAGCTCGGTCACGAGGATGAGAGACGCCAGCGATGTGTCCTTCACCAGCGAGATGAAGGTGTTGGACAGCGGGGGCACCGACACGCGCGCAGCCTGCGGGAGGATGATGCGGGTGAGCGCTCGCGAGCGGTTCATGCCGACCGTGTACGCGGCCTCCCACTGCCCCTTCGGCACCGACAGGATCGCGGCCCGCACGATCTCCGCACCGTAGCCGCCGACATTCAGCGACAGGGCGATGATCGCGCTGGGCCACGGGTCGATCGTGATCCCGATCGACGGCATCCCGTAGAAGATGACGAACAGCTGCACGAGCAGCGGCGTCCCGCGGATGACCGAGATGTAGAACCGCGCGGCGTTCGACAGCACCGGATTGACCGAGATCCGCATCAGCGCGATCCCGACCGCGATCAGCAGTCCGATCGCGAACGAGATCAGCGCGAGCGGCACCGTCACCGTGAGCCCGGCGAGGGCGATCGGCCCCAGCGAACCCAGGAAGAGCTGCCAGACGCTGTCGGGAGAGTCCATCGGCTACTCGGTGACGTCTTCGCCGAAGTACTTCTTGCTGATCTCCGCCAGCGTGCCGTCGGCGCGGAGCTCGTCGAGAGCCTTGTCCACGGCGGCGACGAGGGTCTTCTTGTCCTTGGTGAACGCGAAGGCCTGCTTGCCGGCCTCATCGGTCTCCGCGGCGATCTTCAGCCCGGTGGGACCGTCGGTGGTCTCGTAGTCGAGGAACGTGAGCTTGTCGTTGATGGTCGCGTCCACGCGGCCCTGGCGGAGCAGCGCGACGGCCTGCGCCCAGCCCTCGACGCCCTCGACCTTCGCCCCCGACTCCGTGGCGAGGTCGTTCCAGTTGCTGGTCAACGACTGAGCCGTGGTCTTGCCCTTGAGGTCGGCGAAGGAGCTGATCGAGTCGTCATCCTCCTTGACCACGATCACCCCGGGCGACACCGTGTACGGGGTGCTGAAGAGGTACTGCTTCTCGCGCTCGTCGTTGATGGTGACCTGGTTGGCGATCACGTCGAAGCGACCGGCATCCAGCCCCGCGAAGATCGCATCCCACTGCGTCTCCTGGAACTCGACCTTGAGACCGAGCTTGTCGCCGACGGCCTGGATGATCTCGACGTCGTAGCCAGTCAGGTCGCCCGTGCCGCCGTCGGCGTGGAAGCTGAACGGGCGGTAGGTGCCCTCCGTGGCCACCGTGAGGGTGCCGTCCTTCACGAGTCCGAAGTCGGCGCCCTCCGCGCTCGACGAGCTGCTCGACGCCGGTGCGGTGGAGCCGCTGCAGGCGGTGAGAGCGGATGCTGCGAGGACGAGTGCCGTGACGGCGATGAGGCGACGGGACATGTGCTTACCCTCCTGGGTGCGTGAGCGCGGATGCTGTGCGCGCGTTTTCGAGCGAATCTCACCCTATGCACGAGTCCGCGATATGTCGCATCTCGTGACGTTCCGTGTCGGGGTGCCAGCCTACTCCAGGACGCAGAAGAGCCCCCGCCGTGACGGCGGGGGCTCTTCGAGAGCGAATCAGGCTCAGATGGCGTTGACGTCCAGCGGGATGCCGGGGCCGAACGTGGTCGACACCGCACCCTTCTGGATGTAGCGGCCCTTGGAGCTGGACGGCTTGAGGCGGACGATCTCCTCGAGCGCTGCGCCGATGTTCTCGTTCAGCTGCTCGGCGGTGAAGGACGCCTTGCCGACGACGAAGTGCACGTTGGCGTGCTTGTCGACGCGGAACTCGATCTTTCCGCCCTTGATCTCCTCGACGGCCTTGGCCGTGTTCGGGGTCACGGTGCCGGTCTTCGGGTTCGGCATGAGTCCACGCGGACCCAGGACCTTTCCGAGACGACCGACCTGGCCCATGAGCTCCGGGGTGGAGACGGCCGCGTCGAACGCGGTCCAGCCGCCGGCGACCTTCTCGATGAGCTCGGCGCCGCCGACCTCGTCTGCACCAGCGGCGATCGCAGCCTCGGCAGCGGGGCCGGTGGCGAACACGATGACGCGGGCGGTCTTGCCGGTGCCGTGGGGCAGGATGACGGTGCCGCGCACCATCTGGTCTGCCTTGCGGGGGTCGACCGAGAGCTTCAGCGCGACCTCGACGGTCGAGTCGAACTTCGACGATCCGGTCTCCTTCGCCAGGGCGACAGCCTCAGCGGGAGTGTAGAAACGGTCTGCCTCGATCTTCTCGGCGGCAGCCTTGTAAGCCTTGGACTTGGTAGCCATGATTATTCTCCTCAGCCCTCGACCGTGATGCCCATGGAACGGGCGGTGCCGGCGATGATCTTCGAGGCGGCCTCGATGTCGTTCGCGTTCAGGTCGGCCTGCTTGGTCTCGGCGATCTGACGGACCTGGTCCTTGGTGATCTTCGCGACCTTGACGGTGTGCGGGGTGGCAGAGCCCTTCTGGACGCCTGCGGCCTTCTTGATGAGCTCCGCAGCCGGCGGGGTCTTCAGGATGAAGGTGAAGCTGCGGTCCTCGTAGACGGTGATCTCCACGGGGATGACGTTGCCGCGCTGCGACTCGGTCGCGGCGTTGTACGCCTTGCAGAACTCCATGATGTTGACGCCATGCTGACCGAGCGCGGGGCCGATCGGCGGCGCCGGGTTGGCTGCACCGGCGTTGATCTGAAGCTTGATCAGGCCGGTCACCTTCTTCTTCGGTGCCATTCTCTTTCCTTTCGTCGAATCGGATGCCGAGGCATCCGCTTCTCCCACAGATCCGGCCTCTCCGGATCGTGGTCGTCTGCGCGCACGCCGAAGCGGCACACAAACCACATGAGTCTACCCGATGCCGACGCCCATCGCGACTCGACTGCTCCGCCCTCCCCTCGGCCGCGCGCGAACGTGCGGAGAGGATGCCGGCACACGCACGAACGGCCGCCCCGGAAGGGACGGCCGTTCGCAGCGAAGCGTATGTCAGATCATCTTGGTGACCTGGTCGAACGACAGCTCGACCGGGGTCTCGCGCTCGAAGAGGGAGACGAGCACCGTGAGCTTGCCGCTCTCGGGCTTGATCTCGCTGATCGAACCGGGAAGACCCGCGAACGAGCCCTCCTTGATCGTGATGGTCTCGCCGACCTCGAAGTCGACCTCGGCCTGCACGGGGCGTGCGACGGCGAGGCCGCCCTTGGCCGCGATGTTCTTGGCGGTCGGGACGTCCTTGACCTCGACGAGCGCCTTCAGCATGTTGAAGGCCTCCTCGAAGCGCAGCGGGGTCGGGTTGTGCGCGTTGCCGACGAAGCCGGTGACACCGGGCGTGTGGCGGACGACCGACCAGGTGTCCTCGTTGAGCTCCATGCGCACCAGCACGTAGCCGGGGATGCGCACGCGGTTGACCATCTTGCGCTGGCCGTTCTTGATCTCGACGACGTCCTCCATCGGGACCTCGATCTGGTAGATCTCGTCCTCGACCTCGAGCGTCGACTTGCGCTGCTCGATGTTCGCCTTGACCTTGCGCTCGAAGCCGGCATAGGAGTGGATGACGTACCACTTGCCGGGGAGCATGCGGAGGTCCATGCGGAAGGCCTCGTACGGGTCCTCCTCGGCATCCTCGTCGGATGCCTCGTCCTCGTCGCCCTGCTCGTCGTCGGCGCCGAGGTCGGGGCCGTCGTAGGGGGTGACCTCCTCGGCCGCAGCGGCCTCGAGGTCGGCGGCCTCCTCGGCCACGGAATCGTTGAGGACCTCAGCGGCAGCCTCAGACTCAGCCGCTTCGTCCAGGTTGAGAGCGTCGTTCACGATCGCGTCCGCCTCCGGGTCGTCGATGTCGATGTCGTCTGCAGCGCTGTCGTCGCTCTCGTCCTCATCTTCGATGTGGATGGCGACGTGCTCGGCCGAGGTGACCGAGAACTCCTCCGCTGCGAGGACGTTGCCCTCCTGGGCTTCGTCCTCCTCGCTGGACTGCTCTGCAGCGGTCGCCCAGTCGGCGTCGTCGGAATAGCGTTCAGACACGTTGTTTCTTCTCCAAGTGTGCGGCCGAAGCCGCGGGGCATCAGGTGCCGGGAACCCCGAACACCACGTGCGTCAGCCACGCGAACAAGGTGTCCAGTCCGTAGACGATGCCCATGACGATGAGAACGAAGACGAGCACCACCGCGGTGAACTTGATCAGCTCCTTGCGGGTCGGAGTGACGACCTTGCGGAGCTCAGCGATGACCTGGCGGAGGAACAGGGCGATGCCGCCGAAGAACCTGGCGAAGAAGCCGCGCTTCTTCTCACGGGTGGCACCGGCCGCGACGACTTCGCCGCGCGGTTCGTCCTGATCCATCCTGAATGTACCTTTCGTGTGTCAGCGTTGCGCTGACGCGCAGGGCGGACAGGAATCGAACCTGCAACCTGCGGTTTTGGAGACCGCTGCTCTGCCAATTGAGCTACCGCCCTAGAGACCGGTTGGTCTCGGGGTCGTCATCCGCCGCCCTCCTCCGCGCACTGATCGGTGGATCGGGGCACAGCGAAAGATTGCAGACAACAACTGCTCCACCAGCATACGGCATCCGCGCGGCGCTCTCGAACCGCTGCTCCGAATGCCGTTGTTGTTAGGCTCGGCAGGCGGGTGTATGCGGAGGGAGCCCACGTGAGCGCAGAGGTGCAGCAGTTCCAGGTCGATCTGCGCGGCGTCGTCGACCTGCTCAGCAGGCACATCTACTCCAGCCCCCGCGTCTATCTGCGCGAGCTGCTCCAGAACGCACGCGACGCGATCACGGCCCGCAGGGACGTCGACGGGGCGGGCGGACGCATCACGATCTCCCCTCTGACGGATGCAACGGGCGAGTTCGTCCTGCGCGATGACGGGGTGGGACTGACCGCATCCGAGGTCGCCGATCTGCTCGCCACCGTGGGGCGCTCCTCCAAGCGCGACATCTTCGACATGCCCCGCAGCGACTACCTCGGCCAGTTCGGCATCGGCCTGCTGAGCTGCTTCATGGTGGCCGACACGATCGTGATCCGCTCCCGCAGCGCGCGCGGCGGCGCCTCCGTCGAGTGGACCGGCAGCGCAGACGGCACCTTCCAGGTCGTCGAGATCGATGAGGAGCTGCCGATCGGAACCAGCGTGCACCTCGTGCCGCGTTTCGACGCCGACGAGCTGCTCCGTCCCGCCGCCGTGCGCGAACTCGCGACGACGTTCGGCGAGTTCCTCCCGGTGCGGGTCACGGTCGACACCCCGTCCGGTGAGATCGACATCACCCGCCCTGCACCCTTCCTCGACGGAGCCCCCGAGGACGCGGTGCAGTACGGTCGCGATCTGCTCGGCGCCGGCCCCCTCGACGTCATCGAGCTCGCGGAGCCCGCGACCGGCACCCGCGGCCTCGCCTACGTCCTCCCCTTCGCCCCGCCGCCGGGCGCCAGGCAGGCGACGCGCATGTACCTGGGGCGCATGCTCCTCTCCGAGCGCGTCGACGACGTGCTGCCGGACTGGGCGTTCTTCGTGCGCGCGGTGGTGGACTCCACCGGCCTCGCCCCCACAGCGAGTCGTGAGTCGCTCGTGGAGGACGCGGCCCTCGAGCGCGTCCGGGAGCAGCTCGGCGCCGGCATCCGCCGCTGGGTGCTCGAGCTCGGCCTCAGCGAGCCCCACCGTCTCGCGCAGTTCGTCGCGATCCACGAGGTCGGGCTGAAGTCCCTCGTGCGGCACGACGAGGAGCTCGCGAAGTTCATCACCCGCTGGCTCACGCTGGAGACCACGCACGGCACCATGCGCATCGGCGACCTCGCCGAGAGGTATCCGCACGTGCGCTTCGCCGCCACGGTCGACGAGTTCCGCCAGGTCGCGGGCATCTCGCCGAGCTCCGAGATCCTGGTCAACGGCGGCTACCTCTTCGACGCCGACCTCGTCCGCCTGCTCCCGGAGCTCTATCCGGGGGTCACGATCGAGCAGGTGGACGTGACGGGCGAGCTCGACAGGCTCGACCCTCCCCCGCTCGACGACCGTGAGGCCGCGGTGGCGCTGGAGTCCCGCGCCGGCTCCGTGCTCGCGGCATCCGGCTGCGCCGTCGTCGTCCGCTCGATCGATCGCACCGACCTCACCGGACTGTACGTCGCCGACCCCGAGGTGCTGCGCGCCATCGATCGCAAGCGCACCAAGGGCATCACCGGGTCGCTGTGGGGCGGAGTGCTCGACCGCATCGACTCGACCGTGTCCTCCACCCGCGACGACGATCTCAGCGCGCGTCTGTGCCTGAACTGGTCGAATCGCGTCGTGCGGGCGCTCGTGCGCGTGCACGACGACGCGGTCTTCGCCCGCACGGTGCAGCTGCTCTACATCCAGGCGCTGCTCGCCGGACACCATCCGCTGTCCGACGCGGACCGTGCACTGATGACCAGCGCACTCGCCGATCTCGTCTCGCTCTCGGCGGGCATCGAGGGCGACGCGATCCCCTTCGAGGGCTACTGAGCCCCTCCGCACCGCGCACACATCGAGAGAACCTCCGAAAGGCACCCTCATGGCACGTCCCAAGAAGCGCTTCCAGCAGCTGCTCGAGGAGATCGACCGCACCCCCTGGGGTCCGGCCGAGCAGGCCCTCGTCTCGGATGCCGTCGCGCTCGCGCTCGAGATCGGCGACGAGCGGCTCGAGTACGAGGCGCGGATGCGGCAGACCGCGTCCGCGAACATGAACGGCGCCACCGACGTGATGCTGAACTCGTTCGCCTGGTGCCTCGCGCACCACGACGCCGACCCGCAGCGCTTCCCCTCCGACCTCGACTACGGCGGCGCCGACCTCATGTGGCAGTTCAAGTGGATGGCCTCGGCGCTGCGCTCCTCCCCCGCGTTCTCGGTGGAGCAGATCTCCGCGGTGCTCGACGACATGGAGGCGCACTACCGCACGGCCGGCCTCGGCCTCAGCGGCGTGCTCACCGCGCGCTTCGAGGACGCGTGGGATGCCGGCCGCATCGACGACGCCGAGACCCTCAGAGTGCAGCTGGAGGCCACCCCGCGCGACGAGCACAGCCACTGCGACGCGTGCGGGCGCAGCCAGTTCGCCGGGTTCTTCGCCGACACCGACCGTGACGACGAGGCCATCCGGCTCGTCGAGGAGATGATCGAGGGCGGGTTCTCCTGCGGCGAGGAGCCCGAGCACGCTCTATCGCGCGCACTGCTGCCGTATCTCCGCGCCGGACGGCCCGATGACGCCAAGACCGCCCACCTGCGCAGCTACCGCCTCGCCAAGGACAACCCCGACAACCTCCGCATCGTCGCGAACAACATCGTCTTCGCCGCGATCACCGGCAACGAGGCCCGTGCGCTCACCATGGTCGAGCGGCACATCGCGTGGCTCGCCCACGACGGCCTCAACGTCGATGCGCACTTCGCCGCGCTGGCCGCGTTCGCCCTCGCCCTCGACCGCGTCACCGCGGCCGGCCACGGACAGACCCCCGTGCGGGGAGCGGATTCCGCCGCCCTGGTGCCGCTGTTCGGCGAGCGCGAGGGCGTCTGGAGCGCCGCCGAGCTCGCCGCTGCGTCCTGGGCCGCCGCCGAGCGCATCGGGAGCGCCTTCGACGAGCGCGACGGCACCGACGGCCACGCCCGCAGTCTCGCGCGCATGCGAGCCCTCGGTTCCGTGCAGTACGACGTGCCGATCCGCTCCGACGCCTTCGTGGAGACGGCGCCCGCCTCGACCCCGCTCGACGCCGACGGCTGGTTCGAGCGCGCCATGAACCTCGGGCAGTACGGGGCGGAGAAGGAGACGCTCGACGCACTCGGCCGCGCGCTGGAGAGCGAAGACCCCGCCAAACGCGCCCAGCTGCTCTCGATGCGCATCGGCATCCTCGTCGCCCTCGATCACGCCGAGAAGGCCGCAGAGGTGCTCCCCTCCCGGCTGGAGGCTCTGCGTGCAGCGGGTCTGAGTGCGCAGGCCGACCTGGAGGAGCGCCTCGGCCTCGCCACCTTCGGCCTGAACACCCCGGAGAGCGCGGAGGGCCTGGAGCGCGAGCTCGGCGCCGATGACGGCCTCCCCGCCTGGTCGCGCGGAGACCTCGCGCTCAGCCGCGCGTCTCTGCACCTCATGGCCGACGAGACGGATGCCGCGCTCGACCTCGCCGAGCGCGCCGCGCGGCACTTCGCCACGGCCGACGACGCGCGCCTGTCGAACACGACCACGCTGGTCGCGCTGTCCGCCGTGCTGGGCAAGGGCGACCTGGAGGCCGCGTCCGTGCTGCTCGAGCGGTTCCTCGCGCAGGACGACCTCAGCATCGGCCACCGCGCCCGTGCCCTGCAGACGCGGGCGAGGCTGCGCGGAGGCAACGAGGAGTACGCGCTGGGTGCGGCGGACGCCGACGAAGCGTGCCGACTGCTCGCCGGACTCGGCGCGACGTCGGCGCTCGGTTCGGCGCACCTGCTCGCGGGAGCGCTCTGGGAGGACGCAGGAGACCCCGAGAAGGCGCTGGCCCGCTACCGCGTGACCTCGCGGATCGCCGAGCAGGAGGACGGCGACCGCGCGGGGGCGGACTTCCGCCTCGCGCGCGCCATGCTCGCGGTCGGCGACGCGGAGGAGGCCGCGGAGCTCTTCGGCACGGTGCTCGAGCGCGAGGAGCAGGGCGAGGTCCCTGCGGGTTCGCGCGCGATGACCGCCTCCATGCTCGCGCGGGCGCTCGCTGCAGCGGGTGAATTCGGGCAGTCCGTCGGCGCGTACGGATACGCCGCCGAGCTCTACGGCGAGGCCGAGCAGCACGCAGACCAGGCGCTGTCGCTGTTGGAGCGGGCGAAGATCCTGGCCCGGTTCGACGAGCACGACGATGCGATCGAGCTGCTCGAATCGGCATCCGAGATCGTCCGGAAGGACCCCGAGGCCATCGGCACGCTCGCCGACGTGCTCCACAACCTCGGCCAGGCCTACGGCGGACGTCAGGACGAGCGCGCCTTCGCGCTGTTCGACGAGGTGGCGGCGCTCGCCCAGGAGCACGACGCCGGATGGCTGCTCGCCGACGTGACCGACTCGCGCGGCCGGGCTCTCGGCAGCCTCGGGCGCATCGATGAGGCCGTCGCCGCGGCGCTGACGGCATCCGACGGCTTCGCAGGACTCGGAGACGTCGGGTCCGCAGGCGGTTCCGAGCTGTTCGCCGCCCGGCTGCTCGCCGGCAACGAGCGCGGCGCCGATGCCGTGCCGCTGTACCGGGCCGCGCTCGATCACGGTGCGGAGTTCCCGCAGCTGCGCGAGGTCGCGGCTCTGGAGCTGGGCACGCTGCTGGAGTCCCTGGGTCGCACGTCCGAGGCCGCCGAGGTCCGCGCTCTCCTCGACTGAGTCGCGCGTCCTGGTGCGGCCGAGCACGCGTGCCAGGGCGTGCGCGCTCGTCGTGTCGCGCGCTCTCGTACCGTCGCGCGCCCTCATTCAGAGACGCAGAAAGGGGGTGGATGCCGGCATCCACCCCCTTCTCACACCGGTCAGGCGACGCGGATGAGCTTCTTGTTGACGAACTCGTCCGCGGCGAGGTGGCCCAGCTCGCGGGCGGTGCCGCTGCGCTTGACTCCGCCGAAGGGCAGCTCGGGGCTGTCGGCGAGGACGAGGTTGACGTAGACCATGCCCGCCTCGATCTTGTCGGCCACGCGCTCCGCCTGCTCGGCATCCGTCGTGAAGACGTACGAGCCGAGGCCGAACGTGGTGTCGTTCGCGAGCGCCACTGCGGCGTCCTCATCCGCGACGCGGTAGACGACGGCCGCCGGGCCGAAGAGCTCCTCGCGGTAGACGTTCATCTCGGGCGTGACGTCGGCGAGCACGGTCGGCGCGAAGAACGCGCCATCGCGGGTGCCTCCGGTGAGCAGGGTCGCGCCCTGCTCCACGGCCTGATCGACCTGCTTCTGCAGGTTCTCGGCCGCGACCTCGGAGGCGACGGGGCCGAGCACCGTGTCGTCGAGCGTCGGATCGGTCGCCTCGACCGCGGCCATCGCCGCCGTGAACTTCTCCACGAAGGCGTCGTACAGGCCGTCGACGATGATGAAGCGCTTGGCGCCGTTGCAAGCCTGACCGTTGTTGTCCAGACGCGCGGCGACGCCGGCCTCGACGGTCGCGTCGATGTCGTCCGTCGACAGCACGATGAACGGGTCGGACCCGCCGAGCTCCAGCGCCACCTTCTTCAGGTTGCGTCCGGCGATCTCAGCGACCGCCGCGCCCGCGCGCTCCGAACCCGTCAGTGACACGCCCTGCACGCGCGGGTCGGCGATCATCGTCGCGATCTGCTCGTTCGTGGCGAGCACGCTCTGGTACGCGCCCTTCGGGAAGCCCGCGTCGTGGTAGATCGCCTCGAGAGCGGCCGAGGACTCCGGGCACTGCGGCGCCGGCTTCAGCAGGATCGTGTTGCCCACGATCAGGTTCGGCGCCGCGAAGCGCACGATCTGGTACGCCGGGAAGTTCCACGGCATGATCCCGATGAGCGGACCGAGGGAGGAACGGCGGATGAGCGCGGACCCGTCGCCGAGGATCGCGATCGGCTGGTCGGCCATGATCGCCTCGGCCTGGTCGGCGTAGTACTCGGCGATGTCGGCGGCGAAGTCGACCTCTCCGAGCGCGGCCTCGCGGGGCTTGCCCATCTCGCGCACGAAGATGTCGGCCAGCTCCTCCCGACGCTCGCGGTGCAGCTCGGCGGCGCGACGGAGCAGAGCAGCGCGCTCCGCGACCGTGGTGCCTCGCGACCACTCCCGGTGCGCGCTGTCGGCGGCGGCGAGCGCCTCCTCGACCTGTGCGTCCGTCAGCGTCGGGAACGACGCCAGCGTCTCTCCGGTGGCGGGGTTGATGACTGCGTAGTCGACCATTTCTCTCCTCGTCTGAGCCGTCCGGTCAGGAGACCGGGATCAGCGTGTACTTGGTGGACAGGTACTCGTGGATGCCCTCGAGGCCGCCCTCGCGGCCGACGCCGGACTGCTTGACGCCGCCGAAGGGTGCGGCCGCGTTGGAGACCACGCCGACGTTGAGCCCCATCATGCCCGTCTCCAGGTCGGCGATCATCCGCTGACCGCGCTGCAGGTTCTCGGTGAACACGTACGACACCAGGCCGTACTCGGTGTCGTTGGCGAGGCGGACCGCCTCCTCCTCGGTCTCGAAGGTCGCGATCGCGAGGACCGGGCCGAAGATCTCCTCACGGAGGATCGCGCTGCCCGCGACGACGTCGGTGAGCACGGTGGGCTCGTAGAAGCTGCCGGCGCCGTCGAGCGCCTTGCCTCCAGCGAGCAGCGTCGCGCCGCGGTCGACGGCGTCGCCCACGAGCTCGGCGGCCTTGGCGACGGCATCCGCATCGATGAGCGGGCCGATCGCGACGCCCTCCTCGGTGCCCCGGCCGATCTTCATCGCGTTGACGCGCTCGGTGACCCGGCGGCCGAACTCGGCGGCGACGTCCTTGTGCACGATGAAGCGGTTGGCTGCCGTGCACGCCTGACCGATGTTGCGGAACTTCGCCGCGAGGGCGCCCTCGACGGCCTTGTCCAGATCCGCGTCGTCGAAGACGACGAACGGGGCGTTGCCGCCGAGCTCCATCGAGACGCGCAGCACACCCTCGGCGGCCTGGGCGATGAGCTTGCGACCCACCTCGGTCGATCCGGTGAACGACAGCTTCCGCAGACGCGGGTCGGCGATGATCGGTGCCGACAGCGCGCTCGAGCGCGAGGTCTGCACGACGTTCACGACGCCGGCCGGGAGACCGGCCTTCTCGAGCAGCGAGGTGAAGAACATCGTGGTGAGCGGCGTGAGTGCCGGGGGCTTGATGACGACCGTGCAGCCGGCGGCGAGAGCCGGTGCGATCTTGCGCGTCGCCATCGCGAACGGGAAGTTCCACGGCGTCACGAAGAACGAGGGCCCGACCGGGCGCTGCGAGACGACCATGTTCCCGGTGCCCTCGGGGTTGATGCCGTAGCGACCGCTGATGCGCACGGCCTCCTCGCTGAACCAGCGCAGGAACTCGCCGCCGTAGGCGACCTCACCCCTGGCCTCGGCGAGCGGCTTGCCCATCTCGAGGGTCATCAGCAGCGCCAGGTCCTCCTTGTGCTCCTGCACGAGGTCGAACGCGCGGCGCAGGATGTCGCTGCGGGTGCGGGGCGCGGTCGCAGCCCACGAGTCCTGAGCCGCCACGGCGGCGTCGAGCGCGCGGATGCCGTCGCCGGGCGTCGCGTCGGCGATGGTGCGGATGACCGCTCCGGTGGCCGGGTCCTGCACGTCGAAGGTGGCTCCGGTCTCGCCGTCGATCCACTGACCGCCGATGAAGAGGCCGGTGGGGATGCTGTCGAGCAGCGCCTGCTCTGTCTGAGTGCTCATGGGTTCTCTTTCTGTGGGGTGCGGGCAGAGGGGTGTCAGCGGCGACGGGCGCTCGGCGGGGCGTCCACGCTCAGCGTCTTGCCGCGGAAGAAGTCGGGATTGACGATCCGCTGGACGATCATCAGCACGGCGCCGAAGACGAGCAGGCCGACGCCGATGAAGAACACGATGCCGATGCCGCCCTCGCCGTCCGCATCGGCGCCGATGGCGATCGATCCGAAGTCGGGCGCGAGGCTGTCGATCGCGGTGACCACGAAGAGCACCAGCAGGATGACTCCGCCGACGAGGGGGCTCGCGAGCTTGAAGAAGAAGTCCTTGCCCGAGTCGAACCACTGGTGACGGAAGTACCACACGCACGACAGCGCCGTGATGCCGTAGTAGAAGCAGATCATCATGCCCAGCGCGAGGATCGTGTCCCACAGCGCATCCTCGCTGAGGAAGCGCATCACGGCGTAGAACCCGCCCGCGACGATGGCGGACGCGATCGTCGCGAATCCCGGCGTGAAGAACCGCGGGTTGACCCCGGCGAATCGCTGGGGCACCGCCCCGTAGTGACCCATCGCCAGCAGGGTCCTGGCCGGCGAGATGAACGTCGACTGCAGCGACGACGCCGAGGAGGTGAGCACGGCCAGCGAGAGCAGGAACGCGAGGCCGCCCATCACCGGACCCGACAGCGCGAAGAACACGTTGCCGCCGATCTCCTCGTTCATGAGCCCGAGGCCCTTGTCGCCGATGCCGGAGTACATCAGGCTGCTGACCGTGAGCAGCAGGTAGATCGCGATGATCGAGAGCACCGTGAGCATGGCCGCGCGTCCGGGCGTGCGCTCGGGATCCTTGGCCTCCTCGTTCATCGTGAGGGTGACGTCCCACCCCCAGAACATGAAGACGGATGCGGAGAGCCCCATCACGATCACCGACAGGCCGCCCTGGATCGCGAAGGGGTTGAACCAGGAGAGCTCGGGCATGTGCGGCTCGAAGGCACCGCCCTGGACGGTCTGGACGATCGCCATCACGGCGAACACCACGAGGATCACGATCTGGAACGCCACGAGGCCGTACTGCAGCTTCTGCGAGGTCGAGACGTCCCGATAGGACACCCAGGCGGCGAGAGCGACGAAGATGAGGCACACCGCCACGTTCACGAACGGGTTGCGGGTGATCTCGGCGATGGCCTCGTTGCCCGAGATCTGCGAGATCAGCAGGAAGAGGAAGTCGACGGCGATGCCGGCGAGATTGGACAGCACCAGGATCGTCGCGACGATCAGACCCCACCCGGCCATCCAGCCGACGTACGGGCCGAAGGCCCTGGTCGCCCAGGTGAAGCTCGTGCCGGAGTCGGGCATGGCGTTGTTGAGCTCTCGGTACCCGAAGGCGACGAGCAGCATCGGGATGAATCCGAGCAGCAGGATCGCCGGAACCTGGAATCCGACGGCGCCCACTGCGCCGCCGATGCCGGCGGTGTACGTGTACGCCGGGGCGATGCACGAGATGCCCATCACCAGGGCGCCCATCACGCCCACGGTGCCGACGCTCAGGCCCTTGCGCGAGATCCCGCCGGTCACCGGATGCTCGGCGTCGGGCGCCGCCTCACCGGATGCGGAGGATCCGGGGCCGGTGGGGAGCAGAGGCTTCGTCGACTCGCTCATGGGTCACACTCCTTCCGCGCGGGTGCGCGGGACGACGATCATGGGAACGGGCAGCACGTGCAGCATCTTCGCCGCCGTGGAGCCGAGGAACAGACGTCGCGGCTGCGCGAGCCGCGAGGATCCGACGAGGATGACCTCGCCGGGCAGCCAGGACAGGTTCGCGACCGCGTCCTCGACGCTGTCGCCGGGAGCCTCCTCGATCACGGCGCCGAGGTCGTCGGGCAGGATCTCCTTCGCGACCGCGAGCACGTCGTGCGCGTGGGCGTTGCCGACCAGGCGGATCGCGCCCGTGTCGAGCCCCGGGGGCACGTCGAAGGGCACCAGGGAGACGAGGCGGAGGTCGGTGCCGGTGTCGGCGGCGATGGACGTCGCCTCGTCGAGCAGGACCTCGGCGCCCGGCCGGGTGCCGACGGCCACCGTCACACGCGGGACGACGTGGTCGTCCTCCTGTGCGGCGCCGGCGGTGGCCAGCGCCACCGGGATGGTGGACGAGTGCAGCAGCTCGGAGGCGACGCTGCCGAGACGATGACGCCCGAAGAGGCCTCCGCCCGCAGCTCCGACGACGATCAGTCGAGCGCCGAACTCCTCACCGGCGGCGATGAGCCCCTCGGCGAACGACTCGCCGAACCGCACGTGCCCCGAGCGGGTGAGGTTCTGCGGCAGCGCCATGATGGCCTCCGACAGCCACTGCTTCGCCTGCGCGCGGATGTGGTCCTCGTAGGCGCGCTCCGGCGGCACGATGGGGCTGCGCGTGCCCTCGGAGGGCAGCACGATCACCAGGTGCAGGGAGGCGCCGAGGCTGCGCGCGAGGCGCGCGCCCAGAGCCGCGGCATCCGCTCCCTGGTCCGTCGCCGTGTAGCCGACGACGATGGTTCCGGCCATCAGCCGGCGTCGCGGCTCGCGGCCACGATGTTCGATGCGGCGAGGTGGCCCATGCGGATCGCCCCGTCGACGTGCTGGTAGCCGGCGCCGGCCATGTCGCTGCATGCGAAGTGCAGGGGTCCGACGGCCGCGCGGAGGTCGGCGCCGTAGCGGTGCAGGCCGCCCATGTCGAAGCTGGCGGCGTAGGCGCCGCGGGTCCACTCCTCGGTGCCCCAGTCGCTCTCGTAGTAGACGACCGGGTTCTTGGCCTCGGGGCCGTAGTAGTGCGACAGCGACTCGAGGATGCGCTCCTTGCGCTCCTCAGCCGAGAGCGTGAAGAGGTCGTCGGCGTTCTGGTCGCTGACGAAGCCGACCAGGGTGCCGCGCTCGTCGCCGTGGTTGGTGTTGTCGTACGCCTCGTGCGACAGCTCGTAGGGGCTGAAGGCCGTGCCGCTCAGGCCCTGCTCGCGCCAGAACGGACGGTCGTAGACCGCGTGCACCTTGATGACGAAGCCCATGGAGATGTGCTGGTGCATCTGGTGCTGGCGGCGCGGAAGCGCCGGCACGAAGGAGATGCGGTTGTAGAGCACGGGCGCGAAGGCGAGGATCGCATAGCGGGCCTTGACGGTGAGCTCGTCGGTGGTCGCGACGACGCCGGAGTCGCTCCACTCGAGGGTGCGCACCGGCTGGTTCAGGAAGACGTCGTCGCCGAGACGCTCTGCCAGCAGCAGCGGAACCTGCTGGAGACCGCCCACGACGCGCTTGTCGAGGATGAAGTCGGCGTCGACGAGGTTCGAGTACGAGCCGGCGGAGGACGCCATCAGCAGCGACTGCAGCAGCGAGAACGAGTGCGTCGGCTTGGTGAGCATCGCGGACCCGGTGGCGAAGGCGAGGTTGCGCACGGCTTCGTCATCGTCGGTCTGCTGGCGCAGCCACGCGTCCCACGTGACCGAGTCCCACTCCTTGGCACGGGGGTGCGCCCAGGGCTGGTCGGGGTCGATCTCGGCGACCATGGCGTCGAGACGCTCGGTGATCTCGGCGATGACCTTCTCGGTCTCGGCCGACACGGGGAACATCTCCCCCGTGAAGCGGTGCACCTGGCCGTCGGGGCCGACGTACACGCTGTCACCCTCGCGATAGCGGCTGTAGGTCTCGAGGCCCAGCTCCTCGATCGTGTCCTTCAGCGCATCCTGGTCGGGAGAGACCCACTGTCCGCCGATCTCGAGCATGGCGCCGTCGATGACGTCGGTCCAGAGACGGCCGCCGATGCGGTCGCGCGCCTCGAGCACGGCCACAGAGAGGCCGGCCTTGCGCAGGTCGTTCGCGGCGGTGGTGCCGGCGGCTCCTGCTCCGATGATCAGTACGTCACGGGTGATCTCAGCCATGGTGCAACTCCTTCGTTGGAACGGTTATGCCGGCCGCGACTCGAAATCCCCCGACACGAGTCGCGACCGGACGTCTGTTGTGCGCCTGGGCCGCGCGAGAGCGCGACCCGTTGTGCGCCTGGACCGCGCGAGAGCGCGATCCGTCTCACGCAGGGTGGGCCGCGAGTGCCGCTGCGACGACGTCGATGCCCTCGTTCAGAAGGTCATCGCCGATGGACAGCGGCGGGAGGAAGCGGATGACGTTGCCGTAGGTGCCGCAGGTCAGGACGATGACGCCCTGTGCGATGCAGGCCTTGGCGACGGCGGCGGTGAGCGCGGCATCCGGAGCCTTGGTCTCGGGGTCCACGAACTCCGCCGCGATCATCGCGCCGTGTCCGCGGATGTCGCCGACGCGGGCGTCGCCCTGCTGGATCTCCGCGAGGCGGGCCTTCAGGATGTCGCCGATCTCGCGAGCGCGCTCGATCATGCCGTCGTTCTCGAACACGTCGATCGCGGCCAGTGCCGCGGCGCACGCGATCGGGTTGCCTCCGTAGGTGCCGCCGAGGCCACCCGAGTGCGAGGCGTCCATGATCTCGGCCCGGCCGGTGACCGCGGCGAGCGGAAGTCCGCCGGCGATGCCCTTGGCCGTGGTGATGAGGTCGGGCTCGATGCCGAAGATCTCGCTGGCGAACATGGCTCCGGTGCGGGCGAAGCCGGTCTGCACCTCGTCGGCGATGAAGACGACGCCGTTGGCACGGCACCAGTCGACGATCGCGGGGAGGAACCCGTCGGCGGGGACGATGAAGCCGCCCTCGCCCTGGATCGGCTCGATGATGACGGCGGCGAGGTTCTCTGCGCCGATCTGCTTCTCGAGCTGGAGGATCGCGCGGGCCGCAGCCTCTGCGCCGCTGAGTCCGTCGCGGAAGGGGTACGACGCGGTGGCGCGGTACACCTCGGGCGCGAACGGTCCGAAGCCGCTCTTGTAGGGCATCGACTTGGCGGTCAGCGCCATGGTCAGGTTGGTGCGGCCGTGGTAGCCGTGGTCGAAGGCCACGACGGCCTGGCGGCCGGTGTGCTTGCGGGCGATCTTGATCGCGTTCTCGACGGCCTCCGCGCCCGAGTTGAACAGCGCGCTCTTCTTGGCGAAGTCACCGGGGGTGATGCGGTTGAGCGCCTCGGCGACGCCGATGTACGACTCGTAGGGCGAGACCATGAAGCAGGTGTGGGTGAACTGCGCCGCCTGGGCGGCGACGGCTGCGGCCACCTTCGGGTGCGCGTTGCCCACGGTGGTCACGGCGATGCCGGAGCCGAGGTCGATGAGCGAGTTGCCGTCGGCGTCGACGACGACGCCTCCGCCTGCGGCGACGGCCGCGACTGGAACGGTGTGTCCGACGCCCGCTGCCACGGCATCCGCCTTGCGGGCGAGGATCTCGGCGGAGCGGGGGCCGGGGAGCTCGGTGACGAGGCGACGCTCCTGGGGGAGCTCGGGTCCGCCGAGGGGAACTGCTACAGCTGCGGTGTCGAGGAGTGCCATGCCGCGAGCGTATTCCGGGTCCGGATGCCGCTGCATTCGCCGAACTGTACAATCTGTGGAGAAGATTCTCCGGACTGTACATCGAAGGAGCGCCGTGCCCACCACGGAGCACCCCGCGCTGCGCGCGCTGCTCGCCCGCCGTGACCTGGGGCTGGCCCTGGTGTCCGCCGAGGAGGCCCTGCCGGAGGGCGCGCTCGACCGTCCGCTGCGCTGGGTCCACAGCTCGGATCTCGCCGATCCCACGCCGTTCCTCTCCGAGGACCTGGCGCTCCTGACCACGGGGACGCAGTTCGACGACGAGGCGAGCATCGACACCTATGTGGGCCGACTCTCCGACCGCGGCGTGCTCGGCCTCGGCTTCGGCACCGAGGTGCACAGGGCCGGCATCCCCGAGGAGCTGATCGCGGCGTGCGCCGCACGAGGGATGCCGCTGTTCGAGGTCCCGTACCGCACCCCGTTCATCGCGGTCGCGCGGGCGCACTCGGAGGCGATCGCCGCCCAGGCGTACGCACGCCGCTCGTGGGCCCTCGACACGCAGCGGGCGCTGGCCCTGGCCGCGCTGCGTCCGCACGGACTCGACGCGACGATCGCCGAGCTCGGCCGCCGGCTCGACGCGTGGGTCGGCATGTACGACGCCGCAGGCGCGCTCACCCTGTCGCATCCGCGCGAGGGCATCTCACCCGACGTTCTCTCCGGGCTCGGCGGGCAGGTCGTCGAGGTGCTCACGCGCGGCCTCGAGGCCGGGCAGTCGCTGAGCATCGACGGACAGACGTTCATGCTGTTCACCGTGGGGCGGGGCGGACAGCTCCGCGGGGTGATCGCCCTCGCCGTCGATGCGATCGACTCCGAGGCGCGCACCGTCGTGACGTCGGTGATCGCCATGGCCGGCCTCGCGATGGAGCAGAGCGAGCAGCTCGCCCGCAGCCGCAGACGCCTGCACACGCAGCTCCTCGGCTCGCTCCTGACCGACGACCCGGCCCTCGCCAGGAGGGTGCTCGGCGGCGTCCCGCAGGCGCCGATGGTCGTCGCCGTGGCCTCCGACGCCCCCGCGGGGCCTCTCGTCGACTGGTGGGAGCGCCGCCGCGCAGACCACGGCACGGCGTCTTTCGTCGCCGAGTCCGTCGAGGGGGTCGTGATGTGCGTCTCCGCCGGAGACGAGCACCTGTTCGACGACGTGGCCTCGCGGTTCGGCATCCGCCTCGGGGTCTCCGAGCCGGAGTCGTACGATGCTTTCACCCGTGCGCACGCGCAGGCCCTGACCTCGCTGCGCCAGCAGGGCGACGTCGGCGCCTTCCGCTACGCGGACACGGTGGGGTCGAGCATCCTCAGCGCCCTCGCGACCGACGAGGCACGGCTGGTCGCCGAGTCCCGGCTCGCACCGCTGCGCGACCACGACGCGGCGACGGGCGGCGACCTGGAGCACGCGCTGCGGACGTGGCTCGAGCACGACGCCCGCGCCGAGCCGGCGGCGCTCGCGCTGGGCGTGCACCGCCACACGCTGCGTTCGCGGATCTCGCAGGCCGGCGTCCTGCTCGGAATCGACCTGGGATCCTTCCCCGCCCGCGCGGAGGCGTGGACGCTGCTGCAGACCGCGCGGGACTGAGGTCAGCCGCGCGCGTCGAGGGCGTCGAGCAGCGCCGCTGCCGTGCCGGTGAACTCGGGGCCGTGGCCGGGGAAGATGCGGGTCTCGGGGAGGCCCCTGAGCCTCTCCAGACTGCGGCGGGTCTCGGCGGTGTCCTCGCTGAAGGGGGCGAGCCGTGCCCCTCCCTCCCCCGTGAGCACGTGGCGGGTGGTGATGGCGTCGCCGAGGAAGAGCGCGTCGACGACCGGCACGCGGATCGCGGCCGACCCCCGCGTGTGACCGGGGGTCGCGATGAACTCGGGGCGCCCGGGGAGGTCGAGCACGTCGCCGTCGGAGACGGCGTGGAGTTCGAGCGGACGCACGGTGCGCAGTCCCCCTCGGCGCAGCGTGTTCCAGAGGAACCGCAGCACCGGACCGAGGCGCCACTCCCCGGCCTTGACCTTCTTGGTCGTGCGACCCGTGGCGAGGTCCTCGTCGAGACCGAGGATGTGGATGGGGATGCCGTGCTCTGCGCGCAGCTGCTCGGCGATGCCGATGTGGTCGACGTCGCCGTGGGTCAGCACGATGCCGCGGATGTCGGAGAGCGAGCGCCCTGCGTCGCGGAGTGCGGCGCGGAGGATGCCGAGGTCGCCGGAGAGCCCGGCGTCGATGAGCGTCACACCCTCGTCGGTCACGACGGCGTGGATGGCGATGATGTCGTCGCCGATGCGGAGCAGCTGTGCGGTCATGTTGGCTACGATACATAGCCTTGATGGCTACAGTCAATAGCCATATGCTGGAGGCATGCCCGCACCGCAGAGAGTGAGCACTCCCGAGCTCGTCGCCGCCATCCGATCCATCGCCGAGCGCGACGGACTGGATGCCGTCACCATGAGCACGGTCGCGGCATCCGTCGGCGTCCGCGCGCCGAGCCTGTACAAGCGCGCGGCGAACCGGCACGAGCTGCTGCGCCTCGCCGCCGATGACGCGGCGACCGAACTGGGCGAGGAGATCTCGGCCATCGCGGCGGCGTCGGACGAGCCGCGGGACGTGCTGGCCGGAGCCGCCCGCGCGCTGCGGGCACTGGCCGCGCGCTCCCCGAACATCACCACGCTGCTGTTCTGCGCCCCCGCACCGCTCGCGACCCCCTCGCCCGAGACGATCGCTCCGCTCATGACCATGCTGCTCGACACGGTGCGCCGCATCTCCCCCGACGATCCGCTGTCGTCCGCGCGCACCCTCACGGCGTGGGCCTACGGCTTCAGCACGATGGAGCAGAACGGCGGCTTCCGCCAGGGCGGCGACGTCGACACCGCATTCGAGCACGGCCTCGAGATCGTGCTGCGCGGCATCGGGGCGTGACCCCGGGCAGGACGGATCCGCTCAGTCCTGCGCGGCGAGCACCCGCCGACATCCGGCGATGTCGCGCTCCGACTGCGCGACGAGCTCGGCCACGTCGGCGAAGCGCAGGGTCGGCCGCAGGACGGCGATCAGCACGACGTCGAGGCGCCGCCCGTAGAGGTCGAGGTCGACGTCGTGCACGTGCACCTCGACCCTGCGGGGCCGCTCCCCCGCGAACGTGGGGTTCGTGCCGACGCTGACCGTGGCCGGCATCCGCGGATCGGCGCCGTCGATCCCCACCCTGGCCGCGTAGATGCCGTCGTCTGGCAGGTCGGCGCCGTCGCAGGAGAGGTTCGCCGTGGGGATGCCGAGCCCCCTCCCCCTGCCGTCTCCGGGGACCACCTCGCCTGCGATCGACCGGGGGTGCGGCGGGTTCACTCCCCGGTCTCGGAGGTCGCGATCGTGCGGTAGCGGCTCTGGTGGAACACGAGCGGCTCGACCTCGCCGAACACGCTGATGTCGGCGATCTCGTACAGAGCGATCTCGTGGTCTCCGCCGTCGAAGGTGCTGTGCAGGCGGCAGGTCAACCAGAGCGCCGCGTCCTCGATGAGGATCGCGCCGCCGTCGGTCGCGCGCCACCCGTGCTGGCCGAAGCGGTCACCCTCGCGGGAGGAGAGCATGCGGCTCAGCGGCTCGTGGTGGGCGGCGAGGACGCTCATGCCGAGCTCGGGCACGGCCCGCAGCACCGGCCAGGTCTTCGACGTGCGCGCGGCGCTGATCGCCACGAGCGCTGGCTCCAGCGAGATCGACGTGAACGAGTTGACCGCCATGCCGACGGCACGCCCTTCCACCTCCGCGGCCAGCGCCACGACGCCGGTCGGGTAGATCGAGAAGGCCCGACGCAGGGCGATATCGCGGGGAAGGACTTCGGGCGCCGCAGTCGTCATTTCGGGTTCCTTTCATTTAGTCAACTTTGACTAGTTCAGATTGTACGTAACTTTGACCATGCAAACAAGCCGATTCTCGACGATCGAGCCGTTAGCATGAGGGCATGTCGACCACCCGCCTCGTCGTCCTCGGCGCCGTGAAGCAGTTCCAACCCGTGCACGGCTACTTCCTCCGACGCGAGCTGATGACCTGGCACGTCGACGAGTGGGCGCACATCCAGCCCGGCTCGATCTACAACGCCCTGCGCGCCCTCGAGGTCGACGGCTACGTCGCCGAGAGCGGCACCGAGACCGAGGGCAAGCGCCCCGCTCGCACCACCTACCGCATCACCCCGGCCGGGGAGGTGGAGCTGCAGCGGATGCTGCGAGAGAACCTCTGGAACGTCGCTCCGTTCGACACCCAGGCGATCATGACGATCGCCTCGTTCATGTTCGTGCTGAGCCGCCAGGAGGTCATCGCGGGCCTCGAGCACCGCCTCATCAAGAGCGACGCGATCATCACCGCCAACGGCTTCGACGTGCAGGACACGCTCCGCTCGGAGACGACGCCGAAGTACGTCCGCGAGATCTTCGACCTCTCCACCGCCCGGCTCACCGCCGAGAAGCAGTGGCTGCTCGAGCTCCTCGACCGCCTCAGGCAGGGCGAGTACGTGTTCGCCGGTGAGGAGCCCGCGGCGGCCGCCGCTGCGGCCCCGGCCGAGGCTGCAGCGGAATAGCCCGCGCCTCAGCGCTGAGCGCGCGGCGCTCAGCGCGTCGCGACGAGAGCGGCCAGAGCCGCCGGAGCGAGCGCGGCGGTGTTCGCCCCGCGGTGCAGCGCCACGATCGCCCCGGCAGCGGATGCCGTGACCAGGGCGTCCTCGATGGCGACGCCGGCGGCGAGCGCCGCGGCGAGCGCTCCGCAGAACGCGTCACCGGCTCCGGTCGTGTCGACGGGGTCGATGGGGAACGCCGGGATGCGCAGCACGGGCTCCCCCGCTCTGTGCAGCTCGACCCCGTCGCCGCCGCGCGTGAGCACGATGGTCTCGGCGCCCGCGGCGTGCAGTCGATCCGCGCCGCCGAGCTCCGCGCATTCGGTCTCGTTGACGATGAGGACGTCGACGTGGGCCAGGAGAGCCAGTGCGGACTCCGCCGCCGGGGCCGCGTTCAGGAGCGTCCGCGCGCCGGCGTGACGCCCGGCCCGCAGCGCCGCGTCGACGGTCTCCGCCGGCACCTCGAGCTGGGCGAGCACCACGGCGGCCCCGGCGACGCCGGACACGGCATCCTCGGCGGTGAGCTCCTCGTTCGCGCCGGCGGCGACCACGATGCTGTTGTCGCCGTCAGGCAGGGCCAGGATGTGCGCGACGCCGGTGGGGGCGGCATCCGTCCTCCGGAGGCCCGCTGCCACTCCCGCATCCACGAGCGTCCGTCGCAGCAGGTCTCCCGCCTCGTCGGCGCCGACCGACCCGCAGAAGCGGACGTCCGCGCCGCTGCGGGCCGCGGCGACCGCCTGGTTGAGGCCCTTGCCTCCGGAGAAGCGGCCGCCCGCGCGTCCGAGCAGCGTCTCGCCGACGAGCGGGGGGCGCGCCACCTCGACCACGAGGTCGACGTTCGCGCTCCCCACCACGGCGACGCCGGAGAGGCTCTCAGACACGCGAGAGGGACCCCCGGTACGACGATCCGGTGTGCGACTCCGCCAGAGCGGGGCTCGACGTGCCCATCAGCCGCTCGCGCAGCGACTGCGGCTCGCTCGAGGGCTCCGCGATCGCGCCGCGCTCCTTGAGGATCGGCAGCACGTGCTCGATGAAGTCCGCGGTGGAGGCGGGCGGGATCACCGGCGAGAAGAGGAAGCCGTCGAGATCGGCCCCTTCGGCGAGCTCGATCATGCGGTCGGCGATCTGTTCGGGCGTGCCCACGATCGGCCGCGCTCCGACGCCGTGCGCGTGCCAGTCGCCCAGCACGTCTCCGACGGTCTTGTCGGCGAAGCGCGCGACCTGGGTCTGCGACAGCTCGGTGCTCAGCTCCGCCATCGGCGTCTCCGGCGCGTACGACGACAGGTCGAGGCCCGTGAACCACGCGTAGGAGGCGACCGTGACCTCGGGGTTCTGCGCGTCGGCGACCTCGGCGTACGTGCGCCGCGCCTCCTCCTCGGTGCTTCCGACGACGGCGGCGAACGCCGACATGATCTTCACCTCGCGCGCCGCGCGGCCGTTCTTCACGGCCTCCTCGCGGATCGCGACGGAGTGGGCGCGGAGCTGCTCGACGCTGCCGGCGCCGACGAAGATCGCCTCGCCGTGCTTGCCGCCGAACTCGCGACCGGCGGGCGACGCCCCGGCCTGGAACAGCACGGGAGTACCCTGCGGCGAGCGCGAGGTGTTGCCGTAGCCGTGCGAGCGGAAGTACGGGCCGTCGTGCGCGATGCGGTGCACCTTCGACGGATCGGCGAAGCGGCCGGACTTGTCGCGCTCCAGCGCGCCCTCCTCCCAGGCCTGCTCCCACAGCTTGTAGACGACCTGCATGAAGTCGTCCGCCATGAGGTAGCGCTCGTCGTGCCCGACCATCGGCACACCGAACCCCTGCACGGCCGTGTCGGCGGTGCCGGTGGTCACGACGTTCCAGCCGATGCGCCCGCCGGACAGGATGTCGAGGGTCGCCATCCTGCGCGCGAACGAGTACGGCGGCTCCAGCAGCGTCGAACCGGTGGCGACGAGCCCGAGCCGGGTGGTCTCGGGGATCAGCGCCCCGAGGATGATCGCCGGATCCAGGCGAGGCAGGTCGAGTCCCTCCACCGAGCAGATGTCGGGGCGCTCCCCCGCGACGTCGGCCCACCCCCACGCATCGGCGAGGAAGAGGAAGTCGAAGCCGGCGTCCTCCGCCATGCGCGCGGTGTCGCGCCAGTACTCGAGCGTGTCGAAGAGATAGCGCCCGTTGGCGGGGTGACGCCAGGTCGCGGTTCCGGAGTCGTTCGCCTGGGCGTTCTCGAAGAGGCCGAGGCGCAGCTGCTTGACGGTCATGTGCGTGCCTTCCTTGTGGGTGATGAGGGGTCTCCGGGCATGCCGGAGGAACCCGGGAGCGGAGCATCCGCCCCCGGATCGGAGTTCGCGGGCGTCAGCCCTTCGCGGTGACCTCGCCGTCGCTCCACCACAGGACGCGCTTGCGCACGACCGCGAGGAGCACGATCAGGAGGACGCCGAGGAGGCAGAGCAGGGCGATGCTGGCCCAGGTCACCGGCAGGTTGGCCTGCGCGGCCGACGTCGTGACGAGCGAGCCGAGACCGGCCTGCTGACCGGCGGCGACGAACTCCGCGACCGCGGCGCCGACGACGGCGAGCGGGAGCGCGATGCGGAGCCCCGCGAACACGTACGGCATGCTCCCCGGGAGGCGCAGCTCGCGGAAGATCTCCCACCGCGAGGCGTGCAGCGTCGTGAACACGTCGAGCGCGCGCTGGTCGACGTCGCGGAGGCCGGCGAGCGAGTTCACCAGCATCGGGAAGAACACCACGAGCCCGGTGACGATGAACTTCGGCACCATGCCGAAGCCGAACGCCACCACCAGGGCGGGGGCGATGGCGACGATCGGGGTCACCATCACGATGATCACGAGCGGCATCACCGCCTTCTCGATGATCTGGAACTCCGCCATCACCACGGCCAGCAGGAATCCGGCGAGGATGCCGGCGGATGCGCCGACCACGACCTCGAGCAGCGTGACGAGGAAGTTCGACCAGTACATGCCCGCGTCGCCGGCGAGGCTGGCGCCGATGTCCTGCAGCGCGGGGAGGACGTAGGGGTTCGTCCACGCGACGAGCTGCCACAGCGTGGCCGCGATCGCGAAGGTGATGAGGGTGGGCAGCCACGCTCCCCACCGCAGCCAGGAGGGGATGCCGCGGCGCGGCGTCTCCCGCAGGCGGGCGGTGGCGAGGGTCGCCGTGGTGTCGCGGATCGTCATCTCAGACATGGGCCTTCTCCGTCTGCGCGCGCAGCGCACCGCGCACGATGCCTTCCAGTTCGCGGAACTCGTCCGTCGCGTACGCCTCCTCGGTGCGGGGGCGCGGCAGGTTCACGTCGATCACCTGCGCGATGCGGCCGGGGTGGGCGGCCATCACCACGATGCGGTCCGAGAGCATGATCGCCTCCGGCACCGAGTGGGTCACGAACATGACGGCCTTGCGGTTCGACTGCCAGAACTCCAGCAGGGCGATCCGCTGGAGGTCGCGGTTCATCTCGTCGAGGGCCGAGAACGGCTCGTCCATCAGCATGATGGCCGGGTCGAACACGAAGGCCCTGGCGATGGCGGCGCGCTGCTGCATGCCTCCGGAGAGCTGACCGGGGTACTTCGACATCGCCTTTCCGAGACCGAACGTCGACAGCAGCTCCTCGGGGTCGCGCAGCGCGCGCCCTCCGTTGGCGCCGCGGTTGATCCGCAGCGGCAGCTCGACGTTCTCGCGCACGGTCTTCCACGGCAGCAGGGCGGGAGACTGCGGCACCAGCCCGATCTTCTTGTCGCGGGATGCCGCGCTCACGCTCTCCCCGTCGATCGTGACGGTTCCGGAGTCCGCGTCGATGAGACCGGCGACCACCTTGAGGAGCGTCGACTTGCCGCATCCGCTCGGTCCGATCACGGAGACGAACTCGCCCATGCCGATGGTGAGGCTGACGTCGTCGAGCACGGTCACCCGCGCCCCGTCCACTCCGAAGGTCTTGGTGACGCCGGTGACCTCGACGCCCGCTCCCTGCGAGGCGGCCATCACTTCGCCGGCCAGATCAGCTCGTCGCCGTCGTAGAGGTCGGCCACCAGGTCGACGTCCATCATCTCGGCGATCTTCGGCAGGCCCTTGACGTCACCGTACTTCTCGACGAGCGCGTACTCGGGCTTCCACATGGCCTCGGTCTGCACGCCGGGGTGACCGCCGGTGCTGGTGCGCACCCACTCCGACTCGACGGCCCAGGTGCGGGCGAGCTGGTCGCGCGGGAACGCGGCGCCCTGGTTGTTGTCCTCGGCGAGCTTCGCGAGGGTGTCGATGCACGCGTCCGACTCGTCGAGGCAGTACTGCAGGGCCTTGAGGCTGGCGCGCATGAAGTCGGCGGCGACCTCGCGGTGCTCGGAGAGGAAGCGCGAGTTGACCTCCATCACGTTGTAGGTGCCCTCGACGCCCTCGTCGGCGGGGAGGAACTCGCTGAACGGGAGGTCCTGCGCCTTGAGCGACTCCGGCTGGTTGGAGGCGTAGCCGACGATCGCGTCGACCTGCTCCCGCACGACGACGGTGGGGTCGTAGTTGGTCATCTTGACCATCTCGACCTTCGAGACGTCGACGCCGGCGTTGTCGAGCATGGCGGAGGCGATCGGGGTGAGGTTGATGAAGTAGCCCAGCGACCCGCCCTCCAGATCCTTCAGGCTCGTGAGCTTCTCGTTGCCGAAGATCGAGAAGGGCGAGGTGGTTCCGTAGGTGGCCACCGCCGTGAGGTTCTTGCTGTTGGCGGCGGCGAGCATGACGTCGGATGCCGAGCCGAGCGCGGTGAACTGCGCCTGCCCCGATGCCACGAGTTGCTGCCCGTTCGCTCCGGAGGCGTTGATCTCGACGTCGAGGCAGAGGTCGTCGAAGTAGCCGAGCTCCTTCGCGAGGAACACGTCGAGCTGACCGGCGCTGGCCGAGTAGCCGTAGCCGGAGATGTAGGTGATGGTGCCGGCATCCTGATTCCGCTGGCAGCTGTCGGCGTCGACAGCTGCGTCTGCGGGGGCGGTTCCGCTGCCGGGGCTCTGTGCGGAGCATGCTCCGAGGGTGAGCGTGGCAGCGAGAACGCACGTCAGGGTGGCAGCGATGCGGATTCGGGTTTCCGCGGGGGAAGTAGCCATGAGGGTCCCTTCTCGGCCGTTCGTCGTTGATGGCTCGTCGAAAGTAACATAGTCAAGATTGACTAAGCAAGATCAAACTAAACTTTGACGAAGCGATGACGCCTCCCGTCGCGAAAGATCCCGGTATCAGACGTCGATACCGGGATCTTTCGAGACGGGAGGGATGCCGCGAGCGGGTCAGCGCGGAGCGTGCGCCTCCAGGAACTCGTACACGTCGGTCGTGTCGACGCCGGGGAACGCACCCGTGGGCAGCGTCGCGAGCAGGGTGCGGGGGGTCTTGACGTTCGGCCAGGCGTTCTCGCGCCAGCGCTCCTCGAGCTCGGCGGGAGCGCGACGGCAGCACACCTCGACCGAGTGCTTCGAGACGCCGCGGTGCGGGGTGTCCCGCCCGACGAACCACTTGGTGTCGTCGAAGCGCACGCCGACGCTCACGGAGTGCAGCCCCTCGCTCGACGCCTCGACGCGGGCGGTGCACCAGTACGTCCCGTTGCCGGTGTCGGTGTACTGGTAGTACGGGTTGAACCGGTCGTCCTCGTCGAACACCACGCGGCTGGTCCACTTCCGGCAGCACATCTGCCCCTCGATCGCGCCGAACCGGTCGGTCGGGAAGTTCACGTCGTCGTTCTCGTAGGCCTTGGTGATGGTGCCCGACTCGTGCACCTTGAGGAAGTGCACGGGGATGTCGAGGTGGCGCGTCGCGAGGTTCGTGAAGCGGTGCGCCGCCGTCTCGTACGACACCGAGTAGGCGTCGCGCAGGTCCTCGATCGAGATCGCCTTGCGCGACTTCGCCTCCGTCAGCATCGGGACGACGTGCCCCTCTGGCATGAGCAGGGCGCCGGTGAGGTAGTTCGTCTCCACGCGCTGGCGGAGGAACTCCGCGTAGCTGCGCGGCTCTGCGTGCCCCAGCATCCGGCTCGACAGCGCCTGCAGCACGGCCGTGCGGGCATCGCCCTTCGCCTGCGCGCGGCTCGAGAGGTACAGCCTGCCGTTGGCGAGGTCGGCGACGCTGCGCGTGGTCTGCGGGAGGTCGGGGGCGTAGTGCAGGGTGAAGCCGAGGTAGGCGGCGATCTCGGATGCCGTGCGCTGAGTGAGCGGACCGCCGGAGTGGCCGACGGCGGTGAGGATCTCGGACGCTTTGGCCTCGAGGTCGGCGAAGTGGTTGTCCTGCCGTCGCATGAGGTGGCGCAGCTCGACGTTCGCACGCCTGGCCTCCTCGGGCGTCGCCGCCCTCTCGTCCTTGAGGCGGTCGATCTCGCCATGCAGAGCCAGCAGCGCTTTGAGGGCATCCGTCGGCATGCTCTTGGCGATGCGGAAGGGCTCGATGCCCAGCGCCTGGAAAGTCTGCCCCTTCATCGCGCGCTCCAGCGCGATCTCGATCGCACTGCGCTCGTCGAGCGGCTCCCCCTCCAGCAGCGCGTCGATCGTGACGCCCAGTGCGCGCGCGATCGCCTGCAGCTGCGTGAGCTTGGGTTCGCGCTTGCCCGTCTCGATCATCGACATCTGGCTCGGCGCGCGATCGACCGCCGCGGCGAGGTCGTCGAGGGTCATCCCGCGCGCGGTACGGAGCTGGCGGATGCGGCGGCCGATCGTGAGGGCGTCGGCGTCTTCTTCGACGGCTGAGGTGGTCATGTCGGCGATTCTGTCACAGAAACAGAATTTCCGGCGATCTTCACTACGGATTTGGCGAGTTCGGGTCATGAACTTCACACAGAGTGGTCTCAAGCCAGACGGCATCGCAGCCGGATCGTTCGAAGAAAGGACTTCTGATCATGAGCACTCCCACCGTCACCGCGCCGATCCAGACGGCGCAGCAGGGTCCGGCGATCACGGTCGCGGGTCCCATCCGCGATCGCTACGACGAGATCCTCACTCCGGATGCGCTCGCCTTCCTCACCGAGCTGCACCACCGCTTCGGCGGCCGTCGCCACGACCGGCTCGCCGACCGGATGCGCCGCCGCTTCGAGATCGGCAACGGCCACGACCCGCGGTTCCGCGAGGAGACCGCGCACATCCGCGAGGACGCCGACTGGCGCGTCGCCGGCCCCGGACCCGGCCTCGAGGACCGCCGCGTCGAGATCACCGGCCCCACCGACCCGAAGATGACCATCAACGCCCTGAACTCGGGCGCCCGGGTCTGGCTGGCCGACCAGGAGGACGCCACGAGCCCCACCTGGAAGAACGTCATCGAGGGCCAGCTGTCCCTGCGCGACGCGATCCGCGGCGAGCTCTCCTTCACCTCCCCCGAGGGCAAGGAGTACCGCGTGACCGCCGAGCGGACGCCCACGATCGTGATGCGCCCTCGGGGCTGGCACCTCACCGAGAAGCACATCGAGTTCACCGACCGCGCAGGTCGGCGGATGTCGGCATCCGGCTCGTTGGTCGACTTCGGCCTCTACTTCGTGCACAACGCGCTGGCTCTGATCGAGTCGGGCCGCGGCCCGTACTTCTACATCGCCAAGCTCGAGTCGAGCGAGGAGGCGAAGCTGTGGGACGACATCTTCAGCTTCAGCGAGGAGTACATCGGGATCCCGCACGGCACGATCCGCGCGACCGTGCTCATCGAGACGCTGCCCGCGGCGTTCGAGATGGACGAGATCCTGTACGAGCTGCGCGACCACTGCGCCGGCCTCAACGCCGGTCGCTGGGACTACATCTTCTCCATCATCAAGAACTACCGCGGCCGCGGCGCCCGGTTCGTGCTCCCCGACCGCAGCGAGGTCACCATGACGGTGCCCTTCATGCGGGCCTACACCGAACTGCTCGTGCAGACGTGCCACAAGCGCGGCGCATACGCGATCGGCGGCATGAGCGCCTTCATCCCCAACCGTCGCGACCCCGAGGTCACCGCACGGGCGATCGAGAAGGTGTCGGCCGACAAGAAGCGCGAGGCCGCGGACGGCTTCGACGGCACCTGGGTGGCGCACCCCGACCTGATCGCCACCGCGCAGGCCGAGTTCGACGCCGTGCTCGGCGACCGGCCGAACCAGGTCGACCGTCTCCGCGAGGACGTGTCGGTCTCGGCATCCGACCTGCTCGACCTGCACATCGGGCGCCCGATCACGGCGCAGGGCGTGCGCGACAACGTCTCGGTGGCCATCCGCTACCTCGAGGCCTGGCTCCGCGGGCAGGGCGCCGTCGCCATCGACAACCTGATGGAGGACGCGGCGACCGCCGAGATCAGCCGCTCGCAGGTGTGGCAGTGGATCCACCAGGACCGCACCACCGAGGACGGCACCGCGATCACCGCGGAGTACGTCGAGGGCCTGATCCGGGAGATCCTCGCCCAGGCCACGCGGTCGGCGGGAGACCGCTTCGACGACGCCGCCGACGTCTTCCGGGAGGTCGCGCTGCACGAGGAGTTCCCCACCTTCCTCACCCTGGGCGCCTACTCGCGCTACCTCATCGAGAACAACTGACCCGCTCATCACCACCACGAAGGACTTGACATGACTCAGTACCAGGACGACATCGACGCCATCCGGGCGCTGAAGGAGGAGCACGGCTCCCCCTGGAACGCCATCGACCCGGAGTCCGCCGCACGGATGCGCGCGCAGAACAGGTTCCGCACCGGGCTCGAGATCGCGCAGTACACCGCCGACATCATGCGCCGCGACATGGACGAGTACGACGCGGACTCCTCGGTGTACACGCAGTCGCTCGGCGTGTGGCACGGGTTCATCGGGCAGCAGAAGCTCATCTCGATCAAGAAGCACCTGAAGTCGACGAACAAGCGCTACCTCTACCTCTCCGGATGGATGGTCGCCGCGCTCCGCTCCGAGTTCGGGCCGCTGCCCGACCAGTCGATGCACGAGAAGACCGCGGTGCCCGCTCTGATCGAGGAGCTGTACACGTTCCTCCGCCAGGCCGACGCCCGCGAGCTCGACCTGCTCTTCACCCAGCTCGACGCCGCCCGTGCCGCCGGCGACGAGACCGCGGCGGAGTTCATCCAGTCGCAGATCGACGACTACGAGACCCACGTCGTCCCGATCATCGCCGACATCGACGCCGGCTTCGGCAACCCCGAGGCGACGTACCTGCTCGCGAAGAAGATGATCGAGGCGGGCGCGTGCGCCATCCAGATCGAGAATCAGGTCTCCGACGAGAAGCAGTGCGGCCACCAGGACGGCAAGGTCACCGTGCCGCACGAGGACTTCCTCGCGAAGATCAACGCGGTCCGCTACGCGTTCCTCGAGCTCGGCATCGACAACGGCATCATCGTCGCCCGCACCGACTCGCTCGGCGCGGGGCTCACCCAGAAGCTCGCTGTCTCGCAGGAGCCCGGCGACCTCGGCGATCAGTACAACTCCTTCCTCGACGTCGAGGAGATCTCCGAGGCCGATCTGGGCAACGGCGACGTGGTCATCAAGCGCGGCGACGCGCTGCTGCGCCCGAAGCGTCTCGCGAGCAACCTGTACCAGTTCCGCACCGGCACCGGCGAGGAGCGCGTCGTGCTCGACTGCATCACGTCGCTGCAGAACGGCGCCGACCTGCTGTGGATCGAGACGGAGAAGCCGCACGTCGAGCAGATCGCGGGCATGGTCGACGCGATCCGCGAGGTCATCCCGAACGCGAAGCTCGTCTACAACAACAGCCCGTCGTTCAACTGGACGCTGAGCTTCCGCCAGCAGGCGTACGACCTGCTCGCGGAGCAGGGCGGCGACGTGTCGGCGTACGATCGCGACAAGCTCATGAGCGTCGAGTACGACGACACCGAGCTCGCGCGGCTGGCCGACGAGAAGATCCGTTCGTTCCAGCGCGACGGCTCCGCCCGCGCGGGGATCTTCCACCACCTCATCACGCTCCCGACGTACCACACGGCCGCGCTGTCGACCGATGACCTCGCGAAGGGCTACTTCGGCGACGAGGGGATGCTCGCCTACGTCAAGGGCGTGCAGCGCCGCGAGATCCGCGGCGGGATCGCCACGGTCAAGCACCAGAACATGGCGGGCTCCGACCTCGGCGACAACCACAAGGAGTACTTCGCCGGGGACGCCGCGCTCAAGGCCGGCGGTCAGCACAACACGATGAACCAGTTCAACTGACGACCAGTCCGGACGACAGATCCGGATGCCCCGAGGACGATGCCCCTCACCGCGATCCGGTGAGGGGCATCGCCGTGCCGGGGGCGGGCGGGCGTAGCCTGGAGCGATGAGCGACGTGTGGACCGGCATCGCCGGCGAGTTCCTGCACCTCTACCCCCGCGGCACGCGCCTGCTCGCGGTGGCGGGAGCGGATGCCGAGCGCTCGCGAGCCGCGGCGGACGAGCTCGCCGATGCGCTGCGCGCGGCCGGCCAGGATGTCGTGCGCACCCACTTCGACGAGGTGGACCCTGCGCAGCTCCGCGCGGACGTCGTCGCCCCGTTCCGCGCCGAGCGGTCTCCGCGGGTGCTGATCGTGTCGGGCCCCGGCGCTCTGCTGAGCGAGGCGGCACGCGGCATGTGGAACTACGCGCTCTGGCAGCTCGCCGGAGACGAGCCCCCGCACACGGTGGCGGACGCCCTCGTCGAGGTGACCGATCCGCGGCATCCGTTCCGCCGCTTCGCCGACTACTGCGCGGCGCCCGCCTCCTACGGCGCCTGACGCCCGCGGGCTCCGCCTCAGCGGAACGAGGCGGCGACCGAGTTCCGGTGGTAGTCGAACACGATGCTCGTCCGCGTGGAGGCGACGCTGGACTGCGCCGAGAGATGCTCCAGCACGAACTCGCGCATCTCCGAGGAGTCCGCGACCGCGATGTGCAGGAGGAAGTCGTCGTCGCCGCCGAGGAAGAACAGCTGGATCACCTGGGGCAGCACGCGCACCCTCTCGGCGAACTCCACGATGCTCTCCCGCCGCCCGCTCGGGCGCAGCGTCACGCCGATGATCGCCTGGAGACCAGCGCCCAGCATCCGCTCGTCCACGCTCGCATGGAAGCCGGTGATCACCCCTCTGTCGAGCAGGGATCGCAGTCTGGCGTGCGCGGTCGACGGGGCGACTCCCAGCTTGACGGCGAGCTCGGCGTTGGTCATGCGCCCGTCGGCCGCCAGCAGCCGGACGATCTGCGTGTCGACGGGGTCGAGGGCGGGGGCTCGCAGAGTGTTCGGCTGCGGGGCCGCGGAAGAGGTCTCCATCCGAATGATTATTCAGGATCGGGGCACCTGTCGAATAGTCTTCAGGAAATCTTTCTGAACGCCGATGTTTCTGCGATTCTGGTGGACGCAGAAACAGCCGCCACCCGGAAGGATCCGATCGATGAAGATCGCCGTGCCCACTGAGGTCAAGAACAACGAGAGCCGCGTCGCGCTCACCCCGGCCGGCGCCGACCGCCTGGTCCGCGAGGGGCACCGCGTCATCGTGCAGTCCGGTGCGGGCCTCGGCTCGCGCATCTCCGACGAGGCGTACCGCCTCGCCGGTGCCGAGATCGTCGCGACCGCGGAGGAGGCCTGGACCCAGGCCGATCTGCTCATCAAGGTCAAGGAGCCCATCGCCCAGGAGTACGGCTTCCTGCGCCCCGACCTCACCCTCTTCACGTACCTGCACCTGGCCGCCGACCGCGCGCTCACCACGGCGCTCGTCGATGCCGGCACCACCGCGGTCGCCTACGAGACGGTGCAGCTGCCCGATCGCAGCCTGCCGCTGCTCGTGCCCATGAGCGAGATCGCCGGTCGGCTCTCCGTCACCATGGGGTCGTACTCCCTGCTGCGCTCGAACGGCGGCCGCGGCATGCTGCTCGGCGGCATCGCCGGCACGCCGCGTGCGAAGACGGTCGTGATCGGCGGCGGCGTCGCCGGTGAGCACGCCGCGGCCAACGCCCTCGGCCTCGGCTCGAAGGTCACCGTGATCGACATCTCCCTGCCGCGTCTGCGGGAGCTGGAGCACCGCTACGGCGGGGCTCTGGAGACCCGGGCCTCGAACCGCTACGACATCGCGGAGGAGCTCGCCACGGCCGACCTCGTGATCGGCTCGGTGCTGATCCCCGGCGCCGCGGCACCCAAGCTCGTCACCGACGACATGGTCGCCGCCATGAAGCCCGGCTCCGTGCTCGTGGACATCGCGATCGACCAGGGCGGATGCTTCGAGGGCTCGCGCCCGACGACGCACGACGACCCGACCTTCGCGGTGCACGACTCGATCTACTACTGCGTCGCGAACATGCCGGGCGCCGTGCCCGAGACCGCGACGCGCGCCCTCACCAACGCGACCCTCCCCTACGTGTCGGCGATCGCCGGCAAGGGCTGGGACCGCGCGGCATCCGACGACGCCGCCCTCGCCAAGGGGCTGAACGTCCAGGGCGGGCGCATCGCGCTCGACGCGGTCGCCCAGGCGCACGGCCTCCCGGCCTGAGACCGTCGCACAGCACCACGAGAAAGGGCCGGGGAGCAGACTCCCCGGCCCTTTCTCGTCGCCCGCACGACCCCGCGCTCCCGACCTGGCGCTATTCGAATCGCACCGTGTTGCGAAGAGCGCCGATGCCCTCGACTGACGTCGTCACCAGATCGCCGTCGCGCAGCCATCTGGGTTCAGCCATGCCCAGTGCCACACCTCCCGGCGTGCCGGTGAGAATGATGTCACCGGGGCGGAGCACGGTGAGCTGCGACACGTAGGCCACGAGGTCAGCCGCGTCGAACACGAGTTCGGCGGTGTCTCCGTCCTGCACCACCTCGTCATTCACAGTGCACGTGATGCGCAGCCCCTCGCGGGGCTCCAGTTCGTCGGCCGTGACGATCCACGGCCCGATCGGCGTCGTGGCATCGAAGGCCTTGCCCTGCAGCCACTGCAGGGTGCGCTGCTGCCAGTCCCTCATCGAGATGTCATTCGACACCGTGTACCCCAAGATGGCGAGGCGCGCATGCTCCCGGTCCACCCGGCGCACCTCGGCGCCGACTACGACGGCCAGCTCCGCCTCCCAGTCGAGCTTCACCGTGTCGTGCACGAGGATCTCATCGGCGGGCCCCGTGAGGGTGTCGGCGAACTTCGCGAAGATCGTCGGGAACTCGGGCACGTCCCGCCCGGTCTCGAGGATGTGGTCGCGGTAGTTGAGTCCGCAGCAGAAGATCTTCGCCGGGCGAGGCACGGGATTCGCGAAGACCTCATCGCCAAGGGCGGTGCGGGCCGGATGCCGGAGCACCGCTTCCGCCCGCTCGCGCCAGTCGGGCGCGGCGATGAGGTTCTGCACGTCGTCCTCCTCCAACACCACCCAGCCGGCGTCGTCTCCGACCGCAGCTCGCGTGCGGCCGCCGCGGCGCACGGTGGCGAGCCGCATCACTCCTCCTCGGCTGCGAGGTGGGCGACGCCCTGGATCTCGATGAGCGCCTCGGGCTGCCAGAGCCTGGTGACCCCGATCCCCGCCATCGCGGGGTACTCGGTGCCGGCCATCTCCCGCCAGAGCCGTCCGATCTCACGGCCGTTGCGCTGGTAGTCGTCGACGTCCACGAGGTAGATGGTGGCGTCGACGAGGTCGCTCGGACGTCCGCCTGCGGCCTCGAGCGTCGTCAGCACGTTCGAGAACGCCTGTACGAACTGCTCGACGATGCCGCCGGGTACGATCCGCCCCTCGGCATCCATGGCGGTCTGCCCGCCGAGAAAGACGAAGTCCCCGGCGCGGACGCCGTGCGCGAAGCCACTCGGCTTCACCAGCGAGTCAGGGTTGATGATCTGCCGCGGCATGTGCGGCCTCCTTATGGTCGGTGCGGATCGTGTCGTGTCGGTGCGGATGCAGGTTGATGGATGCCGAGGAGTCCGCGGCGTGCGGCACGGTCAGCGGGCGAGGGCCGGCGCATCCGCCTGCCGGGGTGTCCAGCGACGATGTGCGACAGCCTCGTCGGCGCTCGACGTGTCGCGCACGAACGAGAGACGCGGGCGCACGGCGTCGGTCCGCGCGGTCGGGGGCTTGCGCGCCCCGGCACGGTACGGGGCGACCCAGTCGGCGCCCTCGCCGCGGTACCCCTGGTCGGCTGCGGCATGCAGAGTCCACTGCGGGTCCCACAGGTGCGTGCGGCCGAGCGCGACGAGATCGGCTCGTCCCGCGAGCAGGATCGAGTTGACGTCATCGTGACTCGACACCGCGCCGACCGCGATGACGGAGACACCCGCTCCGGCCGCCACACGGTTGCGGATCGCATCGGCGAACGGGGTCTGGTAGCTGCGGCCGAACTGCGGGCGCTCGTGAGCGGCGATCTGGCCCGACGACACATCGATCGCGTGAGCGCCGTGTGCGATGAACGCGCGCGCGATCTCGACCGCGTCGTCGACCGTGTTCCCGCCGTCGATCCAGTCCTCCGCGGAGAGCCGGACAGCGAGGGGGCGCTCGGCGGGCCACGCCGCTCGCATCGCGTCGAAGATCTCGAGCGGGTAGCGGAGCCGGTTCTCCAGCGAGCCCCCGTACTCGTCGTCCCTCGTATTGGAGACGGGAGAGAGAAAGGACGAGATGAGGTAGCCGTGCGCCGCGTGCAGCTCGGCGAGATCGAAGCCGGCGTCGGCTGCCCGACGGGTCGCGGCGACGAACTCCTCCCGCACGAGCGTCATGGTCGCACGGTCGATCTGCTCCGGTACCTGGTTCACCGGCCCGTAGGCGAGAGCCGACGGGGCCATAGTCGTCCAGTTGCCCTCGTCGAGAGGCTGATCGATGCCCTCCCACATGAGCTTGGTCGAGCCCTTACGTCCGGCATGGCCGATCTGCACGCCGATCTTCGCGGTCGACCGAGCGTGCACGTACGACACGATCCGGCGCCAGGCATCCGTCTGCTCGTCGGCGTAGAGTCCCGCGCAACCGGGCGTGATGCGTCCCTCCGAGGAGACGCACACCATCTCGGTCATCACGAGACCCGCGCCTCCCATGGCCTTGCCACCGAGGTGCACGAGGTGGAAGTCGCCCGGCACACCTTCGACCGAGGAGTACATGTCCATCGGCGACACGATCACGCGATTCTTCAGTTCCAGCCGGCCGATGCGGTGAGGCCGGAACATCGCCGGCTCGTCGGCGTCGCGCGAGACGAGCGGAGCCCCGCGCACGATGTCACGCGCGAACTCCGGATCGCGTACGGCGAGGTTGTCGAGCGTGATGCGGCGGCTGCGCGTCAGAAGGTTGAACGAGAACTGCAGCGGCTCCTGATCCGCGTACTGTCCGATGCGCTCGAACCACTCGAGCGAGGCCTGCGCCGCCCGCTGCGTGGAGGCGACGACGGGGCGCCGCTCGGTCTCGTAGGCGGTGAGCGCCGCCTCGATCGACGGCTGCTCGTGCAGGCACGCGGCGAGCGCGAGCGCGTCCTCCATCGCGAGCTTCGTTCCGGAGCCGATGGAGAAATGCGCGGTGTGGGCGGCATCCCCGAGGATGACGAGGTTCTCATGGTGCCAGTGCTCATTGCGCACCGTCGTGAAGTTCAGCCACTTCGAGTTGTTGGTGAGCACCTCGTGGCCGTCCAGCACGTCGGCGAAGAGGCCGCGGATCTTCTCCACCGCGTACTCGTCGCTCACGCCGGGCGGGAACAGCTCCTGCTCGGTAGCGTCGAATCCTGCCTCGCGCCATACGTCCTCGTGCATCTCGATGAGGAAGGTGCTGCCCTGATCGGAGTACGGGTAACCGTGCAGTTGCATGATGCCGTGCGGAGTGTGCAGCACGGCGAAGGTGAACGCCTCGAACACGCGATCGGTGCCCAGCCACATGTACTTCGACACCCTCCTGTCGAGGTCGGGGCCGAAGCGATCGGCGAACTGCGCGCGCACGCGGGAGTTCACCCCGTCCGCGGCGAGCACGAGGTCGTACTCCGCCATGAGCTCGGATGCATCCGGAGCCTCGGTGCGGAACAGGATCTGGACGCCGAGTTCCAGGCAGCGCTGCTGCAGCAGCTGCAGCAGCTCCTTGCGCCCCATCGCGGCGAAGCCCTGTCCGCCGATCGTGTGCGTCGTCCCGCGGAAAAGGATGTCGATATCGGTCCAGCGGGCGAACTGCGCACCCATACGCGCGGCGATCACAGGGTCGGCGTTCTCGATCCCCCCGAGGGTCTCATCGCTGAACACGACGCCGAACCCGAAGGTGTCGTCCGGGGCGTTGCGCTCCCACACGGTGACCTCGTGCGCGGGATCCAGCTGCTTCATGAGTGCGGCGAAGTAGAGGCCTCCGGGACCTCCGCCGATGACGGCGACGCGCATATCAGGCTCCTTGGGTGAGAGGTTGCGCGATGGCGGCATCGAGAGCCGCCCTCTCGCGCAGGACGAAATGCTGCACCTTGCCGCTGGGGTTGCGGGGCAGCTCGGTGAGGTAGTCGACGCGGCGGGGGCACTTGTAGATCGCCAGTCGCGCTCTGACGTGTTCGAGGATGCTCGCGGTGAGGGCATCCGAACCTGCGAGGCCCTCACGGGGGACGACGAACGCTGCGACGATCATGCCTCGGTCGACGTCCGGCCGACCGACCACGGCGCACTCCAGCACGTCCGGGTGGGCGAGCACGGCCTCCTCGACCTCTGGGGCGCCCACGTTGTACCCGGCCGTCACGATCATCGAGTCGTTGCGCGCCTGGTAGGTGAAGTACCCGTCCTCGTCTCTGACGAAGGTGTCTCCGGTGATGTTCCACCCATCGTGCACGTACACGCTCTGGCGCTCATCGTCGAGGTAGCGGCATCCGGTGGGGCCGATCACGCCGAGGCGTCCCGACTCGCCTGCGCCGAGCTCGCGCCCGTTCTCATCGAAGATCGCTGCGCGGTAGCCGGGAACGACCCGGCCGGTGGCACCGGGACGGATATCGTCGCCGGACGCCGAGATGAACACGTGCAGCATCTCCGTGGCGCCGATGCCGTTGACGAGACGCAGACCACTCGCCTGCTCCACGGCCTCGAACGTCGAACGTGTGAGGTGCTCTCCCGCCGCGACGCCGATGCGGAGGCGGCCGAGCTCGTCGGCGAGACCCGCCTTGATGATGCCGCGATACCCGGTGGGCGCCGTGTACAGCACGGTGATGCCGAGCGGACGGATGAGCTTCGCGAGTTCCAGCGGGGTCGCGCGCTCGATGAGCACCATGGCACCTCCGGTGCGGAGCGGGAAGACGACATTGCCGCCAAGACCGAAGGTGAACGCGAGGGGAGCCGTGCTCGCGCTCACGTCGTCGGCGCCGAGGTGCAGCACGTGGCGGGCGAAGGTATCGGCGTTGGCGAGGATGTCGCGATGGAAGTGCATCGTGACCTTCGGCACACCGGTGGTGCCGCTGGTCGCGCCGAGCAGCGCGACGTCGTCGGCGGCGGTGTCGACCGCCGCGAACTCTCCGCGCTTGGCGTCGCACGCCGCAGCGAGCTCGTCGCGCTCCCCGCCAGCGACGAGCACGGTCGGCGGCGCGCCCAGAGCGGCGAAGGCCTCCTCCGCGTCGGCGAGGCCGCGGTGGTCGACGATCGCGATCCGCGGCGAGACGCGCTCCGCGACGTTGCCGACCTCCTGTGCCCGCCAGGCCACCATCGTGGTGACGACGACCATACCGGCCTTGAGAGCGCCCAGCCAGCAGGCGACCGTCCAGGGGCCGTTGAGCATGCGCAGCATCACCCTGTTGCCCGGCACGAGGCCGCAATCCTCGGTGAGCACCTGGGCGAACTGATTCGCTCGGAGCTGCAGATCCCCGTAGCTCCACGAGGCGCCGTCTGCGAGGAGGATCGCCGGCCTCCGCGCGCCGTGCTGCGCGACCGCCCGGTCGATCAGCTCGGCGGCGGCGTTGAGACGTTTCGGATACTGGACATCGGGGATGGTGAACTCGAGAATCGGCCACAGTTCGGCCGCAGGCAGCGAGTCGCGAGTGAAGGTGTCGACGTGCGCTGAGGGGGAGAGCTCCATTGCTGGTCCCTTCGGTGGTTGAGAGGTCTGAGGATTCAGAGCGGACGACCCGGGCGGATCATCCCCTCCTGGGCGACGGTGGCCACGAGCCGTCCGTCCACGGTGTGGAACCGGCCGAGACCGAGACCGCGCCCGTCGGCGATGCCGGCGCTCTCCTGCACGTAGAGCAGCCACTCGTCTGCGCGGGCGGGGGCGTGGAACCACATGGCGTGGTCGAGGCTCGCGGTGACGAGGCCTTCCGCGCGCCACGGCAGCCCGAGCACTCGCAGCACCGGTTCGAGGATCGTGTAGTCGCACACGTAGGCGATCGCGAGCTGGTGCGTGCGGGGGTCGTCCTCGAGCTTCTCGAAGGAGCGCACCCAGACGGCCTGGTGGGGGACCCGTTCACCCTCGATCTCGACGTACACCGGTCCGGGCACGTGCCTGATGTCGAAGCTCCGTCCGTGCGACCAGTACTCGATGTCAGGACCGTCGAGACCCGCGAGCGCCTCTTCCGAAGAGCGCAGCTCCTCGGGCGACGGCACCTCGGGCAGTGCGGGACCGTGTTCGGGGAACTCCTCCGGCACGTGGAACGAGGCGGTGGACAGGAAGGCGAGCTTGCCGTGCTGATGGCCGCGGACGTGCCGAGTCGAGAATCCGCGGCCGTCGCGGATGAGCTCCACCTCGTACCGCACCGGCTCCGAGACATCGACGCCGCGGAGGAAGGAACTGTGCACCGAGTGCAGCAGACGGTCGTCGTCCACGGTGCGGAGTGCCGCCGCCACGCTCTGCGCGACAGTGTCGCCTCCGTAGGCCTTGGGCCAGGGCACCGGCTGCGGCTGCGCCTCGAACGCGCGATCGGCGTGCTCGGGTGCCGTCTCGGTGAGGGCGATCGCGCGGTGGAACGCGGCAGAGGAGTTCATGCGCGGCGGAACCCCTCGAGCGTCGAGTCGTCGACCTCGTCGAGATTGACGACGATGTTGTCGGGCGTTCGAGTGGTAAGCCAGACGAGCTCCTCCGTGATCGACATGTTCGCCTCGACGTGGGGCATGTAAGGAGGCACGAAGACCCAGTCCCCCGCCGTCATGTCGAGGTACTCGCGGTAGCCATCGCCGAAATAGATCCTTGCAGTGCCCCGCAGCACGTACCCGCCGGTCTCGGCTTCGCCGTGATGATGCGGGAGGGAGCGATAGCCGGGCTCGTTGGAGACCTTGCCGAACCAGATCTTCGTGGCCTCGGTGTGCTGGGGGCCCACCCCCGAGACGCGGACGCATCCGCCGGACGACATGGTGTGCGTGTCCTCCTCACCGCTCCGGGTGACCTGCGGCACGCGGTCCCAGCGCAGTTCGTTCTCACTCATGAAAGCTCCTTCGCTCGTGTCTGAGGGGCGCGGCATCCGCGCCGCGAACAGGCCCGAAGAACCCGATGGAAGAAGTGTCACATACGTGACTATCGTCACACAAGTGCAATATGTGAGGGTTTCGGAGTGACAGCGAACGAAGAGGACCCCGGATGCCGTGATCGGCGTCCGGGGTCCTCCCGAGGTTCGTTCAGCTCATCACAGCGGTGACGAAGCGCTCCGCTGCGGGCTCCAGGCGGCGATGCAGCTCAGCGAAGAGCCGTTCGGCCTCGACACCGGACCACCCGTCGGGAAGCAGTTCGAGGGGAATGCCGGGATCGAGATAGGTGAGCCGTCGCCAGCGGGTGATCGCGCCCACGTGGGCCGCGAAGGCTTCGCCGTCGGTGAGCTTCTCGGCGAGCACACCGCTGAAGCCCTCGACGAAGTCGCGATACAACGGCTCGAGCGCGGGGAGGTCCCACCACCGTCGCACGGCGAGCACGAGGTCGTCTTCGGACAGGCGGTCGCCGAGGAACAGCTCCACGAAACCGTCCAGTCCCGCCCTGCGCAGCGCCATGCGGGTCTCGTCGGCGATGAGCCCAGGGGCGATCCAGAGCCCGCCGTTCACCTGCCCGAATCCGAGCCGCTGCAGCAGACGGCGCAACTGATGCCGCAGCGGCCGCTCCCGCTCCGGCACGCTGAACGACGCGAGAAGCCACGGATCGGACGGCTGCGCCCTGCGCTCCTCGAAGATGCGGCGGTCTCCGGCCGAGAACACACCTTCGAGCGAGTCGGCCAACCGGTAGGCGGCTCCGCCGCCCGAGCGCATGCTCACGAGGACGCCGCGCTGCTTGAGTCTCGAGACCGCCGAGCGCACTGCGGAGGAATCAGCCCCCAGCGCGGCCATCATCTCGATGAGGTCGGCGATCTGGATGACGCCGCCATGTGCACGCACGTACCGCCCGAAGACGGTGACGATGAGGTGCTGAGGCCTGACGGCCGCGCCGGGGATGCCGGCGGCGTCATCCGCATCGTCGGCGCGGACGGCCGGGAGATCTGCGCTCATGTCGAAGGAGCCTAGCGGCTCCGCGTCTCCGGACTCGTCGCCCGTTCGGGATAGCTGCAGCGAAAGAACTGCGGTTCTTGGTGCGATCCGACCGCTCATCCCCCACGCTCGCACGGGTACGCTTTTACCGTGACCGAACGCGCACCTCTCTCTCGCAAGCTGTCCGCCATCGCCGAGTCCGCGACCCTCAAGGTCGACGCCAAGGCCAAGGCTCTGAAGGCCGAGGGCAAGCCCGTCATCTCGTATGCCGCCGGCGAGCCCGACTTCGCGACGCCGCAGTTCATCGTGGATGCCGCGGCCGAGGCCCTGGCCGACCCCGCGAGCTACCGCTACACGCCGGCGGCCGGCCTTCCGGCGCTGCGCGAGGCGATCGCCGCGAAGACGCTGCGCGACTCCGGGCTCGAGGTCTCGCCCAGTCAGATCATCGTGACCAACGGCGGCAAGCAGTCGGTCTATCAGGCGTTCCAGGCCGTCGTGAACCCCGGCGACGAGGTGCTGCTGCCCGCGCCGTACTGGACCACGTACCCCGAGGCGATCCGCCTCGCCGACGGCACGCCCGTCGAGGTCTTCGCCGGCGCCGACCAGGACTACAAGGTCACGGTCGAGCAGCTCGAGGCCGCGCGCACCGAGCGCACCACCGCGCTCGTGTTCGTCTCCCCGTCGAACCCCACCGGGTCCGTCTACACCGCGGAGGAGACGAAGGCGATCGGCGAATGGGCCGTCGAGCACGGCATCTGGATCATCTCCGACGAGATCTACCAGAACCTCACGTACGAGGGCGTCAAGGCCACCTCGATCGTCGAGGCCGTGCCCGAGGCCGCGAACCAGACCATCCTCGTCAACGGCGTGGCGAAGACCTACGCCATGACCGGCTGGCGCGTGGGCTGGATGGTCGGCCCCTCCGACGCCATCAAGATCGCGGGCAACCTGCAGTCGCACCTGTCGAGCAACGTGAACAACGTCGCCCAGAAGGCCGCGATCGCCGCCCTCAACGGCCCGCAGACCGAGGCCGAGAAGATGCGCGAGGCGTTCGACCGCCGCCGTCAGCTCATCGTCTCGGAGCTGTCGAGGATCGAAGGCCTCATCGTGCCGAACCCGCTCGGCGCGTTCTACGTGTACCCCGACGTGCAGGGCCTCCTCGGCCGCGCGTGGGGCGGCGTGACGCCGACCACCTCCCTCGAGCTCGCCGACCTCATCCTCGAGCAGGCCGAGGTCGCCGTCGTCCCCGGCGAGGCGTTCGGCCCGTCGGGCTACATCCGCATGTCGTACGCCCTGGGCGACGACCAGCTCCTCGAGGGCGTGCAGCGCCTCCAGCGCCTGTTCTCCTGAGCCGGCGGGGTCTTCCCCGGCAACGCGACGCCCCTCCGGTCCACGTGGACCGGAGGGGCGTCGTCGTTCAGCGGGTCGGGATGCCGGGCCGCTCAGTCCTCGGGGTGGTATCCGATGAGCCAGCGGATGCCGTAGCGGTCGACGAGCGTGCCGTCCCAGTCGCCCCACGGGCGCTTCTGCAGCGCATCGATGACGCGTCCGCCGGCGGCGAGCTCGTCGTACCAGCGCGTCAGCGTGACGGCATCCGCGGTGCCGAGCAGCGACAGGAACATGCCGCCCATCTGCACCGCGTCGTCATCGGCCCCCGCGTCGGCTCCGGCCAGTTCGACGAGACCGGAGAGCTGACCGTGAGCGACGGCGTCGGGCGGGCCGTCGTGGCGCCCCGCCGTCGCGTAGTCGAACATCTGCAGCTCGCCGCCGAACACCGCCTGATAGTGGGCCAGCGCCTCCGCCGCGTTGCCGGGGAACAGGAGGTAGGGAATCAGTCCGCTCATCCCGCGAGTGTACGTCGACGCACCGACGCTCGTCAGAGCTCGACGCCGACGAGCACCGGCTCAGGCTGCAGCACGAGACCGAACTCGGAGTGCACGCGGCTCTGGATGAAGCGGGCGAGCTCCGAGACCTCAGCGGCGGTCGCCCCACCGCGGTTGGTGAGGGCGAGGGCGTGCTTGGTCGACACGGACGCCCGCGACCGCGGCAGCTTGAATCCCTTGCGGATGCCGGCCTGCTCGATCAGCCACGCGGCGCTCACCTTGACCTCCGCGCGCTCCGGCTTCGACGGCGGGACCAGCCCGTCGTAGGAGGCCAGCGGGATCACGGTCACGGCGTCGAGGTCGGGCGAGACGGGCCAGCGAGGGCACTCCGGCGGGAGCGCACGGGCGACGCTCTCCGGCACGATCGCGTTCTGGAAGAAGGAGCCGACTCCGTGCGTGTCGGGGTCGTCCTCGTCGAGCAGCATGCCCTTCGAGGCGCGGGTCGCGAGGATGCGCTCGCGCACCCAGCGCAACGGCACCGGCTCGTCGCCCTCGAGCGCGAGCGCCCGACGCAGCTGCTCGCCCCGCACGACGCGCTCCCCCGCCACGAGCAGGTCGACCGTGATCGACAGGATGACCGCCCTGCGGTGGGGTTCGCTGCCGTAGTGGTGCTTGAACACCGAGGTGCGGAATCCGAGGCCGAGCTCGGAGGCCGGGACCGTGAGGATCTCGTCGGCGTGCTCGTCGAGCAGCTCCACCTCGACCAGCGTCTCCTGCACCTCCTGGCCGTACGCCCCGATGTTCTGCACGGGGGCGGCGCCGACGGTGCCGGGGATGCCGCTCATGGCCTCCAGCCCCGCGTAGCCGCGCTCGACCGCGTAGGCGACGAGGTCGTCCCACGCATGACCGGCCTGGGCGCGGAGGCGGATGCGCCCGGCGTGCGGCGACGGGAGCTCCTCGATGCCCTGCGTGAGGATGCGGATGACCGTGCCCTCGAACGGCGCGTCTCCGACGAAGAGGTTCGACCCGCCTCCGAGGACGAACCAGTCGTCTCCTCGGGACCACACGTCGCGGAGCGCCTCGACGAGTTCGTCGGCTGTCGACGCCTCCAGCATCCGCTCCGGGGCGGCGCCCGTGTGCAGCGTGGTGAGGGCGGACAGGCGGATCGGCTCGACCTCGCGCATCAGATCGCGACGCGCAGCTGCGCCTTGACCAGCACGGTCGTCTCGCCGAACGTGACCTTCAGGTCGATGCGCGCGGCCTCGTCGTCGACAGCGCCGACCGTGGCCAGCACGTGCACATCGGCGCCGTCCTGCGGGTCGACGACGACGGGCTTCGTGAAGCGCACGCCGTAATCGAGGATGCGCGCAGCGGGGTCGAGGGCGGCGACCACGACGGAGGAGGCCACACCCATCGTGAGCATGCCGTGCGCGAGCACTCCGGGGAGGCCGACGGCCGCGGCGACGTCGTCGCGGTAGTGGATGGGGTTGAAGTCCCCTGACGCTCCGGCGTACCGCACGAGCGACTCGCGGGTCAGGTGCACGGTGCGCTCGGCGATCACGTCTCCGACGGTGAACGACATCACTCGGCTCCTTCTTCCGACCCCACGAGCAGCATGCTGGTGGCGGTCACGACGTGGGCGCCATCGGCATCCGTGATCTCGGCCTCGCTCGTGATCATGGCGTTGCCGCCCATCATGCGGATGCCGGTCACGCGCAACTGGCCCGTGAGCTCGTCTCCGGCCACGATCGGACGCGAGTAGGTGAAGCGCTGCTCGGCGTGGATCGTGCGGGCGAGCACGATGCCGGAGTCGGTCTGGTTCAGCAGCTGCTGCAGCGTGTGATCCTGCACGACCATCGCGAAGGTCGGCGGCGCGACGACGTCGGCGAAGCCCGCGGCGCGCGCGGCCTCGACATCGGTGTGCTGCGGAGCATCCGCGAAGACGGCGCGCGCGAACTCGCGGATCTTCTCACGGCCGACGAGGTACGGGGTGGTCGGCGGGAAGTCCCGTCCGACGAGTTCTTGATTCACTGCCACCCTTCGATCCTACTTCTCGGGGGTGCTCAGCTCTTCTTGCGACCCCGGATCGCCTTGAGCGCCATCTGCGCTGCGATCACGACGAGGTAGGCGGCGAACAGGATGTTGGCCGTCAGCGGGTCGATCAGGGTCGCCAGCCAGGCGCCGAGCGCGGTCGTCGTGCAGGCCGAGACGCCGACCAGGCCCGCCGCGACGAGGTCGACGTTGCGATTGCGGAGATTGCCGATCGTCCCGGAGATCGCGGTGGGGATCATCATCAGCAGCGAGGTGCCCTTGGCCACGAGGTCGCTGGTGCCGAAGGCGATCATCATCGCCGGCACCACGATCACCCCGCCGCCGACGCCGATGAGGCCGGCGATGATGCCGGTCGCGACGCCGAGGGCGACGAGCGAGACGCCGCTGAGCCAGTTCAGGTCGAAGACGGCATCCCTGGAGGGGATCACGAGGAACAGCGTCACGATCACGACGATGAGGAAGGAGACGAAGGCCCACCGCAGCACCGTCTGCGAGATCTTCGGGAGCAGCCTCGTGCCGATCTGCGCGCCGACGACGGATCCGGCCGCGAGGATGATCGCGGGAATCCAGGCCACCGAGTCGTGCACGGCATAGGAGATCACGCCGACGGTCGCGGTCGGGATGATGGCCGCCAGGGACGTCCCCGCGGCGAGCCGCTGATTGAAGTGCAGCAGCAGCACGAGCAGGGGCACGATCACGGTGCCGCCGCCGACGCCGAAGAGGCCGGACAGGAGCCCGGCGACGAGGCCGATGCCGATGAAGGATGCGTAGGCGCGAGGCCCTCGGTTCGGGGCCAGGACGTCGTTCACCGTTCCAGCCTACTCTCGGGCCCTGCTCCGTCCGACGCCGCCCCTGCGCCGGACGGACGCCGCGTCTCTCCCGTGCAACGCGCATCGCGCATCGGCGAGGGAGGGACGCGGCATCCTGGGCGGTCAGATCTCCGAATCGGCTCTGACCGGCACGGCAATCGACTCGGTGAGCGCCTGCTCATAGCGCTGCTGCCGACGCCGCAGCCACAGCCCGCCGATGATCAGCAGCGCCAGCACGCCGTACGCGATCGCCGCGAAGGGCTGCGCGACGAGCGTCGTGAGATCGCCCTGGCTCAGCTGCAGCGCCTTGCGCAGCTGCTCTTCTCCCATCGGCCCCAGGATCATGCCGACGACGAGCGGGGCGACCGGGTAGCCGAAGCGCCGCATGAAGTAGCCGAGCACGCCCACCACGAGCAGGATGAGGATGTCGACGGGCGAGTAGTGCAGCGCGTACGCCCCGAACACGGCGAACAGCAGGATGCCGGCGTAGAGGTACGGCCGCGGGATCTGGAGCAGCTTCACCCACATGCCCACGAGCGGCAGGTTCAGCACGATCAGGATCACGTTGCCGATGTACAGGCTCGCGATCAGCGCCCACACCAGGCTCGACTGGCTCTGGAACAGCAGCGGTCCCGGCTGGAGCCCGTAGGACTGGAAGGCGGTGAGGATGATGGCCGCGGTCGCCGTCGTCGGCAGTCCCAGCGTCAGCAGCGGCACGAGGACGCCGGCCGCCGCCGCGTTGTTCGCCGACTCCGGCCCCGCGACGCCCTCGATCGCCCCCCGGCCGAACTCGTTCCGGTGCCGCGAGAGCTTGCGCTCGGTCGCGTAGGACAGGAAGGTCGCGACGTCCGCACCGCCGGCGGGGATCGTGCCGATCGGGAAACCGATGGCCGTGCCCCGCAGCCACGGCTTCCACGACCGGCGCCAGTCCTCCTTGGTCATCCAGCTGCGCCATCCTCTGGCGACGGGGATGACCTCCACGCCGCCGTGCCGCAGCCGCGCCGCGATGTACAGCGTCTCCCCCACCGCGAACAGCCCGACCGCGACCAGCACGATGTCGACGCCGTCCGACAGCGGCAGCAGCCCCAGCGTGTAGCGCTGCTGTCCGGAGAGCAGATCGGTGCCGACGAGCCCGAGGAACAGGCCGACGCCGAGCGACAGCATCCCGCGGGAGATCGAGCTGCCGATCAGCGCACCGACCGTGACGAAGGCGATCACGATGAGAGCGACGTAGTCGGACGGCCCGAGGTTCACGGCGAACTGCGCGAGCACCGGGGCCAGCAGGGTGAGCCCGACCGTCGCCAGCGTGCCGGCGACGAAGGACCCGAGTGCGGCCGTGGCGAGCGCGGCAGCCCCTCGTCCGAGCTTCGCCATCTTGTTGCCCTCGATCGCCGTGACGATCGAGGCCGACTCCCCCGGGGTGTTGAGCAGGATGCTCGTCGTCGACCCTCCGTACATGCCGCCGTAGTAGATGCCAGCGAACGTGATCAGCGCGGCGGCCGGGTCGAGGGTGTACGTGAGCGGCAGCAGCAGCGCGACCGTCATGGCCGGACCGATGCCGGGCAGGACGCCGACGGCGGTGCCGATGAACACGCCGAAGAAGGCGAAGACGAGGTACTGGGGCTGCAACGCGGTCGCGAACCCCTCCATGAGCAGGGACCAGCTGTCCATCAGAACATCCTTCCGAGCCAGCCGAGAGCGGGGCCCCACGGCAGCGAGAGCCCGAGGAGTCCGCCGAACACGATCTGCACGACGAGCGCGAGGAGGATGCCGACAAGGAACGCCATCCACCACTTCTTCGCCCCGAGAGACCACGCGACGCCGCCGAACAGGACGGCGGCGGCCGGAGCCCAGCCCAGCGGTTCGATCAGCAGCAGGTGTGCCACGATCAGGCCGGCGAGCTTGGCGAGGGTGAGCCAGTCGGTCGGGAGGCTGGTGTCGATGTCCTCGCCCTCCTCGGCGGCGCCCCGCTTGCCGCGGAGCACGCCGACGAGCACCGCGACGGCCGAGGCCAGCAGGATCGCCGACACGAAGATCGGGAAGACCCTCGGGCCCACGGTCGCACCGAGGGGCACGTGGATGGCGAAGACGCCGGCGACGGCGCACACGCCGAGTCCGACCATGAGCACGGCGAACACCAGCTCGCCGACGGGGAGCGACGACGATCGTGCGGACGGGCTCTCGCCCGCCCGCACGGCGTCCCCTCCCGTCCCCAGAGAACCGGAGGGGGTCATGTCACTGCACCAGCCCGATGTTCTTCAGCGTCGCGGTGACCTCCGTGATGTTGCCGGTGAGGAAGTCGTCGAACTCGGCGCCAGTGAGGAAGGCGTCGGCCCAGCCCCTCGTCTCCAGCTCATCCGTCCACGCCTGCGAGTCGTGCAGCTCGGTGACGATGCGCACGAGCTCGTCCCTGTCGCCGTCGGAGATGCCTCCGGGGGCGATCACGCCGCGCCAGTTCGTGAGCACGACGTCGTAGCCGGCATCCGTGATGGTCGGCACGTCGGGAAGCTGCTCGACCGGCTCCTCCGACGACACGGCGAGCGCCTTCATGGTGCCTGCATCGATGTGCTGCAGGAACTCGCCGACACCGGAGATGCCAGCGGAGACCTTGCCTCCGAGGATCAGCGAGGTCGCCTCGCCGCCGCCGGAGTTGGGCGTGTAGTTGAGCTTCTGCGCGATCTCGGAGCCGTCGAGCCCCGCTTCTTCGAGCATGAGCCCCGCGAGGATGTGGTCCGCGCCGCCGGCCGAGCCGCCCGTGATGGTCACTCCCTGCCCGTTGTCGACGACGTCCTCCACGAGGTCCTCGAGGGTGTCGTACTTCGAGTCCGCCGGCACGACGACGACCAGCGGCTCGTCGGTGAGGCGGGCGATCGGGGTCATGTCCTCGATGCGGACGGCGGAGGCGTTGGTCTCCACCGCGCCGACCATGACGAGCCCCATGACCATCAGGGTGTTCGCGTCCTTCTCGTTCGCGAGCTGGGCGAGACCGACCGTGCCGCCGGCGCCGCCGACGTTGGTGACGGGCGCGGAGCTCACGACCTTCTCCTCCGTGAGCAGCTGCGACAGGGCGCGTCCTGTCTGGTCCCACCCTCCGCCGGGGTCGGCGGGGACGACGATGTTCAGGTCGCTGATCGTCGAGGCCTCGTCTGCTCCGGCGTCGTCCGATCCGGTTCCCGTCGAGCCGCCACCTCCGGCGCACGAGGTGAGGGCCAGGGTGGCTGCGGCGGCCAGGGCCGTCAGGGTGCCGATACGGGTCTTCTTCATCTTCGCTCCTCCTTGAGCGTCGGGTGCTGTCCGTCCACCTTCGAAGGACGGATGCCGCCGCTCAAGCTTCGGAAACCATTGGTCGCGGTTCTGAAACTATTGGTCGCGAGCGGCGCCTCCCCCGTGTCGCCCCGCACGCGGGCAGCGAGGAGAATGGTCCGGTGGCCTCGAAGATGACGCTCCGGATGCAGCTGCTCGCGCTGCAGGCGCTGATCGTGTTCCTGGTGACCCTGGCCACGGGCATCATCGCGGGGGCGTTCCAGGAGAACGCGCTGCGGGAGTCGTACAAGGACAGGATGCAGGCCGTCGCCCAGTCCGTCGCGCAGCTGCCCACCGTGCTCGACGCCTTCGACGACGAGGACCCCTCTGCGACCATCCAGCCGGTCGCGGAGGTGATCCGCAAGGCTTCCGACCTCGCGTACATCGTCGTGGCCAATGCGGAGGGCATCCGGTACTCCCACCCGCATCCCGACCTGATCGGAGAGCCCGTCTCGACCGATCCGTCGATCCCCCTCTCCGGCAAGATCTACGTCGGGACGCAGACCGGGACCCTCGGCCCGTCCTGGCGGGTGAAGGTGCCGATCCGCGACGACGACGGCGAGGTCATCGGCACGGTGTCGGTCGGCATCCTGGAGGAGGATCTGAGCGCCGACTTCCTCGGCGGGCTCGCCTGGCTGATCTCTGCGATGCTCGCGGCCGCCGTGCTCGGCGTCTTCGGCTCGGCGTGGGTGACGTCCGTCATCCGCCGGCGCATCTACCGTCTGGAGCCCCACCAGATCGCGGCGCTCGTGAAGAACCAGGAGACGACGCTGCACCGGCTCAGCGAAGGGGTCGTCTCGGTGAACGGCGCCGGACGGATCACCTTGGCCAACGACGCCGCCGCACGGTTCCTCGGGAGGGATGCCGAAGAGCTCGACGGCGCCGACGCCGCGGAGATGCTCGGGGACGAGCTGTACACGGTGCTGCGCGAGGGAGAGGCGACGGGGCGGCCGGTGATCGTGGGCTCGCACGTGCTCGTCGCCCGCAGCACGGGCGGTGAGGTCGACGGCGCCGGCGTCGAGGCGACGCTGCTGCTGCGCGACCACACCGAGCTGCACGATGTCGTGCGCCGCGTGGAGGCCGCCGACGCCATCATCGCCTTCCGTCAGCGCTTCGGCCTGCCCAAGGGCCTGAGCGCCGAGACGCTCGATCGCGTCGCGGGCGCCCTGGGATCACGGGTCGACGCGTCGGCGAGCGAGATCGGCGAGGCCCTGCAGATCTCCCGCGTCAGCGCGCGACGGTATCTGGAGCATCTCGCGAGCTCCGGCAGGGCGGTCAGGGCGCTCGACTACTCGACGAAGGGGCGTCCGAGCACGCGGTATCGGACCATCGAGAACAACTGACCCCTGGGACGAGAACACCTGACCCCTGGGACTCGGTCCCGTAATGTGCGACACTGGATCGCATCAGACGGCGCCACCGGCAGACCCGGATCGAAGGAGATCTCATGGTTCGCAGTACCTACCCCGATGTCGAGATCCCCGAGGTCTCGATCTACGACTTCCTCTTCGGGGGCCTCGACGAGTCTCGGCTGGACGCGGTCGCGCTCGTCGACGGGGTGAGCGGAGCGACGACGACGTACCGTCAGCTCGTCGGTCAGATCGACCTGTTCGCCGGCGCCCTCGCCGCCCGCGGGGTCGGGGTCGGCACCGTCGTCGGCGTGCTGTGCCCGAACGTCCCCGCCTTCGCGACGGTGTTCCACGGCATCCTGCGCGCCGGAGCCACCGCGACGACCATCAACTCCCTCTACACGGCCGACGAGATCGCGAATCAGCTGACGGATGCCGGTGCCACCTGGCTCGTCACGGTATCGCCCCTGCTGCCCGGCGCCCAGGCGGCCGCGGAGAAGCTGGGCATCGACGCCGACCATGTGATCGTGCTCGACGGCGCCGACGGCCACCCCTCGCTGCCCGCCCTCCTCGGCGAAGGGCATCCGGCCCCCGAGGTGTCGTTCGACCCCGCGACGCACCTCGCGGTGCTCCCCTACTCGTCCGGCACCACAGGTCGACCCAAGGGCGTCATGCTCACGCACCGCAACCTCGTCGCCAACGTGTCGCAGTGCCAGCCCGTTCTCGGCGTCGACGAGACCGACCGTGTGCTCGCGGTGCTGCCCTTCTTCCACATCTACGGCATGACCGTGCTGCTCAACTTCGCGCTGCATCAGCGCGCCGGACTCGTGACGATGCCCCGGTTCGACCTCGCCGAGTTCCTGCGCATCATCGCCGAGCACCGCACGACCTGGGTGTTCGTGGCCCCTCCCATCGCGGTGGCTCTGGCCAAGCATCCGATCGTCGACCAGTACGACCTGTCCTCGATCAAGGTGGTGTTCTCGGGCGCGGCTCCGCTCGACGGCGCTCTCGCCTCCGCGGTCGCCTCTCGACTGGGCTGCACGGTCACGCAGGGCTACGGCATGACGGAGACCAGCCCCGCCGTGAACCTCATCTCGGAGACGCGAGACGACATCGACCGCTCCAGCATCGGTCCGCTCGTGCCCAACACCGAGGCCCGGCTGGTCGACCCGGAGTCCGGCGCCGACGTCGAAGTCCCCGCCGAGGGCGTGAGCGAACCGGGTGAGCTGTGGGTCCGCGGGCCGCAGGTCATGGTCGGCTACCTGAACCGCCCGGACGCGACCGCCGAGATGCTGGATGCCGACGGCTGGCTGCACACCGGAGACGTCGCGACCGTGACGCACGACGGCATTTACCGGATCGTCGACCGCCTCAAGGAGCTCATCAAGTACAAGGGCTATCAGGTCGCCCCTGCCGTGCTCGAGGCCGTGCTGCTGGAGCATCCGTCCATCGCCGACGCCGCCGTCATCGGCGCGTTCGACGAAGACGGCCAGGAGGTGCCGAAGGCGTTCGTCGTCGTGCAGCCGGGCGCGGAGCTGGATGCGGATGCCGTCATGGCCCATGTCGCCTCCCACGTCGCCCCGCACGAGAAGGTGCGCCAGGTGGAGTTCATCGACGTCATCCCGAAGTCCGCGTCCGGCAAGATCCTCCGGAAGGACCTCCGCATCCGCACCTGAGACGGGTCCCCCAGGCCCGGTCCCCACGCTCCCCTCGCTGATTCCGTCGATCCCCAGTCTCCATACGGCGGATCCGCGAGGGGAGCAGTTCCCCCGGGAACACGAAGAAGCCCGCCGCCCCGGAAGGGGACGGCGGGCTTCTTTCAGCAAGCGGGTGCTTACTCGGACTTCTCCTCGACGGCGTCCGCGGCAGCAGCCTCGGCGGCCTCGCCCTCGGCCTGCGACTCGGCGCCTGCCTCGGCGGCCTCGTCGACGACGGGAGCCTCCTCGACGGGAGCCTCCTCGACGACCTCGGCCGGCTTCTCAGCCTTCGCGGCAGCCTTCTTCGTCGACTTCGCCTTGGGGGTGACGGGCTCGAGGACGAGCTCGATCACGGCCATGGGAGCGTTGTCGCCCTTGCGGTTGCCGATCTTCGTGATGCGGGTGTAGCCACCCTCACGGTCGGCGACCAGCGGCGCGATCTCGTTGAAGAGGATGTGCGCGGCGTCCTTGTTGGAACGCAGCACCGTGAGCGCACGACGGCGCGCGTGCAGGTCGCCGCGCTTGCCGAGCGTCACGAGACGCTCCGCGAGCGGACGCAGGCGCTTCGCCTTGGTCTCGGTCGTGGTGATCGACTTGTGGGTGAAGAGCTGGGCCGCGAGGTTGGCAAGCAGCAGGCGCTCGTGTGCGGGGCCGCCTCCGAGGCGGGGACCCTTGGTGGGCTTGGGCATATCTAACTCCTGGTCAGGAAAGGTCGGGTCAGCTGGCCTCTGCCAGATGACAATCCGGGTGGGTCAGAAGGACTCGTCTTCGCTGCCGCCGTAGAAGTGGGCGCCGTCGAAACCGGGCACCGAATCCTTGAGCGACAGACCGAGCGAGATGAGCTTGTCGCGCACCTCGTCGACCGACTTCTGGCCGAAATTGCGGATGTTCATGAGCTGCGTCTCCGACAGGGCGACGAGCTCGGAAACAGTGTTGATGCCCTCACGCTTCAGGCAGTTGTACGAGCGCACGGACAGGTCGAGGTCCTCGATCGGCATGGACAGCTCGCTGGAGTTCACAGCCTCCACCGGCGCCGGGCCGATCTCGATGCCCTCGGCCTCGACGTTCAGCTCGCGGGCGAGGCCGAACAGCTCGGTGAGCGTCTTCGCAGCCGAAGCGACGGCGTCGCGGGGGCTGATCGCCGACTTGGTCTCGACGTCGAGGACGAGCTTGTCGAAGTCGGTGCGCTCACCCGCACGGGTGGCGTCGACGCGGTAGCTGACCTTGAGGACCGGCGAGTAGATCGAGTCGATCGGGATCTGACCGGCCTCTGCGTACTCGTTGCGGTTCTGCGTCGCCGAGACGTAGCCGCGGCCGCGCTCGATGGTGAGCTCCAGCTCGAACTTCGCCGTGTCGTTCAGCGTCGCGATGACGAGCTCGGGGTTGTGCACCTCGACACCGGCCGGAGCCGAGATGTCGGCGGCGGTCACTTCGCCCGCACCGGTCTTGCGCAGGTACGCCGTGATCGGCTCGTCGCGCTCGGACGAGACGACGAGCTGCTTGATGTTGAGGATGATCTCGGTGACATCCTCCTTCACGCCGGGGATGGTGCTGAACTCGTGCAGCACGCCGTCGATGCGAACGCTGGTGACCGCGGCGCCGGGGATCGACGACAGCAGGCTGCGACGCAGCGCGTTGCCGATCGTGTATCCGAAGCCGGGCTCCAGAGGCTCGATGATGAACCGGCTCCGGTTCTCGACGATCTTTTCCTCGGTCAGTGTGGGACGCTGTGCAATAAGCACTCTGTGTTCCTTTCGATCACATGCCCGCTATATGACATGTGGTGTGGTGAGGTCTTGAGTTGTGGAAGTCATGCCCGCACGCGGGCATGCGAGGGATGCCGTGGCACCCCTCGCATGAGCCGGATCAGACGCGGCGACGCTTCGGCGGGCGGCAGCCGTTGTGCGCCTGCGGGGTGACGTCCGAGATCGAGCCGACCTCGAGGCCAGCGGCCTGGAGCGAGCGGATCGCGGTCTCGCGGCCGGAGCCCGGACCCTTCACGAGGACGTCGACCTTCTTGACACCGTGCTCCGCAGCCTGACGGGCAGCGGACTCGGCAGCCATACCGGCGGCGTACGGGGTCGACTTGCGGGAGCCCTTGAAGCCCACGCCACCCGACGACGCCCACGCGATGACAGCGCCGGACGGGTCGGTGATCGAGACGATCGTGTTGTTGAACGTCGACTTGATGTGGGCCTGGCCCAGCGCGATGTTCTTCTTTTCCTTGCGGCGCGGCTTGCGCGCGGCGGCCTTGGGTGCAGCCATGAAAATGTTCTCCTAGTCCCTGGGGCCGCGCTTAGCGGGCCTTCTTCTTGCCTGCGACGGTGCGCTTCGGGCCCTTGCGGGTACGGGCGTTGGTCTTGGTGCGCTGACCACGGACCGGGAGACCACGACGGTGGCGGATGCCCTCGTAGGAGCCGATCTCGACCTTGCGGCGGATGTCTGCTGCAACCTCGCGGCGCAGGTCACCCTCCACCTTGTAGTTGCCTTCGATGTAGTCGCGGAGGGCGATCAGCTGGTCGTCGCTGAGGTCCTTCACGCGGATGCTCTCGTCGATCTCCGTAGCCTTGAGGATCTCGACCGAGCGGGTACGGCCGACGCCGTAGATGTAGGTAAGGGCGATCACCACGCGCTTGTCGCGCGGGATGTCAACGCCGGCAAGACGTGCCATGCGGTTCTCCTGGGTTTTGTGGAGGTGTGGAACAGGATCGGTGCCCGGGCCTCCGCCCCGAGGTGTCCCCCACCGGAGTGGGATCTGATCCTGCCTGCTAGTCGCGGTCGGTGAGCGAGCGAAGAGAGACGAGACGCCTCATCGCTCGCGCGACCTGTATTGAGTTGTGTGTCAGATCTCTAGGGATCAGCCCTGGCGCTGCTTGTGGCGCGGGTTGCTCTTGCAGATCACCATGACGCGGCCGTGGCGGCGGATCACCTTGCAGTGATCGCAGATGGGCTTGACGCTGGGGTTGACCTTCATGATTTTTCCTGTTCGCTGTCTTCACCGGGCAGGCACGATGCCTGGGGTGTTACTTCTCGACCGATCAGCGGTAGCGGTAGACGATGCGCCCGCGCGTGAGGTCGTAGGGGCTGAGCTCCACGACCACGCGGTCCTCGGGGATGATGCGGATGTAGTTCTGCCGCATCTTGCCTGAGATCGTTGCCAGAACCTTGTGTCCGTTGGTGAGCTCAACGCGGAACATCGCGTTGGGCAGCGCCTCGGACACGACGCCCTCGATCTCGATGACACCGTCTTTCTTAGCCATAGCCTCGCTGACGCTTCTGCAGACCGGTCGATCTGCGGTGGGTGATTTGGATTGCGGTGCTGCACCGATTCAGACACGCCGAATCAAGGCGCAAGGCACCAAAGATCTATGGTATCCGACGGCGGGGGTTCCGGCAAGCTGGCGCCCCCGCCGCCGATGCGTCACTCCGCGACGCGCCGAGCGCGTGCGGCGAGGAAGAGGACGACACCGCCGAGGAGCACCACCGCGCCTCCCCCGATCAGCCAGGTCGACGCCTGGCCGCCGGTGGTCGCGAGCGCTCCGTCGTGAGCGCCTCTCGCATCGCCGTTCGCTGCCGCCGTGGCCGAGGCCGCGGCGCTGGCAGCCGCGTTCGCGTCGGCAGCGGCGCTCGCGCCCGCAGACGCCCCGTCCGCCCCGGCGTCGGCGTGCACGCCGTTCGCATCGGCGCCCGCATCCGCACCGTTCGCATCCGCACCATTCGCATCCGCGCCGGCATCCGCACCGTTCGCATCGGCGTCCGCGTCCGCACCATTCGCATCCGCACCGGCATCCGCGTCCGCACCGGCATCCGCGTCCACACCGGGATCGGGGTCATCACCGCATGTCCCCGACCAGGGGTAGGCGTGCATCTCGTTGCCGCCGCCGCTGGCGAGGAGGTCGCCGCCGACGTACATGCGCCCGTTGGTGTTGGCGATCACCTCCGCGTCGGCGTGGGGAGCCAGGAACGATCCGGGGATCTGCGTGGATCCTCCGATCGTCGCCGTCGTCGCGTCCTCGAGGTTCCAGAGGATGGATGCGGCGATGTCGCCGTCTCCCGGCGACGTCATCGCGATGCCGAACGGCGCCCGCAGGTCGTTGTAGTCGTACGCGTTGGCCTTCAGGCTGACGGCGCCGCCGCTCACGTTCACGACGATCGGCGCATGCGGACGGATGTTGCGGAAGTAGATCGCGTTCGCGGATCCGAGCTGCTCCGCGGTGACGTCGAACACCTGCAGCTCGTCGGCGCCGGTGCCCCTGAGCTCCATGTCGACCCAGCCGGCCCCCTGCACGGTGACGACGCCGTTGGCGGTCTCGTCGCCCAGCGCGGAGGACCACCCCTCGACACGGCTCTGGAAGGAGCCGTGGGGGTCCAGCGCCACCGGGGCGGTCAGTCCCGTCTCCAGGGATGCTCCGCTGTTCTGGATGCTGCCAGGAGCCGCAGAGCCGCCGATCCTGACGGCTCCACCGGGGTTCGACGTGTCGCCGACGTGCAGGACGGCGCCGTCGGCCGCCGTCACGTCTCCGCCGACCTGGAGCTGGGTCTCTCCCGGCGCGGGGCGGATGTCGGATCCGATCGCGATGCCGACGATGAAGCTGCGGTCGATGTGCATGTCACCGCCGACCACGACCAGCCCTTCGGCCTCGGCCGATCCGGTCACGGTGAGATCGCCGCCGACGTAGGTGTTGATGCCCGTATCATGCACCTGCGGCTGCCACGGAGCGCTCCCGTCGATCCACGGGAACCCGCCGTCCGGCGTGCACATCCCCAGCGGTGCTCCGATGCCTCCAGGCAGCGGAGCGGCGAACGCCGCGGGGGCGGCGCCTCCGGCGATCATCGCGATTCCCACGGCGGCAACGGCGGCCGCTCCTCCAGCGCGCTTCGGGCGCGCGAAATTGCTCTTCATCATGTCTCCCTCCCCGGTTCATGATGGACTTTTGTTATCTTAGCTAACTAATCTGAGCGGCGCCTGGGCGGAGCCGCTCCTGCACACGACGAAGCGGGCCCGCGATAACTCGCGGGCCCGCTTCGGGACGTGTGCGTTCAGGCGTCGGAGCGCCCGGACGACGGTCAGCTGATCAGGTCGGTGAACGTCTTCATGTCCGCGGCATCCTGAAGGTTGAGGCGCTTGCCGTTGACCTCGACGGTCGGGGTCCCCTTGATGTCGTGCGCCTTCGCCTGGGCCGCGCCGAACTTGCGGTAGGTGTCGTCGGTGATGCACGAGGCGGCGTCATCGGCTCCGACCTGCTTCGCGATGTCGACGAGCTGAGCATTCGTCAGACCGGTGCTGTTCTCCGCCGGCTGGTTCTCGAACAGCGCCTTGGCGAAGTCGAGGTACTTGTCGGGGTTCGACTCCGCCACGCAGACCGCGGCCCCTGCCGAGCGCGACGAGTACTCGGTGCCCTGCGAGTAGCGGTCCAGGATCGCGATGGGGTGGTACGAGAGCGTGATGCGCCCGTCGGCGGCTGCCGCCTCGAGGTCGGCGCCGAACTGGTCTTCGAAGCTCTTGCAGATCGGGCACTGGAAGTCCGCGAAGACCGCGATCTCATCCTTGCCCTCACCGAACGAGATCGCGCCGGTCTTGGCGTCGAACGTCTGGTTGCTGGTGGGAGTCGCGCCCGGGCTGGTCGCCTGGTTGTTCATGAACCACACGACGCCACCGAGCGCGATCAGCACGACGACCACGGCCGCGGACACGCCGACCGCGAACCAGTTGGTGTTCTTCTTCGCGACTGCCATTGCTTTCCGATCTGTCGAGGCCCACTGTCGTGAGTCCGCCTTGAAGTCCTCGGGCGCAGATGCGCCACACGACTCTATTCTGCCTGGAGAAACCTATGCGGCTGTTGTGACCGCGTCCGGGGCGCCTAGGCGATCGGCGTCGGCGTCACGCCGAAGGGAGCGAGACCCGCCGCTCCCCCGTCGGCTGCGGTGAGAACCCAGATGCCGCCGTCGTGCACGGCGACGCTGTGCTCCCAGTGCGAGCCGTCCGAGCCGTCGACGGTCGAGACGGTCCAGTCGTCGTCCTCGACGAAGGTCGCCTCTCCACCCGCGGTGACCATCGGCTCGATCGCGAGCACCAGGCCGGGCTTGATCTCGGCGCCGGGGTCGGGCGTCCGATAGTTGAAGACGCTGGGCGCCTCGTGCATCTTCCGGCCGATGCCGTGGCCCACGTACTCGCGAAGGATGCCATAGGTCTCTCCGGAGACGGCCGAAGGCCCCTGGTCTTCGATGAACCCCTGGATGGCCGCGCCGATGTCGCCGATGTGGGAGACCGACGCCATGGCGGCGATGCCCGCCCACATCGAGCCCTCGGTCACCCGGGACAGCTCGGTGCGGCGAGCGACGATCTCGGCATCCGCGTCGCCGGGCACGATGAACGTGCGCGCGCTGTCGCCGTTCCACCCCTGGTACTGCGCGCCGCCGTCGACCGAGACGATGTCTCCCGCCTCCAGCACGCGATCACCGGGGATGCCGTGCACGACCTCCTCGTTGACCGACACGCACAGCGTGTGGCGGTAGCCGCGGACGAGCTGGAAGTTCGACTCCGCACCGCGGTCCAGGATCGTCCTGTTCGCGGCGGTGTCGAGCTCGAGAGTCGTGACGCCCGGACGGATCAGCGGAGCGACGGCGTCGAGCGCCGCGGCCGTGATGAGCCCCGGCTCGACCATCGACCGCAGCTGCGCGGGGGTCTTGTAGATCGAGCGACGGAACATCTCAGACCGCGACGCGGAGGCCGCGGGCGTCGAGCGCCGCGAAGATGCGCTCGGTGATCTCGTCGAGCGAGCCCACGCCGTCGATCGTGTCCACGATGCCGCGAGGACCGTACACAGACAGGATCGGAGCGGTCTCGTGCTCGTAGATGTCCAGCCGGTGCGCGATGGCCTCGGGGGTGTCGTCGGTGCGGCCCTGCTCGGTCGCACGCAGCGCCAGACGCGAGATGCTCTCGTCGCGCGGCACGTCGAGCAGGATCACCGCGTCGAGGCTCTCGCCACGGCCCGCGAGGAACTCGTCGAGGTGCTCGACCTGATGCGTGTTGCGCGGGTATCCGTCGAGCAGGAACCCGGCGGCGGCGTCATCCTGCGCGAGTCGATCGCGGACGATCTCGCTGGTCAGCTCGTCGGGCACGAGGTCGCCGGCGTCGAGGATCGCTGTCACCTGCTGGCCCAGCTCGGTGCCGGCCTTGATGTTCGCGCGGAAGATGTCTCCGGTCGACACCACGGGGATGCCGAACGACTCGGCGATGCGCACACCCTGCGTGCCCTTGCCGGAGCCCTGAGGGCCGACGATCAGGAGACGAGCGGATGCGGTCATCGGAGGAGCCCTTCGTAGTGTCGCTGCTGCAGCTGCGCGTCGATCTGCTTGACCGTCTCGAGACCCACACCGACGATGATGAGGATCGAGGCGCCGCCGAACGGGAAGTTCTGGTTGGCGTTGACGACGGCGAGGGCGATGAGCGGGATGAGCGCGATCAGACCGAGGTAGATCGAGCCCGGCAGCGTGATGCGCGTGAGCACGTAGTCGAGGTACTCGGCGGTCGGACGCCCCGCGCGGATGCCGGGGATGAAGCCGCCGTACTTCTTCATGTTGTCGGCGACCTCGACCGGGTTGAACGTGATCGCGACGTAGAAGTAGGTGAAGCCGATGATCAGCAGGAAGTACACCAGCATGTAGATCGGGTGGTCGCCCTTGGTGAAGTTCGCCGTTATCCAGGTCACCCAGGCTGCAGGCGTCGAACCGTCCTGCGGAGTGTTGAACTGCGCGATCAGCGCCGGGATGTACAGCAGCGATGAGGCGAAGATCACGGGGATCACGCCGGCCATGTTCACCTTGATCGGGATGTACGTGTTCGTGCCGCCGTAGGTACGGCGCCCGACCATGCGCTTGGCGTACTGGACCGGGATGCGGCGCTGGGACTGCTCGACGAAGACGACGAGTCCCATCACGATCACACCGACGACGAGCACCATCAGGAAGATCTCGAAGCCCTTGGTCTGCCAGATGAGCGCCATCGCGCCGGGGAAGGTCGCGGCGATCGAGGTGAAGATGAGCAGCGACATGCCGTTGCCGATGCCGCGCTCGGTGACGAGCTCGGCGAACCACATGATGAGTCCGGTGCCTGCGGTCATCGCGACGATGATGAGCAGCTGCGCCCACCACACGTCGTTCGTCAGCAGGTTCTGGCATGCGGCGACGTCGGTGTTGCCGAAGAGCTGCCCGCTGCGCGCGACGGTGACCAGCGTGGTCGACTGCAGCAGCGCGAGAGCGATGGTGAGGTAGCGCGTGTACTGGGTCAGCTTGGACTGCCCTGCCTGACCCTCCTTGTGCAGCGCCTCGAAGTGCGGGATCACCACACGGAGCAGCTGCGTGATGATCGTCGCGGTGATGTACGGCATGACGCCGAGGGCGAAGATCGACAGCTGCAGCAGTGCACCGCCGGAGAAGAGATTGACGAGACCCAGAAGGCCTTCCGTACCGGAGTTCTGCGCGAGACACGCCTCGACGTTCGGGAAGTGCACGAACGGAGCGGGGATGTTGGACCCGAGCCGGTAGATGGCGACGATCGCCAGAGTGAAACCGATCTTCCGACGCAGGTCGGGCGTGCGGAAGATCCGCGCGATGGCGCTAAACAAGGACGTCCTCCTGAAAAGGTTGCCTATCCCTGAGGGATGGCTGAAAGACCAGGGTAACTCAAAAGAGGGGCCGGAGATTTCTCCGACCCCTCTCTTGCAGTGGTTACTTGACGGATCCGCCCGCAGCCACGATCTTCTGCTCGGCAGAACCCGAGACCTTGTCGACCGCGACGGTGAGCTTCACGGCGATGTCGCCGTTGCCCAGAACCTTGACCTTCTCGTTCTTGCGAACGGCACCCTTGGCGACCAGGTCGCTGACGGTGACGTCGCCACCGGCCGGGTACAGCTCCGCGAGCTTCTCCAGGTTCACGACCTGGTACTCCACGCGGAACGGGTTCTTGAACCCGCGCAGCTTCGGGGTGCGCATGTGCAGAGGCATCTGCCCACCCTCGAAGCCGACGCGAACGGTGTTGCGGGCCTTGGTGCCCTTGGTGCCGCGACCGGCCGTCTTGCCCTTGGAACCCTCACCGCGACCGACACGGGTCTTCGCGGTGTTGGATCCGGGGACCGGACGCAGGTGGTGCACCTTCAGGACGCCGGGGCGGGATGCCGGAGCATCCTTCTTCGGCGCAGCCTTCTTGGCGGCGGGCTTCTTCGCAGGAGCCTCGGCCTTGGCGTCGACCGCGGCCTTCGCCGGAGCCTTTGCCGCAGCGGGCTTCTTCGCGGCGGCAGCCTTGGGGGCCGCTGCCTTCTTCGGGGCCTTCTCAGCCTCGACGGCTTCGTTCTTCTCAGCCATTAGTCGATCTCCTCAACCTTCACGAGGTGGGCGACGGTCTTGACGTAGCCGCGCGTCTGCGCGTCGTCGGGGCGAACGGTGCTGTCACCGATGCGCTTCAGACCGAGGCTGCGCAGCGTGTCACGCTGGTTCTGCTTCTCGCTCACCTTGGACTTGATCTGCGTGACCTTGAGCCGGGCGGCCATCAGGCACCTACCTTCTGTGCGGCGATGGCCTCAGCCTCGGCGCGGACGAGACGCGCAGGTGCGACCTGGTCGAACTCGAGGCCACGACGCGCGGCGACCGCACGGGGCTCCTCGAGCTGCTTCAGGGCCGCGACCGTCGCGTGCACGATGTTGATCGTGTTCGACGAGCCGAGCGACTTCGACAGCACGTCGTGGATGCCGGCGCACTCGAGCACGGCGCGGACGGGACCACCGGCGATGACACCGGTACCGGCAGCGGCCGGACGAAGCAGGACCACACCGGCGGCCGCCTCACCCTGCACTGGGTGCGGGATGGTGCTGCCGACGCGCGGAACGCGGAAGAAGTTGCGCTTGGCCTCTTCGACGCCCTTCGAGATGGCCAGGGGCACCTCGCGAGCCTTGCCGTAGCCGACGCCGACCAGACCGTTGCCGTCGCCGACGACCACGAGAGCGGTGAAGCTGAAGCGACGACCACCCTTCACGACCTTCGACACGCGGTTGATCGTGACGACGCGCTCGAGGAACTGGTTGTCACCACGGTCGCGCGAGTTGCGGTCACGGCCACCCTGGTTGCGGTCACCACGGCCACCGCCGCGGCGGTTGTCGCGCTGAGACGGCTCTGCCTGCGTGGTGCCGGTGGCCGTCTCGGAAGTGGCAGCAGCCGCTTCGGTCACTTCGTTCTCCTTGTTGTCACTCACAGTGCCAGGCCCCCTTCGCGAGCGCCATCGGCGATGGCGGCGACACGACCGGCGTAGCGGTTGCCGCCACGGTCGAACACTGCCTCGGAAACGCCTGCGGCCTTCGCGCGCTCGGCGAGGAGCTCGCCGACCTTGCGGGCCTTGGCGGTCTTGTCACCCTCGAGCGTGCGCAGGTCGGTCTCGAGCGTCGAAGCCGACGCCACGGTGTGACCCTTGCTGTCGTCGACGAGCTGCACGAAGACGTGGCGAGCCGAACGGTTGACGACGAGACGCGGACGCGCCTCGGTGCCGACGACCTTCTTGCGAAGGCGGGCGTGACGACGCGCGCGGGCGTCAGACTTTGACTTGAGAGCCATGGTTACTTACCACTCTTTCCGGCCTTGCGACGCACGACCTCGCCCGCGTAGCGGACACCCTTGCCCTTGTACGGCTCAGGCTTGCGGATCTTGCGGATGTTCGCAGCTGCCTCGCCGACAGCCTGCTTGTCGATGCCGCTGACGGTGAGCTTGTTGGTGCCCTCCACCGTCAGGGTGATGCCGGCGGGCGGGTCGATGAGGACCGGGTGCGAGAAGCCGAGGGCGAACTCGACCGAGCTGCCCTTCTGAGCCACGCGGTAACCGGTTCCGACGACCTCGAGACCCTTGGTGTAGCCCTGGGTCACGCCGATGATGTTGTTGTTGATGAGCGTGCGGGTCAGGCCGTGAAGCGACCGCGACGCGCGCTCGTCGTCGGGACGAGTGACGAGAACCTGGTTCTCCTCGACCGCGACCTCGATGGGGCTGGCCACCGTCAGGGTGAGTTCACCCTTGGGGCCCTTCACCGCGACCTCACGGCCGTCGACCGAAACGGTCACGCCCGCGGGAACCTCGATGGGAAGTCGTCCAATACGCGACATTTCGGATTACCACACGTAGGCGAGAACTTCTCCGCCCACGCCCTTCTGCTCAGCCTGACGGTCGGTGAGAAGACCGGAGGAGGTGGACAGGATGGCCACGCCGAGGCCGCCGAGGACCTTGGGGAGCTCGGTGGACTTCGCGTACACGCGGAGGCCGGGCTTCGACACGCGCTTGATGCCCGCGATCGAACGCTCACGGTTGGGGCCGTACTTCAGCTGGAGGGTGAGATTCTTGCCGACGCGAGCGTCAGAGGTCTCCCAGCCGGCGATGTAGCCCTCCTGCTGGAGGATCTCGGCGATGTGCGTCTTGAGCTTGCTCGACGGCAGGGTCACGGAGTCGTGATGCGCCGAGTTCGCGTTGCGCAGACGGGTCAGCAGATCTGCGACCGGGTCTGTCATTGTCATTGTTGTTTTCCTTTGGTCATGAGGTTCCGGCTGCCGTTACACGACAGACGGCCTGCGATGAACACGCAATCTTCAATTGTACGGCATGCCGGGAGCCGGATGCTGCGGGTGAACACAGCATCCGGCTCTCACATGCCGGGCTTACGCCTGGGCGTCGTCCGACCGGAACGGGAAGCCGAGGTGACGGAGCAGTGCCCGGCCCTCGTCATCCGTCTTCGCGGTGGTGACGACGGTGATGTCGAAACCGCGAACCCGGTCGATCTTGTCCTGGTCGATCTCGTGGAACACGCTCTGCTCCTGGAGACCGAAGGTGTAGTTGCCGTTGCCGTCGAACTGCTTGGCCGACAGACCGCGGAAGTCGCGGATGCGGGGCAGTGCGAGCGAGACCAGGCGGTCCACGAACTCCCACGCGCGGTCACCACGGAGGGTGACGTGCGCGCCGATGGCCTGACCCTCGCGCAGCTTGAACTGCGCGATGGACTTGCGGGCCTTCGTGACGATCGGCTTCTGGCCGGTGATCTTGGTGAGGTCGTCGACCGCACCATCGATCACCTTGCTGTCGCGAGCCGCCTCACCGACACCGGTGTTCACGACGACCTTGACCAGACCGGGGATCTGCATGACGTTCGAGTAACCGAACTCGTCCTGCAGAGCCTTCTTGATCTCGGCGTTGTACTTCTGCTTCAGGCGCGGCTGGATCTTGCCAGCCGGCGCGGCAGTGGCGTTGCTCATCAGAGGTCCTTACCGCTCTTCTTCGCGTAACGCACGCGGACGGTGCGCTTGACGCCGTCCTTGGTCTGCTCCTCGACCCGGTGGCCGACCTTGGTCGGCTTCTTGGTCGAGGGGTCGACGACTGCGACGTTCGAGATGTGGATGGGAGCCTCGACAGTCTCGAGGCCGCCCGTCTTGGTGCCACGCTGCGTCTGGCCGACGCGGGTGTGCTTGGTGACGTAGTTCACGCCTTCGACGATGACGCGGTTCTGGCCGGACAGGATCTCGAGGACCTTGCCCTGCTTGCCGCGGTCGCCGCCCTTCTCCTGCTTGCGACCGCTGATGACCTGAACCAGGTCGCCCTTCTTGATCTTCGCCATGATTAGATGACCTCCGGCGCCAGCGACACGATCTTCATGAACTTCTTGTCACGAAGCTCACGACCGACCGGACCGAAGATGCGGGTGCCGCGGGGCTCCCCGTCGTTCTTCAGGATGACGGCGGCGTTCTCGTCGAACTTGATGTAGGAGCCGTCCGGACGACGGACCTCCTTCTTGGTGCGGACGATGACCGCCTTGACGACGTCGCCCTTCTTGACGTTCCCACCGGGGATCGCGTCCTTGACGGTCGCGACGATGGTGTCGCCCAGGCCGGCGTAACGACGCTTGGAGCCACCGAGCACACGGATGGTGAGCAGCTCCTTGGCGCCGGTGTTGTCGGCGACCTTGAGTCGGGATTCCTGCTGAATCACTTGGCCTTCTCCAGAATCTCCACCAGACGCCAGCGCTTCGTGGCGCTCAGCGGGCGGGTCTCGTTGATGAGGACCAGGTCGCCGATGCCGGCGGAGTTGGTCTCATCGTGCGCCTTGACCTTCGAGGTGCGGCGGATGACCTTGCCGTAAAGCGGGTGCTTCACGCGGTCCTCGACCTCGACCACGATGGTCTTGTCCATCTTGTCGCTGACGACGTAGCCACGACGCGACTTGCGATACCCGCGGGCATCCTCGTCGCGGACGTCGTGAGCGGCGTGCTCAGCCTCGACGGCGGCTTCCTTCTTGGTGGCCATCACTCAGCCTCTTCCTTCACGGCGTCGTCAGCGGAGTCCGCCTTCTTCGCCTTCGACTTGGTCGCCTTCTTGGCCGGAGCCTCGACGGGAGCGGGCGTCGCACGGATGCCCAGCTCGCGCTCGCGGATCACGGTGTAGAGACGCGCGATGTCGCGCTTGACGGCGCGGATGCGGCCGTGGCTCTCCAGCTGGCCGGTGGCCGACTGGAAACGGAGGTTGAACAGCTCCTCCTTGGCCTTGCGCAGCTCCTCAACGAGGCGCTGGTCTTCGAACGTGTCGAGCTCTGCCGGAGCGAGCTCCTTGGTGCCGATCGCCATTACGCGTCGCCCTCCTCGCGCTTGATGATGCGTGCCTTGAGCGGCAGCTTGTGAATGGCACGGGTCAGTGCCTCGCGAGCGAGTTCCTCGCTCACGCCGGCGACCTCGAAGAGGACGCGACCCGGCTTGACGTTGGCAACCCACCACTCGGGGGAACCCTTACCGGAACCCATGCGGGTTTCGGCCGGCTTCTTCGTGAGCGGACGGTCGGGGTAGATGTTGATCCACACCTTTCCGCCACGCTTGATGTGACGCGTCATCGCGATACGAGCGGACTCGATCTGACGGTTGGTCACATACGCCGGGGTGAGCGCCTGGATGCCGAACTCACCGAACGACACCTTGGTGCCACCGGTGGCCTGGCCCGAGCGACCCGGGTGGTGCTGCTTGCGGTACTTGACCTTACGAGGGATAAGCATCAGGCAGACGCTCCTTCTGCGACGGGTGCCTCGTTGCGCGGCGCGCGGCGGCGGTCGCCACCACGGTCGTCACGACGGGACTTCGGTGCGTTGGCCTGCTCGCGGGCAAGCTCCTTGGCGGTGAGGTCGCCCTTGTAGATCCAGACCTTCACGCCGATGCGGCCGAAGGTGGTCTTGGCCTCGTAGAAGCCGTAGTCGATGTTCGCACGAAGCGTGTGCAGCGGCACACGACCCTCGCGGTAGAACTCCGACCGGCTCATCTCGGCGCCGCCGAGACGGCCGGAGACCTGGATGCGGATGCCCTTGGCGCCAGCGCGCTGCGCGCCCTGGAGACCCTTGCGCATCGCACGACGGAACGCCACGCGAGCAGAGAGCTGCTCGGCGATGCCCTGTGCGACGAGCTGAGCGTCGGCCTCGGGGTTCTTGACCTCGAGGATGTTCAGCTGGATCTGCTTGCCCGAGAGCTTCTCGAGGTCGCCGCGGATGCGCTCGGCCTCGGCTCCACGACGACCGATCACGATGCCCGGACGGGCGGTGTGGATGTCGACGCGGACGCGGTCACGGGTGCGCTCGATCTCGATGTTCGAGACACCGGCGCGGTCGAGCTGCGTCTTGAGCAGGTTGCGGATCTTGATGTCCTCGGCGACGTAGTCGGCGTAGCGCTGACCCGGCTTCGTCGAGTCGGAGAACCAGCGCGACACGTGGTCCGTGGTGATGCCGAGACGGAAGCCGTACGGGTTTACCTTCTGTCCCATTACTTGCTCGCCTTCTTGTTGCTGTCGCCCGAGGCGGCCGGAGCCGTCTGGGGCGTCGAGAGCACGACCGTGATGTGGCTCGTGCGCTTCTTGATCTGGAAAGCGCGACCCTGTGCACGGGGCTGGAAACGCTTGAGCGTCGTGCCCTCGTCGACGTAGGCGTTAGCCACGTACAGGTCCTGCTCGTCGAGGAACTCCCCGTCGCGATCCGCCTTCACCTGCGCGTTGGCCATGGCCGACGCGACAAGCTTGTAGATCGGCTCGCTGGCGCTCTGCTGCGCGAACTTCAGGATCGCGAGAGCCTCCTGGGCCTGCTTGCCCTTGATGAGCGCAACGACACGACGAGCCTTCTGCGGGGTCACGCGGATGTGTCGCACGCGTGCGATGGATTCGACCATTAGCGGCGCCGCCCCTTCTTGTCGTCCTTCTCGTGGCCGCGGAAGGTGCGGGTGGGCGCGAACTCGCCCAGCTTGTGACCGACCATGGTCTCGGACACGAACACAGGGATGTGCTTGCGACCGTCGTGGACCGCGATCGTGTGACCCAGCATGGCCGGGATGATCATGGACCGGCGAGACCAGGTCTTGATGACGTTCTTCGTGCCGGCTTCGTTCTGCACGACCACCTTGCGAAGCAGGTGCTCGTCGACGAAGGGGCCCTTCTTAAGACTGCGAGGCATCTTCTCTTACTCCTACTTGCGCTTCTTGCCGGCGTTGCGACGGCGCACGATGTACTTGTCGCTTTCCTTGTTGGCGTGACGGGTGCGACCCTCAGCCTGACCCCAGGGGGAGACCGGGTGACGACCACCGGAGGTCTTACCCTCACCACCACCGTGGGGGTGGTCGACCGGGTTCATCGCGACACCACGCACGGTCGGGCGGACGCCCTTCCAGCGCATGCGGCCGGCCTTGCCCCAGTTGATGTTCGACTGCTCGGCGTTGCCCACCTCGCCGATGGTCGCGCGGCAGCGCGCATCGACGTTGCGGATCTCGCCCGAGGGCAGACGCAGCTGGGCGTAGGGGCCGTCCTTGGCGACGAGACGGACGGACACGCCGGCCGAACGTGCCAGCTTCGCGCCGCCGCCGGGGCGGAGCTCGATGGCGTGGATGACCGTACCCGTGGGGATGTTCTTCAGCGGGAGGTTGTTGCCCGGCTTGATGTCGGCCGATGCACCCGACTCGACGATGTCGCCCTGCTTCAGCTTGTTCGGCGCGATGATGTAGCGCTTCTCGCCGTCGAAGTAGTGCAGCAGCGCGATGCGTGCGGTCCGGTTGGGGTCGTACTCGATGTGAGCGACCTTGGCGTTCACGCCGTCCTTGTCATTGCGACGGAAGTCGATGACACGGTACTGGCGCTTGTGGCCACCACCGATGTGACGGGTCGTGATACGGCCCTGGTTGTTGCGACCACCGGTCTTCGAGAGCGGGCGCAGCAGCGACTTCTCCGGCGTCGATCGAGTGATCTCGGCGAAGTCAGCCACCGACGAGCCGCGGCGGCCCGGGGTCGTGGGCTTGTACTTGCGAATAGCCATGATTGTCCTTATCCCCCGGATCAGCCGATTGCCGTGAAGATGTCGATGGTGCCCGACTTCAGGGTCACGATGGCGCGCTTGGTGTCCTTGCGCTTGCCGGTGCCGAAGCGGGTGCGGCGAGCCTTGCCGACGCGGTTGAGAGTGTTGACGCTCGCGACCTTGACGCCGAAGATCTTCTCGATGGCGAGCTTGATCTCGGTCTTCGAGGCACGGGGGTCGACGAGGAAGGTGTACTTGCCCTCATCGATGAGCCCGTAGCTCTTCTCGGACACGACCGGCTTCAGGATGATGTCGCGCGGGTCCTTGTTCAGGGCCGTCTGGAGAACAGATGCCTGCTCGCTCATGCGGAGACCTCCTGGTTGGCGCCGGTCTTCGAGGCGATGAAGCCCTCGAGAGCGGCCTGGGTGAAGACGATGTCGTCGGAGACGAGCACGTCGTAGGCGTTGAGCTGGTCGAACGTCAGCACGTGCAGGTTCGACAGGTTGCGAATGCTCTTCAGCGTCACGTCGTCGTTGCGCTCGATCACCACGAGCACGTTCTTCGACGAGACGACGTTGGTGAGGAAGCTCACCGCGGTCTTGGTCGAAGGCGTGCCGTCGATGCCGAAGGACTCGATGGCGTGGATGCGGTCGCCGCGGAAACGGTCGCTCAGCGCGCCCAGGAGGGCGGCGGCGATCATCTTCTTGGGCGTGCGCTGCGAGTAGTCGCGCGGCTTCGGGCCGTGCACGATGCCACCGCCGGTCATGTGCGGCGCGCGGATCGAGCCCTGACGGGCGTTACCCGTGCCCTTCTGCTTGAAGGGCTTGCGGCCGGCACCGGAGACCTCACCGCGACGCTTGGTCGAGTGGGTGCCCTGACGTGCGGCAGCGAGCTGCGCGACGACGACCTGGTGGATCAGCGGGATGTTCGTCTTGACGTCGAACAGCGCGGCGGGAAGCTCGATCGAGCCTGCCTTCTTGCCGTCTGCCTTGAGGACGTCGAGCGCGAGAGTCGAGTCAGCCATGATCAGGCACCCTTCACTGCGTTGCGGACGTAGACGATGCGACCGCGAGCACCGGGGACGGCGCCCTTGACGAGCAGCAGACCCTTCTCGATGTCGACGGCGTGCACCGTGAGGTTGAGGACGGTCACGCGCTCGCCACCCATACGGCCGGCCATGCGCATGCCCTTGAAGACGCGGCTCGGGGTCGACGATGCGCCGATGGAGCCGGGCTTGCGGTGGTTGCGGTGCGAACCGTGCGATGCCGAGACGCCCTTGAAGTTGTGACGCTTCATGACACCGGCGAAGCCCTTGCCCTTGCTCGTGCCGACGACGTCGACGAGCTGGCCGGCCTCGAAGGTGGCGTCGACCGTGAGCTCCTGGCCCAGGGTGTAGTCGCCGGCATCCGCGGTGCGGATCTCGGTGACGTGACGACGCGGCGTGACGCCTGCAGCCTCGAAGTGGGCGGAGAGCGGCTTGTTCACCTTGCGCGGGTCGATCTGACCGTACGCGATCTGCACGGCGTTGTAGCCGTCCTTCTCGGGGGTACGGATCTGGGTGACCACGTTCGGCGCGAGCTCGATGACGGTGACGGGAATGAGCTTGCCACTCTCGTTCCACACCTGGGTCATGCCGAGCTTCGTGCCCAGCATGCCCTTGGAAATCTTTGCGTTGATGTCAGCCATGTCGAACCTCAGAGCTTGATCTCGATGTTGACATCGGCCGGCAGGTCAAGGCGCATCAGCGAGTCGACGGCCTTGGGCGTCGGGTCGACGATGTCGATCAGACGCTTGTGGGTGCGCATCTCGAAGTGCTCGCGGCTGTCCTTGTACTTGTGGGGCGACCGGATGACGCACACGACGTTCTTCTCGGTCGGAAGGGGCACGGGTCCGACGACGGTCGCGCCCGCACGGGTCACGGTGTCGACGATCTTGCGTGCGGACGTGTCGATGACCTCGTGGTCATACGACTTCAGGCGAATGCGGATCTTCTGTCCCGCCATTGTCTGCTCTCTCTCTTTAGGCGTCGTACCGTCCGGGACCGGATGATCCTGGGGCATTGGACGCACGATGGCGCTGGTTGCGCCTCGGCACGAGAACGGCTCTTGCGAGTCGATCTGCTGCACCACTGTTCTGCTGTCATCCCGCACGCCTCGCGACGTGCGGATGCCGACCTCCATCACGCATGATGAAGCCTCGATGAGGAGTGTCGGGGGTGTTCTGCCATACGCGGCCTAGGTCCCTGCGCCCCATCCCATTCGGGACGACGCCGCCTATGCACACTCGTGATGGTGATCCAGCGCACGCGAAGCACGCCGAAATGTCGAACCTGACTATTCTGCCATGCCGGATTTCACTTCTGCAAACCCGGGCGTGTCGCGCTTCCGCCGCAGCCGTCGCAACGGCGTTCTTCAGGCCTCTGCAGCCCGCGACGCGGGCGGATCAGGAGAGCGGGGCGAGGCATCCCCATGCCTCGCCCCGCTTGGGGAGGGCGTCCAGTGCGAGGGGGCACACCGAACGCGAGGAGCCCGGCGTGAAGGGACGCCGTGCTCCCCGACCGAGGGCGCGGCAGATGACCTGCCGCGCAGGCAGGGAGACGCTGTGGCGCACAGAGTGCGCGCGTCGCACGATGATCCCCAAGATCGTTCCCCAGTTCGAACGCGGCGAGCCGCGTGGATGCGGGAGGTCGAACCCCTTCGACGTCCCAGACCGCAAGTTCCCCAGACGGTCAGATGTCATTGTACGGGATGACTCCGCAGGAACGCGATACCGGAGACCGGAATACTGGGTTCCTCCCCGATCTCGTCCGGACGCAGAGAAGCGGCGGCCCTCCCCTCAGGAAGGACCGCCGCTCCGAGTCTGCGCGAGGGTTACTCGTTGCCGACGGCCTTGTCGGCGCCGTCGCGGATCTCGTCGATCTTGTCGGCCGCGCCGGGGGCGATCTTCTTGGCGAAGTCGGCGACACCGTCGAGGACCTTGTCGCTGATGTCCTCGGCCTGCTCGCTCTTGACCGCCTCTTCGATCTTGTCCTTGTTCTGCTCGAAGAGTTCCTTGCCCTTGTTGACGGCGTCCTCGATACCCATGGTGAATCCCCTTCTGAGGTGTGCTCTGCGCCGACCGATCAGGCCGACCCACTCATTCTGCATGTCGACGCCGGTATACGGAACCCCGTGCACCGATTGAGACACCGAGTGTCATCGAATCGGGAAACACAAAGGGGCCGAGCCCGAAGGCTCGACCCCTGTGCGAAGGAAGCGGATGCTTACTTGATGATCTTCGTGACCGTACCGGCGCCGACGGTGCGTCCACCCTCACGGATGGCGAAGCCGAGGCCGTCCTCCATGGCGATCGGCTGGATCAGCTCGACCGTCATGTCGGTGGTGTCGCCGGGCATGACCATCTCGGTGCCCTCGGGCAGCGAGATGACGCCGGTGACGTCGGTGGTGCGGAAGTAGAACTGCGGGCGGTAGTTCGTGTAGAACGGGTTGTGACGGCCGCCCTCTTCCTTCGAGAGGATGTAGGCGGTGCCCTCGAAGTTGGTGTGCGGCGTGACCGAACCCGGCTTCACGATGACCTGGCCGCGCTCGACGTCCTCACGCTTGGTGCCACGGAGCAGGAGACCGCAGTTCTCGCCGGCCCATGCCTCGTCGAGCTGCTTGTGGAACATCTCGATACCCGTGACCGTGGTCTTGACGGTCGGACGGAGTCCGACGATCTCGACCTCGGAGTTGATGGCCAGCGTGCCACGCTCGGCGCGGCCGGTGACGACGGTTCCACGACCGGTGATCGTGAAGACGTCCTCGACGGGCATCAGGAAGGGCTTGTCGCGGTCGCGCTCCGGCTCCGGAACGCTGTCGTCGACGGCCTGCATCAGGTCGAGGATGGCCTGGGTCCACTTCTCGTCACCCTCGAGGGCCTTCAGAGCGGAGACGCGCACGACCGGCGCGTCCTCGTCGAAGCCCTGAGCGGCGAGCAGCTCGCGAACCTCGAGCTCGACGAGCTCCAGGATCTCCTCGTCGTCGACCGCGTCGGACTTGTTCAGCGCGACGAGCAGGTAGGGAACGCCGACCTGCTTGGCGAGCAGCACGTGCTCACGCGTCTGAGCCATCGGGCCGTCGGTGGCGGCGACCACGAGGATCGCGCCGTCCATCTGAGCCGCACCGGTGATCATGTTCTTGACGTAGTCGGCGTGGCCGGGAGCGTCGACGTGCGCGTAGTGGCGCTTCGGGGTCTCGTACTCGATGTGCGAGATGTTGATGGTGATACCACGCTGGCGCTCTTCCGGCGCCGAGTCGATGGAAGCGAAGTCGCGCTGCACGTTGGTGTCAGACGGGAACTTGTCAGCAAGCACCTTCGAGATCGCTGCGGAGAGCGTGGTCTTGCCGTGGTCAACGTGACCGATGGTTCCGATGTTGACGTGCGGCTTGGTCCGCTCGAACTTGGCCTTAGCCACTGGGTCCTCCTCAGGACGTCGTTGTAGAGGTGACCGGGCACTGGTTTGCGACCGGTTCTCTACGGGTTTTGTTTCTCAGTTTAGTAGAGAGGGAATGTGAAGTTGTAGGTGACCTGGGAGCCGGGTCGGAACCCGGCTCCCAGAAGTGTTACTCGCCGCCCTGGTGCTTCTGGACGATCTCGTCGGCCACTGCACGGGGAACCTCAGCGTAGCTGTTGAACTCCATGGAGTAGACGGCGCGACCCGAGGTCTTCGAGCGCAGGTCGCCGATGTAGCCGAACATCTCGGACAGCGGGACGTGCGCGCGGACGACCTTGACGCCTGCGGCATCCTCCATCGACTGGATCTGGCCACGACGCGAGTTCAGGTCGCCGATGACGTCGCCCATGTACTCCTCCGGAGTACGGACCTCGACGGCCATCAGCGGCTCGAGCAGCACCGGGCTCGCCCGGCGGAGAGCCTCCTTGAGACCCATCGAGCCTGCGATCTTGAACGCCATCTCCGAGGAGTCGACATCGTGAGCCGCACCATCGACGATCGTCGCCTTGACGCCGACGATCGGGTAGCCGGCGAGGACGCCGACGTTCATCGCATCCTGGAAACCGGCGTCGATCGAGCCGATGTACTCACGCGGGATGCGCCCACCGGTGACGGCGTTGACGAACTCGTAGGTCTTGTCGTTGTCGAGCTCGAGCGGCTCGATGTTGAACTGGATCTTCGCGAACTGACCCGAACCACCGGTCTGCTTCTTGTGCGTGTAGTCGTGCTTCTCGACGGCCTTGCGGATCGTCTCGCGGTACGCGACCTGCGGCTTGCCGACGTTCGCCTCGACGTTGAACTCGCGCTTCATGCGGTCGACGAGGATGTCGAGGTGCAGCTCGCCCATGCCCTTGATGGTCGTCTGACCGGTCTCGGGGTTGAGCTCCGTGCGGAAGGTCGGGTCCTCCTCAGCGAGCTTCTGGATGGCGACACCCAGCTTCTCCTGGTCGGCCTTGGTCTTCGGCTCGATGGCGACCTCGATGACGGGCTCCGGGAACGTCATCGACTCGAGGACGACCGGCGCTGCGGGGTCGGTGAGGGTGTCACCCGTCGTGGTGTCCTTCAGGCCGATGACCGCGTAGATGTTGCCGGCGGTGACCGAGGGGACCGGGATCTCCTTGTTGGCGTGCATCTGGAAGATCTTCCCGATGCGCTCCTTCTTGCCCTTGGTCGAGTTGATGACCTGAGCGCCGGAGTCGAGCTGGCCGGAGTACACGCGCACGTAGGTCAGGCGACCGAAGAACGGGTGCACGGCGACCTTGAACGCGAGAGCTGCGAACGGGTCGTTGGCGTCGGGGTGACGCTCGATGATCGTGTCGTAGTCCTTGGGGTCGTGCGCCTCGATCGAGCCCACGTCGAGCGGGTTCGGGAGGTAGTCGACGACAGCGTCCAGCATCGGCTGGACACCGCGGTTCTTGAACGCCGAACCGCAGAGGACCGGGTAGATCTCGGACGCGACGGTGAGCTTGCGGATGGCGCCCTTGATCTCGGCGACCGTGAGCTCCTCGCCACCGAAGAACTTCTCGAGCAGCGCGTCGTCGGTCTCGGCGACGGTCTCGAGGAGCTGCTGACGGTACTCGTCCGCCTTCTCCTTGAGGTCGGCCGGGATCTCCTGGATCTCGTAGGAGGCGCCCATGGTGACGTCGCCCTTGGAGTCGCCGGCCCAGACCAGCGCACGCATCTCGACGAGGTCGACGACGCCGATGAAGTCGTTCTCCGCGCCGATCGGCAGCTGGATGACGAGCGGCTTGGCGCCGAGGCGGTTGATGATGGTGTCGACGGTGAAGTAGAAGTCCGCGCCGAGCTTGTCCATCTTGTTGACGAAGCAGATGCGGGGGACGTTGTACTTGTCGGCCTGACGCCACACGGTCTCGGACTGGGGCTCGACGCCCTCCTTGCCGTCGAACACGGCGACCGCGCCGTCGAGGACGCGGAGCGAGCGCTCCACCTCGACCGTGAAGTCCACGTGACCGGGGGTGTCGATGATGTTGATCTGGTTCTTGTTCCAGTAGCAGGTCACGGCGGCAGACGTGATCGTGATGCCGCGCTCCTTCTCCTGCTCCATCCAGTCGGTGGTCGACGCACCGTCGTGCGTCTCGCCGAGCTTGTGGTTGACGCCCGTGTAGAACAGGATGCGCTCGGTCGTGGTGGTCTTGCCAGCATCGATGTGAGCCATGATGCCGATGTTCCGAACCTTGCTCAGGTCGGTGAGCACGTCTTGTGCCACAGGAGTGTCCTTATCTTTTTGGCAGTCGAACTGCGAAGAGGGGGGTGCCCGCCCCCGGCGGGCGGCCGGGGGCGGGCGAAGCTGTTACCAGCGGTAGTGAGCGAACGCGCGGTTCGACTCGGCCATCTTGTGGGTGTCCTCGCGGCGCTTGACCGCGGCACCGAGGCCGTTCGACGCGTCCAGGATCTCGTTCTGGAGACGCTCGGTCATCGTCTTCTCACGACGACCCTTGGCGTAGCTGACGAGCCAGCGCAGCGCGAGGGTGTTCGCGCGGTGCGGCTTGACCTCGACCGGCACCTGGTAGGTCGAGCCACCGACGCGGCGGCTCTTGACCTCGAGGGTGGGGCGGACGTTGTCGAGCGCCTTCTTCAGCGTGGCGACGGCATCCTGGCCGCCGTTCTTCGCCTCGACGCCCTTGAGGGCGTTGTAGACGATCGACTCGGCGAGGGACTTCTTGCCGTCGACGAGGATCTTGTTGACCAGCTGGCTGACGATCGGAGCGCCGTATACCGGGTCGTTGACGACGGGACGCTTAGGTGCGGGACCCTTACGAGGCATCTAACTCAACCCTTCTTCGCGCCGTAGCGGCTGCGAGCCTGCTTACGGTTCTTGACGGCCTGGGTGTCCAGGGCGCCGCGGACGATCTTGTAACGCACACCGGGGAGGTCCTTGACACGACCGCCGCGGACCAGGACCAGGGAGTGCTCCTGGAGGTTGTGGCCCTCACCGGGGATGTACGCGGTGACCTCGGTGCCGTTGCGGAGCTTGACACGGGCGACCTTGCGCATCGCCGAGTTCGGCTTCTTCGGGGTGGTGGTGTACACACGGGTGCAGACACCGGCCTGCTGGGGGTTCGACTTCAGTGCGGGCGCCTTGGTCTTCGAGACCTTGGGCGAGCGACCCTTGCGAACCAACTGCTGAATGGTTGGCACGTTCTCTCCTCATAATGCTGCACGGTGACAGCGTGATGGGTTTCACATCATGACCCACCGGCACGCCGGAACCGACGTGCTTGTGTGGTGGTGGGTATGCCGTGGGGGCGGACCGGCTATGGAGCCGACGCCCAGCGCGCACGTCAAGACGTGCACACACCTGACCAAGTGTAATGCCGCGTAACGTGGCGGTCAAATGGGAGGTGCGCTCACCGCAGGTCTCTGATACGCGCGGCCACCGAACCGCCCTCCCCCGTCCTGCGCTCGGCCGTGACCGCGATGATGAGCAGCACCGCTCCCATGACCGCCAGCGTGATCCACCACGGCATGGATTCGATGCCGCGCCCGATCTGCACCGAGAACACGAACACGTTCTCGATCGGCAGCACGATCAGTCCGATGAGGAAGGGCGCGGCGAGCCGCCCGCGGGATCCGACGAGGATCGCGGCGAGAGCCAGCACCATCACCAGGATCGCCCGCCAGGTGAGCGGATCGGTGAAGGTCGAGACGATGGACGCGATCATCATCACGACGATCCCCGGGGCGAGGAGCGCCCAGGATCCGCTCCACCGCCCTGGCCAGCTGTTCAGCGTCGGCCGGCTCTTCGTGGAGGCCTCCCCCTCACCGCCGCTCGGCGGCGTCGAGGAGCCGCCGAGCACGCCGGCGAGGAGCAGGAAGGCGCCGAGCGGGAGCGAGAACCACTCCACGCGCAGGTCGCGCGGGCTCCACGCGACCACGGCCGTGACGAACGCGATCGCGAAGAGGAACCAGACCGGCGGGAGCAGTGTCCCCCCGCGTCGCGCACGGGATGCGGCGACCACCACGGCGAGCAGCCAGACGAGCATCAGCGACCACATCGCCCAGATCGAGAACCAGTCGCGCTCGATCGCGAACCACGTCCCCGCGGCGAGCGCGAGCGCAGACGGGGCGCCGAGCCAGCGACTCGATCGCACAGGGGACTCCGCGGGGACAGCCCTTCGGATGCCGCGGGCGGCGAGCAGCAGCACGGCGGCGCCGAGCGCGCTCACGCCGAGGCAGGAGAGGAGGAGAGCGGCGCCGTGCAGCGTCGGGACGTCCTGACCGAGCCCGATCCGGATGGCCTGGATCGTGCCGACCGTGGATGCCAGGCCCGCGGCGAGGAGCGTCGGGATGCGCAGTCTCCGCAGTCGCCGCATCCGCACCCCGGCGCCCTCGCGGCCGAGCAGAGCCGCGAGCCCGAGCAGCGCCCAGGCGGCGAGCAGCAGACCGCCGACCCGCCAGGGCAGGAAGACCTGGCCCGCGGCATCCGGCTCCACCACGGCGACGATGGCGAGCAGCGGGCCGATCGCGAGCGCGAGACCCGCGGCGTACAGACCGGTCGCCGGCCGACCCCGTAGGGTCAGCACCGTCGCGACGGCCGCGGCGCCGAGGGTCGGCGGCAGCAGATACGCCTCGAGCAGGTCGACACCGGTCATCCCCCACACGCACCACAGCGCCCCGGTGAAGGACGCGGCCGCGACCCACCACAGCAGGCGACGGCCGGCGAAGACCGCGCCGGCGGTCGCGCCGATGCCGAGGATCAGCAGCACGAGGAACGTCGTCCCGAGCCCCGCGGCGTCGCGCCAGAGCGCGAGCCCGACAGCGATCACCCCGGTGAGCAGGGCGGACGCCTCGATCGCGATGCGCGCGGCATCCGCCGTTCCGACCGGATGCCCCCTGGTCACGAGCGCGGCTCTCACGATCGGCGTCGACGGCAGCACCAGGGCGACGAGCACGGCGATGATCGGCAGCGTCACCGGGGATCCGCTCGACGTCAGCAGCTGCGCGCCGAGGCACACCACGACGACGGCGAGCGCGGGCACGAGCATCGCCGCGGCCGCGGTGCGCACGGCGAGGGTGAGCCCTGGACGCCGTGTGAGGAGCAGAGACATCGCGAGGGCGAACATCAGACCGGTGGACAGCGCCGTCCATCCGCTGCGCTCGACGACCACCTGCAGGATGCCGATGCCGAAGGGCACGGTCGCGACGACCAGCACGGCCTGCCAGGCGCGCGCTCCGACCCGCGGGAGGTAGGTGCAGACGATCGCGGCGCCGAGGCCGGCGGATGCCGTCAGGCACAGCTGCGCGATCCCGGAGACGCCGCCCTGCCCGAGCGCGATGGCGACGAGGACCAGGGCGTACGCGAAGCCGGCGCCCACGTAGAGGAAGCGGAACCGCTGCGGACGCGCGGAGGCGAGCGCGGCCAGCGCGACCAGGGTCCCCGCCCCTGCGAGCGGGACCGCCGCGGTCTCGCGCCACGCGACCATCACCGCGGCGACGAGCGCCAGGTGGGCCGCGACCAGCAGGATGAGCCTGGCCCCCGGAGCGGACACGAAGGTCGGGAGCGTCCGGAGCGCGGCGGCGACGAGCACCACGGCCGCGGCGAGCACCGCGACGGAGGCCGGAAGCGGCACCAGCTTCGCGCAGCCCAGCACGAGCACCGCGACGGCAGCGGCGACGAGCGACAGCCGCGCGGCGGGCACCGAGAGCCCGCGGAGCCCGTCACGGTCGCGGGCAAGCCTGCCGAAGACGGCCAGCCCTGCGCACACCGCGGCGAGTCCGACGACGACACCCCACGCCGTGTCTCCCAGCGCGTAGCCGGAGTCGCCGCCCCGCACGAACTCGCCCACCGTGGCGACGCCCGACATGGCGGAGAAGCCGAGCAGCACCGCGGAGGGCACGGCGAGGACCGTGAGGGCTCCGGCCGCCACGAGACCGCGGGGCACCGCACGGGGCAGCGGGACGAGCGCCCCGATCAGCACGAGCGCGACGGATGCCGCAGCGGGGACGATCGCGAACAGCCACGGCGTGCTCTGCAGCGCCTCCCCGGTGAGCGCGAAGACCGCGACGACCACGGCCGCCGCTCCCGTGCCTCCGGCGCCGTACGCCCAGAGACCGGCGAGCATCCGCCGTGCGGCGATGACGGCGTGCACCGCGACGAGCAGCAGCACCCCGCTGATCGTGAGGAAGAACGCGGTGTCGCTCCCGGCATCCACCCGCCACATGAGGACGAGGGCGCTCAGGGAGGCGATGAGCTGCACCGCGGTGAGGGTGGTCTGCTCGACCAGAGGCGGCCGCACCCACTCGATCAGCGCTGCTCCGGCCACGGCGACGCCGATCGCGCCGAGCACCGCCGACAGCGGAGTTCCCCCGGCGAGGCCCAGCATCGCCGGGGTGAGCGCGAGCGCGGTGACCGCGGTCCACTCCCAGATCCGGATGCCGCGGCGACGCCCCGCGAAGAGCATCACCGCACCGGCGGCGGCGGTCACGGCGGCGGCCGTGAACCACGGATCCACCGCGGGGGCGGCGAGCTGCGCGAAGGCGTGGATGTCGAGCCCCGCGAACACCAGGCCGAGGCCGCCGACCGCCTCCGCCGAGAAGCGCAGCGAGCGACGGGAGAGCATCCACGCTCCCCCGAGGAAGAGCAGGGTCACCAGGCCGACGATCACCCCGCGCAGCGCACGGTCGGCGAGGTCGGGGTTGAAGTAGGTGAAGACGATCGCCGCGACGGCGAACAGACCGGCCCCCGCCGTCGCCAGCACCGACTGCAGCGTCGCGCTGCTCTGCGGATCGGGAGCGGATGCCGGGGAGAGGTCCGTGGCCACGACCGGGGTCGGAGCATCCTCCGCTGGGCGCGGCATCGCGCCGACCGGTGCGAGTGAGAGGACCGGGACCTGACGGAGGAGCTCGTCTCGGGCGCGCATCGCCGCGGCCGCGGACTGCGACGCCTTCCACACGTCTCCCGAGATGGGCCCGCGCAGATCGGCGCCGCAGCGCGCGCAGGTTCCGCCGGACAGCGTCCACTGGCAGATGGGACAGCTGGAGTCGTCGAGCAGGTGTCTGGCGACGGACTCGCCCCAGGTCGACAGCGGCATGGTGCCCGTCGTGGTCATCGCTGCTCCTCCTCATCGGGGATCCAGCGCAGGATCTCTCCCGGCTGGCAGTCGAGGACGCGGCAGATCGCGTCGAGGGTGGTGAAGCGCACGGCCTTGGCCCTGCCGTTCTTGAGCACGGCGACGTTGGCGGGGGTGATGCCGATCGCGTCGGCGAACTCCTGCACGCTCATCTTCTTGCGGGCGAGCTGCACGTCGAGGTCGATGACGATGGGCATCAGACGACCTCTGACAGATCCTGCTCGAGCTCCAGCGCCTTGCGGAGGAGTCCGCGCAGCACGACGACGAGCAGGGCGAGCGCCGCGCTCACCACGATGCCGAGCACGGCGAGGAGCACGAGCGAGAGCGACACCGCGCGGCTCGCGACGATCACGATGAACGAGGCGAGGATCAGGGCTCCGGCCGAGACGAGGGCGGCGAGGATGACATCGACGTACCGGAAGGCCTCCACGCGGAAGATGCGCTCGGCCTGCACGAGGGAGAGCAGGAACCAGATGCACACCAGCGTCACCTCGACGAGTCCGAGGAACAGCACCGCGCCGATGATGCCCGGCACCTCCAGCTGGGCCACGTCGGGATTGCGGATCGCGGTGATGCGCGCGACCTCCGGGATCACCAGGATCTGACTCGCGAGCAGAAGCCCGAGCAGGAGGACGATCAACGCCTTGAGGATGCGAGTGACGTGAGGCTGCATGACGACCCTATCGATCAGCAATGGATATCTATCGAAAAACGATAGCCATCGCCGACTCGACGCTCCACTCGCGCCGCGCTTCTCCCAGGGGATGCGCAGGATACGGATCCGGCATCCCCTCCGCGATGCGGGGCGGCGTCGCTTCCGGGACCGGCGAGCGCACCCAGGGCGCGCCTCCCTGTCGACGGACCGCGCGGAGCGGCGCGCGCGGCCTATGCTGGCGAGGTGACGCAGCACGCTCCCCGGGTCGCCGTGCTCGGCCCCGTGACGGTCGCGGCAGCGGACGGATCCTCGGTCGAGATCCCCGGCGCGACCTCCCGCGCCCTCCTCGCATCCCTGGCGCTGAGCGCCGGGGCCTCCCGCAGCATCGAGGCGCTCTCCGCCGACGTCTGGGGCGACGAGCAGCCGGCGAATCCGCGCGGCGCGCTGCAGACGCTCGTCTCCCGCCTGCGCGCATCGGGCGGAGCCGACGTGATCCGCAGCGACGCGATCGGCTATGCGCTCGGCGATCAGGGCTCCTGCGACCTCACGATCGCGCGGTCGGCGGATGCCGAGGCGCTCCGCCTGCCCGACGGCGATCCCGCTCGCCTCGCCCTGCTCGACGACGCCCTCGCCCTGTGGCGGGGAGACGCCGGCGCCGACCTCGGGCTCTCCCCCGCGGCCGCCGACCTCGCCGAGGCGTCCGATGCGCTGCACCGGCGACTGCGGTCCGCGCGCTCGCGCTCGCTCATAGCCCTCGGCCGCGCCGCGGAGGCCGTTCCGCAGCTCACCGAGATCGCGACCGCGCAGCCCTACGACGAGGACGTGCACGCGCAGCTGATGACGGCCCTCGCCGACTCCGGTCGACCGCAGGAGGCGCTCGCGGTGTTCGCCGCGCTGCGCACGCGCCTGCGCGACGACCTCGGCGCCTCTCCCGGTGAGACCACGACCGCCCTCAACGCGCGGATCCTCCGTGGCGAGACCGGCGGCTCCCCCGCACCGATCCGCATCGGTCTGCGGGCTGCGCCCAACGAGCTCATCGGCCGCGAAGGCGACGTGGCGGGGATCGGCGACCTGCTGGTGCGCTCGCGCCTCGTGACGATCCTCGGGGCGGGAGGACTGGGCAAGACCCGGCTCGCCCAGGCGGTGGCGGCGGCCTCCGACGCCCCGGTCGTCGCGGTCATCGCCCTCGCCAGCATCCGCGCCGACGCCGACCTTGAACCGGCGATCGGCGCGGCCCTCGGCATCAGCGAGGCGTCGACCGGCGGCCGTCTCTCCGAAGCGCGCGCCCAGCCCGATCTTCGGACCCGCATCGTCGCGCTGCTCACCGAGCGCCCGACGCTGCTGGTGCTCGACAACTGCGAGCAGATCATCGACGCGACGGCGCGCTGGGCGACGGAGCTGCTCGCGTCCGCGCCGACCCTGCGGATCCTCACGACCAGCCGCACTCCCGTGGCGATCGCGGCAGAGGCGGTCTACCCGCTGACCTCCCTCAGCGCCGACGACGGTGAGGGACCGGCGGTGCGGCTCTTCCTGCAGCGGGCGCGCGCCGTGCGGCCCGACGCCCGGCTGAACACGGATGCCGTCGCGCGACTGTGCGTGCGCCTCGACGGCCTCCCCCTGGCGATCGAGCTGGCGGCCGCCCGTGTGCGCACCATGACCGCCGAGCAGATCGAAGCCAGGCTGGAGAACCGCTTCGCCCTGCTCACCGGCGGCGATCGCGCGGCCCCCGAGCGCCACCGCACGCTGCAGGCGGTCATCGAGTGGAGCTGGGATCTGCTCGACGACGACTCGCGCACCGCGCTGACGAGGCTGTCCCTCCTCCCTGCGGGGTTCTCCGCGGCGACGGCATCCGCCGTGCTCGACGAGCCCGTCGTCGACGACCTCCTCGACCGTCTGGTCGCCCAGTCGCTGCTCGTCGTCGCGGAGGCGGGCAACGGCGCGGACCTGCGGTTCCGGATGCTGGAGACCGTGCGCGAGTTCGGGCTCACCAGGCTCGCCTCCTCCGGTGCGGAGGACGCCGCCTGGGATGCCGTGCTCTCCTGGGCGAGCGCCTACTCGCGGATGCCGGGCGCCAGCCTGCTGGGCGCCTACTCCCCCGCGACGGCCGAGGCGCTGCGCGAGCTGAGCGCGGAGAACGACAACCTCGTCGCCGCGCTGCGTCACGCACTCGACGGGAACCGCTCCGCCGAGGCCGTGCGGATCTTCGCGACGCTCGCGACGTCGTGGGTCGTGCGCGGCTCCTTCACCGAGTTCATCGGGTTCGCGGCGGCGATGATCGCGGCGATCGACCGCCTCGACGACCATGCGGTGCCGCACGACGTGCTCGTCAGCGTGCTCCTGCCCTGCGCGCTGATGTCGCTGCTCGGCGAGGACCCCCGCGGCCTGCGCGCGTTCAGCAGGCTGCGCCGACTGCACCGCTCCCCCGCCGTCGTCCTGAGCCCAGGGTGGGCCGCGCTCACCTCGGTGGCCGTGCAGATCGCCCGGCCGGAGAGGATGATGCAGGCGCTGGAGGAGCTGCGCCGGTCGAGCGAGCCCTCCGCACGACTCATCGGCGAGTTCATGACGTCGCAGACGGCCGAGAACATGGGCGACGCCGAGGGCGCCGCCCGCTCGGCGCAGCGCGCATGGGAGCTGGCCGAGCAGACCGGTGATCGCTGGATCGCCACGCTCTCCGCGAGCTCGTCCGCCCAGATCGCCGGGCAGTCTGGCCGACCCGCCGACGCGCTCGTCTGGCTCGACAGGGCGAAGCGCGCCGCGGAGGACTTCGACGCGGCCGAGGAGCGGGTCCAGCAGGACTGGACGCGCGGCATCGCGCTGCTCGGCCTCGGGCGCATCGACGAGGCCGAGGGCTACTTCGACGACCTCTCGCGCACCGGCGAGCTCACGCAGCAGGGCCTCGAGTACGCCGCGCTCGGCTGGTTCGGGCTCGCGGAGGTGGCACGCGCCCGCGGTGAGCGCGACCGCGCCGTCGCCGACTACCAGCGCTCCCTCGACGCCTTCGCCCACGGCTCCCAGCGCGCGAACCCCTGGTACCTGCTGCTCGTCGCGAGCCTGATCGCGGCATCCGCCTCCGACGGGCTGCTGCCGCCCGCCGACGTCGCGCGCTGGGCGGCCCGGCTTCGCACGCGGATGCGGGCGCTGCACCGCATGAACCCCGTCTACGTCGACCGCCCCGTGCTGGGCACCGTGCTCGCGGGGTGGGCGGCCTGGGCGCTCACGAGCGCACCGGAGCGGGATCGAGGGCTGGCCGCGCTGGCCCTGGCCGAGAGGCTCGGCGCCCGACAGGACCTGCCGAGCCTGAGCCTCACGACCCTGTTCGCCCGCGCCGCGGAGGTCACGGGCGCGGAGGCGGTCGCGGCGGCACGCGCCGAGGCATCCGTCCTCGCATCGGACGAGCTCGCCGAGCGCGCCCTGCGGATGCTGGAGAAGCCCCGCACGGACTGAGTCCGCACGGGGCCGTCCGGATCCGGGTCAGGCCTTGCGCATGTACGCGCGCACCGTGAGCGGAGCGAAGATCGCGACGATCACCGCGGCGCCGAGGATCGAGAGCCAGGCGTCAGCGCCGAAGACGCCGTTGTTGATGATCTCCCGCACCGCGGTCACCAGGTGCGACACGGGGTTGATGTTCACGAACCCCTGCAGCCAGTCCGGCATGGTGTCCACCGGGACGAAGGCGTTGGACAGGAACGTCAGCGGGAACAGCACGAGCATCGAGATGCCCTGCACGCTCGACGCAGTGCGCGCGATCACTCCGAAGAAGGCGAAGATCCAGCTGATCGCCCACGAGCAGCCGATCACGAGGAGGCCGGCCACGATCACCGCGCCGATGCCGCCCTCCGGACGCAGGCCCATGATGTAGCCCATCGTGAAGGTCAGCGTCGTCGCGATCGCGTAGCGGAGGGTGTCGGCGAGCAGCGCACCCGACAGCGGCGCGATGCGGGCGATCGGCAGGGACCGGAACCGGTCGAACACGCCCTTGTCCATGTCCTCGCGCAGCTGCGTGCCCGTCACCACGGATGTGGTGATCACGGTCTGCACGAGGATGCCGGGGATGATCACGGGCAGGTAGGACGCGACGTCGCCCGAGATCGCCCCGCCGAAGATGTAGGTGAACATCAGCGTGAAGATGATCGGCTGGAGCGTCACATCGAAGAGCTGCTCCGGCGTGCGGCGGATCTTCACGAGGCCGCGGTAGGCCATCGTGAGGGTGTTCTGCACGGTCTGTCCGAGGCTCGTGCGGTTCTTCAGGCGGCGCTCGGATGCCGGCACGATCATGCGGGCGGGCGCGACGGCGGTGGCGCTCATGCGTGCACCTCTTCCTTCTGCGTGTCTGCGTCTTCGTCTGCGGTCGCCGGGCGACCGGTGATGGTGAGGAACACCTCGTCGAGCGTCGGCTTCTGCACGCTCAGCTCCGTGACGCCGATGCCGCTCTCGCGAAGGGTGATGAGCAGGTCGGCGACGCGGTTCGCATCGGCCATCGGAGCCGTGAGGCGAGCAGCCTCGGGCGACAGCGTGCCGCGGACCCCGAGGATCCTCTCGATCGCGGTCAGCGCGTCCGCCGTGTCGGCGGGGTCGGTGAGCCGCAGTTGCAGGCTCGACGTGCCCACGGACGCCTTGAGCTCGTCGGCGGTGCCCTCGGCCACCACCTTGCCGTGGTCGATGACGGCGATGCGGTCGGCGAGCTGGTCGGCCTCGTCGAGGTACTGGGTCGTGAGCAGGACGGTCGACCCGGTCGCGACGAGCTCGCGGATCGTGTCCCACATCTGACCGCGGGTGCGGGGGTCGAGGCCGGTTGTCGGCTCGTCGAGGAAGATCAGCGGGGGCTGGGCGATGAGGGATGCCGCGAGGTCGAGGCGCCGACGCATGCCGCCGGAGAAGTCCTTGAGCGGACGACGGGCGGCCTCCGCGAGCCCGAAGCGCTCCAGCAGTTCCTCCTGCTTGGTCTTCGCCTCGCTGCGGCCGAGGCCGAGCAGACGGGCGAAGATCATGAGGTTCTCGGTGGCGGAGAGCGTCTCGTCGACGGATGCGAACTGCCCCGTGACGCCGATGAGCTGGCGGACGATCTGCGGGTCGCGCACGACGTCGTAGCCGAAGATCCGACCCGATCCGCCGTCCGGACGCATCAGGGTCGCGAGCATGTTGATGGTGGTGGTCTTGCCGGCGCCGTTCGGGCCGAGGACTCCGTAGACGGTGCCGGTCTTCACGCGGAGGTCGACGCCGTCGACCGCGCGGTTCTGCCCGAACACCTTCACGAGTCCATCGGCCTCGACGGCCCAGTCTGCGCTGCGTTCTGTCATGGGAGACAGCATCCGCTCGCCCGCTTTCAGGGCGCTGTCGCGTCGCTGTCGTCCGCTGTCGCGCACTGTCGGCGCACGTCGCGGTGCGGCGTCGGCGATGCCGACGCGCTCCGCCGACCGGCCGCGGTCAGACGGTGTCGGGGCCGAAGGGCGAGTCCAGCGACTGCGTGAGCTCGGCGAGCATCGCCTCGATCTGCGGCTCGACGTGCTGAGAGATCGCGGCCTGGATGTGCAGGCGGTGGCGCAGGAGCATGCCGCAGATCTCCCGCCCGACCATGTTCGCGTACTCGTCGGCCAGCGACACCTCCTGCCGGAGGGCGGCCTTGGCCTCGTCGCTCAGCGGCGGCAGCGGAGGGAGCTCCTCGGCGGCGTCATCGGCCATGCCGGCGATCGTGAACAGGAACGGCGCACCCGGCACGGGCTCCGGGTCGAGCGGCAGTCCGTCGAACTCCGGATCGAGGTCCTCCGACGGCCGGTAGCTGCGGGCCCTGTTGCGTGCGGACTGCTGGTCGAGCTCGCGCTGCAGCATCGGGAGGTTGCGTGCCGTGTACTCGGCCACCGCCGCGTCGACGATCGCCTTGATGCGGGTGGAGAGGCCGTGCTGCACACCGTGCGGGGCGTTCGCCGCGATCCCGGCGGCGGAGAGCACCGGCGATCCGAGGCACCGGCGACAGGGCGCGACGCGTCCGCGGTGGGTGGCCGGCTCCCAGCGCGGCACCCAGCGCAGCCAGGCCTCGACGGCCTGGTCGACCTGCGTCTCCAGCGAGCGCTCCACACCACAAGCGTACGGCGCGCCGGGCGTGTCGGACCAGATTCGCGGGTCGTGGCGTCACTCGGCGTCGTCGCCCTCCCACGGCCAGTGCGGATGCTGCGCCCTCGTGCGCCGCAGGGCGATGCCACCCCATGCGGCCACGGCCGCGGCGGCGAGGAGCACGAGGCTCGGGCCGCCGCGCACCAGATCGCCGACGACCGCCGTCGCGACGATCAGATCGCTCGTCGAGAGGAGCACGGCGACCCACACCGCGAGCAGGTGGACGAGAGCGGCGCTCAGAGCGACCACGGGCACGGAGAGGAAGGACGGATGCCGCGCCCGCAGCGCGAGGCCGAGGGTCGCGGCGAACGCGATCACGCCGAACAGCATCCCCACCGCTCCGGGTGCCTGGCCGAGTCCCCGGATGGAGATGATGTCGGCATCCGTCGTGATGCTCAGCGCCCCGAGCCCGAACACGGCGAGCGCGAAGAAGCTGATCACGGCCATGACCAGGGCCAGAACGGCCGAGACCCCCGCAGACGGAGGCCTGCGGGGGTCTGACGATGACATCTCGTGTCCTAGCGGGAGAGCGTCGGGCCCGCCTCGAGCGTGCGCTCGTACTCGCGCTGCGCCTCGGCGTTGAGCTCGGTCTTGCGGGCGCCGCTGCGGGCGACCCAGGCGCCGAACCAGATGGTCAGCTCGCGTGCGAACACGAAGGCGGCGATCGCCAGCGGGGTCAGGAGCTGGCCGTTGACGAACTCCGCGCCCTCCGAGGCCGTGAGGCGCCAGAACGGCTCCTCGACGAGCTGGCCGAGGATGTGCCCGCCGTACGCGATCGCGCCGACGATGATGCCGAAGATCACCCAGCGACCCCAGCGACCGCGGTTGATGATCGCTCCCAGCAGCCAGAAGCCGAGGAAGAAGACCACGACGGGGATCCAGAAGCCGAACGTCGTCAGCGGGGCGAGGGCGGCTTCGCCGATGTTCTTCCCCGTGACGTCTCCGGAGAGCGCGCCGAGCCCCAGAGTGGCCCCGAGGTAGAGGATCGCGAAGGCGAGGGTGGCGAGCAGGCCGATCGCGCCGGCCGTGCCGCGGTTGCCCCGCTCACGAGGCGGCTCCGGGGCCTGCACGAAGATGGGCTGCTGCGCGAAGGCGGCGACGACCGGAGCTTCGGCGAGCACGGGCTCGGACGGGACGATGCGCGTCTCGGTGTCGTCCGCAGACGCGTAGGCGGAATCGGCGATCGTCGACTCCTCGTGCGCGACGGGCGCGGTGTACACCGCGGTCTCGTCCGCGTCGGCGGCGTAGACGTCGTTCAGCGCGGGAGTGGAGAACGTTCCGGGGTGGTCGCGCTCTGCCTCTTCGAAGGCGGCGAGATCGGGGTCGGCGACGGGGGCGGCGTCGGCCGCGGCATCCGTCGTCTCCGCGGCGTCGGACGCCGCTCCGGGGACATCCGCACCCGCTGCTGCGGCGGCGTCGAGACCGGCGTTCGCGCTGTCGACGACGTCATCGACGTCGTTCGGCTGCTCGGGCCGGGGAACCTCGGGGTCACTCATGGGGGCGCCTCTCATAGGATGTGGTCAGTGCGAGGGTACCTCCGCGTGTTCACGCGCTGCCGGAGGCGTGCCGACGTGTCGCCGACCCGGGGTTCCGCGGTACCGGGACAGGACCTCAGGGCAGGACGCTGCGGAGGCTGTCGCCGACGAACGAGGCCATCGCCGGGACGATCGGGATCGCGAACCACACGAGCACGGCGATCACCCCGGTGCACAGGAGCCCGGCGATCCAGCTGATCGCCAGGTTGCGTCCCCCCACTTTCGCCATGACTCCACGCTACGACCGCTGATGCGCCGGTGAGCGGCGCAACGCCGACATCACGATCAGCGGCTCACCATCACCGGCGACGACGCGTTCTCGGCGATGCGCACGGGCTTCCCGCTGCCGTCGGCCGGCACGGACCAGACGTCGTCGCCGACCGCATAGGCGACCGTATCGTCGTCGAGCCAGGCGGCCTGATCGTCGACGTTGCGGTCCTCGGCGAGCGGCTCCTCCTCCATGGTCGCCAGATCGAGGACGTACAGTCGCCACGGGTCGTCGACGCTGTCGTTCACGCGCTTCTTGAACACCAGTCGCGTCCCGTCGGGAGACAGCGAGGGGCACTCGAGGTTCTCCCGCACGGTGTGCGCGGTCCACTTCTCGTAGTCGCCCTGGACGAGGTAGGTCTTGCCGCCGGTCGAGACCGTGGCGTAGAAGGTGTTGTCGTCGTCGGTGAAGGTCACTCCCCAGTAGTTCGCGTCGACGCGGTGCACGCGCTGCCCGTCGATGAAGAGCTGGAGCCCCTCGATCGAGTCGACGAGGAAGTCCTTCTCGCGGTCGTACATCCCGGTCCTGGTGGAGAAGTTCGTCCCGGCGTAGTTGTCGCCCGTCACGAACACCGTCCACGCGACCATCCGCCCCGATGGCGATACCCGTGCGCGCGAGGGCACCCCGCTGTAGGTGAATGTCTGCTCCTCCGTGAGGTCGGCATCCCTCACCGACACGGTGGTCGTCGGCTTCAGGCTGCCCTCGATGCTCACGCACACGGCGGTGTCCGCGGCCGCGTAGAACCGGCTGCACTCCAGACCGGTGCCGCTCCTGTCCTGTCCGTCCTGCTGCACGACGTATCCGTCGGTGCCGCGCACGTAGAGCCCCGCATCGGTCGCCGGAGCGACGGCGGCCTCGGCGTGCGAGGGCGCGCCGTCGCGGTTCACGGCGAACAGCGAGTAGCCGACGCCGACGACCGCGAGGACCAGCGCCGCAGACCCCACGAGCGCGATCCGCTTCGTCATCGGGGTCACGCGACCTCCTCCGCAGTGGAGCGCTCGGGGCGGATCAGCACGGCCGCGGCGAGGAGCACGACCAGGAGCACGACGGATGCCGCGGCGAACGCCGCCGTCACGCCCCAGAACGTCCAGGCGGCGCCGAACAGGACAGCGGCGAACAGCCGACCGGTGGCCTGCCCGGTCTGCAGCAGCGCCATGCCGCCGGCGCGGCGGTCGCGCGGGATGCCGGGACCGGCCAGCGCCATCAGCACGCCGTCGGTCGCCGAATAGAAGACGCCGAGGAGCAGGAGCAGGAGCACCAGCAGCACGGGGCCGTCGATCGGGAGCAGCAGGGTCGAGTAGGCGCCGAGCAGGGCGAGGTTTCCCAGCAGGAACGGCAGCCGACGTCCGATCCGATCGGCGAGACGCCCCATCGGCACGGCGAGCGTCAGATAGACGAGCGCGCTGCCCAGCGGCAGCAGCGGGAAGAACACGGCATCCAACTGCATCCGGTCCTGCAGACCCAGGTAGAGGAAGCCGTCGCCGATCGTGGCCAGACCGAGGATCGTCGCCGCGATGAGGAGACGACGGAACGCCGGATCACCGAGGATCTTCACCGTCTCCCGCAGCGTCGGGCGCGGGGCCCCGACGGGGACGTTTCCCCGGCCAGGGACGAAGGCGATGAGGACGAGGACCCCGAGCGTGGCGACGCAGAAGCTCACGATGAAGACGGCGTCGAAGGCGTCGGCCAGCATCCACAGCAGCCCGAACGCGGCCAGGGGGCCCAGCAGTGCGCCGGCCGTGTCCATCGCCCTGTGCACGCCGAACGCGCGCCCCTGATGGGCGTCGTCCACCGAGAGCGAGATCAGGGCGTCACGCGGCGCCGTGCGGATGCCCTTGCCGATGCGGTCGACGGCGAGCGTCGCCGACAGCGCCACGGTCGACGTCCCCGACAGCAGCAGGAACGGCTTGCAGATGGCGGACAGCGCATAGCCGATGCCCGCCACGAGCTTGTGCTGCGACCAGCGGTCGGCGATGTGACCTCCGAGAAGGCGGACGAAGGCGGTGACGCCGTTGTAGACGCCGTCGAGGAAGCCGAAGGCGAGCGGGGTCATGCCCAGCCCGATGACGAGGTACAGCGGAAGGACCGCCGTGACCATCTCGGAGGAGAGGTCGGTGAGCAGGCTCACCGCCCCCAGTGCGATCGCGGTGCTGCCGACTCCGGCCGCACGGCGGCCCACCTGAGGGTGGACCGCCGTGCTTCCGTCGTCCTGCCGCGATTTGCTGCCGGCGAGGTACATGATCGTCAGTGGCAGGTGATCGTGTTGGTGTCGAGCACGGTGCCGCCGATGTCGACGAACGAGTGCGTGACCGACGTGTCGGTGAAGTCGAGCTTCGACACCCCGTACGCCGTGTTGATGCGCTTGGCGCTGTTCGCCTTGGTGTTGCCGAAGTCGCGCATCTCATGACCGCCCAGACCGCTGACGATCTGGACCGTGCCCGACGAGGATGCCGCACCAGAGGCGTTCATGGCGTTGAAGCGCTCGTAGTCGTGGTCGTGCCCGCTGAGCACGAGTTCGACGTTCGCGTTCGCGAGCATCTTCCACACCGGCTGGCTCGCCGGCTCGTTGCCGTGATCGCCCGAGCTGAACGCCGGGTGGTGCATGTACGCCACGACGCACTGCTTGGTGTTCGACGCGAGGTCGGCCGCGAGCCAGTTGAGCTGCGCCTGGTCGGTGAAGGTGTTCGAGTCCAGGGCGATGAAGTGCCAGTTCGAGTAGTCGTAGCTGTAGTACATCTTGCCCTGGGGCGTCGCACGGTTGCCGAAGTAGTCCCGGTAGGCCTTCGGGTCGAGGTTGTCGTAGTCGTCGTACGTCTCGTGGTTGCCGGGGATCGGCCAGGTGTTGCCCTTGACCGTGCCCCAGGACTTGGCGTAGACGGTCGAGAAATCGCTCGCCTTCGCGTCGTCGTACTGCATGTCGCCGAGGGTGATGTAGAACACCGGGTTGATCGCCTGCGCACGGTCGAACGTCTCGAAGTGCTTGCAGTCGGAGGGGAACTCCCCCGTCACCTTCTTGCCTCGGGTCGTGCAGCCCTGGCCCGCGATGTCGCCGGCGGCGACCACGGTGAAGCCCGTGCCGGGGTTGGGGGTGCTGCCCGCGGTGCCGTAGGCCTCGACCTCGAACAGCGAGTAGCCGTAGGCGGTTCCTCGTGCGGTGCCGTAGATGCGGAGGTACCGGCCGGTGCCGTTGAGTCCGGTGAACTCGTCGGTGGCGCCGTTGCCCGCGGCCTCGGTGGCGAGAGTGGTCCACGTGGTGCCGTCGGCGGAGAGCTCGATGCGGTACTTGGACGCGTACGCGGCCTCCCACTTCAGGACGACCTTGTTGACCTTCGCGCCGTCACCGAGGTCGATGCGGATCCACTGCGGATCCACGCCTTCGACGCTTGACCAGCGGCTGGTCGCGTTCCCGTCGACCGCCTTCGCCCCGTCGAACTCCGCGCTCTCGACCGAGGAGGTCGTCGCGGGCTTGTTCTTCGAGATGAGGGTGGCCGCCGGGTTCGCCGTGCTGGTCGGTGTCGGGGTCGGCGTCGGCGTGGATGTCTGCGTCGGCGTCGGGGTCGGCGTGGGCGTCGCCGTGGGGGTGCCGCCGCTGGTGAGGGTGTAGGCCTCGACCTCGAACAGCGAGTACCCGTAGGAGGTGCCGCGTGCGGTGCCGTAGATGCGGAGGTAGCGGCCGGTGCCGTTGAGGTTGGTGAACTCGTCGGTGGCGCCGTTCCCCGCGGCCTCTGTGGCGAGGGTGGTCCAGGTGGTGCCGTCGGCGGAGATCTCGACGCGGTACTTGGACGCGTACGCGGCTTCCCACTTCAGGACGACCTTGTCGACCTTGGAGCCTGCGCCGAGGTCGATGCGGATCCACTGCGGGTCCACTCCTTCGACGCTCGACCAGCGGCTCGTCGCGTTGCCGTCGACCGCCTTCGCGCCCTCGAAGCCCGACCCCTCAGACGACGAGGTCGTCACGGGCTTGTTCTTCGAGATCAGCGTCGCGGTGCCGGGGTTCTGCGTCGGCGTCGACGTCGGAGTGCTCGTCGGCGTCGGCGTCGGCGTCGGCGTGGTGCCGTCGTCGTTGGGCCAGCGGGGTGTCGGGTCGGTCGGGATGCTGAAGGGGTCGCCGTAGACGGACCAGCTCAGCGGGGTGTTGAGGTTGAGGTTGCCGGCGTTGAGCCAGACGCGCTGCGCGTTCTCGATGCGGCTGACGTCCTCGTGCGCGGCCTCCTTCTTCATCTCGACCACGCGGGCGTCGAGGAAGGCGTTGAGATACGTGGTCTCGTTGCCGCCGGATGCGGGGGTCGTCGCCTTCTTCTTCGCCTGGGTGCGGATGTCCTCCAGGCCGTCGAAGCCGTGCACGACCGCCGCGTCGTAGTAGGCGAACTGCCCGAGCGGGCCGAGCTTGTCGGAGATCGCGAGGTTGACGGACGGGTCGAAGTACTGGACCTTGGTCTCGTCGCGCTGCGCCCGCTGGAACTCGGGCTTCTTGCCCTCCGCCTTCCAGGCGGTCTCGAACGCGGTGCCGAGTCCGGCGTGCGATTCGGTGCCGTCGACGTTGCGCAGAGCGGGGATGTACTTGGCGAGGGGGTTGTTCGGGTACTTCTTCGTGTAGTTCTCGACGAGCACGAGCATGTCGTGCGTGCCCGAGGTGAAGCCCACGATGCCGCCCGTGTATCCACGTCCGTCGTCGATGTCCTCGATGTAGTCGTAGTAGTCGTACCAGTTCAGGTGCGAGTTCTCGGCGGAGGTGATGATCTCCTGCGCGATCTCCCGCTTGACGGGGTCGCGCAGCGAGAGGGGGGTCGCTGCCTGCGCCGAGGTCGCCACGAGCCCGGTGAGGGGTATGACGATCGCGGCTGCCAGCAGCGCGAGCATTGGTCGACGTTGACGCATGGTTCCTCCGATGGGGGTCGGTTCAGAAAGTTAGGAAACATTCTTTACGAAGAGTTATACCCCAGTCGCCTGCCGTGCGCAATGGTCGGATGATTACTTCTTCTCGCGTTCATTGGTCGTCAAGGTCTGTACGATTCGGAGTACCCGACCACGAACATCGAGGACTCCGTGCCCACTGCCCCGACCGGAACCAGCGTCGTCAGAGCGATCAACGCGCGCGCGGCGCTGCGGCTCCTGCTCGATCTCGGCCCGCTGAGCCGCCCCGAGATCGCCGCCCATCTCGCCGTGTCGAAGCCCACGGCATCCCACCTGCTCATGCAGCTGCGCGACAGCGGCCTGGTCAAGAGCGAGGGCAACCGCGACGGCGCCATCGGACGCGCCGCCGAGCTCTTCAGCGTCAACGAGAAGGCCGCCTACACCGCCGCCGTCGACGTGACGCCCGAGCGCATCGCGACCGTCGTGGTCGACCTCACCGGCAGGAAGGTCGGAGAGTTCGCGCTGCCGACCCCCGAGGGCGACGTCAGCGACCCGACCCTGCAGGTGCACGAGGCGCTCAGCGGCGCGTGCGCCCCGATCGGCGTGGATCCGTCCGACCTGCGCCGCGTCGTCATCGGCATCCAGGGCGCGATCGACCCGACCTCCGACCGCCTCCGCTTCGCGTCGCACCTCCCTGGATGGCAGCGCGCCGGTCTCACCGCCGCCCTGCAGGAGCGCATCGGCGCCCCCGTCGACATCGAGAACGACGTGAACCTCGTCACGATCGCCGAGCGCGCCCACGGCGTCGCGACGGAGAACGACAGCTTCGCGGTGCTCTGGGTCTCGGACGGCATCGGCATGGGTCTGATGTTCGGCGGACGCGTGCACCGTGGCCTCACGGGAGGCGCGGGCGAGATCTCCGACCTGCCGCTCCCCGGAGCGCCGGTCGGCAGCCTGACCAACGAGTTCGGCGCGAGCGGCATGCAGGCTCTCGCCGGCGCACCCGCGCTCGGCCGCGTGCTCGCGGAGCACGGCTTCGACGCGCCCACGCCGGTGGATGCGGTGGCGGATGCCGTCGCCGCAGACGGCGACGCGGCGTCAGCGGCCCTCGACGAGATCGCCAGCCGACTGGCCCTCGGCCTGTCTGCGGTGGTCGCGATCGTCGACCCCGACCTCATCGTGCTGGCCGGCGACTTCGCCCTTGCAGGCGGGGAGCGTCTGCGCAGCCTGGTGCAGCACCATCTGCACGCCGCCGTCGTCGCACGGCCGCCCGTGCTTCTCTCGGCGCTGGACGAGAACCCGGTTCTCGACGGCGCCCTGCGCCTGGCGCTCGAGCGGGTGCAGGACGAGGTGCTGAGCACCGTGAGCGGCGGCCAGTCGAAGCCTGCGGGCGACGACGACTGACCCGCCGCGTCAGCCCTTGGTCGCTCCGGCGGTCAAGCCGCCGACGATGTACCTCTGCAGGAACAGGAACAGGATCATCACCGGCACGGCCGCCATCACGGCGCCGGCGGAGAAGGCCGACCAGTCCGCGTAGCGGGGGTTCGCGACGAGCTTCGTGAGACCGACGACGAGCGTCTGCTTGTCGACGTCGACGAGCATGATGCTCGCGATCACGTACTCGTTCACCGTGCCGATGAACGACAGCAGGGCGACCACCGCGAGGATCGGCGCCACCAGCGGGAGGATCATCGTGAAGAAGATGCGCGCGTGCCCGGCGCCGTCGATGCGCGCGGCCTCGTCGAGCTCCATCGGCAGCGTGTTGAAGAACCCGTACATCAGGTAGGTGTTCACGCCGAGAGCGCCGCCGAGGTACACGAGGATCAGGCCGGTGTGCGTGTTCAGGCCGATCGCGGGGAACCAGTCCCCCAGCGTGGACATCAGCAGGAAGATCGCGACGACCGCGAGCAGCTGCGGGAACATCTGCACCACGACGATCGTGACGAGGCCGATGCGGCGCCCGGCGAATCGCATGCGTGAGAAGGCATATGCCGCCAGCGCGCCGATGAACACGGTCGATGCGCCCGTAACCACGGCGATGACGAGGGTGTTCAGGAACCACAGGCCGTAGGGGTTCTGCGGATCGCTGAGGATGCGCACGTAGCTGTCGATGCCGATCGCGGAGAACAGCTGGTTGGATCCGGTCAGCGTGCCCTTCGGGTTCAGCGATGCGGAGAACACGTAGAGCAGCGGGAACAGGGCGAAGGCGCTCACCACGATGGCGACGACGTGGCGCCATCCGGTGTCGGCGAACCACGCGCCGAGGCTGCGCTTGCGCGGAGCGAGGATGTCGGTGCTCATGTCAGTTCAGCTCCTCGAGTGCCTTGGTCTTGCGGAAGCTGATGATCGAGATCGTCGCCACCACGATGAAGATGAGGATGGTGAAGGCGGAGGCCAGACCGTAGTCGCGGTTCTGACCGGTGAAGGCCACCTTGTAGACCATCGAGATGAGGATGTCGGTGTGCCCGACCGGGATGCTCACGTCGTCGAAGCGGGGACCGCCCTTGGTGAGCATGTAGATCAGGTTGAAGTTGTTGAAGTTGAACGCGAACGACGAGATCAGCAGCGGCGCCACCGTCACGAGCAGAAGCGGCAGCTTGATGCGCCGGAAGACCTGCCACGGGTTCGCGCCGTCCATCACCGCCGCCTCGTTCACGTCTTCGGGGATGCCCTGCAGGGCGCCCATGCAGACGAGGAACATGTAGGGGAAGCCGAGCCAGAGGTTGACGATCAGCACCGACACCTTGGCGAGGTTCGGGTCGGTGAGCCACGGGATCTCCGCGCCCCCGAAGATGACCTGGTTGATGAAGCCGAAGCTCTCGTTCATCATGCCCGCCCAGACCAGGGCGGAGAGGAACGCGGGGAACGCGTACGGGAGGATCAGGATGATCCGGTAGCCGTTGCGGAACCGCATCCGGGTGTTGTTGAACACGAGCGCGAGAAGAAGACCGAGGAAGAACGTCGACGCCACGGAGACGAGGGCGAACACGAACGTCCAGATCGTGACGGAGATCAGCGGGCCGCGGATGGACTCGTCGGCGACGGCGCGCACGAAGTTGTCGAAGCCGACCGTCGTCTGCCATCCGGGGAGCAGCTCCTCGCCGCTGTCGGAGGTGAACGCGCCGGTGCCGACGTCGGAGTAGACCGTGTCGGTGTCGGTGTCGGTGATGGTGTCGGCATCCGCGTCGTACGCGAGCGTCGAGACGTACAGATACCCCTTCTGCCCGTCTGGCGCCCGGAGGCTCCCGTCGTTGGGGTCGTCGCTGAACGGCACCGAGAGCTTCTCCAGGACGCTCGAGAGCGTGAAGACCTTGGCGAGAGGGAGCGTGGTCCAGCCGTCGACCGAGACGGCCCTGTCGCCGTCGAACTCCGCGTCGACCTCCTGCAGCGGCTGCTCGGCGGTGCCGAGGAGCGCATCGCCGGAGTCGGGGTCGGTGACCAGGAGGCCGTAGGTGCCGAACTGTTCGACGACGGTCACGGGGTAGGTGGGCGAGTCCTCGACGCGCTCCTGCGCGGAGGCGAGCAGCGAGGAGATCGCCTGGTCCTTGGTGCCGTTGTGACCGGTGCCGTAGTTCGTGAAGCCGATGTACCCGGTGTAGAGCAGCGTGAACACCTGGAAGATGATCAGGAAGATGATGCCGGGCGTGAGGTACTTCGCGGGGATCCGCTTGCGGGAGAAGTAGATCCAGTTGACGAGGACGGCGACCACGACCACGATGCCGAGGATCAGCCATTCCTGGTGCGTGAAGAGCACGTAGGCCGCGTAGAGCGCGATCGCGTCGACGATGGCCAGCAGCAGGATCTTCAGCAGCATCCAGCCGATCGGCGTGGACGCCGCTTCGGCGATCTTCGCGGCCTGACGCTGGCGCTTGGTCGGAGGAGCCGTGGGCTCGGCGGTGTCTGTCATCTCGTCCCCGTCGTGGAGCTGCCGGGGCGGACGGTGACGTCCGCCCCGGCAGGATGGTGCTGGGTGTGTCTTACTTGATGGCCGCGGTCACGTCGTCGACGAGCTTCTGCCACGTCGTCTTCGGGTCTGCGCCGTTGATGATGGCCGCCTCGGCGACGCCCCAGAACTGCCACACCGAGCCCATGGCCGGGATGGCCGGCATCGGGACGGCGTCGGCGCCGACGGCCTGGAAGCCGGCGATGATCGGGTCGGATGCCGCCTCGTCGGCCGCAGCGGTGAGCGCGGGCAGCACGTTGCCGGCCTTGAAGAGCTCGAGCTGGACGTCCTTGGTGCCGAGGTAGTTGACGAGGAAGTCGTTGGCCGCGACCTTGTTCTTGGACTCGGCGCTGACGAAGAAGCCCTTGACGCCGGCGAACGGCGACGCGGTCTCGCCGGTGGGGCTGGGGACGGGGTCGATCGCGACGTTGATGCCGGCGTCGACAGCCGCGCCGACGTTCCACGGGCCGGTGAGCCAGAAGGCGGCGGTGCCGTCGAGGAACTGCTGCTTGGCGATCTCGCCGTCGATGTCGGTGTTCAGCGTGCCGGTGCCGTTCTTGCCCTTGGCCGCGAGCCAGTCGGCGAAGGCGAAGCCGCCCTCGCTGCCGAGCTGGAGGTCGGTCGGGTCGTAGCTGCCGGAGTCGTCGGTGCCGAAGACCGGGGCGCCGAACGCCGTCTGGAACGGGTAGAGGTGGTACGGGTTGCCCTCGGCGCCCTGCTCGACGACGAACGTGCCCTTGGAGAGCATGTCGTCGAAGCTCGTCGGAGCCGTGGGGACGAGGTCGGCGTTGCGCAGCACGGCGATGTTCTCGACCGCGTACGGGAGCATGTAGACGGTGCCGTCGTAGGTCGCTGCCTGGAGGGCGACGGGCAGGTAGTCGGATGCCGAGTCGCCGAGCTCCAGCGGGGCGATGACGCCGTTGGTGGAGAGCTCGCCCAGCCAGTCGTGCGCGCCCATGACGACGTCGGGGCCCTTGCCCGTCGGCACCTGCTGGATGAAGTCGTCCTTCATGTCGTCGACGGACTTGCCGACGAGCTTGACCTTGACGCCGGTCTTCTCCTCGTAGGAGTCGGCTGCGCCCTGCAGCGCGTCGACGCGCTCGGAGTCGACCCACACGGTCAGGGTGCTGCCTGCGTCTTCGCCCTTGGACGAGTCGCCGCTGGTACCGGTCGAGCAACCGGCGAGCGTCAGGGTCGAAACGATGGCGATCGCGCCGACGGCAGCGATGCTCCTCTTGTTCACCTTCATTGGTGTGAGCCTCTCTCAGTGCTGTGGCCTGCGGTACTGCAAGCGCTTACAGTATGCACCGGGATCGTCGTGATCCGCAATGAAAAAGTGCGTCGATACCAACCTGTGACCGTGTCGTTGCGCGCTGATCAAGATGAAAGCGCTTCCAACTCCCCTGGAAATGAGGGTGTCGGTAGACTTCTCCCTATGGCTGACAGTTCCTTTGACATCGTCTCGAAAGTGGATCACCAGGAGGCGCAGAACGCGCTCAACCAGGCTCACAAGGAGATCGAGCAGCGCTACGACTTCAAGGGCACCGGAGCATCGATCGCGTGGAGCGGCGAGCAGGTGCTGATCATCGCGAACACCGAAGAGCGCGCCAAGGCCGTGCTCGACGTGTTCCAGTCGAAGCTCATCAAGCGCGGCATCTCGCTGAAGAGCCTGGAGTCGGGCGAGCCCTTCGCCAGCGGCAAGGAGTTCCGCATCGTCTCCTCCCTCAAGGACGGCATCTCCTCGGAGAACGCGAAGAAGATCAACAAGATCATCCGCGACGAGGGCCCCAAGGGCGTCAAGAGCCAGATCCAGGGCGACGAGCTGCGCGTGCAGTCCAAGAGCCGCGACGACCTCCAGTCGGTGATCGCGCTCCTCAAGGGCGCCGACCTCGACCTCGACCTGCAGTTCATCAACTACCGGTAGGCACGTGCTCTGAACAGGGGTTTTCCTGAATCAGTCCGCGAGGTGTCCGCAGAATCACTCTCTGCGGACACCTTTCGACCGGTCGAACCCTGTGACGCGCGCACGTATGGTGCGCGCACGGGCCGCGCGCAAGCGAATTCCGATGAGGGGGCTCGAACGTTCGAGGCGCTGACGCGCACGTACGTTAGCCGCGTGCAACCGAGACTGCGCACCTCTTCGCCCAGAACGAAGCCCCGGCCCTCATGGAGGTCACCGGGGCTTCGCTCAACGAGTTCAGTCCTTGCGACGGATACTGACGACCTTCGACGCCGAGTAAGCCAGAACGGTCTCGCCGTCTTCAGCAGCGAACCAGAAGAAGTCGCTTGCAAGGGTGTAGTTCCGTGCCTCGACTTCCAGCTCCGTTGTGTGGTCTTCGTTGATGATGAACTTCGCCATACCCTGTTCCTTCCTCTGCCCGAACCTTGCGCACGGGACAACGACAGCATCCCAGACCCCAGCGACACCGGCACCAGTAGCCTCACGCGACCGCGTCCAGGTGAAACCATGGCCGGATCAGCGCGAAGCGCAACGTTCGACGAGAAACGCGCCTGGCGCGGGCCGCTTGCAGCCGAGTGCGCGAAGTGGTTCGCCCGCATGGTCGAGTATGGGTTGGTCGACAGCCAGGACTGTTCGTCAGTTCTGACGGAAAGCACCGGTGATCGACCATCCACCGATCACGCTCTGACGCTGGACATGCCGGGATCGGTTACCTCGACGCCCTGCGTACGAGGAGTCAGACCGTGCCGCCGCAGTGCAGGGCCAACGACGGCACGGAGCTTGTAGGGCTCGGGAGTGACCGATTCCAGGGCGGCCGAGCTGCGAGATCTCACAAATGTCCGTGCGCAACAAAGGCGTGACCAGGTCCGAAGGTGGCTCGACGAGAATGACGAGTACCGTCTGGATGACGTGACTTACGCGATCTCCGTGATGCAGTTGTCGGCGGCCGATGATCGAGACACAATGACAGGCCTCTGGACCTTGACCGCCCTCGGCGCTGCTCTGTGGGCTATCGTCGCCTCCTTCGGAGCCGAAACGTTGATCGGTCATGTTGCCGGGGTCGTCGTGGTGTTCGCCCTGCTGGGGGCGCTCTGGGCGAGCGGACGAGTCAACCGACGTCAGGACGTCCTTCTGCGCTTGCTTGAACTGGTGGCGCGGGCGCCGCGGCGCACCGTCCGTCCGTGGAGGTTCTCCCGGCAAGGGCAGGTCTACCTCGCGCCAGAAAGGTAAGACGCACGTCATGAGCAGCCTTCGCGGGGAACCTTTGATCCCGCGTTGACCCCTGCCGGGATGGTCCATCCACCGCCCAGGTGGACGATGTAAAATCGTGGTGAACGCGGTAGACAGTCCCCTCGGACAGTCGGGCCGCGTTCTTCATTCATGCGCAGATTCTCGCCATCCGTTGGAAATGCTGAGGCTATCGGCCGTTGATCTCGTCAAGCACGGTCTCAATCAGCTCGGCTGACATTCCTTCGTGACGCTCGACCCAAATGCGCCCGAGCTCATCGTCGGGTGTTGTTGCGATGTCGATGTCGGGCTCAAGGTTGTCGTACATCGTTCTCATGTCCCGATCCAGGGATGAGAGCCCGGCATGGAGCATCGGCCAGCGGACAGCAGAAGTCCGCGCCGCACGAGGCCTAGGGGCGTGAACGGGATGATCGCGCTGCGGGACGCCCAGGTGTGGCATCTGCGGCGCGCAGCGTGACCGCGATGCTTACCTGCCTGGCCTCGAGCTTCGCCCCTCCCGGGCGGCGAGTTCCACGTGTGCGCGAGTATAGGCGGCGTCTCAGGATCTGTCTGTAGGCCGAAGATCCTACAGAGTTAGTCCAGTCGAATTGTTAGCTTCGTTGCGAGGCCCTGAACAGGGGCCAGATCGGAGATAGCGTCATGAACAACAAGAGAATGTGGCGGCGAGTCACAGCGGCAGCCGCCAGCGTCATGCTTGCAGCCGTTGCCGCCAGCGCACTGCCCTCCGCAGCACTCGCAGACACCACGGCTGCAGACGAAGACGCCTACGGCACCTCAGAGGCAGCGATGGTCGCTGTCTGGACCGAGTACGACGTGCCGGCCGCAACGCAGGATCAACTCCTCGCCAAGCTGGACCAGGGCACGCCTCTGGACTCCATGCTCGGGCTGGCTCCTGTTTCGCAGGAGGAGCATTCGGAAGGCGCCAAGCAGGTCACCGTGTCGCGGTTCTCCGACGGCTCGGTCGCGGTCAGCTCGATCGCCCCTGACTCGTCCAGCCTCGCACGCAGCGTCGACGGGTGCACGACGGTGGCCACCACCTACGCAACGAACTGCAAGGTGTACGGCTGGCTTGGCCCGGTCGAGATGTCGTTCCGGTCTTCCTACACCAAGAACGACCGGCACGCGAGCGTGTACAACTGGGGGCAGACGACGTGGGGATGCGGGCCGGGGACCTGCTCTGAGCCCGTCTTCGAGCTCGTCCGTCAGTACCAGTCGGGCGAAAGCGCCGCTCAGATCAACCTGAAGACGAACTACAACTTCGCGACTGGCAACACGAGCGTCACGCTCAGCCTGTTCGTCAAGGACCGCACGGCCTGGTCGAACTAAGCTGACGATCATGATCGGCCTTTCCGCTTTCCATGTCCTCCTGATCATCGCCTTCGCCGTCGTAGTCATCGCACTGGACGTCCTGGCTCTGATCAGAATCGTGCGGTTGCGTGAAGGGGTCACAGGGCGGGTCATCCTATGGGTCCTACTCATCCTGCTGCTCCCAGTAGTCGGCGCAATCGCAGTGCTCATAGCTGCACCCAAGGCCCCTAGCAGAGACTCTGCCTAAACAGGGAAGAGAAAGACCCCCACCGCCGGAAAGGCGGGTGGGGGTCTTTCTACGTTCCAAGGCTACCTGTCACGCACAGGCAGCCGCTGCCACCCGCCGTGCACTTTGGCTTGGAGCTCGGGCACGTCGTCGGCCTCGACCCCGCGGACGTCGTCACGGCGCTGGTAGGTGCCGGTGGTCTTGATCAGCGCGGAACCTTTGATCGTCTCGGTCGTCGCGGTGATGAACTCGAGCCCGGTGGGGCGGAGCGCTCCTACTTGCTGCTGCGTATCTTCGCGAGACGGGCCGGTGACGTCGGCGTCTGGGAGCCTCGTGGGCGGATCATCCCGACGAGTACGTCGATATCCCTACAGAGCGGTGGCGAGGTAAGCCAGTTCGCTGGTGTCGCGTCGCAGATCCGTTGACCCGCAGATGCTTTCCCTCGCCCGTGTGGAGCTTTCCGACCTTCAGGTCAGCGATCGGAATGGATTCGGCACCGCTGATAGGTCCTGAGGACATGAAGTCATCGGTGATCGCGATCGAGTCGGGGTATCGGTTCGCGATGTTGATTGCCCGTTCGATGAACATGCGCGACGTTTGATCAGGGAGGGAGTGGAAACGACTCTTCGCTCCCACCATGGTCATCACAATGGCCGCAACACGCGCACATGAATCCACTCGAACGATCCCGCATCACAGCCCCGCCGTTCGGACAGCGAGGCTGATAGAAATCCAACTTAAGGACCAAACTTGCCCGATACCCCCTTCACCTATCCGACGAAGGGCGCTGACCTCGACCTCGACCTGCAGTTCATCAACTACCGCTGACGCGCAGACGACACCGGCCGGATGTCGAGGGGTGAGCCCCGGCATCCGGCCGTTCTCGTGCGCGCGAAGAGCGCGCGGGATTCAGCCGCTCGTGCCGCTGCCGCCGTCCTCGGTCGACCCGGTGCCGCCGCCGTCCGTCGACCCGGTGCCGCCGTTGTCCGTCGAACCGCCGCGCGGCCCGTTCTGCTGACCCCCCTGTCCGCCGGAGCCGCCTCCTCCAGGACCGCCTCGGCCGTCCTCCGACCCGCCAGGGCGTTCGCCGGGGCCGGACACTCCGCCGGGCCCGAAGCCGCCCTGGGAGTGGGAGTGGGCGACGCCGGAGATCGCCCAGCCCGCCCCGAACCCGATGCCGAGCAGAAGGATGCCGGAGAGCACGGCGACGAGGATGAGGAGCCCGTTGCGTCGAGCCGCGGGTGGAGCGGCCACCGCGACCGGCGCGCCCGCCGGGGCCGCTGCGGCCGGGGCGTAGGACGCCGCCGGTGGCGGCGCGGAGGCCGTCGGCGTCAGGGGCACGGTCTCCTGCTCGGGCGATGTGGCCGCGGAATCGGAGCCGAGGTGTGCGGACGCCTCGGCATCCGCACCTGATGAACCGGTGCTGTTGTCTGAGTTCTTGGACATGACGCCACTGTCGCCGCCCGCCCCCAAGACAGGACCAAGAATCGGCCCCGTCCGGCGGATTCATAGCCCGGTGATCAGAAAGCCTCAGCCCTTCCGCGCATCCGTGGCGGTCGCTGCGGGGAGCGAGAGCAGGAAGGTGGTGCCAGACGCCGAGGTCTCCTCGACCGCGACCGTGCCGCCGAACCGGTGGGCGAGGTCACGGACCAGGGCGAGCCCGAGTCCGAAACCGCGGCGTCCGCTGCTGTCCCCCGCGCCCTCCGCTCGCGCGAACCGGTCGAAGACGTGCTCGGGGTCGATGCCGCGGATCCCCGGGCCGTGGTCGACGACCCTGATGTCGACGCGCCGCCCCACGACGACCGCCGATACCTCGACGGTCGAGCCCCTCGGCGCGAAGCGCAGGGCGTTGTCGAGCAGTGCCGTCAGCGCTCGCTGCAGGGCGACGGCGTCCGCCGCGACCACGAGCCCGTCCGCGACCTCGACCGCCACGGAGACGTCGGCCTCCGCGGCACGCGGGGCGAGGACGGAGGCCGCCTCGCGCGCGGCGGCCCCGACGGAAGCGGCGGCGTGCGCATCGGCCCCGGTCGTGCCGGCGGACTCCGCGGTGACCAGCAGATCGGTCAGCACGGCATCCATCACCGCCGCATCGCGACGCAGATCCGCGAGGGCGCCGCCGACGTCGCCCCCGCGTGCGGCGCGGTGCTCGGCGAGCTGGATCCGACTGGTGAGGGTGGTGAGCGGAGTGCGCAGCTCGTGGCTGGCGTCGGCCACGAAAGAGCGCTGCACCTCGAGAGCTGCGGCCAGCGGCTGGGCCGCCTGGCGCGCGAGATACCAGGACGTCGCGCCGAGGGCGATGATGCCGAGCAGACCCACGGCGACGGCGATCGGAATCGCCGTGCCGAGCTCGATCACGCGCCCCGGCGGTCGTCCCCCACCGGGACCGGGGCCCTCCGGCGGGTGCTCCGGGCGCGACGACGCCGACAGCGCGGCGATCGTCACGACGCTGAGCAGCGTGACGACCACGGCGGATGCCGCCGCCACCCACACTCCGGCTCGGAGCGCCGCACGCTGCACCCTGCGGCGGTCGGCACGGATCGCGGCATCCGTCCGCCCGCTCATCGGGGAGTCCCCGTCCGGTAGCCGCGAGCGCGCACCGTGTCGATGATCTCGGGGGTCGACTTGCGGCGGACGTAGTGGACGTATGCGTCGACCGTCGCCGCCGCACCACCGGGGAACACGCTGTCGAGGATCTCCTCCCTGGAGAACACGTGCTCGGGGCTCGAGGTGAGCAGCTCGAGGAGCTCGGTCTCTGCCGAAGTGAGCGGGATCCTCTCGCCCGCGGGCGAGTACAGTGCCTGGGCGACCGGGGTGAAGAGCCAGTCGCCGATCTCCCTGCGGTCGCCGACGCCCCTGCCGCGGATCAGCGCACGCAGTCGCGCGCGCAGCTCGGCGAAGTCGAACGGCTTCACGAGGTAGTCGTCGGCTCCGGCATCGAGGCCGGAGACGCGATCTTCGACCGCTCCGAGCGCGGTGAGCATGAGCACAGGGGTCGCCAGCCGCGCGGTCCGGATGGCGCGGATCAGCTCGATGCCGCTCATGCCGGGGAGCCGTCGATCGACGACGATCACGTCGTAACGACGGGCGAGAACCATCCGGAGCCCGGCCTCGCCGTCTGCCGCATGATCGACGACGAAGTCGTCGGAGAGCACCTCGACGGCGATCTCGGCGATGTCGGGCTCGTCTTCGACGTAGAGCAGCCGCGCCCGCCCCACGGGCTGACCGTCACGTGAGTTCGACACGCTCCCAGTATGCTCCGCTGCGCCTATGGAGGGATCCCAGCGATCGCATACTGATATACGGGTTTAGTTGCTCAAGACTGGAAGCTGTCGCATCCGGAAGCGACGAACGATGTTCGCGTGCACGACGCGCTGCCGATCTCGGATTCGCGTTCTCGGGATCGCGGATCCTGCCCTGTGGGGACCGGGCACCCGACAGCTCCGTGCATGCCCATCGCCTGTGGTCGGCGGGCGTCCCTAACGCCCGCCGACCACAGAAATGATTTTTACGAAATATCAGGGGAAAACCCGCGCGCAGACGTAATCCGAGCGCCTGCGCGTGGAGTGTTGGCATCCGGCCGCAGTTCGTGATGTAGTTGCCCTCCGGGCACATCATGGGGGCGTCCGGGATCTGGACATGCAACTGGGGGCAATCCATGAACGGAAAGCGTTCGAACAGCACCATCGGCGAGAGCAAGCAGCTGCTCGCTGAAGAGGTGTTCCAATACATCGCAACGCAGATCGTCAACGGCGATCTGGCACCGGGGCACCGCATCCGCGACGTGGAGGTCGCCGACGAGCTCCATGTGTCGCGCACACCGGTGCGTGAAGCACTGCAGCGCCTCGAGCGCCTAGGCCTGGTGACGATGTACCCGAGCAGGTACACGGAGGTCACCGCGGTCACACCCGAGATCGTGGCGCAGACCCTCGAGTTCGCCGGGTACCAGGCGGGCGTCGCGGCGCGCATGGGCGTCGCGCGCATGACCGAGGTGGAGCGCGAGCACGTGGCCGGCCTCATCGAGAAGATGTACGAGGCGCAGGAGCCGCGCAGCATCTCCGAGTCGCGGTGGGCGGTGTTCTCCTACCTCAGCGATCGCAGTGCCAACGCTCAGCACCGCGCGCTGATCCAGGACACGGGCATGGCACTGTTCCGCAACCTCCGGGACTGGCAGATCCCCCAGGAGGACGAGGAGCGGATGCAGCAGGTCTACCGCGACTTCCGCGACGCCGTGCTGAGCGCCGACGGCGACAGAGCCGAGCAGCTCACCCGCGCGATGCACTACGTCTGAGCCGCTGCCCACCCGCTGACCCAGCGGCCGAGACGCCGGTACGCGTCCTCGCGCGCCTCATGACGCGAGAGGAAGACGTCGTGCAGGGCGCCGTCGATGCGCTCGACGGTGACCGACGGGCCGAGCTTCAGCGCCGCGCGGGCGATGTCGTCGACGACGAGCACCGTATCGGCCCGCGTGAGGTCGTCCGACCACCTGGTCGGAGTCGCGGACCGCGCCGAGAGCAGCACGCAGACCGGCTCCGCGATCGTCAGGCCGGCGGCCACGGTCGTGTGCCCCCGGAGGATCGCGTGGAACCACCCCGCGTGCACCGCCATGGTCTGCACGGGGCGCCAGTCGAGGTTCACCTCGACCGGGTCGTCGGGATCGGCGACCTCCTGCTGCGCACGGGTGTAGAAGCCGAGGTCGACCTGGGGAGCCACCTCGCGGGGAGCCCACCGCGCCTGCAGCTCCGCCACGGGGGCGATCAGCGGGCGCACGGAGGCCACCTGGAACTCCAGCCAGGGACTGTTCAGGATGACGGCATCCGCACTCCCCTGGTGACGTGAGGCCCACAGGCTCAGCGTCAGCCCACCCGTCGAGTGCCCGAACAGCACCAGGCGACGTGCGGATGCCGCGCCATCCGCCCCGCGACCCATCGCGTCGAGAGCGGCGGCGATGTCCTCGTCGTAGGTCGCGAGATCGGTGATGTATCCGGGCGTCTGTCCGGGTCGCAGACTGCGGCCGTACTTGCGCAGGTCGAGCGCGTAGAACCGCGCACCCCGCGCCGTCCAGAACCGCGCGAGGCGCTTCTGGAAGAAGTAGTCCGACCACCCGTGCACGTAGAGCACGTCGACGTCCTCCAGCGGACGGCGGCGTCCGAGCATCCGCTCCCACCACCCCGCCTCGATCGGCAGCGCTCTCACCAGGGTCGCGACGACCGGCCCCTCGTCGTCGTCGCCGAGTTCGAGCGTCAGCTGCGCGAACTCCTCTCCGAGGACGTCGGGAATCCAGTCAGCCATGCCGCCAGGCTAGCCGACCGCGATCCGTCTACTGCGGAGCGAGGTGACCGACGGTGAGGTTGCGTACGATCCTGGTCGCGATCGGTAGAGGGTCCCTCGCGCCTGACTCTCCTTCGTAGGTGGTGAACCTGATCCAGTCATCGCCGACACGCACGTCCAAGAAGCTCTCTCCCAGCTCGCCTGAACTGGCTTTCGCCTCGTCCGCCCCCTCTACGACGACCGGAACCCCGTCCTGTCGCTCGAACGCCCATCGACCCGCCGGGAGCGTGGTTATCTGCAGATAGTTGCTCACCTCGTACCCCGCGCCCGGTGAGGTGTAAAGACAGTGGCTCGCTCTGTCCACGACGTTGTAGACCTCTGCGGGCACACCCCAGCCTCCGAAGTGGGCGAATTGCTTCACCTCGGTTCCCAGAAGAGCCGACAGCTCCTCGATGGTGACGAAGCGCTCGCAACGGGCTCCCTCGATGTCGCTGTTCGCGATCTCGACGTCGCGCGTGTCTTCGGCAGCGCTCCTGACGAGGCCGCGCAGAGCCGCATCGAGCCCGGCGCTCGTCGAGTCATCGAGGTCCGGATCCACGAAGAGGGCGGAGAGATGGACGTCGCCCTCCGTGATCTCGAACCCGCAGTATCCGTCGGCAGAGCAACTGCCGCCCTCGCTCATCGGCACTCCGATGCGGGCGTCCACGCCGGCGATCACTGCCTCGGCACCGGGAAACAGAAGGATCTCCCAGAAATCGTCGGATCCGCCTGCAGAGCACGCAATCCCTCCCGCCCTTTGGAACATGTACTGCGCCGGTCCGGCGATCCAGCCCATGGTCGACACCGTCGACATGACCGGCAGCACAGGCGTGGAGGGCTCGCCGATCACCGCAGCTACCGCGTCAGCCACATCGGCGCACGTCACATCGAAGGCCGGCGCAGGCTCCACCACCGGCTCGAGTGCAGGCGTGGCGGAGGGTGTGGGTGGTTGCGACGCCGTCCGTGTCACTACGGGCTCAGGAGTCGGTGCGCAGCCGACGAGTGCGAAGAGCACGGCCGTGCCGAATACCAAGTATCGAGGGTGACGCATGACTTCATGCTAGATGTGGCTCCCCCGTCGACCCGCCGCACCCCTGCAACGAACCGATGACGATCACTCGCCCCGGGAGACCCGCACCATCTCGTCGCGCGGCACGACCTTGACGCGGGCGCGCTCCTGCGGGGCGCCCAGGGCGATCTCGTGCTCGTCGAGGCGGTGCCAGCCCTCGAGGTCCGTCCACTTCACGCCGCGCTCGGAGAGCAGCGCCGTGATCGCTTCCTCAGACGGATCCTCCGGCTGCCACCATGAGCCCTGGTCGTTGATGATGTGGCGCACGGTCTCCATGGCGTCGGACTTCGTGTGGCCGATGAGGCCGACGGGTCCGCGCTTGATCCAGCCGGTGGCGTAGATGCCCGGCACGCGCTGGTTGGAGTCCTTCGCGAGCACCTGGCCCTCGCGGTTCGGGATCACGCCGTGCTTCTTGTCGAACGGCACGCCGGGCAGCGGCGAGCCGAAGTAGCCGATCGCACGGTACAGCGCCTGCATCGGGACCTCGCGGAGCTCTCCGGTGCCGACCGCGCCGCCCTGACCGTCGGGCTCGGTGCGCTCGTAGACGAGAGCGGCGACGCGGCCGTTCTCGTCGGTGCGGACCTCGACGGGGCGGGCCCAGAAGTGCAGGTGCAGGCGGCGGGATGCCGTGCCGCCGGCGTTGTTGACCGAGTCGCGCTTGCGCCACGACTGCAGCACGCGATCGATGACCATGACCTGCTTGTTGCTGGCGATCGCGTCCTTCGACGCCTCGTCGTAGTCGAAGTCCTCGTCGTAGACGACCATGTCGACGTCGCGCAGCTCCCCGAGCTCGCGGAGCTCCAGCGGCGTGAACTTCACCTGAGCGGGACCGCGGCGACCGAACACGTGCACGTCGGTGATCTCGCTGGCCTTGAGGCCCTCGTAGACGTTCTCCGGAACCTCGGTGACGAGCAGGTCCTCCGCGTGCTTGGCGAGCATGCGGGCGACGTCGAGCGCGACGTTGCCGTTGCCGAGGACGCCGACGGATGCCGCGTCCAGCGGCCACTCGCGCGGCACGTCGGGGTGTCCGTCGAACCAGCTCACGTAGTCCGCCGCGCCGTAGGACGCCACCGCGTCGCTGCCGGGGATGTCGAGCGAGGTGTCGCGGATCGCACCCGTGGCGAAGATCACGGCGTTGTAGTGCTTCTTGAGATCCTCGAGGGTGATGTCCTCGCCGAATCGGACGTTGCCGAACAGTCGGATGTCGCCGCGGTCGAGCACATCGCGCAGCGCCGTGATGATGCCCTTGATGCGGGGATGGTCCGGGGCGACGCCGTAGCGGACCAGGCCGTACGGTGCGGGGAGCTGCTCGAACAGGTCGATCGACACGTCGAACTTGCGCTCCGCCTTCAGCAGGATGTCGGCGGCGTAGATGCCCGCGGGGCCGGCACCGACGATGGCGAGTCTGAGCTTGGTCATGGGGGTCCTTTCGTCACGCCCGGCGATCCGGGTGCGGCCGCGCGGAGCGGCGAGGGTCAGCTGGAGCGTTCGGCCAGCGACTCGGCGAAGCGCGTGAGCGCGTCGCGGACCGTGCCCTTCGGCAGCGGCGCGAGCGCGTCGATGGCGTCCTGCGTCCAGGAGAGTGCGAGCTCGAGGGTCTTCTGCGTCGACGCGTGGTCGCGCAGCTCGGCCAGAGCTCCGTCGAGGATCGAGGGGTCTGCGCCGTCGGCGATGAGGGCGACCCCCTCGTCGATCCGGGCGGCGAGGTCGGCGGATGCCGCGTCGGGCTCGGCCTTCAGCAGCAGGTACGGCATGGTGGGGACGCCCGCGCGGAGGTCGGTCCCCGGCACCTTGCCGGTGTCTTCGGGCTTGGCCGAGAGATCGATCACATCGTCGAGGAGCTGGAACGCCACGCCGATCTTCTCGCCGTACACGCGCATCGGCTCCTCGTACTCCGCGGAGGCGTTCGAGAAGATGACGCCGGCCTGCGTGGCGGCGGCGATGAGGGATCCGGTCTTGTCGGCGAGCACCTGGATGTAGAACTCGATGGGGTCGTCGCCGGGCTGGGCGCCGATCGTCTCGTGCATCTGGCCGAGCACGAGCCTCTCGAAGGTGTCGGCCTGCAGACGGATCGCACGGTCGCCGTGGCGGGCCATGAGCTGGCTGGCGCGGGAGAACAGGATGTCGCCGGTGAGGATGGCGATGTTGTTGCCCCACACGGTCTGCGCCGCGGGCACTCCACGGCGCCGGTCGGCGCCGTCCATGACGTCGTCGTGATACAGCGAGCCGAGGTGGGTGATCTCCAGCGCCTTGGCGATGTCGATCACGGCCTCCGTGCTACCGTCGCCGAGCTGGGCGGCGAGGAGGGTGAGCACGGGGCGGATGCGCTTGCCCCCAGCCTCGTACAGGTAGCGGCTGGTCGCGTCGGCGAGCGGGTCGGCGACGCGCACGTCCTCGGCCAGCCCGGTCTCGACGAGCTCGAGTCCGTCTTCGATGGCGCGCGCGACACGGCGAGCGGCGGGTCCGATGAAGACGCGGTCGCTGAAGCCGAGACGGCTCGCCAGTCGCGAACCCGGGGCGATGGGGCTCGAAGTCACGAACCCAGCCTACCTGCGCGGCGCGACCCCTCGATCATTCGGGCTTGCGGGCACGGTGCAGGGCCACGATGCCGAAGGACAGATTGCGGTACGCGACATCCGTCCAGCCCGCCTCGCGGATCCAGGCGGAGAGCCTGCGCTGGTCTGGCCACTCGCGGATGGACTCGTTCAGGTAGTCGTAGGCGTCGCCGTTGGTGCCGGCGACGCGCGCCACACGCGGGAGCACCTGCGCGTTGTAGAAGCGGTACGCGCCCCGGAACAGCTTCCGCGGCGGGGTGGAGAACTCGTTGATCACGAGCCGCCCCCCGGGCTTCGTCACACGGAACAGCTCGCGCAGCGCCTTCTTCGGGTCGTTCACGTTGCGCAGCGAATACGACATCGTGACGGCGTCGAACTCGGCATCCGCGAAGGGGAGGTCGGTGGCGTCCGCCTCGACGAACGACAGGTTGCGCATGCCGCCGTGCCGACGCTTGCCCTCGGCCAGCATGCCGGGAGAGAAGTCGGCGGCGACGACCTCGGCGCCGCTGCGGGCGAGGGAGGCCGACGACGAGGCGGTGCCCGCGCCGAGGTCGAGGATGCGCTCCCCCGGCTTCGGGGCGACGGCTCGCGTCGTCGCGGCGCGCCAGAGTGCGTCGTTGCCGACCGTCATGGCCGTGTTCGTGCGGTCGTATCCCGCCGCGACCTGGTCGAACATGCCGCTGACGCGGGCGGGGTCCTTGCCGAGATCTGCGCGGTTGGGCTCGTTCGGGGTCACGGGTTCAGTCTAGGCGCGCCCGGCTGAGCGCCCGCCCTGCTCGCCGGGTCCGAGGTCGAGCGCGGCGAGGCGGTCGAGCCAGGCATCCGCCGTGGCGTCGTCGAAGGGCGGATGCTGCGCCCGCACCCCCTCCTCGAGATCGAGCGCGAGCGCCTCGAGGTGGGCCATGACCTCGGGCGGATAGCCGTACTCGGCGCTGTGCTCGGCCCACTCGTCACGATCGTCGACCCAGGTGCCGCGCTCCCCCGTCACCCGCACGACATCGAGGTCCATGTCGATCCCGGTCACGAGAAGCGGGTCGTCGGACCAGTGCACGTCCCAGCCCAGATCGATGTAGATCCGCATGCCCTTGGGGTGGTCTCGGTTCACCGTGAGCGCGAAGTCCTCTCGACCGGCGGGGACGAGAGTGACATTGAGCCCGTCCGCCGTGAACTCGCGACCCGGACGAGCACTCCGCCAGCCGACCGGCTGTCCGATCCAGTCGCCCCATCGGTCGGAGCCGAGGTACAAGCACTCGTGCCGCCAGTGCGGGGAGCCGTCCCACTTGCGCCACTGCATGATCATCTCGGTGCCGGGTGCGGGGCGTGCATCGCTCATGCCCTCAGCGTATGCGCCCCCACCCCCACGCCCGCCGCTGCGGAGCTCTCGTGCCCGTGGAGTTGGGCGAAGACTCCTGGAGGACGAAGCGGACAGAAGCGGAGACGGGGCTCGGGCGGGGAGACCGCCCGGACCGACGAACTAGGCTGGAGGGGTGAGCACGAGGCTGGTCGTGGAGACCCGCGAGATCGACCCGGTCGAAGACCCCCTGGCGTACGCCGACCCCGCCGACCCGCTCGCGTGGCTGCGCCGCGGCGACGGGATCGTCGCCGTCGGATCCGGTGTCGTGGAGAGCATCCGCATCCCTGCCGGCCGCGGCCCGCTGCGGTCGGCGATCGCCGCTCGGCTCTGGCGTGATCTGGTGCAGGATGCCGAGATCGACGATCCCCTCGGCCTCCCCGGCACCGGACTGGTCGCCTTCGGCGCCCTCTCCTTCGATGAGGACTCCGCCGTCGACAGCATCCTCGTCGTGCCCTCCGCCGTCATCGGCCGGCACCGCGGCCGCACCTGGCTGACCCGCATCCGCAGCTCGTCCGACCCGGTGTCGTGCGCGGACCCCGAGCCCCGGGAGTACGGGCCGCACTGGGCGGGAACGGTCGGACCGGGCGCGCAGAGCCCCCAGGGATACCAGGACTCCGTGCGGCAGGCGCTCGGCCGCATCGCCGACGGCGAGCTGAGCAAGGTCGTGCTGGCGCGCGACCTCACCGGCAGCATCCCCGCCGGATCCGACCTGCGCCGCCTCGTGCGCGCGCTGTCGAGCGGATACCCCGACACCTGGGCGTTCGCCGTCGACGGGCTGATCGGCGCGAGCCCGGAGACCCTCGTGACCGTGCGGAGCCGCACGGTCACCGCACGGGTTCTGGCCGGCACCATCGGGCGAGGCGCCGATGCGGATGCCGACACCGCTGCCGCCGCATCGCTGGCGTCCAGCACCAAGGACCTCGACGAGCACGAGTACGCCGTGCAGAGCGTGCTCGCGTCTCTCCGACCGCACACCAGGGCGCTGGCGGCGAGCGAACAGCCGTTCCTGCTGAAGCTCCCCAATCTGTTCCACCTCGCGACCGACGTCGAGGGGGAGCTGGCCGACGGCGAATCCTCGCTCGACCTCATCGGCGCGCTGCATCCGACCGCCGCCGTCGCCGGCACGCCGACCCCCGACGCCATCGCCGCGATCCGCGAGCTCGAGCCCTTCGACCGCGGCCGCTACGCCGGGCCGGTCGGCTGGGTGGATGCCGCGGGCAACGGCGAGTGGGCGATCGCGCTGCGCTGCGCCCAGTTCGAGACCGGCCCCGACGCCATCGCCGTCACAGCGTACGCGGGTGCGGGCATCGTCGCCGGTTCCGACCCCGAGTCCGAGCTGCTGGAGACCAGGGTGAAGTTCCGCCCTCTGGTCGACGCCCTCGCCTGAGCGCGTTCACAACTCCTCACAGAATGCGAGGAAACCGCCCGACCGGACCGGATCCGGCCCTCTGAGGCGGATTCTTGAGGAGTTGTGCACCGCGTGCGCGCGCCAGAACTCCGGAGAACGCTCCGGCCCCTCGACAGCGGCTGACAGATCCAGGGCCGCGGCCGTCCGAACTGAACCGGATCTCCGGAGTTCTGGAGCACGGCTCCGTTCACAACTCCTCACAGAATGCGAGGAAACCGCCCGACCGAACCGGATCCGGCGCCCTGAGGCGGATTCTTGAGGAGTTGTGCACCGCGTGCGCGCCGGCCGCTCCGGGCGCGCCCGGAATCAGCTCGCGGCGAGCCGCTTCTTCTCGGCCTCGACGTCGAACTCGGCGGCCGGCCACTGCGGATCGATGTCCTCCAGCGCCGCGAGCAGCAGCTCCTGCACGGCGAGCCGGGCGTACCACTTGGCGTTCGCCGGAACCACGTGCCAGGGGGCGACCTCGGTCGACGTGCGCTCGAACACGGTCTGATACGCGGCCATGTAGTCGTCCCACCGCAACCGCTCGTCGACGTCGCCCGGGTTGTACTTCCAGTGCTTGTCCGGGCGCTCCAGCCGCTCCATGAGCCGCGCCTTCTGCTCGTCGCGCGAGATGTGCAGCATGACCTTGACGATGCGGATGCCGGAGGCCGCGGCCTCCGCCTCGAAGTCGTTGATCGCCCCGTACCTGCGCTCGATCTCGTCCGGCTCCGCGAGCGCGCGCACGCGTCCGATCAGCACGTCCTCGTAGTGCGAGCGGTCGAACACCCCGATGAAGCCGGGTTCGGGCAGGCGCTTCTCGATACGCCACAGGAAGTCGTGCTCCCGCTCCTCCGCGGTCGGCGCCTTGAACGCGGCCAGCGAGACGCCCTGCGGGTCGACCCCGCCGACGACGTGCCGCACGATGCCGCCCTTGCCCGCCGAGTCCATCGCCTGCAGCACGAGCAGCACGGCATCCTTCGCGACGCCCGCACGGCTCTCCGCGAACAGCCGTTCCTGCAGGTGGTTCAGGTCATCGAGCCCGGAGACCAGGGCGTGCGCCCCCTCGGTCTTGCCACCGGAGAATCCGGGCTTGCCGTCGGGGTCGACGTCGGCGAGGCGGAACCCCTCGCCGACCTGCAGCTCGCGTGTCCAGGCGTGTGCGTTCATGCACACATCATGCCAGTCAGCGCGGCAGCGGCACCTCGATGAGCTGACGTCCTCCCGACGGGGCGGTGAGCACCTGGTCGAGCGCGGAGCGCGTCGTGACGCGGTGGTGCTCCCAGCCGTACGCGAGGGCCAGCTGCTCGAGCTGCACGGCGTGCGGCGTGTAGAAGGCGCGGTCGAGGTCGGCGGCGGGTGCGGATGCCGCGACCTCCAGTCCGTCGAAGATCGTGCCGCCGCCGTCGTTGCCGACGATGACCTGCAGCCGGGGCGCGGTCTCATCCGGTGGCAGCAGCAGCGCCCCCACGTCGTGCAGGAAGGCCAGGTCGCCGAGCAGCACGCGGGTCACGCCGTGCGCCCCATCGGCCTGGCTGGCCACGGCGATGCCCGTGGCGGTGGCGATCGTGCCGTCGATGCCCGCGAGCCCGCGGTTGGCGTGCACGGGCACCTTCTTGCCGCCCAGCACGGCGTCGGCGACGCGCACGAGCCGCGACGACCCGAACACCAGCCGGTCGTGCGGCCAGGTCGCGCGCCAGACGGCGTCGGCGAGCAGCTGGCGATCGAGCGGGCGACGCACGGCGGCGAGCTCTGCCCGCACCGCGTCCCTCCGCGCCGCGACGTCGGTCGACGCGAGTCCGTCGGCATCGGGGGCCCGCTCGCTGAGGTCGATCGCGAGGGAGGCGGATGCCGTGAGCCATGCGCCGAGCCAGTCGCGATCCGGCTCCCCCGGGGCGACGACGACGGATGCCGCGGGGCGCGTGCGTCCGTTGAGGTTCAGATCCTCTCCCCCGTGCCGCACGGCGACGACGTCGACGTCGGTGCGGGAGAGCAGGCGCGACACCTCTCGGCTGAGCGTGGGGTGGCCGAGCACCACGGCGCGCTCGATGCGTCCGCCGAGCTCCGTTTCGCCGAGAAGCGCTCGGTAGCCGTGCACGAGCCGCCTGCCGAAGCGGGCGCCGCTGACGATCTCGGCGATGAGCGGCCAGGAGCCCTCGTGGGCGATCTCCTCGGCGCGCGGCCCGGCGTCGGCGCCGGCGATGACGACCGTCCGCGGACCGCTTTCGAGGACGACCGGCGTGCCCTCGCCGTGGCGCGGGGCCTCGCCGGGGTCGACGTCGATGACCGGGGACCCGCTCGACAGCGGCTCGCGGGAGGGGAGGTTCAGGTGCACGGGGCCGGCGACACCGGGGAGCCCGTGCGCGGCATCCCCGCCCATGGCGGTCGCGACCGCCGCGGAGGCGAGCCCCGTCCAGTCGCCGTCCCCTGGCACCGGCGCATCGAGCTGCGCACGCACGAACGGCCCGAAGATCCCCGGCTGGATCGTCGCCTGGTTGGCGCCGACTCCGCGGAGCTCCGGGGGCCGGTCGGCCGTGAGCAGGAGCATCGGCACGCCGGAGTGGAAGGCCTCCATGACCGCAGGCAGCAGATTCGCGACGGCCGTGCCTGAGGTGCAGACGACGGCGGTGGGCACGCGGGTCTCCCGCGACAGCCCGAGTGCCGTGAACCCGGCGACGCGCTCGTCGATGCGCACGTGGACGCGGAGCACCCCGCGTCCGGCGGCGGCCACCGCGGCGAGCGCGAGCGCCTGAGAGCGGGAGCCCGGTGAGAGCACGAGATCGCGCACGCCGTGCGCGATGAGGTCTGAGATCAGGGATGCCGCGGCATCCGTCGCAGGAGACGACGTCACGGACGCGCGTCCGTCGCAGTCCCGTCGCCCTCGTCCTCGAGGCGTGCGAGCTCCGCTTCGAGCTCGGCGATGCGGGCGTCCTGCTCCTTCTTGTCGATGCTGCGCAGGAAGGCGGGGTCGTCGTCGGGAGCGAACACCCTCGCGGAGCGATCATCGCCACGGCGCCGGCCGAGAGCGAACCACAGCACGCCTCCGACGACGGGGATGAGGACGACGATGGCGATCCACCCTGGCTTGGGCACACCGCGGTGCCGCGTCGCCGGCTGCACAGCGCAGTCGACGATGCTGAACACCCAGAAGACGGCGGCCAGGAAGCCGCCGACGATCAACAATCTCGCCACGTCTTCAGTGTAGGCGCGTCGGCTGAGCACCGGCCCCTGTCCGCAGAGGCGGCGTTGCTAGACTGCCCGGCGATGCCCCGTCCGTCGTCGTCGCCTCGGACCGAGCGGATGCTGATCGTCAGGATCGCCATCGCGCTCGGGCTCGCACTGCTGCTCGTCGTCGGGGCCTGGTCGTCGTCGCACGGCGAGAGCGACGCCCACGCGACGCTGTGCGTCGCGGCGGACGCACCAGCGGGGACCGCCGCGGCCGATCACCACGGCACGACGACGGCGGACGTCCTCACCTCGGATGCCGGCCTCGGCGTCATCGCGGTGATCTGCTGCTTCCTGCTGGTGCTCCTGGTCCTGCGCGTGGCGGCCGACAGGCTGGTCGTCACCACCGGCGTGGCCGTGCGCGCGCAGCTGCCGAGCAGAGCCGGCCCCCGTCTGCACGTCCCCGCCCTCACCCTCACCCAGCTCTCCGTCTCGCGAACCTGAGCCGCGCCGCCGCTCTCTGCGGCATCCGCTGTGCTCACCCCTGTTCGTCCTGTGTTCGGAGACCCCATGAAGACCTCGTTCAAAGCCCTCATCATCACCCTCGCCGTCATCGTCCTCGTCGCGATCGGCGCCATCGTGTTCGCCCTCAACCAGCGCGCGTCCGCCCCGTCGGGAGACGGCGAGACCGTCCGCACCGACTCGCACGTCCTCGACGACGCCGGAGAGGGCGCCGTGACCCTCGTCGAGTTCCTCGACTTCGAGTGCGAGGCGTGCGGCGCCTTCCACCCGATCGTCGAAGACCTCCGCGAGAAGTACGACGGCGAGATCACCTACGTCGTGCGCTACTTCCCGCTGCCAGGTCACATCAACTCGACCCAGGCGGCGCTGGCCGCCGAGGCCGCGGCGCAGCAGGACCGCTTCGAGGACATGTACGCGATGCTCTTCGAGACCCAGGCGGAGTGGGGCGAGAAGCCCGTCGAGACCCCCGAGGTGTTCCGCGGGTTCGCCGAGCAGCTCGGTCTCGACCTGGCCGCGTACGACGAGGCGGTCGCGGATCCGGTGACGCTCGCGCGCATCGAGGCCGACAAGGCGGACGGCGTCGCCCTCGGCGTGCAGAGCACCCCGTCGTTCTTCCTCGACGGGACGCTGCTCGAGCTGACCGCCTGGGGCGACCTGGAGGCCGCGATCGAGAAGGCCGTGAACGGCTAGCCGGCGAGGACCCGGTCGTCCGCGTCCACGGGGGTGCGGACCGAGAGGAAGGTGGTGCGCCGTCGGAGCGTGAAACCCAGGCGCTCGTAGACGCGGATCGCCCCCGTGTTCGTCGCCGCCGCGTGCAGGAGCGCCCGGTCGCCTCGTTCCTGGATGTGGAACGCCACGTCGAGCACCAGCCGCGAGGCCAGACCCTGTCCGCGGTGCTCCGCGTCGGTGGCGACGGCGCTGATCTCGGTCCACCCCTCCGGATGCAGCCGCTCCCCCGCCATCGCGACCAGCCTGCCGTCGCGGCGGATGCCGACGTACCGGCCCAGCTCGTGTGTGCGCGGACGGAAGGGCCCCGGCTGGTTGCGTTCGACGAGCGCGAGCATCTCGGGGACGTCCGCGGCGCCGAGCAGCACCGCCTCCTCATCGGGGCGGGGGCGCAGCGCATCCGTCTCCACCAGCTGCACGCCCGCACCGCGCCCGAGCTCCTCCCACCCCTCCGGCAGTTCGGGGTCGGCGGCGGAGATGCCCACCTCCTGTCCTGGCCCCACCAGCTCGGTGAGCTCCTGCCAGACGTACGGATGCTCCCAGGTCCGCACTGCGACGAACGGAGCGACGTCGGCCGGGTAGCGGCGCACCAGGTCGCCGCCGACGGCGAACGAGGCGTGCGGCCCCGTGAGGGCGTGCCACGCGGGGTTATCGAGGACGTGGTCGTCGGTGGGTGCGTGCGTCATGGGACCGGTCCGTTCGTCAGGGGCTCTCGGGGTGGCGTGCACCCACGTTAGGAGCAACACGGGTCGGCTCCGTCGTATTGCCTCCGTCCTGTGTCGCCCGGTGACGTCTCGCGTCACCGCTTAACCGTCGGGGTCGGGCGGTGACCGTGGGCGACAGCGCGTGACCGTCGCGTTGGCGGCTCCGCGGCGCGGTGAGAACATCGCCCATCGGCACTCCACGTCGCAGGGAAGGACCCGCACCGATGACCGCACACCCGCACGGCCACACCATCTCCGAGGCCGGGTTCACGCTCGCCGGCAACTATCCGGAGGCGGATCCGTCCGGAGGTCTCGAGGAGACCCTGCGGCTGTTCGAATTCGCCGAGGAGATCGGGTTCCAGGTGGCCGGCATCCGCCAGCGGCACCTCGAACGCGGGGTCTCCTCGGCGCTGACCTTCCTCGCCGCCGCGACGCAGCGCACCGACACCATCCGCCTGGAGACGGCGGTGGTGCCGCTCGGCTACGAGACGCCGTTCCGGCTCGCCGAGGACTTCGCGACCGTGGACGCGCTGTCGGGCGGCCGGCTCAACGTGGGCATCAGCTCCTCGGCGCCGCACGGCGACCTGCTCCGCCACCTCGGCCGCGGCGAGGAGGAGGCCGTGGATCCGTACGAGCTGATCTCCCGATTCCTGGAGGCCGTGGAGGGCCGCGCACTGGGTCCGGACATCACCACGCCGTACGGGCCGCAGACACCCCGCGTGCAGCCGCACATCGCGGATCTGCGCGACCGCGTCTGGCTCGGCGGCGGCTCCGCCCGCTCGGTGCGCTGGGCCGCCCAGCGCGGACTCAAGCTCCTGCTCGGCAACATCACGGCGAGCGCATCCGGCGACGACTTCGAGACCGCCCAGCGCACGCACATCGATGACTACTACGCGCACCACTCCGGTCCCGGCGCCCCGTCGGTGGGGGTAGAGCGGGTGATCCTGCCGCTCGACAGCGCCACCTCCTCGCAGCGCGCGCGGTACACGGCGTTCGCCGAGAGCCGCCAGGCGCGCACCGAGGCGCCGGTCGGCGGCCACGTCTTCCAGCGCGATCTGTTCGGCACCGCCGACGACATCGTCGAGCGCCTGCTCGCCGACCCTGCGATCGACGGACGCACGGAGCTGCGCATCGCGCTGCCCTATGCGCTCGCCCTCGACGACTACCGGCAGATCCTCTCCGACATCCGCCACGCCGTCCTCCCCCGCCTCGGCTGGGTGCCGGCGGCATCCGCCCTCGTCCCCTCCGCCTGACATCCACCGCCTGAGAACTGGAGCACACACAATGAGTTCACGACTGCGCATCGGCGTCGCCCTCGAGGGCGCCGGCTGGCATCCCTCCGCCTGGCGCGAGCCCTCGTCCCGCCCGGCCGAGCTGTTCACACCCGGGTACTGGGTCGACCTCGTCCGCCTCGCCGAGGAGGGCCTCCTCGATTTCGCGACCATCGAGGACTCGCTCGCGCTGCAGTCCTCCGAGCAGGGCCGACCGGACGACCGCACCGACGAGGTGCGCGGGCGCCTGGACGCCCTGCTGATCGCATCGCGGGTGTCGCCGGCGACCTCGCGCATCGGGCTCATCCCCACGATCACCACGACCCACACCGAGCCCTTCCACGTCTCGAAGGGCGTCGCAACCCTGGACTACACCAGCGAGGGGCGCGCAGGGTGGCAGGTGAAGGTGTCCGGTCGCCACGACGAGGCGACGCACTTCGGCCGACGATCGCACCCCGGCGCCGATGCGGCGTGGGGCGAGCCGGCGTTCGACGCGCTCGTCGCCGAGCTCTTCGACGAGGCCGCCGATTCCGTCGAGGTCGTCCGCCGGCTCTGGGACAGCTGGGAGGACGACGCCGAGATCCGCGACGTCGCCACCGACCGCTTCCTCGACGCCGACAGAGTGCACCAGGTCGACTTCGAGGGGCGCTGGTTCAGCGTCCGCGGGCCATCGATCACGCCGCGCCCGCCGCAGGGGCAGCCCGTCGTCGTGGCCCTCGCCCATGCGGAGGTGCCGTATCGCCTGGCGGCACGGTCGGCCGATGCGGTCTTCGTGACCCCCGCGGATGCCGCGCACGCCCGGTCGATCCTCGACGAGGTCGCCGCGGCCGAGGAGGCCGAGGGGCGGACGGGCGAGCGCCTGCGGATCTTCGCCGACATCGTCGTGCTCCTCGACGAGCCGGGTGGCGAGCGCGCCGCCGATCGACTGCGCAGGCTCGACGCCCTCGGCCGGCCCCTCACGAGCGATGCGCGGATCTTCACGGGCTCGGCCGCCGAGCTCGCCGACCTCATCACGCAGCTCGGCGCCATCGGCTACGACGGCGTGCGACTGCGCCCCGGCGTGCTCACCGACGATCTCCCGCGCATCGCGGGAGGTCTCGCAGAGGAGCTGCGGTCGCGCGGGCTGTTCCACGAGTCCTACGAGGCCGGCACCCTGCGGGGGCTGCTCGGACTCGCCGAGACCGTCCCCAACCGCTACGCCATCGCCTGAGAACCCGGAGGACACGACATGACCACCAGACCGCGCACGCAGATCATCCTCGCCGCCTACGTCGGCGGCGTGAACGAGCACACGCTGTGGGAGCACCCGGATGCCGGGAGCCAGATCGACTTCGCGACGTTCCGACACGTCGCCCAGACCGCCGAGCGCGGCCGCTTCGACTACTTCTTCCTCGCGGAGGGCCTCGCCCTGCGCGCCCGCGCCGGGCGCATCTTCGACCACGACATCGCCGGGCGACCCGACACGCTCCCCGTGCTGGCCGCCCTGGCCGCGGTCACCGAGCACATCGGCCTCGTCGGCACGCTGAACACGACGTTCAACGAGCCCTACGAGCTGGCCAGGCAGATCGCCAGCCTCGACCACCTCTCCGGGGGCAGGGCGGGGTGGAACGTCGTCACGTCGTTCGACGCGTTCACCGGAGCCAACTTCCGTCGCGGCGGATTCCTCCCGCACAGCGAACGCTACGTCAGGGCGGAGGAGACCGTCGCCGCGGTCCGACGCCTGTGGGACTCGTGGGCTCAGGACGCGATCCTCGCCGACAAGGAGTCCGGTGTGTTCCTCGCGGATGCGGATGCCGGCGCCTTCGCGCAGAGCGGCACGCAGTTCGACATCTCCGGGCGGTTCACGGTGCCGCGCAGCCCGCAGGGCCGTCCGGTCATCGTGCAGGCGGGCGTCTCCCCGCAGGGGCGGGACTTCGCGGCATCCACGGCCGATGCGATCTTCTCCCCCTACGCGACGCTCGCGGAGGGCAAGGCGTTCTCCGCCGACATCAGGGAGCGCGCCGCACGCTTCGGCCGCGGTCCGGACGAGATCAAGATCCTGCCCGCCGCGGGGTTCGTCCTGGGCGACTCGCAGGCGGATGCCGAGGAGAAGGAACGTCACATCCGCGAGCAGCAGCTGACGGACAAGACCATCCAGGTCACGTTCGAGCAGGTGTGGAATCGCGACCTCTCGGCGTACGACCCCGACGGCCCCCTGCCCGACGTCGACCCCGACCCGCAGGCGCCCGCCATCATCCAGGGCCGTGCGTTCGTGTTCCAGGACCGCATCGAGACGGTGCGCGCGTGGCGCGAGCTCGCCGAGGCGAAGGGGCTGACCCTGCGCGGCCTCGCCCACGAGATCGCCGGCAGGGCCGGGTACGTGGGCACGGCCGCGCAGGTCGCCGACCAGCTCGACACGTTCGTGCAGGAGGGCGGAGGAGACGGCGTCGTCCTCGGCTCGCACCTGGTGCCGTCGGGGCTCGACGAGTTCGTCGACCAGGTGGTCCCGCTGCTGCAGGAGCGCGGATCGCTGCGCGCCGACTACGAGGGCACGACCCTGCGGGACAACCTCGGCCTTCCGGTGCCGGAGCGCACGGGGCAGCTGCTCTCGGCGGGGACGGAGAGCGCGCGATGAGCATCCCCGCGACGATCGATGCCGCGGCCTTCACCCGGGAGTGGGAGGACTGGCATGCCGCGCATGAGCGCCGGCGCGCCGATCCGCACGGTTTCCTCGCCGTGACCGGGCTGTTCTGGCTGTCGGAGGAGCCGACCGCGGTGCCGGGTCTTCCCGGGCTGTGGAGCACCGGCGCCGAGGGCCCCACGGTCGAGCTCGCGCACGACGAGGAACTGATCGTCGAGGGCGCGACCGTGGGAGGCACGCACCGCTTCGGCCCGATCGCCGAGCGGGACGGCGTCACGGTCGGCTTCTCCGGAGGCGTCGTGGAGGTCGCCACGCGCGGCGGCCGCGGCATCCTCCGCCCCCGGCGGTCGGACTTCGCATTCCTGCGCGCGTACGCGGGGACCCCCGTCTATCCGGCCGACCCCGGCTGGCGCGTTCCCGCACGGTTCGTGCGCTTCATCGCGCCGCGATCGATCGAGGTGGGAGCCGCGGTCGACGGTCTGAGCCACGTGTACGACTCCCCCGGCTATGCGGAGTTCGCGATCGACGGGGAGGTCTTCCGTCTGCTCGCCTTCCCCGGACATCGGCCGGGCGAGCTGTTCATCCTCTTCACGGATGCGACGAGCGGCGTGACCACCTACGCGGCGAACCGCACGGTGACGATCGAGGTGGCGGACGACTCCGACGACACGGTGATCGACTTCAACCGGGCCGTGAACCTCCCGTGCGCCTACACGGACTTCGCGACCTGCCCGCTGCCGCCGGCGGAGAACCGTCTGCGCATCGCGGTCGAGGCCGGCGAGAGGACGCCGAGCGACCGGGTGGAGGGTGTCTTCTCCGCCGCCGGGATCGTGCCGTCCGGTCGACTCTGACGGAGAACGGAGAGGAGGACGTGCCCCGTGGGGCACGTCCTCCTTCCACGTCGTCCCCCGTCAGCTGCGCGGATCGAGGTCCAGACCGAAAGCCAGCAGGTCGAGGAAGAGCCCCGGCTCCACCTCGATGCGGTGCTCGCGCTCGAGGAGGCGACGGAAGCCGAGCTTCGCGTAGAGCGCGTGCGCGCCGAGCATCTCGGGACCGCTGTTCATCACGACGCGCTGGGCGCCGCGCTCGACGGCCAGGGCGATCACGTGCCTCGTCAGCGCCTCGCCGATGCCGCGGCCGCGCGCCGACGGAGACACGGCGAGCTGCCGGAAGTCGAGCTCGCCCTCCTCCGCCAGCTCGGAGAGCTGCTCCCCGGGGCGCGGCACCCACACGCTGCCGACGATGACGCCGCCTGCGTCCTCCGCGACCCACACGTCGCCGAGGGCGACACGGGCGTCGACGTCACGCAGGGACTCGACGTACGCGGGTGAGAGACCGGTGTAGCTGGAGAGGTACGCCTCCTCGGTGAGGCGCCCGACGAGAGCGTGCTCGGCCGGCGCGATGAGACGGATGACGAGGGCGGGCGCCCGCGTGCCGGATGCGGATGCCGTCACGCCCGCACCGCCGTGGCGAGGGCGCGCTCGGCGGGAGAGCCGAGCCCCCACGCTGCGGCGAGGAGCTCGTAGGAGCGCGCACGGTCCGCGGGGTCGTGGGTGATCGTGGTGACCAGCAGCTCGTCGGCGCGGGTGACCCGCTGCAGGGTCTCCAGCCGCTCGGAGACGTGATCGGGATCGCCGATGAACCGGGTGTCGAGGCGGTCCCCGACGGCATCCAGGAGGTCGGGTTCGAACGGCTCGACGAGAGCGTCTTCGGGGCGCGGATAGGCGATGGCGCCCTGACCGGCGCGGATGCTGTGCACCCATTCAGCGTAGCCGCGGCCCACGCGCTCGGCGTCGGCGGCGGTGTCGGCGACCAGCACATCGGCCGACACGATCACGTGCGGCGCATCCAGCACGCCGGGGCGGAACGCGCGACGATACGCGTCGACAGCGTCGAGCACGAAGCTGCCGGCGACGTGGTAGTTCGCGCCGAACGGCAGTCCGAGCCGACCCGCGAGCTCGGCGCTGGGTCCGGCCGTGCTGCCGTGCAGCCAGACCTCGATCGGCTGTCCTTCGGCGGGCGTCGCATGGATCGGTACGCCCTCGGGTGCGACGTAGGAGCCCTCGATCAGGGCGAGGATGTCGAGCACGTCCTGCTCGAAGCGGTCGGCGTCGCCCGCGGTCCGTCTCAGCAGCCGTGCCTGCGCGGCGAACCGCACGGCGTCGAAGGCGAACGGCCGCGCGGCGGGGAGGAGCAGTCCGTCGACCATCCTGGCCTGCGGCGGCGCCGGCTCCGACGCACGGCCGGTCGGCTGCGTCGTCGAGCCGGAGCGGCCGATGCCGAGGTCGAAGCGTCCTGGATGCAGGGCCGCGACGACGCCGGCGGCCTCGACCACCTGGAGCGCCGAGTAGTTGCCGATGATCGTCGCGGAGGTGCCGATGCGGATGCGCTCGGTGGCTGCGGCGACCGCGGCGAGCAGCACGTGCGGCGCGGCGCCGGCCACACCGGGGTTCAGGTGGTGCTCGGCGAGCCAGTACCGGCGGTAGCCGAGGCGCTCCGCCGTCCTCGCGAGCGCGATCGTGTCGCGCAGCCCCTGCGCCGGAGTCGACCCGGCGCCGAAGGGCGAGAGGTCGAGGATGCTGAGTGGTGCGCGGTCGGTCATGGTCTTCGTCCTTCTCGGTGCGGAGGTGCGGCGGAGGCGTGCGGGCCGGCGCTCTCGCGCACGGCCCGCACCTCTGTGTCAGGACTTCGGAAGCCCCTGCGGGTTGATCTCGGACTCGTCGATGCCCTCGGAATCGAGCCCCCAGGCCTTCAGGACCTCGGCGTACTTCCCGTTCGCGATGAGCTCGTTCAGCACGATGCCGACGGGTTCGATCAGGCCGTTGCCCTTCGCGGTCCCGGCGGCGATCGTCGCCGCGAGCGGCCAGCCGCCGGGGACGATCCCCACGAGCCTGGTGTCGCCGGTCTCCCGCGCCGCCCAGGCCGCCGTGGCGTTCGGGCCGAAGCTCGCGTCGACACGGCCGGACTGCAGCGCGAGCGTCGCAGCGGCGTTGTCGTCGTAGTACTGCAGCTCGGCCGGGGCCTTGCCGTCGGCCTCGAGCTCCTCGTTCCACTTGAGCAGCACCTGCTCCTGGTTGGTGCCGGAGCCGACGACGATCTTGAGGCCGGAGATGTCCGCCGCCTCCTCGATCTTGTCGATCGTGCTGTCCGCCTTCACGTAGAAGCCGAGCAGGTCCTGCCGGTAGCTCGCGAAGTCGAAGAGCTCCTTGCGCTCCTCGGTGACGGTCACGTTGGAGGTGATGAGGTCGTACTTCCCCGACTGCACGCCGAGGGGCCAGTCCGCCCAGGCGACGACGACGGGGCTGTACTCCAGCCCGAGCCCCTCCGCGATCAGGCTGCCGATGTTCGGCTCGGTGCCCGCAGGGAGGGTCTCCCCGTCGGGGACGTAGCTGAGCGGCGGCACGAAGGCGCCGACGGCGACGGTGAGCTTGCCCTTCTCGATCGGTTCGAAGCCGCTCTCCTTCAGCGCGGCGACGGCCTCGGGGACGACCTCGCCGGTGACCCACTCGATGTCGTCGGCCGACACGTTGGCCGAGGTCTCCTTCGGGGCGGGGGTCGCGTTGTCGGCGGCCGCCTCCGTCGGGCGGTTGAGGGTGACGGCGGTCACGACGCCGGCGATCGCGAGCACCGCCGCGGCGGCGACTCCGATCGCGACGCCCTGCTTCTTGCTGAGTGCCATTTCTGTGTTCTCCTTGGATGCTGCGGACGGGCCGCGTTCGGGTCGTGCAGGTCAGCCCAGCACCTTGGACAGGAAGTCCCTGGTGCGGGGGTTCTGGGGGTTGCTGAGCACGTCGGCCGGAGGCCCCTGCTCGACCACGACGCCGGCGTCGAGGAACACCACGCGGTCGGCCACCTCCCGGGCGAAGCCGATCTCGTGCGTGACGATGATCAACGTCGTGCCGAGCTGCGCGAGGTCGCGGATGACGTCGAGCACCTCCCCGACGAGCTCGGGATCCAGCGCGCTGGTCGGCTCGTCGAACAGGAGCACCTTCGGTTTCAGCGCGAGGGCGCGGGCGATCGCGACGCGCTGCTGCTGGCCTCCGGAGAGCTGCCGCGGGTAGGCGTCGGCCTTGTCGGCGAGACCCACGCGGTCGAGCAGGCCCAGCGCCAGCTCCCGCGCATCGTCCGTGCTCAGCCTCTTCAGCGCGATGGGCGCCTCGGTGACGTTCTCGAGCGCGGTGAGATGCGGGAACAGGTTGAAGTTCTGGAACACGATGCCCACCTGCGTGCGGCGCCGCAGGATCTCGCGCTCGCGCAGCTCGTGCAGCTTCTCTCCGCGCAGCTCGTAGCCGATCAGCTCGCCGTCGACCGTGACCGATCCGCGGTCGACGCTCTCGAGGTGGTTGATCGTGCGCAGCAGCGTGGACTTGCCGGAACCGCTGGGGCCGAGCAGTGCGACCACCTCCCCCGGCTGCACCGTCAGGTCGATGCCGGAGAGCACCTCGACGCCGCCGTAGCTCTTGTGGACGTTGTGGATCTCGACGAGCCCCCTGGTCGCGGTCTCCGCGGCGACGGCGGTCATCGGACGCCCCCTCCGGATGCGGTGAGCGCGGACGCGACCGGCGCCTCGGGTGGGGCATCCCCCAGCCGCGTCCACTGTGCGCTCGCCCAGCGGCGCGCCCGCTGGAGCGGGGTGGGCGGCAGGGTGCGCACGGAGCCGCGGGCGAAGTGCCGTTCGATGTAGAACTGGGCGATGCTGAGGATCGTGGTGATGATCGTGTACCAGACCACGGCGACGAGCAGGAGCGGGATGACCCGGCTGTTGCGGTTGTAGATCACCTGCACGGCGTAGAAGAGCTCGGGGATCGCGATCACGAACACGACGGAGGCGCCCTTGACGAGGCCGATCACCTCGTTGGTCGCGTTGGGGATGATCGAGCGCATCGCCTGCGGGAGGATGATGCGGAAGAGCCGTCTGCTGGCCGGGATGCCGAGAGCGGCCGCGGCCTCCTGCTGCCCCTGGTCGACCGAGATGAGGCCGCCCCGGATGATCTCCGCCGAGTACGCGGCCTGGTGCAGCCCGAGCCCGAGGATCGCCGCGGCGAACGCGCTGATGAGCTGCACGGTCGGGAACTCGACGATCCAGAAGTCGGTGGTGAACGGGGTGCCGAGCCCGAGGGTCGGGTAGAGGTAGCCCAGGTTGTACCAGACGATGATCTGCACGACGAGCGGCACCGAGCGGAAGAACCAGATGTACCCCCACGCCGCGGAGCTCAGCAGCGTCGACGTCGAGAGCCGGCCGAGGGCGATGATCGTGCCGAGCACGAAGCCGACGACCGCCGACACCGCGGTGATCGAGAGCGTGTAGCCGATGCCGATGAGCACGGGACCGGAGAAGAAGTACTCGGCGAACGAGTCCCACATGTAGCGGTCGTTCGTGAAGAGGCTCCAGACGAACTGGGCCAGGACGAAGATGATGATCGCGGCGATCGTCCATCGCCGCCAGTGGCGCGGATGCACCACGGTGACGGCGCCGAGATCCACCTTCCCCCGCGCATCCTGGGGGCGGTCGATCTCGAGATCGACCGCGGTGCCGACGGGTGGGGCGGCTGTGTCAGTCATGGTGATCCTCGTGCTCCGAGCGGCACCGGGTGTGCCGCGTGAAGCCAAGGTAGGGGCATCGCAATCGCTGATCACAGCCGGGTTTCACACGTCGCAACCGGCAGACGCACGCCGTAACCGAGGGGCTCGTCGCGTAACCGGACGGCTCCGCCGGTAACACGGGAAGCGGCGGATCAGGCCCTGCGGAGGATCTGCTCCGTCACCCTCGTCGAGAAGTGCAGGGCGTCGACGGGGATCCGCTCGTCGGCCGCGTGGAACTCGCCGAACACGTCGAAGTCGGCGGGCACGCGCAGCGGCACGAAGCCGTAGCCGCGGATGCCGAGCTGAGCGAGGTGCTTGTTGTCGGTGCTCGCCGGGAGGAGGTACGGCACCACCAGCGCCCCCGGGTCCTCTGCGGCGATCGCCCCCTGCAGGACGTCGATCAGCGGCGCATCCAGCGGCGCCTCGATCGCGGGGACCGCATGGCCCCACGAGATGTCGACCCCCTCGCCGACCACGGCCGCCAGTTCGTCGCGCAGCGCGGCATCCGCTCCGGGCAGGACCCTGATGTCGAGGCGCGCTGATGCCTCCGCGGGGATCACGTTCGTCTTGCCGCCGGCGGCGAGCACGGTGGGCGACACCGTGTTGCGCGCCGATGCTCCGACGAGGGAGGACACGAACCCGAGCTCGGCGAGCTGCTCGTCGAGCTCGCTGTCGGCGCCGGATACGCGGAGGCCGCGGTGCTCCTCGAACACCTGGAGGAACCGGTCGAGGGCGGGCGTCCGGACGACCGGGAACCGGTGCGCGCCGACGGCGGCGACGGCGCGGGCGAGACGCACGACCGCGTTGTCGGCTGTCGGGCGGGAGCCGTGGGCCGCGTGGCCGCGCGCCGTGAGGGTCGCCCAGGTCACGCCCTTCTCGGCGGTGGCGACGAGATACGCGCGGCGATCGTCGGCGAGAGGCACGGAGAAGCCGCCCACCTCGCTGATCGCCTCGGTGGCGCCGGCGAACAGCTCCGGCCGGTGTCGGACGATCCAGCGCGCTCCCCACACGCCACCGGCCTCCTCGTCGGCGAAGAAGGCGAAGATGAGGTCGCGGCGGGGAACGACGCCGTCGCGACGGAACGCGCGGGCGATCGCGAGGATCGTGCCCGCGTAGTTCTTCATGTCCACCGCTCCGCGGCCGTACAGGACGCCGTCGTGGATCTCGGCCCCGAAGGGCGGGTGGGTCCAGTCGGCCTCCTCGACGGGCACGACGTCGAGGTGCGCGTGCACGACCAGCGCCCCCGCGTCGGGGTCGGAACCCTCGAGTCGCGCGACGACGCTGGCGCGTCCGGGCTGCGGCTCGACGAGGTCGACCCGATAGCCCACCTCTTCGAGCCTCTCCTTCACGAACAGCGCGGCTCGTGTCTCGCCGTCGCCGATCGTCGCGGCATCCCCCGTGTTGACGCTGTCGATGCGGATGAGGGCGCGGATGAATTCGAGCGCCTCGGTCTCGAGCGGGCTGGGTGCGGTCATCTGCGTATCTCCTCGGGGTCCACCCGGGCGCCCGCCCGGCGTCGCCTCACGCTACCCGCGGCGCACAGGGCGGATGCCGCACGCCGACGCAGTACGTCATCGAGCGTCTCACAGCGTCGCTCGGCGTGCGGGCGAGGTGGCGGACGGGCGACACTCGACGCATGGCATCTGTGAACGACGGAGGCATCGTGCGCGGCATCCTCTCCCGTCCGGAAGGCGCGTCGGCATGAGCGCGATCTCGCTGGACTGGTTCCTGCCGCTCACCGGAGACTCCCGCACCGACATCGGCCTCGGCAGCGCGACCGCCTACGACCCGGCCGGTCGGGTGGCGGCTCAGCGCGAGCCCACCGTGGACTACCTCGCGCAGATCGCGCGCGCCGCCGAGCAGCTGGACTACGAGGCGGTGCTCGTGCCCTCCGGCGGCGGCAACGAGGAGAGCTGGACGATCGCCTCGGCTCTCACCCAGCACACCCGCGCGCTCGACTACCTCATCGCGGTCCGGCCGGGACTCGTCTCCCCGACGCTGCAGGCGCAGACCGCCGCGACGTTCCAGAGCATCAGCGGCGGGCGGCTGCGGGTCAACATCGTCGTCGGCGGCGAGGATGCAGAGCAGCGCCGCTTCGGCGACACCATCGGCAAGGACGATCGGTACCGCAGGGCAGCAGAGTACCTCGGCATCCTGCGCCGGCTCTGGGCGGGAGAGAACGTCACCCACGACGGCGAGTTCTTCCGAATCGAGGATGCGCAGCTCCGGACGGCCGTGCCGGCGCCGCCGATCTACCTCGGGGGCTCATCGGATGCCGCGATCGAGGTCGCCGCCGCGCACGCCGACGTGTTCCTCACGTGGGGCGAGCCCCCGGCGCAGGCGGCCGAGAAGATCGGTCGCGTGCAGACGAGGGCTGCGGCGCTCGGGCGCAGGCTCGACTACGGCGTCCGCCTGCACGTGATCGCCCGTCCGACCTCTGAGGAGGCGTGGTCGATCGCGGACTCGCTGATCGACGGCCTCGACCCGGAGGTCCTGGCGCGGCGGAGAGCCACGCTCTCCCGCTCGCAGTCGGTCGGCCAGCAGCGTCAGAACGCGCTCAGCAGCGGCGGGCTCACCCGCAGCGAGCTGGAGGTGCACCCTGGGCTCTGGGCCGGGGTGTCGCTGGTGCGCGGCGGGGCGGGCACGGCGCTCGTCGGCAGCTACGAGGAGGTCGCCGATCTCGTCGCCGAGTACCACGGTCACGGCTTCACCGAGTTCGTGCTGTCGGGCTACCCCCACCTCGAGGAGGCGTACTGGTTCGCCGAAGGGGTCCGACCGCTGCTCAGGGAGAAGGGCCTGCTCGACTGAGCCCTCAGTCCATCGGGAACAGGAGGATCCGGTCGTCGCCCTCCGCGGGGTCGCCGCGGCCGTCGGTGTTGTTCGTCAGCAGCCAGATCGCCCCCGTCGTGACCATGACGTCGCGGAGCCGTCCGTACTCTCCGACGACGCTCTCGGTGCTCGTGGACAGGTCGTCGAGCGGCACGCTGCGCAGTCGTTCACCGCGCAGGTTCGCGATGAGGATGTCGCCGTTCGTCACCGCGATGCCGCTGGGGCTCGCCTCCGCCGGACGCCACTGCTGCACGGGGTCGGTGTAGTCCGCGTCATCGGCCGCGCCCTCGACCTCCGGCCAGCCGTAGTTCCCCCCTGCCTCGATGACGTTGAGCTCGTCCCAGGTGTCCTGCCCGAACTCGGTCGCGTACATCGTGCCGTCGGCATCCCACCCGATGCCCTGCGGGTTGCGATGGCCGTAGCTGTACACGGGCGACCCGGGGAACGGGTTGTCGTCGGGGATGCCTCCCTCGGGCGTGAGTCTGAGGATCTTGCCGGAGAGGGCGTCGAGGTCCTGCGCGCTGTCGCGGTCTCCCGCATCGCCCGTGGTGACGTAGAGCATCCCGTCCGTCCCGAAGGCGAGGCGCCCGCCGTTGTGGTTCGATGCGGAGGGGATGCCGTCGATCACCGTCGCCGGAGGGCCGAGCGAGAGGGCGCCGGGCTCGCCGAGGAGCGTCCGGCGTTCGACCCGGTTCCCGTCGTCGGCGGTGAGATAGGCGTACAGGTCCCCGTCGCGCACCGCGAGCCCGAGGAGCCCGCCCTCCCCGCCTGCGACGACGCCGCCGATCACTCCGACCTCGTGCCTGGCTCCGCTCTCGTCGAACTCCAGCACCCGGCCGCTGTCGCGCTCGCTGATCAGGAGCGCATCGCCGTGGAGGACCATCGACCAGGGCGCATCGAGGCCGTCGGCGAGCACGATCGGAGCCGGTGCGGATGCCACAGGCTGCCCGCTCGACGACGTGCACGCGGCGAGCGCGAAGACGGATGCCGTCGCGCAGCACGCGACCGTGCGACGCAGCACCGCCGTTCTCTGTCCGCTCGTCCCGACCATGCGTCCCATCCAACGCCCCGCGCCGCGCCGAGGGAAGCCCCGCCGCCCGCATCGTTACGCTGAGCACATGACCCGGCCGCGACGCATCACACCGAGCCAGGCGGTCTCCGCGCTGCGGAGGATCCCCGCCACCCTGACCATGGTGGGGCTGATCCTCCTCGTCGGCGTCGCATCCCGAGGGCTGTGGATGCCGTTCGAGGATGCCGATCTCTTCGAGGCCGTCGCCTACGGGCTGCCGAACCTCTCCGACGGCAGGTGGTGGACGCCGGTCACCGGAACGTTCTTCATCGGCCAGCCGTGGGTCTATGCGATCACGATCGCCAGCTTCTGGGGCATGGGCTACCTCGAGTTCCGTCGAGGCTCGCGCGTGGCCCTCGCCTACTTCTGGGTCGGCCAGCTCTTCGCCGTCCTCGCCACGGCCCTCACGCTGCTGCTCCTGTCGCAGGCCCCCTGGGCCTGGGCGCAGACGCAGGCCCAGTCGCTCGACGTCGGAGCGTCCGGTGGCACGATGGCCTGCATCGCCGCGGCCGTGGGCCTGTTCCGGGCGCCGTGGCGCGTGCGCGGCTGGCTCGTGCTCCTGGGCTTCGTCTTCGTCATGATGCTGTTCTGGGGTGCGGTCGACGATCTGGAGCACCTGCTCGCCGTGCTGCTGATCCTCGTCACGGACCGTTCGCTGCGGGTCCGCAGGACGACCGTGCGGGAGCAGCGCCTGATCGCCGTGATCGCCGTGATCGCGCTCACCGCGGCCGAGATCATCACGATCCTCCTCCCCACCGACGGGCCGTTCGGCCCGACCGAACCGGTGTCCGGCGGTGTCGTCGACGTGGCGATCGATGTCGCGGTCGTCCTCCTCATCGTGCGTGGGCTCCGCCGGGGTCGCCGCTGGAGCTGGGTGCTCGCGATCATCCTCGGTGCGCTCAACGTGCTGGGCGGGGTCCTCGTCCTGACGCTCATCATGCTCACCAGCGCCGCGGAGCTCGAGTCCGTCATCTACGGCGAGACCGAGCTGTCGCTCGCGAGCGCGTTCCTCTGGCTGCTCGTGCTGATCTACCTGATCGTGGTGCGGCGCGCGTTCCGGGCGAAGAGGTCGTCGAAGCTCGGCATCCAGCCCGCCCCGACCCTCGCCGACCTGCTGCGGACGCTGCGCGCCCACGGCGGCGGCACCCTCTCCTGGATGACGACGTGGGAGGGCAACAGCTACGCCGGGACGACCGGCGGCATCGTCGCCTATCAACGACGGGGCGGAGTGGCCCTGGCGCTCGCCGATCCGATCGGCCCCGCCGAGACGCGCGCCGCGGCGGTGGAGGAGTTCATCTACACCGCCGAGAACGCGGGGCTCGTGCCGTGCTTCTTCAGCGCCGACGACGCGACCCGCGCCGCCGTGCCCGACACCTGGCGCAGTCTGGTCGTCGCCGACGACACGATCGTCGACCTGCCCGGCCTGTCGTTCACCGGCAAGCGCTGGAACTCCGTGCGCACCTCACTCAACAAGGCCGGCCGCGAGGAGATGACCTTCCGCCTCACGCACCTGAAGTCGGAGCCGTGGGGCGTGCAGCAGCAGCTCCGCGCGATCTCCGAGGCGTGGGTCGGCGACAAGGACCTCCCCGAGATGCGCTTCACCCTCGGCACCCTGGAAGAGGCGGAGGCGCACGAGGTGCGGCTCGCGCTCGCCGTCGCACCGAACGGAGACGTCGACGGCTTCCTCTCCTGGCTGCCGATCTACGGCGAGGGCGGCGTCGTGCGCGGGTGGACGCTCGATCTCATGCGGCGCAGGGAGGGCGGATTCGGCCCCGTCATGGAGTACCTGATCGGCTCGTCCGCGAAGCAGTTCTCCGAGGAGGGCTGCGAGATCATGTCGCTCTCCGGGGCCCCGCTCGCCCACGACTACCCGCCGGACGCCGGCATGATCGCGGCGCTGAGCGACCGCCTCGCCGAGGCGCTCGAGCCGGTCTACGGCTTCGGGTCGCTGCACCGCTTCAAGCAGAAGTTCCACCCGCGTTACGAGACGATGTACCTGCTGTTCCGCGACGAGAGCGACCTCGCCGCGATCGGCGGGGCGCTGACGAGGGCGTTCCTGCCCGACGCGACGCTGCGGCAGTTCGCCGGAGCCGGTCTGGAGCTCGTGCGCGGGCCCCGCGACTGAACGCGCTCAGCCGTCGCGAGGCGGCCGACGCAGGTGCTTGGGGTGCGAGGGCCGGGCGGGCCGACCGAGGCCTCAGCCGTCGCGCGGAGGCTTGCGCAGCTGCTTCACGTCGGTGCGGCGCTGCTTCTCCTTCAGCCGGCGCTCCTTCGCGCCGCGACTCGGCTTCGTGGGTCGGCGCGGCGGGGCGGGCGGGCGCAGGGCCTCGGCGACGACCGACGCGAGACGCTCGCGCGCGGCATCCCGGTTGCGAAGCTGGGCGCGGTGCTCGGATGCCGCGATCGTCAGCACCCCTCCGACCAGCCGGCCGCTGAGCCGGTCGAGCACGCGTTCCCGCTGGACCGGCGACAGCGCAGCGGAAGCCGCGGCATCCCACACCAGCTCCACGCGGGAGTCTGCGGTGTTGACGCCCTGGCCGCCGGGTCCCGACGACCGCGAGAACCGCCACGACAGCTCGGACTCGGGGATCGTGACGCCCGCGGTGACCCGCAGTCCGGGGCGATGGGGAGAGGGCATGCATCCATCATCTCCGACCGGCGGAGATCTCACCCCGCACATGTTGTTCATTTTTATATCACTTTCAACTAAACTGAACATTCGCAACTATTGAACGGGAGAGGTGGACGTGGACACCCGATCGGCCACGGCTCTGAGCCGTCGACTGCTGGATCTCGGCGTCAGCGTGTCCAGCGGCTATTCGAGCAGCCCTGTGGAAGACCTCGAACCCGGCATCCCCGAGCGTGCGACGATCACGCGGGGCCGCAATGCGTCGGATATGACGCTCCTCTACTCGCCGTCGATGACGCTCACCGAACTGGGGCGGTACGGACTCGAGAGCATCGGCGGTCACATCCTTCTCCTCGGCGAGCGGATCAACGAGCGGAGCGCGGAGACTCTCCGGCGGATCGGCGCCAACTTCCTGGACGAAGCGGGCAACGCGTTCATCTCGTTCGAGAACGTCCACATCGATGTCCGAGGGCGACGGGCGGAGACGAAGCGACACGAGCGGTCGTCGAGTCTCGGCGCCGCCAACCTGTTCAGCACGAAGCGCTCCCAGGTGATCTTCGCGCTGCTCGCGTGGCCGGAGCTGAGGACTGCGACGCTGCGCCGCGTCGCCGCGAGAGCGGGGGTCTCCCTGGGACAGGCACAGAAGACGCTCAACGAACTGCACGAAGCCGGGTATCTCGCGGATGACGGCGAGCTGAGCCTCGGACGCCAGGACGAGCTCCTGGATCGATGGGCCGCAGCGTTCCCCACAGGACTCGGCAGCCCGCAGCGCACTCGCATGTTCACCGGGGACATCGGCTCTCTCGAGGCCCCTCCCGGAGTCTCGGCCCTCTTGAGCGGAGAGTCGGCCGTCTCGCACCGGATACGCCCGGAGACCCTCACGGTCTACGTCGACGACGACTCCGTCAATCGCCTGATCGCAAAGAACCGGTGGCGGACCGATCGCCGCCCGAACATCTTCGTGCGGACGCTGTTCTGGGAGGACCCCGAGGCGATCTCGGAGGGCATCGGCATCGCGCCACCGGTGCTCGTGTACGCCGACCTCCTCGCGAGCGGGGACGGACGGCAGGCGGAGGTCGCCCGATCGCTGAGGCAGGGCGATGCGTGATCTCTCGAAGGGCGATCCCCGCCTCCTCGATGACGTCGACATGGTCGTCGGCGAGCTCCGCGCCCGAATCGGGATCGTCGATGATCGGCTGATGCTCGTGGGAGCGAGATGCCGGGACGTTCTGCACTCCGCGCTCGGCTACGAGGCCGAGATCGGCGTCACCGATGACACCGATCTCGCCATCGCCCTCACGGACTGGCAGACATACGACAGGATCGCGGCGACCTTCGAGAGCAGGGGCGATTCCGGGATCTGCTTCCTGGTGGACGGCATCAAGGTCGACATCATGCCGTTCGGCTCGGTGGAGGACCCGAAAGGCCAGGTGACGCCTCGAGCACGAGGAGAGGACATGGTCGTGTTCGGTTTCGAGGACGTCTTCTCGCGCTCGCGGGAGCTCTCCCTCCCGACCGCGGGGAGGATTCGCATCCCGACGATCGCCGGCTACACCGCCCTGAAGCTGCGGGCGTGGATCGACCGGGCGGCGTACGGCCAGAACAAGGACGGCAAGGACCTCGCGGCCGCGATCTTCTGGTACGGCGAGTCTCCCGATGTCCATGAGCGCCTCTTCGACACCGACGACGGGCTGGCGCTGCTCGAGCGGCTCGACTGGGATCGTGATCTCGGGTCGGCCTTCCTGCTCGGAGTCGACGTTCGCGAGGAGCTCAGCACCGCGAACGGAGTCGACCTCTCCGCGCGATGGAGGGCCACCGACCGCGACCTCCTCTCGCGGTCGCTCACGCTTCCATCGGGTTACGACTGGTCGGCGGAACGTCCGCGACGACTCGCCCTGATCGACAGCGTCCTCTCGGGCCTCACCCTGGGGCTCGAGGACCAGTCAGCCGCATAGGCGCGGCGGCGTGACACCACGCGAGCGCTCTGCCGTGCTCTCCGCTTCAGAACTCCGGAGAACCGGACCGAGACCGCGACGGAACCGGCTGACCACCGCTGCCCCGGCGCGTTTCTCCGGAGTTCTGGAGCGCGTTCCGCTCAGACCGCGGCGTCGACGGCCGCATCCGCGGCGGCCGGAGCGGCGACGGGATCCCCGGCCGCGGGCACCCCTGCCCCGGGATCCCCGGCCGCGGCGGTGCCCTTCGGGGCCGTCTTCGCCGTGTTCGCGATGTGGGCGCGCCCGAGGACGATCGCGGCGACGATCATGAGCACGACGCCCAGCCAGTACGGGGCGGCGTGGCTGACACCGGCGTAGAGGGCGGCGGCGATGAGGGGCGCGACCGTGCTCATCGCGGCGTTCAGCGACTGCGTCGCCCCGCCCAGCCAGCCCTGCTCGTCGTCACCCACGGCGTTCGACATCGCGCCGTCCATCGCGGCCTGCGATGCGCCCTGACCTGCGGCGAGGAGGAGCGCTCCGACGATGAACACCCACGGCTGCGCGAGCACGGAGGCCACGATCGCGAGGGCGGCGAGACCGACAGCCTGCGCCACGATGCCGCTGACGATCACCCCGCGCTCTCCCATGCGCGGCAGCAGGATGCCGAGCAGCACGCCCTGGATGAGGATGTCGATGATGCCGACCGCGGCCGTCAGCAGACCGATCTGGGTGGGCCCCCACTGGATCGAGTCCAGCGCGAGAACGCTGAAGTTGTTGACGAAGAACCCGAACGGAAGGGCGAGGATGCCGAAGCCGATCATGAGTCCGCGGAGCTCCTTGCGGCCGAACGCGTCCGTGAACACCGCGAACGGCTGGACGTCCTTGGCGGAGATCGCGGAGATCCGGTTCTCCGGCCTGAGGCTCTCGGGGAGCAGGAAGATGCTGAGGATCGCGATGGTGAGGGCGACCGCCGCGGTGAGGAAGACGGGGAGGCGCAGGTCGATCGCGGCGAGGAGGCCGCCGATGGCCGGCCCGATCATCATGCCGATGCCGGAGAGGGCGCCCAGCAGGCCGAAGCGCTGGGCGCGCTTCTCGGGCGGCGTGATGTCGGCGAGGTAGGCGAAGAGCGCGGGCATGTCGCCGGCGGTCAGCCCCTGGATGACACGGGCGAGCACGAGCACCCAGATCGCTCCGCCGATGCCGAACAGGGTCATCGAGAAGGCGGCGCCGAACGCGGCCGCGATGATCACGGGGCGTCGGCCGAAGCGGTCGGAGAGGCGCCCGAGGAAGGGGGCGACGAGGAAGGCGCAGAGTCCGTTGATCGCCTCGAGGACGCCGACCCAGATCGCGAGGTCCTTCTCGTTCGAGACGTACTCCAGCACCACGAAGGGCAGGACGGGGAGGACGACGGTCATCCCGATGACGGTCAGCATCGTCAGGACGACGAGCATGACCCAGGCGCGGTTGCCGACGCGACCGGTCGAATTGAGTGAAGTCATACCGAAAGTGTATCGATACCAGTTTCGGTGTCAAGCCACTTATGAGTCCGGTCCGCGATAGAGTGGTCGGCATGACGAGCACCGAGCCGATGGGTCGACGCGAGCGGAAGAAGGCGGCGACCCGCAAGAACATCTCCGACGTCGCGACGAAGATGTTCCTCGATCGCGGCTTCGACAACGTCAGCATCCGCGAGATCGCCGACGCCGCCGATGCCTCCCCCACCACCGTCTTCGCGCACTTCCCGCAGAAGGAGGCGCTGGTCTTCGACGAAGACGACGAGCAGCGCGACCGGCTCGTCAGCGCCGTGCGCGGACGCGCAGACGGCATCTCGATCAACCGGGCGCTCCATGACTTCTACTCCACCGACGTCCGCACCAACGTCGATGAGCACGGCGACGACGTCACCCGGATCTTCATGGCGTTCCTGAACGAGACGCCGGTGCTCCGCGAGTACGCGGCTCGAATGTGGCTCCGCCACGAGGACGCCCTGTCGGACGCGATCGCCGACGAGCTCGGACTCGACGCGCCGACTGCCGAGATCAGGGTCTACTCCCGCTTCGTCCTGCAGATGCTGCTGCTCGTCAACGACGCCGACGATCAGCTCGGCACGCTCGACGCCGGGTTCGCGATCCTGGAGAGCGGATGGTCGCCGGTCGAGGCGCGGTTGGCGAGCGCGCGCACCGACGCACGATGAACGCCTATCGGCGGGACGACTGGGAGGCGAGCCCTGAGCTTCCGTCGACCGTCGTCGCGCCGTACCTGATGGGGACGGGGGTCGTCACCGGAGAGGACACCGGAACCCGCCCGCTCTCCCCTCCGCACTCCCACGCCGACGCGATGCTCGCGTGGTGCTACCGCGGCACCGTGTGGGTGCACCTGCAGGACGCGATGTGGCGCCTCGCCCCTGGTCAGGGCGTGTGGATCCCCGCGCGGACGCCGCACACGGCGCACCACGAGCGGGACTCCGTCGGGTGCTACACGTACCTGCCCGCGACATCCGCGATCGCGCCGATCGACGACGTCACCCGGGTGCTCGTGCCGCGCGCCGTCCAGGAGATGCTGCTGCACCTCGGCATCAACGACATGCCCACCGATCTGCGCGTGCGCATCCAGGGCACGCTCATCGAGATGCTGCAGCAGCCGGCGCCTGAGGCGCTCGACGGCTGGGGCGAGGTCCCGCTGCCCGCCGACGAGCGCGTGCGCGCCCTGGTGCAGGCGGTGCTGGACGATCCGGGCGACCCGCGCAGCGCGGGTGAGCTGTTCCTCGCGCACGGCCTGCACGAGCGCACGGTCCTGCGCATCTTCCAGAACGACGTCGGCATGACGTTCGGCCGGTGGCGCACCGGCGTGCGGATGACCCTCGGCGCCCGCCTGATCGTCGACGGCACCCCCATCGGAGCCGCGGCCCACCGGTGCGGCTACGCCACGACGAGCGCGTTCTCCGCGAGCTTCAAGGAGCGGTTCGGACTCACCCCGCGTCAGCACGTCGCTCGCGTGCAGGCCGACTCGGCGCACCACCTCTACTGGCGCTGACCCTCGCGCCCATCCGACGCGTTCTGTCCGTATAGCGACACAAGTCGTCCATCGATCGACACTGGCCGTGTTCTCGGCGTTCTAGCATCGTTCTGTTAGGGCATGCTTACCTAACTTCTTGCCGCGTCGACGCGGCGCTCCCCTCCCCATCTCTCTGAAGGAGAACCATGTCGCACGCTCTCGCGCGCCCGAAGATCCGGCGAGGCTCCGCGCTCGTCGCCGCGGCCATCGCCGCCGCCCTCACCCTGGCCGGGTGCTCGACCACCGGAGAAGGCGCGGAGTCCGCCTCGTCGTCGACGTCCACCGACGGCGTGGTCATCGAGCACGGACACGGCAAGACCGTGATCCCCGAGAAGCCCCAGCGTGTGGTCGCCCTCGGCTGGATGACGCCCGACATCGTCGCCGCACTCGGCACCAACCCGGTCGGCATCGAAGAGGTGTGGGGCGCCGGCGAGAGCGGCTACCAGCCCTGGTTCGAGGAGTTCGTCACCGAGGAGTACGGCGAGACCCCCGAGATCATCCCGTTCACCGAGGACGGCCCCAACTACGAGGCGATCAAGGCTCTCAAGCCCGACCTGATCCTCAGCTTGTACTCGGGCGTGAGCGACATCGAGTACGAGCGGCTGAGCGAGATCGCGCCCACCGTGCCCTACATCGAAGGCCCCTGGAACCCCGGCACCTGGGAGGGCATGACCCGCACCGTCGGCAAGGCGCTGTCGGAGGACGCCAAGGCCGAGGAGCTGATCGCCGAGACCGAGGAGCAGATCAGCACGCTCGCCGGCGAGCACCCCGAGTTCCAGGACAAGACCTTCGTCTGGGGCCTGACCCTGAACGAGGGCGGCACCGACCTCGGCGTCTACCTGGAGTACGACCCCCGCGTGCGCATCACCGAGGCGCTCGGCTTCACCTCCACCTCGGCCATGGACAGCTTCCTCGCGAGCGCCGAGGGCGACAACTGGTACACCGGCGTCAGCCTGGAGAAGCTCTACGACGTGCAGGCCGACCTGTTCGCCGCGTGGGGCGGCAGCGCGGCCGAGGGCGAGTACACGGTCGAGAACAAGGTCGTCTCGCGCTGGAACCCCATCGCGAACGGCTCCTACGTGATCTACGCGGATGCCGCCGAGGCCTCCGCGATCAGCGCTCCGACCGTGCTGTCGCTGAAGTACATCCTCCCGAAGTACGTCGACGACCTCGCAGCCGCGCTGCAGGGCGAGCCGACCATCGCAGGAGAGTGACGCGAGAGATGTCCCTGGCGACGGAAGACGGCACGGACGTCTCGAACTCAGATGCGGGGGGCCGTGCAGACGGCTCCCCGCACCGCGGCACGACACTCGTCCTGGGGCTGATCGTCTCGGCGGTGGTGCTGGTGATCGTGACCATCGCCTCGCTGGCGATCGGCAATCGCGCGATCGACCCCGTCACGGTGCTGCAGTCCCTCTTCGCCTACGACGATGACAACGCGCTGCACCTCATGGTGATGGAGCTGCGGGTCCCCCGCACACTGCTCGGCATCGTCGTCGGGGCCGCCCTGGCCGTGTGCGGCGGTCTCATCCAGGCCTTCACCCGCAATCCGCTGGCCGACCCCGGCATCCTGGGCGTGAACGCCGGGGCATCCTTCGCCGTCACCTTCGCGGTGGGCGTGCTGGGACTGACCACCCCTGGCGCCTATGTGCCCTTCGCCCTGGCCGGCGCATTCGTGCTCACCATCCTCGTGTACGCGCTGGGCTCGTTCGGCGCGTCCGGCGCGACGCCCATGAAGCTGACGCTCGCCGGGGTCGCGCTCGGCGCGGCGTTCACAGGCCTCACGACCGCCATCGTGCTGCGCGATCTGGGCACCCTCCAGGTCATGCGCTTCTGGGGCGTCGGCTCGATCGGCGGACGCACCCTCGACCAGCTCGCCTGGGCGGCGCCCCTCATCGTCGCCGGTCTCCTGATCGGGCTGCTCTGCGCGCGTTCCCTGAACGCGCTGGCGCTCGGCGACGATCTCGCCCAGGCGCTCGGCGCCCGCGTGCAGGTCACCCGTGTACTGGTGATCATCGCGGTCACCCTGCTGGCCGGAACGAGCGTCGCCGCTGCCGGCCCCATCGCGTTCGTCGGACTGATGATCCCCCACATCGTCCGCTGGTTCACGGGCCCTGACCAGCGCTGGGTGCTGACCTACTCGATGATCATCGGCCCGTCGTTCCTGCTGTTCGCCGACATCCTGGGCCGCATCGTGCTCCCCAGCGGCGAGCTCCGCGTCGGGATCGTCACCGCGCTGCTGGGCGCCCCGCTCCTGATCGCGCTCGTACGCCGCAAGCGGGTGAGCGGACTGTGAGCATCGATCAGCACCCCACCGTCCCCACCACCACGGCAGCCCACGACGGCACGGAGTTCACGCCCGTCGACCACGGACGCCGGCAGATCCGGATCGAGACAGCGCGCATCGCGACACTCATCCCGGTGCGCTCGATCGTGGTCTGCGTGGTGCTGGCCGTCGTCATCGTCGCCGCAGGTCTCGCGTCCATGACGATCGGTGCGTACGAGGTCGACTTCGGCTTGGTCGTCCGCGCCATCGTCGACCCGTCCTCCGACCCCGACATCCGCCAGGTCGTCTTCGAGTGGCGGCTGCCGCGCGTGCTGTTCGCCGTGCTCTGCGGTGCAGCCCTCGCTCTCGCCGGCGGCATCTTCCAGTCGCTCACGCGCAATCCGCTCGGTTCGCCCGACATCATCGGCTTCGGCATCGGCGCGCAGTTCGGCGTGACGCTCATGATGGTGGTGCTGGAGCTCAACACCTACATGTTCAAAGCCGTGGGTGCGCTGATCGGCGGCCTGATCACGGCGCTGCTCGTGTACGTGCTCGCGAACAAGAACACCCTGTCGTCATTCCGCCTGATCATCGTCGGCATCGGCGTCTCTGCCGGACTCGGATCGCTCACCTCCTGGATCCTCATCTCGGTGAGCGTCGAGAAGGCGATGATGGCCGCGACCTGGGGTGCCGGCTCGCTCGCCTCGCTCGGGTTCGACCAGCTGATCCCCGCCTCGATCGTGTTCGCGATCGTCACCCTGCTGTCGCTGCCGCTGAACCGCACGCTGCCGGTGCTCGAGATGGGCGACGACGCGGCCACCGCGCTGGGCATCAGCCCCGGTCGCACCCGGCTCGCGGCGATGGTGTTCGGCGTCGCCCTGGTCGCCCTGGTCACCGCGGCCGCCGGCCCCATCTCGTTCATCGCGCTCGCGGCTCCGCAGATCTCGCAGCGCCTCACCCGTTCGAACACCCCGATGGGTACCGTCCCCGTGATGCTCACCGGCGCCGCCCTCGTCGTGGTCTCCGACGCGGTCGCCCAGCTCGTCGCCGTCCCCGTCGGCGTGGTGACGGTCTCGATCGGCGGACTCTATCTCGCCTGGCTGCTGGCCGCCCAGTACGCGCGCCGCACCTGAAAGGAACACCCATGACCGCTTCGCTGCTGGCCCGCGACATCACGCTGGGCTACGGGGAGACACCGATCATCTCCGATCTGTCGCTGGAGGTGCCGGACGACTCGTTCACGATCATCATCGGACCGAACGCGTGCGGCAAGTCGACCCTGCTGCGCGGGTTCGCCCGGCTGCTGCGCCCGACCACCGGCGCCGTGCTGCTCGACGGTGCAGAACTGCGCTCCCTCAAGCCGAAGGAGGCGGCGCGCAAACTGGGGCTCCTCCCCCAGTCGTCCATCGCCCCCGACGGGATCACGGTCGCCGACCTCGTCGGACGAGGACGGTTCCCGCACCAGAGCGCTCTGCGCACCTGGAGCAGCACCGATGAGCGGGCGGTCTCCGAGGCGATGGCGGCCACAGGGGTGACCGATCTGTCCCGCCGTCTGGTCGACGAACTCTCGGGCGGTCAGCGGCAGCGCGTCTGGGTGGCGATGGCCCTCGCCCAGCAGACGAAGCACCTGCTGCTCGACGAGCCGACGACCTTCCTCGACATCGCGCACCAGATCGATCTGATGGAGCTGTTCGCGGATCTGCACCGCAACGGCACCACCCTGGTGGCCGTGCTGCACGACCTCAACCACGCCGCGCGCTACGCGACCCACCTCGTGGCGATGCGCGACGGGGCCATCGTGGCGCAGGGCGACCCGCGCGAGATCATCACCGCCGAGCTCGTGCAGGCCGTGTACGACCTGCCCTGCCGGGTCATCACCGACCCGGTCTCGGGCACCCCGCTGGTGCTCCCGCTCGGTCGGCGGACGCCGTGACGAACACTCCGCGGAGACTCTTCGGGATCGCGCTGAAGGCGGAGGGGCGCGGTATCGCCCTGTCCGCGGCGACGGCACTGCTCATCGTGCACGCGCTGGCGGAGGCCACGATCCCCGTCATCATCGGCGCGACCATCGACCGGGCAGTGCTCCCCGCCGACCCGGCGGCGCTCGCGCTGTGGATCGGCGTGCTGGTGGCGACGTTCCTGGTGCTGACCGTGAGCTACCAGTCGGCATCCCGCCTGATGGTCTCGATCTACGGCTACGGCGAGCAGGCACTGCGCCACCTCACCCTGTCGCGGATGCTGCGCCCCCGCCTGTCCCGCCGGGCGGTGACGCCGGGCGAGGCCTTGACCTTCGTCACCTCCGACACGTACCGCGTGGCCGGTGTGGCCTGGTCGGTGGCGCAGCAGTGCTCCGCGATCGCCGCGATCCTCGGCGCCGGGCTGGCGATGCTGGTGATCTCGCCGGTCGCGACTCTCGTCGTGTTCGGCTCCACGATCGCGATGATGTTCGTGATGCAGGTCGTGTCGCGCCCGCTCGAGCGCCGCGGCTTCGCCGAGCAGCACGCGGCCACCGAGGCCGGGGCCGTCGCCGCCGACTTCATGAGCGGTTTCCGCGTGCTCGTGGGCATCGGCGCCCGCGAGGAGGCCGTGCGGCGCTACGTCGCCGCGAGCGACGCCTCCCGTCGCGCCGCGACCGCCGCCGGTCGATCCCTCGCCTCGTACGAGGCCGTCAGCACCACGCTGGCCGCGGTCGCGACGACCGCGCTCGCGGGCATGTCGGCGTGGTTCGCGGCGGAGGGCCGCATCAGCATCGGCGAGCTGGTCACCGTGCTCGGCCTCGCCCAGTTCATCAGCGGCTACCTCGCCTACGCCGGGTCGTTCCCCTCGAACTGGATCCACAAGCTCGCCTCGGCCAAGCGACTCGCCGAGGTCATCGACGCCGACGACCTGCTCGGGGCCCCGATCGCGCGCGAGGGCCGTCGGGGTTCGGCGGATGACGTCGTGCTGGCCTTCCGCCCCGGCGACTCCCCCGACTCGCTCGTCGAGGTGAGGGAGGGCGAGCTGCTCGGCATCCGCCCCGCCGACAGCGACACCGCTCGCTCGCTCTCGCGTCTCCTCGGCCTGCGCACACCGCCCGAGCACGGGCGGGTGCAGCTCGCCATCGACGGCGAGCGGCGGGACCTGACGGAGTGGGATCCGATCGAGTACCGCCGCCGCGTCGTCGCCCCACCGCACGGGCAGACGATCGTGAGCGGCACCCTGCGCGAGGCCGTGCGCGGACACGGCATCGACGGCTCGCCGCATCCCGCGCTCGTCGACATGGCGGCGCTGCAGGACACCGTCGCTCAGGTCGGCGGCTGGGAGTCGCAGGTGGGCGAGGCCGGTCGACGGCTCTCGGGCGGACAGCGGCAGCGCATCGGGATCGCGCGGGCGCTGCACGCGGAGGCCGACGTGCTCGTGCTGGACGAGCCGACCTCGGCGGTGGATGCCGTCACCGAGGCGCACATCGCCCGCGCCCTCGCGGCGCACACCGACACCGTCATCGTGATCAGCACGTCCCCCGTGCTGCTCGGCGCCTGCGACAGGGTCATCGACATCCCCTCACACGGATCGGATGCGCCGCATGAGTGACGCCATCGACACCACCACCCCCCTGCTTCCGATCGCCTCCGGCGCCCGCGTGCGCGCCGCGGTCGGAGCGCTGCTGCGACAGCATTCGGCCAGGGCAGCCGGCGTCGCCGTGCTGTTCCTCGCGGCATCCGCTCTGGGCATCGTGATGCCCGCGTGTCTCGGGCGCATCGTCGATGCCGTGTCATCCGACGCGGGCGTCGCGACCATCGCGGGCTGGGTCGTCGGAGCCGGCGCCGGCGCGATCGGCGCCGCCCTCGTGATGCTGTGGGCGGTGCGGGTGCTCACCGGACTGGTGCAGGACATGCTGGCCAGCTTTCGTGAAGACGTGTTCACCTCGGCCATGCGCCTGCCGGTGGGTGCTGTGGACGACGGCGAGAGCGCCGACCTGCTCTCGCGCGTCACCGGCGACGTGGACGCCGTGGCGGAGGCCGGCGGGAACGTCGCACCGACCCTGCTGTCTGCCGCCTTCGCGATCGCCGTCTCGGTGGCCGCTCTGACCGCGCTCGACCCCTGGCTCGCGCTCGCGGGCATCGCCTCCGCACCGTTCTACGTGCTCGGCACCCTGGCGTTCCTGCGCAGGTCGCGCGTCGTGTTCCGTGAGGTGCGCGTGCGCGAAGCCGCGCGCAGCCAGGCCGTGCTCGACGCGGTCGAGGGCATCGACACGCTCACCGCGTTCAACGAGCAGGAGCACGCTCTCGCCCGCGTGTCAGAGCGGGCCGAGGCGTCGATCCGGATGCAGATCGAGGGGGTGCGTGTGACGAACCGCCTGTTCCGGTGGATCAACGGAGGGGAGCTCGTCGGACTGGCCGCGATCCTCGGCACCGGCTTCCTGCTGCACTCCGGCGGCGCGATCACCGTCGGCATGGTCACCACCGCCGCCCTGCTCTTCCACCGCCTGTTCGGCCCGGTCGGTCAGTTGATCTTCGGTCTCGACGACATCCAGCGCGCGGCGATCGGGCTCGCGCGCCTCGTGGGCGCCATCGACCTCGCCCCTGCGGCCTCGGGTGCGCGGGTCGAGGAATCGGCCGCGGCGCCGACGACATCCGCCGGCATCGAGGTGCGCGACGTGACGTTCCACTACCCCACCACCGGTCGCGGCATCAGCGACGTGACCCTGCACGTCTCACCGGGCACGACCGCCGCGCTGGTCGGCACCTCAGGGTCGGGCAAGAGCACGCTCGCCCGGGTGATCGCCGGTCATCACCCGCCAACCTCGGGCAGCGTGCACCTGGCCTCGACCACGGATGAGCCGTACTACCTGTCGCAGGAGCTGCACCGGTTCCGCGGCACGATCGCCGACAACCTCACGCTGGTCGCCCCGGACGCGACTCCTGACCAGATGGTCGCCGCACTGCAGGCGGTCGGAGCGGAGTGGGCGGTCGACGAACTGAACCGGGAGCCGGACGACGCGGACCCATCGGATGAGCTCGCCGTACCGATGGACGAGGGGCGCATCCAGCAGCTCGCCGTCGCGCGGGCGTTCCTGGCCGACCCCTCCATCGTGATCCTCGACGAGGCGACCGCCGACGTCGGACTGCATCACCGCGACGCGGTGGAGGACGCCATCGCCGCACTGCGCAGGGGCCGCACCGCGCTGCTCATCGCGCATCGACTACAGCAGGCCGTCACGGCCGAGCAGATCGTCGTGTTCGCCGACGGGCGCACGACGCAGCGCGGCACGCACGAGGAGCTCCTCGCCGCCGACGGCCTCTACCGCGACTCCTGGCTCGCCCAGACCGCGCACGCCCCGACCGCCCCCACCCACTCCCCCACCCCGAACGAAGAGACGGAGACTCCGTGAACATCCACCGCGGCATCGTCAGCAGCACGGCCACCCTCACCCCGAACCTGGTGCGCATCACCCTCGGCGGCGAGGGCGTCGCCGACTTCCTCAGCACCGGCATCGGCGACGAGTACGTGCGCGTGTTCTTCCCGCACGGCGAAGACCCCACCGACGTCTCGCTGCCCGTGCCTGCGGGCGACTGGTGGGAGACGCCGGAGGGAGCGCCGGAGGCTCCGATGCGCACGTACACGATCAGCGGCGTGCGCCCGGATGCCGGCGAGCTCGACATCGACTTCGTCATCCACGAGGCGGGGGTCGCCGGGCCCTGGGCGGCGCGCGCCGAACCCGGCCACGTCCTCGGGCTGAACGCGCCGACCGGCCTGTACGCGCCCCCGGCCGACATCACCTGGCAGGTGCTCGTGGCCGACCTCACCGGACTCCCCGCCGTCGCCCGCATCGCCGCTGCGGCGCCCGAGGGCGTGCGCACCCGGGTCGTGCTCGAGGTGCCCACCGCGCAGGATCAGGTCGCGTTCGAGGTCGGCGCCGACGTCGAGGTCACCTGGGTCGTCGGCGGCAACGGCCACGGGCCCAGCGCGCTCGGTCAGCTGGTGCGCGGCATCGTCGACGACCGCCTCGCCCTCGACGAGGGATACGTCTGGGTGGCCGGCGAGACGGTCGCCCTGCGCGATGTGCGCAAGTACCTGCGCAAGGAGCTCGGGCTGCCCGCGACGCGCTTCAAGGTCGTCGGCTACTGGACCCCGATCGCCGCGTGGGACGAGAAGTTCGCCGCGCTGCCCGAGTCGGTGCAGAAGGAGCTCGACGCGATCTGGGCCGAGATCGACGACGATGAGCCGGAGGACGTGCAGGTGCGGTTCGAGGAGAGGCTCGACCAGCTCGGGCTCTGACGTCCGCTCTCGATGAGCGGGACGTGCGACGTGGACGCGACGGCGGGAGTCGAACCCGCCACGCTGCCGGTTATGAGCCGGAGCCCGGGACCGCCCGGATCGCCGCGATGATGACCTCGACGCTACCCGGCGGATCCGCGGATGACCAGGCTCGTTGCCTGGGATAACGCTATGAGTCCGGCGATGACGGCGACGGGCGTCAGGCGATGCCAGGGACCGGAGCGTCGAGGGCGCGCAGCATCCGTTCCAGCGCCTCGCGCAGTTCTGCACGCTCCGGCTCGGGGAACGTGGTCGCGTACTCGACGCCCTCCGGGATCCACAGCAGCGCGTACATGGCATCGCGCCAGTCGCCGCCGCCGAACGGCCAGCGAGTGCGGTCGGCGCCCTCCGCCGTCGCCCCCTGAGACCAGACGCCGAAGCGCTCCTGCATCTCGGCGAGAGGGAGTTCCATGACGGCATCGGCCTCGACCCTCTGCGGAGACCACGACGATGCCACGAGGATGCGTTCCTCGATCTCCTCGCGGGTGATCAGCCTCCTGGCGAACAGCACGCGCGTGTGATCGACCGTCTCGATGCGGTCGACGCGGAAGGTGCGCCAGTCGTCTCGGTCGAGATCCCAGCACAGCAGGAACCACTTGCGGCCGGACGGCGCCAGCGCGTGCGGCTCGACCCGACGGATGCTCTCGGCGCCGGCCCCGTCGATGTACCGCAGCCGGAGCCGCTCTGTATCCCTGGTGGCGAGCGCGATCTCGCCGAGCACCTCTGGCGACACGACCGGCGCGTCTCCGATGCGCGGAGGCTGCACGGACTCGGCGAGCGCGTTCACCCTTCGGCGCAGCGCCGACGGCAGCACCTGCTCGAGCTTGGCCAGTGCGGTGAGAGTGACCTCGGCTCCTCCGACGAGCTGCTGCGTCGCGGCGACCCGCAGACCGATCGCCATCGTCACCGCCTCGTCATCCGTGAGCAGCAGCGGTGGCACGGCGCTCCCCGCCTCCAGCCGGTACCCGCCCGCAGCGCCGGGCGTCGACTCCACGCGGTAGCCGAGCTCCCTCAGCCTGTCGACGTCGCGCCGCACGGTGCGCTGGGTGACGCCGAGCCTGCTCGCAAGCTCGGTGCCCGGCCAGTGCCGGTGCGTCTGCAGCAGATTGAGCAGGGCGAGTGCGCGGGAGGTCGTATCGGACATGTCTCAAGATTCGCAGATATTGCGGACAGAATCTGTCCTGGTTGGTTTCTACCTTCGAGGTATGGCAACTGAACCCATCATCGAAACCGAGGGCCTGACCAAGGTCTTCACCGTCAAGAAGACGTCGGTCGACGCGGTCACCGACCTCTCCTTCACCGCGGCGCGCGGAGAACTCGTCGCGTTCCTCGGACCGAACGGAGCCGGGAAGTCGACGAGCCTGCGGATGCTCACGACGCTGATCCCGCCGACATCCGGCACGGCACGGGTGGTCGGCCACGACATCCGTACGGATGCCGCCGGCGTCCGCGCCCGGATCGGCTACGTCGGCCAGCTCACGAGCGGGAGCTTCTCGCAGCGGGTGCGCGATGAGCTCCTCAGTCAGGGAGCGTTCTACGGGATGTCGAAGCGCGACAGCGCGCGCCGGGCCGACGAGCTCATCGACTCCCTCGATCTCGGCTCCTTCGCCGCCCGCACCGTGCAGCAGCTCAGCGGCGGGCAGAAGCGCCGCCTCGACATCGCCCTCGGACTCATGCACGCCCCGCCGCTGATCTTCCTCGACGAGCCGTCGACAGGCCTCGACCCGCAGAGCAGGGCCAACCTCTGGGAGCACATCCTCGACCTCCGCACCCAGCACGGCACGACGGTGTTCCTCACCACGCACTATCTCGAAGAGGCTGATCGCTACGCCGAGCGCGTCATGGTGATGGACAAGGGCCGCATCATCGCCGACGACGACGCCGCCGCGCTCAAGGCGACGCTGGCCGGGGATGTCCTCACCTTCGGCTTCGCCGATGACGCGGTCGCAGCGAGCGCTCGTGCCGTGATCTCCCGGCTCAGCCCCGCCGAGGTCACGGTCGACGCGGACTCCGTGTCTCTCGCCGTTCCGGACGGGGACCTCCTGCTCCCCGTGATCGTCCGCGAGCTGGATGCCGCCGGCATCCAGGTGCGCAGAGCGACCGGCGTGCCGCCCACGCTCGACGACGTGTTCCTCGCCCTGACCGGCCGCACCCTGCGGGACGCAGGCGAGGGGGCCGCAGACGCGGCATCCGATTCCGAAGCCCCCAGCGAAACCACCCGGACGGGAGTCCTCTCATGACCACCATCGAGACCCTCGTGCGCCCGAACCTCGCCAGGGACACGAAGAACGTCCTCGCTCGCGAGCTCAGGCCCGTCGTACGAGATCCGTTCACGCTGATCTTCAGCCTGCTCCAGCCGCTCGTGTTCCTCGGGCTGTTCGCGCCGCTGCTGATCGGCGGCTCCGGTCGACCTGCCGGCGAGACGCTGGCGTGGTTCGTGCCTGGCGTGCTCGTCATGATCGTCCTGTTCGGCACCGGCGCGACCGGCTCGAATCTGCAGTACGAGATGATGACCGGCTCGCACGAGCGCACTCTCGTCGCCCCTCTCGCCCGGTCGTCGCTGTTGATCGGCCGTGCGCTCAAGGAGGTCGCCCCGATCGTCGTGCAGTCGATCGTGATCGTCCTGATCGCCTGGCCCTTCGGATTCGCGATCGACCTGCCCGGCCTCCTCATCGGGCTGGCCCTGCTCGCGGTGTTCGGCGTGGGGCTCGGCTCGCTCTCCTACTCGCTGGCTCTGGCCACGAAGGATCGAGAGTGGCTGTTCTGGGGTGTGCAGCAGGCCCTGATCTTCCCGCTGCTGATCCTGTCGGGCATGCTCCTGCCGCTCGACGACGGACCCGCATGGATGCGCGCCGTGGCCTCGGTGAACCCCGTGAACTGGGTCGTGCAGGCCGAGCGCGCGCTGTTCGCCGGAGACCTCGGCGACATCACTGTGCTGTGGGGCTGGGTCGCGGCGGCCGCGGTCGCGGTGGTCGGACTCGCTGTCGGCATCCGGTCGATCCGCCGCAGCAGCTGATCGATCGGTCAGAGGCCTCCCTCTGATGAGGGAGGCCTCTGGTCCGCCGACCCGCCGGCGATCGCGCCGATCAGCCGCTGCAGGCGGAAAGCCCTTCGATGAGCACCGCATGCCGCCGGGCGCCGTCGTTCGGTCCGCGCAGGAGGCGCGAGATCCGTCCTCCGTCGCCCTGGCCCATCGGGCGGATGCCGATCGTCATGAGCAGCAGGACGATCCGGTCGCGTCTCCGGTGGAGCAGACCCCGGTCGCCGGCAGCGTGAGAGCGACCTGTGCGGCCGAGGGGAGGTCTCCGTCGAGCCATGCGGTGACGGAGCGGACCTGCTCGTAACCGGTGGCGAGGAGGAACGTCGGCGCCCGCCCGTAGGACTTCATCCCGACGACGAAGAACCCCGGCTCGGGATGCGTGAGCTCTCGGAACCCGTGCGGTTCGACCGTCCCGCAGGAGTGGACGTTCGGATCGATCAGCGGGGCCAGCCGCTTCGGCGCCTCGACGATGTCATCCAGCTCGAGGCGGATCTCGCGGAGCATGTCCAGGTCGGGACGGAACCCGGTCGCGTTGACGACCAGATCCGCCTCCACCATCCCCGGCTCTCCGCGGCGCGTGCCGACGATTCGGATCCCGTCACCGGAGGGTTCGAGACCGGAGATCTCGAACGAGTCGACCACCGCGACGGCTCCGGACGCGACAAGTCGGTCGGTACGGGTGCCGAGCTTCGCACGATCGGGCAGCTCGTCATCCGGCGAGGACGACACCCTGATCGCGGAAGGGTTCCGGATCACCCACGTCACCTGCGTCCCCGGCTCATCGCGAACCAGCTTGCCGAGGGCGATGAGGGTGTTCGCCGCCGAATGCCCGGCCCCGACGACCACCGTATGCCGACCGGCGAACCGCTCCCGATCCGCCCCGAGGACATCCGGCAGGGCATGCAGCACCCGGTCGGCGACCCTGTCGAACCCGAGCGGGATGAGGCCGGAGGAGGCGAGGGGGTTCGGGGTCGAGTAGGTGCCGGACGCATCGATCACCGCCCGCGCCGTCTGCTCCTCGACCTGACCGTCTGCACGCTGGATGCGCAGCAGGAACGGGGCCTGCGCGCGCCCGGCCGTCCGGGTGCGGTCCATGCCCTCCCTCGACACCGCGATCACACGGGAGGCGAACCGGATCCGCGATCCGATCTCGGGAAGCCCCGCGAGAGGTACCAGGTAGTCGTCGACGAGCTCCTGCCCGGTCGGCGCGCGCCCCTCCGTGGGCATCGCCCATCCCGATGCCTCCAGCAGTCGCCGCGACGCGGGATCGACCAGGTGGCGCCACGGGGAGAACAGGCGGGTGTGCCCCCAGCGCTGAACGGACGCGGCCACCCGCTCCCCTGCCTCGAGGATCATGAAGTCGATGCCGCGCTCGGCGAGGTTCGCCGCGGCCGCGAGGCCGATCGGGCCGGCGCCGATGACCACGACCGGCAACGTCGAGAGCCGGTCGGAAGCGACCGTCCGGGGAGTGAGATCGAGCAGCGTCACCATCAGGATCCTCCATATATCGATGAATGTCGATGCAAGTATGGGCGTATCTATCGATGACTGTCAATATCGATTAGTATCGATACATGGTCCAGCTGCTCGAGGTCACCGATGTCTCCGCCGGCACCACCTGCTGCGCTCCGCTCGTGAAGGAACCGCTCGGACAGCATGACGCGGAGCATCTCGCCGCCCGCCTGAAGGCCCTCGCAGATCCGGCCCGACTGCGGCTGCTGTCGATCGTCGCCTCCAGCACCGACCAGGAGGCGTGCGTCTGCGACCTCATCGACCCGGTCGGCCTGTCCCAGCCGACGGTCTCCCATCACCTCAAGGTGCTCACCACCGCCGGGTTCCTGACTCGCTCCCAGCGGGGCACCTGGGCGTACTACCGTCTCGTGCCGGATGCTCTGACCTCGGTGTCCGCGGTGCTCGTCGACGCGTGACTCCCGCCGCGACGCCCCTGTTCCGCCCGCCCGTCCGGGTGTAGCGTCCCCTCCATACGCGGCCGTTCGACGATGCCGGCAGCGCCGCCGCATCCCGTGACGCCCTGAGGGGACGACGATGATGGAGAACCCGGTACGCCCGCCTTCCACGGTGCTGAAGACCCACCGCTACCTGCGGCTCTCCCTGGTCTTCGTCGTCTTCGCGATCCTGGCGAGCGTGCTGATCCAGACGGTCGTGATCTCCTGGCGGCCGCTGGAGTTCGGCTGGAACATGCTGCCGTCGATCAGCCACTACTTCTACACGCCCGTCCGCACCGTGTTCGTCGGAGCGCTGATCGCGGCATCCCTCGCTCTCCTCGCGCTCTCCGGCCGCTCGCGCGCCGTCACCCTCCTCGACATCTCGGCGCTCTTCGCTCCGCTGATCGCCCTCGTGCCCACGGGCATCGCTCCGTCTCAGCGCACGCCAGAGCAGATCTGCCCCGAGAGCGGCGACTGCGTGCCGGAGGAGTACCTGGACGGCGCGCGGGCGGGCATCGCCGTCTACGCGGTGGTCGTGTTCACCACGATCATCGTCATGGCCCTGGTCCGCAGACACGATCGACTCCGACGCGAGCGGAGCACCCGCCCGGCGCTCAGCCCCGAGGAGCGCGCCGAGGAGACACTGCTGCGGGAGGATGCCGCGCGGAGCCGGAGGTCGGCGGCGATCGTGTCATGGGTCGCCGCCGCCACCGCGGTCGTCATGCTCGTCCTCGCGTTCGCCCCCGGTCTCAGCGATGGGTTCCCGTTCAACTTCTGGCCGTTCCCCTCCAGCATCCACTTCGCGGCGACCCTGCTGTTCTTCGGCGCGTTCGCGGCCGTTCCCCTCCTTCATGCCCGCGAGGACGAGAGCGACGAGCAGACGGCGCCCGCCCCCTGGCAGCGGACCCTCTACCGCTGGGTCAGCCGCCTCATGGCCGGAGACCTCATCCTCCTCATCGTGGCCTTCGCGATCCGCGATCACCTGAACGGCTTCCCTCTCGTCCTGATCGGGGAGGCGTTCGCGCTGTCTCTCTTCGCCGTGTTCTGGTGGGTGCAGACCCTGCAGAGGTGGGACGACGAGTACGCGCCCTACCTCGTCGACCCCGATGCGCCGCCGCCCGGTCCCGCCGGGGGTGTGCTCCCGCGGTGAGCCGTCAGCTCGACACCGTGATCACCACTTTGCCGCGGCTCACCCCTGCGGCGACATCGGCGAGAGCCTCCGGCACCTGAGCGAACGGATAGGTCCGCGCGACGATGGGGCGGATCACCCGCCGCTCCACGAGATCGGTGATCTCTCGGAGCTGCTCACCATCGGCGTGCATGAAGAGGAACTCGTACGCCACCCCGAGCCTTTTCGCCTGACGACGGATCCTGCGGCTGAGAGCGGTGATCGCGAGGACGAGGAGCGGGTGGAGCCCCGCAGCTCGGGCGAAGGCCGGATCCGGCGGCCCCGAGATGCCGATCGCCCGCCCGCCCGGCTTCAGCACACGCAGCGACTTCTCGAGGTTCTCGCCTCCGAGGCTGTCCAGCACCAGGTCGTACCCCGAGAGGACCTCCGCGAAGTCCTCTCGGCGGTAGTCGATCACGACGTCGGCGCCGAGGTCACGGACGAAATCGGCATTGGCGCCGCTCGCCGTGGTGGCCACATGCGCGCCGAGGTGCCTGGCGAGCTGGATCGCGATGGACCCCACTCCGCCGGCGCCGGCGTGGATGAGGACCTTCTGCCCCGGAGCGAGCCGCCCCCTCTCCACCAGCGCCTGCCAGGCGGTGAGAGCGACGAGGGGCAACGACCCCGCTTCGGCCATCGAGATGTTCGCCGGTTTCGCAGCGAGATCGGCTTCGTCGACCGCGATGCGCTCGGCGAACGTCCCGATCCGCGCCGCGTCCGGTCGCGCGTACACCTCATCGCCGGGACGGAATCCCCGCACCAGCCGTCCGACGCGGATCACCGTACCCGCGACGTCGTTGCCGAGCACGAGGGGGAGCGCGTAGGGGAGGATCTGCGCGAACTCTCCACTGCGGATCTTCTCGTCGAGCTGGTTGACGCCCGCCGCTTCGACCCGCACCAGCACGTCGGTGTCACCGACCTCCGGCTCGGCGACCTCCTGAAGCTCCAGTGGTCGCCTGTACTTCTTGACGACGAATGCGCGCATGTCCTTCTCCTGTCTTCTCGTGACCGTCTGCGCCGGGTCAGACCGTCGTGGTGCGAAGCTGCGGGTACACCGCTTCGAGCGGCGCGCTGAGACCCGCCTTCAGCTGCACGGAGGTGTCATCGGCGAGAACCTCGTACTCGTTGCGCTCGGTGGCATCGAGAACCGCGGCCACGAGGGCGGCGGGGTCCGTCTTCGGGTCGGAGACATGAGCGGCCATCGCCGTGTCGACGTACCCGACGTGCACCCCCACGACGTGGACACCGGCCGGAGCGAGTTCCAGTCGAAGAGAGTTGGTCGCCGACCACAGTGCGGCCTTGGTGGCGCTGTAGATGCCTCCGACCGCGTACCACGCGAGTGCCGAGTGGATGTCGATGATCGCAGCACCGGGCCGTCCGGAGAGGAGGGGCGCATACGCACGTGCGAGGAAGAGCGGGCCGAGGAAGTTCGTCTCGACGTTGCGGCGGATGTCCTCATCGGAATGGGAGAGGATGCCGGCGGTGGGCACGGATGCACCGGCGTTGTTGACGAGCACGGTCACGTCGGGTGCCGCCTCGACGACCGCACGGATCGATGCGGGATCGGTCACATCGAGGACCAGAGGAACCACGCGGGGATCCGTCCACTCCCGCGGGGTGCGGGCGGTGGCGTACACCTTGGCGGCCCCACGCGCGAGCGCCTGTTCGACGAAACGGGTGCCGATCCCGCCGTTCGCTCCGGTGATGAGGACGACGGCGCCGTTAAGTGTGGGCATGAGCAGATCTCTCTTCTGTGGGGACAATGGGTGATGATGGTGAGTGCGCGTGAGCGACTCCACTCATAACTGAGTGCACTCAGTTTCTATTCCGAGAGGATCACATGTCGGCCCAGCTCGCATCCGCAGGGCGTCGTGAGCGCAACAAGCAGCAGAAGCTGGAGCGGATCACGGCGGCCGCCGCTGCGCTCTTCGCCGAGTACGGCGTCGAGGATGTGACCACCCAGCAGATCGCCGAGAAGGCGGACGTCGGCACCGGCACCGTGTTCCTCTACGCGAAGACGAAAGGCGAGCTGCTGCTGCTCGTGCAGAACGCGCACTACGCCGAGGCGCTCGAGAAGGGCAGGCACGCCGCCGAGGCGATGACAGATGCCCTCGATGCGGTGATGGCGCTCCTCCGGCCGATCATCGAATGCAACCGCGTCCAGATCGACAACGGACGAACCTACCTCCGCGAAATGGTCTTCGGAAGCGTGGACGACGAACGCCACGCCGAGGCCCTCTCGATCGTGGGATCCACGGAAGACGCGGTCGCCCGCATCCTCAGCCGGGGCATGGTCGAAGCGGAGGCGCGGGCGACGACCCAGGCGCGAGTCGTGTCGGCGATCATGTTCCTCACGATGGCCGCCACGGTGAACGCGACACGCAGCATCGACGACCTCGCCGACGACATCAGACGACAGATCGCCGCCGTCATCGGCCGTTGACCGGTCGCGGAGGTCGATCCGCTACCGACGGATCGAGTCGTGGAACGGGTTCGGCTCGAGCGTGAAGTCGGTGCCCGCCTCGCCCCACGTGCCCAGACCCGCGGGCTGACGGCGTCGGCGCACCGCGGCGAGCGCTCGTGTCGCGGGCACTCCGACCGCCAGCGCGACCCGTCCAGCGAGAGTGCGGTCGTCGCGGCCCAGCACGCTCGCCCGGTGCCAGGCCTCGTGCAGCGCACCACCGCGCGCCGCAGGGACACGTCGCGCGGGAAGCGAGCCCTCTCGACGCCGCACGACGAGCTCCTCGACCCGCTCCCACCACGTGGACTCGATCTCGGGATGGAAGTAGTTGTCGCGCAGCCAGTCGGGATGCGGATGCCGGAACCGCCCTGCGACGACCTCGCTGCGCCCGCCGAGCAGCCCGCTGCCGACGAACACGGTGTTCAGCAGCGACTTGCTCACCCCGAAGCTGTCGAGCGCGATGACCGGGACGCCCTGAGCCACAGCCTCGATCGCGGCGGTGGAGCTCACCGTGACGAGCCCCGCGGCGGTCGAGAGCGCGGCGGCCATGGAGTCGTAGGAGAACACGAGGTTGTCGGGGCGGCGCTCGCCGAGCAGCTCGGTGTACGCGTCTCGCTCCAGGTGCGTCTCCACCTCGCCCGGCCGCGACCGCAGCTTCACGACCACGCGTCGACCGGGATCGGCCTTCGCCGCCCGCACCAGCGTCGCGGCGATCTCGGCGCGCTCCTCCCGATCCGCCGGCACGAGCGCCTGCGCCGCGAAGACGATGTCGGTCGCCGCGGCCTTCGCGAGAGCGGGCGCCGAAGACGTCGGCTTCTCGTCGACCATGATCCCGCGCTCCGCCCTGGCGCGCGCGACGGCGGGCGACAGCATCCGCGCCCGCGTCCTCGCGAAGGGAAGCGTCGCGAGCGCGGTCGGCACGTCGACGCCGATGCGGCCGCCCAGCTCGGCGAACGCCCGCTCCTCCCGATGCGAGTGCACCACCAGGAGGTCGACGTGGCGGCGATAGTCCAGGGCTCCGCGCTGCGCGGGGATCGCCATCCCCGGAAGACCCGCCACCGTCACGGGGCGGTGCCGCAGGCCGTCGATCATCCGCCCCATCAGCCGCACGAACGGCCCCCGGCCGGCGAGCAGCACCACGTCGGGGCGCTGCGCCTCGAGCCACGGCGCCGTCTCGCGGAACATCACCCGCGACACGGCGCTCGGATCGAGCCCTGCGCCCGCGAGCGCCGTGCGCTCCTGGGCGGCGCTCGCGGTCAGCGGGGTCTTCACCAGCAGCAGATGCGGTCGGATGCCGGGGACGGCGCCGAGCAACGACGCCGACCACTTCACGAACGAGTCGGCGTCCGCGATCGCGACGACCCGCAGCCCGGTGCTCATGCCGGAACGCGACGCAGCTTCGCCATGGGCGCGCGCTCGCTGTCGAAGACGCGCTTGACGCCGTCGCCGAGGGCCTTCTCGATCACGCGGATGTCGCGCACCAGGTGCTCGAGACCCGTGGGTTCGAGGGATGCCGCGTGGTCGGAGCCCCACATGGTGCGGTCCAGCGTGATGTGGCGTTCGACAGCGACGGCGCCGAGAGCGACGGCGGCGAGGGAGATCTGCAGGCCGCGCTCGTGGCCCGAGTATCCGACCGGCACGCCGGCGTAGCGGTCGCGGAGGGTCGAGATCACCCGCAGGTTCGCCTCCTCCGGCTCGAGGGGATACGTCGAGGTCGCGTGCATGAGCACGACACGGTCGGTGCCGAGCGTGTCGAGAGCGCGGTCGATCTGCTCGATCGTCGACATGCCGGTGGAGAGGATGACGGGCTTGCCGGTCTCGCGCAGCGCGACCAGCAGCTCGGTGTCGGTGAGGCTGGCCGAGGCGACCTTGTGGGCGACGACGCCCAGGTCTTCGAGGAACGCGACGCTGGGCACATCCCACGGCGAGGCGAACCAGTCGAGACCCAGCATCGTGGCGTGGTCGCCGATCTCGATGTACTCGTCGCGGCCGAACTCGACCCGGCGGCGGTAGTCGAGGTAGCTCATGGTGCCCCATGGCGTCTCGCGCGGCACGTCGCGCATGTGCTCGGGGGTGGAGATCTCGGGCGTGCGCTTCTGGAACTTCACGGCATCCGCCCCCGCGCGCGCCGCCACGTCGATGAGCTTCTTCGCGATCTCGACGTCGCCGTTGTGGTTCAGGCCGATCTCCGCGATGACGTAGGCGGGACGACCGCCTCCGATGACGTGCGATCCGATGCTGACAGTCATGATTCCTCCGGTCTGCGAATGCCTTCTCTCCTGGGTACGCGCCGATGGTGAACTGCGCCCAACACCCGGGTTACCGGCGCACGTCAGCTGGACAACACGCGTTCGACCAGTTCGCGAACAGCTCCCCGTCCGCCCTCGCGTGACAGCACCACCCGCGCCGCCTCGATGACGAGCGGGTGGGCGTTCGCGACCGCGACGGGCCACCCGACGATGCGCAGTGCGGGGAGGTCGTTCACGTCGTTGCCGAGGTAGGCGATGTCCGCGAGATCGAGGCCCTGCTCAGCGGCCCAGCCGCGCAGCGCCGTCTCCTTGTCGTCGATGCCGTGCAGCACCGGCACACGCAGCTTCTCGGCGCGTGCCCGCACGACGGGGTTCACCTCGGTGGAGAGGATCAGCATCGGCACCCCTGCGGCCCGCAGCAGAGCGACGCCCATGCCGTCCTCGCGGCTCACCCGCACGCGCTCCCCGCCGTCGGCGTCGATGATCGCGGTGTCGTCGGTGTGCACGCCGTCGAAGTCGGTGACCACGGCCTTCACCGGGATCGGATGCCGCTGCTCGTGCAGCGCCGCCAGAGAGCGCGCGATGCGGAGCTGCTGCTCGTCGTCGATCTCGATCGCGGTCCACTCCGGAACCTCCGCGATCGCGGTGCGGCCGAAGAAGCGGTGCCGGCTCTCACGGAAACCCGCGGCCGAGAACACGTAGAACGCCCCGGTCTCCAGGTGGTGCGGCTCCCGATCCTGCCGGCGGGGTCGGTGCGCGGCGTCGTGGTTGATCGCGACAGCCGCGCCGTCGGCATCCCTCCTCCAGAGGAAGCCGTAGGTCTCGTAGGCCGAGAACACGCTGTCTGCGCGCCCTCCGACGACCTGCGCGACGGCGTCGGAGAGGGCGTCGGCGGGGATGAACGGCGACGTCGCCTGCAGGAACGCGACGACCCCCGTGTCGATGCCGTCCGCCGCGAGCACGTCGAGCGCGTGCAGGATCGCGCTCTCGGAGGTCGCCGTGTCGCCGGAGAGCTCGGCGGGGCGGCGGACGATGCGCGCACCGGCCGCGGCGCCGATCGCCGCGATCTCCTCGTCGTCGGTCGACACCACGACGAGGTCGATGCCGTCGGCCGCGAGCGCGGCGTGCACCGCCCTGGCCACGAGCGGGACGCCGCCCACGCGCTGCACGTTCTTGCGCGGCACCTGCTTCGATCCGCCCCGCGCGGGGATGATCGCCACCGTCGATGTCATCGTCCTCGTATCGCCTTCCATGCCCTGCCGGCCCTCCGCCTCGCGCCGAGAGCCGTCAACCGCCATTCCTCCATGCGCCCGACCCCGCCGGCCGGTCGCAGCACCCGCTGCAGCGCCCCCTCGTCGGGGGCTCCCGGCAGCCGGAGCTCCGTGAGCCGCTGGGCGGAGAAGTACCTGTCGCGTTCGACGGCGTCCATGCCCCGCAGCAGCTCCTCCGCGCGCAGGCGGAGGTGACCGGCGATCTCCGGCTGCATCGCGTACCCGACGGCGTCGACGAGCAGCTGCAGCCGCTCGGGATCGGCGTAGCCCGATGCGGGCCGGGTGAGGGCATCGACGATGGTCGCCGGGATGCGGTTGCTGTTCTCGAACGGCGTCAGCCTCGCCAGCACGGTGTCGGTGCCGGCCGCGCCGATCTCCCGGTCGAACAGGGCGCGCACGGTCGGCAGGGCGGTGGAGAACCCGGCCACGACGGCGAGGACGTCGAGGCGTTCCGCGAGCATCTCGGCCGCGAGCGCCCCCCGGTACTCGGCGAACGCGATGCCGAGGGATGCCGCGCGGGCCCGCAGCGCGTCGGTGTGCAGGGGTGGCGCCGACGGATGCGGCTTGAACACGATCCGCTCGGGCGACCAGGCCGCTGCACGATCGATCAGCTCGGCCTGCAGCGCGACCTCCTCCTCGGCCGTCATGAGGCCGAGGGCGGAGAGGTACTGCCCGAGCACGAGCACGGTCGGCGTCCCGTCGTCGAGTCCCGCGGCGTCGCCCGCCGCGGTCTCCTCGAAGACCGTGCGGAACCGCGCCGCCGGCACGGGGACGGACTCCGCGTGCGGCGCCCCGACGAGCGGCCGCACCCCCGGCAGGACATCGGCGTGCACCACGCGCTCGATGCGCGCCGAGACCGTGTGCCCCAGCGCGACCCGCATCGGCGAGTAGGTCATGAGCCCGTCGCCGATGATCGTGATCCGTGCGCCGGGGAAGAGCGTCATCAGCGTGCGCGCGGGCGCGACCTGTGGGCTCTGCACGAACAGCTCGAGTCCGCGCGGATCGAGGTTCCAGGCGCGCCGCAGGAGCCGCTCCAGCATCGGGAGGTCGCCCTCCCTCGGCTTCCACGCGCTGGGGTGAGCGGCCCCGAGCAGCACGTCCAGGTCCTCCACGCGGTCGAACCGCTCCCGCAGCGAGCGCAGCGCGGGGTCAGCGGCGATGCCGACCGTCGTCTCGGGCACCCGCGACGACGTGAACGGCACGAGGACCCGTTCGGCCCGGCCATCCGCGTCGAGGAGTCCGGCGTCGATCGCGGCGACCGCGGTGGCGAGCCCGTAGGCGCTGTGCAGCGCGAAGATCTGCGTCATGCGTCGCTCCCCACCCGACGAAGCAGGGGCGCCAGCACCCGCCGCCGCGGCCCGTCGAGCCGCCCGATCACTCCCGCCACGTCGTCCGCGGGAAGACGTTCCAGCAGACCGAGGATGCCGCTGCGCATCTCCGCACGCAGCGACCTCGTCATCCGCCGTGACCGCACGAGATGCCGCGAGCTCAGCGCCAGCACGGTCCACGTCGCCTTGGGCAGGAAGCGCTCGGCATCCCGATCCGACGCCACCACGTCGAGCACCTCCGTCATCGCGCGCACGAAGTCGAGCTGGCGGCGATCGCGGATCTGCGTGAGGGACGTCGCGACCCCGCGGCGGTACAGCAGCGCCGGCGCGTCGACCACCGCGAACGACTCCGCCTCGAGGTGCAGGCGCCAGATCCACGGCCGGTCCTCGGCCGTGAAGAGTCCGGGAGAGAAGGCGGCGAGGCCGGCGTCGAGCACGCGCCGGTGGAACATGCCCGCCCACGCGAAGGGGTAGTCGACCATGGTCGGCTCGTTCTCCGGGAGGATCGCGTCGCGCGGCGAGAGCACCCGCTCGCGCCAGGGCTGCGGGGCGCGGTGCAGTGCCCGCTTGGCGCCGGTGACGGTGACGTGGTCGGTGCGGACGAAGTCGCAGTCCAGCTCCCTCAGCCGCTCCGCGAGCACGGAGAGGCGGTGGGGCTGCATCCAGTCGTCTCCGTCGACGAAGCAGAAGGCCTCGCCCTCGACGTGCGCGAGGCCCTGGTTCCGCGCGCTCGCGAGACCCTGCGGCCGCGGGTTCGTGAGCACCGCGGAGTGCGGGAAGCGCTCGGCGTAGCGGCGCATGAGCTGCCCGGTGTCGTCGCGGGAGCCGTCGTCGATCATGACCAGCTTGAGCGCGGCGGGGTCGTCGAACTGGCGCGTGAGGGTCTCCAGCGTGGTCGCGATGTACGGGCCGGCGTCCTTGGCGGGGAGGATGACGGTGACGAGGGGAGCGCGCATGGTGCCACGGATGCTGGCACGCGAGCGTTGCCTCCCGGCGACGTCGAGGTGAACACGGGGTGTCCTGCCCGCCCGCTCCCAGGTCGATCCCCCACGATAGGGGGATGCCGCGACCACTCGGATCCTCGGGGAGACCCCTGCGCCGGAGATCGCGCGAGACGTTGGATCTCCGCTGGCTCACCGCGCGGGCGTGGACGAACCGGTGGTATCCGCAGGGCGTCGATCTCGGCATCCTGGACGGTCGACGAACTCTCGCGGTCAGCTGGTTCCGTCAGGACAGGGACAGGCATCACCTCGCCTCGCGTGTCTCCTTCATCGACCTCGAACGCTCGCGGCACCGCGACGTCGCCCTCGTGATCGAGGGTCCGGATGGAGAGCTGGAACCCGCGCGCATCCACGTCGGCGGTCTCGCATGGTTCGGCGACCGCCTCTTCGCCGCGGCCACCATGCAGGGGATCTGGGAGTTCGATCTCGCCCGTCTCCGCACCGTGCGCGGCGCCGATGCCCGACGCCTGACCGGCTCTCTGCGGCGGAGCGCGCTCGTCGCAGTGCGCACGAGGATCCACCCCGTGGCGCTGCGGTGCTCGTTCCTCGGTCGCGTGTTCGACGCCGACGGCGAGCCGCTGCCGAGGGTGCTCATCGGCGAGTACCGCACCGGCGAAGACGGCCGGATCGGCGAGTTCCTCATGCCCGCGCGGGAGGGAGACGGCTTCGCCGCCGTCGAGAACGGGCTCATCGCCCCCGGCATCCCGCAGCTCCAGGGCGCCGTGCGCTGGGGCGCCACCTACTTCGCGTCGCAGTCCGACCAGCTGCGCCCCGGTGCCCTGTGGACGGGACCGGCCGGAGCACTCCGCCGCGCCGCCCAGCCCCTGCCCGCGGGATGCCAGGACCTCGCGCTCGACCCGGACGCGCGGATGCTGTGGTCGCTGGGCGAGCATCCCTGGCGACGCGTGGTGCGCGGCATCCCCTTCGCCCGCCTGGGGATCGAGCACCCCCGCGGCGAACGTAGACTGGACGGGTGAAGCCCGCACCGATCATCGTCTACACCGTGCTGCGGCTGCTGGCGTTCCTCGTCCCGCTCGCGATCCTCTGGTTCTTCTTCCCGATCTTCCGGGAGTTCTGGTGGCTCGCCGCGATCTTCTCCGCCCTCATCGGGGTGAGCATCTCGCTGCTGTTCCTGCGCACGCCGCTCTCCGACGCCTCGACGCGCCTCCACGAGCGTCGTCAGGCCCGCACCACCGGCGCCGAGTCGGATGCGAACGCCGAGGACGACGCACTCGACTCCGAGTCCTGAGCCCGCTTCCCGTGGTTCGTGCGGCGTCCGCACATGAGAGCCTGGTCTCGTGACCTCACGCCGCGGACCTCTCGGAGACGGACGACGCCGACGGGGCCGCGAGCTGCCACCCACCCCGAGCGTGCTGATCGGCGACGCTGTTGTGGGCCTCTCCGCTGCCGCCGCCGTCGGATGCGGCCTGCTCCTGTGCACCCTCCCGCTCCTGGCACTCCTCGGCAGGCTCGTCTTCCCCGACTCGCCGACCGACTTCATCGAGGTGTTCGGCGGCCCGCTCCTCGCCGCGGTTCTGGGCGGCGCTCTGTCTCTCATCACGTGGGGCTACGCGTCCACCACACGACAGCTCGCCCTCGTCCGGATGTACGCGCGGACAGCAGACCCGCGTGAGCTGCGCAATGCCGTCGAGGTGCGCGGACCGATCGGGCGCTCTCCGCGGATCGCCGCCGTCGCCACGACCACGTCCATCGGCGTGATCGCCCTCGGCACGGGCGGCATCCTCCTCGCCGCCGGCGCACTCCCCCTCATCGCCGCCGTCTCGCTGGTGGTCGGCGCGCTCTGCATCCCTGTCGTGCTCGTCCTGCTCGCCGCCGACCGCCGCTGGGCCCGCGTCGCGGCCGACCGGCTCCCGACCGCAGCGCTCGGCGAGCAGGGACCAGCCAGGGTGCTCGTGGCCGACGATGACGTTCAGAAGCGGGTCGACGCCCGGGAGCGTCGAGAGCGCTCCGCGCTGGATCGCGCTGCGACGCCCCTCCTCATGGTGCTGACACCGGCAGCCCTCGCCTGCGCCGTCCTCTCGCTCCGTCCGCCGACGGGAGTCTCCGCGCAGGCGCAGGTCGTCGGAGCCGCTGTGGGTCCGCTCAGCGTGCTCGCGCTTCTCGTCCTCGGAGCCCTTCGCATCGACCAGCTGCGTCGTGTCCTCCAGCGGGTTCGCGCCGGCAGGGCCGCGACGGCCGCCGATCGGGGGCGAGCATCCGCAGCGACGACGGCGCTCGCCGCGGACCTCCGCACGGCCACCGCGGTGTGGGTGCTGCTCGGCGCCGGGGTGCTGGGCCTCACCGCTCCGGACCTCACTCCTGCCGTCGTGACGGCCATCATCTTGCTGCTCGGGCTCGCCGCGCTCTTCGCTCTCGCGATGCGCCTCGGGGCCGCTGCGCCGTCGCTCCGCGAGAAGTTCGGCTACCGTCTCCCCGTCGAGCATCCGAGCGACGGAGGAGGCAACCTCGTCTCCTGAGCGAGACGCGCGGTCTCGTGGCTGAGACGCGAGGTCTCCCCGCTGAGACGCGCGATCTCCCGGCTGAAACGCGCGATCTCCCGGCTGAAACGCGAGGTCTCCCGGTTGAGACGCGCGGTCTCCCCGCTGAGGCGCGAGGCCTCCCGGCTGAAACTCGAGGTCTCCCCGCTGAGACGCGCGGTCTCCCGGCTGAGACGCGAGATCTCCCCGACTGAGACGCGAGGTCTCCCCGCTGAGGCGCGCGTCAGCCGACGAAGGCCCAGAACAGCGCCCCCGCGTACAGGAGCGCCGCGAGCGATGTCAGCGCGAGGGCGATGACGAGTTCGCCGGGCTTGCGATAGGTCCAGACGATCACGAGCGCCGGGAGCGCGGCGAGCAGGGCCAGCAGCGCGATCCACGCGATCGGGAAGAGCAGCGCGAGGAAGATCGAGATGCCGAACGGCGCGAGCACGAACAGGGTGTACAGCACCTGGGTCGCCCGCGCGCCGATCAGCACCGTGAGGGTGCGCTTGCCCACGAGGCGATCCTGGTCGATGTCGCGGAGGTTGTTGGCGAGCAGCACGGCGCACGCGAACAGTCCGGCGGCCACCGCGCCCAGCCACGCCTGCTGCGGCAGCGCGAAGATCTGCACCCAGGTCGTGCCGAGGGTGGCGACGAGCCCGAAGAACACGAAGACGAACACCTCGCCGAGGCCGAAGTACCCGTAGGGGCGCTTTCCGCCGGTGTAGAACCACGCGGCGACGATGCAGACCGCTCCGACGGCGAGCATCCACCACTGCTGCGTGCGGATGACGATCGCGAGACCCACGACCGCCGCGAGAGCGAAGAAGACGAGGCCGATGATCAGCACGGTGCGCGGTGACACCCGGCCCGAGGCGGTCAGGCGTGCGGGTCCGACACGGTGCGCGTCGGTGCCGCGGATGCCGTCGCTGTAGTCGTTCGTGAAGTTCACGCCGATCTGCAGGAAGACCGCGACCGCGAGGCACGCCAGCGCGATGACCCAGTGGAACTCCGGTCCTGTGCTGCGCGCAGCTCCGGTGCCGATGACAACCGGCGCGATCGCGAGCGGCAGCGTGCGCAGACGGGCGGCGCCGATCCAGTCGGATGCCGTCACCGGGCCGAGCTCGACGACGGGCTTCTTCGCCGGATTCCCGCTCGTGCGGACGGGAGCGCGACGGGACTTCTTCTTGCGATTCGAGGATGCTGCCACGGAAGGAATCCTACTGGTCACTCCTTTTCCCGCCGTCGAGCGAGACGAGACACGACGCGAACCCGCACCCCGGCGAGGAGCCGGCGCCACCACGGGAGGAGAAATCACACTCGGGAGGAGAACTCACGTTCGGGAGGAGAACTCACATTCGGGTGGAGAACTCCCCACCGGGGGGACTCCCCACGGGAGGAGAACTCACGTTCGGGAGGAGAATCCGGGCGGAATCCTCCTCCCGAACGTGATATCTCCTCCCGAACGCGAGCACACGCGACCCCGCCCCCGCATACGCCCGCGCAGACGCGACGCGAACTCACGTTCGGGACGAGAACTCCCCACGTGATGCGAACTCACATTCGAGGGGAGAACTCCCCGCGGGAGGAGAACTCACGTTCGGGAGGAGAATCCGGGCGGAATCCTCCTCCCGAACGTGATATCTCCTCCCGAACGCGAGCACACGCGCCCCCGCCCGCGCACACGCGACCCCACCCGCGCCCGCGCCCGCACCCGCACCCGCACCCGCACCCGCACAGACTCGACTCGACGCGACGCGACGACGCGAGCCCGCGACCTCGCCCGCGCGACCGGCACGGAGCAGGATCGGATGCTCAGCGACGGGTGAAGGTGACGTGAGTGACGCCGCTCTCCGCGACCTCGCTGCGGACGGCGTAGTCGTTCTCGATGCCGCGCAGGCCGTCCCAGATGCGCTCTCCACTGCCGATCACGAGGGGCGCGACGGCCACGTGCAGCCTGTCGATGAGCCCCGCCCGCAGGAACTGCCGCACCACGTCGGCGCCGCCGCCGATGCGGACGTCGCCGCCGCCCGCGGCCTCGGTCGCGCGCGCCAGCGCCTCCTCCGGGGTCGCCTCGAGGAAGTGGAAGGCCGTGCCGTTCGCGAACTCGATCGAGGCGCGCGGGGTGTGGGTGAGCACGAACACGGGCACGTGGAACGGCGGTTCGTCTCCCCACCATCCGCGCCAGTCGGGGTCGTCGCCGTGCTGGTGCAGGCCGAACATGCCCGCGCCCATGATCTCGGCGGCGACCTCTTCGAAGTACGCGGCGGCATAGTCCTCGTCGAGTCCCGTCGTGCCCTCCCCCGAGGGGTCGCCGAGCACGCGGGCGCGGAAGGTGCGGGTGGCGGTGTAGGCGGCGACGAGCCGACCCCAGTCCTCGCCGAAGGGGTTCTCCGGCGTCTGGTCTGTGGTGGTCGCGAAACCGTCGAGGGAGATGTTCAGATCGGCGCGAACGGCCATGTCGGTGCTCCTTGCAGAGGGATCAGAGTGCGGGCTTGCTGTCTTTGCCGTCGAGCCACAGCGTGTCCGACGCATCGCCGTGGGCCCCGCCCTTGCCGACGTGCTTGTCGCTGATCTGCGGCCCCTTGGTGATGACGTGCACGAGGGCCATCGCGTGCCCCTGGCCGAGCTGATACTCCTCCTTCAGCCAGGCGACGATCGGGGTGGCCTTGGTCTCGGGGCCGAATCCCTTCTCCGTGGCCAGTTCGATGAACTGCCGGGGGGTGAGGCCGGTCTTGGTCTCGATGTTGTCGAGGTATGCCTGGAACGACATGTGCTCTCCTGTGTGTCAGTCCTCGTCGAGGAACGTCTGGATGATGGTGGCCGAGGCGTGGATGCCGATGATGCGCAGCACTCCTTCGCCGACGTTGGTGAAGCGGTGCGGGACGAACGCGGGCCCGGTGGCCGTGTCTCCCGCCACCGCCAGCAGCGTCTCGTCGCCGACGGTGATCTGCGCGGTGCCCTCGAGCACCACCCAGGTCTCAGGGTAGGGGTGCCAGTGCAGCCCCGGCCCCTGCCCTGGCTGATTCTCCACGTAGAAGTACGAGACGGCCGCGCCGTGCTCGCCGCCCTCGAAGCGACGGCTGCGACCTGTGCCGATGCGGATGTCCGCCGCGGCGACGATTCCTGCGGACGTCGGTGCGCTGTTCATGGGTCCAGTCTCGACACCCCCACCGACACGGCCTAGAGTTTCGATGTGGATCGAAACTCTGCTCCGATCGAAGGCGTCGAGCATCCGGACCACCGGGTGGAGTTCCACCTGAGCCCCGGCGACATCCAGGCCGTGCGCTTCGGGATCTCCCCCGGGCACGAGCTGGCCCACGCCGTGCGCGTGCTGCTGCGTCCGGCGCAGCATCCGCTGCAGTGGGGATGGCTCCGAGCGGTGCGCGAGCGCCTCCCCCGCCGGAGCTTCGAGCTGCTCGCCGTCGTCATCGGCGAGGACGGCTACCTCCCCGACTTCCTCACGACGACCGCGGCGTGGGATCTGACGCCCGATGCCGAGCGGGACGCGCTGCGGCGGACGCCCCTCGACGGCATGCGCGTGGACTTCGGCAAGATGGTCGACCGGTCGACGGGGGCGCGTCAGCGAGCGCTCAGAGACATGCAGGAGCGTCCAGCGCGTGCGCGGGAGATGATCGCCGACGCCTGGCCGGAGGTGTGGGATGCCGTGCTCGCGCCGGTGTGGCCCCAGCTGGAGCGGCTGCTGCGCGCCGACATCGCGGTGCGCTCACGGACCATCGCATCGTCGGGAATCGCCGCCATGGCCGAGGATCTGCACCCGCGGGTGAGCTGGGGAGAAGGGGCCGTGCGCGTGCAGCTGCGACGGCACAGCGAACACGTCGACTGCCGCGGAGGCGGACTCGTGCTCGTGCCATCGGTGATGTCGTCGTGGGGCTGCATGGTGCTCACCGAACCGCCGGCCCAGCCGACCCTCTACTACCCCGCGCGCGGCGTCACCGCGGGCTGGGCGCGCGACGCGGCCGAGATGGCCGACGCGCTCGGCGCCCTGCTGGGTCCTGCGCGCGCCGACATCCTGCTCCACGCGGGAGTCGCGCGCACCACCTCGCAGGTGGCGAGGGATGCCGGCATCGCGGTGTCGACGGCATCCCATCACCTCACCGTCCTCCGCGGCGCCGGGCTCATCGGCAGCGAGCGCGAGGGCAACCGGATGCTGCATCTGCGGACGCCCCTCGGGGAGGCGATGATCGGCGCGGCGATCTGATCCGCGGCGACCAGGTCAGTCCGCGGAGCCGACGGGGATGATCGGCCGGTGCTCGTAGTAGGTCTGCAGCACGACCGTGGTGCGCGTGCTCACGTTCGCGGCGAGGCGGATGTCGCGGACCAGTCCTTCCAGGGCCCGGGGGGAGGCCACCCGGACGAACAGCATGTAGCTCGCGTCTCCGGCGATGGAGTGGCAGGCCTCGATCGCGTCGAGGTGCTCCAGCAGCTCGGGGGCGTTGTCGGGCTGCGCGGGGTCGAGCGGGGTGATCTCGATGAAGGCCGAGAGCGGCGTGCCCGCCTGCTCCGGGTCGAGGATCGCGCGGTAGCCGGTGATGACGCCACGCGTCTCGAGGCGCTTCAGGCGCGACTGCACGGCCGACACCGAGAGGCCCACGGCATCCGACAACTGGGAGAGCGTGGCGCGGCCGTCTCGAGAGACCTCGGCGAGGATCGCGCGGTCGACAGAGTCATCCATGGATGTAAGATTATCGTCAGGATTCCGTATACGCCGGAATCTTTCCGCCACATTCTCCGATCGGAGGTCCCGATGTCCATCATTTCCGCCACCAGCTCCGCTGCACAGGCCATCGTCGGCGAACCCGAGGTCGTCGAGGATGCCGCGATCGCCGAGCAGAGCGCCGCCTGGGCGCAGCTCAAGGACGCCGCGATCGCCATCCGCGAGCTCCAGATCAAGGACGGCTCCATTCCGGATGCCGCGCACCACGGCGTCGCACGCGAACTCGTCGCCGCGATCACCGCCGGCATCCGTGCCCTGGCTCCCGCCTTCCCGCACGACGCCGACTACCTCGCCGCCTCGATCGTCGACTTCGACCGCTGGGCTTCCGAGGACTTCGGCGTGCCGGACTTCCTCGACTCGCTCGTGGCCTTCCAGCCGCAGCAGCACCGCGTCGACGGCATCCGCCACCTCGTGATCTTCCCGATGTACACGCAGAACGGGTCGAGCGACCGCCTCGTCGAGGCGCTCATCGTCGAGACGATCTGGCCGGAGTTCATCGCGGCGCTCGAAGCGGGCGACTACGGCAACAAGCTGTTCGTCTCGCTGCGTCTCGTCGACTTCACGCCCGGCTACGACACGAACTCGGCCGTGCTGTTCCCCGAGACCGTCGCGATGCGCGAGATCCCCTCCTTCACGTGGGGTGCGATCTTCCAGGACCGCGAGGCCGCCCGCTACCGCCGGGTCACCCGCGCCGCCTCCGAGATCACCAACCTCGACCTGCCGGAGCGCGCTGCGGCGATGCTCGACGACCAGGCGCTGACCGAGCGCGCGTTCGTGATGTGGGACATCATCCACGACCGCACGCACATGCGCGGCGACCTGCCGTTCGATCCGTTCATGATCAAGCAGCGGATGCCGTTCTTCCTCTACTCGCTGGAGGAGATGCGGTGCGACATGACCGCGTTCCGCGAGTCGGTGAAGATCGAGCGCGCCCTCGCGGCCCGTATCGCCGCCGGCGAGGAGCTGACCGAGGCCGAGCGGGAGATGCACGATCACGCCGGGCTCGTGCAGTACGCCGTGATCTTCGACCGGATCTTCCGCTTCGCGATCACCGGCAACCGCACGCGCAACTACGACGCGGTCGGCGGCCAGCTGCTGTTCGCGTGGCTGCACCAGCGCGGCGTGCTGCACTGGACGGACACCGCTCTCGCGTTCGACTGGGACAACGTCCCCGACGCCGTGGTCGCGCTGGGCGATGCGATCGACGACCTGTACTGGCACTCGATCGACCGCCCGAAGGTCGCGCACTGGCTGGCCGCGTACGAGCTCGTCCGGGGCACGCTCACGCCGCACCCGGCGTCGCAGTGGGCCCGTGGGCTCTCCGACGAGATCCTCGCCGGCGCCCCCAAGGGCTACACGGATGCCGTGATGGACGACGAGTTCCCGCTGTCGATGTTCTTCGAGACTCTCGACAAGAAGATGAAGCCGGTCATCGAGTCGACCGTCGGCATCCGCGGCACCGACGACTGATCACACGCGCCCTTCTCGGACGCCCTCCCGTTTCTCGGATGATTCGGGGAGGATCGTCCGAGAAGGGCGCGTTCGTCCGAGAATCGGATGCCGTCGAAAGGGGAACCCGTCATGAGCGTCAGCGGTCGCACCATCGTCCTCGCCGGAGCCACCAGCGACGCGGGGCTCGTCGTCGCGCGCGCACTCCTGACGGCGGGAGCTCGGGTCGTCGCCACCGGGCGCTCGGCGTCGCGGTTGGCGCCGCTCGCCGATGCCGGCGCCGAGGTCGAGGTCGCCGATGCGACCTCCGTGGAGGAGATGACCTCGCTGGCCGCACGCCTCGACGTCGTCGACGGGGTGCTCCCGCTGGTCGGCGGATGGCGCGGCGGCGGTGGGCTCGCAGGACAGTCCGATGAGGACTTCGACGCCCTTCTCCCCGCCCTGCTCGCGGTGCGGGCCACGAGCCGCGCCTTCGATGCCGCGCTGCGCACCTCGGATGCCGGACGCTTCGCCGTCGTCTCGTCGACGGCCGTCGCCAGGCCGCTCGCCGGAGGGGCGAACTACGCGGCCGTGAAGGCGGCGAGTGAAGCGTGGGCGCGGGCGGTCGCGCAGGGCTTCGCGAAGGCGGCTCGGGATGCCGAGGAGCCGCTGCGTGCGGCATCCGTCGTGTTCCGCGCCAAGGCGCTCGATCCCGCCGCGCTCGCAACCGCCGTGCTCGCACTGTGGGATGCGGATGCCGCAGAGCTCAACGACCGCGTGATCGACCTCGCCTGACGGCGGCTGCGGACGCGGGCGCTCGGCGGGTGGAATCCGGCCGCTCAGAGATCGAGCCGCATCACGACGCGTCGGGTCGTCGGGTGGCTGACCTCGGTGAATCCGGCCGCGGCGAATGGGCCGACCGCGCCGACGTTCATCTCGCCCCACGAGACCGTGGAGCCTCCTGTGAGCAGGGGGTATCCCTCGATCGCCGTGGCGCCCTGCGCGCGGGCGTGGTCGACCGCCGCGACAACCATGGGGTACGTGAGACCCCGGCGGCGGAAGCCCGGCCGCACGATGAGGCACGCGATCGCCCAGACGCCGTCGTCGTTCTTGTCCTCGTCGCGGCCCTTCCACGGCACCGACGATCCACGGAGTCGCCCGTAGACGCTGCGCCGATCGACCGCGCACCAGCCGACCGCCTCGTCGCCGAGGTAGGCGACGAGGCCGATCGTCTCCGCCGCACGCGGATCCCCGCAGTGCGTCTCGCTCCTCAGCAGATCGCGCCGCTCCTCCACGGGCATGTTCCACCAGTCGCCGTCACCGAGGCGTTGCCGTTCGCACTGGCACCGCGCCGCCGACCCCGTGAGGATCGACTGCAGGTCATCCCACCCGGCCTGATTCGCCGGGACGATCCTGATCTCCCCCGGCTCCGCGGCGTGCTGCGGGCTCACCGATCGCGCCCCTCGTCGGCCGCCTCCCTGCCGTCCGCCCCTGCTCGTCCACCGCGAGCTGATACCGGATCGATCAGTACAGGCCCGGACGAACGGGGAACCCCGCCCGATTCGGCACGCTCCGTCACGTCCGCAGCTGCCGACGAAGCGCCGTCGTCGGCATCCGCCGCACTGTCGCCCTCTCCGCCGGGGATCTCCTGCGCCGGCGCGTTGGCGTACAGCTCGGTCAGCTGCCGGTAGGACTTCGTGAGGAAGGCCAGACCGCCCACGACGACCATGATGAGCCCAGCGAAGAGGCAGATCAGGGCGATGCCGCGGGCCTCGCCCTGCCCGAGCAGCCAGCCCCACTGCGCGTCGCCGGCCGGGGTCTTCATGTACGGGATGATCAGGAACTCGGCGATCGGCGCGATGAGGAAGGCCGTGATCGGGGCGGCGGCCGCCTCCATCGCCGCCGCGACGCCGAACACCCGCCCCTGCCGCTCGAACGGCACGACCTTCTGGATCACGGTCTGCTCCGCGGCCTCGGCCGGCGGCACCATCGCCATGTAGACCCACATGCCCACGACGTACAGCGGCCACCACTCCCGCAGCATGAACACAGCCCCGAGCAGACCCATCGCGATGACGATGAGCAGGAGGGTGCGCATCGGTTTCGGGCCGAGTCCGAACTTCGCGACGAGACCTCCGCCGACCAGGAAGCCCGTCGAGGCGAACGCCAGCGCGAAGCCCCACGTCTGCGCGTCGAACAGGGTGAGTCCGTAGGGATCCATGAGCGCCATGTAGACGCCGCCGATGAGGTTGTTGAACGTCGAGAAGATGATCAGCGCGAACAGGCCGGGTGCGAGCCTGATCGCCTGCACGCTGCCGCGGAAGTCGAGCGCGCTCGACGCGTTCGGGTCGGGCTCCGGTGTGCCCTCGGGGATGCGGATGAACATCAGGTGCACGAAGGTCAGCGCCATCGCGGCGATCGCGATCACCAGGGTCCAGCCCATGCCGAGGAAGCCGATAGAGAGCCCGGAGAAGACGCTGGTGACGAGGAAGGCCAGGCCCTGCACGGTGCCGACGAGGCCGTTCGCGTTGGCGCGCTTGTCTTCGTCGACCAGCAGGGTGACGGTCGTCGACAGGGCGATGTTGCGGAGCTGCTCGATGACCCCGCCGAAGAGGATCACCAGCGAGAACGCCCAGAACCACGGACCGCCGAGGTCGAGCAGCGCCGATTCGCCCTGCCAGACGTAGAGGATGCCGGCGACCAGGAAGGCCGCGGCCGAGACGACGCTCGACAGCAGCATCACGGTGTGCTTGCGGTGACGATCGACGATCGTGCCGAAGATCATCGCGAAGAAGGCGATGAAGAGCATGTAGGCGCCGCCGATGATGCCGGTGGCGAGCACGGACTGCGTCTCGATGTACACCCAGAACGTCAGCGCGAACCAGAGGAAGCTCGTCGTCACGTTGGCGATCAGCGTGTTGACGAGGACGTTCGCGAAGGCCGTCTTCGCCGCGGTTCTCTGCATGCTAAGAGGGTAGGCGGGGGTACGGACATCCGGTAGGCCTGTCGCGCTCCCCCGCGCAAATAGACTGGGTCGGTGAGCATTCAGCATGACCCCGCGATCCGGGGATTCGCCAGCGACAACTACTCCGGCATCCACCCCGATGTCCTCGCCGCCATCGCCGCGGCCAACGGCGGCCACCAGGTGGCCTACGGCGAAGACGCCTACACGGCGCGCCTGCAGGAGGTCTTCCGGTCGCACTTCGGCGAGGGCGTGCAGGCGTTCCCGGTGTTCAACGGCACCGGAGCCAACGTCACCGGCCTGCAGTCGATGCTGCCGCGCTGGGGCGCCGTGATCGCGGCATCCACCGCCCACATCAACGTCGACGAGGGCGGGGCCCCCGAGAAGATCGGCGGCTTCAAGCTGCTCACCGTCCCGACCGACGACGGCAAGCTCACCCCCGAGCTCGTCGACCGCGAGGCCTGGGGCTGGGGCGACGAGCATCGCGCGCAGCCGCTCGTGGTCTCGATCACCCAGTCCACCGAGCTCGGCACGCTCTACACGGCCAAGGAGATCAAGGCCCTCGCCGATCACGCGCACGAGCGCGGCATGAAGCTGCACGTCGACGGCGCGCGCATCTCGAACGCGGCCGCAGCGCTCGACCTGCCGCTGCGGGCCTTCACGCGCGACGTCGGCGTCGACGTGCTCAGCTTCGGCGGCACGAAGAACGGCGCGATGCTGGGCGAGGCGATCGTGGTGCTGAACCCCGAGGCGTCCGACGGTCTGAGCTACTCGCGCAAGTTCAACATGCAGCTCTCCTCGAAGATGCGCTTCGTCTCGGCTCAGCTCATCGCGCTGCTCGAGGGCGACCTGTGGCTGCGCAACGCACAGCACGCGAACGCCATGGCCCAGCGCCTCCGCGGGGCGATCGACGCCGGCATCGCCGACGGCTCGATCACCGGTGTCTCGTTCACGCAGCCGACCCAGTCGAACGGCGTCTTCGCGACGCTGCCCGACGGCGTCGCCGACGCACTGCGCGAGTCGTTCCGCTTCTACGACTGGGATGCCGCACGCAACGAGGTCCGCTGGATGTGCGGTTTCGACACGCACGAAGACGACGTCGACGCCTTCGTCGCGGAGCTCGCGCGCCTGACGCAGGCCTGACGCACCGCCACCCGCTCACTCGCCGCGGCGCATCCTGCCGCCGAGCGCACACGAATTCGCCGACTGCACGGCTTGTTCACGCCTACTTCCCGTGCACTCGGCGACTTCCCGTGCACTCGACGCTCGACGCGCTCAACGGACTCGACGGAGCCGGAGCGCGGGCGCGAGCTACCGGAGCAGGCCGAGGTTCGCGAGGGCCTGCCGGATGAGCGTGCCACGGCCGCCCTCCATCTCGGCGGCGACGGCGTCTGAGCCCGCCTCCTCGGGAGTGAACCAGGTCACCTCCAGCGCGTCCTGACGGGGCTCGCAGGTGCCGGTCACCGGCACCACGAACGCGAGCGACACCGCGTGCTGACGGTCGTCGTGATAGGCGCTCACGCCCGGGATCGGGAAGTACTCGGCCACCGTGAACGGCAGCGGCTGCGGCGGCAGCAGCGGGAAGGCCATCGGCCCGAGGTCGTTCTCGACGTGCCGGAACAGCGCGTCGCGGATCGTCTCGCCGAAGCGCACCCGGCCCGACACGATCGTGCGGGTCATCTCACCCAGAGGCGTGGATCGCAGCAGGATGCCGATCTCGGTCACCACCCCCGAGCCGTCGGTGCGCACGGGGATCGCCTCCACGTAGAGCATCGGCATGCGACGACGAGCCTCTTCGAGCTCGACGTCTGTCAGCCAGCCGGGATTCGCCCCCGACGCCGGCGCGGCGCCGTCGAAGGAGCCGAGCCCCGAGTCTTCGGGTTCCGGATCGGGATCAGGTGTGCGAACCGCCATGTGTCCTTTCTACCAGGCAGGATAGGAGCGTGACCGAGAACCTGACGATCGACGACGCCGCGACCCGGTGGTCCGCCGGCGACCGGGAGGGGATGCCGCTGCTGGTGCTGCTCCACGGCTACGGCGCCGACGAGCACGACCTGTTCGGTCTGGTGCCGTATCTGCCCGAGGGCATCGCCGTGGCATCCGTCGCCGCTCCCCTGACCCCGCCGTGGCCGATGCCCGGCCGGTCCTGGTACCCGATCGACGGCCTCGACGGACGCGATGCCTCCCACGTCACGGCTGCAGCGGAGGTCTTCCTCCGCTGGCTCGACGCCGCGGCATCCGATGCTCCGAAGGTCGCGCTGCTCGGGTTCTCGCAGGGCGCGGCGGTCTCTCTGCAGGCCATGCGGCTCGCGCCGGAGCGCTTCGGCGCTGTCGTGGTGTTGAGCGGATACGCGACCCCCGGGGACGTCGCAGGCGACGAGGAGCTCGCCGAGCTGCGCCCGCCGGTGTTCTGGGGGCGCGGGACGCATGACGACGTCATCCCGGCGCATCTCGTCGCGCACACCGCCGAGTGGCTGCCCGGCCACTCCGACCTCTCCGGCCGCGTCTACACGGGACTCACCCACAGCATCTCCGAGGAGGAGCTCGGCGACGTGCGCCACTTCATCGCGAAGTGGCTCGAGGGCTGACCGCCGACTAGGAGCGCGGGCCCGGTCGATCCGCGTCAGGCTCGCCGTCGGCCACGGCACCAGCGCCGGCTCCACTCTCGGCGCCGGCCCCACTCCCCGCTCCGGCCCCGCTCTCGGAGTCATCCTCGGCATCCGTGTCGGAGGACTCACGCGCCGCCTGCGCCGCCGCCCACTCCTGCTTCCGGAGTTTCGATCCGGCGCTGATGAAGCACATCATGACGAGGGTTCCGATCCCGACGCCGATCCCCATGCCGAGCGCCAGGTTCTGGAAACCCGTGCCGAGAGAGACGCCGACGCCGATTCCGATCGCGAGTCCGGCCCCCATGCCGACGCGCTGCATCATCTCGCCGGGACTCATGCTCTCGTCTGCCATTCCTCCACGCTACGAGTCCGGAGGCCCTGCGGCATCCCCCGCGCGGTGGACATCCCGGCGCGACACGCCCGGGTTGCGCGCACCGCGGAGGCGGGGGTATCGTCGTGGAGTCCTGTCCGCCGTGTCTGGAAGTCCTTTGATCTGATCCGTCGCCTCCGCGCTCTTCTTTCCGCGCGCTGACCCGACGACGGCTGATCCACGGCCCATCTCCCTCCTTGCGAGGTCGTCTTCCGACGACTCCCCGAGGGCTCGGTGTCAGTGCACCCTCGCACTCGACAGGAGACACCATGTCAACCCCCACCCTTCATGCATCGGTCACCCTCGACCGCCTCACCTTCACCTGGCCCGACGGGCAGACGGCGCTCGACGCCGTGTCCGGCGCCTTCGGATCGGCCCGCACCGGACTGGTCGGACGCAACGGCGCCGGCAAGTCCACGCTGCTGCGCCTGATGGCCGGAGAACTGGCGCCCACCTCGGGTGTCGTCTCGGCCACCGGAGAGGTCGCCTACCTCCCGCAGCAGCTGACCCTCGACGTCGACCGGCGCGTCGCCGAACTGCTCGGCGTGGCCGAGGCGCTCGACGCCGTCCGCGCGATCGGCGCCGGCGACGTCGACCCGGCGCACTTCGACGCGGTTGGCGACGACTGGGACATCGAGGCCAGGGCGGAGGCATCCCTCGCCGAGGCCGGCCTCTCGCCCGACTTCCTCGACCGCCGCGTCGGAGAGCTGTCGGGCGGCGAGGCCGTGCTGGTCGCGATCGCCGGCATCCGCCTGCGGCGAGCGCCGATCACGCTCCTCGACGAGCCCACGAACAACCTCGACCGCGACGCCCGCGCGAAGCTGGCGGCGATGGTGAGGTCGTGGAAGGGCACGCTCATCGTGGTCAGCCACGACATCTCGCTGCTGGAGCTGATGGACGACACCGCCGAGCTGTACGCGCAGACGCTGAGCGTGTTCGGCGGACCGTACTCCGCGTGGCGCGCCTGGCTGGACGCCGAGCAGGATGCCGCGAAGCAGGCCGAGGTCACCGCCAAGCAGGTGCTCCGCAAGGAGAAGCGCCAGCGGATCGAGGCCGAGTCCAAGCTCGCGACGCGCGCGAAGATGGCGAACAAGGCCGAGGTCGAGAAGCGCGTGCCGAAGATCGTCGCGCACGGCCGGAAGATGGCCGCAGAGGTCTCAGCGGGAAAGCTGCGCACCGAGGTCGGAGCGAAGGAGGATGCCGCGCGCGCCTCCCTCGACGAGGCGGGGCGCCGCGTGCGTTCGGACTCGTCGATGAAGATCGAGCTGCCCGACCCCGAGGTCTCGCGGGCGCGCCGGATCGCCGAGATCGGCGACGGCGAGCGCTCGTGGATCCTGCAGGGTCCGGAGCGCGTCGCGCTGATCGGGCGCAACGGAGCGGGCAAGACCACGCTGCTGGAGCGGCTGGTCGAGAGCGGGCGCCAGAACTCCGGAGATTCCCCGGGATACGAGCCGACCGGAGCGGTTCCGGCGGATTCCGCCCCGGATCTCCGGAGTTCCGGCGGCCCGGACCTCGAGGCCACGGCTCACACCGACCGGATCGGCTACCTGCCGCAGCGCGTGGACGGACTCGACGAGACCCGTTCGGTCTTCGAGAACATCGCGGATGCCGCACCCCAGGTGCCCGAGAAGGAGCTGCGCAACCGGCTCGCCCGGTTCCTCATCCGCGGAGCCACGGCGGAGCGCCCTGTCGCTGCGCTGTCGGGAGGCGAGCGCTTCCGCGTGGCGCTGGCCGCGCTGCTGCTCACCGACCCCGCACCTCAGCTCGTGGTGCTGGACGAGCCGACGAACAACCTCGACCTCGACACGGTCGACCAGCTCGTCGAGGCGCTGCGCGCGTACCGCGGCGCCGTGCTCATCGTCAGCCACGACGACGCGTTCCTCGCTCGGCTCGATCTCGATCTCACGCTCGAGATCGATGCGGAGGGGATGCTGCGCGAGGTCGGCTGACCCGCGCGGTGCGGCCGGTCCGGGGGCATCGCCTCCCTGGCCGGCCGCACCGTCGCACCAGCCCGACACTCCGCCACGCCTACCCGGTCACGCGCCGCACCAGACCGGCCTCGTCGTCAGACCGGTCACGCCGCCACATCTGCCACACCATCCCGGTCACGCCGCCGCACCATCCCGGCCTCGTCGTCAGACCAGCCCCGCCGCGTCGTCAGACCAGCCCCGCCGCGTCGTCAGACCAGACCGGCCTCGTAGGCCATGATCACGGCCTGCACGCGGTCGCGGAGGTCGAGCTTCTGCAGGACCCGGCCGACGTGCGTCTTGACCGTCGACTCCGTGACGAACAGCCGCTCGCCGATCTCCGCGTTGTTGAGCCCCTTCGCGATGGCGAGGAACACCTCCCGCTCGCGCTCCGTGAGAGCGCCGACGCGCTGATCGATGTCGCCGGCCTGCCGCGGCAGCCGTGTCGCGAACAGGTCCAGCATCGCTCTCGTCACGCGGGGGGAGACGAGGGCATCGCCGGCGGCGATCGAGCGGATCGCCGCCGTCAGCGTCGCCGGGGGCGTGTTCTTCAGCAGGAATCCGCTGGCCCCCGCGCGCAGACTGCCGAACGCGTACTCGTCGAGGTCGAAGGTCGTGAGCACGAGGACCCTGGTCGACGGCGCGCTCCTGACGATGCGCCTGGTCGCCTCGATGCCGTCCATCTCCGGCATCCTGATGTCCATGAGGACCACATCGGGGGCGAGCTGCTCCGCCTGATGCACCGCGTCCGTCCCCGACACGGCCTCGCCGACGACGTCCAGATCGTCCTCGGCGTCGAGGACCATCCTCATGCCGCGCCTGATCAGCTCGTGGTCATCGACGATCAGCACCCGTATCCGTTCGCCGCTCATCGCTGCGCCTCCTGTTCCGGCATCTCCACGTGCACGCGCCACCCTCCGCCCTCGATCGGACCGGCATCCGCCGTTCCCCCGTAGAGGCGGACCCGCTCTCGGATGCCGACGAGCCCGCGCCCGGAGCCGACCGACTCCGCCGGGGGTCCCGCCCGCCCGTCGTCCATGACGTCGACGACGACCGCACCCTCCCTGAAGTCGAGGGTCACAGTCACCGTACGGGGCTCGGCGGCGTAGCGGAGGACGTTCGTGAGCGCCTCCTGGACGATCCGGAACACCGCGTTCTGGAGCGCAGGGGATGCCGGCGGCTCGCCATGCGTGCGCGTCACGACGGGCAGTCCGGCGGTGCGGAACGTCTCGATCAGCGCGGCGAGGTCGCCGACGCCAGGGTTCGGCTGCAGCGGCGACCGCTCCTCGCCGTCGGTGCCCTCGTCGCCCAGCGCGCCGAGCAGCTGTCGCATCTCGAGGAGGGACTGCCGCCCCACCGCGCCGATCTCCTGCACGGCGCTCCGCGCGCGGGTCGGGTCCTTCTCCGCCAGCGCGGCGGCGCCGTCGGCGAGCGAGACCATGACCGACACGCTGTGGGCCACGACGTCGTGGATCTCCCTCGTGATCCTCGCGCGCTCGGCCAGGGTCGCCAGCCGCGCCTGCTGATCCCGCTCCCGCGCCAGCTGGTTGGCACGGTCGAGGATCGCCCCGATGTAGCGGCGCCGGTCGCCCACCGTCACCCCGAGCAGCGCGGAGACGAGCAGCACGACGAGGAGCAGCAGCCCGGTCGGCGCCGAGGAGAGAGGGCTCTCCTGACGCCCCCGGAGCGCGGCATCGATCGCGGGGAAGAGGATGCAGCCGGCGAGCGCCGCGATGCCGAAGCCGATCCATCCGCTGCGGTTGGACCGGTAGACGAACACCGCGTACAGGGCGATGGCGATGCCGAACGGCTCGGCGGGTGCATCCACGACGAGGCACAGGGCCGCGACCGCTCCGAAGACCGCGAACGTGACCCACGGGCGGCGTCTCCGCACGAAGAGGGATGCCGTCGCCACGATGCCGCCGACGAGCGGCACGAGGATCGGGCCGAACGGCGACCACACCCCCGAGGAGAGCGGGGTGACGGTCGCCCAGAGCGTGGCGAAGAGGAGGTAGACGCCGGCGAGCACGGCATCGACGAGGAGCGGGTGTCCGCTCCAGAACCGGCGGACGGCGCCGGGCGGCCGTGGCAGCTCGTCCTCGCGGACCGGCGCCTGCGGGGAGACGGGAGACTCGGCCATGGGACGACTCTACGCACCGCGCCCCTCACGCGGATGCCGCGAACGCCTCTGCGCGCGCCGCCCCGAGACGTGCTCCGTCGTGGGCGCCTTTCCCGTCCCGACTCGCAGAGGCCGAGAGGAGGCTCCGCTGCGTGTGCGCCGTCGAGACCCCGAGGATCATGAGCCACCCCATCCCGACCGTGGTCGCGACGAGCTCCAGCATGCTGCCGATGTCGGTGCGGTACTGCAGGAGGGAGAGGATCCCACCCGCCGCGGCGATGAGAGCGGTGGCGATCCCCGACCCCAGCGAGAGCGCGCGCAGCACCGGCCGGCCCTGCACGAACGACGCCTGGAGCATCGCCACCGCGGCCAGGGCGAAGGCGAGCACCGCGACGCTGGTGTGGATCAGGTCCTGCCAGGTGAACGTGGGCCCGACGGGCAGCGGGCATCCCGAGGTGCAGGGCACCTGAGAGGCCACGAGGAACAGCGACGAGGACAGTGCGACGGAGAGCGACGGCGTGCCGATACTCAGGATCGGAACAGCCGCGCGGAGGCCGCGGGCCGCCCACGCGACGGAGAATCCTCCCGCGACGAGCAGCAGCAGCGCCATCTCGAACCACCCCGCCGTCGGCTCGCCGTCGGCCCCCAGACCGCTCACGTACAGCGTGCGGTCGGTGCTCAGTCGCGCGATCCAGATGATCGTCAGGGCGATGCCGACCAGGACGCTTCCCGCGAGTGCGGCGACGACTCTGAGGGGGACTCCTGGTGCGGTGGGGCTGTGAGGATTCGTGGGCATGAATCGACCGTAGATTTCGGGGTCGACCCGCCGCGTCGCCCCGGAGTGCCCCTTCGTGGACGGTGTCGTACCTGGGTACGACACCGTCCACGAAGCCGCGTCATCCGAACGAGATCACCCACCACGGCACCGACCCGACCTCGATGCGGCGCAGGGATCCGTCGGCGTCGAGCACGCGGAGGGTGTCGGGCTGCCAGGCGTCCGGATCAGCCGCGATGACCGCCGTCGTCCCCGACGGACCGGCGATCGCCCTCATCGCGTCGGCCCCCATCTCGACCGTGTCGACGAGCTCCCCCGTGGCGACGGACACGCTGCTCAGCAGCATCCGCTCGGCGTTGACCGACTCGCGGTGCTGCACGAGCACGTATCCCGAGGCGAACCCCGCGGGCGACGAGAGCGCACCGCCCGCTGATGCCTGCGCGCTCGCGGCCTCGAGCAGAGCCTCGATGTCGTCCTGGTCGATGTCGCTGAAGTCGCCCTCAAGGAACTGCCCGGTCGGGAGCATGACCCCGAGTCGGGTCTGCGCGCCGGTGAGCGGGATGATCTCGGCGTCGACGAGTTCCGTGCGGCGGATGAGTGCACCGTCCGGCGACGTGATCACCAGGGCGTCCCGACTCACGGCCTCGGCCACCGTCTCGATCTCCACGGTCGTGCCGTCCGTCGCCGTCGCCGTGTCGACGAGCCTGGTGAGGGCGGCGGTGTCCAGGAAGGCCGAGGCGCTGAGCGTGCCCTGCCAGCGCCTCGCGACGGATGCCTCCGCCGGGGATGCCGCGAGGGCGCCGACGGGGATCTGCACGACCGCGCCGGTTCCGGTGAGCGCCACGACCGCGTTCGTCTCGACGTCGTAGCCGTACGCGGATGCCGAGAACACCGCATCCGCCCCGATGCCGTCGATGCCGTGCCCCTCGGCGCGGATCGCACCGGTCGCGGCATCCAAGATCACGAGTCCCTCATCGGTGGCGACGTAGACGAGCGACGAGTCGCCGGCGAGCGCCGCGGCCTCGCTGCCGAGTTCCTCGTTCAGGCGCTGGTCCCAGAGCGTCACGCCGTCGGACAGCCGGATCGCCGCCGCGCGGGTCTGGAACATCGGCTCGCCGATACCGGGACGGGAGTCGTCGGCGTAGACGACGAGCGCCACGTCCTGCTCGTCGATGCTGATCGCCGCGGCGCCGGGGAGGATCTCCACGTCGCGCGACGACGGGCTGAACAGCGCCGTCGCGATGAAGATCAGCCCGCCGATGAGCACGGGCGCGAGGAGGAAGCCGAGGAAGCGGAGCCGGAGGCGGCGGCGCACCCGCTTCGGATCGTGGGACCTCGGCGGCGGCACCGCCGAGGAACCCAGCGGGACGACCGTGCTGCCGTTGAGCACATACCCTCGCGACTCGTTCGTGTTCATGCCGTCAGGATGCCCGTCGCCCTCGGTCTCCCGATCACGGGTTTCGACGCGCCGTCGTGTCGGCTCTATAGGCTGGCGGTCATGAGCGCGCCCCTGAAGCTCTCCCCCTCGGCCCCCGCTGCGGAGTCCGCAGAGGGACGGCGCCCGCGCGCGCTCGTGATCGCCGAGGCGTGGCGGGAGCTCGGTCCGGGTGTCGCTGCGCTGAGCAACGGCTCGGGGCGTCCGCTCGCCCGCACGTTGAAGCTGATCCTCGATCCGCTGGTGATCCGCCCGGTGCAGAATCCCGGACTCGCCGGGGGGACTCTGACGTCGGATGCCGCGGCCGAGCTGCACGACCGCATCCGGGCCGCCGGCGGCGATCTGACCGCTGCGGCAGCCTGGTTCCTGGAGCTGAAGGCCGCTCGGCGACGACTGCGGATCACCGACGGCAACCCGCAGGAGAAGTACTTCCAGCGCTGCTTCGAGCTGGCCCGCACCTCGGGGCCGCCGTCGGCCGATGCCGATGTCGTCGCCGCAGAGGTCGTGACGGAGATCGCCGAGGCCTCGGGCGACTCGCTGCTCGCTCAGGTGCGGGAGCTGCTCAGAGACGAGACGGCTGCGACGCGTCTCGGCGAGGAGCTCGGCGACGCATGGGCACGCCGCCCCGGCCCCGGACCCGCAGCGGCGTCGGCGTCGGAATCGGCGGAGACGGTGGCCGCCGCCCTCGACGCTTGCCCGACCGGGGACGGGTCGGCGCCCCTCTCCCTTCTCGTGGACGGCTCCGCGGGCTCCACGGCGGGCGCTCGGCTCGCCGACGACGGAGCCGCGCAGCAGCTCGGGCTGACCCGGCATCTGCTCCCTCCCGCACCCCGGCTCGGTGAGACGGCGTCCAAGCGCGACCTGCCGCTGCCCTTCGACCGCTCGATCTTCGAGCGCCTCTTCGCCGCGCTCTCGGGCGGCGCGCGCGTGGATCTCGGCATCGACGCGGAAGAGCTGATCGCCGCGGAGATCGTCCGCTCGACGAGCGCCTGGCAGCTCGGCGAGGAGGACAGCAGGGTCGCCATGCTGCTCGGCGCCGAGGCGAGCACCGCCCTCGACGCGGGACGCGCGGCGCAGCCGACCGCGGCCCACCGTCTGCTCGCGGCCCGCTGGCACCGCGAGGCCTACGTGCGCCGGGCGCTGCGGCTTCCCGAGGGTGCCAGCGGAGTGCCGGCATCCGTCGTCGACGACATCCGCACCGTGCGGCGCGGATACCTGCGGCGACTGTGGGTGCGTCTGCACGGCAGGGAGCTGCGCGAGCAGCCCCTCGATCCGCGGGACGTGTGGGATCTCCTCGACGGCGTGCTGCGCTCGGTCGTGATGGATCAGCGCCAGCGGTTGAAGACGATGATGGTCCGCGGCGCGGACGAGCGGGAAGCGACGGAGGCGGCATGACCCTGCGGATCAGGGTGCAGGGCGATCTCGCGCACCTCTCCTCGGCCGACGGAGCGTTCGATCGGGTGCCCTGTCTCACCGCGGTGGTCGAGGTCAGGGGCGGGCTGCTGCACGGGGACCCGACCGGGCCTGCCTCCCTTCCGGATGCCGACATCGACGACGTCGACGCGGCGAGCGCCTGGCTCGCAGACGTGTACGGGCCGGAGACAGCGGATGCCGTCATCCGCGGCGTCCACGGTGCGACCCGCGTCGAACCGGGCGATCAGACGGTCATCGACGCCGTGCTCCGTCTCGTTCGCCTCTCCTGGACGAAGGCGTGGTGGCCGGCCGGATCTCGGGTGCCCGCCGTCGACCCGGTGCTGCTCGCCGCCGAGATCGCGCTCGTCTCGCACGCCGTGGAGCACCTCCTCGACGACGACCTGGCGACCGAGAGGGCCCTCGCCGACGCCGCCGGCATCGCATCCGCCCTGACCGCGCTCCCTCCTGCGCTCACCGCGGAGGGGGAACGGCTCCTCTCCGCGCTGACGGCGCTGTCCGAGGACTACGGCGTGGCCCTCGATCCGGCAGAGACCGCTGCGGCGGACGCCGCGCAGGTCCGTCAGGAGTGGGCGCTCGCCGCGGGTGGAGCGCGGGATGCGTCCGACGGCATCGAGGTCGCCTCCCGTTCGGCCTCCGTGCGGTGGGGCGACGTGCCCGCGCAGACGGTCGACGCGGAGGCCGAGGCGCGGTGGACGCTGCGGCAGAGCGCCGGTGTCGTGACGCTGCGGGTGGAGGTGCCCGCCGTCGACGCCCCGTCCTCCGGCCGCACGCTCGCCGCGCGCTTCGGACCGGCGGAGCTCGGCGTCGACGTCGCCCTCCGCCGCGACGGGGCGCTCTTCCGCGGCCAGGCGGAGGTTCCGGCATCCGCTCTCTTCCTCCCCGCAGGCGAACGGCTGCTCTGGGTGCGGGACCCCGTACTGAGTCCCGCTGACGCCGATGCTCCTGACTCGGCGGCGGACCGCGAACGGGTGCTCTCCTTCGCGGCCACGCGGATGCTCTCCCCCGACGCCTCCCTCGCTGAACGGGCCGCGGGGTCGAGCCGATGACCTCCCCCGAGGAGCGCCCGCCGAGCGCCGTGCTCGGCCGCATCCCGGCGACTCCTCGGTGGAAGCCGGGACGCGACAGGAACAACGAGGCGGCGATGATGCTGCACGAGGGGCGCGTGGACGAGGCCGCGGTCGCGCTGCGCGAGGTGGTGGCCCTCACCCGCGTGGCCGATGTCGACGGTGAGGGCCTGGACATGCGCGCCAGGGCGCTGCTGAACCTCGCGGCGGCGCACGAGTTCCGCGGCGATCTGGCCGAGGCGCTGCGCACGGCCGACGAGGGCCTGGCCGCGGCATCCGATGCGCTCGGCCTGATCGGAGACGAACGCGCGACGCGCACCGTGCTGATCAACGGCATGCTGTCGAGGGCGCAGACCCTCACGCAGCTGGACCGTCTCGACGACGCCCTCTCCGGCATCGCGGAGGCCGAGGCCCAGCTGGACGCGGACGACCTCGATCAGCGCGAGCTCCTCGCGTTCTCCGTGCACAACGCGCGCACTGTGGTGCTGATCACCACCGGCCGTCTGCAGGAGGCGCAGGACGAGGCCCAGCGCGCCCTGTCCGTCGCTCTGGGCGTCGGCCCCGAGCTCTCCGGACACGCATACGCGAACCTCGGCGTGATCGCTCAGCGCACCGGCGACGACACCGCCGCACGGGAGTATCTGCAGCTCGCGCATCAGGCCCAGGAACTCTCCGGCGACGCGACGAGCCGCCAGCACGCCGTCGAGAACCTCGCTCGCGTGGCGATGCAGGAGGGACGGCTCCGTGAGGCGGAGGAGGGCTTCCGTCAGGCCGCCGAGCTCGCCAGACGGATCGGCCTCACGACACGGCTGGCTGCCAGCAGGACGGGACTCGCCGCTGTACTGCTGCAGTCGGGGCGGACGGGGGCGGCCGCCAAGGCGCTGCGCGTGCTGCTCGATGAGCTCGACCGGGATGCCGCCGTGCACGAGCGGCTGGAGGCCTACTCGTTCCTCGGCGACGCGGAGTCGGCACGCAATCGGTATCCGGCGGCCGACGACGCCTACCGCGCCGCACGGGAGCTCGCGCGATCACCCCACGATCGCGGCAGGATCGACCTGCGACGCGCCGAGATGCACGCCGAGTGGGCGGCGATGTCGATCACCCCGCGCTCTCGTCTCGCCCGGCTGGAGAAGGCGCGCGACCTCGCGATCCCCGTCCTTCTGCTCACGGAGGCGCTGCGCGACGGGTTCGCACCCGGTGGCACCAGGGAGCGCTGGAGCCTGCAGGTCGCCGCACCCGCACGCGCGCTGGCGTTCCGCCTGGCCCGCACGCTCGGCGACTCCGCGCTGCTGTTCGAGCTCGTCGAGAACGCGGCTGCGTCCGTGACGCTGCAGGCGGATGCCGCGGTCGAGGTCACCGCGCCCCTCCCCTTCGAGCGGCCGCGGGCCTCCGCCGTCGAGAGGGAGCGCGACGAGCGGGAGCGCGACGAGCTCCCTGCGGCCGCTGCGGGCCTGCTCGGCGGAGAGGGCACGGCATCCTTCCGCTTCGCGCCGCCGCCGCGGGTCATCGCCGTACCCGGCGCCGCGCCGGCGCTCGACACGTGGATCCGGAAGGCGGAGGCCGAGTACGGCGTCCCGCTGCGCTCCGAGGCTGTGGTGCCGGCGTGGTGAGCAACTGGAGACAGCTCCCCGGCCTCGGCGCCCCACTGCCCCTCGCCCGCGCCGAGGGCGCCGCCGTGCTCCTCGATCTGCCAGACGGCGAGCGGCCGACGGCCCGTCTGCGCTTCGTCGACGGCGACGATCTGTTCGTGAGCTGGGTGTGGGAGCACCAGCGCAGCTCGCCCCGGATGACCCTCATCGCCCGGGATCTCGTCGCGCCGGTGCTCGACCGCCTCGCGCGGGCCCTGCCCTCCCCCCTGCCGGGAGAGAGCGGGGTCGATGCGCTGACCAGAGCACTCACCCACGGCGACCTCCTGGACCCGGAGCGCGAGCAGGAGCTCGCCGGGATGCTCACCGCCGCGCTGATCCCGCAGTGGCTGGGCGCCGAGCTCGACGCCCTCGAAGAGGCCGGACTGCGCCCTCATCTGCGGATCCAGCTGTCTCCCTCCACCGCGCAGCTGCCGTGGGAGCTGCTGAGCACCTCCGGTCGTGAACGCGGCGTCGACATGGCCGATGCGTCCGTCCTGCTGCCCGCCACGCTGCGCAACGATCCGTCCAGATCGGTGTCGCCCTGGTCGCCCTCCTCCCCCGTCGCGGCGGTGCTGGATCCGGTGGTCCCCGGCTTCTCCGACACGAGCGAGCTGGGGAGCGTGCTCGGCCCCGTCTCGCCCGACTCCCCGCTGGCGCTGGCCATCGACGCGCTCGGACGGCGACGGATGCCGCAGGGAGACGCGTTCCGCCGTGCGGACATCGACCGAATCGCGTTGGCGAATGCCCTCGACGGGGCAGGACGGCTCCTCTACGTCGGGCACGTCACCGCCTCGACGCACGCGCTCGACGCCCGCCTCCACCTGTCCGACGGCGCAGACGCCCCCGGTGACACCCCGCCGATCGGGGCGCATCGGCCCTACTCCGCCGCCGAGATCGCCCTGGGCGGCGCAGGGCTCCCGCCGTTGACCGCGCCGAACCGCGTGGCGCTCATCGCGTGCGACTCCGGCACCGACCTGCGCTTCGCCGAGCCGACCGGTCTCGTGGCCGCGTTCCTGCACCGCGGCGCGGAGTACGTGACCGCGACCCGGTGGACCCTGCCCACCGAGGCGGGTCTGCGCCGTCTCGTCCCCGCTCTCGGCGACCGTGCGGAGGGGATGCTGACCGACGCGGTCATCGCCGTGAACGCCGCGCACGAGTCGCACGACCCGGTCGGCTCCCTGGCTGCCTGGCAGCGGGAGCAGCGCATGCGGTGGACCTCCACCGGAGACCCGCGTCACTCCCCGATCATGTGGGGCGCCTTCGCGACCGCCTGGGCCCCGGCGCCGGAGCGAGTCTGACGGATCGGCGCAGCGCGCGTCCGTCACTCATGCGCGACGGCTCCGCATCGCCCGCGTGTGCGCGAGCGAGGGGTCCGCGGCGAGGGCCGCGTACTCCTCGGACTCCCGGGGCACGAGGGCGACCCTGCCGTCGGCGTCGTGGAGGATGCCCCAGCCGTAGCGCTTGCCCAGCGGCGACGATCTCAGGCAGGGCTGGCCCTTCGAGAAGAACACCGCCCTGGCGTCGTCGTCGTCCGATGCGATGCCGGCGCGGAGCGCGAACGTCTCGAAGATCACGTCGTCCGAGGTGCGTGCGTAGGGCTGTTCGGTGATCAGCCGGTAGTGGAGCGCGGCGATCGTCGGCTTCTCGGTCGTCGGCGGCTCGGTGGCGCCGTCTGCAGGGCAGTCGTCGGCGACCTCGATGAACGTCGAGACGTAGTTCGTCGTGTGGAGACCCATGCGCCCATCCTCGCGCGTCCCGCCGACATCAGCACGAGCATCCGTCATGAACGACGACGCAAGGGCAGTATGGGACCCATGAACCCTCTCGTGCGCCCCCGGGACGACCGCATGCTCGCCGGCGTCTGCGCCGCCCTCGCCCTGCGCTTCGGGGTGAAGGCGTCCACCGTCCGCGTGCTCAGTGTGCTGCTGGTGCTGTTCGCAGGTCTGTCGCTGTGGGCGTACGTGCTCCTCTGGATCGTCATCCCGAACGAGTGACCGGAGCCCATGTCCGTCCCCTCGGCGATGATGGAGGGATGAGCGACGCTTCGACAGGCTCAGAGCATCGCGTGCTCGACCGGTTCACCCCCGCGACGCAGGACTGGTTCCGTGGGGCGTTCACCGCGCCCACTCCGGCGCAGGCGGGTGCGTGGGACGCGATCTCGGCGGGCAAGCACGCCCTGGTCGTCGCACCGACGGGCTCGGGCAAGACGCTCTCGGCGTTCCTCTGGGCGATCGACAGCGTGTTCCGCGAGCGCATGGCGGCGGGCGGAGCGGAGCCGAAGAAGGATGCCGCCCGCACCCGCATCCTCTACATCTCGCCGCTGAAGGCGCTGGGCGTCGATGTGGAGCGCAACCTGCGCTCCCCCCTCATCGGCATCGGACAGTCGGCCCGGCGCCTCGGAACGACCTCGCCGTCGGTCACGGTCGGGGTTCGGTCGGGCGACACGACGTCGAGCGACCGGCGCAAGCTCGTCTCCGATCCTCCGGACATCCTCATCACCACCCCGGAGTCGCTGTATCTGATGCTGACCAGTCGCGCCGGGGAGACCCTGCGCGACGTGCACACCGTGATCATCGACGAGGTGCACGCGGTGGCGGCGACCAAGCGCGGCGCGCATCTCGCGGTGAGCCTCGAGCGGCTCGACGCCCTGCGCACGGCCCACGGCGCCGAGCGCCCGGCGCAGCGCATCGGCCTGTCGGCCACGGTGCGGCCGATCGACGAGGTGGCGCGCTTCCTCGGCGGAGCAGCGCCGGTGGAGATCGTCGCGCCTCCCGCGTCCAAGACCTTCGAACTCGCCGTCGTCGTTCCGATGGACGACATGACGAACCCGCCGCCACCCCCGGGGGTCGCCGCCCCCGTCGACGGAGAGCCCGCCGAGTACACGGAGGTCACCGGCTCGATCTGGCCCCATGTCGAGGAGGCGATCGTCGATCGCATCCTCGAGAACAACTCCACGATCGTGTTCGCGAACTCGCGGAGGCTCGCCGAACGGCTCACTGGTCGCCTCAACGAGATCTACTCGGAGCGCAACGGCATCCCGCTCCCAGAGGCGACGATCCCCGCCGCGATGATGGCGCAGGCGGGGGCGACAGCGGGCGCCGACCCCGTGCTCGCGAAGGCCCACCACGGCTCGGTGTCGAAGGAGCAGCGGGCGCAGGTCGAGGAGGAGCTGAAGTCCGGCATCCTCCGCTGCGTCGTGGCGACCAGCAGCCTCGAGCTCGGCATCGACATGGGCGCGGTCGACCTCGTGATCCAGGTCGAGGCGCCGCCCTCCGCCGCCTCCGGCCTTCAGCGCGTCGGACGCGCGGGGCACCAGGTCGGCGAGATCAGCCGCGCCGCCCTCTTCCCCAAGCACCGAGGCGACGTCCTGCACACCGCCATCGTCACCGAGCGGATGCTGGCGGGGCAGATCGAGGCCATCCAGGTGCCGCGCAATCCGCTCGACATCCTGGCCCAGCAGACGGTCGCCGCCAGCGCGCTCGGCGAGATCAGCGTCGAGGAGTGGTTCGAGACGGTCCGCCGCTCGGCCCCCTTCCAATCGCTCCCCCGCTCGGCGTACGAGGCGACGCTCGACCTGCTGGCGGGGCGCTTCCCGTCCGACGAGTTCGCCGAGCTGCGGCCGCGTCTGGTGTGGGACAGGGATGCCGGCACGCTGACCGGCCGTCCCGGTGCGCAGCGCATCGCCGTGACGAGCGGCGGCACGATCCCCGATCGCGGTCTGTTCGGGGTGTTCGTGGCCGGCGAGACCACGGGCGCGAGGGTCGGCGAGCTCGACGAGGAGATGGTCTACGAGTCGCGCGTCGGCGACGTGTTCACGCTCGGCACCACCAGCTGGCGCATCGCCGAGATCACGCACGACCGCGTCAACGTGATCCCCGCGTACGGCCAGCCGGGCAAGGTCCCGTTCTGGCACGGCGACGGCATCGGCCGTCCGTTCGAGCTGGGCGAGGCGCTCGGCAAGTTCTCTCGAGAGGTGTCGGCGGCGACGCCCGAGAAGGCGGCGCAACGCCTGATCGAGGCGGGTCTCGACGAGCAGGCGAGGGCGAACCTCATGGCTTACCTCACCGAGCAGCGAGAGGCCACCGGCACTCTTCCCACCGACAGGACTCTCACCGTCGAGCGCGGACGCGACGAGGTCGGCGACTGGCGCGTCATCCTGCATTCCCCGTACGGCATGAAGGTGCACGCCCCGTGGGCGCTCGCGATCAACGCGCGGGTCCGCGAGCGACTCGGCGTCGAGGGATCGGCGGTAGCGAGCGACGACGGCATCATCGTGCGCATCCCCGATGCCGAGGCCGAGCCTCCGGGGGCCGACCTCTTCGTGTTCGACCCCGACGAGCTGGAGCATCTGGTCACGGAGGAGGTCGGCGGCTCTGCCCTGTTCGCCTCTCGGTTCCGCGAGTGCGCGGCGCGCGCGCTGCTCATGCCGCGCATGAACCCGAACAAGCGGACGCCGCTGTGGCAGCAGCGTCAGCGCTCGGCGCAACTGCTCGAGGTGGCGAGGCGGCATCCGACCTTCCCGGTGATCCTGGAGACCCTGCGCGAGGTGCTGCAGGACGTCTACGACCTTCCGTCGCTGCGAAAGCTCGCGACCGCGATCGCCGACCGACGCGTCCGGCTCGTCGAGACGCAACCCGCGCAGCCGTCGCCCTACGCGCGCGATCTGCTGTTCGGGTACGTCGGCGCCTTCATGTACGAGGGCGACTCGCCGCTGGCCGAGCGCAGGGCCGCCGCGCTCTCGGTCGACCCCGCCCTGCTCGGCGAGCTGCTGGGGACGGTCGAGCTGCGTGAACTGCTCGATCCCGCGGTGATCGCGCAGTTCGAACGAGAGGCCCAGCGCCTCGACCCCGAGCGCCGAGCTCGGGGGCTCGAGGGCGTCGCCGACCTGCTCAGGATGCTGGGACCGCTGGATGCCGCGGAGGTCGCAGAGCGGCTCGAGGAGCCCTCGGATGCCGCCTCTCACCTCGACGCCCTCGTCGCCGCTCGGCGGGCGATCCCCGTGACCGTCGCCGGGGTGTCGCGGGTGGCGGCGATCGAAGACGCGGGTCGACTGCGCGACGCCCTCGGGGTCGCGCTCCCGACCGGCATCCCCGTGGCCTTCCTCGAACCGGTGGCCGATCCTCTCGGCGACCTCGTCGCCCGGCACGCCCGCACGCACGGTCCGTTCACGACGGATGCCGTCGCCTCTCGCTTCGGACTCGGCGCGGCCGTCGCACGCCACACCCTGCAGCGGCTGGAGACCGCCGGGCGCATCACCAGCGGATACTTCCTGCCGGAGGCCGCAGGCAGCGCCTCCGATCTGGAGTGGTGCGACACCGAGGTGCTGCGGCGTCTGCGGATGCGCTCGCTCGCCGCCATCCGCGGCAGTGTCGAGCCGGTGTCCCCAGAGGCGTACGCGCGGTTCCTCCCCGACTGGCAGCATCTGAAGCGCCCTCTCGACGGCCTCGACGGGGTGCTCAGCGTGATCGAGCAGTTCGCCGGGGTGCCCATCCCCGCGAGCGCCTGGGAGTCGCTGGTGCTCCCCTCGCGTGTGCACGATTACGTCCCCGCGATGCTCGACGAGCTGACGGCCGCCGGCGAGGTCGTCTGGGCCGGCAACGGCACGCTCCCCGGTCGCGACGGCTGGGTGTCGCTGCACCCTGCCGACCTCGCTCCCTTCACGCTCCCCGAGCCCGAGACGGAGCTGGCGACCGGATCCCTGGAGGCCCAGGTGCTGTCGGCTCTGCACGCCGGGGGCGCCTACTTCGCCGCGCAGCTGAAGGAGATGACCGGCGCCGAGAACGAGCAGTCCGTGCTCGACGCACTGTGGTCGCTGACCTGGGCGGGGCGGGTCACCAACGACACCTTCTCGCCGTTGCGATCGCTGCTCGCCGGCGGCTCGCAGGCGCACAAGGTCACCCGCCGGGCTCCGCGAGCGCGCACCTACCGCGGGGTGTCCCTCACCCGCACCGCCCCGAGGCCGACGTCCATCGGAGGCCGCTGGTCGCTCCTGCCCGCAGTGGAGACGGATGCCGCGCGCCGCGCGACCGTCACGGCGGGGCTCCTCCTCGACAGGTACGGCGTGGTCACCCGCGGTGCCGTGCAGGCCGAGGGCGTGCCCGGCGGCTTCGCTCAGGCGTACCGGGTGCTGGCGGGCTTCGAAGAGGCCGGGCACTGCCGCCGTGGCTACGTCATCGAGAAGCTGGGGGCCGCGCAGTTCGCGGCATCCGCGACCGTCGACCGCCTCCGCACCTTCGCCGGTCTCGCCGACCCTCCGCCGCGTACGGCGGTCACACTTGCGGCGACCGATCCGGCGAACCCGTACGGCGCCGCACTCGGCTGGCCGCGTCGTGAGGGCGTCTCCCACCGTCCTGGGCGCAAGGCGGGCGGGCTGGTCGTGCTGGTCGACGGAGCGCTCGTGCTGTACCTCGAACGGGGCGGTCGCACAGTGCTGTCGTTCAGCGACGACCTCGATGTGCTGCGGGCGGCCTCGTCCGACCTGGCGGCGACGGCGCGAGCCAGGCGCCTCGACACCCTCACGGTCGAGAAGGTGAACGGCGACGGCGTCTACGGCACCGACTTCGCGCTCGCCCTGCAGGAGGCCGGGTTCGTCGTCACCCCGCGCGGCTACACGCTCCGTAGAGCGATCTGAGCTCCTGCTCCTGACCGGCCGTTCCTGCACGATTTCGGAGCCGACCTGCCGGGGACAGTTTCGGCGATGAGAACTGCCGGGCACATCCGATCTGATCGGGCCGTCATCGCGATGTCGTCCTCGACGCATACCCTGGTCACATGATCCAGGAGTTCGGCATCGGAGTGCGGACGCTGCTGCGCGGGTTCACGCTGTGGCGCACGCGTCCAGGACTGATGAACCTCGGTCTCGTCCCCGCGCTCATCTCGCTCGCGATCCTCGCGGCGGTGCTGCTGCCGCTGGTCTTCGGGATGACGTCGATCTCGGCGTGGCTGACCCCGTTCGCGGAGGAGTGGCCCGCGCCGTGGAAGGGACTGGTCCGTGGCGCCGTCGGGTTCGTCGTCGTCGCGGCCGCCATCGCGCTGTCCACCGTGGTGTTCAGCGCACTGACGCTGACGATCGGCGACCCTTTCTACCAGCGCATCTGGCATGCCGTCGAGGTCGACCTCGGCGACCCTCCGCCTTCCGATGGAGGCGGGTTCTGGTCAGCCCTCGCCGAAGGCCTGCGCCTGGTCGTTCTCGGCATCCTGATCGCCCTCGTCGTGCTCCTGATCGGCTTCGTCCCGCTGATCGGCGGCTTCCTGGCGGCCGTGCTCGGAGTGATCCTCTCCGGTCGGCTTCTCGCTCGGGAGCTCACGGGCCGCGCGTTCGACGCTCGCGACTTCAGCCCGCTCGACAGGGCGGCGCTCTTCTCGGGCAGCAGGGCGCGGGTACTGGGTTTCGGTGTGGCGACGCAGCTGTGCTTCCTGATCCCCGGGGGCGCCGTCGTCGTCATGCCTGTCGCCGTCGCCGCGTCGACGATGCTCGCGCGCGACATGATGGCGCGCACCCCGCTGACACCGCTGACGCCCCCGGACGCTCGGCCCATCTGATGCCCGAAGGCGACACCGTCTTCCGCACTGCGAAGCGACTCGACGACGCTCTGGCCGGCGCCGAGGTCACCCGCTTCGACCTCAGGGTGCCGCGGGCCGCGACCGTGGATCTGACCGGTCAGCTGGTTCACGGCGCGGTGGCCAGGGCAAGCACCTGCTGCTGCGGATCGGGGACAGCACGGTGCATTCGCATCTGCGCATGGACGGCGCCTGGTTCGTGTACGCCCCCGGGGAGAAGTGGCGGCATCCGGCGTTCAAGGTCCGCGCGATCGTCGGCACAGCGAAGCGCGAGGCGGTCGGCGTCGACCTGGCTGAGATCGAGGTGGTGCCGACTCGCGACGAGGCTCAGCTCATCGGCTACCTCGGCCCCGATCCCCTCGCGGAGGACTGGGATGCCGAGGAGGCGATCCGCAGACTCGAGGCGGATCCGAGGAGCGTTCACGTCGCCCTCCTGGATCAGCGAAATGTCGCCGGGTTCGGCAATGAGTACGCGGCAGAACTCCTGTTCCTGCGCGGAATCCTCCCCGAGAGGCCCGTGCAGGACGTGGACGTCGCCGCCCTCGTGGATCTCGGTGTCAGGACGATCCGAGCCAATCGCGACCGGGCCGACCGCACCTTCACCGGAGTCAATCGTCCGGGGCAGACGACGTGGGTCTACGGACGGGCCGGACGCCCTTGTCGACGCTGCGGGACCCCGATCCGGAAGGGATCTCAGGGCGCGGATCCGACCCGTGAACGGGTGACGTTCTGGTGTCCGAGCTGCCAACGATGAGCAGCATCCCGGTTCGGGAATGAAATCGGCTGTCCCGTCGTTGTTGCTATATCCGGAGAACTCCGGACACGGGAGGAATCGTGGGCAAGAACTACGTCGACATCGAGAACGACCAGGGCGGGACGCTGCGCTACCGTAAGCACGCCAACGGCCGAGGTCTCGTCGCGCATGGCGCGAAGGTGCATCCCAAGGCGCACATCGAGGCCGGCGCCTATATCGAACCCGGCGCGCGCGTCGGCGCCGGGGCGACGATCGCGCGCGGAGCGTGGGTCGACGCGGATGCCGTGATCGGCGACAACGCGCACATCGATGCGCACGCGCACATCGGTCAGGGCGCTGCGATCGGCGATGGGGCGCATGTGGGCGTCCGTACCGAGATCGGCGCTGGTGCACGCATCGTGCGCGGAGCGCGTATCGGCGACGACGAGACCGTCGCCGCCGGTCTCACCGTTGCGACGGACCCGAAGGGCCTCTGGCTCGCGGCCTGAGCGGGCTCAGCCACCGCCGCGGGGTGCGTGACGGTGTGCGTGCGTCAGAGCAATCTGCGTTCCGAGGTGCGTTACGGTGTGCGTGGGTCAGAGCAATCTCCGCTCCGAGGTGCGTGACGGCATGCGTCAGAGCAATCTCCGCTCCGATGCCCAGACCGTCAGCTCATGTCGTGATGACAGCTGGAGTTTGCGAAGCACCGCGGACACATGCGTCTCGACCGTCTTGATCGAGATGAACAGCTCGGACGCGACCTCCTTGTAGGCATAGCCTCGCGCGATCAGTCGCATGACCTCCTGCTCGCGTGACGACAGCCTGTCGAGTTCATCCTGCGCGGTGGCTGTCTCCCCTGCGACGGCACCGAACGCGTCGAGCACGAAACCCGCGAGCCGAGGCGAGAACACGGCGTCCCCGTCTGCCACTGCGCGCACGGCACTGCTCACCTCGACGCCGGACGAGCCTTTGGTGATGTACCCCCGAGCTCCGGCACGGATCACGCGAACCACGTCTTCCGCGGCATCCGACACGCTCAGCGCGAGGAAGCGGGCGGTCGTCGGCGTGGAGCCTCGGATCACCTCCTCGCCGCCGGTCGCATCCGTACCCCCACCCCCGGGGAGATGAACGTCGAGCAGCACGACGTCGGGGCCGGTCTCGCGGATGACGGCGATCGCCGACGGGACGTCGGCTGCCTCTCCGACCACGTCGACCGTCGCATCGAGATCTGCGCGGAGACCGGATCGGAAGATCGAGTGGTCGTCGACGATCACGACGCGGATGGCCTCAGCCACGGTTCTCTCCTGGGGTCGGGAGGTGCAGATGGATCTCGGTGCCCTTGTCGTCGCTGCGTACGGTTCCGGTGCCGCCGTACCGGCGCATGCGTCCGACGATCGACTCGCGCACCCCGAGGCGATCGCTCGGCACCTCGTCGAGAGCGAACCCTGCGCCACGATCTCTGATGAACACATCCACCCCCGCCGCGCTGCCCTCGATGTAGACGGAGATCTCCCCGCCGGCGTGCCTGGCAGCGTTCAGCATCGCCTCCCGCGCCGCGGCGGCGAGCCCTCCGCTCGCGCGTTCGGCGGAGAGGCCCGCCGACACGACGTCGATCCGCACCGGGAAGTCGAGTTCGAGGGCCCCCGCGTAGTCCCTCAGATCGGTGGGCAGATCGCTGTCCGCCGGGGCATCGCCGTCGTACAACCACGCTCGAAGCTCCCGCTCCTGCGCTCGGGCGAGCCGCGCCGCCTCACTCGACGCTCCTGCCCTGTTCTGGATCAACGCGAGCGTCTGCAGCACCGAGTCGTGCAGGTGCGCAGCCATCTCGCTGCGCTGCTCCTCGCGGATGCGGCGCACGCGTTCGCCGGTCAGCTCCTTCCACCGATGGATGAGCGTCGACGACAGCACGGCGAGCAGACCGGCGAGCGGCAGCAGCACGAGGGCGACGCTGGCCTCACCTGCGGGCCGCATGAGCAGAAGGGCGAAGAGGAGCGCGAGGAGCAGGACCGCCAGTGCTCTGACAATCAGAGTATGCCGCGGTCCGCGGTCCGCGTCGGTGCGGTCGAACAGCGTCGCCCACAGCCCTGCCCCCGCAGCGAGCGAGGTCGTCACGGTGACCACCACCGCGGCCTCACCGGCGGACACCCCGCCGAGCCAGCTGCCGCCGACGCTCCACGAGAGCACGACGATCACGCCGACGGCCGCCGGGGCGAGGAGCATCCAGGCCACAGGCGCTCGCCTGGTCGGAGTCTGCTCACCCTCGGCCCACGGCATGAACGCCCAGAACCAGAGGTAGAGGAGCAGGCCGGCCCCACCGGACAGCAGCAGGACGACGAACAACGCGCGCACCGTCCACAACGGCGCACTGAGATGCCTGGCCACTCCGGTGCTCACACCGGCGACGACGCACTCGCGATCGCGCACCAGCGGAGGGCGCGCGGGCGCGGAGACCTGAGGAGGTCGTGCAGACGCGGCCGAAGAGGACATGACGACATCCAATCATCCGCGACGACGATCCGAGCCTTCAGCCGACGACAATCAGGGTCCGCTCAGGGGTTCACCCCATGGAACCCGGCATCCGATGTCGAGAAGATCGATGCATGACGATTCCCACAGAGCCGCCACCTGCGGCAGCGGAGACCGACGACGAGGCTGCAGAGGCTCTTCCCTCTGACGCCGCCCCTGATCCCTCTCCCGCCGCGACGCCCCCGGCCTCGGACTCCTGGACGGGCGCGGCCGCCGGTTCGCGCACCGCCCCTCCTCACAGCACCGATCGATTCTTCCTCTGGGTATCCGGCCTCGGCATCGCCCGGACCGATGGGTGGCTCGGCGGCGTCGCCGCGGGCATCGCCGTCCGCCTGCGCATCGATCCGCTGATCGTGCGCGGCGTGCTCGTCGTCGCCGCCCTCTTCGGATTGCCGGTGATCTTCCTCTACGCACTGGCGTGGGCGCTCCTGCCTGACTCGGACGGACGCATCCACACCCGCGATCTGCTGCGGGGCGACTACCAGCCCGTCCAGATCGGCATCCTCGCGATGGCCGTCATCGGGCTCATCCCCACCGCCCCCATCACCGGAACCGTCTTCGGTCTCGGCTATGCCGGATGGTCTGCGCTCTCGCTGATCAGCTGGCTCGTCGGACTCGTGATCGTCGCCGGACTGCTCTTCCTCATCGTGCGTGCCGCAAGCCGCACCCCGGGTGCCGCGGCGCCGGATCTGCCGATGGCTTCCGCAGATCCCGCCGCCCCGGGCGCGCCCGTCACCCTCAGCGACTCGGGTACCGCTGAGGGGACGGGCGCCACTCCCACGAACCTCGCGCCGCCCACCGCCGCCCCGGATCGTCCGGAGCCTCCGGGCGCACCGGTGGCGAACGACCCCGAATCCCTCGCGGCGTGGCGAGCTCAGCATGCTGCGTGGAAGGAACAGGACCAGGCCTGGAGGCGCCAGCAGCAGGATGCCGAGCGTGCCGTGCGCGACCAGCTGCGCAGAGAACGTCAGGCTGAGGCGGCGGTCTTCGCCTCAGAGGCCGCTGAGCGCCGACGCGTACGCAGGGCATCGAATCCTCGAGCGAGCTTCGCCTACGTCGCCGCTGTCATCGGGCTGGCGATCGTCGCCGGTTCCGGCGTCACGCTGTTCACCCTGCAGAGCGGGCTCGGCGAAGCGGCAGGAGCGATCGGTCTCCTCTCGGCGGCGCTGATGCTCGCCCTCGGGATGATCGTCGCCGGCGCCTGGCGCCGACGCAGCGGCTTCCTCGCCTTCGTGACAGTGCTCACACTCGTCGCGGGTCTGATCACCGGGAGCGTCGCGTCGTTCTCAGACCTCGCTTTCGGATCGCGGGGAATCTCGAATGTCGCCGCTCAGACGATCAATCAGCCCTTCGGCGACCTCTACATGACGCTCATGCCCCATGACGACGGCCCCCGACCGCTCGTGGTGAACAAGGGCTCGGGCTCGACGCAGATCGACCTCGAAGCCGGGGTCCGGCTTGACCTGAAGGCCACGGTCGGCGCGCTCCCCGTCGAGTGGGTGCGCATCGACGACGAGACCGGCACGGTGATCGACAGCGGCATCTGGACGTCCGCCGATCGGCACGGTTCACAGACGCTGAACACCAGCGTCGTCGCGGACCGAGGCTCAATCACCACCATCCAGCCTGTGACCATCACCCAGCGATCGGGCAGCATCACCGTCACGATCCATGAACCCGCAGAGGAAGAACGATGAGCACCGACGACTACGCGGCACCGCCCGCGCCGACCGTGGCGCTGGAGCCTCCCGCGGCCGCGATCGCCACCGTGGATCCCTCCCCCGCCGCCGCGATGGCAGCGGTGTCCGCCCCAGCCCCTCCGCGTACACGCTGGGCGGCCATCATCTGGGGAACGCTGTTCGCCGTGATCGCGGGCAACGCGATCTTCCTCCTCGCCGACGATGCACGGCGTGAAGGGATCGCGGGATGGGTGCTCGATCTCACACCGATGACCGTGACATCCTTCGCTCTGCTGGTCGCGGGCGGGCTGGTCCTCCTCCTCGGCGCGATCGGTCTGATCCGCCGCGTTCAACGACGTGCGGCATCCCGAACCCCCTAGTCCGGGGATACCCTGGTCTGATGGCGAAACAACCGCGGCGCCCCTCGCGTCCCCGCGGCCCGGCCGGGCCCGTACGCAAGAACAAGGCGGCTCCGGCTGAACGCTATCCTCCGCGCAAGCCCCCGAAGAAGACCTCTCCGGTGGTGTTCGACGCGCAGGACCCCACGACCGAGGAGGCACGCACGTTCCGCCTCGGCGCCGTCGCCGGCGCGACCCCGGGCAAATGGATCGATGCATGGAAAGACCGGATGCCCAAGGTTCCGCTCGAGCTCGTGCCGATCACGGTGTCCACCCAGAAGTCCGCGATCGACGAGGTCGACGCGGCGCTGGTGCGACTGCCGCTCACCGATGATGCTCTTCACGTCATCACGCTGTACGACGAGCTGCCCGTCGTGGTCGCCGCAATCGACTCGCATCTCCTCGCCGCTGACGAGCTGACCTCGTCCGACCTCGACGGCGAGGTCGTGATCCCCCTGCTCGACGACGCCCTCAGCCAGCTCGACCTACCCGGTACGACTCTCGCCTCGTTCGCGCCGCTCTCCGCCGAGAACGCGATCGAGACCGCGGCCTCCGGAGTCGGCATCGTGGTGGTGCCGATGTCCATCGCCCGACTGCACCACCGCAAGGACGTCGACTACCGCATCCTCACCGACGGCCCGATCTCGACGGTCGCTCTCGCCTGGCCCCGCGATCGCACAACCGCCGACGTCGATACCTTCGTCGGCATCGTTCGAGGCCGCACCGCCAACTCGTCGCGCTGAGCCCGCGCTCAGTAGAATCTCCGAATGGCCTCGCTTCTCTACGTCTGCGTGCGCCCGGAGACCGGGGCGGCGGATGCCGAACACGCATCCTTCCGGCGCGCCCTCGGGGTCGACGTGGTCGACCGCCTCAACCTCCTCGACGAGCCGCTCGACCTCACGCGCCTCGCCCGCTACCGCGGCGTCGTCATCGGAGGCTCCCCGTTCAACGTGAGCGACGCCGCGAAGTCGCTGCTGCAACGTCGGGTCGAAGCCGATCTCGAACGCCTCGCCCAGCACTCCATCGACGGCGGGATCGCGGCGTTCTTCACCTGCTTCAGCATCGGCGTGGTCACACGGATGCTCGGCGGAGAAGTCGCGAACGACACCCCGGAGTCGGCGAGCGCCACCGTCATCGAGACCACGCCCGAGGGCGACGTCGACCCGATCTTCGGTCCGAGCGCGCCGGCTCTCACGGTGTTCACCGCGCACAAGGAGAGCGCCGTCGCCGTCCCCGAGGGCGCCGTGCTGCTCGCCACGAACGCGACCTGCCCCGTGCAGGCGTACCGCGTGGGCGCCCACCTGTACACGGCGCAGTTCCACCCGGAACCCACCCCGCGCGACTTCGCCGACCGGATGACGTTCTACCGCACCACCGGCTACTTCGACCCGGACGAGTTCGATCTCGTGCAGGGCCAGGTGCTCGCGGCATCCGTCACCGAGGGCGCGGCACTGCTTCGACGATTCGCCGAGCACTTCGCCTGAGCCACCGGGGCCGGGCCCTGCTCCGGTGCCACGATCGCCTCAGACAGAACCACGGACTCCGCTCAGCGACCCGCCTCACGCAGCAGCTCCACGCGCTCGCGAAGGTACGCCTCCAGAGGCATGAACCCGCCCGCCGCGCTCCACCGCACGGACGGCACGCCGTCGATCGACGCCAGGGGACCAGACGCACCGCCGGCATCCACGGCATCCACGTCGATCACGGTCCAGCCGACGTGCGCGACGTCGCCCTCGCCGAATCCGCCGCGCAGGGCCAGCGCCCGCCGCTCCGCCCGATCGCGCGCCGACTCGGCGGTGAACCCCCGACGCCCGAGCTCCGCAGCCCGCAGCACCTCGGCCGTCGCGAGCGCGTGCGACTCGGTGAGCAGCAGCACGCCAAGGTGCCAGGCCTCGCCGACCCTCACGATGCGGTGCCCTCGCCAGCGCGACTCGCGCTCCTCGCCGAGCCCCTCCTTCGGCGCGCCGGAGAGGGCGCTTCGAGCGTCATCGAGCAGCTGTGCGGCAGTGTCCACGCCTCCAGGTTAGGAGCCGATTCGCCCGGTCGTCGCATCCACGGCAGAATCGTTGCACACCCTCGAGGAGCCCCCATGTCTCAGCCAGATACCGCCCGCCTGCTCATCGCCTGCGACGACCAGCCCGGCATCGTCGCCGCCGTCGCCGGCGTGCTCGCGGAGCACGGGGCCAACATCATCTCCCTCGACCAGCACTCCACGGACTCCGAAGGCGGACGATTCTTCCAGCGCACCGTCATCCACCTGCCCGGTCTCTCCGCCGCCAGGACCGCCCTCGAAGCGGACCTCGAGAAGGTCGCCGAACGGTTCGGCATGGAGTGGTCGCTGCACGACACCGCTCGCCGCAAGCGCGTCGCGATCTTCGTCTCGAAGTACGACCACTGCCTCATGGAGCTGCTGTGGCGCACGCAGCGCGGCCAGCTCGACATCGACATCACGATGGTCGTGTCGAACCACCCCGACCTCGCGGAGTCGGTCCGCTCTTTCGGCGTGCCGTTCGTGCACATCCCCTCGGGTGACAAGCAGCTCATGGAAGAGCGGCAGCTGGAGCTGCTGCGCGGCAACGTCGACCTCGTCGTCCTGGCCCGGTACATGCAGATCCTCACCGACGACTTCATCGAGCGCCTCGGCGCCCCGGTGATCAACATCCACCACTCGTTCCTGCCGGCGTTCATCGGCGCGAACCCCTATGCCAGGGCCAAGGACCGCGGCGTCAAGCTCATCGGCGCGACCGCGCACTATGCGACCGCCGACCTCGACGAGGGCCCGATCATCGAGCAGGACGTGACCCGGGTGACGCACTCCGAGTCGGCCTCCGAGCTGCAGAGCCGCGGCGCCGACGTCGAGCGCCTCGTCCTCGCCCGTGCTGTGCAGTGGCACGCCGAGGACCGCGTCATCGTGCACGGCCGCTCGACCGTCATCCTCTAGCCCGCCCGCCTCCGCGCGCGCGTCGTCAAGGCGCGAGGGGTCAGAAACCGCCGCCTTCGATGGCCCGCACCTGACCGTTCTCGGCCCCTCACCCCCTGCCAAATGTGAGAGGTCGGAAAACGTGCCCTCACGGCACCCACACCCGACCGTTCCTGACTCCTCGCTCGCACGCGCCTGACGCGCCCACGCCCCGCTCGCTCGCACGCGCCTCACGCGCCTCACGCGCCTCACGCGCCTCAGCGCGCCGGGACTCCCGCCACGAGTTCGGCGAACGCCTCGGATGCCGTGGCGTAGCGCGCGAGCGGGGCGGACTGCCCCATCCAGAGCGACTGGAGCTCCCCGAGGTTCTGCTCCCCCGCGGCGGCGCGGAACCGCCCGGTGAGCCAGTTCTGCATCGGGAACGGCGCGATCGTGCCGCTCGCCTCGATCGCCCTCACCGCCCTGTTGCGCGCCCCGCGAGCGAGGCGACCGCTCATCGCCCTGGTCAGCACGGTCTCGTCGGCCGCCGTCGCGCGGATCGCATCGCGATGGGCATCGGTCACCGCCGATTCCTCCGTCGCCAGGAACGCCGTGCCGACCTGCACCCCGGAGGCGCCCAGCGCGAAGGCGGCGGCGACGCCGCGACGGTCGGCGATGCCGCCTGCCGCGATCACGGGCACGTGGACGGCATCCACGACCTGCGGGAGCAGGGAGAAGAGTCCGACGAGCGATTCCTCGGCAGGCCGCAGAAACGACACTCGGTGCCCCGCGGCCTCCGCCCCGGTCGCGACGATCGCGTCCACCCCGGACCCGGCGAGCGCCACCGCCTCACCGACGGTGGTCGCCGTGCCCACCACGCGGATGCCACGGCGATGCGCGTCGTCGACCAGCTCGGCTGAAGGTACCCCGAAGACGACGCTGAGCACCGCGGGAGCGGCCGCGAGGATCGCATCCGTCTGCTCCTCCAGCGACGGCAGGTACTGCGCGGGGCGCGGAGGCACGTCGACGCCGACGGCCTCGTAGAAGGGCGCGAGGGCCTGTGCGAAGATCGCGTGCTGCGCGTTCGGCTCGACCTCGTCGCCCGTCGGCAGCCATATGTTCACGGCGAACGGCTGGGCCGTCGCGTTCCGTATCGCCGCGATCGTGGCACGGATCCTGTCGGCGTCGTAGCCGTACAGCCCGTACGATCCGAGTCCTCCCGCCTCGCTGACGGCGGCCGTGAGCGGTACGGACGACAGCCCGCCGAACGGGCCGAGGACGATCGGATGCGCGACGTCGAAGAGGCTCATGCTTCGACGTTACGCCCGCAGCGCACAGCCGTGGCGGAGTGTGACCGTTCCCCGCGCGCGGTGATACTCTCGGCTCGGAGAGGGGCGCGCATGAGCGAGTGGATCAGCCAGATGCTGGGCTTCGTCGCGACCGCCCTCGGCCTCGTGTCCATGCCCGATGCCGCAGCGCTCGGTCTCGCGATCGCCCTGGTCGCGCTGGCCGCCCTCACCATCGCCCTCGCCCTGACCGTCGGGCCCGCTCCGGATGCCGATGCCCCGCACCCGCTGCGCGCCATCGACATCGGCGCGCTGCTGAGTCAGAGCGATCCGGATGCCGCAGGCCACCCGCGCCCTCGTGCGCCGGGAGTCGCCGTCGCCGCGTAGTCCGTCTCTCGTACGGGACTGCGCGGTCTTCGCCGACCCTTCCCGCACACGAACGGACCCCTCTTGGACATCTTCGCCTTCCCTCCCCTGACCTGGCTGCTCGACGTGGCCTACGGCGGCCTCGCCGGACTCTCGACCATCCTCACCCCTCTCGCCGGAGCATCCGCGGCCGCCCTCGCGGTCGTGCTCGTCACCCTGCTGGTGCGCGCCCTGCTGATCCCTGTCGGGATCTCCCAGGCGAAGGCCGAGCAGACCAGAGCACGCCTCGCACCGCGGCTGCGCGCCCTGCAGCAGAAGCACAAGAAGAACCCGGAGCGGCTGCAGAAGGAGATGCTGGAGCTGTACCGCTCCGAGAACACCTCCCCCTTCGCGGGCATGCTCCCCGTGCTCGCTCAGGCGCCCGTCGTCGGCATCCTCTACACGCTGTTCCTGCGGCCGGAGATCGCCGGGCACCCCAACGCCCTGCTCGAGCACGACCTGTTCGGCGCACCGCTGGGCACGAGCCTGCTGCACATGCTCGCCACGGGGCCGTTCCAGCTCCCCACCCTGCTGGTGTATGGCGTGCTCATCGCCATCATGATCGTGATCGCCGACATCACCCGGAGGGTGTTCCGCCCCACGCCGGTCGACGACTCTCCGCTGTCCTCCCCCGGGATGCTGCGAATCATGAGTGCGATGCACTACCTCACCGCGGTGTTCGCGGTGTTCGTCCCGCTCGCGGCGGCGCTCTACCTGACGGTCACGGTGGCGTGGACCCTCGTGCAGCGCGTCGTGCTGCGCCGGCGGTACCCGCTTCCGGAGGCGGCTCCCGCGCGGGTCTGACTCAGTCGGGAAGAGGGATCGGCGCCGTGAACGGCCCGTCGGGGCGCCGATCCCTGCGCACGCCGAGGGTGGTGCCGACGCTGGCCGCGATCACGAGGCCCACCGCGAGCATCCGCAGCACGGTCGCGTCCTGTCCGAGCACCAGCCAGCCGGCGAGGGTCGCGAACGCGGGCTCGAGGCTGAGCAGGATGCCGAACACGCGCTGAGGCAGCCGCCGCAGCGCCGCCAGCTCGAACGTGTACGGGATCACCGACGAAAGCACGGCGGTGATCGCGGCGAGCACGAGCAGATCCGGCTCCCCCGCCACCACGAGGGACGTGGGGACTCCGACCGGGAGCAACAGCACGGCCGCGACGACGAGACCGATCGACAGTCCGCTGGTCCCGGGGATCAACGCGCCGACACGGGCGCTCATGCGGATGTACATGGCCCAGAAACCGGCGGCGATGAGGATGAACACGACCCCGAGCGGGTCGAGGGGCTCGGCGCCGACCATGCCGTCGACCCCGAGCAGCGCCATGCCGACGAGGGCGATGCCGACCCACACGGCGTCGGCGAGCCTCCGGGTGAGCACCGCCGCCAGCACGAGCGGTCCGAGGAACTCGATCGCGACGGCGGGCCCCAGGGGGATGCGGTCGATCGCGGCGTAGAAGAAGCCGTTCATCGCCGCCAGCGACACACCGAACAGGACGGCGGCGATCCACTGCTGTCGGCTCCAGCTGCGCGGGCGCGGACGCACGATGACGAGCAGCAGGAGCGCGGCGATCGCGACCCGGAGCGACGTGACGCCCCAGGGCCCGAGCTTCGGGAACAGCTGCGCCGCGACGGCCGCCCCGAACGGCAGTGAGGCGCAGGAGCCGACGACGAGGGCGACGCCGACGAGAGGGCGGGACGACGCTGGCTGCTGCACCCCTCCAGCCTAGGGGCGGGCCCCGGGGCCGCGCGCCCCGGGAACCGTTTCGACTCGCTCCGCTCGCTCAACGACCGGGTGAGGCGCGCCCCGCGGCCGCGCGCCCCGGGAACCCGTCCGGGCTCGCTCCGCTCGCTCGACGACCGGGTGCCGGCGTCAGCCCGGCACGAGTCCGATCCGCAGCGGGGCGCCGGGAGCGGATGCCGCGGCCAGCGCCTCGTCGAGCTCGCCCAGCGGACGGATCTCGCCCACCGCATCCGCGAACGGATAGGCACGGCCCCTCCCGGAGAGGAAGGCGACCGTCTCGGCGAGCTCCGCGCCCGTGTAGTTGTGCACCCCGGCGATCGTGACGAGCCTGCGGACGATGCTCTCGGCGTCGAGGGGAACAGGTTCTGCGGGGAACACGCTGCCCACGAGCACGACGACGCCGCCGACGGCGACCCCGTCGATCGCCTCGGCGACCGCATGCCCTGAGGCCTCGATCACGACCTCCGGGTCACGGTCGATGGTCGTCGCACCGAAGGCCGTGGCCAGCGCCTGACGCTGCGGGTTCGGGTCACGGACCTCGACGAGCGCTCCCTGCTCCGCGGCGATGGCCGCGGCGGAGAGTCCGACGAGTCCCGCGCCGTGGATCCGCACGGTCGCCCCCTCGAGGCTGCGACGAGCGCGGGCGACGGCGGCCCAGGCGGTGGCGGTCGCGCAGGCGGCCGGCGCCAGCACCGACGCCGGCAGCGTCTCCGGCACGCGCGCGATGGCCGTGCCCTCGCGGAGCTGCACGTGGCTGCCGAATGCGCCCGTGAGGTCTCCGTGCGCCCCGATCCGGTCGTGGCCGTACTTGCCCAGCGACCGGCACTTCTGCGTGAGGCCGGCGAGGCAGCGGTCGCACGTTCCGCACGACACCGTGACCGACCAGACGACCCGGTCGCCGATGCGCAGCGGTGTGCCGTCGACGGCGAGCGCCCCGGCATCCCCGAGCGCGATCACACGGCCGACGCTCTCGTGCCCGAGCACGAGAGGGGTAGGCGCCGAGCGGCGCCCCTGCACGGTGTGCACGTCGGACCCGCAGATCGTCGACATCTCGACCGCGATCAGCGCGTCGCGGTCGCCGAGGGCCACGCCCGGCACCGCGATCATCTCGTGCGGGTGGCCCTCGCCGATCCAGACCATGGCCGTGGCCGCCGGGCGAAGCGCGACGTCTCTGCGGTGGCCGGGCGGGCGAATCAGCAGCGTGCCCATGTCCGGCTCAGACGCGGGAGACGAGAGGGAGCAGCCCGCGCTCGGCGAGCACGCCGCGCAGACCCGTGACGTCGGCGAGAACCGCGTCGGCGCCCGCGGCGGAGAGCGCCCGTTGATCGTGCGCTCCGCTGAGCACGCCGGCGACGAAGCCCGCGCCCGCGCGGCGACCCGACTCGACGTCGCTCGTGGTGTCACCCGCGACGGCGACGGCCGACACCCGGGTGGCGCCCGTGCGCAGCAGCGCCGTGAGCACGAGGTCGGGTGCGGGGCGTCCGCGCCCGGCGTCCACAGGAGACAGCGCGAGGTCGACGAGGTCGCCCCAGCCCAGTCCGTTCAGCAGCACATCGCGCGTGACGGGAGCGAAGCCGGTGGTGAGCACGACCGCGAGACCGGCGTCCTTCAGGTCCTGGATCGCGTCGGCGGCGCCGGGGATCTCGGAGACCCCCTGCTCCGCGACGATCTCGGCGTAGGCCCCCTCGAACTCGGCGGTGGCGCGGGCTGCAGCGAGCGCGTCGCCGCCCGACAGGTGGGTGAAGACGTCGATCTTCGACTGCCCCATGGTGACGCGCACGTAGTCGAGGGCCTCGGCCCACGGCATCCGGTCGGCGACGCCCGTGCGCTCGGCTGCGCGCTGGAACGCCTGCTCGACGACGCCGTCGTCGAGCACCGTGGTGCCTGCCATGTCGAGGACGGCGAGTTCGAGAGGAGTGGTCATGATGTTCCTTCCATTGCGGGTGCCCACCCGAAGGCGGCGGTGAGATTCTCTTCAGCGAGCCCCAGACCCGTTGTCATTCCGATGCCGGTGGTCGCGGCGAGCACCAGCACCCCCTCCTCAGGACGTTCGACGAGGAACTCCTGCGGCCCCTTGGCGTAGACGCCCTGCCATCTCTCGATCACGCGGGGCTCCGGCATGTCGAACAGCGCCTGCGCCTCCGTCAAGAACGCGTCGAACGCGGACTCCGGCTGGAAGGGCGGAGGCGCTGCCGACGTGGCGTGCGAGTCGCCGATGATGAGCGTGCCGTCCGGCAGCTGCGTGTACATCTGGTTGAGGTCGATCGCCGCGAGATCAGGCCGCTCGGCGTGCAGGCGCTCGCGCAGTGCCGCGGCTTCGGCGGACCCGGCGAAGCGCCCGTAGCGCACGAGCGACCACCCGGTCAGCAGCGGGGCGGCGAGCGGATGCCGCAGCGTCACCGCCGCGCGCATCATGTCCAGCGCGCAGCGCTCGACGCCGATGCGCTCGGCGATCTCGGGCAGCAGCTGATCGAGATCGTGGTTCACCGCGACGACGATCTGCCCGGCCTCGATCGCGCCACGGGTGGTGTCCACCCGCCCTGTGGCGATCGACGTCACCGACGTGCGGAAGAGGAACGAGACGCCGAGCTCGGCGAGATGGCGGACGATCGCGGATGCCGCGGTGCGGGGATCCGTCTGCAGATCCGTTGCGATGTGCGCTCCGCCGAGAAGACCCACGGACCGCAGCGGTGCGAGGCGCAGCAGCTCGTCGGCATCCAGCATCCGGATGTCGTCTCCGTCTGCAGCCTCCAGCACGGCCAGCTCGTCGCGGTGCCGGGCGGCGACGAGCGTCCCCGACTCGCGCAGCCAGAACCCCGCGTCGCGCGACAGCATCAGCCACAGCTCTCGCGAGAGGTCGGCGTAGCGGCGGGCTTCGCCGGTCTGCGCGCCGATGCAGAGGTGCCCGAAGTTGCGGATCGTCGCTCCGACCGGTGCATCCGCCCGGTCCACGACGGTGACGCGCAGCCCGCGGCGCACGGCGGCGTACGCGGCTCCGAGTCCGACGATGCCGGAGCCCACGACGACCACGTCGGCGCGGCTCACCGGAACACCTTCCGCATCCACATCGCGAGCCCCTCGACGACGAGCACCGTGGCGAGGATCATCAGCACGATCGCGGTGACCGTCTCGTACCGGGAGCCCTGGCTGGCGTTGAGCAGGTAGTAGCCGACGCCTCCACCGCCGACGATGCCGAGGATCGTCGCCGCGCGGATGTTCGTGTCGAGCATGTAGAAGCTGTGTCCGATCAGCGCACGGGTGCCCTGCGGCACGGTCGCCGAGGTGTAGGTCTGCAGGCGGGTCGCCCCGACGGCGCGCAGCGCACGCTCCGGGCCACGGTCGACCTCTTCGAAGGAGTCCGCGATGAGCTTGCCGAGCAGCCCGATGCCGCCGATGGCGAGGGCGATCACTCCCGCCTGCGGTCCGAGACCGGTGATCACGACGAGCACGATCGCGAGGATCAGCTCGGGGATGCCGCGGATGCCGACGAGCAGAAAGCGCGCGACGCCTCGCGCACCCCTGCTCGGCGCCACATTGCTGGCGGCGAGCGAGCCGAGCACCAGGGACGGGAGCAGGGTGAGCACGGTGGCCGCGAGGGCGATCGCGACCGTGTCGCGCATGGCGACGATCATGACGGTGGCGTCGTAGTTGCCGAAGGACGGCGGCCAGAACTTCGCGGCGACCTCGGGGACGCGCCCCCAGAACGTGACGAAGTCGAGCCAGTTGATGTCGCTGACGACGACCCCGCCGATCACGACGAGCACGGCGACGGCTCCGGCGATCGTGTGCCGCACGCGCTGGCCGGTCCACGGTCGGCGCACGGCCGTCTGCGGGCTCGCGGCCCACGCCGCACGCACCTCCGGCGCCGCGGGGGTGCGGCCGCCCAGGCGGGGGTGTACGATGCGGTCGATCCACGAGCGCGTCTGCTGCTGCTGTCCGAGCATCGCGCCGCGCACCAGACTGGAGACGATCTCCATCACGATGCAGAGCACGAAGATGACCAGGGCGATGCCGAGGCCCTTGCCGTAGTTGAGGGCCTTGAACGCGTAGGACATCTCGAGGCCGAGTCCGGCGACGCCGACGTAGCCGAGCACCACGCTGCCGCGCAGGTTGATGTCGTTGCGGTGCAGCACGGTCGCGACCCAGCTGGGCAGCACCTGCGGCAGGACGCCGGAGGTGAACTCCTGCATCTTCGACCCGCCGGCGGCTCGGATCGCGAGACGGGGTCCCTCGTCGATCTGCTCGATCGCGTCGGCGAACATCTTCGAGATCATGCCGATCGAGTGGATGCCGATGGCGAGGATGCCGGGGAGCGTTCCGAGCGAGAACATGAGCACGAACGCCATCGCGAGCACGACGTCGGGGATCGCACGGGTGAGGACGCCGATGAAGCGCGCGGCGAGACGCCAGCCGTTGCCGGGGGTGGTGTTCGATGCGGCGAGGTACGCGATGGGCACGGAGAGGACGGCCGCGAGCAGGGTCCCCGTGAGCACGAGGCCCACGGTCAGCGCGATCAGCCAGATCAGGTCTCCGGCCTCGGGGAAGGAGAGACCGCGCACACGGGCGAAGAAGTTCTCCGCGTTGCCCCAGCTCTCCACCATCGCCGGGATCGAGATGCCCACCTCGTTGACCGCGAGGATGCCGAGCACGACCAGTGCGACGAGCGTGAGGGATGCCGCGATGCGCTCCGGAGAGATACGGGGCCGCGGGGCGCGTTCGGAGACGGAGCCACGAGGCCCCTGGGTCGCGGCCCCGGTCGGGGCGCCGGTGAGGGTGGTCACTGCGCAGCCACCTCGGCGACGGCATCCGCGAGCTCGACCTGCACGGCCTGGATCTCGGCGGTGGTCGTCGCGACCCGCCCGTAGATCTCCATGACCGCGGCCTTGCTCAGTCCGTCGGTCACGGTGTCGAGCACGATCTCGCCGTGCCGCAGGCCGACGATGCGGTCGGCCCAGGAGATCGCGAGGTCGACCTGGTGCAGGCTGCACACGACGGTGAGGCCGGCATCCGCCGCGATCTCGCGGATCAGCGCCATGACCTGGTCGCTGGACTCGGGGTCGAGGGACGCGACGGGCTCGTCCGCCAGCAGGATGTCGGGCTTCTGCATGAGGGCCCGGGCGATGGCCACGCGCTGCTGCTGTCCGCCCGAGAGGGTGTCGCTGCGCTGGTAGGCGCGGTCGAGGAGACCCACGCGGTCGAGGTGTTCGAGCGCCTGCAGCTTGGCGGCCCTCGAGTAGCCCCACAGGCCCAGCCGCGGGCCGCGCACCGTGGAGAGCGATCCGGTGAGCACGTTCTCGAGCACGGTCAACGACGGCACCAGCTCGAACTGCTGGAAGATGAACCCGACGCGGCTGCGCAGCCGACGCAGCGCGCCGCCCTTCAGCGCGGGGACCTGCTGGCCGAGCACCTCGACCGAGCCGGAGGTGGGGACCTCGAGCCCGTCGAGGTGGCGGAGCAGTGTGGACTTGCCGGAGCCGGAGAGCCCCAGCAGCACGACGATCTCGCCCCGGGAGACCTGGAGCGACGCGTCCTTCAGCGCCGTGGTCGACCCGAAGGTCTTCGTGACGCCGTCGAGGCGGATGAGGGCATCGGATGCCGCGTTCATGTCAGATCTCCTGTATGAGTCGGTCCCGGCCGTCGAACGGGTCGTGACCTCGCTCGACGGCCGGGTGCGTGGCTCAGGGCGTCAGCCCTGGCACTGCTCCGCTTCGGTCTTCTTGCAGATGTCGCGGATGAGGTCGTAGTACTTGTCGTCGACCGGCTTCGTGGCGTAGAACACGCTGCGGAACGAGTCCGTGTCGGCGCTCTTGATGCCCGCGGCGATGATGTCGTCGATCGTGACCTCGGCGAGGCCGTCGCTGAGCTTCTTCGTGACGTCGTCGGGGAGGGTCGAGGAGTAGACCAGCGGAGCACCGGGCACCATGGTCTCGTCGATGACCTTCACGGCGTCGGACTTCTCGACCTCGGAGTCCTCGGCGAAGCCCGCCTCGCACTCGACGCCCTCGCCGACCTTCTGCACGCTCACGTCGTGCTTGCCCGCGAAGACGGGGGTGATGTCGGTCTTCGGGTCGATGCCGGCCTGGAGCAGGTTGTACGACGGGAAGAGGTAGCCGGAGGTCGAGGACGGGTCGACGAAGCAGACCTTCTTGCCCTTGAAGTCCGCGATGCTCGAGATGCTGCTGCCCTTGGGGACGATCGCCTGCGAGTAGTAGCCGGGCTCCTGACCCTCTTCGGTGACGATGGAGGAGATGGGGGTGAGCTTGGCGCCGTTGGCGGTGGCCGTGACGTAGGTGAAGCCCGAGAACGAGGCGACGTCGATCTTGCCCGCGACCGCGGCCTCGATGAGAGCGGCGTAGTCGGTGGACTCGTGGTACTCGACCGTCTTGCCGGTGATCTTCGCGATGTAGTCCATCAGCGGCTGGTAGTTGGTCTCGGTGTCGACCGAGTCGGGGACGACGCCGAAGACGAGGGTGTTCTCGTCGACCGCGTAGCTGGAGGTCGCGGCTGCCTCGTCGGTGCCGCCGTTGCTGGTGGCATCGGCCGAACCGGAACAGGCAGCGAGGCCGAGGGCGAGGACCGCGGCGCCGGCGAGGGCGGGGAGAGCACGGAGCTTCATGAGGACCTTTCGGGTGTGTGGGGGTTGATCCACGGATGACTCTCTCAGGTCTCGAGTCGAGAAAGGTACCTAACTTGCAAGAGTTCAGAGGTCGTTTACCGAGGGTTCTCCCGGATGAACACCGGAGAAACCTCTCACTCCTCAACGACCTGACCAAGTAGTATGCCTATGTGGCAGAAGCTGTGTACACCCAGATCGCCGACGAGCTGCGCGCGCAGATCGCCTCCGGCATCCTGCGTCCGGGCGATGACGTTCCCACCGAGGCCGAACTGGCCGAGCGCTGGAGCACATCGCGCGGCCCGATCCGCAATGCCCTGGCCGCCCTGCGGGGCGAGGGGCTGATCGAGACCAGCCGAGGTCGCCCCGCGCGCGTCGTCGCGCGGAAGGCAAGTCAGGCCGTCGACATGTCCGTGCCGTTCACCCGCTGGGCGCGCAACCTCGGCGTGACCCCCGGCGCGCAGACGCAGGAGCTGAGCCTGCGGCGCGCGGGCTCCAAGGCCGAGCTCCTCGGGGTCGCTCCGGACGACACCATCGTCAGCGTCGTACGGCTGCGGTCGCTGGACGGACGCCCGACCATGCTCGAGCGGCTCTTCTACACGGAGGTCGCCGGGCGGAGGCTCTTCGAGGTCGACCTCGACAGCGTGTCGATCACCGAGTACCTCGCATCCGTCGGACATCCGATCGTCGGACTGCAGCACGTGATCGACGCGGTAGCAGCGGACGAGCAGGATGCCGCGCTGCTGCGTGTTCCGCAGGGGACGCCGATCCTGCGCCTGAGTCGCATCTCGAGGGACGCAGAGGGGCGCATCTTCGAGGCGTCGGAGGACCGCTACCTCAGCGAGGTCGTGCGCTTCACGGTCGCCGCATCCGGGATCTCGACGGACGGGCACTACATGCGCGCGGTGGGCGGATAGCCGCCTGATCGGGACGTGTCCCGTACACAGAACGCGATCGCGAGCGCAGTGGTTTCAGAAGCCTTAGAAGATCGCGCTCGCGATCGCAGCGCTGGGGACGCTTATTCTGGGGAGATTCCAGGATAGGTCGCGTGAGGGTGCCCTTGAAAGGGACGTTCGTTCAGACTTGCCTAGACTTTCGTCTAGGTCTTGATTGAGGCGCTGATCAGGCCATTGGCAGTCTAGCGGCAACCTGCCATGCGCCGTCGACCTCACCCGCCGTGAACTCGCCGCTCGCTCCGAGCACGCGCTCGGCCATGCGGTTGAGACCGGTGCCACTGGAGGGGAGATCCCTCCGCGGAGTCGTCGGCATCGGACTGCTGATCGTCAGCGCGGCCGAGTCGTCGTCGATGTCAAGGCTGATCGCGACCTCCCCCGGGCCGGCGTGCTTGAGGATGTTGGTCGCCGACTCTCGGACGATGCGCGCGAAGGCGATCTCCGCGACACGGGGGATGCGCTCATCCCGGGGGTCGCCGGTCGCGACGACGGGGTGGCCTGCGGCCTCGATCTCCGCCTTCGCTTCGTCGACCGCCGAATCGAGGTCGCCCGTCTGCATTCCGGCAGAGCGGGGTCCGTCGTCGGCGAGTTCGATCACGAAGCGCAGATCGGCCATGGCCTTGCGTGCGGCGACCCGGATGGCCTCCTGGGATTCGGAGGTCATCGTCGGGTCGTCGAGCATCTGCACGTGCAGGGCGACCACGGTGAGGTGGTGCGCGATGCTGTCGTGGAGTTCTCCTGCGATCCAGCGCCTCTCGGCGAGGACCGCTTCGTGCTCCTTCTCGACCTGCACGACGAGCTCGCGCTCGAGTCGGCTTCCTCTCTCGGCGCCGAGCCGCAGCGCATAGCCGATGGCGCCCGACACGGCGGCCAGGATCATCTGGACGCCGACGTTCACGGGCACCCTCGTATCCCCGAACGCGATGAGCGCCGAGGACAGGAGGAAGACTCCGATGTAGGAGAAGATCAGGGACCCTCTGCCCAGTCGCATCACCATTCCGGCCGCGACTGCGGCGGCGGTGAGGACCTGGGTCTCGGTTCCGCTGAAGAAGGAGAGGCCGAAGATGACGGCCATTGCCACGGTCGCCCAGACGGGCGACCACAGATAGAGAGCGAATACTGCGGTGGAGGCGATGCTGATCGCCGCCGCACCGAGTTCCACACCCGGCGGGAGGAAGAGACCGATGATGTCGATCGAGACGACGATGCCGATGGCCGCGAGGACGACGATCCTCTCGACGGCACCCAGTCTCTCGCCGCGCCCGATGCGAAGCACACCCGGTGATTCGCGGAGCGACTGGTCAAAGGCCATGGTTCACTGTCTCCCTTTAGCCAGGTATTCTTAGCGATATACGCCGAACATCTTGCCAACCTGCTGCCAGAAAGTCATAGTAGTTCACCTCCGTAGGTAGTTCTTTCGTCTAGGTACCTATTGATCTTCTCGGCTCCGCTCGCGGCGCACATCTGCCTTGAGTCCAGACCTCACTAGACAAAGGTCTAGATCTGCCCCTGACCTCCCGGCCAGCGCCGATAGGCTTCCCTCATGCCGGACATCCGCGTGCTCATCGTCGACGACGACCCTCTCGTGCGCTCCGCACTCTCCCATTTCGTCGCGAGGGATCCGGCGATCGACGTCATCGGGCAGGCCGAGAACGGGCTCGAGGCGATCGCGTTCATCGAGAAGGACCAGCCGGATGTCGTGATGATGGACGTCCAGATGCCCGAGATGAACGGCATCGAGGCCACCGCGGCGATCGCCGATCGGTGGCCGGGGGTTCGGGTGCTCGCCGTCACCACCCTCGACGGCAGCGACACCGTGCTGCCGATGCTGAGCGCCGGCGCCTCCGGCTACCTCCTCAAGGATTCGAGCGCGGAGAGCATCGTCACCGGCGTGCGTGAAGTGCACAGCGGCGCGAGCTCGCTGTCGCCGCGCATCGCGTCCCTCCTCGTCAAGCACGTGCGCAGCACGGAACCGCTCCCCGGCGACACGGAGCTCGAAGAGCTCACCGAGCGCGAGGCCGAGGTGCTCGAACGCCTCGCCCAGGGCATGTCGAACTCCGAGATCGCGCAGTCGCTGATCGTGTCCGAGGGCACGGTCAAGGCTCACCTCGGCCGCATCATGGCGAAGTGGCAGGTGCGCGATCGCGTGCAGATCCTCGTCACCGCAGCGCACGCGGGGCTCGTCGACTTCCGCTGAGCCCTCGAGCGGCTCCCCCCTTCCGGTCGCGAACCTGGTCGAGACTCGCCGGCTTTCGCGACCAGGTTCGCGACCGGAGTCGCGGAATGCAGGACGGACCTACAGCGCGAGCAGCACGATGCCCGCGACCACGACGACCGATGCGCCGAGCCTCCAGCCAGGGCGGTCCTCCTTCAGCACGAGCACCCCGAACAGGCTCACGAGCACCACGCTCACCTCGCGCAGCGGAGCCACCAGCGCGACGGGAGCGATCTGGATCGCCGTCAGGACGAGGATGTACGACAGCGGAGACAGGATGCTGAACGCCACGATCCGCCTCCACTGCGTGCGCCACAGGGCTGCGACGGCATCCCACCGCCTGCGCACCCCGAGCGTGTAGAACGGGATCTCCAGCACCATCGTGCCGACCATGAACGCGACCGGCGACAGCGACCAGGTGCGCACGGCGTTCGCGTCCCAGATCGTGTACGCCGCGATCGCGACGCCGGTGAGCAGCCCGAACACGAGCCCGAGGTCGAAGACCCGATCCCCGCCACGGTCGACCAGCCCGATCGCGACGACCCCGACGATCACCGCCGCGACGCCGATCAGCGCGACGACAGACGGGCGCTCCCCGAGCAGCAGCACCGCGACGATCACCGACAGGAACGGCCCTGTGCCCCTCGCTGTGGCGTAGACGGTCGAGAGGTTGCCCTCCTGGTACCCGCGCTGCAGCACGGCCATGTAGACGACGTGCAGGGCCGCGGAGACGCCCACGCCGAGCAGGAACCCGCCGAGGTCGTCGGTGCCGAGCCCGCCCGTGAACGGGATGGCTCCGATCCAGAAGGCTGTTCCGCCGACGGCTCCCCACCACAGGAACGGCACCCCGGCACGACTCACCCCGTGTGCGATCACGTTCCAGGCGGCATGGGACACGGCCGCGGCGAAGACGAGGACGAAGGCGAGAGAGGACATGACAGACCCTTCCATCCGCCGCGGGCGCGACGAACAGGGTCCTCCGGGCTTTTGTCCTGTCAGATGACGGCTCTCCTGCGGAGAAGAGCCGTGGCGCCGCTCGGACCAGACGGGACGGACCCCGGAACCCTAGGCGCTATCGCGGTACACCCTAGCCCATCGACGTGAACGCGAAGGCGCCCGGTGCGACCTTCCGCACCGGGCGCCTCTCATCCGACGCGAGGGTCAGACCTCGATCTCGTCGCGACGGAGCCGTGCGATCAGGAGCACGAACGCGCCGATCGCGAGCAGGGCGAGCGCCCAGCCCACGCCGTTGATGACGCCACCGGTCGTGGCGAGCACGTTCAGGTCGACGGATGCCGTCGCCGCCGCCGTGACCGTGACGGCGCCAGCCGTGCCGGTCGCCGTCGCGACGTTGACGACCTTGCCCGCCGCGACGTCGGCCGCCGTGAGGACGTAGACGACCGGACCGCAGTCGGCCTTCGCCCCGGGCGCGAGGTCGGGGATCTCGCAGGCGATCGTACCGCCCAGCATCGGATCGCTGATCGCCACGGCCGTCAGCGTCCTCGCACCGGTGTTCGTCACGGTGAAGCGGAACCTCACCGTGTCGCCCGCGCTGATCTTGCCGTTGCCGTCAGCATCCGCGTACTCCCCGCCGGTCTTCGCGAGGGCGATGGCCGGCTGCGCCTCGATGGGCGTGACCACCGTGTCCTCCGCCGTCGGCGGGATCTCGCTCGTACCTGTGCCGGTGGTGGTGGCGGTGTTCACGATCTGGCCTGCGTCGACCTCGGCCTGCGTGATCACGGCGGGCTCGCCGTGGCAGAGCGTCGCCTCGCCGGGGGCCAGCTCCGTCGTGTCGCAGACGATGTCGCCGCTCAGACGCGGGTCGGAGACCGAGATGCCGGTGAGCGTCGTCGTTCCCGTGTTCGTGACGGTGAACGTGTACGCGATGGTGTCGCCGGCATCCGTGCGTCCGTTGCCGTTCGCGTCGACGATCGCCGCGGCCGACTTGAGCAGCGAGAGGGCGTCGGTCCCTGCCACGCGCACATCGGCCTCGTCCGTGGCGTCGGCCGTGCCGCTCCAGGACTGCCCCTCGACGGTCGCGGTGTTGTGGACCGTTCCGGCGTCGACGTCGGCTTGAGTCAGCACGTAGTCGACAGGGCCGCAGACGACCTCTTGTCCCGGCTCCAGCTGAAGGCCGTCGAGTGCCGGGCACTCGATCTCTCCGCCGAGCAGCGGATCATTGAGAACGATCTCGCGGAGCTGCGTCGTTCCGGTGTTCCTCACCGTGAAGGAGTAGGGCACGGTGTCACCGGCTCCGACCATGCCGTCCGCGCCCGGATCGACGGCACCGGGCGTCTTCGTCAGAGCGATCGCAGTGGTGCCGGAGAACAGGACCTCGGCGGAGCCGGTGTCGCTGACCTCGCCGATCGGGCTGTCGCCGGTAGCCGTGGCGAAGTTCGGGCGGCGCTCAGCTTCGATGTCCGTCTGCGTCAGCGCGTAGGTGAACGGTCCGCAGGCTGCGCTGGCCCCTGGCAGGAGATCGCCGACGGTGCACAGCGCTCCCGCGCCGAGAAGCGGGTCCGACACGGTGACACCCACCAGGGTGGTGTTGCCCGTGTTGCGCACCGTGAAGGAGTAGTCGATCGTGTCGCCGGCGCCGATGAACCCGTCGCCGTTCGCATCGGTGACCTGACCCGCCGTCTTCGTGAGGTCGATGCCGGCGGTCTGATCGATGTTGGCGGATGCGGACGCCGTGTCCTCGACGAAGGCGTTGTCGGGCGCCTGGGCGATGGTGGATGCGGTGTTCCTCACCACGCCGTTGTCGATGTCCTCCTGCGTGAGGGTGTAGTCGACAGGAGCGCAGGTGACCGAGTCGCCCGGTTCCAGGAGCACCCCGTCCAGCGCGACACAGGCGACGGGGCCACCGAGCATCGGGTCGTCGATCTGCCCGTTGTGCAGTGTGGTCGTCCCGGTGTTCGTGAGCGTGAACGTGTACTGGATCGTGTCCCCGGCATTGACCTGGTTGTCGCTGTTGATGTCGACGACCGTGCTGGGCGTCTTGGTGAGGCTGACGCTGTTCACGCTCGGGACGATCACGTTCGCCTCGGCGTCGTCGGTCGCGGTTCCCTGTGCGGACTGGCCGGTGACGGTGGCCTCGTTGTGCACGGTGCCGTTGTCGAGGTCGGCCTGCGTGAGCGTGTAGGTCACCGGCGCGCAGACGGCCTCCGCTCCCGGAGCGAGCGGGGTCGCGAGCGCGGCACAGGTCACGGCCCCACCCAGCAGCGGGTCGGTGATCTGCGTGCTCGTGAACGTCACGTTGCCCGTGTTGCGCACCGTGAAGCTGTAGGCCACCGTGTCACCGGCGTCGATCCGGCCGTTGCCGTTCGCGTCGACGGGGGCGGCCGCCTGCTTCACGAGCTCGATCCGCGGAGTGCCGGCGATCGGCACGATGCTCGTCGAGGTGTTGTCCGACGGGTCGGGGTCGGGCGTGGTCGAGGTGACGGTGGCCGTGTTCGACAGCTGCGTGTCGGCCGTTGCCGGGTCGACCGTTCCCGTCACGGTGGCCGTGAACGTGGCGCCGACCGCGAGCGTGCCGACGGCGCAGCTCAGCTGGCCCGCGGTGATCGAGCATCCGGCGGTAGGGGTGGTCGGCGTCAGCAGTGCCGCGGGCAGCGGGTCGGAGATCGCGACGGCGGATGCCGGGCTCGGACCGTTGTTCGTCACGACGATCGTGTAGGTGATCGGCGCGTTGAGATTCGCGGGGTTGGCGGACGCCGTCTTCACGACCGAGAGATCGGCGGAAGGCGTGCCGACGACCGTCGCCGTGTCGGTGTTGTTCGACGGGTCGGGGTCGGGCGTCTGCGAGGTGCCGGTGGCGGTGTTGGTCATCGAGCCGGTCGCGACGACCTGCGCCGTGACGGTGAGGGTCGCCGACTCGCCGGGCAGAAGTGTGCCGACGGTCCAGCGGGAGTCGGCCGCCGACCAGGTGCCGACCGACGGGGTGGCGCCGGTGGTCGCGAGACCCACCGGAACCGCGTCGTCGACGACGACGCCCGCAGCGGTGGACGGTCCGTCGTTGCGCACGGTGATGACGAAGCTCGCCTCGCCCTGGAGCGGGACGCTCGGCGTGCTCGTCGTCTTCTCGACGACCACGTCGGCGCTCGGGGTGAGCGGCTTGTCGACCGTGGACGTGTTGTCCGACGGATCGGGGTCGGGCGTCGGCGAGGTCACCGTCGCCGTGTTGGTCAGCGTTCCGGTCGCGCTCTCGGCGATCGTCCCGTCGAGGCGGACGGTCACGATCTGACCGACGGTGAGGTCGCCGAGCGGGCACGTGAGGGTGCTGCCGGTGAGCGTGCACCCGGCAGGGGTCGCTCCGAGGGTGAAGCCGGCCGGGAGCGTGTCGGTGAGCACCACGCCGCGGGCGACGGACGGACCGCCGTTGGTCACGGTCAGGGTGTAGCCGAAGGCGCCTCCGGGCACGGCCTGAGCGTCGGCGGTCTTGACGACGCTGATGTCGGCGCTCTGCACGACCTCGACATCGGCCGAGTCGGAGTTGTTCGACGGGTTCGAGTCTTCGGCGGGCGAGGCCACGGATGCCGTGTTCGTCAGGGTTCCCGTGGGGGCGTCGGCCGCGACGAGCGCCTGCAGGGTGACCGTGCTGGAGGCGCCGTTGGGCAGATCCGCCCAGGTGCACTGGATGCGCGACGGCGACGGCGTCGCGCAGCTGCCGGAGGTCGTGGCGACGCTGGAGACGGTGAGACCAGCGGGCAGCGTGTCATCGAGCACCGCGTTCACGGCATCCGAGGCGCCGTTGTTCGTGACGACGAGCGTGTACGTGACCGTGCCGCCTGCGGAGACCTGCGCCGCGGATGCCGTCTTGGTGACGGCGAGATCGGCGATGATCGTCGGGTCGAAGCTCGTCGAGTCGACGTTGTTCGACGGGTCGGGGTCGGGTGTGCTGCTCGTGACGCTCGCCGAGTTCTGCACGGCGGCGACGGCATCGGGGTCGAGGTGCGCGACCACGGTCACCGTCACGGTGGCGTTCGGTGCAAGGGTGCCGAGGAGGCACCCGATCACGTCGCCGCTCAGCGAGCAGGTGCCCTGCTGCGGAGTCGCGCTGACGAAGGCGGTCGCGGGGTCGAGCGGATCGGTGATCCTGACGTCGCGCGCCTCGGAGGGGCCGGCGTTGTGAACCGTGAGCGTGTACGTGACGTCGTCGCCGGCGACCGGAGCGGTCGGCAGGAAGGTCTTGACGATCGAGAGGTCGGCCTCGGCGTTCAGCGTGCCCGACGCGGTGGCGGTGTTGTTCGACTGGTTCGGGTCGAACCGCGAGCCGGCGACGGATGCCGTGTTGGTCAGCGCCGCACCCGGGTTCAGCGTCGGGGACACGGTTCCGGTCAGCGTGATCGTCGCGCTGGCGCCGACGGCGAGGTCGGGGAGGGAGCAGGTGACCGTTCCGCCGACCGTGCAGGATCCGCCGCTCGGAGTGGCCTGGACGTTCGTGAGCCCTGCGGGGATCGCGTCCGTGACCGTCACCCCGGTTCCGGTCTGCGGTCCGTTGTTCGTCACGGTGATCGTGAAGGTCGCGGGGCGCCCAGCCACCAGCGCGGCCGTGTCGAGTGTCTTCGTGATGGCGAGATCGGCCGCCGGGTTCACCGGGGTCTGGGTCTCGTTGGTGATCGACGTGCGGTCGATGTTGGTGACCGGCTCGCGGAAGGCGACGCTGGCCTCGTTGACGATGGTGGTGGTCGCGGCATCCGCTCGCACCTTCGCGTCGAAGGTGTACGACGTCACCGCGCCGACGCCGATGGACCCGCCGGCCGATGCCGTCCCGTTCTCACCGAGGCGCACCCTGACGGTGCGCGAACCGGGGACGTACTCGCCGCGGTCGTCGCCTGTCGCGTCGGTCAGCGCTCCGGTTCCTGGCCCGCTCACGAGCTTCAGGGAACCGGGGACGTAGTCGACGCCCGCGGGGACGATGTCGGTGGAGACCGACTGGAGCGCCGGGTTGCCGCCGCCGTTGGTGGTGGTCACGGTGTAGCGGAGCGTGTCCCCGATGTTGGCGGTCGTGCCGCCGCCCGTGAGGTTCTGCACCGACTTGGTGGAGACGAGACAGGGGCCGGTGCCGAAGGAGATGTCGTCGAGGAGGTTGCCGACCGAGTTGTTGCCGGTCGACGTGCTGACGGCCTGGAAGCCGAAGCGGGTGAGGGTCTGACCCGCGGGAACCGTGTACGAGCCGGTGTGCGTGGCCCACGCCGCGGTGCCATCGGAGAGCGAGCCGCTGACGTTGGTGAGTGTGCCGCCGGGGACGCCGATCATCACGCGCATCGTGTCGACGCCGACGCGCCCGCGGTGCTTGAGCGACCAGTACAGGGTCTGCCCGGGGGTGGTCGCCACATCCTGGTAAAGCATGCTGGCCTGGTTCGCGTTGAGCTCGGCGAACTGCGTACCCTGAGCGGCCTGCCAGCCGTTCGGGTTGCCGGGGTAGCGCCAGATCTCGATCTGGTTGTCCGTGGCTGTCGTCAGCCACCCGGGAATGTTGTTCTCGTTGGTGATCGTGACGCCCGACGTCATCACCGGCTGCTCGAAGCTGCCGTTGGTGAGCGACAGCGATCCGGCGCACTGCGTCGGATTCTGCGCTGCGGATGCCGTCGTCGGCGCGACCGTCTCGGTGACCACCGTGAGTCCGGCGGCCAGCAGCAGGGCCGACGTGACGGCGGCGACGGCGCGGCGGACACGCGAATGAGCGATTGAAGACACTGAAGTCCCCCTGTTTCTCCCCGGAGGCTCCCCGCGCATCGCTCGAACGATGCACCTCTCCGGTGTCGAGACTAGCCGAGAGGTCGTCTCGGCTTAAGCCCTCCCCCGTGCTCCGTTGCCTGATCGAGACCCGATTACGATCGGAGGTGCACGCACGCAGGAAGGCCACTCATGCCCGTCGCTTCATCCGCCCTCGCCCACGCCGACGACCTCGCGGACTTCGTCTCCGCCTCACCGTCGAGCTACCACGCAGCCGAGGAGGTGGCACGCCGGCTCGAATCGGCCGGGTTCTCCCGGCTGCGCGAGGAGGACCCCTGGCCCGCTCAGCAGGGCGGCCGGTTCGTCGTGGTCCGCGACGGTGCGGCCATCGCCTGGACCGTCCCGTCGGATGCCGTCGCCACCACGCCCTCGCATGTCCTCGGCGCCCACACCGACTCCCCCGGCTTCAAGCTCAAGCCGCAGCCCACGACCGGATCCGCGGGGTGGTTGCAGGCCGCCGTCGAGGTGTACGGCGGCCCGCTGCTGAACTCCTGGCTCGACAGGGAGCTGCGCCTCGCCGGCCGTCTCGCCCTCGCCGACGGCAGCGTCGTGCTCGCCGACACCGGAGCGCTGCTGCGTCTGCCGCAGCTGGCGGTGCACCTCGACCGTGAGGCCAACAGCGGCCTCGCGCTCGACAAGCAGTTCCAGACCCAGCCCGTGTGGGGCCTCGGCGACCCGACGCAGGCCGACATCCTCGCCGAGCTCGCGGCGTCCGCCGGTGTCGCGGCATCCGACATCCGCGGGTACGACGTCGTGATCGCCGACACCGCGCGCGGCGCCGTGTTCGGCAAGGACAGCGCGTTCTTCGCATCCGGCCGCCTCGACGACCTCGCCTCCGTGCACGCGGGGGTCGTGGCGCTCGCGACGCATGACGCGGAGTCGGGCCCCATCGCCGTCCTCGCCGCGTTCGACCACGAGGAGCTCGGCTCCGGGTCGCGCTCCGGCGCCGCCGGCCCCTTCCTGGAGGACGTGCTCGAGCGGGTGTATGCCGGTCTCGGCGCCGACGCCTCCGAACGTCGCCGCGCCTACGCCTCGTCGTGGTGCCTGTCGAGCGACGTGGGGCACTCGGTGCACCCCAACTACGCCGCCAAGCACGACCCCGTCGTGCACCCGGTGCTGGGGTCCGGCCCCATCCTCAAGCTCAACGCGAACCAGCGCTACGCGACGGATGCCGTGGGCTCCGCCGCCTGGCGCTCGTGGTGCGAGAGCGCCGGGGTGCGCCCGCAGGAGTTCGTGTCGAACAACAACGTGCCGTGCGGCTCGACGATCGGCCCGATCACGGCGACCCGCCTCGGCATCCGCACCGTCGACGTCGGCATCCCGATCCTGTCGATGCACTCGGCCCGCGAACTCGCCGGGGTCTCCGATCTGCACGACCTGAGCCTGGTGGCCGGAGCCTTCTTCCGCGGCTGACGCTGCGCCGGAGACGGCACGCGGCGGAAGGTCGGCGCGCGCATCCGCCCCACGCGGGGTGCGACGGTGCCAGGATGTCGTCATGACGCAGAACACGGGCGCGCTGATCGAGCGTGCGGGCATCGAGATCATCCCGGAGTCGGATCGCACCGCGAAGCCGCGGGACCTCTTCTGGCCCTGGTTCGCCGCGAACGTGTCGGTGTTCGGGATGTCGTACGGATCCTTCATCCTGGGCTTCGGCGTCTCGCTGTGGCAGGCGACGGTCGTGTCGATCGTCGGGATCGTGGTGTCGTTCCTGCTGTGCGGACTCATCGCGATCGCCGGCAAGCGCGGCTCGGCGCCGACCATGGTGCTCTCGCGCGCCGCCTTCGGTGTGCAGGGGCAGAAGCTCCCCGGCATCGTGTCGTGGCTGACGTCGATCGGCTGGGAGACGTCGCTCGCCATCACCGCAGTGCTCGCGACCGGAACGATCCTGCGCACGCTCGGCTGGGTGAGCGGCGAGGACGACACCGCGGTGAGCATCATCGCGACGGTCGCCGTGGCCGCCCTGATCGTCGGGGCCTCCGTGCTCGGTTACCACACCATCATGCGGCTGCAGTCGGTGCTGACCTGGCTGACCGGCGCCATGACGGTGCTGTTCCTGATCTTCACCTTCGGGCACATCCAGTGGGATACCGCGTTCTCCCGCCCCGACGGCACGTTCGCACAGACGATCGGCGCGCTCGTGATGGTCATGACCGGGTTCGGACTCGGCTGGATCAACATCGCCGCCGACTGGTCGCGCTACCAGAAGCGCACGGCATCCGATGGGCAAATCGTCGCCTGGAACACGATCGGCGGCTCGGTGGCCCCGATCATCCTGGTGTTCTTCGGGCTCCTGCTCGCCGGAGCCGACGACGACCTCGCGGCCGCCGTCGGCTCCGACCCGATCGGCGCCCTCGCGACCCTCCTGCCGACGTGGCTGCTGTTCCCCTTCCTGATCGTCGCGATCCTCACGCTCGTGTCCGGCGCCGTGCTCGGCATCTACTCGTCCGGCCTCACGCTGCTGAGCCTCGGCATCCGCATCCCCCGCCCCGCTGCGGCGGCGGTCGACGGCGTGATCCTCACCGCCAGCACGATCTACGTCGTGTTCTTCGCCAAGAGCTTCATCGGCCCGTTCCAGTCCTTCCTCATCACTCTCGGCGTGCCGATGGCGTCGTGGGCCGGAATCCTGATCGCCGACATCCTGCGCCGCCGCAAGGACTACGACGACGCTGCGCTCTTCGACAGCCGCGGACGCTACGGAGCCTTCGACTGGCTCTCCATCGGCACGATGCTCGTCGCGACCGTGATCGGCTGGGGGTTCGTCATGAACCAGATCCCCGACACCGGATGGAACGACTGGCAGGGCTACTTCCTCGACCTGTTCGGCTGGCGCGATGACTGGGGCTACGCGAACCTCGGCGTGCTGTTCGCGCTGGTGCTGTCGTTCCTCGTGACCTGGTTCGGGCGGGCCGCGAAGATCCGCCAGCAGGAAGATTCCGGTCGTTGAGCGAGCGCAGCGAGCCGACACGCGCCTGGCTGGTCGTGATCGACCCGCAGGCGATCTTCGCGGCGCCCGACTCGGCGTGGGGCTCGCCGTTCTTCGCCGACGCCATGCCGCGCATCCGCGCCCTGGCGGAGTCCTTCGGCGAGCGCGTGCTCGTCACGAGGTGGATGCCGACGGCCGATCGCTCCACGTCGTGGGGCGAGTACTTCGCGGCCTGGCCGTTCGCCGATCAGCCGCCGACCGATCCGCTGTTCGACCTGGTGCCGGATGCCGCGGACCTGTCCCCGCATCCGACCCTCGACCTGCCGACCTTCGGGAAGTGGGGTCCGGAGATCGAGGCGATCGTCGGCCGAGGAGCGCACGTCGTCCTCGCCGGGGTCTCGACCGACTGCTGCGTGCTGTCGACCGCGCTGGCGGCTGCGGATGCCGGGGCGCGCGTGACGGTCGCCGCCGACGCGTGCGCGGGTTCCACGGCCGAGAACCACGCCGCCGCACTCCACGTGATGGGGCTGTACCCGCCGCAGATCACGATCAGCGATGCGGCATCGGTGCTCGCCGGGGACTGAGCGCATCCGTAGGAACCCACTCAGAATACTGGCACACTGGTGCGGAGGAGGGGTCCCATGAGCACAGCAGCGCCCGTCGAGGAGTCCGCACGACCGGAGCGACGCCGCCGACGGTGGCGCCGCACGAAGATCACTCTCGGCATCCTCCTCGCCGTCGCCGCGGTCGTCGCGATCATCGGATCGATCACACCGTGGCCCTCCGCGATGGTGATCCGGGCGGTGTTCACGAAGGGCGGAGACGACACCGCCGCGGAGATGGACCGGCACGTCCCCGACACGAAGCTCACCGAGACCCTCGACGTGGCGTACGCAGACGGCGGCACGGACACCACGATGGATGTGTTCTCACCGGCATCCGCCTCGGGTCCGCTGCCGACCGTGGTGTGGATCCACGGCGGCGCCTGGGTGTCGGGCGCGAAGGAGAACGTCGACCCCTATCTCCGGATCCTCGCCGGCGAGGGGTACACGACGATCGCGGTGAACTACACGCTCGGCCCGGAGGGCGTCTACCCGCTCGCCGTCACGCAGCTGAACGAGGCGCTGGCGTACATCGACGCGCACGCCGAGGAGCTCGGCGTCGATCCGACGCAGATCGTGCTCGCCGGGGATTCGGCGGGAGGTCAGCTCGCGAGCCAGCTCGCGACTCTCATCACGAACTCCGACTACGCCGAGATCATGGGCCTCGCGCCCGCCCTGCGGCCGGATCAGCTGGTCGCGACCGTCCTGAACTGCGGGGTCTACGACCTCTCCGCCCTCGCCGAGCTCAACGGCCTCGTCGGCTGGGGGTTCAAGTCGTCGATGTGGGCGTACTCGGGCGCCAAGGACTGGGCTGAGGGCTCGACCGGCGCCACCATGTCGACCATCGACTGGGTGACCGCCGACTTCCCGGCAACCTACATCTCCGGCGGCAACGGCGACGGTCTCACCTGGCTGCAGTCGATCCCGATGGCGAAGCGACTCGACGAGCTGGGCGTCGAGGTGACCACGCTGTTCTGGCCCGCTCCCCACGAGCCGCAGCTGCCGCACGAGTACCAGTTCCACCTCGATCAGCCCGACGCGCGGACCGCGCTGGAGAAGACGATCGCGTTCCTGGACGCGCACACCACCCGCTGACCCCTCGCCCGCGCCCGAGAGGAGGGCGGGAGGATGCCACGGAGCCGCCGTTCTGTTAGCGTTTCCCTGCCTCGGCGGGTGTGCCGCGGGGCGAAAGAGGAGTGTCCGATGAACCCGACGCGGATGCACGCGGCGACCGATGAGCAGGCGTCGATCGTCGACGCGGTGCTCGACTACTCCCGCCGGCGGATGCTGGCACGGGACGTGCCGCTCGACAAGCCCTTCCCCCCTGGGGAGCTGCGCCGCCTCGCCGGCCGCACCATCACCGACGAGGGTATCGGCGGCACCCGCGCGCTCGCGCTCTTCGAGCACATCCTCGCGCCGGCGTGCCTCACCGCGAGCCACCCGCGCTACCTCTCCTTCATCCCGACCGCCCCGACGACGGCGGCGATCGCTTTCGACCTCGTCGTGTCGGCATCCGGCCTGTACGGCGGCAGCTGGCTCGAGGGCGCAGGCGCCGTGTACGCCGAGAACGAGGTGCTGTCCTTCCTCGCGGCCGAGATCGGCTTCCCCGAGGGCGCCGGAGGCGTGTTCGTGCAGGGCGGCACGATCGGCAACCTCTCGGCCCTCGTCGCCGCGCGTGACGCCGCCAAGCGCCGCCTCGAGGAGGCCGGCACTCCGCTCCCGCCGCGGTGGAAGCTCGTCTGCAGCGCCGAGGCGCACTCCTCGAACAAGTCGGCGGCGAAGGTCATGGACGTCGACACCATCGCCGTGCCCGCGGGCGCCGACGGCAAGCTGCACGCGGAGTCCGTGCGCGAGGCCCTCGTCGAGCACGGCGACGCCGTTTTCGCGGTCGTCGCGACCTCCGGCTCCACCAACTTCGGCATCATCGACGACATCGAGGGCATCGCCGCGCTGAAGGACGAGTTCGAGTTCTGGCTGCACATCGACGGCGCCTACGGCCTCACCGGCATCCTGGCCCCTGAGGCGCGGCACCACTTCCGCGGCGTCGAGCGGGCCGACTCGGCCATCGTCGATCCGCACAAGTGGCTCTTCGCCCCGTACGACTGCTGCGCGCTGCTCTACCGCGATCCCGAGACCGGCCGTCGGGCGCACACGCAGCACGCCGAGTACCTCGACACCCTCACCGACAGCGACGACTTCAGCCCCTCGGACTACGCGATCCAGCTCACCCGGCGCCCCCGGGGGCTTCCGCTCTGGTACTCGCTGACCACCTACGGGGTGCAGGCGTACCGTGACGCGGTGTCGAGCACGCTCGCGCTCACGCAGCGGATCGCCGAGGAGATCCGTCGTCGCCCCGGGTTCACGCTCGTCCGCGACCCGCAGCTCACGGTCGTCGTGTTCGAGCGCGACGGCTGGGACCGCGACGACTACGCCCGCTGGTCCGACGGGCTGCTCGACTCCCAGTACGCGTTCGTCGTCCCGAGCTCGCACGCGGGACGACCCAACACGCGCTTCGCGATCGTGAATCCGCTGACCACCTTCGAGGACCTCGTCGCCATCCTCGACACCATGGAGTGACCTGATCCACCGGGACCGCCGGTGGCTCGCCCACGCGGGCCGCCGGTATTCTTGAGCCATGTCACGCCTTCTCGTCCGCCGTCCCTCTCCGCGTCTCGCCGAAGGCGAGCTCACCCACTTCGAGCGCGTCCCCGTCGACGCCGAACTGGCTCAGCGACAGTGGGAGCAGTACGTCGACGTCTACCGCGGACTCGGCTGGGACGTCATCGAGATCGACGCCGCCGACGAGCACGCCGACGGCGTCTTCGTCGAGGACACCGTGATCATGTTCGGCGACCTCGCCGTGCTCAGCCGCCCCGGCGCCGACTCCCGCCGCGGCGAGATCGACTCCACGCGCGAGGCTCTGGAGCGCGCCGGCATCCCCTTCGTCGCGATCGAGGCCCCGGGCACGCTCGACGGCGGAGACGTGCTCAAGGTCGGCACGACCGTCTACGTCGGACAGACCCTGCGCTCGAACGCCGACGGCTTCGCACAGCTGCGCGACCTTCTCACCCCTCGCGGCTGGACGGTCGTCGCCGTGCCCGTCACCAAGGTGCTCCACCTCAAGAGCGGTGTCACCGCACTGCCCGACGGCACCATCATCGGCTACCCGCCGCTCGTCGACGACGCCTCCGTGTACCCCGAGTTCCTCCCGGTGCTGGAGGAACAGGGCACCGCGGTCGTCGTCCTCGACGACACGACCGTGCTCATGTCGTCCGAGGCGCCGCAGAGCGCCCAGCTGTTCCGCGACCGCGGACTGACCGTGATCGAGACGCCGATCAGCGAGTTCGAGAAGCTCGAGGGCTGCGTCACCTGCCTCTCGGTGCGCGTGCGCGACTGAACAACGGATGCCGGGACCGCGGTCCCGGCATCCGTCCGTCGCATCCGTCCCGGCGTCCGTCCGCCGCCAGAACTCCGGAGAATCGTCGCGATCCGGGTGGAGGCGGCGTAATCCGCGCCGATACAGGCCGGATCTCCGGAGTTCTGGCACAGGCCAGCAGCACCGCGTGACGCAGGCGCTCAGCGCCGCCAGGCACAGGCCGGCAGCGCCGCCTGACGCAGGCGCTCAGGCGCCCGGGTCCTCCGCCGCTTCCAGAAGCTCCCCCGCCGCGCCGCGGGGCACGACGATCACCGGGACCGGCGAGTGCCTGACCACCTTCGTCGCGTGCGAGCCGAGGAACACCCTCGCGATCGGTCCGAGCGAGCTGGACCCCACGACGAGCACGTCGTCGGCCGCCCACTCGACGTCCTCCATCGCGCGCGCCCAGGAATCGCCGACTCCGACGACCGCGCCGTCGAGAGCGGGCGTGCGCGGCAGTGCGGAGACGTCGCGCAGGATCTCCGCGGTGTGCTCATCGATCATCCGCACCCACTCATCGGCGATGCCCTGTTCGGCGGAGAGGCCGACGCCCGCCGTCACGCTCCCCTCGGGGACGACGGCGAACGAGGCGATCCGCAAAGAGGCCCCGATGCTCTGCGCGACGCCGGCGGCCCCGAGCACCAGATCTTTCGCGGCCTCCGTGCCCCCGTATGCCGCCGTGACCCGGCGCACGGTGGCCGTGGGCTTCGCCCTGAACCCGCGCGGCGCGATCGCCACAGGCACCGGCGACGCGTGCAGCAGCGCGTCGTTCACCGAGCCGAGTGTGATGTGCCCGAAGGCCCCGCCCGACGACGACCCGACCACGACGAGGCTCGGGTCGTGCTCCTCGATCAGCTCCAGGATGCCGCGGTGGGCGGAGCGCGCCGAGTGCTGGAGGAACGTGGCCTTCACGCCGCCGAGCTCGGAGGCCGCGTGATCGAGCACGACCTCCGCGGAGCCGCGCAGATAGTCGCGCCACTCCACGTCGGCGTTCCTCGCGAGCGGCGGCCACGTGAGCGGGAGGACCGCCGCGACGATCAGCTCGGTGTCGGCCGAGCGCGCCAGCATCGCCGCCAGCTGCGGCACCGCGACCGAGCGGTGCCCCGGGCTCACCGCCACCAGGATGCTCATCGCTCGTCCTCCTCCACCTGACGCACGGTCGAGGTGAAGGGGATGTCGGCGCCGGCCGCGGCCTGTCGCCCGAGCGTCGAATGCGTGCGTCCGTAGAACCAGTAGTAGACGAGGAACGCGGCCGTCCAGATCAGGAACACGATGATCGTGATCGGACGCAGCTGCGTGATGATCCAGATGCAGCCGAGGATCGACAGCACGGGGATCAGCGGATGCAGCGGCAGGGTGAAGCCCCGCTCGATGTTCGGCTCGCGGCGGCGCAGGATGATGACGGCGACCGAGACCACGAGGAACGCGACGAGGGTGCCGATGCTGGTCATCTCGAGCAGGAAGTTGATGGGGACGAACGCCGCGAGGACGCCCACCACCGCGGCGACGATCATGGTGTTGCGCGCGGGGGCCAGCGTGCGCGGGTTCAGCTTCGAGAACACCGGCGGCACCATGCCGTCCCGCGACATGGCGAAGAGGATGCGGGTCTGACCGTAGAGCACGACGAACGTGACGCTGAAGATCGAGACCACGGCTCCCGCCGCGACAACGGTGCCCGGCCACGACGAGCCGATGATCGACTCCAGGATCACGGAGAGCCCGGCCGTCTGCCCCTCGAACTTGTCGGGCGCCTGTGCGCCGATCGCGGCGACGGCCACGACGACGTACGCGACGACGACGATGATCAGCGCCATGATGATCGCGAGCGGCAGGTTGCGCTTGGGGTTCTTGGCCTCGCCGCCGGCTGTGGACACGGCATCCAACCCGATGAACGAGAAGAAGATGAGCCCTGACCCGGCGATGATGCCCTGCAGCCCGGCCGGAGCGAAGTTCGCGAAGTGGTCGGCGTTCCAGCCGGTCAGCGCCACGGCGACGAAGAACACCAGCACGCCGATCTTGACCATGACCATGATCGCGTTGATGGTGGCGGACTCCCCGGTGCCGCGCAGCAGCAGCAGGGCGCACAGGGCGATGACGATCACCGCCGGCAGGTTCATGATGCCGCCCTGCTCGGGGGCGTTGGAGAGCTCCGGCGGGATCTGGAAGCCGAACAGGTTGTCGAGCAGCTGGTTGACGTACTGCGACCAGCCGACGGCGACGCCGGCCGTCGAAACGCCGTACTCCAGCAGCAGACAGGCCGCCACTCCCATCGCCGGAGCCTCGCCGAGCGTCGCGTAGGCGTAGGAGTATGTCGATCCGGAGACGGGCACCGACCCCGCCAGCTCCGCGTAGCAGAGCGCGGTGACACCGGCGACGGCGCCGCCGATGACGAACGACCAGATGACCGCCGGCCCCGCGATCGGGACGGCGCTGGAGAGCACGTAGAAGATGCCGGTGCCGATCGTGCCCCCGACCCCGATCATCGTCAGCGCGAAGAGCCCGATACTGCGTTTCAGGCCCTCCTCGCTCGCGATCTCCTGCGTGGTGGGCTTACGGCGCAGCAGCTGCTGACTCAACGACGACATGGATGTTCTCCCCACTGTCTCGGGACGATCGTCATCGACCGTCTCCACAGAATCCTCCTGTCAGAGGAATTCCACCAGTACCGCGATCAGAGATCCCTCACAAAGAGGTCGTCCCAGGTCTCGCGGCGCACCACGGCGCGTGCGCTGCCGTGGTCGGCGAACACCACAGGCGGGCGTCGGTACCCGTTGTAGTTGTTCGCCATGGTGTGCGTATAGGCGCCGGTCGCCGGCACGGCGAGCAGGTCTCCCACTCGGGCCGACGGCAGGGCGATGCCGTCGATCAGCACGTCGCCGCTCTCGCAGTGACGGCCGACGACGACGGCGTCTTCGGTGGCTTCCTCGCCCATCCGCTCGGCGAGGACCGCCTCGTAGCGCTGCCCGAACAGCGCGACCTCGAGGTTGTCTCCCATGCCGCCGTCGATCGCGACGAAATTGCGCGCATCGCGCTTGACGGTCGTGACCGTGTACAGCGTCGTCGCGGCGGCGTTGACCATGCTCCGGCCCGGTTCGATGATGAGCTCGGCGGAGGCTGGGAGGTGCGCGCGGGCGGCGCCGATCAGCGCGTCGAGGTAGTCGGAGACGGATGCCGGATGCTCGGAGTACGTGTAGCGGGCGCCGAGCCCTCCGCCGAGGTCGTACACCTCGAACTCGCCCATCGCGGCCAGCGGCTCGACGGCGGCCGCGAGCTCGGCGGGGTCGAGGATCTGCGAGCCGACGTGCGCGTGCACGCCCCGCAGGTCGATGCGGTCGCTACGCCGCAGTCGCTCGATCAGGGGCTGCGCGGCCTCGGGGGTGAGGCCGAACTTGGAGCCGACCTGTCCCGTCGCGACGTGCGGATGCGTCGACGACTCGACGCCGGGAACGATGCGCACGAGGACCCCCTGGCGAGAGCCCGCCGGAACGGCCGCCTCGATGCGCTCGACGTCGTCTTCGTTGTCGACCACGATGAGGCCGACGCCGTGCGTCACGGCGTACTCGATCTCCTCGGTCGTCTTCGCGTTGCCGTGCAGCACGACGAGCGCGGGGTCCACCCCGGCCTTCATCGCGCTGCGCAGCTCTCCTCCGCCCGCGACGTCGAGCCCCAGGCCCTCCTCGACCATGACGCGCTGCACGGCCGTCGCGGGGAAGGACTTCGACGCGAACACGACACGCGCCCGCGGCCAGCGGCGCACGAGCTCCTCGCGGTACTCCCTCGCCCGTGCGCGCAGGGCGGGCTCGGCCACGACGATCGCCGGTGTGCCGAACTCGCGCGCGAGGTCGTCGACCCGGCATCCGGAGATCCGCAGCACGCCGTCGGCGATGTCGGACCCCGCGGGGAGGAGGGTGAGCGGATCGTTCATGGGTGTCTCCTGGTCATCTGGGCCGTCGCGTCGTCGCGCCGGCGGATCAGTCTGCGTGGTCGAGCACGGCCGACAGGGTGCGGCGGGCGAGCTCCGCCCTGTCGTGCGGGGCCCATTTGACGAGCGAGTGCGCGCTCATGCCGTCGACCATCGCGAGCAGCAGCCAGGCGGCCGACGCGGGGTCGACTCCGCCGGGGCCCGAGGCGCGGATCACGTCCTCCAGCCCGCTCTGCCACAGGTCCATCTCCTCGCGCACCCGCTGGCCGAGGGCCTCGTTGCTGGCGCCGAGCGACCACGACTGCACCCACACCAGTGCGACGTCGTCTCTGGTGCGGTCGAGCAGCGTCTCGACCAGCGCCTGCAGGTTCTCCCTCAGGTCGCCGCTGGGGGCGAAGCCGCCGAGCACCTCTTCGCGCTCGGCGGAGACGATGTCTCCGAAGACCTCGGCGACGAACTCGTCCATGACCGGGCGGTAGTGCGCGATGAGCGCGGGCGTCACGCCGACGCGGCTCGCCACCGCGCGCACCGTGAGGGCCTCCAGGCCGCTCTCGTACGCGAGCGCGGTCGCGCCGTGCAGGATCGACCGCTCGCGCTCCTCCGGCGGCATCCTCCGCGGTGCCGCGGCTCTTGACGTGGTGCTCATCGGGAGATACCGTAGCACTCGTTGATCGGGTGTTCAATAGCGATGACGCGCTCACCCGCCACCAGCGAGGAGAACCCCATGAACTGGCGAATGCCCGCCGAGACAGCCCGCCACGACCGCATCTGGATGGCCTTCCCCGCCGAGGGTCCCACGCTCGGCGAGAGCACCGCGGAGCGCGAGGAGGGGTACGCCACGTGGACGGCCGTCGCGCACGCCACGTCGGAGTTCACCCCCGTGTCGATGCTCGTCGACCCGAGCGAGCTCGACCGCGCCCGGCGCATGCTGAGCGGCGCGATCGAGATCGTCGAGGCGCCGGTCGACGAGTTCTGGATGCGCGACTCCGGACCGACGTTCGTGGTGTCGGACGACGGCCGCCTCGGCGCCGTCGACTGGATCTTCAACGGCTGGGGCGCCCCCGAGTGGGCGCAGTGGCAGAAGGCGTCGCAGCACGCCCGCATCATCGCGGGCGCCGTCGGCGCCGAGCTGGTCAGCTCCGTCCTCGTGAACGAGGGCGGCGGCATCCACGTCGACGGCGAGGGCACCGTGCTCCTCACCGAGACGGTGCAGCTCGACCCCCGTCGCAACCCCTTCGCCGACCGCGAGCGGGTCGAAGCCGAGATGCTCCGCACGATCGGCGCCACGAAGGCGGTGTGGCTGCCCCGTGGCCTCACCCGCGACTACGACGACTTCGGAACCAACGGCCACGTCGACATCGTCGCCACGCTCGCCTCCCCCGGCCGTCTGCTCCTGCACGAGCAGCAGAACCCCGAGCATCCCGACTTCCTCGTCTCGCAGGAGCTCCGCGCACACCTGGAGCAGCAGACGGATGCCGCTGGCCGCAGCTTCGAGATCATCGGCCTGCCCGCCCCCTCCACCCTGAGCGACGACGAGGGCGTCGTCGACTGGAGCTACGTCAACCACCTCGTCACGAACGACGGCGTGATCGCGTGCGGCTTCGGCGACGAGCAGGCTGACGCCGCCGCCCGCGCGATCCTCGCCGACGCGTACCCCGGCCGTTCCGTGGTGACGGTCGACGCCCGGCCGTTGTTCGCCCGCGGCGGCGGCATCCACTGCATCACACAGCAGCAGCCCACCCTCTGACGGCGCCCAGCAGCGAACGAGACGAAACGCCTCACCCCCCAAGGAGCACTCATGTTCGATGTCGTCGAAGCCTCGATCGCCGACCTGCGCCGCGCGCTCGAGACCGGAGCCGCCACCTCTGTGGAGCTCGTCGAGGCGTACCAGGCGCGCATCGCCGCCTATGACGCCCCTGGCACGGCGACCGCGCTGAACGCCGTCGTCGTCGTGAACCCGGACGCATCAGCCGAGGCCGCCGCATCCGACGCTCGGCGGGCGGCGGGGGCCCTGCTCGGGCCGCTCGACGGCATCCCGTACACGGCGAAGGACAGCTACCTCGTGAAGGGGCTCACCGCGGCCTCGGGCAGCCCGGCGTTCGCGGATCTCGTGGCGCAGCGCGACGCGTTCACGATCGAGCGGCTGCGAGCGGGCGGGGCGATCTGCCTCGGGCTCACGAACATGCCCCCGATGGCGAACGGCGGCATGCAACGGGGCGTCTACGGGCGCGCGGAGAGCCCGTACAACGGCGACTTCCTCACGGCCCCGTTCGCCTCGGGCTCCTCGAACGGCTCCGGCACGGCCACCGCTGCAAGCTTCGGCGCGTTCGGGCTCGGGGAGGAGACATGGTCGAGCGGGCGCGGACCCGCGACCAACAACGCCCTGTGCGCCTACACGCCCTCGCGCGGAGTGATCTCGACGCGCGGCAACTGGCCCCTTGTGCCCACGATGGACGTCGTCGTGCCGCATGCGCGCACCATGGCCGACCTGCTGGAGGTGCTCGATGTGATCGTCGCCGACGACGCGGAGACCCGGGGCGACTTCTGGCGTTCGCAGCCGTGGGTGCCGCTGCCTGCGGCATCCGCCGTCCGGCCGGAGTCGTACCCGGCACTCGCGGGCTCGGTCGCTCTCGACGGCGTGCGGATCGGCATCCCGCGCATGTACATCAACGCCGACCCGGATGCCGGGACGGCCGAGAACCCCGGCATCGGCGGCCCGACCGGACAGCGCATCGAGACCAGAGCCTCCGTGATCGCCCGCTGGGAGGCGGCCAGGCGCGACCTCGAAGCCGCCGGCGCGACCGTGGTCGAGGTCGACTTCCCTGTGGTGTCGAACTACGAGGGCGACCGGCCCGGTGCTCCGACCATCGCGACCCGTGGCCTGGTGACCCCGGAGTACCTCGAGCGCGAGATCGTCGACCTGTCGGCGTGGGGCTGGGAGGACTTCCTGCAGGCCAACGGCGACCCGGCGCTGTCGACCCTCGCCGACGTCGACGGAGCCGCGATCTTCCCGCACCCCGATGGCGCCCTGCCCGACCGCTACACGGGGTTCGACGACGACATCGCCGAGTACCCCGGCTGGGTGCGCGACAATCCCGGCGTCGGATTCCTCGACATGCCCGAGCTCCCCGACGGCCTGCGCGGGCTGGAGGAGACCAGGCGACTCGACCTCGAGGAGTGGATGGACGGGCTCGGCCTCGACGCCGTCGTGTTCCCCGCGGTCGCCGACGTGGGCCCTGCCGACATGGACGTGAACGCGGCATCCGCCGACCTGGGCTGGCGCAACGGCACCTGGATCGCGAACGGCAACCTCATGGTGCGCCACCTCGGCGTGCCGACCGTGACGGTGCCGATGGGACTGATGGACGACATCGGAATGCCGATCGGGCTCACCTTCGCCGGGCGCTCCCACGACGACAACCGCCTGCTGGCGCTGGCCACCGCGTTCGAGGCGACGGGGGCTCCCGGCTCTCGCCGCACTCCCCCGCCCCGCACCCCGCGCCTCTAGTCGCGGCCGCACGGCGGCGGGCTCCTCATCATCTGCCAACATTTCATCATTGTGACGCCCGACACAGAAGTGATATCTTCAACGGCATGGGCACCGAGAATGAGCGCGCACTCGAAGAGGGCATCGTCACCGACCTGACCGGGCGGATGACCTACGGCTCGTACCTGTCGCTCGACCAGCTGCTCACGGCGCAGCATCCGGTCAGCGTGCCCGAGCACCATGACGAGATGCTGTTCATCATCCAGCACCAGACCACCGAGCTCTGGCTCAAGCAGCTGCTGCATGAGCTCTCCTCCGCTCGCGAGCTGCTCGCGAGCGACGACCTCCGCGAAGCGCTGAAGCGGGTCGCGCGGGTGAAGAAGATCCAAGACGTGATGACGCAGCAGTGGTCCGTCCTGGCGACGCTCACGCCGACCGAGTACGCGCAGTTCCGCGGTGCGCTCGGCAGCTCCTCCGGCTTCCAGTCGGTGCAGTACCGCGCGGTCGAGTTCGCCCTGGGCAACAAGAACGAGAAGATGCTCAGCGTCTTCCGCGATCACCCCGCGAACCTCGCCCTCCTGACGGCCGAGTGGGAGAAGCCCACCCTGTACGACGAGTTTTTGCGCTACGCCTCACGCCGCGGTCTGCCGGTCCCGGCCGAGATCCTCGAGCGCGACGTGCGCCTGCCCTACCGCGAGACCCCCGCGCTCGTCCCGGCGATCCGCGAGATCTACCAGAACCACCAGGAGAACTGGGATCTCTACGAGGCCTGCGAAGACCTGGTGGACCTGGAAGACAACTTCCAGTTCTGGCGCTTCCGTCACCTGAAGACCGTGGCCCGCACGATCGGCATGAAGATCGGCACCGGCGGTTCCAGCGGCGTCGGCTTCCTGCAACGGGCCCTCGACCTCACGTTCTTCCCCGAGCTGTACACCGTGCGCACCGAGATCGGCGGCTGATGAGGGCCGCGACGTTCTTCGACGGAGAAGGATGGCGCGAGGGCACGCTGTCCGTCCACGGCGACCGGATGCTGCTCGCCTCCGGCTCCCCGGCATCCGACCTGCCACGCCTCGACGGCGTGATCGTCGGCGGCTTCACCGACCACCACGTGCATCTTCAGCTCGTCGAGCACACCCGACTCGACGGCTCGCGACTGGGCCGCGTGGTCGACCTCGGCGCGAACCCGGACGTGGTCGCCCGGCTCGCCGCTCACAACTCCTCAAGAATCGCCGTCGGCCCCGGGGAATCGGGCCGATTCCCCTCGAAGTCCGCAGATCTTGAGGAGTTGCGAACACCGACCGCCGGACGCGCGACCGACGTCGAGTACGCCGGGGCCTTCCTCACCGCGGTCGGAGGGTATCCCTCCGACCGGAGCTGGGCGCCGACGGGATCCTTCCGCGAGATCGCGACCGCCGAGGATGCCGTCGCGGCCGTCGCCGAGATGGCGGATGCCGGAGCCACGCGCATCAAGGTCGCCTGCAACAGCAGCGCGGGGCCGGTCCTCGACGATGACCTCTTCCGCACGATCGTCGAGCTGTCCTCGCAGCGCGGACTCCCCGTCGTCGCCCATGCGGAAGGACCAGGCCAGGCGCAGCGCGTGGCACGGCTCGGAGCCCGATCCCTCGCGCACGCCCCGTTCACCGAGCGGCTCTCCGACGCGGACATCTCCGCGCAGGCGGCATCCGTCTCCTGGATCTCCACCCTCGCCGTCCACGACGACGCCGGCCGGGCGATCGCCGTCGACAACGTCCGCCGGTTCCACGCCGCGGGCGGCGCCGTGGAGTACGGCACCGACATGGGCAACGGCCCCACGCCGGTCGACCTGAACCCGCGCGAAATCGACGCGCTCCGCGAGGCGGGCGTCGACGGCCCCGCGCTGCTGCGGGCGCTCGCCCCGGTCGATCCGCTCGATCCGGCATCCGTGCTGCTCCTGCTCCCCCACCCGACCTCCGACCCGATCGACGCCCGACCCCTGAAGGTGTGACATGACCGACCTGCTCGCCACCGCCCGCTCTCTCGACGCCGCAGATCCGCTGCGCTCGCACCTCGCGGCGTTCGCCGACATGCCCGGCGTCGGCGCGTATCTCGACGGCAACTCCCTCGGCCGCCCGCTGCGCGACATCCCGGAGAAGCTCGCCGCCTTCGTGCGCGAGGACTGGGGCACCCGGCTCATCCGCTCGTGGGACGAGCAGTGGATGGCCCTGCCGATGCAGCTCGGGGACCGCATCGGCGCTCTCGCCCTCGGCGCGGCGGCCGGGCAGACCGTGGTCGCCGACTCCACCAGCGTGCTCATCTACAAGCTCATGCGCGCAGCCGCAGGGGCGGACCCGACGCGCACGGAGCTCGTGATCGAGGCCGGCAACTTCCCCACCGACCGCTTCATGGCGGAGGGCGTGGCCGCGGAGACCGGCATGACCGTCGTCTGGCTCGAACCAGACCCCGTGCACGGGGTGACCGTCGCCGACGTCGAGGGCGTTGTCTCCGCGCGCACGGCGCTCGTGTCGCTGAGCCACGTGGACTACCGCTCCGGAGCTCTGGCCGACATGCCGTCGATCACCGCGGCCGTGCACGAGGCGGGCGCCCTGATGATGTGGGACCTCTGCCACTCGGTCGGCGTGATCCCGATGCAGCTCGACGAGTGGGGCGTCGACCTCGCGGTCGGCTGCACCTACAAGTACCTCAACGGCGGTCCCGGTTCGCCGGCCTTCGCCTATCTGCGCCGGTCGCTGCAGGGGGTGCTGCGGCAGCCGATCCAGGGGTGGTGGAGCGCTGCCGACATCTTCGCGATGGGGCCGGAGTACGTGCCGGCTGGCGACATCCGCCAGCTGCTGAGCGGCACCCCTCCGGTGACGTCGATGCTGGCCATGCAGGGCATGCTCGACCTCATCGAGCAGGCGACGATCGAGGGCGTCCGCGCCAAGTCGCAGTCGTTGACCGATCTCGCGGTGACGGCCTACGACGAGGTGCTGGCCCCGCTCGGGGTGCGCCTGCTGAGCCCGCGCGACGCGGATCTCCGCGGCGGGCACGTGACGATCGGCCACCCGGACTTCCGTGAGGTCACGCAGCGGCTGTGGGCCGACGGCATCATCCCCGACTTCCGTTTCCCCGACGGCATCCGCCTCGGGCTCTCGCCGCTGAGCACCTCGCACGTCGAGACGATCACGGGGGTCCTCGCGGTGCGCGACGCTCTGGAGTCGCATGTCCGCTGATCAGCTCCCGGTGCTCGATGACATCGACGCCCGCCCCGGCAGCACGGCCTCGCTGCTGCGGACGATCGTCGGCCTGTACCTGCGCCGCCTGGACGGCTGGATCTCCGCGGCCGATCTCGTCTCGCTCGCCGGGGACCTCGGCATCCCGTCCGCCCTGGCGCGCACCGGCATCACCCGGCTCAAGCAGAAGGGCCTGCTGCTCGCGGAGCGCGACGGCACGGCGGGGTATCGACTGAGCCCCGCGGCACTGCCGATGCTGGAGGCGGGTGATCGACGCATCTTCCGGATGCGCACGATGACGGATGCCGACACCTGGTGTCTCGTGTCGTTCTCGATCCCGGAGAGCGAGCGCAGCGTGCGCCACCAGCTGCGCAAGCGGCTGCAGTGGATCGGGGCCGGCGTGGTCTCCCCTGCGCTGTGGATCTGCCCCGGCCACCTGCAGGACGAGGTCGAGCGCATCCTCGACGACCTGGGCGCCCGGCAGTGGGTGACCCTGTTCCCCGCGGGTGCGCCCACCACGGCCGTGCCCGTCGTGGAGGCCGCGGCGAAGTGGTGGGATCTCGACGCGCTGCGCCGCGAGCACCTCGCGTTCCAGGAGTCGCTCTCCGCCCTCCCCGCCGCGCCCTTCGCCGCCTACGTGCAGCTCGTCGACACCTGGCGCGTGCTGCCGTACGTCGATCCGGGGCTGCCGCCCTCGATGCTCCCGGACGGCTGGCCGGGGGCGCGCAGCTTCGACGAGTACGCCCGCCTCTCGTCCGCCCTCGCCGAACCTGCGTGGGCGCACGTCCGCGGCGTCACCGGCGGCATCGACTGACACCACCGAGATCCCCGGAGCCGTCGCACCGCGCAGCGCGCCAGAACTCCGGAGACTGTCGCGCTACGCAGCGCGCCAGAACTCCGGAGATCCGGGCGGGATCAGCGCGCAGAGCGATGACTCGCCGTCGCCGATCCCGGATCTCCGGAGTTCTGGCGGGCAGGGCATGGGCCCCGCCCGCGCAGGACCTCAGGCGGAGTCCTCGACCCCCCGGAGGAATGCGAGCACGTGCTCCTCCAGCCGCAGGATCCGCAGGTCTCTGGCGAGCTCGCGATCGTAGCCCTGGTACGCGAGGGGCGGGAGCACACGCACGTTGCGCGAGCACCCGAACTCGGCGCAGATGAGCGTGCCGATCGAGTCGCCCTTGCGCCCGGCAGGTCCTGCCTTGCGCGCGACGAACAGCTGCACGTCGTTGCGGAGGGTGACGTCGTCGCACCAGGAGCACTGGGCGCGTGAGGCGACCCGCTGCTCGGCGCGCTGCAGGAACACGCCGACCGCCTGCTCGTCGCGCCAGGCGATCACATAGGCGCGGCGGGGCTGCTTCGGATCGACCCAGCCGAGGTAGTCGAGCCGATCGAAGTCGATGTCGGCGAAGCCCGGAGGCAGCGTGAGGTCGGAGACCTCCTTGCGGGAGGCGTTGATGAAGGATGCGCGGATGGCGCGCTCGTCGATGGGACGCATGACAGAACAGTGCTTTCGTGGAAGGGGTGAGGTGGGTACGTCTCAGCACCGGGGACGGGGGTTCCGCCTCCGGCTGATCGTCAGCCTCTGCCCGCGGCGCTGAATGCGCCTGCGGCTCCGTTCCGCGCCTGACCGGCGCTCATCGACAACAGCACCCGGCGAGCTTACACCCGTTTGTTTCGTCTCGTGTCGGCGCCGGTTCCCTCGCCGTGATCCCGCGCCTACTCTTGCGGGAACGCCATCCGATCGACAGGAGAACCCCGTGTCCACGCCGCTGAACCGCCTTTCGCCCCTCCCGGTGCGTGAGCGTGCGGCGTGCATGTGCCAGCACGGAGACGTCTGCTCCTCGTTCGCGTCGGGGCACGGTCTGCACCTGATCCAGGCCCGACTCGCCTCGGCGACGCCGGCCGAGTGGGTCGACGCGATCGTCGAGCAGTCGGATGCCGACTCCGGCGAGCTCGTGGTGCGCACGCTCGACGGCGACGCGCACTCGCTGTGGAACGCCACCGGCGCCGCGCTCGAAGCCGCAGCGGGAACGCCGGTCGCCCTGCACGCGCGCTACGGCGTGCTGGCCGTCGGGCGGACGCAGTTCAACGTCGCCTCGGTCTGAGGCGGCGCGGATCCGCTCCGGATCAGGCGGCCGCCATCATCATGTCCTTCATGGCCATGCAGGCGTCCATGCAGGCCTTGCACGCCTGAGCGCACATCTTGCAGACCTCGCTGTCGTCGGCGTGCATCATGCACATGTCCATGCAGGTCTGGCACATCGCCATGCAGGCGTCGAGCATCGACATCATCGACGCGGGGGTCATGCCCTGCATCCGCATCATCGACCGCATCATCGTGTTGCACATGTCGGCGCAGTTCATGCACGACGGCGCGCAGTCCATCATCTGCGTGGAGCACACGGTGCAGGCCTGCTCACAGGCCGAACACGCGTCCATGCACGCCTGCATGACGGACATGTCCATCATCGCCATGTCGGGCATCGACATCATGTTCTTCGACATGGCGCCCATCATCATCGAGTCCATCGCACACCGCTCTCCTCTGGGGGTCAGCGGGCAGGACAGCCCGCCTGACGCCAGAGTAGTCCCCGCCGCATCGCACGTCGATGGGCGGTTTCCGCTGTCATGCGAGAAGCCGGATGTCAACCCCGTGGCCCTGCTCGCGCTCGGATGCGAACGTGGCCTCTTCGAGCGATCCGTCGACGAGAGGAAGAGCGCATGAGCGCAGCAGACGACATCAAGAACGCCGCCGAGAAGCTGGCCGGAAAGGTCAAGGAGGGCGTGGGCAAGGTCACCGACAACGAGAAGCTCGAGGCCGAGGGCCGCGCCGACCAGGTCAAGGCGTCGGCGAAGCAGGCTGCAGACGACGTCAAGGACGCCGCCAAGAAGGCCGGCGAGAACCTGCGGGGCGGCTTCAAGGAGTAGTCGCGCGGCCCCACGGGCCCACCACGTATCGGAAACGCCTTCCCGCACGCACGCGGGGAGGCGTTTCCGATCCACCCCTCCCTCTTCGGCAGTAGTGTCGGGCTGTGTCATCCTTCGCCCCTCTGCAGCGGCTCGTCATCACGATCGCGATCCTCGCGTCCTTCGTGACCTTCCTCGACGGCACCGTCGTCAACGTCGCGCTCCCCGCGATCAGCCGGGAGCTGGGCGGAGGCATCACCACCCAGCAATGGGTCGTCGACGCGTACCTCATCACACTCAGCGCACTGATCCTGCTGGCCGGGTCGCTGTCCGACGCCTACGGCCGCGTGCTCGTGATGCGGATCGGCCTCATCGCCTTCGGCGTGGCATCCGTCGCCGTCGCCTTCGCCCCCGACCCGCTGGTGCTGATCATCGCCCGCGCGGGGCAGGGCGCCGCAGGAGCACTGCTCGTGCCGAGCTCCCTGGCGCTCATCACCGCGACGATGCGCGCCGACGTGCAGTCGCGCGCGATCGGCGTGTGGACGGCCTTCACCACGGCGGCGCAGCTGGTCGGCCCGCTGCTCGGCGGCCTCTTCGTCGACTTCCTGTCCTGGCGCCTCGTCTTCCTCATCAACGTGCTCCCGATCGCGGTGACGCTCTTCCTCCTCTCGCGGCTGAAGCTCGACGAGCGCCGGAGCGGCGTCCGAGTGGACTGGTGGAGCGGGGCGCTGTGCGCGCTGGGACTGGGTTCCGTGGTGTTCGCGCTCATCGAGCAGCCGACCAGGGGCTGGGCCTCTCCGGTGATCTGGGGCCCGGGCATCGCCGGCATCCTGCTGTTCGCGCTGTTCCTCTGGCGGCAGGATCACTCGGCGTCGCCGCTGCTGCCGATGTCGCTGTTCCGCGTGCGGGACTTCGCCTGGGGCAACCTGGCGACGCTGTTCGTCTACGCCGCCCTGTCGCTCAACGGCTTCGTCGTCGGCGTGTACCTGCAGCAGGGCGCAGGTCTCACGGCCACCGCCGCCGGGCTCGCGAGCCTGCCGATGACGATCCTGATGATCCTGGTCAGCTCGCGCGCCGGCGCCTGGGCCGGACGCCTCGGCCCCCGCATCTTCATGACGGTCGGCCCGCTGGTGATGGCCGTCGGCGCAGTGATGCTGCTGCTCGTCTCGGAGCACTTCGACTACTGGTGGCAGGTGCTTCCGGCCATGATCGTGATGGGCCTCGGTCTCTCGCTGACGGTGGCTCCGCTGACCGCGGCGATCCTCGGCGCGATCGACGAGGCGCACTCCGGCATCGCGTCGGCCGTCAACAACGCCGTCGCCAGGGTCGCCGGCCTGCTCGTCGTCGCGATGCTCTCGACGATCGTGGGCGGCACGCTGGACCTCGCCGGATTCCACAGCGCGGCCTGGGTGACGGCGAGCCTGCTCGTGCTCGGCGGCGTCGTGTCGTGGATCGGGATCCGCCGCAACCCCGCCGAGGAGGCGCAGGCGGCGGACGCCGCCGACGCACCCCGTTGACCGTGTCGGTGGCCCGGCGCAGACTGGGGGCACCGCCACGAAACCGGAGGATCATCGTGAGCACCGCCCCTCTGCCCCCTGTCGTCGACGCCGCCACCTGGCGTCGTGAACTCGATGCGCTGCGCGTGCGGGAGAAGGCCGCGACCCGCGAGCTCGATGCGATCGCGGCGCAGCGTCGTCGCCTGCCGATGGTCGAGCTGCCCGAGTACACGCTCGTCGGCGCCGACGGCCCCGTGCGCCTCGCCGATGTGTTCGACGGGGCCTCTCAGCTGATCGTCTACAACCACATGTGGTCGGACGGCAACGAGTGGCAGTGCCCGGGCTGCACCGGATTCACCTCGCAGTTCACGCGGCTCGACGTGCTGGACCGGTACTACGACGCGCGCTTCGTGATCGTCAGCAACGGCCCGATCGAGGAGCTCCTCGCCTACCGCGAGCGTGTGGGCAACCGGATGCAGTGGTTCTCGAGCGCCGACAGCTCGTTCGGCGTCGACATGGACGCCCCGCCGAACGCCGGCTTCGGCGTGAACGTCTTCCTGCGCGACGGAGACACGGTCTACCGGACGTGGCACACGGAGGGTCGAGGCACCGAGCGCCTCAGTCATCTGCAGGGCCTGGTCGACCTTCTTCCGTATGGCCGCCAGGAGGAGTGGGAGGACTCCCCCGAGGGCTGGCCGCAGCATCCGACCTATAGCCATGGCATGGGCTCGAAGGAGATCGGCGCGCTGTACGGGGCGGGGAGCTGACCCGCCGCCTGGCGGCGACGGCCGCCCTCGCTCTTCTCCTCGCCCTGACCGCATGCTCGACGGACGCATCCGGCGACATCGCCCTCCCGCCATCCGGTGCTGTGCCCGACTACCAGCTCGGCGGCGCGTATCCGCCCGCCGACGGAGTGGGCATCGTGGGCCGCGACCGCTCCGCCGACCCCGCAGACGGGGTGTACTCCATCTGCTACGTGAACGGCTTCCAGACCCAACCGGGAGAGCTCGAGTCCTGGGCGCAGGATCTGCTGCTGCAGCGCGACGGCGACGTCGTGTACGACCCGGACTGGCCCGACGAGGCGCTGCTCGACACCTCGACGGCCGACCGGCGCGAGCGCATCGCGGCGACGGTCGGACCGTGGATCGACGGATGCGCGGATGCCGGCTTCGACGCCGTCGAGTTCGACAACCTCGACTCGTACACGCGCTCCGACGGCGCACTCTCCCTCGACGACAACCTCGCACTCGCGGCGCTGCTCGTCGACCGCGCGCACGCCGCCGGCCTCGCCGCCGGGCAGAAGAACGCGGCAGAGGATGCCGCGGTCCTGCACGAGAAGGCGGGGTTCGACTTCGCGGTGACCGAGGAGTGCGCCGTGTACCGGGAGTGCCCGCGCTACACGGAGGTGTACGGCGAGCACGTCATCGACATCGAGTACGCCGACGAGCTGCCGCGACCGTTCGCCGAGATGTGCGCCGACGAGGAGTCCCCGGCGTCGATGGTGCTGCGCGACCGCGACCTCGTCACGCCGGATGACGAGGATTACGCGTTCGAGACCTGTTAGCCGGCGCTGTCGAGGAAGGCCCGCACCTCGGCGACGACGGGGTCGACCGTGGCCTCCGGCACCGCGTAGCCGCGCTCGGCGAGCCACTCGTCGTCGTAGAGCTTGTCGAGGTAGCCGCGCCCGTGATCGGGGAGCAGCACGACGACCACGTCGTCTTCGGTGAGGGCGGATGCCGTGCGGAGCGCGGCGACGACCGCCATGCCGCTGGAGCCGCCGACGAACAGCCCCTCCTCGGCGGCGAGGCGACGGGTCATCGCGAAGGACTCGGCGTCCGAGATCCGCTCGTACCCGTCGACGACGGAGGGGTCGAACGTCGAGGGCATGAAGTCCTCCCCCACGCCCTCCACGTGGTAGCCGTGGATCGGCCCGCCCGAGTAGATCGAGCCCTCAGGGTCGGCGCCGATGACCCTGACCCGCCCGTCGCTCGCCTGCTTGAGGTAGCGGCCGGTGCCGGTGATGGTGCCGCCGGTGCCGATGCCGGCGACGAAGTGGGTGACACGGCCGTCGGTGTCGCTCCAGATCTCCGGACCGGTGGTCTCGAAGTGCCCGCGCGGACCGTTCTGGTTCGCGAACTGGTTGGGGTTGAAGGCCCCGGGGATCTCCGCGGCCAGCCGGGCGGCCACGCTGTAGTACGAGCGCGGATCGGTGGGTTCGACGCTGGTCGGCGTCACCACGACCTCGGCTCCGTAGCCGCGCAGGGTGGCGACCTTGGCACCGGCGAACTTGTCGGGGACGACGAACACCATCCGGTATCCGCGCTGCAGGGCGACGAGCGCGAGGCCGACGCCGGTGTTGCCGCTCGTGGCCTCGACGATCGTGCCTCCGGGCTTCAGCATGCCCTCGCGCTCGGCGGCGTCGATGATCGACGCGGCGATGCGGTCCTTGGCGGAGCTGCCGGGGTTGAAGTACTCGACCTTCGCGAGCACGGTCGGACGGATGCCGGCCGCGACGGCGTTCAGGCGGACGAGGGGCGTGTGGCCGACGAGTTCGGCGATGTGCTGGGCGTAGCGCACGGGAGTTTCCTGACGTTCAGGGGCGCGCGGCTGACGCGCGCTGTTGTGTGGGGTCGGTGGAGGCGAGCGGAGCGCTCAGCGACAACAACGACACGTCAGGGACACACCGGAACTGTAACCCGAGTCGGGGCCCGCCGCAAACCCGCGCATCCGCGCCGCCCCGCGCACCCGCACGCGCCGTACGGAGACGACGGGATCAGCGACGCGAACGATCCAGGCCGAGGATCGGACCGGTGAGCGGAGCCGCGGTCTCTCCCGCCGGCCCCGGAGGCAGAGCCGGCAGCGCCGTGTCGCTCAGCCACGACTCGAACAGGCCGGCCAGCGGCATCCCGCTCGCCGACTCGGCGAGCGCGACGAAGTCGGCCGTGACGGCGGTGGCGTAGGCGCGCGCCGAGGTCCACGCGCGCAGCACGCCGAAGAACGCCTCATCGCCGATCGTCAGCCGCAGCGCCTGCAGGGCAAGGGCGCCCCGCTTGTACACGCGGTCGTCGAACATCGCGTCGGCCCCGGGGTCGGCGAGCACGACGTCCTGCTCCAGCTCGGCGAGGCGGGCGTGATGGGCGAGCGCCTTGGACTGCGCGCTCGGACCGCCCGATGCCTCCGACCAGATCCATTCGGCGTAGCAGGCGAAGCCCTCGTTGAGCCAGATGTCGCGCCAGCGGCGCAGTCCGACGCTGTTGCCGAACCACTGGTGCGCGAGCTCGTGCGCGACGAGGCGCTCCAGTCCGTGCTCGCCGTCGATGTGGTTCGCGCCGAAGATCGCCATAGCCTGGGCTTCGAGGGGGATCTCCAGCTCGTCGGGGGTGACCACCACCGTGTACTCGCCGAAGGGATACGGTCCGAACGACCGCTCGAAGGTCGACATCATCGCCGCGAGGCCGTCGAAGTCCGCGTGCACGCGGGCAGCCAGCGCCCGGGGATAGAACAACCGCCCCGGCACGTCGCCGAGCGGCATCCGCTCCTCGGTGTACTGGCCGATCTGCAGGGTCATCAGGTAGGTCGCGGTGGGCACGGGGATGTCGAACACCCACACGCCCCGACCCCGCGACACCGAGCGCGACGGCGGCACGGAGCCCACCACGGTGTACCCGGGGTCCGTCGTCACCCGAACCGCATAGGTCGCCTTGTCGTACGGCACGTCGTTGCAGGGGAACCAGGTGGCGGCGCCGGTCGGCTGCGAGGCGATCAGCAGCCCGTCTTCGAGCTCCTCCCACCCGAGGGCGCCCCATCGCGTGTGCCGCGGCTTCGGCGCACCGGCGTACTCGATCGTCGCCCGCACGACATCGCCGGCGGGCACCGTGCCGCCCAGCGCGACCTTGACCTTGCGATCGGTCTGGGTGAAGTTCGTCCGCGACTGCCCGTCGATGCGGACCTTCCTGACGCGCAGACCGACGAGGTCGAGCGCGAAGGCCGCGGTGTCCTGCTCGATGCGCACGTCGATCACCGCGGTGGCGGTGAGTCGATTCGTCGACAGCTTGTAGTCGAGATCGAGGTCGTAGTGCTCGACGCGGATGCGCGGGTCGCCGGAGTGCGGGGTGTACGGGTCGACGTTCATCCGTCCGCCGCCTGGTAGGCGCGCACCGTCACGGCCCGCCACGGGCCGATCGGGTTGCCGCTCCAGCGACTCCCGGCGGGTACCGTCTCGCCCCGCATGACGAGGGATGCCGGCCCCACTGTCGCGTCGGCGGCGATGGTCGCCGCGGGCAGCACGACCGAGTGCGGGCCGAGGGTGGCACCCGATTCGAGGGTGACCGTGTCGATGCTCATCACACGATCATGGAACAGATGGGTCTGAACCACACAACCGCGGTTCACCGTCGCCCCGTCGCCGAGGCTCACGAGGTCGGGCTCGGGGAGCCAGTAGCTGTCGGTCCAGACGCCGTGGCCGATCTTCGCGCCGAGGCTGCGCAGCCAGACGACGAGGGCTGGGGTTCCCGCTGCCGCGGTGGCGAACCAGGGCGCCGCGACCATCTCGGTGAAGGTGTCGGCGACCTCGGTGCGCCACACGAAGCTGGACCAGAGCGGATGCTCGCCCGCTCTGATCGGTCCGACGAAGATCCATTTCGCCGCGGTCGTGATGGCGGCCGCGAACGCTCCGGCCGCGAGCAGGACGGCGCCGGACAGCAGGATCGCGATCGGCAGTCCCCAGGTCTCGGTGATCCAGGCGAGGCCGAGCAGCACGGCGAGCCCGAGGCCGCACGTGACGAACACCGGGAGGATGCGGCCGAGCTCCCACAGGCCGCGCGCCCACCGCAGCGACTGCCGCGGGCGGTAGGTGCGCTCGAGGTCGGAGTCGTTCACGACGCGACGCAACCGCACGGCCGGCGATCCGAGCCAGGACGAGCCCGCCTTCGCCCGCTCCGGAGCGACGGAGAGCACGGCGATCAGGCCGTCCTTCGGCACGCGGTGGCCTGCGGCTGCCAGTCCGGAGTTGCCGAGGAAGGCGCGCTTGCCGATGCGCGCCTTCGCGATGCGCATCCATCCGCCGTTGAGCTCGTAGGTGCCGACCATGGTGTCGTCGGCGAGGAAGGCGCCGTCGTCGATCACGGTCATGCGGGGGATCAGCAGCACCGTCGACGCCTCGACCTCCCGGCCGACCTTCGCGCCGAGCATCCGCAGCCAGATCGGGGTGAACAGGCTGGAGTAGATAGGGAAGAGGAGGGTGCGGGCGGAGTCGAGCAGGCGCTCGGTGGTCCAGGCCTGCCAGGCCACTCGTCCGCGCACGGGGTGCACGCCCTCGGTCAGCCCGATCGAGAGCACCCGCACGATGAGCAGCACCGCCGCCGCGAAGACCAGACCGGTCACGAGCACGGCCGGCACGAGCCACAGCGCGAGCGGCCCGATCGCCGCGGCCAGCGATTCCGAGCCGCGGATGCCGGCCGCCAGCACGAGACCGCCGACCGCGAAGGCGAGGAACGGCAGCAGTCCCAGCAGCGCGGAGGAGCCGCCGTATGCCCACAGCCACCGGCGGCGCTTCGGGGGAGCCTCCGGAGCGAACGGCATGCTCTTGCCGCCTACCCGTGCTGCGGGGGAGCCGGCCCAGCGCTGCCTGGCGCGCACCCGTCCGAACACCGCGGAGCCAGGGGCGATCTCGGCCCCGCGCCCGATCTTCGTGCCGGGTGCGAGCGTGCTGCGTGCGCCCACGGTGGCGTCGGCGCCGATCCGGATCTCGCCGATGCGCACGGTGTCGCCGTCGATCCAGTAGCCGGCGAGGTCGACCTCCGGCTCGATGGCCGCGCCTTCGCCGATGTGCAGCATCCCCGTCACCGGGGGGAGCGAATGGAGGTCGACGCCCTTGCCGATGCGGGCGCCGAGAGCACGGGCGTAGAAGATCACCCAGGGGGCGCCCGCGAGCCCGACCGCATCGACCTGATGCGACACCTGCTCGGCGAGCCACAGCCGCAGATGCACGCCGCCGCCGCGGGGGTAGTCGCCGCCGCGCACCCCGGCCAGCAGGAGCCGGGCGACGAGGGCCGACAGGGCCATCCGTCCGAACGGGGTCACGAACACGAGGAGGCCGAGGAGGATCGCCCAGCCCGGTGCGGTGGGGAGGAAGTCGAACCCCGGCACGAGCTGCAGCAGCCAGCTCGCCGTCAGCAGCCAGGTGATCCAGCGAGCCCCGGAGAGCATGAACAGCGGGATGCCGAGCAGCGTCTGCACCCACTGCATGCGCCGCGGCGTGGGGGCCGCAGCGGTCGCCGTGCGGATCTCCTGGTCGGTGGCGACCTCGTCGACGGCATCCGCCATCTGCCGCAGCCGCGGCAGGTCGTACACGTCGGCCATCGTGAACTCGGGGGCGCGCGTGCGGATGCGCGAGACCAGCTGCGCCGCGGCGAGTGATCCGCCGCCGAGCTGGAAGAAGTCGGCGTTCTCCTCGGTCGGACGCATGCCGAGCACCGAGAACCACTGCTCGGCGAGCCACGCGGCCGTGCCGGACAGGGTCGAGTCCGCGGCATCCTGATCGACGAGAGGCCAGGGCAGAGCGGCCTTGTCCACCTTGCCCGAGGTGCGGACGGGCAGGTCGTCGACCACCGCGAGGAGCGGGATGAGCGGGGCGGGGAGGGCTTCGGCGAGCTGAGCGCGGGCGCGCTGCCGATCGAAGCCGTCGGCGGGGACGACGTAGCCCACGAGCAGGGCGATGCCGGCATCCGTCCTGCGCACGGCGACCGCTGCCGCGGTGACATCGTCGATGGCTTGGAGCGCCGCCTCGACCTCGCCGAGCTCGATGCGGCGTCCGCCGATCTTGACCTGATCGTCGACGCGCCCCTGGAAGATCAGACCCTCCGGGTCGGCGCGCACCATGTCGCCGGAGCGGTAGGCGCGGTCCCATCCGAGGGTGGGCATCGGAGCGTACTTCTCGGCATCCTTGGCCGGGTCGAGATAGCGGGCGAGGCCCACTCCCCCGATGATGAGCTCTCCGGCCTCGCCGTCGGCGACGAGCCGACCGTCGGCGTCGACGACCGCGAGCGCCCAGCCGTCGAGCGGCAGGCCGATGCGCACGGGGCCGTCGCCGTGCATGATCGTCGCACAGGCGACGACGGTCGCCTCCGTGGGGCCGTAGGTGTTCCACAGCTCGCGGCCGTCACCGACCAGTCGGGCGACGAGCTCGGGCGGGCACGATTCGCCGCCGAAGATGAGCAGCCTCACGTTCTCGACCGTGTCCTGCGGCCACAGCGCCGCCAGCGTCGGGACCGTGGAGACCACGGTGATGCCGTGACCGATCAGCCAGGGACCGAGGTCCTCACCGGAGCGCACCAGGGCTCGCGGCGCGGGCACCAGGCAGGCGCCGTGCCGCCACGCCAGCCACATCTCCTCGCACGAGGCGTCGAAGGCGACCGAGAGACCCGCGAGCACGCGATCGCCGGGGCCGAGGGGCGCGTCCTGCAGGAACAGCCGGGCTTCGGCATCGACGAAGGCCGCGGCCGAGCGGTGCGAGACGGCCACGCCCTTCGGAGTGCCGGTCGAGCCCGAGGTGAAGATGATCCACGCGTCGTCTTCAGGGGTCGGCGGGGCGACGATCGGCACGGCCGAGGTGCTGGGGTGCGGGTCGGCTCCCTCGAACAGGCCGCTTTCCCCCGCCGCATCCGCCGGCGTGAACACGCCCCCGGCTCCGATCACACCGCGCACCCGCGCCTCGCCGAAGACGAGGTCGGCGCGCTCCTGCGGATCATCCGCGTCCACGGGCACATAGGCCGCGCCCGCCGCGAGAATCGACAGGATCGAGATGTACAGCGCACGCTCGCCCGACGGCATCCGCACGCCCACGCGGTCGCCGCGGCGCACACCCTGGTCGTGCAGACGCGCGGCCGTCACGTTGATGCGTGCGATGAGCTCGGCGTAGCTGATGGCGCCGGCCGCGTCTTCGATGGCGGAGGCATCGGGATGCCGGGCGGCGGTGTCGCGGAGGATGTCGATGAGCGTCCGGGGATCCGGCGCCTGGGCGGTGCGGTCGTAGCCCTGCTGCACGTCTGGCACTGTCGGTCTGTCGCTGTCTGCTGGCGCTGTCGGGTGGTCTCGCTCTCGCTCCGTCAGGAGGAGAGCAGCGCGATCAGCTGCGCCTTGGTCAGGCGCGAGTAGCCCGTGCGACCGGCCGCGCGGGCGCGGGCGCGCAGAGCAGTGACAGTGAGCGCATCGAGGTCGACGGATGCCGCGCCCTTCGGGGTCGCCCGCCGAGCGGGCGCGGGCGTGGCCGGAGCGTTCGCGGGGGCCTCGGCCGGGGCCTTCGCCGACGACGACGTGGTGGAGATGCTCGAGGATGACGATTCCGGAGCCGATTCAGCGGACGCCCTCTCGACCAGTCTTCTCTCCGGCACCTTCCGCTCCGGCACCTTCCGCTCCGGAACCTTCCGCTCCGGAACCTTCCGCTCCGGAACCTTCCGCTCCGGAACCTTCCGCTCCGGCACCTTGGTCGCAGGCTTCGCCACTGGCTCTGCCGATACCGCCTCGGCCGCAGCCTTCTTTGCCGAGATCGGCTTCGTGTCGGTCGTGCCCTTCTTCGAGGACGCGGACTTCTTCTCGGCGGACTTCTTCGCCGAGATCGGCTTCGTCTCGGCCGTGTCCCTCTTCGAGGACGCGGACTTCTTCTCGGCGGACTTCTTCTCGACCGACTTCTTCTTCTCGATCGCTGCCGTCGCCGACGACGTCTTCTTCGCGATCTTCTCGATCTTCGCGGTCGCCTTCTCCAGGCGCGCGGTGGCCTCGACCGCGGCCTTCTCGACCTTGCGGGGCTTCTTCACGAGCTTCTTCTTGGACGGCTGCGCGGCATCCTTCGCCTCATCGACCAGCGCGCGCAGCTTCCTGCCGTCCTTCTTCGGGAGGACCTTGCTCAGCTTCTTCGCGTCCTTCGCCGCGGCGGCGGCCGCATCGAGCGCCGCTTCTGCCGACTTCTGCGCCTTGGTCTTCTTGGCCATGGGGTCCTCACCATCCGATCGGGCGGCGCGGGGAGCCCGGGCCGCAGCGCGACACATGGTACTCGTGGCCGGTGAACAGCCGGAGAACTGCGGCGCCGCATGACAGCGATCGCGCGGAAGGATGAGGCGGGAGGCGGCTCCTCCCCAGAAAGCCGCCACCCCGCTTCGTTTCTCGAGCGTCCCCAGTGTCGAGAAGCCTGACGAGCCGCGTGCGGGGGGCCTCGCGAACTCGTGACCTGGGTGACGATACTCCTCCGTGCGCCTCAGGGAAAGAGGAGAAGCCTTCGAATTCGCTTGTTCCCCGAGTAGATCGATTCGAAGTCGTTCAGAAAGCGGTTGCCCGACCTTCGGAATCCGCCGTGGGATGAGAGATCAGTCTTTGCGCCCGCCGGGATGACGCAGCCAGAAGTAGAGCACTCCCAGCGGAATGAGCAGCCCGCCGATCCCGTAGACGAGGAACGGCACGAACCCGGCGGTGTGGTCGCCGAGCCAGCTGAAGTTCTGCCCGAAGAAGCCGGTGATGAACGTCAACGGCAGGAACACGGTGGCGAGCACGGTGAGGCGCTCCATTGTCGCGTTCTGCCGCACCCCGACGGCGGTCTGCTGGACCGTGATCACGGAGAGGTTGGCTTCGAGGACGGTACCGAGCAGATCCCGCTGCGCCGCGACCTCCTCGTTGATGAGGGTCAGATGATCGTGGACGTCGCGCAGATAGGGCTGAAGCGCGGCCTGACGGGACGAGCGCTCGACGGAGGCCACCACTCCGAGCAGTGGATGCACCGCACGGTAGAAGTCGGTCGCCTCGCGGCGCAGCGAGTAGATCCGCTCCGTCGGCGCCGCACTGCCGGAGAAGACGGTCGCCTCGATCTGGTCGATGTCGTGCTCGAGCCCCGCCACGACGGGGGCGTATCCGTCGACGACCTGGTCGAAGATCGCCCAGAGCACGGCATCCGTGCCCGCGGCGAGCAGGTCGGGCTGGAGTTCGAGACGCTGACGCGCACCGTGCAGCTCGCTCGCCACGCCCTGCCGGACGGTGATGACGAAGGTCGGCGCGACGAACACGCTGATCTCGCCGAACTCGACCTCCTCGGCCGCATCGTCGTAGCGCGCCGTGCGGACGATCACCAGCCGCGTGTCGTTCTCCGTGTACGTCTCGATCTTCGGACGCATGTGGAAGGTCTGCGTGTCTTCGATCGCCAGCTCGTGCAGGCCGAACGCCTCCCTCACCTCGGCGAGCTCGTCGGGTTCCGGCTCGAACAGGCCCAACCACACGAATCCGTCCTGATCTCCCAGCGCGGCCGCCTCCCGCACGCCCAGCGGACCCTCGCCCTGGCGCCGCCCGTGCAGGTAGCGGGCGCAGTCGACGATCATCGGGCACCCGCGAAGACAGGATCCGTCACGCGCTCGCACGTGTCCGTCATGAGCCGCTCCCTTTCAGCGGTCGCGGAGGTCGCGGCAGCGCGTTCGTCTCGGTCGTTGCTGACATTGTGCGCTTCTGCGGGGGTCTGCGCGAGCGCAGTCGCATGAATCGCGCGGGAACAGTCGGTGTTCGACCTCAGTCGCGTCCGCGAAGCCGCGACGTGTGGCGCTCCTGCAGCGCCGTCGCGCGGGTGAGGAACCTCTCCACGGCATCGAGCTCGGCATCGGTGAAGTCGCGGGTGACGGCATCCGTGCTCTCCTCGACCAGCGGACCGATCATCTCCCAGGTGCGCCGGCGCGCGGCATCCGTGGCCTCGACGACGACCTTGCGCCGGTCCTCCGGGTGCGGGGTGCGCTGAACGTATCCGGCTCGCTCCAGGCGGTCGAGCATCGTCGTGACGCTCCCCGTCGTGAGCCCCAATCGGTCGGCGATGATCCGCGGGGTGATCTCCTCCCGCGCGCCGATGAGCACTTCGAGGCAGCGCAGGTCCGTGCCGTTGACGCCGAGCAGCCGTGCCATCTGGCGGTCGAAGTCGTCGACGGCGGCCTGATACTTCTGCATGGCGGCGCCAACTTGTTGTTCCTTCACACTCAAACTACTTGACATTCAAGGCTTCCTTCGCTCATGATTGCTTGACGATCAAGATACCAAGGAGGAAGAGTCATGACCAAGGCGCTCATCATCGGAGGCGGCATCGCCGGCCCCACGCTCGCCGTCGCACTGCGGAGGATCGGCATGGAGGCGGAGGTGTTCGAGCAGCTGCCGCCGGACGCCGACCAGCGCGGGTCGTGGATCAACTTCCAGGCGAACGGCCTCGATGCGCTGCGCGCTGTCGGACTCGAGAGCTGGGTCGCCGAGATCGGCTACCCCGTCGACACGATCAGCTTCGTGAACGGACGGGGGCGCTCGCTCGGGCAGATGCCGATGGCCTTCCGCCGCCCCGACGGACTCACCTCGCTCATGATGCCCCGGGCGCGGCTGTTCGTCGCGCTGGCCGAGGCTGCGCGTCACCACGGCGTCCCCGTCCACCACGACAAGCGTCTGATCGACGCGCGCGACACGGGCGACGGCGTCATCGCGCGCTTCGCGGACGGCACCGAAGCCACCGGCGACATCCTCATCGGAGCCGACGGCATCCACTCCACCGTGCGGCGCCTCATCGATCCCACGGCTCCTGCGCCTCGCTACGTGCCGGTGCTCAACACCGGCGGGTACATCCCGGACTTCACGGTGGATGCGCCACCGCAGGACTTCCGGATGCAGTTCGGCACGAGGTGCTTCTTCGCCTGGATGAACACCCCCGACGGAGGAACGCTCTGGTTCGCGAACCCGCCGATGAAGGACGAGCCCGCCCGCGGACAGCTGTCCGGGATGAGCGACGGGCAGTGGCGGACCTGGCTGCACGAGCTGATGGACGGGGATGCCGGCCCGTCCTCCTCGATCATCGACGCGGCACCGGGGCCGATCCAGGGCTGGGCGACCTACGACATGCCCGTGGTGAAGAGGTGGCACGACGGATCCCGCATGGCCATCATCGGCGACGCCGCTCACGCCACCTCTCCCGCAGCCGGTCAGGGCGCGTCCATGTCGCTGGAGGATGCCGTGATCCTCGCCCAGTGCCTGCGCGACTGCCCGACCACCGCATCGGCATTCGCGACGTTCCAGTCGCTGCGTCAGACCCGCGTCGAGAAGATCGTCGAGATCGGGCACCGCTCATCGTCCGACAAGGCCGCGGGGCCGATCATGCGCGTGCTCCGCGACCTGATCCTCCCCGGGAAGTTCCGCGCCGCAACGAAGGACGGCGGCGAGGCGATGATGTGGCTGCAGGGCCACCACATCGACTTCGACGAGCGGGTGGTGCCGGCCGTGTGAATGCGTGAATTGCGAGCGTATCCTGCAGTAATTCACGGTAAGTGGGACGCAACCGAGCTGGTCGTGTGCCCCCGGTTCATCCCGCCCGCCGACTGGTCGAGGGCAGCGGGGATCGCTGGAGCTCCGGCGACGAACAAGGCGAGGCGGCAGACGATCCCCGCCTTCCGTGTGCGAGATCGCCGGAGGATCGCCGAGGACTTCACGTGAGAGGCCTCGGACCGAACGCCGGTGCTGACGTCAGAGGATTCGGACGTTCTTCGCGAGAGTCTTGAATCGCAGGCCGTCGGGCTGCACCACCGTGATGGTGACCGCACCTGTCCTGCTGCTGTTGACGTCCTCCACGACACCGGCCTTGCCTCGATGCGTGCCGGACACGACCTCGCAGCGGTCGCCGCTCCCGACCTGTCCCTCGTCTGTCATGGCTCAAGTGTGCCAGGCGATTTCCACCGGCGCGGTACCGGCATAGCGCGCTCAACTGACGAGCAGAGTTCGGGCGGGGAGCACATCACCGAGAGCCTGTGTCAGCGTCACTCCGTGATCGGAGGGTGCGGCAGCGACCGGGCGAACGCGGCGATGTCATCGGCGAGCACGGCCGGCTCCTCATGCGGTGCGAAGTGGCCGCCCCGCGGCATCCGCGTGTATCGCACGAGGTCGTAGGTGCGCTCGATCCACCGTCGAGGCGGCGAGGCGATGTCGTGCGGGAAGAGAGCGACGGCGGTCGGCACCCGCACCCGCTCGACGCGCGACGTCAACCCCGACGCATGCTCGTAGTAGGCCCGGAACGACGTGCCGATCGAGTTGGTGAACCAGTACACCGACGCGAGCGTCAGCAGGTAGTCGTCGCTGAACCGGGAGGAGACATCCCCATCGCAGTCGCTCCACGCACGATGCTTCTCCAGGATCCACGACAGCAGTCCGACCGGAGAGTCCGACACCGCGGGCGCCAGGGTCAGCGGGCGGGTCTGCTGCTGATGCTGATATGCACCCTCGGAGGTGAGCCACTCCTGCACCCGTTCGAGATGGGCCTCCTCTTCGGGCGCGATCGTCTCCTCATCGATGTGCGCCGGAGGAGCCACCGCCAGCAGGTGGATGCCGACCACCTCGTCGGGGTACGCCTGCGCGAGTCGAGAGGTGATCCCCGCCCCGAGATCGCCGCCGTGGGCGAGGTAGCGGGGAAAGCCGAGATGCTGCGTCATCAGCGCGTGCCAGAGTTCGTGCGTCTGCTCGCCGAGCCTGGGACGCTGCGGCGAGAACGGGAGACCGGGAAGCGCCGGCACGATCACGGGGGCGGCGTCTGCAGAGTCTCCCCCGAAGAGAGACGGCGTCGCCAGGCGTCGCGCGACGTCGACGAGCTCGAGCGCCGTGCTCGGCCAGCCGTTCGTGAGCAGCACGGGGACGCCGGAACCTCCGGGCTCGGGATCGAAGCGAAGATACGCGACGGACGCGCCGTCGATGTCTGCACGTCGCCAGGGCAGCGCGTCGATGCGCTGTTGCTGAGCACGCCAGTCGAAGTCGTTCAGCCATACGTCGACGAGCCGGCGGAGCTCATCCTGATCAGTGCCCGCATCCCAACCCTGCACGGGCCACGACTCCGGCCAGCGCGTCCCGCGAAGTCGCCGGCGCAGGTCATCGAGATCATTCTCACTGACCTCTAGGGGTGACATTCCGGGCATGGGAGACCTCTTCCGAGACGGCGGCGGTGCAGTCCCGACGCTACCTCGATGCACCGACACCGGGGGCACCCTCGGCGCTCGGGAAACGAAGAAAGACCCCCACTTCGTGGAGGTCTTTCTTCGTTGGCGGTGACGGTGGGATTTGAACCCACGGTAGGGGGTTACCCTACACAACTTTTCGAGAGTTGCACCTTCGGCCGCTCGGACACGTCACCGCGGACTAGCTTACGCGAGACGCCGCCTGGGCGCGAATCGAGCGATCCGCGCCCGTCGACTTCCCGTGCTCTCGTCGAGTGCACGGGACGTTCGCGGCAACGAGCCGTGCACTCGGCGACTTCACGTGAAGTCGACACGGCACGACGCGACGCGACGCGACCCGGCTCACCAGGTGGCGGCGAGCTCCGCGTGGGTGCGCAGGATGTCCTCGGTCGTTCCTGCGGGGGCGCGGCCGATGCCGCACTCCGTCGCCACGCCGAACCCGGGGGCGAAGCGCTGCGCGGCGGCGATGCGCCGGGAGGCTCCGTCGACGCCGTCCTCGCGGTGCACGAGCCCGAGGTACAGCTCGCCGTCGTACGACAGGCCGGCGAGCGGTGCGAAGTACGCCTCGTCGTCACGCTCGATCGGCACGGGCAGGTGCAGCCAGGTCAGATCCCGCGCGGATGCCGCGGTCACGGCGTTCGCGTAGCGCACGAGGTTCGCGGCATCCGTCGGCTCCACGAAGTGCTTCTCCCCCGCGTCGCCGTAGCAGAGGTGCACGCCGACCTCGACGTCGGCGGGCACGGCATCCACCAGCGCAGCCAGTCGCGACACGAGACCGTCGAAGGCGTCGCCCGGCCACCACGCCTCCATGACCTTGCCGTAGCCGGCCGCGCGCTCGATGATGCCCATCTCGCTCGCGACGTCCCACTGGATCGCCAGGTCGTCGTGCGGGATCGCCGCGAGGATCTCGTCGACCTCGCCCAGGATCGCCGCCGTGTACACGGGCTCGATCGCCGCCCGGTCGTCGCCGGAGAAGAACGAGGAGATCACCGCGAGCGGAGTCGGCAGCGACACCTGGAACCGGGTCCCCTCGGCGAGCTCCCCCGCCGCGCGGAGACGAGAGAACACCACGTAGGAGTCGATCGCCGCAGACGCGTAGCCGAGGGCGGGCAGGCGGATGCCGGCGGCATCCGTTCCCTGGGCGATCCGCAGCGGCCTGGCGTCGATCCCTGCACGGAACGGGATCGGCTCGTCGCCTACCCGCTCGATGCCCTCAGCCTGGCCGAGCACGTCGGGCTGGAACATGATCCAGTGGAACCTCGTGCCGACCTCCCCGTCGGGCAGACGGCGCAGCCGCCGTCCGAGGATCGCGGATGCTGTGCGCATCGTGGTCTCGGCATCGTCGTAGTTCACGCTGCCCACGAGGTGGGCGCCCTGCGGCTGAGTCATTTTTCCAGGCTATCGGCGCCTGCGAGCGACGGATGCCCCGAGTTAGGATTGCCTAAGCGAGAACCGAGGAGGACGCGGCATGGGGTACATCACGTCTGAGGCACTGGCCGAGACCGGCTACGTCGTGCTCGACGACCACGACCAGTCGTCCGACCCCGCCGAGTGGCTCGATCTCGAGTACGTGCCGTGGCGCTCGTCGGGGATCACGCGCTTCGCCCCGCTCGCGAGCTTCGCCGGCGACGTCGAGTGCAACGGTTTCTGGAACCACACCCCTCCACGTCCCGACAAGGACGGGGTGTGGGTCGCCTCGCAGGTCGCCCTCGCTCCCGTGCTGCACCGCCGCGCCATCGAGCCCGGCGCCGGCGTCGGACGGTGCCGCGTGATCGAGCTGCAGCCCAACGAGTACGCCGACGCGATCTACAACCTCCATCAGGACGACAACAACCGCCTCAACGACGAGGGCACCGGCTGGGTGGTCCGCGGTTTCTTCAACCTCTCTGACGACGCCGACTCCCTGCTCATCCTGCGCTCCGACCGCTTCGACCCCGCCACCGAGATCCGCCTGCCGCTCCGCGAGGGCTCCCGGATCATCGTCGACACCCAGCGCTTCTGGCATGCGGTGTGGCATCGCGGCGTCGCCCCGCGCTTCGCCCTGATCACGTCGTGGACCTCGGGCCCAGAGCTCGACGCCTACATCGCGGCGAACCACGGCGACCCGCATCCGCCGACCGTCGACCTGGATGCTTCGGTCGTGGAGGAGGCGCAGGTCGAGCTGCACCGCCGCATCGAGGAGCGCCGCCGCGCCTTCGAGGCGATGGGCGTCGTCATGGAGCCCCGCGCCGACCTCGCCCCCTGACCCGTCCCGCGTCTTCGGTCACGCTTCGTGCGACCTCAGACCGTGCGGCCGCCCTCGAGCCGGACGACGCGGTCCACCGTGCCCGCTGGCGGGGCGACGTGCGAGATGAGCAGCACCGACTGCTCCCCCGCGGCGTGCAGCAGGTCTCGCAGCAGCGCATCGGATGCCGCGGGGTCCACGCCAGCGGTCGGCTCATCCAGCACGAGCACCGGGAAGCCGCGGAGCAGCGCTCGCGCGAGCGCGATCCGCTGGGCCTGACCGCCGGACACCAGCGCACCGCGGTCCCCGACCCGAGCGTCGAGCCCTCCGCGCTCGGCCACCCACGCTCCGAGACCGACCCTGTCGAGGACGTCGAGCAGCTCGGCATCCGTCGCCGTGTCCCTCGCGAACAGCAGGTTCTGCCTGAGGTCTTCGTCGAACAGCTGCGGGCTCTGCTCGCACAGGCCGATGGTCCGGCGCAGCGCCGGACCCGAGAGCGACGAGGCGTCCATGCCGTCGAGGGCATACTCGCCCTCGATGCGGAGGAAGCCGACGAGCACGGCGGCCAGAGAGCTCTTGCCCGCACCGCTCGGGCCCGAGACGAGCACCCGCTCCCCCGGGGCGAGATCGAGGTCGACCCCCGCGAGCGCGACGGCCCCGCCCGGCCAGTGCGCGCGAGCTCCGCGGAGCCTCAGCGTCGGCACCCCGCCGAAGTCGGCATCCGCTCCGTCGTCTGCGCGGAGCTCTCGCGGCGCCTCGTCCGGGAGGACGTCGGCGATGCGCTGGGCGCTCGCCCTGACGCTCCGCCACGACGACGCGGCGATCGGCACCGCCCCGAAGATCTCGAACACCACCATCGGCACCAGGACGACGACGGCCAGCCACGGCCCGTCGATCGCTCCGGAGAGGATGCCGGGAGCCGCGACCGCCAGCGCCCACGCGGATGCCGCTCCCGCCGCGACCGACACCACGCCGGCCGCGATCGCCTGAGCGAGGGACGCACGACCGACCGCACGGCGCAGGGCCCGATCGGCATCCGCGATGCGCCCGCGCGCCTGCTCCTCCGCGCTGTAGGCGATCAGCACGTCGAGGCCGCCGAAGTAGTCGACCAGAGCGGCCGACAGATCCGCTCGACGCGACGACAGCGACGCCTCCGCACGCGAGCCGAACAGCCATCCGAGCCCCACGGCGGCGCCCGCCGCGATCAGCAGGCACGCGGCGAGCGCGAGCGCGGCGGGCGGCGAGATGATCGCCACGACCCCGACGGCGCCGACCGCGACCACCCCGGCGACCGCCAACGGCTGGACCACGCGCAGCGGGAGATTCTGCAGGTTCTCGACGTCGTCGACCAGCGCGGAGAGCACCCGGCCGTGATCGGTGCCGCCGAGGCCAGCGGGCGACAACGGGATCAATCGCCGCACCAGATCCGAACGGGTGCGGGCGAGCTGGCGCAGGGCCGCATCGTGCCCGGTCAGACGTTCGAGGTAGCGCGTCACCGCGCGGGAGACCGCGAAGAAGCGCACGCCGACCACCGCGATCGACAGCGGCACCAGCGAGTCCACGATCGAGGCGCTGACGATCAGCCAGCCGCTCACCGCGAGCAGGCTCACCGCGGCTGCCGCCGACAGCACGCCCCAGAAGAGGCCGGGGAGGAATCGGAGGAACGGCGGCTGGGCCCGCCGCAGGATCGCGGACACGGAGGCGCCGGTCATGCGTCCACCCCCAGGTCGACGACGTGGTCGGCGATGTCGCGGGCCGATCGACGGTGCGAGACGAGCAGGATCGTCGCCCCGGCATCCGCGCGCTCGCGCAGGCTCGTCCACAGCCGAGCCTCCGTGTCGGGGTCGAGGGCGCTGGAGGGCTCGTCGAGCGCGAGGACCCGGTGGGCGCCGCGTGCGTGCCGATACAGCGCCCTGGCCACGGCCACCCGCTGCGCCTGCCCTCCGGAGAGCCCGCTGCCCTGCACGCCGAGCTCCCGGTCGGGGTCGAGCGCTCCGGCGCAGGCCGCGGCGAGGGCGGAGCGGATGCCGTCGGCATCCGGCTCCCGATCGCCGAGGGCCACGTTCGCGGCGATGGTCCCGCGGCTCAGCTGCGGCCGCTGCCCCGACCAGGCGAGCCAGTCGGCGGGGCTCAGGTGACGGACGTCCGCGCCCCCGAACGCCGCAGAGCCGTCGAACGGGACCGCTCCGCGGAGCGCCGCGAGCAGGCTCGACTTGCCCGCTCCGCTCGGCCCCTCGATGAGCGTGATGGTTCCTGGCTCTGCGGCGAAGGAGACGGGCGCGAGATCGCGCACGCGCAGGTTCTCGACGACGAGGTGCGCGGGCGAAGGCGTCCGAAACTCCGGAGATCCGTCGCGATCTGCGGCGGAGAAGCCCGGGTCACGCCGCGTCGTGAGCATTTCTCCGGAGTTCTGGCGCTCCCCCACCGCAACACCGATGACCGACGCGCCGGCGACCGACGCACCGACTGTCGCAGCCCCGGCCCCCGCAGCACCGGCTCCCGCAGCACCGGCCGCGTCGAGCACCTCGAATACGTCCTCCGTGGCGGCGACGCCCTCGGCCGCGGCGTGGAACTGCACGCCGACCTGACGGATCGGCAGGAACGCCTCGGGCGCGAGGAGCAGCACGAACAGTCCGACCTCGAGCGACAGGTCGCCCGCGAGCAGCCGGAACCCGATCGACACCGCGATCAGGGCCACGGCCAGCGACGCGAGCAGCTCCATCGCGAAACCCGAGAGGAAGGAGAACCGCAGCACCTTCATGGTCTCGCGGCGGTAGTCGTCGGCCGTCGCCTCGATGCGGTCGGCCGCACGCCGGTCGCGTCCGAACAGCCGCAGCGTCGACAGCCCCTGCACGGTGTCGGCGAACCGCACGGCGAGGGTCTGGAGCGTCTGCCACTGGCGGCGCTGCACGGTGCGCGTCGCCATGCCGATGAGCACGAGGAACAGCGGGATCAGCGGGAGCGTGATGATCGCGGTGAGGCCGCTGAGCCAGTCCTGCCACCACATGACGGCGACGAGCACCGGGGTCGCGATCACCGTCAGCACGAGCTGCGGGATGTACCGCGCGAAGTACGCGTCCAGAGCCTCGAGCCCGTGCCCCGCGGTGACCGCGAGAGAGGCGCGGTTGCGCTGTGCGAGCCACCCTGGTCCGAGCCGCCCGACCGCGGAGATCAGCGCGGCCCGCAGCTGCGCGCCCGTCGCCGCCGCCGCGCGTGTGCCCGCGGCGTCCGACGCGGCGATCAGCAGTCCGCGGATGCCGGCGAGCCCGAGCAACCACAGGATCGACGCCGTCACGTCGCGCCCCGCGACGGCGCCGGTGACGGCATCCGTCAGCATCCACGCGAACGCGACCGTGACCGCCGTCTGCGCCACGCCGATCAGCGCGGTGGCCGCGACGAACACCCGTGCGGCACTCGCGTACCGCAGCAGACGGGGGTCGAGGGGCTTCACGCGTGCGCCGGAGCCGCCTCGATGTGACTGCGCCGCACGCGCTTGCGGAACACCCAGTACGTCCAGCCCTGGTAGAGCAGCACGAGCGGCATCGCGACCAGAGCCGTCCAGCTCATGATCTGCAGCGTGTACGGGGTGCTCGACGCGTTCTCGATCGTGAGGCTGTACGCCGGGTCGATGGTCGACGGCATCACGTACGGGAACAGCGCGCCGAACAGCATCACGACCGCACCGGCCACGGTCACCGCGGCGGCGGCGAACGCCCAGCCGTCGCGTCCGCGGAGCGAGAAGGCGACCGCTCCGATGAGAGCGACCGCGGCGAGAGCGCCGCATCCGATCACCATCCACAGCAGCGGCGCCTCCCGCTCCGCCGCCATGACGATCGTCCAGACGACCGTGCCGGCCGCGGCGAGGATCGTGGGCACCGCCGCGAGGCGGACCAGACGACGCGCGTCCTCATGCACCTGCGCGTCGGTCTTCAGGGCGACGAACAGCACACCGTGCAGGAAGAACAGCAGCAGCGTGGTCACGCCGACGAGCAGCGCGTACGGGTTCAGCAGCGACAGCAGGCCGCCGACGAAGATGTGGTTCTCATCGAGGGCGACGCCCTGCACGATGTTGCCGAAGGCCACACCCCACAGGAGCGCGGGGACGACGGAGCCGATCACGATCATCCGGTCGAAGCCGCGCTTCCACTTCAGCGAGTCGCGCTGGTGCCGGTACTCGAACGAGACCCCGCGGAGGATGAGCGCGAGCAGGATCAGCAGGAGCGGGAGGTAGAAGCCGCTGAACAGCGTCGCGTACCACTCGGGGAACGACGCGAACAGGCAGGCGCCGGCGACGATGACCCAGGTCTCGTTGAGATCCCACACGGGGCCGATGGTGTTGATCACCTGACGGCGGGAGACGTCGTCCTTGCCGAGGAACGGCAGCGACATGCCAACGCCGAAGTCGAATCCGTCGAGCACGAAGTAGCCGACGAAGAAGAAGGCGACGATCCAGAACCAGAGGTATTCCACGGTCTTCTCCTTTCTCTCAGTAGACGACAGACGACAGCTGGGCCGTCTCCTCGTGGGGCTGCTCTGTGGTGTCGGGGCCCTTCTGCGCGGCCTTCACGATGAGTCGGATCTCGACGACGGCGAGCGCCGCGTAGATCGCCGTGAACGCGATCAGGGAGATGAGCACCTCGACGCCCGAGACGCCCGGCGAGACGCCGTCCTGCGTGGTCATGAGCCCGAACACGATCCAGGGCTGCCTGCCCATCTCGGTGAAGACCCAGCCCATGATGTTGGCGACGAGCGCGAGGGGGAACGACCAGATCGCAAGCTTCCACATCCAGGGGGCCGGGGGCTTCTTGGCGCCCTTGCGGGTCAGCCAGAGGCCGACGACGGCGACGAGCGCTGCGGCCATGCCGAGGCCGATCATCCAGCGGAACGCCCAGTACGTGACCCACAGGATCGGGGCGAACTCGGTCAGCCCGGTGTCGGCGAAGGTCGTCGCGTACTCGGCGTTGAGGTCGTTAATGCCGTGCACGCAGGCGTCGAACGTGTGCGTCGACAGCAGCGACAGCAGGTACGGCACGCGGATGGAGAACAGCTCGGAGCTGCCGTCCGGGGTGCCCAGCGTGAACAGGCTGAACGAGGCGTCAGGGCCGCAGACCGTGTTGAACGTGGCCTCGGCCGCCGCCATCTTCATCGGCTGCGCGGCGTACATCGCGAGGCCCAGCTGGTCGCCGGTGAGCACGACACCGGCGGTCGAGACGATCATCGCCCACAGACCGAACTTGAGCGAGATGCGCATGGTGTCGAAGTGCTGGCCGCGTGCGAGGTGCCAGGCCGAGACCGAGATCACGACTCCGGCGGCGAACATCAGGGCGCCGAAGATCGTGTGCGGGAAAGCGGCGAGCGCGACCGGGTTGGTCAGCAGCGCCCAGAAGTCGGTGAGCTCCGCCCGGTTCGTCTCGGGGTTGAAGGTGTAGCCGACCGGGTTCTGCATGAACGCGTTGGCGGCGATGATGAAGTACGCCGACAGGATGCTGCCGATCGAGACGCACCAGATGGTGGCAAGGTGCAGCTTCTGCGGGAGCTTGTCCCAGCCGAAGATCCACAGCCCGATGAAGGTCGCCTCGAAGAAGAAGGCGAGCAGCCCTTCGAAGGCCAGCGGGGCGCCGAACACGTCGCCGACGAAGCGGGAGTAGTCCGACCAGTTCATGCCGAACTGGAACTCCTGCACGATGCCGGTGACCACGCCCATGGCGAAGTTGATCAGGAAGATCTTGCCGAAGAAGCGGGTCAGGTGCAGGTACTGGACCTTGCCGGTGCGCACCCACGCGGTCTGGAAGATCGCCGCGACCAGCGCCATGCCGATCGTCAGCGGCACGAACAGGTAGTGGTAGACGGTGGTGAGGCCGAACTGCCATCGGCTCAGCGCCAGCGGATCAAGCCATTCCATGTGTCGCTCCTCGCACTTCGATCGACGGCACTCGCGCGTCGCCCAGCTGCACCGTGCACTCCGACTGCTCGCCGCGCACGCACTCCGCGGTGAGCGGCCCGCCGACCTCGGCGAGCACTCCCTGCATCAGGCTCAGATGGACCTGGCACAGCACGGGACGATCCTCCGGTCGCGCCGCCGCGTGAGGGCAGGGCGAGAGATCGACGGTCAGGCGCTCGTCGTCGACGACGGGCTCGAATCCGCTCTCCTCCAGGTGCTCGATCAGCGCGTCGAGCTGGTAGTCGGCCTCGCGTCCGAGTTCGGATGCCGCGGCCGGCAGCATCCTGCGCATGAGGTCTCCTCGCGCCGCCGCGGCCTTCGCCTTGTCGCGAGCGACGGCGCTGGAGGCCCCGGGGGCTCCCGTCGCGGCGCTGTAGAGGGTGCGAGGACGGCCGCGGGTGGAGCGGCGCTCGACCTCGGCGATCACGTAGCCGCCGTCGATCAGACGCTGCAGGTGCTCGCGCACGGTGTTGGCGTGGAGCCCGGTGGCCTCGCACAGCTCGCCGATCGAGCGGTCGGCTCGACTCTGCACCAGATGCAGGATCTGCACCCGGGAGAAGCTGGAGATCGGCCCGCAGACGGGCCCGGCGCTGGCCATGTCTCCATTATGTTCCGCCGCTCGGGGCCGCCGTGAGAATAGGGCCGTGAATAATGCCCGATCGCGATAGGGATGTCGGATGCCGCCGATAGCGGGGCCGTATGAGCATCGGCGCGACCGGTCGAGGAGGCGTAGGAAGCGGATACTCCGGCACGCGTCCGGCCCCGACTCGTCGCACGGAGCCGATCGCGCGGACCCGGTCGTCCGGCACGTGTCGGGCCCGCCTCGCCACTCGTTGAGCCAGTCGCTCCGGCACAGGCGCAGCCCCTCCTCGTCGCGCAGAGGCGGTCGCTCCGGCGCGCATCCCGCCCGACCTCGTCATGCCGGGGCGGTCGCACGGACGCCCGCGGCATCCGCCGTGGCCCCGGTGTCGGATGCCGCGGATAGCCTTGACCCATGGCCGCCCGAAAACCCGCTCCTCCCGCGTACGTCTGCACGGAGTGCGGGTGGACCACCGCCAAGTGGGTCGGGCGCTGCGGCGAGTGCCAGCAGTGGGGCACCGTGCAGGAGCAGGGCGCCCAGACCGGCATCCTCAATCGGGTGACGGCCCTGGCCCCTTCTGCCGATCGCGCGGCCCGCCCGATCACCCAGATCACGACGACGGATGCGCCTCGCCGCACGAGCGGAGTCGGCGAGTTCGACCGTGTGCTGGGCGGCGGCATCGTGCCCGGTGCGGCGATCCTGCTCAGCGGCGAGCCCGGTGTCGGCAAGTCCACGCTCCTGCTCGAGGTCGCGGCTCAGGCCGCACGGGCAGACCGCCGCGTGCTCTACGCGAGCGCCGAGGAGTCGCCGGCGCAGGTGCGGCTGCGCGCGGAGCGGACCGGCGCCCTGCACGACGAGCTGTACCTGGCGAGCGAGACCGACCTCGCGACGATCCTCGGGCACATCGACGATGTGCGCCCGCAGCTCGTGATCGTCGACTCGGTGCAGACGGTGTCGTCGTCGCTGAGCGACGGCGCGGCCGGTCAGCCGAGTCAGGTGCGTGAGGTCGCGGCGACGCTCATCAGAGTCGCCAAGGAGCGCAGCCTGCCGATCATCATCGTGGGCCACGTCACGAAAGACGGACAGGTCGCCGGTCCCCGCGTGCTCGAGCATCTGGTCGACGTCGTCTGCCACTTCGAGGGCGACCGGCAGACCTCGCTGCGGTTCCTCCGCGCGCTCAAGAACCGTTTCGGTCCGACCGACGAGGTGGGCTGCTTCGAGATGACCGGAGACGGGATCTCCGAGGTGCCAGACCCCTCAGGTCTGTTCCTGTCGCAGGGGGCGACCGAGCCGGGCACGTGCGTGGCGATCGCGCTCGAAGGCCGCCGCGCGATGCCGGTGGAGGTGCAGGCGCTCACCGTCAGCTCCTCGGCACCCAACCCGCGCCGGGTGGTGCACGGACTCGACGCCTCCCGCGTCGCGATGGTGCTGGCCATCCTCGAGAGGCGCGCCGGCATCCCGACGAGTTCTCTCGACGTGTACGTGTCGACGGTCGGCGGTGTGCGGTTCACCGAGCCTGCGGCAGACCTCGCGATCGCGATCGCGGTGGCGGGGTCGATCCAACATAGCTCGGTGCCGCGCACGGTGGCCGCGGTGGGAGAGCTCAGCCTGGCCGGCGAGGTGCGCCCGGTGACGCAGGCCGCGCAGCGTCGGTCGGAGGCCGCACGACTGGGCTACGAGCAGGTGATCGACGATCGCTCGAAGACGCTCCGCGCGGCGCTCGGTGACATCCGCGCGCGCAGTGCCGCTCGACGCGACGAGCGCGACATCCCGCCGTTCTGAGCGGCGAGCGGAGCATGAAGCGTTTCGTCTCGCTCCGCTCGCCCAACGATCAGAACCGCGGACCTCGGAGCCACACCCTCGGTCGTTGAGCGAGGAGCGCAGCGACGAGACGACACGTCCCTCGGTCTCGCTCCCGCACCGCGCCCTCGGTCGTTGAGCGAGGAGCACCGTGACCAGGCGAAACGTCCCTCAGCCGCAGCTCAGGCGTCGAGGGCCTTCAGCAGTTCCTCCGGCGAGGCCTGCATCGGATGCGGGCCGGCGATGTCGAGGAACACCGTCGTGATCGGGTGCGTGACGAGGAACTTCCGCAACCAGTCGGCCGAGTAGATCCCCACGCCCGGGGGCAGGTTCGCGGGCTTGTTCTTCGCGTCGCTGAACAGCAGCAGCGCGAGGTCGCCGCTCTTCGGGTCGCGGTAGGTCCACACCTCGCCGCTGTCGAGGGGGTTGTCTCGCGCACCCGGCGTGATGAGGGGCACGACCGTGGTGCCGTGCCGAAGGGCCAGCGCGACGGCCGCGACGTCCTGCTTCTCCAGGGCCTGCGCCAGAGCATCCGACCGGAAGTCCTCCGGCGCCGGCTTCTTCTTGGCGGGCTTCGCCTTCTTCGCTGCCATGACTCCAGCCTATTCGGCTCCACCGACGAGAAGCGCTCGACCTGAACGCGCTCCGGTGGCTGGGCACGGCACGCCGACCTCCAGAACTCCGGAGATCCGAGCGAGCGCACGGCCGGATCCGCTGCTACGGGCGACGATCCCGGCGAATCTCCGGAGTTCTGGAGACGCACGGCGCATGGAGGCGCGCGGGATGCCGCGGCGCTCCGCCTCCGAGGCGAGCGCGGCGCCGCATCGGGCACCGCGCGAATTTTCACGGCCCTGTGTCACGCGGCGGGCGAGGCCCCGCGGATACGATTGGGGCCCTCTCGAGTCCCACATTGGGGACTGGGGTACTCGAGAGGGCCCTCGAACTCTCGAGCGGCAAGTGTCGAAGCGCTGGGGACGCTGTAAGTCGACGCCACTGGGGATGGCATGTGATGCCGCATGTTCCCGAGAGTCAAGTCAATGGTATCCCAAAGAATCCGTGCTGTCTGCACGAATTCTGAGTTCACTGCTGTATTCGCGCTCAATAGAGCAGGATCTGCTTCGATCCCGCGGCCGGGAAGCCGCCGATCTGCACGTCGACGTGGTACGAGGCCCCTCCGCCGGGGGCACGCGGACGGTTCTCCGATCCGCACGTCTCCACACTCGACCGGGTGCGATCCCACGCGACGGGCGTCTTGCTCTCGACGGTCGCGCCCGCGGCGAGCGTCGCGATCATGCTGCTCGGATTCTCCTGGCAGTCCGTCGATCGCCACCACACGTCGTCGCCGCTGGAGACCGTGAAGACCTGGGTCGTCGAGCCGACGTCCATCGTGCAATCGGCCGCGCCGTTGTTGGTGAGGCGGATCGAGAGCTGCGGCAGCACGCCGGGCTGGTAGCTCTCGGCATCCGTCACCGCCTCGACGACGATGTCCTTCGCCTCGCACGCGACGACACCCGGAGTCTCGGAAGCCGTGGGTTCGCCACTCGGGGTCTCGGCGGCGTCCGTCGGGGTCGCGGTCGCGGTCGCCGACGACGATGCCGTCGGTGCGGGCTTCTCGGCGGCGCCCGCCCACGGCCGGGCGATCAGCAGCCACGCGGCGACGCCGATCACGGCGAGGAGCAGGATCGCCCCGAGGAGCAGGACGAGCCGCCGACGACGGTAGACGGCTGCGGACTGACGGGGCATTCCTCCAGGCTAACCGAGGCTCTTGAGCATCCTGGTGTTGCCGAGCGTGTTCGGCTTGACGTGGGCGAGATCCAGGAACTCCTCGACGCCGGCGTCGCCGCTGCGGAGCAGCTGCGAGTACACATCGGGGTCGACGACCTGCTCGCCGATCGGAGTGAACCCGCGGCGCCCGAAGAACTCCACCTCGAAGGTCAGGCAGAACAGTCGCGAGAGTCCGAGCGTCCTGGCGTTGTCTTCGAGGCGATCGACGATCGCGCGGCCGACGCCGTGGTGCAGCCACTCGTCGTTCACCATCAGGGTGCGGACCTCGCCGAGGTCTTCCCAGAACACGTGCAGCGCACCGCATCCGATCAGCACGCCGTCGGACTCGGCGACGACGAACTCCTGCACGGCGCCGTAGAGCACCGCCAGGTCCTTGCCCAGGAGGATCCGCTGCTCGACCATCGGCTGCAGCAGATTGCGGATGCCGATCACATCGGCGCTGCGCGCCGGCCGGACGATGTACTCGCTCACACCACAAGCCTAGAACCACGCGCCCGCACGGACGCTGAACCGCGAATCCGTGCCCGCCCCGACACGGGGGCACGAAGGAGGGGCGGATACCGCGGCATCCGCCCCTCTCGGGATCCTGCTAGACGGTGACGATCACGTCGTCGCCGTCTACCCGTACGGGGACCGGGCGCAGCCCCACCCTCTGATCGGCGGGGTGCTTGCCGGTGAGGATGTCGAACTCGAAGCCGTGCCAGGGGCACACGATGTTGCGGTCGGTGGGGTGGAACCCGGGGCCGCCGCTCTTGAGGCCGTCCTCTCCCCTGACCAGCTGCACGGTGCGCGGCATGATCTTGCCCTGGCACACCGGGCCGCCCTGATGAGGGCAGACGTTGTACCAGGCGCGCACCTGATCGGCGTGGAAGTAGACGCCGAGCTCGGTGCCCTCCACGTCGACGACGATGCGCTCGCGCTCCTTGAGGTCGCCGAGGCTGGCGACCCTGACGTCTCTGCGGACCACTCGGGCGCTCATTCGGCCCTCCGGTACCAGATCGCCATGTCGAAGAGGTTCACATCGGCGGCGTCGAGCAGGGCCGTGACGAGCACGACGGTCTCGGTGGCGTTCAGCGCGTCCTCGCGGATGGGCCAGGAGATCTTGCCCACGCGGTCGGTCTTGGCGGAGAACAGGCGGGCGGCGGCGTAGAGGACGTCGGCGATGTGCTCGTCGGAGACCTCGGCGCCGCGCTCCTCCTGCGCGATCCGAGCGGTGAGCTCCCCGAGCCGGGCGACGAGCCCGTCGAGCTCTGCGGCGACGGAGGAGACGGCGGTGGTGGTGTCAGTGGTCATGTCACGAGATCCCTGGTCGCTCCGCGAGCACCTGCTCGGCGGATGGCTTCTGTCGGTCGGTGGGGAGGTTGAACACGCGCGCCGCGTTCAACCCGAGGATGTTGCGCTTGGCCTGCTCCGAGAGGAACGGCAGCCGCGTGATGGTCGACGGGGCATCCCAGTCCCAGTGCGGCCAGTCCGAGGAGTACAGCAGCTGCGTCTCGGCGTTGAACGACTTCATTGTGGCCTCGAGCAGCTCCATGTTGGTGCGCTCCATGGGCTGCGTCGTGTACCACATCTCCTTCATGTACTCGCTCGGCAGCCGCTTCAGTCCCGGCGCCTCGCTCGGCCGCATGAGCACCTCGTGGTCCAGGCGCTGCATGAGGAAGGGGATCCACGCGAGACCGCTCTCGACCCACACCATCTTGAGCTTCGGGAAGCGCTCGGGCATCGCGTTGATGATCCAGTTGGTGACGTGGATCTGGTTGTAGTGCGTGAACGACAGCGCGTGCATCGACAGGAACCGGTTCAGCTGCGAGAACGACGGGTCGCCCCAGTGGTAGCCGGAGTGGAACGCGAGCGGCTTGCCGCTGTCCTCGATGAGCTTGTAGAGGCGCGTGTAGACATCGGAGTGCACCGGGTTGTTGCGGGTCGAGCACACCGTGTAGCCGATGATGCCCGGGTCGTCGGCGTACTTCTCGACGAGCTCCTCGCACACCTCCGGCGTGTTGTACGGCAGATAGAGCATGCCCTTCAGACGCGGGTTCGGCGGCAGGATGACCTCGGTCAGCCAGCGGTTGAACGCGCGGCCGAGCACCACCTCGACCTCGTCCTGCGGGTGCATGCCGAGCATGAGCATCGCGCTGGGGAACACGACCTGGAAGTCGAGGCCCATGGCGTCCATGCCGCGGCGGGCCGCCGTGACGAACGGATGTCCCTCGCCGGGGTCCACCGGCTCCTTGCGCCCCTGGTGGCCGATGCGGCCGCCGACGCTCTGGTGCGACATGCCGGGCTGGATGTTCAGCAGCGCGTTGTTGCCGCCGAAGCCGTGGAACTGGCTGAGGCCCAGATCGCGCCATACGTCGTTGTCGATGAGGTCGAGCACCTCGCCCCAGAAGTGGTCCTCCGAGACGTGCGCGTCGATGTCGACGATGAAGTAGTCGTCGTAGTCCTCCTTCGCCTGCTTGGTGGCGTGCGAGAGCACGTCGCGGCTGTCGGAGCGTCCGCCGATCTCGGCGAGCTCGCGGATGCGCGGCGCGTCGGATCGGGGGGTGGGCAGATCACTCATGTTCTTCCTCTCTGAAGGTCGGGGGCGCCTCAGCGCGGGGAGACGATCGCGTTCGTCTCGATGGTCAGGTAGTCGTCCTCCGACGCCTGGCGGCTGATGACGACGGCGCGGGCGGGGTTGACCGCGAACCGCAGCTCGTCGCCGGCCTGCGGCACGGCATCCGGGCTCAGGTCCGAGGTCTCGACGCGGACGCGCAGGGGCAGGCCGTCGACCCGGACGAGGAGGTTCACCGCGCTGCCGAGGTAGGTGGTGCGCTCCACGGTTCCGGTGAAGCGCCCCGCACCGGATGCCGTGTCGTCCGTCGTCCTGACGTGGGCGGCACGGAAGGCGATGTCGGCGCGGTCGCCGACCGCGACGGAGGAGGTCGCGGTGCCGGCGACGACGAGGGAAGTGCCGTCGACGCGGACATCCGCAACGCCGCCGCTCACGGCGACCACGGATCCGGGGAGGATGTTCTGGAAGCCCATGAAGTCGGCGACGTAGGCCGACTGCGGGCGGTCGTAGAGCTCCGCCGGGGCGCCGTCCTGGACGATCTCGCCCTCGCTCATCACGATGATGCGGTCGGAGAGCGTGATCGCCTCCTCCTGATCGTGCGTGACGTAGACGGAGGTGGTCTCGAACTGGTTGTGCAGCGCCCGCACCTGCTGGCCCATCTGGTAGCGGAGCTTGGAGTCGAGGTTCGACAGGGGCTCGTCATAGAAGATGATGCCCGGCCGGGCGGCCAGAGCACGCGCCAGTGCGACGCGCTGCTGCTGACCGCCCGACAGGGCGGTGACCGGACGCTTCTCGAACTCCGCGAGGCCGACGGCGGCGAGCATCTCGCGCATCCGCTTCTGGCGGTCCTGCGCTCCGAGCCTGGCCACCCTGAGCGGGTAGGCGACGTTCTCCGCCACGCTCATGTGCGGCCAGAGCGCGTAGCTCTGGAACACCATTCCGACCTGACGCTTGTCCGCGGGGACGAACGTCTTGCGGTCGGTGTCGACCACGATGCGATCGCCCATGGTGATGCGGCCCGTGGTCGGACGCTCCAACCCGGCCAGGCAGCGCAGCGTCGTCGTCTTGCCGCAGCCCGAGGGGCCGAGCAGGGTGACGAATTCGCCGGAGCCGATCGTGAGATCGAGTCCGTGCAGTGCCGACTTGCCGCCGTACCGCTTGGTGAGTCCGGAAACCAGGACCTCGGTCATGGGTGTCTCGCCTTCTCGCAGGAGATTCGGGAAAGGGGTGCTACTTCGTGAACTGCTCGGTGATGAAGTCGAAGTAGGGCTGGTTGAACTCGGGGTCGGAGTTCGCGAACGGGACGCGCTTGAGCTCGTTCAGCGGCGGCGTTCCCTCGGGGCCGGGGGCCTCGGGGGTCCAGCCGTAGGAGCGGTTCTTCTCAGCGAGCGCCTGCTGACCCTCGGGCGAGTAGAGCCAGTTGATGTAGAGCTGCGCGGCGTCGGGGTGCGGGCTCTTGTCGATGATGCACATGCCGGTGCGCGACATGAAGTTGCCGCCGTCGTCGAGCGGGAAGACCGCGGCGATCGGGCCGCCCTTCTCCTTCACGTCCTCGTAGAACCCCTGGTACACGGCGATGCCGATCGGGAACCGGCCGCTCGCGACGTCCGCGGGCACGTTCGGCTCGGACTGCGCGAACTGCACGTCCTGCGCGGCGAGCTTCTCGATGTACGGCTTGCCCCAGGTGTCTTCGCTCTCGGGGACCATGAGCGAGGTGAGGATGTAGCGGATGCCGCCGGGCACCGTCGGGTCGCCGACGGTGATCTTGCCCTTCCACTTCGGGTCGAGCAGGTCGTCCCAGTTCTTCGGCGCCTCGTCCTCCTTGACCATGTCGGTGTTGTAGACGAAGACGAAGTAGCGCATCGCGTAGTAGGTCAGCCGGCCGTCGAAGTCGCCGGGGATCTCGAAGCCGTCTGGCGCCGTGCGCACGTCGGCCTGGGTGCAGATGCCGTCTTCGGCGGCGACCTGCGGCGACTCTCCGCCGTCGTAGATGTCGGCGATCTTGCTGCCGCTCTGCGCCTCGGCCTCGATCTTGGTGATGCTCTGCGCATCGGGCTGGTCCTGCTGGACCATCTTGATGCCGGGGAAGCGATCGGTGAAGACCTTGAACAGGTCCTTCTGCGCCGAGACGCTGGGGCCGTACAGGACGATGTCGGTCTTGCCGTCGGCGACCGCCTTGTCGTACAGCTCATTCATGTACGCGTTGCCGTCGGCGGTCGCGCCGGGCACCTCGATCGGCTTGTCGGGCTTGGCGGCGGCTCCGCCCGACGAGCAGGCGGTCAGGGCGGTGAGCGCACCGACGGCGATGAGAGCCGTGGTGAGTCGTGCTGTCTTGCGGGAGAACGTCATTATTCTGCCTCTCGGGTGTGTCAGGGTGTGATGCGGGTGAGGGGGATTGCGGGCGCGGCGCCTGTGCGTCCGCGCAGTCGCGTGCCGAGCTTCAGGGAGAGCGCGGCGATCGCGAGCACGGCCATGGCCGCGACGAGGATGATCATGAAGAGGGCGGCGCCCTGCGACATGTTGCCCTGGAGGAACTGCTGGAACGCGGTCAGCGAGACCGGCTGGAGTCCGGGCGGGGCGAGCAGCATCGGCACGGCGAGGTTGCCGGAGATGAACAGCGCCGAGAGGAACCAGCCCGACAGGAAGCTGGGGATGACCAGGCGCAGCACGATCGACAGCAGCACCCGCCAGGATCCGGCGCCCGAGGTGCGACCCGCCTCCTCCAGCTCCGGCGACAGCTGCGCGAGAGCGCCTTCCGCGATCCGGCTGGACACCGGGATGGTCGCCACGATGAGCACGAGCGTCATGAGGAAGGCCGAGCCGTAGAGACCGCGGAACGCCGGCACGTAGAGCACCGCGAACATGTAGGCGAGCGCCAGCACGATGCCGGGGAGCGCCCACGGGATCCACACCGCGAACGACGTGTACGAGCGGATGAAGCCGGTGCGGCGTGCCGTGACGTACGCGGTGAGCATGGCGATCGCGATGGAGCCGAACCCGCCGATCACGGCCAGCCATGCCGTGAGCGCGAGGCTCGAGCTGAACACGGGGTCGGTGAGCATCTCGACGTAGTTGTCGAAGGTCAGGCCGGTACTCATGACCCCGAAGATCGGCTGCAGGCTGCCGAGGATCATCGCGAACAGCGGCAGCACGAGGTTGAGCAGCATGAACACGACGATCAGGGCGGTGAACACCCAGCGCACCGGGCCCAGCTCCTGCGGCTCGCGACGAGACGTCTTGCCGGTGAGGGTCGTGAAGCTGCGACCGCGCAGCAGCCACCGCTGGGCGACGAAGAGGGCGAGGACGAGCACGATGAGCACGAGGGAGAGCGCGAACGCCTTGGTGTACTCGGCCGGGGCCTGGTCGCGCACGTAGTGGTAGATCTGCGTGGAGAACACGAAGATGTTCGCCTGACGGCCGATCAGCTGGGGGCTGTCGAACGCCTGGAACACGAGGACGGCGATGAGGATGGCCGCGCCCGTGATCGCCGGCCCGACCGAGGGGAGCGTGATCGTGAAGAACGTCCGCACCGCGCCGGCGCCGCTGATCGCGGCCGCCTCGTCGAGGGACTGGTCGCGGTTCTTGAACGCGCCGAGCATGAGCAGGTACGCGAAGGGCATGTAGCCGAGCGACATCAGCAGGATCAGGCCGCCCCAGCCCTGGATGTTCATGAACGGCTCGGTGGCGCCGAGCATCCGGGCGAACTGGTTGATGAGGCCGTTCTGCGCGTTGCCGAGCATGATCCAGCCGAGCGTGTGGAACAGCGGCGGCACGAAGAGGTTCACGGCCATGAGCGGGGTGAGGAGCTTGCGGCCGGGGACGTTGGTGTTCGCGGCGACCCAGGCGAACAGCCCGCCGCCGGCGACCGAGATCGTGCCGCAGACGAGCACGAGGATCACGGAGTTCCCCATCGTCGACCAGGTCGTCGGGTCCTGGAACGCCTCGACGAGGCCGCCGATCGTGAACGGGATGTTGTCGGACGGGAGTCCGTCGCGGAAGGCGCCGATCACGATCATCGACACCGGGAACACGAAGATCAGGGTGAGCGCGGCGATGAAGACGGCCCACAGCGTGCCGCCGGTGACCGCCCGGCGCTGCGATGCACGCCGGTCGCGCTCGAAATCGATCGTCGCAGTCACTGCCGTTCCCTTCGCGCACACTGTGCGGGTCTGCGCCGCGGTCCGGTTCGGGTCCGAACCGCGGCGTTCGTGATGTCTGTCAGCGTACGAACCGTCGGGTGGACGGTTCTTCGGCGGCGGCTCCGAAGTCCTCTCCCCCGCCTCCGACACTGTGTCGGACGGGGGTCGGCATCGAGCCGCGAGGGTCAGAGCAGGGCGGCGAGTGCGGCGTCGTTCTCGGCCGGGAGGCCGACGGTGACGCGAACGCCCCCCGCGTGCGGGAAGGGCCGGGCGAGCACGCCCTGCGCCTCGAAGCGCTCCAGCAGCTCGTCGGCGTCGCCGTGCACGAACAGGAAGTTCGACTGGCTCGGCAGGAACGAGACCCCGCCGGCGCGCAGCGCCTCCTGCATCCGCTCCCGCTCCGCGACGATCACCGCGATGCGCTCGGCGGCGACGGCCTCCCCCGCCGGGCTGAACGCGGCGATGACCGCAGCCTCGGCGACGCTGTTCAGCGCGAAGCCGACGGAGGTGCGGCGCAGCGCCTCGGCGATACGAGGGGAGGCGGCCGCGTACCCGGCGCGGATGCCGGCGAGCCCGTGCGACTTCGACAGCGTGCGCAGGATGACGAGGTTGGGGAACTCGTCGAGCAGTGCGGTCGTCGCCTCGAGGGGCTCGACGGTGACGAACTCGCGGTACGCCTCGTCGAGCACGACGAGGACGGTCGACGGCACGTCGCGGAGGAAGGAGCGGATGCCGTCGGCGTCGACGAACCCGCCGGTGGGGTTGTTCGGGTTGCAGAGGTACGCGATGCGCGTCTCGGGCGTGATCGCGGCGGCCATGGCCGCGACGTCCATCGCGCCGTCCTCGGCGAGTGCCACGGGGGTGCTCTGCGCACCGGCGAGCGCGAGGGCCGCGGGGTAGGCCTCGAAGGAGGGCCAGCAGTAGACGCCGTGCACTCCGGGCTCGCACACGAGGCGGGCCAGCCCGTGCAGCAGGGACCCGGAGCCGTTGTCGATCGCGATGCGCTCGACGTCGAGCCCCATGGCGTCGGCGACGGTCGCACGGGCGGCGGTGCGGTGGTAGTCGGGGTAGCGGTGCGTCGAGCGGGCCGCCTTCTCCATGGCGTCGACGATCACCGGCGCCGGCTCCCAGGGCATCTCGTTCTGGGAGAGCCGGATGGGGGGCAGGGAGACGCGGGCGGGACGGTTGGGAGCGGCCAGCATCTTGTCGATCACGCTGCGGAACTCGAGAGTCATAGGGGCGCCTCCTCGGGGCGAGGGCAATTATCAATATTGAATATGAACATTATTGAAACGGACCTCCCCTGTCAACCCTCCAGGGGCGGATCTCAGGCTCGGGAAGCCCGGGATATCAGGACAGGACGGCCGCCATCGACGAGCCGCGGTGACGCTCGACCGCCGACGAGGCGAGCGCATGATCGCGACGGGCGACGGCGGCGGCGAAGTCGAGATGGGTCTGCAGCCGCTCGGGCGTGGTCGGCGCCGTCGCGCCCTCCAGCTCCTCCACGATGATGTAGTCGACGAGGTTCGTGTAGAGGCTCCGGAGCAGCTCGTTCGGAGTGATGCGCGCGATGCGCGCGTGCAGCGCCCAGTTGGCGTTCGACGCCTCCGGCGTGCCCCACGCGGCCTTCAGCGCGTCGGCGCAGCGCTGCACCTCGGCGATGTCGGCATCCGTGGCGAACTCCACGGCGTCGTGCAGGATCGTGCTGTCCAGCGCATCGAGGACCCGCAGGCAGTTCGTGACGGTCGCCGTGCTCTCCCGCAGCCGCAGCAGCTGGTCGCTGAGTTGGGTGAACGGCGAGCGGTCGGCGACGAAGATGCCGCCGCCGGGGCCGGGCTTGGCGTCGACGATGCCCCGCGAGCGCAGCAGCTGGATGGCCTCGCCGAGGGTGGCCGGGGCGACGCCGAACCGTGCGGAGAGCTCCTGCCGCCGCCCGATGAAGTGACCGGGCTTCCAGGCCTCCGTCGTGATCTCCTGCTCCAGCGCGCGGGCGACCTGCACCGCGACGGCGGCATTCGTGATCTGCGACACCGCGCACCCCCTTCGTTTCCCGTGACGACGCACCGAGCGCACGCGTGTCTACACAGTAGACGCACGCAGACGGAGCGCGCACCCGGCGATCGATTATATTGATCACCCTCTGTTCCGGAGCATCTATGACGCCCCGGAGACGGCGGGGACCGGCGCGACCGGACCCCGCCGTCATGGGTCAGCGCTTGCGCTCGTGGATGAATCCCCACGGCGACGGGAACACGTCGACGGGCACCTTGATGACCGCGGGCCGCCCGTTCAGGATCGCCTCGCCGATCGCCCGCTGCACGGCATCCGCATCCTGTGCGAGCGAGAAGTCGATGCCGAACGCCATCGCGAGCAGCTCGAAGTCTGGGTTCGTGAGGTCTGAGCCGATGAAGCGCCCCCCGTAGGTGTCGCGCTGGATGCGCCACACGTTTCCGAACCTGCTGTCCTCGAACAGCACCGTGATGAGAGGGATGCCGTACTTCTTTGCTGTGGCGAACTCCTGCAGCGACCAGCCGATGCCGCCGTCGCCGGTGACGACGACCACGGGGCGGTTGCCCGCGCCGACCGCGGCGCCCAGCGCCGTGGGCATGGCGTAGCCGAGCGTGCCCTGATAGCCCGGCCACACGTAGGAGCGCGGCGCCTGCACCGGGAAGCCGTAGGTGGAGACGTAGCCGATCTGGGTGAGCTCGTTCACGAAGATGCCGTCGGCCGGCAGCGCGGCGCGGATCGCATCGACGAACGCCATCTGCGGAGCGACCTGCTCGCGGACGCGGGCCTCACCCTCCGCACGGAGGCGGGCGATCTCCGCACCCCAGCCCTCCTGCGGCTGCAGCCGCTCGACGAGGGCCGCGAGCACGGCGGTGGCGTCGGCGTTCACGGAGATGTCGGGGCGACGCGGAGCCCGCAGGTCCTCGGGATCGACGTTCACGAGCGCGAGGCGGGCCTCGCCGACGTTCAGCTGCTGACCGAACGGGGTGAGGAAGCGGCTGCCGAAGGAGACGACGGCATCCGCCGACTCGCGCAGCTCCCACAGGGAGAACGCGGGGAGCGCGTGCGGGTCACGCGCGTCGATGGCTCCGCGGCCGTTCTCGCTCATCACGACGGGCGCGTCGAGCATCTCGGCGAGGCGCGACAGCAGCTCGAAGGCGCGCTGCCCGCGGACGCCGCCGCCCACGTGGATGACCGGTCGGCGGCTCGCACGCAGCAGCGCGGCGATCTCGGCCACCCCGTCTTCCGGTGCGACCGGCGCCTCGACGGCGAACGGCTCCCCCACCTCGACGTCGATCTCGGCGTGCAGGAGGTCGGGGCCGAGCTCGAGCGCGACGGGACGGGGTCGCCCCGTGCGCATCTGGCGGAAGCCCTCGTGCACGAGCTCGGGGATCTCCTCGGCGCGCGTCGGCCGTGCCGTCCACTTGGTGAGGCCCTCGATGGTCTCGCTCTGCTTCGGGATCTCGTGCAGGGCGCCGAGACCCGAGCCGACGAGCGTCGACGGGATGGTGCCGGCGAGCAGCATGACCTGCGAGGAGCACGCGTAGGCGGTGGCCATGCCCGCACCCGCGTTGAGGACGCCGGGCCCGGGGACCACCATCGCGACGCCGGGGCGCCCGGTGACACGGTGATAGCCGTCTGCCATGTAGGTGGTGCTCTGCTCGTGCCGCGGCACCATCAGGTGCACCTCGTCCTGGCGGCGGTACATGCCGTCGGTGAGGCCGTCGAGCTGGACTCCGGGGATGCCGAACACCGTGTCGGTCCCCTCGCTGATCAGAGCCTGGGTGAGCGCGTCGCCGCCTGTCATCTTCGCCATACTGGTCGCCTCTCGTGTAATTGACTATAATGAATATAGATCTAATCTCCGCTGCGCGACAAGTCGGCCGGTTCTCCGGCATCCGATCCACGGCGCGGAGGAACGGAAGAGATGCGCATCGCGGCGCACGGAGAGGTGGACGATGAATCTCGAAGGACAGGTCCAGGCGTACGCCGACCGACTCGGACGACCCATCATCGTGTTCGACGTCGATTTCAACGTCATCGCCTTCAGCGTGCACGACCGCGACGTCGACCACGCCAGGCTGGCGATCATCCTCGCGCACAAGGGCTCCTCCCGTGCGCGCGAGTCGATCCGCGAGTACCGCGTCGGCCACGCCGACGGCCCCGTCCGCATCCCCCCGATGGACGGCGGTCTGACCAGGCACGTCGCCCCCGTGCGGCACGACGGACATCTCGTCGGCTACGTCTCCTCGACGATCCCCGAGGAGACACCCGACGAGGAGCTCGCCGAAGACGACGTCATCCGCTCCTCCCGCGACCGCATCGGCGTGACCCTCGCCGCCATGGCTCTCGGCAACAGGGAAGACGAGGACCGTGCGCTCCGACTCCTCACCGCGCTCCTCGACGGCGACGCCGAGCAGCGCACGAGAGCCGCCGACGAGCTGCTCACGGGCGGCCTCATCTCCCCCGTGCCGCACTACACCGTCATCACGATCTCGGCGCCGCCCACCGTCGATCCGGGCTCCGCAGCCCTGCGGCTCGTGCTCGACCGTGCGCTCTCCGGCATCCCCGTCTTCCCCACCCTGAAGGCCGTCGGCACGGTGGTCGACGGCGAGGCCGTGCTCGTCGTCCCCTACGAGATCGACCACGAGCGCCTCACCGCCCTCCTCGCGCAGCCGGCGTTCACCGGCCTTCGCGCAGGGGTCGGCGGCGCGCACGCACCGCTCGCCGAGGCGCACCGCTCCCGACGCGAAGCGCGCATCGCCGCACGAGGGGCCGCGATCGATCCGACCAGGGGACGCGTCGTGCACTGGAGCGACCTCGGACTCGACAGGGTGCTGCTGCAGCTCCCGCTGGAGAAACTCGCGCTCGGCGACCTCCCCGAGCCGGTGCGGCGCATCCTCGACGCGCAGTCCGGTCCCGATCTCGCCCAGACCCTGGAGGCCTACCTCGACTTCGGCTGCGACGCGCAGCGCACCGCCCAGGAGCTGCACGTGCACCGCAGCACGCTGTACTACCGACTCGACCGCGTCCGCGCCATCGCCGACGTCGATCTCGCCGACGGCTTCGTCCGCCGCGAACTGCACACCGCCCTGCGAGTGGCGACGCTCGCCGGGCTCCGCTGACCCCATCCGCACGCCCCACCCGGCGACCGCCGGGGGAAGGAACCAGACATGAACGCCCTCCTCACCACCGTCAGCGCCGACCCCGCCCTCGGCCGCCCGATCCTCGACGCCGCCACCCGCGAGGTCATCGGCCACGCCCCGGTGCAGACCGTCGCCGATCTCGATGCGGCGATCGCCGCGGCATCCGCAGCACAGCCCGCCTGGGCCGCCCTCGGGCACGCCGAGCGCGCGCGGCTGATGCGCCTCGCCGCCGACGACATCGACGCGCACGCCGACGAGCTCGGCGAGATCATCACGCACGAGCAGGGCAAGGTCGCCGGAGCCGGAGAGGCGCACGGTGCGGCGCACTGGCTCCGCGGCGCGGCGGACACCGTGCTCGAACCGCAGCAGCTGGGCGCGGGGGCCGAGCTGCACTACGTGCCTCTCGGCGTCGTCGCCTCGATCGGTCCCTGGAACTTCCCGGTCATGATCGCGGTGTGGCACCTCGCCCCCGCGCTGCGGATGGGCAACACCGTGGTCATCAAGCCCTCGGAGAACACCCCGCTCAGCGTCCTCGCCCTCGTCGAGATCCTGAACCGCCACCTTCCGGCCGGGGTCGTCACGGCGGTCTCCGGCGACCGCGAGGTGGGAGCCGCCCTCGCCTCGCACCCCGACATCGCGAAGATCGTGTTCACCGGATCGACCGCCACCGGGCGGCGCATCGTCGAGAGCTCCGCGGCGAATCTCGCGCGCCTCACCCTGGAGCTCGGCGGCAACGACGCGGGAATCGTGCTGCCGGGAACGGATGTCGAGGCCGTCGCCGACACCCTGTTCTGGGGCGCGTTCATGAACACCGGGCAGGTGTGCGCCGCCCTCAAGCGCCTCTACGTGCACGACTCCGTGTACGAGGAGACCGTCGCCGCCCTCGCCGCCAGGGCCGAGGCGGCGCCGATCGGCTCGGGCCACGACAAGTCGAACAGGCTCGGCCCTGTGCAGAACCCCGCGCAGTTCGACATCGTCGCGCGACTCGTCGACGACGCCCGCGACCGCGGAGCCCGCATCGTCACCGGCGGCGAACCCGCACCCGAGCTCGGACCGCTCTTCTACCGCCCGACCATCGTCGCCGACGTCGACGACGATGCCGCGGTCGTCGCCGAGGAGCAGTTCGGCCCGGTGCTCCCCGTCATCCGCTACTCCGACGTGGACGACGCGATCCGCCGCGCCAACGGCACCGAGCAGGGACTCGGCGCCTCGGTCTGGGGAGCGGATGCGGATGCCGCCACGGCGGTCGCCGAGCGCCTCGACGCCGGCACCGTGTGGATCAACCAGCACGGCGGCGTCGACCCCTCCATCCCCTTCGGCGGCACGAAGGCCTCGGGCTACGGCCTCGAGTTCGGCGTCGAGGGGCTGAAGGCGATGGCCGCGACGAAGGTCATCCGCCGCTGACCGCTCCGCCTCCCGTTCGGGAGGAGAACGCGCGCTCGGGAGGAGAACTCACGCTCGGGAGGAGAACTCACGCTCGGGAGGAGAACTCACCCTCGGGAGGAGGAATCCCCGCCAAGACTCCTCCCGAACAAGACTTCTCCTCCCGACACGCGAAAGCACTTCCAAACCCGAGGCGAGCCCCGTCCCACGTTCGGGAGGAGAACGCACCCTCGGGAGGAGGAATCCCCGCCAGCACTCCTCCCGAACAGGATTTCTCCTCCCGAGCACGCGAAAGCACATCCAGCACCGCGGCAAGACCCCCATCACACGCTCGGGAGGAGAACGCACCCTCGGGAGGAGAACTCACCCTCGGGAGGAGGAATCCCCGCCAGCACTCCTCCCGAACAGGATTTCTCCTCCCGAGCACGCGAAAGCACATCCAGCACCGCGGCAAGACCCCCATCACACGTTCGGGAGGAGAACTCACCCTCGGGAGGAGAACTCACGCTCAGGAGGAGGAATCCCCGCCAAGACTCCTCCCGAACAAGACTTCTCCTCCCGAGCATGCGTCGAGTCCCGAGCGCGCGGCGACCGCGCCGCGGAGGAGATCCCACAGCTCGGCGGATGCCGCGGCATCCGCTCCCTCGCCGCGCCACACCACGTGCTGGTCCTGCCGCACGAGCGTGAGCGGGAAACGGTACTCGGTGGGAGCGGTGGACCCGTCGACGACGGCGAACGGGATGCCGCGGCGCTCCGCCTCAGCGGCGAGGGCGGCGAGCGCGGAGCCGTCGGCCCCCGGCCGGGCGACGAGCGTGTAGCCGCTGGTGAGCAGGTCGTAGAACGAGGTCCCGTCGGCGAGGCGGAAGTGCGGGGCACGGCATCCGGGCACGGTCGACGGCGTGTACGCGCCCATCGAGTACCCGGGGGCCTCCTCGCCGTCGTAGTCGATGATCGGCGAGGCGTCGTAGACGTAGCCGTAGTTGAGCCCCGCGGCGGCGAACTGCGGCTCGTTCAGCGCATGCACGGCAGCGCCGAAGGACGCCCGCGCCGCGGCGCCCTCCTCCGTGTCGTCCTCCAGGGCGTCGGGCAGCGAGGGCTTCGCGAGCTTCTGCTGGTGGTTCATCGCGAAGTGCGAGACCTGCTCGGTGATCGGGCGGCGCTCGGCCTCGTACGCGTCGAGGATGCCGGCATCCGCCCATCCGTTCAGGTGCGCGCCGAGCGCCCACGTGAGGTTGAGCACGTCGGCGATCCCGGCGTTCATGCCGAAGCCGGCGAACGGCACCCACAGGTGCGTGGCGTCTCCGGCGAGGAACACGCGGCGGTCGCGGAACCGGTCGGCGAGCAGGCGCCGCGCCACCCAGTCCTCCTTCGAGACGGCCTCGTACGCGAAGTCCTCGTCGACGCCGAGGATCGCGCGGATCGCGGCATCCCTGTCCACCGATCCCTCCGCTGCGGCCTCGTCGGGCGACAGGTACGTGTGCACGAGGAAGGTCTCACGACCGTCGATCGCGTACACGTGGCCGAGGCGGCGCGCGTTGAAGGTGTAGTACCCCCAGGCGCGCGGCTCGTCCGCGGTCATGCGCCGGTACAGGTCGGCGGAGCGGATGCAGGTGGACTGCACGTGCTGCAGCACCGGGTCGCCGCTGAGCGTCGCGCCGATCTGCTTGCGCACGTTCGAGCGTCCGCCGTCGGCGCCGATGAGGTGGCGCCCTCGGAGGGTGCGCTCGTTCGCGCCGTCGAGGTCGGAGACGACGATCGACACGGACTCCTCGTCCTGGGAGAGCGTGTGGAACAGGGTCCGGTTGAGCAGCGTGACGCCGGGGGCTTCCGCCGCGTGCCGCGCGAGGATCGGCTCCAGGAAGGTCTGGTTGATGCGGTGCGGGGGTTCGGGGGTGTTCCACGAGGTGTCGGGCCCGATGGTCGATGTGTACCGCTCTCCGCTCGCGGGGATCGGGATGCGGGCGAGTTCGCGCCCCGTGAGGGCGGTGCGGAAGGCGACGTCCTGCGGGTAGTCGGCGGGGAGCCCGGCCGCGCGGATCTCGGCGGCGAGGCCGAGGCGGCGGAAGGCCTCCATGGTGCGCGAGGCGACGTGGTTGCACTTCACGTTCGGCGGTTCGAGGTACTCGCGCTGCTCGACGACGATCACCGAGACGCCGCGGGCCGACAGGTCGAGGGCGGCGACGAGGCCGACGGGGCCCGCTCCGATGATGAGGACGTCGGCGTCCAGTTCCTGGGTCATGTTCTCCCTCTCGGGCCGGGGTGACCGGCGCGCTCTCAGGCCGGGGTGATGGGCGCGCCGAGGCGCCGGAAGTCGTACACGTCGAGGGTCAGCTCGCCCTCGCGGAGGCGAGCCATGTAGGCGTCCTCCTTCTCCGCGCGCTCTCGGGATGCCGCGAGCACCTCGTCGTAGCGGTCGACCGGGAGGGCGATGACGCCGTCGCGGTCGGCGACGATCACGTCGCCGCGGCGGATGACGCGACCGCGCAGCGTGATCGGCAGCCCGACCGTTCCCGGCCACTGCTTGATCGTGCCGCGGATGGAGATCGCGGTGCTGAACGCGGGGAACCCGAGCGCGGCGAGCTGCACGGTGTCGCGCACGCCGCCGTCGATCACCAGCCCACGGATGCCGCGCGCCTGCGCCGCGACCGCCATGACCTCTCCCCAGTAGCCGAAGGGGGCGCCCCCGCCGTCGACCACGAGCACGTCGCCGTCGCCGGCGGCCGCGATGCCGTGGTGCAGTGCGAGGTTGTCGCCCGCCTGGGCCGAGACGGGCACGGCCCTGCCGACGAGCTGCGCGCCGTCCCACGCCGGGCGGAACGCCGCGTCGAGGAAGCAGTCGCTGCGCGAGGCCTCGTACAGGGTGGCGGTGCCGAGGCGCAGCAGCTCTGCGGCATCCGCGTCCGGATCGATCACTGCTCGGCCCGCTGGAGGTCGTGATAGCCGAACCGCGCCCGCGCCTCGGCGATCGAGGCGCCGCCGAGGGCCGCGGCGAGGATGGACTGCTCGCGGGCGTGGATCATCTCCGCGGTCTCCAGCACGGCATCCTCGATGTCCTGCGGGATCGCGACGACGCCGTCCGAGTCGCCGATCAGGATGTCGCCCGGCCGCACGGTGACCCCGCCGATCGTGACGGGCCCCTGCTCCTCGGCGACCTCGACGCGGTCCTTGCCGGTGCGCATGAAGCGTCCGCGGCTGTAGATCGGATAGCCGATCGACAGGGCGCGGTGCGTGTCGCGGCAGACGCCCTCGATCACGGTGCCGGAGATGCCGCGGTGGTGCGCGACGGCGGTGAGTATGTCGCCCCACACCGTGCAGTCCACGCGTGCGTCGTTGTCGAGCACGACGACCTGCCCCGGCTCGACCTGGTCGATGAAGTCGCCGACGGTGCCGGCGGGCACCTGCGCGCTGACGTAGCGGACGGTGAAGGCGCGACCGGTCATGCGCTGGCCGTCGGCGAGGGGCGCGATGCCGAGCAGGCTGCCGGGGCGCGCGTGCCGGTCGAGCGCGTCGGAGACGGTGGCGGTGCCGAGAGCGGCGAACCGGTCGATGAGGGTGTCGGTCATTCTTCTCACTCCGCGGTGACGGTGGGGAACTGGGAGTCGTGCATGACCTCGCTCACGTCGCGGCCGCTGCGCACGGCATCCGCCATGCGCGCCTCGCGGTCGACGATGCGCTGGGCGAGGGCGATGACGCGCTCGGCGTCGGATGCCGTGACGAACACGACCCCGTTGACGTCGGCGATCACGTAGTCGAACGAGGCGACGGAGACGCCGGCGACCTGGACACGCTCGTCCATCGCCTGCTGCACGATGCGGCCGCGCGCGCTCACGGGCACCGCCGCGCGGGCGAAGACCGGGAGCCCGAGGGCCTCGCTCTCCTGCACGTCACGGCAGGCGCCGTCGACGATCACCCCGGCGACGCCGCGCTGCACGGCGGCCTCCGTCAGGAGGCCGCCCCAGCACGACACGTCCGTGCGGGCGTGGTTGTCGATGACGACGACGTCATCGGGCTCGGCGATGGCGACGAGCGGGGTGGCGATGTGGGTCGCCGGCCCCGCCGCGGCCTTGGGCGCGGCGGTCACCGTGCGCACCCGACCGGCGACCGTGCGGCCCGCCGGCCACATCGGATGCAGCGGCGTCACCGCCCCCGGCAGCCCCAGGGTGTCCAGGGCGTCCGAGACGGCGCAGCTGTCGAGCATCCGCAGCGCCGCGACGATCTCCGAGGATGCGGTCATCTCAGGCGCGCTCCCAGGTCAGGAACCCCATGGCGTTGCCGGTGCCAGCCTCGGTGCGGTAGCAGGGCTCGTAGTCGACGCGCGTGACGTTCAGCCCGACCTCGTCGGCGATGCCGGCGACGGCGATCCAGTTGCGCAGCTCGGACGCGCCCGACATCATCTCGCCGGCGGGGACCGACGTCAGGTAGTCGGCGTCGTGGTCCTTCATGGCCTGGATGAACTCGCCGTCGAGCTTCTCGTCGATCACGAAGTGGCTGAGGCCGCCCGAGGCGACGACGCCCACGCGGAGGTCGCCGGGGAACGACTGGATGGCGCGGCCGACGGCGCGGCCGAAGTCGTAGCAGCGCTTGGCGCTCGGCGGGTTCGGCTCCCAGAAGGTGTTGATGAAGATCGGCACCATCGGGATCGTGGACTCCTGGCCCATGAAACGCTGGTAGATGAAGCCGAAGCCGTGCGGGATCGTGTGGTTCTCGTAGCGGCCCGCGGGGATCACCTCGGTGGCGCCGGTGTCGAAGTCGTCTGCCTGCGTGGACTGGATGATGTGCTTGCCGAGACCGCGGTGGGTCGGACGCATGACGGTGCGGTCGGGGACATCGCCCAGGGCCGCCTCGGCGAGACCGGGCGCCATCTCGTCGAGCTGCGCCTGCGTGTAGGGCACGTGCGCGACCTCATCGCCCCAGAAGACCGAGAACGGCGCGAGCCACTCGTCTCCGTAGGTCTCCTTGTGGTCGCTGGAGATGATGACGAGCACGTCGACCTTCTGCTCGTGGATGAAGCGCGACAGGTCGTCCATCGACGCCTGGCAGCTGTCCCATCGGCGCTGCATCACGTCGTGCGTGATCTCGGCGGAGAAGTCCTCGCGGAGTGCCGCGAGCTCCTCGAAGGAGTAGGTGCCCCCGCGGAACTTGAGGCCCTTGCTGCGGCGGTCGGCGGTGCCGCGCGTCTCCCACGCCGCGGGCGGCGCGGCCTTCAGCTGCGGTCCGTGCGAGGTGCCGAATCCGGCGACGATCTCGGTCATGAGGGATCCCTTCTCGAAGTGCGGATGCTCAGAGCCGGAAGAGGCTGCGGGCGTTGTTCTCGAGCACGTCGGCTCGACGGTCGGCGTCGAGCCACTCGATGTCGTCGATGAGCAGATGGATGTCGTCGAACCAGCGACCGGTCGCGGGATCGATCTGCGAACCGGTGCCCGGCTTCTCCGAGCCGAACAGCACACGGTCGGTGCCGACGGCCTTCATGAGCAGCTCCAGGCTGTCCTGCGTGTAAAGGCAGGAGTCGAAGTAGAAGTTGCGGAGCTTGTCGAGGTACGAGACCCCCGTGCGCACCACAGAGGGGAGGAAGCGGCCCATCTGGTACGGGATCGCCCCGCCGCCGTGGGCGACGATGACCTTGAGGTCGGGGAAGTCCGCGAACACGTTCGCCTGGATCATGCTCCAGACCGAGACCGTCTCCTCCTGGATGAAGTGCAGGCTGTACGGCTCGCGAGCAGGGTACTTGCACCCGGCCGAGTGCAGCAGCATCGGGACGTCGAGCTCGCACAGCGCCTCGTACAGCGGGTACCAGTAGCGCTCGCCCATCGCCGGCGGCACCTCGGTGCCCTCGTACGGGTCGGAGTTGACCATGGCGCCGACGAAGCCGAGCTCGGTGACCGCGCGGCGCAGCTCGGGCAGCCACTGCTCGACCGTGAGGTACGGGCTCTGCGGTATGCCGGCGATGCCGCGGAAGCGTCCGGGGAACAGCTCGGTGGTGCGGTGGATGATGTTGTTCGTCTCGGCCGTGAACCACTCGACGATCTTCGTCGGACGCTCCGAGTGCATGGCGTGGAACGGGCGCGGCGACAGCAGCTGCAGGTCGATGCCCGCACCGTCGATGTGGTCGAGGTGCGACACGTGACCGAAGCTCGGGTGCGGCGCGTGGTACGAGGCGATGAGCTCGTCGTCGCTGATGACAGGGGGCTTGCCGCCGTGCGATCCGCGGGCCGCCAGCAGCGACGCCTTCCACGCGTAGTAGGAATCCGGGGCGGTCATGTGGCCGTGGACGTCGATGATCACGGGAGCTCCTTCAGAAGGGTGGTGCGGGTTCGCGTCGCGCTTCCGACGCTACGGAAGCGGCGAGCGGCGGGGATCGGCGGTCTGCGGGAAACTCCTCCGCGGCGATCCGACACGGTGTCGGATCGCCGCGGAGGGCTCAGCGCACGAGAACGTCGGCCGCGGCGCGGATGCGGCGCAGATAGGGCTCGGCGGGGTCGTCGGCGGGGGCATCGCCACCGCGGAGGATCACGGCGAGCGCGACCGAGAGGGCGGATGCCGCGTGCTCGGGAAGAGCCGACGCACGCCACGCGACCTTGCGGTCGGGCCGCACGAGGAGGGCGCCGTCGGCGTCGATCTGGCGCGCGGACGCCCAGCCCTCGTCGGCGTCGTCGACCACGGCGACGGTGATCGGCATGCTCGTCTCGACGGCGGCCACGGCATCCGTCCACCGCTCAGCAGCGGATGCCGAGGTGAGCAGCGTCAGGCCGACCGGCGCGATCAGGTCGTGCGAGGAGACCCGCTCCTGCCCTGCGAGCCACACGTGCGGAAGGTGGTGCCCAGGGCGCGATGTCGCGTGGAACGTCACCGGATCCGACGGGTCGCCGGGCACGGGGGTGCCGTCGGGCACGAGCGCCCCCGCCCAGTAGTGGTACCCGGCCTCGACGCCGAGCTGGCTGTAGTCGTGGGCGTTGTGCCCGACCTCCGCGGCCACGCGCTCGCGCATCGCCACCCCCTCGGGGGTGTCGCTCACGAGGACCTCGAGGCTGCGGAAGCCCTCGGCCTCGTCGTCGGTGAAGCCCAGGGCCTCGGCGATCGGAGGATGCCGGTTCGCGTTCTCGAGCGAGTGCGCCGTGTACCAGGCGACCGTGGGCCTCCGCTCGGCCTGATAGCTGTCGAGCAGAGCATCCGTCGCCTGACCGTCGAGCACCGCTGCCAGCTTCCAGCACAGGTTCTGCGCGTCCTGGATGCCGCTGTTGAGGCCGAGCCCGCCGGTCGGAGGATGCTTGTGCGCGGCGTCGCCGGCGAGGAACACGCGCCCCTCGCGGAAGCGCTTCGCGACGAGCGCGTCGTAGCTCCAGCGCGTCATCGAGTGCATGGTGATCTCGTGATCGTCGGCGAGGCCTAGCATGCGGCGGATCGACGCGAACAGCGCCGCCTCGTCATCGGGGTCGCCCTCGACCATCCAGGCGGCGACGGAGACCAGCCACTCCTCCGCGTCGCGGTTGTAGTGGGTAGGGCCGAGTGCCTGGATCGTGCCCCGGCGGCGCGCTCCCCCGGCGGGGTGCATGAAGTGGCCGAGCAGCGCATCGGGCTCCGACCACGCGGAGAGGTCCATGCTGACGTGGTAGTTGACGACCTCGCGCATGTCGCGCGGGCCCTCCATCTCGACGCCGAGCAGGGCCGCGCTGTCGCGCCCGCCGTCCGCGGCGATCACGTAGCGGGCGCGCACGGTGCGCAGCTCCCCCGACTCCAGATCGCGGACCGAGACGACGGCGGCATCCGCATCCTGCTCGATGCCGACGACCTCCTGCCTGCTGCGGATGCGACCGGGGGCCGCGACCACGGCGTGGCGGTGGATGAGCGGATCCAGTCGCAGCTGCGGCATGTTGGCGAAGGCCCGGGGGCTCGAGGAGCGGTAGCGCTCGGCATCCGGTCCGCCGCCCCAGGCGGGGACCTCGCCGATCTTCATGCCGTCGAAGCGTCCGGGGCCGGTCGCGGTCGTGTACCAGACGGCCTTGCGCCAGCGGTCGTGCGTGGGGGTGGCGGCGTAGATGTCGTCGGCCACGTGCATGTCGTGGAACGCCTCCATGGTGCGCGGGTTGAGCAGGTGCGCGCGGGGGAAGCGGAACACGAAGTCGCGGCGCTCGACGAGCAGCACGTCGATGCCGCGCTGGGCGAGCAGGATCGCGCACGACATGCCCACAGGGCCGCCGCCCATGATCAGGACCTCGACGGAGTCGGGCCAGGCGTCGTCGCCGAGCGGCGACAGCGGGGCACGGGGGCTCTTGACGGATGCGGACACGGACTCCTCCTCGACTGCGGGAATCCCAGGCTAGATTTCGCGGAATCCCGCCCGATACGTGACCGCGGCGCGAAAGTCGGGCCCGGACTCCGACACGATGTCGCACATCCGCCCCCTCGGTCGTCGAGCGAGAGCAGCCCCGGTCGTCGAGCGAGCGCGCCCCCGGTCGTCGAGCGAGCGCAGCGAGACGAAACGCCCCTCGCGGGAACGACGGAAGAGGGCGAGTCGACCCCCTCGGCGCGACTCGCCCTCTCCGTCCGCAGACCGGGTCTCAGTCTGAGAGCGTCGGGACCGTCACCCACTGCCAGTAGGTGAACTCGTCCAGGTTCCAGTGGCCGCCGTGCCGCCCGCCGTTGCCGGAGGCGCCGATCCCGCCCATGGGGATGTGCGCGGCGTCGTAGATCGTCTGCCCGTTGAGCGCGACCATGCCGGCGCGCAGCCGGGAGGCGAAGCCGAGACCGCGGGCGATGTCGCGCGTGTGGATCGCGGCGGACAGGCCGTAGTCGCTCGCGTTCGCGAGGGCCAGTGCCTCCGCCTCCGTGGCGAACCGGGTCACCGGCGCGACGGGGCCGAAGATCTCGCTCTGGAACGCCGCGTTCGCGGCATCCACTCCGTCCAGCACCGTCGGGGCGAAGAAGACACCCTCGTGGGTGCCGCCGTGCACGACCCGCGCGCCGTCGGCGACGGCCTGGTCGACGATGCCCTGCACGCGCTCCGCCTGGGCGGTGGTGATGAGCGGACCGAGGGTCGTTCCGTCGGTGAGCGGGTCGCCGAGGCGCAGGGCGGATGCCGCGGCCCGCAGCCGCTCGACGTACTCGTCGGCGATGCTCTCGTGCACGAGGTGCCGACCGGTCGCCATGCAGATCTGCCCCTGGTGGCGGAAGGAGCCGCCGATGCCGCTGGCGACGGCCAGGTCGAGGTCGGCATCCGCCATCACGATGAACGCGTTGTTGCCGCCGAGCTCCAGGATGACCCGCTTGAGCAGGCCACCGGCGACCTCGCCGACCCGGCGACCGGCGGCGGACGACCCGGTGAAGGAGATGACGTTCGTGTGCGGGGAGCGCACGACGGCCTCGCCGGTCTCGGGTCCACCGGGGAGGATGTGCAGGATGCCGTCCGGCAGCCCCGCCCTCTCGAAGATCTCGGCCATCACGGCGCCGCCCGAGAACGCGGTCTTGACGTCGGGCTTCACGATCACGGCGTTGCCGAGGGCGATCGCCGGCGCCACGGAACGGATCGCGAGCATGAGCGGGGCGTTCCACGGCGCGATCACGCCGACCACCCCGACGGGGATGCGGCGGGCGATGCCGAGGGTCGTGGGGTCGTCGACGGGGAGAACGTCGCCCTGCGACATCGTCACCAGGCTCGCGGCCTCGACGAGCTCGTCGATCGCCTTGCTCACCTCGTGGCTCGCCTTGCTCGGCAGGGAGCCGCTCTCGCGCACGAGCAGGCGCTCGACGTCGGCGCGGATCTCGCGCAGCGCCTCGGCGGCCCGGCTGAGCACGCCCGCTCTGACGCGGTACGACGACCGCGCCCACTCGCGCTGCGCGTCGACGGCGAGGAGACCTGCGCGCTCGACATCCGCCTCGTCGGCGATGCCCACGGTGCCGACGGGCAAGCCGTCGCCGGGAGAGATCACCGCCGCCGTGCCGCCGCCGGGCTCGCGCCAGCCGCCGGAGAAGATGCGTCCGTCCGCTGCGCGCGGTTCCCAGTGCGCCATCGCACCCTCCTGCTCGATCGAGGTCCCTGCGATGCTAGCCGCTGGCCGACGCCGCGACTTCCACCCTCCGCACGAATCCGGACCCCGCCCGCACGACACGGTGTCGCACACCTCGGCCCGCCCTCTTGGAGAACCCAGACCGGTAGCGCGCACACCGGCGTGTCTCGTCGCGGCACGCCGCACGGTGCCCTGTTCCTCTCCGATTTCCCGCCCGCTGTCGGAGTTCCACGGGCCGTCCCGGGGACGACGAAGGGGCGGATGCCGCAGCATCCGCCCCTTCGTTCATCGGGAGGTCACTCCCCGCTGGCGACCGCCAGGTCGGGGGTGGCCGTGATCTCGCCGCCGGTGGTCACACCGACCGCGACCTTCTCGCCGCGCGGGCCGTGCTCGAACTGGAACTCGCCGTCCGCGGCATCCACCTTGACGTGGTCGCCGGAGTTGAGCTCGCCGTGCAGGATCTTCTCCGACAGACGGTCCTCGATCTCGTGCTGCATCGCGCGGCGCAGCGGACGGGCGCCGAGGGCCGGGTCGAAGCCGATCTCGATGAGACGCTCCTTCGCGGCCTGCGACAGCTCGATCGTCATGTCGCGGTCGAGCAGCCGCTCGCCGAGGCGCTTGGTGAACAGATCGACGATCTGCACCAGCTCCTCCTTGTTGAGCTGCGGGAACACGATGATGTCGTCGACGCGGTTCAGGAACTCGGGCTTGAAGTGACGCTTCAGCTCCTCGTTGACCTTGCCCTTCATGCGCTCGTAGGTCGTGGCGTTGCTGCCCTCGATCTGGAAGCCGACGGGACCGCCCGCGATGTCGCGTGCACCGAGGTTGGTGGTCATGATGATGACCGTGTTCTTGAAGTCCACGATCCGACCCTGACCGTCGGTGAGGCGACCCTCTTCGAGGATCTGCAGGAGCGAGTTGAAGATGTCCGGGTGGGCCTTCTCGATCTCGTCGAACAGGACCACGCTGAACGGCTTGCGACGCACCTTCTCGGTGAGCTGGCCGCCCTCTTCGAATCCGACGAACCCGGGAGGGGCTCCGAACAGACGCGAGACGGTGTGCTTCTCGCCGAACTCGCTCATGTCGAGCGAGATCAGGGCGGCTTCGTCGTCGAACAGGAACTCGGCGAGCGCCTTGGCGAGCTCGGTCTTTCCGACGCCCGTGGGGCCGGCGAAGATGAACGAGCCGGAGGGACGCTTCGGGTCCTTGAGGCCGGCGCGCTGGCGGCGGATCGTCTTGGAGAGGGCGGCGATCGCCTCCTCCTGACCGATGACGCGCTGGTGCAGGGCCTTCTCCATGAAGACGAGACGCGAGGACTCCTCTTCGGTGAGCTTGAAGACGGGGATGCCGGTGGCCTGTGCGAGCACCTCGGCGATCAGGCCCTCGTCGACGACCGCGGAGGTCGCGACGTCACCCGAACGCCACTGCTTCTCGAGGCGCAGGCGCTCCGCGAGGAGGCTCTTCTCCTCGTCGCGCAGCGAGGCCGCCTTCTCGAAGTCCTGCTCCTCGGAGGCCAGCTCCTTCTGCTCGCGGACCGCGGCGATCTTCTCGTCGAACTCGCGCAGCTCGGGCGGCGACGACAGGATGCTGAGGCGCAGACGCGCGCCGGCCTCGTCGATCAGGTCGATCGCCTTGTCGGGCAGGAAGCGGTCGGACACGTAGCGGTCGGCGAGGTTCGCCGCGGCCACGAGTGCGCCGTCGGTGATCTGCACCTTGTGGTGCGCCTCGTAGCGGTCGCGCAGGCCCTTGAGGATGTTGATCGTGTGCGGCAGCGTCGGCTCGTTGACCTGCACCGGCTGGAAGCGGCGCTCGAGCGCAGCATCCTTCTCGAAGTGCTTGCGGTACTCGTCGAGCGTGGTGGCACCGATGGTCTGGAGCTCTCCACGGGCGAGGAGCGGCTTGAGGATCGACGCGGCGTCGATCGCGCCCTCGGCGGCACCCGCACCCACGAGGGTGTGGATCTCGTCGATGAAGACGATGATGTCGCCGCGCGTGCGGATCTCCTTGGTGACCTTCTTCAGGCGCTCCTCGAAGTCGCCGCGGTAGCGGGAACCGGCGATGAGCGAGCCGAGGTCGAGCGAGTAGAGCTGCTTGTCCTTCAGCGTCTCGGGGACATCGCCCTTGACGATGGCCTGCGCCAGTCCCTCGACGACGGCGGTCTTGCCGACGCCGGGCTCGCCGATGAGGACGGGGTTGTTCTTGGAGCGACGGGAGAGGATCTGCATGACCCGCTCCGCCTCCTTCTCGCGCCCGATGACCGGGTCGAGCTTGTTGTCGCGCGCGGCCTGCGTGAGGTTGCGGCCGAACTGGTCGAGCACCGCCGACCCGCCCTGGGCGCTGGCCTGCGAGTCGTTGGTCTGCGCGCCGACGGCGGCGGGCTCACGACCGGGGGCGCCCGACAGCAGCTGGATGACCTGCTGGCGCACCTTGTTCAGGTCGGCGCCGAGCTTGACGAGCACCTGAGCGGCGACGCCCTCGCCCTCGCGGATGAGGCCGAGCAGGATGTGCTCGGTGCCGATGTAGTTGTGGCCGAGCTGCAGAGCCTCGCGGAGGCTGAGCTCGAGCACCTTCTTGGCGCGCGGCGTGAACGGGATGTGCCCGGTCGGCTGCTGCTGACCCTGGCCGATGATGTCCTGGACCTGCTCGCGGACGGCGTCAAGGGAGATGCCCAGGCTTTCGAGCGCCTTGGCGGCGACGCCCTCGCCCTCGTGGATGAGGCCGAGCAGGATGTGCTCGGTGCCGATGTAGTTGTGGTTGAGCATCTTCGCCTCTTCTTGGGCGAGGACGACCACTCGACGGGCTCGGTCCGTGAATCTCTCGAACATGCTGTGACTCCTTATTCGCACGGGGCGAAGACGCGTGAAGCGCTTGTACATCGAGAGTAACCACCACATCGAGCCGGTATGCCCGTGTTCGCCGTGGGCATACCGCCCGTGGCGGTCGGTGACGGGGCGGAGCGGATGCCGTCGCGCGGGGCGTCCGTTGACGGGAGGACCAGCATCCGATACCTTAACGAAAATCGATAATATCGATAATCGTTATGGCGGGAGGGTGTCCCGCCGGGCGCAGAGAGGGCTGGTCTGATGACGTTCACCGCGGAGAATCTGGGCGCGGGTCTGCTGACCCTGCTCATCGGCTTCCTGATCGTCGGAGCGGTCGTCGCGATGAGCGTCGCGAGCTCCCACCGCCGGCGCCGCAAGACCCTCGTCCTCGACGTGGTCGACCGGCTCAGCCTCGGCTGGGTGCTCCTGTGCGGGGCCGGCGTGCTCCTCGCCGTGTTCCAGGCGTTCACCATGAAGACGATCTCCCTCGACCAGCCGGTGCTCGACCGTGCGAAGGCCTCCACGCCGGACAACTGCGACTTCGCTGGCGCCGAAGGCGGGACGGAGCTGGACTGCTACGGCGCCGTGGTGAACCCGCCCGTGGGCGCGCAGATACTGATGTTCATCTCCGGTGTGCTGCTGCTGGTCTGCTCCGCCTCGATCGCATGGGCGATCCACGTGGCCGCGCAGCGCGCCGCGCTCGGCGCCCCGTTCGACGCGACCGTCCCCCGGGTCTTCGTCGCGACTGCGATCATCGTCATGACGACGGCGGTGATCGGCGGCATCCTCCGCCAAGTCGGGATGACCGTCGCCGCACAGGCTCTACCGCAGACGGACGACGCCTTCATCCCCTTCGAGCTCAGCGTGCCGGTCTGGCCCTTCGCCGTGGGCGTCGGATGCTTCGCCCTCGCCGCGATCTTCCGCCACGGCAGTCGACTGCAGGGCGAGAAGGAGCAGCTGGAGAAGGAGACGGAGGGGCTGGTGTGACCCCGGCCGAGAGCGACGGCGAGTTCACCGGCATCCACTGCCGACTCGATGAGCTGCTCGCCGATCGCGGCATGACCCTCACCGAGCTGAGCGCGCAGGTCGGCGTCAGCATCGTCAACCTGTCGGTCCTCAAGAACGACCGTGCACGCGCCATCCGCTACTCGACGCTGCGGGCGATCTGCGAGGCGCTGCAGTGCGAGGTCGGCGAGCTGCTCGTGATGGCCTGAGTCACACCGCCGGCTGCTGCGGGACGACGGGCGGTGCGGGCGGCGCCCCCACCGGCTCCACCACCACGGCAGTCCCGTAGGCGCAGATCTCGCTGAAGGTGCCAATCGACCCGGCGTCGAAGCGCATGGCGACGATCGCGTTGCCGCCGCGCTGCTGCGCCTCGGCCCACATGCGGCTCATCACGACCTGGCGGCTCTCGTACATCATCTGCGTGTACTCGGGGATCTCCCCGCCGCCGAGCGCCCGGAAACCCGCCGTGAACCCCTGGCCGAAGTCGGTCGAGCGGACCGTGATGCCCATGACCTCACCGAGCACGTTGGTGATGCGGTAGCCGGGGATGTCGTTCGTCGTCACCATGAACATGACCACATGGTGCCACAGGCGCCGTCCCCGGGGTATGGGCAGTTCTCTCCGCCCGCCGCCCTCTGATCCGGCGCCGGAACGCGTACGGTGGAGGCCATGAATCCGGACCGGAAGTTGCGCACCCCCGCACGCGTGCTGATGGCGCTGCCCGTCGCCGCCCTCGCCCTCTCCCTCGCCGCCTGCGGTGCGAGCCGACCGACCGAGAAGCAGTTGACCGACGGGCTGATCGACTACTACACCTCGCAGAGCATGAGCGATCAGGTGAACGCGGATGCCGCGGCCTGCTTCGCCGGCTACCTGCTGGATTCGAAGCTCAGCAACGAGACCCTCAGTTACATCGCGCAGGGCAAGGACCAGGCGTCCAGCGTCGAGGACCGCGACCTCACCGTCAAGATCCTCAAGGACAACTTCGAGGAGTGCACGACCTGACTCGGGCACGACGGATGCCGCCGGCATCCGTCATGCTTCGTCACATCCACCCAGGGAATTCACAGGCGCTCATAGCGTTGAGGCTATGGCGTGCACTCGGCACGCAGTCATTCCTGGAGTCCCCCCACATGAGCACCACCGCCCGCGCCGCGAAGGCGCCCGACACCCGCGGTCCCGTACGGAAGCTGCTGACCTCGTTCGGCTTCCAGATCATCGCCGCCCTCGTCCTCGGCATCGTCGCAGGCCTCGTCGCCCGCAACCTCGGCGCCACCGCCGAGGCGCCGAACGGCCTCTCCGCGACCCTCGACACGATCGGCGGCTCGTACGTGACGCTGCTGCGCGCCGCCGTCATCCCGCTGATCTTCACCGCGATCGTCGCGAGCATCTCGAACCTGCGCCGCGTGCAGAACGCCGCGCGCCTGGCAGGGCAGACGCTCCTCTGGTTCGCCTACACGGCGTTCATCGCCGTGGTGATCGGCATCGGCCTCGGCCTCATCATCCAGCCCGGTTCCCGCGCGGGCGAGGGCCTGCAGGAGGGCGACCCGTACACGGTCGGCACCTGGTGGAACTTCCTCACAGGCCTCATCCCGCAGAACTTCCTCGGCCTCACCGTGAGCACCTCGGTCGACGCGGAGTCGGGCAGTGCGACCTCCAGCATCGGCTTCAACGTGCTGCAGATCATCGTCGTCGCCGTGGCCGTGGGCATCGCCGCGCTCAAGGCGGGCAAGAAGGCAGAGCCCTTCCTCGCCTTCACCGAGTCGCTGCTCAAGGTCATCCAGCGCGTGCTGTGGTGGATCATCCGCATCGCCCCGCTCGGCACCTTCGGCCTCATCGGCGCCGCCGTCGTCAAGTACGGCTGGGAGAAGCTGGCCTCGCTCGGATGGTTCGCCATCGCGATCTACATCGGCCTCGCCCTCGTGCTCTTCGTGGTCTACCCGATCATCGTCAAGACCAACGGCCTGTCGATCAGGCAGTACTTCTCGGGCGTGTGGCCGGCCGTGCAGCTGGCCTTCGTCAGCCGCTCGTCGATCGGCACCCTCCCGCTCACCGAGCGCGTGACCGAGCGCAACCTCGGCGTGCCGCGCTCCTACGCGTCCTTCGCCGTGCCGCTGGGCGCGACCACCAAGATGGACGGCTGCGCCGCGATCTACCCGGCCATCGCCGCGATCTTCGTGGCGCAGTTCTTCGGCATCCAGCTGGAGTGGTGGCAGTACATCATGATCATCGTGGTCTCGGTGGTGGGCTCGGCCGCGACCGCAGGGACCACCGGCGCCATCGTGATGCTCACGCTGACGCTCTCCACGCTCGGCCTGCCTCTCGCCGGCGTCGGCCTGCTCATCGCGATCGACCCGATCCTCGACATGGGCCGCACCGCGGTGAACGTCGCCGGTCAGGCGCTCGTGCCGACCATCGTCGCCAAGCGCGAGGGCATCCTCGACGAGGAGCTCTACAACGCGCCGCGCGAGGGCCTGCCCTTCGCCGACGACTCGGGCGACGACTCCCCCGAGGCGGATGCCGCGTCGGACAAGCAGCCGGTCGCCGCGAACTGACCGCTCGCCCACCGCACGCGAGAGCGCCCCATCCCGTCCGCGGGGTGGGGCGCTCTCGCATCTGAGCGGTTCACAACTCCTCACGAACCGCAGACCACGCAAGCGCCCGCCCCGGAACCACAGGGGCGTCCTCGGGCGCGAACCCGTTCTTTGAGGAGTTGTGAACGGGAAGAGCGGATGCCGCCGCGCTACCGCTCCTGCTGGCGCATCGCGCCGCGGGTGTCGAGCGCCAGCTCCTCGGCATCCATCGCCGCGAGCAGCTCGCGCATGACCTCCTCGTCGAGGTTGCCGGCATCGCGCTCGGCGAGAACGATCTCCCGACGCACGTGCAGCCACCCCCTGAACAGGGAGACGAGGTCTTCGTACGAGGGTCGGGCCGCGGCATCCTCCACCTGCTGCGCCTCATCGGCGTCCTTCTCCACGCGGGTCATCCGCTTGGCGAACGCGTCGAAGACGCTGAGGTCGAGGGAGCCGTGCTTCGCCTCCCACTCCACGCGCTTGGCGGCGATGAACTCCTTGCCCGCCTCGCGGGTCTTCGCCTGCACGGCGGCGAGCGCCTGCGCGTCCTCCTCGTGCTCCGAGTCGCTCCCGATGCCGAGGCGCCGGATCAGCACCGGCAGCGTGAGCCCCTGCAGCAGGAGCGTGCCGACGGTGACGATGAAGGCGACGACGACGATCGCGTGCGAGGCCTCGGGGGCGAGCGTCGCGAGGTCGGCCGCCGCGAGGGCGGTCGCCAGCGTGACGACGCCGCGCATGCCCGCCCAGGAGATGACGGCGTTGTCCTTCCAGGTGAGCTGGAGCCCCGCCATCCGCTCCTTCACGATCTGCTCCCGCAGCTCATCGGGATCCTGATCGCGCCATCGCCGCGAGTGGCCCCGCCGCTTCTCGAACTCGCCGGACTCGACCCCGCGGTCCCACCGCTCGAGGCGTTTGCGGTCGAGGCGGTTCGCCCACGCGTTCGCGGGGTACACATAGAGCGGACGCACCAGCAGCACGACCACCAGCACCGCCGCCGACAGCCACAGGATGTGTCCGACAGACTCTCCGCTGAGGTCGCGGAGCACGCGGGGGAACTGCAGCCCGATGTAGGCGAACACGAAGCTCTCCAGCAGCAGGTCGGCCGAGAGCCACAGCGGCTTCTCCTGCTGCCGCGTGGTGTAGTCGGTGCGCGGGGCGTTGAAGCCGACGTAGATGCCCATCGCCACGACGGCGAGCACGCCGGAGCCGCCGAGGTGCTCCGCGATCGCGTACGCGCCGAACGGGGCGAGCAGCCCGAAGGTGCCGATCACGACCGCGTCGTCGATCCGCATCCGCAGCTGGTGCAGCACGATGCCGAAGATCAGGCCGATGACGACGCCGACCACGACGGCGACGATGAACTGCCAGATGCCGTCCCACACGGTGATGGTGACGGTGGCGCTGACGAGGAGCGAGGCGAACACCCGGTACAGGGTGAGCGAGGTGGCGTCGTTGATGAGGCTCTCGCCGGAGAGCACGTTCATGATGCGCCGGGGCAGTCCGAGCTTGCGGCCGATCGCCGCGGCCGACACCGCGTCGGGCGGGGCCACGATCGCGCCGAGCAGCAGCGCACCAGGCAGGGTCAGCGAGGGCAGGATCAGCCACGCCACCACGCCGACCGCGAGCGTCGTGAGCAGCACGAGCCAGATCCCGAGGCGCTGGATCTGCGGCAGGCTGCGCTTGAAGCCCACGAACGAGACGTCGAGCGCCGCCGAGTACAGCAGCGGCGGCAGAACGAGGTTCAGCAGCAGATGGCCGTCGGTCTGCAGATCGGGGACGAAAGGGAGGAAGGATGCCGCGAGCGCGACCACCGTGACCAGCAGCGGCGCCGGCCACCCCCGCCATCGCGCGATCGCCGCCACGACGACGCTGCCGACGAGGATGTAGAAGAATTCGACGCCCATGCCCACCACGGTACTGGGAATGCCCGCGCGCGAGCAGCGGTTGGAGCCTGGGTGACCGCTCTCTCCGTCCTCGACCTCGTCCCGGTCCGCTCCGGGCAGACCAGCGCGGAGGCCATCGCCGCCTCCCTCAGCCTCGCGCAGACCGCCGATCGGCTGGGGTACCGCCGCTACTGGTTCGCCGAGCACCACAACATGCCGGCCGTGGCATCCACGACTCCGCCGGTGCTGATCGCCGCCGCCGCGACCCGCACCACGAGCATCCGGCTGGGTTCCGGCGGCGTGATGCTCCCGAACCACGCCCCGCTCATCGTCGCGGAGCAGTTCGCCGCGCTGGAGGCCATCGCCCCCGGACGCATCGACCTCGGTCTCGGCCGGGCGCCGGGCAGCGACCCCGTCATCACCCAGCTGCTCCGCGGCTCCGGCACCACGAGCGACGTCGAGCAGTTCCCCCGGCACGTGCAGGACATCGCGGCGCTCCTCTCCGGAGACGGCGCCACCGTCCGCTTCACGTCCGGCGGCGAGTACACGGTGCACGCGACGCCCGCCGCCACCGGCTCCCCCGAGATGTGGCTGCTCGGCTCGAGCGACTACTCGGCGCAGCTGGCGGCATCCCACGGCCTGCCGTACGTGTTCGCCAACCACTTCTCCGGCCAGGGGCTGGAGCGCGCCCTCGACCTGTACCGCACCGGCTACCGCCCGAGCGAGGAGCACCCAGAGCCGCGCACCTTCCTCACCGTGAACGCCGTGGCCGCGCCGACGCAGGACGAGGCGGAGGCCCGCGCTCTCCCCCAGCTGCGCATGATGGCGCGGCTGCGTCTGAACAAGCCGCTGGTCGCGCTGGAGACCGTCGAGCAGGCCGTCGCCGCCTCGGCGGAGGCGGATGCCGCCACCGAGCAGGTCGTGTCGGCCGCCCGCGAGCGCTGGTTCGTCGGCACCGGGGAGTCGGTCGCCGCCGAGGTGCGCGGGTTCGCGGAGCGGTACGGCGTCGACGAGGTCATGCTGTCTCCGGTCGCCGCGTCGTACGATGCGGAGCCCCGCGACTCCTCCCCCGGCCGCGCGCAGACGCTGGAGCTCATCGCCGCCGCGATGTGAATCGCCGCGCGAGGGTGGTCTTCTGTGCGGGACAGGCGTAGCGTCGCCCGCAACGGAAGGAGTTCGATGATGAGTACCACGAAGACCCTCGCTCTCTGGGTCGCCTACGGCACGAACGGAGTCGTCGGCAGCATCCGCCACGACGACGACGGCTACACGGTCGTGATGGCAGGGTCGGATGCCGCAACAGGCAGCTACCCCAGCCTGGCGTCGGCGAAGGGCGCTCTGCACTCCCGCATGGCGCCGGGCAGCGCCTGGCCGCTGTTCCGCGAGCACTGACCCCGCCCGGGATCGATCGCACTATGGACGATCGATCGCGCTATGGATCAGAAATGACTCTCCAGGGAGCCTCTCCACAGCATTTCTGATCCATCATCGGGTGATCATGCGAGAAGAGAGAGCCCGACGGAGGCACGCGAGAAAGACGCCGGGATCATCGAGGTCCGACTGGGTGAGGCGGATGACGAGCCACCCGCAGCCCTCGAGATCCCGCTGTCGCGCGATGTCCTTCCGCCACTGCGCCTTGTCGGTGCGATGCCCGTCGCCCTCGTACTCGATCGCGATCCTCAGCTCGGGGTACGCGAGATCCACTCTGGCGACGAAGCGGGATCCGTCCCTCACCACGAACTGCACCTCCGGTTCCGGTAGACCGACATCCACGATGACCAGCCGCGTCTCCGTCTCCTTCGGCGATTCAACCCCCTCTCGCGCGCGCCGGAGGGCCTTTCTCACCGTGCCGCTGCCGCGGAACCGTCCCCACTCGTCGAGCCGGGTCTCGACCTCGTGCAGGAAGAGCCGGGGTCTGCCGGCCTCGTCGAGCCCCGGATAGTGGGAGCAGCCTGTGACGAGCGCGTCGAGCAGGACCACCAGCTCGCGCACGCTGAGCTCTCCGGCGCAGCTGAAGACCGCGGCGACGGGATCGACCACGGGCGCCCCTCGGAGATGCCAGGTCCGCGCCCGTGCGGCGCCGAGCCGGCGCCCCCTGACCCCCGCCGCTCGCGGAGGGCTGTGCTCCTGCGGCGACGCGACCTCGAGCTCTTCCTCGACGCACCAGGCTTCTGAGAGCGGAAGCGCCCACAGACGCACCGCCGTCCTCCCGACGAAGCGCTGCTCCGGGCGCATCCGCGGAAGGTAGCAGTCCACTCTCGCCCGGAACGATTCCGGAGGCGCAACCGATCTCACGCCGTGGAACGGACGCACGAGGTCGGCGGCATCCGCTCTCCCCCTACGGATGCCGAGGGCTGCGGCCCTCCGGACGCTGAACTCGGGCCCCAGCTGTTCGGGGAGAGGGATTCGATGACGCATTCCGGCATGCTCGCATCGACGGTGCTTTCCCGTCGCGGTGTTCGAGCTCCTGTCCCAGGCCAGGTGGACAACCCGCCCGCTCACCTGTTTGTGCAGTCCGACTCGCCTGGCTTCTGAGCTGCTCAGGATGGATCAGAGATGCCGCTCCAAGGCCCCCTGCACCTACATTTTTGATCCATACCATCGGTGGGACGCCCACGGGGGCGGGAGGGGACGCACGGCGAGGCATCGTCGCGTGCCCGCACGCGAGGGCGGTCAGGCGTCGGGCTCTCCGGAGAGGATGCCGCGCAGCCAGTCGCGCGCCTCGACGAACACGTCGTCGGAGTAGCGCTCCGGGTACTGCACGATCTGCCTGTCGGCGCGGGGGTAGGAGCCGAGGAACACCACTCGGGGGCTGAACCGGCGGATGCCGAGCAGCGCGTCGGCCATGCGCTCGTGCTCGATGTGACCGTCGGCGTCGATGACGAACCTGTAGCGGCCGAGCTCGTCGCCGATGGGGCGGGATTCGATCAGCGACAGGTTGATGCCGCGGGTCGAGAACTGCTCGAGCATCTCGAGCAGCGAACCGGGGTGGTCGTGGGGCAGCTCGACGATGAGCGAGGTCTTGTCGGCCCCGGTGGGCTCCGGCGAGCGCGTCGTGCGGGTCACGAGCACGAAGCGGGTGACGGCCTGGGCGTTGTCGCCGATGCCATCGGCGAGCACGTCCACGTCGTAGTGCTTCACGATGCCGGGAGGTGCGATCGCCGCCTGGGCGGGGAGCGAGCCGTCGAGCACGCCGATCGCGGAGGCGACGTTGCTCGCGGCCGGCACGTGGGAGTGCTGCGGCAGGTGCTCGCCGAGCCAGCCGTGGCACTGGGCGTAGGCGACGGGGTGGGCGGCGATGACGGAGACGTCCTCGAGCCGGGTGCCTCGGGGCGCCACCAGCACGAAGTTCACCCTGACGAGGTACTCGCCGATGATCCGCAGTCCTGGCAGCGTGGCCAGCGCGTCCTGCGTGGTGGAGACGCCGCCCTCGATCGAGTTCTCGATCGCGATCATCGCGGCATCCGACACCCCCGACAGCACGTCGTCGAGCGCCTCCCCGACGTTGTGCACGGGGCGCCATTCCTGACCGCGCGCCTCGGGGACCTGGTCGAGCGCCGCTTCGGTGAACGTTCCTGCGGGGCCGAGGTAGCTGTAGGTGCGGCGTTCAGTCACGCGTTTCACCTTAGCCCTCCGCGTCGCGCGCGAGACTCCCGTCGACGAAAACCTTCACACCTCTGGAAATGAGACGTGCACGAACGGCCCGCTCGGTGCAGACTGTCTGCATGACGAGCCGTGCCGGCCTCCCCGCGGAGGAAAGTGACCTCATCGACGTCGACGAGCTGATCGCCGCCTACTACGACCGCGTACCGGACCCCGGCGTCGCCGCCCAGCGCGTCGTGTTCGGCACCAGCGGCCACCGCGGCTCCTCGCTGTCGAACAGCTTCAACGAGAACCACATCCTCGCGACCACCCAGGCGATCGTCGACTATCGCACCGGCCAGGGCATCACCGGCCCGCTCTTCCTCGGACGCGACACCCACGCGCTGTCCCTCCCCGCCGAGCGCAGCGCCATCGAGGTGCTCATCGCCAACGGGGTGGACGTGCGCGTCGACTCCCGCGACTCCTGGGTGCCGACGCCGGCGCTCAGTCACGCGATCCTCACCTACAACCGCGACCTGGCTCCGGATGCCGCCGGCCGCGCCGACGGCATCGTGGTCACCCCGAGCCACAACCCGCCGCGCGACGGCGGCTTCAAGTACAACCCTCCGCACGGCGGCCCCGCCGACACGGATGCGACCGGCTGGATCGCCGACCGCGCCAACCAGCTCATCGCGAACGGCCTCGACGGCGTCAAGCGCGTCCGCTACGCCGACGTCGACGGGGACACGATCGGCGAGTACGACTTCCGCGACGCGTACGTGCGCGACCTCTCCACCATCATCGACGTCGACGCCATCCGCCGCGCGGGCGTGCGGATCGGCGCGGACCCGCTGGGCGGAGCATCCGTCGAGTACTGGGCGCTCATCAAGGAGGTGCACGACCTCGACCTCACCGTCGTGAACCCCGAGGTCGACCCGACGTGGCGCTTCATGACGCTGGACTGGGACGAGAAGATCCGCATGGATCCGTCATCCCCCTCGGCCATGGCCTCCCTGGTCGCCAAGAAGGGCGACTACGACGTGCTCACGGGCAACGACGCGGATGCCGACCGCCACGGCATCGTCACCCCGGATGCCGGTCTCATGAACCCCAACCACTACCTCGCGGTCGCGATCGACTACCTGTTCTCGCACCGCGCCGAGTGGCCGCGGGATGCCGCGATCGGCAAGACGCTCGTGTCGTCGATGATCATCGACCGCGTCGCCGAGTCGCTGGGTCGCCGTCTGCTGGAGGTGCCGGTCGGGTTCAAGTGGTTCGTGCCCGGCCTGCTCGACGGCTCCGTCGCGTTCGGCGGGGAGGAGTCGGCCGGAGCCTCGTTCCTGCGCAAGGACGGCACCGTCTGGTCGACCGACAAAGACGGCATCCTGCTGTGCCTGCTCGCCGCCGAGATCATCGCCGTGACCGGCAAGACCCCGTCGGAGCGGTACCGCGAGCTGGAGGAGGCGTTCGGCTCGTCCGCGTACCAGCGCGTCGATGCGCCGGCCTCGCCCGAGCAGAAGGCCGCGCTGGCGAAGCTCGCCCCGGAGGCCGTGTCGGCGTCGACTCTCGCCGGCGAGCCCATCACCGCGAAGCTGTCGCACGCACCGGGCAACGGCGCGGCGATCGGCGGCCTCAAGGTGCAGACCGAGCACGCCTGGTTCGCTGCCCGCCCCTCGGGCACGGAAGACGTCTACAAGCTGTACGCCGAGAGCCTCCTGGGCCCCGAGCACCTCGCCGAGGTGCAGTCGGAGGCCCGCGCCGTGGTGTCCGCCGCGCTCGGGGGCTAGGGCGCGCGGATCCCACCGCGTCTCGTCTCGCTCCGCTCGCTCGACGACCCGCTCTGCTGCCCCCGACCGCTGAGCGAGGAGCGCAGCGACGAGACGAGCGCCTCAGCGGATGCTGCGGGCGAGCGCGGCGCCGGCCTCGACGAGCCAGCGAGCGGGGTCGGCGAGAGCGGCCTCCGACGATCCGGCGAGCGCCGTCAACGAGGCGGATGCCGCGAACGGCGAGGTGTCGGCATCCGGGGTGATGCGGCCGGCCGCGAGCAGCGCGCGAACCCCCGCGTCGGCGGCCAGGGCGGCGATGTACGAGGGCACCTTGCCGTCGCCGGACTGCCCGTCGTACGACCCCTCGCCCGTGATCACCACGTCGGCGCGGGCGATCGCATCGGCGAGCCCGATGAGCGATGCGACCTCCGCCGCACCGGGGGCGAGAGCCGCGCCCCACACCACGAGTGCGGCGCCGGTTCCTCCGGCCGCGCCCGCGCCGGGCATGGACGCGTCGAGTCCCAGCAGCCCGGCGAGACGCGCGAGCCCTGCGTCCACGACGGGGATGTCGGATGCCGTGAGCCCCTTCTGCGGGCCGAACACGGCGGCGGCGCCGCGCGGACCGGTCAGCGGGTTGGTCACGTCGGTGAGCACGAGCGTCGATGGCGCAGACCGCAGACCCGCGAGGTCGACGGAGGCGAGGTCGGCGAGCCCCCGAGCCCCGCGGGCGACGGGTACTCCCGCGGCGTCGAGGAACCGCGCTCCGAGAGCGGTCAGCATCCCCATCCCGCCGTCGGTCGACGCACTGGACCCGATGCCGACGACGAGCCGCGAGACGCCGTGGTCGAGCGCCGCGGCGATCGCCTGTCCGAGTCCGGTGGTGTCGGCATCCCACGGGCGCAGCGTCGTGAGGAGCTCGATGCCCGACGTGGAGGCGAGGTCGACGACCGCGGTGCCGCCGGGTGCCTCGTCTGTGGGTGGCAGCAGCAGCCAGGCCGTGCCGATCGGTTCGCCCGCGGGTCCGTCGACGGTGACCGGCATCCGCTCTGCGCCCGGCACCGCCGCGGCGAACGCGGCGACCGTGCCCTCTCCCCCGTCGGCCATGGGTCGGTGCACGAAGGAGGCGGCGGGATCGACGGAGGCCCATCCCGCGGCGAGCGCGTCCGCGGCGTCCGCGGCCGTGATCGTGCCCTTGAAGCTGTCGGGCGCCAGGACGACGGAGGTCATGCGAGACCGGGAGTGCTCGCGCGCACGATCACCTCGAGCGGGAGCGGCGCCTGCTGCCAGTCCGCGTCGACGGTCGCCCGGAACGCCTGGTAGCCGACCTCGCTGAGCGGCACCCGGACCGTCGTGAGGGCTGGTGCGACGTCGCTGCTGGACGGCACGTCGTCGAAGCCGCACACCGCGATGTCCTCGCCCACGGCGCGTCCGGCGTCGCGGATCGCCGACATCGCGCCGATCGCGACGATGTCGCTCATCCCGAACACCAGGGTGCCGGGTTCGACGCCCGCGGCGAGCTGGGCGGCCATCAGGGCCGTGCCCGACTCGCGGCGGAAGTCACCGCGCAGCACGCGGTCGACCGAGCCACCACCCGCGGCGAACCCGGTCTCGAAGCCCGCGAGGCGCTCGTCGGAGGTCAGCACGCCCTCCGCGGCCCCGATCAGGATCGCTGACCGGTAGCCGAGCTGGGCCATGCGCTCGCCCAGCGCCCGCGCACCGCTGCGGTTGTCGATCTCGACGTGGCGTCCGTCGCCCTCGCCGGCGCCGAAGGTCACGATCCGCCCGCCCAGGCGCGAGAACTCTGCGAGTTCGCGCGCCGTTCCCGTGTCGGGCGGCCCCGTGGTGCGGGAGGCCGCGAGGATGAGCCCCTGGGGGCGCTGTCCGCGGAGCGCCCGCACGATGCGGGCCTCGCGCTCGGGGTCCCGTTCGGTGATCGCGATCGTGACGACGAGACCGTGCTCGTCCGCTCCGCGCGCGACGCCGGAGGCGATGAGTCCGAAGTACGGGTCGGCGATGTCGGCGACGAGCAGGGCGATTACGGGAGAGGTTCCCCTGGCGGTCGACTGCGCGGAGACGTTCGCCGTGTACCCGAGTTCGGATGCCGCCCGCTCGACGCGCTCGCGGAACGACTCGGCGACCTTGCGCTCCGAGCCGTTGAGCACACGGGATGCGGTGGCGAGTGAGACACCGGCCTCGCGCGCGACGTCGTGCAGGGTCGGGGCCGCTCCGCGCGCATGCCGCGGCCGGCGGACCGGGGAAAGGCTTTCCGGCGTGCTCATGACCCGAGCATACTGGGATGACCGACAGACTCCGAGAGGTTTCGCGGCCTGGCAACCGCTTGCCGGTTCAGGCCATCCTCGCGAGAGCGCTCTCGTCGATCGCGTGCAGCAGGGGCTCCCCTGCGACGAGGCGCGCCAGCTCCTCTCCCACGAGCTCGCCCATCGCCCCGCGGTCGGCGCCCATGGAGCCCGCGACGTGCGGTGTCAGCTCGACGTTCTCGAGCTCCCAGAGCGGCGAATCGGGCGCGGGCGGCTCGTCGACCGTCACGTCCAGGAGCGCCGTGAGGTCGGTCCGGCGCGAGAGCACCGAGACCAGTGCGGCCTCGTCGATCAGCCCGCCCCGAGCGGTGTTGACGAGCGTCGCGCCCTGCGGCATCCGCTCGAGCAGCGCCGCGCCGATCATGCCCGTCGTCGCCGGCAGCAGCGGGGCATGCAGGCTCACGACCTCCGAGCGCGAGAACAGCTCCTCGATCGAGACCAGCTCGATCCCCAGCTCCGCAGCCGCCGCGGGAGAGGCGTAGGGATCGGCGGCCAGCAGCCGCACGCCGGTGCCCTGCAGCCGCTCCGCGACACGGCGTCCGATCGCGCCGAGCGCCACGAGCCCGACCACGCTGCTCCGCGTTCCGGAGGCGAACTGCGACGCGGCATCCTTCGACCGCAGCTCGCGGTAAGCCCGCCGCGCTGCGGGCACTCCGCGGGCGGCGAGCACGATCTGCGCCGCCGTCATCTCGGCGACGGGCTCGGCGTTCGCCGCGGCCGCCGAGACCACCGTGATCCCTCGCGCCCAGGCGGCATCCGTGACGATGTGCTTGACCGATCCGGCCGCGTGCAGCACCGCCGTCAGCCGAGGAGCGCGCTCCAACAGGGCCGCGTCGATCACCGGAGCCCCCCACCCCGTGAGCAGCACGTCGACGTCACGCAGCGCCTCGGGGTCCGCCGCCAGCTCCTCTGCGGTGAGGAACGGTCGGACCAGGTCCACGGTACGGTCGATACCTGCCAGAACCTCTGCCGGATAGACGTCGTCTCGACGTCGCTCCTCCATCACCAGCCGCGCTCGCATGCGCTCCATGTGCTCTCCTTCGAAGGCGAAACATCCGATCAATGATTGACAGTGCTCGCGTCCCTAGGTTAGATTCGCCAACGACGTCTTGCAAAGTGGCAAGCGTTTGCCAAACCCTGGAGAACCCATGCACACAAAGATGAAAGCAGCCGCAATCCTGGGCGTCGTGACGCTCGCCCTTGCCGGCTGCTCCAGCACGGCCGCCCCCGAAGGCGGTTCCGGCGTCACGCAGGACGAGGATGCCGTCCTCGAGATCTGGACCCGCACGACCCCCGGAAGCCCCAGCGAGGCGGCGACGATCCGGCAGGTCGAGGCGTTCACGGAGGCCACCGGCTACAAGGCCGAGGTCACCGCGATCTTCGACGACTTCGAGATCAAGCTCGCCCAGCGTGCAGGGCAGAAGGACCTGCCCGACATCGTGCTCAACGACGTCAGCCAGCTCGGCACCATGCAGTCCCAGGGCATCCTCCGCGAGATCGACCTCAAGGACATCAAGAACTCCAAGGACATGACGGCGCAGGCGCTCGAGGCCGGCAAGGCCGTCGACGGCAAGACCTACGGCATCCCGTACTCGGCACAGGCGAACGCGCTCATGATCCGCAGCGACTGGCTGCAGAACCTCGGCCTCGAGGCGCCGACCGACTGGGACGAGATGCTCGAGGTCGCCACGGCCTTCACCGAGAAGGACCCCGACGGCAACGGCCAGGCCGACACCTACGGCCTCGCGGTTCCCGGATCGACCAAGCGCGGCTACGCCTCCTGGTACTTCTCCAACTTCCTGTGGGCCGCGGGCGGCGACTTCATCACGGGCTCCGGCGACGAATGGCTGCCGTCGATGAGCTCCGACGAGGCGATCGAGGCCGCGACCTGGTTCCGCGACCTGCAGTGCAAGGCCGGGGTCGTCCAGCCGGGCGCCCCCAGCATGGACACGCCGCCGACCAACGAGGCGTTCGAGTCCGGCGTCGCGGGCATGTACCTGACCGGCCCGTACATGATGCCCCGCTTCGACAAGGTGCTGGGCGCCGACAAGTACACCGTCGTCCCCGCCCCCAAGGGTCCGAAGGACTCCTCCGTGCTCGCCGAGGGCGGCACGGTCTACCTGATGGCCGGCTCCGAGAACGAGAAGGGCCAGACGGCCTTCGCCGACTGGTACGTCAGCCCCGACGCCCAGAAGTTCGGCATGGAGGGCACGGATGCCTTCGCGATCCAGCTCCCGGTGAACGAGAAGGTCGACATCGCCGACGTGCGCGACGACCCGCGCTGGCAGACCTTCGCGACCGCCTACCAGGAGAGCGGCCACTACGCGCCGACCATCCCGAGCTGGACCCCGGTCCGCCAGATGAGCGCCGACACCATCAACGCGCTGCTCGCCGACTGCTCGCTCGACGTCGAAGAAGAACTCACCAAGCTCGACGGCAAGCTGACGGCCGAGCTCCTGACGCAGGGAATCCTCAAGCAGTGACCATCCACACAGCCGACGCCGCGACCGCGGCCGACGCACCCCAGGCAGCGGCGGGGGCCATCGCGTCCCCGCCGCCCGCCCGGCGGCGCCGCCGCCATCGAGTGCAGGGCCAGTGGTGGGTCCCGTGGGCCTTCCTCGCCCCCGCCCTGCTGCTGTTCCTGATCTTCCGCTACATCCCGATGTTCCAGGCCGTCGGCATGTCGGTCGAGAACGTCCGCCCCTACCTCGGCAACGAGTTCGTGGGGTTCAAGAACTACGAGACGATCCTCACCGACGCGGCCTTCCGCGACGCGACGATCAACACGCTCGTGCTCGCCCTCGGGCAGACCGCTGGATGCCTCATCCTCGGCTTCCTCCTCGCGCTCCTGCTGGAGGGCCAGACCCGCAAGCTCTCCTTCATCCGATCCGCGGCGTTCCTGCCCGTGGTCGTCCCGATGGCCGTGGTCGCCGAGCTGTGGCGCATCATGTACCACCCGTCTCCCGACGGGTTCCTGAACTCGATCATCGGCATCATGGGCATCGCCCCCAGCGAGTACATCAACAGCCCGGACTCGGCCATGTGGTCGATCATGCTGATGGGCATCTGGCGCGGCGGGCCCTACGACATGATGATCATCCTCGCCGGTCTCGCCGGCATCGACCGCGGGCTGTACGAGGCCGCGACGGTCGACGGCGCGAACCGCTGGCAGCGGATCGTCCACGTGACCCTCCCCGGACTCCGTCCGGTGTTCACGATCCTGTTCATCCTCGCCGCCATCCGCGGCTTCCGGGTGTTCACCGAGGTCTACCTGATGACCAACGGCGGCCCGAACGGCGCCACCGAGGTCGTCATGACCCTCCTCTACAAGCTCGGACTGGAGCAGCAGAAGCTCGGGGTCGGATCGGCGGGCGCAGTGCTGCTGTTCCTCGCGACCCTCGTGCTGACGCTCACCGTGCAGCTGCTGCTGCGGAAGAAGAAGGACGCATGAGCGCCGGAACCGATACCGCTCTCGGACTCACCGAGAGCCGCACCGTCGTCGGAATCGGCGTGAAGGTGCTGCTGTACGCCGTCGTGGTCGTCCTGTTCGCAGGCCCCCTGGTCGCGCTGCTCTCCGGCGCCTTCAGCGAGGTCTCCGACCCGACGGAGCTCAGCGTCATCCCCAACCGGCCCACGCTGGACAACTTCGCGGTCGCCTTCGACTTCGGCGTGCTCGGCTACCTCATGAACTCGTTCTTCGTTGTCGGCTTCGGCCTGCTGCTGCAGGTCGTCGTGTCGGTGCTCGCCGGCTACGCCCTCGCCCGCAAGAAGTTCCGCTTCTCGGCGCTGGCGATGGTCGCGATCCTCGCCACGATGATGCTGCCCGATGAGATCCTCGCGCTGCCGCTGTCGATCCTCCTGGCCGACCTCCCCCTCGTGCACATCAACCTGATGGGCACGCTCGCGGGCATGATCGTCCCGATCGGCGCCTGGGCGTTCTCGATCCTCGTCATGACGGAGTTCATGAAGGACGTGCCGCTCGAGCTGGAGGAGGCCGCACGCATCGACGGAGCCAGCGAGCTGCGGGTCTTCGCGCAGATCATCGTCCCGCTGTGCAAGCCCGCGCTCGGCGTCATCGGCGTGTTCGGCTTCACGATGATCTGGGACCAGTACCTGCTGCCGCTGCTCGTCTCGACGTCGAGCGACACCTACACGCTCCCCCTCGCGCTGCGCACGCTGCGCATCGAGCCGGAGGTCACTCCCGGCGTGGTCATGGCCGCGTCGCTGCTCGCACTCGCGCCGTCGGTGATCGTGTTCCTGCTGTTCCAGCGCTCCTTCGCCCGCGGACTCACGTCCGGCGCTCTGAAGGGCTGACCCGTGGGCGTGATCGTGGTCGACGGCGTGCCCGGTTTCCGGGACGTCGGCGGCATCCCGGCATCCGGCGGGGTGATCCGCGCCGGGCGCCTGTTCCGCTCGGGTCACCTCGCCGCGGTCGGCGCGGATGGGGCTGGTGTCGTGCGCTCCCGCGTCCGCCGCATCGTCGACCTCCGCGCCGACGACGAGGTCTCCGAGGACGCCACCGCCGTCGACGGCGTCGCGATCACCCGACTCCCGCTCTACCTCGGCTCGACCCGCTCCTTCTTCGTCGAGGACTTCAGCCTCGGTGAGATCTACGCGCACCTGCTCTCCCGCTCATCGGCGCAGCTCGTGGAGGCCGTGCGCATCATCGCCGAGGGCGAGCCGACGCTCGTGCACTGCACCGCGGGCAAGGACCGCACCGGCGTCACGATCGCGCTCGCGCTCTCGGCCGTCGGCGCCGACCGCGAGGCCGTCGTCGCCGACTACGCGCTCACCGCCGACCTCATCCCCGCCGAGCATCGCAGGGCCACCTCCGCGCGGCTCGCCGAGAAGTACCCCGAGTCCCGCCACGCGTGGATGCTCGCGACCGAGTCCCCCGCCGAGGTCATGCGCGACACCCTCGCCGCCCTCGACGCGGAGTGGGGATCGGCCGCCGACTATCTCCGCGCCCACGGCGTCACGTCCGACGAGCTCGCCGCGCTCCGCGACGCCCTCCTCTCCCCCGCAGATCCCTCAGAAGGAGCATCGTCATGACGGCATCCGTCGACCTCGCCTGGTTCACCGAGGCGCGCCTCGGGATGTTCGTGCACTGGGGCCTGTACTCACTGGCCGCCAGGCACGAGTGGGTCAAGAACCGCGAGCGCATGACGGATGCCGAGTACGAGCCGTACTTCGCGCACTTCGATCCCGACCGCTACGACCCGCGGGCCTGGGCGCGCACGGCGAAGGCCGCGGGCGCGGGCTACGTCGTGCTCACCGCGAAGCACCACGACGGCTTCTGCCTGTGGGACTCCGCGCTCACCGACTACACCTCGATGAACACGCCGTTCGGTCGCGACGCCGTCGCCGAGTTCGTCGACGCCTGCCGGGCCGAGGGGCTCCGCGTCGGCCTCTACTACTCCCTCATCGACTGGCACCACCCCTCGTTCCCCGTCGACGGCACGCACCCGCAGCGCGACGACGAGGAGTTCAAGGCCGCAGCCGCCGACCGCGACATCCGCGACTACCAGCGCTACCTGCACGGGCAGGTCCGCGAGCTCCTCACCGGGTACGGGCAGATCGACTACCTGTTCTTCGACTTCTCCTACACCCACCGCCCCGACTACTGGGGCGGCAAGGGGGCGGCGGACTGGGATGCCGAGAACCTGCTGAGCATGGTCAGGGCGCTGCAGCCGAACATCATCGTGAACGACCGCCTCGGCATCCCCGGCGACATCGTCACCCCCGAGCAGTACCAGCCCCTGAAGCCGATGGAGCGCGACGGCGTCCCCGTCGCGTGGGAGGCCTGCCAGACCCTCGACGGCAGCTGGGGGTACGACCGCGACAACCTCGACGCGAAGAGCCCGGAGTCGCTGATCAAGCTGCTCATCGACGGTGTCTCGAAAGACGGCAACCTGCTGCTCAACGTCGGGCCCGACGGCCGAGGTCGCCTCGACGCGACGGCGCAGCGCACCTTCGACGAGATCGCCTCCTGGATGGACGATCACGCCCGCTCCGTGCACGGCGCCGGCCCCGCCCCGTGGCAGGCGCCCGGCGACACCCGGTACACGCTCCGCGGCGACCGCCTGTACGTGCACCTGTTCTCCTGGCCGTTCAAGCACCTGCACCTGCCCGGCCTCGCCGGCAAGGTGGGCTACGCGCAGCTGATGGCTGATGCCTCCGAGCTGGTGCCGCTGCACATCGATCCCCACCGGGTCGCGCAGAACACGCTCATGGGCGCCCTCCCCGACGGGACGCTCACCCTGCAGCTGCCGGTGCAGCGCCCCGACTCCCCCGTGCCGGTGATCGAGCTGTTCCTCACCGACGCCCCCTGAGCCGGTCGGGCCCCTCACCCCTCACGCTTCCGCCCCCTCGGGATCGCGCGCCGAGGGGCCCGACCCTCCACCCCCATCCCTCGACGAGGAGGAAAAATGAAACGCCGAACCTTCATCCTGTCCGCCGTGGCCGGTGCCGCGGCGGCCGTCTCCATCCCGCAGCAGGCGGGCGCCGCCGTGCTCGGCCGGCCGTCCGCGGCATCCGCCCGCGATCGCATCGCGCCGATGCTGCCCGGCCGCGGGCCGTACTCGCACGTGTCGAGCATCGCCGAGCTGCAGACCGCGGTGCGCGCGATGACCAAGGGCGGCACGATCATCGTCGCCGACGGCACCTACGCCGTGCCGGACGGCGCCCCCATCGACCTCACCGGAGTGGGCGGACGCGGCAACAAGCCGCTCACGATCATGGCGGCGACCGTCGGAGGCGTCACCCTCACCGGAGCGCAGAGCTTCGTCTTCGACGGCACGCACGACCTCGTCATCAGCGGCTTCGTGTTCACGCAGTCGACGATGATCGAGGTCCTGCCGACCTGCAACGCCGTCACGTTCAGCCGCAACGAGTTCCGCCTGGCCGACATCGAGGGCATGCACTTCATGATGGTGCGCGCCGACAACACGGTGATCGAGTACAACCACTTCCACAGCAAGTCGACGCTGGGGCTGTTCCTCGGCATCGAGGGCGCGAACTCGACCGAGATGGCCGAGAACGTGCACATCCACCACAATTACTTCTCCGACCACTCCTTCCCCGGAGACAACGGCGGCGAGCCGATCCGCCTCGGCGTCAGCCCGCGCGCGCTGAGCAGCGCCTATGCGATCGTCGAGTACAACCTCTTCGAGCGCACGAACGGCGACCCTGAGGCGATCTCGGTGAAGTCCAGCGACAACACCGTGCGCTTCAACACCTTCCGCGACAGCGGCGGCGGCATCGTGCTGCGGCACGGCAACCGCACGCGCGTGGAGTCGAACCACATCATCCGCGGCCAGCGCGGCATCCGCATCTACGGCAACGACCACGTCATCGTGAACAACTACATCGGCGAGACCGCCGACACCGCCGTCGTGCTCGGCGCGGGCACCGTGCGCGACCACTACGAGGGGGAGCCGGCGAACTCCCGCAACAAGAACGACGCGGTCGACCGCGTGCGCGTGGCGCTCAACACGATCGTGGGCAACGCGGGCGGCATCTCCGGTGAGACGCATCGCCCGATCCCCCCGGCCGACTGCGTGATCGTCGACAACATCATCCAGGGGGATGCCGGAACCCTCGCGAGCGTGCCCACCGGCACCGGCTTCACGTGGGCGGGCAACATCGTGTGGGGTGCGGCGCCCGACGGCGACCTGCCTGCGTCCGGCTTCACGCGCGTCGATCCGCTGCTCGCCCGCGACGCCGCCGACGTGCTGCGCATCGGCAGCGGCAGCCCCGCGGTGAACGCGGGGACCCAGGACCACTCGGCGTTCGTGCGAGACGACATCGACGGTCGCAAGCGCACCGGTGCGGCCGACGTGGGCGCGCACGAGCTCGGCTGGGGCCACGCGAAGCGCGAGCCCCTCACCCCCGAGGACGTCGGCCCCCTCGCCTGCTGAGCACGCAGGAGGGGCGGATGCCGTCGGCATCCGCCCCTCCTGCGTCTCCCCCGGGGGTGACGGATCAGCGGGCGGCGGGGCCCGTCGACCCGCGCACGACGAGCGTGGTCGCGAGGTCGAAGCCGTCGGCCGAGACCTCGGTGTCCGTCACACGTCCGAGAAGCGCCGCCATGGCGTAGTCGCCACCCTCGCGCAGCGGCGACTTGATCGTCGTGAGGGGCGGCGAGGTGAAGTCGGCCCCGAAGATGTCGTCGAAGCCGACGACGCTGATGTCGGCGGGGATGCGGATGCCGGTCTCGACGAGCTCCTGCATGAGGCCGATGGCGATGAGGTCGTTGTAGGCGATCACGGCGGTGGCGCCGCTGTCGCGCACGGCCACCGCGGCGCTGCGGCCCCCTGCGACGGTCGGTGCGACGGAGTCGAGCGTCGCGAGCTCGATGTGCGCCCACTCGCAGCGCTGGGCGAGCAGCTCGCCGCGGCGCCGGGCCATCCACGACAGCGGAGGACCCGGCACGTACGCGATGCGGCTGTGGCCGAGCCCGCGGAGGTGACGGACCGCCTCGGCGATGCCGTGCTGCACGTCGGGGATCACCGACAGCACATCGTCGACGAGGCGGTTCACGACCGCGACCGGCTTCTGCCGTGCGAGCGCCGTGATCTGCTCGTCCGACATGCGCGGGGTGGCCAGCAGCATCCCGTCGACCATGCGCAGCATCCGCTGGGCGCGCTCGTACTCGCGTTCGTCCGACTCCTCGGACTCGGTGAGCACCAGCGTGTAGCCCGACCGGGTGGCCGCCGCCTCCGCGCCGCGGATGACGTCGAAGAACACCGGGTTCGTGATGTCGGAGACCACGAGGCCGACGATCGAGGTGCGCCCGGTCGGCAGCGCCCGCGCCATCGGGTTGACGTGGTAGTTGAGGGTCTCGGCTGCTGCGCGGATGCGGCGCTCGGTCACGGCGTTCACGCGACCGGGCCGGTTGAGCGCACGCGACACGGTCGACGGATTGACGCCGGCGAGCTTGGCGACGTCGTAGATCGTCACGCTCTCGGACGCACGCACGGCCTCCGACTCGGCGGGCGATCCGACCGCGATGTCGTCTGCCATGCCTAGCTCCTCACTGGTTCGACCCGCGTCGCCGCTGCGACGGGATCTTCTTCCAGCCTACGGAGTTCTCGTCCGATCGCCGCGCGCATTGCGGCGGCGGTTCTCCCCGCCCCGTCCAGGAGAGCGTCGATCTCGGCGGGCGAGTGGCCGCCGGCGATGGCCCAGGCCGCGATGACGGATGCCGGGGCCGCGGCATCCGCTCCCGATCGCAGCGCGTGGTCGAGCACGGGGACGATGCGGACGGGCAGCTTGTGGGCGCCGTCCGTCGCGATCTGCGCGAGCAGGTGACGGATGCGCGGGTTGGCGAACCGGACGCGCGTCGCGGCGATCGCCTCCTCGACCTCACCGCGGGGCAGCACGCAGCTCTCCGCGGCGACGGTCCAGTACTCCTCCACGAGGTCGCGCAGGGCGGGGTCGCCGAAGGCGGAGGCCACGTCGTCGATGCCTCGCAGCAGCCCGTGGTAGGCGAGCAGGGAGTGCGCGCCGTTGAGCAGCCGCAGCTTGCGCTGCTCGTAGGGTGCGAGGTCGCGCGTGAACCGCACGCCGACGCGTTCCCACGCAGGACGCGGCCCGGCGAAGCCGTCTTCGATCACCCATTCCGAGAAGGGCTCGGTGACGACCGTGCCCTCGTCGCGGATGCCGGTGGCGCGCTCGACCTCGTCGATGTCGGCATCCGTCGTCCGGGGGGTGATGCGATCGACCATCGAGGAGAGGAACACGACGTGCTCGTCGATCCAGTCGGCGAGGGTGTGGTCGATCCTCATCGCCGCGTCGAACACCGCGTCGCGGGCGACGTCTCCGTTGCCGCCGAGGTTGTCGCAGCTGATGACGGTGAGCGGTCCCGCGCCCGAGGCGCGCCGGGCCGCGAGACCGCCGGCGAGCCTCGTCGACGCGGTGCCGCCGGGCAGGTAGCCCGCCTCGGTGACGGTGAGGGTCACGATGTGCGTCTCTGGGGCGGCGAGCGTCTGCTCCCAGGGGGCTCTCTCGGCGCCGTCGTGGACGGCGCGGATGCTGCGCACCTCGCTGAAGCCGTCGCCCTCCGCGCCCCTGGTGACGAGCGTGTACCGGCCGCCCCTCGCCTCGAGGAGGCGGGCCTGGGTCGCCGAGCGCCCGGTGAAGGCGACGATCCGCCAGCGCTCCCCGACCTCAGCCGCGCGGTCGGTGTACCACGCCTGATGGGCACGGTGGAAGGCGCCGACGCCCAGGTGCGCGATGGTGGGCGCCTCGGTCTCTGACTGCCCGTGCGGCATGCGTTCTCCTCCGGTCGGATGCCGACGACGGCGTCGACTTCCGACATTCTATGGCAAACGGTTGCCAACCGCACGGGAGAACAGGTACCGTCGATGAAGGGATCCCCGCATCCCCCGCACGACCGCCGAAGGACAGCATGCCGACCACGAAGATGCATCCGGATCGACTGTTCCCCAGCGATCCCGCCACCCGAGACATCGCCCGCGAGCTCTACGCCTCCGTCGCCGACGCCCCGATCTGCTCCCCGCACGGCCACGTCCCCGCCGCCCTGCTCGCCGAGAACGAGCCGTTCGCCTCGCCCACCGACCTGCTCATCACGGGCGACCACTACGTCACCCGCGTGCTGCACGGGGCCGGCATCCCCCTCGGCCGCGTGCAGGCGCCCTCCGGCGAGCCCGCCGTCGACCCTCGGGAGGCCTGGCGCGTGCTCGCCGCGCACTGGCGTCTCTTCCGGGCGACGCCCGTGCAGTACTGGCTCGAGTACCAGCTCAGCGAGGTCTTCGGGGTCACCGCACGGTTGAGCGCCGACACGGCGGACGCGATCTACGACGAGGTCGCCGAGCTCCTGCGCGAAGACGAGTTCCGCCCCCGCGCGCTGTTCGAGCGCTTCGGCGTCGACGTGCTCGCCACCACCGACGACCCCGCAGACGACCTCGCCGCGCACCGCGCCCTCGCCGCCGACCCCAGCTTCCACGGCAGAGTACTGCCCACGTTCCGCGCGGATCGGGTGATGGACCCGTCCGCGCCCGGATGGCTCGCCGCCGTCGATCGGCTGGCCGCGGCATCCGGCATCCCCTGCGGCACCTACGAGGGGATGCTGGCGGCGCTGCGCTCCCGCCGCGCCTACTTCCGCTCGGTCGGCGGCACCGCGACCGACACGGGGGTGGCCGACGCATGGGCCGTTCCGCTCGACCCCGCCGAGGCCGCGCGCATCCACGTCGCCGGCTTCCGCGGGCGTGCGACCGCCGCGGAGGGCGTCGCCTACCGCCGCGACATCCTCTACCGTCTCATCGAGATGTCGGCCGACGACGGCATGGTGATGCAGCTGCACCCGGGGGTGCACCGCAACCACCACGCGCCGACGCTCGCGCGCCACGGTGCCGACACCGGTCATGACCTGCCGCTGCCCACCACGTACACCGAGCCGCTGCGTCAGGCGCTGAACGACTTCGGCACGGGCACCGCGCTGCGGCTCGTGCTGTTCACGGTCGACGAGACCGCGTTCTCGCGCGAACTCGCCCCTCTCGCCGGCTTCTATCCGAGCGTGTACGTCGGCGCCCCGTGGTGGTTCCTCGACACCCCCGACGCGATGGAGCGCTACCGCCGCGCCATCACCGACAGCGCGGGCTTCGCGAAGACCTCGGGCTTCATCGACGACACGAGGGCGTTCTGCTCGATCCCCGCGCGTCACGACATGGCACGCAGGGCCGATGCCTCGTACCTCGCGTCGCTCGTCGCCACGCACCGGCTGACCGAGGCGGATGCCGCGGAGATCGCGCTCGACCTCGTGCAGCGCATCCCCTACGACACGTTCCGCATCCCGCGCTGAGTTCTGGCGCCCCGTTCGCACGACCCCGACCGAAGTCGCACGACCCTCACCGCGTTTCGTCTCGCTCCGCTCGCTCAACGACCCGCGCCCCGCACGCGGAACGGCCGCCCCTCGAGAGGGACGGCCGTTCGCGTGTGCGCGGGCTACGGGGCGCTCGGGCCGACCTTCGAGGTGGTCAGCGGAGCACGCGTCGCCGCGTTGCTGGTCGCCTCGTGGGCGCCGACGTCGTAGACGCCCGCACGCTGACGGCCCTCGATGTCATCCGTCACCCACGTGCCGTGGTCGGTCATGAACGCCGCGTTCACCGCGGGGCTCGACGAGCCGATCTTCCACACGCCCGTGGCATCCTGGGCGAGCTGCGGGTTGACCCGCGTGTAGCCCACCGTGGGGATGTTGCCGTTGGCGGCCGATCCCCACAGGATGTTGCCGCGCCAGTAGAAGTCCTGCATGAGCGGGACGTCGGCGAGCTTGTTCGTGCTGCCCTGGAAGATGTTGTCGACGATCGTCACGTTCCGCGGCTCCACCGTGCGGTGCGTCTCGCCGGCCAGGCCGTTGACGTTGTTCACGACGGTGTTCAGTCCGATGCGGATGCGGTCAGGAGCGTCGTACTTCTTGCGCGAGTCGGCGCTCTCCCCCACGAAGTGGTCGCGCACCGTGCCGGAGCCGACGATGATCGCACCGTCGACGTTGCTGATGCCGCTCACGTAGTTGTTCATGATCACGTGGTCGTTGCCGTAGATGCGGATGCCGTTCTCACCGTTCAGGATGTAGTTCGACAGCACCTTGTTGTTGTTGCCGTGGCGCAGCACGATGCCGCCCTTGCTGTCGCGGATCGTGTTGTAGCGGATGGTGTGCCCGCTGGACTTGACCGAGATCGCTTCGGGGTCGCCGTTCGCGTTCTCGAACAGGTTGTACTCGACGATCGCGCCTCCGCTGGAGAGGGCCTTCGGGCTGGTGCCGAGCCTGATCGACTCGCCGCCGTTGGCTCCGGCGAAGGTCTGGTCGGAGAAGTAGTTGTGGTGGATGTGGGAGTTCTTGGCGACGGTGTCCGTTCCCGGTCCCTCGATGCCGAGGTACACGCCGATCGTGCTCTTGCCGTGGAACCAGTTGTAGGCGATCTCCGAGTCGTCCGAGCGGACGATCAGGTTGTGCTCGGCCGACTGGGCGAAAAGGAACTCGTTGCGGATGAAGTCCACCGCCTTGCTGCTCGAGCCCACGTCGATCGTCGTCGACTGCGTGAACCTGAAGCCCTGGATGCTGACGTCGTGCACGCCGGAGAAGGAGAAGCTCGATGATCCGGTCAGCGTCACCCCGCCGACGGTCTCAGCCTTGATGGTCACCGGCTCGGACGAGGTCCCGGAGGCGCCGGAGCCGAGGCTCACCGCGGAGGAGACGCTGTAGCTGCCGTTCTTCAGCACGATCGTGTCACCGGGATCGGAGTTGTTGATGGCCGTCTGCAGCGCCGAGATCGAGGTGACCGTGGTGGTCGAACCGCTGCTGCTGCCGCCGCCCGGGGTGCCCGGCGTGCCGTAGACCTGCAGCTCCCAGAGCGAGTAGCCGTAGGCGGTGCCGCGCGCGGTGCCGTGCACCCGCAGGTAGCGGCCGGTGCCGTTGAGCCCTGTGATGTCATCGGTGCCGCCGTCGCCCGCCGTCTCGTTCTTGAGCGTGGTCCAAGTCGTGCCGTCGTCCGAGATCTGCACCGTGTACGTCGATGCGTAGGCATCCTCCCAGTTCAGCAGCACCCGAGACACCGAGGCTCCGGCGCCCAGGTCGACCGTGATCCACTGCGGATCGACGCCCTCCTGGCTCGCCCAGCGGGTGGTCGAGGATCCGTCCAGAGCGGCGGATGCGGGGAACGCGGACGTCTCCACGGAGGATGCCGTCACCGGACGCCCCTGCGAGATGAGCGTCTCGGCGAGCGGGCCGACCTCGGTGGAGGTCAGCGGGCCCGCCTGGCCCGCCGGCGACGCCGGTGCGGCGGACGGGGGTGCGATCTCCGCGGCGCCGGCCGCAGCCGGCACGCAGGTCAGCGACAGGGTCGCGGCGGCGAGCACCGCGATGACCCGATGGGTGGTCTTCATATGCAGCTTCCGATCTTCGTCGATGGGGAGACGCGGTCAGGGGGTGACCGCGACGTTGGTGAGCCCGGAGGTGGCGCCTGTCACGGTGTTCGAGGCGTAGACCTTGTTGGGGTTGGCTGAGCACTTCGAGGTCGAGGAGACGAACACCGCGTAGCGGCCGACGCCGCCGAGGTCGGAGTCGTTGCCGCGCCAGATGTTGCCGCATCCCCAGCCGGTGAGCGGATTGTGGGTCTCGTAGCCGTTCGCGAAGACGCCGGGAGAGGAGAAGGTTCCAGTGTTGTCCTCGAAGAGGTACCCGTTGCCCTTGACGTCGACCCAGGAGTCGGCCGAGTTCTGCCCGGAGAGCCCGGTGCCGTCGAAGGTGTTGCCGCGGACGACACCGCCCTCGGTGCCCTCCTTGACGTCGATGTGCTCGGCGGCGATCCCGGGGCCGAAGGCGTTGTCGAGCACCTGGACCCGGTCGGAGCGGTCACGCCCGGACGAATCGGCGTAGCAGGTGAAGTTGGAGTTCGCGGAGCCGAGGTAGAGGCCCTCGCCGTACCCGGGCTGGGCGAGTCCGGTGCGCATGATCTGCGAGTTCCTGATGACGCCGTCGGCGGAGGACTTCCGGAAGTGCACTCCCTCGTCGTCGATGTCGCGCACGAGCACCCCGTCGATCGTGACGTGGGTCGCCGTGTCGAGCACGATGCCCTTCTTCGCGTCGGCGACGGTGAGGCCCGAGACGTTCCAGTAGGAGGCGCCGTACAGCCAGAGACCGTATCCGGAGTCCCAGCCGTCGCCGGGGTGCGGGCATCCGTTCAGGGTGCCGCTGGGGCCGTCGTTCGTGATGACGGCCGTGCGCGGACCGGTGAGCGTGATGGGAGCGGATGCCGTGCCCGGCGTCGTCGCGACGAAGCTGCCCTGGTAGGTCCCCGGCGCGAGGCGGATGGTCTGGCCGGGGGTCGCGGCCGCGAGGGCCGACGTGAGCTGCGCCGCCGTGGAGACGTCGACGATCGTGCCGCCGCCCGGCGTGCCGGTGCCGGCCGTGCCGTACACCTGGACCTCGTACAGCGAGTATCCGTACGAGGTGCCGCGGGCGGTGCCGTGGATGCGCAGATAGCGTCCGGTGCCGTTCAGCCCCGTGATGTCGTCGGTGCCGCCGTTGCCCGCCGTCTCGTCCTTCAGCGTCGTCCACGACGACCCGTCGGCGGAGATCTGCACTCGGTACTTCGACGCGTACGCGGCCTCCCAGTTCAGCAGCACCCGTGACACGGACGCCCCGGCGCCCAGGTCGATCTGGATCCACTGCGGGTCGACGCCCTCCACGCTCGCCCAGCGCGTCGTTCCCGACCCGTCCACCGCGGCGGATGCCGGGAATGCCGATGCCTCCACGGACGACGCCGTGGCCGGACGCCCCTGCGAGATCAGGGTCGCCGCGGTGACGGATGCCGCCGGCTGAGCCTCGGTTGCGGAGGCTGCGGACGGAGTGGGGCCCGCGGTCACGGGTGCCGAGGCCGCCGGCGATGCGGTGCCCGTGGAGGCGGAAGCCGCTGTGGCGACGCCGAGTGGCAGCGCGACCGCTGCGGCGACGCAGGCCGTGAGGAGGCGCCTGCGGAAGGAAGTGGATCGTGCGTGTGACATCGTCGTCTCCTGCGCGTTCGGAAGAGCATCCGTCGGAGCCGGTCAGCCCCGTTCGTAAAACTTCTTACCATTAGTCAGCCGGTGTGCGCCAGTGTTTTTGGCAAACGTTTGCCAGCCGGACGACACCACTCTACGACACGGAACCGCTCCCGAGCCAGCACGAATGCTCACGCGCAATCGGCGCCTCGCGCCGGTACACGGCGGGCGCAGCGACATCAGGTGCCGGATCGAGGGACTCGCTTCCCCGCCGTGAGCGCGACGTCAGGCCGCGAGGTAGGAGCGCAGCGTCGCCGCCTCGGATGCGAGGAGCGACGGGTCATCGCCGGGCACGAACTCCAGCAGCGCGTCGCGCGGCGGCTGCGCGGCGGCGCGCGCGTCGGAGAAGAAGCGCGTCCACAGATCTACGCGCTCGCGGAGCGGGAGGCGCTCCTTCACCGGCCACCAGGAGAAGACGTGGGCGGCGCACGTGTGGGCCGCGATCTGTCGGTACTCGTCGATGGCGTCATCGACGGATGCCGCGACCGTCGGCTGCCAGTAGGTGCGCAGGTGCGGACTCCCGACCTCGGCGAGGAGCCGCAGCGTCGACGGCGCGGTGGCGGCGAGGGTGCCGGAGTGGAACTCCAGCGCCAGTTCGATGCCCCGCTCTCCGGCTTCGGATGCCGCGGCCCGCAGCCGCTCGACGACCCGAGTCCACTCGGCATCCGTCGCTTCTGCGGCGTCGACGGAACCCGCCCAGATCCGCACGCGGTCGGCGCCGAGAGCCTCCGTACTGTCGAGGACGGGGGCGATGTCCTCCCCCGCTCCCGCCCGGAAGTACGACCCGTACGACGCCACCGCGAGGCCGGCATCCCTCGTCGCCCGCGCGACCCACTGCGCCCGGACGGTGTCACCCGCAGGCACGTGCACGTCGCCGCCCCACTCGATCGCCTCGAGCCCGGCGTCGGCGGCGAGCGCGACGATCTCCTCGGGCCCGAGTGCTCGGAAGGTCACCGAGCAGAGCCCTGCGCGGATCCTGGTCATGTGCTCATCCTCTCGTGTTCTCTCCTGCAGCGCCCGCAGCCCCGTCGCGGGCGACGGAATCCGTTTCGGCGCCGCAACCGCACCGGTCTTGGAGTGGCCTCACCCCAGGTGCGGAGACACCGCGGCGGCGAAGGTCTCCGCGGTGCGGCGCACGACGGCATCCGGAGCATCCGCCCAGATGTCGGCGTTGAAGATCTCGACCTCGATGTCGTGGTTGTACCCGGCCTGGACGACGGCACGGGTGAGCGAGCCGAAGTCGATCACCCCGTCGCCCGTGTAGTGCCGCGACAGCAGCACATCGGCGGAGAGCGGGGTCTTCCAGTCGCACACCTGGTACGTCGCGATGCGGCCCTCCCGCCCTGCGCGGGCGATCTGGTCGAGCACCTGCGGATCCCACCAGATGTGGAAGGTGTCGACCGCCGCGCCGACGACCGCAGGCTCGAAGTCCGCCGCGATGTCGAGCGCCTGCCCGAGGGTCGAGACGACTGCCCGGTCGGACGCGTACATCGGATGCAGCGGCTCGATCGCGAGCGTCACCCCCGCCGCCCTCGCGTCGTCGGCGAGCGCGCCGATCGCATCACGCACTCGTTCCCGCGCACCCACGAGATCGCGTGAGCCCGCGGGAAGACCGCCGGCCACGAGCACGAGCACGGCCGTCGACCCGTCGGCGCCCGCCGCGGCGAGCGTCGCGGTCTCCTCGATCGCTCGACGGTTGTCGTCGAGCGCTGCGGTGCGCTCCGGTCCGTCGGGCAGGGTGAAGAAGCCTCCGCGGCAGTGCGTCGTGAACCGCAGACCCGAGTCGGCGAGCATCCGCGCGGCGACGTCGAGTCCGACCTCGTTCACGGGCTCGCGCCAGAGCCCGATGGCCTGGATGCCGGCATCCGCCGTCACCCGCAGGGCCGTCGCGAGGTCGGCGTGCTTGATCGTGGCCTGATTGATCGACAGGCGAGGATCGGGGGCGCCGTCGCTCTGTCGGCTCAGATCCCGAATTCCGGTCGAAGGGATGCCGTGTCGACCGACATTCGGGTTTCCTGCTGACGTTCCGGCCTGGATGCTCATGCGTCGACTCCGTTCAGACGCAGCATCCCGTGCCAGCGCTCTCGCGCGAGCTCCGGATGCTCCAGCGCGAGCGAGGCGTTCGCGAGCTCGACGATGCGGCTGAGGTGCGGGAGGCTGCGGGCCGAGTGGAGCCCCGCGACCATCTGGAACGCGGGCTGGTGACCGTTCAGCCAGGACAGGAAGGCGACACCGGTCTTGTAGTAGAACGTCGGCGCGGCGAAGACCTGCCGACTGAGCTCCTCCGTCGGGCCCAGGATCTCCCGGTAGCGCGCCGGATCCCCTGCGTCCAGCGCCTGGATCGCTGCCGATGCGACCGGGGTGATCGCGGCGAACGCGCCGAGCAGCGCATCGGAGTGCCCGCTGTCTGAACCGCCGAGTTCACGTCCTCTCGCCGAGTGCACGGCATCCTCACGCGAGCTTCCCGTGCGCTCGGCGACGTCCCGTGAATTCGACGTTCCCGCGTCCGGCGCCGGGTCGCCGCCGATGAGACCCACGTAGTTGAAGTCGTCGCCGGTGAACATGCGCACGCCGTCGGGCAGCTGCGAGCGCACGGCGATCTCGCTCTCGGCGTTCAGCAGGCTCATCTTGACGCCCCCGACCTTGCCGGGGTTCTCCGCGATGATGTCGAGGAGCACGGCGGATGCCGTCTGCCAGTCGTCCGCTCCGAAATAGCCGGCGAGCTCCGGATCGAAGGCCGTGCCCAGCCAGTGCAGCACCACCGGAACGGTCGCGCTCTCCAGCACCGCGCGGTACACGTGACGGTAGTCGTCGGCATCCGCGGCCACGCGCGCGAGGTGGCGGGAGGCCATCAGCACCGGCCCCGCCCCCTGCTCCTCGGTGAAGTGCAGCTGCTCCCGGTAGGCGTCGATCACCCGATCGAGCGAGATGCGCTGCTCGTCGACGTGGTCGGTGTTGACGCCGACCACGACCGAGCCGCCTTCCTCGCGCGCCACCTCGGCGCTGCGGGCGATGAGCTCGCGGGTGGCCGCGGCATCCAGTCCCATGTTGCGCTGCGCCGTGTCCATGGCGTCGGCGACGCCGAGACCCCACGAGTACACGTTGCGACGGAACGCGAGGGTGGAGTCCCAGTCGATGTCCGCGGGACGACCGGGGGTGTTGTCGGCGTGCGCCTTCGGCACGACGTGCGCCGCGGCGTACGCGACGCGGCTGCGCAGAGCGGATGCCGGGCGCGCGTAGCCTCCGGAGTCGTTCAGCGCCGCGTGCGACACCGTGCCGTCGGGTGCGAGGAGCGTCAGAGCGGCCATCAGAGCGCCAGCGGTTCGATGGCGATCTTGCGGCCCTCGGCACTGGAGGTGAGGCCGGCTTCGGCGAACCGCACGCCCTTGGCGCCGGCGAGCAGGTCGAACGGGTACTCGGTGCCCTCGACGTAGGAGACGAGGTACTCCTCCCACTGCTGGCGGAAGCCGTTGAGGAACACGTCGTTGGTCGGGACCTTCTGCCAGTCGGCGTCGTAGTCGCGGGTGTCCTCGAGGTCGGGGTTCCACACCGGCTTCGGCGTGGCGTTGCGCGGCTGGATCTTCGCGCCGAACAGTCCGACCACGGCGGAGCCGTGCGTGCCGTCGACCTGGAACTCGACGAGCTCGTCGCGGTTCACGCGCACGGTCCAGCTGGAGTTGATCTCGGCGATGATGCCGCCCTCGATCTCGAAGATGCCGTACGCGGCGTCCTCGGCGGTGGCGGTGTAGTGCTCGCCCTTCTCGTCCCACCGGTCGGCGATGTGCACGGCGGCCTGCGCGTACACGCTCGTGACCTCGCCGAACAGGTTCTCGAGCACGTAGTTCCAGTGCGGGAACATGTCGGAGATGATGCCGCCGCCGTCTTCGGTGCGGTAGTTCCAGCTCGGACGCTGGGCGGGCTGCCAGTCCCCCTCGAAGACCCAGTAGCCGAACTCGCCGCGCACCGACAGGATGCGTCCGAAGAAGCCGGAGTCGATGAGGCGCTTGAGCTTCTGCAGGCCGGGGAGGTACAGCTTGTCGTGCACGACGCCGGTCTTGACGCCGGCGGCCTTCGCCAGCCGGGCGAGTTCGAGCGCCTCGTCGAGGGACTCCGCCGTGGGCTTCTCCGTGTAGATCGCCTTCCCCGCGGCGATGGCCTTGCGGATGGCGGTGGCCCTCGCCTTGGTCACGAGGAAGTCGGCGTAGATCTCCCACCGCGGGTCGGCGAGCGCGGCATCCAGATCGGTCGTGTAGTCCTCGATGCCGTGCTTCTCGGCGAGCTCGGCGAGCTTCGCCTCGTTGCGTCCGACGAGGATCGGCTTCACGGTGATGCGGCTGCCATCCGGCAGCTCGATGCCGCCCTCTTCGCGGATCGCGAGGATCGAGCGCACCAGGTGCTGCCGGTAGCCCATGCGTCCGGAGACGCCGTTCATGATGATCCCGATCTCGCGGGTGGTCGCCTGTGACATCAGTGGTCCGTTCTGTGGGAAGCGAGTGCGCGTCCATCAATGTGGGTAAGCGCTTTCCGACAGCATCCCATGCCGTATCACGCTCTCGCAACCCTTTCGGGAAAGCGCATTCCAGATTCCAGATCCTTCGCGCTCGACCACAAGCGCATCCGAAGGCGCCCCCGCTGTGGGCGGCGGGCCGACGGCAGGGTCAGAGAGTGCTGGAGCGCTCGATCAGCAGCGTCGGGATGATCGAGGGGCCGGATGCCGGACCCTCACCCTCGATGTCGGCGACCAGCGCGGCGACCGCACGGTGAGCGAGGGCCGTGAAGTCCTGGCGGATCGTCGTCAGCGGCGGGCGGTAGTTCGCGGCATCCGGGACGTCGTCGAAGCCGATCACGGCGACGTCCTCCGGCACACGGCGCCCCGACTCGGCGAGCGCGCGCAGCAGCCCCAGCGCCATCTGGTCGTTCGCGCAGAAGACGGCGGATGCCGCGGAGAGGGCGGCCCCCGCGGCGTATCCCGACTCGGCGCTCCAGTCGCCCCTGACCACCTCGGGGGCGTCGATCCCGGCCGCGGCGAGGGAGTCCCGCCACCCGCGCTCGCGCTCGGCCGCCGCGAAGGAGTCGGCGGGCCCCGCGAGGTGGTGGACGATCGGGCACCCGGCCTCAAGGAGCCGCGCGGTGGCCAGAGCCGCACCTCCGGCGTGGTCGCTGTGCACGGAGATGAAGCCGTCGTCGGTGGCCGCATCGACCACGACGAGCCGCAACCCGGCGGGACGCTGAGCGGTCGACACCTGCGCGGAGGCCTCGTTCAGCACGATCGCACCGTCGACCTCCTGCTCGGCGAGGTGCTCGAACGCCTCGGCGACGCCACCGGACGCGGTGACGAGCGTGAGGGCGTATCCGCGCTCCGCCGCGGCCTCGGCTGTGGCCTGCAGCATCCGCGAGTTGCCGACGGTGGCGAGGGTCGTGACGACGAGGCCGATGGTCTGCGAGCGGCCGGTGCGCAGAGCCCTGGCGGCGCGGTGCGGGCGGTAGCCGAGCTCGGCCATCGCCTTCTCGACGCGCTCGCGCGTGGCAGGGTCGACCCGCGGGCTGTCGTTGACGACGCGGGAGACGGTCTGGCCGGAGACTCCGGCGCGGGCGGCGACGAGGGCCATCGACACGCGCCCCGATGCCGGGCGACGGCGCGGAATCCGCTCGCCGGGGAGTCCGAGTTCGCTGCGGGTCACCGGCATCCTCCGTTCACAACTCCTCAATGTTGACGTTACCACGCCGTCGGACGTACCATGTTTACGTGAACACGCACGAATCTCCGGAGTTCCGAACGGCGACCCTCTCCGCCGGCGTCACCAAGCGCGCGACGACGCTCGCCGACGGCCGCGACCTCATCTACTACGACGACCCCGACACCGCGCTCCCCGCGGAGCGCTCGATCGACGCGCGCACCCTCGACCCGCGCCCCGACACGGCCACGATGCGGCTCGACGTGCTCACCGGTGACTGGATCACGGTCGCCGCGAACCGCCAGAACCGCGTCATGATGCCGAGCGCCGACGCCGACCCGCTGGCGCCGCAGACTCCGACCAATCCGTCGGAGGTCCCGTCGCGCTACGACGTCGCGGTGTTCGAGAACAAGTCCCCCGCGTTCGGACCCGCCCTCGCCGAGGCCACGGGCGACGCTCCCGGAGCATCCAACCCTCCGCGCGGACTCGACGACCTCGCCGCCCTCGGACTCGGACGCACCCGCACCTCGGTCGGCCGCTGCGAGGTCGTGTGCTTCAGCCCGGAGCACACCGGATCCTTCGGCACCCAGAGCGTCACCCGCGCCCGCACCGTGATCGAGGCCTGGGCCGACCGCACCGCCGCTCTGTCGCAGCTGCCCGGCATCGAGCAGGTCTTCCCCTTCGAGAACCGCGGCGAGGCGATCGGCGTGACCCTGCCCCACCCGCACGGCCAGATCTACGCCTACCCCTACGTCACCCCGCGCACCACCCGCGTGCTGGAGAGCATCGACCGCACGGCGCCCGACCTGTTCCAGCGCATCCTCGAGTTCGAGCAGTCGTCGGAGCGGGTCGTCTTCCGCGGCGAGCACTGGACGGCCTTCGTGCCCTTCGCCGCCCGCTGGCCGCTGGAGGTGCACCTGATGCCGCACCGTCACGTCCCCGACTTCGCCGAGACGACGGATGCCGAGCGCGACGAGCTCGCCCCGCTCTACCTGCGTCTGCTCCGCGGCGTCGACGCGCTGTACGAGACCCCGACCCCGTACATCGCCGCGTGGCACCAGGCTCCGGTCAACACCGGCCGCGACAGCGTGCGCCTGCACCTGCAGCTCACCAGCCCCCGCCGCGCCGCCGACAAGCTCAAGTTCCTGGCCGGATCGGAGGCCGCCATGTGGGCGTGGGCCGCCGAGGTCGCACCCGAGCAGGGCGCCGCCCGCATCCGCGAAGCCATCGCCCGCGCAGAGGAGGCGTCCGCATGACCACCACCCAGGATGCCGCGACGGCGCTGTTCCTCGAGCTCACCGGCCGCGAGCCCGAGGGCCTCTGGTCGGCTCCCGGCCGGGTGAACCTCATCGGCGAGCACACCGACTACAACGACGGATTCGTGCTGCCCTTCGCGATCCCGCACCGCACGGTCGCGGCCGTCGGTCGACGCGATGACGGCGTCGGCCGTGTGCGTGTCGCCTCGACGTTCGCCGCAGAGCCGGTCGAGGTCGCCCTCGACGAGCTCGACGGCCTGTTCCCGACGGCGGCCGGCGCCGAGCCCGCCGTCCCGGAGTGGGCGGCCTACCCGCTGGGGGTCGCCTGGGCTCTGGCTCAGGCCGCGTCCGTCACCGGATCGGGCGTCGACATCGCGATCGCCTCCGACGTCCCCGTCGGCGCCGGGCTCTCCTCGTCCGCTGCGATCGAGGGCGCCACGGCATCCGCCCTGAACGATCTGTGGGGAGCCGGCCTCGACCGGGTCGCCCTCGCCCGCGTGGGCCGCAGGGCCGAGAACGAGGCCGTGGGAGCGCCCACCGGGATCATGGACCAGATGGCCTCCATGCTCGGCGAGCCGGATGCCGCGACCTTCCTCGACTGCCGCTCGCTGGAGGCGCAGCTCGTGCCGCTCGGCGTGGCCGAGGCCGGTCTCGCGATCCTCGTCATGGACACCCGCGTGAAGCACGCGCACTCCACCGGTGGCTATGGAGAGCGCCGCGCCGCCTGCGAACGCGGAGCCGCGATCATGGGCGTCCCTTCGCTGCGCGACGTGACGGTCGCCGACCTGCCCAGGGCCGAGGCGCTCATGGACGACGTCACGTTCCGCCGCGTGCGCCACGTCGTGACCGAGAACCAGCGTGTGCTCGACACCGTCCGCGTGCTGCGCGAATCCGGCGCCAGGGCGATCGGCGACCTGCTCGTCGCCTCGCACGCCTCGATGCGCGACGACTTCGAGATCTCGGTTCCCGAGCTCGACACGGCGGTCGAGGCCGCCCTCGCCGCCGGGGCGCTCGGCGCACGGATGACGGGCGGCGGGTTCGGCGGCGCCGCGATCGCACTGATCGAGGCCGACGCCGTCGCGGACGTGTCGGATGCCGTGGCCTCCGCGTTCGCGGCATCCGGGTTCTCCGCGCCCCACCTGTTCACCGTCGTGCCGTCCGCCGGCGCCGGTCGCGACGCCTGAGGACGTGCGCCCGTGCGGCGAGCACGCAGGTCGCCCTGGAGTCACGCAGGTCGCCCTGGAATACTGAGCACCCGACCCTGAAGGAGAACCATGTCCTGGATCGTCACCGGCGGCGCCGGCTACATCGGATCGCACGTCGTGCGGGCACTGTCGGATGCCGGGCTCGCTCCGGTCGTGATCGATGACCTCTCCAGTGGGGTCGCGTCGTTCGTGCCGGAGGGCGTGCCGTTCGTCCACGGCAGCATCCTCGATCGGGAGCTCGTCGAGCGCACGCTGCGTGAGCACGACGCCGAGGGAGTGATCCACGTCGCCGGCTTCAAGTACGCGGGCGTCTCGGTGCAGCGTCCGCTGCACACCTACGCGCAGAACGTCGAAGGAACGCGCGTGGTGCTGGAGGCGATGGCGGCCGCGGGTGTCGCGAACATCGTGTTCTCGTCGTCGGCCGCGGTGTTCGGCACCCCCGACGTCGATCTGGTCGTCGAAGACACGGCGAAGCGGCCGGCGAACCCCTACGGCGAGTCGAAGCTCATCGGCGAATGGCTGCTGCGCGACCAGGCCACCGCGACCGCCGACTCCGCGCATCCGCTCCGGCACACGTCGCTGCGCTACTTCAACGTCGTCGGCTCGGCCGACCCCACGGTCTATGACGTGAGTCCGCACAACCTCTTCCCCATCGTGTTCGAGGCGCTGATCGCGGGCAGGACCCCGAAGATCTTCGGAGACGACTACGCCACCCCCGACGGCACGAACGTGCGCGACTACGTGCACGTGGGCGACATCGCCGCCGCGCACGTCGCCGCCGCGCGACGCCTGTCGGCGGGCGAGTCGATCGAGCCCGCCTACAACCTGGGCTCGGGTGACGGCCTCAGCGTGACGCAGATCATGGATGCCGTGGCTCGCGTGACCGGCATCGACTTCACCCCCGAGGTCGGCCCCCGGCGCCCCGGCGACCCCGACCGCATCGTCGCGACCGGCGAGCTCGCCGCCCGCGACCTCGACTGGCGGATGCGCTACACGGTCGACGAGATGGTCCGCACGGGCTGGGAGGCTCGTCGCGCGGCAGTGTGATCGGGACGGCTCCGGGATCGCCCGTCCGGGCGAAGAACGGGTACCCCTTCCCCGCAAGCGGGGCCCCTTCCCCGATTCGCCCGGACGGGCGATCCCTCCGCCTCGCGTCGCGGTCGGGCGACGCCCCCGGGGTGCTCGGGAGGGTCAGAGGTCGCGGGTGCGGATCGGGTAGAACCAGAAGCACACCCAGGCCAGGGCTGTGAAGACGAGCGGGATCACCGCGACCATCACGCGGATGCCGCCGTCCACGGCATCCGGCTGGCTGTCGCCCAGCGTCGCGTCGAACCCGGATGCCGTCAGCACGACGGCGGCGACGATCGCCTGCACCACCACTGCCCCGCGCACGACGAACCCGTTCACCCCGAAGTACGCGCCCTCGCGCCGATGCCCCGTGCGCACGGCGTCGTCGTCGATGATCTGCGCCAGCATCACCTCGAGCAGCTGGAGGAGGCCTCCGATGCCGACCCCCACCGCGATGCCGACGAGAGCCGCGGCGAGCACCGACGTCGGGAGCAGGTAGCCGAGCACGGCGACGCCGAAGACGCCGACGCTCCACAGCAGCGCCGTGCGCGGCGAGGTGCGCCGCACGACCGCGCTCCACAGCACGATCGACGGGATGGCCGTCACGAAGATGGCTCCGAGCAGCACGCTGCCCTCTCCCTCGGCCGCGTGCAGCGAGTACCGCACGTAGAACGGGAGGGCGGCGAGGATGATCGCGATCGACGTCTGCACGCACAGCGACCCGAGCACGTAGGGCACGAAGGCACGGTTGGCGAAGGTGAGCGTCAGCTGGCGCCGCCAGGTCATGGCCTCGGATGCCGCCTCCGGCACGGTGCGCTCGACCATGCCGCCGAGGAACGACCACACGAGGAGGACGAGGCAGACCCCGCCGAGCACGAGCGCCATGCCAGGCCAGCCCATCGAGCCGTACAGTGCCGGGGCTCCTGCCGTGCCCAGCACCATGCCGAGGATCGCGAAGATCTGCCGCGGGACGTTGCCGCGGGCGCGCTCCTCCGTGGTGCGGAAGATCTCGGGGAACAGGGCGGAGATGTTGAGCACGACCACGACGAAGGCGATGTCGTACACCGCGACGACCACGAGGAACCAGGCGATCAGCCCGGCGACGGGGAGCTCAGGCGGCATCCACACCAGCGCGAAGGCCACGACCAGCGGCACGATGCCGAGCCCGATCCAGGGCACCCGGCGCCCCCACGGCGTGCGGATCCGGTCGGACAGCGCCCCCACGACGGGGTTGAGCACGGCGTTGAGGATGCCGTGGGCGATCATGGCCGCCGCGACCCATCCCGGCGGCACGCCCAGGTGCGTGACGTAGAAGTAGACGACGAAGGCCGAGAAGGTCTGCGCCATCAGCTGGGTCGGGAACCCGGAGGCGCCGAAGGCGATCGTCTGGGCGCGCGGGGGCGCCTCGTCGATGCGGCGGTCGCGGAGCGCGCCGAGCAGGGTCACCGCGCCGCACTCCGCTGCAGCTCGCGCAGCGCGCGCCAGCCGATGCGCACGAGACCCTCGTCCTCGATCGCCTGCAGCACAGCGGGGTCGGCGAGCAGCCGGTGCTCGTACCCGCGCTTGGCGGCGGCGAAGTCGACCGCCGCCCTGAGCTCCGCGTCGTCGATCATCGGATGCAGGTAGATCTCGGTGACTCCGGCGGGGACGGCGCGCAGCAGCGCGATGAAGCCGTCGCGCACCTGCTCGTACCCCTCCTCGGCATCCGTGCCCTCGCCGACGATCTCGAAGGGGTGCGACCAGAGCCGGTCGATGATCTCGACGCCGAGGGAGTCCGCCGCAGCGGCCGCCCGGTCGAGGGTGCGCTGCAGCTCGACGTCCGCGTCTGCGCCGTCCATGCTGCGCGGCAGCCGGAAGGGCAGACCGTGGCGTGCGGCGAGCGCGAACACCGGTGCGAGGAAGTCGCGGCCGGTGAGGAGTCCGTAGACCGAGCCCATGTGGTTGTCGAGGTGGGTGACGTCGACCCCGGCGTCGAGCGCGGCCTGCAGCTGCGCGGCGATCTCGGCGGCGACGTCGTCTTCGGCCGCGTTCTCCTCGACCGGCCGCACCTCCGAGGGGAAGAACCCGTCGGCGTCGACGAGCGTCGTGCCCACGCCGGTGAGCGGCCGCCAGCGGTACCGGGTCCACTCGCTGGTCAGCACGAGGTGCACGCCCACGTCGAGGTCGGTGCGGGATGCCGCGAACGCCAGCGCCTCCGGCGACCACGGGCACGGCACCATCACCGTCGTGGAGTCGATGCGCCCGGCATCCAGCAGCTCGGTGATCGCGAGGTTCGCCGCATGGCACATGCCGAAGTCGTCGGCGTTGAGGATGATCGCCCGTGCTCCGGGGGCGAGGCCGAGTCGATCGGCGAGGTCGGAGATCATCGACTGCTCCTGTCGGGGAGGACGCTACTGAACACGGTGGTGCGGAGAGCGGATGCCGCCTCGCCGATCGCGCCGACCAGCGGCGCCTCCGGCCCGAACGACGAGACCAGGAAGCGCATGGGCAGCTGCGCGGCATAGGCGTCGGCCACGGACTGCACGGCGTCGACGAGCACGGGGTGCGCCGCCGATCCGCTCAGCACGAACGCCTCGGGGTCGAGCACGAGGGCGACGCTGCCCGCGACGAGGGTGATGCGCCGCCCCATCTCGGCGGCCATCGCGAGCGCGGCCTCATCACCGGCGGCGGCCGCGTCGAGGTGCTGGTCGAGCGTGAGCGAGGGGTCGCGCCCGTTCGTCAGCGCCAGGTCGCCCACGACCGCGTCGCCCAGCACGGGGGCGCCGATCGGCAGCGGGGTCTGCGGCAGGTACATGACCTCTCCCGCGACACCGGAGAAGCCTCTGTGCAGCATGCCGTCGATCACGATGCCCCCGCCGAGGCCGTCGTCGAGCAGCAGCAGCGCGAAGCTGGAGAGCTCGGCGCCCGCTCCCGAGGTGAGCTCGGCGAGAGCGGCGAGGTTGACGTCGTTCTCCACCCGCACGGGGCAGTCGAGTTGGGAGATCAGGGCCGCCTTGAACGCGCCGCCGTCTGGTCCCTGGTCGTCGCGGATGCCGCCGTCGGCCGTGACGATGCCCGGCACCCCGACGACGACGAGGCGCAGCGGCGCCTGCACCGCCAGCAGGCACTCGTCGATGAGGCTCGTGATGTGCTCGACCCGGTCGCCGCGGAGCGGGAAGGGCGCGTGCTGCTCCGCTCTGACGACGCCCATCGGGTCGACGAGCGCGACGTGCGCGGCATGGTGGTCGACGTGGACGGCGGCGGCCACGCCGAGGCGGGGATGCAGCGCCACCCTGCTCGCCGCGGGCCCCCTGGTCTCACGGTCGACGCCGGCGGGGACGACGGCGCCCGCACCTTCGAGCATCCGCAGCACCTGGGTGACGGCGGTGCGCGAGAGGCCGGTCGCGGCCATGAGCTCGGCGCGGGTCTGCGGCCCCCTGCGCCCGAGGGTCTCGAGGATGGCCCGCCCGTTGAGCGTGCGGAGCAGAGACTGCGGACCTGCGATCGGCCTGGCCATGGTGATCCCCCGGGAGTCGACTTCGCCCAGCCTGACACATCGCGTCGTACTTGTCGACGGGTGTTGCTCCCGCCCGATCCGGCTTCCATTTAGGGTGGACGGATGACGCAGCTGGTGATCCGCGAGGCTCAGATCGACGACGCCGACGAGGTCGCCGCCGTGCACGTGCGCTCCTGGCAGGTCGCGTACCGAGGGCTCATGCCGCAGGAGCTCCTCGACGGCCTCTCCATCGAGGAGCGCGCGGCGGGGTGGCGGCGCTTCGTCGCCGAACCGCTGCCGACCGGCCTCGGCATCCTCGTCGCCGTCCGCGACGGCGCCGTCATCGGCTGGACCTCGTTCGGCTCGGGGCGCGACGACGACGGGCTGGCCGACGGCGAGGTGTACGGCATCTACGCCGACCCCTCCGCGTGGTCGACCGGCGTCGGCCACGCCCTGCTCACCGCCGCGGAGAAGGTCATCGCGGATGCCGGGCACACCCGCGCCTACCTGTGGGTGCTGGACGGCAACGACAGGGCAGACGCCTTCTACGCGGCGCACGGCTGGATCGCCGACGGCGCGACCAAGGTCGAGCAGCGCCCCGACCAGTCGCTCGCGGAGCACCGCCGCGTCAAGGACCCGCTGCGCTGAACGGACGACGCCGGCGTCAGACGAACGGCGTCAGCGCGCTCGTCGCCGCGCGACCTTCTCCGCACGCGCCGCGGAACGGACCTCCGCCGCGGAGAGGCCGAGATGCGGGGCGGAGCGGATCCAGGCGTAGGTCGCGGCCTCCGAGGCGTGATCGCCGAGCGCCGCGAAGCACGCGGCGAGATCGAACGCCGACGCCCTGACGCGCACCATCAGGTCGGCGTCGGCGGTGCCCGCACCGATGTCGAGCACCCGGCGGTGCGCTCCGGCGGCCTCCGCCGTGCGCCCGAGCCCTCCGAAGAGGATCGCCTGGTTGCGGAGCGCCTTCGCGCAGCGGAGCCGACCGGATGCCGTGTCGACCGACTGCCCGTGCACGGCGACGACGTGCTCGTAGGCGGCGAGAGCGCCGGCGACGTCGCCGATCTCGTCGATCATGATGGCGCGGTTGTAGACGCCCTGCTGGCGCGTCGTCGCCAGCTCTCCGTCTGTCTCCCCCTCGGCGAGCGCATCGAGCGCCTCGTACGCCGCGATCGCCCCGCGAGGGTCCCCGAGAGCTCCGAGCGCCATGCCCAGCCGGAGGTACGCGCGGGCCTGCACGCGCTCGGCGCGGAGGTCGCTCCCTGCCCGGATGAGGGTCGCCTGGCGCGCCAGCGTCGCGACCTGCTCCCAGTACTTGGCGTCCTGGAGCCAGCCCGCCCAGGCGTCCAGCGCCGCGAGCCGCAGCATCGCGACATCGACGTCGTCTGTTCCGGCGCTCTCCTCGACGACGCCCCTCCAGAGGCCCTCCGCCTCGGCGACCCGCCCCTTCTCGGCGAGCTCGTCGGCGGCGTAGAGACGATCTCGCAGCGACCGGTACCGTTCGGTCGCCGCATCACCGGACGCGGCATCCGCCCCCGGCATCAGCGAGAGGATCCGGAGGTTCTCGCGGGCACGGCGGACCGTGTCCTGGATGTCGTCGTCGTCGGCGTCGCCGAAGCGGGCGTCGAGCGCACGGAGCAGGTCGATCGCCGCGCCCGTGCTCCCCTGCTCATGCGACTCCACCGCGTCGCCGAGCATCCTGGTCGCGTCGAGTCGGCGGATCCTCACGTCGGGGTCGTCGGCGAATCGTTCGGCGAAGAGGCGCCGCAGCTCCCTCGATTCGGTCTGCCCTGTGAGATCGGAGCGCCACGCCGACCACAGCGCGTTCGCCGCCCACCGGCGCACGTCGCCGGACGGGTCCGCGGAGAACTCGGCGAGAACCTCGTCGATCGCCTTCCGGGATGCGTCCTGCTGTCCGGCATCACGGAGGAACCTGCTCTCCCAGTACCCCGCCTGCACGCGCTCCGACCTGGCGATGTCGCGCCCCGTCGACCGCACGTTCGCGGAGAGCCGGGCGAGCGTCGACAGCGCATCGTCCCGCCCGCCGAGATCGGACTGCCGGAGCGCCCTGTCGAGGAGCAGCGCGGCCATCATCGGCACCGTCTCGACGTCGTCCCAGAAGGCGGCGAACCTCTCCTCCACGGCGAAGGACGCGGCCACGGCCGCCACGGGGTCTCGCTCGGGAGACGAGGGCTCGCGCGCCGCCGTCGCTCCATCGGGATGGCCGAGCACGCTCGCGATGCGCGCCGCGACGCCGAACCGGGCGAGGGCCGACCGCGGATCATCGTCCGACAGGAACACCCGGTCGGCCTCGCGCAGCAGCGCGAGACCGGATGCCGTCGCATACGCGGTGGGGCCGACGTGGCGAAGGAGATCGGAGAGGACGAGGGAGCGCGCATCGGCGTCGGCGTCCGCTGCGTACCGCCCGAGGAGAGCAGACCACTCCTCGGCGGCGACGGCATCCCGATCCGCTCCGTCGAGACGATCGAGGATCTCCTCCAGGTGCCGGGTCTCGCGCCGCGCGCGCTGCACCCCTGGTTCGCCGAGCCCGTCTGCCAGCAGCCGCCTCACGGGGGCGACGGCATCGAGCGCCGGAGCGCCCTCGGCGATCGCGATGTCGGCGAGGAGCAGCGCGGCGTCGAGGGCGAATCCCGCGGAGCCGGGACCGGAGCGCGCCTCCCGTACGACCAGATCGAGCACCTCGGGAACACCGGAGAGGTCGAGGTCGTTCTCGACCCGCAGCCGCGAGGCGGTGAACATCGCATCGAGCCTGATCGTCGCCGACCGCGGGTCGGCTTCTCCGCCGAGGCGGAGGGCGAGCTCGTCGAGAGACACGGCGATGGACGAGGGTGACTGCCCCAGCCACTTGCGGATCATCTGTGCGGTGAGCGCGGCCTCGGCGGCTGCCCGCCGGACGCCCGCATGCGGGGAGTCGCGCCAGCGAGCGTCGAGGGCGACGGCGCGCTGGAGCACCTCCACGTGCAGCACCGGATCGACGTCGTCCAGACCGTGCACGAACTCGATCCGCGGGAGCTCCGCGTACGCCAGCGCCTCCGCCGTGCGCTCGTCGTCGACGCCATCGGTGAGAGCGGCCAGGCGTTCCAGGTGGCGATCGATCGTCTCCGGCTGCTCGATCTCCACGTCGAGTCCGATGAGCAGTCCGGTCGCCTCGGCGAGAGCGCACGCCTCGTCGGCGCCGGTCGCGGATGTCGCCCCTGCGAGTCCTTCGACCAGCAGGGCGCGCGCCGCCCCCTGCTCGCCCTCGTCGATGCGTGCTCGCGCCTCTTCGAGCAGGCTGAAGATCCCCATGTCGACGCGTCCCCCTCCTCGCCGGCCGGCGGGTGCTCTCGGCCGGCGTTCCGCCACGACCGACAGTCTCGCACGGGCGTCGGTCACGGCGCCCGTGCGAGACTCGTCGGTCCCGTCGGAGCGGGCCTCAGTCGGCCAGCATCCCCTCGTCGGTGTACTCCGGCGCGGGGAGCGCCGACAGCTGAAGGCGACGCATGATCTCCTTGACCTCGTCCTTCGGGCCGCGGCCGAGGTCGACGACGATGCCCTCCTCGTCGGGCTCGAGCGGCTCCAGGGTCGCGAACTGCGAGCCCAGCAGGCTCTGCGGCATGAAGTGGTCGAAGCGGGTGCTGAGCCTGTTCGCGATCGTCTCGCGCGTGCCGTCGAGATGGACGAAGGCGACGCCCGGTCCGCTGAGCCGGTCCCGGTAGACGCGGCGCAGCGCAGAGCAGGTCACGATCCCGGGGGTTCCGGATGCCGTGTGCAGCTGTATCCACGCGGCGATCCGCTCCAGCCACGGCCACCGGTCCTCGTCTGTGAGGGGCACCCCGGCGGCCATCTTGGCGACGTTCGCCGCGGGGTGGAGATCGTCGCCCTCTTCGAGGTCCCAGCCCAGCCGTCCGGCGAGCATGCCGGCCACGGTGGACTTGCCCGATCCGGAGACACCCATCACCACCAGCACGATGGGCGGGTCCGGCGGGGTCTGCACGGCGTCCTGTCCGTTCGTCGTCGTCATGATCAGACCACCAGATCCAGGAGCAGCACGCCGGCGAGGCCGACGACCGAGATCAGGCACTCCAGCACCGTCCAGGTCTTGAACGTCTGCGGCAGGCTCGTTCCGAGGTACTGCTTGACGAGCCAGAACCCGGCGTCGTTCACGTGCGAGAGGAACACCGAGCCGGAGCCGATCGCGAGCACGAGGAGGGCGACCTCCGGGCCGGGGAGCGTCGACGCGGCGGAGGTCATGAGACCGGCCGCCGTGATCGTGGCGATCGTGGCTGAGCCCGTGGCGATGCGCACGAGCACGGCGACGAGCCAGCCGAGCAGCAGCACCGAGACCCCGCTCTCGAGCACGGCCCTGGTGATGACCTCGCCGATGCCGGTGTCGATGAGGACCTGCTTGAACGCGCCGCCCGCACCCACGATGAGGAGGATGCCGGCGATCGGCGGGAGGCTGCTCTCCAGGGAGTGCGCGACGCTGGTGCGGTTCATCTTCCCGCCGGCGCCGAGCACGAAGATGCCGAAGATCAACGTGATGAGCAGCGCGATCGCGGGGGTGCCGACGAAGTCGAGCACGACCTTCCAGGCATCCGTCGAGTCGGGCGCGATGACCGCGGCGAGCGCCTTGCCCATCATGAGCACGACCGGAAGCAGGATGCTGGAGAGCGCGGCGGCGAAGGAGGGGCGCGGGCGCTGCGTGACGTCCTCGCCCTTGTCCTCGGCGGTGAGGAACATGTCGGGCACGGGCACGGGAGCCCACTTCGCGGCGAACCCGCTGAAGACGGGGCCCGCGATGATGATCGTCGGGATCGCGATGATCACGCCGAACGCGAGGGTGAGGCCGAGGTTCGCGCCGAGGGCGTCGATCGCGATCAGCGGTCCGGGGTGCGGGGGCACGAGACCGTGCATCGCGGAGAGGCCGGCGAGGGTGGGGATGGCGATCTTCATCAGCGCGACGCCCGAGCGGCGGGCGACGAGGATGATCACCGGGATGAGCAGCACGAGGCCGATCTCGAAGAACATCGGCAGACCGATCACGGCGCCGACGACGCCCATCGTCCAGGGCAGTGCCCTCTTGCTCGACCGCGAGACGAGGGTGTCGACGACGCGATCCGCGCCGCCGGAGTCGGCGAGCAGCTTGCCGAACATCGCGCCGAGGGCGATCAACACGCCGACGCCGCCCATAGTCGAGCCGAAGCCGTTGGAGAAGCTGGTGAGCGCCTGGCCGGTGGCCATACCCGCGCCGATGCCGACGCCGAGTGCGCCGATCGTCAGGGCGAGGAAGGGATGCACCTTCAGCCAGGTGATCAGGACGATGATCACGGCGAAGCCGATCAGTGCGGCGGTGATGAGCTGGGCGTCCGAGCCGACGGGGACGATCGGGGCAGGGTCCGCCGTCTTCAGCAGTGTCAAGGGAACCATCATTGTTCCTCCCATGGGGGAAGCACTGTCCGAGAGCCACGGCGCTTCCGTCTGATATTTACGAGTACGGTACCTAAATAATCTGACTATTTCAAGATCTGTGCGGGATTATCTGCTCCGCTTGCGTGAGCGGATGCAAACATCGGGTCTTTCCCCTACCATGAGGCCATGCCTCAGAACGCTCTGCACGATGTGATCGTCGAGCGCTGGGGTGCGGACATCGGCGCCGAGCGCCGCACCCCCGGCAGCCGGATCATCATGGACGACGCCGTGGCCGAGTTCGGCGCCTCACGCAGCGCGATCCGCGAGGCGGTGCGCGTGCTCGAATCGCTCGGCATGGTCGCGTCGCGCCAGCGCGTCGGCATCATCGTGCAGCCGCCGGAGACGTGGAGCCCCTACGACCAGCGCGTGCTGCGGTGGCGGCTCGACGGACCGCGGCGCGCCGAGCTGCTGCAGAGCCTCAGCGAGCTCCGCAGCGCCGTCGAGCCCGTCGCCGCCCGGCTCGCCGCGTTGCACGCGACTCCGGCGCAGTGCGGTGCGCTGACCGCTGCGGTCATCGGGATGTCGTCGACCTCACGCGCCGCCGACACCGACGAGTACCTCGCCCACGACATCGACTTCCACACCACGCTGCTCCAGGCCTCGCACAACGTCATGCTCAGCAGCCTGTCGCCGATCGTCGTCGCGGTCCTCGAGGGCAGGACGCACCACGACCTGATGCCGGACGTCGCGGATCCGGAGGCGCTGCGCCTGCACGGCGAGGTCGCCGCCGGGGTGCAGTCGAGGGATGCCGAGCGCGCCGAGTCGGCCATGCGGGCGATCGTCGCCGAGTCCGCGGAGGCGATGGAGCAGACCACCCGCGCACTGCGCGAGTCCGAGTGACTCCGACCTCGCCACTCCGACCGTCCCACCGAGCGCCCCTCCGACCGTTCTGTCGGCTCAAGTAGCACTCCGTCGGCGGAACCGGTCCGATCCCACCGGCATCCGTGCTTCCCCGCCGACAGAACGACACGGCCGAGCGATGCCCCCTGTCGTACCGGCGCCGACTCAGTCGAGCGCGGTCATGACGTGCTTGATGCGCGTGTAGTCGTCGAAGCCGTACTGCGACAGGTCCTTGCCGTAGCCGGAGTGCTTGAAGCCGCCGTGCGGCATGTCCGACACGAACGGGATGTGCGTGTTGATCCACACGCAGCCGAAGTCGAGGTCACGCGAGAAGCGCATGGCCCGCGCGTGATCGGTCGTCCACACCGAGGACGCGAGCGCGTAGTCCACGCCGTTCGCCAGCGCGAGCGCCTCCTCGTCGGTCTCGAAGGACTGCACCGTCAGCACGGGGCCGAAGATCTCGCCCTGCACGGCCTCGTCGTCCTGCTGCATCCCCGACACGATCGTGGCCTCGAAGAAGTATCCGGCATCCCCCTGCCGCCGGCCGCCGACCTCGATCTTGGCGTGCGCGGGGAGCCGGTCGACGAAGCCCTGCACCTGCGCGAGCTGCGCCGCGCTCGACAGCGGCCCGTAGAGCACGCCCTCCTCACGCGGCCCCCCGGTGCGGGCATCCGTCGTCGTCTTCTCCACCAGAGCGGCGACGAGCTCGTCGTGGATCGACGAGTGCACGAGCACGCGGGTCGCGGCGGTGCAGTCCTGCCCGGCGTTGAAGAAGGCGCCCGTGACGATGCCGGATGCCGCCTTCGCGATGTCGGCGCCGGGGAACACGATCGCCGGGGCCTTGCCGCCGAGCTCCAGGTGCACGCGCTTGACGTCGTTCGCGGCCGACCGTGCGACGGCCATGCCCGCGCGGACCGAACCCGTGATCGCGACCATCTGCGGAACAGGATGCTCGACCAGGGCCACACCGGTGTCACGGTCGCCCAGCACGACGTTGAGCGTGCCGCCGGGGGTGTGCATCGCCACGATCTCGGCGAGCAGCAGCGTGGTGAGCGGTGTCGACTCTGCAGGCTTGAGCACGACCGTGTTGCCGGCGGCGAGCGCGGGGGCGATCTTCCACACCGCCATGTTGAGCGGGTAGTTCCACGGGGTGACCTGGCCGATCACGCCGACGGGCTCGCGCCGCACGAAGGACGTGTGGCCGGCCATGTACTCCGCGGCGGCGCGCCCCTCGAGGCTGCGGGCGGCTCCGGCGAAGAAGCGCAGCTGGTCGATCGACTGCACGATCTCATCGGCCACGAGGCTCGCGCGCGGCTTGCCGGTGTCCTGCGACTCCAGGTCGGCGAACTCCTCCGCACGCGCCTCCATCTCGTCGGCGATGCGGAACAGCGCCAGCTGACGGTCGGCGGGCGTGGTGTCGCGCCAGAGCGGGAAGGCGGCGGATGCCGCGGCGTAGGCCGCGTCGACGTCGCTCGCATCCGACAGGGGCAGCTGCCCGTAGACCTCCTCGGTCGCGGGGTCGATGAGCGGCAGGTGACCCGCTCCGTTCACGGGCACGTAGCGGCCGCCGATGAAGTTCTGCAGCGTCGCGGAGTTCTTCTCTGAGGACATGGCGATATCGTACCGGCATCCGTGCGGATTCTGAAGCTCTTTCTCCCTCGAAACAACTGAATCAGTTGCATGGGCGTGTTCAACCTGTCAATATCGACACATGAGCAGCACTCCGAAGCACCCCGCCCTGGATGACGTCTCGAAGAGGATCGTCGAGCTCCTCCAGGAGGACGGCCGCCGCCCCTACGCCGAGATCGGCCGCGCGGTCGGGCTCAGCGAGGCCGCCGCACGCCAGCGGGTGCAGCGGATGACGGAGGCGGGCATCATCCAGATCGTCGCCGTGACCGATCCGATGCAGCTCGGCTTCCACCGCATGTCGATGATCGGCATCCGCGTCGACAAGGATCCGCGGTCGATCGCGCAGGAGCTCACCAAGATCACCGAGCTGGCCTACGTCGTCGTCACGCTCGGCACCTTCGACATCCTCGTCGAGGCCGTGTGCGAGAGCGATGAGGACCTCATCGACCTCATCGCGACCCGCATCCGCACCATCCCCGGCGTCGTGCACACCGAGAGCCTGCTCTACGCGGGCCTCTACAAGGACCTCTACAACTGGGGCACGCGCTGACGCGCGCCCCGATCGCAACGGAGTGATCATGGGAACCACCGTCTTCGAACGCCAGAAGCCCGCCGAGTCGGTCATCGACGCCTCCCTGCGCGACACCGCGCTCGGGGTGTTCTGGCTCGACGACGTCGAACGCGTCGAGCACCCGACGCTCTCCGTCGACATCACGGCCGATCTGGCCATCGTCGGAGGCGGATACGCCGGCCTGTGGACGGCCGTCCGCGCCAAGGAGCGCGATCCCGAGCGGCGCGTGGTGCTGCTGGAGGCCTCGCGCATCGCCTGGGCGGCGTCGGGTCGCAACGGCGGCTTCTGCGAGGCCAGCCTCACCCACGGGCACGAGAACGGCGTGAACCGCTGGCCCGAGGAGATCGACCGGCTCGAGGAGCTGGGGCTCGAGAACCTCGACGCGATCGAGGCGACGGTCGCGAAGTACGACATGAAGGTCGACTTCGAGCGCACGGGACAACTGGCCGTCGCGGTCGAGCCGCACCAGGTCGAGTGGTACCGGGAGGAGCACGGCTACCTCGACGAGTCCGCGGTGCAGGCCGAGGTGCACTCCCCCACGTTCCTCGCCGGAGACTGGGACCGCGAGGGCTGCGCGATGGTGCACCCCGCGAAGCTCGGGATGGAACTGGCCCGCGTCGCCGTCGAGCTCGGCGTGGAGATCTACGAGCACTCCATCGTGCGCGGCGTCGAGGGCGACGGGTCGGGTCCGATCACTCTGATCGCCCCCGGCGGGCGGGTGACGGCGGATGCCGTGGCGCTCGCGACCAACGTGTTCCCGTCGCTGCTGAAGCGCAACCGCCTCATGACCGTTCCCGTGTACGACTACGTGCTGATGACGGAGCCGCTGAGCGACGAGCAGCTCGCGTCGATCGGCTGGTCGAACCGTCAGGGCCTCGCCGACAGCGCGAACCAGTTCCACTACTACCGGCTCACCGCCGACAACCGCATCCTTTTCGGCGGGTACGACGCGATCTACCACTTCGGCGGCAAGGTGCGCCCGGAGTACGAGGACCGCATGGAGAGCCACCGCAAGCTCGCCTCGCACTTCTTCACGACGTTCCCGCAGCTGGAGGGGCTGACGTTCACGCACCGCTGGGCGGGGGCGATCGACTCGTCCAGCCGCTTCTGCGCGTTCTTCGGCACCGCGCGCAAGGGCCGCGTGGCGTATGCGACCGGCTTCACCGGACTGGGCGTCGGCGCCGCGCGCTTCGCGGCCGACGTCATGCTCGACAAGCTGTCGGGTGAGGAGACCGAGCGCACCGAGCTGAAGATGGTGCGCGAGAAGCCGATCCCGTTCCCGCCGGAGCCCGCCGCCGCGATCGGCATCAACCTGGTCCGAGCCGCGATGAACCAGGCCGACCACAACGACGGGAAGCGCAACCTCTTCCTCAAGGCGCTCGACGCCGTGGGCATGGGGTTCGACTCGTGAGCGCGCTCGACGCCGGGTCCGGACTCGACGCCGGCGCCGGGTCCGGGATCGATGCCGGGTCCGGCCTCGACGCGGGGTCCGGGATCGACGCCGGGTCCGGGATCGATGCGGGGTCCGGGATCGATGCGCGCGCTGTCGATCTCCCGCACGAGGCGCTGCCCGCGGCGACGGTCGTGTCCGGGTCGCCGACCGCGGCGCTGCTGCCCCTCGCGACCGTCGGGGACACCGAGGTCGGCATCTGGGAGATGACCCCCGGCACGGCATCCGACACCGAGGCCGACGAGGTCTTCGTCGTGCTGTCGGGTCACGCCGTGATCGAGTTCGTGTCACCTCCTCTGCCGCCGCTGGAGATGGGCCCCGGCTCTCTCGTGCGTCTGGCCGAGGGCATGCAGACCGTGTGGACCGTGACCGAGACGCTCCGCAAAGTGTACGTGGCCTGAGCCACCGTGGCGGGCTGGTCGTGCTGGCCTCGTCCCGGCATCCGTCGTCGTCCTGTCGGCGCGAGACACCGGATGCCGGCGCAGCCCCGGCGCGTCCGCCGGCTCAGCGTCCATGGCGCCGACAAAGTGACGGCGGCGGCCCCGATCTTCACACGACGGGGACGGGCACCGAGTCGATGAGCAGGCGGGTGTACTCGTGCTGCGGATCATCGAGCAGCTGCGACGTGGGTCCGGCTTCGACGATGCGTCCGCGCTTCATCACGATCGTCTCGGCGCACACTCGGCGCACCACGGCGAGGTCATGGCTGATGAACAGCAGCGTGAGTCCCTGCTGCTGACGGATGCCGGCGACGAGATCGAGCACCTGCGCCTGCACCGAGACGTCGAGTGCACTGGTGGCCTCGTCCATCACGAGCAGCTCCGGCTCCACCGCGAGCGCCCTGGCGATCGCGACGCGCTGGCGCTGGCCCCCGGAGAGGGTGCGGGGTCGCGCGGTCAGGTGCTCCTCGGAGAGGCCGACCGCGACGAGGAGTTCCAGCGCCCGTGCGCGCGCCGCGGCGCCGGTGCGCCCCGTGTGCAGCGTCAGCACGTCTTCGATCGCGCGCCCGGCCGGGATGCGGGGGTCGAGCGACAGGTACGGGTCCTGGAACACCATCTGCACGCTCTTGGCGCGCTCCAGCCGCTCCGCGCGGGTGCGGGGGATGCCGGCCATCGAGCGGCCGCCGATGCGGATCTCCCCGGCATCCGGCTCCTCCAGCCCGACGATCATGCGCGCGAGAGTCGACTTGCCCGAGCCCGACTCGCCCACGACGGCGAGCGAACCGCCTCGGGGGATCACGAGCTCGGCGTCGACCACGGCGGCGACGTCGCTGCGCCCCCGCCGACGATAGGTCTTCCCCACCCCGGTGACCACGAGCTGGGCGTCGGCGGAGGTCTCGGGCGCCACCGTCACCGCGCCGGTGAGCTTCGGCGTCGCCGCGACCAGCCTGCGCGTGTAGTCCGCCGCGGGCGCGATCAGCACGGATCGGGCCGGGCCCTCCTCCACGACGGCGCCGTCCTTCATCACGACGAGCCGGTCGCACAGGGATCCGGCGAGGTTGAGGTCGTGGGTGATGAACAGCATCCCCATCCCGATCTGCGCGCAGAGGTCGCGCAGCACCTGCACGATCTCGGCCTGGGTGGTGACGTCGAGCGCGGTGGTGGGCTCGTCGCACACCAGCAGCTTCGGTGACGCGCTCAGCGCCCCCGCGATCATCACCCGCTGCAGCATGCCTCCGGAGAGCTCGTGGGGATGCTGCTCCAGGTGCTCGCTCGGCGCGGGCAGCCGCACGGCGGTCAGCAGCTCGACGGCGCGGTCGCGCGCCTTCCCCGCAGGCCAGCCCTCGCACAGCCGCAGCGCCTCGGTGACGTGATCGCCGACCGTGCGCATGGGATTGATGCCTGCGCGGGGATCCTGGAAGACCATCGCCGCCTCGTGCCGACGGATCTCCTGCCGATCGGCCCCTGCCCGGAGCGGCGAGCGGCCGTCGACCGTCACGGAGCCTCCGACCACGGCACCGTCGGGCAGCAGACCGAGCACGGAGCGCGCGGTGAGGGATTTGCCGGAGCCGGACTCGCCCACGAGTCCGACGGTCTCCCCCGGCGAGACGCTCAGCGAGATGCCGTGGAGCAGGCGGATGCCGTTCGGCAGGTCGAGCGTCAGGTCGCTGATGTCGAGAAGGGTCATGCGAACTCCGATCCGCCGATGCGGTCCGACAGTTCCTCGCCGATGATGTTCACCGCGACGACCACGATCACGACGATCACGGCCGGGGCGATGGCGGGGAGGAACTGTCCTGAGGCGACGCCCGACTGGGCCTCGTTGATCATGCCGCCCCAGTCGGCCGTCGGCGGCTGCACGCCGAGGCCGAGGAAGGAGAGGCCGGCGAGCTCGGCGAGCACGTAGCCGAAGTTCAGCGTCGACTGCGCGCCGACGATGGGGGTGATGTTGGGCAGCACGCGGCGCAGTGCGATCCACGCGCCGCCGAACCCCTGCACCCGATAGGCCGAGACGTAGGGTCTGGTGCGCTCGGCGGCGACGAGCGACCGCGTCAGCCGCGCGACGAACGGCGCGTAGGCGATGCTCATCGCGATCACCGGGGCGAGCAGCCCCTTGCCGAACAGCGCGACGGCCATGATCGCGATCAGCAGCGAGGGGAACGCGAACAGCACGTCGAACACGCGGCCGAGGACGGCGTCGATCCACCCGCCGCGCCACCCCGCGAGGAGGCCGAGCAGGATGCCGAGCACCGTGGAGAACAGCACGACCGCGAGCGGGCCGATCAGCGCGGTGCGCCCACCCCAGATGATGCGGCTGAGGATGTCGCGGCCGAGCGCGTCGGTGCCGAGCCAGTGCGCGGCGGACGGCGGGGCGTAGAACGCGGTGAAGTCGACGGCATCCGGGTCGTAGGGGGAGATCCACGGGGCGAGGACCGCGGCCAGCGTGACGACGAGGAGCACGACGGCGCTGATCGCGAAGAGGATCGGCGGCCGGGGGATGCGCGGCGCACGCAGCACGCGCACCGCCAGCGTGGGGGTCGAGGAGGTCATCGGGCACCAGCTCCTGCGGCGGATCGGGGGTCGATCCAGGGTTCGAGGATGTCGACGATCGCGTTGATGACGACGAACGCCGCCACCACCAGCAGCACGATCGCCTGGACGACGGGGAAGTCCAGGCGGTCGACCGACTGGACGAGCAGCGAGCCCACGCCCGAGAGGCCGAACGCGGCCTCCACGATCGAGCTCGCGACGATGAGACCGGCGACGAGCACGCCGCTGACCGTGAGGATGGGGCCCAGCGCGTTGCGCAGCACGTGTCGGCGTACGACGATCGAGCGCTTCACGCCGCGGCTCGTGGAGACCTCGACGTGCTCCCGGCTCAGCTGCTCGACCATCGCGGAGCGCGTCACCTTTCCGACGAGCACGATGAACACGATCGCCAGCGCGATGGAGGGCAGCACCAGGTGGTGGACGGTGTCGAGGAAGCCCTCCCCCGACCCGAACGAGGGGAACCAGCCGAGCTGCACCGAGAACACCGCGATGAGCATGATCGAGCCGACGAACGACGGGATCGCCCCGAGCACGGTGAGTCCGATCAGCACGACGCGGTCCACGAGCCGGCCCCTGTTCAGAGCGGCCACGGCTCCGAGCACGAGCCCGACGACCGCGATGATCGCGCCCGCCATCACGACCAGGGTGAGCGTGACGGGCAGCCGCTCCCCGAGCACGACGCTCACGTCCTGCCGGAACTGCAATGAGCGGCCGAAGTCGCCCCGCACCGCCCCGCCGATCCAGCGGAGGTACTGCTCGATCGGCGAGCGGTCGAGGCCGTACTGGGCCGTGACCTGCGCCACGGCCTCGGGGCTGGGTTTGCGGCCCCGCAGCAGGAAGCTCACGGGATCCCCCGGCACGAGGAAGCGCGAGAAGAAGACGAGCAGCGAGGCGAGGAACAGCGTCAGCAGCAGTCCGCCGAGCTTCCCGGCGACGCGTCGAGCGGCATGCATCGGGTGATCTCCTCAGGGTTCAGGGGTGAAGGGCGTCCGTGTCGGGAGAGGGGTGGATGCCGCGCACCGGGCGATGCGCGGCATCCGACCTCAGCGAGCCCCGACCTCGGCGGCCCAGGGGTAGTAAAGGAAGGCCATCGACGGGGAGATCCCGCTGATGCGCTCGCCCTGGAAGAGCGACAGCGGGCCGGTCGACAGCGGCAGCCACGGCAGCTCGGCGTTCGCGATCTGCTGCGCCTTCGCGGTGAGCTCGCTGCGAGCGGCGGGGTCGTCGGTGGCGATCGCCTGGTTCACGACCTCGTCGAATGCGGGGTCGGACCAGCCGCCGTAGTTGCTGAACTCGCCGGTGCGCAGCACGGAGTACATCTCGAGCGCGTCGGGGCTGGAGAGGTACCAGCTCGTGTAGAAGAGGTCGACCCCTTCCCTGGCGCTCGGGTCGGAGAACAGCGCCGTGTACGCGGCGGGGCTCACGGACTCGACCTTCACCTTCAGGCCGATCGACTGCGCGGCCGCGGCTGTGGCCTGCGAGATGACGGCGAAGTCGTTGCCGATCGGCGCCGTGACGTACGTGAGGGTCTCCCCTTCGACGCCCGCTTCGGCGATGAGCTTCTTCGCCTCCTCGAGGTTCTGCTCGTAGTGGGTGATGTCGTCGAAAGCTGTGGTGCGGGCGGCATCCGATCCGTCTCGCCAGACCGACTCGGTGGTCATGACGTCGGTGACCTCGCCCACGCCTCGGGCCGCGGCCTGCACGATGCCCTGGCGGTCCATCGCCAGCAACAGCGCCTTGCGCACCCTGAGGTCGCCGAGCGGGCCGTCGAGGTCGCTGATCACGATGTTGCCGACGGCGGTGGAGGGGCCGAACAGCACGTCGCCCTTGCCGGAGGCGCGCAGCTGCGGCACGGCCTCCATCGGGATCATCCAGCCGCCGTCGACGCTGCCCGACTTCATCGCGTTCACCCGCGCCGTGGAGTCGCCCATGAAGACGAACGTCACCTCGCCCGAGCGTGCCCGGAGATCCTCGTCCCAGTATCCGTCGTAGCGCGTGAGGGTGATCGACTCCCCCGACTCCCACGTCGTGAAGGAGAACGGCCCGGTGCAGTTGACCCCTCCGGTCGAGTTGCCGTAGTCGGCGCCCTTCTCGGCGAGGGTCGCCGCGGATTCGATCACACCCGCAGAGCCGCCCATCGAGAGGTTGAACTGCGAGTCGGGACCCGACATGGTCACGGTGACCTGGTTCTCGCCCGTCTGCGAGATGTCGACGACGTTCTGGTACACCGAGAACCACGACGATCCGACCGCGGGGTCGAGGTGGCGCGACATGGAGGCGACGACGTCGGCGGCGGTCAACGGCGTGCCGTCGTGGAACGTCACGCCCTGGCGGATGGTGTAGACCCAGGTCTCCGGCGTCGGGTGATCGACGGACTCGGCGAGGGCCGGCGTGAGCGAGAAGTCGGGGTTCAGCCGCAGGAGCGACTCGCAGACGTTGGCGAGCACCTGGTTATCGGAGTAGTCGAAGGCGTAGGCGTAGTCGAGCGAGTACGGCTCGGAGTAGCTCGCGAAGGTGAACGAGTCGATGTCGCCGCTGGGGGCCGCGGTCGTCGACGTGATCTTCCAGTCGATCGGCTCGTCGGCGCCTCCTCCCCCGGCGGCGGGCGAGCAGGCGGCCAGGGCGGCGACCGAGAGGATGCCGGCGACGGCGACGGCGCCGCCACGGAGGAACATGCGCGACATCAGGACTCCTTGCGGGTGGTGGCGGATTCGGCTTCGTACACGGGCTGCCCCTCGATCCAGGTCGAGGCGACGCGGGTGCGGTGGATCTCGGATGCCGGACCGGCGAACGGGTTCGGGTCGAGCACGACGAGGTTGGCGAGATAGCCCTCGCGGATGCTGCCGGTGTCGCCCTCGCGGCGGTTCACGTACGCGGTGCCGGAGGTGTACGCGGCGAGCGCGGTCTCCAGATCGAGGCGCTGGTGCTCGCCGCCGAGCGGGCCGCGTTCGGAGCCGGGCACGGTGCGGTTCACGGCGATGTGGATGGCCGCGATCGGGTCGGCGGTCGACACCGGCCAGTCGCTGCCGGCGGCGAAGCGGACGCCCTCGCGTGCGAAGTCCCCGAACGGGTACTGCCTGGCCTCCTGCCCGTCCTGGAGGAAAGGGAGGGTGAGCTCGTCGAGCTGGTCCTCGTGCGTGGCCCACAGCGCCTGGATGTTCGCGATGGCGTCGAGCTCCGCGAAGCGGAGGACGTCGTCCTCCGCGACGATCTGCAGGTGGGCGAGGTGGTGCCGGCCGTCGGTCGCGCCGTTCACGTCGTGCGCGTCCTGGAGGGCGTCGAGCGCCTCGCGCACCGCCCGGTCGCCGAGCGCGTGCATGTGCACCTGCTGCCCTGCGGCATCCAGCGCGGTGACGTAGCGGCGCAGGTTCTCGGGGGCGATGAAGCTGAGGCCGTGGTTGCAGGTGTCGTGCCCCGAGCCGTCGCGGTACGGCGTGAGCATCGCGGCCGTCTGGTTCTCGGCGACGCCGTCGACCATGATCTTCGTGGTGCCGAGATCGAGGCGGCGGTCGGGATGAGCCGCCGCTGCCGCCTCGCGCCGGGCGATCATCCGTTCGACCTGCTCGATGCCTCCGTCGCGCACCCACCACTGGGCTCCGACCACGTGCACCTTGAGGGTTCCCTCCTCGATGGCCCGCTCGTAGGCGCCGAGCGGATCGGCGATGCCGGCGACCCCGGCGCCGACCATCGCGTCCTGCCAGCCGGTGATGCCGAGGGCGATGAGCTCGTCCTGCGCGCGCAGCAGCCCCTGGTAGGCGAGCTCGTCCGAGGTCGCGGGGCGCACGTGGGCGAACAGGTCGCCCGCGCCCTCGTGGAAGGTCCCGGCGGGGTACCCGTCGGCTTCGCGGACGATGCGGCCGTCTTCGGGATCCGCCGTCTCGGCGGTGATGCCGGCGCGCTCGATGGCCGCGGTGCTGGCCCAGGTGCTGTGGTGGTCGCGGCTCTGCAGCAGCACGGGTCGTCCGCCCGCCGCCTCGTCGAGCAGCTGCCGGGGCGGGTTGCCGCCCGGGTAGTGGTCCATGCCCCAGCCGCCGCCGAGAACCCATTCGACCTCGGGGTTCTCCGCGACGTAGGCGCGGATGAGGGCCGAGGTCTCCTCGGCGTTCTCGGCATCCGTGAGGTTGCACTGCAGCAGCTCGATGCCGCCGCCGACCGGATGGATGTGCGCGTCCTGGAACCCCGGGCTGAGCAGGGCTCCGCGCAGGTCGATGCGCCGGGCGTCGGATGCGGCGGCGAGGTCGGTCTCGGGGACCACGGCCGCGATGCGTCCGCCGCGGACGATGACCGCGTGGTTCTCGAGGGGTGCACCGCTTCCGGTGAACACGGGACCTCCGTGGAAGATGATGTCGCTCGTCATCGCGCGCCTTTCTTCGTCGTCGAAGCTGCAGGATCGCGATAAAGCTATCCGCCGTCATCGGCAATGTCAACACTGTTGTCATGACTGTTGCGCGGCCGTAGTCTGCTGAGGAGATCGCGCCGCGTCATGGCACGATGGAGCGAGGAAGACCGGAGAGACGATGGCGAACGACAAGGCATCAACCCGCGTGCGGCTGGATCGCGCGGTGATCATCGAGGCCGGCATGGAGCTCGCGGCGACCGGGGTCGCGTCGATCTCGGTTCGCGACCTCGGCGCACGGCTCGGTGCGGACCCCACGGCGATCTACCGGCACTTCGCGAGCAAGGAGGCGCTGATGGGCGCGCTCCTCGACGAGCTGAACGGCCGCGCCGCTGCATCCGTCTCCCTGCCCGTCGAAGAGTGGGCGGATCGCCTGCGCGCACTCGCCGAGGAGACCCTCGCGCTGTACGTCCGCCACCCCGCGATCGGCACCGAGGCGACCGCGCTGACCACCCACGGCCCCGGGGAACTCGCCGCCATCGAGCTCATGCTCGACGCTCTGCACCGTGCGGGGCTGCGCGGGCAGACTCTCGTGCATCATTACGCGCTGCTCGCCTCGCACGTCCTGTCGGTCGCGGCCGGCATCGCCAGGGCGCGCGCGGTCGCCGAGGACGACGGTGCGGACAGCCCGTGGATCGACTCCCCCCTCCTCGCCGATCCGCGGCAGTTCCCGCTGATCGCGGAGCACAGCGTCCTGCTGTCGGACCTGCAGGACCGGGAGCTCTTCCTGCTCGGGGTCGACGTCATCCTCGAGTCCGCCGCCCGCGCGGCCGCCCAGGACTGAACCCCCTCTTGCGCCCAAACTAGTTTTGTTGCAAAACTATCCCCGGCACCCACGGCGGGTGCGAGAGGGAGAGATCGATGAAGATCATCGTCGTCGGCGCGGGCATCGGCGGGCTCGCCGCCGCGATCAGCCTGCATGAGGCCGGCCTCACGGACGTCACCGTCTACGAGCGCAGCACCGGCATCCGCGGACTCGGGGTCGGCATCAACCTGCTCCCGCATGCGGTGCGCGAGCTCACCGAACTGGGCGTCGCCGAGACGATCGCCGCGCTCGGGGTCGAGCCGCGCACGCTCGCGTACTTCACGCGCTTCGGGCAGGCGATCTGGGACGAGCCGCGCGGCGTCGCCGCCGGGTACCGCTGGCCGCAGCTGTCGGTGCACCGCGGGCGGCTGCAGCTGGCCCTGCGCGATCTCGCCGACGCGCGGCTGGCCGAGCCGATCCGTCTCGGCCACCGCCTCATCGGCATCCGCTCGAACGCCGACGGCACCGAGACCGCGCGATTCGCGACGGCCGACGGCGAGGTCGAGGCGACGGCCGACGTGGTCGTCGGTGCCGACGGCATCCACTCCGCCCTGCGCGCCCTGCGCTATCCCGCGGAGGGCGCTCCGCCCTGGAGCGGCCTGACGCTGTGGCGGGGGGTCGCCCGCATCCCGGCGTTCCTCGACGGTCGCACCATGATCATGGCCGGCGACGGCGAGCAGAAGTTCGTCGCGTATCCGCTGCAGGAGGCCGATGCCGACGGCCGGGTGCTCGTGAACTTCATCGCCGAGAAGCGCGTCGGGGGCTCGGGCGACGCCGACTGGAACCGGGCGATCGACCCGGCGCCGATCGCGGAGCTGTTCCGCGACTGGAGCTTCGACTGGCTCGATGTTCCGGGGGCGATCGCCGCAGCCGAGGAGATCCTGGAGTATCCGATGGTCGACCGCGACGCACTGCCCCGGTGGACCTTCGGCCGCACGACGCTCCTCGGCGACGCCGCGCACGCGATGTACCCGAACGGCTCGAACGGCGGCTCACAGGCGATCCTCGACGCGCGCACCCTCGCGTTCCACCTCGCCACGGCCGACTCGATCGACGAGGCGCTCACCCGCTACGAGGACGACCGCCGTCCCGCGATGACCGCCCTGCTCGCCGGCACCAGGGCCACCGGCCCCGAGCGGGTGATGCTCGTCGCCGCCGAGCGCGCGCCCGAGGGGTTCGCCGACATCGACGACGTGGTGCCGCGCGCCGAGCGCGAGCGGATCGCCGCCGACTACAAGACCGCGGCGGGCTTCCTCCCGGAGACGCTCAACGAGCGTCCGTCGCTGAGCGCGAGGGCGGACCGATGAGCGCTCTCGACGCCGCCCGCCTCGCCGGCGTGATCTCCCCGCTGCGGCGGGCGCTGCTCGCGGCGACCCGTGCCGAGGCCCGCCTCCCCGAGCTCTCCGAGGCGCAGATCGACGTGCTCCGCACCCTCCCGCGCGGTGTCGCGAAGGGTCCGGCCGAGATCGCGGCGACGCTGCGTCTGAGCCGTCCGACGGTGAGCAACCTGCTCGGAGCCATGCAGGCCGATGATCTCGTCGAGCGCACCCCCGACCCGGCCGACGGTCGCCGCGTCGTCGTCCGCGCCTCGGCGCGCGCGCTCGATCTGTTCGACCGCTTCGACGCCGCCCACTCCGCGCTCGTGGCGCGCGCGGCCGATGCCCTCGACGAGGAGGAGCGCGCGGTGCTCTCCGCGGCGGTTCCGGTGCTCGAGAGGCTGTGCACCGTGCTCACCGGAGCGGATGCCGCGGCATCCGCTCCCCACGACCCGAAGGACGACCGATGACCCTGCCCGTCCCCACGCTCACCCCCGCCTTCGACGTCGAGGTCGCGCTCGGCCCACTGGAGGACCACCTCGGCACCAGCGCCGGCCACCGCAGGGTCGTGCCGATCCTCGGCGGACGGGTGAGCGGAGAGGTCGACGCGGAGGTCCTGCCCGGCGGCGCCGACTGGCAGCTCGTCCGCCCCGACGGCACGATCGAGATCGACAGCAGGTACTCGGCGCGCACGGCATCCGGCGACCTCCTGCTGCTCCACGCCCGCGGGCTGCGCACGGGACCACACGAGGTGCTCGCCCGGCTGGGCCGCGGGGAGGACGTCGATCCGACGCTGTACTCCTTCCGCACGACGGTGACCGTCGAGACCTCGGCCCCGGCGCTCGCCCACCTGCAGCGGAGTCTCTTCCTCGCGTCGGCGCAGCGCCTGGCCAGCGCCGTGCACTACCGCGCGTACCGCGTGGGGTAGCGCCGCGCGGCGCCACCCCACGCAGTCCCCGGAGCTCAGCGCTCAGCGGCCGAGGAAGGTCGCCTTCCGGGCTCGATCCCGACGCAGCCAGGGCTCGAACGCCCACCAGAGCAGCAGCGCGACAGCCGCGCCTCCGATGAGTCCGGCGAGCGTGTCGCTGAACCAGTGCGCGTTGATGAGCGTGCGCTGCCACACGATGCCGATCGCGAGCAGCAGGCCGACGACCGTCCAGATGCGGCGCATCCACACCGCGGATGCCGGAATCAGCGCGAACACCGTGACGATCACCGTCGCCGTGCTCACGGCGTGCCCCGAGGGGAACGATCCGTGGTCGACCATGACGAGCGGCCCGAAGAGACCCGCGGCCTCGTCGGCGGCGGGGCGGGGACGGTCGACGAGGTTCTTCGTGAGCTGCGAGAGCAGTCCGGGACCGGCGAGCTGCACGGCGATCACGAAGAGCGCGGATCGCCAGCGCCCGATCGCGACGAGCGCGAGCGGCAGCACGATCATCATGAGCGCGAAGCCGGGCAGGGCACCGAGGTTCTGGAACAGCTGCGCCACCGGACCGGCCGGCAGCGCCGACTCCGGCCCCACTCCGAGCAGCGCCCGCCACGCGTCGTCGAGCGCCTGCGTCCACGGAGACGGCGGGGAGGCGAGCACGCCGACGCCGAGCAGCACGAACACGACGAACAGGGCGACGGCGGTCCACAGCAGCGCACGCGGGCGCGACGGACTGGCGGGAGGGGCCTGCCCCTCCCGCCCGGATGCCGCGGTCACGACACCGGTTCCCGCAGCGCACGCACCGACGCGTACCCGTCGACCACGTCGCTGACCGGCGTGTCCCACACGCGGACGACGCCGCGATCGCCCTCGTGGACGGGCCAACCGGGGTCGCCCGTCTCGATGAACGAGGTCGCGGCCGCGTGCACCTGATCGGCGAGGGCCTGGGGCGGGTTCGGGCCGGCGAGCGGCACCATCGCGGGGCCGTCGAGGCAGTCGAAGAAGAAGGGCACGTCGAGGCAGTGCTCGGCGAAACCGAATGTGCCGGACGGCCAGGAGAACCGGTACAGCCAGGTCGGAGCGTCCCCGCGGTCCTCGGCGATGTTCAGCACGGCGGTGCGGAACATCCTGTCGGTGAGCAGGCGCCCGGCGATGCCCGCGGTGCCGCGCTCCAGGGCGTCCTGGTTGGCGGCCAGGTAGGGACGCATCGCGCCCTTCGGCATCCCGAGCCTGTTCAGCAGGAACGCCTTGGGAACCCAGCGCAGCTTCTTCGCGACCCCCGAGAAGGCCATCGTGAACTCGTCGTCGGTCGCGCCCATCACCAGCGGCTTGTCGGCGCCGACGCCCGCCCGCAGCGACTCCCGCGTCGGACGCACGAGAAGGTCGCCGTCGACGGACGGACCCAGCGGGAGCCCCTCTTCGACGATGCTGCCGAGAGAGCTCGGGCCCAGCTCCGTCGCCTTCTTCTGGAGCGCGATCACGCGCTCCTCGTCGAGAGAGGAGAAGCCGGCGACGGTCGGCGCGACCCCGCCGGCCGCGGCCAGCCCTCGGCCGAACTTCTCGGCGCGCTCCGCCGAGACGTCGGCGAGCGCACCCGAGATCGCGTAGACGCCGTGGAACAGGTGCTGCGCCTTCTCCATCCCGAGCAGGGTGAGCACCGCGCCGCCGCCGGCGGACTGCCCGGCGATCGTGACGCGCGAGGGATCGCCGCCGAAGGCCGCGATGTTCTGCTGCACCCACTCCAGGGCGAGCAGCCAGTCGCGGATGCCGCGGTTCGACGGGGCGTCCTCGATCCACCCGAAGCCGTCGAAGCCGAGCCGGTACGAGATCGACACGGTCACGACGCCGTCGCGGTTGAAGTTGCGGCCGTCGTACCAGGCGCTCGCGGGAGACCCGGCGAAGTAGCCTCCACCGTGGATCCACACGAGCACGGGCAGGCCGGCCGCGTCGGGATCGGGCGTGAAGACGTTCACGTTGAGGGTGGACTCCCCCGGCACGGACGGCTCGGGGATCAGCGTCACACCCGGGTCGCCGCGCTGCGCGGTGGCGGCGAACTCGAGCGCGTCGCGCACGCCCTCCCACGGAGCCTTGGGCACGGGCGCCTGGAATCGCAGCGGCCCGACGGGGGCCTCGGCGAACGGGATGCCGAGGAACGCCGCCGACCGCGGCATCCGTCCGGTCCCCGTCGTCGGGCGCCAGCGTCCGCGCACCCGCCCTGCCGCGGTGTCCACCTCTACGAAATCGGTCATGGTCGTATTCTCGGTCATCAGCGGACTCCCTTGATCGGTGCGGTGGCGATGGCGGCGAGGATCACGAAGACGATCGCGAAGCCGAAGAGCATGGCGTAGCCGCCGAAGGACGTGATGATCACCGCGGCGATCGCGGGGCTCATCGCCTGCGGGATGTTGGTCGCGACGTTGAGGATGCCGAGATCCTTGCCCGCCGCGGTGCCCTCGCTCGGCAGGACCTCGGTCATCAGCGCGGCATCCACCGACATGTACAGACCGAACCCGATGCCGTTCACGACGCTCATGATGATCATGCCCGTCATGTTCGGCAGGAAGATCGGCACCGAGAGCCCCGCCACCATGACGACGGAGGCGACGTAGATGAACACCTTGCGGCGTCCGAGCCTGTCGCTCAGCCACCCGGAGAGCACGATCGCGATCAGCGTCGGCACCAGAGGGATCAGCGTCAGGGTGAGGGTCGCGCCCTGCGCCTCGACGAGCGACATCCCGATGTAGTCGGTGAGCAGGTAGAGCTGGTAGGTCGCGACCACGAAGTAGCCGAGGATGAGGAGGAACCTCGCCCCGAAGGCCCAGGCGAAGTCGGGGTGCTTGCGCGGGTTGATCCAGAAGCCTCGGAAGAAGGCGCCCCAGCTGAAGGGCTCGACCAGGGCGCTCTTGGACGACCAGTCGCGGTTGAGGAGGACGAACAGGACCGTCACCACGATCACCGCGATGCCGAAGGTGGAGTAGCCGATCCCGATCTGCGAGCCGAGTGCGGCCGCGATCATGACGCCGACCGTCATCCCGAGCTGCGTGCCGAGTCCGATCATCGCGCTCGCGCCGCCGCGCTTCGACCGCGGGAACCGGTCGGCGGTGATCGTCGTCAGCGGCGCCTGGAGGAAGTTCAGCGCGACCTGGATGACGACCCAGAACACCGTGATCCACAGGATGTCGGTCAACGACCCCAGGCCGAAGAGGAAGATGCCTCCGACGATCGCGCCCATGACCATCCACGGCGCTCGGCGGCCGAACCGCGAGCGCGTCCTGTCGCTGAAGGCGCCGGCGAGGGGCTGCGCGAACAGCGTGAAGACGAACGACACGGTCGTGACGATCGCGAGGTTCGCGACCTTGTTCTCCTCGTCCAGCAGTGCGATCTGCGAGGGCAGCAGGATCGCGATGAGGCCGCCGTAGGTGGCGAACAGGGTGAGCGACGAAATCAGCATGCTGGGCAGCAGCCGCCGATTCGCGGGCGGACTCGCGGCGGGAGAGCCTGCGGACGGCGGTTCGGTGGCGATGACGCCGGTGGCCGCGATCTCGGCGGCCGGGTCGAGCGGGGAGAGAGACATGGGGGCTCCTCGTTGAGCGGTTTCAGGACCAATACCAAACATCATTCGGTATTCATGGGACATGCTCGCAGATCGGATGTCGACCTCGCAAGCCATTCACGAACTTCGTTCGGTTTTTGCGATCGGCGCCGCCGGTTTACGCTGGGGTCATGGCGACTCGAGGGGCATACGCGAAGGGCGTCATCAAGCGCGAGGAGATCCTCGAGGCTGCGCTGTCCGTCGTCGCGGCGCATGGATACCGCAAGGCGTCGGTGCGGGAGATCGCGGATGCCGCAGGCCTGAGCCCCGCCGGACTCCTGCACTACTTCGGCACCAAGGAGGAGCTGTTCGTGGCCATCCTCCGCGCCCGCGACGAGCGCGACGAGCTGGAGTACGTCGGAGAGGACACCACCGAGGCATTCCTCGCCGTGATCCGGCACAACGCCTCGGTGCCCGGCCTGGTCCAGCTCTACTCCCAGCTCGCGGCCGAGGCCGGAGACCCGGAGCACCCGGCGCACGCCTACTTCCGCGCCCGCACCGCCACCGTCGAGGGCGCCGCGATCGCCGGTGTCATCGAGGCGCAGGATGCCGGCGACATCCGCGCCGACCTCGACCCCGCCTGGGTCGTCCGCTCGCTGCACGCCCTCGCCGACGGGCTCCAGTCCGCGTGGATGCTCGACCCGACGCTCGACATGGCCGCCGACATCGAACGGTTCATCGCGCTGCTGCGCCCGTAGCCCGGTGGCGTCGGCGCAGGCACCGCCGCCCCGCCTGCCCTGCTCGCCTGCCTGCCCTGCCCGCTCGCCCCGCCAGCTCGCCCCGCCTACCTGCCCTGCCCGCTCGCCCCGCCTGCCCGCCTGCCCTGTCCGCTCGCCCCGCCTGCCAGCGCTGCAGGTCGATTTGCCGGTGCGAAGTTCGCGCTGCCGGTCGGATCCGCCTGTTTCGGCCGACGAACCGGACTCTCCGCCGACAGAACGACCGGCCTGACTCAGTCGACCCGCGTCACCTCGGCGTGCGGCATCCGCTCGCTCATGACCCTGATCGCCTCGGGGTTGTCGTCGACGAGCACAGCGTCGCGCCCCAGGGCCGACGCCACGGCCCCCGTCGTGCCGGATCCGGCGAAGAGGTCGAGCACCCTGTCTCCCGGACGACTCGACGCCGTCACGATACGGCGCAGGATGCCGGCGGGCTTCTGCGTCGGATACCCGGTCTTCTCGCGCCCCGTCGTCGGCACGATGGTGTGCCACCACACGTCGGTGGGGAGCTTGCCCCGTGCGGCCTTCTCGGCCGTGACCAGCCCGGGGGCCATGTACGGCTCCCGGTCGACGTCGTCGGAGTTGAACACGTACTCGCGCGGGTTCTTCACGTAGACGAGGATCGTGTCGTGCTTGGTGGGCCAGCGGCGGCGCGACTTGGCGCCGTAGTCGTAGGCCCAGATCAGCTCGTTGAGGAAGCAGTCCCGCCCGAAGACCGCGTCCAGCATCACCTTGGCGTAGTGCGCCTCGCGGTAGTCAAGGTGCAGGTAGAGCGTGCCGTCGTCGGCGAGCAGCCGCCAGGCCTCCTCGAGCCGCGGCATGAGGAAGTCGCCGTAGTCGTCGAAGCGGTCGTCGTAGGCGCGGAGCATCCCGCGCACCCGCTCGTACTGATGTCCGTGGAAGCCGTGCCGCACCTCGGTCTCGGGTTCGGGCTCCGGTCTCGCCGGTTCCGCACCGCGGGGCTCGCTCGGCTCCGTGCCAGAACTCCGGAGATCTGCGTCGGATCCGCCAGCTTCGGCAGCATCCGCCCCGGTATCGACCCGATCCTCCGGAGTTGTGGACATCCGCGTGGCGGTCATCACCCGGCGTTCGCGCGTGCGCCCCGTGTTGAACGGCGGATCGAGGTATACAAGCGTGAACGATCCGGAGGGGAGCGTGGCGGCGGCCACCAGGTTGTCGCCCTCGATCACGGTCACCGCGCCCACGGTCGCCGCACCGTATTTCGGAGACTGGTCCGTTTTTCGGATGGATGCCGCAGAATCGTCCGAGATTCCTGCATCCGTCCGAATTCCTGGAGCGCCTGCCGCCCCGGGTTCCTCCGAGGGGTCGGTCACGGAACCCTGTGCAGCCACGCGTCCGTCGCGAACTTCGACGCGACGAGGGCCTCGGCGTCGGCGTACTCGTCGGCTGTGATCGCACCGTCCTCCGCGGAGGTGAGCGAGCGGAAGGTGTCCTTGAAGCGCTCGATGATCTCGGCGCGGGGCAGGCCGGTCTGGCTGCGCAGCGGGTCGACGCGCTTGGCAGCGGACGTCGTGCCCTTGTCACTGAGCTTCTCGCGGCCGATGCGCAGCACCTCGGTCATGACCTGTCCGTCGATGTCGTACGACAGGGTCGCGTGGTGCAGCACCCCGCCGTTGGCGAGGCGCTTCTGCGCGGCGCCGCCGATCTTGCCCGACGAGGAGGCGATGTCGTTGAGGGGCTGGTAGACCGCGTCGATGCCGAGGGAGCGCAGCGCCTGCAGCACCCAGTCGTCGAGGAACGCGTAGGAGTCGGCGAAGGTCATCCCGGCGACGAGGGATGCCGGCACATAGAGCGAGTACGTGATGATCTGCCCGGCGGCCATGAGCATGGCCCCACCGCCGGAGATGCGGCGGACGACGTCGAAGCCGTGCTGAGCCGCACCCTCGGGGTCGACCTCGTTGCGGTACGACTGGAACGAGCCGATCACCACGGCCGACTGGTCCCACTCCCAGATGCGCAGCGTGGGGCGCCGGCGGCCTTCACCCACGCGCGAGGTGAGCACCTCGTCGAGCGCCAGGTTCATGCGCGGGGAGACGGCCTTCTCATGCACGATCTCCCAGTCGAAGTCACGCCATCCGGGGGCCGTGACGAGCGCACGACGCACCGCGGTGCCGACCGCGTCGGGGGTGAACCCGAGCAGCTGCGCGCCGTCGGGCAGCGCGGCGCGCACGGCGGCGGCGATGGCCGTCGCGTCCGCCTCTGCGGGGAGGCCGTTCACCGCGGCGTTGATGTCGTCGAGCGCCGAGTCCGGCTCGAGGAAGAAGTCGCCGGCGAGGCGGAATCCCGCGAGCCTGCCGTCCTCTACCTCGACGTCGACGACGACGAGCTTTCCTCCGGGGACCTTGTATTCACCGTGCACCCCTCCAGCTTAAGGCGCGAGGAGCCTCACCGGCCGAGGATCACCGCCCGCTCGCCCGCGCGGATCGACGCCGTGTAGCGGTTGCCGGCCGGGGGCAGCGGGCACACGAACTGGTCGGAGAACGCGCACGGCGGCAGATACGCCCTGTTGAAGTCGATCCAGGCGCTCCCGTCCGCCGCGGGCTCGTCGATCGGCAGGAACCGGAATCGGTACGTCTCGATGCCGTTCGTGGCGTCGGCGAACACGGCGCTGAGCGCCCCCTGCGCCCCGCGCGTCACCGTGAGGGAGAGCGGGATGCCGTCGAGCGTGAAGTGCAGTCGCCCGGCGACGGGAGAATCCTGCTCCTCGCCGTCGACTGCGGTGATGGTGATGCTCTCCCCCGGCGTCTCCTCGAAGACGGCGGGCACCCGCCAGCCCTCCCGCGGCGGGTAGGCGTCGATCGCGCTGAACCGCTGCCGCTGCGGCCGCTGCGGGTTGAACACCCGGAGGCCGATCGTGCCGTTGCGCTCGAACACGCGCAGCTCGCGCCTGCCGAACCTGATCGTCTCGGTTCCGCGCAGGGTGACGCTGGCCCCCGCCGTTCCGAGGTCGCTGCCCCGGATGCCGCCGTCGCCGGTGAGCGCCCAGAGCCCCGGGACCCCGTCGACCGCGGCGGGTTCGATGATCAGCCAGTTCGTCGATTCCAGCGCGGACGGCCCGTACTCGGCGCCCGCGTAGCTCTCCCGCGACGCGTGCCAGCCGCGCCAGTCATCCTCGAAGCCCATCGGAGAACCTCCCTCTCGCCGCGAATCTACGGGGAGGGAGAGGGCTGGCGCGCGCGCATCGTCATCCGGTTACACCCGACGTAACGTCACGACTCCGAGCGAAATGTTTCGGGGTCGAGGGAATGCGCGGCTCAGCGTCGGGCGATGTGCGCGTCGAGCCAGGCGAGGACGTCGGCGCGCACCTCCTCCTGCTGCAGCTCCTTGAAGATCTCGTGCCGGGCGTCGGGGTAGACGAGCGTCGTGACATCGGTCAGACCAGAGCGCGAGCGGTACTCGTCGGCGAGCTTGTGCACGCTGCGGGGGCCGCCGACCGGGTCGTCGCGGCCGACGAGGAGCAGCATCGGGATGTCACGGCCGAGGTCTTTGCGCGGGCGACCGTAGAGCTTCGCGGCCTCGATGGGGCCGAACAGCTTCAGGAGCGGGACGTCGGTGGTGAGGGGGTCCTCGTCGAACTCCTTCCACACCGCGGGGTCGCGGCTGAGCCACTCGAGTCCCGTCGCACCCTCCCCTGCCCAGCGGGCGTTCAGCGGGGCGGCGTTCAGGGAGGTCGGCGTGCGCAGGGCGGAGCCGGAGAGGATGACGGCATCCCACGCCTCCGGGTGGTCGTTGACGAGCATCTGCGCGAGGAACGATCCCCACGAGTGCCCGAGGAGCACGAGGGGGAGATCGGGGTTCTCTTCACGGATGATGCCCGTGAGCTGCCAGATCGCCTCCTTCGTCGCACGGATGCCGCCCTTGCCGAGGTGGCCGAGCCCTGCAGGTCCGTCGTGCTGGCGGATGCCGGTGCGCCCGTGGCCTCGGTGGTCGTCGGCGTAGACGATGAATCCGGCGTCGGTGAGGGCGGCGATCAGCGCGCCGTAGCGGCCCGCGTGCTCGCCGACTCCGTGGAGCAGCTGCACCACCCCTCGCGCGACACCCGCCGCGGGGTGCACGTCGTAGACGATGGCGATGCCGTGGGCATCCGTGAACTCACGCGTATCCGTCACGCCCCCACCCTACCCACGGGGTGCGGGGGCCGCGAGGGCGATGGCTCAGGCGAGAGCGGCGACGAGGGCGCGAGCGGTGGCGAGGTCGGTCACCTCGTAGCCGCCGACGCCGTCGGCCGCCGACCCCATGCGCACGCCGCCGTCTTCGACGACGCTGCGCTTGGCGGAGAAGTGCAGGGCGTCGACTCCGGTGGCGGCGAGCGCTCTGGCGGATGCCGCGGTCACCCCGCTTCCGGCCATGATCTCGATCGCCCCCTCAGCCTCGGCGACGAGGGCGCGCAGGGTATCGATGCCGTCGACGGCCGCCGAGGCGCCGCCGGAGGTGAGCACCCGCCGCAGCCCGAGTTCACGGGCGGCACGGAGGGTCGCGAGCGGGTCGGGTGTCACGTCGATGGCGCGGTGCAGGGTGACGGATGCTCCGCCCGCGGCGTCGCGCAGCCGCGCCATCGCGTCGAGGTCGAGGACGCCGGACGCGTCGAGGGCGCCGATCACGACGCCGTGCGCTCCCGCGTCGACGGCACGGCGGACGTCGCGCTCGGAGACGGCGAGCTCGTCGGCGTCGTAGTGGAAGCCGCCGGCGCGGGGGCGGATCAGGACGTGCACCTCGGGCCCCGCCTCTCGGGCGGCCTCGATCGAGAGCTCCAGGGTGGCGGGTGACGGCGTGAGTCCGCCGAGGGCGAGGGCCTGGGCGAGCTCGACGCGGGCGGCGCCGACGGCTCCGGCGACGCGCACTCCGGCGGGGTCCTGTACGGCGATCTCGAGGGCGAGGTTCTGCGGCATCCGTCCATTCTCGCGCGCCGAGCCGGCATCCGCGCTTCCCTCCGGCCGAAGAATTACTTAGACTGTCTAAGTAATGTCTGCGTCTGATGAATCCCTCCACCTCACGGCGACAGAACTGCGCATGGCCACGTTCCGGTTGGCGAGGCGCCTGCGGTGCGCCCGCGCGATCGACGCCATGAGCGATGCGCAGCTCGCCGTCCTGTCCACCCTGCGCATGTACGGCCGGCGCACGATCACGTCTCTCGCCGAGCGCGAGCGCGTGACCGCCCCGTCGATGACGAGCATGATCAACGGCCTCGAAGAACAGGGCTTCGTGACCCGCACCCCCGATGACGAGGACCGCCGACGCGTGCAGGTCGACATCACGGATGCCGGGGTCGAGATCGTCGCCGAGACGATCCAGCGCCGAGACGAGCTGCTGTTCGACGCGATGCGCGAGCTCGAGTTCACGGAGGACGAGCTGAAGATCCTGCACGACGCCAGCGTCCTGATGCGGAGGGTGGCCGAGCGATGAGCGCGATGTTCCGTTCCTTCTCCAATGTCAACTACCGCATCTGGTTCGGCGGGGCTCTCGTCTCGAACGTCGGCGGATGGATGCAGGCCACCGCCCAGGACTGGGTCGTGCTCACCGAGCTGACGAATAACGACGCCGCGGCGATGGGCGCCACGATGGCGCTGCAGTTCGGGCCACCCCTGGTGCTGGTGAGCCTCACCGGCTGGGTCGCCGACCGCTTCGACCGCCGACGCATCCTGCTCACCACCCAGACCGCCCTGCTCGCCCTGGCGGTCGCGGTGGGAACGCTGCTGCTGCTCGGCGTGATGACGCTGCCGATGATGTTCTGCTTCGCGGCGGGGTTCGGTGTCGTGAACGCGTTCGACGCCCCGGCCCGGCAGACCTTCGTGTCCGACATGGTGTCGGCGAGCGAGACCTCCAACGCCGTCGCGCTCAACTCGGCGTCGTTCAACCTGGCGCGCATGATCGGCCCCGCGGTTGGGGGTCTGCTCATCGTCGCGATCGGCTCCGGGTGGGTGTTCATCGTGAACGCCGCCACGTTCCTCGCCATGATCGTCGCACTGATGCTCATGCGCAGGAGCCAGCTCGCACCGCGCCCCAAGCACCGCAACCGCGGTGGCCTCGCCGCGGGCTTCCGCTACGTGTGGGGGCGCAGCGATCTGCGCGTCGTGTTCGTGACGGTGTTCCTCATCGGCGCCTTCGGCATGAACTTCCCGATCTTCGCGTCGACCATGGCGATCGAGTTCGGCGCGGGCGCCGACGGCTACGGCATCCTGAGCTCGATCCTCGCGATCGGTTCGCTCACCGGTGCGCTGCTGGCCGCACGCCGTGACCGCGCCAGGGTGCGGGTGGTGATCTTCGCCGCCGGCGGGTTCGGCGTGTTCGCGTTCGTCTCCGCGGCGATGCCGACGTATGCGGCGTACGCCGTGACGCTCATGTTCACCGGATTCACGATCGTGACCCTGCTCACCACCGCGAACGGCTACGTGCAGACCACCACCGATCCTGCGCTGCGCGGACGTGTGCTCGCGCTGTACATGGCGGTCATCATGGGGGCGACTCCGATCGGCGCGCCGATCGCCGGATGGGTGGCCGACACTTTCGGGCCGCGCACCGCGATCATGCTCGGCGGTGTGGCCGGACTCGTCGCGTGCGCGATCGGGGTGACCTGGGTGCTCACGAGCGGACGTCTGCACCGCGACGAGAACCGGCGGTTCCTGATGACACTCGACGAGACGCGTCCGCTGAGCGTGATCGACGAGGTCGACCCGGTGGAGTTCAGCGACGAGGCGGCGGCGACCACGCCGATCCGCACGGCGAAGAAGTCGAGCTGACGCCGCCGAGCGCGGTCCTCGTCAGCGGGGTTCCAGTTCGGGCCAGTCGTCGGGCGCGTAAAGCTCTCCGGGCGGCGGCAGCTCTTCACCGGTCGCGATCGCCCGGAAGGACTCCGGCGCGATCCACCAGGATTCGGAGTGCAGCTCGAGCGTGAAACTGCCGTTCGTGAACGCGTCGAACACGAGCATCCGTCCGGCCTCGTCGGACGCCTCGATCCGATCCGACCCGAAGGCCTCATCCTCGGAGTCGGCGATGTCCCAGCCGGCATCGGCGAGCACCCTGCGCACATCGTCGACGTCGACCGGACCGTCGGGCGTGTAGACGTAGCCGATCGTGATCCGATAGCACTCACCTGCGGTGCCGTAGCAGTCGTCGATCACGGTCGGCTGCGCCTGCCAGACCCCGCCGACGATCGCCTGACGCACCGCCGACAGCCGCTCCTGCTGCTGCTCGTACCGCGCCTGCACGAGTGCGCGCTCCTCGTCGAGCGTGCGCGAGCTCGCGACGGAGCGGCTGTCGCCGGCCGCGTCCTGCTCTTCCGCGGATGCCGCGGCCCCGGAGGCGACCGCCGCCACGACGATCGCCGGGGCGGCGAAGACCACGATCCACGCCACCACGCCCCAGATCTGGTGCGTGGCGGAGACCGGGGTGGCGGCGAGCGCGAACGCCACCATCGCACCCCAGGTCACGACCGTGACGATCGCCGCGACGACGAAGATCGCATGCGCGGACGCCTCGGAGATCGGCACCCTCAACGCCGTGCGCAGCACCGATGTCGGCTCCCCCGCCCACGTGAAGTCGGTCGCCACGAGCGTCACCGTCACCGCGCTCCACCAGTGCAGGATCAGCAGTCCGGTGATCGGCGGCGGCGTCGATTCGACGCCACGATCCTGCAGGATCTTGCAGGGGAGCATCCCGAGAAACCCCACCAGCGGCACGATGACCACGGATCCGACCATCAGCACGGCGGCGATGAACGTTCCGGGCGCGAACACGCCGTGGAAGCAGAAGAGCACCGGCAACAGCCAGCTCATGGGCCACCACATCCACCAGGTGACCACATGGATGCCGTGTCTCACCCGCGGTTCGAGCCCCTGCCGATCTGCCATCGCACCCCCGGGCACAGGCTACCCCGTGGTGTCACGGAGACACCGGAAGAAGGGCGGGAATCGCTCCCACCCGCAACCACGTGGGAACGCCACTCCGATCAGCTTCCGTACTCATCGCAATCGAGGCTCGCCCCGATGCGGACCAGGAACGCAAGGTCGGCAGGCTCCAACCCCCATCCGAGCAACTGATGCTGGCCGGGCAGCTTGGTGAGGATCTCTCCGTCCGGGGTCACGATCTCGTCGAGGACTTCGTCCTCTCCGTCTCTCGCGTTGAAGTCGCGAACGATCTGTAGCCTGGCGGTGACGTCGGTCGTCTCGACGAGAGTGGCTATCGGTTCGACCAGCGGGCGGACGCGTCCGAGAACACGTTCGATCTGCTCGTCGATCGTGAGGCCCGGCTCGTCGCAGCGCACCTGCCACGAATGCTGGATCGGAATCGGCGGCTCTGATCGTCTGCTCGCCCGCACGGTGAACCGGTCGGGTTCGCTCGCGAGCACACCGCTGATGTCTGCTGCGGGCACAGTCTCACTGTCCAGAGCGAAGTACACGTACTGGCGGATGCGCATGGACTCTCCTATCTCCGGTCGCCCGGGCTCGCGGGTTCGCGATGCACCTTCACGGCCGTGAAGACGACCTCGTACTCGCCGCGAGGCCAGAGCAGAACACGATGCACGAATCGGCCGTCGGCTTCCGCATCGACTTCCGTGTAGAGAATCTCCGTCCGGTCGTGCAGAAGTCGAAGAGCTCGAACGCTCCCGACCTCGCTCACCCGAAGCTCGGCATCCATGTACGTGAGCTCGACGAACTCGTATCCGACGATGAGATCACCCATGAGCGCGCGAACCGTGAGGGTCTCATGCGGGCTGTACTCGAACGACCGATGCTGCGCATCGTGCAGATTCACGTCCAGCAGCAACTCTGCATCCTTGGAGAGACGCGAACGCACATCAGCGCAATGAGAGGCGTACTGCTCCCACCGCGCGTCCCACTCGTCGTCGTCCAACTCCCCCGACGCCCACTCTCGCGTCAACCATCTCACCGCGGGTCCCTCCGTCCGTCCATTGATCATTTCCTCTGTTCCGATTCCCCCGCGCCCGGCACCATCCGTGACCTGCCGTACGGCCCGAGAGGCCGAGCTGGCATCGTGTCGATCTCGATCCCGACGGGGCGACACACCCCTCCATGTGTGCTTGCGGGCTCGCTACCGTCTCAACACCTCTCACCGACGCTGCACTCATGAGTACGCGCCGACGAGGTAGACAACGCCGATCGCGGAGAGCACACACACGAGGACTCCGAGCACCGTGCCCGAGAGCGCACGAGCGAGCCCCACCCGGGTCTTCATCGCTCGACGCACGCCGATCAACCCCCATACGACCGCGCTGATTGCCGTGAACACGCTCAACAACACGGCCGTGAAGTGCGGAATCTGCCCGGTGATGACCGAAGCCACCCCCATCACGACCGACATCGTCGCAGGGGCGTTGCCCCTCGCTGACTCGTCCGCTCGAGCGCTGTACAGCCGCGACCAGAAGTCCACTTCGACGGCCACCGCACCGGGGAGAGTAGCGACGTCCGCCGTAGATGGAGCGGTCGCCTCAGCCCAGTCCTGTCCGTCCCACCACCGCAGCGACCCATCGAGATCTTCCGGGTCCGGATACCAGCCAGGCTTCGGCGCAACAGCGATCAGCCCTTCCCGCGACGTTCGCGACCTTCGCATCACTTCTTCCCTTCTTCATCCTCAAGGACCGCAGTGCACCCAACAGGTGAGCATCCTCGTTCGGTGCCTGCTCGGCCTTCCCTGGCATCAGCCGGTTCGTCACCCATCCCGATCAGTCACATGTCTGATTCGTTCATTGATCGCTGCGAAGGCTTCGTCAGTCACGAGCCGCCCCGAGAAGACGAACACCACCTTGGTCGCCGTGTTCGTGACGAAGACCGCACCATTCTCCCTCTTCAGATCGGACAGCCGATCCCACGGGAGAGTCATCGTGCCCAACTGCCCTGTCACTTCGAGCCCTTCCTCCCGAAGGACGAGGCGCTGCTCCGCCCCGAGCGGAAACGCTGACTTCGTATTCTTTCCGATCCCCCGGACGACTGTTGCGACCAACAAACACCCGATTCCCGCGACTGTCAGAAAGACCGCCAGGAGCGGGCCGGGAAGGACCCCCCAAACGATCATCACCACCCCAGCGATACCGACAAGCGCGCACGCCGTTGAGATGAGCAGCAATCGCGAAAAACGGCGGCGCATCAGTCGAGCCATGTTCTTCTGATCGGAAGCGGTTGCGGTGATGACAAAGGTGTTCGCTGAGTCCGCCGTCGAAGCGGTTGGAGTTGGTGAAACTACGTGCTCCTCCTGAGCTGTTCGCGCCGCGACCTCAATTTGCTGGCCGAAGGACGCGAAGTCCTCCTCGCTCACCAGGCGCCCCGGAACAGCCAGCTGAATCTTGGAGGGCTCGCAGTTGAAGAACACTCCTCCACCGACGCGTTTGAGGTTCGACAGCCGATGCCAGAGAATCAGGTCGTCACCGGATGGGCTTGACATGTAAAGTCCTTCATCCGCCACCCGGAGACCGATCTCGCTACCGATCGGCAACTGTCGTCGGACCCACCCCATAGATGACACGAAGACGATGGAGACGAGAACGACAATGATCGCGAGAGCGACGATGGCGAACCACTCCGGATCACCCCACGAGTCGTCTATCGAGCTGAGCAGTGCGGCTCCGGCTGTCAGGAGCACCACCATCAGGATTATCCAGAGCATCCCGCGTGATTGGGAGCGATAGCCACGGAGCACGGCCTTCTGATCCTCAGCAGTCACTGTGATCGTTGACCCGCCAACGACACCCCTCTCGTGGCTCTGCCCGTCATTCGGATGGTCCACCCTCTCCCCTTTCCTCCGCAGTCTGGTGCTCACTCATCGTGCCCCCACAACGAGCACGCGTCAGCGAGGTGTCAAGAGTTCACCCATTTGTGTTGGTTGAGCGACCAAGCGCGTGATGCCGCTGACGACGAGCCAGGCGAAGGGCACCGCGACAAGAAGAAGGAGGTCGGCGACGGCATCGAACCACATCGCCGATCGCAGTTGATCAAGCGTCACGGCCGTGAGCGTGATCCGGTTTGCGACGGCGGTCATGATGGTGCTCGCGACCCACAGGATCCACCAGACGATCTGCCACCGAGGCCGGTCTCGCCCCAGCGCGCGCCAGAGATCAGCGATGTCCTGGTACGGCCGCCAGTAGCTCAGGACAGGGATAAACCAATCGCCCGCATGCCAACCTGCTACGCGTCGCGTTCTCCCCGTAAACCGCTTGGCGACCCGGTACTGCCAGAGGACCCAACACACGGCTGTGCTGAGCAAAGCCAGTGACCACACGACAAGGGCACCGAAAGCCAACTGGTCATATGCATCAAGAAGTTCGATCGACGAGTTGCGTCCGTCAAGGAAGTCTGTGACCACGGCGATGCCGTAGACGTCGACGCAGAAGAACGCGAGCGTAGCGACGGCAGTGACGATCAGAAGAGATTGAATGGCGACCGCCAGATTGGCGATCGTTCTGGGCGCAACCGGGTGCGGCTGCGACTGCGCCCACTTCGCCCCGTCCCACCACCAAACCGCCGCCGATCCGTCCGGCGCCGGATACCACCCCGCCACAGGGGGGAGTATTGACATTGCTCCTCCTTACAGAGATTCGATCTGCGCCCAGATTGTGGTGTCAGAAATCACTGAAGACCCTCATCTCACTTTCGGGGTGAGTAGCTCATCCGTAGTGTCGATCTTCACCCCGCCACTTGAAGATTTGTGCTCAGCTCTCTTCTAAGCGAATCAAGCTAGAAAGTGCGCTGACAGATTCGACAACGATTCGTTCCATTTCCTCGTCCCGCCGTCGAGGAGGATCATCAGAAGTCACCGCAAGCACGGTTTCGAGTGTGAGCCATTCGGAACGAAAATCATTCATCCATGCCTCAGGCATTTCCAGTTGAGACCATACGGCATCTAGAGTATTGACCAATTCACGAAGTGAGGATCTTCCGTCCGAGTAGCTCGTAAGCGCGCTGTGAGCCAAACTCAGCAATCGAAAATTACGACCATTGGACATGTTCCGCAATCCTCATCTCGGAGCTTTGTGTGCAAAATATCCATAAACGGCGGTCACAGCCACCAACGAAAGTTGGCCGCCGATCCGTCCGGTGCCGGATACCACCCCGCCGCAGGGGGTCCGCTCAGCTTCTTCACACTTTCATCCACGTGAATCACGCAGCCAGGGATCGGCCGCTCGCAATGGTATTTGACCACCCTCGATTTCGGCCGGATCGACTGGGACAGTATGTCCAATTCTTTCCAGATCACTTCTATCGGCGAGGTATATGTAGACGGCATCCGCTTCGGAGTCGTATTTCACTGTCATGGAATCACAGCCCGCGCGAGACCGACTCTCGGCATGTCACACCGATTCGAATCTAACTTCATGGAGAGACTCGATTGGAGACCCAGAGCGCAACTGTATGCATAACCGTCCCGCCAAGCCCTAGCAAAAGCGCCCAAATGGCAGAGTCCAAGTAGCGCCACCAAACGAGGGCGAGAAAGATGAACCCTACGGGCACCACAACAAAGTTTGCAATCGATGATGCAAACAGTGCACGTCGCCAAGAAAGATGTCGAACCTTTCTCGCCTGCACGAGAATCACCAGAGATGCAATTATCCCCCCCAGCAATATCACACTACACTCGGCAAGCTGACGTAGGATTGAAACCTCACCTCGGGCGATGATCTTTGAAGGTTCGAAAAAGATGATCTCTCTAGCAATCGTGGAACCGACAGCAACAATAAGCGATGCACCAAGGAGAAAGATCGCCCGCCAAAATAACTGTCGTCGACTTACTCGACCTTCGTTTTCTGTCATCGAATCAACTCGCTAAGGTTGTCCGCCTGCTCTTCCCAACCCGGACGCGCCGCACCGAACAAATCGACTCCTAGCTTGGTAAACAAGTCTGTCCCGTGGCCGTCGCCCGTCTGGCGGAGGTACACGTTTCCTTTACTATCCGTCCATGTACTGAACATGATAGTCGAACCAGGCGCATCAAAGTATCCTCTCTCCAAGACCGTGAACTTCACCGACGTTGATGTCGCCGTCACTCCCACAACCCCATCTGGATTGATGGGAACTCCAGTCTTGAGCTGACATTCTGCACCTGTATAGAAGCTTTTACAGCCCTTTACGGGGAAGGGGAATATCTTCGATGGATTCGCCTTGAATACGGACATGGCCTCTTGCGCCGTGGTTCCACGGGGCACGTCCAAGAGCTGGTCATATTCGTAGTAATAGGACCACACTCCCGCACCGGGCATGTTCTTGCAAGATTGCTTACGTCCGCCACCCTTGCATACTTCTTGTTTGTTTGCTTTGTCTACACGGCAATCCCAGTCAGCGAAAGCGCATCCAGCTGTCTCAGCCCTGTGCGTCTGCGACAGTAGCGGCCCCGATCGTTTGCTTGGATTTTCCACTTTCGCCTTCGGGATCACTCCAGCTGACTTGCCCAGCGCCTGCTTCGTGAATGCGTTGTTGAGCTTGTTTGCAACCTTCGCCGGCGCCGCATGCGCGAACGCATTGGCGACCACCTTCTTCGCCGGCGACTTCACGGCGAGGCTCCCCATCGCTTTCTTCAGGAACCCGAGGTCGTCGCTGAACGACACGGGGGTGTTCTCGATGTACGCGTACCGGTTCAACGACTGGGGGCGTTCGAGGAGTCCTCGCCATTCGTCCGGCTGCACCCAGGTGCCTGTGGTGGTGTCGTAGTCGCGGGCGTAGTAGTTGTCGAGTCCGAGGGTGGGGTCGCCGGGTTGCTGGTCGTTGCCGACCAGGCTGGACCATCCTGTGGATTCGTAGTCCGCGCCGCCGAAGTCGGCGTAGTCGACGAGGTCGGTGATGGCGCCGTCGGCTCCCGCGGTCGCGGTTGCGTTGCGCTGGTCCCCGAGAACCCACTCGTTGCCATACGGGCCGTCCTGGAACGCGACCGCACCATACGGGTCGCGGAACAGGTCGGTCGCCCCGTGCAGGTCGCTGGACGTCGCGGCGGGGTCGAACCCATCCCACACCGTGCCGGTCGTGTTGGACCCGTACTCGGTCACATCGGTGACCTGGGTGCGACGGTCGAGACCGTCATACGCATACGACGTCGACCGCCCATCCGCCTGGGTCGACAACAACCGTCCCGCGGGGTCGTGAGCGAACGACGTCGACTGGCCGTTCACCGTCTGCGACGACCGGTTCCCGGCCCCGTCGAACGCATACGACGCAGACCCTGCACCAGCACCCGTCGTGGTCGTGCCGGTCAGCTGCCCCGCCGCGTTGAACTGCGCCACCACCTCCGACTCCCCCGCCGGAGTGCCGGAGGTGGTCACACGGGTGCGGTTGCCCGCCGGGTCATACCCGTACTCGTTGACCTCCCCATCCGACGCCGTCGACGACGACAGCCTCCCGACCCGGTCATACGTATACGCATGCTCGAGAACCTCCGGCACCACAGCAGCAGGCGTCGGAACCACCGGAGCCTCCACGGCAGGCACCTCACCCGCCGGAACCTCCGGAGTCACCGGCGCCTCCGGTTCGGTGATCTCGGGGCCGTCGATGGTGCGGACCGTGTCGGTGACGTTCCCCGCCGGGTCGTACTCGTAGTCGTACTGCAACGACGCACCCGCCGGAACCGGAGACACCGGCTCCGGGAGCGTGCGACGACTCAGATAGTCCCACGTCTTCACACACGGCTTCTGCCCACCCGCCGCGGGGATATCCCGATCCTTGTAGTAATCGGATGCCGCGCACTGCTCGGCCGTCATCTGCAACGGCACCACCGGCGCCACCGCCGGCGGGGCCACCGTCGCAGGCTGCGGGGTCTCGTGCCGCACCTGCGTGACCCGACCCGTCACGTCATACGCGACAGACGTCGTCACCTGATTCGGGCGCGTCACACCGGTCAACCGATTCGCGGCATCCCACGTGTACCCCAGGTCCCCATCCGGGGTCGACTGAGTCACCGGGTTCCCCGCCGCATCGAACGTGTACGCCGTCGTCGCCCCATCCGGATACGTCAACGACTCCCGCAACCCCGCCGCCGTATACGTCGAGGTCAGGGTCTGGCCGTGCGTGTCCGTCTGCTCCACCAGCCGGCCGACCTCGTCGTACACCCACCCGGTGGTGCCGGTCGGGTCGTCCATCACGATGGGCTGCTGCTCCCCGTCATACTCGAACGACACCTCCCCATCCGCCCGCGACAGGGACTTCACGTCACTGCGTACGTCATACGCGTACGCCGCGACAAGACCCGCAGGATTCGTGACCCGCGCCACCCGCCCCGCCGCGTCATACACGGTCGTCGTGGTGATACCGGTCGGACCCGTCTCCGACGTCGGACGACCCGCCGCGTCATACGCGAACGACGTCACCGCATCCAGCGGATTCGTGATGCTCTCCAACAGCCCGGTCGGCGTGTACGCATACGCGGTCTTCACGTTCGTGTCCGCCGACACGGGCTCCCCGGACGCATACCCCTCGATCACGCTCGTGAGCTGACCGGCAGAGTCGTACCCGAAACGCGTGGTCTCCTCCCGCGGATCTGTGACGGACGTCTGCCGCCCCGCCCTGTCGTACGCGAACGACGACACCGCGCCGAGCGCGTCGGTCGCCGACACGACACGCGACGCCCTGTCATACGCATACGTCGTCGTGGCGCCCATCGGGTCGGTCATCGACAGCATCCGCCCCGCCGCGTCATAGGCGTACTTCGTGCGCGCCCCACCCGGAGCAACGATCGCGGTCTCCTGACCGTTGCGGTCGTACTCGATGCCCGTGACTCGTCCGTCGGCATCGGTGATGGAGACGATGCGCCCGGCGGGGTCGTACTCGAATGTCGTGACCGCCCCGGTCGCATCCGTCTCGGTCAGCACCTGCCCCGCGGCATCCACCTCGTACAGCGTCGGGTTGCCGTTGCGGTCCACCATCCCGATGAGGAACCCGTCCACGTCGTACAGGTACGTGGTCTCGAAGCCGGCCGGGTCGGTGACCTTCGTGACCCGGTCCATCAGGTCGTACGTGTAGGTCGTCTTCCCACCCGCGGCGTCGGTCTCCGACACGACTCGGCCCGCGCTGTCGTACGCCACCTTCGAGGAGGCGCCGGTCGCATCGGTCGTCGTCGTGGGACGGCCGGCATCGTCCACCGCGAACGTCGTGGAGGCGCCGAGCGGGTCGGTCGAGCCGGTCAGGATGCCGGTCGGATCGTAGGTCCGCTTCCACTCCCCGCCGTTGGGGTCGACGACCCCGACCGTGCGGTACGTATCGTCGAGAAGGAACTTCGTCGTCCCGCCCTCCGGGTCGACCGTCCCGGTGAGGTTGTCTTCCGCATCGTAGGAGAACGACGACTCCCCACCCTCAGGGTCGGTGACCGTCACCAGACGTGCCATCGAGTCCCACGCATACGCGGTGACCGCACCGGTCGGGTCGGTCGCAGACGTGAGCTGTCCGTTCGCGTCATACGCGTACGCCGTGACCCCGCCCTCGGCATCCGTCGACGCGGTGAGGCGGTCAGCAGCATCCCACGCGAACGAGGTGACGCCGCCCGCCGGGTCGGTCACCGACGTGAGCCTGTTGCCCGCGTCGTAGGCGAACGTCGTGACGCGGCCGAGCGGGTCCGTGGACGTGACGAGGTTGCCCCGGGCGTCGTACACGTACGTGGTCGCAGACCCTGAGGGCAGGATGCTGCGGGTCAGGTCACCCGCCGCGTCGTACTCGAACCGCACGGTCGTGCCATCGGCCTGCTGCACCTCGGTCACCAGACCCCGCGCGTCGTACACGGTCGTCTCCGTGCGGTCGCCGTCGAGGTCGGTGACCGTCGCGACATCGCCCTCGGCGGTGTACGTGTACTCCACGATTGCGCCGGTCGGATCGGTCTCCGTGAGGAGGTTCCCGTCGCCGTCGTACGTGTAGGTCCAGGTGCGGCCGGCCTCATCGGTGTGGGACTTCACTTCGCCCGTGGACGTGAACGTCCACTTCGCCGTCTCACCCGCGGCGTTCGTGATGCCGGTGATGCGGGACTTGTCGTCGAACGCGAAGACCGTGTCCTGGCCCTCGTTGTCGGTGTACGTGGTCTCCCCGTCGCCGTACTCGAACGTGCGGACGTTGCTCTCCGCATCCAGTTGCTTCGTCACACGACCCGCGTCGTCGTACTCGTTGACGAGGTACGTGACGCCGTTCGGGTCGACAGCGGTCAGCATCCGATGCGCCGCGTCGTACGTGAACGACCGGGTCGTCCCATCCGGGTACGAGAGAGACGTCAGGTCGCCCGCCGCGTTGTACGCCAGCCCCCACGTGCGACCGTCCGGGAGCGTGAACCCTGTCACACGTCCGACGCCGTCGCTGCTGGCGGAGACGGTCTGCCCCGCGGCATCCGTGATGGAGGTCAGCGGGGTGAACTGGTGGACGTTCCGGTCCGCCGGACCATAAGTCAGCGTCGTCGCATTGCCCTGCCGGTCGACATGGCGGACGAGCTCGCCGATGCCCCAGACATCCGCCGCGTCGAACACCCACGTCTCACCCGTGTCGCTGTCCAGCCGCAGCTGCCCGGCGCCGGCCTCGGTCAGCGTCAGCCCCAGGCCATCCTCGCCCTCGTATCCCCCGTTCCCGTCGAGAGCGAACACGAACGACGCCCCGTCACCGCGCACGACCATGACCGAGTCGTCGTCGAAGCGCTGCGCCCGAGCTCCCAGCCCGAACGTCCACCCCGCCCCGACGCGCGACAGCCGCCCGTCCTGCGAGTTGTAGACCAGCGATGCGCCGATGCTGCTCTCGCCGGGGCCCGTGAGGTCGAAGAGCGGGAAGGACTCGACGAGGTTGCCCGTCGAGAACGACACCGGGTCAGCCCCGTAGGTCTGGTAGTTCTGGTAGCCGAGCTGCCGCCACCGGGCGAGCTCCGCCTGCGACGGCGGCGACGGCCAGCCGCCCACCACCGGGTCGGTGCAGTCGAACCCCGCACCCTCCAGATACCCGCCCAGGCTCCGGAACGCCCCGTCGACGATGGACGGGAACCCGTTGTCGATGACCGGGCGGTCGAAGTTGCCGTCCAGGAACAACGTCTCGATGTGCGCGTACGCCCCGGGAAGACCCGCGTACTGAGAGAACGGGAAGTTCGCGTTCGACGGCTCCGCATTCGCCGGCCGACCTGTGTACGTCGGCATGTGCGTCAGGAACGAATCCCGCAGCGCATTGTCCGCAGCCCCTCCTCGGGAGAAGCCCATCGTGCCGCCTTCCGACACCGTCCCCCACGCGTGCCCCTGGTTCGTCGCGAAACCGAACCCCACCGTCGCGACCGGGTTCGCCGCCGCGGCGACCCCCGCACGAGTCGCGCGGGACACGAACGGAACCCCTGCCGGGCGGGTGACGACGACCCGCGCGTTGCACTGGAGGGCCAGGTACGCGCTCAGCCCCTGCACGAGATTCCAGTTGTACGGGAACTCCGTCGCCGGCGACGGAGTCGTGACGATGCCCTCGTCGTTGTCCGGGTCGAGAACGACCACCGGGCCAGGGGGAACGGGGAACGGGGTGCCGATGACGACGAACTGCGACAGGTGATCCGACTCGCCCTTGACCGTCTTCGTCTTCGCGTCGAAGTACGACGGCAGCTCCGTCCACTCCTCATCCGGCGTCGACCGCGTGTAGATCCGCAGCGTCGACGTCGCCACACCGGCATCCTTCACCCGGTCCATGTCGACATCGAACGAGAGGCTGATGCCCGGGATGACGTCCTTGACCACCGGGCCGTGCTCGGGGTCCTCGTCGGGGACGTCGATGAGCTCCGCGGGGAACGACGTGACCTTGTCGCCGTCGCCGTTGCGGGCGATGATCTCCACCGGGTCGCTCACCACGACCCCGGAGGTGTCCACCACGGCCGACCGGCGCGCCTGCGCCTCCGCCGGCGCCTCCGTGAGACTCAGCGTCACCGGCGCCGTCACCTCATGCCCGGAGAACACCGCCTCCACGCCCAGCGCATCGGACGACACCGTCGCCTGCTCACCGGGGCTCAGGTCGGCATCCGTCGCGGCTGCGGTCTTCGCGCCCGCCACCGGCACCGACGACAACCCGCCCGGAACAGCGGGCGTCGACTCCGGCTCGGGCGTGGCCGTCGCCTCCGGCTCCCCCTCCGCGTTCAGTCCCGCAGCGGCGTAGACACGCTGCAGCACCTCATCACGCGCAGCCTCCATCAACTCGGCCGCGGTCATCGGAGCAGGCGCGACCGCGCCGACACCGAGCACGAGCACCGCCGCCGTCGAGGCGGCCAGCGAACGGAACCACATCAGAGAACAGCCTCGGTCGAGTCGGCATCCGCCACCTCAGCGGCAGCCCGGCGCCGACGCCACCACCACAGTCCTCCACCACCGCCGAGGAGGACCACCGCGAGGATGATCAGCCCCCAGGCGATCTGCCCGCCCGTGATGGCGAGATCATCGATGCGCACCACGCACGCCGCGAGCTCCGCCGCATCCGAGACGCCGTTGCCGTCGAAGTCCTCACTGCCGTCCGCGCACGTCCGCGTCCCGCAGATCACGAACTCGACCCAGTCGCCGATACGGTCGCCGTCGGCATCCTCCTTCGAGTTCGAACACGTGTCGGTCCCGCACACCAGACGCTCCGCGAAGTCGGGGATGCCGTCCTTGTCACGGTCGGCCGTCACCTTCGCGCACGTCGTCGAATCGCACGACAGCACCTCGGTCCAATCCGGGATGCCGTCCGCATCCCGATCCTCGGTGCCCACCGCGCACGTCGCCGTGCCGCACACCTCCCGCTCGACCACGTCGGGGATCGTGTCGCCATCGACATCCTTCTCCGACGCCGCCAGCGGCACCAGCACGCTCGCCGGAGCCGCCAGAGCCTGCACTCCGACCGCCGGACCGGCCGGCAGCACTCCGGCCGACGCCACCTGCGGCACCAGCATCATCGACAGCACAGCCACGACACCGAGCACCATACGAGCCACCGCTCGCCTCACACCACGACCAGCCACAGCGATCCCCCCGGACGCTCACAGGCGCCTCACAGGCGCCGACACTGCCACCCAGAATGGCGGCATGCACAGGCCTACTGCAAGCCCGAAGACGGAAAAATCCCCCGTTCAGGGGAACTTCTCGCAATCGCGTAATGAAACCGCCGTCACCGGGTCTTGTTAACCTCGAAACCGCATCCGGTCACGCACGAGCGCGGCGAAGAACAGCCCAGGCGGTCTACGCCCCGAGCTCCGGCCACTCGTCGAACCGGTAGACGCGAGCGGGATCGAGCGGCTCCCGGTCTCCGATGACCTCGCCGATGTCGTAGTCGTAGCCCCACCAGTGCGGGCTCGTGACCTCGACATAGATGTCGTCTCGCACGACCTCGATGCGCAGCGTGTAGCCCTGCGCGTCGGTCGCCTCGAGACGGCTTGTCGCCTCGACATCCCAGCCCTGAGCACGCAGCGGCTCGACGATCGACTCCAGGTCCGACGCCCCAGACGTCGACGGGGCCGCGAACTCCGCGGCGAACGCATAGCACTCGGCATCCGCGATGCGGCACGCCCTCGGGGTTCCGGTGAAGCCGCTCTCGCTCACGGTCCACCCGTCCGGAGCGATCAGCTCGCGCACCGCCGCTGCCCGCTCCTGCGTCTCGGTGTAGTTCTCCCGTGCGCGGTCGGCCTGCTCCTGCAGGGGCGTCGCCGCGACCTCCGCGACCGTGAGCCCCGCGGAATCGCGCTGCTGCGGGGTCAGCGAGACGCCGAGCACGATCACCCCGATGAGCAGGGCAGGGACGGCGACGGCGGATGCCCACGCCACGATGCTCCACGTGCGGGTCTGCTGCGACGGCTGCGGCTTCAGCACGCACGCGAGCACGAGGACCACCACCCAGGCGGCCACCGCGGTCAGAACGGCTCCGCCGAAGAGAGTCCCCTCGTAGTCACGCGCCAGCGGGGCCGTGACGAACATCCGGAGCATCGAGGGCAGTGCGCCGTTGTCTCCGGATCCCTCCATCGTGAGGGTGAACGTCACCCACCCCCACCAGTTGAGGAAGAGCAGCGGAACGATGACACCGGGCGCCGTGCGGTGGCCGCGCCTGCGGAGGATGAAGCGGGGCAGGGAGCCGAGGAGTCCGAACGCCGGGACGATCACGGGCGAGCCGACGAGGAGCATCAGCGACTCCCAGCCGCCGACGCTGCCGATGAATCCGTGGAGCACGAGGAACACCGGCAGGATCCAGTTCATCCACGGCCAGACCGCCCAGACGAAGCCGAGGATCCCGGTCGGTCCGCCGCGGCCCGGAGGCGGCGCGGAGAAGGCGTCGATGCCGACGCGCATGTCCGTTCGCTGCTCGATGCGGACCACCCCCTGGATGGTCAGCCTAGCCCGACGCCGCGACTCCGCACGCGAACCGCTCCCCGGTGCGCGGCGGGGAGCGGTTCGATGCGATGGACTACTCGCCGAGCACGAGACGGAGCTGCTCGACCGCCCAGTCGAGCTCCGTCGCGCGGATCACCAGGGGCGGTGCGATGCGGATCGTCTGGCCGTGCGTGTCTTTCACGAGCACGCCGCGGTGCATCAGCTTCTCGGAGATCTCACGCCCCGTTCCGCGAGCGGGGTCGATGTCGACGCCGGCCCACAGGCCCGCGATGCGCACCACGGTGACGCCGTGCCCGATCAGCGGCTCGAGTGCCTGCGCGAGGTGGGCGCCGAGAGCGCGGGCGCGCTCCTGGAACTCACCCGACTCGAGCATCTCGACGACGCGGAGCCCGACGGCCGCCGCGAGCGGGTTGCCGCCGAAGGTCGAGCCGTGCTCGCCCGGCTGGATGACACCCAGCACGTCGGCGTTCCCGACGACAGCCGAGACCGGAAGGATGCCGCCGCCGAGCGCCTTGCCGAGCAGGTACAGGTCGGGCACGACCTCCTCGCGGTCGCACGCGAACGTCTCGCCCACGCGGCCGAGACCGGCCTGGATCTCGTCGGCGATGAACAGCACGTTGTTCTCATCGCAGATCTCGCGGATGCGTCGGAGGTAGCCCTCCGGCGGGATGACGACTCCCGCCTCGCCCTGGATCGGCTCGATCAGCACGGCGGCGGTGTCCGGCGTGATCGCGGCGGCCACGGCATCCGCATCTCCGTACGGGACGACGTCGAAGCCGGGCGTGTACGGGCCGAAGCCCTCGCGCGCCGACTCGTCGTCGCTGAAGCTCACGATCGTGGTGGTGCGACCGTGGAAGTTGCCCGCCGCGACGATGATCCGGGCCCGCCCGTCGGCGATGCCCTTGACCCGGTAGCCCCAGGCGCGGGCGACCTTGATGCCGGTCTCCACCGCCTCGGCCCCGGTGTTCATCGGCAGGACCATGTCCTTGCCCGCGAGCTTCGCGAGCGCCGCGGCGAACGGCTCGAGCCGATCGCTCATGAACGCGCGGCTCGTGAGCGTGACCCTGCCGAGCTGCTCGGTGAGCGCGGCGACGAGGGCCGGATGCCGGTGCCCGAAGTTCACCGCGGAGTAGGCCGCCAGCAGATCGAGGTAGCGCTTGCCCTCGACGTCCGTCACCCAGGCGCCCTCACCGCGGGCGATGTTGACAGGCAGCGGGTGGTAGTTGTGCGCGACGTGCGGCTCGGCCGCGACGTCGACGCCCGCGGAGGTCACTCGGCACCGCGCAGTTCGAGGGTGCAGCACTTGATGCCGCCGCCGCCGAGCAGCAGCTCGGACAGGTCGATGAGGATCGGGTTGTAGCCGCGCTCGCGCAGCTGCTTCTCGAAGCCCTTCGCCCGCGGCGAGATGACGACGTTGTAGCCGTCGCTGGCCGAGTTCAGCCCGAAGACGGCGCCGTCCTCGTCGGAGACCAGGATGGCGTCGGGGAAGCGCTCGGCGAGCACCTTCTGCGAGGCCTCGTCGAAGGCGTGCGGCAGGTACGCGATGCCCGCGGTCCGTCCTTCTTCGACCACGGGGTCGAGCACGGTGAGCGCGGTGTCGAGGTGGTAGAAGCGCGGGTCGACCAGGGTCAGCGTCACGACCTCGCGGCCGAAGACCTCGCTCACCTCGCGGTGGCTGTCGCCGGCGGAGCGGAAACCGGTGCCGGCGAGGATCACATCGCCCGCGAGCAGGAAGTCGCCCTCGCCCTCGTTGATCTCCTTCGGCATCACGGTGTCGAAGCCGTGCGCGCGGAACCAGTCGGCGAACGCGGGGGACTCGCCCTGACGCTGCTCGTAGTAGAACGAGGGCACGTACGCGCGTCCGCCGATGAGGAAGCCGCCGTTGGCGGTGTAGACCATGTCGGGGTAGCCGGGGAGCGGCTCGATGAGCTCCACCTCGTGGCCGAGCTCGATGTAGAGGTCGTACAGCTTCTGCCACTGCGCGACGGCCTTGGCCGTGTCGGTCGGGTTGGCCGGCTCCATCCACGGGTTGATCGAGTAGTTCACCGTGAAGTGCTCCGGCTTGCACATCAGGTAGCGGCGGTGATGCGCGGTGCGAGTGGACGTGACGGCGGTCTCAGGCGTCGACATGGTGCTCCTTGGGGACACAGGTGCGGCGGACGCTGTCCAGGGGCCCGGCGGTCCTTCGACCCACGCCGCTCTGTCAGAGTCGGCGCCCGGGGAAGATGCGACTCGGGCACGCCAGCATCCATTCTGTCACCGCTGGCTGGGCGTCGCCAGGGATGCCGCGGCCGCCCGCGGCTCAGGAGCCGCGGACCACGAGCTTGCCCACGACGTGCCCCGCTTCGAGCCGCTCCAGCGCCGCACCGGCATCCGCGAAGTCGTACTCCTGCGCGATCACGGGCGCGAAGCGTCCGGCGGCCAGCAGTTCGAGCATCTTCGTGAGCACCTCCGGACGGTTGCTCGCGGCGAGCGAGCGGATGCGCGGCCCCGAACCGATCGACAGCAGCGCCGCCCTGATCATGCGCGGGATCGGCCCCATCACGTGACCTCCGTCTCCGGTGACGAGCACGATCACGCCGTCGCGCGCGACGAGCCGCTGCAGGTCGCGCAGGTCGATGCCTCCGGCGATGTCGACGACCGCGTCGAAGTGGCCGCCGGGGATCGCCGAGAGCGGCTCGCGACGGTGATCGAGAGTCCGCACCGCTCCGAGGCCCTGCACGAACGACGCGTTGCGCTCGGAGCAACTGGCCCACACCTCGGCGCCGCGCAGGGCGGCGAACTGCACGGCGAAGGTGCCGACCCCGCCCGAGGCGCCGATGATCAGCACCCGCGCGGGGCGTTCGCCGAGGCCCACCTCGGCGAGGTCGAGCGCCTGCCACGCGGTGCCACCGGCGACCGGGAGGGTGACCGAGATGCGCTCGTCGATCCCCGGCGGCAGCGGCTGCACCCTGGTGGCCGGAACGCTCACGTACTCCCCCAGCCCTCCGCCGCCCTGCATCTCGCCCAGGACGACATCGCCGACCTCGACGCCGATGACACCGGGGCCCGCCGCGACAACCTCGCCCACGGCATCCATCCCGCGGATCGGATACTTCGGGCGGGTGAGCCCGAACACCGGACGCACCAGGAGGGGATCTCCGAGCAGGAGCCGCACGTCGCCCGCGTTGAGGGACGTCGCACGCACACGAAGCAGCACCTCGCCGGCGCCGGGCTCGGGGATCGGCACCTGCTCCAGCGCCACGCCCGCGGCCGGCCCGTACGTCTCACGACGCCAGGCCCTCATCGATTCAGTCATTGCGCACCTCCGGGTACTGGAAGAGTTCGTCGAGCCCGACGCCGAACGCGCGTGCGATCTGGAACGCCAGCTCGAGAGTCGGGGAGTACTTCTGCTGTTCGATCGCGATGAGGGTCTGCCGCGTCACGCCGACCGTGCGAGCGAGCTCGGCCTGCGTGAACCCCGCAGCCTCGCGATGAGAGCGGATGCTGTTGGACACCAGCGTCGGCTTGACCATCAGACGAGCCCCCTGCGGTAGGCGACCACCCTGGCGATGCCGCCGACGAACGCCGCGATCGCGAAGCCCGCGAACATCGTGTTGGCGATCCAGAACACGTCGGCTCCGACCGCGCACAGGGCGATCACGCCGAGCCCGGCGATCGTGACGAAGCCCTGTTCGACCCGCCCGCCCAGCTGGCTGATGTCGCGGTCGCGGATGTCCGACGCCATCGCCGACTCACGATCGCCGCGGCTGCCGATGATGCCCCACGCGATCGTGAGCACGATGCTGAGCACGATGCCGCCGCCGATGGTCCACAGCATCAGCGGGAGCCAGTCGACCTGCTCCAGAGGTCCGCCCGCGGCATCCCGCAGCACGAGCACGACATAGGCGACCATCGTGACGACCGAGGTGATGAGCCCCGACCAGGCGAAGCGCTCGTGATAGACCATGTCAGCCTCCATGTAAAAGATTCTTGACATGAGCGTACGCCGCCCTCTCACCCCATGTCAAGAATTCTTTACACTCCCATCGTTGCCTCTCCGCTCCCGTCGCGAAAGATCCCGGTATCGACGCCGGATACCGGGATCTTCTGCGACGGGAGCGCACAGCCCCGAGGGCGGAGGCTCAGATGACGTCGCTGAACGTGGAGTCTGGGTTGCCGTAGCGGTGCGCGGTGATCGTGATGGACTGCTCGTGAACGAACGTGAGCAGCTCGATGCGACCGGCGGACGTGACCTCGCCGGCGTAGACCGCGAGGTCGGGGTCGCCCTCCACGGCGACGGCCAGCGCTCGATGCAGCGCCGCCACCGATGCGCGCTGCCCGACGAGCCGCACGCGGTCGGGGCGCGGCGCCGCGTCGGCGAACGGGTCCGCCTCGGTCGCATCGCGCCGGCGCATCCGCTCGATCCACTCCTCGTCGGTCTCCATGAACACGACCGCGCCGAGGTCGCCCAGGGCATGACGAACGGCCGACGGCAGGCCCACCGGGGTCGACAGGGTGAAGCCGGCACCCGCACGCACCGCGGCGATGACGACCCGCAGCAGCTCCTGCCATCCGGCATCCCCCGTCGCCCTGATCGCGACGGGCACCGGGCGGTAGCGGAACAGGTTGCGCTCGACGCCGAGCCTCGACACGTCGCGCACCCTGCCGAACTCGCGATCCCAGGCGAGGGCGTCGGACAGCGCCGCCCTCCGCAGCCACTCGAAGGCCTCGTAGTCGAGCGACGGCTGGGCGGCCTCGATGAGAGCAGTGATCCGGGCGTCGAGACCGCGGAGGTGGAGTGTGCTCGACACGGCGCCCGCCTGCTGAGCACGCCAGGAGCCGAGGCCGATGAGGTAGTTCGGGCCTCCCGCCTTGGCACCGGGTCCGACCGACGAGCGCTTCCAGCCGCCGAAGGGCTGCCGCTGCACGATCGCGCCGGTGATGCCGCGGTTGACGTAGAGGTTGCCCGCCTCGACGCGGTCCAGCCACAGCGCGAGATCGTCGGGGTCCTGCGTGTGCAGCCCGGCGGTGAGGCCATAGGCGACCGCGTTCTGCAGCTCGATCGCCTTCTCCAGCGTCGGCGCGTGCATGACGCCGAGCACCGGTCCGAAGAACTCCTCCCGGTGGAAGCGCGAGCCCGGCTGCACGCCGACCCGGATGCCGGGGCTCCACAGCCTCCCGGACGGATCTCCGCCGACCAGCCGGGGGCGGATCAGCCACTCCTCGTCGGCCTCCAGCTCGCTCAGCGCCCAGGCCAGCTTGCCCTGCGGCTTCTCGATCACCGGACCGACCTCGGCGAGCGGGTCGGACGGCCAGCCGACGTGCAGCGACCGCGCGGCATCCGCCAGCTGCCGCGCGAACCGCTTCGACCGACCCACGGGACCGACGAGGATCGCGAGGGATGCCGCCGAGCACTTCTGCCCCGCGTGCCCGAAGGCGCTGCGGACCAGGTCGGATGCCGCCTGATCGAGATCGGCCGATGGGGTGATGATCATCGCGTTCTTGCCGCTCGTCTCGGCGAGCAGCGGCAGGTCGGGGCGCCACGACCGGAACAGGGCGGCGGTCTCCCACGACCCGGTGAGGATGACGCGGTCGACGGCCTCGTGCGCGATGAGCCGCTGACCGAGACCGTCCTCGTCGATGTCGATGAGGGCGAGCGCGTCGCGCGGCACCCCCACCTGCCACAGCACCTCGGCGATGGCGGCGGCGCAGCGGCGGGCCTGCGGCGCCGGCTTGAAGACGACACCGGAGCCTGCGGCGAGCGCGGCGAGCACTCCCCCGGCCGGGATCGCGAGGGGGAAGTTCCACGGGGGCGTGACGACCGTCACGCGAGCGGGCTCGAAGGCGGCGCCGGAGACGGCATCCAGCTCCCTGGCCTTGGCGGCGTAGTAGCGGGCGAAGTCGACCGCCTCGCTCACCTCGACGTCGCCCTCGGCGAAGACCTTGCCGGTCTCGGATGCCGCGATCTCGATGAGCTCACCCCGACGCCCCTCCAGAGCGGCCGCGGCACGCAGCAGGACCTCGGCACGTTCCGCCGCCGACCGCGACCCCCAGCGCGCACCGGCCTCCTGCACCCCGGCGATCACGCGATCGAGCTCATCGGGGTCGCTGACACGAGGAGGAACCGCGTGCTCCGCGGAGCCGATGCGGCCGATCACGGCGCGCGCCCAGTCGCGGTTGGCCGGCAGGGAGGGGTCGCTGTCCGCGGTGTTCACGAAGCCGGGGGCTCCGCCGGCATCCGCACCGACCTCCGCGGCGGCCAGCTCCCGGTCGGAGTAGACGGCGGTCTCGAGGAAGGCCTCATCGTCCGAGCCCCGGGTGATGCCGAGCACCGCCTTGGTCAGCTCCTCCTCCTCGCGGGGAGCGGCCGGTGCGGGCCGCGCCGACTCGTGCACGGGAGAGAGGCGGTTCTGCGAGCGCCGCGGGCCGGTCCGCAGCGTCGGCGACGTCGAACGGCGCAGCGCATCGAGGAAGCGATCCCGTTCGCGGTCGAAGAGCGACGGGTCCTCGTCGAGGCGGAACGCGGCGGAGAGGAAATTGTCCGACGACGCGTTCTCCTCGAGTCGGCGGACCAGATAGCTGATCGCGACGTCGAACTCGGCGGGCTTCACGACGGGGACGTACAGCAGCACCGGTCCGACCTCGCGCGACACGGCCTGCACCTGCCCCTGCGCCATGCCGAGCAGCATCTCGAACTCGACGCCGTCGCGCACGCCGCGCTCCCCCGCGAGCAGCCACGCGTGGGCGATGCCGAAGAGGTTGTGCCCGGCGACGCCGATCCGCACAGCGTGGGTGCGGTCGGGGTCCAGCGCCCAGTCCAGGCAGCGCAGGTAGTTCGCGTCGGTGTCGAGCTTGATGTCGTAGGTCGCGGGCGTCCAGCCGTGCATGGTCGCGTCCACGCGCTCCATCGCGAGATTGGCGCCCTTCACGAGGCGCACCTTGATGGCCGCGCCGCCGTGCAGCACCCTGTCCTGCGCCCAGGCGCTGAGCTCCTGCAGCGCGGGGAGGGCATCGGGCAGATAGGTCTGCAGGACGATCCCGGCCTCCAGTCCCTTCAGGCGCGGATCCTCCAGGATGCGCGTGAACACCGCGATGGTGAGGTCGAGGTCGCGGTACTCCTCCATGTCGAGGTTGATGAACGTGCCGTCGGCGGACGCCGTGAGGTAGAGGGGCAGCAGACGCTCGACCACGCTGTCGACGACCTCGTCGAACGCCCACATGGAGATGTGGCTGATGATCGACGACACCTTCACCGAGACGTAGTCCACATCATCACGGCGGATCAGCTCGTGGATGCCGTCGAGCCGCCGCTTCGCCTCTGTCTCGCCGAGCACCGCCTCGCCGAGCAGGTTGAGGTTGAGCCGCGCGCCGGTCTCGCGGATGCGCGCGACCGCGGCCCCGAGTCGCGCCGGCCGGGCGTCCACCACGAGATGACCCACCATGTCGCGCAGCATCCGCCGGGCGATCGGCACCACCGGCGAAGGAAGGATCGGAGCGACGCCGCCGCCGACGCGCACGGCTCCGCGCAGATACCAGGGCAGGAACTCGGGGACGAGGGGCGCGATCCGGTGCAGTCGGGATGCCGCGGCGCCGAGGCTCTCCGGCCTCATCACGCCGTCGACGAAGCCGAGGGTGAACGGGAGCCCGTTCGCGTCCTGCAGGACGCCGGCGAGGCGCTCGGCCGCGGGATCGACGTCAGCCGCCGCGGCTTCGGACACCCATCGCCGCGCGAGCTCCACCGCCCGCTCGGCGAGCGTGGGGGAATCGGACGACAACGGCTCTGGCATGGCTTCAGCCTAGGCGCGGCAGGGGCGGCAACCGGGTCGGACGGTGGCGCGTTTCCCGGACGGTCCGGCCGCGTCGAGGCGAGAAACCGCGCGGTCTCCGCAAAGGGGCCGCGATCGAGCGCCGATGACCGTTCTATGCTGTCTGCGTGGGGGAAGAGAAGGCGTCAGGAGCCGCCGAGGCGCGCGCGAACGCGAGCGCCAGGGCGAAGGTGCTCGGGTGGGCGCGGCGCACCGTCGACCTCATCCCCACCGGATGGCTGATCACGGGCGCCGGCGCCGTGCTGCTCACCACGACCGCCGCGTTCGGAGGGCTCGCGACCGCGCCCGTCGCCCCCGTTCCCGAACTCGCCGTGGGAGACCCGTACACCGGCTCGGGTCTCGAGCTGTCGGTCGTCGGCGTCGAGCTGCGCGAGGACCAGGGCAATACGGCCATCTACCCCGATCCGGAGAGCGGCGAGAAGGTCCTGGTCGTGACGGTCGATGTCACGAACAGGTTCGAGAAGCCGCGCTTGGCCTCGGGCAGCGAGTTCGACGAGGGGTCTGCGGGCGCCATCCGGGTCGGCGAGCTGGAGGACGCCCCGTTCCTCACCTACGCCGACGACGGCGGCACGGCCACGACGCTGCAGCCCGACGTCCCCGTTCGGCTGCTGCTCGCTTGGAGCGTCGGCCCCGATGACTTCCACGACGGCGACGCCGTGACGCTGACGCTTCCGGCGTCGACGCACCGGGTCGGCGACAACGTGCTACGCGGAACGGACCTCTGGGAGGACCCCCGCGTCGGCGCGACGATGACGGCGACCGTCGAGCAGGTGAGCGCGCCGTGAGGTCGGATGCCGTGAGGTCGAAGATCCTGCCGTGGCTGCTCACCGCGGTGCTGCTGGCCGGCGCCTGGGTGATCGTGAAGGCCACCCTCCCGGTCGACGCCGCTCAGGAGCCGTTCGTGACCACCGCGACGCTCGGCGAGGCGGCATCCGCCCGCAACCTCGTCGCCACGGTCACAGATGTGCACGCCGCACGCTCCGTGACCGATGCCACGGGCTGGTCGGCCGACGGCGACTGGCTCGTGATCGACCTCGAGGCCGCGGCGCAGGTGACCCAGGAGGGGGCGTCGCTCCGCACCGCGACGCTGGTCGTCGGGGACCGCACGTTCACCGCGACCGAGCGCGGGACGACGTTCCTCAACCAGGCTCTCGTGACCGGGGTGCCGCGCTCGGGGAGCCTCGCCTTCCAGCTCCCCGACGACGCATGGACGGAGCACGCGACGCTGCGGCTCGGGCTGGGAACCCCCGTTCTCGACGGTGTGATCGAGATGGGCATCGACCTCTCCGACCTGCCCTTCGAGCCCGAGGTCTCCTTCGAAGAGAACGGCTGGGCGCGATGACGATCCCCGAACCGCCCCGACCTTCTTCCTCCTCCGCGAACTCCGGGGCTCCCGCACCGTCGAGCATTCCCCCGGTCCCCACGCCATCCGCGGATCCCGCAGGCGATGCGGCTGGCCCCGTATCGGCGACGTCGCCCTCGTGGTGGCGGCGCAACCGACTGGGTCTCGCCGCGACCGCGGTGCTCCTGCCCGCGACGCTGTTCGCCGTCGGCTGGCAGCACTGGCACCTGATCTACGACTTCGGCGCCCGCCCCGTCGACCCGATCATCGTGGCGGAGGATGACAGCGCCGAGCTGGCGGGCGCGTCCTTCGGCCCCGTGCGCAGCGCGGTCATCGAAGATCTCAGCGGTCTGGACGTCCCCGACGGCACGCGGGTCATCGCCGCGGCGGTCCCCGTCGAGCCCGGTCCGGAGGGGGTGTCGTGTCGGCGCCCCACTCTGACGCAGCAGTCGTCGGGGCGGCAGTGGGCGCTGCAGAGATCGGAGATCGGCGTCCCCGACAACGCCGACGAACCCGAGTTCTGCTCGTCGGACGAGCTCGGCGACTACGAGCTCATCGCGCCGTTCGTCCTCCCCGATGACGTGGAGGGCCCGTTCTGGCTGGACGTCTGGCCTCAGGACTCCGGCGGGACGTTCCTGAGGTTCTCGATCGACCCCTGACCCCCGAGGACGTCGCGGTCGGATGCCGACACGACCGCCGCGGCGACGGCATCCGCAGAACTCGGCAGAAGACCCGCCGCATCCGCCACCGCACGGATCTCCGCCTCCTCCGACGTGGTCCCTTCCGACCGGAGATCCTGCTGCCTGCGGCGCAGCCGGCCCAGCGTGGCGTCGTAGGCCCCGCTGATCACCGCGATCCGCAGCGGCTCGACGATCAGCATCGGGATGAGCGTGACCACCGGCAGCGCGATCGACCAGAAATCGAACTCGTGCGGTCCGATCAGACGGGTGACGCCCAGGTCGAGGTAGGAGCCCAGCGCCTTCACCGCCACGAAGAGGAGCGCATAGGACGCGACGAGCACGGGGCCCGCGCGCCACATCAACAGGAGAGCGCGGCCGATGGGGCGGAACCGGGCGCCGAGCTCATCGCCCAGATCCTTCAGCCGACGCACCAGCGGGTTGGGGATGACCTTCGCGTGCTCGCGGATGCGGGTGATCAGCTCGCTCTCCACGCGCAGCTTCTCCGCGACGATCGCCTGGCCGAACACGACGCCGGCGATGGTCAGCCACGCGAGCGGCGCGAGCAGCACCGGCCCTGCCTCCGAGAGCACCCAGCCGATGCCGTCCCACAGCCAGCGCAGCGGCGCGACCGCGGCGAGGATCTGCTCGCGCATGTCGTCGAGGAGCACCATCACGGCGCGGCCGTCCACCCAGGCACGGATGGATTCGAAGAGATCGCCGAGCAGGATCACCGAGAAGAAGACCCAGACGACCTCGAAGTACACCGCGACCGGCGAGAGCCACGCGGCGAGCCGGTCCGACCACTTCGACCAGGCCCAGCGGCCGGCGAAGGCGAGCACGATGATCGAGACGGTCCACACGTTGAACGGGAGGTTCTGCACGGAGTCCTCGCTGCTCAGCGGCCCGTCGCCGTTCGCCGCAGCTATCCAATGGAGGTCCGTGCGCACCTGCAGCGCGCGAGCCGAGTAGTCGATCACGTCGTCCCGCAGCAGCTTCTGCGCCCAGTACACCGCGAAGAAGGGGAGGATGCCGGCGAGCAGCGCCGAGAGGAACGTGCGCCGCCGCTCGGCCGGGGACTCCGGCAGAGGAGCGACCTCCTGCAGATTGCGCAGGCCGTCGCGCAGCACGAGGAACATGGCGACGTAGCTGATGAGCTTCGCGAGGATCGCGACGGGCAGCACGAGGAACCCGACGGTCGCCGTGTAGGCGCCGATGATGCCGGCGAACTGCAGGATGACGTAATGCACGAGGATGCCGCCGAGGTACCACGCGAGCATCGCCGGCCAGTGCCGCCACAGCACCCGGCCGGCGGTCGTCAGAATGTCCCCCACGCCCCCAAAATAGCGCGTCGCACCGACTCCGGGCGAGGTCGCGTCGCTGCATCCCCCTCCGGGGCCGAGCGACCCGTTCTCAGGTCCAGAGGCTCGGCGCGCTCTTGCGCACCGGCGGGAGAGCGGATGCCGCGGCCCAGTCGTGCACCCACTCGTCGATCTCCGGCACGCCCTCGGGCTTGCCGACCGCGGCGAACAGCTCCTCGTTGCTGACCGTGCCGCCGGAGCGACGCAGCATCCGGGCCCTCACGATCGCCCTCGCGTAGATCTCGCCGTCGACGACGGCGCGGTGCTCCATGAACACGGCCTTGTCGTCGTGGCCGATGAAGCGCGACTGCACCTCGAACCGCTGCCACAGCTGCAGCGACTTGCGGAAGGTGATCGTCTCGCTCGACACGACGGCGTACCAGCCGCGCTCCTTCATGGCGTCGAAGAGGCCGGTGCGGATCAGCTGGTCCCAGCGTCCGAGGTCGAACAGCGACAGGTAGCGGCCGTTGTTCATGTGGCGGAGGATGTCGATGTCGGTCGGCAGCGTCGTCAGACGGATGGTGCCGACGGCAGACGGATCGAGGGTCTTGCCCTGCCGCACGCGGCGGCGGGCGCCGAGGATCACGAGGAGGGTGCGCCAGATCACGTTCACGATGTCCGATCGTAGCCATTCGCGAACGATCCGCGAACATCGTTGTACGGATCCTCCATCGGCGTCGGATGCCCTGTTGACGACATCCACTCGATTTCCGGTTCGCCGACGCCGCGCGTAGAGTCGCGGCATGAGCGCCGAAGCCCAGCCCCAGATCTCCGTTCGTCCGGTCCGCGACGTGGATGCGGAAGCCCTAGGCCGCGTGCACGCGCAGTGCTGGCACGAGACCTACGACCACCTGATCAGCAAGGCCGCCCTCGAGAAGGTGTCGCCCCGCCGCATGGCCGAGCTGTGGACGCACTGGGCCTCGCAGGGGCCGGAGTTCAAGATGAACGCGGCCCTCGTCGATGGCGAGATCGTCGGCTTCGTCGGTTCGGGTCCCGCCCGCGACAAGGATGCTCCGGCGTTCCGCGAGCTCTACTTCATCTACCTGCTCGACGCGTACCACGGCACCGGCATCGGTCAGAAGCTGTTCGACGCCGCCGTCGAGAAGGACGAGCCGCTGTACCTCTGGGTCGCCGAGGACAACCCCCGCGCGCACCGCTTCTACACCCGCAACGGCTTCGCCCTCGACGGCGCCAGCCACACCGAGCCGTTCCTCGGCGAGACGCTGACCGAGGTCCGCTTCACGCGCTGAGTCGCTCGTTCGGCTCCAGAACTCCGGAGAAGAGGCCGCCATCCACGGATGGCGGCCTCTTCTGCATCCGCACGCGGCAGATCTCCGGAGTTCTGGAGCTCGGCCGAGCCGCACCGCGTTCACAACTCCGCACAGATCGGCCCATCAGCCGCCCACACGGCCGGATCTGCGGAAGATCACCCGGCTCATGAGGAGTTGTGAACGCAGAACCCTCGCCTCAGGGTTCGGCGGCACGGGGCCCGCACGAGTCAGGGGGCGGCGCGGAGCCCGCGCGACTCAGCGGGCGATGCGGAACCCACGCGACTCAGGGGCAGCGCAGAACCCACGCGACTCAGGGGCAGCGCAGAACCCACGCGACTCAGGGGCAGCGCAGAACCCACGCGAGTCAGGAGGCGATGCGGAACCCACGCGACTCAGCGGCCGGAGACGGTCCCGAAGAGCTTGGCGATCGGGGCGATCACCAGCGGGCGGGCGGCTGCCCAGCCGGCGGCGATCACGGCGACGGCCGCGACGAACACCCAGAAACCCGTCCACGTGACCGCGTCAGAGGACGCGAACATGTGGTTGAGGTTCGCGAGGAAGCCGGTGAGGAACACCAGTGCGACGTGCGCGATGATGAACAGCACGAAGTACAGCATCACCGGGAAGTGCACGGCGCGGGCCCACTCGATCGGGTAGGCCTTCGACAGCCGCTCCGCCTTCTTCGGCCACAGCCCCGACATCCGGAACCCGGTGACCGCGGCCAGCGGCGCCGCGAGGAACACGGTGACGAAGTAGGCCAGCTGCTGCAGGCTGTTGTAGTTGTTCCACCCGTTCTCGTGCGGCCAGTTGAACGAGACGTACTGCAGAGCCGCCGACAGCGCGTTCGGGAAGACCTCCCAGCTCGTCGGCACGATCCGCGCCCAGTGCCCGGTGACGAACAGCAGGACGACGAAGATCACGCCGTTGACGAGCCACAGGATGTCGAGTGCCTGGTGGAACCAGATCGTCAGGCTGACCTTGCCCTTCGGGTTGTTCTTGGGCGTCCAGAACGCGGTCGGCCGCTTCTCGCGCCGGATGGTGAGCCCCGATCGGATGATCAGCACCATCAGGAACATGTTGAAGAAGTGCTGCCATCCGATCCACGGCGCGAAGCCCGGCTCCACGTGCACCGCCGGCGCATACTCCCCGGGGAAGGCCGCGAGGAAGTCCTGCAGCGGATCCAGGCTCAGCAGCGTCCGGACAAGAGCGACGGCGGCACCAGCCAGCACTCCGAGACCGGCGGCGGCCATGAGCGCGGCGATCCCCTGCGTCCACGTCGGACGACGGCGGTCGGATGCCGGTGCGGCGGGGAGATGCCGGGGCGCACTGCCGTTCCACACCGTGCGCGCGCCCCGCAGGGGGACGCTGAGGTCGGCGCCAGGCACGACGGCGGATGCCGCGACCGGAGCGACAGCGGATGCCGCGGAGACGGCGTCCCCCTCGCCGAGGGCGGATGCCGCCGCGACGGATGCCGCCGCAGATGCGGAGTCGACGCCCACACCGTCGGAGGCAGACGGCGCGGCGGCCGCCCGATCATCGGGCGAGGATGGCGCCCCGGCCCGATCCGCCGCTCCGACCGGCGCCACGGCTGCCGGCACGAGTCCCGCCGGCGGCCATGGCTCGCCACCCGCGGTTCTCGGAAGTCCTCGGCGCATGACGCCATCGGCAGTCGCGCCCTCGCTCTGCGCGGACGACCCCGTCGATGCGCGCGTTGCGTCTGGCGCCGACTCGGACGACTGCGGCCGCTCCGGTGCTGCGACCGCGCTCGGGACTGTGGTCGGCGCGACGGACGAGACGGACGACGGCGCGACAGACGAGGAGTCCGTCGACGCGACGGTTGAGGCGGTAGACGAACTGTTCGGCGCGACATCCGCGGGGGGCCACGGCTCTCCGCCCGGCACACGCGGGAGTCCGCGACGGATGCGAACTGCAGCGGTGGAGGCAGCAGCGGCGACAGAGGCAGCGGCGGCCGAATTGGCAGCGCGCGCCTCGTCTCGTTCTGCCCGCTCGACCGAGGCAGCAACCGAAGCACCGGAACCGGCAGCCGCATCTCCGGAAGCGCCCGCCGCGTCTCCCGATGCGCCCGCCGCGTCTCCCGATGCGCCCGCCGCGGCGCCCGAGGCACTCGGCTGCGTCGCAGCTCCGGACTCCGCACCCGGATCCGTCGCAGCATCCGCCATCGCGTCCGCATCGGCGCCATCGCTCACCCCCGCGGGAGGCCAGGGCTCTCCGCCCGGTACCCGCGGAAGTCCGCGTCGCAGCGTGGCCATGCCTACTTCTTCCGCGCCTCGAGAGCGGCGATGACCTGCGGCACGATGGTGAACAGGTCGCCCACGATGCCGAAGTCGGCGACGTCGAAGATGGGAGCCTCGGCGTCCTTGTTGATCGCGACGATCGTCTTCGAGGTCTGCATGCCCGCGCGGTGCTGGATGGCGCCGGAGATGCCGAGCGCGACGTAGAGCTGCGGCGACACCGAGACGCCGGTCTGGCCGACCTGGTGCGACTGCGGGATGTACCCCGCATCGACGGCGGCCCTGGACGCGCCCACGGCTGCGCCGAGCGCATCGGCGAGCTCTTCGACGAGCACGAACTTCTCCTTCGACGCGAGCCCGCGTCCGCCCGACACGACGCGTGCGGCGCCGCGGAGCTCCGGGCGCGAGGACGCCTGCTCGACGGCGTCGATCGTCCCGGCGGTCGCGGCGACTCCGCTCACCGGGAATGCTCCGGTGGCCCCCGTGAACACGGCGTCGTCGATGCGCTCCGCGCGTGCGTCGATCGCGCCCTGCCGCACGGTGATGACGGGAGTCCCGAACGTCGGGGCGGAGTCGGTCAGGTAGGCGCCGCCGTAGACGGAGTGGTGTGCGACGATGCCCTCGTCGTCACGGGAGACGCCGACCGCGTCGACCGAGAGCGCGAGCTTCGCACGCACGGCGAAACGGCCGGCGACATCGCGGCCGGCGATCGAGTTCGAGATGAGCACGGCATCCGGTCGCACCCGCTCGTATGCCCGCTGCAGCGCGTCGACGATCGGCACGGTGAGCAGCGCGGCGTCGCCCTCCTCGGAGATGATCTCCGCCGCGCCGGCCTGGGCGGCCTGCTCCGCGGCATCCGCAGAGCCGCCGACGATCAGCGCGACCGGCCTGCCGATGGTCGATGCCGCGCCGATCAGCGCAGCGGTGCTGGACGCGACGTCTCCTGCGGGGTCGACGTCCACGAGGACGAGGATCGGGTTCTCGGACGAGCTCATCTCACACCAGCCTGTTCTGCACGAGGTACTCCACCAGCTTGTCGGCGGCGTCTCCCTCATCGACGATCTTCACGCCCGCTGCGCGCGGGGGCTTCTCCGCGACCGTCGTCATGATGGTCCGCGGCGCGAGGGACGGGTCGGCGGAGACGCCGAGGTCTGCGAGGGAGAGCACCTCGAGCGGCTTCTTCTTCGCCGCCATGATGCCCTTGAAGTTCGGGAAGCGCGCATCCGGCAGCGCCTCCGTGATCGAGATCACCGCCGGCAGGCTCGCCGACACTGGCTGGGATCCCGCGTCGGCGGCCCGCGTGCCCGCGACGGCATCCGCGCTGATCTCCACTGAGGAGAGCGCGGTCGCCTGCGCCCAGCCCAGGTGCTCCGCGAGCATCGCCGGGATCACACCGCCCGAGCCGTCGGTCGAGAGGTTGCCGGTGATGACGAGGTCGGGCTCTCCGCGACGGATCGCGGCGGCCAGCACCTCGGCGGTCAAGGTCAGGTCGGCGCCGGCGAGCTGCTCGTCGGCGACGTGCACGGCGGATGCGGCACCGATCGCGAGCGCGCGGCGGACGGATGCCGTGGACCCCTCGGGCGCCATCGAGAGGGCGACCACCTCGGTGCCCTCGTTCTTGTCGGCATAGCTCAGTGCGACCTCGAGCGCGCGCTCCGTGATCTCATCGAGCACCACGTCTCCGGCGGCGCGGTCGGCCAGACCCGTCTCGAGATTCAGCTTGCGATCGCCATAGGTGTCCGGCACCTCTTTGACCAGGACGAAGATCTTCATCGATTGCTCCTCACGACTGGCTCGATTCTAGTCCCTTGAAACTGAGTGCCAACTTTTCTGCAACTGAGACTCAGAGCATCCGATGGCCTACCGTAGAACCTGTGACCCCGTCCCGCCCGTTGCCCGTGGATCCGCTCGCCGAGGCGAAGCGGCAGTGGCTCGCGCACGGGTGGTCGGATGCCGCAGACGGGATGACCGTCGTCACCTCGGTGATGCGTGCGCAGCAGTTGCTGCTCGCCCGCGTCGACGCCGCACTCAAGCCCTTCTCGCTGTCCTTCGCGCGCTACGAGGTGCTGCGCCTGCTCGCGTTCAGCCGCGCGGGGCGTCTGCCGCTGTCGAGCGTGGTGGCCCGTCTCCAGGTGCATGCGACGACGATCACGAGCACGTCCGAGCGCCTGGTCCGCGACGGTCTCGTGATCCGCGAGCCGCATCCGCACGACGGCAGGGCCGCGCTCCTCGCGCTCACGCCGGCCGGACGCGACCTCGTCGATCGCGCGACCACAGCCCTGAACGCCGACGTGTTCGCGAACCCCGGCCTCAGCGCCGACGACGCCGCGGAGCTCGTCGCGATCGTCGCGCGCATGCGCAAAGCCGCGGGCGACTTCACCGACCCGCGCCCCCAGCCCGAACCGCTCTGACATGGCGGCGTTCGTGCTCGAACGGGTGATCGCGGCGCCGCCGTCTGCCGTATTCGCGGCCTCCCTCGACCCCGGCCTGCACGTGCGCTCGATGGTGCGATATGGGGAGACGATGGTCGAGGCGCCTGCGGGCGGAGCCTTCACCGAGGGGTCGACGGTCACCTGGCGGGCGCAGCACTTCGGCATCCCGTTCCGGCTGCGTTCCGTCGTGTTCGACATCGACCCTCCGCACGGCTTCAGCGACCGGCAGCTGTCGGGGCCCTTCGGGGACTTCCTCCACGAGCACGTGTTCGAGGAGCATCCGCGGGGCACGCTGATGCGCGACACGATCACGTTCCGCTCCCCCTTCGGCCCGATCGGGCACCTCGTCGACCGCCTGTTCCTGCGCGAGTACATGCGGCGGCTGATCTCCGAGCGCAACGATCTGCTCGCCTCCGAGATCGAGGCGACGCCGCCGGAGTGACGGCCGCTCGGGACACGCGGCGCGGTGCACCCGATGCCGAGGTCAGGACGACCCCGCACCGGGGCTGCTTCGGCGTGACCGCGCGCACCGCCCGGGCGTACGCTGTCGGGATGACCGAACTGCACCTGCACACCGTTCTCGCGGGGTCCGGGCCCGCGGCTGCCATCGTGCTCACCGATGAGCAGGTCGCCGCCTTCGGCGCGGGCAAGGCTTTCCCCGTCGCCGTCACGATCGGCGGGCGGACCGCTCGTCTGCGTCTCTCCCGCATGGGCGGGAAGAACATGATCGGCTTCAGCAAGGCCACGCGCGCCGAGCTCGGCGTCGAGATCGACCAGGAGGTCGACGCCATCATCGCCGTGGACACCGCCGAGCGCACGGTCGAAGAGCCTCCCGAGCTCACGGCCGCCCTCGACGCGGAGCCCGCCCTGCGCGCCGCCTTCGAGAAGCTCCCCTACACGCACCGTAAGGAGCATGCCCGCTCCGTCGCCGAGGCGAAGCAGGAGGCCACGCGCGACCGCCGCATCGCCAAGGTCGTCGAGGCGATGCGCGGCTGAGAGCTCACCTGTTCCGGAAGTCGGGCGCACGCTTCTCCCGGAAGGCCGACATGCCCTCCTTCTGGTCCTCCGTGTCGAACAGCGCGGCGAACGCGGCCTTCTCGTGCGCGAGTCCTTCGGCGAGTGTCGTCTCCATCGCGGCGTCCAGGGCGGCCTTCGCGGCGTAGACCGATGGCAGCGACTTCGACGCGATGGTCTCGGCCAGCTTCTCGGCCTCGGTGAGCAGGCCGGATGCCGGCACGACGCGCGACACGAGACCGGAGCGCTCCGCCTCCTCGGCGCCCATGAAGCGCCCGGTGAGCACGAGCTCCGCCGCCTTGTAGTAGCCGACCGCGCGGATGAGCCGCTGCGTGCCGCCCATGCCGGGGATGACGCCGAGATTGATCTCGGGCTGCCCGAACTTCGCGGTGTCGGCGGCGAGGATGATGTCGCACATCATCGCCAGCTCGCAGCCCCCGCCCAGGGCGAAGCCGGACACCGCGGCGATCACCGGGGTGCGCACCGCGGCGAAGTCGTACCAGATGCCGAAGTGGTCGGTCTCGAGCATCTCGGCGGCCGACATCGCCTCCATCTCCTTGATGTCGGCTCCGGCGGCGAACGCCTTCTCGGAGCCGGTCAGGACGATGGCGCCCACGCCCTCATCGGCGTCGAAGGCGACGGCCGCCGCCGTGACCTCCTCGGCGATGCGGCTGTTCAGAGCGTTGAGCGCCTGCGGGCGGTTCAGTGTGATCCAGCCGACCCTTCCGCGCTGCTCGACCAGGATCGTCTCGTACTCGGTCATCGTGAAGGCCCTCTCCGTCGTGGTCTTCTCAGTATGTCCCGCGTCCTCAGACGCGATCGTCGCGGATGTCGGTGATGATGCCGGAGAAGTCGCGCGTCGCGCCGTCTCCCTCGGCGAAGGCGGCGTACAGCTGCTGCGCGAGCCTGCCCATCTTCGCGTCCGTGGATGTCTGCTCGATGGCCTGCAGCGCGAGCCCGAGGTCCTTGGCCATGAGCGCCCCCGCGAACCCCGGCTGATAGTCGCGGTTGGCGGGGCTCGTCGGAACCGGGCCGGGCACGGGGCAGTTGGTCGTGATCGACCAGCACTGGCCGGAGGCCTGGGAGACCACGTCGAACAGGGCCTGATGCTCGAGGCCCAGCCGCTCGCCCAGCACGAAGGCCTCCGCCACGGCGATCTGCGAGACCGCGAGGACCATGTTGTTGCACACCTTCGCGGCCTGGCCGAGGCCGGGACCACCGCAGTGCACGATCCGCCTGCCCATCGCCTCGAGCAGAGGGAGCGCCGCAGCGAAGTCCTCGTCGGCCCCTCCCACCATGAAGGCGAGGGTGCCGTTCTCCGCGCCGACCACTCCGCCAGACACGGGCGCGTCGACGTTGCGGTGCCCAGCGGCGATCGCGAGCTCGTGGGCCGTGCGGGCCTCGTCGACCGCGATCGTCGAGGACTCGATGAACAGTGTGCCGGGGCGCGCCGCGGCCAGCAGCTCGTCCTGGTAGGCGGCGATCACGTGGCGTCCGGCGGGGAACATCGTGATGACGACATCCGCATCGGCGACGGCATCCGACCCGCTCGCGGCGACCGGGATGCCGGCGGCCCGCGCGGCGTCGATGGCCGCAGGCACCAGGTCGAAGCCGTGCACCTCGTGCCCGGCCTTGACGAGGTTGACGGCCATCGGGAGTCCCATGTGCCCCAGCCCGAGGAAGGCGACCCTGCTCATGACGCGCTCCGCGTCTGGCTTCCGCCGCTGCGCTGGAGGGAGGCCGACCCTGCGGGGCGCAGCATCTCCCGCCCGACGATGAGTCTCATGATCTCGTTCGTCCCTTCCAGGATCTGGTGCACCCGCAGATCACGGACGACTTTCTCGATCCCGTAGTCCTGAAGGTACCCGTACCCGCCGTGCAGCTGAAGGGCCCTGTTGGCGACGTCGAAGCCGGCGTCGGTGGCGAAGCGCTTGGCCATGGCGCAGCGCATCGTAGCGTCGGGGGCATGCTCGTCGACGGCCTGAGCTCCGTCGCGGACCATGAGTCGTGCGGCCTGCAGGTCGGTGCGCATGTCGGCGATGGCGAAGAGGATCGACTGCTTCTCGGCGAGCGGCTCGCCGAAGGCGACGCGCTCGTGCACGTACTGCACAGCCCGGTCGAGCGCCCACTGCGCTCCGCCGAGGGAGCAGGCGGCGATGTTCAGCCGACCTCCGTTGAGGGCGGACATCGCGATCGCGAACCCCTTGCCCTCGTCGCCCAGCATGGCCGAGGCTGGCACCCGCACCCCGTCGAAGATGACCTGGCGCGTGGGCTGCGCGTGCCAGCCCATCTTCTTCTCGGGTGCGCCGAAGCTCAGTCCTTCGGCGTCGCCCGCCACGAGGAAGGCGCTGATGCCGCGGGCCCCGGGTTCGCCGGTGCGCGCCATGACGACGTACACGCCCGCCTCGCTTGCTCCGGAGATGAACTGCTTGACGCCGGTGAGCACATAGGCGTCGCCGTCGCGGACCGCGCTGGTGGCGATGTTCGCGGCATCCGATCCCGCTCCCGGCTCGGTGAGGCAGTACCCGCCGAACTGCTCCATCGTGGTGAGCGCGGGAAGCCACTCGCCCCTCTGGGCGTCGTCGCCGTAGGTGTCGATCATCCAGACGACCATGTTGTGGATCGAGATGTAAGCCGCGACCGCGGGATCGGCCTTCGCGAGCTCCTCGAAGATCGCGACGGTGTCGGTGCGGCTGAGCCCCGTGCCGCCGAACTCCTCGCGCACGTAGATGCCGCCGAGTCCGAGCTCGCCGGCGCGGCCGAGGCTCTCACGCGGGAACAGGTGCTTCTCGTCCCGCTCGAGGGCGTACGGGGCCAGCTCGGTGTCGGCGAACTCGCGGACGGCGTCGAGGATCGCCTCGCGCTCCTCGGCGGTGGTGGTGACGGTGGTGAGTGTCATGGGGATTCCTTGTGGGATGGGGGTAGTCGCTGCTCAGTGCATGGTGGGGATGACGAAGCTCGCACCCTCTGCTGGTTGTTCGGCGCCCGACTGGCGGATCCCGCTGGGCCAGCGGCTCGTCACCGTCTTGGTCTTCGTGTAGAAGCGGAACGCATCGGCGCCGTGCTGGTTGAGGTCTCCGAAGCCGCTGCGCTTCCAGCCGCCGAACGTGAAGTAGGCGATCGGCACGGGGATCGGCACGTTGACGCCGACCATGCCCACGTCGACTCGCGCCGCGAAGTCACGCGCGGAATCGCCGTCGCGCGTGAAGATCGCGACGCCGTTGCCGTACTCGTGCTCGTTCGCCATGCGGAGCGCCTCCTCATAGTCCGCCGCACGGGCGATCACGAGCACGGGGCCGAAGATCTCCTCGCGGTAGATCGCCATGTCGGTCGTGACGTGGTCGAACAGGGTCGGACCGAGGTAGAAGCCCTCCTCGTGGCCGGGGACCGTGAAGCCACGACCGTCGGCGAGGAGCGTGGCGCCCTCGTCGACGCCCTGCTGGATGTAGCCCTCGACCCGTTCGACCGCGGCCCGCGTGACGAGCGGGCCGTAGTCGACGTCGGCGGCGAGGGAGGGGCCGATGCGGAGCTGTGCGACGCGTTCGGTGAGCTTCGCGGCGAGAGCATCCGCCGTCTCCTGCCCCACGGGCACCGCGACGGATATCGCCATGCAGCGCTCGCCCGCGGAGCCGTACCCCGCGCCGATCAGCGCGTCGACGGCCTGATCGAGGTCGGCATCCGGCATCACGATCATGTGGTTCTTCGCTCCGCCGAAGCACTGGGCCCTCTTGCCGTGGGCGGCGGCGGTCGCGTAGATGTACTCGGCGATCGGCGTCGAGCCGACGAAGCCGACGGCACGGATGCGGTCATCGGTCAGCAGCGTGTCGACCGCCTCCTTGTCGCCGTGGACGACGTTGAGGACTCCGGCGGGGAGACCCGCCTCCAGGAACAGCTCGGCGAGACGCACCGGCACGGACGGGTCGCGCTCGCTGGGCTTGAGGACGACGGCGTTGCCTGCGGCGAGGGCGGGACCCGCCTTCCACAGCGGGATCATCGCGGGGAAGTTGAACGGAGTGATCGCGGCCACGACGCCGAGGGGCTGACGCATCGAGTACACGTCGATCCCCGCGCCGGCGCCCGTGGAGTACTCGCCCTTCAGGAGGTGCGGCGCCCCTGCGGCGAACTCGATGACCTCGAGTCCGCGCTGGATGTCGCCCTTCGCGTCGTCGACCGTCTTGCCGTGCTCGCTGGCGAGCAGCTCCGCGAGCGACTGCATCTCGCGCTGCACGAGGTCGAGGAAGCGCAGCAGCACGCGGGCGCGCTTCTGCGGATTCGTCGCCGCCCATCCGACCTGAGCAGCCTCAGCATCGGCGATCACGTTGCGCACCTCGTCGGCGGAGGCGAGCGGCACCCTGGCCTGCACTGCTCCCGTGCTCGGATCGAACACGTCGGCGAAGCGCCCGTCTTCAGGGGTGAGAAGCGATCCGCCTACAAAATGCGGAATGGTACGAGTCATTGTGTGACATCCCTTCGCGCCTTCGTTGGCACATTGTCGATGTTACTCGGGTCTCCGGATATTTACTAGGACGTCCTTGTATCTGTGTCATCGATAGATACTCCGCCTGTGCCCGACATCGACCGCCACGATGACCACCTCATCCGGCCTCACGTCGAGGACGACCCGATGGTCGCCGACCCGCAGCCTCCAGAGCCCCGCGAGTTCGCGCTGCAACGGCTTGAGCCTGACGGTGGGATCCTCCAACTCGGCCAGCTCGTACAGCGCGACGAGGATGCGCCGCGACGTGCTGCGGTCGAGCTTGCGCAGCTGCTTCTCGAATCGGGGTGCCGGCGTGAGCCGGTAGCGCATCAGGCGGGTGCAGGCGTTGCGGCGCCGTCATGCGGCGTTCGGCGGAGCTCTATCGGATCGAAGCCGAGGTCGCGTGCGAGATCGTCCAGCGAGCGTGATGGCACCTCGCCGCGACGCACGGCCTCCGCCTCCGCCCGCACCGCGTAGGCGTACTCGAGGTCGGCGAGATGCTGCGACACCGCCTCCCGAACGTAGTAGGCCGCAGAGCGCCCGGTCGAGGCTGCAAGCGCGTCGAGACGAGCCTTCAGCTCTTCCGGAAGACGGACGCTCAGCACTCCTGTAGACATGTATACATCGTTCCACATGATCAGGCGCCTGTCACAGGATGTCGTCGAGGTGGAGCAGACGCACTCCCCGGTCGTGCAGGATGAACTGCGCACGCAGCGGCACCCTGAGCGCGAACGCCGCATCGCGCATCGCCCTTGCCCACTCGCGGTCGTCGATGCCCACGGCCGGCGGGCCGATGCGCTCCCAGACGATGACGACGGACTCGCTGGAGGTCACCTCGCGCAGGAGGTCCGCGCGCTGCACGAGCAGCTGGGCCTCGGTGAGCTCGCCGAGATCCTCCGTGCGCGTCAGCGCGTTCGGATCTTCGGGATACCCCTCCATCGGGATGAGGGGCTCACCGAGGCATCCGCGCGCATCGATGAACATGAGCCACACCTGACGCCGACTGGCGCGTTCGAGCATTCTTTCGAGGAGGTCGCGGAGGTCGTCGTCATCGCGCAGCGGGCGGTCGTTCTTGGGGGTGTTCTGATCGGTCATGCCCCTGATGCTGGCGCGTTCGCCACCCCTCGTTCCGCGGCATCCCCCGGACTTCCGCGACACCGTGGACAACTTCTCCCCCGCCACCCCCTGGGGACGAACAGTGGGCCGGCCGCCGAGCGCACGGCATCGCGCCGAGTGCACGGGTCGTCGACGTGGACGACCCGTGCACTCGGCGACAACCCGTGCGCTCGGCGGCGGGGCGGGCCGCCAGGACTCAGTAGGCGATCACGGGGAGCGGGAGCCAGGAACGCGAGTCCGTGTACGGCTCGGTCCCCTCGAACCGCGCCGTGATCAAGTGGATGCCGCGGGTCACCTGGGGCACGGTCACCGTGACCTTGCCCCGATCGGCGGCGGTCAGCTCGACCGTCGCGATGACCTTGCCGTTGTCGCGCACCGTGACGGTGCCGACGGCGGCGCTGCGGTCGTCGGCGGCGACCGCGACCTTCACGATCGCGTTCCGGCCCGCCTTCATGACGACGTCGGACGAGCTCAGCCGCACGGACGTATCGATCGGCTGCACCTGGTCGTCGACCAGCACGGCGACCGACCGCGCGGGCACCGTGACCGTGCCGCTCGCGGCATCCCACGTCGTGCCCTTGACCACCGCATCCGCTCCGTTCGCCTGCGCGGGTGTCAGAGCGAACGAGCGACCGGCGAGCCCCGCCACCGTCTGCGTGACGGTTGCGGGCGACGCGTTGAACACCACCAGGGCTCCGTCGAGCTCGGGGTCGACGTCGGCCCCGACCAGATCGTCGATCTGCATGAGGATCACACCGGGCGCGGCCTCCGCTCCGCTGTTCGGGAACGTCACCTTCTGCTCGATGAGATCCGCCGAGCCGAGCCGCAGCAGGTCGACCTCGTCACGCACGCGCAGCAGATCGAGGGCGGATGCCTCGGCCGACGCCATGTCGGAGGCTCCGGGCTTGAGCGCCGGGTTCTCCAGCAGCGGCGCCATGATCGGCCACTTCTCCTGGTTGTCCGCCGCGGTCGGCAGGCCGGAGCCGAAGGTCGACTCCTGGCCGGTCCAGTCGATGCGGTTGAACCAGTCGCCCGAGTTGTAGCTGTTGCGGTCGAGCGACTTCGAGCGCAGCAGCTCGGTGCCCGCGTGCCAGAACGACGGCGACTGCGAGAGCGTCACGGTCGCCAGTTCGAGCGTGTTCATGCGCACCCGGTCGGCCATCGACGTGCCCACCGGCAGCTTGAACACCGACAGGTCGTACAGCGTCTCGTTGTCGTGGGCGTCGACGTAGTTGATGACCTCGTCCGGCTCCTGGGCATAGCCTGCGGCCGAGCCGCGGTAGTCGATGCCTGAACCGGCGGTGACCTTCCCGTCGCTCGTCACGAACGTGAAGTCGCGCAGGTTGCCCGCGAGCCCCAGTTTGACGAGATCCGTCTCATGGCCGAGGTCGGTGAGCGCCTGCTCGGTCGTGCCGTTGATCGGGTTCCCGTTCGGGTCCGTGCCGAGACCGGTGCCGAAGCCCTGTCGGAACGTCGAGGAGCCGTCGACCGGGCTGCCGCCGTGCACGGCATCCCGCAGCCTGTCGTTGAACGTGCCGATGCCTGTGCCGCCGAGCTGGCCCTGCGTCGCCTGCTCGAACAGTGCGTTGTTCGCGACCTCTCCGAAGTTCCAGCCCTCGCCGTACAGATAGATCGCCGTGCCGTCGACGCCGTCCTTCTTGAGCGTCAGCGCGTCGAGCGCGTCGCGGATCGCCTGCATGTTCGTCGTGGAGTGGTGCCCCATCAGGTCGAACCGGAAGCCGTCGACCCTGTAGTCGCGCGCCCACGTCACGATCGAGTCGACCATGAGCTTCTGCGCGGCGAGGTGCTCGGTCGCGACGTTCTGGCAGCAGGTCGAGGTCTCGACCGCGCCCGCCGCGTTCAGCCGCTGGTAGTAGCCGGGCACGACCTGATCGAGCACCGATGTGCCCGCCTGACCGGATGCCGCGGTGTGGTTGAACACCTGGTCGAGCACGACCTGCAGCCCCATGTCGTGCAGCGAGCCGACCATGGTGCGGAACTCGCCCACGCGCGCCCCGCCGTTCGCGTCGACCGCGTACGAGCCCTCGGGCGTCGAGAAGTGGTACGGGTCGTAGCCCCAGTTGAAGCCGTCCGCGTCGGCCACGGCCTGCACGCACGCCTGCTGCTGATCGGACGCGGGGCCGAACGATGCGAGGTCGCAGTCCGGCACGGCCTGGGCCGCGCGGTCCTCCTCGATCGTCGCGAGATCGAACGACGGCAGCAGGTGCACGGTGTTGATGCCGGCATCCGCGAGCTGGCGGAGCTGATCGGTGCCCGCGCTCTTCTCGTCGAAGGCGAGGTAGGTGCCCCGTTCTTCCGCAGGCACGGTCTCGTCGCTGATCGAGAAGTCGCGGATGTGCAGCTCGTAGATCGCGCGATCGACCGACTTCTCCACGACGGGGGAAGTCGTCTTCTGCCAGATCTTGGGCTGCCACGCCTTGTCGTCGAGGTCGATCGCGACGGAGCGCTCCGAGTTCAGCGTGAGGGCCGTCGAGTACGGATCGGTGACCAGGTTGGTCTCGATCTTCCCCGTGGTCGGCGCGTAGACCTTCACCTCCCACAGGAATTCATCGCCCTTGAGGTCCTTGCCGCCCTTCACGGTCCAGGTGCCGGATGCCGCGTCCCATGCCGCGTCGTGACGCACGGGATCGCCGCTCGCCCCGGCGTTCCAGGTCAGGAGGGCCGCGCTCTGCGCCGTCGGCGCCCACAGCCGGAAGGTCGGCTTCTTGCCGCTGAAGGTGACACCGAGGTCGACCTCGTCGAGTGCTGCGGCGTAGAGGTCGTCGAGCACCCCGGGGATCTGCACGCCCGTGAACGCGGTGAGGGCGCCTGCCGTATCGCGCTGGGCGACGGCGAGCTGCGTGCGCACGAGCGCCGCGGCATCCGCATCCTTCACCCTCAGCGCGAGGTAGCCCTGGAGAGCGGGGAAGCGCGCGAGCTGAGCGTCGGTGAGTCCCCCGTCGATCACGGTCAGGGCGATCGGATCCGCGCCCGAGACGTCGCCGTCGGCCACGGCGAGCGCGGCGTCGGATGCCGAGTACAGCTGGTACGCGGCCCTGTCGGGCTTCCCGAGCGTCGCGGGCCACGCGATGGTCGTGGCGTCGATCCAGTGCGCACGCAGTTCGCCCGTGCCGGGGAGCGGCGGGTCGACGCTCACGACCTCGAGGACGTGCGTGGCGAGCGTGTAGCGGAAGGTCGTGACCTTGCCCTCGGTGGCGCTGAACGAGATGTTCGCCCCTCCAGGCGCTCCGTCCGCTCCGTAGTTCTCCGACCAGCTCAGGCCGTGCGCGACCTTCAGCTCATAGGCGCCGGTCGGCAGCTCGTCCGTCGCGAACTCGTAGACGCCGTCGCGGTCGCCGTCGGCCATGAGGGTCGCGAGGCAGTCGGGCGACCAGTCGGCCGCACAGCCGAGCTCCGACTGCTGCGAGCCGGGGAGCGTGACGATGGGGCCCTCCGACGTGGACTGCACGATGTTCGTGCGCGGATCGAAGTAGAACGTGATCGGTCCGCCCGCGTGGTGCACGGCGATGTTCGAGCCGTCGGGTGCGCCGTTGGCGCCGTAGTTGATCGCCCAGCTGCCGTTGATCGCCGCCTTGTACTCGTAGTCGCCGGCGGGGAAATCGAACGTGCCGGCCCACACCCCGTCTGCACGGAGCGTGAGCGCGGCCTTCTCGCACGCCGGATCCCAGTCGCCCGCGCATCCCATCTCGGAGTTGAGGCTGCCGGGGACGGTCACCATGTCGATCGGGGACTCCGGCTCCTCGGCCTGCTCGAGCGTCACGGCGTTGCCGACCGAGGCGTAGGTGGATGCCGCGGAGTGGTGGCCTGCGGCATCCGTCGTCACCGCCCGGTACTCGACCAGCGTTCCCTTCGCCAGGCCCCGGATGTCGTGGAAGACGCGGGGATCGGTGTCCTCCGCCGTGCCGAGCGCGTGCCACTCGTCGGAGCCGACGACGCGGTACGCGAAGCTCGTCTGCGCCCACTGGTCGGCGATGGTCGCCTGCACGGCGGACTGCCCGGCGAGGCCGGCGCCCGCGGCGGGAACGCTCAGGGTGACCGGGGCGGCCTCGGCGGGGGCGGTGACCTTGCGATCCGCCTTCCACACCACCGCGGACAGTGCGGGCACCGTGATGCTCGTCGCCGCACCGGCATCCGTCGTCATCGCCGCGCCGTCGCCGTAGACGGCGCTGTAGCCGGCGTCGGCGGTGAGCGTCTTCAGATCGACGGTCTGCGCCGAGGAGGCGTTGTTCACGGCGACGAGGTACTCGACCCTGTCGTCGGCATCCACCCGGGAGAACGCGTACACGCCCGCACCGGATGCCGTGTACCGCTCGATCTGCGCGCCGTCGACGAGCGCGGGGTGGGCCTCGCGGAGATCGGACAGCGCCGCGATGCTGCGGTACAGCTCGCCGTCGGTGCCGTAGCGGTCCGTGGAGCCGACCTGCTCTCCCGTGATGAGGTTCTGGTTCGCGTACTCCGCCACCTGCGTGGCGAAGAGCGACTGGCGTGCGTCCTTGTCGCCGCCGGTGCCGGCGAAGCCCTGCTCGTCGCCGTAGTAGACGACGGGCTGCCCGCGGGTGAGGAACATCAGCTCGTGCGCGAGCTCGTCGCGCTGCACCGCGGAGTCCGTGTTCCGCAGGAAGCTCCCCACCCGGCCCATGTCGTGGTTGCCGAGGAAGGTCGGCAGTGCCGTGGCCGAGGAGTCGGAGGTCGTGTAGCGGTCGTCCCCCGCGAACAGCGACTGCAGCCCCTTCGCGGAGTTGCCCGAGGCGTAGCTGACGGCCGAGGACTGGAATGTGAAGTCGAGGATCGAGTTCATGTCGGTGTCGCGCACGTAGGGGGCGAGCTTCACCGGATCGGCGTCGTAGACCTCGCCGAACATGAAGAAGTCCTTCTTGCCCTTCGCGTGGGCGTAGTCGAGCACGTCGGTCGTGAACTGCTGCCAGAACTCGACGTTCACGTGCTTGACGGTGTCGATGCGGAATCCGTCGATGCCGAGGTCGATCCACTTGTCGTAGACCTGCACGAAACCGTTGACGACGGTCGGATGCTCGGTCATGAGGTCGTCGAGGCCGCTGAAGTCCCCGTAGGTCACGGACTCCCCCGACCAGGTCGAGTCTCCGCGGTTGTGGTACAGCGTGGGGTCGTTGAGCCAGGTCGGGACCTTCACGTCCTTCTCAGCATCCGCCACCACGGGCGTGTACGGGAAGCTCGTGGCGGGGTCCAGGGCGGGGAAGTCGCCGGTGCCGGCGTAGTCGCCGGGATCGAACGCCTTTCCGTCGGCGTCCCGGTACGGGCTCGTCGTCTGGTCGATGTAGTCGTACTTCTGCTGCGTGTAGTCGATGACGTCGGCGGTGTGGTTGGTGATGATGTCGAAGTAGACCTTGATGCCGCGGTCGTGCGCCTCGGCGATCAGCGCCTGCAGCTCCTCGTTCGTGCCGAGATGCGGGTCGATGCGGGTGAAGTCGGTGACCCAGTAGCCGTGATAACCGGCGCTCGCGTTCGCTCCCTCGCCCTGCACGGGCTTGTTCGCGAAGCTGGGGGTGAGCCAGATCGCGGTGGTCCCCAGTCCCTCGATGTAGTCGAGCTCGTTCCGGATGCCGGCGATGTCGCCGCCCTGGTAGAAGCCCTTGTCGGTGGGGTCGAATCCGGTCGTGAGCCGGTCGCCGTCCAGACCGCCCCTGTCGTTCGACGGATCCCCGTTCGCGAAGCGGTCTGTCATCACGAAGTAGAACTGCTCCCCCGCGCCGGGCTGCCGCACCGGTGCCGCGATGAGCGCATCGTCGTCGCTCGTGTAGCCGCCGCGAAGGTCTTCGACCTCGACGCCGACGCGGTGGCGGGTGTCGTCGTAGGTGAACCGGAGGGTCGCCGGGCCCGCGACCGTCAGCGGGATGTTGTCCCCTCCGCCGTCGAGTCCGTACGCCTCGTCCCACCCGTCGTCGAGAGCGACCTTGTACTCGTAGCTGCCGGCGGGCACCTCGAACTCGGCGCTGTAGATGCCCGGCGCACCCGTGGGGGCGAGCTCGGTCGCGGCGCAGTCGGGCGCCCAGTCGGCGGCGCAGCCGAGCTCGGACTGCAGGTCGCCCACGAGCGCCGCGGTGCGCTCTGCGGCGGATGCCGCGGGTGCGGCCACGGCCGCGAGCCCCGCGGTGATGAGCGCGGTGACGGCGAGGAGTGCGGTACGGCGTGCGGTGGTCGTCTTCGACACGGATGCTCCCTGGGGATGGAGAGGGCACGACGGCGTGCCCGGATGCTGTGCGTGCGAAGCTATCAGTCCGCCGGGAGAAACTGCAAGCGCTTCCAGTACTTCTGTCGCGTAATATTCCAGACTCGTCCGGCAGAAGAAGCCGATAGCGCAAGCGCTTTCAGGAGACGCCCCTCCCCCGATCCGCGAGTTCTCCCCTCGTTCACCGCCCGGTCACCTCCACCGGCTACAACTGCAGATGCGCGGACAGAGACTCAGACCGGATCGGGTAGTCACAGCTTCCGCGCCAACGGTGAGCGTCTGCTCCCGTCGCGGTGCCCACACCGCGAAAGACCCCCGCCGAATCGGGTCGGCGGGGGTCTTCTCCGTTCTGCGGCGCGCTCCGGAACGGGTCCGCCGCGGCTACAGCCTCTCGATGATCGTGGCGTTGGCCATGCCGCCGCCCTCGCACATCGTCTGCAATCCGTAGCGCCCGCCGACGGCGTCGAGATGATCGACGAGGGTGCCGAGCAGCCTCGTGCCGGACGAGCCGAGCGCGTGCCCGAGCGCGATCGCCCCGCCGCGCGGGTTGAGCCTGGTGGCATCCGCCCCGACCTCGGCGGCCCAGGCGAGCGGCACCGACGCGAATGCTTCGTTGACCTCGTAGGCGTCGAGGTCGTCGATGCCGAGGCCCGACCGTTCGAGGATGCGACGGGTGGCCGGGATGGGCCCGGTGAGCATGAGGAGCGGGTCGTCGCCCACAGCGGCGAACGCATGGAACCGTGCGCGCGGCGTCAGCCCGAGCGCGGCGGCGCGGTCGGCGCTCATGATCAGCGCGGCGGAGGCGCCGTCGGTCAGAGGAGACGAGTTGCCCGGTGTGATCCGCCACCCGAGCTCGGGGAAGCGCGCGGCGAGCGCGTCCGTGCGGAACGCCGGATTCAGGCCGGCCAGCCCCTCGGCCGTCGTCCCCGGCCGGACGGTCTCATCGGTCATCGCATCCGGCGCCTCGTCGACCGCGACGATCGTCCTGTCGAAGAAGCCCTCCGACCAGGCGGATGCCGCACGCCGATGCGACTCCGCGGCATAGGCGTCGAGCGCGTCGCGGTCGAGGCCCCAGCGCTGTGCGATGAGCTCGGCGCTCACGCCCTGGTTGACCAGACCCTCCGGGTAGCGTGCGCGCAACCGCGGCGACATCGGCGATCCTCCGGCGAGCGCGGCGCCGAGCGGCACTCGGCTCATCGACTCGACCCCGCCGACGATCACGGCGTCGTAGGCTCCCGCCATCACGCCCTGCGCCGCGAAGTGCACCGCCTGCTGACTGGATCCGCACTGCCGATCGATGGTGGCCCCTGGCACCGACTCATCGAATCCGGCGGCGAGGAGAGCCTGACGCGCGATGTTCGACGACTGATCTCCGACCTGGCTCACGCAGCCGAGCAGCACATCGTCGATCTGCGCGGACTCCAGCCCGGTGCGCTCCAGGAGCGCGGAGAGGACGCCGGCGGCGAGGTCGACCGGGTGCACGCCCGAGAGCGCTCCCCCTGGCTTGCCCCGGCCGACGGGAGTGCGGACGACATCGATCAGGACGGCTTCGCTGCGCGTGCTCATGGCTCCATTCTCTCCCCGCGATGGCCGCCACGGCGCGGGTCAGGACTCGGACTGGACGAGCCCGTCTTCCACCGCGCGGCGGAAGAGGTCGACCTTCGTCGGCGCGGGACGCCCTGCCGCGGCGTACTTCGCACGGATCCGGCGGATATGGTCGAGCACGGTGGCGCGCGAGACGTAGAGCCCCTGGGCGACGCTCTCGGCCGTGTTGCCCGCCGCGTAGAGCGCGAGCACCTCGGCCTCTCGCACGGAGAGACCGGCGTCGGCCACCTCGGGCACCGCGCGGCTCATCTCCGCCAACCACTCGGCCCCTGCGACGACCTGCCCGCGGGCGGCCGCGCGGATCGTGGCGATGATCTGCGGGGCGTCGGCCGACTTCCTGATCAGCCCGACGGCGCCCGCACGCGCCGCCTGTCTCAGCATCGGCGGCGGCTCCTCGGCGACGAAGGCCAGGATCCGCGCTCCCGTGCGCGACAGCGCCGCCATGTTCTGCGACGGCGTCGACCCGTCTGACAGCGTGAGGTCGAGCAGGATGACGTCCATGCGCTGCTGGAGCGCCAGCAGCTCGGCCACGGTCGTCCCCACCGCGACCACGTGCAGGCCCGGATGCCCGTTGATGATCGCCGTCGTTCCGAGCTGCATGACCCGATGATCGTCCACGATCCCCACCCGAACGATCGAGTTCACTCCGGTCCCCACAAATTCACACCACTTTCCTCGGCGCGAGTCCCCAGTAGATGCGCCGACACCCCGTTTCACGCTGCAAGACAGCTGCGGGGGTGACGTCGCCCCCGCAGCTAGAGAGGGACCCTGGGGAGGAGAGTCACCTCGTGGCGGACGAACCGCCTCTCTAGGGTTGCCGGTACTCCCTCCGCTCACAAGGAACGAGACGTCTTTCCCCCGTAAGTGGGGGACGCGTCATGCGCCGGCACGCGAGAACTCCTCTCGCTGCACGCTGCCGTCCCCCCGCTCACGCACCACCGTCACCACGGAACCGCCGTCGCGATGCACCTCCCTGACGGTGACCGCGACCGCCCCCTCCTCCGCGACCAGTCGCGCGATCGACGTGGCGAGCTCACCGGGAAGGCGGTGCCTCATCGCCGTCTCCTCGCCGAGCAGCAGCACATGCACGCCTCTCCGGCGTGCGCCATCCACCGCCGCGACCAGTGCCGGGTGGTGCAGGCCGGGAGCGCGGATGCGGTCGCGGATGCTCCCCTCAGCCGCGGCGAGCTCCCCGATGAGCGCGTCGTCGATGTCGGCGCCCGAGGCGAGCGCGGTGAGCAGGGGCTGGGCGGTCCTGCGGATGCCGGACAGCTCCCGCCGTGACGACCACCGCTCGGCTGCGGCGAAGACGGTCGCCGATGCGGCCTCGACAGCGGCGGCGCGGACGCCGTACTCGCGCACGGAGATCCTGCTGACGCCGATGAACCACGTGACACCGACCAGCAGGGAGACCACGGTCGGCGTCGCCATGGCCACGACCCCGATGGCGGGCTGTCCGGTCGCGGATCCCCACGCGACGACGAGCCCGACGAGCAGGACGGCGCCGACGCAGCCTGCGGCCGGATTGCCGCGCGCCGCCACGAGAGCGACGAGGTAGGAGGCGAAGGTCAGCAGCCATACCTCACCGGCGGGAGCGTCGAAGATGTCGGCGTAGGCGAGCACGCACAGCGCGACGACGACCGCGCATCCGATGACCGCCGCCGCCTCCGCGCCGCGCAGCCTGCCGGGATGCTGCGCCGTGACCATCAGGGCGCCGAGAAGGGCCACCAGATAACATCCGATGCCGACGGCGGGGTTCGGAACGGGAAAGAGATCGATCAACAGGCTCTGCACGATCCCCGTCACCCACAGCGTGGCGACCGCGACCCGTGCGATCCGAGTGGACAGTCCGGAGTCGATCACCCTCGCCGCAGCGCGCCGCCATCCCAGCTCGACGCGTGTGCCGCCCGCGCCCGAGGTCACGTCCGCCGTGCCGCCGGGGAGGTCGCGCATGCGTTCGAGGATGCTGTTGCGCAGCCCCATCCGCTCGGGAGCCACGTCGTCCGGATCGAAGCCCGGTCCTCGGTCGGAGACCACGAGCGTGAGTTCGTCTCCCCCGACGTCGACCGAGACGGCCGGGCCCCCGTTCCGCGCGTGGAGGACGCTGTTGCGGAGCGCCTCCCCCAGCGCGAGCGACGAGCGCTCCAGCACCGCGGCGGGGACCGTGCCCGCCCTCATCGCGATGCTCAGATCCGCGTCGGCGGCGATGCCGTGCGCCACTCGGGCCAGAGCCTGTCCGGCGTCCTCGGCCTCCAGCTCCCGCTCGACGTCGATCTGGGTCCCGGGGTGCATGCGCATGGCGGTGCGGAGCGCCTCCAGCCCCGCCGACGCCGCCTGCCGCACCTCGGGGAGCGCCGGCCCGGGAAGACGCATCGCCGCGGTCAGCACCGACAGCACCTCGTCGTGGACGATCCTGGCCACCGCGCGCTGGCTCCTCAGCCGCTCCTGCGCCCTGTCGCGCCGCGACTCGAGACGCCGGGTCGACTCCTCGGCGCGCTCCAGGCGGAGCAGTCGCGCCCGCGCGCCCATCACCGCCGCGAGCACGGCGATGTTGCCGACGTGGATCGGGGTCATCGCGAGCGCCGTCGCGGGCACGGCTCCGAGGAACACGAGCCCCGACAGCGCCATCGCGAAGGGGATCACCGCCGCGAGCGCGACGGCGGCGACGGCGGAGCGCACGAGCAGCGGCATCAGGCACACGGCGATCGGGCCGAGAACACCGATCCACGGACGCAGTCCGTCGGGGTCATCGCCACGGTAGCCGAGGAAGACCGTCGCCTGGGCGGCCGTGACCGAGAGGATCGTCGTCGCCCAGAGCACACGGCACGCGGTCGCCGAGAGCGTGGCTCCCGCGACCGCGAGGATCACGATCACGAGCACGGGCACGGCGGCGAGGAGCGTCCACCAGGGGGCGAACTCGGGCATCTGCGGGAGGATGCGAGACCATGCGGCGACGGTGCTCAGGATGCCGCACCACGCGATGATCCGGCCCAGGCGTCGGTCGACGAGCGTCAGCTCGTCGCGCAGCGCGGTCATTGATCCGGCGCGACGAGCCCGTCCTCGATGGCGCGACGGAACAGGTCGACCTTCGTGGGAGCGGCGCGGTCGACGGCCGCGTACTTCGCGCGGATCCGACGGATGTGATCGAGCACCGTCTCCCGCGACAGGAACAGGGACTGCGCCACGCGGTCGGCGGTCTCCCCCGACGCATAGAGGGAGAGCACCTCCGACTCCCGCGGGCTCAGCCTCGCCGACACGAACTCGCGGTCCGCGTCGAGCGCCGCCGCCCAGTCGGGGGACGCGATGACCTCGCCCCGGGCTGCGCGACGCACCGACTCGACGATCACCTCCATGCGCTCGGACTTGCGGATCATCCCGGAGGCGCCGGCGCGCGCGGCCTCGCGGACGAGACGCGACTGCTCACCGGAGGTGTAGGCGATGATCTGCGCTCCGAGCGGCGCCAGGGTGCGGATGTTCTCCGTCGGAGAAGAGCCGTCTGAGAGCGCCAGATCGAGCATGACGACGTCGAGCTTCGACGCCTTGGAGAGGAGGTCCAGAGCGCGCGATCCCGTCGCGGCGACGACGATGTCAGCGTGCTTCCGGAGTATCGCCACGGTGCCGAGCACCGTGGCAGGGTGATCCTCGACGATTCCGACGAGAATGGGCATGAAGAAATCTCCCTCGGGTGGGCTCTCCCCACAGCTGAGCATAGCGCTCGTGCAGTATTCCGGTCACTCCATCGGAGCGTCGGCTGGCGCGTCGCGACCCGCCAGCCGAGACCGCGCGGCGGTCGAGCGACCAGCCCACCAGCCGTACACCCCGATCACCACGAGGGCGGCGAGGTACGCCACCGCCCACCACGGGAATCCTGCGCCCTCCGCGAGCCCTCCTGCGGCGACGACCGACTGCGGCGGATTCGGCGTCTCGCGCTCGCCCGTGACGAGGATGCGGTGCGAGTTGATGCCCAGCGGGGTGCAGGTGACGAGCGTGACGAGGTCGCGCCCTTCCTCCTGGCGGAGGGTCTCGGTGTCGGCGGGATCGACGACCCGCGCATCGATCACACGATAGGTCAGCACTTCGCCGAAGGTCGTCAGGGTGAACAGGTCGCCCTTCTTCACCCGATCGAGGTCGGTGAACATCGCCGCCTCGGGCAACCCCCGATGCGCGGTGATCACGGCGTGCGTGCTCGCGCCGCCGACGGGCAGGGACGTCCCCTCGAGGTGACCGGCACCCTTCCGCAGCGTGGCCTCGTCCGTGCCGTGATAGATCGGGAGATCCACGCCGATCGACGGGATCTGGATGCGCGACATGACGCCCGAGTCCGTGCGCAGCATGCTCGCGTAGTCGAACTCCTGCCCGGTGCGCGCGGAACTGGTGGGGACGTTCGCATCGGCGGCGAGGATCGCACCGGCGGACAGGGCCTCGTTGTACCGGTGGGCCTCCGCGCGCTGGTCTGCGGGCCCTGGCACAGCGGCGGCGACGCTCTGCGGGTAGCCGTCGACGATCAGCGCCTGGTTGTAGTCGGCGAGCCACTGCGCGGCCGGCGCGTAGGCGAACACGGTCGCTCCCGTGACCGCTGCGGCCAGCGTGACGAGCAGCAGGACCGACGGGCGCCAGCGAGGCCGGCGCCGCGCGTCGCTCCGGGGAGGACGCGCTCGCGTCTGCGCCGTCGCTGCGGTGACGTCATCGTTCACGTGTCCTTCTCCTCTCTCGTCCGCATTCTCTCGTGAGCGCGTCGGCGGCGGGGACGCCCCGCGTCCCCGCCGCCTCATGCGCCCGCTGCCATGCACCCCTGCATCAGCGGGCGCGCGGGCCCGGGGCGGTGACACTCCAGCCCCGCCCCGGGGTCTCTGCGATCACGTCTCCGCGATCAGGCTTCCTCAGCCGCCTTGCGCCGCCGCGAGACGAGCACTCCGCCGACGGCGATGACCGCGAGGGCGGCTCCCGCGATCATGAGGGCGAGCTGTCCGTCGGCTCCGGTGAACGGCAGGGTCGGCACTCCCTGCTGGGTGTTCGGGATGTCGATCAGCGCGACGGTGCCGTTGTCGCCCGCAGCGACGACGACCTCGGTCAGCGCTGCCGCACCGGCCGGGAGGATGAAGCCCGCCGGGGCCGCGATCTCCTTCAGCACGTAGCAGCGCTGCATGTAGTCGTGGCCGGGGGCCGCGACGTCGCTGACGGTGCCGTCGGCGGCGACGGTCTTCTCCGTGTCGCCGACCCAGAGTCCGGGGAAGACGACGGAGCCGTCCGCGCCGGAGGAGACGACGAGCGGCGAGGTCGTGCCGGGTGCGGTCACGGCGCTGAGGTCGTCGATGTCGGCGATGCAGCCTGCGGCATCCGTGGTGCCCATGTAGATCTCGAACCGGGCGCCGGCGAGGCCCTGCTGCGCGTCGGCGGCGTTCACCTTCTTGACGGTGAGGCTGCCCCATCGCGTCTCCACGATGTCGGTCGGCGACCCGCCGGGTCCGTTCGGGACACCGGGGGTGAGCTGGAAGCCGTTCAGGTTCACGAAGGCCTGGTTCTGGATCTCGCCGACCGCGTTCGCTGCCGCGTCGAAGGTGAGCACGACGTTCTGCCCGGCCTCGAGCTTCGCGAGCCCGGCGGCGGTGAAGGAGACGGTGAGCGTCTGCCCCGCCCAGGTCGCCGTGTAGTCGGCGCCCTGCACGAACGCGGCTCCTCCGCCGACGGCCACCGACAGGGTCGAGAGGTCGGTGTTCGGGGTGAGGGCGGGGTCGAGCGTGTCGGTGATGGCGAACACGTCGTACGTCTCGCCGGCCGCGAGCGCGGGGATCTTCGTCGTCACCTGGTACGTGACCGGCGCCCCGAGAGCGGCGCCGTTGTCGTCCTGGCGGACGACGTTCTTGCGCGGGCTCTCGGCGAGCGTGTTCTTCGGGTAGACGTTGACGTCGTACACCCACTCGCCGTCGAGCGGTGCTCCGGCGATGCCGGTGTTCACCGCGGGGGTGGGCACCGTGACGATGAAGGGGATCGCGGGCGCGATCACCCCGGCGGGGGCGTCGATCTCGCGCACGAAGTACGGACCGACGGGCAGCGCGCCGGTGGACACGGTGCCGTCTGCGCTGGTAGTGACCTCCTCGCAGCCGCTCAGCGCGTAGGCGCCGAGCGTCGCGGTGCCCTGGGCGCCGGCGGCGAGCTTCTCGGCCTGGGTGATCGCGTTGAGCGCATCCCATCCCGTGTTCGTGCCGTCGACGAGGTCGATGCCGTCGATCGCGCACACCTCGAACACGACGTCGGCGATCGGCTCCGTATCGGGCAGCGTGCCGGTGCCGTCAGGGTTCGCGGCGCCGTTGCCGGGGTTCGCGAACTTGTGGATGGTGATCGAGCCGGTCTGGTCGGGGTCGATCTCGGCGGCGCTCGCGGCCGAGCCCGTGGCGAGGATGCCGAGCGCGCCGAGCGTCAGCGCTGCGCCGATGGCGAGGATCCGGCGCCCCCGCGGGTGCGTGAGTGCGGTCATGTGATGTCCTTTCGAGTCCGCCCCTGGGTGGGCGGGATGAGTGGTTCTCCGCTGGTGCGGAGCGGGTGGGTCGGTGAGACGCGGCGCGGTCATGCCCTGCGCCTGCGGCGGATCTGCCAGACGACGAGTCCGGAGGTGAGCAGAAGCAGCGCGCCCCCGATCAGCAGCAGGTGGTCTGTGCCCAGACCGCCGGTGAACGGCAGGACCGGCACTCCCTGCTGCTGGTTGACGATCCCGTCGAGCACGGTCACCTGCACGGTGCCGAGCACGGTGACGGTGCGCACGGTCGTGTCGAGCACGTAGCCGGCCGGAGCCTTGGTCTCGACGAGCTGGTGGTCGCCGGGGGTGAGGTTCGGCACGCGGAGGGCTCCGCCGGCCGGGTCCTTCTCGGGCCCGGAGCACGGCAGCTCCGTGCAGTCCTCGACCGTCAGCACCATGCCGGTCGGCGCGCCGTTCTCATCGAGCGCCTGGAGCGTCCACTCCGAGCCCGCCAGGAGGCGCTGCTGAGGCGACTCGTCGATCTTGGTCCACTGCAGCGTTCCCGAGATCGGGTTCACCACGGTCTTGTCGAGGAAGACGTTGCGCAGCTCTCCGAACGCATCGTCGTTCACGGTGACGGTGTAGGAGACCTGCACCGTCTGCCCCGCGGCGAGCGCACCCGTCCAGGTGAGATGGTGCGTGCCGGCATCGTAGGCCGCCGCTCCGACGGCGGGGTCGACCGCGATGGACGCCTCGTCGAGCGTCGCGTTGCCCACGACGTCGCTCAGGTCATCGAACACGGAGAACGGACCGCTCCCGACGGCGCCGCTGTTCGTGATCGACAGCGTGTACTTCACGTCATCGCCGGGGTTCACGAGCGACCCGGCGCCCTTGTCGACCGTCTTGTCGACGCTGAGGATCGGATGCTCGACGGCGATGCCGGGCTCGACGAGGAGGTTGCGCAGCGTTCCGCTCGCGTCGTCGTCGAGCGTCACCGTGTACGTGATCGTCGCCGTCGTGTGCGCTGCGAGCGGCGCCCCCGCCGTCGACCTCCAGACGAGCTCCGTATCGCCGGCGGTGTACGCGACCTGCCCGCACGAGGCGCCGACCGGCGCACACGTCAGGACCGGCGGCGACGCCAGGGTCGCCTTGTCGAGCACCTCCGACATGTCATCCGTCGCGATGCCGCTCGTGGACGGCGAGCCCGTGGCGTTCGACACGGTCACGGTGTACGACACCGTGTCTCCCGCCTTGACCATCGTCCCCGGTGCCGGGTCGGACGTCTTCGCGTACGTGAGGGCCACCGCGGGCACCGTCGTCGTCGCGCAGGACTCATCGTCGTCGTTCGGCTCCGCACACGGATGCAGCGGTGTCACCGGGGTCGTCCCGTCGACTCCGAAGCGGTTCACGAGCGCCACGCCCTCCTGGTCCACGCGCACCGTGACGGTGTACGTGAACTGCTGCCCGAGGGGCATGCTCGCGAGGTTCCAGGTGACCTCGCCCCCGGCGTGCACACCTCCCCCGCTCGCCGAGACGAACGTCACACCGGCCGGGAGCGTGTCCCGCAGGGTGATGTCGGAGAGGTCACGACCACCGTCGTTGACCGCGCTGACGGTGTAGGTGAGCAGATCGCCCACGTTCGCCACCGTCTTGTCCACGACCTTGTCGATCGTGATGTGGCTGAAGTCCTGTCGCGCGATCCCGACCTTGGCCGACTCGACGGGCGGGATCGGCTGTCCGCTCGCCAGGTTCGTCTGCGCCGTGGCGACCGTGTTCCAGGCCACGTCGCCGACGCTGTTCAGCGGCGGCGTCGTCATCGTCAGATCGATCGAGAGGCCCTGATCGAACGCGTAGGTCGCGGTCGACACGAAACGCAGCGCGCGCACGGTCTGCAGGAGCGCGGCCGACGGCGACGCAGGCACGGCGGCCCAGTCGTCGACGCAGCCCGCGTTCTGCGCGTTCGGCAGCACCTCGGGACGGCACGGGTTCGTCGACGTCGAGTAGAACGCCGTGACCCCGGCCGGCAGCGCCGAGAACCCGGTGAGGATCGGCCGGAACGTGCTCCCCCGCTGCTGGTTCACCGTTCCCGCGACCGTGCCGGTGTCGCCCACCCGCGGAAGCAGGTCGTACATCACGACGTTGCCGACGTTCTGCTGGCTCTTGTTCGTCCAGCCGAGCCGGAACGTCGCGTTTCCCCCCGCCGATGCGACGTACCCGATCGCCGGGAAGCTCTTGAACGCGGTATCGAGGCTTCCGCGCACCGACTTCGTCACACGCACCGCATCCGACGTCGGGTCGGGATTGACGGTGAAGGACGTCGACGAGGCGCACTGGTGTCCAGCCCCCGTCGTGCCCGCCACCTTCGTGCCCTGTGTGCAGATCGAGTTGTTCACCTGCGGATCGGAGAGGTTGACGGTCGCCCTGTTCACGTAGTTGCCCGGGAACTGCACCTTCGACGGGAGGTGGAGCTCGAAGCGGATGCGCTCACCCTTCGAGGCCGGCAGGAGTCCGTTCACCGTCGACGCCTTGACCACCACCGTGACGACGGTCTCGCCGGTGACGGGGTCGGCGGTGACGGTCGTGGTCGTCGGGATGTTGTTGCTCCAGGCTCCGGCGCCATAGCGATATGCGTCGAGAACAGCGGGACCGGTGAACGAGACGCCGGCGGGGAAGCGATCGACGAAGGTCAGATCGCCGGTCGTCGGCCCCTTCAGCATGACTTCGCTGTTCACTCGGAATTCCGGCCCTGCGGCGTACCAGTATTTGGTCACGCCGATCTGCGGCCCGTCCAGGATGAAGATCCGGCCGACGGACGAGGTCCCCGTCGCGTAGGGCGTCGTCGCGCCCACGGCGTAGGAGCTGATCGCCGCCTGGTTGCGGAGGATGTCGCCCGCGACTCGACGCGAGTCGGCATAGCCGCCGATCACCACGTTCATGCGTGTGTTGGTCATGCCGGTCGTGCGCGGCAGGATGATCTCCGCCACGCGGCCGATCGCCGAGGCGGGCACGAAGTAGCTGCGGTAGTCGGGTCCGCTCGCGAGCGTCACCGCTCCTGACGGGATGGGTCCGGCTGTCAGGGTGACGATCGAGCCGTCGGTGAGGCGCGCCTGCGGAGCGAAAGCGGAGGGGATGCCGACGTTCTGCGGATTCTCCGTCGTACGTGCCCAGATCGTGACCATGGTCGGATGGAAGGCGGGATCCGTGCACACGGTGCCCGGAGCGTTGCTGGAGTACGAGGATCCGCTCACGTTCGTCGTGCACGGCACCGGGTCGACGACCTCGGATTGCAGGCCGGGGCCGGGCATCAGCACGTCGAGCGCGTAGAGCGCCTCGATGCGAAAAGAGGGCGCAGCGCTGTTGTAGATCGTGGCGGTGGAGACGTTCGCGTCGCCGCGACCGAGCCACGGCCCGGGATACGTCGCCGAGGTGTAGCCGTTCAGGTTGAGGTCGTAGGTGCCGCTGTCGCCCACCGTGTTGAGGAGAGGGCCGTAGCCTCGCTTGGTGACGGTCGCGCCGGGGAGCGTCGACACGACGGTGACGGAGACCTCGTCCGACGACGTGACCGGGGCGCCGCTGATCGACGTCCCGGTGCCGTTGACGACGTTGCGCAGCACGGTGTTGTCGGCGACATTGGCGTTGACCCGCGCATTCACGGTCACGGAGACGGCCGTTCCGGCTCCGGCCGCGCAGCTGGAGCCCAGCTGCGCCGCGGTGAGATCGAAGGTGAGCGTCTGGCCCGCGACCGTTGCGGACGGGGAGCTGGACAGGTACGTCAGGCCCGCGGGCAGCGTGTCGACCAGTCGCAGGCTCGCGAGGTTCTCATCACCGGGCGCACCGAAACCGCTGCGGGGGCAGTACCACCACAGCGTGTACTTCACGGTGTCGCCGGGCTTGTAGAAGGTCTGCTCGACGGTCTTCGAGACGTCGAGTGACGGGGTCGCCGTGGCCGTCGAGGTCACGCCCGGAGCCGACACCGTCGGGGTGCCGTCGGTGAACGTCATCGTCGGCACGAGTGTCCAGCTCGTGCCGTTCGGCGTCGTGTGGTTCGGGGGCGTGATCGTGATGCCGATGGTGCCCGCGACACCCTCGGTGAGGTCTGCCAGGGTGATGACGAGGTTGCCCCCGGTGACCGTCCATGACGTGATGAGGGGGTTCGCGCCGACCGCGACCGTCCATGTCGGGTTCGCCGCTGCTCCGAGCGGGATCGTCACGGTCGGATTGTCGGCGCATGGCGACGCGTTCACGTTGCTGCAGGTGTACGAGACGCGGTACCCGAACGCCGTGCCAGACGGCTGGCTGGACGGCGTGAGCGGCGTGATCGAGATCGACGGGCGCGACGTGGCATCCGCCATCGCGGCGACAGGCGTCTGCAACCCCATCCCCACGGCGATGACGGCGATCATCGCGATCAGAGCGCGGATCGCGCGCCGACGTCGGGTCGCGTCCTCTGCTCGTCGCATCAGGTGTTCTGCTCGCACTGGTGTGTTCCCCTCTTCCGGGCGTCTGGGGCGCCCGCACGATGTTCGGCGCACAGGAGACGCCTCAATCAAGCAGACGGTATTCCGGTCGCGGGATCACGCGGTCGGGCGTGAATCCCCCTGTTATGGGGGACAGACAGACCATCCCCTCCTCGCGACGCCCCCGGCGCACGGCCGCTCAGTCCCCGGGCTCGAGGATGCCGTCCTCCACGGCACGACGGAACAGGTCGACCTTGGTCACGGCGGGTCTGCCGGCGTTCGCGTACTTCGCGCGGATGCGGCGGATGTGGTCGAGCACCGTCTCCCTCGTCACGAAGAGCTGGTTCGCCGCGCTCTCCGCCGTCGCCCCTGCGGCGTACAGCGCGAGCACCTCGGTCTCCCGAGCGGAGAGAGCGACGCTCACTCCACCGGTGGGACGGACGTCGGATGCCACCTTGGACCGTCCTCGCACCGCCGCACGCAGTCGGGAGACGATCTGCGTCACATCGTCCGTCTTCCTGATCGTCCCGACCGCGCCCGCGCGCATCGCATCGCGATGCACCCCCGCAGACGAACGATCCGTGAAGGCGAGCACTCGCGCTCCCGTCGCGGCGAGAGCCGCGATGTTCCGTGCGGACGAGGAGCCGTCAGACAGGAGCAGATCGAGCAGCACGACGTCGATACGCTGCGACACGCTCAGCAGCTCGGCGACCGTGCGTCCGACGGCCACGACGTGGACGCCCTCCCTCGCGTTCAGCATCACCGCGATGCCCACCAGGATCGACCGGTGATCGTCGACCACGCCGATCCTGATCACGCTGCCGTGTTCGTCGATTCCCGCTCCCATCGTGCGTCCCTCCGTTCGACCTGGATCTCGGTGTCGGAGAGCGCGCCCCGTGCGCTCTCCGACACCTCTGCGCGCTCTCCCTCCAGTCGGGCATCCCCATACGCCGTTCCAGAACGCGCGACCCGAGTGCGGCAGCCTCGCCTCACTCGGGCGCGTGAGGACACGGACGACTGTCCGGCCCTCACAGAGCAAGACGGAGTCAGACGCCCCTCATCACTCGGTTCCCCGCGAAACCGTCACAACTGACGGTGCATGCGGCAGGCCGGTCTCAGGCGATGTCCGCGACCGCGGCCGCGGCATCCCTGCTCTCCAGCTCTCTGAGCGCGCGGAACATCGCGGACTCCGAGCCGAAGCCGGTGGCCCGCACCAGCGTGGAGGACCTCGCATCGGGCTGCGCACGACGCAGCGCCCTGGCGGAGCGCGCGCGGATGTCGCGCAGCATCCCCCTGACGGTGAGCTCCTCCTTGGCGAACGCCGCCTGCAGGGTGCGCGGCGACACGTCCAGCCGGTCGGCGAGGGATGCCGTCGTCAGCCTCGGATCGTCCGACTCCGCGAGCATGATGTCCGTCGCCCTCGTCACGATGCAGCGTCGATCGGTCAGGCTGCCGCCGACCAGCTCGATCATGCTCCGCGCGACGCTCCGTGCCGCCGCGTGCAGCGGCGACGCGTCGAGGTGCTCGGCGTCGTCGACCGCGGTGACCCCGTCGATGAAGCCGATGAACGGGCGCAGCGCATCCAGGCTGATCGCGGGAGCCGCCGGCCGCGCGCCCGCCGTCGTCAGCATCCCCGGGTCGGGCACCGACATCGCGAAGAACTCGTTGCGCGGGGCCGAGAAGCGGATCCGCGACTCCGCCGTGGTGGCGGGGATCACGACGACGCGCGTGCTGCTCCGCCCCGCAGGGAACACGGGCTCGACCGTCATCCGCCCTGAGATGCACATCACGAAGAGGAGCCGGGTCGTCGGGGCGGGAGACGGCCACTGCATCTCGATCTCCGGGGAGGCGACGTGCCAGAACCGGATGTCGCCGACCCGGGCGACCCGCGCCCTCAGCGGGGCGCCGTCGTCGACCCCGATCACCCTGGTGTCCACGCGGCGGAGGTACTCCCCGGTGACCTCGCACCCTTCGAGCGACCGGATGCTCGGAATCGGGAAGTGCACGCGGCGCACGGACGTGTTGCCGCTGCGGGCTGCGCTCGTGCTGGTGCCGGGCATCCGTGTGCTCCTTCCCCGTTGCTGAGGGCCGAGGATCGCCGGCGACGCCGACCGGAGGAGACCGGGGGCCGTGCGATGTCACGTCACACAGTAACGCCGGCAGGACCCGGATGGGGCTCCGGGTCCTGCCGACCGGCGACGGGTGGGGACCGCCGCCAGGGCCGGAGGGGACCGGCCTTTCCGCGCTGGGGGCGCGGATCCCGATTCCCCGCGAGAACCGCGGGAGATCGGGTGCTTCATCCATCACACCAGGCGAGGCAGCGGCCGCGTCGGGTTCTGCGGGAACCGGCTGCCGCTCTGCGTTCTCCGGCAGCGGACGCCCGCGCGACGCCTCCCCTCGGCATCCGAAATAGAATCGACGAGGCGCCGCGACCCTGGCGCATCCCCCTTCCGACGTGCCCGCGATCCGGGCCGCGCACCCCTCCGAGGACCCACCATGTCCAGCGAACCCATCACCGTGTCCATCCGCCGCGAGGTCGACCCCGACCACGTCGCCGAAGCGACGGCCTGGGCGCAGACCGGTGTGAACCTCGCGCACAGGTATCCGGGGTTCCTCGGGTCGGGCTGGGTGCGCGACGGCGAGGACTCGAACGTCTGGCACATGCTCTACCGCTTCGCCGACGAGGAGACCCTCGTCGCGTGGGAGCGCTCGGGGGAACGCGAGTGGTGGCGCTCGGCCGGGGAGGGCTTCGTGCGCAGCGAGCGCGCGAAGCGGCGCACCGGCATCGAGGGCTGGTTCGACGACCCGAGCACCGACACCATCACCATCCCCCGCGCCGACGGCACGACGGCGACCGTCTCGGTGGTGCGGACGCCGCCACGGTGGAAGCAGGCCGTGTCGATCTGGCTCGGGTTCTTCCCCGCGAACGTCGCCTTCGCCTACGCGCTCAGCCCGGTGCCGGGGTGGAACGAGCTGCCGATCTGGCTGCGGGTGCTGTGCACGACCGTCGTGCTCACGCCGATCATGACGTACTGGGTGCTGCCGTGGGTGACGAGGACGCTGCGGGGCTGGCTCGCCCGCTGAGGCTCAGAAGCCGGAGACGGCGGCGCGCAGAGCAGCCTCGACCGTGGCCGCTCGCGGGGACAGCGCGCCGGGGCGACGCACCAGGAACAGGGTGTTGATGGGCGGATCGTCGGTCGGCCGGAGCACGATCAGCCGCCCGTCCGCGAGCTCGTCGGCGATCAGATAGCTCGGCAGCACCGTCACGCCCGCTCCCCCGACGGCGGCGGCTGCGAGCGCCCGCAGATCGGGCACGACCAGCGCCGGATCGCGCTCCAGTCGGATGCCGAACACATGCCGCCAGTACCGCCGCAGGATCGGCAGGTCGTGCGCGTAGGCGAGCAGCGGGATGTCTGCGAGCTCGGCGGCCGACAGCTCGGCGGAGGGAGCGATCCCGCGCGACGGCGACGCGACGAGGACGAACTCCTCGTCGCACAGCGCTGACGCCGCCACCGACCTCCCGCGAGGGCGCACGGCGGAGACGACGAGGTCGAGGGATCCTGTGCGCGCGGCGTCGAGGAGGTCGTCGGCCAGGCCCGCGGTGACGGAGAGACGGAGCCCCGCGGCGACGGCGGGCGCGAGCGCGGGGAGCGCCACTCTGGCGAGGAACTCAGCCGCCCCGCCGAGCCGCAGCACGGGCGCCGCGGCGGTCGAGTCCTGCCCCACCGCTGCGGCGAGCGCGTCGAGCGGGGCCGCGAGCCGCGCGGCGAGCTCGTCGGCGCGAGGGGTCGGACGGATGCCGCGTGCGAAGCGCTCGAACAGGGGCTCTCCGGTGCTCCTCTCGAGGGCCTGGAGCTGAGCGGTCACCGTCGACTGCGCGAGTCCGAGCGTGCGCGCCGCGGCGGAGACCGAACCGGCCCGGTAGGCGGCGAGGAACGTGCGCCACAGCGGGAGGTCGCGCAGACCATCGACATTCCGATCGCTCATATCGAGAATGTATCGGAATCACGCACCATCGGCATCCGTTCCCCCTGATGCACCTCGATCACTTCGACCGCATTGGAGACACCATGTCCACCGTCCTCTTCGTCGTCACCGGCGCCCGCACCTGGACCCTCGCCGACGGCACCGCGCACCCCACCGGCTTCTGGGCCGAAGAGCTGCTGACGCCCTACCGCCTGCTCACCGCGGCCGGTCACTCCGTCGCGTTCGCGACCCCCGGCGGCGCGACGCCGGTCGCCGACGTGGCGAGCCTCGGAGAGGGCGATGTCGACGCTCTCGCCGTGATCCCCGGCCTCTCGTCCCCGCTGGTGCTCGCCGATGTCGAGCCCGCGGCCTACGACGCCGTCTACTACCCAGGAGGGCACGGGCCGATGCAGGACCTCGCGACCGATGCCGCCTCCGCCGCGCTGATCACGGCCACGGTGGCGGGCGGACGCCCGCTCGCGGCGGTGTGCCACGGGCTCGCGGCTCTGCTCCCCGCACGCACCGCCGAGGGTCGGCCGATCGTGGCCGGCCGCCGCATCACGGGGTTCTCCGACGAGGAGGAGCGCCTCGGCGGTCTCGCCGATCGCGCGCCCTTCCTGCTGGAGACCTCGCTGCGGGAGCTCGGAGCCGATGTCGACGTCGCCCAGCCCTGGAGCGATCACACCGTGGTCGACGGGCTCCTGATCACCGGGCAGAACCCGCAGTCATCGGCATCCGCCGCCGAGGCCCTGGTCTCAGCGCTGTCCTGACCGGCGCACTCGCGCCGGGCCCGTCACAGCGCGCGGATCCGCCAGGATGCCGCGTGCTCCGCGCCCGGCGCGAGCACGACGAGATCGACGCCAGAGGTGAAGGCGTCGGGCGGGCACGTCATCGGCTCGACCGCGAGGCCGATGCGATGGATGCCGTCGACGCCGGGGTTGTCTGCGGTGTGCACCTGCACCCACGGACAGCGCTCGTCCCAGGTCATCGCGACGCCCGTGCCGCCCGGCGCCGTCAGACGCACCTCGGCCACGCCGTCTGCACGGGTGAGGCCGGTGAACGCGTGGTCGATGAACACGTCGCCGATAGGTCGCGGGGTCCGGAAGTCCCACTCGGGGTGCGCGGACACGGGTTCCACGGCCACGGGGCTCAGCCGATCGGGCGTGACCGTGAGCACCTCGGACGCGGGAAGCGTCAGGGTCCACTCGTCGACGCTCCGCTCAGGGCCGGCCACGAGGTACGGGTGCGGACCGGTGCCCCAGGGGGCGGCATCCGTCCCGAGGTTGCGGGCGGTGACCGTCTGGGCGAGACCGTCGGCGTCGAGCCGGTACTCGACCTCGACCTCGATACGGAACGGGTAGCCGGACTGCGGTTCGATCACCGCGGCGAGCACGATGCGGTCGTCGAGCACGAGCCGGTCGGCGAACTCGGTCCAGCACAGCAGCCCGTGCAGCGCCTGCCCTCGCGACGGCTCCGTCAGCGGGAGCTGGTGCTCGACGCCGGCGAAGACGTAGCGTCCGTCGACGATGCGGTTGGGCCAGGGGGCGAGGGTCGCGCCGCGGTAGCCGGGGCGCACCTCGTCGGCCTCGAAGGGCACCACGAGGTCGCGCCCGTCCTTCTGCAGCGTCCGCAGGGATGCGCCGACGCTCGCGATCACGGCCTCGTATCCGCCGCTCGCGATGCGCAGCTGCCTGCCTGACCTCGGAATGCTCATCACGCGTCTATCTTCACAGGCCCTGCGCGAGGCGGTAGTACGCCTGGTTCCAGCGCACTTGCTTCTGGAACTCGGGAAGCGTGGTCTCCTCGTCGATCACGAGCAGCTCGACCTCGGCCATCTCGGCGAAGTCGCGGAACGCCTCGATCCCGACCGCCGTCGACATCACCGTGTGGTGCGCGGCACCGGCCGTGAGCCACGCGGCCGCGGAGGTCGTGAAGTCGGGCGCGGGCTTCCACACCGCGCGGCCCACCGGCAGCTTCGGCAGCGACGCCCGCGGCGGCACGTTCTCGACGACGTTCGCGGTGAGGCGGAACCGGTCGCGCATGTCGCTGAGAGCCACCACGACGGCGGGTCCGGGGTCGGCGGTGAAGACCAGACGCACCGGGTCGTCCTTGCCGCCGATGCCGAGGGGGTGGATCTCGAGCGTGGGCTTCGCGGTGGTCAGCGAGGGCGAGACCTCCAGCATGTGCGCGCCGAGGATCAGCTCGTCGCCGGGGGTCATGTCGTAGGTGTAGTCCTCCATGAGGCTCGCGCCTCCGGGCAGGCCCGAGCCCATCACGTTCGCGATGCGCACGAGCACGGCCGTCTTCCAGTCGCCCTCCGCGCCGAAGCCGTAGCCCTCGGCCATCAGACGCTGCACGGCGAGGCCGGGGAGCTGCGTCAGCGCACCCAGGTCCTCGAACGAGGTCGTGAAGGCGCCGAAGCCGCCCTCCTCCAGGAACGAGCGCAGGCCGATCTCGATCGCTGCGCCGTCGCGCAGGGAGGAGTGCCGGTCGCCGCCACGACGCAGCTCGGGGGCGACCTCGTACAGCTCCTCGTACTCGGCGACCAGCGCGTCGATGTCGGACGCGGATGCCGCGGCCACTGCGTCCGCCAGCTCGTTGACGCCCCACGTGTTGACCTGCACGCCGAAACGCAGCTCGGCCTCGGTCTTGTCGCCCTCGGTGACCGCGACGAAGCGCATGTTGTCGCCGAAGCGCGCCAGCTTCAGCGAACGCGCGGCGGCGAGACCGGCGGCGGCGCGCTGCCACGTGCCGAGCTCGCGGCGCACGCGCGGGTCGCTCGCGTGGCCGACGATCGTCTTGCGCGGCACGCCGAGCCTGGTCTGGATGTACCCGAACTCGCGGTCGCCGTGCGCGGCCTGGTTCAGGTTCATGAAGTCGAAGTCGATGTCGGCCCACGGGAGCTCGACGTTGGCCTGGGTGTGCAGGTGCGCGAGCGGCTTCTGCAGCGCGTCGAGACCGGCGATCCACATCTTCGCGGGGCTGAACGTGTGCATCCACGCGATCAGTCCGATCACCCTGTCGTCGGCGTTCGCCTCGAGGGCGGTCCTCTTGATGGAGGCCGCGTCGGTGAGGACCGGCTTCCAGACGATCTTCACCGGAACCTCGCCCGCCTCGTCGAGGATGCGGGCGATCTCCTGCGACTGCTCCGCGACCTGCGCGAGAGTCTCGGGGCCGTAGAGGTGCTGGCTGCCGGTGAGGAACCAGACCTCGAAGCCGTCGAGGGAGGTGGTGAGCGTGGGCATTTCTGGCCTTTCTGTTTCCGTTCGTTGAGCGAGGAGCGAAGCGACGAGACGAAACGTGGTCCGACGGGAAGCTGCGTTTCGTCTCGCTCCGCTCGCTCAAAGACCGGGAGGGAGTGCGGTGATGGCGGCGGACTCGATGGCGAGGCCGGCGCGGTAACGGTCGAGGTAGGCGGCGAAGCCCGCGACGTCCTCCGGATCGGGAGCGACGGTGCGGAGGGATGCCGTGGCGAACACGCTCTCGTCGAGATACGCGTCGAGGGCGAGGTCGTCGGCGTGAGCGAGGTACGACGCGAGCACCGCGATGCCCCACGCCCCGCCCTCGGAGGCGAGATCGCCCACGGCGACCGGGGCGCCGAGCGCGCCGGCGAGGAACCGCTGCGCGACGCCCGCGGTGCGGAACATGCCGCCGTGCGCGAACATCCGGTCGAGCCCGACGCCCTCGGCGGCGAGCACCTGCATGCCCAGCGCCAGGGTTCCGAACACGCCGTACAGCTGCGCGCGCATGAAGTTCGCGAGCGTGAAGGCGCTGTCCGGGGTGCGCACGACGAGCGGTCGGCCTGCGGTGAGCCCCGCCAGCGGCTCACCCGCCAGATGGTTGTAGGCGAGGATGCCGCCGGCATCCGCCTCCCCTCCGAGCGCCTCGCGGAAGAGCGCGTCGAACGCCGCATCGTCTCCGACGGGGTGGCCGGCGGATGCGGCGAAGCGGATGAAGAGCCCCGCCCAGGCCGCGAGCTCGCTGGCGCCGTTGTTGCAGTGCACCATCGCGACGGCGTCTCCGACCGGGGTGGTGACGAGGTCGAGCTCGTGGTGCACCTCGGCGAGCGGGCGCTCGAGGACGACCATCGCGAAGATGCTCGTACCTGCGCTGACGTTGCCCGTGCGCGGCGACACCGAGTTCGTGGCGACCATCCCCGTGCCCGCATCGCCCTCCGGCGGGCACAGCGGGATGCCGGAGGGCGTCGCGCCCGTGGGGTCGAGCAGCAGCGCACCCTCTGCGGTGAGTGATCCGGCCGGGGCCCCCGCGGGGAGCACGGCCGGGAGCAGCGCACCGAGCGACGAGGGGAGGCGGTCGCCCGCGAGCGCGTCGTAGGCCTGCAGCATCCTCTCGTCGTAGCCGCCGGTCGCCGAGTCGATGGGGAACATGCCCGAGGCGTCGCCGACGCCCAGCACGCGGGCGCCCGTGAGCCGCCAGTGCACGTATCCGGCGAGGGTCGTGACGAAGCCGATGCCCGGCACGTGGGGCTCGCCGTCGACGACCGCCTGATGCAGGTGCGCGATCGACCACCGCAGCGGGATATTGACCCCGAGCAGCGCGGTCAGCTCGGCCGCCGCCGCACCGGTGTTCGTGTTGCGCCAGGTGCGGAACGGCACCAGCAGCTCGCCGTCCTCATCGAAGGCGAGGTAGCCGTGCATCATCGCCGAGACGCCGATCGCGCCGAAGGTCGCGGGTCGCACTCCGTAGCGGTCGTGGGCATCGGCCACGAGGTCGGCGAACGCCGCCTGGAGCCCCGCCCACACCTCGTCGAGCCCGTACGTCCACAGTCCGTCCTCGAGCCGGTTCTCCCAGGAGAACGAGCCGGTGGCGAGCACCTCGGAGGCGTCGGCGCCGATCAGACACGCCTTGATGCGGGTGGAGCCGAACTCGATGCCGAGGCTCGTGCGTCCGTGGGCGATGTCGTCGCGACCGCTCATCGGCGGGCGTCCGCGCTCTGGCCGTACACGTTCTGGTACCGGTCGTAGAGCCGGTCGATGGCCTCCTGCGGCAGCGGGATCAGCGGACCCGCCTCCCTGGCGTGGTGCACCGTGCGGGCGACGTCCTCGACCATGACGGCGGCCTTCACGGCATCCTTCGCATCGACGCCGATCGTGAACGGGCCGTGGTTCTGCATGAGCACGGCCCGGCTGCGGTGGCCGCGGAGGGTCTCCACGATGCCGCGGCCGATGGAGTCGTCGCCGATGATCGCGAAGGGGCCGACCGGGATCGGCCCGCCGAACTCGTCGGCCATCGCCGTGATCACGCACGGGATCTCCTCGCCGCGCGCGGCCCAGGCGACAGCGAACGTCGAGTGGGTGTGCACCACGCCGCCGATCTCCGGCATGTTCCGGTACACGTAGGCGTGCGCCGCCGTGTCGCTGGAGGGGCTCCGGTCGCTGCCGGGGGTGCCGGGCACGACCGTGCCGTCGAGGTCGCAGAGGATCATGTTCTCGGGCGTCAAGTCGTCATAGGAGACGCCGGACGGCTTGATCACGAACAGGTCGGCGCCCGGGACCCTGCCCGACACGTTGCCGCCGGTCCAGACGATCAGGTCGTAGCGCACGAGCTCGGCGTGCAGGCGGGCGACGTCCGCGCGGACGGCGCGGATGGATGCCTCGACCTCGGGGGTGAATACGGTCATCGGCTATTCCTTCTTGCGGGTGACGGCGCGCTGCAGGAGCACGAAGACGAGGAGGATCGCGCCGGTGATGATCGTCGTCATCTCGGGCGGGATCTTGCCGTCGCGGGTGATGAGCACGTTCATGAGGCCCAGCACGAGCGCCCCGACCACCGAGCCGAGCACGTAGCCGTAGGCGCCGGTGAGCACGGTGCCGCCGATCACGGCCGCCGCGATCGCGTCGAGCTCCCAGCCGATGCCGGTGATGTTCTGCGCGGTGCCGAGACGCCCCGTGTAGAGCACGGCGGCGATGCCGGCGAGCGTGCCGCTGATCACGTACACGAGCACCTTGGTGCGCGGCACCGAGAGGCCCATGAGCGCCGCCGAGTTCTCGGAGCCGCCGATCGCGTACACGGTGCGGCCGGTGCGCGTGCGGTGCAGGACGAAGAACGCGACGACGACGACGAGCAGAGCCACGATCACGGCCGGGGTGATGACGAGGTCGTTGACCTTCGGCCCGTCGACGACCTTGATCTGCGTGCCGATCCAGCGCAGCGGGGAGTCCTCGCCGAGCCGCTCGGGGACCGTGCTGAGCAGTGACGCGAGACCGCGACCCAGGAACATCATCGCCAGCGTCGCGATGAACGGCTGCACGTTGAAGTACCGGATCAGGATGCCGGAGACCAGGCCGAACAGGGAGCCGGAGCCGATCATCACCACGAGCACGGCGAGCGGATGCCACCCCGCGTTCGACAGCATCACGCCGGCGACCGAGGAGAACGCGATGATCGACCCCACCGACAGGTCGATCCCGCCGGTGAGGATGACGAAGGTCAGCGCCACCGCGAGCACGATGAGGTGCGTGTTGTTGATGAGCAGGTTCGACAGCGTGTTGGCCTGCACGATGCGGCCGTACGCGATCTCCCCGTAGACGACCATCGCGATCAGGATGGCGACGGCGGCGACGGTGGGCAGGGTCGACGGGTTGGTCGACACGAGCCGGCGGATGCGGGTCATGACGCCGGTCGCGGCATCCGTGCGGGCCGGAGCCTCGGTCAGGACGGTCATGCCGTCACCTCCTCTTTGCGGGCTTCGACTCTCGGCGCGGTCGGGAACACGGCCTTCGGGCGGCGGGTGAACCAGCCGCGCACGCGGTCGGACTGCAGCAGGCACAGCACGACGATCACGATCGCCTTGAAGGCGGGGGTGGCCGACGAGGAGATGCCGAGGAACACGACGGTCTTGTCGAGCGTCGCGATGAGCAGGGCGCCGACGAAGGCGCCGCTGAGCGAGAACTTGCCGCCGGCGAGCGAGGCCCCGCCGATCACGACCGCGAGGATCGCGTCGAGCTCCAGCTGGTACCCGGTGCGCGAGATGTCGACCGTCATGACGGTGCCGACGGACATGATGCCGGCGACCCCGGCGAGCAGACCACTGAGGATGTAGGTGGTCAGCAGGAGGCCGCGCGGCTTGATGCCGGCCATCCGGCTGGCCTTGGGGTTGATGCCGATCGCCTCGATCATGAGCCCGAGCGCGCTGCGCCGCACGACGGCGGCGACGACCAGCACGATCAGCACGGCGAACAGGAAGACCACGGGAATGCCGACGACATACCCGTTCGCGATCCAGCGGTACGGGTCGCTGGACGCGGCGGTGTTCTGGCCGCCCGTGATGACCTTCGCGATGCCTCGGCCCGCGAGCATGAGCACGAGGGTGGCGATGAACGGCTGGAGTCCGACGTAGGCGACGAGGATGCCGTTGACGGCGCCCAGGACGCCGGTGATCAGCAGCGTGAGCCCGATCGCGGCCAGTGCGACGCCGACGGAGGTGGAATCTCCCGCCGCCTTCAGGAACTCCATCGACACGGCGCCGCCGACCGCCATGAGCGATCCGACGGAGAGGTCGATGCCCGCGGTGGCGATGACGAGAGACATGCCGAGCGCGATCATCATGACGGGGGCCGCGGCCTTGAGGATGTCGATCAGGTTGCCGACGAGGTTGCCGTTGTTCGGGTTGACCGAGATGGCGAGGTACGTGGGGTCCTTCAGCACGTTGAGCGCGAGCAGTGCCACGAGGGCGACGATCCCCCAGAACCACGGCTTGCGGATCACCTCCCTCAGCCAGGCGGTGGGGCGGGATGCTGCGGCGCTCATCGCGTCTCCTCTTCTGCGTCTGCGTCGACGGGCTGGGCTTCTCCGCCCGGCGCCTCGTCGAGGCTGTCCGCGGCGCTCTCCACGCCGTGGGCGGCGATCACGTCGACGACCGACTGGGCGGTGACGTCGGGGCCGTTCTGGATCTCGCCGATCTTCTGGTGGTCCTTGAGCACGACGATGCGCTCGGACAGGCGGACGACCTCCTCCAGCTCGGAGGAGATGAACACCACCGACATCCCCTCTTCGGCGAGCTGCGCCACGGCCTCCTGGATGTCGGCCTTGGCTCCGACGTCGATACCGCGGGTGGGCTCGTCGAGGATCAGCAGCTCGGGCTCGGTGGCGAGCCAGCGGCCGAGGAGGACCTTCTGCTGGTTGCCTCCGGAGAGGTTCTTGATCGGGCGGTTCGGGTCGGCGGGGCGGACGTTGAGCTCGGCGATGTACCTGTCGACGATCTCGTCCTGCTCCTTCTTGGGGATCGGCCGCGCCCAGCCGCGCTCCGCCTGGAGGGCGAGGATCATGTTCTCGCGCACCGTGAGGTCGGCGATGATGCCCTCGTCGCGGCGGTTCTCGGTCGAGAACGCGATGCGCTTCGCGAGGGCGTCGGCCGGGGACTTGATGTCGCCGACGACGCCGTTCAGCTCGACCGTGCCCTCGTCGGCGCGATCGGCGCCGTAGAGCAGGCGGGCGAGCTCGGTGCGCCCTGAGCCCAGGAGGCCGGCGAAGCCGACGACCTCTCCGCGGCGGATGTCGAGGTCGGTGGGCTGCACGGATCCGCGGCGTCCGAGTCCGCGGGCGGACACGACGGGGGCCTCGTCGGCGGTGCGGGCGTCGGTGCGGCGGTTGCCGCCGAGCGCCGAGAGCGCGTCGAGGTCCTTGCCGATCATCTTCGAGATGAGGGCATGGCGGTCGAGCTCGCGTGTGAGGTACTCACCGACGTACTGCCCGTTGCGCAGCACCGTGAGACGGTCGCTGATCGCGTAGATCTGGTCGAGGAAGTGCGAGACGAAGAGGATCGCGACGCCCTGGTCGCGAAGGGTCCGCATGACGCGGAAGAGGCCGTCGACCTCGGCGGCGTCGAGGCTCGAGGTGGGCTCGTCGAGGATGAGCACCTTGGCCTTGATGGCCATCGCCCGGCTGATCGCGACGAGCTGCTGCATCGCGATCGACAGGCTCGACAGCGGCTGATGGGTGTCGAGGTCCTCCAGGCCGAGACGGGTGAGGGCCTCGGTGGCCGCACGGTGGGTGGCGCGCCAGTTGATGCCGAAGGGGCCGCGCACCTCGTGCCCCAGCATGACGTTCTCGCCGATGGAGAGGTTCGTGACCAGGTTGACCTCCTGGTACACGGTCGAGATGCCCGCGGCCTGCGCGTCGCTCGTCCCGCGGAAGCTGCGCTCCTGGCCGGCGACGACGATCGAGCCGGAGTCGATGCCGTAGACGCCGGTGAGGGCCTTGATGAGGGTCGACTTGCCGGCGCCGTTCTCGCCCATCAGCGCGTGCACCTCGCCCTGGAAGAGCCGGAAGTCCACGCCGTCGAGCGCCTTCACGCCGGGGAACTCGATCGAGATCCCCCGCATCTGGACGATGGGCAGTTCTTCGTTCATTGCTCTGACTTCCGGTCTCTGTGTCTCTCGGCGGAGGGTGCCCGGGCGGCGCTCGGCGCGCCGCCCGGGCGGGTGGTTCAGTACTTGCGGTCGGGCAGAGCGGCCTTGGCGGCCTCGGCGGAGTCGAACGCCTTGCTCGGGACGACGATGTACGAGTCGACCTTGTCGCCGTCGAGCGCCTTCTTGACGACGTCGAGAGCGGTCTCGCCGAAGAGCGGGTTGTACTCGTGGACGTAGCTGAGCTTGCCGTCGGCGAGCGCCTGGATGGCGTTCTTGGTGCCGTCGATCGTCGCGATCTTGACGTCGGTGCCGACGGTCAGACCGGCCTCTTCGACCGCCTGGGATGCGCCGAGGCCCATCTCGTCGTTCTGGGCGAAGATGAACTGGATGTCGTTGTTGTTCGACTTGAGCAGGGTCTCCGTGACGCTCTTGCCCTCTTCGGTGGACCAGTTCGCGGTCTGCGCCGCGACCTTGACCAGCGAGGAGTCGCCGAGGCCCTCTTCGAAGCCCTTGTTGCGCTCGTTCACGACGCCGACGCCGGCCGGGCCCTCGAGGACGATGTAGTTGCCACCGTCGGGGAACTCGGCTGCAGCCCAGGTGCCGACCTCCTTCGCGACCTCGACGTTGTCGGGCGCGATGCGGGTGACGTAGAGGCTGGTGTCGTCGGGCTCGATGCCGCGGTCGAGGAGGATGACGGGGATCTCCGCCTCCTGTGCGCGCTTGAGCGAGTCCTCCCAGCCGGTGGCCTCGGTGGCCGAGAGCAGGATGACGTCGACGCCCTCGTCGACGAACGACGTGAAGTTGTCGATCTGCGACTTCTGGTCGAGGTTCGCGGCCGGCGCGTACTTCAGGTCGTAGCCGGCATCCTCGGTGAAGGTGTCCTGGATGTTCTTCTCGTTGGCCTGACGCCAGCCGCCCTCGGGGCCGACGGCGACGAAGCCGACCGTGATGAGGTCGCCGGAGCCGGAGCCCGCGTCGGATCCGCCCTTGTCGTCTCCGCCGCCGCTGCAGCCCGTCAGGCCGAGCGCGAGAGCGCCGGCGACGCCGAGTCCGATCATTCCGAGCAGTCGCTTGGATGTAGCCATTGTTGTCTCCTCCTTGAGTGCCTCCGGCGGTTCGCCGTCGGGTAACGCGTCCGCCGTGGACGACGTGTGTGGTGCTGTGCTCACCCAATTGTGCGCGGTAACAAAACTTTGCGCAAGTCCGGATTCCCCGTCGTTACGCCGTCGTGACGAGAGGGGCGCCGAGGACGGTCTCCCGGCCTCGACGCCCCTCCGTCGGCGATGGGTCAGCGCGCCGCGCCGCACCCGCCAGCCGGGAGGGCGAACGGCAGGGTGCGCTCATGGTGCACCCCGTCGACATCAGCCCTCAGCACGATCTGCGCGCTCCCCGCCGGGACGACGGCGAGCCTCGTCGACTGCGCTGCGGACGCGCTCGCCTGCGGGGAGAGCTCCGAGAACGCCCTCGAGCCGTACGGCGTCGTGACGGTCACGTCGGTCGCAACGCCTCCGGTGTTGGTCACCGTGAGGACGAGCTGCGCCTTGCCCGCCACGCAGCGCACGCTGCCGACCAGCGTCGCATCGAGCGTGGGGCCGACCCGGTCGACGAAGGCGACGTCGTAGGTGCGGGACGCGCCGGAGGGCGCCGTGACGAGCACCGAGGCGACCCCGGAGTCACCGGCCTGCGTGACCGCGACGGCAGCCGCGCCGTCGGTCGCGACCGCGCGCAGCACCGGACGCTGCTCGCCCGCGGGCCACGGCACCTCGTACGCGGTCGTCGCCGATGCGAAGCCCTGCAGCGGCGCGCCGTCCAGGGTGATCGCGGCGAGCGTGTCCACCGAGGAGACGCCGGGGGCGGATGCCTGCAGCTCGACCTCAGACACGATCATGTGGGTGGCGGCGCGGGCGTTCATGACCACCCTCACGGCATCGGCCTGCACGGAGCCCAGCGGCACGTCGACCACAGGAGCGGATCCGTCCGCCGGGACGGGGACGTCGACGAGGGATCCGACCGTCGTCCAGGCGCCGGCGCCGAGGCGGTACTGCACGGAGAGCGACTGCGGCCAGCTGTTCGACGAGCCGTCCTTGTAGAAGAAGATCCTCGCGCTCTGCATCGTCTCGGTGCGGGTCAGCGCGTAGGTCAGCGTGTCCTGCGTGTTCTTCGTGCCCGATCTCCAGTTCGACCATCCCTTGTCCGTGGTGAGGCCGTTCTTCGTGCGGTCGGCGCCGTAGCTGGAGCTCTCGGTGAAGGTCGCGGATGCCGTGCTCGCCGGGGCGACGTTCCGCGTCGACGGAACGGTCACGATCACCGCCAGGGTCGCCGTGAGCGCTCCGCCGCCCGGCGCGCGTGCCGACCCCGGCACGGTGACGACGCCGGGAGTGGCGAACGAGGAGTCGGCGACGCCGCTCCAGTCCCAGGTGACGTCGACGGGCAGCCGCTGGTCGGTGGCTCCGATCACGGCGGGCGCCGTCGCCGGCGCCGCGGCTCGCACCGAGGACAGCGGTGCACCCGCGTACGTCGTGACGGACACCGGATCGGTGATCGTCACGGACCCGACCTCGACGATCGCCGTGGCCGCGAAGGCCGCGCCGAAGAGGTCGACGCCCGTCCCGTCGATCGTCCTGGTGCCGGGTGTCGACCAGTCGGCCCCCGCCGTGTTCCACGTGACGGCGGCGGTGCGCTCGACACCGCCCCGATAGGTCAGCGCCACCGCGGGCGGGAGCGTCGGGGCCGTGCCCTGCACCGCACCCGTCGTGACCTTCTGCACCTCGACCAGTTCGGTGTCGGCGAGCGTCCAGCGCTGGTTCGCCCCGTCGTTCGAGGTCCACAGCCCCACGCTCGCGCCATCGGCGGAGCTCTGCCCGTTCACGTCGAGCACGCGCTCGCCCGAGACGCTGAGCAGCGAGAACGTCGAGCCGTCGGCGGTGGACGAGATCCACTGCAGAGCGGGATCGGATGCCGCCTGCTCCGGCGTGGCGGCGACCACGGTCACCGCTCCGCCGGACTCGGCGAGGAACCTGCCGTCACCCGACAGCAGGGCGAAGCGGTGCCGATCGGCGCCCTCCCCCGACAGGGTCCGCACGGTCCAGGTCTGGGCGGTCGCGGCCTCCGCGGTGGTGGCGGGGGTGCGGATGACCGCCGCCGTGCCGTTCGCGGCGAGCGCCTTGCCGCTCTGCACGCCGAACAGCTGGTAGCTGTGGCCGTCGCGCAGCGAGGCGGCCTCATCGGCGACGCCGGAGACCCCGGAGATCAGGAGCGTCGTCACCGACTTCGCGGGGACGGTGATCTTCGCGGTGCGGGTGGCCGCGTCGACCGCGACGGGCGCTCCCGCCACGAGCGCATTGCTCGTGGGGTTCGCGGCCGTCGACTGCGTGGTCACGATCGGCGTCACGGTCGCCCCTGCCGCCACGGCGCCGAAGCGCGAGAGGTCGAGCGTGAGCTCACGCGCCGAGGACTCCGTGTTCACGTGCACGAGGGTCGCGGCGTCGCCGGAGGCCGAGACAGCCGCGGTGGTCTGCGCGTCGCCCGACGGGATGAGGGCGTCCCCCGGACGGATGTAGTGCGTGAAGTTGCGCACGGTGTTGAACTTCGCGTTGGTCTGGACGCGGCAGCTCGGGTCGGCCTCGCCGTCGGCGATGCGCCGCACGGAGTCGCCGTCGGCGTTGCAGTCGAAGTCGACGAACACCGATCCCCAGTTCTTGTTCTCGACCTTCTGCATGTTGTAGGTGTCTTCGACCGGCTGCCAGAACACCCAGGCGCTCGGCTCCAGCTCGCGCAGATCGTCGACGATGCGACCGGCCATCCCGAGGCCGTTCTCGATGTTGGTGAGGTTGTAGCCGGTGCCGTCCCAGTCGCCCTCGACCTCGCTCATCCACAGCGGCTTGTCGGCGCTCTTCGCGATGTCCCTCACCACGAGCCGCCCTGAGGTGCCGTAGGTGTGCACGTTCAACTGGTCGACCTCGGCCTTGGACTCGTCACTCCACGCGTTCCAGTTGGTCGCGAAGATCGACGGGTTCGTCTCGTCCATCGCCGAGATCGGCACGTCTGTGGCGGTTCCGGGCTCCGCCAGGCGGTCGGCGAGGGCCTTGATCATCGCGTCCTGGGCGGCCGGTCCGATGTGCGCGCCCTCCTGCCTGCTCGCCGAGGTGGGCCAGCCGTCGGGTCCGAGAGTGGTGGACCAGTAGTTCGTGTTGGGCTCGTTGAACGGATCGAGGCTGGCGAAGTCGATGCCGTGCTCCTGCTCGAGGCGCTCGACGACCGTCACGAGGTAGTCCGCATACGCGTCCATGTCGGCGGCGGACAGCTGCTCCGCGTTGCCGTTGCCGATGCCGCCCGAGACGTAGCCGCTCTGGGTGAGGAAGTAGGGCGGCGAGTTGCTGAACGCCTCCCAGTGCGTGATGCGGTCCTTCAGCGCGTCGATCCACCAGCGCTGGGTCTCATCGGCGTCGAAGTCGTAGCTCGCCGGGTCGTCGCCGTCCCAGGCCGCACGGTACTCCGCGCGGTCGGCGTACGTCGAGCTCGCGAGATCGGGGTTCCACCAGCCCTCCACGGCGCCGCCGGGGCGCAGGTACCCCGGCACGTCCGTCGCATTGCCTCCGCCGATGTTGTACCGGGCGATGTTGAGGTTGAGCCCGTCCTCGCCGAAGACCTTGTCGAGCAGATCCTGCCGGACGTCATCGGGGTAGCCGCCCGTCGCGTTCGCGAACCAGACGAGGCTGGTCCCCCATCCCTCGAACGGGGATGACGCGTAACCGGGGTTGGGGGTGATGGTGAGCGGGATCGCAGCCGCCTGCGCCGCGGGGGCGCCGGTCACGAGCGCGCCGGCGCCGAGGGCGCAGATCCCGAGCGCGGCAATGGTTCTCTTCGACTTCATCGTCTGTCCTCAGAGTATGTGTTGACGTCAACAGTGAGCGGTAACAGTGAGCATAGGGACACCCCGCTCCCACGTCAACAGGCGCGTCGCCTCAGGGGACGCCCCGGGCCATCGCCGAATGGGCGCGCCGCGATCCGGCGCCTCGATGAGCGCGAGAGGAGTCGGCTCAGCTCCGCGGAGCGGCGGTCGACGCGCGCAGCTTGAGCTCGGGCTGGATCAGCTCGCGCTCCTCCGTCTCGCCGCCCTCGATCGCCGAGAGCAGCTCTCCGATGACGAGCCTGCCGAGCAGCGTGAAGTCCTGACGGACCGTCGTGAGCGGGGGCAGGTAGTGCCGAGCATCCGGCACGTCGTCGAAGCCGACGACGCTCACGTCGTCTGGCACCCGGATGCCGCGCTCGGCGAGGCCGTGCATGAGTCCGAGGGCCATCTGGTCGTTCGCGACGAAGACGGCCGTGGCGTCGCCGAGCTCGACGCTCGTGCCGAACGCGTACCCCGAATCCGACGACCAGTCGCCGATCATCGGCTCGGCCACGGGAAGACCGGCCTCCTCGAGCACCGCGCGCCAGGCCTCGGTCCGCGCCTTGGCGTCGAACCAGTCCGGCGGACCGGCGACGTGCAGGATCGAGCGGTGTCCGAGATCGATCAGGTGGCGCACCGCCGCCGTCGCGCCCGCGCGCTGATCGACGGATGCCGTGTGCATCTCCTCGTCGGGCTCCTCCTTGACGACCAGCGTCGGCACGCCGATCGACTGACGTCGCAGCAGGTCGAGGGACGAGGCGCGGGGGGCGATGACGCACAGGGCGTCGACGCCCTGGGTGATGAGCTCCATGACCCCGGCGTCGACACGGCGGTCCTCCCCGTCGCCCACGGAGAACGAGCTCACGGCGTAGCCGTACTCGCGCGCGGCGACCTCGATCGCGCGCAGGGTGCTGCTGGGTCCGAAGTAGCCGGGGTTGTCGATCAGAGCGCCGATGCGCATCGTGCGGTTGGTGGCGAGGGCCCTGGCGATCGAGCTGCGCGTGTAGCTCATCTCGGCGATCGCGTTCATCACCTTCTCCCGCGTGGACGCGCGGATGTTCGGGTGCCCGTTGAGCACGCGCGAGACGGTCATGTGCGACACTCCGGCACGATCCGCCACATCGTAGATGCTCGGCTTGCGCGGCCCGCCTCCGTCTGTGCTCACGCTTTCCCCCTGACCATGTGACCGGCAACAAACACGACATTACTGCGCGGGGCACAGAAACACGGAGTTTCCGCCCGCGGGTCACCCCGCGGGCGGAGACTCCGTCGGTCCTGCCGGTGTCAGCCGCAGCTGCGCGCGACGTACCCGGCGGTCGCCACGACCGAGCGCCCGTCGACGGTCGCGGTGACCGACACCGTCCCGGCGGGGATGCCGGCGAGACGGGTCGACAGCGTCTGCGAGGTCGACCCGTCGATGGCCACGGATTCGACCGCCCGTGTGCCGTAGGCCGTGGCGAGTTCGAGTGCGACGGGGGTCTCCCCCGTGTTCTTCACCTGCACGACGAGCGTCACCTTGCCTGCGGTGCACCGCGTGGTCGCCACCACCGACACCTCCGGCATCGGCGCCTGCGGTTCGATCAGCTGCGGAGCGACGCTCTCCAGAGTCGGCACCACCGCCTTGATCAGGCCGTCGGCTCCGAACTCCACCCTGTCGATCGTGGTCTCGCGGTTGTTGCCGTTGCCGCCGGGGATGGCGAAGCGGTGATACGCGATGTACCAGTCATCTGTCCCCGGCACGTTGATGATCGAGCTGTGGCCTGGGCCCTTGATGCCGAGGGAGAGGTCCTTCTGCAGGATCACCCCGCGGTACGTCCACGGTCCGGTCATGCTCGTCGCCGTGGCGTAGCCGACGCGGTAGTTCTCCGAGCCGGTGTCGTCGATCGCGTACGTCAGGTGGTACAGACCGTTGCGGTAGTTGAAGAAGACGCCCTCGCGGAAGTCCGTCAGTCCGCTGATCCGCTGATAGGTGCCGGCCCTGATGGAGATCATGTCGTCGTTCAGCTCGGCGAGCACCGGGGAGCCGTTGCCCCATCCGAGGTACCACTTGCCCGTCACGGGGTCGTGGAACGCCGCGGGGTCGATGGCCTGCCCCGAGGTGACGGCCTCGTTGTTGAGGATCATCGCCTGCGGCTGCGCGACGAACGGACCGTACGGGCTGTCGGCGACGGCGACGCCGATCGTCTTGCGGTTCAGAGCCGCGTTGTGGCCGCTGAAGTAGAAGTAGTACTTCCCCTCCCGCTCGATGATCGTCGGAGCCCACGCGTTGCCCGTGGCCCACGGCACGTCGCCGTTCGCCCCGTCGAGAGTGAGGAACGGCTCGTCGGAGCGCGTCCAGTCGACCAGGTTCTTCGAGCTCCAGACGTAGAACTCCTTGCCACCCCAGCCGGCGTAGCCGTCGGAGGTCGCGTAGATGAAGTACGTGTCGCCGAACACCGCGATGTTCGGGTCGGCGTACAGCCCCGGCAGCACCGGGCTGTTCACGACGGTCGCCGTGATCGTCCACGTCGTGGTCGCTCCCCCTGGTGCGGTGAGCGTGTACGTCTTCGGCGTGCGCAGGTCGACGACCGTGCCGGATGCCGGAGACACCGTCACCCCGGCCGCCGTGCCGAACGTCGGGGCGAGGGCGGCGAGGTCCGTCCCCTTGACCACAGGAAGGGTGGCGGTGTGCGCGGTTCCGTCCACCAGCGGCGCGACCTTGAGGGCGGCGGGGTCGGCGAGGGACACGTTGATGAGCTGATCCGTGACCCCCGCGTTCCCGAGGATCTCGGTGTCGCTCAGCGCGCGGTTGTAGATGCGCACGTCGTCGAACCATCCCTTGAAGTACTCGTCGGCCCCGTAGAAGGACCTGCCGAGGTAGCCGGAGAGGTTCGAGCCGAGCTGCTGCACGGTCGCCCCGAGCGTCGAGTTCTCGCCCAGCTTGACCCCGTCGGAGTACACCTTCATCGTCGTTCCGTCGAAGACCACGTCGATCCGGTGCCACTGCCCGGCCGAGACCGTCCCGGTGACGGCCGACTCGTTCTGCCAGGAGCTCTGGGTGATGGCGCTGCGGACGTCTCCCCCGCGGACGCGGAGGAAGTGGTACCTGGTGGTGTCCGCCCCCATCGCGAAGGTGAAGAAGTTGCCGCTGGTCTTCTCCGACTTCACGTCCATCGACACCGTCATGGTGCTGCGGCCGTCGAAGAAGCCCGTGGGGAAGGCGGCGTATCCGCCGGAGCTGCCGTCCAGGCGGAGCGCCTTGCCCTTGACGGCATCCGTCGCCACCGCCGCGGTGCCGAAGGCGGTGAGGTCCGCCGTCCCGGCGGAGTCCTTCAGGGTGCCGTCGTCGAAGGTGTACTCCGCGATGGGCAGCTCCTGCGGCTCCTCCGGCTCGACACGATCGGGGCCGTAGGCCGCGAGCAGCCTCTCCTCCTCGGCCTGTGAGAGGCGGATGACGGAGCCGTGACGGAACTTCTGGTCGAAGGAGTACTGGTTCGCGCCGGCGCCGCTGCTCAGCTGGGTGAACTGCAGGCTCGCGAGCGTGTCGGCGGTGTGGCCGTAGTACGCGCTCTGATCGCCCATGACCGACCAGCGTCCGTCGGGCAGCTGATAGACCGTGAGCCCCTCCATCGACGCCCGCAGGCCGTGGGACGCCGCCTGCCCCGAGGCGATCACGGTGGTCCACGGGCCGTCGAGGCTCGTGGCCGTGTCGACCACGGTGTTCCAGTCCGAGGTGGAGAACCGGTAGTAGGTGTCGCCCTCCTTGGCGATCGTGGAGTCGATGATGTTCGGTCCTGTCGCACCGTCGCCGCGGTCGTTCAGGGAGGCCCAGATCTCGGGCTCGGTGAAGGTCACGAAGTCCCGGGTCTTGGTGAGGTAGACGCGCAGGGCCCAGTCGTTCGTGCCGTCGTCGCGCTGATCGCGGGCAGACCAGTACACGTAGTACTCGCCCGTGGCCTCGTTGTAGATCGCCTCGGGCGCCCAGACGCACCCGGCCTTGTCGAAGCCGGCGAAGACGATGCGCTGATCGCTCCAGGTGACGAGGTCGGCCGATTCCCAGACGACGATGTTCTGGCTCGCGGTGAGCTGGTTCCAGCCCGAGCCGCCCGCACCGCCGCCCTCGGCGTGCAGATCGGTGCCGATGATCCAGTACTTGTCGCCCTCGGGGGCCCGCACCAGGTGCGGATCGCGCACGCCGAGGTCACCCGCGAGGTTCGCGAGGATGGACTTGTCGTCGTTCAGCTTCGACCAGTGCAGGCCGTCGTCGCTGTGACCGAAGAAGATCTTCTCGTAGCCGCCCTCCGTCGCGAAGTGCGTCCAGAGATAGCCCGCCGTGTAGTCCCGGTCGAGCCCTGCGGGGGCCGCGGTGACGGTCACCGCGAGCGAGCGCTGCGCCGTCGTCCCCGGCACCGTCGCGGTGAGGGTGACCGCGGTGTCGGCGCTCCCCCTGGTCACGACGCCCGGCGCCCTGCCGTCCTGCGCGGTCGTGGAGATGACGCCCTGAGGCGACGCGGACCACACGATGCTGCTGCCGTTGACCGCGCCCGTCGACGGGAGGGTGATGTTGCCGCGGATGTCGTCGGCGTTCGGGATCGTGATGCCGTCGAGGTCCGCCTGAGCGAGGGCGTCGCCGCCGGGCAGGGGGAGCACCGTGGCGTCGAACGTGCGCGTCGTGGTGGAGGCCCCGCGGACCACCGTCGCGGTGAGGACGACGTGCGCCGACGCGCTGCCGGCCGCGGGGCGGGTGACGACGCCGCTCGCGCTGATGCGCGCGGTGTCGCTCGACGCCCACGAGATCGTCGACCCGTTCGCCCCCGTGGTCGGAAGAGCCAGGTCGGCTGCGACCTGCGAGAGGTCGCCGAGGGAGAGCCCCGCGGCATCCCGCTGCATCCTGATCGCGTCGGCGGGGACGAGAGCGGCGACATCGCCTGCGCTCAGCGCGCTGCTGTAGATGCGCACGTCGCGGAGGCTGCCCGCGAGGGTCCTGTCGGCGTTGTACACCGATCGACCGAGGTAGTTCGCGGTCGTCACGCCGCCCCCGATCGCCGCGGGGGTCAGCGTCACCGCGGTGTTCTGCGCCACCTGCACCCCGTCGAGGTAGATGCGGGCGGTGTCGGTGGCGTCGTCGAGCGTGTAGGTCAGGGTCTTCCAGACGTCGCGCTGCAGGTTCGCTCCGGAGCCGCCGACCGTCTGCTCCGTCGACCAGTTGCCGCTCGCGATGGAGGCCTTGTACGGGTTGCCCGTGGAGTAGAGGTAGCCGTTGCCGACCCCGGAGGCGTCGGTGTTGCCGAAGCCGTAGATGAAGTAGGGGGTCGCCTGGGCCTGCCGCACCAGGACCTCCGCGCTCACCGTGATCGAGGTGAGTCCGGCGAGGAGGTTGTCGGGGAGCTTCACATGGTCGTCGACCCCGTCGAGGCGGACGCCCTCTCCCCCCGCGAGCGTCGGCGCGCCGACGTAGGTCGCGTTCCGTCCGGAGCCGGAGGCGTCGACCGCGACGGTTCCCGTCGTCTCGCTGAGCGGGTAGTAGGCGACGAGGGTGTCGGCCGCGGATGCCGGCGAGGCGGCGACCACGGCGCCGCCGATGCCGAGAACGAGGGTCGCCAGGCCTGCGACGGCCCTGGCGGCGAAGCGTTGCGTCATTGCATCTCCTTCTGTGCGGCCGTCGTCGGCCATGGTCTGCGGAGCGGTCGGCGTCGGCCGCCCCCTGTGAGGTCAATCGCCGTGACGGCGACGGCGGATGAGGAGTCGAGTGACGAGGAGGGCGATGCCGATCCCGACGAGCAGCGCGCCGACGAGCAGGATCGTGACAGGCACGTCGGCGCCGGTGCCGGGGAGCTGACCGCCGACGCAGACGCCGACGCAGTCGAGCGGAGCGATGTCGACGTGGATCTGCACGCCGCGCACGCCGTCGGCTGCGGAGTCGCCCTCGGCATCGACGGCCGCTGCGGCGCCCGCGACCCCGGCGAGGATCGATGCGATCACCGCACGGCCTCCTCTCGGCGGGCCTCGTCGAGCGCCTCTTCGCGTCCGCGCTCCCGCGCGGTGCTGAGGAGCACCTCCATGCGGCGCCGGGAGCGGATGCGGTTCCAGAGGAGCGCGAGGACCAGCAGGGCCGCACCGGCCACGAGGCCGAGCTGCGGCCACGGCATCGCCCAGACCGTGACGGACGTGCTCGAGGCGTCGACCGCGAGGGGGTCGCCGTCGAGCGTCGACGACGACGGGGTGATCCGCAGGTCTCCGCCGACGGCGACGAGCGGCCACACGTCCGGCACCGCGATCGTGAAGGTGCGGCTCTCGCCGGGAAGGATCTCCTGGCGGCGCTCCCCCTCGGCGGGGAACGCGATGGTCTGTCCGGCGATGCTGAGCTCGCCCGCGGCATCCAGTCGGGTGTTGCCGGTGTTGGCCACGTCGAACGACACGGTGGCCGACCCCGCTCTGAACGGATTCCAGGTCATCTCGTAGTCGGCGCTGAGGTTGCGGACCGCGAACGCCGGGGCGATCTCGCCGGTGACACGGGTCATCACCTTGATCCCGACGCGGCTCTCGACGCCGACCCCGGTGCCGCCGGCGTCGTCCTTCTGGATCGACAGCACGGATGCCGCGACTCCCGCCGCGTGGTCGCCGGGTTCGGCGTTGTCGGGCACCGCGACCGTGAACGGCACCACGACGGCGCCGCCCGCGGGGACGGAGACCTCGTCGGGGAGCGTGATCCAGGTGCCTGCGGCCACGGACTCCTGGTCGGAGGGCAGCATGTCGAACCGGCCGGCGGGCGTGTAGTAGCCGTCTGCGGCAGCGAGGTGGAAGACGACGTCGGCCGAGCCGAGGTTGCGCACGACGATGTGGTCGTCGATGCTCTCGCCGGGGTCGAGCTCGTGCTCGACCGAGGTGCGGCCGTCAGGACCCGATTCGTCCGCCGGTGACACCGACCACGAGACCGCGTCGCTCGGCGCCTCCTCGGGCTGGGCGACCGAGGGGACTCCGAGCACGCCGAACGCGGCCACGAGGACGGCGGCGCACAGTGCGAGCGGGGTGGGGGTGGGAGAGGTCATGGCGTCACCGGCAGACGATGGGGGGGATCAGTACGCGTCTTCGAAGAGGGACAGCGTGAGCAGCGAGGTGTACGACCCGGGTGCCACGGTGACCGGGGTCTTCAGCACGAGGTTGGCGTTCGCGGTCCACTGCCCGGAGACGGCCTTGGCGTCGGCGGAATCGAGAGCCAGGTAGAGCAGCTCCTGACCGGCGAGGCCGACCGCGTTCTGACCGGAGTCGAGCGAGGTGTCGACGACGTCGCCGGGTGCGACCTCGCCGTCGTTGGCCGTGACGACGGCCGGAGCCCAGCCGAGGTGGTCGGGGGTGATGTTCGGCTGGCCGGCGGTGCCGACGAAGTCCCCTGCCTGACCGACGACGTACCAGGCGACCCCGGCAGGGACGTCGGTGCGGGTGTCGGTGACGGTCACGTTCGGCAGAGCGCCGGTGAACTGGCGGAAGGATGCCGTCGTCCCGCTCTCGGTGAGAGTGGTCTCGGTGTTCGCGACGGTGAGGCTGAGCGCGCCGTTCGCGGTGGGGGCGATGTCGACCTTGACGTCGACGCCGTCGGTGTCCTCGGCGTCGGGGAACTCGGCGAAGGCGGCCGAGCCGACGCCGACGAGCAGCAGCCCGCCCAGGATTCCGGCTGCGCAGCGTGCTGCGGTGCCCTTCTTCATCATCTTCGTTTCTCCAGTTCCTCGGCCGGCGGATGCCGCACCGAATCGGCGATCAGCCGAGGAGCTGTCGGGGGCGCTCCTCGGATTCGGGCAGGAACTGCATGGGCGTCCTTGCCGCTTCCACTCCCAGCAGTGGGCGTGGCGTCTACCGATCACTGTCTGTTACCGGTAACGGGCCGACTTTAGCATACGGCCGCGCGTGCACGCCAGCATCGGATTCCCCGGTCGCAACCATTTCACCGACCCCTGTCTTTTCGGTGTTGTGTCCGCTAACATTCCCCGAGGAAGCCCACCCGAGGGCTCACCAGGCGCAGCCGGAGCCCTGCCGCACGCCCGTCAACGACGACAAGGAGTACCGCCCATGAGCGCACCCACCCGACCACCTCGACGCCGCCGGATGCTCGCCGCCGGCGTGATCGGCTCGCTGGCGGCATCCGTCTGCGCGTTCGCCCCCTCGGCGGCGTTCGCGGCCGACGTGCCCGCACCGGCCGCGCACTACGACATGTCGCACTCTGGTCAGGCGCTGATCGACGTGTCGGGCAACGGCCGCAACGCCGCGCTCACCGGATTCACCGACGCGTCGTTCGTCGACGCGTCGGGCGACGCCGTGCTGAGGTTCAAGAAGGACGGGTACGCGAGCCTCCCGCAGGGGCTCGTCACCGGCGCCGACAACGACTTCACCGTCGAGTACACCGTGGCGACGCAGACCGCGACCAACCAGTTCGGATGGGTCATCGGCGACGGCGTCGGCGCGTGGAACACCACCCAGCTCGGCAATCACGTGTTCGTCAACCCCCGCTCCGCCGAGGGCGCCTACGCGAACCAGGTGCTCTCCGGCATCCGCGTGAAGTCGGGAAGCAGCAACGGCGAGGTGCGCCTGCCCGCCGGCGGCGGGCTGAACCCCGGCTTCACCACCCTCACCATGGTCGGCAGCGGCAGCACGCTCACCCTGTACCGCGACGGCCAGGTCATCTCGACCGCCACGCACGCGTACAACCTCAGCTCGATCGTCCCCACAGGCAGCACGCTCGGCTACCTCGGCCGCTCGCTCTACACGGGCGACGCGCTGCTGCAGGCCGACGTCACCGACGTGAAGTTCTGGGACACCTCGCTCACGGCCGCGCAGGTCGCGGCGAGCATGCCCACCTCCGGCCAGAAGGCCGCCACCACGCAGGGCCTGCTCCGCTCCGATCTGCTGCCGATCATCGTCGGCGCGAACAGCTCCCTCGATGCCGTGCGCAGCAACCTCGTGCTTCCGGCATCCTCCAACGGCGTCGCGCTCACCTGGTCGTCCTCGGCCCCCTCGGTGATCTCGAACACCGGCGTGGTGTCCCGCTCCGTCACCTCCGACACCGCCGTGACCCTCACCGCGACCCCCGCCCAGGGCTCGCCGATCACGTTCTCCGTGACCGTCGCCGCGGCATCCGCCTCCGCCGACCTCGATGCGCTCTCGATCACCCCGCGCACCACCGAGAACCTCCCGCTCGTCACGAGGGGCGCCGTCGACGGATCGACCATCACGTGGACGTCGTCCGACGCCGCCCTGGTCACCCCCACCGACCCCGCCTACGTGGCCCCCGCCGTCGGCATGGCCGACCCGTACCGGGGCGGCGGCCTCGTCGAGCGCCCTGCATACGGCGCCGGCGACCGCGAGGTCACCCTCACCGCGCACGCGACCCTGAACGGCACGACCGTGCAGCGCGAGTTCGCCGTGACGGTCGCCGAGCACGGCCGCACCGCACCGGATGCCGGCTACGCCAGCGCCTACTTCAAGTCCGACAGCGACGAGAAGATCTACCAGGCGGCGACCAGCGGCAACGACTTCTTCACGTTCTCCCCCGTCAACGGCGGCAACCCCGTGATCGCCTCCACCGCCGACACCAAGGGTCTGCGCGACCCGTACATCCTGCGCTCGCACGACGGCGACAAGTACTACATGATCGCCACCGACCTCTGCATCGGCTGCGGCACCGGCTGGGGCCCCGCGCAGTCGCAGGGCAGCCTCAAGATCGAGGTCTGGGAATCGACCGACCTCGTGCACTGGGACCGCACCAACGGCGAGAACACCGGCATCACGATCAACCAGCCCGAGGCCGGCATGACCTGGGCCCCCGAGGCGTACTGGGACGACGACCTGCAGTCCTACGTCGTGTTCTTCGCCTCGCGCCTGTACTCCGACGCCTCCCACACGAACACGGACAAGCTCTACGCCCGCATGTTCGCCGTGCTCACCCGCGACTTCCAGACGTTCACCTCGCCGCCCGCGAGCTGGCAGGACACCGGGTACGCGCGCATCGACTCGACCGTCACGAAGATCGGCGACTACTACTACCGCTTCACGAAGAACGAGGAGTCCGGCGCCGCCGGCACCCTCGAGGCGGGCAAGGACATCTTCCTGGAGCGCTCGAAGGTCCTCACCGCGCCCACCACCTCGTCGAACTGGAGCGCCGACCCGACCCAGACCTGGCAGCTCACCGACACCCGCATGACGAGCCTCGAGACCGGACAGGCCGGAGAGGGCCCCGAGATCATCAAGCTCAACGAGGGCGACCCGAACAACACGAGCGGCGACGGCTACGTCTTCCTCGTCGACAACTACGGCGCCGGCGGCTACCGCGCGTTCGTGACCACGGGCGATGAGATCGCCTCGAGCAGCCAGTCGAACCGCCTCTCGCAGCGCTCCACCTGGAACGTGCGACCCCAGGGCGGACTCCCCGCGAGCCCGCGGCACGGCGCGTTCGTCAGCGTCCCGCAGACCGTGCTCACCGCGATGCACGACTGGACGTCGATCGCGGCCGTCTCCTCGTCGACGGCTCTCACGGTGAACGGTCGGCAGGCGACGGCATCGGTCACCGCCGCAGACGGCGGAGACGTCGCCGGCGCCGTGACCTTCGCCGGCGGATCCTGGAGCACCACGGTCGCGCTGAGCGACGGCACGGCGACGGTCACCGTGCCCGCCGGGGTGACCAGCGTCACCGCGACGTACGACGGCTACCGCGACGGGCTCGTCTCGACCTCCGCCTCGGCCGCCGCCCCCGTGGACGGCCTGACGATCACCGCGAACGCCACGCTCCGCTGCGTCGCCGGCAAGGCGCAGGTCGTCGTCGCCGTGCACAACGCCTCGGCGGTCCGCGCCGACGTGACCGTCGCGACCCCGTACGGCTCGAGGACGGTCTCGCTCGCGGCGGGCGCCTCGACGTCGGCGTCGTTCGCGAGCCGCCTGACCACGGTCCCCGCCGGAACGGTCGCCGTGACCGCCACGGGCGCGGACGGGCAGACCTACGGAGCCACCACCCCCATCCCCGCCGGCGCCTGCGGCTGATCGGAGAAGAGAACATGACGACCCTGCTCTCCAGGAGCATCAGGAAGACGGCGGCCATCGCCGCCGCCACGGCGACCATCGTGGCGATCGGAGCGGTGTCCACGCACACCGCCTCGGTCGCCGCGGGCGGTCCGGCACCGCTCATCCACTACACGTTCGACTCCGCCACCGGCGGCACCGTCGGCGACGCATCGGGCAACGGCTACGACGGCGTGATCAAGCAGACCGGCGCCACCGTGCAGAACGGGCAGCTCACGCTGCCCGGAGGCGCCAAGGCCACCGCGGGCTATCTCGAGATCCCGACGGCCGGGCTCGTCGGGGCGCAGCAGCTGACCGTGTCGACCTGGCTCACCGGCCGGTCGGGGGCGGCCAACACGGCGGCCGCCTTCATCGGCGCCCCCGTCGCCTCCGGTGCGAGCTACTCCAGCGGATACTGGCTGCTGAACCCGACGAATCCGAACGGCTACGTGAAGTCGGTCGTGACGAACGCGACGAACGCCTCGGCGCCCTGGGGCACCGAGGTCGGAGCCGGCGCCACGAACGCGGCGAGCAGCGGCATCCGCACACCCTCGGGCCCTACGCTGTACACGACCGTGATCGACGGCGCCGCCGGCACGCTCACGACGTACGTCAACGGCGCGCAGATCTCGTCCGTGCCGATCGCGCGCTCCGTGGCGTCGTTCGGCTCGTCGCTCGTGTCGTACCTCGGCCGTTCGACCTACAACGACAACGGGTGGGCGGGCGATGTCGACGACTTCGCCGTCTACTCCACCGCTCTCAGCGCGGCGCAGGTGCAGCAGGTCTTCTCCGACCAGGCGCTCGACCGGGCCGTCGCAGCGGTCTCGGTGCCTGGCACGGCGACCGCGTCCTTCACCCTGCCGACCAGCAGCAGCGGTGTGGCCATCTCGTGGACGTCCGACGACGCCGCCGTGCAGGTGTCGGGCGGATCCGCCACCGTGACGCGACCGGCTCCGGGCTCAGCCGATGCCGTCGCCACCCTCACCGCGACCTTCACGCTGGGCGGGGCCACGACGACCCGCACGTTCTCCGTGACGATCCCGGCCGAGCTGTCGGCGCAGGCGAAGGCGGATGCCGACATCGCCGCCGTCTCGATCGCCGGTCAGGACGACGTCCGCACGTCGTTCTCGGTTCCGACGAGCGGGGCCCACGGATCGACCCTGGACTGGACCGTCGTGTCCGGCGGCGCCGCGGCGACCCTCCGCGAGGGCGTCAAGGCCGGCGTCGCGACCGTGTCGATCACGCGCCCCGCAGCCGATGCCGCCGCCGCGACCGTCGTGCTGTCCGCGACGGCGACGAGCGGAGCAGCCACCGCGAGCCGCCAGTTCACGCTGACCGTGCGCCCGCAGCCGGCGGACGCCGGAGACCCCGAGGCGTACGTGTGGGCGTTCTTCACGGGTGAGGGGGCGGGCGCCGAGCGCGTCAGCCTCGCCGCCTCGAAGGGCGACGACGCGCTGCGCTGGAACACCCTGAACGACGGGGAGCCGATCTTCTCGTCCTCGCAGGGCACGCAGGGCCTGCGCGATCCGTTCATCATCCGCTCGCACGAGGGCGACAAGTTCTACATGCTCGCCACCGACCTGAAGATCGACGGCCTCGCCGGCGGCTTCACGACCGCGCAGATCTCCGGGTCGCTGTTCATCGAGGTGTGGGAGTCGACCGACCTCGTGAACTGGTCGGCGCAGCGCCACGTGCAGGTGTCGTCTGCCTACGCCGGCAACACCTGGGCGCCCGAGGCGTACTGGGACGACGAGCTCGGCCGCTACGTGGTCTTCTGGGCGTCGAACCTGTACCCGACGACCGACGCCGCGAGCCGCACAGCGGTGACCTACAACCGCATGATGTACGCGACCACCGACGACTTCGTGACCTTCTCGGAGCCGCAGGTGTGGTCGGACGTGCCGCGTGGCACGGGCAAGGGCCTGATCGACTCCACGGTCGCGAAGCAGGACGGCGTGTACTACCGCTTCACGAAGGACGAGGCGTCGATGACCCTCCGCGAGGAGAAGTCGACCGACCTGCTCGCGACCATCACCGGTGCGCTGCCCGGAACCTCCGGCGCCGCAGACCAGTGGACGCTGGTCAAGGAGCAGATCGCGACCGGACTGCCGAACGGCGAGCCGGGAGGCACGTACTCCAGCGGCGAGGGACCGAGCATCTTCCCCTCCAACCCGGGAGACGTGAACGGCTTCGAGTGGTACCTGTTCATCGATCAGCCGAACTACCACGGCGGGCCGAACCACTACATCCCGTTCGGGTCGGACGACATCGCGAACGGATCGTCGTGGCAGCCGCTCGGGTCCATCCTGCGCGCGAACCTGCCGCAGAACAGCGACGGAGGAAAGCCCCGCCACGGCACGGTGATCCCGGTCACCCGCGCCGAGTACCAGACGGTGCTCGAGGGCTTCGCGCCGGAGATCGCGGTGACCGAGGTCGCCCCGATCACGGCATCCACCACCGCCGGTCACGCACCCTCGCTGCCGAAGGCCGTGCTGACGACCGCGAGCGGCGCGACCTCCACGGTCGACGTCGCCTGGGCGGGAGTGGACCCGGCCGACTACGCGTCCCCCGGCGCCTTCACAGTGCGCGGCATCGCGCAGGACGATTCGCGGATGCCGGTCACGGCCACCGTCACGGTCACGCCGGGCGTCGGTCTCGACGTGTCGTCCCGCTGCGTCGCCGGCAAGGTCGTCGTGACCGCGAAGGTGTCGAACGCGGCGGTCTCCGCCGTCGCGGTCGCCCTGGCCTCGCCCTACGGCGAGCGCATCGTGGACGTCGCCGGAGGCAAGAGCACGACCGTGACCTACACGACCAGGGCGGCCTCGATCGCGGCCGGTCAGGTGCAGGCCGCGGTCGGCGGCATCGCCGCGGCATCCGCCTCGTTCGCCGGGCGCACCTGCTGACGCCGTCGCACTCGCGGGCGTGAGCCTCGTCGGGCCGATGCGGAGCTGCTCCGCATCGGCCCGACGTGTATCAGATCAGCGAGTCGCGGCTCCTCCTCTACACAGTCTCTCGGAGGAGGTCATCATGTGCGTTCCCGTGCTCTGGGTCGGAAAGGACCGCGACGGTCACATCACCCACATCGGCGGTGCGACCGCGACGGGGATGCCGTGGGGGCTGACGGTCGGGGAGGCCGTGGCCGCGATCGACTCCCGCCTCTGGGACTTCTTCACCCACGTCGGCGACCGCTACGCGATGGTCGTCGTGCGCGGGAGCGGCGGCCAGCGGCACCTGACGACGATCCCCGACAGCTGGACGCCGAACAACCTCGACTCGCTGCCCGTGAACCCCGCCCCGCTGGCGGGTCTGATGCCCGGGTTCCCGTTGAGCCTGCCTGGCCCGTCTGCCATGGCGCAGACCCGCATCCGCTCGATCCGGGTGCTGCGCAACCGGCGGTGGGAGACGCTGTTCACGGGCGATCACGCCGTGGGCTCCTCGCTCATGATCCCGGTTCCGCAGGGGTTCCACGACGGGAATCCGCCGACGTTCCGTCTGGACGTGCTGGTGCCGTTCCCCGCCCAGATCGGCGCGGCGGATCCCGTGGTGCTCCCCGTGGTGACGACGGATGCGCCGGAGCCCCGGCGTTCGATCGAGGAGGCGGGCCGGGGGTGGTGCTCGATCGACTACGTGCTGACGCATCCGGACGGGACACCGGATCCGACCAAGCCGAGCCGCATGACGGAGGCGCGGATGCATGTGCGCCCCACCCGCTCCGAATGGCGCAAGCGCCGCTACGGGTGCGCGGTCACGGCGACGTCGATCAACGTGAACTGCCTGATGGGCGGGAGGACGCAGACGGGCGGTCAGGCGGTGGGCTTCACGCTCGTGGAGCCGACGTCTCCTCCTGTGCAGCCGCCGAGCGACCAGGTGACGGTGCCCGGTGTGATCGGACAGCGCCTGGATGCCGCGCTCACCGCGCTGTGGGCTGTGCCCCTGCAGGTCACGCTGATCGGGCCGGTCGACGTGAACACGAATCTGCAGGTCGAGTCCCAGTCCCCGGCAGCGGGGAGCAGGGTCAGGCGCAACAGCGGGGTCGTGCTGACCACGCAGCGGATCACCGCGCCGACGGGGGTGAAGGAGCTGCGCATCGAGAACCGGTCCAACCGGCAGGCGGCCCTCGGCATCTGGCTGTTCGACCACTCCACCGGGGCGTGGTCGCACGAGACGACCGTCGACTACGAGGCGACGGAGACCGTCTCCTTCGAGGATGGCCATCTCTTCACCGTGGCGGCGATCGATCCGCAGATGCCGTACTGCTCCACGGGCGACCCGACCGATGTGGACTGCGTGTACGCCAGCCCGACCAGGCAGTTCGACGGAGATGACGACGGGGCGACCCTGGACTGGACGGTCACCTGAGCGACCGCGGGCGGGCATGCGACAGGATGGCCCCATGCCCCTGCACGACGACGAGCTGCTCATCGAGACCGAGACGGTCGCCGCGCTGATCCACGAGCAGTTCCCGCGGTGGCGTGACCAGCCGGTGCGCCGCATCGCCGTCGCCGGCACCGTGAACGCGATCTTCCGCATCGGAGACGGCGCCGCGGCACGATTCCCGCTCGTCGCCGCCGACCCCGAGGAGACGACGGCGACCCTGGCCGCGGAGTCCGCCGCGATGCACGAGCTCGCCGCGCACGCCACCGTGCCGACCCCGGTCCCCCTCGCGATCGGCGCCCCCGGACGCGGCTACCCGCTGCCCTGGTCGATCCAGACCTGGATCCCCGGCGAGGTCGCGTCCCCGGATGCCGCGGCGCACTCCCCCGTGTTCGCCCGCGACCTCGCGGCGCTCGTCTCCGCCCTCCGCAGCGCCGACACGAGGGGCCGCGTCTTCTCCGGGAATGGACGCGGCGGCCACCTCCCCGACTCCGACGACTGGCTCGACCTCTGCTTCCGTGAGAGCGAGGGGCTCCTCCCGGTCGACGAGCTTCGGGCGCTGTGGCGAGAGCTGCGTGTGCTCCCCTCGTCCGGCCCCGATGTGATGTCGCACGGCGACCTGATCCCGGCGAACCTGCTCCTCGACGGCCAGCGGCTGGGCGGCGTGCTCGACGGAGGCGGCTTCGCCCCGGCCGACCCCGCGCTCGACCTCGTCTCCGGCTGGCATCTCCTGGACGCCGACGCCAGAGCGGTCTTCCGCGAGGCGCTGCGCAGCGCGGACCCCTCGGCGCCGAGGGACGAGGAGCTCGTGTGGCGGCGCGGAGCCGCCTGGGCCCTGCAGCAGGCGATGGGTCTGGTCTGGTACTACCGCGAGTCGCACCCGACGATGAGCGAGCTCGGCCGCCGCACGCTGTCGCGCATCCTCGCGGCGCCGGAGTTGCGGCGCACGCCCTGAGACGCTCTGCTCAGAGCCCGAGCCGCTCCAGGTACGGACCCACGAGACGGCGATCCGGGTCGTAGGCGGCGGCCAGGGCCGCGAAGTCGTCCCACCGCGGGTAACGAGCCCGCACCTCGGCGGCGTCGAGCGTGAAGACCTTGCCCCAGTGCGGGCGCGCGGAGGCGGGCAGCGCCGCCTCGATCACGGGGAGCAGCGCGCGCACGGCCTCCTCCTCCGGCTTCCACGTGAAGTGGATGCCGACGGCATCCGTCCCGAACGACGAGCTCAGCCACAGCTCGTCGGCGCGTACCGTGCGGATCTCGGTGACCAGCAGCAGCGGGGCGATGCGGTCGGCGAGCGCGCGCACGGCGGAGATCGCGGCGACCGCATCCGCTCGCGCGACGAGGAACTCGCTCTGGATCTCCGCTCCGGCGGAGGGCGTGAACTCCAGCCGGAAGTGCGGCAGCCGCTGGAACCACGGACCGGCGACGCCCTCCTGCTCGGTGCAGGCCGCGGGGTCCACGCCGAGGATCGGATGCCGTTCGCCGTCGGCGGCCTCGGCGCCGAGCGCGGCGGCGAGACCCTCACGCGACGACTGCTGGCTGCGGGCCTCGGCCCTCGACGCCGGGACGCGCTGCTTGATCCAGATCTGGTCGGCGACGTCGGTGCGCTGCCAGGTCGTGAAGATGCTCACGCTGGTGCCCGCGCCGGTGACGGCGTCGAGATCGGCGAGGATCGCCTCCCACGACGGATGCTCGTACACGTGCTGGGCGACCTGATAGGTCGGCTCGACGTCGAGCGTCAGGTCGATGACGGCGCCCAGCGCCCCGAGCGACACGACGGCCCCGTCGAAGCCCTCGTCGCCCCGAGTCAGCTCCACGGTCTCCCCCGCCGGGGTCATGATCGTGAGCCCGCTGACGGCGCTCGCGAGGGAGCCGATCGCGTCGCCGGAGCCGTGGGTGCCCGTCGCGACCGCGCCGGCGACGGAGATGTGGGGCAGAGAGGCGAGGTTCGCGAGGGCGAGACCCTGCTCCTCCAGGACGGGAGCGAGGTCGCCGTAGCGGAGGGCCCCCGACACGCGCACGGTGTCGCGCTCCGGAGAGACCTCGATGCGGCGCGGCATCCGGTCGAGCGCGATCAGCACGCCGTCGGTGTCGGCGATGTCGGTGAAGCAGTGGCGGGAGCCGAGCATCCGCACTGGACCACCGCGCCCGAGCAGATCGCGCAGTTCGTCGACCGACTCCGGATGCTCGACGGACGACGCCCGGTACACGACGTTGCCCGCCCAGTTGCGCTCGATGCTCATGGCGTCATCGTAGCCTCCACGCGGAGGATTACATCGATGCAGATCGGCGGAGCGAGGGCCGGAGGATAGGCTGACCGGATGACAGCGATGCTGCCGCCGCGCGCCACCATGAAGGACGTCGCCGCTCTCGCCGGCGTGTCGATCAAGACGGTGTCGAACGTCGTGACGGGCGCCGTCGCCGTCCGCGAGGAGACGCGCACGAGGGTCGAGTCGGCGATGGCGCAGCTCGACTTCGTGCCGAACCTCAGCGCCCGCGGACTGCGCAAGGGCCGCTCGGGAATCATCGCCGTCGCCCTCCCCGACCTCGCCAGCGCGTTCTCCGCCGAGCTCGTGCAGCACATCGTCGAGGCCGCTCACGAGAGGGGGCTCGCCGTGCAGATCGAGGAGACCGCGTCGGTGCCGGAGCGGGAGAAGGAGCTCGTCTCCCGGGCTCGCGCCCGCCTCGTCGACGGTCTTATCCTCAACCCCATCCGGCTGGAGGACAGCGTCCTGAAGTACGCCGATCGACTGCCGCCCCTCGTGGTGATCGGCGAGGTCGAGCAGAACAGGGCCGACCACGTCAGGATCGACAGCCGCCGTGCCGCGGCGGACGCGACCAGGCACGTGCTGTCCCGTGGGGCCACCCGGATCGCGGTGGTCGGCGCCGACGACGACCCGGCCGCGGCCACCGCGACGAGCCGCCTCCGGCTGGAGGGCGTGCACGACGCCCTCCGCGAGGCGGGCATCGCCCGCGACCCCGCCCTCGAGATCAACCCTCTCCACTGGGCCGCGACCGGAGGGGCCGACGCCGTGCGGACGCTCTACGAACGCCGCGTCGCGTTCGACGCGATCGTCGCGTTCACCGATGCCCTCGCGCTCGGCGTGCTGCACGCCCTGCACGAACGCGGCGTGAGCGTGCCGGGCGACGTGATCGTGACCGGCTTCGACGACATCGAGTTCTCGCGGTTCGCCTCCCCCGCCCTCACGACGATCGCGTTCGAGCGCCGAGCCGTCGCCGACGCCGCGCTCGGACTCCTCGAGTCCCGCATCGACGACCGCGGCGCCGCCCCTCGGGGCGTCACCCTGCCGCACCGGCTGGAAGAGCGCGCGAGTACGCAGGGCCGTCCTCGCGGCTACCGTCCCTGACGGGTGCGGACGGATGCCGACGGCATCCTTGCTCCTCGATTACATCGATGTAATGATGGAGATCCGCGCCGTTCCCGTTCGGCGTCGGACTCGGATCCAAGGAGAGCGATGACCCAGGCCCGCATCACCGTCGACCGCGACTTCACGATCGGCGACGTCCCCCGGAGACTCTTCGGGTCGTTCGTCGAGCACATGGGACGCTGCGTCTACACCGGCATCTACGAGCCCGGGCACCCGCTGGCCGACGAGCGCGGCTTCCGCACGGACGTGCTCGCCCTCGTGAAGGAGATGGGCCCGACAGTGGTGCGCTACCCCGGCGGCAACTTCGTCTCCGGCTACCGCTGGGAAGACGGGGTGGGCCCGGTGGCCGACCGCCCCGTGCGCATCGACGGCGCCTGGCACACGATCGAGACGAACGCCTTCGGTCTGCACGAGTTCATGGACTGGGCGCAGGAGGCGGGCGCCGAGGTCATGGAGGCCGTCAACCTCGGCACCCGCGGTGTCGAGGAGGCCCGCGCCCTCGTCGAGTACGCCAACCACCCCGGCGGCACGTACTGGTCGGACCTCCGTCGGAAGAACGGCGCCGAGCAGCCGTTCGACATCACGCTCTGGTGCCTGGGCAACGAGCTCGACGGACCGTGGCAGATCGGCGGCAAGACCGCGGCCGAGTACGGCCGGCTGGCGCAGGAGTCCGCGAAGGCCATGAAGCTGGTCGACCCGACGATCGAGCTCGTCGCCGTGGGCTCGTCCAGTCGCTCCATGCCGACGTTCGGCTCCTGGGAGCACACCGTGCTCACCCACGCGTACGACGAGGTCGACTACATCTCGATGCACGCCTACTACCAGGAGCACGACGAGGATGCCGCGTCCTTCCTCGCCGAGTCCGTCGACATGGACGCGTTCATCGAGGGCGTCATCGCCACGGTGGACGCGGTCAAGGCCGCCGGAAAGCACACGAAGCAGGTCGACATCTCGTTCGACGAGTGGAACGTGTGGGATCAGGTGCGGTACAACGAGGTCGAGGCGGCCGAGATCGCCGCGGCCGGGTGGCGGCAGCATCCGCGGATCATCGAGGACACCTACTCGGTGACGGATGCCGTCGTCGTCGGCACCCTGCTGAACAGCCTCCTGCGGCACGGCGATCGCGTGAAGATCGCCAACCAGGCCCAGCTCGTCAACGTGATCGCGCCGATCAGGGCGGAGGAGAACGGCCCGGCCTGGCGCCAGACCAGCTTCTGGCCCTTCGAGCGCATGGCGCGCCTCGCGAAGGGCCGCATCCTGCGCCTCGCCGTGACCGCCTCGCAGATCAGCACGAAGCGCTACGGCGACGTGGACTCGATCGACGCCGCGGCGACCTGGGACGAGGAGTCGGGCAGGCTCGTGGTGTTCGTCGCCAACCGCTCACTGGAGGAGCAGAACGACCTCACGATCGACCTGCACGGCCTGGGCGACGTGCGCCTGCGCCAGGCCGAGACGCTCACCGTGCCGGAGGGCGGCGACCGCAGCACCGCGAACCTCGAGACCACCCCCGACGCCGTGCACATGGTGCCGCTCGCGGCCGCCGAGGTCGTCGGCGGCGCCGTGCGCGCGACCCTCCCCCCGCTGTCGTGGTCGGTCATCGAGCTGGACGTGACGCGGGCCTGACGCTGCCTGAGCGCCGAGACCCACTGAGAACGCCGAGACCCACCCCCGCACACGTCGGCGGGGGTGGGTCTCGGCGTTGATGATGGGTCTCGGCGCTGGTCGGAACGGGGTCCCTGAGCCTGCCGAAGGGCCCGGAGGACTCAGCCGGCGGCCTCCTCCGGACGATCGAGCACGTCGATCGCCGCGGTGTCAGGCTCGTACTCGTCGATGTGGCGCTCGTCGTGACCGTCGTACAGCGACAGCGGACGGATCAGCGCGTTCGACGACTGCTGCTCGATGATGTGCGCGGTCCATCCGGTGATGCGCGCCGCCACGAACAGCGGAGTGAAGGTGAGCGTGTCGAAGCCGATGAGGTTGTACGCCGGACCCGAGGGGTAGTCGAGGTTCGGGTAGATGCCCTTTCGTCCGACGAACTCGCTCTCGAGCCTGTCGTACAGCTCGCCGACGGCCGGCTTGTCGTAGTGCGCGACGAGCGAGTCCAGCGCGGCCTTCATGGTCGGCACGCGGGAGTCGCCCCGCTTGTACACGCGGTGCCCGAAGCCCATGATCTTGCGCTTCTCGGCGAGTGCGGCATCGAGCCAGCCCTCGACCTGGTCGGCCGTGCCGATCTCGTCGAAGATGTGCATGACGGCCTCGTTCGCTCCGCCGTGCAGCGGACCCTTGAGCGCGCCGATCGCCCCGACGACCGCCGAGTACAGGTCGCTGAGGGTCGACGTGATCACCCGAGCTGTGAACGTGGAGGCGTTGAAGGAGTGCTCCGCGTAGAGGATCATCGAGCGGTTGAACGCGTCGACCACCACCGGGTCGGGCTCCTCACCGAACGTGAGCCAGAGGAAGTTCGCGGCGTAGTCGAGGTCGTCGCGCGACTCGACGGGGTCGAGTCCCCGGCGACGGCGCTGCCCGTACGACACGATCGCCGGGAGCGCGGCGAACAGCGTGAGGCTGCGCTCCTGGTTCTCCTCCGGTGTGCCGACGGCATCCAGCACGTTGGCGATGCCCGCGGTCTCGATCGCGCCGATCACGCTCACCGCGGTGCGCACCTCGTCCATCGGGTGCGAGTCCAGCGGCAGCCGGTCGATCGCGTCCTTGACCTCGGGAGAGAGCGCGCGGTGCTGCCGCTCGGTCAGCCGGAAAGCGGCCAGCTCCTCTGGCGTGGGCAGCTCGCCGTGCCACAGCAGGTACGCCACGGCCTCGAACGACTGCGTCGCCGCGAGCTCCTGCACGGGGTAGCCGCGGTAGAGCAGGCTGTTCGTCTCGGGGTTGACCTTCGAGATCGCCGTCGTGTCGACGACGACGCCTGCGAGGCCCTTCTTGATGTCCGGCTCGGTCATGGTCACTCCTTCGTGGGTTACCGCTCGAGTGTGAAGTTGAAGACGCCGGAGTCGAAGTGGTTGTACGACTCGTAGTCGATCAGATCGTAGAGATCGGCGCGGTGCTGCATCTCTCCGAGCTTCGAGGTCAGGTGCCCCTCGTCGTTCAGCGTATCCAGTGCGCGGCCTGCAGCGCCCATCGCGATGCGCAGCAGCGACACCGGCCAGATGACGAGGTTCACCCCGGCATCCCGCAGCTGGTCCGTGGAGAACAGCTCGGACTTGCCGAACTCGGTCATGTTGGCGAGGATCGGCACGTCCACCGCGTTCGCGATCGCCTCGAATTCCTCCAGCGTGCGCATGGCCTCGGGGAAGATCGCGTCGGCCCCGGCATCCACCAGCGCCTTCGCCCTGTCGATCGCGGCATCCAGCCCCTCGATCGCGCGGATGTCGGTGCGCGCCATGATGAGGAAGTTCTCGTCGCGACGCGCGTCGGCCGCCGCACGGATGCGCTTGATCGCGGTGTCCTCGTCGACGACGCTCTTGCCGTCGAGATGGCCGCAGCGCTTGGGGTTGATCTGGTCTTCGATGTGGGTGCCCGCGAGCCCCGCATCCTCGAGCTCCTGGATCGTGCGGGCGACGTTCATCGGCTCTCCGAACCCGGTGTCGGCGTCGACGATCGCGGGCAGGTCGGTCATGCGGGCGATCTGCTTCGCCCGTCCCGCGACCTCGGTGAGGGTCGTGAGGCCGATGTCGGGCAGGCCGAGGTCGGCGGAGAGGACGGCGCCGGAGATGTAGACGCCGTCGAAGCCCTTCTGCTCGATGAGGCGGGCGCTCAGCGGGTTGAACGCACCGGGGAAGCGCAGCAGCTCGCCGCTCGCGAGCCGCTCCCGGAACAGCCGCCGCTTCTCGGCCGGGGTGACGGTGGAGTACAGCATCAGAACAGCCCCTTCGGGGCGTCGGCGGCCTCGAGCAGGCCGGGCCTGGCGATGATCGAGAGCTCGCCGACCTCTGCGGCCGTGAGCTCGGGAAGACGCTGCACGAGCTCCAGGAAGCGCTCGATCTCGGCGGGCTCCAGCACCGGCTCCGCCAGCAGACGGAACTTCGCGATGTAGTTCTCCCGCACGAACGGACGGGCCCCGAGCGGATGCGCGTCGGCGACGGCGATCTCGTCCACCACGGTCGAGCCGTCGGTCAGGCGGATCTCGACGCGACCGCCGAACGCCTTCTCGTCGGGGTCCTCGGAGTGGTAGCGGCGCGTCCACTCTGCATCCTCCGCCGTGGTGACCTTGTGCCACAGCGCGACCGTGTCGGCGCGGCCGGCGCGCTCGGGGGCGTAGGAGTCGACGTGGTGCCATCCGCCGTCCTGCAGCGCGACCGCGAAGATGTACGGGATCGAGTGGTCGAGCGTCTCGCGCGACGCCGTCGGGTCGTACTTCTGCGGGTCGTTCGCCCCGGAGCCGATCACGTTGTGCGTGTGGTGGCTGGTGTGGATGACGATCGACTCCACGTTCGCGGGGTCGGTCAGCTCCGGGCGGGCGTTGTGGAGCCGACGCGCCAGGTCGATCAGCGCCTGCGCCTGGTACTCGGCCGAGTGCTCCTTCGTGTAGGAGTCGAGGATCGCCCGCTTGGGCTCGCCCGGTGCGGGCAGCGGCACCTCGTACGCGGCATCCTTGCCGTCGAGCATCCAGGCGATCACGCCGTCCTCACCCTCGTAGATCGGGGCGGGGCTGGTCTGTCCGCGCATCGCACGGTCGACCGCCTCGACGGCCATCTTGCCCGCGAAGGCCGGGGCGTGCGCCTTCCAGGTGGAGATCTCGCCCTTGCGGCTCTGCCTGGTCGCCGTGGTCGTGTGCAGCGCCTGGCCGACGGCCTGGTAGATCGTCTCGGCGTCGAGGCCGAGCAGGGTGCCGATGCCGGCGGCGGCCGACGGGCCGAGGTGCGCGACGTGGTCGATCTTGTGCTTGTGCAGGCAGATCGCGCGCACGAGGTCCATCTGGATCTCGTAGCCCGTCGCGATGCCGCGGACAAGCGCTCGGCCATCTGCGCCGACGTGCTGCGCGACCGCGAGGATCGGCGGGATGTTGTCACCGGGGTGCGAGTACTCCGCAGCCAGGAACGTGTCGTGGTAGTCGAGCTCGCGCACGGCCACGCCGTTCGCCCACGCCGCCCACTCGGGGCTGGTGCGGTGGTCGAGAGCGGCGCCGAAGACCGTCGCCCCGACCCCGCCGGTCGAGACGGGGTGGGTGAACGCCTGCGCGCGGGCGGCGTTGATCGGAGGACGGGTGAGGGATGCCGCCGCCACGGAGGCGTTGTCGATGATGCGGTTGATGATCATGTCGACGACGGCGGGCTCGACCTCGACCCGGTCGGTGGCGACCTCGGCGATCTTCCAGGCGAGCTGGTCCTCGCGGGCGAGGTTCTCTTCGCTGCGGTGGACGCGGACGTGGTGGGTGACGGTCATTTCACACCTTCTGGGTTGGCTGTCAGGGAGTCGAGGATGCCGGTGAGCGCGTTGTGCAGGTGCACGTGCGTCGCGTGGGCGGCGAGGTCGCCGTCGCGGGCGGCGAGCGCCTGGGCGATCGTGCGGTGTTCGGACGCGGATGCCGCGAGCCGTTCCGGCTTGTCTCGGGCCATGCGCCGCACCCGGACGAGGTGGGTGCGCACGGTGCGCAGAGCCGAGGCGATGTAGTCGTTGGCCACGGCCTCGTCGAGGGCCGCATCGAAGCGCGCGATCAGGGCGTAGTACGCGTCGCGCCCGGCATCCGCCGTCAGGTCGACGTGCGCGAACTCCTCGGCGAGCGCCGCGAACAGAGCGGCGTCGCCGCGGGATGCGGCGAGACGCGCAGAGGTCTCCTCCAGCGCACGGCGGATCTCGAACAGGGCGCGGATGTCGTCGGCGTCGAGATCTGCGACGACCGTGACGCGCGGCGACTGCTGCACGACGAGCCCGTCTGCGGCGAGCCGGCGCAGCGCCTCGCGCATCGGTGTCCGGCTGATGCCGAGGCGTTCCGCCTGCTCGACCTCGCCCAGCACGACGCCCGCGGCGAGTGCGCCGGACTGGATGCCGTCGAGCAGATGCGCGTAGGCGCGGTCGCTCGCGGTGGTCCGTTCCGCGGCGAGGGTCATGCCCTCAGTGTATACATAAACCGGTACGGTTGGCCATGTGAGGTGGTCTACCCCGCAAGAGGTATACATAAACCCCGCGCGCGCCGGCAGCTACCCGCCGCGCGGCCGGGGTCGCCGGCATCCTCACGTCCGCACGGTGGCCACCTCGTGTCGCTGTTCACGCTCCACAGCGACAACAGGTGTCGCGTGCGTCGAGGTCACCTCGACGCACGCGCCCCGCACAGAGTCGGCGCCTCGTGCCGCTACTCGCGCTCGGCAGCGACGACAGGCGCCGCATCCGCAGGCGTCACAGAGGCAGGCACCACAGACGCAGGAACCCCCTCCACGGGGACCGGCTCGACGAACTGTTCGGCGACGGCATCCGTCGCGGGCTCGCCGAGCTTGACGATGATGACCCCGGCGAGCACGAGCGCGCCTCCCATCGCCTGAACCGGGCCGGGGACCTGACCGAGCATCAGCGCACTGAAGAGCATCGCGGCGACGACCTCGGACAGTGCGATGAACGACGCCAGGCGGGAGCCGAGCATCCGGGTCGACACGATGCCGAGGATGTACGCGAGCGCGGTCGCGATGACACCCATCGCCAGCACGGGGACGAACCACGGCACCGTGATGACGCTGTACTCCACGTCAGCCGTGGTCCACGCGATGGGGAGCACCCCCACGGCGCCAGCGACGGTGAGGCCGATCGCGCCGATGAGGAGCCCGAGCCCCGCCAGCGCGATCGGCGGCAGGCCCGTGTCGGCGCGCGCCGACAGCACGAAGTAGGTCGCGGCGCCGATCATCGCTCCGAGCGCGAACAGGATGCCGCCGAGGTTCACCTGCGCGCCGGTGAGGACGTCGAGCATGAGCACGAGTCCGATGAAGGCGATCGCGGCGCCGAGGAGACTGCGGCGCGTGGGCTTCTCTCCCCTGCGGACCCAGAGCCAGAAGACGACGGCGATGGGGGCGGTGTACTCGATGAGCAGGGCGATGCCGACATCCATCACGGCGACCGCCTGGAAGTAGCAGAGCTGTGCGGCGGTCACGGCGAGGAGGCCGTACACGAGGACCATTCCCGCGTGGCGGCGGACGAGGCCCCACTTGCCGCGCAGCGCCAGGAGCGTGGGCACCAGCAGCACCAGGGCGGCCACCCACATGCGCACGGTGACGGCGGCACCCGGGGTCCAGCCCGCATCGATGAGGCCGCGGGCGAAGATGCCGGACATGCCGAACGAGACCGCGGCGCCGAGCGCGAAGAGCAGGCCGGCGTTCGACCTGCGGGGCGCGGTCACCCGCGCGATGTCATTAGCTACTGCGCTCATGACATGTGACGCTACTCCTGCGCGATGTAACATGTCAACATGATCTTCACCTATGACACGGAGGACGCTCTGCGCGCGGCCGTGTGGCTGGTCAACACGGCGGAGGATCCGGAGTCGATGGCTGATGCCGCCGACGAGGAGGCCTTCCTCGGCGCCTTCCCCTACACCGGCAGGATCGATCGCGACGACGCCGAGGCCGCGTCCCTCCGCGCCCTCCGGCCCGGCCTGCGCGAGATGCTGCTGGCTCCGCGCGACGAGATGGCCGAGCGGGTCAACGACGCCCTCGCGTCGGTCACCCTGGCCCCGCGCCTCACACGGCACGGCGAGCTGGACTGGCACCTGCACGCGATCGTCGACGACGCGCCTCTCTCCGACCGCGTGCTCGTGGAGACCGCGATGGCGCTGATCGACGTCATCCGCGCCGACGAGGGCTCCCGCATCTCGGTGTGCGCCGACGACACGTGCGACGCTCTCGCCCTCGACCTCTCGCGCAACCGCTCGAAGCGCTACTGCTCGACCACGTGCGCCAACCGCAATGCGGTGGCCGCCTACCGCGCCCGCCGCTCGGAGCCCTGACCTCGCCGCCACCTCCCTCCCGTTCCGGTCGCGAACCTGGTCGCGAAAGCGCCCGGATCGGGACCAGGTTCGCGACCGGAGCAGCTTCACCACTTCACACTCTTCACAAACTTCTGAAATCGGCGTAGCGTGCCGCTCATGGACACAGTGATCCGCACGAGCGGCCTCACCAAGCACTACGGCCGCGTGCACGCTCTCGACGGCCTCGACCTCTCCGTCACCGCGGGCCAGGTGCACGGCTTCCTCGGCCCGAACGGCGCGGGCAAGACGACCACCATCCGCATCCTCCTCGGCCTCGCGCGCAAGACCGGGGGTACGGCATCCGTCCTCGGAAGCGACCCCTGGCGGGACGCGACCGACCTGCACCGCCGCATCGCCTATGTGCCTGGTGACGTCAGCGTGTGGCCCAACCTCTCGGGCGGCGAGGCCATCGACCTGCTCAGCCGCCTGCGCGGCGCCGACACCCGCGGTGCCGTCTACCGGAGCGATCGCGAGCGCCTCGAGACCGCGTTCCAGTTCGACCCGCGCAAGAAGGGTCGCGCCTACTCCAAGGGCAACAGGCAGAAGGTGGCACTGATCTCGGCGTTCACGGTGCCGGCCGACCTGTACATCCTCGACGAACCGACGAGCGGCCTCGACCCCCTGATGGAGGTCGTCTTCCGCGAGGAGGTCGCCAGGGTGCGGGATGCCGGGGCCACCGTGCTGCTGTCGAGTCACATCCTGTCGGAGGTCGAGCTGCTGTGCGACCGCGTCTCGATCATCCGCGCGGGGCGCGTGGTGGAGTCCGGAACGCTGGCAGAGCTGCGTCATCTCACCCGCACCGAGGTGTCGTTCACGGCGACGGATGCCGCGGCGGCCGACGGCATCCCCTCCGCCCATGACCCGTCGTTCGCCGACGGACGCGCGAGGTTCACGGTCGACAGCGATGACGTCGCCTCCGTCCTCCCCGTGCTCGCCCAGCGGGCGGTCACCGGTCTCCGCATCGAACCGCCGTCTCTGGAGGAGCTGTTCCTCCGCCACTACGGGGACGACGTGGCGGGTGCCGCGGGCGACGCGGATGCCGCGGCCCCGGCCCGCACCCGGAGGAGCGCGCGATCATGATCCCCCTCCTCCGCCAGCGCCTGCGCCGGGACTGGCTGCAGCTGACGCTGTGGATCCTCGGCGCGGTCCTCCTCGCGTACGCCGGCTACGGCGGCGTCACGCAGTCGTACAGCACGGTCGCCGACCGGCAGGAGGTGCTCACGGCTGTGATGGCGAACCCGGTGATCCTGATGTTCCGGGGTCTCCCGTCTGACACGTCCGTGGGCGCCTTCCTGGCCTTCGAGGACCTCCCGTGGCTGGCGATGCTCGCGGCGCTCATGAGCACGTTCCTCGCCGTGCGACACACCCGCGGCGACGAGGAGGCGGGGCGCAGCGAGCTCGTCGCCGCCACGTCGGCCGGACGCACCCTGCCCACGGTCGCGACGATCGTGCACGGCCTCGCCGCGAACCTCGTGCTCGCGCTGCTCACGGCACTCGCGCTGATCGCGGCGGGGATGGATGCCGGCGGCTCCCTGCTCACGGGAGCGGCGGCCGGCGCCACCGGGGTCGCCTTCCTCGGCATCGGCCTCGTCGCCGCGCAGCTCATGCGCACCTCGCGCGGCGCGAACTCGCTGACCGTATGGGTGCTCGTGGCGACCTTCCTGCTCCGCGGGATCGGCAACGTCGCGGGGACCCCCAGCGACGACCTCACCCGCATCGAGAGCTCCTGGCTCGTGTGGCTCTCGCCGTTCGGCTGGGCCGAGCAGACCCGTCCCTACGATGCCGACTACCCCTGGCCCGCGGTGCTCGCGCTGGGGTTCGGACTCCTCCTCGCCGCCGCCGCGACGCTGCTGCAGTCGGCCCGCGACATGGGCGCGAGCTTCATCGCGGAGCGCAACGGCCGCGCGAACGCCACGGCGGCCCTGTCGTCTCCGCACGCGCTGGTCTGGCGGCTGTCGTGGGGGTCGGTGCTCGGCTGGACGATCGGCGGAGCGCTCACCGGCATCCTCGCCACCACCCTGTCGTCGCTCGCCGGTCAGGTCGCCGGCGAGAATCCGGCGGTCGCGCAGATCCTCGAGAAGATCGCCAGGGCGGGGAACCTCGACGAGGCCGTGATCACCGTCTTCTTCACCATGCTCGGCATCCTCGCCGCGTGCGCGGCCGTGCAGACGATCGTCCGCGCCCGTCAGGAGGAGGCCCACGGCACGGCCGAGTCGGTGCTCGCGGCCGCGGTCGGGCGCGTGCGGTGGTTCGCCGACTACGCGATCGTCGCCACGTGCGCCGTCGCGCTCGTCATCGCGGCCGCCATGGCCACGGCGTACCTCGGGATCGCCGCGAACGGAGGCGCGAGCGCGCTGTACCGCGTGGTCACCGTGACCGGGCTGGGGCAGTTCGTCGCGGCATCCGTGTTCACCGCGATCACGGCCCTGGTCTTCGTCGTGCTGCCGCGGGCCACGCTCGGCGTCGGATGGGCGCTCATCGGCGTCGCCAGCATCCTCGGCATGTTCGGACCGCTGTTCGGGATGCCGGAGTGGGCCACCGACCTCTCGCCGATCGCCGTGACCCCCGTGGTCTCGAACGGGGACGTCGACCTCCGCGGGCTCTGGTGGCTCGTGGCTGCGGTCGCGGTCGCCGGCGGCGGGGCACTGACCCTCATGAGGCGCCGCGAGCTCGCGGCCGACGGATAACCTGGGGAGCACATGGAACACCGGGGACAGGACGCCGCAGAGCAGGCGGCCGCGATGATGACGGCGGCGGGGATGCCGCGCATGCCCGCGCGCGTCATGATGGCGCTCGTCGCAGCCCCGGACGGCGGGTACACGGCCGCCGACCTCGCCGATCGCCTCGGGGTGTCGGCCGCCGCCGTGTCGGGGGCCGTGCGCTACCTGCAGGACGCGCACTTCGTGCGTCGGCTGCCCACGGCCGGGCACCGCCGCGACCGCTACGACCTCGCACCCGACGGCTTCCACTCGGTCATCATCGGCAACATCCCCGTCTACCGCCGCCTCGCGGAGCACGTCGACCGGATCGGCGCCGAGCTCGGCGACGAGGAGGTCTCGGCCGAGCGCGCCGCGCAGATGTCGGGCTTCCTCCGGTTCATGGCCGAGCGGATGCCGCAGCTGGTCGCCGAGTGGGAGGCGCAGGACCCCGCACCCGACCGCTGAGCGAGCGCCGTCGCGCCGGCTACATGCCGACGACGCCCTCGAAGAGGCCAATGTGGTTGCCGTCGGGGTCGACGACGACCGCCCACGCGCTGGTGTCGGTGATGGGCTGCTTCTCCATCGCGACCGATCCCCCGGCGGCGAGCGCGGCGGCGACCGTGTCGTCGATCGAGTCGACCTCGACGTACGAGCGCGGCTGCGTGAAGCCCTCGCTGCGCGGGGCCAGCCCGCCGCCCGAGATGCCGTTGGGCGCCTGCCACATGGGGTAGCCCTCGAACCCGGGCGGCTCGGCGATCTGCCAGCCGAACAGCGCCGAGTAGAACCCGGACGCCGCGGTCAGGTCGGTGACCGGGATGTCGATGTGGGTGATGTCTCCGTGCGCCATGATGCTCCCTTTCGCCGTGCGGACGCAGACAGTCTTCTCGCCGCGACCGCCGACTTCAAGGGCCTGTGCGTTCAGGCGGAGGGGTGCCCCACGACGCCCTTGCGCAGCAGCGCGTTGCCGTACTTGCGGGTCTCTCCGGTGCGGACCATGAGGTACGCGGCCTTCGCCACCCCGTAGTACGCGAATCGCTCGACGAAGGCGGTGGAGCCGGCATCCGTCCCCGCAGCCGCCATGAGCTGATGCTGCACGTCGAGCACCTCGCCGTCGGCCGAGGCCATCAGGTCGATGCCGGGGGCGTCGTCGAGAGGGAGCACCGTGCGGATCGCGGCGACGACCTCGGGCGTGGTGGTGCCCGGCAGATCGATCACCCGCTCCCCCAGCGCCCACGCCGGGAAGTGCGCGTCGGCGACGACGACGGAGTCGGAGTGCCCCATCCGGTCGAGGTGCAGCAGCAGCTCGCCGGTGAGCAGGGGGTGGATGCCTTCGAGCACGGTGCGTCTCCTCGGATCGGACGGGTGGGGTGGTCAGGCCGGGACGAGAGCCTCGGCGGCCAGAGTCTGCCAGAGCGAGGCCGGGATCTCCAGCGCCGCGTACTCGGCGTTCTGCGCGAGCTGAGCCGGACGGCTGCCGCCCACGACGACGGCGCGCACGACGTCCGACTGCAGGGGGAACTGCAGCGCCGCCGCCGGCAGCGGCACATCGTGGTCGGCGCAGATCGCGGCGATCCGCACGAGGCGCTCCCACAGCTCCTCGGGGAGCTGCCCGTACTCGTAGCGTCCGTCCCTGCGCGGCTCGCTCTGCGCGAGCAGGCCGGAGTTGAAGACGGATGCCGCGACGATGCCGGTGCCCCTCTCGCGGCACGCCGGCAGCACGTCGGCGGCGGCGGGCTGTTCGAGCAGCGTGTAGCGGCCGGCGACCATGATCAGGTCGAGGTCGGCTCCGCGCACGGCGGCGGCGAGCGCATCCGTCACCATGGATCCGATGCCGATCTGGGCGACCTCGCCGTCGGCGCGCAGCTGCTCCAGCGCGGGCAGGGCCTCGGCGAGCGCGAGGTCGAGGTCGTTGCGCTCCGGATCGTGCAGGTACAGCAGGTCGATGCGCTCGATGCCCAGACGCTCGCGGGACTCGGCGAGCGAGGAGCGGATGCCGTCGGCCGAGAAGTCCCAGACGCGGCGCACGTCGTCGGGCACGTGGAAGTCGTTCGCCGTGTCGAGCCCGCCGTGCTCGTGGTCGGGGTTCGGGCGCAGCAGCCGGCCGACCTTCGTGGAGAGGAAGTACTCCTCCCGCGGCTTGGTGCGCAGGAACGCGCCGAGTCGACGCTCGGAGAGGCCGAGCCCGTAGTGCGGGGCGGTGTCGTAGTGGCGGATGCCGGCATCCCACGCCGCGTCGAGCACGGCCCAGGCCTCGTCATCCGTCAGCGGACGGAAGAGGTTGCCGACGTTGGCCGCACCGTAGCCGAGCGGCGGCACGGTCTGCTCAGGCGACGACGACATGCTCACCCCTCCAGGTGTAGTCGATGATGCTGTCGGCCTTCATCTCCATGCCGGTGCCCGGCGCGATCGGGGGCATGTACGAACCGCCCCTGATGTCGGTCGGGGTGACGAAGTGCTCGTGCAGGTGGTCGACGAACTCGATCATGCGGCCCTCGCGCGTGCCGGTGATGGCGACGAAGTCGAACATCGACAGGTGCTGCACGGCCTCGCACAGACCGACGCCGCCGGCGTGCGGGCACACCGGCACGCCGAACTTCGCGGCCAGCAGCAGGTTCGCGATGTTCTCGTTCACGCCGGCGACGCGCACGGCGTCGATCTGCATGACCTGGATCGCCTCCGCCTGCAGGAGCTGTTTGAAGATCATGCGGTTCTGGGCGTGCTCGCCCGTCGCGACGCGGATCGGCGCGACCCCGCGGGCAATCTCCGCGTGGCCGAGGATGTCGTCGGGGCTCGTGGGCTCCTCGATCCAGGCGGGGCGGAACTCGGCGAGCGCGTTCACCCACTCGATCGCCTCCGACACCTCCCAGCGCTGGTTCGCATCGATCGCGATCGAGAAGTCCGGCCCGCACACCTCACGGGCCTTGCGGAAGCGGCGGATGTCGTCGTCGAGATCGGCGCCGACCTTGAGCTTGATCTGCGTGAAGCCGTCGGCCATGGCCTCGCGAGCGAGCCGTTCGAGCTTCTCGTCGGAGTAGCCGAGCCAGCCGGGGCTCGTCGTGTAGCCGGGGTAGCCGGTGGCGAGCAGCTCCGCCTCGCGCGCGGCGCGGCCGGGCTCGGCGGCGCGGAGGATCTCCAGCGCATCGTCGCGGGTCAGCGCGTTCGTGAGGTAGCGGAAGTCGACCAGGTCGACGAGCTCCTCCGGCGTCATCCGGGCGAGGAGCTGCCACAGCGGGAGCCCCGCGCGCTTGGCCTTGATGTCCCACAGCGCGTTGACGACCGCGCCGATGGCCATGTGCATGACGCCCTTCTCGGGGCCGAGCCAGCGCAGCTGCGAGTCGCCGATGATCTCGCGGAAGGTGCCGCCCATGTCGTCGAGCAGCGGCTCGAGCTCCCGGCCGACGAGGTGTCCGGCCAGCGCGTCGATCGCCGCGACCTGCACGTCGTTGCCGCGGCCGATCGTGAAGACGAAGGCGTGCCCCTCGATGCCGTCCTCGGCATCCGTCCGCACGATCACGTACGCGGCCGAGTAGTCGGGGTCGGGATTCATCGCGTCCGAGCCGTCCAGGCTCAGGGACGTCGGGAAGCGGATGTCGGTGGTGTCGAGGGCGACGATACGGCTCACGGGGTTCCTCTCACGGGTCGGACTTCTCGCACCGACCTCTTGGAGTGTAAACATCCGATGTCTATACTGTCAACGAGACAGGCGGTCATCCGGTGACCGCGACAGACGAACACCGACGACTCAGGAGAACCATGAAGTTCGCGCGGCTTGGCGCCCCCGGTGCAGAGATCCCCGTCCTCGTAGACGGCGACCGCTACCTCGACCTCCGCCCAGTGACATCCGATGTGAACGGGGATTTCCTCGCCTCCGACTTCCGCGACCGCGTCGCGACGGCCCTGGCCGCCGGTGAGCTCCCCGAGCTGGCGGACGCCGCGGAGCAGCGCATCGGCGCCCCGATCGCGCGCCCCAGCGCCGTGATCTGCATCGGCCAGAACTACGCCGCGCACGCACGCGAGTCCGGGTCGGAGCCGCCGACCATCCCGATCATGTTCCTGAAGACCCCCAACACCGTGGTCGGCCCGAACGATGCGGTGACGATCCCTCGTGGCAGCGAGAAGACCGACTGGGAGGTCGAGCTCGGCATCGTGATCGGCGCCCGCGCGTCCTACCTCGACTCCCCCGAGGAGGCCGACGCGCACATCGCCGGCTACGTCACCGCCAACGACGTCTCCGAGCGGGCGTACCAGATGGAGGTCTCCGGCGGGCAGTGGTCGAAGGGCAAGATCGCCCCCGGCTTCAACCCCACGGGTCCGTGGCTGGTCACCCCCGACGAGGTCGAGGTCGATCGCCTGCGCCTGCGCAGCTGGGTCAACGGCGAGCCGCGCCAGGACTCGAACACCGACGACATGATCTTCGACGTGCGCGTCATCGTGCACCACCTGTCGCAGTACGTGACCCTGGAGCCCGGCGACCTCATCCTCACCGGCACCCCGCAGGGCGTGGCGTTCGGCGGGAAGTTCCCCTACCTGAGGGCCGGAGACGTCGTGGACATCGAGATCGAAGGACTCGGGCACCAGCGCCAGGAGTTCGTGGCATGGGAGGCACAGAAGTGAGCATCGACACGGTCGTTGAGCGAGCGGAGCGAGACGAAACGCACGGATCCGGCATGAGCGGACTCGTCGCGATCGTCACGGGCGGGGCGTCGGGCATCGGAGCGGCCATCGCCCGCCGCCTGCACGCCGAGGGCGCGCACATCGCCGTGCTCGACCGCGACACGTCGGGGGCCGATGCCGCGTTCGCCGCGTTCACCGCCGACGTCTCCGACCGCGCATCGGTGGATGCCGCCGTCGCCGCCGTCGCCGAGCGCTTCGGCCGCATCGACATCGTCGTGAACAACGCCGGCATCGGCGCACAGGGCGACATCACCGCGAACGACGACGACGAGTGGGCGCGCGTGCTGTCGATCAACGTCACCGGCATCGCCAGGGTGACGTCGGCGGCGCTGCCGTGGCTGCGGCAGTCGCCCGCCGCGGCGGTCTGCAACACGGCATCCATCGCCTCCACCACCGGCCTCCCGCAGCGCGCCCTCTACAGCGCCTCGAAGGGCGCCGTCTCGGCCCTCACCCGCGCCATGGCGGCCGATCACCTGCGCGAGGGCATCCGCGTGAACGCCGTCAACCCCGGTACCGCCGACACCCCGTGGGTCGGGCGGCTGCTGGACTCGGCATCCGATCCCGCCGCCGAACGCGCGGCCCTGGAGGCCCGACAGCCGCACGGACGCCTGGTCAGCCCCGACGAGGTCGCCGCCGCCGTCGCGTACCTCGTCTCCCCCGCCGCGGGCTCGACCACCGGCACCTTCATCGAGGTCGACGGCGGCATGGCGCAGTTGCGCCTCCGCCCCGCCGGCAGCTGACCCCGCCCCGCCCGGGTGCTCCCGTCGCGAAAGATCCCGGTATCCGCCCTGGATACCGGGATCTTCTGCGACGGGAGTGCCGGGTGTGGATAACGGCGGATGCTCGGACCCAGGTCGTGCGACAGTTCTCGGATGCGCGCACCGCGGGGGTTACCGGACGGACTGGGGAACGTCTTCCCCGTATCGGAGGCTCTCGCTGCAGGAGTGAGCCGTGAGCGTCTCGGGCGCAGTGACCTCCGCGCCCCGTTCCACGGGGTGCGCGCACGACGCCTGCATGAGCATGGCGAGGAGTCCGACGATCCGTTCGAGGCGCAGGCGGAGCAGCGCCGCCGCCGAGCACGCGAGTATGCGCCGCGGCTTCGCCCTGGGCAGTTCTTCTCTCATGAGACCGCGGCAGCACTCTGGCGCGCCCCTCTCCCCCTTGCCCGCATCGGGCCGCGGCTCGCGACGGGCGAGGAGATCCCCGTGCACGTGAGCGGCCTCGGCGCTGCGCCTCTCGTCAGGACCCGAGGTGTCGCGGCGCATCGCGCACGGGCAGCCACATCCGCCGTCACGGTGATCGACGGCATGCCCGCGACGACCGCCGCGAGCACGTGGGCCGGCCTCGGCGGACTCGCGCTGCTCGATCTCGTGGCGCTCGGAGACTACTTCTGCCGAGCCTGGCGCCCTGGCCCCGGCCGCCCGAACGCAGGCATGCCGTCGATCGCGACTCCGGACGAGCTGCGCTTCGCGGTCGACTCGGGCCGCCGTGTCGGCATCCGTCGACTCCGCCAGGCGATCGAGTTGATTCGCACGGATTCCTGGTCGCCTCGGGAATCCGCCGTACGCTGCCACCTCGTGCTCGCGGGTCTCCCCGAGCCCGAGCTCAACCACGACGTGTACGACGGCGCTGGCCGTTTCCTCGCCTGCGTCGATCTCGCCTACCCCGAGCGCAAGGTCGCGATCGAGTATCACGGGATGCTGCACCGTGATCGCTATGCCGCCGATGTCGAGCGCATCGCGGCGCTGCGCGCTGCCGGGTGGATCGTGATCGAGGTGACCGCCGCCCTCTTCCGCACTCCCGACGAGCTCGTGGCCCGAGTGCGCGCCGCACTGCGGGCTCGCAGCTGACCCCCACCCCGCCCGGGTGTTCCCGTCGCGAAAGATCCCGGTATCCGCCCTGGATACCGGGATCTTCTGCGACGGGAGCGCCTCAGACTTGCCTCAGCCCTTGAGGCCCGAGTGGGCGAGACCCTCGACGAACTGACGCTGCGCCACGACGAACACGATCAGCATCGGCACCACGGTCATCGTCGCCGCCGCGAGCTGCGTGTTCCACATCTGCCCGCCGTAGGCGTCGGTGTACCGCGTCAACGCCTGCGGGAGCGTGAACAGCTCGGGAGAGGTCAGGTAGACGGTCGGCTCCAGGTAGAGGTTCCACGACGCCAGGAAGGTGAGGATGGCGACGGCCGAGAGCGCGGGCTTGGAGAGCGGAAGGCAGATCCGCCACCAGATCGCAGGCCTGCCCAGTCCGTCGATCCGCGCGGCCTCCTCGAGCTCGACCGGCAGCGACAGGAAGAACTGCCGCATGATGAAGGTCGCGAGCACGCACGGCGCCGCGAGCGCCGTCACCAGGATCAGGGGCCAGTGGGTGTTGATCATCCCCCAGCCCTTGAACATCTGGAACAGCGGCACGATCGTCACCTCCCCCGGCACGAGGAGCCCGACGAGCACGACGAGGAACAGCGCGTTCGCCCCTCGGAAGCGAATGCGCGCGAAGGCGTAACCGGCGAGGCTCGACACGACCATGACGACCGCCGTGACGACGACGGCGATGTACACGCTGTTGAAGTACTGCCGCGCGAAGGGCTGGAACGTGAACGCCTCGGCGTAGGCGGCGAAGGTCGGATTCTCCGCGAAGAGCGAGGGCGGAGAACGGAAGATCTCCGCCAGGGGCTTGAACGACGACGTGATCATCCAGATCGTCGGGATCGCAAAGGGGATGGCGAGGACGATCAGCGCCGCGAACAGGATCACCTGACGGATGCCGCGGCCCTCGCTGCGGGTTCGGGCCTCAGTCTTCATAGAACACCCACTTCCTCCGCAGCTGCCACTGCAGAAGCGTCAGCAGCATCACGAACGTCAGCAGCATGAGCGCGAGCGTCGACCCGTAGCCGATGTCGTTGAACTCGAAGGCCTGCTGGAACACGTAGTAGACGAGCACGGTCGTCGACAGCCCCGGGCCTCCCCCGGTGAGCACCGCGACGTTGGCGAACGCCTGCAGGGCGCCGACGATCGTGATCACCGCCGTGAGCATGAGGGTCGGCGAGATCAGGGGCAGGGTGATCCGGAAGAAGATGCGCCCCGGCCCTGCGCCGTCGATGCGGGCCGCTTCGTACAGCTCGGACGGCACCCCTTGGAGCGCGGCGAGGAAGAGCACCATGTTGACGCCGACGCTGCGGATGACCTGCGTGACGATCACCGAGATCATCGCCGTGTCTCCCGACAGCAGCCAGTTGGGACCGTCGATGCCGAAGACGGCCAGCAGCCCGTTGATACCGCCGTTGTCCTGCAGCAAGAAGCCCCAGACCAAAGTCCAGGCGACCACCGACACCACGACGGGTGAGAAGAAGATCGTGCGGAAGAAGGTGACCCCGCGGAAGCGCCTGTTCAACAGGACGGCGAGACCGAGCCCGAGCGCGATGTTCAACACGACGATGCCGATCGAGAAGATCCCGGTCGCGCCGAGCACGGCCGGCAGCTGCGGGTCGCTCAGCAGCGCTGCGTAGTTGTCCCCGCCGACGAAGGTGAGCTCGCCGCGGAAGATGTTCCACTCGTTCAGGCTGTACCAGATGCCGAGGCCGACGGGCACGAGCACGAAGAGCACGACCCCGGCCAGCTGAGGCGCGATGAAGAGGTAGCCCGTGAGCTGGTCGCGGCGCCTCGTCGTCCAGAACGGGCGGTGCAGGTCCCGGGGCGCGTGCGCTCCCCGGGACCCGGCCACGGTGTCGGCAGCGGTCACTTCGACAGCAGCGGCGCGAGTGCGTCGCAGGTCGCGCCGAGCACGGCCTTCACATCCGCGTCGGCTGTCCACATCGCGTCGAGCGCGGTCTTGCCTGCCGCTTTGATCTCGGCGGGACCGGTGTGGTTCGGCAGCGTCACCGCGTCGGGCAGCTGATCGACCACCACGGTCTGCAGCTGCTCGGCGGCGAGCTTCGGGTTGTTAGCGGCGAGCTTCTCGCCCGTGAGGAGGGACTCGCGGGGCGGCGGGAAGTACTGGGCGAGCTTCTCGGCGTTCTCGGGGTCGGTGAGGAAGGCGAGGAAGTCCGTCGCCTCCTGCACGTGCGCGCTCGAGGAGAGCACGCCCACACCGGCCTGGCCGATCACCGAGTAGTCCCCCTCGGGCCCGTTCGGCAGGGGAATCACGTCGTAGGCGAACGAGTCGTCGAGCAGAGCCGCGCGGGAGACCTGGGCGACGGTGAACGCCGCATCACCGGCGAAGAAGTCCGCGGTGGTGCCGGGGCCCGGCATCGACTGGTCGACGAAGGCGGCGTCGTGCAGGAAGGTGAACGCCTCCACCATCTCCGGGCTGTCGAACGTGCAGGTGGCGCCGTCTTCGCTCCACGCGCTCGCTCCCCACCCGGTCCACACCGTGGCGAGCTGCCCCCAGTTGGCGTAGTCGAAGTCGCGGATCACGAAGCCGGCTCTGCCCGTGGCCTTGTGCACGGCGGCGCCGAGTTCGCTGACGTCCGCCCAGGTGGGGTCGGCGTCGAGGGTGACTCCGGCCTGAGCCAGGAGGTCCTTGTTGACATAGAGAGCGAACGGGGAGTTCGAGAACGGGTAGGCATAGAGCTCGCCGTCAGCGCTGAACTCCGCCGTCACGCTGTCCAGGAGATCGTCGTATCCCCACCCCTTCGTGCCTTTCAGGACGTCGGTGAGGGGCACGAGCGCGTCGGCGTCGATCAGGTCGCGCGACAGGTCGCCCATCCACGCCAGGTCAGGTGCGTTGCCGCCCGCGATCTGGGTCGTGAGCGTGGTGTTGTAGTCCGCGAACGGCAGGGACTCGTAGGTGATCGTCCCGATCTCCGGGTGATCGGCCTTGTAGGCGTCGGCGATCTCGTCGAACAGCGCGAGCTGGTCCTCGTTCGACGTCCACACCGACATGCGCAGGTCCACGCTGCCCGGAGCCGCGGTGGTCTCGACGGGTTCGGGAGCGGATGCTCCGCACCCCGCCAGAGTCAGGCCCAGCGCGGCCACCGCAGCGGCCGCACCCAGCTTCTTTGCTGATGTCATGCTCTTCTCTTCTCTAGTAGCCGATGATCTCGGGCCAGTGGATCTCGATGCCCGCCTCGACGAGGCGGGACTGGAGCTCGGCGACGAGCTGACCGTCGCCGGCGACGTCGCTCGGGGCGAGTCCGCGCTCGGCGCAGAACGCCGCGAGCTCGCCGGCGGATTCGCCGATGTTCCACTCCACGGGATGCAGCCGGTAGGCGCCGTTCGTGATGTGGGTGGTGCCGATGTTCTTCGCAGCGGGGAGCAGGTTGCGCATCCGCACGGGTATCAGCGCGCCGAGGGGGATCTCGAAGGGCGCGCACTCGACGTCGATGTAGTTGTCCCCTCCGGTCGAGGGGTGGATGTCGATGCGGTACATGCCGACGCCGACGGTGTCGTCGAATCGGGCGGGGCCGCCGTGTCCGCGCAGTCGCACGGAGATGTCCTGCTCGACGATCGTCCTCTTCGCGACGATGCGCCGGGACTCGCGGATGTACGGCGCCTGCGCGAAGCCGTCGTCGGTTCCGGCGACGTCGGGGCGCAGCCGGAGGCCGGGGAACCCTGTGCCTCCGTCGGGGCGCGGGGCCTCCGTCTGGAGCCAGTAGACGTAGGAGCGGGCGAGCTCCTTGGCGCCTTCCCGGTGGATCTCCGCCTGCGGGTCGTCGATGACGGAGCCGTCGAGATAGTCGAGCATCGGCCAGTTCGCGACGACGACATCGCTGTCGAGGAAGCCCTCGGTGAAGTTCTCCCTGGCGAGAATGCGACGAAACTCCCAGAGGTCGCGGTCTCCGGCATCCGTGCGCTGATCCACTGCCGTCCGCTCGTCGAGCGGCGGGTTCACGCGCATGGTCCGGGTGATCGGTTCGAGGGTGCGCGGATCCGGTGCGGTGAAGGACAGCAGCGGTGCACCCCAGAAGTCCGGCTGCATCCGCCGGAAGCGCTCGTACCCGTCCGGTCGGGCGATGGTGTGGTCTGCGCCCTCCTCGTGATCGAAGGCGAAGCACCAGGTGATGGCCTGCACGTTCCGGGGGTCTGCGGTCTCTGCAGCGCTCGGCTCACCCGTGTCGGCACGCGACTCTGCGCCGACCACGTACTCGGCGCCCGTGAGCGGGAGGAGGTCACCGGTCTCGGTGGCGTCGAGGACGTAGGATGCCGCGATCTCGTGCCGCGCACCGGCGTGGTCGACGGTCACCGACGTGACGACGGCTCCGTCGACCGACGCCGCGACCGGGATGGCGGGCTGCAGCACCGTGAGTCTCCCGCTGGCGCGGTACGGCGCCAGCATCGATTCGATGACGGCGAGGGCGACCCTCGGTTCGTGGCAGAGCCGGCTGACCCTGCCCAGACCGGGGTTGAGATCGCGTGCGGCCCGTGCCGTCTCGGTGAGCGGGTAGTGCCGGCGGTAGTGGTCGCGGATGCCGTCGCGCAGCGCGCGATATGAGGCGGTGATCCCGAACTGCTCGACCCAGTAGGACTCGTCGGGAGGGACGATCTGCGAGGTGAGCTGGCCCCCGAGCCAGGCGTACTGCTCGGTGAGCACGACGCGCTGGCCCCGGCGCAGCGAGGAGAGCGCCGCGGCCACGCCGCCGAGCCCTCCTCCGACGATGAGGACGTCGGTGTCCAGACGGGTCACCGGCGCACCTCTCGGAGCGTCGCCCCGTCGACGAGCTCGCCCGCGAGGAGCACCTGCTTCTGAAGGTCGGCCTGCTCATCCGGTTCGGCGAGCACGATGTCCTGCAGCAGGGAGAGCGCCCGCGAGGCGACGGCTTCGCGGCGCAGATCGAATCCGCTGAGCGCGGCGCCGTCGATCGAGTGCCCGGCGACGTCGGCGAGCGCCACGTAGCTGTGCGCGGCATCCGGTGCGGCTTCTCGGAGCGCGTCCGCGGCCGCCTCGGCGAGGAACGCGTCCTCCGCGATCACCGCGGTGACGTCGGCCTCGATGACCCGGCGGGCGATCGTCTGGCGGTCGAGCCCGCTGACATCGACGGAGGTGACCGCGATGCGGAGCCCCGATGCGGCCTGGGCGATCCCCGATCGACGGTCTACGGCCGCCGGCGCGATGGTTCCTCGGTGGAGGTAGACGGCGCGCTCATGGCCGCGCTCGTCGAGTCGGCGGATGATCCCGCCGGTGAGGGAGAGGTAGTCGATTCCCACGTAGGGAACGTCGGGCTCGTCCCTGCGCCCGATGGCGACGAACGGGAAGTCCTCGGCGACGAGACGGGCCAGTTCTGCGCTGTTCATCTGCTGTCCGAGCAGCAGGCAGCCGTCGGCGAGGCGGAACCGGGTGTTCTTGTGGAAGAGGCTGCGCGAGCCGTCGACGAGCGGGGAGGCGGTGAAGAAGAGCAGGTCGCAGCTCAGTCGTTCGGCCGCCCGCTCGATGCCGTTGAGCAGGGGACCGTAGAAGTCCATGCTCTCCGCCGACAGCGCGGGTTCGTAGGTGAAGATCCCGAGGATCTTGTTGTCGAGGCCTGCCAGCCGGCGCGCGGCGGGGTCCGCCACGTACGTGGTCTGCTCGATCGCCCGCATCACGCGCTCCCTCGTCGCCGCGGGGATGCGGACGTTGGAGTAGTCCTTGTCGTTGAGCACCATCGACACGGTCGCCTGGCTCACTCCGGCGATCTTCGCGATCTCTCGCTGCGTGACTCGCCCGTTCTTGTTCGTCGTCATCGACCTCTCCTGATAGTTCGGATTATCAGAATCCTGACACGACGATAACAGAAACGGGCGAATGCTTGTCAAGCTCTTGTGCAGGAAGTGACGTCCGGTGCATAGTGCTCTGATAATCCCTATCATCACGGAAGGACGATGATGTCCCCTGATCCTCTGCACCTCACCCTGTCCCGCCGCCACTTCCTCGGCGCCGGACTCCTCGCGGGAGCGCTCGTCGTGCTCCCGCCGAGCACCGTCTCCGCCACGGCCGCCGCCGGTGACGTGACGCTCACCGCCGACGGCATCCGCGTGGTCGCATCGGTGGGCGGCCGCATCGCGGTGCACGCCGCGAACGGCGCCCTCCTCATGGCGGGTTCCCGATTCCAGACGAAGGACACCGTCCACGGCATCCAGACCTCCACCGGCGGGACCCCGACGCTCATCACCTCGAACGGCCAGTCGGCGATCCGCATGGACTACACGATGCCGGCGAGTGCGGGGGGCGCGGTCGTCTCCGCTCTCATCACGGTGCAGACCGCCCAGGTCCACCTCGAGTGGACCGTCTCGGGCACCACGACCCTCAACCCGGCCGGATTCATGTTCAGCCGCGCCGTCAACGCGCCGACGGGCCCTGACGAGTACATCCCCACCTCGGAGTGGAGGCGCGACCCCGCCGGAGGCATCCCCTACGAGGAGCCGACCGGTGTCGTGTACCGGTCGTCCTGGGCATCGGGGCACGGTCTCCTCCTGCTGGACTCCTCGCGCAAGGCCTGGACCACGTCGACCTGGGTGCACGCCCCCGGCACTCAGATCGACGCGACGACCGCGGTGACCAGGGCGAGCCTGATCCTGACCGAGGCGCGCCCCGCTTCGGGGGCCGCGATCGGGCGAGGCGACGGCATCGCCGTGGAGCTCTCCACCGCGCGTCCGTACAACATCTGGGATGCCGCAGGGGATGCCGCGGTGAACGTGACCGTCACGAACGCCACGGAGACGGCTGACGTCGTCACGCTGTCGTGGTGGGCGCGGACCGATCAGGGGACGACCGTGTCGTCCGGCACGACGGCCCTCACCGTCGCCGCGCTGTCCACCGCCGACGCGACGATCACGGTTCCGCTGGACGCCCAGGGCATGGTCCTGCTCGAGGCAGCGGTCGACTCCCCTTCGGGCGACACCGCATTCGCCAGGACCACGCTCGCCGCGCTCGCTCCGTTCTCGTACACGGCCGGGTCGGCGAGCATGTTCGGCATCGCCAACTACCCCTGGCTGCTGAACGCCGGAGAGCAGGCGACGCTCGACCTCTGGCAGAAGATCGGCATCCAGTGGGTGCGCATCGCCTACGACGGCGGTCCGGGACTGCCGCCCTCGGCATACGACGCCAGGGGCATGGACCACAACCTCGAACTGCAGCCCGACCTCACGGCATCCGATGCGGCCCTGGTCTCATGGGCGTCGTCGAGCTGCACCACGGCGACCGCGGCGGGCGCGTCCTGGTTCGAGATCGGCAACGAGCTCAACCGGCCCTTCAACACCGGCGATGCCGCGCCCGGGTACGTGGAGCGGGTGCTCAAGCCAGTGCACGCGGCCCGCGCAGCGCAGGGCGGGACGTTCCAGCTCATGAACAACGGCCTCGCCGGCATGGACCGCCCGTGGCTCGAGGCTTTCCACGCCGCGGGCGGGTGGGACCTCGTCGACGGGATCGCGTTCCACCCCGGGCGGGGGAACTTCACGCCGGACTTCATCCCCACCGGCGACGGAGGCGAGTGGAGTCCTGGGGCGACGGGGACCTACTGGAACTTCCTGGGCGGGCTGCGCCAGCTCAAGGAGCTGATGGCGGAGTACGGGGAGAAGGAGATCTGGCTCACCGAGGCCTACGCGTGCACGCGGCCGAACGCATGGTGGAACGACACGTACCGGCACGCGGCGGAGAACGTGCTGCTGTCACTGGCGCTCGCGAAGGCAGAGGGGGTTCGCGCGGTGTGCTGGTATCAGTTCTTCGACTCGTACACGATCAGTCCGATGGGGGCCGATCCGGAGGACACCGAGTACCACTTCGGCCTCGTGAACCGCGACCTCGGCCCCAAGCCGTCTCTGCTCGCCTATGCGACGGCGGCCCGCGCACTGGACGAGGCGGAGTTCGTGCGCTGGGTGCATCTGGCCGACGGCACCACCCACGGACTCTTGTTCTCCACTCCGGACGGACCGCTCGCCGTGCTGTGGAACCGTGCCGACGGGTACGTCTTGAACACCGAGGGCGCCCGTGTCGACTGGCGCTTCCCTGAGCCCGAGATCTGGCAGGATCCGTGGGCGACGAAGACGTCGGTGTCCCTCCCGGCGACCGCCGTGGTCACGGAGACCGATTCCTTCGGACGCACCGCGCATATCCCCTCGACCGGCGGGCAGGTGCAGCTCACGCTCGACGGCGCTCCTCGGATCTACCGGGGCCTGCTCCTCGACGGGCCCGATGCGGGCCCTGCTCAGACATCGGACGGCGTGACCGTCCAGGCCCGACGCGAAGGCGAGGGAGCAGCGCTCGTGGTGAGCGTGCAGGGCGACGGCCGACGCGAGACCGACGTGCGGGTCACCACCCCGCTGGGCGCGGAGCGGATCGCGAAGCTGGCCGCGGGAGACACCGGCACGCTGACCTTCCGTGCAGAGGGCCTCGCCCTGGCATCCGGAACCGCCACCGTGAGGACCCACGTGCGCGGGTCGGGCGCACCGCAGACCAGGACCATCGCGTACCCGGCCTTCGACGCGCGCCCGATCGGCTGACCTCCGCCCCGCCCGGCTCGGGTGCTCCCGTCGCGAAAGATCCCGGTATCCGCCCTGGATACCGGGATCTTCTGCGACGGGAACGCCTCAGACGGCGATCAGCGGATGCCGTAGAAGGCGAGAGGCGTCGACCAGAACAGCGCGTCCGACGAGATGCCGCGTGACGTCGCCCAGTCCGCGACCGTGTGGAACCAGCGAGCGCGGGAACCGGGCCGGTAGGCCGTGTCGACCGACGACACCGGCCAGTCGCTGCCCCACAGGAGCCGCTCCGTTCCGAACGCCTCGAGCGCGGCGTCGAGGAACGGGATGACCTGCGCATCCGTCCAGTCCCCGCCGGTCTCGGCGGGGAGGCCCGAGAGCTTGACGTGGGCGCGGGGCTGCCGTCCGAGTGCGTGCAGATCGCGCAGCCACTCGGCCGAGGGGCGCAGCGGCGACTCCGCCGTGCCGATCGCGGGCTTGCCCAGGTGGTCGAGCACGAGGAACAGCTCGGGGACGGCCGCGGCGAGTGCGGCCACGTCGGAGAGCTGGTGGGGCCGCACGCAGGCGTCGAAGGTCCAGCCGCGCTCGGCGACCTCGCGCGCGCCCGCCACGAAGTCGGGCGAGGCCGCGAGGCCGGTGCGCTCCCCCTGCAGGAGATGGCGCACGCCGACGACCCGCTCGTGCGCGGCCAGGCTCTCGAGGTGCGCCGTGGTCGCCGCTCCGCGGTCGAGCCGCGCGCCGGCGACGATCGCGACGACTCCTGCGGCATCCGCGATCCGGTCGACCCACGCCACCTCGTCGAGGAAGCGCCGCTCGACGGTCTCCGCCTGCACGAAGATCGACACCTCCTCGGAGACGCCGGGCAGCTGCTCCTCGAAGATCTCCTCCTCGGCGAAGCGGCCGTGCAGGGCGCCCTCGAGCCACTCGTAGTCGAGTTCCCACGGATCCCACAGGTGCAGATGACTGTCCACGACGCGCATACCACCATCCTGCCCCAGACATCCGATCAATGTGCAAGGATGACGCCATGGCAGTGACAGACGAGGCGATCGAGAAGATCAAGGCGATGATCGTGTCGGGCGAGCTCGCCCCCGGCGACCGACTCCCTCCCGAGAAGGAGCTCTCCGAACGGCTGGGGCTCTCCCGCAACTCCATGCGCGAGGCGGTCAAGGCGCTGGAGGTCATCCGCGTCCTCGACGTGCGCCGCGGCGACGGCACCTACGTGACGAGCCTCGAACCGCACCTGCTGATGGAGGCCATCTCGTTCGTCGTCGACATGCACGACGACGACTCGATGCTCGAGATCTTCGCCGTCAGACGGATGCTGGAGTCGCAGGCGACCGGTCTCGCCGCGACCCTCGGCACCGACGAGGAGATCGCCGCGCTCATCAGCGAGGTCGACGGCGTCGACGCCTCGGTGAGCATCGAGGAGCTCGTCGAGCACGACATCCGCTTCCACCGCGACATCGTCCAGATGGCCGGCAACGCCTACCTCGCCAGCCTCATCGAGCACCTCAGCAGCCAGACCGTGCGCGCGCGGGTGTGGCGCGGGCTCACCGAGGGCGGCGCCGTGGAGCGGACCCTGTCCGAGCACCGCGCGATCGCCGACGCCATCGCCCAGCGCGACCCGTCGCTCGCGACCTCGCTGACCACGGCGCACATCGCCGGCGTCGAGCGGTGGCTGCGCCAGGCGGCATCCGCCTGACGCCGCGGACGCCGCCCGGTACCCTCGAAGCATGAGCGACTGGACCAGCACCGCGATCGCCCTGCTGGAAGCCGACGCGAACCGCAGCGCCGACACGCACCTGCACCTGTTCCCGCTGCCCGCCGAGTGGGGCATCGACCTGTACCTGAAGGACGAGTCGGTGCACCCGACCGGCTCCCTCAAGCACCGCCTCGCGCGCTCGCTGATCCTCTACGGACTGGTCAACGGCCGCATCCACGAGAACACCGTGCTCGTCGAGTCCTCCAGCGGTTCGACCGCCGTCTCTGAGGCGTACTTCGCCCGGATGCTGGGGCTGACCTTCATCACGGTCGTGCCGCGCTCGACGAGCCAGGAGAAGATCGACCTCATCGAGTTCTACGGCGGACGCTGCCACTTCGTTGACCGCGCGGAGGACATCTCCCCCGAGGCGCAGCGCCTGGCTTCCGACTGCCACGGCCACTACCTCGACCAGTTCACGTTCGCCGAGCGCGCGACCGACTGGCGCGGCAACAACAACATCGCCGAGAGCGTGTTCAGCCAGCTGTCGCAGGAACGGCATCCGATCCCCCACTGGATCGTCGTGGGAGCCGGCACGGGCGGCACCAGCGCGACGTTCGGCCGCTATGTGAAGTACCGCAGGCACGAGACCCGGATCGCGGTCGTCGACCCGGAGGGGTCCGCGTTCTACGACGGCTGGGCCGGAACCCCGGATGCACCGGCCGGACGGCCGAGTCGCATCGAGGGCATCGGACGCCCGCGGGTCGAACCGTCGTTCGTGCCGAGCGTGATCGACGAGATGCTGCGGATCCCGGATGCCGGGTCCGTCGCGGCCATCCGCCTCCTGAAGGAGCGCACGCTGCACTGGGCCGGCGGATCGACCGGCACGAACCTCTACGGCGCCTTCCAGCTCATCGCCCGGATGCGGGCGGCGGGCGAGACCGGCAGCGTCGTGACGCTCATCTGCGACAGCGGCATCCGCTATGCCGGCACGTACTACTCCGACGCCTGGGTGGCGGAGCAGGGGTGGGACCTCGCCCCGCACCGCGCGCGGCTCGAACGGTTCCTGGAGACCGGCGACTGGGTGGAGTGACCGCCGTCGCGCGATCACAACTCCTCACGAATCGGCGCCGCGTGCCCGATTCGGTGGTTCTGAGCGGCGATCCGGGTGGTTTGTGAGGAGTTGTGCACCGCGCATGCGCCAGAACTCCGGAGCTCCGCGGGCTCAGAGGCCGGACAGCATCCGGTGGATCCGAATCCCGCTGCTTCTCCGGAGTTCTGGAGCCGCGGTGACCTCGCCTGAGCCGCTGACCGGCCGCCCCGCTCCGGCTACGCTGTGGCCATGACGATTCTGATCCTCACCGTCGCCGGCGCCGACCGCCCCGGCCTCGTCGCCGCCGTCGCCGATGTGGTCGACGCCCACGACGGCAACTGGGAGAACAGCCAGCTCGCCGAACTCGCCGGCACCTTCGCCGGTGTGATCGAGGTCTCGGTCGCGGCAGAGCGCTCCGCCGAGTTGGAGCTGGCGCTGCGTGGACTCGAGGGTCTGCTGACCGTGGCCGTGCACACCGGATCGGATGCCGCGCACGCGGACGGCCGCGTGCTGGAGCTCCAGGTTCTGGGCAACGACCGCCCGGGCATCGTGCGCGAGGTGTCGGCGGTCCTCAACGCTCACGCGCTGAGCATCGAAGAGCTCGCGACGGAGACCCGGGATGCCGCAATGGCCGGCGGACGCCTGTTCGAGGCGTCGGTGCGGGCGCGGGTGCCGGCATCCGTCGACCTCGACGCTCTGCGCGCCGACCTCGAGCGCCTCGCCTCGGAGATCCAGGTCGACATCACCGTCGCCTGACCATGGGATCGAGGGCTAGTCGGCGACCGCGTAGGTGACGCAGTAGATGCCGAGCACCACGTTGTCCCCTTCGTAGCGCTCACCGTCGAAGGTGACCCCCTCGGGAAAGGCGGTCACCTCGATCAGACCTTCCTTCCCGTCCAGGTCGCTGTCGAACACGTTGAGGTTCAGCGTGTAGCGACCGTCGCCCGCGTCTTCCCAGAAGCCGCCCGTGTAGCTGGTCGGGGTGCCGTCGACGAACTTCAGCAGCTCGTAGCCCGGCGCGAGATCCGCTCCCAGCGAGGTGGTGAACGAGATCTCGCTGCCGTCGCCGTACACGGCATGATCGGGGATCGGCTCGGTGACGAGGTCGCTGCTGAACGGCTTCAGATCGGCATCGAGGTCGCCGGCGCAGTCACCGCCGACTGCAGCGTCGTCGCCCCCTGATTCGACGGACTGGGCGCCGGAGGCGGACCCTTCTCCGCCTCCGGCCGGCGCCGCCCCCGAGGCGCAACCCGCCAGAAGCACCGCGAGGACCAGGACGGCTGCAACCTTCATGTGCTTCATGCCTCGATGATTCCACCGGAATACTGGCGAGCGTGAGTAGGGAAACCCCGTGCCAGCCCGAGACGTCCTCACTCAGAGGTCGGAGAACACAGGCGCGTCGATGATCATCCGCGCGATCCCCGTGCGCGAGGTCAGCTGCCACCGCCGCAGTATCTCGGTGATGTTCTTCTCGACGGTCTTGACGCTCACGCCGAGACGCCCGGCGATCTCGATGTTCCCGAGTCCGGTCGCGACCAGCTCGGCGGTCAGCTGCTGGCGCGGCGTGAGCTGCTGTGCCGGTGGCGACGCCGCATCGAGATGCCCGAGCATCCGCGCTGGGATCCCACTGCGGGACGTGACGCCGAGTGCCGAGAGGATGCGCGACACATGGCCTTCGACGGTGCGCTCGGAGACGAACAGGGTCGCCGCGATCACCCGATTGCTCTGCCCGCCGGCGACGAGCGCGGCCACTTCGCGCTCTCGGGGGCTGAGCGCCGTCCATCCCGATCCGAGAGCGGGCCTCGGGCGCCTGCCCAGCAGACGCAACTGTCGCAGAGCCTGGCGTTCGACGCCGTGGTCGCCTGAGCCGGCGAGCGTCGACAGATACTCCTGCACGGCCTGCTCGGACTGACCGAGAGCGGCGAGAGCACGGGCGCGCACCATGCGCACGTTCGCCGCGTCGCGATACCGGCCGGCGAGCTCGGCGCGGGCAGCCGCGACGGCCGCGCGTTCGGCCGCCTCGATCATCCGCCCGCCCGCGGCGTCGATGCGCGCGAACGCCTGTTCGACGACGACGTGGGCACCGGGATGAGCGGTCAGCGGCAGCAGTTCGGCGACGATCAGCTCGGCCTCGGCGACGTCGCCCCGTTCGAGGGCGGCTGCGATCAGAATGTCGCAGCAGAGGGCGCGGTCGGCGACCTGCAGGTAGCCGAACCGCGGACCGCCGGCGACGCGGAGGATCTCCTCGGCTTTCGACAGCTGACCGACGGCGGCCCGCGCGTAAGCCAGGAAGGCGAAAGCCGCGGCGTCGAGATATCCGGATGGGGCGATGCTCAGATCGAACAGCTCGCGGTCGGCCTCATCGAGGCCGGCGGTCTCGCCGCACTGGACCGCGGCGAAGACGGTCGCCGCCTTCACGCAGCGCGTCCAGATGTCGTCGCCCTGATCCTCGGCGCAGCGGAGGGCCGCGTCCAGGTGCGGCCTCGCCGCGGCGGCATCGCCACGGAACATCATCAGTCGGGCCGGCTGCAGCAGCAGGGCGGGAAAGGGACGGATGCCGGCTCCGACCTGCAGCACGTCGTCGACAGGCCCGAGCACCTCTGCCGCCTGCTCGAATCGACCGGTCGCGAAAGCGGCCTCGACCATCGCGAACCGGGCGACGGGCAGGATGCTGTGGTCGATCGCCGTCAGAGCTCCGCGGCGGCCCCACAGTTCCGGGAGCCCGTCGTCGGTGGTCGGGTCCTCCCAGGCGACGCCCGCCGAGGCGAGCACGCGGAACGACAGCGCGAACAGCTGAACGAGCGCGCCGGCGTCCGCCGAGGAGATCCTGGCGCGCTCTGTCGTGATCACCGCGCGCTCGAAGTCGCCGACCACGAACTCGGCCCCGCCGGTGAAGGCGAGGCCGAGCGCGGGGTGCAGACTGTCGCTGCTCAGTGCCTGGACGCCGGCGATGTCACGTCGGCTCGCCGCGGCGGCGAGCTCCCAGTACAGCGCCTCGGAACCCATGCCCGTCGGTGCACTCAGACCAGGCGGGTCTTCGGCGACACGGTGTACGTGTCTTCGGCATCCCGGTTCACGACGTCGCCGAGGGCGACGTCGATCGCGGCCATGGTGTCGGCGTCGAGCTTCACGCCAGAGGCCTTGACGGTGTCGGCGAGCTGCTCCGGGCGGGATGCTCCGACCAGCGCCGCGGCGATGTTCGGGTTCTGCAGCACCCAGGCGATCGCGAGCTGCGGCATCGTGAGGCCGGCCTCGGCGGCGATCGGCTTCAGCCGCTGCACGCCCTCGAGGATGTCGTCGCGGAGCAGGTCCTTGATGAAGTGCGCGCCGCTGTGCGGGTCGGTCGCGCGCGAGCCCTCGGGCACCGGCTGACCGGGGAGGTACTTGCCGCTGAGCACGCCCTGCGCCATCGGCGACCAGACGATCTGCGAGATGCCGAGCTCTTCGGACGCCGGCACGACCTTGCCCTCGATGACGCGCCACAGCATCGAGTACTGCGGCTGGTTCGAGATGAGCTGCACTCCCAGCTGCTTCGCGAGCGCGTGGCCCTCGCGCAGCTGCTCTGCCGTCCACTCCGAGACGCCGATGTAGAGCGCCTTGCCCTGGCGGACGACATCCGCGAAGGCCTGGAACGTCTCCTCGAGCGGGGTCTCGTGATCGTAGCGGTGCGCCTGATACAGATCGACGTAGTCGGTGCCGAGGCGCTTCAGCGAGCCGTTGATCGACTCCAGGATGTGCTTGCGCGACAGTCCGGTGTCGTTCGGCCCCTTGGGACCGGTGGGGAAATAGACCTTCGTGAAGATCTCGAGACCCTCGCGGCGCTGACCCTTGAGCGCGTCGCCGAGCACGACCTCGGCGGCCGTGTTGGCGTACGTATCGGCCGTGTCGAACGTGGTGATGCCCGCGTCGAGCGCGGCGTGCACGGTCTTGACCGCGGCGTCGTCGCCGACCTGCGATGCGTGCGTGACCCAGTTGCCGTAGGTGATCTCAGAGACCTTGAGACCGCTGTTGCCGAGATAGCGATAGTTGACCATGTCTCCACGCTACCGGCCACCGGGGACACGAGGGCGGGGCGCGACGATGCTCCCCGCCGTGCGCGACTCACAGCGTCGCGCGGTACTCCCGCCACGCCGCCCCGAGCCGCGCGATACCCTCGGCGAGCACCTCCTCCGGCGCCGTGAAGGGGATGCGGATGTGATCGTCAGGGGAGACGGATGCCGCGAACTCCGCGCTTCCGGCGACCGAGACGCCGTGCGTGGCCGCGACCCTCGCGAGCGCCGCCGCCGAGCCGACCGGCAGCCGCGCCCACAGCGAGAGGCCTCCCCTGGGCGGAGCGGCCGACCAGTCGGGCAGGTGGGTCGCCATGAGGTCCTGCAGCAGCCGGAGGCGCTCCTGGTGGATCCTGCTGTTCTGCCGCTTCAGCTCGTCGGCATGGGCGAGCAGGTCCATCGCGAGCAGTTGCGCCGGCACGCTCGTCGACTGATCGGCGAGCTGCCTGGCGCCCCGCAGCCGCCGCACGAGCACGGGGTCGGCCCGCAGCCATCCGATGCGCAGACCCGCCCACGCCCACTTCGACACCGACTCCACGACGATCACCGGGGCGTCCGGACGCTCGGCGGCCAGCGAGGGCGGCACGACGCCGTCGAAGGAGATCCCGGCGACCACGCGATCCTCGATCACGGGCACGCCGTACTGGGCGGCGAGCTCGGCGACGCGGTGTCTGGCGGCCTGCGGCAGCCGGGTGCCCGTGGGGTTCTGATGGTGCGGGTTGACGGCCAGGAGCGCGGGACGCAACCGAGCCATCGCCACCTCGAGCGCGTCGACGTCGAGACCGTCGGCGGTCATCGGGATGCCGTGCACCGTCCCGCCGCGCAGCCCGACGGAGTCGGTGACGCCCGGCCAGGTGATCTCCTCTGCGAGCACGACGTCGCCCGGTCCGACGAGCGCGTTGACGACGAGGCTGATGGCCTGCTGCGCCCCGTGCGTGACGAGGATCTGCTCCGGCGTCGTCGGCGTCCCCTCCGCGCGGAACAGGTCGGCGATCTGCTCGCGCAGCACGGCCAGCCCCGCCGGATCTGTCTCCGGCAGCAGGGCGAGCTCGAGCCGCGGCGTGTGCTCGGTGATGAGCTGCACGGCGAGCTCCGGGATCTGCGGCACCGTGCGCAGCAGGTCGATCGCGTTGGGCAGCGCCGAGAACAGCGCTTCACCGCGCCCCGGTCGGTGCGGAGGGACAGCGGATGCCGCGGCGCCCGCGACCCGCGTGCCGCTACCCTGCCGGCGCTCGACGAGACCGCCCTCGGCGAGATCCGCGTAGGCCGCCACGACCGTGCCCCTCGACACGGACGTCGTGGCGGCGAGAGCGCGCTCGGCGGGGAGGCGGTCGCCCGGCCGCAGCTCGCCGCCGTGGATCAGCGCGGCGACGGCCTGCGACAGTCGTGCGGCGAGAGTGCCCTCGCCGTGCGTCCAGCGCCCCAGCCGCGCCGCCAGGCGCTCGGCGGAGACGTCGCCGGCGTGCACGAGGGGTCCGTCTGCCGATCGGTGGTCCACCGGACGATCATTGGCCCTGCCATCGATGCTCATGAGCCCCGATTCTGGACCAATGAGCACACCATTGACCACCGCATCCTCGGATCTTGCGCCAATCAGCCCCGATTGGACCATCGCCGAGCTCGTCGATTGGCTCGCCGACGACTCCCGCCAGCACGACCCCGGTCTGCAGCATCCGCTCTCGCTGATCGAGCGAGCCCTCACCGCGGAACCCTGGTCGGGAGTGCCGTCCACCGTCGCCCTGATCCGCTCGATCTCCGCCGCCGCACGCACGCGCGGCTCCGTCACGGTCGCCGAGCTCCTGCTGCCGTCGCCAATGGAGCTGTCGCTCGTCGCCTAGGCGGTAAGCCGTCGCGCCGGACCGATCATTCGACGCGGGAATAGATCACCCGACGCGAGCTGCGGCTTCTGCGGCAGGATCGGCGTCCGGATCGCCCGCCACGGCAGTCTCAGACTCGACCACCGGCGCGGTCACCGCATCCGCATCCGCCGCCTCGGCCGCACGCGCGCCTTCGGACTCGGCCTGCGCGGCCCGGCGCTGCTCCGCCCGCGTCAGCGGCTGCTGAGCGGACTCGGCATCCGCCCTCGTCGCGATCTCCGCGGACTGCACGGCCACGATGTCCGCACGGTCGCGGAAGCCCTCCGCCGTCACCTTGTCGAGCGCGACCTGCTTGCGGATCGCCGCGGCCTTCTCGTACAGGGTCGGGTCGCCGTAGCTCGTGAGCACCTTCACCAGCACCGGAAGCAGCTCGATCATGAAGAACAGCGCCGCGATCAGCCAGTGCGCCCACAGGATCGTCGGCTCCTTCTCGCTGAGCCGGTTCAGCCCGCTGATCTGACTCAGCAGGCCGATGGCGCCCGCGTTGCCCTGGGCCACGGCATCCGCCCGCGTGTTGTACGCGGCGAGCGCGGCGTCGTAGCTCTTCTGCGCGGCGGGGAGCTGCGACTCGGCCTCCTCGCGGTTCTGCTTCTCGGAGGACGCGGTGTTCTCCTTGGCCGACGTGCCCGCGGTCGCGAGGTCGTCGTTCGCCGTGCGCAGCTGCGCGGCGAGCGCGTCGTAGGTCTGCTGGGCCTCGGCGAGCTGGGCCTTCGCGGCATCCGAGCTCGCGCCCTGCCCGTTCACGCCCGTGCAGCCGGGCACGGTGCCGGCGCCCTCACCTGTGAGCTCGCACTGGTACAGCACGCGCGCCTGGTCGATCACGGCCTGCTGCGCCGTCATCTTGGCGGTGAGGTCGTCGACGGTCGCCTGCGCGGCGGCCTCGCTCGCCGACGCGGAATCGGTGCCGGCGACGATGCCCGTCGCGGCCTGGTTCTGCAGCTCGGCGAGGCGGTCGGATGCCGCGTCGAGCGCCTTCTTCTCGGGCCCGGACTCCAGCGCGTCCTGATCGGACTGCGCCTGGGTGATGTTGGTCGACGCGACCTCGCGGGCGATGTCGTTGTGGAAGATCTGGAGCACGAGCGGTTCGGCGACGACGAAGCCGATGATCGCCGCCATGATCACTCGCGGGATCGCCAGACCGATGAGCCGCCAGACGTTCTTCGTCGACGCCATGGTCGAGGTGAGGAAGCGGTCGAGGTTGAAGATGATGAGCGCCCACACGATCGCGAGCGGCACGGCCAGCCAGATCGCCGCCTGCACACCCGTGGTCAGGGCGAAGAGCATCGAGATCGCCGAGACCAGGGCGGTGCCGGCGAGCACGAAGAACATCTGCACGAAGCGGGGGGTCTCACCGGGGACCCGGTCGAGGATCTCCCCCTCGGCCCCGCCGAGGATCGCGAGCGTGCGCATGCGCGATCCGCGCACGCGCGGCTTCTTCTCCCGCTTCGGCCGCGGGGCCCTCGGCGTCTTCTCCCGAGGAGCGGATGCCGCGGCATCCGGGTCGCGCTCAGGCTCCGCGTCTGCCGGATCGATGACGGCCGTCGGGTTCGTCGCCGTGTCTGCGGCGTCGCTCGACGCACCGCCGCCGGACGGCTCGAACGCCCGGAGGAAGTCGAGGTCCTCGTCGGTGACCGAGCCCCCTGGGGCGTCGGACTCGAACGAGATCCGCCCCTGGGAATCCATCTGCCCGGGGCGATGCGCAGAGTAAGCCATCCTTCGAGGGTAGGAAACTCCGCCTGTGCATCGCCCGGACGATACCTGCGAGGCGCTCTCAGGTTGGGAGTGCGCCAGGGCCGCGACGGTGCCAGGCTGGACGCGTGAAGACGCTGCTGCTCGCCCGCCACGCGAAGTCCGACTGGGGCGTTCCCGGTCTGTCCGACCACGATCGTCCGCTGAACTCCCGCGGTCGCCGCGACGCGCCCGTCATGGCGCGGCGGCTGGTCGACGAGGGCATCCCGCTCGACCGCGTCGTGTCGAGCAGCGCCGTGCGCGCACGGAGCACCGCCGCCGAGTACGCCGCGGCCTTCGGACTCGGCATCGTCGAGGAGCCGCTGCTGTACGCGGCATCCGTCCGCTCGATCCTCGCGATCGCGTCAGCGCTGCCCGAGGAGAGCAGCGTCGCGATGCTCGTCGGGCACAACCCCGGCATGAGCGACGCGGTCGCGGAGCTCACGGGCGACTGGGCGGTGCTTCCGACGTGCGCCGTCGCGGAGTGCGCCGTCGACGTCGACACGTGGGCCGAGCTCGTCGAGAGCTCAGGTCGCCTGCTGCGCCTGCGCACCCCTCGCGACGGCGACTAGCCTCGCCGTCCCGCGTCCCGCGTCACGACACCCCGCGAGTGCACGGGATCCCGCCGAACGCACGGGACGTTCACGTCGACAGACCGCGCACTCGTCGACATCACGGGAAGTCGACGCGCAAGAACGCCCGCGCCCGTCACGCGCCGATGTGGCGCACGAGCTCCGCGACGAAGACCTCGGGCTCGTCGAGATGCGGGGCGTGACCGGCATCCGCCAGCGCCACCTCGCGGTAGACGCCGCCCGCACTCGCGTACCGGTCGAGCACGGCCCTGGTCTGCGTGATCATGGGCTGCGGCGGGGCGATGTCGACGCCGGGCCAGCCCGGGATCACCCCGAGCAGGCCGAGCTGGTTGAGGTCGAAGAACGAGGCGTCCGAGACGATCGCGTCCTTGTCGCCGTGGATCCACAGGATCGGCGGCTTCACCGCGAGGTCGACGATGCCCGACGCGTCGAAGTGCTGCGGCGCCATCGTGTTGAGCACGCCGCGGGTGCCGGCGGCGAAGCCGGGCCAGTTCTCGGATGCCGCGGCATCTCCGGGGTAGTTGTCGACGCCCGTCCTCGTGGTGAGCATCGAGGCGACCCAGGCGTCTTCATGGGCCTCCTGCTGCTCGGGCTTCGCGACGTACGCGGTGCGGTAGACCGTGCGCGGCGAGGTCTGCTCGTCTGCGCTCGTGTCGCCCGCCTCCAGCCGGGCCACGAAGTCGGGGTTGGCGCCCCCGCCGCCGGTGCCGGCGCCGTCGGCGTCGTTGCGGATGCCGTCAGGACCGTGCGTGCCTCCGAAGCCGTAGGGCGACACCGGAGCCTCCAGGGTGAGCGACAGCACGCGCTCAGGGGCGTCCAGCGCGGCCTGCATCACGACGCCGCCGCCCATGCTCCAGCCGACGAGATGCACGGCGTCGAGCCCGAGGGCGTCGAGCACCGAGAGCACGTCGTCGGAGAAGTCCCTCAGCCCGCGGGTCGCATCGACCGGCTTGGTCTCGCTGTCGCCGAACCCGCGCAGGTCGATCGCCAGGGCGCGCACCCCGTCGGGGAGGGCGAGCATGGTCGGCTGGTAGAACGCGGCCGATGACACGTTGCCGTGCACGAAGACGACCGCCGGCCCCTCGCCCGGCCGTTCGAGAACGTTCGCGACGTAGCGCGGGGTCTCGACGCGGTGGGCCGTGATGCCCTCGAATGCAGTGCTCATGTCGACTCCTTCGTCGGTGATCTTCGGCTCAGGCGGGTCGCGTGGCCAGGGCGGATGCCGCGACGCGGGAGGCCCCGCGGTCGGCGAACAGGATCGTGTAGTGGTTCACGTCGTCGATCTCGACGACCTCCAGCTGGGGCACGAGAGAACGGAAGCCCTCGAGAGCGCCGGGGGCGTACAGCGGTTCGGCGTCGGTCAGACCGCGCGGAGCCCGCAGCACCGTGACCGGCATCCGCAGCGATCGGAGCGCCTCGACGTACCACGCGGGCCCGTAGAGCTCCGCGCCGTCCTCGATCATGGCCGCGGCCACGGTCGATGCACGGGTGCCGTCGAGGTCGTAGCGTGCGTAGTCCTCCACGACGTCGGACCAGTCCCGCGAGAAGGCCGGATGCTGCCGCCAGAACCCGAGGTAGGCGTCGGCATCGGCGAAGTCCATCTCCAGCCGTCGCGCGGCAGGACCGAGGAGCGCGGCGATGTCGAGGTCGTCGGCGCTCTCCGCACCGGACGGGAGCGCGAGCGGGAACCCTCCGTCGACCAGCACGAGCCGCTCGACGAGGTCGGGGCGCTGCGCGGCGAGCATCACGACGACGAACGCCCCCATGGAATGCCCGAGGACGATGCGCGGCTCGCCGCCGTCGGCGTCGAGCAGGTCGGCGAGGTCGTCGGCGTGCCGGCGGAGGCCGTAGGGCCCTGGCAGTCGGTTGCTGCGTCCGCGCCCTCGCAGGTCGGGAGCGAGGAGGGGGTGCTCGTCGAGGTGCGACGCGACGGCTCCCCAGGAGCGGCCGTTCGCGGTGATGCCGTGCACGGCCAGCATCGCCCGCTCGTCGGTCGTACGCCCGTACGACGTGGTCGCGAGTCCGCTCATCGTGCGCTCCATCCGCCGTCCATCACGTACGACGAACCGGTGACCGACGTCGACGTCGCACCGCACAGCCACAGCGCGAGGTCGGCGACCTCATCGGGCTCCAGCAGGCGCTTGATCGCGGACTCGACGAGCATCACCTTCTCGATGACCTCGGACTCGGGGATGCCGTGCGCCCTGGCCTGGTCGGCGATCTGCGTCTCGACGAGCGGGGTGCGCACGTAGCCGGGGTTGATGCAGTTGCTGGTCACCCCGTGCTCCGCCCCCTCGAGGGCGGTGACCTTGGACAGCCCCTCCAGCGCATGCTTCGCCGTGACGTACGCCGACTTGAACGCGGAGGCGCGGATGCCGTGCACCGAGCTGATGTTGACGATGCGGCCCCAGCCGCGCTCGTACATGCCGGGGAGCACAGCGCGGGTGAGGAGGAAGGGCGCGGTGACCATGATGTCGAGCATCCGGCGGAACGTCGCCGGATCGAAGTCCACGATCGGGGCGACGGTCTGGATGCCGGCGTTGTTGACGAGGATGTCGGCGTCGAACGACCGCGCTGCGAGTCCGTCGAGGTCGCCGAGGTCGAGCGCGAGCGGCTCTCCCCCGATCTCCGCGGCGACCGCTGCGGCGCCCTCGGCGTCCCGGTCGACGACGATCACCCGGGCTCCCGCCGCCGCCAGGGCGGTCGCGCACGCGGCACCGATCCCGCTCGCAGCCCCCGTCACGAGCGCGGTCCTCCCGCCCAGATCGGTGCCGTGCGCGGTCCCCAGCTTCTTCATCACATGTGCAGATTAGTTCAGCGTCATGGGCAAGCGAATGTGCAAAACTGCACAGATGATGGCGCATTTCCCTGCACCGCCGCTGAGCGCTGACGACCTCCTCGTGCTCCTCGCCGTCGCGCGCAGCGGGCGGTTCACCACCGCCGGTCAGCGTCTCGGACTCAACCACACCACGATCGCCCGCCGCATCGCCGCACTCGAGGCGCAGCTGGGCGGCCGCGTGCTCTCGCGCGACGGCGGCAGCTGGGAGGTCACGCCGCTCGGCACCCGCGCGCTCGCTGCGGCCGAGGCCGTGGAGCAGGCGCTGGGCGGGCTCGACGACGGCGGCGGTGATCGCATCGAGGGCCTCATCCGCCTCTCGGCGACCGACGGCTTCAGCGGCTTCGTCGCGGCCCCGGCGATGGCGGCGCTGCAGCAGCGGCATCCGGGCATCGCCCTGGAGATCGTCACGGGCACCCGTCAGGCCTCGCAGCAGCGCGGCGCCGCCGACCTGGAGGTCGTGGTCGGGCGACCCCAGGTGCACAGAGCCAAGGCCGTGCACCTCGCCGACTACGCGCTCGGCCTCTACGCGAGCAGGGACTTCCTCCGCCGGCATCCGACCCCCGCCTCCCCCGATGACCTCGTCGGTCAGCCGCTCGTGTACTTCATCGAGTCGATGCTGCACGTCGATTCGCTCGACGACGCCCGCCGCGTCGTCCCCGGCATGACGGATGCCGTCGCCAGCACCAACGTGTACGTGCACGTCGATGCGACCAGGGGCGGCGCAGGGTTCGGGCTGCTGCCGGTCTTCCTGGCCGACCAGCACGACGATCTCGTGCGCGTGCTGCCGGAGCGGATCGAGCAGCGCCTGCCCTACTGGCTCGTCACGCGGCCCGACGCCCTGCAGCAGCGCTCCGTCGCCGCCTTCCTGGAGGCCCTGCACGAGCGCCTCGACGACGTGAGGGGCGTGCTGGTCGGCGAGGCCTGACCCCCGCGCCTCCCGCCTCCTCCCGGCGGCGCCGCCGGGCGCCGGGTCGCGGAGTTGTTGAGTTGCGGAGTTCTCGTGTCCCCGAGTTCCCGTGTCCCCGCGTCGCCGCTTCGCCGCTTCGCCGCTTCGTCGAGTGCACGGCATCCCGCCGAGTGCACGGGAACTCCACGCCGACAACCCATGCGTTCGGCGACTGCACGCGAAGTCGACGCACGAGACGCGGTACGGAGGCACCCCGCGCAACCCCACCGAGCGGTACCGAGTGCACGGCACCCCTCCGAATGCACGGGAACTCCACACCGACAACCCGTGCACTCGCCGACAGCACACGAAGTCGACGCACGACACCACGACCCCCGGAGCCGCAACCCCACCGACCGGCACCGAGCGCACGGCATCCCACCGAATGCACGGGAACCTCACGTCGACACCCCGTGCACGCGAAGTCGACACGAGAGACGCGGCACCGAGGCACCGAGCTGAGCCCGCAACCCCACCAAGCAGCACCGGGTGCACGGCATCCCGCCGAGTGCACGGGAACTCCACGTCGACAACCCGTGCGTTCGGCGAGTGCACGCGAAGTCGACGCGCGAGACGCGACGCGCGCGACGCGCGACGCGCGAGACGCGAGATAACGCGGGGGCCGGTCAGGCGGGGAGCATGCGACGGATGCTGGCGGCGCAGGCGGCGAGCGCCGCGTCCAGGGGGAAGTGACCAGCGGCGCAGAGGGTGCCGAGTCCGTGCACGAGACCCCAGATGCCGAGGACGTCTTCGGCATCCGAGAGGCCGGCGGCGATGGATGCCGCGCCGAGGAGCTGTTCGAGCTCGACGATCAGCGGGCCCATGGTCGCGCTGGGCTCCCCCGGGATGCAGACGGTCGGGTCGTAGACGACGTCGAAGCCGTGCGGATGCTCCACGGCGAAGCGCAGGTATGCGGAGCCCCCGGCGATCAGCGCGGCGACCGGATCCGGAGCGCCGGCGACGGCGGAGCGGACGGAGTCGACGAGCTCGGCCATGCTGCGCTCGGCGAGCACCTTCAGCAGCCCTCGCCGGTCGGCGAAGTGGTGGTACGGCGCGTTGTGGCTCACGTCCGCGGCACGGGCGACCTCGCGAAGGCTGATCTCCTGCGCCGGCTTCTCGGCGAGCAGCTGCATCGCGGCGCTCTCCAGCGCATGAGCGAGATCGCCGTGGTGATAGCCCGACCGAGAACTTGACACGAGCAACATCCTCTCGTATCTTGACACTGTCCAGCAAGTTGACACTGTCCAGATAGGAGACGCGATGTCCACCGCACTCGTCATCGACGGCCACCCCGACGCCCGATCCCTCACGGCCGAACTCGCCCGCCGCTACGCCGCCGCCCACGGAGACGCCCGCGTGCTCGCGCTGCGCGACCTCGACTTCGACCCGTCGCTGCGCTACGGATACCGGGAGCGCATGACCCTCGAGCCCGATCTCGTCGACGCCAAGCAGGCGCTGCACGAGGCGGAGACGATCGTGGTGTTCACCCCGCTGTGGTGGGGGTCCGTCCCCGCGATCCTCAAGGGCTTCTTCGACCGCGCGCTGCTGCCCCAACAGGAGTACCGGTACACGCGGCTCGGCCTGCCGGAGGGGCTGCTCGACGCCTCGTCCGGGCGGCTGTTCCTCCTCGCGGACACCCCGTGGTACCTCGCACCGTTCACCGGGCTCCCCGCGCAGACCCACGTCGCCCGCGGCACGATGCGGTTCTGCGGCATCCGCTCGGTGCGGACGCACCGGATGCTCGGGGTCAAGGACGCGACTCCCGCCCGCATCTCCGCCTGGCTCGACCGGGCCTCAGCCCTCGGCCGCCGCGACGGCGCCCGCACATCGGCGCGGGCCCAGGGCACGATCCCGGCGATGACGCCACCCGCTCTGGCCGAGAGCACGGCATCCTGACGTCGACACGACGCTCAGAGGTTCACAACTCCTCATAGTTCCGCCGTGCGAGCGCAGAATGGGCCGGATCCGCGAGGATCCGGCCCATTCTTGAGGAGTTGTGAACCTCTCACCGGCGAGACGACGAGGCCGGCGCCGAGTTCACGCGAACTCGCCGACCCCACGGCATCCTGACGCACACGACCCGTGCACTCGCCAACTGCATGCGAAGTCGGCACACCTGGGAAGGATGCCGCGTGGCTCAGGCCATCGCGGCCGACGCGGCCTCGTCCTCCGTGGTCGCGACGAGCTGACCGCAGGCGCCGTCGATCTCCTTGCCGCGGGTGTCGCGGAGGGTCGTCGGGATGCCGGCGTCGTTGAGTCGCCGCACGAACTCGTTCTGCACCGACGGCTCGGACGACGTCCAGATCGAACCGGGCGTCGGGTTCAGCGGGATCGGGTTGACGTGCACCCAGCCGCGACCGCGCTCGTTGAGCTTGTCTGCGAGCAGGTCGGCACGCCACGCGTGGTCGTTCATGTCCTTGATGAGCGCGTACTCGATCGAGACGCGACGACCGGTCTTGGCGTAGTACTCATAGGCGGCGTCGAGCGCCTCGTCGACCTTCCAGCGGGAGTTCACCGGGATGAGCTCGTCGCGCAGGTGGTCGTCGGGCGCGTGCAGCGAGAGCGCGAACGTCACGGGGATGCCCTCGTCGGCGAGCTTCTTGATCGCCGGGACGAGGCCGACGGTCGAGACCGTGATGCCGCGAGCGCTCATGCCCAGGCCGTCGGGCTGCGGCGCGACCATGATGCGCACGGCGTCCATCACCCGCTTGTAGTTCGCGAGCGGCTCCCCCATGCCCATGAAGACGATGTTCGAGACGCGCTCCATCGAGTGGTCGTCGGCCTTCTTGCCGCCGAGGCCGCCCTCGGCGATCAGACGGTTGGCGCGCACGATCTGCTCGATGATCTCGGCGGTCGACATGTTGCGCGTGAGTCCGGCCTGACCGGTGGCGCAGAACGGGCAGTTCATGCCGCAGCCGGCCTGGCTCGACACGCACAGCGTGATGCGGCCCGGGTAGCGCATGAGCACCGACTCGACGAGCGCGCCGTCGTGCAGGCGCCACAGGAACTTGATCGTGTCGCCGCGGTCGGTCTCCAGGCGGCGCACCTCGGTGAGCAGCGGCGGCAGCATGCCCGCGACGAGGTCGCCGCGGATGCCGGCGGGCAGGTCGGTCATCTGCTCGGCATCCGAGGTGTAGTGGCGGAAGTAGTGGGTCGCCAGCTGCTTCGCGCGGAAGCCGGGGAGCCCCAGCCCCTTGACCTTCTCGACGCGCTCCTCGGGCGTGAGGTCGGCGAGGTGCACAGGCGGCTTGCCGCGCTTGGGGCTCGCGAACTGCAGCAGCGGACGCCCCTCGGCATCCTTCTGCTGGGTCCATCCCTCGGTCGCGGGGCGCACCTGCGGAGCCTTCGTCTCTCGGATGCCTCCCTGCGGGGACGCGGATGCCGGTCGCGTCTGGCGCGTGCGGGGAGTATCGGTCATGGACTCAAGGGTACGCGGTGGCGGGTGGGAAGGCCCTGGGGCCGCGAGACTCGCCTGCATAGACTGAGCCCGTGGACTCCATCATCGTCGTCATCGTCGTCGCGGCCGTCGTCGTGGTGGGCATCGTCATCGTCGCCGCCGCCCTGCGCGGCATGCGCCCGAAGGAGCCGGAGGCGCAGGTGTACCGCCCCTCGCCGACCACGGCGCGCACGGCCCCCGCGACCTCGTCGATGAGCCCGACGTCGGGCCTCACTCCGCAGGTCGTGGCGGACATCGACCGGCTCGTCGCGTCCGACCAGAAGATCCAGGCGATCAAGCTCTACCGCCAGAGCACCGGCGTCGGCCTGAAGGAGGCGAAGGACCGCATCGACCACTGGTCGATCAGCACCACCGCGCCGCACGCCGCCGCCGTCTCGCACGCGAACGCGGCCCGCACCTCGATCACGCCGTCGTCGATCCGCGCCTCTCTGCCCGCGTCGGTCGCGGCGGACATCGACAGGCTCCTCGCCGAGGGCGCGAAGATCACCGCGATCAAGGCTCTCCGCGAGCACACCGGGGTCGGCCTCAAGGAGGCCAAGGACGCGATCGAGGCGTGGACTCCCGGACGGTAACACCGTCAGCTTCATTTGGTATACCAGAAGCATGAGAACCGGACGGATGCTGCAGGCGTTCACGATCGCCGCGGTGACACTCCTCGGCGCGACGGCGTGCACGGCATCCGCTCCGCCGTCCACGACGCACGCCGAAGGATCCGCCATGACCGCCGCCACCCACGACCTCCTCGCCGCCGCCTCCGAGGGGGATGCCGACGCCGTGCAGGCCGCCCTCGATGCGGGAGCCGAGATCGAGGCCCGCGGCGACGGCGGCATGACCGCGCTCGTCGCGGCGACCAAGAAGAACCACGTGGAGGCCGCCCGTGCGCTCATCGACGCCGGCGCCGACGTGAACGCCGCAGACGACATCCAGGACTCGGCCTACCTCTACGCCGGCGCCCGCGGACACGACGAGATCCTGCAGCTGACCCTGGAGAACGGCGCCGACCTGGGCAGCACCAACCGCTTCGGCGGCACGGCGCTCATCCCCGCGTCCGAGCGCGGGCTGCTCCGCACCGTCGAGATCCTGCTCGACGCGGGGGTCGACCCGAACCACGTCAACGACCTGAACTGGACGGCACTGCACGAGGCGATCGTGCTCGGCGACGGCTCTGCGCGCTACGCCGAAGTCGTGCGGGCGCTCATCGACGGCGGCGCCGACGTGTCGATCCGCGACGGCGACGGCGTGCTCCCCCGCGACCTCGCCGCCTCCCGCGGCTACGACGCGATCGTCGCCGAGATCGACCGGTGACCGACCTCAGCGCGTGGGCCTGGGCCGCGCTCGGCCTCGCCGCGGTCATCACCGGCCTCTCGAAGGCGGCGATCCCCGGCGGCTCCACCCTGGCCGTCGTGCTGTTCGCCGCAGTGCTGCCCGCACGCACCTCCACGGCGGCGATGCTGCTGCTCTTCATCGTCGGCGACGTCTTCGCGCTGATCGCCTACCGCCGGCACGCGCACTGGCCGACGCTGCTGCGCCTCGCCCCCGCGGTGATCGCCGGCCTCCTCGTCGGCTTCGCGTTCCTCGCGCTGGCCGGCGACGGCCTCGTGCGCAGGGCCGTCGGAGTGATCCTGCTGGTCATGATCGCGATCACGCTGTGGCGCCGTCGGCGGGAGGACCGCCGGGATGCCGCCGCCGCCCCGCGCAGCGGCATCCTGCTCTCATCGACCTACGGCGCGCTCGGCGGCTTCACGACGATGGTCGCGAACGCGGGCGGCCCGGTGATGTCGATGTACTTCCTGGCCACGCGCACCCAGGTGCAGGTGTTCCTCGGCACCTCCGCGTGGTTCTTCGCGATCGTGAACCTCGTGAAGGTGCCGTTCCTCGCGGGTCTCGGACTCTTCACGCCATCCGTGCTGCTGATGGATCTGATCCTCGCGCCGCTGGTCGTGGTCGGCGCGCTGGTCGGACTCCGCATCGCGCGGCGCATTCCGCAGGCGCTGTTCGACCGCCTCGTGATCGCGCTGACGGTCGTCGGCTCCGTGTACCTGCTGTTCTAACGCGCCCGCGCCCGCCCGCACTCGAGCGCGACGCTCAGAGGAAGATGTCGGGGAACAGACGGTCGTCCGGAGTGCCCGGGACCGCGGCGTAGCCCGAGAAGTCGGTGATGCCCTCCGCCTCCAGCACGTCTTCGACCACGAGCGTCTGTCCGGTGCACTCGGCCGCGGGCTTGAGCAGCACCGCGTACGCGGCATCCGCGTAGATGTCGGCCGTGCGGCTGGCGGCCATGACCTTGTCGCCGCCGAGCAGGTTCTGCACCGCGGCGGTGGCGATGGTCGTGCGCGGCCACAGCGTGTTCGCGGCGATGCCGTCGCGGGCGAACTCCGCGGCCAGTCCGAGCGTGACCATCGTCATGCCGAACTTCGCGAGCGTGTAGCCGGTGTGCGCGCCGAGCCACTTGGGCGTCGGGTTCAGGGGCGGCGAGAGGGAGAGGATGTGGGGGTTCGCGGCGTCCTTCAGGACGGGCACCGCCGCACGGGACAGCATGAACGTGCCGCGCACGTTGACGTCCTGCATGAGGTCGTACTTCTTCGCGCTCAGGTCGAGCGAGCGCGACAGGTCGATGACGCTGGCGTTGTTGATGACGATGTCGATGCCGCCGAACTCGCCCTGCGCCTTCAGCACCGCCTCGGTGATGTCGTCGTCGTCGCGCACGTCGCCGACGATCGGCAGCGCCTGGCCGCCCGCGGCGCGGATCTGCTCCGCCGCCGTGTGCACGGTGCCCTCGAGCTTCGGGTGCGGGGTGTCGGTCTTCGCGAGCATCGCGATGTTCGCGCCGTCCGCCGCGGCCTTCAGCGCGATGGCGAGCCCGATGCCGCGGCTGCCGCCCGACATCAGGATGGTCTTTCCTGCCAGTGTGCTCATGTCTCTCCTCGATTCCTGATTCCGGTCGCAGACCCGGTCGACGTTCCGGAGGAACGTCGACCGGTTTCGCGACCGGCACAGCTCTTCTGGGGGTGTTTACTTCGGCGCCATCCGGATCGCGCCGTCGAGGCGGATCGTCTCGCCGTTGAGGTAGCCGTTCTCGACGATCTGCTGCGCGAGGGCGGCGTACTCGTCGGGGCGGCCCAGCCGCGAGGGGAACGGCACCTGCTGGCCGAGCGAGTCCTGCGCGGCCTGCGGCAGGCCCATCAGCATGGGGGTCTCCATGATCCCGGGGGCGATGGTGCAGACGCGGATGCCGTAGCGGGCGAGCTCGCGGGCGACCGGGATGGTCATCGCGTGGACGCCGCCCTTCGACGCCGAGTAGGCGGGCTGGCCGATCTGGCCGTCGAACGCGGCGACGCTCGCGGTGTTGATGATGACGCCGCGGTCTCCGGACTCGGTGGGCTCGTTCTTCGCGATGACCGCGGATGCCTGCGACAGCACGTTGAACGTGCCGACGAGGTTGATGCGGACGACCCGCTCGAAGTCGGCGAGGACGGCGGGGTTGCCCTCGCGGTCGAGCACCTTGGCCGGCGGCGCGATGCCCGCGCAGTTCACGACGATGCGCAGCGGCGCAGCGGCCTGCGCGGCGGCGACAGCGGCCTGCACCTCATCGGCGCTCGTGACGTCGGCCGCGACGAACAGCCCGCCGAGCTCCTCCGCCAGCTCCGCGCCCTTCGAGGAGGCGAGGTCGACGATGGTGACGTGGGCGCCGGCCGCGGCGAGGCGCCGTGCCGTCGCGAGGCCGAGACCCGAGGCTCCGCCCGTGATGAGCGCGCCCTGTCCGGTGATCTGCATCTGGAGTTCTCCTTCGAACGTCGTTGCAACCGCTGGTGATACGCGGTCTCAGTGTACGTGACTCGTAGTGTCACGGCATCCGTCGTCGGCGTCCTTGCCGAAGCGACCGTGGGTGGTGTGTGCTGGACGCATGGAACTGCGTCGCAAGCGAGCCTACGACACCGCCTCGGCCGACGACGGCTTCCGCGTGCTCGTCGATCGGCTGTGGCCCCGAGGCGTCTCGAAGGAGCGCGCCGCCGTCGATCTGTGGGCGAAGGACACCGCGCCGAGCCCCGACCTCCGCCGCGACTGGCACGCGGCCCCCGACGACGAGTGGGACGTCTACGCCGACCGGTACCGCGCGCAGCTCGCGCACGAGTCTGCGGAGGCGCTGCGCGAGCTCGCCGCCGCTCTGCGCCCGCATCCGGTCGTCACCCTCGTGTACGCGGCGCACGACCCGGTGCACAACCACGCCGTCGTGCTGGAGGAGGCGCTGCGGGCGCACGGCAGGATGGAAACGTGAGCATCCCCTCCCTCGATCTCCCCGTACCCGCACGGGTCCGCGAGCTCGCGGGCGGCGCCGGTCTCGAACCGGTGTGGGTGAACGGCATCGGCGGGCTGACCTTCCGCACCGACGACGACCGCTACATCAAGTGGGGACCGCACGACACCGAGGCGAACATGCGGGACGAGGCCGAGCGGATGCGCTGGGCACGCCGGTGGATCACCGTCCCCGAGGTGATCGAGCAGGGGCAGGATGCCGAGCACGAGTGGCTCGTCACGGTGGCGCTCGATGCACGCAGCGCCGTGGATCCCCGCTGGCATGACGATCCGGAACGGGCCGTGCGCGCGGTCGGCGAGGGCCTCCGGATGCTGCATGAGAGCCTTCCCGTCGACGAGTGCCCGTGGGAGTGGAGCGTCGCAGGTCGCATCAGCGGCGCCGCCGCGCGCGGCGTGATCGTGCCGGAGAAGCTGCGGACGCACCCTCCGGTCGACAGGCTCGTGGTGTGCCACGGCGACGCCTGCATGCCCAACACGCTGCTGGACGATGCGGGCCGCCCCGTCGCGCACGTCGACCTCGCCGCGATCGGAGTCGCCGACCGTTGGGCGGACATCGCCGTCGCCGCGATGAGCACGAAGTGGAACGCCGGCCCGGGCTGGACCGACACCCTCATCGAGGCGTACGGCGTGGAGCCCGACCGTGAACGGCTCGCCTACTACCGGCGGCTGTGGAACAGGACCTGAGTCACGACGCCCCGCCCGCGCCGATGACGAAGTTCCAGGAGCCGGTCGCGACGGCGGCGGCGATCGCGACGAGCGGGATCACCGCGCACGCGAGCAGGAGCGCGGTGTCGCGCCGGGTCCACACTGATTCCCGCGCCCACGACCGCGGACCGGTTCCCCCGAATCCCCTGGCCTCCATCGCCGTGGCGAGCGAGGAGCCGCGGCGGATCGCGAGCACGAACAGCGCGAACGCCATGCCGAGGGTGCGGCGGATACGACCCTGATCGGCGACGCCCCGCGCCCTCCTGGCGAGCGCGAGAGCCCGCCAGTCGTCGGCGAGGAGTCCGAGCATCCGCATTCCGGCGAGGGCTCCGACGACGAAGCGCGCGGGCAGCCGGAGCCGCTGCGCCAGATCGTCGGCGAGGTCGGTGGGATCGACCGTGACGAAGAGCACCACGGAGGGCAGGCCGATCGCCAGCACGCGCACCGCGGTGGCGGCGGCGAGCGCGAGCGATCCGTCGCTCACCCTCATCAGCAGCCACTCGAAGTGCACCTCGCCGCTCTGCGCTCCGTACAGGGCGATCGTGACCGCGCTCAGCGGCGCCGCGATCCAGAGCACGGCGGTGCGGGTCCAGAACTCGCGTGCGCCGAGGCCCGCGAGCAGCAGCAGCGGGATCTCCAGGACCAGGGCGACGGATGCCGACACCACGTCGATCGAGAGGATGAGCGGAACCGCGATGAGCAGCGCCGCGGCGAGCTTGGCGAGCGCCGAGCGCGGAGCGATGGGGCCGCGGCGCTCGATGCGGGCGGTGAGCGGGTCGATCATGCGCCCACCTCGAGCCTGCGGGCGTGCAGGGCGCGCAGCACGGCCTCATCGTGGCTGATCGCGACGATCGCGGCGCCGTCGTCTCTCAGACCGGCGATGATCGCGACGAGCTCGGCCCAGGTCGTGGCGTCCTGCCCGAACGTCGGCTCGTCGAGCAAGATCATCTGCGGGCGAGTGGCGAGAGCGGCGGCCACCGTGAGACGACGCTTCTCCCCTCCGGACAGCGTGTACGGGTTCGCCTCGGCGAGCGCGGTCAGCCGCAGACGCTCCAGCAGCTCGTCGGCACGTCGGGCGATCTCCGCCTCGTCCAGCCGCAGAGCGCGGGGGCCCACGGCGAGCTCCTCCCGAACGGTCTTCGCGAGGAGCTGGTGCTCGGGGGTCTGCAGCACCGTCGCGATGCGGGTGAGCAGCGCGCGGGACGTCCAGCGGAAGGGGTCGTCTCCCGACCCCGACGACAGCGCTGCCGAGGCGACGACCCGCCCGCTCTCCGCCGGGATGAGACCCGCGAGCGTGAGCCCGAAGGTCGACTTGCCCGCCCCGTTGGGGCCGGTGATGCCGATCGCCTCCCCCGCGTGCACGTCGAGGTCGAAGGGACCGGCGACCGGGATGCCGCGGCTGCGCGCCACGGTCAGGGCGTGCGCCCGCAGCAGGACCTCACCCGGTCCGTACGCCGGCGGAGGGGGAACAGCCGGCGGATGACCGGGCACCCAGACCCCGGATGCGGCGAGCTCGGCGCCGCGCGTGCCGAGCACCTCGTCGGGAGTCCCGTCCGCCAGGACGACGGTGCCTTCGGGCTCCGCGCCGAGCACGATGACCCGGTCGACCAGGGGCAGCCACGCGTCGATGCGGTGCTCGATCACGACGAGGGTCGCCCCGGTCGCGTCGAGGGCGGCGGCGACCGCATCCCGCACATCCCGCACCCCCTCGGGGTCGAGGTTGGCGGTCGGCTCGTCGAGCAGGATCGCTCCGGGGCGCATGGCGATCACGCCCGCCAGCGCCAGCCGCTGCTTCTGCCCTCCCGAGAGCGCCGCTGTCGAGCGGTCGAGGGGCACGTCGAGCTCGACGGCATCCATCGCCTCGCGCACCCGCGGCCAGATCTCCTCGCGGGGCACGCCGAGGTTCTCGCATCCGAAGGCGATGTCGTCGCCGACCCTGGCGAGCATGGTCTGCGTGTCGGGGTCCTGCAGCACCATCCCCACGCGGCCCCGGCTCTCCGTCGCGGGAACGCCGTCGACGAGGAGCGCTCCGTGCGTCTCCCCCTCGTCGGCGCCGCCGAGCACGCCGCCGAAGCCCTGCAGCAGCGTGGACTTGCCCGAGCCGGAGGCGCCGAGCAGAAGCACCCGCTCCCCCGGCTCGATTCGCAGTTCGACCTCGCGCACGGCCCAGCGCAGCCGGGTGGCGTAGCGCCATCCCCAGCCGCGCGCATCGAGCGCGGCGGGGTTCACCCGGGCGGTCACACTCGTGCGGTGACCTCGCGGCCGGCCGCGAACCGGCTCAGGGCGCCGGTGGCGGCGAGTCCGCGGGCGATCAGCCAGGCGCCGAGCCCGGCGATCACCGCACCGGAGATGGTCGTCGAGGAGATGTAGACGGCGGTGAAGAGCGTGTCCACCCCCGGGTACCAGAGGATGCGGTCGTTGATGCCGCACGCGAGCCCCGCGCCGGCGCCGGCCAGCATCGCGACGGGCAGACGCCAGACGCCGTACAGGAACACGAGGAAGATCAGCTCGGCGCCGATGCCCTGCACGAGTCCGGAGACGATGGTCAGCGGCCCCCACGCGTTGCCGATCAGCGCCGAGATGATCGCGGCGACCAGCTCGGTGTAGAGCGCGGCGCCGGGCTTGCGGACGATCAGCCCGCCGAGGACGCCGGCGATCAGCCACGGACCGGCGAGCAGTCCCTGGACGCCGGGGAGCAGCGCCTCGAGGGCCCCGCTCGGGGTCACGTATCCGACGTTCCACAGCAAGAAGATCGCCGCGCAGGCGACGGCGACGACGCTGGCCACGACGATGTCGACGACGCGCCAGCGCCAGAGCTGGGCGTTGCGCAGGCCTGTGGCCGTGGATGCCGCTTCGGTGCTCGACCGGTGCGTGGACGTACTCATCTGAACTCCTCCCTGCGCCGGCATGATCCGGATCAGGTTCGACGGTCGAAGCGCGATTCGCTCCCTCTCAGCCCGGCTCGCCGGACTCCCGTGGTTGTGCTCTCGATCATACCCAGTGCCGACACTCCGCGCTCCCCTGTTGCGGCACCGCGGTTCTCACGGGAGAGTTCGGTACCGTAAGCAGGTGACCGCTCCTGACTCCGCCGAGGCCACCGCTCCCCTGGGCGATGCCCCGATCGACGCCGCCGCAGACGCGGACACGTCGGCCATCGACGCGGAGCTCGACCGGGTCCCCGCGATCCCGGATGCTTCGGCTCACGACTCCGAACTGGAGCAGCTGGTCGCGGACGCAGAGGCCCCCGCCGCTCAGTGGGCGAGCGAGGGCGGAGCGGCGACCGCACTCACCTGGGTGGATGCGGCATCCGTCGCCGACCACTCCCCGACGGCGACGCTCGACGGCGATCAGGTGCGCGAACCAGGGGCCGCGCTCTGGACGGGCGCCCGGCTGCGCCCCGCCGCGGCGGGTCCAGGCGTGCTCGTGCCGATCGGCATCCTCGCCGCACTGGCCGCCTCCTACGCGGGCACGACCCTGCTGTGGCCGCTGCACGAGGTCGCGCCGACCGTGAAGACGGCGGAGTTCCAGGCGACGGCCGCTCCGGCAGCGGCCATCACGTGGCCGACGCAGGGCAGCGCGGCGGTCGGCATCCAGGGCATCGGAACGGTCGCCTCTTCGCCGGATCCGGCCGTCATCGCGAGCATCACCAAGGTGGTCAGCGTGCTCATGGTGCTGGATCAGATGCCGCTCGCCGTCGGCGAGCAGGGCCCGTCCTTCTCGTTCACCAAGGCCGACAGCCAGTCGTATCTCGCGTACAAGCGCAGCGACCAGTCGGCGCTCGACGTGCCCGTCGGGGGTTCCCTGACGGAGTTCCAGATGCTGCAAGGCATCCTGCTCGGCTCGGCGAACAACTACATCGACCGCCTCGCGAAGGAGATCTGGGGCTCGGACAAGGCCTTCGCAGACGCCGCGGCGACCTGGCTCAGAGATCGCGGCATCCAGGGCATCACGATCCTCTCGCCCTCCGGGTTCGACGAGCGCAACACGGCGACCCCCGAGGCGCTGATCGCCGTGGCGGAGCGGGCGATGCAGAACCCCGTGTTCGCGGGGATCGTCGGCACGCCCTCGGTCGAGCTGCCGGGCGCCGGACTCGTGAAGAACACGAACGGGATGCTGTCGGACTCCGGTGTGGTCGGCATCAAGACCGGCACCCTTCACGAGAGCTGGAATCTGCTCACCGCGAAGGACGTGGTCGTCGACGGCACGACCGTGCATCTCTACGCCTCGGTGCTCACGCAGGCCGATGACGACATGCGTCTCGCGTCGACGCGGTCTCTGTTCTCGCAGGTCGAGGACGCGCTGCAGGCCGAGACCCCCGCGGTGGCGAAGGGAACCGTCGTCGGAGAGGTGGACACCCTGTGGGGTGCATCCACCGAGATCGTGACGGATGCCGACGCCGACGTCGTGCTGTGGGACTCCGCCGCGGCGGAGGCGACGCCCGAGTTCGATCTGGGCGAGAAGAGCAAGGCGGGCGCCGAGGTCGGCACGTTGACCGTCGCCGGCCCCCTCGACACGGCGACGACTCCACTCACTCTGAAGAAGAAGCTCGAGGGGCCCAGCGCCTGGTGGCGTCTCACCCACCCCCTGGAGCTCTTCGGCCTGACCTCCGACAAACGCTAGCCGGAGCCAGGCGCATAGCCCCCGGGCGCACGGCCCCAGGGCGCACGACCCCTGAGCACGCGGGCGCCCAGGCGCACAACTCCCGGGGACACGGCCCAGCGCACGCGAAAGCCCCGCCCCGAGTGACCGGGGCGAGGCTTTCGCGGTGAGCTCAGGCCCTGTTGTCGCCGGAGTCCGAACGCTCGATGAGCGACTCCGCCGAGGCGACCTCCGCTGCCGGGCTCTGCGCGCCGACCGAGGCGCCGACGCGCGCGGCATCCGCCTCGGCCTCGGCGTCGCCGGTGACGACCACGGGGGTCGTTCCGGTGAGCGCCTCTTCGGCGTCGATGTCGGCCGCGGCCTGCTCGAACTGCGACTGGTACAGACGCCAGTAGGCGCCCTGCGCGGCGATGAGCTCGTCGTGCGTGCCCTTCTCCACGATGTCGCCGTGCTCCATCACGAGGATGAGGTCGGCGTCACGGATGGTCGACAGGCGGTGCGCGATGACGAAGGACGTGCGTCCTTCTCGGAGCGCCGCCATCGCGTGCTGCAGCAGCAGCTCGGTGCGGGTGTCGACCGCCGATGTCGCCTCATCGAGGATGAGGATCGACGGCTGCGCGACGAACGCCCTGGCGATGGTGATGAGCTGGCGTTCGCCCGCCGAGACGTTCGACGCGTCTTCGTCGAGGACCGTGTCGTAGCCCTCGGGGAGAGCGTGCACGAACCGGTCGACGTACGTCGCCTTCGCGGCGGCGAGCACCTCGTCGTCGGTCGCCGTGGAGCGGCCGTAGCGGATGTTCTCGCGGATGCTCCCGGCGAACAGCCACGGATCCTGCAGCACCATTCCGGTGCGCGAGCGCAGGTCGTCGCGTGTCATGTCCGCGATGTCCTGCCCGTCGAGCAGGATGCGTCCGCCGCTGAGCTCGTAGAACCGCATGATCAGGTTGACCAGCGTGGTCTTTCCCGCGCCGGTCGGGCCGACGATCGCGACGGTCTGCCCTGGCTCGACCTGGAACGACAGGTCGGTGATGAGCGGACGGTCCTCCGAGTAGGAGAACGCGACGTTCTCGAACTCGATGACGCCCTTGCCGTCGACGACCGTGGGGGCGTCGTCGGCATCCGGCTCCTGCTCGTCTTCGTCGAGCAGCTGGAAGACGCGCTCCGCGGAGGCGGTTCCCGACTGCACGACCGCTGCCATGCCGCCGAGCTCTGCCAGCGGCTGGGAGAACTGCTGCGAGTACTGGATGAACGCCTGCACGTCGCCGAGGCGCAGCTGGCCGTTGGCGACCATGAGGCCACCCAGCACCGCGAGGGCGGCGTAGCTGAGGCTGCCGACGAAGGTCATCGCGGGCATGATGATGCCCGAGAGGAACTGCGCCTTGAACGCCGACTGGAACAGCTCCTCGTTCTCGACCTGGAACTTGTCGAGAGCGTCCTGCTCGCGTCCGAAGACCTTGACCAGTGCGTGGCCGGAGAAGGCCTCCTCGACGCGGGCGTTCAGGCGTCCGACCTTGCGCCACTGCTGGCCGAAGGCCTTCTGCGAACGCGGACCGATGACGCCGAAGATGACGCCCATCAGCGGGAGCGCGATCAGGGCGACGAGCGCGAGCTGCCACGAGATCGAGAACATCATGATCAGCACGCCGACCACCGTGAGCACGGAGGTGAGGGCGCCGGACAGCGACTGCTGCATGGTCTGCGTGATGTTGTCGATGTCGTTCGTGACCCGCGAGATCAGTTCACCTCGCTGCACCTTGTCGAAGTACGACAGGGGCAGACGGTTGATCTTCGCCTCGACGTCTTCGCGCAGGCGCCACATGGTGCGGACCATGATGACGTTGATGACGTAGCCCTGGATCCAGCTGAGGAGCGCGGCGAGCACGTAGATCGCCAGCACCGCGAGGATGATCCAGCGCATGGCCTCGAAGTCGATGCCGTCGCCGACCTTGAAGTCGCGCATCGCGGCGACCTGGTTGGCGAAGTCGTCCTGGCCGAACTGGCGCAGCTGCTCCACGACCTCGCTCTTCGGTGTCCCTGCGGGGAACCCGGGGAACGTGTCGGTCTTGCGTCCCAGTTCGTTGGAGAAGAAGCCCGCGTAGACGAGGTTGGTCGCCTCGGCGAGGACCTTCGGGGCCGCCACGGAGAGGAAGACGCCGATGGCGCCGAGGATCGACACGAACACGAACCAGACGGCGGAGGGCTTGAGGAGCCCGATCATCCGCTTGAAGCTCGGGCCGAAGTTGTCGGCCTTGCCCGGCGCGACGCTGTCCCAGTCCCCCGAGTTCTGACGGGCCTGCTCGGCGAGCTCGGCCTCGTACTTCTCCTCCTCGGTGAGCTCGGGCTCGACGGTCGCGGCGGCCTTGGCCGCCGCCATGCGCTCCCGACGGCTCTGCGGCTTCTCGGGAGTCGACGGGTTCTGCGCGCTCATGCGTCCACCCCCAGCTGCGACTCGACGATCTCGCGGTACGTGTCGTTGGTCTCGAGCAGCTCCTCGTGGGTGCCCACGCCGACCATGGTTCCTCCTTCAAGGACGACGATGCGATCGGCATCCGTGATCGTCGAGACGCGCTGCGCGACGACGATCTTCGTGACGTGCGGGAGCTCCCGCCACAGCGCCTGCCTCAGGCGAGCGTCTGTGGTGAGATCGAGCGCCGAGAACGAGTCGTCGAAGACGAGGATCTGCGGCTGGTGCACGATCGCACGGGCGATGGCGAGACGCTGGCGCTGACCGCCCGAGACGTTCGTGCCACCCTGGGCGATGCGCGAGTTCAGCCCATCGGGCATCTCCTCGACGAAGTCGCGCCCCTGTGCGATCTCCAGCGCATGCCAGAGCTCTTCATCGGTGGCGTCCTCACGGCCGTAGCGAAGGTTCGACGCCACGGTGCCCGTGAAGAGGAACGGACGCTGGGGCACCAGGCCGATGCTCTGCCACAGCGCGTCGACGTCGGCTTCGCGCACGTCGGTCCCACCCACGAAGGCGGCGCCTCCGGTGACGTCGAAGAGCCGAGGGATCAGGGAGACGAGCGTCGTCTTGCCCGCACCGGTGGATCCGACGATCGCGACGGTCTCCCCCGGTTCCGCGGCGAAGCTGATGCCGTGCAGGACAGGCGACTCCGCACCGGGGTAGGTGAACTCGACGGCGTCGAAGGCCACGGCTCCGGGGACGGGGAAGTCGCTGACGCCGTGCTCGGGGCGCGTCATGCTCGACGTCGAGTCGAGGACCTCGCCGACGCGCTCGGCCGAGACGGCGGCGCGCGGGATCATCATCGCCATGAAGCTCGACATGATGACACCCATCATGATCTGGCCGATGTACTGCATGAACGCGAAGAGCGTGCCGATCTCGACGGTGCCCGAGTTGACCTCGATGCCGCCGAACCAGATCACCGCGACGACCGTGACGTTGAGCACGAGCATGAACAGCGGGAACAGGAGCACGAAGAGGGAGCCGATCTTGCGGCCGACCACCATGATGTCGGTGTTCGCGCCGCGGAAGCGCTCCTCTTCGATCTCCTCGCGCACGAAGGCGCGCACGACGCGGACGCCGGTGAGCTGCTCGCGCATGATGCGGTTGACGTTGTCGATCTTCTTCTGCATGCTCCGGAACAGCGGCACCATGCGGCTGATGATCAGGAGGGCGATGATCAGCATGACCGGGACGGAGACGGCGATCAGCCAGCTCAGGCTGGCGTTCGTCACGACGGCCATGATGATGCCGCCGATGGCGAGCAGAGGCGCGGTGACGAACATCGTCGCGCCCATCATGGCGAGCATCTGGACCTGCTGCACGTCGTTCGTGTTGCGGGTGATCAGTGAGCCGGCGCCGAACTGCGAGACCTCGCGCTCGGAGAATCCGCTCACCTTGGCGAAGACGTCGGCGCGGATGTCACGGCCGGCCCCCATGGCGGCCCTGGCGGCGAAGTAGGTCGCGATGACGGACGCGACGATCTGGCCGAGCGAGACGACGAGCATGAACAGGCCGGTGCGCCAGATGTACGCGGTGTCGCCCTGGGCGACGCCCTGGTCGATGAGGTCTTTGTTCAGGTTCGGCAGGTACAGCGACGCGAGGGCGCTGGCGAACTGGAACACCAGGACGCCGACGAGCAGCCATCGATATCGGGAGAGATAGCGGACGAGGATTTTTCCCAGCACAGGCGGACTTCCTTGAGGGGTTGGAACAGCGGATTTCTCGGCTGGCGGATGCCGACCGACAATCAGCCGCATCACAGATTGTCACGTGCCACGGACATTCGCATCCCCCTGAGGGGGGACCTTCGCTCACAGCGAACCTTATTTCGCTGCGGTCTGCGGTTTGTGCACTCGGGAGAACAACGGGACCGATTCAGAACAGGGGGTGCTCCGGCACGTACGCCCGCGCGTCGGCTCCGGCATCCGGTGCCAGTTCGGCGATGGTCGGCGGGTTCCACTTCGGGTTGCGGTCCTTGTCGACCAGCTGCGCGCGGATGCCCTCCACGAGGTCGGGGTGCTCGTTCACGAACCACAGCACCCTGCGGTACTCGCCCTCCAGCGCCGCGCGCAGACCGGGGAGGTCCCTGGCCTCGCGGACCGCGTCGAGCGTGACGGCGAGACCGGTGGGGGCGAGGCCCTCCAGCAGGTCGGCGATCGCTGCGGCATCCGTTGTGCCCTGCGCCTTCAGACGCTCGACGATCTCGGCGACCGACGGTGCGGAGAACGCCTCGTCGATCCACTCGCGCGATGCGGGCAGGGCCGACGGCTCTGGTGTCTCGTCGAAGAGCAGCACGATCTCCGCCGGCCCGGTCGGATCGGCACGGTAGGCGAGGGCCTCGCGCAGCGCCTCCAGCCGGTCGGAGGGCACGAAGTGGTCGGCGAAGCCGAGGTAGACGGCATCCGCGGCGTTCATGGTGCCGCCGGTGAGGCCGAAGTACTCCCCGAAGCGGCCGGGGGCGCGCCCGAGCAGCCAGGTGCCGCCGACATCGGGAGTGAATCCGATGCGGGTCTCCGGCATCGCCAGGGTCGAGCGCTCGGTGACGATGCGGATCGCCGCGTGACCGGCGAGGCCGATGCCGCCGCCCATCGTGATGCCGTCGGCGATCGCCACGACCGGCTTGGGGTACTCGGCGATCATCGCGTTCAGGGCGTACTCGGCCCGGAAGAACTGCGCGGTCTCCTCCGCCTTCCCCGCGACGATCTGCGCGTGCAGCGCACGGACGTCCCCTCCGGCGCACAGGCCCCGCTCGCCTTCGCCGTCCAGGACGACGATCTGCACATCGGTGTCGTCGCGCCAGGCGTCGAGGGCCGCCGTCAGCTGCACGATCATGTCGTGGTCGAGGGCGTTGATCGCCTCAGGGCGGTTGAGCGTGAGCCGCCCGAGGGCTCCTTCGGTGCGGACGAGAACGCGCGGAGCAACGGTGGGATCGGTCACGAGAGCCAGGCTACTCCCGTTTCCGAGGCGCCCTTTTCACCGGGAAATGCGCGATCCTGCGGCTTTTCCGGCAGGATAGACAGAACTGCCCATGCAAGGAGAGGTCGCGGATGCCCGACGGACAGGTGCTCGAGTTCACGCGCGTCACGAAGCGTTTCAACGATGTGACGGCGGTGTCCGACTTCTCCGCTCGGGTCGAGCCCGGTGTCGTGACCGCTTTCCTCGGCCCGAACGGAGCCGGCAAGACGACCTCGCTGCGCATCCTGCTCGGCCAGGTGCGCCCGACCAGCGGTACGGCCACGATCGGCGGCGTGCCCTATGCAGACCTGCGCACCCCGTTGCGCACGATCGGCTCGGTGCTCGAGGAGACGGTCTACCGCCCTCGGCGCACCGCGGCCAGGCAGCTGACCATCGCCGCGAAGGCCAACGGCATCCCCCTCTCCCGTGTCGACGAGGTGCTCGCGCTCGTGGGCCTCGACGGTGAGGGCGAGGGCCGTATCGGCAGCTTCTCCCTCGGGATGCGGCAGCGCCTCAGCGTCGCGCACGCCCTGCTCGGCGACGCCGGAACCCTCGTCTTCGACGAGCCGGCCAACGGCCTCGACCCCGAGGGCATCCGCTGGATGCGCCTGCTGATGCGCCGTCTGGCCGATGAGGGGCGCACCGTCCTCGTCTCCTCGCACGTGCTGAGCGAGGTCGAGCAGGTCGCCGATCACGTGCTCGTGCTGTCGAAGGGCCGGCTGGTCCTGTCCAGCGGCATCGAGAGCCTCGCCGACCCCGCAGCCGGTTCGGTGGTGGTGGATGCCGCGGATCGCGCCGCTCTCACCTCCGCCCTCGCCGCCGCAGGGTTCGAGGTCGAGGTGCTGCGCTCGGGTCTCACCGTGCGCGGCGGAGACGCCAAGACCGTCGGATCGGTCGCAGCGGCCGCCGGCGTCGCGCTGAGCACCCTCGTGCAGCGAGGACCGACGCTGGAGGATGTGTTCATCGAGCTCGTGCGCGGAGGCAAGCTCGCGCCGCACGCCGAGGCCGTCGCCTCGCAGCTCGTGCTCCCCGAGGCGCCCGCGTCGGCCGCGGACGACGCCGCCGAGGAAGCCCCGGTCGAGGAAGCCTCCGTCGAGGAGACCCCCGTCGAGGAGGAGTCCACCGACGAAGCCCCCCTCGATGACGCGCCCGCCGCCGAGGACGTGCTGCCGCTGGAAGCCGAGTCCGTTCCCGGAGACCCGCTGGCCGCCGCCGTGCTGACCGCCGGCGCGGGAGCGGCGATCGCCGAGGCCTCCTCTGCGGAGGATGCGGCCGATGCCGCCTCCGACGCGGTCGACGCCGCAGCGGACGCCGAGGATGCCGCGGCCGATGTCGATCACGCCGCCGCTGAGCTCGGGTACGCCGCAGACGCAGCGGATGCCGAGGACACGGCCGATGCGGCTGACGACGCGACAGACGACGACGCTGACACCGGCACCGCAGAGGCGTCGGGCGAGGTCGCCGAGTCGACCGAGACCGAAGAGGCCCCCGCTGCAGACCCCGCCGGAGGACCCTCGTTCGACGAGATCCTGTTCGGCACCGCGTCGGCCGACACCGGCGAGACGGCCACCGAGCCGCACGATGCCGGCGAGGACGCCGAGCACTCCGGCCTCGAGGTCTTCGAGGGCCTCGACTCCTCGGAGGAGACGACCGCAGCGTCCGAGCCCGAGTCGTCCGAGGCGTCCGAGGCATCCGACACCGAGGCATCCGACACCGAAACAACAGAATCCGAAGCGTCGGAGACCGCGGGCGACGAAGCGTCGGAGACCGCCGGCGACGAAGCGTCAGAGACCGTAGGCGACGAAGCGTCGGAAACCGCGAGCGAAGAGGATGCCGACCCTCGGGCGGCAGCCGTCTCGTCGATGCTCGCAGCCGCGGCTCGCGCCTACTACGAGGATGAGCCGAAGGACTACCCCTTCGGCGAGGCGCCCACGGGCGATGAGCACGCGCCGACGAGCGATGAGCAGGGGCAGGACGAGGGCGCGCACTGGTCGGTCGCCACGACCGGAGTGATCGACACTGTTCCGACCTCTCAGGACGGAAGCTCCGCCGAAGAGGCTGCGCATGACGCGGGGAATCCCGCCGAGGGCGACCAGGCCTCCGACCACCACGAGCACGAGGGCCACGAGCACGAAGGTGAGCACCCCGAAGGTGAGCACCACGAGGGCGAGCACCACGAGGCTGAGCGCCACGACGGTGAGCACCACGAGCGCCACGACGGTGAGCACCACGACCACCACCACGGCTGAACGCCGCTGACACGACGAACCCCTCCTGCCTGCGGGCACGGAGGGGTTCGTCGTGTGAAGCGGAGTCTCTGACGAGGTCAGGCGGGCCGCGGACGGATCACGGGACGGCGACTCCCCTTGGACACCGGGACCGGAGCGGTCGCGACGATCTCCTCGACGTCGGCGGGCTCGTCGGACACGTCCAGACGGAGCGCCTGGGTCAGCGCGAGACCGTGGCTCGTCGTCAGGATGAGCCGGCGGTACTCGTGGTCTCCGTCGAGATCGATGACGACGCTCGGTCGCCGCCTGCGGATCAGGACGAAGTCGAGGCTGCCCGCGGTCTTCCAGGTTCCCGCGGCGAGCACTCCCGGGATGTGCGTGCCGGGGTTCGGCACTCCACGGAGCCACGTCCACGCGTCATCGGTGAGCTGCACCTTGGCGATGGTCTCGCGCTCGATGCGGATGTTGTCGCGGTGGAAGCTCGCGGCGCGCTCGATCGGCGAGAGCACGATCTCGAGTTGCGTCTGGTCCAGCAGCAACGTCACCATGCCACCAGTCTGCCAGCGGCATCCCCCCAGTTGTCTGGGTCTTGCTCACAGGAACGCAACGATCCCTTGTCGTGTTGATCCACTTCTCCCCTTCCCGCACGCCGAGATTCGAATATATGTACTATACTCGAGTCTCGGTGGGTCCGGAGACCGCCGAGGCGCGCGGAGGGAGCCGTCGTCAGGAGCGAGTCGCGCGAGCCGCCGCCGCAGCCGCAGCCGCAGCCGGGAGCGCCTGCTCGATGAGTTCGAGCTCCTCGTCGCCGTGAGCGGCGGTGAGGAACCAGGCCTCGAACACGCTCGGCGGGAGCGCCACTCCCTGCTCGCGCATGGAATGGAAGAACGGCGCGTACCGGAACGACTCCTGCGCCTGGGCCTCCGCGTAGTCGCGCGGCGCCGAGGCTCGGAACGAAGCGTTGAACAGGTTCCCCGCCTTCGCCACGGAGTGGGTGACCCCGGCCTCCGTCAGCGCGCCCTCGAGAGCCGCGACCAGGCGAGCGGATGCCGCGTCCACCGTCTCGTACACCTCCGGCGTCGCGAGGCGCAGCGTCGCGAGCCCCGCGGCGACCGAGAGCGGGTTCCCCGACAGGGTTCCCGCCTGGTACACCGGGCCGAGGGGCGCGAGGAGGTCCATGATCTCGGCGCGTCCGCCGAGGGCCGCCAGCGGCATCCCCCCGCCGACGACCTTGCCGAAGGTGATGATGTCGGGGAGGTAGTCCTCGCCCGCCGCGGCCTGCAGGCCCCAGAAGCCCGCGGGGTGCACGCGGAATCCGGTGAGCACCTCGTCGAGGATCATCAGGGCGCCGTGCTCGTGCGCGGTGTCGGCGATCAGGCGGTTGAAACCGGGAACCGGCGCCACCACGCCCATGTTGGCGGCCGACGCCTCGACGATCACGGCCGCGATGCGGTCGCCGTGCTCGGCGAAGACCGCCGCCAGCGCGTCGGGATCGTTGTAGCCGATGACGAGCGTCTGCGCGGCGATCGGGGCGGGGACGCCCGCGGATCCGGGGAGCGCGAGCGTCGCGATCCCCGATCCGGCCTCCGCCAGCAGGCCGTCGGAGTGGCCGTGGTAATGGCCGGCGAACTTCACGAGCAGGTCGCGACCGGTCGCCCCGCGCGCCAGGCGGATCGCGGTCATCGTCGCCTCGGTGCCCGTCGACACGAGACGGACGCGCTCGACCGGGCGCGCCTCGGCGAACCGCACGCGGTCGGCGATCAGCGTCGCGAGCTCCACCTCGCCCTCCGTCGGAGCGCCGAACGACAGACCGCGCGTCGCAGCCTCCTGCACCGCCGCGACGACCTCCGGGTGCGCGTGACCGAGCAGAGCGGGCCCCCACGAGGCGACGAGGTCGACGTACTCGATGCCGGCGGCATCCGTCACCCTCGCCCCCTTGGCCGAGGCCAGGAAACGCGGAGTGCCCCCCACCGAGCCATAGGCCCGCACGGGAGAGTTCACTCCGCCGGGGGTCACCGCGCGGGCGGCGGCGAACAGATCGTCATTGCGGTCGGTCATGAGAACTCCTCCGGATGGCGAAGGGGCGATCAGCCGCGCAGCCAGCGCGCGGCCTCGGTCGCCCAGTAGGTCAGCACGGCGTCGGCTCCGGCGCGGCGGATCGACAGCAGCGACTCCAGCACGGCGGCCCGACGATCGATCCAGCCGTTCGCGGCGGCGGCCTCGATCATCGCGTACTCGCCGGACACCTGATATGCCCAGACCGGAATATGCACGGTGTCGCGCACCTCCCTGAGCACGTCGAGGAAGGACATGGCCGGCTTCACCATGACGATGTCGGCGCCCTCGGCCTCGTCGACGACGGCCTCGCGCACGCCCTCCCGGCGGTTGCCGGGGTCGAGCTGGTAAGTGCGGCGATCGCCGGTGAGCTGAGAGTCCACCGCCTCGCGGAACGGCCCGTAGAACGCGCTCGCGTACTTCGCGGCGTAGGCGAGCAGCAGCGTCGAGTGGAAGCCCTCGGCGTCGAGCGCCGCGCGGATGACGGCGACCTGGCCGTCCATCATCCCCGACAGTCCGAGCAGCTGGGAGCCCGCTCGCGCCTGCGCGAGCGCCATCGCGGTGTACCGCTCCAGGGTCGCGTCGTTGTCCACCGAGCCGTCAGCCGCGAGCACGCCGCAGTGGCCGTGGTCGGTGAACTCGTCGAGACACAGATCGGTCTGCACCACGAGGGCGTCGCCCACCTCGGCAGCCAGCGCCTCGGTCGCGACGTTCAGGATGCCGGCGGGATCGTCGGACCCGGAGCCGCGTGCATCGCGCACCGCGGGCACGCCGAACAGCATCACTCCGCCGACTCCGGCCTCGGCCGCGTCCACGGCGGCTGCCCGCAGGGAGTCGAGGGAGTGCTGCAGGACGCCGGGCATGGAGCCGATCGGAGAGGCCTCGGAGATGCCCTCCCTGACGAACAGCGGCAGCACGAGCTGACGGGGTTCGAGGGACGTCTCGCGTACGAGGTCGCGCACGGCGGGCGACTGCCTCAGCCGACGGAGGCGGGTCTCGGGGAAGCTCACGGCGCGAACTCGTCGGCCGCGTGCGGAAGCGTGAAGTGCGACACCGCGTCGATGAGGGCATCCACCGTCTGCCGGTCGGCGACCACCGTGATCGGCAGCCCCGCCTTACGGGCGTCGTGGGCGGTACGGGGCCCGATCGCAGCCAGCAGCGTTTCGTCGGGGATGTCGGGGAACTGCTCGCGCACCTGCTGAGCGACGGAGCCGCTGGTGATCAGGATCGCGTTGATGCGGCCGTTCTGCACATCGCGCATGATGCGATCGGTCACAGGGACTCCGACGGTACGGTACGCCACCACGCTGTCGACGTCGTGTCCGGCCTTCTCCAGCAGCTTGCTCAGCACCGGCTTCGCGATCTCGCTGCGCAGCGCCAGGATGCGACGGGGCTCCGTCTCCAGCCCGATCAGCTGCTCGGCCATGCCCTCGGCGGAGTTGTCCTCGTCGGGCACCAGCGCGACCTCGTAGCCCACGGCCTGCAGAGCCGCGGCGGTCGTCTCGCCGACCGCGGCGATCCTCGTCGTGCGGGGGACGACGGCGCGATGCGCGAACATCACGTCGACGGTCGTCGCACTCGTGATCGTCAGCCAGTCGTACGCACCCGCTGCCAGCTGCTCCAGCGCCACGTCGAGCGCGGCCTGGTCGGTCGTGGGGGCGAAGTTGATGAGGGGCGCGACGACGGGCACCGCGCCCTGGGAACGCAGACTCGCGGCGACGCCGTCGCCCCACGGTCCGCCGCGGGGTACGAGGATGCGCCAGCCGTCCAGCGGTCGGTCCTGCTTTGAATCAGTCATGAGGAATGCTCTCGGGAGACGAGGTCAGCCGCCCCTTGATCGAGCAGCCGACGGGCAACAGTCAACCCGAGCTCGCGCGCTGCGTGCATCGGGTCTGCACCATCGGCAGCATCCGCTCCATTGCCACTGCCGTTCCGATGAATATACTCCCCGTTCAGGTCTTCCGTGACGTCGAGGCCGATTCTCCTGCCTCCGTCGGCCGCGTAGACGACCGTTCTGACGCGCACCGAGGCGCCGGAGACGACCGCGTGGGCGGCCATCGGCGCCTGGCATCCGGCGTCCAGCCCTTCGAGGATCGCGCGTTCGACGGTGACCGCCACACGGGTCGCCTCGTCGTCCAGCTCCGCGAGTGCCGCGAGCAGCGCGGGAGCGGCATCCGTACGCGTCTCGACGGCGAGCGACCCCTGCCCGGGGGCGGTCGGCCACTCGGCGAGCCCGAGCTCCTCGCGCCGCAGGGGCGAATCCGCTCCGAGGCGGGACAGACCGGCAGCGGCGAGGATGACGGCATCCAGCTCCTCCGTCGCCACACGCTGCAGACGCGAGTCGACGTTGCCGCGGATGTCGACCACCCTGGCGTGCGGGGCCCGCCGTCGCACCTGCGCGATGCGACGCGGGGACCCTGTGCCGATGAGGCTTCCCGGCGGCAGCTCGTGCAGGGGGATGCCGTCGCGCGTGATCGCGACGTCGCGGGCGTCCTCACGCACCGGCGTGGCTGCGATGACGAGGCCCTCGGGGATCGCCGTCGGCAGGTCCTTCAGCGAGTGCACGAGGAGATCGCACTCCCCGGCGAGGAGGGCCTCACGAAGACGGGTGGCGAAGATGCCCTGGCCGCCGATCTCCGACAGGGACGCACGGTTGGTGTCGCCCTCGCTGGTGATCGGAACGAGCTCGACAGGACGGCCGGCGACCTTCTCGAGGGCGGCGGCGACATGACCGGACTGCGCCTGCGCGAGCGCGCTGCGGCGGGTGCCCAACCTGATCGGGGTGCTCATGGCGGGGCCTACTGCAGCACGTCCGCGATCTCGTCGAACCGCAGTCGGCGCCCCGTGTAGAAGGGCACCTCCTCCTTCACGTACAGACGCGCGTCGGTGTAGCGCAGGTCGCGCATCAGGTCGACGAGCTCGGTGACGTCGTCGGCCTCGAGGGGAAGGAGCCACTCGTAGTCGCCGAGGGCGAACGCGGCGACCGTGTTCGCGATGACCCCGGTGAACGCGGCGCCCTTGCGGCCGTGATCGGCGAGCATCTTCCGACGCTCCTCCTCCGGGGCGAGGTACCACTCCGGGGTGCGCACGAACGGGTAGAGGCAGAGCCAGTCCTTGGGCTCGATGCCGCGGAGGAACCCGGGCACGTGCTGACGGTTGAACTCGGCGTCGCGGTGCACGCCCATGACGTTCCACACGGGCAGGAGGGTGCGCAGCAGTTCGGTGCGACGAAGACGACGCAGCGCCTTCTGCAGGTCTTCGGCGGTGTCGCCGTGGAGCCACACCATCAGGTCGGCGTCGGCCTTGAGGCCGGAGACGTCGTAGAAGCCCCGCACGGTCACGCCGGAGTCTTCGATGTACGAGACGATCGTCTCGAGCTCAGTGGAGTCGGATTCGGTCACCGGGACGTCGGGATTGCGTCGCCAGACCGCCCAGAGGGTGAAGCCGGACGGGTTCTCTTCGCGCTCTTCGGACATGCACCCAGTCTGCCCCCTTTGCGGGACGGGTGCGAACCCGCGGAGGAACCCGACCCCCGTGGACGCGGGAAGGATGCTCAGCGCGAGGCTGCGCGCGCGATGACCCACACGAGGCTGCCCACGACGGCGGCGAGGGCGACTGCTCCCGCGATCGCCCCGACCGGGTTGCGGTCGGCGAATCGCCGCGCCTTCGCCGCTGCGCGCACCGAGGCCTTCTCGATGCGCCGGGGGAAGTTGCCCTTGACCTCGATCGCGGCGAGCGCCGCCTTGAGCTCGGCCCTCGCCGAGGCCACGGGATCGACGATGCCGGCCGGGACCGCGGTCTTCGGCAGCGAGCCGGTGCTGTCAGAGTTCGTCATCGCCTGAGCCCTTCGCGATCTTGATGTCGGCGGCAACCGCCTGAGCAGGGTTCTCCCGCGCCAGCACCTTGCGGAACTTCAGGATGCCGAGCAGTGCGAAGAACAGCACCGCCAGGATCAGGATGCCGAACACGGCGATGGCCGAGAGCCAGACCGGCCACCAGGACGAGAGCCCGGCGATGGCGAACACCAGGACCACGGGCACGGCCCAGAACAGGAAGAACAGGGCGACCAGGAACCACACGGAGCCGATGCCGGCATCCTTCGAGGTCTTCGCGACCCACGCCTTGGCCGCGTCGATCTCGGCCTTGACGAGGTTCGTGACCAGGTCGGGGAGGTCGCCGATGAGGGTCAGCAGACTGTCGTCCGCACGATCCCGATATCCGCGGGGCATGTCAGTCGTCGGCCTTCTTCGGAGCCGCGGGCTTCTTCGCCGCGGCAGGCTTCTTCGCTGTCGTGCTCTTCGCGTCGTGCTCCGCTCGGCGCTTGGCCTCGGCCACCGCATCCTCCGTCGCCTTGGCGAGGTCGTCTGCCGCGTCCTTGCCGGTGGCGATCGCCGAGTCGAGCCGCTGGCCGGGAGTGCCGTTGCCGCTGGCGGACTTCGCGATCTTGACGACGCCGGTCCAGATCGCGCCGGGGACGGCCGCAGCCTTGTCGCCCACGTAGGACTTGACCTTGGTGACCTGCTCCTGGACGGGGTCGAGGTGCCAGACCTTGAGCCACTGCGTCTTGATCTGCTCGTAGCGCTCGCGCCCGGCTCGCGTGCCGAGGACGTATCCGACGCCGAGTCCGACGACGAGTCCGATCTTCCCCTTCATGGGGTCTCCTCTACGTAGTTCCGGTGTGGACGCCTGAGGCGAACCGGCGATTCGGAACCGCCGACCAGGTACCCAGCGTAACCCCATATGCCGATTTCGGCATCTACACGTGAGGGGGTTGACAAGCAGATGACGAAAGACGTCCTCATCGGAGGGCGATCAGCCCCACAGCAGCGCGCGGCGGAGGCGGTCCGCCTCCTCCTTCGCATCGGGGATCACCTGGGCGAGGCCGGTCCCCGCGAGCCACGCGCCGACGGCGGCGAGGCCGGGCACCGCCTGCACAGCCGCACGGGCGGCGGCACGACGATCGCCCGATCCGATGATCGACGCCGGCTGCGACTGCACGAACCGGGCGCGATGCGAGGCCACGAGGGCGCTCTCGTCCAGGGGGACTCCGAGAAGGGCGGATGCCTCACGCAGCGCGAGCCTCGCCGCATCCGCGTCGTCCAGCGCCGACGTCGCCGCGGGCTCGCCCTGGGCGCCGAACGACACCCGGACGACCTGCCGCTCGCGGGCCGCCTCACGCACCCACCGCCACTTCGCACTCGAGTGGGTGAGCGCCTTCGCGGTGTGCGAGCCTGGCACCGTCAGCACCCCGGTGCCCCGCGGCGCGGAGGCGAGCTCTGCGGCATCGAGCAGCAGAGTCACGATCTCGATCTCGGGGGCGGTCGCCGCGTCGGTGCGCGAGAGCGCGGGGGCCGAGGACGCGAGGAGCTCACGGGCCGTCGCCTCCGGAGTCGCGACGATCACGGCATCCGCGGTGAGGACGAGCTCCTCGGGGGCGGGCTCCTCGCTCGTGCCGTCGGCGGGTGCGGCGAGCGCGTCCGTATCAGCCGCAGCGATCTCGGCCGTCACCGTCCACGTCGCATCCGACCGCGAGACGCCGGAGACCTCCGCGCCGGTGCGGACCACCCCACCGAGGCTCTCGATGTCGGCGACGAGCGCATCGACCAGCCCTGACATGCCGCCGTCGAGACCCTCGACCGCGGACCCCGGCGCTTTCGCCGAACGGGCGGCGCCCTCGTCGCGCAGCGCCTGCACGGCGCCCGAGAGCGAGCCGACGCTGGTGAGCGCGGCGTTGAGGCCGGGGGCGGCGATGTCGACGTCGACGTCTTCGGGGAGCGCCGAGTACACCCCTGTCGTCACCGGGGCGACCAGGCGGTCGCGCACCTTCGCGCCCATGCGGGAGGAGACCAGCTTGCCGAGGCTGTGGTTGTGGCCGATCGTCAGCGGCGGGCGCACGCGGTCGAGGTAGGCGCGCCAGACGCCGGACCAGCCGATGATGCGGCGCACGTCGTCCTGGAACGGGTTCGCGGGGATGCCGAGGATGCCGCCTACCGGCAGCGGCGCCGCTCCCACACCGGGGATGCCGGCCAGCCAGGCCCCGCCCGCTGCGGGGGCGACGATGCGGTCGGCGAGGCCGAGGTCGTCGAGCAGCGCCCTGACGTGCCCGCCCCTCGTCGCGAAGCTCTCCGCGCCAGCGTCGACCGCGACGCCTCCGAGGTCAGCCCGACGGATCGCGCCGCCGACGGCATCCGCCGCCTCCAGCACCGTCACGCGCATGCCGACCTTCACGCACTCGCGCGCCGCGATCAGCCCGCCGATGCCGCCGCCGATCACGATGACGTGCTTCTCTGCGGCGAGGGCGGCGAGGTCTTCAGGGCGTGCGGTCATGCCTTCCATCCTCGCTCATCGCGAGCGCGTCACGAGAGCTGCCGCCCGTCGGAAACAGTTCCCTCTTGCCGTCCGGACGCGTGATGACTACTGTTTAGCCAGATAGCTAACAAGCGAAGGAGTGAAGATGCGCGTCGCCATCACCGGAGGCACCGGCTTCGTCGGGAGGAACCTCGCCGCACGCCTCGAGGATGCGGTCGTCGTCTCCCGTCGCAACGGCGTCGACGTCACCGACGTCGATGCGCTCACCGAGGCGTTCCGCGGGTGCGACGCCGTCGCGCACTGCGCGGGCATCAATCGCGAGATCGGCGACCAGACCTTCCGCCGCGTGCACGTCGAAGGGACCCGCGCGGTCGTCGAGGCCGCGCGGCGAGCAGGGGTCGGCCGCATCGTGATGGTCAGCTTCCTGCGGGCGCGCCCCGACTGCGGCTCCGGCTATCACGAGTCGAAGTGGGAGGCGGAGGAGATCGTCCGCGGCTCCGGCATCCCGCACACGATCCTCAAGTCCGGCATGATCTACGGACCCGGCGACCACATGGTCGACCACGTCACGAAGGCCGTGCGGACGCTGCCGTTCTTCTGGACCGTGGGCTTCCGCGAGCGCACCGCACGCCCCGTCCCCGTGGACGACGCGGTCGACGTCCTTGTCGCCGCCCTCGAAGGCCGCATCCCCGACCCCACGGTGGCCGTGATGGGAGTCGACGAGGTGACTCTGGGCGAGGCGATCCGCCGCATCGCCCGCGTCGCCGATCGCAGCCCCGCCTACCTCCCCGTGCCGGTGTGGACCATCCGCCTCCTCGCGCGGATCACGGAGCGGCTCATGGTCGTGCCGCTCGTGGCGAGAGCGCAGGCCCGGATGCTCGCGGAGGGCGTGAGCGAGGCCGCTCCGCCGGCACCGGAGCCGCCCGTGGGCATCCGTCCGTCACGCGGGTTCACCGACGAGCGGATCCGCGCCGCGCTCCCGGAGGGCCGGTTCGGGCTGAGCGACCTGAGGATCGCACTCCCCCGCCGCCGCTGATCTCCGTCGCGCCGCCGTGCCGATCCTCTGTCGCGTGGCCGTGCTGAACCTCTGTCGCGCCGCCGTGCCGACCCCCGCCGTGCCGCCGTTCCGGCCCCCCGCCGCGCCGATCCCCCGCCGCGCCGCCGTTCCGGCCCCCCGCCGCGCCGATCCCCCGCCGCGCCGCCGTTCGGGAGGAGAAAGCGCGTTCGGACTGAGGAATCACGCGCAGGGCTCCTCCCGAGCGTGCGAACTCCTCCCGAACGCGCGAGGTGCTCCCGAACGCGCGAGGTGCTCCCGAGCGTGCGAACTCCTCCCGAACGCGCGAAGTGCTCCCGAACGCGCGAGGTGCTCCCGAACGTGCGAACTCCTCCGCACCTGCGCGCAGCGGGGAGACGTGGGGAAAACCGGGGCGGAGCCCCTCAGACCGCGCGCACCAGTTCGACGATGCGGGAAAACCGGGGCGGAGCCCCTCAGACCGCGTGCACCAGTTCGACGATGCGGGTGAGCTGGTCGGGATCCGTCTCCGGAGGCACGCCGTGACCGAGGTTGAGGATGTGCGCGCGGGCCGCGCGGCCCCGCTCGAGGACCTCCCGCACGTGCGCCTCCAGCACCGGCCACGGGGCGCTCAGCAGCGCGGGGTCGATGTTGCCCTGCACGGTGACGCCGTCGCCGAGGATCGCCGCGGCCTCGTCGAGCGGCTGGCGCCAGTCGACTCCTACGCCGTCGGCGATGCCGCCCAGGCGCATGTCGGCGAGGAACGGACCGGTGCCGACGCCGAAGTGGATGGTCGGGATGCCGATGCCGGCCAGCGCCGCGTGCGAGTGCGGAGCGACGAAGGCACGGTAGTCCGCCGGGCTGAGCGACCCCGCCCACGAGTCGAACAGCTGGACGACGGAGGCTCCGGCATCCCTCTGGATCTCCAGGAAGCGGCGCGAGACCCGGGCGAGCCAGCCGGCGAGGCGGTTCCAGGACTCGGGATCGGCGTGCATCATCGCCCTGGCGCGCAGATGCTCCTTCGACGGCCCGCCCTCCACGAGGTAGGCGGCGAGGGTGAACGGGGCCCCCGCGAACCCGATCAGGGGGGTGTCGCCGAGCTCGTCCGTGACGATCCCCACGGCGGCGGCGATGGCGGATCCGTCGAGGTCGGCGGGGTCGATCGCGGTGATCCGCTCGACGTCGGCCGCGGTCCTGACCGGGTTGGCGAACACCGGACCGCGCCCAGGCTCGATCTCCACCTCGACGCCGGCGAGGCGCAGCGGGATGACGATGTCACTGAAGAAGACCGCCGCGTCGACGCCGTGCCTGCGCACCGGCTGCAGCGTGATCTCCGCCGCGAGCTCCGGAGTGAGGCAGGCGTCGAGCATCCTCGTGCCGACGCGGAGATCGCGGTATTCGGGCAGGGACCGACCCGCCTGTCGCATGAACCAGACCGGGGTCTGCTCGGGTCGGTGTCCGGCGAGGGCGCGCAGCAGCGGAGCGTCAGAGAGGGCCATGCGTCCATCCTCCCATCCGGGATCTATGGGCCGGCTGCGCTCCAGAACTCCGGAGATCTGAGGCCGCGCCTGCCCGGGTGGGCGCATGATCCCGCGCCTGCCCGGAGCTGTCCGGCGTACGGGCGGGCGGTTCTCCGGAGTTCTGGCGCGACCCCGGCCGAGAACCGCGAAAGGACCGCCGAACCCGGCCCACCGCGGCTCGGGTAGAATCGTCGTGTGCTGCTGTGTGTGACGGCGAGTCACAAGACCGCCTCCTTCGACCTGCTCGAACGCCTGAGCCGCACCCCCGACGACGTCGCACCCACCCTCGTGGGGCTGACGCCGTGCGTGCAGGGTGCGGTCGTTCTCGCGACGTGCAACCGGTTCGAGGCGTACGTGGAGATCGACGAGCCGGTCACTGCGGCCGGAGCCGTCGGCGTGGAAGCCGTGCTGGAAGCGGTCGAGTCCGCGACCGGTGTTCCCGCCTCCGAACTCGACGGCGCCTACGCCGTGCACTCGGGCCGTCGCGTCGCCGAGCACCTCTTCTCCGTGGCATCCGGACTCGAATCCGTTGTGTCCGGCGAGGGCGAGATCGCCGGCCAGGTGCGCCGCGCACTGAAGTCTGCCCGCAAGGACGGCACGACCTCTCCCGAGCTCGAGCGCCTGTTCCAGCGCGCCAGCCAGGCTCAGCGCAAGGTCAAGAACGTCACCGCCCTGGGCCGTGCAGGGCGTTCGCTCGTCCGCCTCGCTCTGGAGCTCGCCGACAGCCGCATCGCCGATTGGTCGGCCGAGCGCGTGCTGCTCGTCGGCACCGGGGCCTACGCCGCCGTCACCCTGGCCACGCTCCGTGAGCGCGGCGCCGAGAACATCTCCGTCTACTCGCCGTCGGGGCGCGCCGAGATCTTCGCCGCGAAGCACGGCATCCGCGCCGTGTCGGCCGACGACTACGCGCGCACGGCCGCACGCTCCAGCCTCCTCATCACCTGCACGACCGCGACGGAGCCCGTCCTCGGCCCCGAGCACCTGCAGCTGCCGGTCGGCGCCGCAGCGGTCGGATGCCCTGTCGGCTCGCACAGCCGGCTCGTGGTCGACCTCGGCATGCCGCGCAACGTCGACCCCGCCGTCGCGACGCTCGAGGGCGTCGCCCTGCTCGACCTCGAGACCATCCGCCTGCACGCCCCTCTCGAGGAGCTGCAGGCGACGGATGCCGCGCGCAGCGTCGTGCGCGAGGCGGCGGAGACCTTCCACGTCGTGGGCTCCCGTCAGAGCGTGACTCCGGCGGTCGTCGCCCTCCGCTCGCACATCTTCTCCCTGCTCGACACCGAGATCGACCGAGCCCGCGCCCGCGGCGACGAGGACGGCAGAGTCGAGCAGGCGCTGCGCCATCTCGCCGGGGTGCTACTGCACACGCCGACCGTGCGCGCCCACGAGCTCGCCGCATCGGGCAAGGCCGACGAGTTCACGTCGGCTCTCGCCGCCCTGTACGGCATCGAGCCGGCGCAGGACGACATCGCCGACGCGGCGAGCGCCTGAGCTCCACCCGCTCTCCACAGGAACCGGGAGAGCACCGGTTCTCCACAGAGTCGCTGCCTCCCGGCACCCGCCGCTCCTCCCCCACCCCTGCCGGTCCTACGGTCGGATGCGTGACAGCGCCGCGTCATCGGCGCAGGATGGGAGGATGCTCGTGTCCCCGGACGTGATCGGAATGATCATCGCTCTCTTCGCCTTCACCCTGACGGTGCTCGGCGGAGTGGCCGGACTGCTCGCGCGGCAGTCGCGAGAGCTGGAAGCGCGGTTCGAGAAGATCGACCTGCGGTTCGACAAGATCGATGAACGGTTCGAGAAGGTCGACGCGCGGTTCGAGAAGATCGACGCTCGATTCCAGGAGCTGGAGAGTCAGCTGAGCGACCTGAAGCTCTCCATCGCGCGACTCGAGGGTCCGCTGACCCGACTGCAGCGGCTCTGACCACGACGGCCGCCGTGAGGGATGATGGGTTCATGGCCCTTCACATCACCGGAGACACCGCCGCCGACACCCTGCTCACCGAGAACCCCCTGGCACTGCTGGTCGGGATGCTGCTGGATCAGCAGGTTCCGATGGAGACCGCGTTCGCAGGCCCCCTCAAGATCGAGCAGCGCACCGGGGCGACGGATGCCGCCGCCATCGCGCATCTGAACCCCGACGAGTTCCTCGAGGCGTTCAAGCAGACACCCGCCGTGCACCGGTTCCCCGGTTCGATGGCCGCACGCGTGCAGACCCTGTGCCAGGAGCTCGTGGACCACTGGGGCGGCGACGCCGCCGCCCTGTGGACCGAAGGAGACCCTTCGGGCGCCGAGGTGCTGAAGCGCCTGAAGACCCTGCCGGGCTTCGGCGAGCAGAAGGCGAAGATCTTCCTCGCCCTGCTCGGCAAGCAGTACGGCTTCACCGGCGACGGCTGGCGCGAGGCGTCGGCTCCGTACGGCGAGGAGGGCTCGTACCGCAGCGTCGCCGACATCGTCTCGCCCGAGTCGCTGACGAAGGTCCGCGAGCACAAGAAGGCGATGAAGGCGGCCGCGAAGGCGGAGAAGTGAAGCCGACAGGCGACGACGTCGCCGGTCTCATCGCGCGGTCCAGTCCGGCGATCCGCCGGAGGGATGCCGAGACCCTCACCGCGCTGATGCAGGAGATCACCGGGCGGGAACCTGCGACCTGGGGCACGATCATCGGCTTCGGTTCCTGTCACTACCGCTACCCGACCGGCACGGAGGGCGACAGCGGACTGCTCGGCTTCGCTCCGCGCAAGGCCGCGACGACGATCTACCTGTTCGACGGCGTCGCCGCGCACACCGAGGCCCTCGCCGCGCTCGGACCGCATACGACCGGCGCCGGCTGCCTCTACATCAAGGACCTCGAGCAGATCGACCTCGACGTGCTCCGCGGCATCCTCGAGCGCTCGCTCGCGTGGGTCGAGGCGGGCGGCACCCCCGAGGTGCAGCTCACCGTCACCGGCTGAGCGGGTCGATCTCCTCCACGCGCGCCGTCCTCATGCCGAGGATGATCGCCAGCACCCCGAGCAACAGGATCCCTGCGCCAGGGACGTCGAAGAGGATCCTCCGCAGTACGACCGCCTGATCATCGAAGGGCATCATCATCGAGGCCACCATGGCGACACCCGATCCGACGAACACCCAGGCAGGAGCCCAGCCCCACGGCCGCGGCAGCGCATCCACGAAACCGATGAGCAGGACGGCGAGGATCGTGATCGCGAACAGCACCACATAGTAAGGGAACATGACGGCTCCCCACGCATCCTCTTCGGCGTTCGGGTTGCCCGGGATCTCCGGCACGAGGGAGTTGAGAGCCATCCGCATCGGAGTACTCGCGAGCACCAACTGCGACAGGACGACGGTCGTGGCGACGGGACGTCGGCGTGTGACGCTTCCTGCCCGGCCGAGACCTATGACGAAGACGAGCACCCCGAGGACCCACAGCACCTCGCCTGCCGAGCTGACCCATGAGAGCTCGAATCGGGCGACGAATCCGACCAGCGCGGAGAGCATGAGCAGGATGCCGCCACTCACCCAGGTGCGGCGACGCTGTCGGGCTTCGTCTGTCATGACCTCACCGTATCGGCCTTATCGGACCGAGCATCCGCCCGCTCTCGGGCGACGTGCAGACCCCTGCTTCTCGCCGCGGCTCCCTGATGTATCGGGGGCCACGGCGAGAAGCAGGGGTCTCGAGGCGCGGAAAGGCAGATGCCGATGATCAGCGCAGTCCTGCGAAGAAGGCGCGGATGTCTCCGGCCAGCACGTCCGGACGCTCCAGGGCTGCGAAGTGCCCGCCCTCGTCGAAGCGGCTCCAGTGCACGATGTTCGAGTTGTCGCGCTCGGCGAACACCCGGATCGTCTGGAAGTCGTCGGCGAACACCGCGACTCCGGTCGGCGCCGCGTTGACGGCATCCGATGCCTCGGCGCGCGCGTTCTCCAGGTAGCTGCGGGACATGCCGGATGCCGCGTTGGCGAACCAGTTCACGCTGACTTCGAGCAGGATCTTCTCCAGCGGCACGAGGGAGGTGCCGTTGCCGAAGGAGTTGAACAGCTCGCTGTAGGCGAGCAGACCGACGGGCGAGTCGCTGATGCCGACCGACACCGTCTGCGGACGGGACGAGTTCATGGTGTTGTAGCCGCCGACCGACTGGAACCACTGCATGTGCTCGAGCCCCGCGTAGTCCTGCGGCTCCAGACGCTCGAACTCGCTCGGATCGCCGGAGGGGAAGGAGAACAGCTGCAGCACGTGGAGTCCGAGGAAGCCCTCGGGGTTCAGCAGGCCGAGCTCGCGGGCGACCATCGCCCCGTTGTCCGAGCCGTGGATGCCGTAGCTGTCGTAGCCGAGGGCGCGCATGAGCGTGTCGTAGGCCGCGGCGACCCGCGCCGTCGTCCAGCCGGCGGCGGACAGCGGCTGGGAGAACCCGTATCCGGGGGCGTCCGGGATGACGACGTCGAACGCGTCCTCGGCGCGTCCGCCGTGAGCGGCCGGGTCGACGAGCAGGTCGATCAGCTCGAGGTAGTCGACGGCGGAGCCGGGGTAGGTGTGCGCGAGGAGGAGCGGGGTCGCGCCCTCGTGAGCGGAGCGGACGTGGATGAAGTGGATGCGCTGTCCGTCGATCTCGGTCGTGAAGTGCGGGAAGGAGTTGATCCGCTCCTGCGCGGCCTCCCAGTCGAACGCCCGCCAGGCGGCGACGGCGTCGCGGAGGTAGGAGTTGGGGGTTCCTGCGTCCCAGTCGTCCGTGGGCGACGGCTGGGGAAGGCGCGTGCGGGAGAGCCGGTCGTGGAGATCGGCCACCTCGGCGGCGGAGACGGTGACGGTGAAGGGGCTGAGGGAGAGGGTGTTGTTTTCCATATCTCGACTGTAGGAACGCATTAGGCTGGATTCGTTCCTAATGGAAGAACTTCTTTTCGGAGGATCTCTGTGGCCGATCCGACCGCCCGTCTGCTCGCACTCCTGGCCCTGCTGCAGGCCGAGCCGGAGCGCTCCGGACGCACGCTCGCCTCCCGGCTCGGCGTCTCCACGCGCACCATCCGTCACGACATCGATCGTCTGCGCGAGCTCGGATATCCCGTCGATGCGACGCGCGGCTCCCTGGGCGGATACCGGCTCGGCGCCGGCGGCAAGCTCCCCCCGCTGCTGCTCGACGACGAGGAGGCCGTCGCGGTGACCGTGGGGCTGCGCGCGGCAGCCGGGATCGCCGGGGTCGCGGAGTCCGGCGCCCGCGCGCTGGCCAAGCTCGAGCAGGTACTGCCCTCGCACCTGCGCCCGACCGTCGATGCGCTGCGGTCGAGCGTCGACAGGGCGCCGGAGAACAACGACACGGATGCTCCCGACCCCGAGGTCGACGCCGCGGCGCTGCAGGCCATCGCCCGCGCGATCCGCGACGAGGAGTGGCTGCGCTTCGACCTCGACGACACGCCGGTCCTGGTCGAGCCCTACCGCCTGCTCACCTGGCACCGGCGCTGGTACCTCGTGGCGCGCGATCCGCAGTCGGGCGAGTGGAGCACGTATCGCGTCGACCGGATGCGCCTGCGGATGGCGACGCACCGCCGCTTCTCCCCACAGCCGCTGCCCGGCGGCGACTACACCGCGTTCGCGATGCGCACCATCGCGGTGAGCGGCTGGATCGTGCACGCCCGACTCCGCATCGACGCGCCGGCCGAGGCGGTGCTCGACCGCATCCACGCCGCGGTCGGCGTCGTGGAGCCGGTCGACGACAGCCACTGCATCCTCGTCACCGGCGCCGACAGCCTCGACACGGTCGCGACCTACATCGGGATGCTGATGATGGACTTCACGGTCGAGAGCCCGCCGGAGCTGATCCCGCGCCTCCAGCTGCTCTCGGAGCGCTACGCCCGTGCGGTCGCGGGTTCTCCGAAGCCGCCTGCCGTCGACGCCCCGGCGTGACGACGAGACCCCCGCCTGCGGTGAGCGCAGGCGGGGGTCTCGAGACGGGCGGGGGTCGCGGCGACCCCGACGAGGATGCTCAGGCGCCCTTGAGGCGCTCCGCGAGGTACTGGTGCAGCTCGTCGATCGAGATGCGCTCCTGCGCCATGGTGTCGCGGTCGCGCACCGTGACGGCACGGTCGTCGAGGGAGTCGAAGTCGATCGTGACGCAGAACGGCGTGCCGATCTCGTCCTGTCGACGGTAGCGGCGGCCGATGGCGCCGGCGTCGTCGAAGTCGACCGACCAGGAGCTGCGCAGCGTCGCGGCGACCTCGCGGGCCAGCGGCGACAGGTTCTCGTTGCGGCTCAGCGGCAGCACGGCGACCTTGACCGGAGCCAGGCGAGGGTCGAGGCGCAGCACGGTGCGCACATCGGTGCCGCCCTTGGCGTTCGGCACCTCCTCTTCGACGTAGGCGTCGACGAGGAAGGCCATCATCGCGCGGGTGAGACCGAACGACGGCTCGATGACGTACGGGGTGTACCGCTCGCCGGACGCCTGGTCGAAGTACGACAGCGACGAACCCGAGGCCTCGCTGTGGCTCGACAGGTCGTAGTCGGTGCGGTTGGCGACGCCCATGAGCTCGCCCCACTCCTTGCCCTGGAAGCCGAAGCGGTACTCGACGTCGATGGTGCCGGCGGAGTAGTGCGCGCGGTCCTCCTCGGGCACGTCGAAACGGCGCATGTTGTCGGCGTCGATGCCCAGATCGATGAACCAGTCCCAGCAGGCCTCGACCCAGTGCTCGAACCACTCCTGCGCCTCGGCGGGCGGCGTGAAGTACTCGATCTCCATCTGCTCGAACTCCCGCGTGCGGAAGATGAAGTTGCCGGGTGTGATCTCGTTGCGGAACGCCTTGCCCACCTGGCCGATGCCGAACGGCGGCTTCTTGCGCGATGCGGTGAGCACGTTCGAGAAGTTCACGAAGATACCCTGCGCAGTCTCGGGGCGCAGGAAGTGCAGGCCCGACTCGTCGTCCACGACGCCGAGGTAGGTCTTCACGAGGCCCGAGAACGACTTGGGCTCGGTGTACTGCCCCTTGGTGCCGCAGTTGGGGCAGGGCACGTCGGCGAGGCCGTTCTCGGCCTTGCGGCCCTTGCGCGCCTCGAAGTCCTCGATGAGGTTGTCGGCACGGAAACGCTTGTGGCAGCTGAGGCACTCGACCAGCGGGTCGGTGAAGGTCGCGACGTGGCCGGAGGCCTCCCACACGCGCTTGGGCAGGATGATGCTGGAGTCGAGACCGACCATGTCGCCGCGGCCGCGCACGAAGGTCTGCCACCACTGCCGGCGGATGTTCTCCTTCAGCTCCGTGCCGAGGGGTCCGTAGTCCCACGCGGAACGCGAACCGCCGTAGATCTCACCCGCCTGGAAGACGAACCCGCGGTGGCGGGCGAGGGCGATGACCTTGTCAAGACGGGACTGTTCGGCCACGGTGGCTCCAATGGTCGGATGCGGGAGGACGCCCGTGAACACGGGCACTCCATTCTATCCGTGCGTGTTCGTCGCTCCATCCGTACGTGTTCGCGGCCTCGGGCGTGCACTCGCTTCCGCGCTCGGAGTACCGTCGAGGGATGAGCACCGCAGAGCAGACCGGCGAGAACAGCCGTGAGGACACCCGCTTCTTCGGCCAGCCCTGGGCGCTGGTGCACATCTTCGGCGTGGAGATGTGGGAGCGCTTCAGCTTCTACGGCATGCAGGGCATCCTGCTCATCTACCTGTACTACTCGGCGACGCAGGGCGGTCTCGGCATCCCCGAGGCGGTCGCCGGCGGCATCGTCGGCGCCTACGGGGGATCGGTCTACCTGTCGACGATCCTCGGCGCCTGGGTCGCCGACCGCCTGCTCGGCTCCGAGCGCGTGCTGTTCCTCAGCGCGATCGTCATCGTCGCCGGACACATCGCCCTCGCCGTGCTCCCCGGCGTGCTCGGTGTGGGGGTCGGCCTCGTCCTCGTCGCGCTCGGCTCCGGCGGGCTCAAGGCGAACGCCACCTCGGTCGTCGGCAGCCTGTACAGCGCGGAGGATCCCCGACGGGATGCCGGGTTCTCCCTGTTCTACCTGGGCATCAACCTGGGCGCCTTCATGGGGCCGATCCTCACCGGCATCCTGCAGTCGTCGCTCGGCTTCCACTTCGGCTTCGGCCTCGCGGCCATCGGCATGACCCTCGGTCTCGTGCAGTACTCCTTCGGGCGCCGGAAGCTCCCCGACGCGGCCAGGCGCGTGCCGAACCCGCTCCCCGCCTCGCGCTACCCGCTGATGTGGATCATCGGCGGCGCCGGCATCCTGCTCGTCGTCGTGCTGGTGCTGGTGGGCGCGATCCGGCCGGACAACCTCGCGACGATCGTGATCTTCGGCACGATCATCGCCGCGGTCGCGTACTTCGCCGTGATCCTCGGCAGCCGCCGCATCGACGGGACGGAGCGGTCGCGCGTCTGGGCGTTCCTCCCCCTCTTCGTCACGAGCGTCGCCTTCTGGTCGCTGTACCAGCAGCAGTTCACGGTGCTCACGGTGTACTCCGACAAGAGGCTCGACCGCTCGCTCTTCGGCTGGGAGATGCCGGTGTCATGGGTGCAGTCGATCAACCCGGTGTTCATCATCATCCTGTCCGGCGTCTTCGCCGTGATCTGGACGCGCCTCGGCAGCCGCCAGCCCTCCACGCCCGTGAAGTTCGCGCTCGGGGCGATCGTGATGGGCGCCGCGTTCCTGCTGTTCCTCCCGTTCGCCGGGGGCGGCGAGAACTCCACGCCGCTGCTCGCGATCGTCGGCATCCTGTTCGTGTTCACCGTTGCGGAACTGCTGATCTCGCCCGTCGGGCTCTCGGTGGCCACCAAGCTCGCCCCTGCGGCGTTTCACACGCAGATGGTCGCGCTGTTCTTCCTGTCGATCGCGCTGGGCACGGCGATCTCGGGATGGCTCGTGCAGTTCTACGACCCGAGCGACGAGGTGCCCTACTTCTCGATCCTCGGCGGCATCGCGATCGTCGTCGGACTCGGACTGCTGCTCGCGGTGAAGCCCGTGCTGCGACTCATGAAGGGCGTCAGCTGAGCCCTACGCGGTGATGTCGGCGGGAGCAGCCGCTCCGACTCCGCTCAGCGCGGAGCTCGCTCAGCGCTCCCGGAAGTAGCGGAACAGGTGTCGTTCGCGAATGCCCGACCAGGCGAGGATCGTCCCGGCGACGACCCCTGCGAGCGTCGCGCACAGACCGCGGAGCGCGTACAGAGCAAGGGACTCTGTTGCGGTCGGCTCCGCCATGACGGCGAGGTGCACCGCGAACGGCGCAACCACCAGGGCGGCGATGAGAGTCACGATGATCATCTCCGACAGGAGCATCGCCAGCTGGTCCGCCCGCTGCACCCCCACATGGCGCGCGGAGGCGAGCTCAAGGCGTCGCCCACGCACGAACGTGACCGCTGCGATCGCACCGAGCACGAGACCGGCGACCGCAGCGTACTCCCAGACGTACGCGACGGGTCCCGTGTCGAACGTCGTTCCGAATGACGTGTTCACCCGGAGAAGCTTCGGACCCGAATCCGCGTCGTCCGACCCGGGCGCCGCCATGACGACAAGCCCCGTTAGGGACTCCACGTCTGACGTCTGAGGCCACACGGTGACCCAGCATTCATCGAACGGGCCCTGATCGGCGAGCGTTTCCGCAACCACGGAGAAGCCGAACCCAGGGCGCCTGCCGTCATCGGGGTAAGAGAACGAGCCAGCGACCGGAACTCGACCTCCGGCGATGAGAGCAGCCTGCCCGGATCGCCAGCCGAGGGCATCGACCACTTCCGTGGACAGAAGAACTCCCGTTCCCGTGACGTCAGCGCCGAGAACGCCGGCGAAGCCAGGCGTGCTCTCGTAGAAGCGGGCGGAGGTGCTCGGGAGCAGAGTGAGCCGCACACCATCGGACAACTCGCGCACGGCTCCGGCGGCCACGACGTTCGGGAGGTTGCCGAACGAATCGCACTGGGCTCCATCGATCCGCCCCGGCGCCTGTATGACCAGCGTCGCCGCCCCCGACTCACGGAAGTCCCGCGCGCGACGATCGGCGTCGAGGAGCGCAAGCTGCGGCAGAATCACCGCGGCGGCAAGGATCACCACGAGCACAGTAGCGAGCCAGGGACTCCCCCCGACTCCCGCGCGCAGGTTCCGAAGCGCCTCGCGCACCGCTTCACGCATGCGCATCGATCCTCGAACTCGGGTCATGACGGCGACGCCACCGCGAACCGGGCCATGTCGATGTGATCAGTGCACGCGTCGCGAGTGCCGACATCATGGGTTGCGACGACGACGATGCTGTCGCGTCCCGCTGCCGCCCCCAGCGCGTCGTTCACCGTCGCCGAGGTGGCCGGGTCCAGCTGTGCCGTCGGTTCATCCACGAGAAGCAGAGCGGGCGCAGCCGCGAGTCCTCTCGCGAGCAGAAGCCGCTGCGCTTCACCGCCGGACAGGGCCGAGAAGGACGTCTCCGCGCGGTGCGCGAGCCCGAAATCGTCGAGGAGCACCGCTGCCCGCGCTTCGGCATCCGACCGGGTCGCCCCTCTCGCGAGAAAGGGAAGCACCACGTGATCGAGCGCGGAGCGCTGATGCACGCCATGCGGGTTCTGGAAGACCCATCCGACGGTACCGGCCTCTCCCCGATCGACTTCTCCCTCAGCCGGGGCGACCCATCCGGCCAGGATGCTGAGCAACGTGGTCTTGCCCGATCCGGAAGGTCCGGTGACGGCGTAAGTCCGGCCGCTCCGAAGATCGAGATCCAGCCCACGGAAGAGGAACGGCTGCTCCCCGAACCGGTGACCGAGACCCGTCGCCGTCAACCGCATGTCGTCTTCGAGGGCGGATCGAGGGCTATCTCCGACAATGCGGCACCTTCGCCGGTCGGACGGACGAAGGACTGTCCGAGTTGAGACGCCAGCACATCAACCTTCGTCGGGGATCCTCCGTCGATGACGCAGAAAGAACCTCCCGCCTCGATGATCGCGCGCGGCGGCACCGGGTACACCTGCACGGGTTCGGTCAGCAGCAACGATGCCTTGATCTTCTCCGCGTCGGACACCTGCCGTGCGGCCGCATATGCAGGAGTGGCTGCGAGGCGGTCCAGGTCGACGGGTGCGAAGGCGCCTTCCGCGTCGACCGCGAACTCCTGGTCGTCGATTCTGACGAGACGCTGCCCCTCCGCCAGATCATCCGGGAGCGGCGACACCCGTGCACCCAGCACGAGCGACGGAAGGCCCGCGAGAGCGCCGCCCTGACCCACCTGACTGCCCACGGCGACAGGGCATTCCGTGGCGATGATCGACGGCGCAGGCAGCCACGTGACTGCGCCGAGCGAGATCGATTCGACGCCCGCCGCAGTGCCCCCGGCATTCACGACCAACTGACGGAAGGCCAGAAGGGTGGCGCGATTCACTGTGTCGCCGGGCTCGACGCCTGCGCCGAGACGGGCGAGTTCAGTGCGGAGCGCCACGACATCGGAGCCTTTCGCCCCGATCGCGAGATCACGCCAGAGCGGAACGCTCGTCGCCAGTGCGATCACCGGTGAGCCATCGACAGAGAAGGGGGCCGACCCCGAGGTGAGCGCCGCGCCCTTTTCACAGGTGGATGCTGTGACGATTCCCGTGCGGCCGCTTGTCAGAGCACGAGCCGGGCCGTACTCGACGGCGACGCCGACTGCGCGCTCATCTGAGAAGGACCGCTCTGACACCGGTAGCACCGTGGTCTCCGCGGGTGCCTCCAGCGATGCAGGTTTCGGCAGGGTGACCGCGAGCATGCCTGCAGCGGCCCCCAGGCAGAGAAGCGCCGCCGCGACGACAGCGTAAGACGACTTGCTCGCTCTCATCGATCCCGCCCTACGACCCGGCCCTGACGCCGAAGGGATTGTCCAGACACGTCGTGGCGTATGCGGCTTCGGGCAGTGGTGGTTGGCCCGACAGAAGGTCTTCGGTGTTGAAATCCGGTTCCACGACCTTCTCGTGGATCAAACAGTCGACGACGCCTTGGTCCCAGTCGCGCGATGCAGGGTTCATGACCTGATCCCGATAGACCGCGTCGACGATCAGGAGAGTGCCCTTCCCGCAGTCGCCTGCGACCTCGCCGTCAGCCCGAATCTGCTCTTCGGTCGCCTGTTCCTTGGGGCGGTTGATCGCCTGACGATAGATGCCGAACTCGTCGCGCTCGTCGGTGGCGGTGAGGCCGCGCCCCTCCACACAGGTCTTCCACGCTGCGAACGCCTCGTCGTACTCCGCCTGCGTAACCGTCCCGTCCTCGAGGACACCAGATTCGAACTCCGACAGTTCGACGCCGTCGTACCCGCTGACCACGCGGTCTACTCGATCGTTGCCAACGTCGTCCGCGGGAGCGCATGCGGCGAGGCTGACGCCCGCCCCCATGAAGATGAGGGCGAGCGTCAGTCCACGCAGAAGTGATGGTGCGAATGTCACCGGATCTGGAATCCGCCGTTGTACGGGTAGCCATTCGAGGCGCTCACCGTCGAGTACCCACTCGCCCGCCACGAGCCGTAGTACGTCGACACGACTCCTGTCGACGAGTTCAGCCGAGAGATGAAGGCCCTCGCCTGTGAACACGTGCCTCCGGTGCGCGCGTAGCTTGACGTGGTTCCCGTGTAGGAGCCTGTGACATCGCAGGTGGCAGCCGCCGCCGGACCGACTGGTCCTGTCAAGACGAATGCTCCTGCCGCCAGCGCCACTGCTGCGACAAATCCCCCGATTTTGCTTCGCATGATTTCTCCGATCGTTTTTGTTATTCCCCCGCGTGCACGGTATCGAGCGTCGTGCCCACCGTCAAGCACGACCCCCTCATGCGGTGAAGAGGTAGCCGCGCTCGACGTCGAAGCCCGCAAGGCGCAGGCCACGGCCGAGCAGAGCCTCCATCTCGGTGCGCAGACGCAGGCGCCACTCGTGCGCCGCGGCGGGGTCTGACTCTCGCAGTCCCTCGATGTCGGCGGGGATCGCCAGCGTCTCGACGACCGTCTCGGCGGCCGGCGGCCGGGCGATGTCGGCGAGCGCCCACTCGACGTCGAGGCGGTCGCTCTCGTCGCCCGCGTCTCCTCCGCCGAAGATGCCGTACACGTTGACCGAGTACCCGGTCGCGCGGGCGCCGAGGACGGTCAGGAAGAAGTGCGCGTTGCGCGCGACCAGCGGATCGAACGTCCAGGTGATGCGGCCCACATCGCGCGAGAAGGCCCACTGGCGCTGATGCTCCTTGAGCTCGCGCCCCCACCCACGACCGCGGTACTCCGGAACGAGCGCCGTGATGTGGGAGTGCATCGCGCGCCGACCGGGCTCGCCGAAGAAGGCGATGGATGCTCCGACCATGCGCTCCTCGTCGCCGTCGCCGTCGAAGAGGCCGACGACGTAGTTGCCGGACTGCTGCAGGGCACGCAGAGTGCCCGCGTCGACGACGCGTTCGGGGCCCCTGATGGAGTCCAGCAGGCCCTGGGCGTCGATGATGAGTTCAACGGTGTCGAGATCACGGATGCTGCGCACGGGTCCAGTCTGCCCCCTCTCACGCGGTTCGCGGAACCGCGCCCCGTGGGAACGCGGCGCCGCCGCCCGCCGCAAGGGACTCCGAGACGATGTCGAGGAACTCCTCCATCATCTCGACGCTCATCTCCGGGAGCATGCCGTCCCAGTACGAGAGCACGGCGCCGCGCCCCTGCATCATGCCCGCCGGTCGGGCGAACGCCCACAGGTGGAGATGCGCCGAGCCGTCGTTGAAGCGGCTGAAGTGGCACCGCGCGACACCGGGGATGCTCTTGACGGCCTCTGAGATGCGCTGCAGGAGAGGCCCGAGCGCGGCGAGCACCTCGACGGGGGCGTCCTCCAGCAGCCAGTGATCGCGCGGAGAGATGGCGCCGATGAACGGCAGACCACCCGGCTCCCAGCCCGCGCGCACCTGCCACAGGTCGTCGTGCCAGATCGTGTGCTCGTCTGCCTTGCAGCTCCCGCAGTTCTCCGGATCGAGCTCGCCGCTGCGCGGCTTCTCGGGAACGAGCATCGGCTCGAGCGGGCGCATGACGACGGACTCGTAGGCACCGGCCGGGCCCTGCGTCATCCACGATCCGTCCGGCCGCTCGCCGTAGACGAGGCGCCGGTGGAAGGGGGTGTCCGCGGGATGCTGCTCGATGTCTGCGCTCATCCCCACATGCAAGCACGCCGTCGAGCCGGTCGCTGCACACGACAGGCGGATGTCGGATGCCGGTGCGACACTCGTGTCATGCAACAGCGCGTCAGTTTCATCACCCTCGCCGTCGCCGATCTCGCCCGCAGCAGGGCGTTCTACGTCGACGGGCTCGGCTGGGAGCCGATCTTCGCCGGAGACGACGTCCTCATGTTCCCGGTCGCGGAGAAGGTGATCCTCTCGCTGTGGTCGGTCGAGGGCTTCACCGCCGAGATCGGCGAGGCACCGGCCGCGGGGGTCGCCCCGATCACCCTCGCGCACAACCTCGCCACGCCCGCTGAGGTCGACGACGTGCTCGCCGAGGCCGCGCTTCTCGGCGCCCCGGTGAGCCGCGGGCAGCAGCGGGTGTGGGGCGGCTACTCCGGGTACTTCACCGACCCCGACGGCTTCCGCTGGGAGATCGCGGTCAACCCCGGCGAGACCGGGGCGTTCGTGCTTCCGGAATGACCGCGACGGATTCGCTCACGACGCGCCTCGCCCCCGTCGAACGCCGATAGCCTGAGCCGATGGGAGAGAACGACGACCGCGCGCGAAAACGGCTCTCCCGCACACCGCCCAAGTGGGCGATCGTCGCGGTGCTGGCTTTCGCCGGACTCTGCTCGTCGTTCATGTTCACGCTCGTCGTCCCGCTGCAGGCCGAGCTTCCGCACCTGCTGAACTCCTCTCGCGAGGACACCACGTGGGTCGTCACGATCACGCTGCTGGTCGCCGCCGTCGCCACGCCGATCTCCGGCCGCCTGGGCGACATGTACGGCAAGCGTCGGGTCATCGTCGTGCTGCTCGCCCTCCTCATCGCGGGCTCCACGATCGCCGCCCTGTCCGGATCGATCGTCGGAGTCATCATCGGCCGCGCCCTGCAGGGCGCAGTGACAGGGGTCGTCCCGCTCGGCATCGCCGTCATGCGGGATGCGCTGCCACCCGAGCGACTCGGCACCGCCGTGGCTCTGATGAGCGCGACGATGGGAGTGGGCGGCGCGATCGGGATGCCCGTCGCCGCGGTCCTCGCCGAGAACGCCGACTGGCACTGGCTGTTCTGGCTCGCCGCCGCGCTCGGCGCCATCGGCCTCGTGCTCGTCCTCGTCACGGTCCCCCAGGACGTGCTCCGCTTCCCCGGTCGGCTCGACGTCCTCGGCGCCGTCGGGCTCGCGATCGGTTTGACCGGCATCCTCCTCTTCGTCTCCCGCGGCGCGCAGTGGGGATGGACGGCGCCGCTCACCCTCACCTGCATCATCGGGGGCATCCTGGTTCTGCTCCTCTGGGGCTGGTACCAGCTGCGCACGAAGGATCCGCTGCTCGACCTCCGCGTCGCCGCCCGCCCGGCGGTGCTGTTCACGAACATCGCCGCGATCGGCATGGGCTTCGCGCTGTTCGCCTCGAACGTGACGTTCCCCCAGCTCCTCGAGATGCCGGTCGGCTCCGGCTCAGGGTTCGGGCTCGACATGGTGGCGGCGTCTCTCGTGATCATGCCGGCCGGTCTCGTGATGATGGTCATCTCCCCGCTGTCCGGCTGGCTCGAACGCACCGTCGGACCTCGCCCGCTCTTCACCGTCGGCGCCGTCGCGATCATGCTCGCCTACCTCTTCGTGCTGCTGTGGTCGAGCGAGGTCTGGCACATCTTCGTCGCGAACATCCTCATCGGCGTGGGCATCGGCTTCACGTTCGCAGCCATGCCGATGATCATCATGCGCTCCGTGCCCGCCAACGAGACCGGCGCCTCGAACGGACTGAACGCGCTGTTCCGCTCGGTCGGCACGTCCAGCGCCTCGGCGGTGATGGGCGGAGTGCTCGCCGCGATGAGCGTGCAGGTCGACGGCGTCGCGGTGCCGACCCGCGCGGCCTTCGACGTCTGCTTCTGGCTCGCGATCGCCGCCGGAGCCGTGGCCGTCGTGCTCTCCCTGTTCATCCCGCGGCAGCGCGCGGCAGAGCGGCATCCGTCGCTTCCCGGCTGAACGGATCCTGCCGTGCGTCGGTGATCAGCCGATCGTGCGCGGGTCGGGGTCGCCGTCGCGCGGTGGACGCAGCCGATCGGGGATCGGCCACGCCAGCGTGAACTGCGCCGTCGCCGGACGGGTCATGTCGCCGAAGTCGTCGATCTTCACGACGATCCGCCCCGGAGCGCCCACCTCGTCGGGTGTCACCTCGAGGATCCGCACCCGCAGCGGGCGGTCGGCTTCGCCCTCCAGCATCCACGGGTCCGCGAGCCAGGCGATCCCCCGGTCCTCCAGCGCGACTTCGGCGTCCAGCCATTCGACGGGATCGGATGCCGTGCGCCCCAGCACGTCGACGGCGACCCAGTCGTCTCCCTCGGGGTGGATCCATCCGAGGAGCTCGCCGTCGTCGCGGCGGTGCGGGGTCCAGTCTGTGTAGGGCATCTCCCGATGCTAACCGCCGGATGCCGTGGCCGGCCGAACGTCAGTGCGTGTACTCCATGAGCTCGACGCCGAGCACGCGGAAGGCGTCGTGCGCCCTCAGCCGGTGCGCGATCGAGAGATCGTCGAAGCAGACGATGAGCGAGTACGCGACGCCGGCGCGGGGCCCCGCGAGGACTCCGGCCTCGGCGCGGACGCCGCGATCGCGCCCGGTCTTGTTGATGAAGAGCAGGCCGTGCGCGTCGTGGTCATGGGCGAACGGGTCGAGGCCCGTCGATGCGGCGACGAGACTGAGGTCCTGGTTGAGGCTGAGCCACTCCGACACCTGAGCGCTGACAGCCGCATCGACCACCTGGGAGTTCACGAGAGCCGAGAAGAGCCCGGCGAGCTCGCGTGCCGAGCCGACGGAGACATGCGGGGCGTCATCGGGGCCCCGCTCATCACGGAACCGGTCGAGCAGCGCCGTGCGGCGCAGCCCCAGCGATTCGATGCGCTCGCGCACCCGATCGTGTCCGACCTTCTGCAGGAGCGCGTTCACGGCGATCGGGTCACCGGCCGTGGCGGCGAGCACGGCGAGGTCTTCCAGCGGCAGCGCGGGGGCGTGCAGATGACGCCACAGCCCCGATGTCGACACCTGATCCACCGCGGTGCGATCGACGATCTCGAGCGGGTCGAGCGTTCCGGCCTCGAACCCCGCGGCGACCTCGATCAGCAGGGGCACCACGCCCAGCCCGGCCACGGGCATCGTCACATGGTCGTCTCCGGAGAGGACGTGCACGTGGCTGTCGAGGTCGACGACGTGCACCGACACCTGCGCCCCGGCATCCGCCAGCGCCTCCAGCGCGCGCAGCGTCGAGGTGAACGACCGCCGACCGGCGGCGGCACGACGCGGCAGGCGCCGACTGGTGCGCTGAGAGCGGCGCAGCATCGCCTGCGACGGCCCTTCGACAGGCTCGGGAGCGCCCACGCGTGATCCTTACGGGGGGTGGATTGGCGGGAAGCCGCGGGATGCACTCCCCCGCAGCACGGATATCGTAACCCCCGCGAGTGAGGAACCCTCACAAACTCCGGAGATTGGTCATCAGATCGTCACATGCGCGGCGTGCGCAGCGTCAGAAGTCTGTGACGCTGCGCACGCGGGCGTTCACCAGATGGTGACGCGGTCGCCCTCGGGCAGCCACAGGGCGTCGTCGGAGGTGACCCCGAACGCCTCGTAGAACGCGTCGATGTTGCGCACGATCTGATTGCAGCGGAACTCGTTCGGCGAGTGCGGGTCGATCGTGAGCAGGCGCAGCGTCTCCGCCTCGCGGCTCTTCTGCTGCCACACCTGGCCCCACGACAGCAGCAGTCGCTGCACGCCGGTATAGCCGTCGATGACGGGCGCCTCGGCACCCCCGAGCGAGAGCTCGTACGCCTTCAGCGCGATGCCGAGTCCGCCCAGGTCGCCGATGTTCTCGCCGATCGTGAGCGCCCCGTTGACGTGGTGCTCGGCGTCGAGTCCCTCGGGGACGAGCGCGTCGTACTGCGCGATGAGGGCCTTGGTGCGCTCCTCGAACGCCGAGCGGTCGGCATCCGTCCACCAGTCCTCGAGCTTGCCGTCGCCGTCGTAGCGGCTGCCCTGGTCGTCGAACCCGTGGCCGATCTCGTGGCCGATGACCGCGCCGATGCCGCCGTAGTTCGCCGCCGCGTCGCGCGAGGCGTCGAAGAAGGGGTACTGCAGGATCGCCGCGGGGAACACGATCTCGTTCATCGACGGGTTGTAGTACGCGTTCACCATCTGCGGAGGCATGTGCCACTCGGTGCGGTCGATCGGCGTGCCGACCTTGTCGATGTGGCGGTCGTGCTCGAAGATCGCGGCGCGGCGGACGTTGCCGAACAGGTCTGCGCGGTCGATCGCGAGGGAGGAGTAGTCGCGCCACACCTCGGGGTGTCCGATCTTCGGGGTGAAGGCGTCGAGCTTGGCGAGGGCGCGCTCGCGGGTCTCGGCGGTCATCCACTCGAGCTCGGCGATGCTCTGCCGGTACGCCTCGATCAGGTTGTCGACCAGCTCGTCCATCGCGGCCTTGGCCGTCGGCGGGTAGTGCCGCTCGACGTAGACCTTGCCGATGGCCTCGCCCAGCGCGCCCTCGGTGACGGACACTCCGCGCTTCCAGCGCTCGCGGATCGTCGGGACGCCGGACAACTCGGTGCCGTAGAACGAGAAGTTCTCCTGCACGAGGTCGTCGGTCAGGTATGGGGCGGCCGCGTGCACGACCTGCGCACGCAGCCACGCCTTCCAGTCGTCGAGGCGCTCATCGGTCAGCAGCGTGCCGAGTCCCTCGAAGAAGCTGGGCTGCGAGACGACCGCCTCGGCGAGCGCGACCGGGTTGGACGGGCTGACCGCGTCTCGCCACGCGCCGAGATCGACGCCAACGAGCTCCTGCAGCTCGGCCCAGGTCTTGAGGTTGTAGGTCTCCACGGCATCGCGGCTGCGCACGTTGTCCCAGTGGTGCCCCGCGAGCTCGGTCTCGAGGGCGATGGAGCGCTCCGCCTCGGACGCTGCGTCGGAGACGCCGGCGAGAGCGAGCAGGCGCTCGAGGTGCTCGCGGTACTTCGCCCGCGTGTCTTCGAAGGTGTCGAGGCGGTAGTAGCTCTCGTCGGGCAGCGACAGACCACCCTGCAGCAGCACGGGGACGTAGCGCTCGGGGTCGCCGGGGTCGCCGTCGACGTACAGTCCGATCAGGTGGGCGCGACCGTCGCGGTCGTACGCGCCCGCGACGCGCAGGAACGCGGGGATGCCGTCGATCGCGTCGATCTCGGCGAGGGTGTCGGCAAGCGGGGTCACACCCGCCGCGGCGATGCGGTCGGTGTCCATGAAGCTCGCGAACAGGTCGCCGATCTTGCGTGCGAGGGTGCCGTCGGCGGCATCCTGCGACTCTTCGATGATGGCCCTGACGTCTTTCTCGGCCTGCTCGGCGAGGAGGTGGAAGGACCCCCACCGCGCCTTGTCGCCCGGGATCTCGGTGCGGGACAGCCACGCGCCGTTGACGTGGCGGTACAGGTCATCCTGCGGACGGATGTCGGAGCTGAACTCTTCGGTGGCCAGGCCAGAGGGGAGGACGTCTGTCATGCGAACAGCCTATGCGGCGACGCCGACATCGGGCGCCGTTCAGTCCCGCTCCTGCGCCGCCCCGTACGGCAGCAGCACGTTCATGCGGAACCCGTCCGCGGTCAGCTCGGCGACGACGTCCCCGCCGTGGGCGCGGGCGAGACCGCGGGCGATCGAGAGCCCGATCCCCGACCCCGACGACACGAGACCGTCGCCGGACGTCGTGCGCGAGGCATCCGCACGCCAGCCGATGTCGAACATCCGGTCCAGATCCTCGACGGCCACCCCCGCCCCGTGGTCGAGGATCCCGAGCACCAGGCCGCGGCCGGCACCCTCCGACCCCGTGATGACGATGTCGGTCCCTGCGGGGGCGTGGGCGACCGCGTTCGTGAGCAGATTGCCGATGATCCGCCCCAGCTGGTGCGGATCCGCCCACAGCACCTGACCGGCGATCCCCCGCTCGACGATGCGCAGCCCTCGACGCTCGGCCGCCGCGCGGACATCGGCGACGGCATCCGACACGATGTCCAGGAGTCCCACCTGCTCGGTGCGCAATTGCACCGCGCCCGCCGTCAGCTTCGACAGCTCGAAGAGATCGTCGACCATGCGGCTCATCGTCTCCACCTGCGCCCTCACCTCTCCGGCGAAGCGCTCCGGCGCATCGGCGGCCCCCGCCTCGACAGACTCCGCGAGCGCGCGGACGGCCGTCAGCGGCGTGCGCAGATCGTGCGAGATCCATGCGAAGAACCGTCGCCGCGCCGAGTCCAGCTGCTCCAGCTCCGTGCGCGCAGCCTCCACCTTCGCCGAGACGGCCGCGAGCTGGGCGGAGAGATCGTCGATCTCGCTCCACCCCGACGGCTCCGCCTCCACCACGTCGCCGCCGCCCACGCGATCGAGCGACGCGGCGAACCTGCCGAGCGACGACCGCGCCGCGCGGGCGACGATCCATCCCACGGCGAGCGCGAGTGCGAGGGAGACGCCGAGGACGACGACGAGCACCGTCAGGTCGTGCACGGAGATGTACATCTCGATCGAGATCGCGAGGACGGATGCCGTCATCGCCGCCGTGCCCGCGCACGCCACCACGAGGAACTGGGCGGTCGTGGTGCGGCGACGCAGCAGTCGGAGCGCCAGGAGCGCGACGGCGGCCACGACGGCCGCGCACAGGATGCTCGTCATCACGATGAGGGCGACGTCTCCCGCCGCGAGCGCCATCATCCCGCCCTCCCCTGCGGCGAGAAGAAGTAGCCGACGCCCCACTCGGTGTGCAGGTGCTGCGGACTCTGCGGATCGGTTTCGATCTTCTCCCTGAGGCGCCGCACGTGCACGGTGACGGTGGCGCCGTCGCCGACGGTCCACCCCCACACCTCGCGCAGGATCTCGTCGCGACCGATCACGCGGTCCGGGTTGCGGACGAGGAACACGAGGAGGTCGTGCTCGCGCGCCGTGAGGACGACCTCGACCCCGCGCAGCCACACGCGACGGCGCACGGGGTCCACCCGGAATTCCCCGGCGATGATCTCCGCCGCCGACCCCGCGACGCGAGCGCGACGCACGAGCGCGCCGACACGCAGCAGCAGCTCGCGCAGGGAGAACGGCTTCGCGAGGTAGTCGTCGGCGCCGGCCTCGAGCCCGTCGATGCGGTCCTCCACCTGCCCCAGCGCCGTCAGCATCATGATCGGAACGTCGGAGATCGAGCGGATCTCACGGCAGAGCTCGTCGCCGCTGATGCCCGGCAGCATCCGATCGACGATCACGAGGTCGGGAGGGCCGGCCGAGATGGCCCTCCTCGCGGCGATCCCGTCGCCGTAGGCGGCGACGGCGTACCCGTTGGCGCGCAGGTAGGCGTCGACCGCTCCTCTGACGGTCGGGTCGTCCTCCACGACGACGACGCGGGCGGCCTCATCCATGCGGTCGACACTAGTCGCGGGGCGAGCACGGCCAGCCCGTTCCTTACGATCCTGAAAGGACTCCCCTTTCGCGCGGCCCCGCTCCGTAGCGTGCTCGGCAGTGCAATCAGCCGCGGCACCCGCCGTACAGCGAACAGGAGAATCCCATGCGCACGACCGCTCTCGCCGCCACAGCGGCACTCGCCCTCGCCCTCTCGCTCAGCGCCTGCAGCTCGCCAGGCGCCGACAGCGGAACGAAGCCGGAGCCCTCGACGTCGCAGAGCGCCTCCATGGGGATGGAGCGGACCGGAGACTTCGCCGGCCTCAACGACAAGACCGTGAAGGGCTCGGTGTCGGTGTCAGACGGGATGCTCGTCCTGTCTGACTTCTCCTCCGACGAGGGACCCGACCTGCACGTCTACCTGACGAACGGGACCGACGAGGCCGCCGTCTCGGCAGGGGTGATGGTCGACGCGGTGTCCTTCGACACCGCATCGCAGACCTTCACCCTGAAGGACGCCGACATCGCCGACTACACCTACGTCGTGATCCACTGCGACAAGGCCAAGGCGGTGTTCGGCGCCGCGAAGCTGTCATGAGCGGCACCGGGCGAACCCCCGCCCTCGCCTCGTCGCTGCTCGGCGGCGCGGCGAGGGTCGCCGTCGGGGTGCTCTGGCTTCTGGAGGGGATCCTGAAGTACCGCGCGGGGTTCGGCGCGGCCGATATCGAGCTCGTCGCCAGGAGCACCGCAGGCAACAGCAGGACGCCCTGGTGGTTCGCGCCCCTCGGCGGCGCGATGGACAGCGCGGCGGGCCTCTTCGGGGTGGTGATACCGGCGCTCGAGACGCTGCTCGGCGCGCTTCTCCTCGTCGGCCTGATGACGAGACCCGTCGCGCTGGCGTCGATCGGGACGCTGATGCTCTACTGGGCGTCAGACCAGCTGATCGCCCAGTATCCCGTGATGGTGCTGCTGTCGGCGCTCGTGCTCGTGCTGCCGGCGGCGGGACGGTTCGGGGTCGACGGCTGGTGGCGGAGACGTCAGAACGCCTCTCGACGGGACCCGGACTGAGCGCTCAGCCCCTGCGTCGGATGCCGAAGCGGCGGCGCTTCGGCATCGCGGGAGCCTGGGGGATCGGGCGCGCCGCCCTTCGGTCCGCCCACGCGACGACCTCCGCATCGATGTCCCGCGGCTGCGTGACCACGGGCGGGCCGCCCTGCAGCTGCCGTCTCGCCTCCAGCACCCGGCGGTTGAAGTCCGCGAGCACGTCGCGCACATCGGCCTCGCGGCCGAGGAGGTCGAGCTGATCGTCCAGCTCGCGGTCCTCGGCGCGGAGGAGGATGGCGGGAGGGCCGAGCCCCGTGAGGTTCTCGGTCTCGATCTTCCGGCGGATCCACCAGTCCGGATCGTGGTGGTCGCCGAGGCCCTCGATCGGCTTCCCCGCGCCGGGGAGGTCGTCGAAGTCGCCCCGACGGATCGCGACCTGGATCGCGCTCTCGATGTAGGCGGCCCGGTCGACCGCCGCGGCGGCTCCGGGTGGCGTCCCGGTGTCAGCCTCGGCATCCGCGTCCGCCTCGCCGCTCTGCTGACGCGCTCGATATCTCGCTGCCGCTTCTCGTGGATCGCTCATGTGCACCTCCGACTGCTCTCCAGCGTACGACGGCCGCGCAGTCAGGGCGCGGAGACGCGGTGTCCCCGCCAGCGCCTAGGCTCTGAGGGTGACCAGGCCCGCCTCTCTGAACCGCGACATCCTGCGGCTCGCGGTGCCCGCGCTGGGCGCGCTGATCGCCGAGCCGGCCTTCCTCATCGTCGACGCCGCCCTCGTCGGCCACCTCGGCACCACACCGCTCGCCGGGCTCGGCATCGCGGGAGCCGTCCTGCAGACGATCGTCGGGCTCATGGTCTTCCTCGCCTACTCGACCACCCCCGCCGTCGCCCGGAGGTTCGGCGCTGGTGCGCCGGGAGACGCCGTCTCGGTGGGCGTGAACGGCATGTGGCTGGCCCTCGGACTCGGAGCCGTGCTCGCCGTGATCGGCGCCGTGTCGTCGCCCTGGCTGGTGTCCCTGTTCGGGGCGAGCGACGCCGTCGCGGCTCAGGCCGACGACTACCTCCGCATCTCGATGTGGGGTCTGCCGGCGATGCTGATCGTGTTCGCCGCGACCGGGCTGCTGCGCGGCATGCAGGACACGGTGACGCCGCTGTGGATCGCGGGGCTCGGGTTCGGCGCCAACGCCCTGCTGAACGTCCTCTTCATCTACGGCTTCAACTGGGGCATCGCAGGATCGGCCGTCGGCACGGTGACCGCGCAGTGGGGGATGGTCGCCGCCTACGTGCTGGTCGTGCGGCGCCTCGCGACGAGGCACAGCGCCTCCCTGCGGGCGCAGCGCGACGGCATCCGCGGCACGGCCAGGTCGGGAGGCTGGCTGTTCCTGCGCACGGTGAGCCTGCGGGTGGCCCTGCTCGCCACCGTGGGCATCGCGACGGGCATCGGCACCACGGAGCTCGCCGGCTGGCAGATCGTCTTCACGATCTTCTCGGCCGCGGCCTTCGCTCTCGATGCGCTCGCGATCGCCGCTCAGGCACTGATCGGCAAGGAGCTCGGCGCCGGAGACGAGCGCAGGGTGCATCGCGTGCTCGCGCGCACCGTCGCGTGGGGCGCCTGGTTCGGCGTGATCGTCGGCGCCGTGATCGGCGCGCTGTCCGGTGTGCTCGGGATCCTGTTCACCGGCGACCCGGAGGTCGCGTCCCTGGTCCAGCCCGCCCTCATCGTGCTCGCCGTCGCACAGCCGATCGCCGGGGTGGTCTTCGTCCTCGACGGCGTGCTGATGGGCGCCGGCGACGCCAGGTATCTGGCGGTCGCGGGCGGCCTCAACCTCGTGCCCTTCCTCCCCGCGCTGTGGATCATCTCGGCGAGCGGTGTCGACGGCAGCGCCGGGCTCGTCTGGCTCTCGGTCGCCTTCTTCGGCGTCTACCTCCTCGCCCGCCTCGGCACGCTGGGCTGGCGGGTGCGGTCGGGGCGCTGGGTCACGGTGGACGCCTGAGGCCCCGACTCCTCGCCCACAGCCGGGGCCGACGCACGACTTCTCCACACGCTTGCGGATGTCCGGAATCCGTCACATCTGTGTACCGCGCATCCCTGGCACGCTCGTCGTGAGCGCAACAGAATGGGAGGGTGCTCGCGATGAACGAACCTCAGGTCTGGACGCTGATCGGCGTCTTCGCCGCCGGACTGTTCGGGATGCTGACGATCATGTCCACGATGTTCGTCCGCATCATCCGCACCGAGATCGGCGGACTCCGCAGCGAGATCCGCGGTGACATGAACGAACTCCGCGCCGAGATCCGCGGTGACATGAACGAACTCCGCGCCGAGGTGAAGGGCGACATCGCCTCCCTGCGCGGCGATATCCGCACCCTCGACCGTGATGTCAACTCGCTCATGAAGAACACCTTCGGCATCGACCGCGACTGATTCCGGCGAGGCGCCTCAGCCCGCGTACCTCCGGCACCACTCGTACATGATCACGGCGGCCGCGGCGCTCGCGTTGATCGATCTCGTCGAGCCGTACTGGGTGATCTCGATGTGCGCGGACGCTGCGGCGAGCGCCTCGGCGGAGAGCCCCGGCCCCTCCTGCCCGAAGAGCAGCACGCACCGCTCGGGAAGTTCGGCGTGGTCGACGGGCAGGGCGCCGTCGACGTTGTCGACGGCGATGATCGGGAGGCCCTCGGCCTCGGTCCAGGCGGTGAAGGCCTGCACATCCTCGTGATGCACGACGTGCTGGTACCGGTCGGTGACCATGGCTCCGCGCCGGTTCCAGCGACGGCGTCCGATGATGTGCACGGTGTCTGCGAGGAAGGCGTTGGCGCTGCGCACGATCGAGCCGATGTTCATGTCGTGCTGCCAGTTCTCGATCGCGACGTGGAACGGATGCCGGTGCGTGTCGAGGTCGGCGACGATCGCCTCCATGCGCCAGTAGCGGTAGCGGTCGACGACGTTGCGGGTGTCGCCGACGGCCAGCAGCTCGGGGTCGTACTGCTCCCCCGCCGGCCACGCCGATTCACCACCCGGCCAGGGCCCGACGCCGTATCCCGGCTGCGTCGCCGATCCTGTCGGCGTCTCGGCACTCTGCTCGTCCATCCCGCCAGGTTATCCGGCACTGAGGCCGTCGACGTCCCGCGGCGACCGACTATTTAGGTAGACCGAAAAATCCGCTACGATTTCGGCATGCCTAAAAATTCCGCGATCGACGACGCCCCCGCCGTACGGACCACCGCTCCGCGCAGCCTCTGGCTCCTCGGGCCGGCGCTCGTCGCCGGAGTCGCGTACCTCGACCCCGGCAACGTCGCGAGCAACATGACCGCCGGCGCCCAGTACGGGTACCTGCTGGTCTGGGTCGTGATCGCAGGCAACGTGATGGCGTGGCTCATCCAGTACTTATCCGCCAAGCTCGGCGTCGTCACGGGGCAGAGCCTCCCCGAGATGCTGGGGGCCCGCCTGCGTCGACCGTGGGCGCGGCGCGCGTACTGGCTGCAGGCCGAGCTCGTGGCGATGGCGACCGATCTCGCCGAGGTCATCGGCGGGGCGGTGGCGCTGAACCTCCTGTTCAACGTGCCGCTGCTGCTCGGCGGCCTCATCACCGGCGCGGTCTCGATGGTCCTGCTCGCGGTGCAGAGCCGTCGAGGGCCCCGCCACTTCGAGTTCGTGATCATCGGCCTCATGGCGATCATCACCATCGGCTTCGTCGCCGGCGTGTTCGTCGCACCCCCGGGCCCGACGGGGGTCGTGGGCGGACTGGTCCCCCGGTTCGAGGGCACGGGTTCGGTGCTCCTCGCGGCATCCATCCTCGGCGCGACGATCATGCCGCACGCGATCTACGCGCACTCCTCCCTCGCCCGCGACCGATTCGGCTCCGCGGCGTCGCACGCCGAGACCGAGGCGGTCCGGACCGAGACCTCCCGCATCCGCCGGCTGCTCACCGCCACCCGCTGGGACGTGTCGATCGCGATGGTGATCGCCGGCTCCGTGAACCTCGGCATCCTCCTCCTCGCCGCGGCCAACCTCGCGGGCGTCGCGGGAACCGACTCCCTCGAGGGAGCGCACGCCGCCCTCGCCGCGAGCCTCGGCCCCGTCGTCGCGACGTTCTTCGCCGTCGGGCTCCTCGCCTCCGGTCTCGCCTCTACCTCGGTCGGCGCCTATGCGGGCGCGGAGATCATGCACGGCCTGCTGCACGTGCGCGTGCCGCTGCTCGCCCGACGGCTCGTCACGCTCATCCCCGCGCTCGCCATCCTGTGGGCGGGGGTCGACCCGACGCTCGCGCTGGTGCTGAGCCAGGTGGTGCTGTCGTTCGGCATCCCGTTCGCGCTCATCCCCCTGGTGGCGCTCACCGCGCAGCGGCGCACCCTCGGCCCGTGGGCCAACCGCGTGTGGACGACGGTCGCGGGGGTCGCGGCATCCGTGCTCCTGATCGCGCTGAACGGCGCCCTGCTCTGGCTGGTGCTCACGGGGGCGTAAGTCCGGCTCGCGCTCGGCGGTTAGGCTCGAAGCCATGACTGCCGAAGCCAAGGTCCGCCTGCTCACCTGGATCGGCATCGCGACCGGCCTGGCCGGAGGACTCCTCATCGCCTTCCCGAAGATGCTCCCGGTCGGCGGCCCGTGGGTGCAGCTCGGACTCGGCATCGCGACCCTCGTGCTGGCGTTCCGCGCGCGCAAGATCGGCATCGCCGACATCGAGGGCTTCGACGGCCGCCTGTCGCTCGCGGCCGCACTGCTCGGATTCCTCGTGGTGTTCTTCGCCGGACAGGTCGCGTTCGGCATCCTCGTCGACGTCGCGAACTGACCGCCGACGCGTAGGCTGAGACCGTGGCATCCCCGGCAGCTGACGACTATCTGAAGACCGTCTACGCGCACACCGAATGGCAGGATGCTCCCATCACGCCGTCGGTGCTGGCCGCGAAGCTCGGGATCGCCCCCTCGTCCGTCACCGAGATGGTCAAGAAGCTCGCGGCGGCGGGCCTCGTCTCGCACGTGCCCTACGGAGCGGTGCGGCTGACCGATGCCGGCACCGCACGCGCCCTGTCGATCATCCGCAGGCACCGGCTGATCGAGACCTGGCTGGTGCGGGAGTTCGGCTACGGCTGGGACGAGGTCCACGACGAGGCCGAGGTGCTCGAGCACACGATCAGCGACCGGCTGCTCGAGGGCATCGATGCGCGGCTCGGACGCCCGCGGTTCGATCCGCACGGCGACGCGATCCCGGATGCCGACGGCGCGGTCATCCGCGAACCGTTCGTCCTGCTCGCGGATGCCGTCGAGGGCCACGTCGGTCGCGTCCTCCGGGTCAGCGACCAGGACCCGGAGATCCTGCGCGCGGTCGAGGCCGCGGGCGTCGCGGTGGGGGTCGAGGTGTCGGTGACCGCCGGCGGCTTCTCCGTCGACGGCACGGAGGCCGAGATCGCCCACGCGGCCGATGTGATCTGGCTCACGTCCTGAGACCACGCCCGAGAACCCCGCGTACCGTCAGGTCAGGGGGTGTCAATTGTTTCCACTTTTGTGCAAGACTCTGAAAACAATTATCACCCTGCTCGAAAGAGGACTCGATGAAGAGACGCCCCCTCGTCGCCGCGACAGCCGCGCTGCTGATGGTCGGAGCGCCCGCTGCCATGGCGGCGGCAGCCCCCGACACGGAACTCCTTTACTCCTACGTCAAGAACGCCGACGGCACATACGGCTACGGCGACAAGCCGGTGTACACGTATCCGGGCTCCGGCGCCCAGGTCGCGGTTCCCGCCGCCCTCGCCCCGGAGAACCGTCGCTTCTCCAGCGCGTGGGTCGCGACGATCGGCAACCTGAACTTCGGCAAGCCGACGAGCGCAGCCGACTTCGACGCGAAGTACGACGCGGTGCTCGACGACTTCGAGGCGTGGAACATGAACGCCGTGATCTTCCAGGTGCGCCCGCTCCTCGATGCGTACTACCCCTCGGAGATCAACCCCTGGTCCGAGTTCGTCTCGGGCGCTCAGGGCACGGATCCCGGCTACGACCCGCTGGCCCGGATGGTCGAGGCGACCCACGCCCGCGGCATGGAGTACCACGCCTGGCTCAACCCCTACCGCGTGACGAACACCAAGATGACGGCGGCGAGCATCCTGTCGGCGCTGAAGCTGACGGCGGATCAGGTCAAGGCGCTCACGACGACCGAGTACATCGCCGCCCTCAACGCGGCCGGAGTCCTGGCCGATGACAACTTCGCCGTGCAGCACCCCGACCTCGTGCTGTCGTTCGACGAGAAACTCTTCCTGAATCCGGGGCGACCGGAGGTCCGGGACTACGTCACGGCATCCGTGGCGGAGATCGTCGCGAACTACGACGTCGATGCGATCCACTTCGACGACTACTTCTATCCGTATCGGATCAGCGTCAACGGAGCGAACGTGTTCTTCGGCGACGCCGGGGAGGACAGGGCGACGTTCGAGCAGTACGGCCTGGCCGCCGGCTACGCGGACACCGTCGCCGGCGTCGAGCAGTGGCGACGCGACAACGTCACGGCGCTGATCACCGAGGTCGGGGATGCGATCGACGACCACAACGACCAGGACGGCACCGCCGTGCAGTTCGGTGTCAGCCCGTTCGGGATCTGGGAGCACAGCGCTCTCGACCCCGCGGGGTCTCACACCCCGACCGGCTCGTCCCAGAGCTACAGCAAGTCGATCTTCGCGGACACCCGCGGCTGGGTGCAAGACGAGCTCGTCGACTACCTCACCCCGCAGATCTACTGGAGCTTCGACCAGGCGGCGGCCCCTTACGGAGAGCTCGCGCAGTGGTGGAGCAACACCACCGCCGACAGCCGCACGCAGATCTACACCGGCCACGCCCTGTACAAGCACGTGAGCAACGGGGGCTTCGACCCCGCATGGATGAACCCCGAAGAGGTCCCCAACCAGATCCGGTTCAACCAGACCCTCGACGGGATCGACGGCAGCGTGCTCTTCAGCTACAACGACATGAAGCCGAGCGCCGTCGCCGCGCTCCCGGCCGATCAGCAGCCGCGCAACCAGGCGAAGAACGATGCGATCGCCCTGCTGAAGTCCGAGGCCTTCGCGCGGCCGACGATCGTCCCCGCCAAGCCCTGGCTGTCGGACGGCGTCGTCGCCGCCCCGACCGACGTGACGCTGAAGGACGGGCGGATCACCTGGAAGGCCGGGGACGCCGCGGAGGCACGCCAGTACGCGATCTACCGCGGCACCGGGACTCCCGCGCAGGTCGTCGCGACCGGCGGCACGCTCGTCGACACGTTCTGGGCCGGAGGGTCCGCCGAGCTGGGCTACGACCTTCCGCCGACCGTCGCGGCCGCCGCCGGAGAGACCTGGGTCGTCACCGCGCTGGACGCAGCCGCGGTGGAGAGCCTTCCCGTCGCCGCCGCCGCCCCGGTGGATCCGATCGACCCCGTCGACCCCGTCGATCCGGTCGACCCGGTCGATCCCGCGGGTCCCGCAGGCCCGGCGACGGGCGCCGGCGGTTCGTCGCCCTCCCGTGACGGCGCTCTGGCGACGACGGGTGGGACCGCGCCCACCGCTGCCCTGCTGATCGGCGGAGGACTCCTCGCCGCCGGCGCCGCAGCAGCAGCGGTCGCCGCCGCTGCCCGCCACCGCCGCAACAGGGCCGACTGAGCCGGTGCGACGGCCGACCCCGGCCCGCCGTCGCACCTCCCCGACGAAGGCCGTCCTCCGCTCCCCCGGAGGGCGGCCTTCGACCATCGGGCGCCGCGCACTCCCCCGACCCGATGCGGCAGACCTCGTCACCTGCGCGACACACGCGCCCAATAGGCTGTGCACATGGCCCAACGCGACGACATCGAATGCTGGCTCACCGACATGGACGGCGTGCTCGTCCATGAGAACGACGCCATCCCGGGCGCGTCCGAACTGCTCGCCGGATGGGAGAGCTCGGGCATCCCCTACCTCGTGCTGACCAACAACTCGATCTTCACGGCCCGCGACCTCTCCGCGCGGCTGCGCACCAGCGGCCTGAACGTGCCGGAGGACCGCATCTGGACGTCCGCCCTCGCGACCGCCGACTTCCTGAAGCAGCAGCTGCCCGGCGGGTCCGCCTTCGTGATCGGCGAGGCCGGCATCCTCACCGCCCTGCACGACGCGGGGTTCATCATGACCGAGACCAACCCCGACTTCGTCGTCGTCGGCGAGACGCGCAACTACTCCTTCGAGGCGATCACCAAGGCGATCCGACTCATCAACGACGGTGCGCGCTTCATCGTCACGAATCCGGATGCCACGGGCCCCAGCGCCGACGGACCGCTGCCGGCGACCGGGGCGATCGCCGCGCTCATCACCAAGGCGACCGGCAAGGAGCCCTACGTCGTCGGCAAGCCGAACCCCATGATGTTCCGCTCGGCGCTGAACAAGATCGGGGCGCACTCCAAGCGCACCGGCATGATCGGCGACCGCATGGACACCGATGTCGTCGCCGGCATCGAGGCGGGGCTGCACACGGTGCTGGTGCTCACGGGTATCAGCGACCAGGTCGAGATCGAGAAGTACCCGTTCCGTCCGGATGAGATCGTGCAGTCGGTGGCCGACCTGCTCCCGCGCATCACCGAGACGATCACGACGGTCAAGACGAAGAAGTGAGCGATGGGCGTCCTCGACGAAGGTGAGCGCGTCACCGCAGCCGATGCCGTCGTCTGGCGCGCGTGGCTCCAGGAGAACCACGAGCGCGCGGCGGGCGTCTGGCTGCTGAGCGTGCGGGGCAACAACGACGTCGGCGTCGGCTATGAGGACGCGGTGCGCCAGGCGCTCTGCTTCGGCTGGATCGACGGGCCCGTGCGGACCTTCGACGATCGGACCGTCGGCCAGTGGTTCTCTCCGCGACGGCCGTCGAGCGGCTGGGCGGCGACGAACAAGGCGCGCATCGCAGAGCTCGAGGCCGAGGGGCTCCTCGCCCCCGCCGGCATCCGCGTGCTGGAGGCGGCGAAGGCGAACGGCTCGTGGAGCGTGCTCGACGGCCCGGAGGCCGGGATCGAGCCGCCCGAGCTCACTCAGGCGCTGGACGCCGTGCCCGCCGCCAGGGAGAACTGGGACGCGTTCCCGAAGTCGGTGAAGAAGCTCGGGCTCACGAACATCGCGATGGCCAAGCGGGACGAGACCCGTCGCGCCCGGATCGCGAAGATCGTGGCCGATGCCGCAGAAGGGAGGCGACCGTGAATCAGAGCGATCTGCTGTTCCTCGTGGTCACGCTGATCCTCGTGACCTCGCTCGTGGTGATCATCGTGCAGTTCGCGCGGTCGCGACGACGCGGAGGGTCGGACGACGGCCGCGCCGGCTGGTGGGAAGGCCCCTGGGACGACGACGACCGACGACGCTGATCCGGAGCGGGCCGATCAGCTCAGGGTCAGGCTCTCCACGCGGGCGACCGGCTCCGGCATCCGCAGCGGGCCTGCGCCCGGCGTGATCGTTCCGAGGATGCGCGGCTCCCGCGCCCCCGTGCCGCCGGGGATCACCGCGGCGACCCCGTGCATGGTGCACCAGCCGATCAGTGCGAAGAGGATCGCCTCCTTGCTGTCAGCCGATGCCCCGAGCTCGTCCGCGAGGACGACCTCCACTCCGGGCAGCGCGTCGCGCAGGCCTCTCATGATCAGCGGGTTGTGGCACCCGCCGCCCGACACCGCGAGGTAGCCGATGCCCGCGGCCCTGACGTCGTGCGCCACGGTGCGGACGGTCAGCTCCGTGAGGGTGCGCACGAGATCGGCGTCCGCGATGTCCCTGTCGCCGACGTGCGCACGCACGTAGTCGAGGTGGAAGTGCTCCTTGCCGGTGCTCTTCGGGGTGGGAAGCGCGTAGTACGGATCATCGAGGAGGGCGGCCAGGAGGGTCTCGTCGACGGTGCCGGCGAGGGCGATCTCGGCATCCGCATCGTAGCCGCGCTCGTTCAAGCCCTCGGCGACGACGACCGCATCGACCAGGGCGTTCGCGGGGCCGATGTCGTAGGCGACGAGACCCGAGGGCCCCGTGATGGTGATGTTCGCGATGCCGCCGAGGTTGACGGCGGCCGAGACGCCGGGGCGGCCGCGCAGGAGCAGCTCGTCGAGGAACGACACGAGGGGCGCGCCGTGCCCGCCCGCGGTGATGTCGCGGATCCGCACGTCGGAGACGACCGGCGCCCCGACGCGCTCTGCGATCCAGGCGGGCTGGCCGATCTGCAGGGTGCCGAGGGCGTGGCCGGCATCCACCCAGTGGAAGACCGTCTGGCCGTGCGTGCACACGGCGTCGACTCCGCCGACGGATGCCGCAGCGGATGCCGCGACCTCTGCGAACTCCTGCCCGATCAGGGTGTCGAGCTCGCACACCTCCGCCAGCGTGGTGGGCGCGGGTGGGAGCGCGGCGACGAGTCGGGCACGGAGGTCGGGGCTGTACGGAACACTGTCCTCGTGCAGCACGGTGCCGTGCAGCGCGCCGTCTGCGTCGGCGAAGTCGACGACGGCGACGTCGATGCCGTCATGAGAGGTGCCAGAGAGCAGGCCGAGTACGCGCATGCGCTTCCTTCCGGGGTCTTCTACGAGGGTACGACGAATTTGTAAGGAGAGCGTACGGAATCGTCCGCCGCCGGCCGAGGAGACCTGTCGTCCTCAGCGATCGATCTGACGGATCTCTCCCCAGATCGTGGACGAAGGCGCGAGACGGAGGGATGCTGGAGTCGCGGATCCGTAGATTCGTCCTCGTCCACCCATCTCGAAACGGAGGCGAAGATGTCCCTCGACACCCTGACTGTCCTCATTGGCGCCGTAGGTGCGGTGGTGAGCATCGGCGCCAGCATGTTCGCCGGCGCGGGATGGATCGTCCGCCGCATCGACGGGGTCGAGAGCAAACTCACCCACCGCATCGACGGCGTCGAGAGCAAACTCACCGCACGCATCGACGACGTCGAGAGCAAACTCACCGCACGCATCGACGACGTCGAAACCAAACTCACCGCAGGCATCGACGACGTCGAAACCACACTCACCGCACGCATCGATGCGCTCGCGAGCGATGTCGTCGAGGTGAAGATCGCCGTCGCGCGCCTCGAAGGCCCGCCACGGCACCTCGTCGTCGCAGGCCGCTGAGCCGGAACCTTCGGCGGCGAGCGAGCCGCTAGCGCAGAACGAGAGCCGCGGCGCCGATGAGTGGACCCTCGTCGCCGAGACCCGAGCGCACGACCCGCGCGCGACGTGAGTACTCGTGTGCCGCGCTCGCGGTGAGGGCCTGCTGTACGAGGTCGATGTAGTCCGCGGAGACGCGGGAGAAGCCTCCGCCGATCGCGATCGTGTCGAGGTCGACGAGGGTCGCGGCATCCGCCAGCGCCTCGCCCACGGCGCGCGCCGAGCGCTCGATCGCCGCGCGCGCGATGGCGTCGCCGGCCGCGGCGTCCCTGGCGAGGTCTTCGCCGGTCGCGCCGGTCCAGCCCTGCTGCTGCGCCCATGCGGCGCTCGCCGGCCCGGAGGCGATCTCCTCGAGCGTGAGCCCGCCCTCGCGGCGCACCTGACCGAGATGACCGGCGTTGCCGGTGGCCCCGGGGATGTACGCGCCGTTCGCGACGAACCCCCCGCCGACCCCGGTCGAGACCACGATCGACAGAGACGCACCAGCGTCCTGGGTCGCTCCCAGCCACGACTCGGCGAGCGCGAGCGCTCCTCCGTCGTGCCCGAGCACGGTCGGAACCTCACGTCCGAGCACTCGGGATGCCGCGACGTGCACGGCCTCCGCGAGTCCGAAGCCTCGGGCGAGCGGCATGTTCACCGGCATGATCGCCCCCGCTGCGCGGTCGATGGGGCCGGCGCTGCCGACGCCCGCGCCCACGAGCTCGGCGCCTGCGGGGAGTGCGGCGAGCGCATGCGAGACGATCGCGGAGACGGCATCCGTGAGCGAGGCGAACGTGGCCTCTCGCCCCGTCGCCTGACGGCTGCGGCTGCCGTCGACCAGAGTGCCGTCCTCGCCGACGAGGGCGGCCTCCATCTTCGTGCCGCCGACATCGACGGCCAGCGCGTAGCGAGTCACTGGGGGTCGAGTCCGAGGTCGTCGAGATCGAACGCCGCGCGCCACTCCAGGCTCTCGGCCTCGATCGCGGCCTGCGCACCGGTCTTGCGGTCGACGATGACGGCGACGGCCACGATCTCGGCGCCCTCCTTGCGCAGCGCCTCGACCGCCTTGAGGGCGGACTGCCCGGTGGTCGAGGTGTCTTCCAGCACGACCACGCGCTTGCCCTTGACGTCGGCGCCCTCGATCTGCCGGCCGCGGCCGTGGTCCTTGGGTTCCTTGCGCACGACGAAGGCGTCGAGCGGCGTTCCGGCGGCGACCGACGCGTGCAGCACCGAGTTCGCGATCGGGTCGGCGCCGAGGGTCAGTCCGCCGACAGCCACGACGTCGAGGTCGCCGATCAGATCGAGCATGATGCGGCCGATCGCGGGCGCGGCCCTGTGATCGAGGGTGAGCTTGCGCATGTCGACGTAGTACGTCGCCTTCTTGCCGCTGGAGAGGGTGAAGTCGCCGTGGAACACCGCCTCGTCCGTGATCAGGTCGAGAAGTGTCTGGCGGTCTGCGTCGAGTGCGGTCACGGCATCCAGTGTAGAAGGAGCGGAGCCGAGAACCGCATGCGGCGGGTATGGATTCGCCGGCGGCATCCGCCTATCGTGGCCGTGACCGACTCGAAGGAGACTCCGTGTTCGCATACGACCCCTACGCCGCCCTCGCCGAGCTGCGTCCGACCGCCGTCCTGGAACTGTCCAGCCCCGACTTCGCGGGCGGAGGCGCACTGCCCGTCCTCGCCTGGTCGTCGGAGCGCGGCGGCGCGGACCTCACGCCGCGGCTGCAGTGGTCGACTCCCCCTGCGGGGACGAAGAGCATCGCGATCTCCTGCTTCGACCCCGATGCGCCGACGGGCTCGGGGTTCTGGCACTGGGCGGCCTTCGACCTCCCCGCCGATCTGACCGAGCTCGACTCGATCGACGGGACGGCGGCGAGCCTTCCGACCCGCGCCAAGGTCATGCCGAACGAGGCTCGGCTGCAGCGCTTCATCGGCGCCGCTCCCCCTGCGGGCACCGGAGTGCACCGCTACTTCTTCGTGGTGGACGCGCTCGATGTCGATCACCTCGACCTCACCGGCGACGAGACCCCGGGGACCCTCGGCTTCCACCGCCACTTCCACACACTGGCCCGGGGCGTCCTCGTGGGGACGGCCGACCCGTCGGAGCGCTGAACGACCGGCATCCGCCCCCGACGCGATGCTGCAGGGCGGTGCTGCGGCGCGCGTCTGGACAGGACTCGGTGTCATGTCATATGATTCCATCATGCGAAATCAAATATTCGCTATGTGAAGAATCAGAACGCACGCCCCGACCTGCCCGACACGAGGAGACGCCGATGTCTACCCACCGCCAGATCGTCGCCATCACCTACGAGACGGCCGTGCGCGCCGTGTCCATCGCGATGGAGGTCGGTGAGCGGCACGGAGTGAAGACCGTGGTCTCGGTCGCCGACCCGTCGATGACCCTGATCGCGTACGGCATGGCCGACGGGGCGACGCCGCACAGCTCGGAGACCAGCCGCCGCAAGGCCGCGACCTCGGCGTCCACGCGCCGTCGGACCGGGCGGATCCCCGACGCGCTCTCGACGACCCTGCCGCTGGGCACAGGCGGAGCGCTGACCACGATCGACGGAGGCGTGCCGATCTTCTTCGGCGACGACCTCGTCGGCGGGCTCGGCGTCGCCGGCGGCAGCCCCGCCCAGGATGCGGACATCGCACTCGAGACTCTGAGGCGCCTCGGCGCACGAGTAGAAGGAATGGAATCATGACCGAGTACCTCACCCGCGCCGACCTCTCGGTGGCCGCCCCGATCGTGGAGTTCGCCGAGGCGTCGCTCTCCGATGCCGGACGCGACGTCGATGCGTTCTGGTCCGGGGCGAGTGCGATCGTGCACGACCTCGTCCCCCGCAACGCCGCGCTCCTGCGCACGCGCGACGAACTGCAGCAGCGCATCGACGAGTTCCACCGCTCGAATCCCGGCGTGCCCGACCGCGATGCGTACCGCGCGCTCCTCACGGAGATCGGCTACCTGGTCCCCGTGCCTTCCGAGGTCACGGTCACCACGGTGGACGTGGATCCCGAGATCGCGACCATCGCCGGCCCTCAGCTGGTCGTCCCTCTCCTGAACGCGCGCTTCGCGATCAACGCCGCCAACGCCCGCTGGGGCTCCCTCTACGACGCGCTGTACGGCACCGACGCGATCGATCAGACCGGGGACCTCGCGCCCGGTGCGGAGTTCAACTTCACCCGCGCCGCCGCCGTCGTCTCGTTCGGCCGCGAGCTCCTCGACGAGATCGCCCCGCTGGAGACCGGCTCGCACCGCGATGCGACCGGCTATCGCGTCGACGCCGACGGACTGATCGTGCAGACGGCATCCGGTGATCGCCGCCTGGCATCGTCCGCGGCCTTCGTCGGGCACACCGGCGACGCGGATGCGCCCACCGCCGTGCTGCTGGTGCACAACGGCCTGCACGCCGAGATCGTGATCGACCACATCGGACGCATCGGCCGCACCGACGGCGCTGGTGTGCAGGACATCATCCTGGAGTCCGCTCTGACCGCGATCCTCGACCTGGAGGACTCGGTCGCCGCCGTGGACGCCGACGACAAGGCGCTCGGTTACCGCAACTGGCGCGGCTTCATGGACGGCACGCTGTCCGAGACCGTCACCAAGGGCGGACGCACATTCACCAGGACGCTCGCCGCCGACCGCACGTATCGCACCGCCGACGGCGGCGAGGTCACGCTTCCCGGCCGCTCGGTGCTGTTCGTCCGCAACGTCGGTCACCTCATGCGCACGGATGCCGTGCTGGACCGCGACGGCGGCCCCATCTTCGAGGGCATCCTCGACGCGATCATGACCGCGCTCGGCTCCCTCCCCGAGCTCGAGGGAGCGGATGCCGGACGCAACTCCCGCACCGGGTCGATGTACATCGTGAAGCCCAAGATGCACGGGCCGGAGGAGGTCGCCTTCGCCGCCGAGCTCTTCGGCCGGGTGGAGGAGCTGCTCGGGCTGCCCGCCCTCACGATGAAGGTCGGGATCATGGACGAGGAGCGCCGCACCTCGGCGAACCTCGCGGCCTCGATCGCCGCGGCATCCGATCGGGTGGTGTTCATCAACACCGGATTCCTCGACCGCACCGGCGACGAGATCCACACCTCGCTGCATGCAGGGCCGTTCCTGCCGAAGGCCGCGATCAAGGCGCAGCCGTTCATGAAGGCCTACGAAGACCGCAACGTGGCGATCGGCCTGGCCTCCGGTCTCGACGGGCGCGCGCAGATCGGCAAGGGCATGTGGGCGGAGCCCGACCTCATGCACGACATGCTCGTGAAGAAGATCGCGCACCCGCAGTCGGGAGCATCCACCGCCTGGGTGCCGTCTCCGACCGCCGCGACCCTGCACGCCCTGCACTACCACCGGGTCGATGCGTTCGCCGTGCGCCCGACGCTGCCCGCCGTGGGCGAGAGCGCGCTGGACGCCCTACTGGTCCCGCCGCTGGCGGGCGATGGCGACCTCACCCCGGAGATCGTCGCGAACGAGATCGACAACAACGTGCAGTCGATCCTCGGCTACGTGGTGCGGTGGATCGATCAGGGCATCGGCGTCTCGAAGGTGCCGGACATCAACGGCGTCGGCCTCATGGAGGACCGCGCGACGCTGCGGATCTCCAGCCAGCTGCTCGCCAACTGGCTCGCCCACGGCGTGATCACCGAGGAGCAGATCGACGACAGCCTGCGCCGACTGGCGCCCGTCGTCGACGCGCAGAACGCCGGAGACCCGAACTACGAGCCGCTGGCGTTCGCCGAGGACGCGGAGCCGGGCATCGCGTTCACGGCGGCCCGCCGCCTGATCGTCGAGGGGGCCGCCCAGCCGAGCGGCTACACCGAGCCGCTGCTGCACGGTCTGCGTCGCGAGAAGAAGGCCGAGCAGGCCTGAGCCGCGGGGAGTGCCGTCATTGTCGGCGCTCCCCCATAGGCTGTTCTCATGCGCTTGGCCACCTGGAACGTCAACTCCATCCGCACCCGTGTCACCCGCACCGTCGAGTTCGCCGTCCGCGAAGACATCGACGTGCTGGCGATGCAGGAGATCAAGTGCAAGCCCGAGCAGTTCCCGTACGGGCCGTTCGAAGAGGCCGGGTACCACGTCGAGGTCCACGGCCTGAACCAGTGGAACGGCGTCGCCATCGCGAGCCGCCTGCCCGTCACCGACGTCCGCACAGCGTTCGACGGGATGCCCGGTTTCGCGAAGGGGCACGAGGGTCCGGATGCTCCGCTCGAAGCCCGCGCGCTCGGCGTGATGGTCGACGGGGTGCGCGTGTGGAGCCTCTACGTGCCCAACGGACGCGCGCTCGACGACCCGCACTACGCCTACAAGCTGCACTGGCTGGAGGAGCTGAAGAAGTCCACCGCCGCCGAGCTGCAGGCGAATCCGGCGCTGCCGCTGGCGCTCGTGGGCGACTTCAACATCATCCCCTTCGACGCCGACAACGGAGACCCCGACATCGTCGTCGGCCGTTCGACGCACGTCTCCCCTCAGGAGCGCGACGCGTTCTTCGCGATGGCGGATGCCGGCGTCTCCGACGTCGTGCGGCCGCTGCTGCCCGAGGGGTACACGTACTGGGACTACCAGCGCCTCAAGTTCCCCCGCAACGAGGGCATCCGCATCGACTTCATCCTCGGATCGAAGACCCTGGCGGATGCCGTCACCGGGGCCTCCATCCACCGCGACGAGCGCAAGGGCGAGCAGCCCAGCGACCACGTCCCGGTGGTCGTCGACCTCGACTTCGGCTCGGCCGATGAAGACGACGACCTGCCGATGATCTTCTCCTGACCTGCCCGGTCGTCGCTGACACCGGTCGTTGAGCGAGACTCGCAACCCGGTCGTTGAGCGAGCGACGGTCGTTGAGCGAGCGAAGCGAGACGAAACGCAGAGACGAAACGCAGAGACGGCGCACGCTGACAGGAAGGACGTCCATGACCATCCGACTGATCGCGACCGATCTCGACGGCACGCTGCTCGACTCCTCGCCCGCGGTCACTCCGCGCACGCGCGCGGCTCTCGATGCGGCCCGAGCCCGCGGCATCCACGTCGTGCCCGTGACCGCCCGGCAGCCGATCGGTCTGCGGGCCATCGCGGCCGACGCCGGCTTCGACGGCTGGGCGCTGTGCGGCAACGGGGCCTACGCGATCCATCTCGCCGACGGACGGATGCTGTTCGCCGAGGAGCTGCCGCCCGACACGATCCGCACGCTCGCGGAGGCTCTTCGCTCCAGCATCCCCGGGCTGCTGTTCGCCAGCGTGCGCGAGGGCGGCGAGACCTTCGTCGCCCAGCACGGCTACGCGGAGGTGGCCGACTACTCCGACCACAAGCGCGACCCTCTCACGATGGGCGGCGTGCCGCTCGACCACGTCCTGGCCGCGCCGACGCTCAAGCTCGTGATCCGGCATCCCGAGCTCACGCCGACCGTGCTGTACGACACCCTCCGCGACCTCGGGTTGAGCGGCTTCGAGGCCACGCTGTCCGGTGCCCCGTTCGTCGAGGTCATGGCCGAGGGCGTGACCAAGGCGACGGGGCTCGCGCGCCTGTGCGCGCATCTCGGCGTCGCACGGTCCGACGTCATCGCCTTCGGCGACGCGCTCAACGACGTCGAGATGCTCCGCTGGGCCGGTCACGGGGTCGCGATGGCCGGCGCTGACGATGTCGTGCGAGACGCAGCAGACGAGGTCGCACGGTCCAACGACGAGGACGGGGTGGCGCGGGTGATCGAGCGGATGCTCGGCTGACGCCGACCTCGACGCTTCCGGCCTCTCAGCCCAGCGGCACTCTGTTCGTGCTGATCGAGGTCGGGTTGACGGTGTTGATCACGGTCGGCGTGCCGCTGGACAGGTCGATGAAGAACACGCCGGTCTGGCCCTTGTCGGTCACGGGGAACGCCCAGGTGCCACCGACCACGTCCGGCTGCGGCCCCTGCACCACGTCGAGCGGTTCCGGCATCTCTCCCTTGAGCACCTCGATGGGCGAGAGGGTCGCCGACGCCGCATAGTCGGCCCGAGACGTGTGCAGCACGATGTCGTCCTCGTCGCCTCGCGCACTCGCGAACACGACGATGTCGGCCTGGTCCGTCCATGCGGCCAGTTCCTCCGCGGTCGCGGCCGGAGCCGCCTCGGGGAGGCCGGCGAGGACCCGTTCGAACTTCTGCCAGTCACCCCAGTCGTCGTGCACCCCGAGGTAGCCGAGGAGTTCGTATCCCTCGTCGCCCGCGCCCGTGAGCACGAAGATCCCCTCGTGACGGGCGTCGTAAGAGAACTCCGTCTGCTCGGTGAGGTAGTACGCGGTGCCGGCCGGCTTGGTCACCGTGATCGTCGCCGCTGCGTCACCCTTCAGACTGTCCGAGACGCGGACGATGGCGGTCTGCGCGGGGAAGTCGGCGCCGTCTGCATCCGTGACCGCGTGGTCGACCGACTCGACGGTGCCGAACAGGATCGCGTCGGCTCCCGCGACCAGCTCGGTGATGGTCTCGGCCGGGTTCGGTGCGGAGACGGACTGCGTCGTCGACGGCTGCGGGGTGGGCATTGCGTCCTCCTCAGGATCTGGACTGCACGCGGTGAGGACCACCAGCGCGGCGATGACCGCCACGAGGCCCTGCCACGGGGACTTTCTCATCGGTTCGCGATCGCCACGTCGGAGAAGGACTTCGCGAAGTCTTCCATGCTCATCGTGAAACTTCCATCGTCGGGGTTGTTCAGCACGCCTCCGGCATCGGTGATCGCCGACTCGTGCCCGGCGTTGTGACCCCACGGATTGCGGATCACCACGTACTGCGTGCCGTCGACCTCGTACGCCTTGGTCACGGTCAGTGCATGGCCGCCGCCCTCGAAACCGAGCTGGCCGTTGGTCGCACAGGCTGCGACGGGTCGGTGGTTCCCGAGCGCGTCCTTCATCTCGCCGAAGCTGTCATCGATGTCGTTGCCTCCGGTCACGAAGTCCCAGAATCCGGCGTCGTCGTCTTTGGTGTCGGCTCCGTGCCCGAAGATGTCCTCCATGACGTCCTGCGGCCAGCCGCCCTCGAACTCCTTGTAGCTGCCCTCGTGGATGACGTAGGCCGCCTCGATGACGCGCACCCAGTCGGCCTGGCTGTTGTCGAGGAACTGGTCGCTGCTGACCGTGATGTCGCCGTCGGCGAAGTGCACCGTGTAGGTGCCGTCGGGGTTGACGGTGATCATGTCCTTGATCTTCTGCGGGTCGCCGTCGGCAAGACCGGCGAGCACAGCGAGCAGGTAGCAGTCGCCCGCCCCTCCCTGGTGGACGTCGCCGGGCTCTGGCTGGCCGTTCGGGAACAGGCTCGAGGATCCGTCACCCGGGAGCTTCTCCCCCGACCGGATCGCATCGAGATCGGGCGAGGAGAGGGCGGCCACGGCCTCGTCATACGTGGAGCGCCAGTCGACGACCTTGTTGTTCCACTGGGTCGCGACCTCGTTCCACGCCTCGCGCGCCGCCCAGATGTCGGCCTCCAGCTGCTGCCGTTTCGCGAGCTCCGTGTCGTAGTCGTCGGAGCCCTCGACGGGCGCCTCGCCGTCGGCGTAGTCGCCCTGAAGTTCTTTCAGCGCCTTCCAGCGCTCCTGGCATTGCACGGCGAGAGCGTCGAGGCTCTCCTGACAGTCGGCGGTCTGCGAACCGTAGCTGACGAGCGCGAGGCCGACCGGTCCGTAGATGGCGCCCGCGACCGCGATCCGATCGGCGGTGTCGCCGATCGACGAGCGGAGTTTCTCCGCCGCCTGCCCCGTGATCCGCCACTGCGACATCTCGGAGTCCTTGATCGCGCGCAGCCGGGTGGCGAGCTGACTCATCACGTTGCCGTGGTCGGCCATCTTGCGCCCGCTCGAGAAGACGGTCGCGGGTTCGCCCGCCATCGAGCGGATCTCCTCGCCGAGCCCCGGAGCCACGCCCGCAGTACCCGGTGCGACCTGCTGACCTCCCATGTCAGAACCACCTGTCCAGGCCGATGTAGGAGTCGATGACGTCGGAGATGTACGTCGAGATGTCTTCGAGCGTCGCGATCAGGTCTTCGCGCTTCGGCTCCCACGCCCCGCAGAAGTCAGCGGCGGCCGCACTCAGCTCGGCCATGTCGTAGGGCAGGTCGATCGCACCGGCGATGTCGGCACTGCGCTCCGGTGCATCCTCCAACTCGCCGATCGCCGTCCTGATCGACGAGCGGATGCCGTCGAGCAGGTCGTAGTCGATGATGACGTCCTGTGCGCTCATGCCGTTCCCCCCGGTCTCACCGTCGAGACTATCGACCCGCACGCACGATCCTGAATGGGGAGAAGTGCCCATCCGCGAGAGCGTGTGATGCTCGCGAGCAATCTCGGCGGGATGGGAGACGGGCCTCTATCCGGGCGAAGGCCGGTACCACAGCGGGTCGCCGTCACACAGGGGAACCCCGAACCGGTACCAGACCGCGTCGCTGTTCGGCGGCAGGTACGGCCCGATCACGACCACGCCGTCAGGGGTGTCGACCAGCATCATCTGGCCTTTCATCTGCCGCCACGTCGCCCGACCGCTGTAGACGGAAGACCCGTCCCACTCCACGCACGTGTCTCCGTCTGTCGTTCGCGTGGAGCCGACGGGGAACCCCTGCAGAACGGCGACGCCGCCATCGTCGAGCGTGAGACGCCCGGTCGCCCCGCCTGCGGCACCGCCGGAGTCCTCCGGCGCCAACTCGACCGGAACTCCTGCCAGCTCCTCGATGCGACTTCTGGACGCCCCGGTTGCTATCGATGACGCGACGACGATCCCCGCGAGGAGCGCGACGAGCGTGACGATGACGACGGCGAATGCTCGGCTGCGCTGATCGGAAGCGTAGGCCATCAGATCCCCCGCCTTCGGGCGACGAGACCGCAGGCGATGAGGGCGATGAATGCCGATGTCGCGACGACCGGCGGGAGGACGGTCAGCATCAGTGAGCTCACCGTCCATCCCTCCGAGCCGAGATAGCCGGGAGCGACGGCCAGCCAGACCGCCGTCGGGGTCAGGCTCACGAGCGCGCCGCTGACAAGCCAGGCGGAGAGCGCCGCCCTCGGGGTCGCCGGGCTCCACCCCTGCACGACCAGTGCGAACGCCAGCGTGAGGACAGCACCGATACCTACGACCCCGATGCAGCCCCGCAGCGCAGAGAGATTCCGTGCCGGGACATCCTGCCAAGGGATGCTCCCGAAGATCCACGTATCGAGAACGAGCACGACAGCCCCGATCGCCAGCGTGAGCCCGACCTGACGCAGCATCGAGGTGAACGGCATCCGTCGCGGGTTCACCCTCGGACTCCCGCATCGACGGGCGGAATGGAGACGGCGGCGTCGTCTCTGCCCCGTGCGAAGTCATCAGCGGATCTCAGCGAAACGGTCATCACCTCAGCCTCACGGCACACTGCCGAGAGGCACCCCTGAGTCTGCTGGAAATCCACCGAAGGGTCCCGCCCGGTCACGACATCATCGTGTGGTCGGAGTGCGGGCGGCGAAGTCCGCTGGCGTGCCATCGCAGAGCTCTTAGAAGCTCCCCAAGTACTCGCGCGGCCCGCCATGAGCCAGACGAAGAGCTTGAATCCAGGACTAGGATTCCGGCATCTTCAGTTGCGAACTGAGACCGAATGTGAGCTCGACACCGTCACAGCGGTATAGAGACACATCCAACCAGTCGACGCTTCCGAACTTTCCATTCGATGCATAGAGAAGTGCGACGCCGTCGGGAGTCTGCAGCTCAAGCTTTGCCTCGCTCAGCAACTTCCATTCACCTTCGCCAGAATAGCTGCGCCCCCCGACCTCCATGCACGACGGCGACGTACCGGGTCGTGGCTCCCCTACGGGGAAGTCGTTCAGCTCAGCTGTACCGTCTTGGCGCAAACTGAGATTCGAAGAAGCGAAATCTCGCATTTCATTCGAGTTGGCAGGAGAGTAAACGACTGGAAACTCGAGCCTGCTTTCCAGCGGAGATTCGGCAGCGCATCCCACAACAAGAACAGCCAACGTCGCGACGACCGAGACTGCAGCGGATCTCTGAACGATCTTTCTCATACCACTCTCATTCAATACTGAGTTGCCAACCCATCGAGTAGGCGAGATCAGGGCGGGAAGGATGCTCGCAAATCGTGCACAGGATTGACCAGGTCTCGCCGACATGGCTCCGCATCCTTCCTCAGGTCACCTGCTCGGAGTCCGAGCGGCGAAGTCTGCTGGCGCGCCATCGCAGAGTTCTTCATGGATGCTCCCCCAATCGACGCCGTCGAATCGCCCCGGCCACGGTGCGAAGAGGGCCACGCCCGCGTCCGTGTCGATTCTCAGATGACCATCCGTATCCATCGCCCATCGCCCCGTTCCCGAGAAGGTCGTCGGATCTGCGGCGACGCAGCGATCCCCGGCATCCCCTTCGCCGATCTCCCCGACGAGCAGGTCTGCAACGCGAGCCGAACCGTCTTCACGCAAGTCGATCGTCGACTTCTCCCACGGCACGCCTTTCTCAGGAGTCGCGGCCGTCCATCTGATCGGGAACACCAGTTGTTCTCCGGGCCCGCTACGCGTGAAGCCGACGATCACGATGACCGCGATCACCGCCGCGCTCGCGGCCAACGCAATCGCGACCAATACCCACATCAAGCGCGTACTCATCGACAAGCTGGAATCTCCCGGTACGGTGTTCATTCGCCGAAGGGCCCGATTCCGGTGATGAAGGCGCCGAACACGATGATCGGACCGATGATGACCTCAGGAGACACGCGTCTCCTTACGCATCCAGAAGATCTGACTGTCGGTCGCACTGTCCGGGTCCATCACGGAGTCGAGGAAGATCTTCAACTCCAGTTCCCCCGACCCGCTGTCCCAGACGTCAGACGACCAGCCTGTGCGCGCACAGTCGCCACTTTCGATCGAGAAGACCAACGAATAGCCGAGATCCGGGCTGAGGCTTCGCCATGAGCCACCGAAATCGACGAGATCGTCCCCGTTCAGATCCTCAACGGTGTCTGCAGATCTCGCCGAGCAGACGAGATTCCGGGGCCACGACGAAGCCACGAACGTCCCATCCGCCGATATGACGAGACTCATGGCGTGATCTCCAGACTCCTGCCCCCAGGCTCCCACCAGTTCGCGCTCATCGACGTCGTAGGCGATGTTCCGCAGAGCGCACCCCGTCAGAGTCAGCGCAGACGCGATCACGGCGACGGACAGCATCCACCGTGCCGACCACGTCACCACGTCACGGCCTCGCTCCACGCGATCGGCTCGGCTTAGATGTCCAGCCCCGGACCAGAGTCCGGGGCGACGTCACGACAATACTCAGGGGAACGGTCATCCCCGCGCCCTCGCGGCGCACTGGCGAGAGGTAGCCGCGCACCTGCCGGGGATCTACCGGGGTGGGTGGGCTCATTCCCGCTCCATTCCGCAAGGCTCGTCGCTCATCTCGCCGGAGTAGTAGATGTACTTGCCCTCGACGAGTGATGTGGTATCGATGCTCCTAAAAGCCATCTCCACTCCATCCTCCGGGCCGAGAAGTCGAAGGTACACGGTGACCGGTCCATCTACTTTGGATACGGCGATGTCATTCTCGTGAAGCACTGGCAGGCCCTTGAAGCTCTCAGCGAGGTTGACCGGGACCCCCGAAGGAATCTCGATCAGCTCATCAGGATCTCCCTCGGCAGTGTAGAGAGCCCACTCTCGTTCCGCACCGGACTGCTCGCGGAGCCGAGTCGAGACGTAGTTCACCGTGAGGTCGCGGCCGAGGCATTGGACCCACGAGATCCGATCGCCCACAACAGTGATACTCACCGGTTCATGGAGAGCGGGGCGAGAGGGGAAAGGGAGCCCGCCCACGCACCCTGTTGTGACCAGTACAGAGGACAGCACGACCCCGGCGATGACGAGCCTTCGCGCAGATCTGGTCAGCATGACCTATATCTACCTTCTTGGAGCCCCGCGTCGAACTCAAACCAGTTCGCGCAACCGTACGTTCCCGTGGAAGCCCACGACTTGAGCATCTCACCCGAATAGAGAACCGGATACAAGATGTTTTCCGTAGGCTGCCCACTGCGAAGCATGCCTCGACTCATGAGAGCAAAGCCTCTGATGCCGCAGACCCGTCCAGAGCTTCTGCCTTGCTGACGTCGTTAGTGAGGAACGCATCGCCGACCGTGGTACCCCGTTTGCAATGCAATTCTGAATCAACTCAAGTTGGCATCCGCGTTGGTCTTGAGACTAAACCGGCATCCGATCGAGGGTCACCCGCTGGCTACCCACTGGGTGATCGGGCCTGCCCTCCGCCGTGCTCGACACAAAGATACTCCCCCGCCCACGTCTTACATCATGCCTCAGTGGATGAATGCCAAAACTATCTCGACTGCCCCCATAACAATTGCCAAGGCGCCACCTATCGCATACCCAGCTCGTGCCCGCTTTCCGGATGACAACATATCCGCCACCGGATCTCCGTGCGTCATTTCAAGACCCTTATGCACGATATCTTCAATCTTGCGCCGCCGAACTATCATTAATACGCCGAAGGTAATCAGTATCGGGCCTATGACAATCTCAGGAAACATTTATCCTCGTATTCAAAATGGAAATTGAACGCCAAGGGAACATCCGCCGCCGCCGCCGAATCTCACCCCTCCAGAACTCGTACCTGCTAGCCCCCAGCCGTCTTTTGAATAATACGGGTCATGCACTAGCCCGAGACCGAAGCTTGCAGTCGCCCCTACTCCGGCCTCAGCGGAACAGGTTCCGACCACGAAGGGAGAAACTAAGCCATCGGAGTCTTCGGCGGATACACCAACGCCCGCAGAAGCTTCGATTCGCAACCCGGCAGACACGGTTACGGCTTGGCTGCCACGAATTCCACGCTGATATTCAACGCAGAGCAGGAAGCATACGCCGGCCGACCAGCCAGCCTCCGGCTCCGGCATATGCCATTTGGGGTTGATCTCGATGTATCCGCCACCTCGAGGTGCCCACGGTGACCGCGTTTCAGGCTTCGTCTGACCAGAAGGGCTACCCTGCCATGCGGTCGACGTGCTCTTGCTCTGCAGGTACAGCGTCCCGGCGCCAGGCCATTCTGTGAATTTCGGCTTCTGGTTGGAATCCGCCATGGGAAGCCGCCGAATCACGACTTGTGACGACGCTCCTGGCTTGATCGTAGGTGGGGAGTACGAGTTCTTCGTCTTCAAGACGCCACCCTTGCACGACGGGCAATCGATCTGGAACTTCAGCCCAGTCGGGTCGGAGTTCGTGGTGGGGTTGTTGCCGGAGTAGGTGTACCCGGTGTTCTGTTGGGGCAGGTTCGTGTCGATCACGGGATCGACGGAGAGGAACTTGCCCAGCACCGGATCGTACGTCCGCGCACCCACCGTCGTCAGACCCGTGGATGCCGTCACCGGCTTGTTCATGTACCCGGTACCCGAACCCCACACCCCCGACGACCCGATCGGCGCACCATACGGATCACGCAGCATCCGGGTGGTCGCACCCGTGCTGTTCGCGACCGTCTGCGTATCCACCGTGCCCTCCAAATTCGAGAACAACCACGTCATGGTCGTCCCCGTCGTGCCGGTCTTCGCCGACCTCTCCGCGATCGGCTTGCCCTCTGCTCCACTGTACGTCCGCGACCCCGAGATCACCGAAGAGCCCGGAGCCTGCGTCAACACCGTGTCTCCCACGAACAGCGTCGACCCCTCCACCGTGCTCGAACGCAACAGGATGCTGCCATCGACGTTGTACACCATGTCCTGCGTCACCGACCCCGCCACAATCTTCGAGACCTTCCCGACCTCGTTGAACGTGATCGTCTGCCCCGGCCGCGACGTCATATTGCCCGCCGCATCGTACGCGTACGACCCCGGCCCCATCGACGCCGGCCCCGTCACCGTGCCCACCGCATGCGGACGATCCGCCCCCGCCGCGGGATAGGTGTACGCGGCCGTCGACACGACGCCCGTCGTCGAGCGCTTCACCAGCGACGTCCGGTTGCCCGTCTTCGTGTCGTAGGTGTACTCGTGCCAGTACGGCTCCAGCCCGCCCATCGACGCCGATGACGGTGCGGCCGCGCAGGTGGTCGCCGCGTTCGGCGTCCACGCCCTCGTCAGCTGACGCAGCCCGTCGTAGGTGTAGCAGACCTTCTGCGTGCCCGCCGTCGGCAGCACGGAGTTCGCCGTCACGGATGTGACGTTGCCCACGGCATCCCTCGTGTAGAAGCGATCAGCGACGCTGTGCCCGACACCTCCGAACACTGCGAGGTCTTGAATGGTCGTCAGGGCGCCAGTCGCCTGATCGTAGGCATATGTCGAGTACGCAGTGGATGACGAGCCGTTGATGCGGTTGAACTGCGACAGCTGTCCGATCGGCGTGTAGGTCGTGCTGCCGAGGATGATCGACGACCCGCGCACGCCGCTGAGGCGACCCCACGCGTCATAGCTGTAGCGGATGAGCTCCGACGGCAGTCCGCCCATCGCCGGCGTCTGCTTGGCCTGCGGCGACGAATCGACGTTGTAGTAGAACGTCGTCTTGTAGCTCGTGCCTCCGAACGCCGGGGCTCCGGTCGGCACGGAGAGCGTCGAGTCGAGCGGGTTGCCCGCCGCGTCGTACGAACCCACCGTGGTCGCGTAGCCGAGACCAGGACTGCCGGGAGTCGATCCCGTGTACGCGGTCGACGTCGTGACCAGACCCTTCTTCACGGTGTCGTACGTCCAGGACGAGAGCATCGAGCCCGATGCCGTGCCCGCATAGGTGGCCTTCTTGCGGTTGAGCTCGTCATACGTGGTCGTGACGGTCGTCCCGCGGGCGTCCGTGGTCGACGTCATGTTGCCGACCAGGTCATACGTGGCGGTCGAGACCCCGGAGTCGGCGTCGTCCTGACCCGTCCGGTTGCCGAGCAGGTCGAAGGTCCACGTCCAGTCATTGCCAGCCGGGTCGGTCATCTTCGTCATGCGGTCGGCGCCGTCGTAGGCGAAGCTCGTCGTCTGGCCGGTGCCGCTGATGGCGCCGGTGAGGTACTGCACGAGTTTCGTCTTCTGCCCGAGCGAGTTCGTGTACGTGCTCGTCGCGGTGCCGCCCGCCGGGGGCGTGCTGTCGACGCGATCCGCACCGGGGTAGGCCGTGATCGTCTGGGAGTGCACCGTTCCCGTCGTGTTGAGCGTCGAGGTGAGGGCGCGGCCGACCGCGTCGTAGGCGGTGATCACCTGTGACGGGATGTTGTTCTCCGTGGTCGGCGTGAAGAACGCCGTTCCCGGGGTGATCGACGTGGTCCAGTAGTCGTTGTCGACGAAGTAGACACGTCCCTGGTCGTCGTAGTTCGTCGTCTTGACCACTGTTCCGCCGCCGCTCGCGAGAGACTGCGTCTGCGTCGCGCGCGCCAGACCGTCGAACAGCTCGAACTTCTCGACGATGCCGCCTCCGGTCAACGTGCTGGTCTTGATGGCGTTGGGCGCGGTCTGCGACAGCGTGTAGGAGAAGGCGAGCGACGGCGCTGCCGGGTTCGCGGCCTGCGTCTGCAGCGGCAGCCATACGCCCGTCGTACGCCCCAGACCATCGACGGTCAACGTGGTGGTCGCGCCGTTGGGGTCGACCACCTTCGACTTCGTTCCCGTGGTCGGCTCGTAGGTGGTCGTGGTCTGCCACGAGAACGGGGCCGTGTTGGTGTCGACGGTGCTCAGCAGCGGCTGGGTCGCCGCCGGGGTGTACGCGGTCGAGCTGGTGCGCCCCAGAGCATCCGTCTTCGCCAGCGGGCGGCCGAGAGCGTCGTAGGTCACCGACCCCGCCGTCACCCAGTGCGGCGCACCGCCGGCATAGGCATCGACGACCTGCGTCGACGTGGCGAGTCCCTTGGTCGCCGCCGCGTTCCAGGCGAGACCGTCGTAGGTCGTCTTGACGTCGCTGACCAGGTCGCGCGGGAACTGCGCACCGCCGAGGTCGGCACAGGTCGCGTTGACCGTGCGCACCTCGCTGGGCAGACCGACGATCCAGGCCGAGGTGTTCGCCGGTGCATAGGTGGTCGTGACGCACTTGCCCGTCGCATCGGACGGGATCGTCGACACGGTCAGGGGGTAGCCGTAGGTGCTGTCGAAGGTCGTGCGCGTCTCGAGCGTGCGGTTCCCGCCGGTCGAGAGCGGCTCGGTGACGATCGTCTTCTGCACGCCCGTCAACCGCGCCTGGCGCGCACCGTCGTTGGAGGTCACACCTGACGCCCACGGGGTGCTCGTCTGGTCGGTGACGACCGCGCCGCCGACGCCGTTGAGCGTCTGCTGCCGGTAGAGCTGGCCGGCGAACCACTGGTCGTCGGGGATGCTGGTCCCCGCGACGTTCACGGTCTTCGCACCGCCGCTCGCAGTGGCCCTGTCGCCGTTCATGCCCTGGTAGTAGGTGTACTTCGTCACCTTCTGCGCAGCGGGCGCCGCGGGATCGCCCTCGCGGACCTCGACCGTGTCGACGCCGGAGAAGACGTTCCACGTCCTCGAGTTCGCGATCGTGAGCGGCGAGTCGTTGTAGCGCCACCGCGGCGTGCCGTAGAAGTACTGGGTCTGCTGCACCTTGCTCAGGGGGCCGCCAGTCTTGGGATCCACCTGGATCGACGACACGGGGTACTTGTGGAACAGGTCCTGGCGACCGCCCAACGGGATCGTCGACTGCGGCACCCACCACTCGGGGAAGCACCAGCGAGTGTTGTTGGGCAGGTCGGCGAGGATGCCGGAGGCCTGCGCCGCTGTGCACTGCGCGGCCTGGTAGTTGACGCTGATGACGGCGCCGAGGCTGGTCTTGATCGAGCTGAGCCGCCACTTGTCGAGAGGCGCGAGGCCATCGACGACCCACACGCGGTTCTGCAGCGTCACGCCGGAGAACACGGTCGCCGGCTCGACGATGGCCGCCTGCCCTGCGGCCGTTCCGGTGCGCTGGACCTGCGTGAGCCAGAGAGCGGCCGAGGCGCCGTCACCCGGGTCGGGGTACGAGTGCGAGAGCGCCCACGAGTCCACCGTCGAGTACTCGCCCGACACCTTCGCCTGCGACTCGACCTTGGTGAGGCTCGCGTTGGTGAAGAACGACGGAGCGATCTGCGAGGCGCTGCAGGATGCGCCCGTGCAGAGCTGGTCGAACGGCACATCGGGGTAGGCCGTCGGCTGCGACGGCATGACCGCGCTGTCGAGCGCCGCCGTCGTGCAGTTCACGCCGGAGGCGTCGTTGCAGCGGCCCTTCGCGTCGTAGGTGAAGAGCACGCGGTAGCCGGCCGCCTTCGACGCGTACACGTCCGCAGCGCGCAGGCCGTACTCGATGCGCGCCAGTGCGCCACCGCGCTGGTAGGCGGTCGCCCCCGAGCCGCCCTTGGCGTACTTGTTCGTCTCGGCCGTGTAGTAGAGCGTCTGCGCGTTGCCGTGCACGTCGACGATGTAGTCGAGGTTCCAGCGCCACGCCTGCGAGCACGAGGAGGCTGCGAAGGACGCCGCGTGGCACGGCTCTCCGACGTCGTTGCCGAACACGGGAACGGTCCAGGTGGAGTTCGTCGTCGCCTTGCCCGACGACCAGCCGGGCAGCTGGTTGAGACCGAAGTAGTACTGGGTGCCGTCGGATGTCGTCATGCGCCAGCAGTCGGTGTTCACCGTGCCGTTCGCGGCACAGCCCTGCGCGGTGCCCACGAGGTGCTCGAAGCGGGTGCCGTCGTCGTTCTGCAGACGCCAGGCGCCGGACGCCGAGTCCTTGATGAGCGCTCCGGAGTGCCCGGCCATCGACACCGTGGCGTTGTCGGTCCGCCAGCAGAGGTCGCCGGAGGTCGTCACCGCGCCGCTCGCCCCGTCGTCCTTCGCGCACGGGATGTAACTGCGCTCGATGAAGCCGGATGCCGAGAGATCCCAGCCTTCACCGACGGCGGAGGGCTGGTTGTTCGTCGATGCCGTCAGTCCGTCGACGGACTGGGAGTTGTAGGAGAGCCCGACCTTCGGCGCAGGCCCCGCGGCGGGAGAGGGCACCGCCATGTCGTACGACCAGGTGAATGCACCGGTCTGCTCCGCGACGTCCCACGAGGACGAGGACTTCAGCGGAGTCGCCGCGTAGGAACCGGTTCCGTTCGCCGAGCTCGCGCCCGACACGGCAGCCAGCAGCATAGGCTCACGCGACACCATCGGGGTGAGCACGAGTCCCTCGTCGGTGCGTGCGGTCGCCACGGGCACCGCCTTCGCGGCGATGTCCTCCGGTTTGGTAGACGCAGGCACCTGCACCCACTCGGTACGGCTCGCGACGTCGGCGCCGAACGCACCGGCCAGCAGAGCCTCCGGCAGCCTGACCGCAACCGGCGCTCCGCTCTCGGGAGCGTCCGCCTGGGACATCGAGACGACGAGTCCCTCGAACCCCTTCTTGCCTGCAGCCTTCTCGTCGAGGACGTCGACGGTGACGGATGCCGGCGGCACGGCATCCTCGTCCTTCTCTTCCTTCTTCTCGTCCTTCTTCTCCGGCTTCTCCCCCGCGGGCGCGAGCTCGATGCCGGTCTCGGCGAGAGCGCTCCACTCACCGACGACCGTCGCCGAGGTGCTCTTCTTCTCACCCTCCGTGGTCACCCCGACGGCGTCGGAGGGAGTGAGCGCCACCTCCGTGCTGTCGAGCTTCGGCAGCACGGGCGCCTCTGGGGTCGCCGCGTTCGTCGATGACCCCGTATCGTCTCCCGCACCCACCTCGCCGAGCGGTGCACCGGGTACGGGATCGCCGAGATCCACGATCGGAACGGTCGGCGTCGATGCCGCGACCGCCATACCAGGTGCGGAGACCAGCACACCGGAGGCGAGCACCATCACGGTGGCGACGGATGCCATCCGGCGTCGGATCGAATGCGACATGATGAGCCTCTCGGTCAATCGGAGAACGGGAGTTCGAACGCCGCGAGTCGCTCGAGCTGAATGTGATCGATGACACCGGGAACCATCACCGGATTGGTGAACAGGCCCTCCCACCGCCCCGTCATCGGCGCTGGGCCGAACACCAGTGGGCCCGTCGCCGAACGGTCACCGGCACCCACGACATGTCCGTTCACCGCCACAGGATTCATGGCGTTGCCCACATGTAGCCGTAGCTGCTGGTTCACCGCATCCCACACTCCTGTGACGAGCTGCCACTGGTGGGACATGGAGGAGCCTGTGGCGCAGTTGCTCGCTCTGTCGGTGCTTGCGGAGGTCACGTTGTAGTCGCCGACGCAGAAGGCGTACACGCCGGCCGGAGTGACCTGAAGCTGAATGCTGCCGGTCATACCGCCTCCTTGCATCACGATCTTCTGCGATGCGCCGTTGAGGCCGTTGTACCCGCCCTTCAGCCAGACGCTGAACGTGAAGCTGTTCATGGCGTTGACCGGAGCTGTCATCGTGCTCACCTCGAACGCGGTTCCCCCCGCGGTGGAGAGCACAGGCGATTCGAGCGGCGGATCCGGGAGGTCCGTCGATGTCCGCGAACTGGTCTCGGGAATCAGGAGGTCGATGCCATTCGCCCCGATCCACGGGTTGGAATCGGGAATCGTCTCCGGAAGCGGGGTCGTCATCGACGACAGCTGCCAGGCGTGCCCGGCATCGACGTTCACAGAAGCCGCTGGCGTCGTATCGTTGCCGTTCGGGTACAGCGGGAAGCCCTTGGCTGCGCTCTGGTTGCCCGCCCTGTCATACGCCGAGACCCAGAGCGTTGACAAGGAGTCGATGGGTGCAACGGTCATCGCTGCAGGCGTCGATCCGCTCGCACACGTCCAGCGCACGGTCGATCCGACGCCAGCGCCACAATTCGGAAGAGCCGATGCCACACTGACGGTTCCCTCCACAGGGACCGAAGGGGCCGGGGTCGTGAGCCGCGTCGGAGTGATCCAGCTCACATAGCCGGCGACATCGGTCGCCCCCGTCGCCGACAATGCCACAGGCTGACCAACGGTGTACGTCGAACCGGGCGCCGCCGTCACGGTCGGCACCGCAGGCTTCGTCGTATCCACCGTGAAATAACACCAGGAACTGGGGCCGGCGCTGTCCATACGATGGTCACTGCCCCAGGCCCGCCAGGCATAGGTCTCGCCATCGGTGAGGTTGGTGAAGGTCACGGATCTCGTGCCCTGCGCGAGCACACCGCTCGGCCGATCCTGAATCGCGGCATTGAGGTTGGAGGCCTTCATGAGGTGGAAGTTCGTGTCGACGTTGCCGCCGTCGGGATCGGTCTGGGTGACCTGCACCGTGACGTCCTTCTGGCCGAGCATCGCCGGTGCGGCGGCGGTCCCGCACTGCCTCGAGGGGGAGGTGAAGACGGGGTTGACGGGGACGTCGGGGCGGGTGTTGTAGGTGACGTAGAGGGTCGCGGCGCGGCTGAAGTGGCGGCGCGAGACGACGTTCTCGTCTTGGGGGGCGAGCCCGAGCTGAATGTCGACAGCGCCGATCTTGTCGCGAACCCCCATCGTCACGTTCCATCCGACGGCGACAGCGGGGCCATTGCAGTAGCCGGGGTTCTGGGTGTCCAGAACGGGGCCCCACGCCGAGTGGTTCTGCTGGTTCCAGGTGAAGCCCCACATCTGCGGCCCGTACGTGCGCACCTGCACGGGGCTGTTCGGGCAGGACGCCCACTTGATCTGCGTGGCCGCGAGCTGCGCGGCCACGATGTCCTTGCCTGCCAGCGACGCGATCCGGAACTCGAAGAAGATGTTGCCCCGGAACTGCTCATACCGGCCCATGCGGAGCACGTCGGACGCACTGGCGTTCAGGTACGACTGGTTCGGATACGCGGCATCCGTGTACCAGGAGCCGTTGACTCCCACCGCCCAGTCCGGGTCGACGTAGATCGGGTAGGTGACGTCGTCACCGGTGCGTTTCTCCTCCTTCGCGACCGACGCGCCGACGTCCATCGCGATCCGATCGGCCTCGACGTCGTGCGTCACCGGCGACGGAGTCTCCTCCCCGGGCTCCCGGTACGTGGCCCCGTCGGAGGAGTCCCACCACAGCGGCTGCCCCGCCACGATCCCCGACCCGTCCGCGGCCTCGGCCTCCACCGCGCCGGTGGACGTCTTCGTCAGGTCCGCGCCGTCGATCACCACGTGCAGGTCGTCGAGCTTCGTCGACTGGGCGGCCTTCTCCGTCTTCACGACGTAGATCGATGCCTGACCGGTCGTCGTGGCGACCATCTTCAGGTCCACCCCGGGGAGGACCTCCGCATACGTGGCCGTGTCCCCGTCGACGGTCGGGGCGGGGAGCACCCCGTATGGCCAGGTCTCCGTCACCCACTCCCCGGACGCCGTCTGCACCTGCGCGAGCTGGTCCGACCCTCCCGGGGAGAACCGCACCGGCGCGGCCGACGCGGCCGGCTCCCACCACTCCCCGACCGGGACGAGCGACGTGTCCACGGGCACCCAGGTCTCACCCTGCTCCACCCGCACCGGGACCGTCGACACCTCCAGCTGCATCGTCCCGTCCGGCAACGCACTGGTCAGCTGCGTCGGCGACGTCAACACATCCACCACCACCGGCTCACCGGTCGCGACCGCCTCCGCCGACGCCACCGCCTGCGCCTGAGCGACCTGCGCCTTCTGCACCTCACGCAACGACACCCCCACCGGGGACACCTTCCCCACCACCGGCGACACGGGTGCGGCCGACGCGGACACCGCGCCCCCACCCACCACGACAGCCACCGCGCACACGACACCCAGGCCGGCGCGAAGCCCACGACTCGTCACCACGGAGAACGACGGACGCCCCTCACGACGCACAGAGGCAGCCGGAGAGCGGAAGGAAAGAGGATTCACAGACGAAAGCTATGCGTCCGCTGGGAGCCACCGCAATATCAAAACCCTGGATAAACCCGAATGTAAGAAACTCGCATCTCGCGCAACTAATAAGAGGAGTGCTCCGTGCGAGAACCGTCGATCGTCAGAGGGTCAGCGCCTCCGGCAGCCGGGCGATGTGGAACGTGCGGGCGAAAGGTTCGAGCACGCCCGCGTCGCCGCGCACCACGGCGAGCACGTCCTGCGCGATCGCCTCATCGGGGGTGATCTCCCCCGCGATCAGACGGCGGATGCCGGGACCCGCGACGATGACGGCATCCGGTTCGCCCTCCGGAGGGCGGCCGCCCACGGGGGGCGCGGGCGGAGCGAGCTGGGTGACGGCCAGCACCCCCGAGCGCACCGAGGCTCGCAGCGCGACATCTCCCACGTGGAGCTCGTACTCGGCATCGGAGGCGGCATCCGGTCTGAACGCGGTCCGCAGGGCCATCGTCAGCGAATCGGCCGTCACCACGTCGCCCTCCTGCGGGTCGCCCATGGTCTGGAAGCCCCAGCGGCCGAGCGCGAGCACGATCGGCTCGAGCGCCCTGCCGTACGGGGTCAGCTCGTACACGAGTCCGCAGTTGTGCAGGGGCACTCGGCGCACCACCCCGCCCTCCTGCAGCTCCTTCAGACGCGTCGAGAGGATGTTGGTGGGGATGCGCGGCAGACCCAGCTTGAGGTCGGTGTACCGACGAGGGCCGACGAGCAGATCGCGGACGATGAGCAGCGCCCACCGCTCCCCGATCAGCTCGACGGCCGTCGTCACACCGCAGTACTGGCCGTAACTGCGCGCGGCCATGTCAGCCCTGTTCGGCGACGTGCTCCGGGCCGTTCTCGACGGCCTCAGGCGTCATGTACAGGAAGCCGAGCGAGTTGCCGTCGGGGTCGTCGAGGTCGCGCGAGTACATGAAGCCGTAGTCCTGCGCGGGCTTGGGCTCGGCGCCACCGGCGGCGAGGCCCTTCTCGAGCAGCGCGTCGACCTCCTCGCGGGAGTCCTTCGAGAACGACACCGAGACCTGGACGACCTCGTTGGGGTCGGCGATCGGCTTGTCGGTGAAGGTGGAGAAGAACTCGCGCTTGAGGACCATGAAGAACACATCGTCGCTCCAGACGATGCACGCCGCGTTCTCGTCGGTGAACAGCGGGTTGATCTCGCAGCCGAGGGCCGTGTAGAAGGCCTTCGAGCGCTCGAGGTCGGTGGTGGGAAGGTTGACGAACACCTTGGTCATGATGACTCCCTTGTCGGTCTTTCTGTCGGATGCCGGCCGGCGGCGCCGACCTCACGCAGATAGCTTGTTAAAAACAAGCAGGCTTGTCAATAGCAAGTTGCCCCGACGTCAGGACCCCATCCGCCGTACGGGGGATGCCGCGGCATCCCCCTGCCCGTACCGTGGGGAGCATGCCCTTCATCCGCACGCCCACCGAGCGCGAATACCGCGGCGATCTGGTGCTCGCCGTCGTCATGTTCGTCGGCGCCGTGCTCAGCGCTGCGCTGTCGTCGATCGCGCAGGTCTACGGCGGCGACGCGCAGGAGCTGTGGACCGCGCTCGTCTACGCCGTCGTGATCTCGGTTCCCCTCGCCGTGCGCCGACGCTGGCCCGCCACCGTCGCCGTCCTCGTCGCCCTGGCCTACTTCACGGCGGTCACGCTGAAGATCCCCGAGATCTACGTCGGCAACATCGCCATGTTCGTCGGGCTCTACACGGTCGGCGCCTGGATGAACGACCGCCGCCGCGCGCTGATCGTGCGGATCGGCATCATCGTCGGCATGTTCGTGTGGCTGCTCATCACGATGTACCGCGACGCGATCAGCGAGGCCGACAAGGCCGACGTCGCCGCGGGCGCGTTCTCGCCCTACGTCGCCTACATGATGATCCAGCTGCTGCTGAACATCCTCTACTTCGGCGGCGCCTACTACTTCGGCGAGCGCTCCTGGCTCGCCGCGGCCCAGAGGTCGGTCCTCGAGGAGCGCACGATCGAGCTCGAGCGCGAGCGCGAGGTCACCGCGGCGCAGGCCGTGGCGCTCGACCGCGTGCGCATCGCCCGAGAGCTGCACGACGTCGTCGCGCACCACGTGTCGGTGATGGGCGTGCAGGCCGGCGCCGCCCGGCTCATGATCGAGCAGGACCCGAACGCCTCGAAGAACCTCCTCACCGGCATCGAGACCTCGGCGCGCGACGCGATCCGCGAACTGCACCAGCTCCTCGAGACGCTGCGCACGCCGGGAGGGGAGACGACGGATGCCGCCTCCACCCTCGGACTCGCCGACATCGAGTCGCTCGTGGCCGCCTCGACCGAGGCCGGCCTGCCGTCCGACTACTCCGTCATCGGCGACCCGGTGCCCGTGCCCCCGATGGTCGCCGTCAACCTCTACCGGATCGCCCAGGAGTCGCTCACGAACGCACGCCGCCACGCGGGCGTCGGCGCCACCGCCGACGTGCGGGTCCGCTACGACGACGAGGGCGTGGAGCTGGAGATCGTGAACACCGGCCGCAACGTCGCCCAGCTGCGCCCCGGGCTCGGTCAGCTCGGCATGCGCGAGCGCGCAGCCGCATCCGGAGGCACCCTCGAGGTGACGCCCCGCGCGCTCGGCGGACTGCGCGTGCGCGCCCGCGTGCCGCTCACCCCCGCGACGGCGGACGTCTCATGATCCGGGTGCTGCTGGTCGACGACCACGCCATGCTGCGTGCCGGGTTCCGCACGATCCTGGAGAGCCAGCCCGACATCGCGGTGGTCGGCGAGGCCGGCACCGGCGCCGAGGCTGTGGCCGCGGCATCCGCTCTGCTCCCCGACGTCATCACGATGGACGTGCAGATGCCCGATATGGACGGCATCGAAGCGACCAGGCGGATCGTCGCCGACCCCGCGGTGGCCGCGGCGATCGCGATCGTGACGACCTTCGACCGCGACGACTACCTGCACCAGGCGCTGGACGCCGGAGCCGCCGGCTTCCTGCTGAAGAACGCGGGCCCCGAAGACCTCATCACCGCGGTGCGCGCGCTGGCCGCCGGAGACGGGATGCTGTCGCCCGAGGTCACACGGAGGGTGCTCGCGCGCTTCTCGTCCGCAGCACCGGCCGCGGCATCCGCCCCGAGCGCGAACACCATCGCCCGAGGGCCGGAGGCAACGGCGCCTGCTCCGCTGGCCGAGCCGCTGACCGAGCGCGAGGCGGAGGTCCTGGTGCTGCTCGCCGACGCGCGCAGCAACGCCGAGATCGCGACGGCGCTCTTCATCGGCGAGGCCACCGTGAAGACCCACGTCTCGCGGATCCTGCAGAAGCTGGGCGCCCGCGACCGCGTGCAGGCCGTCGTGATCGCCCACCGGAGAGGCCTCGCCTGACACCGGGCACGCGCCGCCCGCACGATAGCCTCTGAGTCATGCCCGAGGCCGCACCGCTCTCCCGACCGATCCTCGCGGGCGTCGTCACGGCCCTCGTCGGCTTCACGAGCTCGTTCGCGGTCGTGCTGACCGGACTCGCCGCGGTCGGCGCGAACCCCGCCCAGGCGGCGAGCGGCCTGCTCGCGGTGAGCCTGACGATGGGGCTCGCGTGCATCGTCCTCGCGTGGCGGTACCGGATGCCGATCACCGCAGCCTGGTCCACCCCGGGGGCGGCGCTGCTCGCCGCGACCGGCGCCGTCGACGGCGGCTGGCCCGCCGCGGTGGGCGCCTTCCTCCTGGCATCCGCGCTGATCCTGCTGACCGCGCTGTGGCCGGCGCTCGGCGCGCTGATCGCCCGCATCCCTCCGTCGATCGCCCAGGCGATGCTCGCCGGCGTCCTGCTGCCGCTGTGTCTCGCGCCGATCACCGGGCTCGTCGCGAACCCGTGGGGCGTCGTCCCCGTCGTCCTCACGTGGCTGGTGTGCGCGCGGTTCGCGCCGCGGTGGGCCGTGCCGCTGGCCTTCGTCACGGCATCGATCGTCGTCGCCGTCTCGCTCGTGCAGGACGGGGCGCCGGTGGATCCTGCCCTGCTGCTGCCGCGGATCGAGCTCACCGCCCCGACCTTCACCCTCGGCGCGGCGGTCGGCATCGCCCTGCCGCTGTTCATCGTGACGATGGCCTCGCAGAACGTGCCGGGCATCGCGATCATGCGCAGCTTCGGCTACGAGGTGCCCTGGCGTCCGGCGATGCTGGTGACGGGCATCGGCACCGCACTGGGCGCTCCGGCCGGAGGACACGCGATCAACCTCGCCGCGATCAGCGCGGCGCTGGCGGCCTCTCCCGACGCCGACCCGAACCCGGCACGGCGCTGGGTCGCCGGGGTCTCGACGGGCGCGTCCTACCTCGTGCTCGGCGGCGCCTCGGCCGCTTTCGCGACGCTCGTCCTCCTCGCGCCGGATGCCGTCATCCCCGCGGTCGCCGGCCTCGCCCTGTTCGCGGCGTTCGGGTCGGCCGTGCAGCAGGCGATCGACGACCCGGGCGAGCGCCTCCCCGCGGTGGTGACTTTCCTGGTCGCCGCATCCGGGATCTCCGTGCTCGGCGTGAGCGCCGCGTTCTGGGCGCTCGTCGCCGGCCTCCTGGTGCGGACGGTGCTGCACGCCCGACGCTGACCCGTCTCCCGCGCTCGCCGTCGCGGTTCACAACTCCTCAAGAATCGGCCCCTGAGCGCCGAACAGGGGCCGCAGCCGCCAGAAGTCCGGAGTTCTTGAGGAGTTGTGCGCGGGGATCCGCCTGTCCCGGGACCCTCGGCGACGGACCAGCCCGGATTCCCGGAGTTCTGGAGCAGCGACGGCGCGCACTCCCCGGTCCTCCCCGCGGTGGACCCGGCCGAGTCCGCCGCGCGGGGGATGCCCCGGGCCGCCGCCGTCCGTAGCGTGAGAGGCATGCGATGTGCTGAGCGAACGGAGTAAGGCGAAGTGACGACAGGAAAGCTCGAACTGAGCGGCATCACCAAGAGCTACGGCTCGCGGCGTGTGCTCGACGACGTGTCCTTCGAGGTCGCCCCCGGGCGCCTCACGGGCTTCGTCGGCGGCAACGGCGCGGGGAAGACCACGACCATGCGGATCGTGCTGGGGCTGCTCTCGGCCGATGGAGGTCGCGTGGAGCTCAACGGCTCCCTCCTCACCGCCGACGACCGCCGTCACTTCGGCTACATGCCGGAGGAGCGCGGACTGTACCCGAAGATGAAGGTGCTCGAGCAGATCGTCTACCTCGCCCGGCTGCACGGCTTCAGCAAGGCGGATGCCACGGCCCGTGCCACCGCGCTCCTCACCGAGCTCGGGCTCGAGGCCCGCCTCGGCGACACGATCGAGTCGCTGTCGCTCGGCAACCAGCAGCGCGCGCAGATCGCCGCGTCGCTCGTGCACGACCCCGAGGTGCTGATCCTCGACGAGCCGTTCTCCGGCCTCGACCCGCTCGCGGTCGATGTGGTCGCGGGGGTGCTGCAGTCGAGCGCCGCGAAGGGCGCATCGATCCTGTTCTCCTCGCACCAGCTCGACGTGGTCGAGCGTCTCTGCGACGACCTCGTCATCCTCGCCGGGGGCACCATCCGCGCCTCCGGGTCCCGCGACGCGCTGCGCGCCGAGCACGCGAGCGATCGCTACGAGCTCGTCTCCGCCGGCGACGCCGGCTGGCTGCGCACCGAGCCCGGCGTCACGGTGCTCGACTTCGAGGGCGGCTACGCCCTGTTCGACGCCGACGGTCCCGAGACCGCGCAGCGTGTGCTGCGCGCCGCCGTGGAGCGCGGCGACGTCGCGAGCTTCGCCCCGAAGCATCCGTCCCTCGCACAGATCTTCAAGGAGGTCATCCAGTGAGCACGTCAGCCACCGCCCGCGCGACCAACGGCATCTGGCTCGTCGCCGAACGCGAGATCTCCTCGAAGCTGCGCAGCAAGGCCTTCATGATCTCGACGGGCATCCTGCTGCTGCTCGCGCTCGTCGGCATCCTCATCGGCGGCTTCACCAGCAAGAACCCCGAGGCCACGACCGTCGCGGTGACCAGCGAGACGGCATCCGTCGTCGAGGCCCTGCCGAACGTCAAGGTCACCGAGGTGACCGGCCGTGACGAGGCCGAGGAGCTGCTGCGCTCCGAGAAGGTCGAGGCGGCCGTGCTGCCCGGCGACGGCCCCACCGGGTACACGGTCGTCGCTCTCAAGGACGCGCCGGGCTCGATCGTGAGCGGCCTGTCGGTGTCGCCGTCCGTCGAGATCCTGGACCCGGCGACGACGAACCCGCTGCTGCGGTACTTCATCGCGATCGGCTTCGGACTGGTGTTCTTCATGGCCGCGTCGACGTTCGGCGCCACCATCGCGCAGAGCGTCGTCGAAGAGAAGCAGACGCGTGTGGTCGAGGTGCTGCTGTCGTCGATCTCGCCGCGCACCCTCCTCGCCGGCAAGGTGATCGGCAACACGGTGCTCGCGATGGCGCAGATCATCGCCCTCGCCGCGATAGCCACGGTCGGACTCATCGTGACGGGTCAGAAGGAGGTGCTGTCGAGCCTCGGCGCCCCGATCATCTGGTTCGCGGTGTTCTTCCTGTTCGGGTTCGTGCTGCTGGCGGCGCTGTACGCCGCGGCCGCGTCGATGGTCTCGCGCATGGAGGACATCGGCTCGACCACCACGCCGATCATGCTGCTCGTGATGGCCCCGTACTTCCTGGTCATCTTCTTCAACGACAACCCGCTGGTGCTGACGATCATGTCGTACGTGCCGTTCTCGGCCCCGGTCGGGATGCCGATGCGCCTGTTCGTCGGAGAGGCCCAGTGGTGGGAGCCGCTGGTGAGCCTGGTGATCCTGCTCGCCTCGTGCGTGGCGGCGATCCTGATCGGCGCGAAGATCTACGAGAACTCGCTGCTGCGCATGGGCACGCGCGTCAAGCTCGCGGAGGCGCTGCGCGGCTGACCCCGCGTCCCGACTCCTCGAATCGGACCCCTGCCCTTCGATCGGGCACAGCTTCGGATGCCGCGGCCGACAGGCCGCGGCATCCGTCGTTCCTGCGGCGTGTCATCCTCGCCGCTCCGAACCTGTGCCCGCGGCTCCGCTCCGAACCGGTGCCCGTGCTCCCGAAGGGCGAAGAACAAGACCCCGCCTGCGGATACCAGCAGGCGGGGTCTTCTGCGCCGAGCGGGGAGACTCGGCGCTATCCGGGGAACCCGTGGGGACCGGGTGTCGTGGGGGTCAGATCACACCCTCGGAGAGGGTGGTGGGGTTGCCGAAGCGGTGGTTCGTGATCGACACGGCCTGCTCGTGCAGGAACGGCAGGATCTCGACGCGGCCGGCGCCGGTCACCGCGTGCGACCAGACCGCGACGTCGGGGGTGCCGCCGAGAGCCTCGAACAGCGCCGAGGCGTCTCCGCCGACGAGACGGACGCGGTTCCAGCTGTGCTCGGCCTTGGCCTGCGCCTTCGCGTAGCCCTTGACCCAGGCGGCGTCCTTCTCGTGCTTCACCGTCACGCCGTGGGCGCGCAGCGCCTTCTCGACCGAGGACGGGAGCGCGGGGGCGGACACCGTGAACGGGCTGCCGCTGCGCAGCGCGGCCGCGAGCACGCGGATGCCGTCGACCAGAGGAGCCTGCTCGGCGATGCGCACGTCGACCGAGACCGGGCGGTAGCGGAAGACGTTGCGCTCGACGCCGAGGCCGGACTTGTCGGTCACGATGCCGAACTCGCCGGTCCACGCCTGCTCATCGGATGCGGCCGCACGGTGCAGCCACTCGATCTCGACGGCGTCGAGGTCGGCGGATGCCGCCTTCAGCAGCGCCTCGACGGCCGGGGTCACCGCGGCGCCCGCGGCGGCGGCCGGGAGCTCGGCCGAGGCCCACTCGCCCAGACCGAACAGGTAGTTCGGCCCGCCGGCCTTTGCGCCCGCGCCCACCGCGGAGCGCTTCCAGCCGCCGAACGGCTGACGCTGCACGATCGCGCCGGTGATGCCGCGGTTCACGTAGAGGTTGCCCGCCTCGACCCGGTCGAGCCAGGTGGCGACCTCGTCGGAGTCGAGGGAGTGAAGGCCGGCGGTGAGGCCGTAGTCGACGGCGTTCTGCAGGCGGATGGCCTCGTCGAGGTCCTTCGCGCGCATGATGCCGAGCACGGGGCCGAAGAACTCCGTCAGGTGGGTCGTCGATCCGGCGGCGACACCGGTCTTCACACCGGGCGTCCACTGCTTTCCGTCGGCGTCCAGCTTCTTCGGCTCGACGAGCCAGCGCTCGCCCTTGTCGAGCGTGGTGAGCGCCTTCAGCAGCTTGCCGGATGCGGGCTCGATGATCGGCCCCATCTGCGTGGCGGGGTCGTCGGGAAGGCCCACGCGCATGGAGCGCACGGCATCCACGAGCTGACGCTCGAACCGCTTCGACTCGGCGACCGATCCGACGAGGATCACGAGGGATGCCGCGGAGCACTTCTGCCCCGCGTGGCCGAAGGCGCTGCGGGCGACGTCGGCGGCCGCGAGATCGAGGTCGGCCGACGGCGTCACGATGATCGCGTTCTTGCCGCTGGTCTCGGCGAGCAGCGGCAGGTCGGAGCGGAAGGAGCGGAACAGCTGGGCCGTCTCGTAGGCGCCGGTGAGGATGACCCGGTCGACCGACGGGCTCGAGACGAGCTGCGTGCCGAGGTCGCGGGAAGCGAGGTCGACGAGGGCGAGCAGGTCGCGCGGCACGCCGGCGGCCCACAGCGCCTCGACCATCACCGCGCCGCAGCGCTGCGTGAGCTTGGCCGGCTTGATGATGACGCCGGAACCGGAGGCGAGGCCCGCGAGCACGCCACCGGCGGGGATCGCGACCGGGAAGTTCCACGGCGGGGTGACGACGGTGACCTTCGACGGCACGAACTCGGCGCCCGCGACGGCCTCGAGGTCGAGGGCGCGCTCGGCGTAGTAGTGCGCGAAGTCGATGGCCTCGGAGACTTCGGGGTCGGCCTCGGCGATCGTCTTTCCGGCCTCGTGAGCCATGATCTCCAGCAGCTGGCCGCGACGGGCGGCGAGCTCGTCGCCGGCGCGGTGCAGCACGGCTGCCCGGTCGGCTGCCGGGAGAGCGGCCCACTTCGCGGCGGCGGCGGTCGCGGCGGCGAACACGTCGTCGAGCTGTTCGGCCGTGTCGATGCGGGCGGCGGAGATGGCCCCCTCGCCCAGCGTGGTCGACACGGAGCGCTGCAGGATGTCGCGGCCCCAGGCGCGGTTGGCGGCGAGCGCGGGGTCGGTGTCGGGCTGGTTGTGGAAGCCGGTGGTGACGGCATCCGCCTGCTCCCGCGTGCGGTCCTGGACGCGGTGGGATGCCGGCACGCTGCGGTCGGCTTCGAGGGCGGCGAGCGAGCGCTCGAAGCGCTCCCGCTCGCGCGTCAGCAGCTGCGGGTTGGAGGCGAGCTCGAACACGGCCGACATGAAGTTCTCGGGGCTCGCGTTCTCTTCGAGGCGACGCACGAGGTAGGCGATCGCGACGTCGAACTCGGCCGGGTTCACGACCGGCGTGTAGAGGAGCAGGCGGCCGACGTCCTTGCGGACGGCCTCTGCCTGGCCGGTGGCCATGCCCAGGAGCATCTCGTATTCGACGGCATCCGTCACTCCGCGGGCGGTGGCGAGCAGCCAGGTGTACGCGATGTCGAACAGGTTGTGGCCGGCGACGCCGATGCGCACGGCGTCGAGGCGCTCGGGGGTCATGGCCCAGTCGAGCACGCGCTTGTAGTTGGTGTCGGAGTCCTGCTTGGTGCCGTAGGTCGCGAGGGGCCAGTCGTGGATCTTCGAGTCGACCTCCTCCATCGCGAGGTTCGCGCCCTTCACGACGCGCACCTTGATGGGGGCGCCGCCCTTCGCGCGGCGGGCGGACGCCCACTCCTGCAGGTGCTGCATGGCGCCGAGCGCGTCGGGCAGGTAGGCCTGCAGCACGATGCCGGCCTCGAGGTTCTCCAGCCCCGGCTGGTCGAGGATGCTCGTGAAGGCCGCGATCGTGAGGTCGAGGTCGCGGTACTCCTCCATGTCGAGGTTGATGAACTTCGCCGTGCCCTTGGCCTCGGCGTCGGCCGCGAGCCGGTACAGCGGGGTGAGCTTCTCGACCACGTCGGCGACGGCCTCGTCGAACGACCACATCGAGAGCTGGCTGACGACGCTCGACACCTTGATCGACACGTAGTCGACGTCGTCGCGGGCCAGGAAGTCGTAGGTGCCCTTCAGGCGGCGACCCGCCTCGCGGTCGCCCAGCACGGCCTCGCCGAGCAGGTTGAGGTTCAGTCGGTTGCCGCTCTTGCGCAGCTTCGCGATCGCGGGGCCGAGCTTCGACGGCGTCGCGTCGAGCACGAGGTGGCCGACCATGGCGCGCAGCACGCGGCGGGAGATCGGCACGACGACGCCGGGCAGCTTGGGCGCCCAGAAGCCGCCGGTCTTGATCGCCGCGCGCAGGTAGCCGGGCAGGAGGGTCGGGGTGATGTCGGCCAGGTCGGCGAGCTTGCGGCCGGCGACGCTGAGGTCTTCCGGACGCATCACGCCGTCGACGAAGCCGACGGTGAAGGCGAGGCCGTTGGGGTCCTTGAGCACCTCGGAGAGGCGCTGGGCGGCGGGCTCGACGGGGTGGGTCTCGCTCTCGGCGAGCCAGCGCTGCACGAGGGCGGCGACCTCTTCGGTGCGCGGGGTGGTGGTGTCGACGACAGACATTGGCGGGGAACCTTCCAGGGGGAGCGCACACCCGGGATCATGTGCGGCTCGGAACATTCTCGGGCTCGCGGGTAGGCTACGTCTATCAACCGATTTGCGTGATTTCCGTTCAGCCAGAGTGAACAATAGGGAGGGCCGGATGCTCGACGTCCATCGACTGCGGATGCTGGTCGAGTTCAGCCGCCGCGGCACGCTCTCCGCGGTCGCCGATGCCCTCTCGTACAGCAAGGCGTCGGTGTCGCAGCAGCTCGCGGCGCTGGAGCGCGACGTCGGCGTACCGCTCCTCCGCCGGGTGGGCCGCGGCGTGCAGCTGACACCGCAGGGCGACGTGCTCGTGGCCGAGGCGATCGGCATCCTCGACCAGCTGGAACACGCTCAGGTCGCCGTGGCCGAATCCCTCGCCGAGGTCACCGGGACCGTGCGGATCGCGGTGTTCCAGACCGCGGCCCACGCGCTGCTGCCTCCGGCGCTGCTCGCACTGCAGGCGCAGCATCCGTCGCTCCGCGTCGACGTCACCGAGTGCGACCCCGAGACCGGACTCGTGGGCGTCGCGGGACGCGACTTCGACCTCATGCTCGCCGAGCAGTATCCGGGGCGCACGCGGCCCATCGTCGCCGAGCTCGACCGCGTCGTCCTCGCCCACGACACGATCGCCCTGGCCGGGCGGGCAGGAGGCGCGGACGCGGCCTCCGAGCCGTCGGGGGCGGATGCCGCGGCATCCCTGTGGGCGATGCGCGATGACCCCTGGGTGCTGGAGCCGGCGGGCACGGCGTCTCGCGCATGGGCGGAGCAGCTCTGCCGCACCGCCGGATTCGAACCCGACGTGCACTTCGAGGTCGCCGACCTCACGACGCACATCCGGCTGATCAGGGCCGGGCTCGCCGTCGGTCTCCTTCCGGAGCTCGTCTGGGCGGGCGACGCCCCGACCGTGGCGCTCAGCGCGCTCCCCGGCTCGCCGCGGCGCGAGATCTTCTCGTCCGCACGGCGCGTGTCGGCCGACGCGCCGTCGATCAGGGCCGTGCGTCGCGCGCTCGCGGATGCGGCATCCGTGATCCTCCCCGGCTGACGTCTCACGCCAGGGAACCCGTTTCGTCTCGTCGCTGCGCTCCTCGCTCGACGACCGAGGACGCGCGCCCGGTCGTTGCGCGAGCGCAGCGAGACGAAACGACCCTCCGCGCGAGATCAGTGGGTCCGGCCGCGAGGGATTCGGCGCGAGTCGCGGGTCTCGGCGACGGGCCAGGCCGACGACGGGTGAGGATGGAGCTTCGGATCGACGACGGAAGCGGAGCCGCCATGCACGAAGACCTCCTCGCTCACATGGACCGGATCAGGAGCACGCTCGGATACAGGCCCGTCAGCGATCTCCTCGCAGACGCCGAGAACGTGTTCATCGATCCGTTCTCGGCGCTCGTCTCCCGCCAGGCGCGAATCGGTTCAGGCAACATCTTCTATCCGCACGTGCGCATCGACGTCGGCGCCGGCGTGCTCACGATCGGAGACCGGAACCGCTTCTTCGAGGGAACGCGCATGGATGCCGCGGACGACGGATCGATCGAGATCGGAGACGAAAACGAGTTCGGACCGCACGCCGTCGCCGTCCTGGCAAACACGCCAGGGGCCGCGATCTCCATCGGCCACCGCATTCGCCTTCGCGGCCGGATCGACGTCCTGGGCACGACCCGGCTGGAAGACGGCTCGCAGATCCTGGGCGACATCACCGCTGTCGATGTGTCCCTTGCGGGCGGCGACAGCTACGCCGACCCCGACCCCGACGCACGGGGCGCAGTGCTGAAAGGGCGGGGTCGCGCGAAAGGGATCACCCTGGATACCGGCACGGTGATCAACGGCGACGGCGACTTCGCCCTGTTCCCGGTCGAAGCGCAGTCCGTCTATCACCCGAAGCCGGCGGATGCGGCATCTGTGATCCTCCCCGGCTGACGCCTCACGCCAGGGACCCCGTTTCGTCTCGTCGCTGCGCTCCTCGCTCGACGACCGAGGACGCGCGCCCGCGAGACGAAACGCCCCTCCGCACCCCGCGCTCTCTGACCCCTCGCGCGCTCAGGGGCGCGCGAGCGGGCGTGTGCGAGTGCGGGCGAGCAGGGCGATGCCGAGCGCCAGGTGCCACAGCATCACGGTGTACACGGCCACCCGCTCGGTCACGCCGTCGGGGAAGAAGAGGTGCGCCGTCAGGAGGAAGGCGCTGAGGAACCCCAGTCCGCCCAGCACGATGCCCGCGATGCGCAGGCGCAGCGGGAGCACGTCTCGCAGCGCGAAGGCTCCGGCGACAATGGCCCCGAGATTGCCCGCGCCGATCGCGAGAACGGCTCCGAGGCCGTGCACGGCCATGAGGCCGTTCTCCAGGTTGGCGGGAGACCCGTGCACGAGTCCGACGATGCTGATGCCGACCGCATGCACGAACACGAGCACGAGGAGCACGGAGCGCCCGCGCAGCGGCGGGAGCGCCGCGTAGAGCAGCACCGCCGCGAGCACCACGAGGAGCCCCTCGCCGATGAACCCCGCGTTCATGACCGCGGACATCGTCGAGTCGAGGTCGCGACCGTCGAGCTGACCGGTGCCGGGGACCCCGAGGTCGCTGATGTAGTTCTGGGCGTAGCTGTACCCGCGGAATCCCGCCGCGGCGATCGCCTCGCTCAGCACGTACCAGAGAGGGGCGAGCATCCACAGCAGTCCGGATGCTCGAAGGAGCGCTCCCCCGACGGCCTCGCCCTCTGCATTGCGGTGCTCGAGCGCCATCCGCTCTCGTGTCTCCATGTTCGACCTCTTCCTCTCTCTCGGGGCAACGGACAGGACGCCGCGGATGTTCCGTCGGAGGCGCCTGCGGAGATGAACAGAGGACGAACGGACACGCAACGACTTCTCGAGATCGGCGGGGAATATGCATGCACATACATGCGTTCACCCCCGTGTACCCGGACGAAGGAGTCCGATCCGCTCCTTCTGAAAGGCACTTCCATGAGCACTCCCGTGATCGACCGCACCGCCCCCACCGAGCACCCCGTCCTCGACGTGCTCGCCGGCCGCTGGAGCCCCCGCGCCTTCGACGCCGAGACCGCGATCGACGAGTCCAAGCTGTCCGCCGCCCTCGAGGCCGCCCGCTGGACCCCCTCCGCCAACAACACGCAGCCGTGGCGCTTCATCGTCGCCCGCCGCGGCACCGCCCTGCACGCGCAGATCGTCGACGCGCTCATGGGCTTCAACCAGGCCTGGGCCGGCAACGCCGCGGTGCTGATCATCGCCGTCGCCGAGACCGCCACCGAAGACGGCACCCCGATCACCCACGCCGTGTACGACCTCGGCCAGGCCGTGGCGCACTTCTCCGTGCAGGCGCACAACGACGGCCTCTACGTGCACCAGATGAGCGGCTTCGACCCCGAGGTCGTCCGCGAGGTCGCCGACCTGGCTCCGCGCTTCTCGGCCATCACCGCCATCGCCGTCGGCGAGTTCGGCGACGTCGAGGCCCTTCCCGAGGTCCTGCAGGAGCGCGAGGTCGCTCCGCGCGTGCGCCGCCCGATCGCCGAGACGGTCATCCTCAGCGCCTGAGCATCCGCTCACCCCGCCCGACGCCCCATCTGCGCGTCGACGCCCCACCTCGCAGCCGCCTGCGAGGGGGCGTCGGCAGCCAGGTGGGGCGTCGGCGTTGCACGGGATGCCGGGGGCGCCAGGGCCCAGGATGCTGCAGCCGGGGATACCGGCGCACGGGATGCCGCGGCACAGCAGTCAGCGGGGGCGGTGCTCCGCACGGGCCAGCGCGTCGGCGGCGCGCACGAGCGCGAGATGCGAGAAGGCCTGCGGGGTGTTGCCGAGCTGGCGACCCGACACCGGGTCGTACTCCTCCGACAGCATCCCCACGTCGTTCGCGATCCCGCACAGCCGGTCCATGAGGTCGTGGGCCTCCTCGTGCCGGCCGGTGACGGCGTACTGCTCCACCAGCCAGAACGAGCACGCGAGGAACGCGCCCTCCGAGCCCGTCAGCCCGTCGACCCCGGTGCCCGTGCGGTAGCGGCGGACCAGGCCGTCGGGCATCAGCGTCTGCTCGATGCGCGTGACCGTGGCCAGCATCCGCGGGTCGTCAGGACGGCAGTAGCCGACCTGGGGCAGGAGAAGCAGCGACGCGTCGACCTCGGTCGTGCCGTAGTACTGCACGAAGCATCCGTCGACGACACCGTCACGGTCGATCTCCTCCCTCATGCGGTCGCGCAGCCCGCGCCAGCGCTCCACCGGTCCGTCGAGGCCGAACTCCTCCACGGCGCGCACCGCCCGGTCGAACGCCGCCCAGATCATCACGCGCGAGTGGGTGAAGCGGTGCGGCTCACCCCTGATCTCCCAGAGGCCCTGGTCCGGCCGCTCGATCTGCTCCGAGGCGAAGCGCACGAGCTGGCGCTCCAGCGGCCACGAGAACTCCGACTCGCCGAGGCCCGCGGCGCGGGCGGCCGACAGCGTCACCAGCACCTCGCCGACGACATCCGCCTGGTACTGGGCAGAGGCGCCGTTGCCGATGCGCACGGGCGCCGACCCCTCGTATCCGGGGAACTCGGGCAGCACCCGCTCGGGGAGGTCGCGCTCGCCGGCGAGCCCGTACATGATCTGCAGATCTCCGGGGTCTCCGGCCACGGCGCGCAGCAGCCACTCCCGCCAGCGCCCGGCGACCGCGACGAAGCCGTGATCCAACAGGGCCTCGAGGGTGAGGGCCGCGTCGCGCAGCCACACGTACCGGTAGTCCCAGTTGCGCACGCCGCCGATCTCCTCCGGGAGCGACATGGTCGCCGCGGCGGCGATGCCCCCGGTCTCGTGGTTCGTGAGCGCGCGCAGGATCAGCAGCGACCGCACGACGTCGCCCCGGCGGGCACCGTCGTGCGAGATCCGGTCGGCCCACTCCTGCCACCAGCTCTTCGTGCGCTCGACCTCCTCGTCGGCGTCGAGCGCGGGCGGGAGATCGCGGTGCGAGGGGAACCACGTCAGCTGCAGATCGCGCACCTCCCCCGCCGTCACGGTCACCTCACCCTCGTGACGGTGATCGGATGCCGTCAGCTGCGCACCGCGGAGGGCGACGGCATCCGGTCCCCCGATCGCCACCAGGCACGGCTCCTCCTCGGTGCCGGTCTGACGCACCCACGGTATGACGCGCGCGTAGTCGAGGCGGATGCTCAGCCGCTGCGCGAACGTCATCTCGCCGCGTACCCCGACGATGCGGCGCACGAGATCGGTGCGCCCCACGGTCACGTCGGGGTCGAGGCCGATCGGCATGAAGTCGTGCACCTCGGCCACGGCATCCGCGGTCTCCCAGCGGGTGATGAGCACGAACGTGTCGCCGTCGTATCGGCGGGAGCTCACGGCATCCGGGTCGGCGGGGCGCAGTCCCCACCTGCCCTGGGCCTCGTCGCCGAGGATCGCGCCGAACGCCGACGCCGAGTCGAGGCGCGGCAGGCACAGCCAGTCGATGCTCCCCTGATCCGACACCAGCGCCGCGGTCCGGCAATTGCTCAGAAGGGCGTAGTCCTCGATGCGCGCAGCCACGTCCCGAGCCTGTCACGACGCGCCCGCGAACGCCACCGCGCCCGCCCCGCGCGAACGGGACGGGCGCGGAGGCTCGCGGGTCAGTGGTCGGTGCGATCCACCTCGACCTCTTTGCCCTCACGATCCACGATCCTGCCGTCGACGACGGAGTCGCCGTCTTCGAGCGCGTCGAGGTACGCGACGGGGATGCTGCGCGTCGGCGCCGCAGCGAGCACGGACGCATCCGTGTTCGGACGCGCGCCGAGGTGGTTGAACACGAGGTTCAGCAGGATCGCCGCGACCGCGGCCGAGCTGATCCCGGAGTGGAAGATCGTGACGAACCACGCCGGCATCTGGTCGTAGATCGTCGGCGCGGCGATGGGCAGCATGCCGATGCCGATCGCGGTGGCGACGATGACGAGGTTCATGTTGCCGCGGTAGTCGACCTTCGCGAGCGTGCGGATGCCGCTGGCCGCGACGGACCCGAAGAGCACGATGCCCGCGCCGCCCAGCACCGGGCTCGGCACGGCGGCCACGACCCTGCCGAGCACGGGGAGGAGGCCGAGCACGACCAGCACGACGCCGCCCGCGGTGACGACGAAACGGCTCTTGACTCCCGTGATCGCGACGAGGCCGACGTTCTGCGCGAAGGCCGACTGCGTGAACGAGCCGAACACGGGCGACACGGCGCTGGACAGCATGTCGGCGCGGAGTCCCGCGGCGATGCGCTTCGAGTCGACCTTCGTGCCCACGATCTCGCCGACGGCGAGGATGTCGGCGGTCGTCTCGGTGAGCGTCACGAGGATCACGATGAACATCGAGATGATGCCGGCGATCTCGAACGTCGGCATCCCGAATCCGAACACGCTCGGCAGGGCGAAGATGGGGCCGTCGCCGACCGCGCCGAAGTCGACCCGGCCGAGGAGGGCCGCGACGATCGTGCCGATCACGATCGCGAGCAGGATCGCCAGTCGCGAGATCGCCCCCACCGGCACCTTGCTCAGCACCAGCACGATGACCAGGGTGATCGCCGCGAGGAGCAGGTTCTGCGGTGAGCCGAAGTCCTCCGCCTCCCTGTTGCCGCCCATCGCCCACCCCGCCGCGACCGGCAGCAGCGTGAGGCCGATGGTCGTGATGACGACGCCGGTCACCACGGGCGGGAAGAACCGGATGATCGTCGCGAACACCGGCGCGATGAGGAGGCCGATGACCGAGGCCACGATCACCGCCCCGAACACGGCGGGGAGCCCGCCGCCGCTCGTCACGATCGCGCCCATCGTCGCCACTCCCGCGAACGAGACGCCCTGCACGAGCGGCAGCTGCGAGCCGAAGAACGGGATGCCGACGGTCTGCAGCACCGTGGCGAGCCCGCCCATGAAGAGGCAGGCCGTGATCAGCACGCCGATCTCGGCGCCGTCGAGACCCGCCATCGAGCCGATGATGAGCGGAGGGGCGATGATGCCGCCGTACATCGTGAGCACGTGCTGGATGCCGTAGGCGATGGTGGAGCCGAGCGGCAGGCGCTCGTCCTCCGGGCGGAGGGATGCCGTCTTCGTGGTGTTCATGTCGACCTCTTCGTCGTCTGTTGCCGGTTGTCTGTCGTCGTGCGGATGGTGGGTCAGGAGTGCCGTGCGAGGAGGCCGCGCGCCGCCTCGCTGTGCTGCGCGATGAGCCGGGGGATGTCGAGGCCGTCGATGAGGCCGTCGATCACCCGCCAGCGCCCGCCGACCATGACCCGGTCGGCGCGCTCGGCTCCGCACAGGAGCAGGGCGGCGACGGGGTCGTGGCTGCCGGAGAAGCGCAGTTCGTCGAGCGTGAACATGGCGAGGTCGGCCTGCATCCCCGGGGCGAGGGCTCCGATGTCGCTGCGTCCGAGCGCACGGGCGGATCCTGAGGTCGCCCAGCCGAGCGCGCGCTCCGGGGTGATGGCGGCCGCGCCGTAGCGGAGGCGCTGCAGGTACAGCGCCTGACGCACCTCCTGGATCATGTTCGAGCCGTCGTTCGAGGCGGAGCCGTCGACGCCGAGTCCGACGGGAGCGCCGGCCTCCTCGAGCTCGAGGGTGCGGGCGATGCCGGAGGCGAGGCGCATGTTCGAGGTCGCGCAGTGCGACACGGCGGTCCCCGCTGCGCCGAGACGCGCGATCTCGGCGTCGTCGAAGTGGATGCCGTGCGCCAGCCAGGTGCGGTCAGACAGCCAGCCGACGCTCTCCAGGTAGTCGACAGTGCGCAGGCCGAACGTCTCGCGGCAGAAGTCCTCCTCGTCGAGGGTCTCGGCGAGGTGCGTGTGCAGGCGCACGTCGAGGCGCTCGGCGAGGTCGGCGGTATCGCGCATCACGCCCGTGGTCACCGAGAACGGCGAGCACGGGGCGAGTCCGATCTGCACGAAGGCCCCGTCGCCGCGCTCGTGGTAGGCGCCGACGAGCCGCTCGCTGTCGGCGAGGATGGTCTCGGCATCCTGCACCGTGCGCTGCGGCGGGAGTCCGCCGTCGTCCTCGCCGAGCGACATCGAGCCGCGGGTGAGCGTGGCACGCATGCCGAGCCTCTTGACGACGTCGACCTGCACGTCGATGCCGTCCTCCAGGCCGTTCGGGAACAGGTAGTGGTGGTCGGCCGCTGTGGTGCACCCCGACAGCAGCAGCTCGGCGAGCGCCACGGTGGTCGCGAGCTCCAGGTCGCGCGGCGTGAGCCCGGCCCACACCCCGTACAGCCCCTTCAGCCAGGGGAAGAGCTCGGCGCTCACGACGGGCGTCCAGGCGCGGGTGAGCGTCTGGTAGAAGTGGTGGTGCGTGTTGATGAGGCCGGGGATCACGACGTGCCGCGACGCGTCGAGCACCTCGTCGACGGGGGCGCTCGGCGCTCCCCCCGCAGGTACGAGCTCGCGGATGCGCGAGCCCTCGACGACGATTCCGCCCGAGGCGTCGGCGTCCGTGCCCGTGTGGACGCCGAGCGGGTTCTTGAGCCAGGTGCTGGCCGGATGCTGCGACATGGTGGACTCCTTCCGTACGGTGGAGCCGCGTGCCGGCCCCACAGGGCCAGCTCAGTTGTGTCCTGTCTGCTGATCCAGGAGCCCCCTCTTCGGGACTCTTCAGGTCTATCAGCCGCGCCGCACGCCCGTCAAGAACTAATCTCACATCTCGGACGCTTAATTCCAAGATGCGAAAGTCAAGCCGCAGGCTGGGAATCCCCGGCAATGCCCGGTAGCCTCGCGCCCATGGCCAGCACTCCCACGACCCTGTTCATCCTCGGCGCATCCGGCGACCTGACCTCCCGGCTGCTGCTGCCGTCGCTGGCCGCCCTGCTGGCCCGCCAGCCGCAGCGGAAGATCACCCTGCGCGGCGCGGGCACGGAGGACTGGGATGCTGCGAAGTGGCAGCAGGTCGTCGCGACCGCGTTCGCCGACTCCCCCGGCGCGCTCGATCGCGTCACGGTCGGCGACTACGCCGCCGCCGACGTGACCGATCGCGACGCCGTCGGCCGGATCGTCGAGTCAATGCAGCCGGGGACTGTCCTCTACTTCGCCCTGCCGCCCGCCGTCACCCGCAGGGCGATCGACGCGATGCAGGGCATGTCGCTGCCCGAGGGCACGCTCCTCGCGATGGAGAAGCCCTTCGGCGACGACGAGGCCAGCGCCAGAGAGCTCAACGAGCAGCTGGCCACGCTCGTCCCCGAGCAGCAGGTGTTCCGGGTCGACCACTTCCTCGGCCGGTCGACGCTGCTCAATCTGCTCGGCGTGCGGCTCGCGAACCGCATGTGGGAGCCGGTGTGGTCGGCCGAGCACATCGAGTCCGTGCACATCCGCTTCGACGAGTCGCTCGCGCTCGAGGGCCGCGCCCGGTACTACGACAGCGCCGGCGCGATGGTCGACATGATCCAGAGCCACCTGCTCCAGGTGCTGGCGCTGCTCGCGATGGACCCTCCCGCGACCCTCGGCGAGCGCGACCTGCGCGACGCCAAGGCCGCGGTGCTGCGCGCCACTCGCGTGCGCGGGGACATCGCCGACGCCGCCCGCCGCGCCAGGTACACCGCGGGGCGGGTCGGGGACCGCGACCTGCCGGCGTACGCGGATGAGGAGGGCGTGGATGCCGCGCGCGGCACCGAGACCCTGGCGGAGGTGACCTTCGAGGTCGCGAACGACCGCTGGGAGGGCGTGCCGTTCGTGCTGCGCTCCGGCAAGGCGCTGGAGGCCAAGAAGTCGGAGGTCGTCATCACCTTCAAGCGCGTGCGGCACATCCCGGCCGGACTCCACGGCACACCGGAGGACGGCGGCCGCCTCACGTTCTCGCTCGGTCCAGACACCCTGGCGCTGCGACTGCACATGACCGGCGGCGACGACCCGTTCGCCCTCCGCGACGAAGACCTCACGGCCGACCTCGGCGAGGGCCAGCGACGCTCCTACGAGGAGGTCCTCGACGAGCTGCTCGACGGCGAGGTCGCCCTGTCGGTGCGAGCCGACGAGGCCGAGGAGTGCTGGCGCATCATCCAGCCGGTGCGCGACGCGTGGGCCCGGGGCGAGACCCCGCTGGAGGAGTACCCCGCCGGTTCGTCCGGCCCCGCCGCCTGGCCGCACCTCTGACCCTCCCCTGGCCTCGGCTCGCGCGCATCGCGCTCGCCGTTCCCCGGTGCCGGCTCCCGGCTCTCCGCGCTCCGTTGCCCGCTGCCGGCTGCGCGCTGCCGGGGCACGGCTCTCCGCGCTCCGTTGCCCGCTGCCGGCTGCCGGCTGCCGGCTGCCGGCTGCCGGGGCACGCTGTCCGCTGCCTGCTCTCCGCTGACCGCGCCGATCGGACCGGACGCGTCCGCCGTCGGCATCCGGGATGCACTTCTGATCGATCCCGTGCGCGAGACCGGATCGGATGACGGAACGACGGCAGAACACGGACCGGAATGAGCGACCGGTCCTACGATCGGCAGCATGACAGCCCTCTCGCGGCGGACCAGAGCCGGTTACGCCCTCGGCGGGATCGCCTCCGGCACCTACGGCACGGTGCCGGGGCTCATCCTGATGCCCTTCCTCACGGACCTGCTCGGCGTGGAGGCGGCGATCGCCGGGATGATCGTGTTCGCCCCGAAGGCGTGGGACTTCTTCCTCAACCCGATCGCGGGGCGCATCAGCGACCGCTCGCGGCATCCGCACGACCGACGTCGGCCGTTCATCCTCCGCGCTGGCATCCTCCTCGCGCTCGCGTTCCTCGCCATGTTCTTCGGACCGACCGCACCGCCGGTCGCGGCCGCGCTCTGGGTGCTCGTGCTGTTCCTCGCCACGGCCACCGTGTACGCGTTCTTCCAGGTGCCGTACCTCGCGATGTCGGCCGAGATCACCGACGACTACTCCGAGCGGACGCGGCTCATCACGTGGCGGGTGATCGTGTTCACCCTCGCGATCCTCGTCTCCGGCGCGACGGCGCCCCTGCTCGTCGAGGCCGTCGGGGGCGTCGCCGGGTACCGGATCATGGCCGGCGCGATGGCCGTGCTGATCCTGGTCGGCACGATCGGGGTGTGGTGGGGCACGAGGCGCGTCGCCCTGACGCGCGATGAGGTCGCCGGCGGGCGGCTGCTCGAACAGCTCGCGATCGTGCTGCGCGAGAAGGACTCGCGCACGCTGATCGTCTCGTACGTGCTGCAGGCGGTCGCCATCGGCATGGTGCTCGGCGGCGTCGTCTACGTCGCGCGGCACGTCGTGCACGATCCGGGCGTCGCCACGATCGCGTTCGTGTGCTTCGTGGGCCCCGCCGTCGTGCTGACCCCTGCGTGGTCGCTGCTCGGGCGGAGGATCGGCAAGAAGGGCGGGTTCGCCGTCGCCACGGTCGTGATGACCGTCGGGCTCCTCGCCCTGCTCACGGCGCGATCAGGTGAGCCGCTGCCTCTGCTGATCGCCTCGGGCATCGTCGGCGTCGGCTACGCCGGGGCGCAGCTCTTCCCGCTCGCGATGCTGCCCGACGTCGCGGCGGAAGACGCCAGACGCAGCGGCACCAACCGCATCGGCATGATCTCGGGCGTCTGGTCGGGGTTCGAGCTGCTCGGCTACGCCCTCGGACCTGCGCTGCTCGGGCTCGTCCTGAGCGTCGGCGGCTACGTCGCCACAACGGGAGACGAGGTCGTCCAGTCTGATGCCGCGCAGTGGGCGATCGTGCTGGGAGTGTCGGTGATCCCCGCGGCCCTGTGCGCCGCGAGCCTGGTGCCGCTCTCGCGTTACCGCCTCGACGCCCGCCTGCGCGCCGAGGCCCGCGCCGACGCCTGACCGCGCCGGGGTTGCCTGTGCCGTGGGCTTCCCGTGACGTGGTTGCCTGCGCTGCAGGCTGACCGCGCCGCACGCTGACTGACACGGCCTGCCCGCGCCGCGGCATCCGCTCGTCCCACTCCGGAAGCCCCCACCCGCTCGGGAGGAGATCTCACGCTCGGGAGGAGCAATCCGGCTCAACCCTCCTCCCGAACCTGCTTTCTCCTCCCGAACGCACGCACCCCACGCGGCTCCTGCGGCACCCGCGGCTCCCACGCACGCCCACCCGCTCGGGAGGAGATCTCATGCTCGGGGGAGCAATCGGGTTGAACTCTCCTCCCGAACCTGCTTTCTCCTCCCGAACGTATGCACCCCCGCGCGGCACCCGCGGCCCCACGCACCCCCGCGCGGCTCCTGCGGCACCCGCGGCTCCCACGAACCCCCGCACGCCCACCCGCTCGGGAGGAGATCTCACGCTCGGGAGGAGCAATCCGGCTCAACCCTCCTCCCGAACCAGCTTTCTCCTCCCGAGCGCACGCACCCCACGCGGCTCCCCCGGCACCCCCAGCACCCCCAGCACCCCCACAGCCCCTCCGTGTCACCAGCGCAGCGGCACGCGCTCACGTGATCGGCCGGAGGCGTCGAGCAGGTGGCCGTTGCGCTTGATGCCGCGCAGCACGGTCCAGCGGTCGACGACGTCGATGTCGTCTCCCCAGGCCTGTTCGATCTGCTGCAGGCTCGTCAGCGATCGCGCGCGCACCCCCACGAACAGCGGAGCGCGCCCGACGAGGATGCCGACGCGATGCGCCTCCGGCAGGCGTGCGGCTCGTGCGGCGGCCCCCTCGGCGTCGGCGGAACGCGCCCAGAGGATCGCACCCCGACGGTACCCGGCGGCCGGCATCGCGAGGTCGCAGCCGAGTCGCAGCAGCCCGGCGGCGACCGCCCTGTCGACCGTGCGGCGGGCGGTGGCCTCGGAGACGCCGAGGATCTTCGCGACGGATGCCGCCGGCATCCGCGGGTCCTCGTCGAGGGCCTCGGCGACCTCCGCGACGATCTCCGCCCTCGGCGGGCGGGCCTCGTCGGGCCGCGACGGATCCCGCAGCGCCCGCTGCTGCTGTCGCGAGAGCACGCGCAGCCGCCACGTCGAGTCCTCGGCCACGATCGCCGCGGCCACGTCCATCCGTCGCACGCGCGCCCCCCGCTCCGCGACGGCGCGCACGCGGTCGCCCAGCACGGCGAGGCCTCCTGCTCCCGCGACCAGCACGAGCACGCCGGCCGAGGTGTCGTCGGCGCTCAGCACCCACGGGAGCCGCGCGATGCCGTCGACCGCGTCGGCGCTCGTGCGGGGGTCGAGCAGCACCATCGCGACGTCGGTGGTCGACGAGAAGCGCTCCGGCGTCGGCCAGGCCGTGAGCCACGCGAGCGACTCCTCGCGCAGGGCCTGCCAGTGCCGGGCGACGGTCGCGGCATCCGCTCCCACCGCTGCTGCGACGCGCGTCCAGGGCGCCCTGGCGTCGATCTGCAGGGCGTGCACGATGGCGAGGTCGAGCTCGCCGAGGTCGCGGAGACTGTCCATGTGACGAATCGTAAGCATCTCCCCATGAGAAGTGAAGGATTCAGCATGACTGTTCCCGTATCGCGTCGTTCTCCCTAGCCTCACCTCATGGGTATGAGCGAAGAGTCGATCATGGCGAGCATCGAGGATCTCGTCGCGATGGCACCGCGCGCCACCGGGACCTCGGGCGGCGAGTCCGCTGCCGCGTACGTCTCGGAGCGCTTCACGGGGGCGGGTCTCGAGACGCAGGTGATGGAGGTGCCCTCGTTCTCGTGGAGGGCCGACGCCTGCAGCATCCGCGTGGGCGACGAGGATCTGGCCTGCTCGCCGATCCTGCACTCCGGACTCGCCGCGCACGACTGGACCGGTACGGCCGAGCACCGCATCGACGCCCGCGTGGTCGACATCGGCGCCGACCGGGTGCGGCGCCACGACGTGCGCGGGGCGATCGTGCTGTTCGACCTCACGTTCGACATGACGGTGGCGCACTCGCTGCCGCTGACCATGTACCTGCACGACCCCGGCCGTCGGGTGATGCGCCGCGAGGTGCTCGGCAGCCGCAATCCCTACGTCACGTCCCTCGCCCGCACGATCACCGACGCGGCCGCGGAGGGCGCCGTGGGCGTGATCGGGGTGCTGCGCGACTACCCTGACTCCCGCAATTACCACAATGAGTACTACCGGCGGACGCTGTTCACGCTCCCCGGCGCCTGGGTCACGCGCGCCGAGGGGGCGCGGCTGCGGCGGCTCCTCGCCGTGCACCCCGCGGCACGGCTCACCCTCGACATCACCCGAGAGGAGGTCGTGTCGCGCACCGTGATCGGCGTCCTCCCCGGACACACGTCGGACGCCGTGATGATCCAGTCGCACCACGACTCGATCGGCCCCGGCGCGGTCGAAGACGCCTCGGGCACCGCCGAGGTCATCGCGCTCGCCGAGCACTACGGCGCCGCCGCGGCATCCGGAGTCGTGCGTGAGAAGACGCTGCTGTTCGTCACCTTCGACACGCACTTCACCGGGTATCAGGCGCACCGCGAGTTCGCCCGGCGGTACGTCCTGTCGCCGGACTCCCCGTGGAACATCGTGCTCAACGCCACGATCGAGCACATCGGGCTGCGCGCCGTCGAGGGCCGCGACGGCGGCTTCGAGAGCACGGGCGAGACCGAGCCGCGCGGTATCTTCGTGAACGTGAACCCGGCCTTCACGTGGCGGATCGCCCGCAGCCTCCGGCGCCATCGCCTGCACGGCACGAGCCTCATGGGCGCGGGGATGCTGGAGTTCTTCGCCGGCGGAATCCCCACCGACGCCTCGTTCACGTTCGTCTCGGGGGTGCCGACGATCAGCCTCATCTCCGGCCCCCTCTACCTCTACGACGACGCCGACACGATCGAGCGCATCGACCGCGGGCAGCTGGTGCCGGTCGCCCGCTTCTTCGCCGACCTCGTCGACGACGCCGACAGGCGGAACGGACGGATGCTGGGCACCATGCCCGCGGCGCTGCGGCGGAGGCTGCCGCGGGGGCGCTGGTGATCCCTGGTCGCGTCGTCGCCTTCCCCGCCGCGGGGATCGACGGCTCGGTGCAGGAGCAGACCGGGCTGCTACACGTTCCAGACGGGCCTGCGCCCGCCGGAGGCCGACCCGTCGTCGTCTACGGGCACATGACGACGGGCGGCTCGCCGCGGTCGGCGCCGAGCATCGGAAGCCCCGAGCATCCGGAGTGGCGGCGGATGTCGCAGGGAGACGCCCTGTGCCGGATGCTCGTCGCGCGGGGCATCGCCGTGCTGCGTCCCGACTACGAGGGCATCGGCGGACCCGGCATCCATCCGTACCTGATCGGCGCGTCCCTGGCGGAGTCGATGCACGCGATGGTGCGGGCGCGCGCGTCGTTCGACGCCGACCTCGGTGACGCGTGGGTGGCGGCCGGTCACTCCGAGGGCGCCGTGGCCGCGCTGCACGCCTCGGTCGCGCCCGTCGCGGGAGCGCGGCTGGTCGGCACGGCGGCGTTCGCCCCCGTCACCCGGATGGACCTCAGCATCGGCCTGTCCCGCAGGATCGGCGCGCGCTTCGCGGGCTCGGGGGTGGTGTCGGCGCTGATCGCCCTGATGCTCCGCGGCGCCGCGACGACGGACGAGCGGATGCAGGGGCTGATCGCCTCCGACGGCCTCAGCCCTCGCGCCGCAGAGCTCTGGCCCGACCTCGACGAGCTGTGCCTGACGGAGCTCGCGGCCCGGACGTCATGGGGAGGCATCGCCCCCGGCCGCATCGGAGGACGCGAGGGAGACGAGCTGTTCGCACGTCTCGCCGCGAGCTTCCGTGCGAACGAGGTCGCGTCGCTCACGAGGCTGCGCGCGCCGGTGCGGATCGACGCCGCGCGATTCGACGAGGTCGCCCCCGCGCCCCTGACCGCGCGCCTGCTGCGCCGGTACCGCGCGACGGGCGTGGCGCTGACCTCCGCGTGGTGGCCGACCCACCACTCCGGCACGATGCATCCGCAGCACGCCCCCTCGCAGGCCGCCGCCTGGATCGCCGACCGCTTCGCCCCCGGTCGTTGAGCGAGCGCAGCGAGACGAAACGCCCCCGCCGCACAAAGGTGAGGTGCCAGAGAGTGCCGCCACGGGCATCCCCGCAGCGGCATTCTCTGACCCCTCACCCGCGTGAGCCCGCGAGTGGCACTCAGTCGTCGAGGAGCTCGGCCTCGATCACGTCGTCGTCGGATGCCGGGGCGCCAGGGGCCGGCGGCTCCGGGGTCTCGGCGGTGAGCACGAGGCCCGACCCGTCGGCGGCGATGTCGACCCGCACCGTGTCACCGTCGTGCACATTGCCCGACAGCAGCGCGGTCGCCAGCCTGTTCTGCACCTCGCTCTGGATGAGGCGACGAAGCGGACGCGCACCGAACACCGGGTCGTAGCCCCGCTCGGCGAGCCAGGTCCGCGCATCCGGGGTGACCGCGAGCGTGAGACGGCGATCGTGCAGACGATTCTGCAGCGCGTCGACCGTGAGCTCGACGATCTGGGCGAGGTCGTCTTCGCTCAGCGCCGAGAACATCACGATGTCGTCGAGCCTGTTCAGGAACTCCGGACGGAACGCCTGACGCACGAGCGCCATGACCTGCTCGCGCTTGTCGTCGGGCGACAGCGTCGGGTCGATGAGGATCGGCGAGCCGAGGTTCGAGGTCAGGATCAGGATGACGTTCGAGAAGTCGACCGTGCGACCCTGGCCGTCGGTGAGACGCCCGTCGTCGAGCACCTGCAGCAGCACGTCGAACACCTCGGGGTGCGCCTTCTCGACCTCGTCGAGCAGGATCACGCTGTACGGGCGACGCCGCACGGCCTCGGTGAGCTGACCGCCCTGCTCGTAGCCGACGTAGCCGGGAGGTGCGCCGACGAGCCGCGAGACGGAGTGCTTCTCCCCGTACTCCGACATGTCGATACGCACCATGGCGTGCTCGTCGTCGAAGAGGAAGTCCGCGAGGGCCTTCGCCAGCTCGGTTTTGCCGACACCGGTCGGACCGAGGAACAGGAACGAGCCGGTCGGGCGACCGGGGTCGCTGATGCCCGCGCGGGAGCGGCGCACGGCATCCGACACGGCCTTCACGGCATCCTTCTGCCCGATCAGGCGCTTGCCCAGCTCGGACTCCAGGTGCAGGAGACGCTCGCTCTCGCCCTGCATGAGGCGGCCGACGGGGATGCCGGTCCACGCGGCGATCACGGCGGCGATGTCTTCGTCGGTGACCTGCTCGTTGACCATGCGGGGCTCGGTCGAGGTCGTGGCCTCGGCCTGCTCGGCCTCCGCGATGTCGCGTTCGAGGCGCTTGATCGTCTCGTACTCGAGCTTCGACGCCTTCGTGTAGTCGGCGTTGCGCATCGCGAGGTCGCGCTGCGTGATGGCGTCGTCGAGCTGCTTCTTCAGCTCGCCCACGCGGTTCAGCCCCTGCCGCTCGCGCGCCCACCGCTCCTCGAGTCCTGCGAGCTGCTTCTCCATGCCGACGAGTTGCTCGCGCAGGGCGCTCAGGCGCTCCTTCGATGCGGCGTCCTTCTCGCGCTTGAGGGCGAGCTCTTCGAGCTTCATGCGGTCGACCTGGCGCTTGAGCTGGTCGATCTCGACCGGCGAGGAGTCGATCTCCATCTTGAGGCGCGACATCGATTCGTCGATCAGGTCGATGGCCTTGTCCGGCAGCTGTCGCGCGGGCAGATAGCGGTTCGACAGCGCCGCGGCGGCGACCAGGGCGCTGTCGGAGATCGTGACGCCGTGGTGCGCCTCGTAGCGGCCCTTGAGCCCGCGGAGGATCGCGATCGTGTCCTCGACGGTCGGCTCGCCCACGTACACCTGCTGGAAGCGGCGTTCGAGCGCGGCATCCTTCTCGATGAACTCGCGGTACTCGTTGAGCGTGGTCGCGCCGATCAGACGCAGCTCGCCGCGGGCGAGCATCGGCTTGAGCATGTTGGATGCCGCGACCGATCCCTCACCGCCGCCGGCGCCCATGAGCACGTGCAGCTCGTCGATGAAGGTGATGACGCGCCCGTCGGACTCGGTGATCTCCTTGAGGACGCTCTTCAGACGCTCTTCGAACTGGCCGCGGTACATGGCTCCGGCCACGAGGGCGGAGATGTCGAGCGAGACCAGCTCCTTGTCCTTGAGCGACTCGGCGACGTCGCCCGCGACGATGCGCTGGGCGAGCCCCTCGACCACGGCGGTCTTGCCGACGCCGGGCTCGCCGATCAGCACCGGGTTGTTCTTGGTGCGGCGGGTGAGCACCTGGCTGACACGGCGGATCTCGTTGTCACGGCCGATCACGGGGTCGAGCTTGCCCTGGCGGGCGCGGTCGGTGAGGTTGATCCCGAACTGCTCGAGTGCGGACTGCTGGTCTTCGGTCTGAGGGGTGGTCATTCGTCCTCCTGGGGAGTCTCCTTCTGGTGGATCCGTTCTGGATCAAAGTTGAGTGGTGTTGGCTCAACTTTACTCCTCTCCCCTCCCTCCCGTCAACGCCCGCAGCATCCCTCCGCCGGGACGCCCACACTCTCCCCGGTTCTCCATCCCTCCCTTCCTTTCGGACGATCGCAGGATTTTCGGACGCTCGCGTCGGAATCATCCGAATTCCGCGCATCCGTCCGAATTTCGGATGCCGCCACCTTCTTCGGACGCACGCGTCTGAATCATCCGAATTCCCCGCAACCGTCCGAATTTCGGATGCCGGCACGCAACTCCAGACGCAGATACGCAGAGCAGGGGCGCCGTCCCGCGAGATACCCGCACACAGAGCAGCCGCACACGAAGAGGGGCGGGCCCGAGCGCAGTGCCCGGACCCGCCCCGAAGAGCGCCGCTACTCGGTCATCCCGCGACGAAGCAGACGACCGCGCGGGGTCTCGAAGTCGATGACCTCGCCGTGCAGCCAGGTCTTGCGCACGACGCCCGCGAGGGCCTTGCCGTGGTACGGCGTGAGCGGGTTCTTGTGGTGCAGCTTCTTCACGTCGACGACGTACGCGTCATCCGCCGCGAAGATCGAGAAGTCGGCGTCGTAGCCGGGGGCGATGCGCCCCTTGCCCGTGAGCCCGGCGAACTGCGCAGGGCGCTCGCTCATCCACGCGACGACCGTCTCGAGCGAGAGGCCGCGCTGACGGGCCTCGGTCCAGATCAGCGAGAGGCCGAGCTGCAGCGACGCGACGCCGCCCCAGGCCACGGCGAAGTCGCCGTTCTCGAGGTCCTTGAGGTCGAGGGTCGACGGCGAGTGGTCCGACACGATGAAGTCGATCGTGCCGTCCTCCAGGCCCTGCCACAGCTGCTCGCGGTTGCCCGCCTCGCGGATCGGCGGGCAGCACTTGAACTGCGTGGCGCCGTGCGGGATCTCCTCGGCCGTGAGCGTGAGGTAGTGCGGGCAGGTCTCGACCGTGAGTTTGAGTCCGTCGTTCTTGGCGGAGCGCAGCATGGGCAGCGCATCCGACGACGACAGGTGCAGGATGTGCGCGCGTCCACCCGTCCAGCGCGCACGCTCGATGACCTCGGCGATCGCGAGGTTCTCGGCGCCGCGGGGGCGCGACGCGAGGAACTTCGCGTAGTCGTCGCCCTCGGGCTGCGGGGCGCGGTCGATCGCGCGGGAGTCCTCGGCGTGCACGATCATGACCGAGTCGAACGTCGCGAGTTCCCGCATATCCTTCTCGAGCTCGTCGGCGTCCAGCGGCGGGAACTCGTCCACACCGGAGTGCAGCAGGAAGCTCTTGAATCCGAAGACCCCGGCGTCGTGCAGCGGACGGAGGTCGGCGGTGTTGCCGGGCACGGCGCCACCCCAGAAGCCCACGTCGACGTGGGTCTGCCCCTTCGCGGCCTCGCGCTTGATGTTCAGCGCCTCGACGCTGATGGTCGGCGGGATGCTGTTCAGCGGCATGTCGACGATGGTCGTGACCCCGCCGGCGGCGGCGGCGCGCGTGGCGGAGGCGAAGCCCTCCCACTCGGTCCTGCCGGGCTCGTTCACGTGCACGTGGGTGTCGACGAGGCCGGGGATGAGTGTCTCATCGTCGGCGAGCTCGATGATCTCGGCGCCGTCGAGGTTGTTCCCCAGGGGCTGCATCGCGACGATCACGCCGTGGCGGATGCCGACCTCACGAGGACGGACGCCCGCCGAGGTGAGCACCCGCTGCCCGCGGATCACCAGGTCGTAGTGCTCCCCCGTCGGGTCGAGCGACACCGCTCCGGCATCCTGGTGCTCGTTCTCCTGCGACATGTCGCTTCCCTTCTGCCGGCTGCGGTGCCGACGATGTCCGTTGTATCGATTGTGCGCGCTTCAACGCGCGGAGGGTCCGAAGCCGGTGATGCGCTTGGGGCGCGGCGGCGCGTACGTGCGCACCTTCGAGGTCGTGAGGCCGAGACGCACGAGCCCCTCGGCCACGGCCACCGCGGCCTGCACGCCGTCGACGACGGGCACGCCGCACAGATCGACGACGCGGTCCTTGAGCTCGGCCATGCCGCCGCAGCCGAGCACGATCACCTCGGCACGGTCGATCTCGACCGCCTTCTGCGCCTCGGCGGCGATGGCCTCGATCGCGCGCTCGGGGTCGGACTCGAGCTCGAGCACGCCGAGACCGGAGGACCGGACGGAGGCGCAGCGGTCGTGGAGCCCCGCGAGGATCAGACGGTCCTCGATGAGCGGCACCGCACGGTCGAGCGTCGTGACGACGGAGTACGAGCGCCCGAGGTACATGGCGGTGGATGCCGCGGCCTCGGTGATGTCGACGACCGGGACCGTGAGCAGCTCCTGGAGCCCCTCGCGCCCGTGCTCGCCGTAGCCCGCCTGGATGACCGCGTCGTACTCGCCGTCGTACCGGACGATCTTGTCCATCACGGCGATCGCGGCGAGGTAGCTCTCGAAGTTGCCCTCGCAGGATTCGGCGCCGAAGTCGGGGGTGAGTCCGATGATCTCGGTGCCGGGGGATGCGACCGCTCTCGCGGCCTCGGCGATGCCGTCGGTCATCGTCTGGGTGGTGTTCACGTTCGCGACGAGGATGCGCATGATCGTTCTCCCTGGGTCAGTGGGTCGGGGTGACGGCGATGTCGCCCGCGTCGACGTCGTGGAACGGGCCGCGACGGTCGGCGATCACACCGTAGACGATGGCCGCGAGCCCCGCGGCGAAGAACCAGGAGAACTCGCGCACCGACTCGAAGACCGGGAGGAAGGTGAGCAGCAGCGAGATGCCGCCGGCCACCACGAGGGCGATGATCGCGCGGGGGTTGAATCCGCGGGAGTACGCGTACTCCGACACCGGCGACGTCGAGTACAGCGCCGGCACGTTGATCTGCTGCTTCTTGATCAGCCAGTAGTCGACCATGATGATGCCGAACAGCGGGCCGAGCAGGGCGCCGAGGCCGCCGAGGAACACGTTGATGACGATCGGCGAGTTGTACAGGTTCCAGGGCGTGATGACGAGTCCGATCACCGCGGAGAGGATCGCCGCCTTGCGGAAGTTCAGGTGCTTGGGCAGCAGGTTCGTGAAGGCGTAGGTCGGGGCGACGAAGTTGGCCATGAGGTTGACGGCGACCGTGAGTGCGATCAGTGCGAGCGAGGCGAGCACGAGGAGGAACGTGTTCGGGATCGCGGCGACGACGTCGGCCGGGGAAGTGATGACGGTGCCGTCGATCTGGAAGGTGCCGCCGGCGAGGACGACGACGATCACGCCGAAGAACAGCATGTTGATCGGGATGCCCCAGAAGTTGCCCTTTATGATCGCCTTGCGCGACTTCGCACCGCGGGTGAAGTCGCAGAAGTTCAGCACGAAGGTGCCGTAGATCGAGACCCAGAGGGAGGCGGCGCCGAGCATCTTGAGCCACAGCTCCCCGCCCTCTGCGGTGCCGTGCGGGGCCCAGTTGATCTGGAAGCCGCTCTGCACGAGCACCCATACGGCGAGGACGACGAAGGTGGCGAGGATGATGGGGCCGGCCCAGGCCTCATACTTGCGGATCATCTCCATGCCGTAGCTGACGATGATGACCTGCACGATCCACAGCACGACGAAGGTGATCCAGCCGAGGGCCGAGAGCCCGAGGAAGGACCCCTCCTGGAGGGATGCCGCGCCGGGGGCGATCGCGAGGATGACGACCTGGAGCACCTGCGAGGCGAGGAAGGTCTGGATGCCGAACCACGCGATCGCGACGATGCCGCGGAGCAGGCCGGGGATCTGCGCGCCGTGGACGCCGAAGGCGATGCGGCTCATGACGGGGAACGGGACGCCCGTCTTCTCCCCCATGAACCCGGAGAGGGTGAGCAGCAGGAACAGGAACAGCGCTCCGAAGGCGAGTGCTCCGAGGATCGCGCCGCCGCTGAGGCCGAGGGCGAACAGGCCGATCGCGAACGCGTAGTTGCCGAGGCTGTGGACGTCGTTGGCCCACAGGGTGAAGATGCTGTACGCGCTCCAGTGGCGACCTTCGCGGGTCGTGGGCGCGAGGTCGGTGTTGTACAGACGGGGGCTGATGCCGGCCTGCACGGCGATGGTGATGGAGGGTGCCTCGTCGAGGCCCTCTGACGCTCTGCTCGGGATGTGGACGAACTCTTCGGTGGACATCATTGCCTTTCCTTGACCGCTCCGTCAGGTAAGAGATGTTGCAGGGTAATTCCGTAATATGGAATCTAGTTTTCAACTAAAGAAATTTCACCACACGCGGTGATGTCGTGTCAATGCTTTGGGATACCAGAATCAGAGGAGATCGCGAGCGATGAGGGCGCCGACCTCGACGAGCAGCGTCTTCGCGTTCGCGATGCTCGCGGCAGGGTCGGGTTCGAGCGCGCTCAGCGCGTGCACACGGTGGAATCCGGCATCCGTCGCCTCCTGCGCCGACAGCGTCGACCGCCCGCACACGGCCACGACGGGCACCCCCGCCGCACGCGCGGCAGCAGCCACCCCGAGGGGCGTCTTGCCGCCGAGGCTCTGATCGTCGAGACTGCCCTCGCCCGTGATCACGAGGTCGGCGCCGACGATGCGATCAGCGAGTCCGGTGAGCCGCTGCACGACGTCGATGCCGGGTTCGCGGCGCGCGCCGAGCACCGCCAGAGCCGCATACCCGACGCCCCCAGCGGCCCCGGCGCCGGGGGCGGATGCCGAGGGCCGCACCCCCGGCTGCTGCTCGAGGAGGGCGGCGAATCGTGCGAGGCCCGCCTCGAGGGCGGCGACGTCATCGGCGCTCGCCCCCTTCTGCGGTGCGAACACGGCAGCCGCCCCCCGCTCCCCGAGGAGCGGATTGTCGACGTCGCTCGCCAGCACGATCTCCGCCTCGGCGAGCCGCGGATCGAGCCCCGACACATCAGCAGAGACGAGCTCGACGAGCGCGGCGCCGCCGGCCCGCACCGGACGATCGTCCGTCCGGAGGGAGACGCCCAGCGCCTGCAGCATCCCGGCGCCGCCGTCGGTGTTCGCACTTCCGCCGACGCCGAGCACGATCGTCGTGCACCCGCGGTCGAGGGCCGCGGCGATCAGCTCGCCCGTGCCGCGGCTGGTCGCCGTCAGCGGGGCCTTCTCGCCGTTCGGCAGCAGGTCGAGCCCGCTCGCTGCCGCCATCTCGATGATCGCCTCGGAGCCCCGCACCGCGAACCCCGCGGTGACGGGCTGCCCGACGGGGCCCGTCACCGTCGCGGTCACGGGGTCGAACCCGCTCGCGATCGCCGCGTCGACCGTGCCCTCGCCGCCGTCGGCGACGGGAACCGCCTCGACGACGGCATCCGGGATCAGCGTCCGGATGCCGTCGGCGAGCGACGCCGCGACCTCGGCCCCGGTGGCGGAGCCCTTGAACTTGTCGGAGGCGATCAGGATGCGCATGGACCGGTCTCAGTCCAGCAGGGCGTAGACGGCCTCGGGTGCGTCGGCGGGCGACGTCGCGAGGTCCTCGAACTCGTTCATGGTGTCGAGGTCGGCGCCCATCGCGATGTTGGTGACGCGCTCGAGGATGACCTCGACGACCACCGGCACCTGGAACTCGTCCCGCAGGCGCTCGGCCTCGGCGAAGCCCGCGGCGAGGTCCTCAGGGCGCTCGACGCGGAGCGCCTTGCAGCCCAGTCCCTCGGCGACCTTGACGTGGTCGACGCCGTAGCCCGTGGCGATGCTGGAGGAGTCCTGCGGGGTGTTGATGTTGTCGAAGGCCAGCGAGACCTCGTAGTCCATCTCGAACGGACGCTGCGACTGGCGGATCAGACCGAGGTAGCTGTTGTTCACCACGACGTGGATGTACGGCAGCTTGTGCTGCGCGCCCACGGCGAGCTCCTCGATCATGAACTGGAAGTCGTAGTCGCCGCTCAGCGCGACGACGGGCTGCTCCGGCTTGCCGCGGACGACGCCCAGCGCTGCGGGCAGGGTCCAGCCGAGGGGTCCGGCCTGGCCGGCGTTGATCCACTGGCGGGGGCCGTAGACGTGCAGCAGCTGCGCGCCCGCGATCTGCGACAGGCCGATCGTGGTGACGTAGGTGGTGTCGTGGCCGAAGGCCGCGAGCATCTCCTGGTACACGCGGTGCGGCTTTATGGGCACGTCGTCGAAGTTCGTCTTGCGCTGCAGACGCGCCTTGCGATCGCGGCACTCCTGAGCCCAGCCGTTGTAGTCGGGCAGCTCGGCGACGCGGTCGCGCGCGGCCTCGAGCAGCGCGTCGATGAACGCACCGGCGTCGGACACCACCCCGTAGTCGGGCGCGAACACGCGGCCGATCTGGGTGGGCTCGATGTCGACGTGCACGAACGTGCGGCCCGTGCGGTACGTGTCGAGGCCGCCGGTGTGGCGGTTGGCCCAGCGGTTGCCGATGCCGAGCACGAAGTCGCTCTCGAGGAAGCTCGCGTTGCCGTAGCGCTGCGAGGTCTGGATGCCGACGAGGCCCCCGGCGAGCGGGTGGTCGTCGCCGATCGCACCCCAGCCCATCAGGGTCGGGAACACGGGCACGCCCAGGGTCTCGGCCAGCTCGACGAGCTTCGCGGAGGCGCCGGAGTTCACGATGCCGCCGCCCGCGATGATCGCGGGGTGCGTCGCCGCGATGAGCATGTCGAGCACCTTCTCGGCCTGCGCGCGGGTCGCGACGGGCTTCGCCACGGGCAGCGGCTCGTAGGTGTCGATGTCGAACTCGATCTCGGTCATCTGCACGTCGAACGGCAGATCGAGCAGAGCAGGACCGGGGCGACCGGAGCGCATGACCTGGAACGCGGTCTGGAAGGCGCCGGGGATCTGCCCCGCCTCGAGCACGGTCTTGGCGAACTTCGTCACCGGCTTCGCGATCGACGCGATGTCGACGGCCTGGAAGTCCTCCTTGTCGAGCTTCGCGACCGGAGCCTGTCCGGTGATGCAGAGCATCGGGATGCTGTCGGCGATCGCGGCGTACAGGCCGGTGATCATGTCGGTACCCGCGGGGCCCGATGTGCCGATGCAGATGCCGATGCGGCCGTCGCCGGTGCGGCTGTAGCCGTCGGCCATGTGCGATGCGCCTTCGACATGGCGGGCGAGGGTGTGACGGATGCCGCCGTTCTGGCGCATCGCCGAGTAGAGGGGGTTGATGGCGGCGCCTGGCAGGCCGAACGCCTCGGTGGCGCCCTCCTTCACGAGGATCTGGACGATGGCGTCAACTGCGCGCATGCGGGTCATGATGTCTCCTTGGGGAAAGTGATGGGGGTCGCTCAGTCGCGACCGGAGAGCTCTGCGGTGAGCTTGAAGAGGCCCGAGTGGTCGAGCCCGCCGTCGCCGCGGGCGACGAGGGCGTTCACGAGCTGTGCGACGGCGGCGCCGAGCGGGACGGTGACCCCGACGGAGCGCGCGGCTGCGGTGACGATGCCCAGGTCCTTGTTGTGGAGGGCGAGGCGGAATCCGGGGGCGAAGTCGCGGTTCAGCATCTTCTGCCCCTTCTGGTCGAGGACCTTGGAGCCGGCGAGGCCGCCGCCGAGGACCGTGAGGGCGGCATCCGTGTCGACGCCGAACGCCTCGAGGAACGTGACCGCCTCGGCGAGCGCCTGGATGTTGACGGCGACGATGAGCTGATTGGCCGCCTTGACGGTCTGACCGGCGCCGGCGGGGCCGACGTGCACGATGGTCTTGCCGATCGCGTTCAGCACGGGCTCGGCCTTCGCGAAGTCCTCAGGGGATCCGCCGACCATGATCGACAGCACGCCGTCGATCGCGCCCTGCTCGCCGCCGGAGACCGGGGCGTCGACGGCGCCGAAGCCGGCCGCGACGGCCTCCTCCGCCAGCGTCTTGGCGACATCGGGGCGGATGGAGGAGTTGTCGATCCACAGGGCGCCCGCCTTCGCGTTCGCGAAGACGCCGTCCTCGCCGCGCACGACGCCCTCGACGTCCGGGGAGTCGGGGACCATCGTGATGACGACGTCGGCGTCCTTCACGGCATCCGCGATGCTGGTCGCGCCCGTGCCTCCGGCCTCGACGAGCGTGTCGATGGCCTGCTGGCTGCGGTTGAATCCGGTCACGTCGTAGCCGGCCGAGACGAGGTTCTTGGCCATGGGGAGGCCCATGATGCCGAGGCCGATGATGGCGATGCTGGTCATGTCGTCGCTCCTTCGCGAGGGGGTGTCAGTTCTGGATCCAGGAGAAGGGGTCCGCCTGGGTGGCCTTGTACTCGAGTCCGATGGGTCCGGCGTAGCCGCCCGCCTGGGCGTCGGCGATCCACTGCGCGAGCGGCAGGTCGCCGGTGCCGGGCTCGCCGCGCCCGGGGGCGTCGGCGATCTGGATGTGACCGAACTCGGCGGCGTGGTCGGCGACGACCGCCGCGACGTCGTCGCCGTTGACGGCCAGGTGGTAGAAGTCGGCGAGCAGCTTGACGTTGTCGACGCCGTGCTCGTCCGCGACCCTGGCGATGATCGCCAGCGCATCGGCCGCGGTCTTCAGGGGGTAGGCGTCCATGCCCGAGACCGGCTCCAGCAGCACGATGCCGCCGATCTTCGCGACTGCGGCACCCGCGATCGCGAGGTTCTGCACGGCGAGGTCGTCCTGCGCCTGAGCGTCGGCGCCCTCGATGCGGTTGCCATAGAGGGCGTTGAAGGCCTTCGTGCCGAGCCGCTCGCCGATGGCGACGACCACCTCGACGTTGGCGCGGAACTCGTCCTCGCGGCCGATCCAGGAGACGAGGCCGCGATCGCCCGCCGGCATGTCGCCCGCGAAGAAGTTGAGGCCGGTGAGCTGCACGCCGGCATCCTGGATGGCCGCGACGAAGGCGTCGATTTCTTCCTGCGCGGGAACCGCGGAGGAGAACGGCCACCAGAACTCGACGGCGTCGAAACCGGCCGCCCTGACCGCAGCGGGGCGCTCGGTGATCGGCAGCTCGGTCAGCAGGATCGAGGCGTTGACGGTGTAGCTCATGAGATCATCCTTGATTCCGAATCGTGGAAGAAAAGTTCCTAGTAATGAAAAGACTACGCGCGAAGGCTCGACGTGTCAACGATTCGGAGCCTCAAGTGATATACCAACCTTTCCGCTATGTGGATATTGAATTCCCTCTTTCGAAAACTATCGCCGCGGGGATACAGTGACCGGGCGCCCCGTCTGGGAGCGTCCAGACTCAACTCGACGATGAGCAAGAGAGGTCTCACATGTCATCCACCGATCCTCGCGATCCCGCAGGGCCGCCCTCAGGGCGGAACGACCTGATCCCCCGCACCGGACTGATCGTCCCGAAGGCGAAGAAGGTCGGCCGCGTCCGCTGGGCCATCGGGTTCCTGCTGTTCTTCGCGGTGCTGATCAACTACATCGACCGCAGCTCGATGTCCATCGCGGAACACGACATGCGGATGGAGTTCGGCCTCACCGAGGGCCAGATCGGCATCATCCTGGGCAGCTTCGGCTGGTCGTACGCGCTCATGCAGATCCCGATGGGGATGCTGCTGGACAAGATCGGCATCAAGTGGGTCATGCGGGCGGCGACCGTGCTGTGGGCGGTCTCCTGCTTCCTCACCGCCATGATCAGCGGCATGGGGCTGCTCCTCATCGCCCGGCTGATCCTCGGCCTCGCCGAGGCGCCGATCTTCCCCGGCGCCATGAAGACCACCAGCTACTGGTTCCCTCGCAGCGAGCGCGGCATGGCCACCGTGATCTTCGACAGCGGCCAGCGCCTGTCCAACGTGATCGGCTTCCCGCTCGTCGGCGCCGCCGTCGCCCTGTTCGGCTGGCGCGGCGCGTTCATCACCATCGGCGTGCTCAGCCTCGTCTACTTCATCGTGTTCTTCGTCTTCTACCGCGACCCGAAGGAGATGAACCGCAAGGGCCGGCTGAGCGACGCCGAGCTGAACCACATCCTCGACGGCGGTGCGCAGCACGAAGACGCTCCGACGCCGAACCCGCTCGCCAACCTCGGATACATCCTGCGCCAGCGCAAGGTGTGGGGCATGTCCCTCGGCCTCGGCTGCGCCGGCTACGTGCAGTGGATGCTGCTCACCTGGCTGCCGGGCTTCCTGCAGTCGCAGATGCACATGGACGTCGCGAAGTCGGGCCTGTTCACCGCCGTCCCCTGGCTGTTCGCCGTCGTCGTGCAGTACCTGCTCCCCGGCTACCTGCTGGACCGCATGGTCCGCAACGGCAGGTCCAGCACCGCGGTCAGGCGGGTGTTCATCATCGGCGGGATGCTGCTCGCCACCACGATCGTCGGGACGGCGTTCACCACCGACCTCGTCTGGTCGCTCGTCTGGATCACCCTGGGGATCACGGGCATCACCATCACGTTCAGCGTGACGAACTCGCTCCCCGCCCTGATCGCCCCCGAGGGCGCGGTGGGCGCGACCGGCGCCGTCATGAACACGGTGAACAACCTCATCGGCACGACCGCTCCGATCGTCACCGGATTCATCGTGCAGTTCACCGGCAGCTTCGCCTGGGCGTTCATCGTCGCCGGCATCATGCTGGTCATCGGCATCGTGTTCTACACGGTGGTGCTCGGCCGGATCGAGCAGATCCCGACCGTCGAGGAGCGCGCCGCCGCCGCTGTCGCGAAGGCCTGACCCGTCGGATCAGTCGAGCCTGACCCGTCGGATCCGTCGAGGAGTGGGGCCCCGGGCCCCGCTCCTCTCACACGTTCGGCCCCGTCCATCGAGCAGTCCCCGGTCGTTGAGCGAGGACGCGCCGGCGACCGAGACGACACGCCTCACGGGGCGTACGACGTCAGCCGCGGCATCCGGGCCGACGCGCTCCGGCTCGTCGGTCTCCCGGCACGTCAACGCTCCGGTCACGGTCAACCTCCCCTCACGTCAACGCTCCGGGAGGAGAAAGCGCCCTCGGGCTGAGGATTCCGCGGGATTCCTCAGCCCGAGGGCGCTTTCTCCTCCCGACCGTGCGCCGTGTCCTCGGCGTCAGCCCGTGGTGCCGGGTGCCGTAGGGCCCTGGTCATGGAGAGGCCGGCGACGACGAAGGCGCCGTCCCGCAGCAGCGGGGCGGCGCCTTCAGGCTGACGGAAGACGTCAGGTCAGGGTGATCTGGCGGTTCATGTCCTTGTAGAGCAGGTACCGGAAGTCCTCGGGGCCTCCGGCGTAGCACGCCTGCGGGCAGAAGGCGCGCAGCAGCATGTAGTCCCCCGCCTCGCACTCGACCCAGTCGTCGTTCAGGCGGTAGACGGCCTTGCCCTGCAGCACGAACAGCCCGTGCTCCATCACATGCGTCTCCGCGAACGGGATCGACCCGCCCGGCTTGAAGGTGACGATGTTCACCTGCATGTCGTGCGCCATGTCGCTGGCGTCGGAGAAGCGCGTGGTGGCCCAGACGTCGTCGGTGTCGGGCATCGAGACCGGCGCGATGTCCTTGTCGCTGGTGATGAAGGATGCCGGGGCGTCGACGCCGTCGAGCCACTCGTAGGCCTTGCGGATCCAGTGGAAGCTGGTGATCTCGTCGCCCTCGTTCGCGAGCGACCACTTCGCCCCCGGTGCGAGGAACGCGTAGCCGCCCTCCTCCAGCACGTGGCGCTCCCCGTCGAGCGTGAGCGTGAGCCGTCCCGTGGTGACGAAGACGACGCCCTCGACACCGGCCTCCGGTTCGGGCTTCGCCGCCCCCCCGCCCGGAGCGATCTCGACGATCAGCTGCGAGAACGTGGTCGCCGAGCTCGGGGTCGGGCGGGCGATGATCCATGCGCGCGTGTTCGTGAAGCCGGGGAGGCTGCTGGTGACGATGTCGCGCAGCACGCCCTTCGGGATGAAGGTGTACGCGAGCTTCACGACCGCGCGGTCGGTGAGCAGATCGCTCTGCGGCGGGAGTCCGCCGGCGGGCGTGTAGTACGTGCGGGTGTCGGTGCTCATGAGTTGTCCTCCTCGGAGACGGCGAGCTTCGGGTGGGCGAGCCTGATCAGCTCGGAGGGCGTGGCGGCCGCGGCATCCCGCACCTCCGCCTCGGTGACGGCGCCGCACTCCAGTCCGCGCACGACGAAGCGCGCGAGGGCCCGAGCCGTCGCCGGCTCGTCCATGATGGCGGGGTCGCTGCCGTGCAGGTAGTTGTCGAGGCGCTTCGCCGCGGCGGCGAAGCCCTCGCGGTAGAACGCGTAGGTCGCGAGGTACCGGGTGGGCAGCTGCTCGGCGGCGAGATCCCAGCCCTGGTAGTAGCCGCGCTCCAGCGAACGCCGCACGAGGCGCGCGTGCAGCCTCCAGGCGTCGAGGGCGTTCTCGCCGATCGGGATCACGTTCGTCGACCCGTCGGAGAGCCGCACCCCCGTCTCGGCGACGGCGACCTGCATGACCTGTTTCGCGTAGTCGGCGGCCGGATGCTCCATCGACTGGTACGCCGCCGCGATCTGCAGCGAGGCGCTGTAGTCGTAGGTGCCGTAGTGCAGGGCCGACACGCGTCCGTTCGCACGGTGCAGCAGCGTGGCGACCGGCACGGACCCGTCGGCCGCGACGATCAGCTGCGGCGTCTCCATCTGCACCTCGAAGCGGAGGCGCCCTGCGGGCAGGCCGAGGCGCTCCTCGAACCTCTCGCACAGCGAGACCATGGCCTCGACCTGCGCGACCGTCGTCACCTTGGGCAGCGTGAGCACGAGCCCCGCGGGCAGCGGACCGAGACCGGCGAGGGTCGTCAGGAACAGATCGAGGGTGCGGATGCCGCGGCGCCGGGTCGGCGCCTCGAAGCACTTGAAGCGGATGCCGATGAACGGCGGAGCGACGCCGGCGGCCACGGCTGCCGCCACGCGCTCGGCGGCGAGCACGGCATCCGCGTCCTCCTCGGCATCCGGTCGGGCGCCGTAGCCGTCTTCGAAGTCGAGGCGGAGGTCTTCGATCGGCTCGGCGACGAGCTTCGCGTCGACCAGGGGGGCGAGCTCGGAGGCGAGGCGCCCGAGGCCGACCGCTTCGGCGAGCGCGACCGTCCCGCCGACCGCGGCGACGGCCGCAGCCGCCTTCGCTCCGTACGCCGCGGGGAGCTCCGGGGTGAACCGGTCCGCCGGCACGTACAGGGTGTGCACGGGCTGGCGGGTGCCGTCGTCTCCCGGATACTCGGTCGTCAGCAGCGCGTCGGTGCCTGCGAGCTGCGCGTCGATGTCGACGAGGTCGGCGTCACCCAGGGTTCCTGCTGCCACGGTGCTCACTCCTCGTTCGAGGCGGAGGACTCGACGACGCGGACGATCGCCTCGGCGACCGCGCCGGCCACCAGCGGATCGAACACGCTCGGGATGATGAAGCTCGCGTTGAGCTCGTCCTCGCCGACGCGGGAGGCGATGGCCTCGGCGGCTGCGACCAGCATAGGCGGCGTGATGTCGGACACGCCCGCGTCGAGCAGACCACGGAAGAAGCCGGGGAAGGCGAGCACGTTGTTGATCTGGTTCGGGAAGTCGCTGCGTCCGGTCGCGACCACGGCGGCGTGCTTGGACGCGACGATCGGGTCGACCTCGGGGGTCGGGTTGGCCATGGCGAACACGATCGCGTCGTCGGCCATCGCGGCGATGTCGTTCTCGTCGAGGACGTTCGGTGCGCTCACGCCGATGAAGACGTCGGCGCCGACCACGGCCTCCTTGAGCGTGCCCTGGAACCCGCGCGGGTTGGTCGTCGCGGCGATCTCGGTGCGGTGCGCGTCGGTGTACTCACCGCCGCCGTGGATCGCTCCGTCGCGGCCGGCGGCGACGATGTCGTGCGCGCCTTCGGCGAGGAGCAGCTGGATGATCGCGTTGCCGGCGGCGCCGACGCCGGAGACGACGATGCGGACCTCGCCGATCGTCTTGCCGACGACCTTGAGCGCGTTGCGCAGGGCGGCGAGGGTGACGATCGCTGTGCCGTGCTGGTCGTCGTGGAAGACCGGGATGTCGAGCTCTTCACGCAGACGGGCCTCGATCTCGAAGCAGCGGGGAGCCGCGATGTCCTCGAGGTTCACGCCGCCGTAGACGGGGGCGATGGCCTTGACGATCCGGATGATCTCCTCGGTGTCCTTGGTGTCGAGGCAGACGGGCCACGCGTCGACGTTCGCGAACTGCTTGAAGAGGGCGGCCTTGCCCTCCATGACCGGGAGCGCGGCCTCGGGGCCGATGTCGCCGAGGCCGAGGACGGCGGTGCCATCGGTCACGACGGCGATCGTGTTGCGCTTGACCGTGAGCTTGCGGGCCAGGCTCTTGTCCTCGGCGATGGCGAGGCAGACACGGGCGACGCCCGGCGTGTAGGCGCGGGAGAGGTCGTCGCGGTTGCGCAGCGGAACCCGCGGGTTGACCTCGAGCTTGCCGCCGAGGTGCATGAGGAACGTGCGGTCGCTGACGAGGCGCACGGTGACGCCCTCGAGGGCGTCGACGGCTGCGCGCACGCGGTCGGCGTGCTCCTCGCCCGTGGTGTTGCAGGTGAGGTCGACGACGATCGTGGTCGGGTGCGACTCCACGACGTCGAGGGCGGTGACGGCTGCGCCGGCCTCCGCGGCCGCCGCGGCGAGCTCGCTGGTGACGCTGAACTTGGACGGCGCGTCGATCCGCAGGGTGATCGAGTTTCCTGGTCCGGGATTCGCCATGTTTCCTCCTCGTCGAGGTGAGCCCGGCCGAGTCGCCGTGGCACACGAGATGCTTTTCTTCAGAAATCTTCAACGATTTTCGTATCGTGGAGTCTATTGTCTACTTTATGGAAGTTCGACGCAAGAGTCGAGGTATTCGAGACGAGATTTTCGACACGGGGCTCTCGCATGATGGAATGATCGCGACACTGGGAGGTTTCAATGGCTGAGAGCAAGACCCCGAAGAGCGCCGGATCCGGAGTGCAGTCGGTCGAGCGCGTCTTCGAGCTCCTGGAACTCGTGACGGATGCCGGTGGTGATGTCACGCTGAGCGAGCTCGCGGCATCCACCGATCTCCCCCTCCCGACGATCCACCGCCTGCTGCGCACGCTCGTGTCGCTGGGCTACGCGCGGCAGCTGCCGAACCGACGCTATGCGCTCGGCCCGAGGCTGATCCGCATCGGCGAGGGAGCGCAGCGTCAGTTCGGCGCCCTCGCCCGCCCCCAGCTCAAGGGCCTGGTCGACGCGCTCGGCGAGAGCGCCAACATGGCGGTGCTCGACGGCGACATGGTCGTCTACGTGGCGCAGGTGCCGTCGCTGCACTCCATGCGCATGTTCACCGAGGTCGGCCGCCGCGCGCACCTGCACGACACCGGCGTGGGCAAGGCGATCCTCGCGCAGCTCCCGAACGACACCGTGCGCGGCATCGTCAGCAGGGCCGGGATGCCGACCCCCACGGAGCACAGCATCGGCACGGTCGAGGACCTGCTGGCCGAGCTCGACGTGATCCGCGAGCGCGGCTACGCGATCGACGACCAGGAGCAGGAGATCGGCGTGCGCTGCTTCTCGATGGCGGTGCCGGATGCTCCGACCCCGACCGCCGTGTCGGTCTCGGGCCCGATCTCGCGCGTCGACGAGGCCTTCGGCGGACGCGCCGTGCCGCTGCTGCGTCGCGCGGCCGAGGCGATCGTCGCCGAGCTCAACGACTGAGCCCCGACCGACACTCGCGGCCTCGCGCTGCACTCCCCTGCGCGACACCGCACCGGCATCCACCAGCTCCGATGCCTTCGCACGCTCGGGCTGAGAACGCACGCTCGGGCTGAGAACGTACGCTCGGGCTGCCCCCGCACGCTTGGGCTGAGAACGCACGCTCGGGCTGAGAACGCACGCTCGGGCTGACGAATCCGCGAAGATCCTCAGCCCGAACGTGCTTTCTCCTCCCGAACGCGCGCGCCGGCTACTCCGCACCGGGGACACTCGCACCGACGTGCGCCCGAAACTAGCCCCGCACGCCCGGACTCACCCCGCACGCCCGGACTCACCCGCACGCCCGGACTCACCCGCACGCTCGGGCTGAGAACGCACGCCCGGGCTGACGAATCCGCGAAGACCCTCAGCCCGAACGCGCTTTCTCCTCCCGAAGCGGCGACAACCACTCCGCACCGGCATCCACTCGCGCCGACACAAGCCCGAACTGACCCGCACGCCCGGGCTGAGAACGCACGCCCGGGCTGACGAATCCGCGAAGATCCTCAGCCCGAACGTGCTTTCTCCTCCCGAGGCGGCGACGACCCGCGCGCGCCGGCTACTCCGCGTCGGAGCCGCTCGTGCCGGCGTTCACGTCGAGGAGGCGGTACTTCTCCGCCGCCTGGGCCGGGGCCGCGGCATCCACTTCTCCGCGCTTCGCGAGCAGCTGCAGGGTCCGCACGACGATCGACGGACCGTCGATCTTGAAGAAGCGCCGCGCGGCGGCCCTGGTGTCGGAGAAGCCGAAGCCGTCGGCGCCGAGCGTCGCCCAGTCGTTCTTCACGAACTGGCGCACCTGGTCTGGCAGGTCCTTGGCGTAGTCGCTCACGGCGACGATCGGCCCCTCCGCCCCCGCCAGCTGCGAGACGAGGAACGGCGTGCGCGCGCCACGTCCGAGGAACTCGTCCTCCTCGGCGGCGACCGCGTCACGGCGCAGCTCTGTCCACGAGGTGACCGACCAGACGTCGGCCTGCACGCCCCAGTCGTCGCGCAGCAGCTGCTGCGCCTCGAGCGCCCAGGTCGCTCCGATGCCGGAGGCGAGCAGGTGCGTCTGCGGGTTCTCGACGGCGGAGATGCGGTGGATGCCGCCGAGGATGCCGTCCACGTCGACACCCTCGGGCTCCGCCGGCTGCACGATCGGCTCGTTGTAGACCATGAGGTTGTAGATGCGGTTGCGGTCGGTCGAGTCCGGTCCGTACATGCGCTCGATGCCGGCGCGCATGATGTGCCCGATCTCGTAGCCGAACGCGGGGTCGTAGGTGACGACGGCCGGGTTCGTCGCCGCGAGTAGCGGGGAGTGCCCGTCCGCGTGCTGCAGGCCCTCGCCCGTCAGGGTCGTGCGCCCCGCCGTGGCCGAGATGAGGAAGCCGCGGGCCATCTGGTCGGCCGCCGCCCACAGCGAGTCGCCGGTGCGCTGGAACCCGAACATCGAGTAGAAGACGTACACGGGGATCAGCGGCACGCCGTGCGTGGCGTACGAGGTTCCCGCTGCCGTGAACGCGGCGATGGACCCGGCCTCGTTGATGCCGACGTGCACGATCTGCCCGCTCGTCGACTCCTTGTACGACAGCACGATGTCACGGTCGACGGCGAGGTAGTTCTGACCGTTCGGGTTGTAGATCTTCGCGGTGGGGAAGAACGCGTCCATGCCGAAGGTGCGGGCCTCGTCGGGGATGATCGGGACGATCCTCTTGCCGAACTCCGGGTCGCGCATGAGGTCCTTCAGCACCCGGACGAACGCCATCGTCGTCGCGGCCTGCTGCTTGCCGGAGCCGCGCGCCGCGACCTCGTACGCCTTGGCATCGGGCAGCGTGATCTGACCCGAAGCGTTCGGCCGGCGCTCCGGCACGAAGCCGCCGAGCGCGCGACGGCGCTCGTGCAGGTACGCGATCTCGGGAGCATCCGCACCAGGGTGGTAGTACGGCGGCTGGTACGGGTCGGCCTCGAGCTGAGCATCCGTGATCGGCACCCGCAGGTGGTCGCGGAAGTCCTTGAGGTCCTGCAGCGTGAGCTTCTTCATCTGGTGCGTCGCGTTGCGCGCCTCGAAGCGCTGCCCGAGGCCGTAGCCCTTGACGGTCTTCACGAGGATGACGGTGGGCTTGCCGTTGCGCTGCATCGACTGCTCGTAGGCCGCGTAGACCTTGCGGTAGTCGTGGCCGCCGCGCTTGAGGCCCCAGATCTGGTCGTCGGTCAGCCCGTCGACGAGGGCGCGGGTGCGCTCGTCGCGGCCGAAGAAGTTCTCGCGGATGAACCCGCCCGACTCGGCCTTGTAGGTCTGGTAGTCGCCGTCGACCGTGGTGTTCATGATGTCGACCAGGGCGCCGTCGGCATCCGCTTCGAGCAGGCCGTCCCACTCGCGACCCCAGATGACCTTGATGACGTTCCATCCGGCGCCGCGGAAGAAGCCCTCGAGCTCCTGGATGATCTTGCCGTTGCCGCGCACGGGGCCGTCGAGCCGCTGCAGGTTGCAGTTGACGACGAAGGTGAGGTTGTCGAGGCCGTCGTTCGCCGCGAGCTGCAGCAGCCCTCGCGACTCGGGCTCGTCCATCTCGCCGTCGCCGAGGAAGGCCCACACGTGCTGGTCGCTCGTGTCCTTGAGGCCGCGCCCGTGCAGGTAGCGGTTCGACTGCGCCTGGTAGATCGCGTTCATCGGGCCGATGCCCATCGACACCGTCGGGAACTCCCAGAACTCCGGCATGAGCCGGGGGTGCGGGTAGGACGAGAGCGCGTGACCCTCGCGCGACTTCTCCTGGCGGAATCCGTCGAGGTCTTCCTCGCTGAGGCGGCCCTCCATGAAGGCGCGGGCGTACATGCCGGGAGAGGCGTGGCCCTGGAAGTAGATCTGGTCGCCGCCGCCGGGGTGGTCCTTGCCGCGGAAGAAGTGGTTGAAGCCGACCTCGTACAGGGTGGCGGCGCCCGCGTAGGTGGAGATGTGGCCGCCGACGCCGATGCCAGGGCGCTGCGCGCGGTGCACCATGACGGCGGCGTTCCAGCGCATCCAGGCACGGTAGCGGCGCTCGAGCTCCTCGTCGCCGGGGTACTCGGGTTCGTCGGCGACGGAGATCGTGTTGATGTAGTCGGTGGTCGCGATCGGCTCGGAGCGGATGCCGGCGCGATCGACCAGCGTGCGGACGATCTGCTCGCCGCGGTCGGTGCCGCGCTCGGCGATCAGGGCGTCCAGGGATTCGAGCCACTCCGCGGTCTCCTCGGGGTCGAGGTCGGCGGGGAGGGCGGCGGAGGCGCGATTGTCGGTCACGATTCGGCCTTTCTTGTTAGATGGGTCATGCGTCGAGTTCAGGAGAGGAGTCAGCGATGAGCGAGGGACGGATCGCCGTGGTCACAGGCGCGGGGTCGGGGATCGGACGGGCGGTCGCACGCGCGATGCTCGAGGACGGCTTCTGCGTGGCGCTGGCCGGGAGACGGGAGGAGGCGCTGCGGGAGACCGCGGACGGGCATGCGGATGCTCTCGTCGTGCCGACGGACGTCACCGTGGAGTCCGAGGTCGAGGCTCTCTTCGACCGCGTGGTCGCGGAGTGGGGACGCGTCGACGTGCTGTTCAACAACGCCGGGGCGTTCGGGCCGACGGCATCCGCGGCGGAGATCTCCCCGGCCGACTGGCGGCGCACCCTCGACGTCAACCTGACGGGCTCGCTGCTGTGCGCCGGCGCGGCCATGCGGGCGATGATCGCGCAGCGGCCGTCGGGCGGCCGCATCATCAACAACGGCTCGATCTCCGCTCAGGTGCCGCGGCCGCTGTCGGTCGCGTACACGGTGAGCAAGCACGCGATCACGGGGCTCACCCGGTCGATCGACCTGGACGGGCGCCCGCACGGGATCTCGGCGGGGCAGATCGACATCGGCAACGCCCGGACGTCGATCATGTCGGAGATCGGCGTGGGCGACGGCGCCCTGCAGGCCGACGGCTCGCGTCGGGTGGAGCCGACCTTCGACGTCGCGGATGCCGCGCGGGCCGTGCTCTTCATGGCGCAGCTGCCGGCGGAGGCGAACGTCGCGAGCCTCACGGTCGCGGCATCCGGCATGCCCTACGGGGGCCGCGGCTGAGAGGAGCGCGGGGGTCCTGTTCATCTCGGGACCTCCTCGTCCTCTCGCCGGTGTCGGCATCGGGTGGCTGCGGGGTTCGGGGTGAGCCCGGTGCGTCATCGAACGAGCTCACCCCCGATGCGCCGGCATCGGATCCGGTGCACCCCCGAGTACATACATTCCGTATTATGGAATAATACTTTCAGTATGTGTAACTAGTGTGTCGATCAGAGGCGCTCTTGTCAAGGTTCTGCGGGGTCCGTTCGCCCCGTCGGGCCGAGCGGACCCCGCAGGGAAGCCGCATCAGTGACCGGAGCCCCCGGGCTCCTCGTCGACGACCGTGATCGGCGTGCCCTTCGCGTCGATGAGCTTGCCGCCCTCGTAGCGGTCGCCCTCGCGGAGCACCCGGATGACGTCGGTCTTCACGGCCCTGACGGGGCTCGCGGCGAAGACCGACGGGTTGTCGGGAGTGCCCTTCGAGAAGTGGTTGAACACGAGGTTCAGCAGGATCGCCATGATCGCCGCCGAGCTGATGCCCGATCCGAAGATGACCTGGAACCACGTCGGGAAGTTCGAGTAGATGTCGTGGTTGACCTCGGGCAGCACACCGAACGACAGCGACGCCGCCACGATGATGAGGTTCATGTTGCCGTCGTACTTGACCTTCGAGAGCGTCCGGATGCCGGATGCCGTCACGGTGCCGAAGAGCACCAGGCCGGCGCCGCCGAGGACGGCGGTGGGCACGGCGGCCACGATGCGTCCGAGCACCGGCAGCAGGCCGAGGATGATGAGGATGACGCCGCCGGCAGCCACCGCATAGCGGCTCTTGATCTTCGTGACCGCGACCAGGCCGACGTTCTGCGCGAAGGCGCTCTGGGTGAAGGAGTTGAAGATCGGCGAGATGGCGCTGGACGCCATATCGGCGCGGAGACCGGCGGCGATGCGCTTGCGATCGACCTTCGAGCCGGTGATCTCGGCCACGGCGATGATGTCGGCGGTGGTCTCGGTGAGGATCACCAGGACGACGATGGTCATGGAGACGATCGCGGCGAGATCGAACGTCGGGACGCCGAACGCGAACGGGGTCGGGAAGGCGAAGATCGGCCCCTCGAACACCTTCGAGAAGTCGGCCTTGCCGATGAGGGCCGCGAACACGGTGCCGATCACCATCGCGAGGAGGATCGACAGGCGCGAGATCGTCGAGTTGCCGAGCTTGCTCAGCAGCATGATGACGAGCAGTGTGAACCCGGCGATGCCGACGAACACCGGATCGGCGTAGTTGTCGGCCTCGGGGTTGGCGCCGGTGATCCAGCGCGCCGCCACGGGGACGAGCGAGAGGCCGATCATCGTGATCACGGTTCCGGTGACGACCGGCGGGAAGAACCGCACGATCTGCGCGAAGAACGGCGCGATCACGAGGCCGATCAGCGAGGCGACGATGACGGCGCCGAACACGGCCGGCAGCCCGCCTCCCTGGTTCACGATCGCGAGCATCGTCGCGACGCCCGCGAACGAGACGCCCTGCACCAGCGGGAGCTGCGAGCCGAAGAAGGGGATGCCGAGGGTCTGCAGGAGCGTCGCGAGACCGCCCATGAAGAGGCAGGCGGCGACGAGCACACCGACCTCGGTGGGGGTCAGGCCTGCAGCCGCGCCGATGATGAGCGGCGGCGCGATGATGCCGCCGTACATGGTGAGGACGTGCTGGAGCCCGAACGTGAAGGCGGTGCCGAGACCGAGGCGCTCGTCCTCCGGTCGGTCCGACTCGGTCGTGGTCTTGGTCTTGCTGGTACTGCGTGCAGCGAACATCTGGTGGACCTCCTTGTCCGGGACCCGCTCTTCGGGGTGGGCATGATGGGCGTGATGGGCATGACGAATGATGCTCGCTCGGGGGAGCGGGCATGGCGAGGGTCGGGGGCGGGCCCGGTGCGTCGGGAAACGGACCCGCCCTCGGCGCCGGACGATCATCCGGCGCAGTGTTCAGGGCGAGGAGCGGAGCGGCTCCCCGCCCTGACGATCAGCAGAAGCCGGCGATGCCGCTCCAGGACCAGTGGTCGGTGTCCGCTCCGTCGCGCAGGAACGACGCCTCGATGAGGCCGTAGGGACGGTCGGCGGCGAAGAAGACCTCGTTGGGGTTCTCCAGGCCGAACGGCGACAGGTCGACGACGAAGTGGTGCTTGTTCGGGGTGGAGAAGCGGATCTCGTCGATCTCGGGGTGCGCCTCGAGAACGGCCTCCGCCATCTCCTTCAGCGTGTGCTGCAGCGCGTACGAGTAGTTGCGCGAGAAGCCGGCGAGGAGCAGTCGGCGGACGTCCGCGAAGGTCTCGTTGAAGTCGAGATCGTTGCGGTTGTAGCGCCACTTGGCCGTGACCGAGGTGGCGAGGATGCGGTCCTCGGTCTCGGGCAGCGTCGTGTACTTGTCGCGCGGGTAGCCGACGAAGCCGCTCTGGGTGGACTTGAGTACCGTGAGGTCCTGCAGACCGGCGATGACGACCGTGTCGTCGCCGTCGATCTGCACGACGGCGGTGCGGGTCTCGGTGCCCGCACGCACGAAGGCGTGGTCGTGGGGGCCGTCATCTCCCTCGATGCGGGCCCAGGTGTACTGCTCGGCAGCCCAGCGGCCGCCGGTGACCCAGTCGAACTCGCCCGTGAAGTGGCGGCCCAGACGGAGCAGGAACTCCTCGGGGCTGCCGATGCCGTCCTTGGCGAACGCGTACACCGTGTTCTTCTGCGTGTCGGTGGCGACGCAGTGTGCGTTGTCGCCCTCGAAGTGCACCGCCTCGAAGTCGCCGCGCAGCTGCGAGGTGACGTTCAGGTCTTCGATCTCGTGGCGAGCGGTGTCGCGCGTGATGCGGACGACGCGGTTCTCGGCCTTGCCGTACTGGTTCTTGCCCAGAATGATCTCGGTCATTTTCTACTCAGCTTCCTCGGTAAGTGGAATAGGCGAACGGGCTCAGCAGAAGCGGCACGTGGTAGTGCGCCTGCTCAGAGTCGACCAGGAAGGTCAACACCACCTCCGGGAAGAAGGTGTCCGTGTCGATGCCGGCGAAGTAGGCCGCGGTGTCGAACCGGAGGCGGTAGGCACCGCTCTCCAGCCGCTCCGGGCCGAGCGCTTTCACCCGCCCGTCGGCATCGGTGAGGCCCGTACCGATCCCCGACCATCCGTCGCCGACTCGGGCCTCGAGTACGACGGCGACGCCGGGCGCGGGGCGCCCGATCGATGTGTCCAGGATGTGGGTGGTCACGTGAGAGACGCTCATGCGCGCGCTCCTTCTGTCTCGATGGCGCCGGCGAGCCGGAGCGCGGCGATCTCGCGCAGCTGCTGGTCGATGACGACCAGCTCCTGCGCGGGGGTGTTGCCCAGGCGCTCCTGCAGCAGGGCGAGGATGTCGTCGGCCGTGCGACCGGCCGCGCGGACCAGGTACACCCGGTCGAACTTCGCCTCGTAGGCCCTGTTGCCTGCGGCGAGGGCGTCGGCAGCGCCGGCGTCGACGCCCGCCTGCTCGCTGCGGGCGTGCGCCGCTTCGGCGCTGTCGCCCTGAGCGCGCTCCCCGATACGGGGGTGGTGCGCCAGTGCGGCGTCGAGCTCTCCCTCGGAGAGGGGCGCGGCGACCGCCATCGCGGCATCCGTGAGCGCCTCGACCGAGGCGTAGGGGCGGCCGTCGACGATCGCGTCGTACCAGCGGGGAATGTCCAGTGCAGGCTTCGCGATGCTCAGAGCGTCATCGCGGGTGCTGGAGTTGAACTCCTCGAGCAACATCTTTGATCCTCAAGCACATACTGGCATCCGGCGCGTAAGACTATACGGAATCTCCCCTGTCGAGGAGCCTTGCTCTTTCCGTATGCCGGAACTGTTATTTCAGCATGTGTAAACAGTATGAGCAGGATGGTCGACGGTGTCAACCCTCTCCGCCTACTTTCCCAGATTTCGGCGCGGTGCGACACGACGAAGCGGCGGGACGCATCGCGCCCCGCCGCTTCGATCAGACGGTCAGACCCCGAGCTCGGCGCGCAGGCGGGCGACGTGGCCGTCGGCATCCACGCCGTACTCGGCGCGCTGCACGACGCCGTCGCCGTCGAGCACGAAGGTCGAGCGGATGACGCCGTCGAACGTGCGGTCACCCACGGTCTTCTGCCCCCAGACGCCCCACGCCTTCGCCACGGAGGCGTCGGAGTCGGCCAGCAGCGGGAAGGTGAGCGCTTCGGCATCCGCGAAGGCGCGGATCTCGTCGACGCTGTCGGGCGAGACGCCGATCACGGCGTAGCCCGCGGCGTTCAGCGACGACAGGCTGTCGCGGAAGTCGCACGCCTCGGTCGTGCATCCCGGCGTCGCGGCCTTCGGGTAGAAGTAGACGACGACGTTGCGGCCGGCGTAGTCGGCGAGCGACGTGTTCCTGCCATCGGCGTCGGCGAGGGTGAACGCGGGGGCGGTGTCCCCCGGGGCGAGGGTGTCGGTCATGATCTCTCCTTGTGTGTCCGGTCTGGGGTGAGGATGCGGTGCACATCCGGTCGTCGAGCGAGGAGCGCCGCGATGAGACGAGGCGCGCCTCAGCGCACCACGATGTGGACCTCGAACGCCTCGGCGAGCTGCATGATCTTGCGGGCCCTGCCCAGGCGAGGCAGATCGCTGCCGTCGCGGACGATCCGGCCCCTGGCCTCGAAGTCCTCGAGGAACTCGAACGCCCACTCGACGTCGGTGCGGGTCGGGCTGATGACCTCGTTGACGACGGGCGTCTGATCGGGCGACAGGCACAGCTTGCCCGTCATCCCCATCGAGACCGTGATCGCCGACTGCTCACGCAGGAGCGGATGACTGGAGCCGACGGTCGGCCCGTCGATCGGACCGGGGAGGCCGGCCGCGCGACTGGAGATCACGAGACGCGCGCGGGGGTACGCCATGGCCTCCCGGTCGGCGGACATCCCGGTGTCGCGGCGGAAGTCTCCGCTGCCGAAGGCGAGACGGAACGCGCCCTTGGCGCGGGCGATCTCGGTCGCGTTCTCGATGCCGATCGCGGACTCCACGAGCGCGACCACCGGCACCTTCGCGCCGAGGCGGTTGTAGGTGTCCATGACCTGCCCGCCGAACTCGGTCTTGGCCAGCATCACGCCGCGCAGGCCGGGGGCGGCGCGCAGCGCCTCGATGTCGGCGGCCCAGTGCTCGCTCGTGGCGTCGTTGATGCGCACCCACGCGCTGCCGCCGGAACTCAGCCAGTCCACGACATCCTGACGCGCGGAGTCCTTGTGACTCGCGTCGACGGCATCCTCGACGTCGAGCACGACGGCGTCGGCGTGCGACGCGGCGGCTTCGTCGAAGGTCTCCGGACGGGTGGCCGCGACGAGCAGCCAGGAGCGGGCGAGCTCAGGCGCGACCTCGCGCGCGGTCACCGGCGCCAGCGGAGCCAGAGGAGCGTTCATGATTCTTTCCGTTCTGTGAAAATCACTTTCTACATTCCGAAAAGTCTAAACCGAGGTGCGCCCGGCCGTCCAGAGGGGTCGCAGCGCGTCGAGGACGACAGCGGCGACCGCGCGCTTGGAGCCGGATGCCGTCGCCGTCACGAGACCGTCGCGCCCGAGCACCATCACCTCGTTCTCGCCCGCCTCGAAGCCGCGCTCCCAGCCCACCTCGTTCACGACCAGCAGATCGACGCCCTTGCGCTGCCGTTTGCGCCGAGCCCGGGCGAGCAGCTCCTCCTCGTCGCCTGCGGTCTCCGGCGTCTCCGCCGCGAAGCCGACGATCACCTGCCCCTCCCGACGTGCGCGCACCAGCCCGGCCACGATGTCCTCGTTCTCCACGAGCTCGATCACCGGGATCCCGCCCGACTCCTTGGTCAGCTTGCGATGCGCCACCTCGACGGGCCGATAGTCGGCGACGGCCGCCGCCATCACCATCGCGTCGGCGGTCTCCGCGGCATCCGCCATCGCCAGAGCCAGCTCGGACGCGGTGCCCGCCTGTCGGATGCGGATCGACGGATGCCGCGCCCCGGCCAGCACGTCGCCGGCGATGTTCGCCGCGATGAGCGTCACCTCCGCGCCGCGGGCCGCGGCCTCTGCGGCGAGCGCGACGCCCTGCCGTCCGCTGGAGCGGTTGCCCAGGTAGCGCACGGGGTCGATGGGCTCCCGAGTGCCGCCGGCCGAGATCGCGATCCGCAGACCGGCGAGGTCCTTCGGGGCGAGCAGCGCGAGCGCGGCATCCGCGATGTCCTCGGGCTCGACCATCCGCCCCGGCCCGCTGTCGCCGCCGGCGAGCTCGCCCACGGCCGGGCCGAGGATGCGCACGCCCCGATGCTGCAGGGTCTCGATGTTCGCCTGGGTCGAGGGATGCCGCCACATCTCCGCGTGCATCGCGGGGGCGATGAGCACCGGCGCCTCGGTGGCGAGCAGCGTCGTGCCGAGGAGGTTGTCGGCGATGCCCGCGGTCATCTTCGCGATCGTGTTCGCCGTCGCGGGCGCCACGACGATGAGATCGGCGCCCTGCCCGAGCGCGACGTGCCGCACCCTGGCGACGTCGTCGTGCACGCTGGTGGTCACCGGGTTGCGGCTGATCGCCTCCCAGGTGGGCAGTCCGACGAAGCGCAGCGCGTCCTCCGTGGGGACGACCGTCACCTCGTGTCCGGCCTTGATCAGCAGCCTGACGAGCTGCACGGACTTGTACGCGGCGATTCCGCCAGTGACCCCGACGACGATGTTCACGCTCTCGATTCTGCCTCAGCAGCCGCGCGCGCGGGTCGCCTTGACCACCTCCGACCGTGGTCATAGGCTTTCAGAACCCCGAATGCTACTTTCAGAACTCAGAAACACAGTTCCGCATCTCGGAATGTTTACCCGCCCTCGACGAAGAGGAGACGCCCATGAGCGATTCCGCCGTGACCGTGAACGGGGTGCGCCGCGCCCTCTCCGAGACCGCGACGCACACGACGGCCCTGGACTGGCTGCGCGGAGGCGGCCTCTCCGGCAGCAAGGAGGGCTGCGCCGAGGGCGAGTGCGGCGCCTGCGCCATGCTCCTCGCGACGCCGTCGCCTGACGGCGGCACCGCGTGGACGCCGGTGAACGCCTGCCTCGTCCCCGTCTACGCCCTCGACGGGCAGGAGATCGTGACGGCCGAGGGCCTCGGAGACCCCGAGCGCCTGCACCCTGTGCAGGAGAAGCTCGCCGAGGCCGGCGGCTCGCAGTGCGGCTACTGCACCCCCGGTTTCGCGTGCAGCATGGCCGGCGAGTACTACCGCGCGGATCGCGCCGCTCCAGAAGAGGAGTGCCCCGTCCACGACGCCGAGCACGGCCCCAACGGCTTCGACCTGCACGCGCTCAGCGGCAACCTGTGCCGCTGCACCGGCTACCGCCCCATCCGCGACGCCGCGTACGCCCTCGGCGCACCCGAGAGCGACGACCCCCTCCAGCAGCGCCTCGCACAGCCCGCGCCCGCCGCCGTCGCCACCGACGTCGAGGTCGGCGGATCGCGCTTCGTGCGACCGGCATCCCTCGGCGACACCCTGGGGATGCTGCGTGACGAACCCGACGCGCTCCTCGTCGCCGGGTCGACCGACTGGGGCGTCGAGGTGAACATCCGCGGCCGCCGCGCCCCCTTCGTCGTCGCGATCGAACACCTCCCCGAGCTGCGCGGCCTCACCGTGACCGAGGAGCTGGTCGAGATCGGCGCCGCCCTCTCCCTCTCGGAGGTCGAGAAGGGCCTCGACGGCGCCGTGCCGCTGCTCGCCGAGCTGTTCCCCCAGTTCGCCTCCCGCCTGATCCGCAACCGCGGCACCTTCGGCGGCAACCTCGGCACCGGCTCCCCCATCGGCGACACTCCCCCTGCACTGCTCGCCCTGGGTGCCCGGCTCGTGCTCGCGAGCGCGGGGCCCGACGGAGACGTCGTGGAGCGCGAGGTCGAGCTGTCGGAGTACTTCACCGGGTACCGGCAGACCGTCCGCCAGCCCGGAGAGCTCATCAAGTCGGTGCGCATCCCGCTCCCGCTGGCGGGGGTCACCGCCTTCCACAAGATCGCCAAGCGCCGCTTCGACGACATCTCCAGCGTCGCCGTCGCCTTCGCCCTCGACATCGACGCCGGTGTCGTGACCGCCGCGAGGATCGGCCTCGGCGGCGTCGCCGCGACGCCGCTGCGCGCCACGGCCACGGAGGCCGCGCTGATCGGGCGGCCGTGGAACGTGGAGACCGTGCGCGCGGCCTCCGAGGTACTGGGCGCCGAGGGCACGCCGATGTCCGACCACCGCGCCAGCTCGGAGTACCGCTCGCTGATGCTCAACACCGCGCTGCTGAAGCTGTACAGCCGAACCGTCATCGAATCGAAGGAGGTGCCGGTATGAGCACGCTCGCCGACCGCCCCGAGAACCCCGTCGTCGGCCTGCGCGCCGCCCACGAGAGCGCCGCACTGCACGTCACCGGCGCCGCCATGTACACCGACGACGTCGCCGAGCACACCGCCGGGGTGCTCACCGCGTGGCCGGTGCAGTCCACGAACGCGCACGCGAAGGTCACGATCGACGTCTCCGGCGCCTACGAGGTGCCCGGCGTCGTGCGCGTGCTCACCGCCGACGACGTGCCGGGCCTCAACGACGCCGGCATCCGCAACGACGAGCCGCTGTTCCCCAGCGAGGCCATGTTCTACGGCCACGCGCTCGTGTGGGTGCTCGGCGAGACGCAGGAGGCCGCCCGCCTCGGCGCCGAGCGGGTGACGGTCGAGTACGAGCCGCTGCCCTCCGTCATCACGGTGCAGGACGCCCTCGACGCGCAGTCGTTCCAGGGCACGCCGCGCACCGTGCAGCGCGGAGACGCCGCCGCCGGCCTCGCGACCGCCGCGCACGTGTTCGAGGGGGTCACCGAGTTCGGCGGCCAGGAGCACTTCTACCTCGAGACGCACGCCTCCTTCGCGATCCGCGACTCGGAGGGGCAGTACTTCATCCAGTGCTCCACCCAGCATCCGTCCGAGACCCAGGAGCTCGTCTCGCACGTTCTCGGCATCCACTCCAACGAGGTCACCGTGCAGTGCCTGCGCATGGGCGGCGGCTTCGGCGGCAAGGAGATGCAGCCGCACGGCTTCGCGGCCATCGCGGCCCTCGGCGCGAAGCTCACCGGGCGCCCCGTCCGGCTGCGACTGAACCGCACGCAGGACATTACGATGACCGGCAAACGGCATCCGTTCCACATCGCCTGGAAGGTCGGCTTCGACGAGGAGGGGATGCTGCAGGCGCTGGACGCCGTGCTCACCTGCGACGGCGGATGGTCGATCGATCTCTCCGAGCCGGTGCTCGGTCGGGCACTGTGCCACATCGACAACGCCTACTGGATCCCGAACGTGCACGCCTACGGGCAGATCGCGAAGACCAACAAGACCTCGAACACCGCCTACCGCGGCTTCGGCGGACCTCAGGGCGTGTTCCTCATCGAGGACATCCTCGGTCGCGTCGCGCCGCAGCTCGGCATCGATCCGCTCGACCTGCGCCGGCGCAACTTCTACCGGCAGGGGCAGACCACCCCGTACGGGCAGGTCGTCAAGGACGCCGAGCGCATGTCGACGATCTGGGACCAGCTCTCCTCCGAGGCCGAGGTCGACGCGCGCCGAGCCGAGATCGCGCGGTTCAACGCGACGAGCCCGCACGCCAAGCGCGCGCTGTCGATGACGCCGATCAAGTTCGGCATCTCGTTCAACTTCGCCGCCTTCAACCAGGCGGGCGCCCTCGTGCACGTGTACAAGGACGGCTCGATCCTGATCAACCACGGCGGCACCGAGATGGGCCAGGGCCTGCACACCAAGATGCTGCAGGTCGCCGCCACCGCCCTCGGCGTCGAGCTGCACGCGGTGCGGCTCGCCCCCACGCGCACCGACAAGGTGCCGAACACCTCGGCGACGGCGGCATCGTCCGGCGCCGACCTCAACGGCGGTGCGGTGAAGAACGCATGCGAGCAGATCCGCGACCGGATGGCTGCGGTCGCCAGCCGCCTGCTCGGCGTCGACGAGCGCGATGTGCGCTTCGGCGGCGGGTACGTGACGGCGCTGGGCGCCCCGGTGAAGAAGGTGTCGTTCGCCGAGGTCGCCAAGGCCGCCTATCTGCAGCGCGTGCAGCTGTTCGCCGCCGGGTACTACCGCACCGAGGGTCTGCACTGGAATCCGGAGATCATGCAGGGCTCCCCGTTCAAGTACTTCGCCTACGGGGCGGCGGCGACAGAGGTCGAGGTCGACGCGTTCACCGGCGCGTACCGGGTGCGCCGGGTCGACATCGTGCACGACGTGGGCGACTCGCTCTCCCCCATGCTCGACATCGGACAGATCGAGGGCGCGTACGTGCAGGGCGTCGGCTGGCTGACCCTGGAGGAGCTGCGCTGGGACACCAGCGACGGCCCGCACCGCGGACGCCTGCAGACGCAGTCGGCATCGACGTACAAGCTGCCCAGCTTCTCGGAGATGCCGGAGCGGTTCCACGTGCGCCTGTTCGAGAACGCCCGCGAGGAGGGCGCCGTGTACGGGTCGAAGGCCGTGGGCGAGCCGCCGTTCATGCTCGCGTTCAGCGCCCGCGAGGCGCTCCGCGACGCCGTGGCCGCGTTCGGACCGGCGGGCCACTCGGTCGAGCTCGCGTCACCCGCGACACCGGAAGCGGTGTTCTGGGCGGTGCGCACGGCGCAACAGGCGGCGCAGCCCGCGCTCGCATCCGTCTGAGGATCCGGATGGACTGGCTCGACGCCCTGCAGGAGCTGCGTGCACGACGCAGCCCCGCGGTCGTCGTGACCCTGGCGGTCGTGCGAGGTCACGCCCCGCGCAACGGCGGGGCGAAGATGGTGGTCTCCCCGGATGCCGTCTTCGGCACGGTCGGCGGAGGCAACCTCGAGGAGACGGCGATCGATCGCGCCAGGGAGATGCTGGCCGCGGGCTCCGCCGAGCCCGAGCTGCTCACGCTGACCCTGAGCGACAAGACCGTGACCGAGTACGGCGTGCAGTGCTGCGGAGGAGAGGTCACCATGATGCTGGAGCCGATCAGGGTCGTCCCGACCGTCGCCGTCTTCGGCATCGGACATGTGGGGATCGAGCTCGCCCGCATCCTCGCCAGGCACGAGCTCGACCTGCACCTGATCGACTCGCGACCGGCGATGCTCGACGTCGCAAGGCTGGGCGACCCCGGCCGCAGCGGGGTGCTCGCCGATGCCGTGGCCCGGGTGCACATCACGCACGCCCCCGTGCCGGAGTCGGCGCTGGCCGCGCTGCCGGCGGGGGCTCACGTGCTCGTCATGACGCACGACCACGTCGAGGACCTGGCCGTGGTCGACATGGCGCTGCGCACCCCGGACCTCGGCTCGATCGGCCTGATCGGCTCGGCGTCGAAGTGGGCGCGATTCCGCAAGAGGCTCGGCGAGCTCGGGCAGACGGATGCCGATCTGGAGCGCGTCACCACGCCCATCGGCATCCCCGAGGTGGCGGGCAAGCAGCCGGCGGCGATCGCGGTCAGCGTCGCCGCACGGATGCTGCAGCTGATCGACGAGCAGGCGCGGCAGAGCGGATAGCTGCGGCCCTGGCTCGGACGCACTTAGCCCGACTAGACTAAGCCCATGGCGATCCAGGTGAACATGCACGAGGCGAAGAGTCAGCTCTCCGCGCTGGTCGAGCGCGTCCTCGCCGGCGAGCAGGTCACGATCGCGCGCGCGGGCAACCCGGTGATCGACCTCGTCATCCACCGGGAGGATCGCCCCGTCATCGGCGCCCTCAAGGGCACGTTCATCTACGACGCCGCCGCCTTCGACGACGCCGACGCCGAGATCCGCGAGATGTTCTACGGATCCGCCGACTGATGCTGCTCGACACCCACGCACTGCTCTGGCTCGCGACGGACGACGATCGACTCGGCCCGCACAGCCGCGCCCGCATCGCGGAGGCTCCCCGGGTGCACTACTCCGCCGTGTCCATCTCGGAGATCGTCATCAAGCACATGCTCGGCAGGATCGACCTTCCGGGCGGCGACCGATTCCCCGAGGTGTTCGCGCAGATGGGTCTCGTGGAGCTTCCTTTCACGTCCCGCCATGCGAACGCGCTGCGCGAGGAGCCGGAGCTGGCCCGCCACGACCCCTTCGACCGCTTCCTTCTCGCGCAGTCGTTCGCCGACGGGATGCCGCTGCTCACCGCCGACCACGTCCTCCTCGAGCTCGGGCGCACCTGGGTGCACGACGCCCGCGCATAGTCCGACGGGTCGGCGCCGTCTATCCACCATCCGGAATCCTGACTCCGCACTATGGACACTTCCCCGCGCCTGATCTAGAATCTCCTCAGGCCTAGGCGGGTTCTCACAACCATCTACCGGGCAACCAGCGGCGAAGACGCCGCGGATTGTGACCCGGAGGTGCTCCATGCTCGACCGTCTGCACGACTACGCCGACTGCCTGGCCGACCCCGATCGCTGGGCGATCGCCACGATCGTCGAAGTGTCCGGCTCCGTCCCGCGCCCCGCTGGGACCTCCATGGCCGTGCGCAACGACGGCCGCACGATCGGCTCGATCTCGGGCGGCTGCGTCGAGGGCGCCGTGGTCGACGCGGCGATCGGATGCCTGGACACCGGCGAGGTCGAGCTGCACTCCTTCGGCTACGCCGACGACGACGGGATCTCCGTCGGCCTGATGTGCGGAGGGGACGTGCGCGTGCTCGTGCAGCCGCTGCGCACCCTGCCCGCCGGCATCCTCTCCGCCCTCGCCCACCCGGACCGCGCCCTGCGGCTCGTGCGGGAGCTGCCGCTCGACGATGCCGCCCGCAACGGAGGAGTTCTCACGTTCGGGAGGACGATTGCGGCGGATGCCTCCTCCCGAGCGCGCGTTCTCCTCCCTGGCGACACGGCGGCGGACCTCGGCGACCGGGTCCACGCGGCCCTCGACCTGGGCGGCGCGCACGTCGTGGAGATCACCGACCGCTCCGTTCCGGAGTGTCCGGTCGCGCGCCGACTGCTCGTCGAGTCGAGCGCGACGCCCGCCCGCCTCGTCATCTACGGGGCGAACGACTTCTCCGCCGCACTCGCCCAGGCCGCCGCCGTGCTCGGCCGGCACGTCACGGTGTGCGACGCCCGTCCCGTCTTCGCCACCCGGGCGCGGCACCCCGGCGCGCACGAGGTCGTGCTCGCGCATCCGGCGCAGCACTTCGCCGCGGAGACGGATGCCGGTCGCATCGACTCCCGCACCGCGATCGTCGTGCTCACCCACGACCCCCGCTTCGATCTGCCCGTGCTGGACCGCGCGCTCCGGGCCGACCTCGCCTACGTCGGCGCCATGGGGTCGCGCGTGACCCACGAGAAGCGCGTGCAGGAGCTCCGCGCGGGCGGCCTCGCCGACGCGCACCTCGATCGGCTGCACTCCCCGATCGGACTCGACCTCGGCGCTCGCACCCCTGCGGAGGTGGCGGTGTCCGTGCTCGCCGAGCTGATCCTCGTCGAGACCGCCGCGCGCACCGGCATCACCGCGTCGCCGCAGCGCAAGCTGCGCGACACCACAGGCGATGTCCACGACGCGCGCCGCGTCTGCGCGCCAGGGCCGCAGCTCGTCGCGCCGCACGGAGGCGACCTGCGAGGCGACCTGCCGGGCGACGGCCCGCAGCGCCCCGCGACGCAGCATCCCGACCCGCAGAGTGCACGAGGGCCCGGCGCAGAACCCCGGCGCACGGAGGAGGCGCTCGCATGGATGTGACGAGCGTCGACGAGGTCCTGATGTGCGCGGATCCGCGCAGCTGGCGCCCCGGCGACTCCTGGCTCGCCGGCGGCACGGTCATCTACTCCTACGGCACCGACATCACCCGCGGCGCCCCGACCCGCCTGCTCGACATCACCGGCGCCGGCTGGGTGCCCCTCGCCTGGACGCCGGACGGCGACCTCGAGATCGCCGCCACCTGCCGCATCGCCGAGCTGCGCGCCCTCTCCGACGACCCGCTCCCCGGCGGCATCCCCCGTGCCCAACTGCCGGGGCTCGACGTCATCCCGCCGGCGTGCGACTCCTTCGTCGCCTCGTGGAAGATCTGGAACGTCTCCACCGTCGGCGGCAACGTCGCCACCGCCCTGCCCGCCGGCCCCATGATCTCGCTGCTCACCGCGTGGGGCGCCACCGCCCTGATCCTGCGCCCCGACGGCCGCCGTCGCCGCGCCGCCGTCGCCGACCTCGTCGTCGGCCCCGCCAGGACCCGTCTCGGCTACGGCGAGCTCATCCGCAGCTTCCTCGTCCCCGCGGAGGCGCTGCGGCAGCGGCACGCGTTCCGTCGCCTCTCGCTCACCGAGCGCGGCCGCTCGGCGGCGCTCCTGATCGGCCGCCGCACGTCCGATCGCTCGCTGCGGCTCTCGGTCACGGCATCCGTCTTCCGTCCCGTCCTGCTCGACCTCCACGCCGACGACGGGCAGGCGGGGCGTCGACGCGCCGACCGCCTCACTCCCGCGGATGCCGGCGCCTGGCGCGCCGCGATCGACACGGCCGCGGCGGGCACGGGCGGCTGGTACGACGACATCCACGGTGATCCGGCCTGGCGCCGCCTGATGACCCACCGGCTCGGCGACGAGATCCTCGCCGAACTGCTCCCCGACGCGACCGGGGTCGACGGGGCGAGAGGCCGCGTCACCGGGGATCTGCGCATGGAGAGGACATCGGCATGAGCATCATCGAGAACAGGGTCGGCGCGGATGCCGCGGTCGCCGCAGCCGCGCGCACCGCGACGCTCGACGGACGCGAGGTCGACGTCGCCCCCGAGCCCGGCCAGTGCCTGCGCACCTGGCTGCGCGACCAGGGCTCGTACGGAGTGAAGAAGGGGTGCGACGGCGGTGACTGCGGCGCGTGCACGGTGATCGTCGACGGCGACCCCGTGCACAGCTGCGTGTATCCGGCGCACCGCGCGGCGGGCCGCGACATCGTGACGGTGCAGGGACTCGGCACCCCCGAGCATCCGCACCCCGTGCAGGAGCGCTTCCGCAGGGCGGCCGGCTTCCAGTGCGGGTTCTGCACGGCCGGGATGGTGTGCACGGTCGCCGGGATGCCGGAGGGCGCCGAGCACGACCTCGACCGCACCCTCAAGGGCAACATCTGCCGCTGCACCGGATACCGCAGCATCGAGGACGCGGTGCACGGCGTCGAGAACATCGACGACCGTGCGGGCGGCGTCGGTCACGCGACGGGCACCCCCGCGGCGCTCGGCGTCGTGACCGGCACGGTCCGCTACACGATGGACGTCGACCCCGACGAGCTGCCGGGGGCGCTGCTGTACGGGGCCGTGGTCCGCAGTCCGCACGCGCACGCCCGCGTCGTCCGCATCGACGCGGCGCGCGCCCTCTCCTCCCCCGGTGTCGTGCGGGTGCTGACGGCCGCCGACGCGCCCCGCGCGCTGTTCTCCACCGCCCAGCACGAGCTCGTCGAAGACGACCCCGACGACACGATGGTGTTCGACGACGTCATGCGCTTCGTCGGCCAGCGCGTGGCGCTCGTGGTCGCCGAGACCCAGCGGGCCGCCGACCGTGCGGCGCGCCTCGTCGAGGTCGAGTACGAGGTGCTGCCCTTCAACCTCGACCCCGAGGTCGCCGATCACCCCGACACGCCTGTCCTGCACGGAGACAGCAACATCGTGATGCGGATGGACTCCGAGGTCGGCGACCTGGAGGCGGCGCTCGCGGCATCCGCCATCGTCGAGGACCGCACCTTCCACACGCACCGCGTCTCGCACACGGCCTTGGAGACCCACGGATCGATCGCCTGGCAGGATGCCGACGGCCGCTACGTCGTGCGCAGCAGCACGCAGGTGCCGTTCCTCGTGCGGCGGGCGCTCGCGCGCGTGTTCGGACTGTCGAAGGACGAGGTGCGCGTGTACACGGGCCGCGTCGGCGGCGGCTTCGGCGGCAAGCAGGAGATGCTCACCGAAGACCTCGCGCTGCTCGCGACGAGGGCCACGGGCCGCCCCGTCCGCATCGAGTTCTCGCGCAAGGAGGTGCTCACGGCGACGACCGTGCGGCATCCGTTCCGCATGCGCGTGCGCATGGGCGCCGACTCCTCCGGCACGATCACCGGCATCGCCGTCGATGTGCGCTCGAACACCGGCGCCTACGGCAACCACGGCCCGGGGGTCATGTTCCACGGCGTGGGCGAGTCGATCGCCGTCTACCGGGCCGCGGCGAAGAAGATCGACGCCTCCGTCGTCTACACGAACTCCATCCCGTCCGGCGCGTTCCGCGGCTACGGGCTGAGCCAGATGATCTTCGCGATCGAGTCGACGGTCGATGAGCTCGCCCGCAGGCTCGGCCTCGATCCGCTCGAGATGCGCACCCGCAACCTCATCGGCGCCGACGACGCGATGATCGCCGCGCACGAGGAGCCCGACCTCATCATCGGCAGCTACGGTCTCGACGAGTGCGTGCGAGACGTGCAGGCGGGTCTCGCGAGGAACAGGGAGGCGGATGCGGCGGCCCTCGCGCCCGGCTGGACGATCGGCGAGGGCGCCGCCGTCGCCATGATCGCGACGGTGCCTCCGCGCGGACACCACTCGCACGTCACGATCCGCCTGGAAGCGGACGGGGCTTTCGGGCTCGACGTCGGCACCGCGGAGTTCGGCAACGGCACCTCGACCGTGCACCAGCAGATCGCGGCCACGGTGCTGCAGACCACGACGAGGAGGGTGCGGCTGCGCCAGGCCGACTCCGACCTCGTCGAGCACGACACGGGCGCGTTCGGCTCGACCGGCACCGTGGTCGCCGGCCGCGCCACGCACGCCGCGGCGACCTCACTCGCCGAGAAGCTTCGCGCCCGCGCCGCCGCGCTGCTCGGCGCCCCCGTCGACGAGTGCCTGCTCACGGGCGACCGCGTCATGCGCGGAGGCGACTCGGTCTCGCTCATCGACCTCGCCGCCGACGGCCCCCTCGAGGCGGCCGGCTACTGGGGCGGGACCCCGCGGTCGGTAGCGTTCAACGTGCAGGGGTTCCGCGTCGCGATCGACGAGGCCACGGGTGAACTGCGCATCCTCCGTTCGATCCACGCGGCCGATGCCGGGGTGGTCGTGAATCCGGAGCAGTGCCGCGGGCAGATCGAGGGCGGCATCGCCCAGGCGATCGGCGCCGCGCTGCACGAGATCGTGCGCGTCGACGAGAACGGCCGGGTGACCAGCGACATCCTGCGGATGTATCACGTGCCCGCGTTCGCCGATGTGCCACGGTCGGAGATCTCCTTCGCGACGACAAGCGACGTGCTGGGCCCCCTGGGGGCGAAGTCGATGAGCGAGTCGCCGTTCAACCCCGTCGCCCCCGCGCTGGCGGCCGCGATCCGCGATGCCACCGGCATCCGCCTGACGACGACGCCCTTCACTCGGGACGTGATCCACGCCGCGATCCTCGAGCGCGATGCGACGAGGGGGACGGACGGATGACGCTGCACCATCGCCACGCGATCGTGCTGGCCGCGGGGCGCGGATCGCGTCTCGGCCTCGGACCCAAGGCGCTGCTGCCCTGGAACGACGAGGTGCTGGCGACCAGGGCCGCTCGGGCTGCGGCTCTCGCCGGCTGCAGCGTCTCGATCGCTATCGGCCCCGAGGCGGCGACCGTGCGGCGCTGGCTGCGTCGGCGCTCGTCGTCGGCGGTCACCGTGTACGTGCACGATGCCGAGCTCGGCATGAGCGCCTCGCTGCGCGCCGCCGCCCGGCATCTCCGATCGGCGGGCGAGAGGCCCCACGTGGTGATCGTGCTCCTCGTCGATCAGCCAGGGGTCGGCGAGCCGGTCATCCGCCGACTCCTCGACGCGCACAGGCCTGGTCGGGCGACCAGAGCGGCGTGGGACGGCGTGCCGGGCACCCCCGTCGTGTTCGACATCGACGACCTGTTCGACGCGGCCGACACCGCGCTCGGCGACTCCGGGGCGAGGGTGTGGATGGCGATGCATCCGCAGCTCGTCGACGACATCGAGTGCGGGGACCTCGGCTCGGGAGCCGACATCGACGTCCCCGCCGACCTCGCGACCTGGCCCGAGCTCAGCTGAGCCGTCCCGTCTCCCACGCTCCGACGCCCGTTCCACTGCGGCTCTCTTCCGGCAGGCGACGCCCTCCTAACGCGACGCCCTGCTAACGCGACGCCCTCGTGAACGCAATGCCCCTCCCGCACGCCGACGCCCCACCTGGGCGACGTCCGCCCGGTGGGGCGGGACAACCAGACGGGGCGTCGGGGGATCAGATCAGAGGGGGCGTCGGCAGAGAAAGAGGAGGCTCAGCCTGCGAGCGCCGCCTCGATCGGACCGCGGACGAAGTAGAGCGCGAAGCCCGCCGCGACGATCCACATGAGCCAGTGCACCTTGCGGGCACGACCCGAGAGCGCGTTGATGAGCGCCCAGGAGATGAAGCCGACGCCGATGCCGTTGGCGATCGAGTAGGTCAGCGGCATCGTGACGATCGTGAGGAACACCGGCAGGGCGACGGCGAAGTTCGTGAACTTGATCTCCTTGATCTGCCCCATCATCATCGCGCCGACCACGACGAGCGCGGCGGATCCGACCTCGATCGGCACCACGAGGGTGAGCGGGGTGAAGAACATCGAGAGCAGGAACAGGATGCCGACGACGACCGCGGCCAGACCCGTGCGCGCCCCCTCACCGATGCCGGAGGCGCTGTCGACGTAGACCGTGTTCGAGGAGGTCGAGGTCGCGCCACCGGCGACGGCGCCGAGGCCCTCGACGACGAACGCCGAGCGCAGCCGCGGGAACGTGCCGTCCTTGTAGGCGAGACCGGCGTTCTTCGCGAGCCCCGTCATGGTGCCCATGGCGTCGAAGAAGTTGGAGAACACGAGGGTGAAGACGAGCATCGTGGCCGACAAGGCGCCGATGCGGCCGAAGGATCCGAGGAGGTCGAACTGGCCGATGAGGCCGAAGTCGGGGATCGTGACGAGCGCCGTCGGGATCTCCGGGATCGTCATGTGCCAGCCGCCGGGGTTCTCGAAGCTCGGGCCGAGCTTGAAGATCGCCTGCGCGATGATCGCGAGGACGGTCGAGGCGACGATGCCGATGAGGATGCCACCGGGCACCTTGCGCGCGACGAGCACGCCGATGAGCACGAGCCCGATGAGGAAGATGAGCGTCGGGATCGAGGTGATCGATCCGCCGTCGCCGAGCTGCACGGGCGGGCCGCCGGCCGTGCGGTTCACGAAGCCCGAGTCGACGAAGCCGATGAAGGCGATGAACAGGCCGATGCCGACCGTGATCGCCGCCTTGAGCTGGGCGGGAACCGCGTTGAAGATGGCGGTCCGGATGCCGGTGGCTCCGAACAGCACGATCAGGATGCCGTTGATGACCACGAGCCCCATGGCCTCGGGCCAGGTGACCTGTCCGACGACGGACACGGCGAGGAAGGAGTTGATGCCGAGCCCCGCGGCGAGCGCGAACGGGAGTCGTGCGATGAGTCCGAACAGGATCGTCATGACGCCGGCGGTGAGGCCGGTGGCCGCCCCGATCTGCGCGCCGTTCAGGGCGTTGCCCGCGACATCCTCGACGCCGCCGAGGATGAGCGGGTTGAGGATGACGATGTACGCCATCGTCACGAAGGTGACGATGCCTCCGCGGATCTCGCGGGCCACCGTCGACCCGCGACGGGTGATCTCGAAGAATCGGTCGAACGCGTTCTTGGGCTCGGCGTCGACCGTGGCGGTCGCTCCGGTGGCCAGGGGCGGGAGCTCCGGCGCGGGGATCGCGCCGGTCTCGGGGTCGTTGAAGACATGTGAAGACATCATCGGCTCCAGTGTTGTTGTGCGGAGGTGGTGCTCGGGTTCGCCGAAGGAGCGGCTCCCCGGTGGTCGCCGCGGGCGCAGGGGCCCGTCAGCGGTCGGTGCGCGTCGGCCTTCGGCGCGCGTCAGCGGTGCGCGTCAGTAGTCGATGCGCGAGACGTTGGCGTTCCACTCGGTGAACGGGGCGACGCGTTCGGCGGGGGCCAGGGCCTCCTGGCCGACGGGCATGATTGCCCGGTCCTCGGGGCCGCCCTCGAAGTAGCGGTAGAACACCGCGTCGTCGAAGCCGGCGTCTGCCGCGTCGTGTCGGTCGGCGGCGAAGTAGACCCGGTCGATGCGGGCCCAGAGCGAGGTGGCGAGGCACATCGGGCAGGGCTCGCAGCTCGTGTAGAGCGTGGCCCCGGTGAGATCGAACGTGCCGAGCCCCTGGCAGGCGTTGCGGATCGCCGTGACCTCGGCGTGCGCCGAGGGGTCGAGATTCGCCGTAACCCGGTTGACGCCCTCGAAGACCTGTCCGTCCGCCGAGACGACGATCGCCCCGAACGGACCGCCCGCGTCGCGGACGTTCTCGGTGGCGAGGGCGACGGCCCGGGAGAGGTACTCGGCCGGAGTCGGCTGGGAGTCGATGGCGGGCGCGCTGATGCTGCTCATGAAGGCTTCCTTGCTGTCGTCGCAGTGATACGGCTTCCGGCAGGCCCTGTGGGGGTCGGCCTCGAGATATACGTCGAACCGCTAGGTTGTGCTTTCGTGACGGGCGACCATCATCGGTCGTCCAGCCAGCACCGACTGTACCCCCGTGAGAGCCGAACGTCCAGAAGATTGTGAAATTCACATTCCGCGATGCGAAATCGTGTCTTGTGATTCCGCAGATGCGGAACTATGGTCATCGCCATGACGCATTTCCGGATCAGTGAAGCAGCCCATCTTCTGGGCGTCAGCGACGACACCGTGCGCCGCTGGGTGGGCGACGGCATCCTGCCCGCCGTTCCCGACGCCTCGGGGCGCCAGGTGGTGGCGGGGGCCGACCTCGCCGCGCAGGCTCAGCGGCTCGCCGGAGAAGCGGCCGACGACGACCCCGTCCGCCGCAGCGCCCGCAACCGCTTCACCGGACTCGTGACGTCCGTCCAGATCGACGGCCTCATGGCGCAGGTCGAGCTGCAGAGCGGTCCGCACCGCGTCGTGTCCCTGATGTCCGCCGAGGCCGCCCGCGAGCTCGCACTCGAGGTCGGCAGCAAGGCGACAGCCGTCATCAAGGCGACCATGGTGGTCGTCGAGACCGAGAGAGAGAACACTCCGTGACCCGCACCATCCGCGCCTCCGCGCTCGTCGCGCTGACCGCCGTGGGCCTCGCCGCCCTGGTCGGCTGCAGCGCCCCCGCGCCCGACGCCGCTCCGGCCTCCCCCGCGGCCACCACCGAAGCCGACGCCCTCAGCGGCGAGCTGACGATCTTCGCGGCCGCCTCGCTCACCGCGGCCTTCGACGAGCTCGCCGCCGAGTTCGAGGCGCAGCATCCCGACGTCGACGTGCTCCCGATCAGCTACGACGGCTCCTCGGTGCTCGCCACCCAGCTGATCGAGGGCGCCACGGCCGACGTCTTCGCCTCGGCCGATGAGAAGAACCTCGCCAAGGTCACCGAAGCGGGGCTCGCCGGGTCCGGTGAGGCGTTCGCGACGAACGTGCTGCAGATCGCCGTCGCCCCTGGCGACCCGACGCGCGTCGAGACCCTCGCGGATCTCGCCGACCCCGCCCTCACCGTGGTCGTGTGCGCGGCCGAGGTGCCGTGCGGCAGCGCCTCGCGCACTCTGCTCGACGCCGCGGGCGTGACGCTGACCCCGGCCAGCGAGGAGCAGAACGTGACAGCCGTGCTGTCCAAGGTGAAGTCGGGCGAGGCCGACGCCGGGCTCGTGTACGCGACCGATGTGAAGGCCGCGGGCGACGCGGTGACCGGCATCGAGATCGACGGCGCGGATGCCGCGACCAACATCTACCCGATCGCCGCCCTGAAGGGCACGAAGAATCCGGAGGCCGCGAAGGCGTTCGTCGCCTTCGTGCTGTCGGATGCCGGACAGAAGGTGCTCACGACCCTCGGCTTCGGCGCTCCGTGAGCGGCGGCGACGAAGGGCGGCGCGGCGGCATCCATCGACGGGTGCCGCCCTGGCTCTGGGTGCCGGCCGCGCTCGGCGCCCTCGTGCTGACGCTGCCCTTCGTCGCCCTCCTGATCCGCCTGGACTGGACGGCCGTGCCCGCGGCGATCACCGCATCGGCGGCCCTGCAGGCCCTCGGCCTGTCGCTGTCCACCGCGGCGGTCGCGACCGCCGTGTGCGTGCTGCTCGGCGTGCCGCTCGCCCTCGTGATCGCACGCAGCTCGGGCGCCCTCGCCGCGGTCCTGCGCACCCTGACCACGCTGCCGCTGGTGCTGCCGCCCCTCGTCGGCGGCATCGCGCTGCTGTCGCTCCTCGGCCGCAACGGTCTTCTCGGCGGTGCTCTCGCGGTGCTCGGCATCCGCATCCCGTTCACGACCGCCGCGGTCGTGATCGCCCAGGTCTTCGTGGCGCTGCCGTTCCTCGTGATCTCCGTCGAGGGGGCCCTGCGCGCCGTCGGCACGGGGCACGAGTCGGTCGCCGCGAGCCTGGGCGCTCGCCCGCTGACCGTGTTCCGCCGGGTGACCCTGCCGCTCGCCGCACCGGGTCTCATCGCGGGCGCCGTGCTCTGCTTCGCGCGGGCGATGGGCGAGTTCGGGGCCACCGCCCTGTTCGCCGGCAACGCGCCCGGTGTGACCAGGACCATGCCGCTCGCGATCTACACGGCGTTCAACGGAGCGGGCGTGCAGGAGGACACCGCGATCGCGCTGTCGCTGCTGCTGATCCTCGTGGCGGTGGCCGTGCTCCTGTTGATGCGCGGCTGGCGAGCGGATGCCGTGCGATGACCCTCGACGTCGACATCACGGCTCGGGCCGGAGCCTTCCGCGTGGCTGCGGCGTTCGCCGTCTCGCCGGGCGAGGCGCTGGCGCTGCTCGGACCCAACGGCGCGGGCAAATCCACGCTGCTCGCGGCCATCGCCGGTCACGCTCCGCACGCCGAGGGCACGATCGCGTTGAACGGCTCGCCGATCGCCGCGTCGACTCCCCCGGAGCGGCGACGGATCGGCCTGCTGGGTCAGCGCGCGCTGCTGTTCCCCCACCTCACGGCCCTGGAGAACGTCGCCTTCGGCCCGCGCGCCCAGGGCGTGGCCGCCCCCGAGGCACGGCGCCGAGCGCTCGTGCACCTCGACGAGGTCGGTCTGCACGACGTCGCGGGGCGCCGCCCTGCGGAGCTCTCCGGAGGCCAGCAGCAGCGCGTGGCCCTCGCGCGCGCCCTCGCTGCCGACCCGCTCGCGCTGCTGCTCGACGAGCCCTTCGCCTCCCTCGACGCCGAGACGGGTACGCAGGCCCGCCGACTGGTCACGCAGTTGCGCGACCGCCTCGGCATCCCGACCGTGATCGTGACGCACGATCCGCTCGACGCGGTGATGCTGGCCGCGCGCACCGTCGTGATCGACGACGGGCGCGTCGTGCAGCACGGGCCGACCGCCGAGGTGCTCGGTCATCCGCGTTCTCGCTTCGCCGCGGCCATCGCCGGGGTGAACCTCATCGCGGGATCCGGTGCGACCGGGAACGCCCTGCAGGCCGAGAGCGGCCTCCGCCTCGTCGGCCACGGCGACGCCCTCGCGGTCGGCGAGGCGGGATCGGCGGTGTTCCCCCCCTCGTCGGTGCGGATCTCGGCGGATGCCGGCACGGCCCCGCCCCCGGGAGAGAACTCCTGGCACGGGACGGTCGCGGTCATGGAGGCCGTCGCCGGCGGCGTGCGCCTGTTCACCGCCGAGCATCCGGAGCTGGCGGTGGACTGCCCGTCAGGGACCGCCGCGGCCCTCGGCATCCGCCCCGGTGCGGCCCTCGCTTTCCGCGTCGATGCCGCCGATGTCTCCCTGCGGCGCGACGCGGATGCTCCCGCCTGAGCATCCGTCTCCGCCCCGCCGTTCGGGCGGCGGGGAACGCCACCGGAACGACCGGGGGCGGGAGAGGCACTCCCGGCATCCGGTGCTACCGTAGCCACTCGAAAGGGTGGACGATGAGGATCACGCCGTCTCACGGAACCGGTGCAGGCACCGCCGGAGCGCTGCGCCTGCCCTCCGTCGGCCTCCTCGACGCCCGTGATCGTCCGCTGCGCGATCTGCGCATCTCGGTGACCGATCGCTGCAACTTCCGCTGCGTGTACTGCATGCCGCGTGCCGTGTTCGGGCGGGACTACGCCTTCCTCGACCGCGACGAGCTGCTGAGCTTCGACGAGATCGAACGCCTCTCGCGGATCGCCGTCGACCACGGCGTCCGCAAGCTGCGGCTGACCGGCGGTGAGCCCCTGCTGCGCCGCGGCATCGAGGATCTCATCTCCCGCCTCTCGGCGCTGCGGACGCCGGACGGCGACAGGGTCGAGATCGCGCTGACCACGAACGGCTCCGCCCTCGCCGTGAAGGCGCAGGCGCTCAAGGACGCGGGGCTCGACCGGCTCACCGTCTCGGTCGACACCCTCGACGACGAGCTGTTCCAGCGCATGAACGACGTCCGCTTCCCCGTGTCACGGGTGCTGGAGGGCATCGAGGCCGCGCGGGCGGCGGGCATCGGCCCCATCAAGATCAACATGGTCGTCAAGCGAGGTCTCAACGACGGCGAGATCGAGGCGATGGCCGCCCGCTTCAAGGACACCCCGTACACGCTGCGGTTCATCGAGTACATGGATGTCGGGACCTCGAACGGCTGGGAGCTGGACGAGGTGGTCTCGGCGGCCGAGATCGTGGAGCGCATCGGCGCGCTGTTCCCGCTCGAGCCGGTGGGGGCCAGAGCCACGGGCGAGACCGCGAAGCGGTGGCGCTACGCCGACGGCTCGGGCGAGATCGGGATCATCTCCTCGGTCACCAACACGTTCTGCGGCACCTGCAACCGCGCACGGATCTCGACCGAGGGACGGCTCTTCACCTGCCTGTTCGCGACCGAGGGGCACGACCTGCGCGCACTGCTCCGCGGCGGCGCGTCGGACCACGAGCTGTCCGCGGCGATGGCGGGCATCTGGGCCGCGCGCGACGACCGCTACTCCGAGATCCGCGCCGACCTCACCCCCGAGCTGCGCGCCGCACGCCAGCGCATCGAGATGAGCTACATCGGCGGCTGAGCGCGGCGGGCGCGCAGCGTGGATCAGAAACGCCTCCCCGCGCCGTCGCGCAGCCGCATTTCTGATCCGTATCGAACGACCACGGGGAACCGCCGGCAGTCAGAGGCCGACCCACTCGGAGACGCCGTCGTCGTAGTGCTGGCGCTTCCAGATGGGCACGCCGCGCTTGATCTCCTCGACCAGGCGCTCGCACGCCTCGAACGCGGCGGCCCTGTGGCCGGCGGATGCCGCCGCGAACAGCGCGATGTCTCCGATGTGCAGATCACCGATGCGGTGCGCCGCCGCCACCCTCATCCCGGTCTCGGCTGCCGTGCGCTCGACGATCTCGCGCAGGAACCGCTCGGCGTCGGGGTGCGCCCGATAGTCCAGCGCGCGCACCGCCCGTCCGCCGTCATGGTCGCGCACCACGCCGCAGAACATCACGACCGCGCCGTCGGCGTCTCCGCCCACGGCGCCGCGGACGGTCGCCTCGTCGATCGGCTCGTCGGTGATCAGGGCGAAGGTCATGCGGGAACTCCTTCTCCGCGCGCGGCGGACGTGTCTGTCTGGCGGTCGGCGTCGCCGACGACCTCTCCGCCGATCTCGACGTACGAGCGGATGCCGCCCACGACGTGGACCGCGTCGAATCCGCGTTCGCGCAGCGCCGCGGCGGCCCGGCGGGAGCGCGGATCCTTCTCGCAGTAGACCACGACGGGCAGGGCGGTCTCCGGGCCCTCCCCCGCGTCGATCCGTCCGACCGGGAGGAGGCTCCCTCCGGGGATCCGACGCAGCGCGGCCTCCTCGGCCTCGCGGACGTCGAGCAGCAGCATCCGCTCCCCCGCCCGCCGCCTGCGCAGGAGCTCGGCCGCGGAGATCGAGGCGCCGGGGTCGGGCGCCGTGCCGCACAGGACCTCGTAGTCGTCGAGCCCCGTGAGCTCCTCGCGCGTCTCGTCGACCGCGTAGGCGATCTCCCGGGTGCGGGCGGTGAGCGCGTCGTAGAACAGCACGCGGCCGAGCAGCGGCTCTCCGACGCCGGTGATCAGCTTGACGACCTCGGTCGCCATGAGCGATCCGATGGCCGTGCACAGGCTGGGCAGCACTCCGCCGAGCTCGCACGAGAGCGCCTCGTCGGCCGGGGGCGGCGCGGGGAACAGGTCGCGGAACGTCGGGCCGTGCCCCTTCCACGCGACGCCCACCTGACCGTGGAAGCGCAGGATCGACCCCCACACCAGGGGCTTACCCGCGAGCTCCGCGGTGTCGTTCGCGAGGTAGCGGGTGGCGAAGTTGTCGCTCCCGTCGACGAGCAGGTCGTAGTCGGCGAGGAGTCCGGGGAGGTTCGCCGCCACCGCCCGCTCGCGGTGCCGGTGCACGGTGCAGGCGGGGTCGATCGCCCGCACGGTCTCGGCCAGCGAGTCGACCTTCGCCCGACCGATGTCGGCCACGCCGTGGCTGAGTTGGCGGTGCAAGTTGGAGAGCTCCACGAGGTCGTCGTCGACGATGCCGATCGTGCCGACGCCGGCTCCCGCGAGCGCGGGGACGAGGGCACTCCCCAAACCGCCCGCGCCGATCACCAGGACGCGGGATGCGGCAAGCCGTCGCTGCGCCGTCTCGCCGAAGCCGGGCAGCATGAGCTGACGGCTGTACCGGGTGATGCGGTCGGGCTCCAGCGCCGGCCCCGGTTCGATGAGCCCAGGAGTCATGCGCGCCAGTCTACGTCCGGCGCAGGTCGGGGCGGCGGGCCCGGTGTCGGCCGCTCGTCATAGGATGAGCGGCATGGCGATCGTGATGCTGCGGTACTTCGCCGCGGCCGCCGAGGCCGCGGGGCGCGAGGCGGAAGAGCTCGACCTCGGAGCCGACCACACCCTCGGGGCGCTTCGCGATGCGCTCATCGGCCGCTACGGCGACCCCATGTCGCGCGTGTTGAAGAGCGGGTCGTTCCTCGTCGACGGCGTCGTGCGCCGCGACCCGGCGCTGCCCGCCGGCGAGCGCGTCGACATCCTCCCCCCGTTCGCGGGCGGGTGACGCGATGGCCGTGACCCTCGACGAGCACGCCGCCGCCGTCGCCGCTCTGCTCTCTCCCGTCCTCTCCGCGCTCGCCGATCCGGCGCACGCCGAGACCGTGCCGCTCGCTCCCGCAGGTCCGGCCAGGGGCCGCGTGCTGGCCGCCGACATCGCCAGCCCGATCCCGGTTCCTCCGTTCACCAACTCGCAGATGGACGGCTACGCCGTGCGCTCCGCCGACCTCGCCGCGGCGACCGAGGCGCGGCCGGTGCGGCTCCCGATCGGACGCGTGCGCGCGGCGGGCGATGCCGCGGGCGTGCACGAGCCCGGCACGGCGACCCCGGTCATGACGGGAGCCGCCATCCCCGAGGGCGCCGATGCGGTCGTGCAGATCGAGGCGGTGGATCCCCCGCGCTTCCTCGGCATCGGCGGCGCGCAGGGCGATCCGAGCGACGGGGTGGCGTTCTCGGCCCCCGCGACGCCGGGAGCGTTCGTGCGCGAGGTCGGCAGCGATGTCACCGCGGGGCAGTCGCTGCTCGCCGCGGGCACGCGCCTCGGCCCCGCGCAGCTCGCCGCTCTCGCCGCGGTCGGGCTCACGTCCGCACCGGTGCGTCCGCGCCCCAAGGTGCTCCTGGTCTCGACGGGGCACGAGCTGCGCGCCCCGGGCGAACCTCTCGACTCCGGTCAGATCCACGACGCGAACACGGCCTCGCTCGCGGCATCCCTCGTCGACATCGGCGCCGAGGTCGCCTGTGCGGCGGCCCCCGACGACGCGTCCGCCCTGCTGACGGTCGTCGCCGCGCACCCAGAGGCCGACCTGCTGGTCACGACCGGCGGCGTGAGCGCCGGCGCCTTCGAGGTCGTGCGCGACGCCCTCGAACCCCGCGGCGTGAGCTTCGGGCACGTCGCCATGCAGCCGGGCGGGCCGCAAGGCGCGGGCCTCCTCCGACGCGAGGGGCTCCCGGATCTTCCGGTCATCGCGTTCCCCGGCAACCCGGTGTCGGCGCTGCTGTCCTTCGAGATGTTCCTGCGCCCGCTGCTGCGGCGGGCTGCGGGTCTGCGCGAACGGCGCGAGGTGTCGTGGCTGCCGCTCGCGCACGCGATCGAGTCCCCGCAGGGCAAGCACCAGATCCGCCGAGGGATGCTGCGCGACGACGGCAGTGTCGCGGTGGGGGCGCCGGGGTCGCATCTGCTGCACGACTACGCGCGCGCCACGGTTCTGGTTCATGTGCCGACGGGTATCGCCGCGCTTCCCGCCGGCGCCGAGGTCGAGGTCTGGAGGATCGATGAGTGAGCTCTCGCACCTGCGAGCGGACGGGTCGGCGCACATGGTCGACGTCACCGAGAAGCAGGTGACCCGTCGAGAGGCATCCGCACAGGCCGTGCTCGTGACGACGCCGGAGGTCGTGGCGATGATCGCCGACGGCTCGCTGCCCAAGGGCGAGGCGCTGGGCACGGCGCGGCTCGCCGGCATCATGGGCGCCAAGCAGACGTCGACGCTGATCCCGCTGTGCCATCCGCTGCCGCTGACGAAGCTGTCGGTCGACCTGGAGCCCCAGGGCGATCGGGTGCGCATCGTCGCGACCGCCGTGACGAACGGCGTCACCGGGGTCGAGATGGAGGCCCTCACGGCGGCGAGCGTGTCGGCGCTGACGCTGTACGACATGATCAAGGCCGTCGACAAGCACGCCGTCATCACCGATGTGCTCGTGCTCGCGAAGTCGGGCGGCAAGAGCGGCGACTGGTCGCGCCCGTGACCCGCACGGCTCACGTGCTCGTGGTGTCGACCAGGGCCGCGAGCGGCGTGTACGACGACCGCACCGGCCCGGTGATCGCCCAGTGGCTGCGTGATCGCGGCTTCGACGTGCGGGTCGAGGTGACGGCGGATGCCGGGGTCGCCGATGCCCTCGCGGCGCTGCTGTCGCAGCATCCGTCCGTCCTGCTCACGACCGGCGGCACGGGGATCTCGCCCGACGACCGCACTCCGGAGGCGACCCGCGCTCTGCTCGATGCGGAGCTGCCGGGCATCGTCGAGGAGGTCCGCCGCCGCGGTGCCGCCGTGACGCCGACCGCCGTGCTCAGCAGGGCCGTGGCTGGCATCGCCGGCGGATGCCTCGTGATGAACCTGCCCGGATCCTCGGGGGGCGTCCGCGACGGTCTCGCCGTGCTCGACGGCGTGCTCGACCACGTGCTCGATCAGCTCTCCGGAGGGGATCACTGATGTGCACCGTCATCGTCGATGCGGCAGACGCGGCATCCGTCCGTCTGCTCGCGGTGCGCGATGAAGACCCGCAGCGCGACTGGGACGAGCCCGGCGCCTGGTGGCCGGAGAGCCATCCGGGCGTGATCGGCATCCGCGACCGCCGCGCCGGAGGGGCCTGGCTCGCCGCGAACCCGGCGGAGCGCCGTCTCGCTGTGCTGCTGAACCGTGCCGACGTGCTCGATCTGCCGGCGGATCAGGCACTGTCGCGGGGGTCGCTCGCCCTGGAGTCGGTCATGGGGCGTTCGCCCGTCGCCCCCGAGAGGATGCACGGCTTCAACCTCCTGGAGGTCGGTCCGGAGGGCGCCCGCGTGCTCAGCTGGGACGGCGCGACACTGCGGGAGACGCCCATCGAGCCCGGCACGCACATGATCGCGCACGACGATCTCGACGACGAGGAGACGCCGCGCATCGCGGCGTGGCTGCCGGAGTTCCGCTCTCTCGGACCGACCTCCGCGAGCGCCGACTGGCGAGCGGAGTGGGTGGGGATGCTGGCGGCATCCGCCCGCCTCTCCCCCGAAGACGACAGGGCCATCATCCGCGACAACCGGCCCCACGGGTATCCGACGCAGTCGCTGCTGTACTGCACGGCATCCGTCTCCGACCGGGGCATCGACCTGGACTATCACGCGCTGCCGACGCCGGCGCACTGGGCGGCGCCGGCGTCCTGACGCGTCGCGCCTTCTCGCCTCGACCCATTGCTCCGGGCGGGTTCCTCGGGTATAACTCTTCGTAAAGAACGTTTCCTAAATGTTCTCCCCCCACCCCACCGGAGGAACAATGCGTCACCGTCGACCCCTGCTGGCCCTGCTGGCAGCCGCAGTCGCACTACCGCTCACCGGCCTGATCGCCACCTCGGCCCAGGCGACGACGACCATCACCCTGCGCGACCCCGTGAAGCGGGAGATCGCCCAGGAGATCATCACCTCGGCTGAGAACTCCTCGCTGAACTGGTACGACCAGTACAGCTACATCGAGCCCTACCCCGACGGCCGCGGCCTCACCGCCGGCATCGTGGGCTTCACGTCCGGCACCCACGACATGCTCGTGCTCGTGCAGAACTACACCCAGAAGTACCCGAACAACCGCCTCGCGAAGTGGATCGACGAGTTGGAGCAGGTCGACGGCACCGACAACACGGCGCCGCTCGGCGAGGCGTACATGGCCGACTGGCGCGCCGAGGGTGCGGTGCCCGCGTTCCAGCAGGCGCAGCGCGACGAGGTCACCGTGCAGTACTTCGACCCCGCCGTCGACCTCGCGATCGCCGACGGCGTCGGTCCGCTTGGGCAGTTCGCGTACTACGACGCCGCCGTCGTGCACGGTTACTCCGGACTCGAGGACGTGCGCACCCAGGCGAAGAAGAAGGCGAAGACGCCGGCCGCAGGCGGCACCGAGACCGCCTACCTCAAGGCCTTCCTCGACGCGCGCGTGGTCGAGATGAAGAAGGAGGAGGCGCACGAGGACGTCAGCCGCATCGAGAACGCGCAGCGCGTCTGGCTCAACGCCGGCAACCTCACCCTCAACACCCCGCTGAACTGGTCGGTCTACGGCGACCCGTACTCGATCCCCACCAACCCCACCCCGCACTGGCCCGTCGGAGGCACGACGCCGACCCCCACGCCGACCCCGACCAGCACACCGACGCCGACGCCCACACCCGGCACCGCGACGCTGATCTCGAAGAACAAGCCGGTCACGGCATCCTCTGTCGAGGGGTCGGGCTTCGAGGGCGCGAAGGCGGTCGACGGCAACGCGACGAGCCGCTGGTCGAGCGTCGAAGGCGTGGACCCGCAGTGGATCCGCATCGACCTCGGCGCAGGGTCCAAGGTCGACAAGGTCGTCCTGAAGTGGGAAGCCGCGTACGCGTCCAAGTACCGCGTCGAGATCTCCGCCGACGGCACCACCTGGACCACCCTCGCCACGGAGGCTGCGGGGAACGGCGCCACCGACGAGTTCACGAACCTCAACGGCACCGGCCGCTACCTGCGCATCTACGGCACCGCACGCGGCACCTCCTACGGGTACTCGCTGTTCGAGGTCGAGGCCTACACCCTCACCGGCGGCGGCACCCCCACGCCGACGCCCACCCCGACGCCCACCCCGACTCCGACGACGCCGACCGGACCGGCATGGCCGGGCTCGTCGCAGATCACGGTCGCCGACGCCACCGACACGTTCGACACCGACATGAGCGGCCTGTCGTTCTCCGCCGACGGCTCCGTGCTGTGGGCCGTGAACAACGGCTCCGGCACGCTGCACCGCCTCGTCCGCCAGGGCACGACCTGGGTGGACTCCTCCGGCTGGTCGGGCGGACGCACCCTGCGCTTCCCGACCGGTTCGGGCACGGTCGACGCCGAGGGCGTCGCTGCAGTCGGAACCGACCTGTTCGTCGCCTCCGAGCGCAACGGATCGAGCAAGAGCACGAGCCGCCCGTCGATCCTGCGATACCAGCCGGGATCGGGCTCCGGATCGCTGACGGCGGTCAAGGAGTGGAACCTCACGTCCGACCTGCCCTCGGTGGGCGCGAACGACAGCCTCGAGTCGATCGCCTGGATCCCGGATGCCGACCTCGTCGCAGACGGCTTCATCGACCAGCGCACGGGGGCGGCGTACTCGCCCTCGTCCTACGCGAACCACGGCGGCGGCCTGTTCTTCGTCGGCCTGGAGGCCACGGGCGACGTCTACGCCTACGCGCTGAACCTCAGCGGCGGCTTCACCAGGGTCGCGACCTTCGGCTCGGGCTTCGACGCCGTCATGGAGCTGGAGTACCAGCCGAGCACGCACACGCTGTGGAGCGTGTGCGACGACACCTGCGATGGCGAGGTGGCTGCGCTGAAGATCACCTCCGGCTCGTTCACGGAGGTCGCGCACCACGACCGCCCGAGCGGGATGCCGAACATCAACAACGAGGGATTCGCCCTCGCCCCGCAGTGCGTCAGCGGCTCTCGCTACGCGGTCTGGGCGGATGACGGCGACACGGGAGGCCACGCCCTGCGCGCAGGGTCCATGACCTGCAGCTGATCCTCCGAACGGAGCGCCCGGGTCGCCTGCCGACCCGGGCGCTTCGGCGTGCACCCCTTGACCGGATCGCGGCCATCGCGCTACTCTTCCATAAATCAGAAGTAAACTTCCGAATCATGGAATCTAGCTCAACGGAGAGGTGACCGACATGACGCACGACGACCAGACGCCGAAGGTCCGCGACGACCGCGAGTCCCCGCTCGTCTACATCGACCCCGACTTCTCCATGCCCGAGCGCACCGACCGCTACCTGCGCGCCTTCCGCATCCTCTTCCCCAAGGCCTCCTGAGCCTCGCCGCGTCCGCTCCCGGCGCACGACCGACGCGGGGGTGCGGCGATCACGCACGCCAGAACTCCGGAGATCCGCGGCGGATTCCGCCGATCCGCCCCGTTCACAGCCGAGCCGTCGAGGTTCTCCGGAGTTCTGGCAGACGCGAGCGGGTGACGACGCCGGACGCGGATGCCGATGCCGCAGCCGGAAGCGGATGCCGCGGCGCTAGGCCGCGGAGGCCTCGTCGGACGCGCAGGAGAAGCGCGCACGGTAGGCGGTCGGGGTCGTGCCGAGCATGCGCGTGAAGTTCTGCCGCAGCACGGCCGCGGAGCCGAAGCCGCACTCGTCGGCGATCTGATCGAGCGCGAGGTCGGTGCGCTCCAGCATCCGCTGCGCGTGGATGATCCGCTGTCGGCCGAGCCAGGCCGCGGGCGTCGCTCCGTACTCGGCCTTGAACCGACGGGCGAAGGTGCGGGGCGACATGAGCGCCCTCGCGGCCAGGCGCTCGACGCCCAGATCGTCGCGCAGATTCTCGACGGCCCAGTCCGCGACCGCCGACAGCGAGTCCCCGTTGCCGTGCGGGATCGGGCGATCGATGAACTGCGCCTGCCCGCCGTCGCGCTGCGGGGGGACGACCATGCGCCGGGCGACGCGGTTGGTCAGCTCGGCGCCGATCTCCAGCCGCAGCAGGTGCAGGCACGCGTCGATGCCGGCGGCGGTGCCGGCGCTCGTGATGATGCGGCCGTCCTGCACGAACAGCACATCGGGGTCGATGTCGATCTGCGGGTACATCTCCGCCATGTGGTGCGCGTACATCCAGTGCGTGGTGGCCCGGCGTCCGTCGAGCACGCCCGCAGCCCCCAGGATGAAGGAGCCGCTGCACACGCTCATGACCCACGCGCCTCGGGCCACGGCGTCGCGCGCGACATCGAGCAGCAGCGGATCGATCTGCGCCCAGTACTCGCGCGGCAGCGGACAGAAGACGACGAGGTCGGCCTCGTAGGCGAAGGACAGGTCGTTCTCGACGTTGACCGAGAACCCCATCTTCGAGTTCACGACCCCGGCCCGCGGCGCGACGACGCGGAAGTCGAAGCTCGGCACCCCTTCGTCGCTGCGGTCGAGACCGAAGGCCTCGCAGGCGACGCCGAACTCGAAGGGGGCGAAACCGTCCTGGATGATGCAGGCGACCGTCTTCATGAGCGCGTCCGTTCTTTGGCAGATTTCATGCGTTTGTAGTCTATTCTGCCACTCGTGGCGGATCAACACTGATCGTAGTGTTTCTGCCATGATACTCGTCTTCGCACTCATCGCCCTCAGCGTGTGGGGGCTCATCGCCACCGTCATCGAACTGCGTCGCGACGGCTACCGCCGCACGCCCACCGACTGGAACCGCGTCGCCGAGCACGATGCCCTCGACCGGGCCGAGCTCGGGCACGTGTACAGGTAGGTCTCCCCGTCCGTCGGATGCCGGGGCTACGCTCGACTGCATGAGCGAGCCCCTGCAGCCTCCTGTCCCGCCGCACGGACAACCGAGCCCTCAGCCGCAGTCCGCACCGCTTCCTCCTCAGCCGAGCGCTCAGCCCCAGTCCGCACCGCATCAGCCGCAGTCCGCACCGCATCCTCCTCAGCCCCAGTCCGCACCGCATCCTCCTCAGCCCCAGTCCGCACCGCATCCTCCTCAGCCCCAATCCGCACCGCATCCTCTTCAGACCTACGGCGGCCCGCAGGGCCATCCGCCCGAGACCGCGCCGTATCAGCGGGTCGGTCACCCCGTCGGCGCCCCGCATCCCGGGCAGTTCCCGACCTCGGGGCCCGCCGGCCCTCCCTCTCCTCCGACGTCGAGCGGCGCGCTCGGTCGCACCGCGTTCATCATCGCCCTGGTCGGCCTCGTCGTCGGTACCCTGAGCACGATCGCCTACCCGCTCGCGAGCAGCCTGCTCGACTACTCCACGCCGATCAGCATGGGCGTGCTCTCCGCGCTCATCGGCGTCATCACCCTGGCGGCCGCCGGGGTCGCACTCGCTCTCGGTCTGGCCGCGCTCCGGCGTCCAGGGCCGCGGGTGCTCGCGGGCATCGCGATCGGCATCGCGGCCGCGGAGCTCTTCGGCACCGTCGTGTCCTGGCTCTCCACTCTCGTCTACTCCTTCATCTGACCGGGAGACCTCATGAGCGATCCGCACCAGCCGAGCCCCGGACAGCCGTACGGCGCTCCGCCGCAGTACCCGACGTCGGCCGGAGGCCCCCCGCATCCCCTCACTCCGCCGTATCCGACCTCGCCCGTGTACGCCGGTCTGACGGAGCCCGGGAACCCGCTCGGCCGGATCGCCCTGCTCATCGCCGCGATCACCGCCGGCATCGGCTCCCTCTCGGGCCTGATCTACCCCTTCCTCATCACCAGGGGCGGCTACGGCATCGTGAGTGTGCTGTCGAGTGTCGTCGCTCTCGTCGTGCTGATCGCGGGCGCGGTCGCTCTCGTCCTCGGGATCATCGCACTGCGCCGCCCGGAACCGCGACTCGCCGCCGCCATCGCGGTCGGCATCGCCGGGGCGACGGTCGTCGCACATCTCGGCGGCTGGGCGGTGAACCTGGCCTACACGCTCCTCTGACACCGAGGTGTAGGGTCGGCTCATGATCCCTCTGGACAGCCTCGTGGCGTTCGTCGTCGCCTCGGTCGTGATCATCGTCATCCCCGGCCCGAGCGTGCTGTTCGTCATCGGACGCTCCCTCTCCCTCGGCCGCCGCGCCGGTGCGCTGAGCGTGGTGGGCAACGCGCTCGGCACCGTCCCCGCGGTCGTCGCCGTCGCCTTCGGCGTCGGAGCCATCGTCGCCTCGTCCGTGCTCGCCTTCACGATCATCAAGATCGTCGGCGCCGCCTACCTCGTGTGGCTCGGCATCCAGGCGATCCGCCACCGGCACGATCACCGTGCGGATGCCGCGCGCGAGCCCGCATCCGCCGGAAAGCTCCTGCGCCAGGGCTTCATCGTCGGTGCGACCAACCCGAAGACCATCGCGTTCTTCGTCGCAGTCCTGCCCCAGTTCGTCTCTCCCGCCGCGGGGCCGGTGTGGGCGCAGCTCCTGCTGCTCGGGCTGATCTTCCAGACCCTTGCCATGGTCTGCGACAGCGTGTGGGTCCTCGTGGCCGGCACGGCCCGCGCGTGGTTCGGGCGCTCTCCGCGGCGCATGTCGACGCTCTCCGGCGCCGGCGGCGTGATGATGATCGGCCTCGGCGGCACGCTCGCCCTGACCGGCGCGAAGAGCTGACGACCGCGAGTCCGGTTCAGCGAGCTCCGGCGAGCACCCGCTCGTACACCTCGACCATCGCCGCCGTGCGCGACGACTGACGGAACGCCTCGGCGACGGACGGCAGCGGCACGGGTGCGGTGCCTCCCGCGATATCGGATGCCGCCTGCCGCAGCGTCTCCGCGAGCGCGGCGATGCGTCGCGGCTCGTCGCCGTCGGCATCCGGCACCGCCCACAGGCCGCCGCCGAGCTCTGCCGCGATGTCCGGATCGCTGATCACCGACGGGGTGCCGAGGGTCGCCGCCTCGAAGGGGGTCATGCCCTGGGTCTCGAAGCCGATCGAGGTCTGCACGAGGGCGTCGGCCGCCGCGATGCGGGCGAGCGTCTCGGGGTAGCTGAGCTTTCCCGCGAACCGCACGTGCGGGAGTCCCGCGACGATCTTCTCCGCTGCTGCTCGCTGCGCACCGCCCCCGATGATCTCGAGGTCGGCGTCGACTCCCGCGGCGACGAACGCCTCCAGGAACGGGAGCAGCCGCTTCTCGGGGCTCATCCGTCCGAGCCACACGAAGCGCGGCCGGCCGGGCGCCCGCTCCTCCGGCGCCGCCGCGAGGGTCGCCTCGCGCACGTCGTCGTCGATGCCGTTCCACACCACGTCGACCGGGGAGAACACGTCGTGCTCCTCGAGCCTGCGGGCGAAGTGCGTCGAGGGCGCCGTGACCGCGGAGGCTCCGGCGGCGAGCCCCCGCAGGAACGCCCAGCCGTCGGTACCGGAGCCCGAGCCGCGCAGCGCACGACGGCGCCACGCGTTCAGGAAGGCCAGCACGGGAGCGGCGAGCGGCGTGACCGCGCGGATGCCGACGTCGACGCGGTTGTGCATCGTGTGCACGACGGGGATGCCGTGGCGCTCCGCATACCTGTGTCCGATGAAGCCGCCCCAGAAGTCGGCCTGCACGTGCACGAGATCGACGGGCGGACGCCGCGTCATCGCGCGGTCGAGGAAGCGGTCGGTGGAGCGCCCCGGCCAGCTCATCGCATACTCGCGGTCTGCGGTGATCGGCATCGACGGCAGATCGACGTTCGCCGCGTCGAAGCCGCCGGCACGCGGTCCGTGCATCTTCGGCGCGACGACGGTGACCGTGTGCCCGGCGCGTTCGAGGAACTCGCGCTGCAGCCGCATCGACACCTGCGCCCCGCCAAGGGAGTCGAGGTGCTGATCGCCGAAGAAGACGATGTGCATCGCGCCGGGCCGCCCGCTACTCGGGCAGCTTCTCGTCGCGGTACAGAGCCTCGAAGGTGTCGAGGGTGCGGTTGATGTCGTGGATCGCGACGCCGTCGAGGGATGCCTGCTGCATCCGCTCGTACTCCGCCTTGTCGGCGGTCAGCACGTCGGTGAGGCGTGCGGCGAGCTCCTCCACGTTCCCCGGCTCGAACAGGTAGCCGTTCTCGCCGTCGTGCACGAGGTGCGGGAGGGCGACGGCATCCGCGGCGACGATCGGGAGCGCCGACGCCATCGCCTCCATCGTCGCGATCGACTGCAGCTCGGCGATCGAGGCGATCGCGAACACCGAGGCCCGCGACAGCAGTGCGCGCAGCTGCTCGTCGGTCGTGCGCCCGTGGAAGGTGACGCGGTCGCCGAGCCCGAGCTTGACGGCGAGGTTCTCGAGGTTCTTGCGCTGGTCGCCGCCGCCGACGATGTCGAACGTCGCGTCGAGCGCCGGGTCGAGCTTCGTCATCGCCTGCAGGATGACCTCGACCTGCTTCTCGGCGGTGAGGCGCCCCACGAAGATGATGCGGTTCTTCTCGCGCGGCCCGATGACCGGGGTGTACTGCGTGCGGTCGATGCCGCAGCTGATCGGGATCACGCCCTTCACATCGACCGTCTTCTCGAGGAAGTCCGCCGCGCGACGCGTCGGGGTGGTCACCGCGCGGGTGAGGTCGAAGGTGTTCTTCGCGTCGGCCCACGCGTACTTGAGCACGAGGTCGTCGATGAACTTCGGCATCATCGAGTGGTCGAGGATGTTCTCCGCCATGACGTGGTTCGTCGCGATGACGGGGATGCCGCGCTCGTGGGCGATGCGGGCGAGCCCGCGGCCGATGACGATGTGCGACTGGATGTGCACCACGTCGGGCTTCACCTGGTCGATGATCTGACGTGCGTAGTGCTTCGAGCGCCACGGCCACACGAAGCGGATCCAGTCGTGCGCGACCCAGCGGACCGACGGCAGACGGTGCAGCGTCATGGGCTCGCCCTCGATGACCTCGGTCCGCGCAGCGGCACGACGGTAGGCCTGGTTGGGGGCGACGACATGCACGTCGTGGCCCCGCTGCACGAGTCCGGCGGCGAGGCGCTCGGCGAAGCGGGCGGCGCCGTTGATGTCGGGCGAGAAGGTGTCGCACCCGATGAGGATCTTCAGCGCGCGAGGCGCGGGTGCGGGGGCACTCGTCGAATCGATGGGAGAAGAGGACATGCTGCCTTACGGTTCGGCGGCCAAGGAAAGCCCTGGTCGGGCGGTCGCCACTTTACCGGAGGCCCCTGATCCCGCGGCTCAGGCGTACCGGCATCCGCACAGTCAGACCCGGTGCGAGTCCGCTCCGCTCCTCTGCGCCGACTCGATGCGCTGCTCGATCGCGGCGTACATCTCGTCGTCGATGAGGCGCCCGACGAACAGCAGCGTCGTCCGCGACGGCGCCGTCTTCACCGTCACGGCGCCCCCGCGTGCCTGAGCCCGGACAGCTGATTCCAGAGCAGTCGCGTCTCGCCACCGGGGCCGGTCAGCTCGAGGGCGTCCGGAGCGAGCGTGAGGGTCTGCGCCGTACCGAGCGCGAGGGTCCGGGTGACCGCACGGCTCACCGCCACGACCAGGACGATCAGGCACACGGCGGCGAGAGCCGCGACGACGGCCGAGAACCCCATCGTGTCGCGAGACAGGATGCCGGCGGCTCCCGCCGCGAGTCCGGCGATGCCGACCGCACCGAGGACCCCGAAGACGGCGAGGAGCGGTCCCGACCGACGCAGCAGCGCGGCGCGCGCGACGCGCTGGTCGCCCGCCGTGAACACGATGGAGGCGCTGAGCGCGGGAGCCGACGGGACAGCGTCTGCGACGGCGGATGCGGGAGCGGATGCGCGGGCGGAAGCGTCCGCGGGAGCGGGAGCGGAAGCGTCCGCGGAAGCGTGTGCGCGAGCGGAAGCGGAAGCGTCCGCGGAAGCGTGTGCGCGAGCGGAAGCGGAAGCGTCCACGGAGGCGGAAGCGTCCGCGGAGGCGGAGGCGGAAGCGTCCGCGGAGGCGGAAGCGATGTCGTCCGCCCGACCGCCGACGCCGTCGGCCAGGCGGATCGACTCCACGGCCTGCGCCAGCGCGTCATCTCCGATGAGTCGTCCCGGCAGCCCGAGGCGCGCGTTCGACGGGGCGATCGTGACGTAGACGCCGCCGCCGACCCTCGTCAGGTTCGACAGCTGACGCCACCGGATGCGATCGGCGCCGCCGGGGCCGTCGATGTCGAGGGTGTCATCGGAGACCGTGAGGCTGAACTCGGCGCCGAGCGGCAGCTGCCGGCGGACCATCAGGGCCTGGTTCCCGATAAGGAGCGTCACCAGAACGACGACGAGGCACACGCTGCCCCCGGCGATCCCCCAGGCGGACGACGGCGAGCCGTCGAGGGCGCTGAGCCCGGCCGCGACGGCGAACAGCACGACGACGACCCCGAGCAGGACGAAGACCCTGCGCGACTGTCTGACGTGGCCGCCGAGCACGGCCCGCTGATCGCGGCGATCGATCGTGATCGTCCGACGCTCGAACCCGCTCATGCGCTGCCCTCCCAGAACTCCGCCCACGGTCACGATAGCGGCGTCCTGTTCCGTTCGTGCACCGGCATCCGCACAGGCTCACCCCCTACCGTGGTGTCATGCGACTGATCGCCGACGCCGACCCCCAGCTCTGGATCCCCGTGACGGACTCGCTCGGATTCAAGGGCCGCCGCCATCGCAAGGCCGCCATCCGGATGCTGCTGGGTCAGGCGAACTCCGCTCTGGGCGCCGTCGAGCGCCCCGGGTCGAAGTTCGGCGCATGGGTGATGAGCCAGGCGGCGCCGCTGCTCATGAAGCGCGCGGACGGCCGCGTGCTGGTGTGGACGTGGAAGGCCGACCCCGAGCTCGTCGTCGCGATGGTCACGGCGCAGGCGCTCACCCCCGACGTGCGCATCGCGCGGGCGTCGATGCCGATGGACTACGACGACACCGAGTCGTTCCAGAGCCGCTGGCTCGGCCGGGGCGAGAAGCTCGTCGTGCCGATGCCGGCGTCGCCCTCCTCTCCGCCCTTCGCGTCCTACACGTGGGACACCGGAACGCATCTCGTGACGCTCACGGCGATCTGCGGCGAGCACGAGCGCTTCGGCACCCTGATCGGCGCGCTCGACGAGCTGGCGCGCAGCATCCGCATCGCCGACGACCTCACCGGCGGGGAGTCGCCCGAGGTCCTGCGGCTGCCTCCGGCCTGAGTCGGCGGCAGCCGCTAGCCCCGGCAGCCCCCGGCAGCCCCCGGCAGCCCCCGGCAGCGCGGTCAGCCCGGACAGCCCCGCACTGGCTCCAGAACTCCGGAGATCGGCTCCGAAGAACACCGACCGCGCCTCTTCCCGCCCTGATTCCGCCCGATTCTCCGGAGTTCTGGAGCGGCCCTACTCCAGCCCGCGCTCCGCGAGCCACTCCCTCGCGATCCGCACCGGAGCGCGCAGCAGCCACGCGTCGGCGATGATCTCCGCCAGGCGGTCGCGGTCGATCGCATCGAGTCGCACGAGTAGCCCCGGATACCCGTCGAAGTGGGGGATGCTGAACAGCGCATCCGGCTCGGCGGCGAGCAGCGCCGCCTTCTCCTCCAGCGACCCGACCCGCACCCCGAGCACGGGGCCGTCCGGCCAGGAGCGGCCGAGCTCCTCCAGCTGGCGCAGATCCGTCGCCCTCGGCCCGCGGATCCAGGCGATCTGACCGCTCTTCAGCCGCCATGCCGGCTCCCCCGTGTGACCGCCGGTGCGCTCCTCCACCCCGGGGAGCGCCATCGCGATCTCCCGCACGTCGTCGATGTTCGCCATCCCGCCATCGTCCTCCGCTCGGACTCCTGCCACAATGACGGAATGGTCGCTCTGTGGACACCGCCGCCCTCGCACGCCGCCCTCCTCCAGAAGGGAGCCGAGGCGCGCAAGAGCACCCCGCGGCGCATGCTGGCTGAGCACTCCACGGGCGCTCGCGATCCGCTCGGCATCCTCGAGAGGCAGAACCGCACACGGCTGCAGGACCTCGTGCCGCTGCGCACCGAGCGCATGTCGGCGAGCCCGTTCGCCTTCTACCGCGGAACAGCGGCGCTCATGGCGGCCGATCTCGCCGACGCTCCGCACAGCGGCATCCTCGTCGCGTCCTGCGGCGATGCCCACGTGTCGAACTTCGGCTTCTACGCGTCGCCGCAGCGCAGCCTCATGTTCGACCTCAACGACTTCGACGAGGCCGCCTGGGCGCCGTGGGAGTGGGACGTGAAGCGGCTCGTCGCGAGCATCGTGATCGGCGGTCAGGCGTCGGGGCGCACGGATGCCGTGATCGACCAGGCCGCCCTCGCCGCCGTCACCACCTACTCCCGCGGCATCGCGAGGGCCACCGCGCTCAGCCCGAAGGACCGCTACTTCACGCACTTCGACGTCGACCAGACCCGCAGCATGCTCGACAGGGCGTCGCAGAAGGCGATCCGCAGCGCGGTGAAGCAGGCCGAGCGTCGCACCGGCGAGCGGGCGGTCCGGCGGTTGACGCAGGTGGATGCCGACGGACGCCGGCGCTTCCTCCACCAGGAGCCGACGACCGCACCCGTCGCCGACGACCTGCTCGCCGTCGTGCACGACCTCGTCGACCAGTACCGCCGGACGGCGAGCCCCGACGTGGCGCTGCTGTTCGAGCACTACACGGTCAGCGACGTCGCCCGCCGCGTCGTCGGTGTCGGCAGCGTCGGCACCCGCTGCTACCTGGTGCTCTTCCAGGACGGCGAGGACAGCACCGTGCTGATGCAGCCGAAGGAGGCCGCGCAGAGCGTGCTCGTCGAGTACGGCCGCGTCGAGCAGCCGCCCGCGCTGCAGGAGCTGATCGAAGCTCACGGAGAGGGGGCCCGCGTCGTGTCGATGCAGCGCATCCTGCAGGCGCTCTCCGACCCGTTCCTCGGTCACCTGCGGTCGCCGAACGCCGACTTCTACGTGCGGCAGTTCCACGACATGAAGGGCAGCATCGAGGTCGAGGAGCTCGACGACGGACCCTTCGTGACCTATGCGCAGGCGTGCGCGGCGACCGTCGCCCGCGCGCACAGCCAGTCGGTCACGGCATCCGAGGTCGCGGGGTACATCGGCGGAGGCCGCGCCGTCGCATCGGCGCTGCTCGACTGGGCCCGCGCCTACGCCGACGTCTCGCGCGCCGACTTCGAGGCGTTCCGCGCCTCCTGAGGACACGCCGCCTGCTCCCGTCGCGAAAGATCCCGCTATCTCGGCGCTATTCCGAGATCTTTCGCGACGGGAACCGCCCGCAGGGGCTCAGCGCACGATGCGCAGCGTGCGCACCTCGAAGGGACGCAGTCGCAGCTCGCCGCCGAGACGCGGCTCGTCCAGCGCGTCCTCGATGAGGCTCACCTCGCGGATCCCGCTGTGCTCGAAGTCCGCCGTGATCGAACCGGTCGCACGGCGTCCGAGCGCCTCGTAGAGCCGCACGATCACGTCTCCCGAGCCGTCGTCGGCGAGCTTCACGCCCGACACGACGATGCCGTCGCCCTGCACCGACACGAGCGGAGCGACCTCGCGGGCGCCCTGCACGACCGTGGCCGGGGAGTTCAGCGCGATGCCCTCGGCGGTGGCGATCGCGGCATCCGCCCCGATCACGAAGCCGATCTCGATCTCGTGGTGGCCGTGGTCGGTGTCGGGGTCGGGGAAGCGCGGGGCGCGCAGCAGCGAGAGCCGCACCGTCGTGGTGACCGCGTCGTCGTGCACCTCGCGCGAGGTGTCGTAGCCGTAGATGGAGTCGTTCACCAGAGCGACGCCGAAGTCCTGCTCGCGCACCAGCACGAACCGGTGCATGGACGTCTCGAACTTGGCGGCCTCCCAGCTGGTGTTCGTGTGCGTCACGCGCGACTGGTACCCGAACTGCGTCTCGGCCTCGGTATGCGCGGCCTGGATGTCGAGAGGGAAGGCGAGCTTGAGCAGCTTCTCGGTCTCGTGCCAGTCGATCTCGTTGCGCAGGAGCACCGTGCGCGATCCAGGGCGGAGGATGATCGTCTGCGCGATCGTTGACTCCGAGAACGGGCGGACGACCTTCACGACGGCGGCGCCGTCGACCACGGATGCCGTGATCTCGGAGACCTCGGTGAGGTCGTCGACGCTGTTGCGGTAATAGCGGTCGATGTCCCACGCATCCCACATGTTCGGGAAGTCCTGGTGCAGCTGGAACAGGTTCGCGGCGGCGCCCTCGGCGATGGCCTCGCGCCCGGAGGCCCGATCGACCGCGGAGACGATCAGCCCGTCGGCCGAGATGAGCACCGACACGAGGTCGTTCTCCAGACGCCAGCCGCTGCTCTCCTCGGCGAGGGAGACGGATGCCGCGGCCGGGGCCTCGGCGAACGCGGCGCCCAGCGCCCGACCCGCGCCGCCCGCACCGCCCGCACCGCCCGCACCGCCCGCACCGCCCGCACCGACGGAGCTGGGCACGAAGCGCAGCTCGCGGTCACCCTCCCCCGCGAGGGAGCGACGGGCGTCGTCGGCGAGCGCTCGCGCCTCGTCGAGAACCCCGGACAGCACCTCGACGGCCTCGCGGTGCACCCAGGCGATGGAGGTGCCGGGGAGGATGTCATGGAACTCGTGCAGCAGCACCGTCTGCCACAGGCGGTCGAGCGCCTCCTGCGGGTACGCCGCGCCGGTGCGCACGGCATCCGTCGCGGCCCACAGCTCGGCCTCGACCAGCGCGTGCTCGGCCCAGCGGTGGAGCGCCTTCGTGGCGTGCTGGCTGGTGAGCGTGCCGCGGTGCAGTTCGAGGTAGAGCTCGCCGACCCACACGGCGGGGTGCGGCAGCTCGGCGCGCGCGGCGTCGAAGAAGACGTCGGGGTGCTCCCACACGACCTGGGCGCTGCCTTCGAGATCGGCGAGGCGGGTGGCCTTGCCGGTCATCTCGCGGGTGGTGCCTCCGCCGCCGTCTCCCCAGCCGACGGGGGCGATCGAGCGCGAGCTCAGGCGGTTCTCCTTGAACTGCCGCGAGGCCTTGGCCACCTCCATGCCGCTGAGCTGCGAGTTGTACGTGTCCATCGACGGGAAGTGCGTGAACATCTGCGAGCCGTCGATGCCCTCCCAGAGGAAGGTGTGGTGCGGGAAGACGTTCTGCTGGTTCCACGAGATCTTCTGCGTGAAGAACCACTCGAACCCGGCCCTGCGCATGAGCTGCGGGAGGGCGGGCGAGTAGCCGAAGCTGTCGGGCAGCCATACGCCCTTCGATCGGATGCCGAACTCGCTCTCGAAGAACCGCTGGCCGTAGGAGAACTGCCGCACGAGCGATTCACCCGTCGGCATCACGGTGTCGGACTCGACCCACATCCCGCCCAGCGGCAGGAAGCGACCGTCGGCGACGGCGGCCTTGACCCGCGCGTACACCTCAGGGCGGTGCTCCTTGAGCCATGCGTACTGCTGCGCGCTCGACATGCCGTACTGGAACTCGGGCTGCTCCTCGAGCAGCGTCGTCATCGAGGACGTGGTGCGGGCCACCTTGCGGATCGTCTCGCGCACGGGCCACAGCCAGGCGGAGTCGATGTGGGCGTGCCCGATGGCCGAGATGCGGTGGGCGCTCGCCTCGGCGGGCGCCGCGAGGACGTCGGCGAGCCGCGCGCGGGCATCGGATGCCGTGGCGGCGATGCGCTGCAGATCGAGGACGTCGAGGGCGTCGTCCATCGCCTGCAGGATCCGCATGCGGCGCGGGGACGTCGCGGGGAGCTCGGCCTGCAGCTCGAACAGCACCTCGAGGTCGAGGGAGAGCTCGAACACCTCGCTCTCGAAGACGGCGAGGTCGATGCGGCGCGTGCGGTACAGCGGCTCCGTGGAGGAGGTGCGGATGTCGCCCTCCTGCGTCGGCAGGAAGGGGTGGTAATCGAGCAGCACGGGGTTGGCGGCGGCTTCGAGGTACAGCTCGACCGGCTCGTCGCCGTCGGCGGTCTCGGTGATGGGAAGCCACTGGTTGCGCGGGTTGATGCTCTTCACCGGGGTGCCGTCGGCGCGATAGACGAGCGCCTCGCACTGGAAGCCCGGCATGTTGATGTCGAAGCCGAGGTCGATGACGGCCTCGACCCTGCGGCCGGCCCACTCCGCCGGCACGCGACCGGTGAGCTTGAACCAGGTCGTCGACCAGGCGGGTCCCCACACGCTCGGCACGGAGTCCGGGGCGAAGGGCAGCGCCAGGCCGTCTGCGGGCGCGATCGGCTCGCCCGGCAGCTCGTTGCGCTCCACCGTCAGCGGCACAGCGGCCGAGTGGATGGCGGGGCGGATGCGCTCATCGAGCACCCGCTTGACGCGGCCGACGGTGAGAGAGGTGTCGTCATGCATGAGGGGGGTGTCTCCGTTTGACGGGTCGGGGGATTACTCAGATTACTTTACTAATTCGATGGAGCGCACGGAATCGATTCGACGCCTCGACGCTACCGGGCAGCCGCCGCGGGCAGAGCCGCGACACCGATCCGCGCGTCGATCTCGTCGAACTCGTCGAGCCGGAGGCGCGAGCCGCCGTTCCACGCGCGCTCCGCCATCGCCCGCAGCGGTGAGCGGATGCCGTCGAGCACCTGCTCCACGCTCTGCGCGTCGGAGTCGTCGGACCACACCGAGAAGAACGAGCCGAGCAGGAGCGCCGGGTAGGGCGCCGCGATCTCCTGACGCGTCCCGTCCGGCAGCGAGGGGAACAGCCCGGGGTGCCATTCGGCCTCCCAGATCCGCGCGCTCGTCGGGTAGCGGTAGCCGGCCTTCTCCCCCAGCACGTAGTAGAAGAGGCCGTCGTGGAAGTTGACCAGCCGGGCGCCCGCCGCGACCGCCGCGGAGAGCGGGCGCATGTCGACGTGCCAGTTGGTCCACCACGTGAGCGTCACGTCGGGGTCGAGCGCGACGACCTCGCCGCGCAGCATCCCGTCGTTCCACGCCCGCGCGGCGAAGCCGTGATCGCGCAGGTGCGCGGCGATGCGGTTGACGAAGTCGGTCAGCAGGTCGAAGCCCGTCGCGCGGTCGCCGAAGCGCTCGCGCGCCGCCCCGGCGAGGGCCGGATGGTCGTCGATGCGGGCGAAGTCGACGAACTCGTCTCCGCCGAGGTTCCACCGCGTGCTGTGCGGGAACAGCGGGGCGACGTCGTCGATCAGCCGGCGCGCGAACGCCACGGCCTCGTCGCGGGTGATGTCCAGGGCTCCCTCGATCGGGTTCCCGTCCGCCCCGGGGAGCCGCAGCTCCGGGTGCGCGGCCAGGACGCGCCCGAGGTGCCCCGGCATGTCGAGCGACGGGATGAGGTCGATGTGCAGATCCGCCGCCGCCTCCGCGATGACCGCCGCGTCCGTGCGCGAGACGTGCTCCGCCGAGACGACCTCCGGAAACGCCTCCGATCCGATGCGGAAGCCCTCGTGCTCCGACACGTGCCACTGGAGGGAGGTGAGGCCGACGTCGGCGAGCGCGGAGAGGAGGGCGAGGATGCTCTCGGTCGGGAAGTGCTTGCGGGCGGCGTCGAGGTGGAGGCCGCGCTCCGGCACCGACGGCGCCGACCGCACCGCCCCGTGAGGCACGGCGCCCTGCGCTCGGAGGTTGTGCAGCAGCTGCCTGGTCGCACGGAAGATCCCGACCGGGCTCGACGCGCGCACCTCGACGTCGTCGGCGATGTCGATCTCGAACGCCTCCGTCGAGGCCGCGCTCGGAGCGGTGGCCACCAGGCGGATGATCGAGCGGTCGCCGCTCGGCATCCCCCGCGCGGCGAGCTCCGCCTCCAGCCGCACGGCCTCCCGCGCGAACGCGGGGTCGTCGGCGACGACGCGCACCGATGCCGGGCGCCAGAGCCCTCCGGTCAGCGTCGCCGTCCGAGGCTGCGGGAGCGCCAGCCAGCGCGGTGTGTTCTCGGCATCCGCTGTCATCCCTTGACGCTGCCCTCCTCGACGCCCTTGAAGAACTGCCGCTGCAGCGCCGCGAAGAGCAGGATGATCGGCACGAGCGCGATCATCGTGCCCGCCGCGATGACGCGCGGGTTCGCCGAGAAGTTCGAGCTGAGGTACTGCATGCCGACGGTGAGGGTGTAGTTCGCCGGGTCGGAGAGCACGACGAGCGGCCAGAGGAAGTCGTCCCACGCGCCGATGAACGCGAACAGCGCCACGACCGAGACCATGCCCCGCACGTTCGGCCACACGATGTGACGCAGCCGCTGCATCGTGTTGGCGCCGTCGATGGTCGCGGCGTCCAGGGTGTCCGGAGGGATCATGCGGCACGCCGCCATCATCAGCAGCACGTTGATCGCGGCGATCGCTCCGGGGAGGAAGACCCCCCACAGGGTGTTCGCGAGCCCCAGCGACTTCACCGTCAGGTACTGGCTGGTCAGCGTGACCTCCCCGGGCAGCAGGAGCGTCGAGAAGATGATCGCCAGCACGATCCACTTGCCGCGGAAGCGCATCGTCCCCAGCGCGTAGCCGCCGATGGTGGCGAAGATGACGTTGGTGATGACCGTGCCCACGCCGACCAGCAGCGAGTGCCAGGCGTAGTCGAGCACGGGGATGGTGCGGAACACCTCGGCGTAGTTGTCGAGCGTCGGCGCCTGCGGGATCAGCGTCGGCGGGAAGTCGTAGATGTTCTCGGTGGCGCCCTTGAAGGACGTCGACATCTGCCACAGGAACGGGAACACCATGACGGCGAGCACGACGAGCAGCAGTGCGTACCTGCCGATCAGGCCGCCGAGCGACGGCTTCATGATGTCGACCGATCCGCTCGTGCGGTACGGGCGCTCGCGGCGCAGCTTCTGATCAACGCTCATCGGGCCACCTCCTGCGCGCGGCGGGCGACCTTCGCGGCCTTCGCCGTGCGTCTGGTCACCAGCGCCTCCTTGATCGTGTCGCTGTTGTTGAGGATGCCGACGACCGCGAGGGGCACGAGCGTGAGCAGGAACAGCACGAGGGAGATGGCGGATGCGTAGCCGACCTGGCCGTTGAGGCCCTTGCCCATCGACTGGATGAGCATCACCATGCTCATCGCGCGCCCGCCGGGGCCGCCAGAGCCGTTGGAGAGGACGTAGAGCTCGGTGAACACGCGCATCGCCCCCACGCAGACGAGCACCGAGACGAGCATCATCGGGCCGCGCACCCCCGGGACGGTCACCGACCAGAACCGGCGCCAGCGACCGGCGCCGTCCATCGCCGCCGCCTCGTGCAGCTCACGGCCGACGTTCCCGAGGGCCGCGAGGTACACGACCATGTAGTAGCCGAGACCCTTCCACACCGTGAGGCCGATCGCGCAGCCGATCAGCAGCCAGCGGTCGGAGAGGAACTCGATCGGCCGGTCGGCCAGCCCGAAGAACTTCAGCGCCGAGTTCACGGTGCCGCTGCCGGAGAACAGGAACTCCCAGACGATCGCCACGACCACGGCCGAGGCGATCACCGGGAAGTAGAACGTCGTGCGGAAGAACCCGATGCCGGGGATCTTGTTGTGCACGAGCATCGCGAGCAGCAGCGGCAGGAACGTCAGCAGCGGCACGCACACGACGACGTAGACGAGCGACGTCGACAGCGCGTAGCCGAACCGCTCGTCCTCGAAGAGCTTCGCGAAGTTCGCGAGCCCGACGAACTCGGCGGGGCGGAGCGGACGAGCATCCGTGAAGGCCAGCATCACGGTGTTCAGGAACGGCCACAGCGCGAACACGAACACCCAGATCACCGCCGGCAGCACCAGCAGATACGGCGTGAACCATCTCTGTCTCTTCACGGTCTCGTCCTCTCCGCCGCGTCGTTCAGCCGACGAGGTTCTGCTGGGCGTACTCCACAGCCTTGTCGAGCGCCTCCTGGCCGGAGATCTCGCCGGTGATGGCGAGGGCGATCTGCTGCTTGGCGTAGGTCTCCATCGCCTCGGTGTACTGCGGGGCGCCGGTCTGCTTCGCGTCGGCCATCTGCGCGGCGGCGAGCGTCGTCGCCGTGCCCTGCAGCTCGTTCACCGGAGCCTCGGCGAACACGGACGGGTCGGCGTTCGCCGCGATCGTCCCGGGGAAGAAGCCCGCGGCGAGCTTCACGAACGCGATCTGGTTCTCCGTGTTCGTGACGAACTCGGCGAAGGCCAGGGCCGTGGCGGAGTTCTTCGAGTTCTTCGAGACGCTGATGCCCTGCACGAACAGCGGCGGGTTGCCGAAGCCGTTGGTCACATCGACGTCGGGGAGCAGGTTCGGCGCGTTGACCGCGACGTCCTTGTCGATGTAGTTCGGGCCGGCCGTGGTCCAGGCGACGCCGCCGGTGTTGAAGATGTTGATGTTCGAGTTCGCCGTTCCCGCGCCCTGCAGAGCCTCGGCCGTGATGGCGCCCGCCTTGTAGAGCTCGGCGTAGCGGTCGACGATCTTCGCGGCCTCGGGGGTGTTGAAGACGAACTCGCCGTCCTTGAAGATGTCGGGCGAGGCGCCGACGATCTGCAGCGTCTTCGGGCTGGGCACGGAGGAGAACATCGGCACGCCGGCAGCGGCGAGCTTCTCGGCGGCATCCAGGGTCTCGTCGAAGTCCTTCGGCGCCTCGGTCACGCCGCCCTTGGCGAGCAGCGCCTTGTTCCAGTAGTTCAGTTCGGTCCCGAGGTACCACGGGAAGGCGAACGAGCCCTCGACGCCGTCGTACTGGTAGGCCGCGACGCCGCCGGCGACGTAGTCGTCGATGACCTTCGATGCGCCGCCGAGGTCGAGCAGCTGATCGGCGGATGCCAGCGAGTACGCGTACTCCGGCGGCAGGTTGATCACGTCGGGCAGCTCGCCGGACTCGGCCTGCTGCAGGATCTTGTCCTCGTACCCGTCGCCGGGCTGGTCGATCCATTTCACCTTCGTGCCGGGGTGCTCCTTCTCGAACGCCGCGACGACGCCCTCGAAGTACGGCGTGAACTTGTCGTTCTTGAGAGACCAGGTCTGGAAGGTGATCTCCCCGCCGATCTCGCCGTCGCCACCCGACGGGGTGGAGGCGCCGCCGCCGGTGCATCCGGCGAGGACGAGGGATGCCGCGACCGCGAGGCCCGCGACTGCTGTGGAACGGTGCTTCATGGACTTCTCCTTCGAAGTGGCCAGGCTGGCGCGTCTCGCTCGAGTCGCTGTCACAACCCGTACTAAAACGGTATAGTGACCTTAGCATGCCACACCGTCGCCATGAGGGTCCAGCCACGGGATGCTTCGTGTCAGCGTCGATTCTCGAAAGGACAGCGATGCCCAGTCTCGTCGCCCCGCTGCGCTTCGGCGCCAACTACACCCCGCGTTCGCAGTGGATGCACTCCTGGATGTCGCTCGACCTCGACGAGGTCCGCCGCGACTTCGAGGCGCTGGCCGGACTCGGGCTCGACCACGTGCGGATCTTCCCGCTGTGGACGCAGCTCCAGCCCAACCGCACCCTTATCCGCTGCGACGCGATCGACGACGTGCGCGCCGTGGTGGAGATGGCCGGGGAGTTCGGGCTCGACGCGAGCGTCGACGTCATCCAGGGGCACCTGTCGAGCTTCGACTTCATCCCCTCGTGGCTGTTCACCTGGCACGACAAGAACATGTTCACGCACCCCGACGCGCTGAGCGGCCAGGCCGAGCTCGTCACCCGGCTGGGCGCGAACCTCAGCGAGGCGGGCAACTTCCTCGGCTTCACGCTGGGCAACGAGACCAACCAGTTCTCCGCGGAGACGCACCCGTCGCCGTGGCCGGTGACCGAAGCCGAGGCCGCGCACTGGATCACCACTCTCCTCGACGCCGCCCGCGCCGCGGCCCCCGCGCAGCAGCACGTGCACAGCGAGTACGACGCCGCCTGGTACATGGACGGCCACGGCTTCACCCCGCGGCTCGCATCGCGGCTCGGCGACATCACGACCGTGCACTCCTGGATCTTCAACGGCACGGCGCAGCGCTACGGCGGCCGATCCACGGCATCCGACCGCCACGCCGAGTACATGATCGAGCTGGCCCGCGGCTTCGCCACCGACCCCGCGCGGCCCATCTGGCTGCAGGAGGTCGGCGCCCCCTCCAACTGCCTCGCTCCGGAGGAGACGCCCGGGTTCCTCGAGGCGACTCTGCGCTCGGCCGCCCGCACCGAGAACCTGTGGGGCGTGACGTGGTGGTGCTCCCACGACGTCAGCCGCAGCCTCGCCGACTTCCCCGAGCTGGAGTACACGCTCGGGCTGATCGATCAGGACGGATCGGCCAAGCCGATCGGCCGCCGCTTCGCCGACCTCATCCCCGAACTGCGCGAGCGTCAGGACGCTCCGGCACGAACGCTCGGCATCGTCGTCGAGGTCGATGAGGACGAGACCCCCGTCAGCCGCGCGGCCCTGGGTCCCGGCGGCGCGGTGTTCCAGGCCTGGGTCGACGCGTGCGAGTCGGGCGTCGACCCCGCGTTCGTGACGTCGGCGGATGCCGAGAAGCCCGAGGTCCTCGCGACGCGAGGGATCACCGAGCTCGTGCGCCCCGGAGTCGGCGGCCCCGCGTACGCCTCGCAGAACACGGTCGTCTGACCGCACCGCATCCGCCGCCGCGCCGTTCCGGCCCGTTCCGTCCCGAAGGGGAAGCCGCTAGCGCGGGGCGCTCGTGCTCTCGCGCACGGTGAGCACGGGCAGCGCGCCCACCCGGTCGGGCAGCACGTCCGGCACCTCGATCTGCTCGAGGAGGAAGGCCGCGGCATCCGCTCCGAGGCCGAAGGTGTCGCGCGTGACGCAGGTGATCGAGGGGTGCATGAGCCCTGCGACGACCGAGTCGTCGAAGGAGGCGATCGAGAGGTCGCCCGGCACCGAGACGCCCATCTCCTGCGCGATGCGGAGTCCGGCGATGGCCATCACGTCGTTGTCGAACACGACGGCGGTGGGTCGATCGCGGCGGCTCAGCACACGGCGCATGGTGGCGGATGCCGCGAGCGGGGAGAAGTCCGTCGTGATCACCTCTCCCGTCACGCCGCGGGCGGCGAGGCCGGCCAGCACGTCGATGCGCAGCCGCGTGTGCTGGAACTCCTCGGGACCGGCGACGTAGACGATCGAGCGGTGTCCCAGCGCCGACAGGTAGTCGAAGAGCGAGTGGGCCACCTGGCTGTCGTCGAGCCAGATGGATGCCGGCTGCCCCTCCTCGGAGGAACGGCTGCCGATCACGACGGCGGGCATGTCCAGCTCGGGGAGCACGGCGAGACGCGGGTCGTCGTCGCGCGGATCGATCACGATCACGCCGTCGACCTGATTGGCGCTGCGCCAGCGGCGGTAGGTCGCCACCTCCTCCTCGATCGAGGAGACGAGCACCATCTGCATGGCGATGCGGTGGGCGGCGAGGGCCGACTGGGCGCCGGCGATGAGGTCGGTGAAGAAGGCCTCGTTGCCGAGCGTGTCGGCTGGACGGTTCACCGCGAAGCCGATGACCCCCGCGCGGGCTCCGACCAGCGCCCTGGCGGCGGAGCTGGGCTGCCACTGGTGCTCCTCGGCGATGTCGAGGATGCGCTGGCGCGTCTGCTCGCTGACTCCGGGGCGCCCGTTCAGCGCGAAGGACACCGCGCCGGGAGAGACCCCGGCCAGACGGGCGATGTCCGTGATGGTCACGCGCTTGGCTTTGGACATTCCACAACTGTAGCGATCAAGGCCGATCGTGAAATTGGACTGGGCACAACAGTTGCGCTCTGCTACGGTGCCACTAAAGCGCTTAAGTAGCGGCGGCCGACTCGCCGCTCTTGAGCACCCCACCCCTCGAAGGAGAGAGCAATGAAGCGAACGACGGCGCTCGCACTGAGCGCACTGCTGACCGGACTCGCGGCCTTCGCCGCGCAGCCCGCCGTCGCCGACACGACCGCAGCTCCGGCGGCATCCTCCGCCTCCAGCACCGCGCAGTGCGAGAGCACTCCGCAGACCATGGCGTACTACCGCACCTGGCGCGACGTCACGGTGCCGCAGAGCGCGAACTCGAACCTGCCGGACCCGAACGTCACGCGCATGACCGACCTGCCGTCCGAGATCGACGTCGCGATGGTGTTCGACGCCGGCGCCACCGCTGGCACCGACTACTGGCCGACGCTCCGCGACACCTACGTGCCCACGCTGCACGCGCGCGGGACGAAGGTCGTCTACACGCTGTGGATCGACCGGCTCGCCAAGGCCGACATCCCCCTGACCGATGCCGCCTACGCCGCCTACGCGCAGGAGCTCGTCGACACCTACGTCACGCCGTACGGGCTCGACGGCATCGACATCGACGTCGAGTCCTACCCCCAGGGCGACGAGCTCACCCGCGCGATCGGCGTGTTCAGAGCCCTCGGCGAGCTCATCGGGCCGAAGTCCGGCACCGACCGGATCTTCATCTACGACACCAACCAGGACGGAGACACCGCACTGTTCGAGGCGGTCTCCGACACCGTCTCCTACGTGCTGCTGCAGGCGTACGGGCGCGGCACGGGCGGCATGCAGGCGACGTGGGAGACGTTCGCCGACGACATCGCGCCGTGCCGCTTCCTCCCCGGCTTCTCCTTCTACGAGGAGCAGGACCGCACCCACTGGGGCGACGCCGAGGGCATCTACGACCCGGCCACGGCGCCGTCGTCGACCGCCTACCAGTACGCCATCTGGCAGCCGGAGGAGGGCGCGAAGGGCGGCTTCTTCGCCTACGCCGTCGATCGTGACGGCAAGGTGTTCGGCGACAACAGCATCACGAAGACCGACTTCACGTGGATGACGAGCCTCTCCGCCGTGCAGGACGAGGCCGCGGGAGTCACCCCGCAGCCGCCGGCCGCGCCGACCGCCGCGCTCGACCGCGACCGCATCACGATCCGCGGCACCGGCGTCGCCGGCGCCGAGGTCACGGCGCTCACGAGCGGCCCCGGGCGCACGGCATCACCCGCGACCGCGTCTGTCGCCGCCGACGGCACCTGGGCGCTGGTCCTCGACCGCAAGCTGACGCGGCCGCAGTCCGTCGCCGTGACGCAGAGCGTGAAGGGCACGGCATCCGACCCCGTGACGGTGCTCTTCCGTCGCTGACGATCACGTGAGGGGCCGGTGAGTGCGGGGTCGAGAGACCCGTATGCCGCACTCACTGGCCCCTCACTGCTGCGTCAGAGCGACGTCACGTCCCCCACGAGGTTGACGCGGATGCCCATGCCCGCGAACATCGCGGCCTTCGCGACCAGCGCCCGATCGGCGGTCTCGGCGTCGGGGGCGTAGACGAGCTGCGCGTGGTTGGCCTTGTGACGCGCCATGAACTGATCGCGCGTCTGCCCGTGCAGCACGACGTGCGCGATCGGCCACTCGGGGTTGGTGGCCTCCTTGCGGCGCCGGGTCTCCTCCTCCGGCAGCTCCACGACGGATGCGCGGAAGATGTCGGCCTGCAGCACCCCGTCGGCGATGAACACGCGCGACAGCACGATCTCGCCCGGCTTCGAGACGCCGTTGATCGTCGCCCCTCCCGCCGGGAAGAACACGTGACCCTGGCGCCAGCCCTCGGCGTTCTGCCACCCGCCCAGGTGCGAGGCCGGCACCGAGCCCGAGATCTCGTACACCCACACGAACTCGCCGTCGTAGTCCTCACCCCAGCGCACGTCGTGCAGGGTGTTGTCCGGCACCAGCCCCATCGCTCGCCACACGCGATCGGTGACCAACGCGTCGACCGCGACGCCCTCGTCGGCCTCGTTGAAGTGCGGGAAGGCCCGCCCCTCGTGCAGCACGCGCGAGCCGTCGCGCGAGGTCACGGGAGGGCGCTCGGTGGAGTTCAGGATGCCCTCGGCGAGGTCCGACGCGGGCACGAGGTCCTTGAGCCCCTGCTGGTACTGGATGCCGACGGCGTCGAGTCCGAAGTCGTCGGCGATGCGGAGGGCGGCGATGTACATCTTCATCTGCCACTGCACCTGCTCGCGGGTGAGCTCGGTCGCGGCATCCTCTCCGTACTTGAAGGTCATGCCGTGCGCGACGAGCCAGTCGTAGGCGGCATCCGCCTCCTGCTCCGTGACGTTAAGCATCTCGGCGTAGAGCGCGGACTGCGACAGGCGCTCCTTGTAGATGCCCGTGCCGTTGAGCAGCTCGTCGTCGAAGATGGCGTTGTACATGCCCATGCAGCCCTCGTCGAAGACGCCGATGATGGCCTTCTCCGCGCGCAGCTGAGCGGCGAGCGCCTCGCCGAGCCGCTTCTCCGGGCTGTCAGGGAGCTCGGGCAGAGGGCGCACGTGCGAGTCGTCGTGCGTGATGGAGCCGGTCTCGGTCCACTCCCTGATCGCGTCGGTGAACCAGGCGTCCGTGTAGTCGACCGACCACGTGGTGGCGTAGGGCTTGCCCATCTTGGTGAGTCCCGCGTTGAGACCGAGCAGGCCGACGAGCCCCGGCCAGTCGCCCGCGAAGTTCGCCACGGTGAGGATCGGCCCCTCGTGCGTGCGGAGGCCCGCGAGCACGTGGTGGGAGTACTGCCAGTTGGCGATGGCCACCACGAGCGGCGCGTCGACGGGGATGTCCCTGAAGACCTCCAGACCCATGCGCTGGCTGGAGATGAACCCGTGCCCGGTCGCCGGGTCGACGCCGAAGGGGCGGATGACGGTCCAGCCGAGGCCGTCGAGCACCCCCGTGACGCCCTCTTCGAGCTCGACCTGGGTGGGCCAGCCGGCGATGTTCGCCGACTCGCGGAGATCGCCGGAGGTGATGAGGTAGGCGGTCTTCGGCGCGGATGCCGGCCGGGTGACCGGCGTCGGCAGGGTGTAGGTGGTCATGATGCCTCCGGTGTCTGGATGGGGGTGGTGTGCGACTCCCCGGCTCGGAGTCGGATGCCGCGGTCGACGCTGCGGCCGTGCAGCCGCAGATCGTCGATGTCGAGGGATCCGCCGTCGAGGCGGAGGGTGAGGGCGTCTCCGTCGATCTCGACGCGGCCCCAGCCGTCGCCGGTCGTGAAGAGGCTGCGGAAGGGACCCTCGGTCGTCGGAGCGAAGGAGAGCACCCCGAGCGGGGCGTCCCACTGCGCTCCGCTCGCGCCGAGCAGCAGCGCCCAGGACGCGAGGGAGCGGGCGTAGTGGTTGCCGCACTCGATCTCGTTCCACGGGCTGCGGTGGGCTCCGTCGTAGCGCGAGCGCAGCGCCCGTTCGATGCGGAGGGCGTCGTCGTAGCGGCCGGCGAAGAGGAGGGATGCCGCGACCTGGTGCTCCACGCCCGTCCACACCTCGTCGGAGTAGACGAACGGGATCGCCGGCCGTCCGCCGCGCGGCCAGGACGCGAGGAGCAGTCCGCCCTCGTCGTTCAGGGCGTACACGCGCTGCGTGCTCTCGTGGGCGGAGAGGTCGTCGCGCAGGTTGTGGCGGGCGATCGCGGCGAGCGCGGAGTCGACGCGCTCCGCCGGGAGGAGGAGCCCGAGTCCGTTCACGAACGCGTGGAACTGCCCGAGCAGCTGGTCGGACAGCACGCCGTCGCCGTACTGGTAGCGGTGGGCGTCGGCATCGTCGATGACCTGCCGGTAGTACTCGCCGTTCCACAGCGTCTCGTCCATCGCGGCGGCGACGTGGTCGGCGCGCGCGGTCCATGCGGCGGCGCGCTCGGCCTCGCCGAGGTGGGAGGCCATCCGCGCCCCCGCCCGCAGCGCGGCGAGGTACACGCCGTTCGCGAGCGGCTCCGCCCCGTGGAACTCGATGTCGTAGGTGTTGTGCATCTCGCCGTCGAGCAGGCCGTCGCCGTCTCTGTCCCACTCGCGGATCGCGTAGTCGAGGGTGCGGGATGCCGCGGGCCACAGCTCGCGGAGGAACCCCTCGTCACCGCTGAACCGCCACTCCCGGTGCAGGCGCAGCAGGGTGCCGAGCTGCCCGTCGACGGCGGGACCCATGAACCAGGAGGGGCCGCCGAAGATGCGGTTGCCGCGGAACTTCTGCGCACCGGCGTCGTCGGTCTCGAGCAGGTACTCGACCCGGCGGGCGCTGCGCTCGAGTGAGGGGAACAGCCACGCGAGGGTCTGGGCGTACGACCAGACGTGCGTGCAGGTGCCCTCGCACGAGCCGCCGTGGTCGAAGGACCCCTCCCACGCCGCGAAGACGGGCCCCTCCCCCAGCTCGGGGTTCGGGGACTCCAGCACGAATCCGGTCGTCGATCGCGCCGCGGCGATGTTCGCGCCGATCGCATCGACGAGGACCGGGTCGAGGGTGCCGCCGTAGAGCGCGTCGACGAAGGCATCCGTCGCGGACTCCAGCGCACCGAGGTTCTCGTGCAGGTGCGAGGCCGCGGCCCACGCGTCGGGCCAGAGCGTCGCATAGCGGTTGCGGACGATCTCGTCGCCGGGCGGATCCGCCAACACGATGTGCCCGTGCCACCCACGCCGCCGGTGGGGGAAGCTCCACGACAGGACGAACTCGAAGTCTCGGCTCTCCCCCGGGGCGAGGGTGTGCACGATGCCGAGGGAGCCGGTGCGGATGCGGGGCAGCTTGGCGAGCATCTCCTCCTCGGTCAGCGGCGGAGCGTCGGGGTCGGCGTCGAGCTCGGCGAACAGCCCGCGCGGGCGGTCCTCCAGGGTCAGCCGCGGTTCGGGGGCGAGCAGCCCGTCGTCGGTGAGGTCGTTCCAGAACAGCCGTGCGCCGTCGGGCCAGTAGCTGGTCACCCACTGCGGCTTCACCGTGGTGGCGGCATCCGTCGTGGTCAGGCTCAGCGTGCCGTATCCGGGGTCGTCTGCGGGGAGGTCGATGCCGAAGTCGAGGCCGCGCACTCCGCCCTCTTCGCGCCAGCGCACGGTCTGCGTCGCGCGCATGCCCCAGGGCGCATCGGGACCGGGCGCACCGCGGCCGGCGGTGTGCGAGACGCTGCCCACCACGGTCACGGCGACGGGCGCGAAGCCGGGGTTGCTCACGCGGTAGCGGAGGATCGCGGCGGGGATGCCGGAGGCGTCGGCGTCGAGGGGAACGAGCGGGGTGAAGGCGTGCAGGGAGACGTCGACCGGCAGCGTCGCGTCTTCGAAGTCGACGTCGACCACCGGGTACTCGCCGTGCAGCGTGGCCGCGTCCAGGCGGGGAAGGCCCGAGAGCCGGTCGAAGGCGTAGCCGGCGTCGGCGTCGTGGCGTCCTGTGAGCCGCGCCTCCAGTACGCGGGTGACCGCGGGGCCGCCCTCGGGCGCCGCGTGGATCGCGAAGAAGGAGTACGGGTTGTCGCGCCCCTTGTCCGGAAGGTTCTCGAACTCCCAGTCGCGCAGCTCTCCGCGGGCGCCGATCGAGACGTTGCCCGTGCCGATGCCTCCGAGGGGGAAGGCCGTGGCCTGTGAGGTGTGCGGGATGCCGCGGGCCCTGCGGGTCATGCGGATGCCTCTCTCTGGTCTGCGGCGAGCTCGTGCACGAGGTCCTTGGAGGACTCGTACAGCCACCGGTAGCGGTCGAAGAGCTCGTCGTAGAGCGCTCGTGTCTCAGGGGCCGGGCGGATGCTCTCGACGATCGGGTTCCAGTCGCGGATCTCCGCCGGCTCTCCCTCGGCGGTCGCGACCGCGGCGAGGAACGCGGCTCCGAAGCTGGCGCCGATGGTCTTCTCCGGCACCTCCTGCACGAGACCGGTGACGTCGGACACGACCTGCAGCCACAGCCGCCCCTGCGTGCCTCCGCCCACCGCGACGATGCGGCGGATGTCGGCGCCTGCGGCGCGCATGGTCTCGACGTTGTGCCGCACCCCGAGGGCCGTGGCCTCGAGCGCCGCACGGTACAGATCCCCGCGGGTGTGCTCCAGCGCGAGTCCTGCGATGACACCGCGGGCGTCGGGGTCCTGGATCGGCGTCCGCTCCCCGGCGAAGTAGGGCAGCATGAGCAGCCCGCGCGCGCCGGGGCCGGAAACCTCGGCCTCGGCGAGCAGCTCCGGATAGTCGGCGCCGGTGAGGTCCTTCAGCCAGGCGGTGAGCGCCCCGGAGGTCGAGAGCCCGCCCGCGAGGTTGCGCGTGCCGGGGAAGGCCCCGGCTGTGGTCCACATCGAGGGGGTGCGGAGGGTCTGCTCCCCCGTCGCCACGAGGAACATCGTCGTGCCGTACATGAGCATGAGGTCGCCGACCTCGTGCGCTCCGACGCTCACGGCCTCGGTCCACGCGTCGATGGTGCCGACGATGACGGGAACCCCCTCCGGGATGCCGGTGAGGGATGCCGCGTCGGCGGTGACCGCGCCGGCGATGTCGCCCGCCCAGCGCAGCTCAGGGGCCTCGATCGGGCCCGCGTACCGCTCCCACCACTCGTCGTGCCAGCGCTCCGCCTCGATGTCGTAGAGGGGCGACACCTGGCTCGCCGACTGGTGGTCGAGCACGTACTCTCCGGTGAGCCGCCTGGCGAGCCACGAGGCGGGCATGAACAGGCGACGCGCTCGCGCCCAGGCCTCAGGCTCGCGTTCGGCGATCCACGCGATCTTCGGGCCGCCCGCCTGCGAGGTGAGGAGCGAGCCGCCCACCCTGGCGATCTCCTCGGCGCCGAGCTCGTCCGTCATCCGCTCGATCTGCTCACCGGCTCGGGTGTCCACGCCGTAGAGGATGGCGGGTCGCACGGGCTCGTCCTCCTCGTCTGCGAGCAGGATGCACGGCCCCATGCCGCTCACGCCGACGCCGACGATCTCGGCTCCGGGGACGGCGGCGATCAGCTCACCGGCGAGGGAGACGAACTCCTCCCACCAGACGCGTCCGTCCATCTCGACCCAGCCGCTGTGCGGGCGGCTCACGTCGTGCGCCCTGCTCGCCGTGGCGAGGATCGCGCCGTCGGCATCCACGAGTACGCCCTTGCTGCTGGATGTGCCGATGTCCACCCCGAGGGTGCAGCGCATGGCGTCCTCCTTGAAACCGATGCCGCGAATCATGAAACCTGTGCGCCACTGTACGCGAAATCGATTTCAAGGCGCAAGCGCCTGAGGGAGCATCCGTCCGGATCGGCTCAGACGCGCAGGGCCGAGGCGGGCTGCACCTCGTTGCGGAGCACGATCGTGCGCGCCGGCTGGGTGTCGCCGCCGATGCGCTCGAGCAGCATCCGGGCCGCCGTGACGCCCATGTGGCGCGCGGGCAGCCGCACGACCGTCACCGCGGTCGGCGACAGCGTGGTGAAGGGCAGGGAGCCGATGACGGCGACGCCCACCTTGGGCGGGGTGAGCCCCCGCTCGGTGAGCACCTGGATCGCCCCCACCCCGATGAGGTTGTTTCCGGCGACGACAGCGTCGGGCGGTTCGGGCAGGGCCAGCAGCTCCTCCATCGCCGCGCGACCGCCGTCCACGCGGAAGGTCGCGAAGCGCGCCAGGGACTCGATGTCGGCATCCGGCTGTGCGGCCGACAGGGCGGAGCGCCACCCGGCCGCACGCTCGGCGGCGGTGTCGATGTGCTCGGGGCCGCCGATGTAGGCGATACGGCGGTATCCCGCGTTGATCAGGTCCTGTGTCGCCGAGGTGCCGGCGGCGCGGTTGGCCATGACGACCCCGTCGATGTCGTAGCTCGTGCTGCGGTCGACGGCCACCACCGGCCGCCCCGTCGCGAGGATCTCATCGAGGCTGGTGCCCTCGTCGGCGGTCGCGATGATGACGCCCGACATGTGCTCGGCGACCGCGATGCGCAGGTAGGTCGCCTCCTTCACGGTCTGCGAATCGGAGTTGCACAGCACGACGGAGTACCCGGCCTCGGAGGCGACGTCCTCGACGCCGCGGGCCATCTCGGTGAAGTAGGGGTTCTCGATGTCGGGGATGACGAGGGCGATGACCTCGGAGCTCTGACGACGGAGCGTGCGCGCGGTGCGATTCGGCGTGAAGTTCAGCTTCGCCGCGGCATCCCGCACGGCGGCCACCTTCTCGTCGGAGACGCTCGTGCCGTTGAACACGCGCGAGACCGTCGCGGGAGAGACGCCCGCGAGCGCCGCGACGTCGTAGATCGTAGCCATGCCCACCCTCACTGCTGCCCCGACCCCGTCGGAGATGAAAGCAACAGTAGCGCGCAGGAGGGCGATCTATGGCGTTCAGGAGTGAAATCGATTACATTGGCGCTCATGACTTTCACACCCTCCGATCTGGCATCCCTCGCAGCGCTGCGCCCCGTGCAGACGCGGTCGATCTCGCCGGAGAACTTCGATGGATCCGCTGGGGGCGGGGGCCGGGCGACCGAGGGAACGGGGGCCTCGTGCGCCCGCGACCTCGGCCCCGGCTGGAAGATCTCGCCGAGCGTCGACGTGAGGGCGGGAGAGACCTTCGACCTCGCCCGCATCCAGGGATCGGGCAAGATCACGCACATCTGGATCACCACCCACACCGACAACTGGCGCACGCTCCTGCTGCGCGCCTACTGGGACGGCGCAGACGAGCCGGCCGTCGAGGTCCCCTACGGCGACTTCTTCTGCAACGGCTGGGGCGTCTTCGCGCAGGTGAACTCGCAGGCCATCGCCGCGAACCCGCACGGCGGCTTCAACTCGTACTGGCCCATGCCGTTCCGCGACGGCGCGCGCCTCACGATCGAGAACACCTCGGACGTCGACGTGCGCATCTACTACCAGGTGACGTACGAGATCGGCGGCGACCACTCGAACGACGCGTACTTCCACGCGCAGTGGCGGCGCTCGAACCCGCTCGAGGACCTCACGCCCCACGTCATCCTGGAGGGCATCGAAGGCCAGGGTCAGTACGTCGGCACCTACATCGCCTGGGGCGTGAACTCCAACGGCTGGTGGGGCGAGGGCGAGATCAAGTTCTACCTCGACGACGACGCCGAGTACCCCACCATCTGCGGAACCGGCACCGAGGACTACTTCGGCGGCGCGTGGAACTTCGACATCCCCGGCAAGGGATACACCGAGTTCTCCACGCCCTACCTCGGGATGCCGCAGGTCATCAAGCCCGATGGGCTGTACGTGAGTCAGCAGCGGTTCGGCATGTACCGCTGGCACCTGCTCGACCCGATCCACTTCGCCACCGGCATCCCGAAGGTCGACATCCAGGCGCTCGGATGGCGCAGCGGCTGGCGCTACCTGCCGCTCCGTGACGACATCGCCTCCACGGCGATGTTCTACCTCGACCGCCCCACGGCTCGTCGGCCGAAGACGCCGACCGCAGACGACCTGGAGGTGCACCTAGGCACGGCCCCGGTGCCCGACATCGGGGCGACCCCGCCGCGCGAGCCGCGGAGCTGACGGAGGGCGGATGCTGTTCTCTCTGACCGGTGCGAGCGGCGCGGGCAAGTCGACCGTGCTGGCGCACCTCGAGACCGTGGACTGGGGAGTCCCGGTCCGCTGCGTGGAGTTCGACTCGATCGGGGTTCCCGACGGGGCGGACACCGCGTGGCGGCACGGCGCCGTCGAGCACTGGGTTCAGCAGGCGCTGATCGCCCAGGCCGACGGCGCCCACGTGCTGCTGTGCGGCCAGGTGCCGATGGGCGAGCTCCTCGCCGCACCCTCCGCCGATCAGCTCGACGGCATCCGCGTGTGCCTGCTCGACTGCTCCCCTGACGTGCGCACGGAGCGGCTGGTGCACCGCGGCGAGCACCTGGAGGCGATCGTGCACCACAACCGCTTCGGCGAGTGGTTCCGCGCGCACACCCTCGACCCCCGGCACGCCCCGGAGGTGATCCGCGTCGCGAGCCCCCTGCCGATGCGGTGGGAGCGCTGGGCCGACCTGGAACCGGGAGACCCGCGGTGGTCGGCCGAGATCATCGACACGGACGCGCTGACCCCGCAGGAGGTCGCGGCATCCGTCGAATCCTGGGTGCGCCGCGAGCGCGCCGCACTCTGAGGTTCTCCGCTCCCGTCGCGAAACCTCCCGGTATGGATGCCGGTTTCCGGGATCTTCTGCGACGGGAGCGGCTATCGGGCCATCTCAGGATGCTGCGGCGTGTTCGCCGCGGCATCCGAAACCGTGCCCGGTGAGACGGGCGATCCTGCTCAGGCCAGCCAGGCGGGCGCGCGTCCGCGCAGGAACGCGCCGTCGAGGGAGAAGCGTCCGGCGCCGGTGAACGCCAGCGCGAGGGCCGCGACGCCGAGGACGGCGACGAACTCGTAGCCGCCTTCGCCGACCCAGAGGCCGGCCGGGAGGTGCACGGCGACGATCGCGACGAGCATGTCGATCGCCAGCAGGATGCCGACGGGACGCGTGAACAGCCCGAGGGCGAGCAGGATGCCGCCGATGAGCTCGACGAACGCGACGACGGGCGCCGCGATCTCGGGGAGCGGGACTCCCATGTCGGCGAAGCTGCCGATGGTCCCAGGAAGGGTGTACTCGAAGATCTTCTGCGCACCGTGGGCGGCGAAGATCAGACCGACCACGACGCGCAGGACGAGGAGTCCCAGCGAGGCGGAGGCGGAGGGGGCGGTGGTGTTCGTCATGAGGAGTTCTTCCTTCGTGGCAGGACACCCGCGCGCCAGGCGCGGAGCAGGGTCGTTCCCTGCCGACCACGCTAGGAAGCGGTTCTATCCGTCTCCTGTGCGTGTGACGTCCCGTTACCGCTCGCTCCATCGGCGCGTCCACGCGGGCCCCTCCACGTCGTCACGTCATCACCCTCGCCATGGCATCCCGGAGAACGGGGATCTGCTGCCCGTACAGGTCGCGCGCCTCGTGCGCCCACGAGCTCTGCCCTCCGTCCCGCTCGACCTGGCGAAGCTCATGGCAGATCGCCGTCGCCCAGTTCAGGATGCCGTCGGCCGTCATCGCCATCCGGGCGCCGAGGAAGATCGACCGCAACGACTCGGCCCTCCACCCGTTCACGAGCAGCGTCGCCCAGTCCAGGCCGTTCACGGCGCTCCGCCCCGACCACTCGAAGTCGATCACGCCGACGCCGTCCTCATCGACGATCACGTTCGACGGGATGAGGTCGCCGTGCTGGAATCGTCGGTCCGCGTGCCGTTCGTGCTCGCCGAGGAGGTCGATCTCCGCTGTGCTGAGAAGGCCACGCTCGCGTCCCCAGCCGAGTCGACGGCGATAGTCGACCCGATGTCCGTCCACCGGCGACTCCCACCCGGCGGTGGAGAGCGCGAGGTCGAGGCACTGCTGCGCGGTCGCCGGCGACACGCCCCGATCGAGGATCTTCCCCTCGCCGAGCACTGCACCGTCGAGGCGACGCAACACCATCCCCTCCGACCCCCACGAGACGAGTCGCGGGGCCCGAAAGGGCGGGGGTACGACCTCCATGGCGAGATAGTGCAGCGCCTCGTTGACGGATCGCTCGCGAGAACGCCCCGTCTTGACGACGTCCTCTGCCGAACCACTGTCCATGGCCCCTCCTCGCCGCGCCGCCCGCTACACACCGCGCACCGCGCGGCGGGACTCAGACGAGCCCCTGCACCCGGAACTGCTCGGAGTGGTAGACGCTGTTGTTGTCGGTGCGCCACTGGCTGACGCTGAGGTGGAGGTCGGACAGCGTCGACCCGGGGATGATGTATCCGCCGTAGAGCTGCGCCACGTGCGAGGCGTCCTCCTGGTTCCACTCCGACCCCGTGAGCAGGGTGGTCTTCGTGGCCGTGTAGAGGTTGTCGGTGGGCGTGTTCAGCACCATCGCGTCGATCCGGTACGCGCCGGAGTTGAACCACGTGAGGATCCATTTGCCGCCGAGGGGCCGCAGGCACATCTCGCCGAACGTGCCGCCCAGCACCTCGGTGACCGGCTTGCCCCATCCCCATGAGCCGTTCGCGTATCCCCAGGGCTGGTAGGCCGACAGCGTGGTCATGTTGTTCGACGGGACCCGGTAGAGCACGATGCCCTTGTCGCGCTGGAAGCCGGTGCCGTAGATGTACACGTAGCCGTCGTTGCCCTCGCCCCACGTGATGCACTGGAACTTGCCACCGGCCATGTCCGCGGGGAACTGCAGCCCGGTGTGCTGCCAGGTCGCGCCGTTGTCGTCGGACTTCCACAGCTCCGTCCAGCGCACCGTGCCGAACTGCGGGCCGTTGACGATCGCGTGCAGGTACATCCGCGAGCCGATCGTGATGACGTCCGACGGGATGACGGTCGTGAAGTAGTTGTCGTGCGGGTAGTACCAGAGCTGCGGGGCCGTGCCCTGCGTGTTCGCGCCGGCACCCGCGCAGCCGTTGAACGTGACGCCGGAGACGAGGTTCGTGGTCGACGAGTACAGCGCCACCGGCGAGCGCCAGTTCGCGCCACCGACGTGGTCGGCCCAGGTGTCGCCGAACATGAACAGCATCCGTCCGTCGGGCGTGCGCGCGGGGATGCCGAGATCCGTCGCCCCCACCCCGTACTGCAGGGGCGCCTGGGTTCCGGCCAGCACCTTGACCCTCGTCACGGTGAGACCGGCGGCGGATGCCGGTGGCGCAGGGGCCGTCGCGGCGATGAAGGCCGCGCCGATCACCGCTGCTCCCTGGATGAGTCCTCGGCGGCTGATGCCGCGCTCGTTCGTGCTCTCGGTCTCCATCGACCGCTCCTCTCGTCACCGCATGGGTACTGCTACTTGAGACCTGCCATCTTGATGTTGCCGATGATCTGCCGCTGGAAGATCAGGAAGAGGATGATGACCGGGGCCGCGGCCAGCACGGAGCCGGCCATGAGCAGTCCGAGCTCGGTGCTGCGCTCGGAGCGGAACGTCGCGAGGTACTGCTGCAGCACGAACTTCTCCGGCGAGGTGATCGTGAGGATCGGCCAGACGTACGAGTTCCAGTAGGCCAGGAAGGCGGTGATCCCCATCACGACGAAAGGCGGCTTGGAGAGCGGCAGGAAGATCCGCCAGAAGATGCCGAACCTGCCGCAGCCGTCGAGCATCGCCGCCTCTTCGAGGCTCTTCGGGATGTTCAGGTAGAACTGCCGGATGAAGAACACCATGCCCGCGCTCGCGAGCCCGGGGATGACGAGCACGGCGAGCGTGTCGAGCATCGCCAGCCGGGTGACGACGATGAAGCTGGTGAGCAGGATCGTCATGCCGGGGATGAACATGGTCGTGATGATGATCGCCCAGATCAGTCCCTTGAAGCGGAAGTCCAGCCGCGCGAAGGCGTACGCCGCGAGGGAGTTCACCGCGAGGCTGCCGACCGTGAACAGCACGGCCCCGAAGAACGTCCAGATCATCGTCCGGAGGAAGGTCGGGTCGGCGAGGATCTGCGCGTAGTTCTGCCACAGCCACACCTCGGGGAAGAACTGGAAGGGCGTCTCGACGACCTCGGTCTTCGACTTGAAGCCGGCGATCACCATCCAGGCGAGCGGGAACAGCGACGCGACCACGAACAGCGCGCCGACGATCACCTTGCCGAGGAGGACGAGCCATCCTCCGGCGCTGCGCGGCGTCCGCGTCGAGCGCGGCTCCTTGCCGGCGAGGACGATGCGGGTGGTCTCCTGCATGACGGCCATCAGTCCACCAGCCTCTCGGAGTTGACGAACTTGAACACGAGGGCGGAGATCGTCCCCAGCACGACGAACAGCAGCAGCGCTGCCGCGATCGAGTAGCCGACGTTCACGTCGTTGCGGAAGTGGTTGAAGATGAAGAGGTTCGGCAGCGTCGTCGAGTCGAGCGGTCCGCCCTGGGTCATGACGAGGGGCAGCTCGAACTGCTGGATCGCGGCGACGAAGCCGGTGATGAGCAGGTACAGCACGACGTTCTTCATCTGCGGGATCGTGATGTACGAGGTCTTCTGCCACCAGTTGGCGCCCTCCATCGCGGCCGCCTCGTAGTACTCGGCGGGGATGTCGACCATCGCGGCGACCATGATGAGGGAGGTGAGGCCCATGCCCAGCCAGATCGCGGGCACGGCCACGGCGATCAGCGCCCACTTCGGGTCGCCGATCCAGGCGATCGGCTCGATGCCGAAGTTCCCGAGGAACGCGTTCAGGAGTCCGCCGGAGTAGTTGTAGATGAGCACGAAGATGATCGAGGCGATCACGGCGGAGATGATCGTCGGGATGTAGATGCTGACCTTCAGGATGCTCGCCGCCCGACGCGACACGGCGACCACGAGGCTCGCGAAGAAGAAGGCCAGCACGAGCATCACCGGCACCGTGAGGAGCACGAACGCGAAGCCGCGTCCGATCGTGGCGAGGAACAGCGGATCCTTCAGGACGTTGGCGTAGTTGCGGATGCCGACGAACTCGGGATCCTTGTAGAAGCTCCAGTCCTGGAAGGACAGGTATCCGGCGTACACCGCCGGCCAGATAACGAAGATCCCCAGCAGCACCACGACCGGCAGCAGGAACCAGTAGGCGGTCCTGTTGTCGCGGTATCGATAGCGGTTCTTCCTGCGCCGGGTCTCCCGGCGCTCCTCCACAGCCTGGCTGGCCATATCCACCTCGTCGTGCTCTCGGGGCGTCGTCCCGCCCGGGGCCGCTGGGGCCCCGGGCGGTCACGCGGGCAGGGTCAGTTCTTCGGGGCCTTGTCCGGCAGCCCGTCGCGGTCGATCACGGTCTGGATCGCGGCGTTCGCGGTCTTGATCGCGTCGTCCACGGAGGCGGAGCCCTTCATGACCGACTCCATCGCGGTGCCGACGGCCAGGTTCACGTCCCACGGGTAGGTGGAGCCGGCGATGGCGTCAGGGGCGATCTCGTCGACGATGACCTTCGACCAGGGGGCCTTCGCGGCCTCCTCGCTCGCGGCGACCGCATCCTGCACCGACTGCCGCACGGGCACCTTGGTGAACTGCGTGTTCACGAAGAACGGCACGAGGTTGTCGGGGTCTCCGGCGATGGCCCATTCGAGGAACTTCCCGGCGGCATCCGCGTTCTTGGTCTTCGCGTCGACGACCCAGGTGAAGTTGCCCATGGTGGTGGCGGTGCGGCCGTCGGCGTCGGACGAGCTCGGGAAGCGGCCGACGCCGGTCTTGCCGAGCAGGTCGGCGTAGTCGGAGCCGATCTCCGACATCATCCACGAGCCGGAGACCTTGAAGGCGACCTTCTGCTGTCCGAAGTCCTCGCCGGCGACGTAGGCCGCGAGGGGCTGCTTGGGCATGTAGCCCTTGTCCCACAGCACCTTGTACTGCTCCATGAGGGCGCGGTAGCCCTTGTTGTCGATGTCGGGGGCCGACCAGTCGTCGGTGAGCGCCAGGTGTCCGGCGAAGTTGTACTGCTGGCCGACCGTCGACCAGGCCATCGTCACGGCATCCTGCGCCGGGGAGATGCAGTACTGGCCGTCGCCGAGCGTGGGCTGGATCTTCGCGCAGGCGGCGAGGAGGTCGTCCCAGGTCTCGGGGGCCTTGCTGGAGTCGACGCCCGCGGCGTCGAGCATGTCGGTGTTCCAGAAGAGCACGGTCTGAGGCTCGAGGAGCAGCGGATACGCGTAGTGCTTGCCGTCGATCTCCGAGATGGAGGAGGCGATGTCGAGGATCTCGCCGATCGCGTCCTTCGAGACGATGGAGTCGAGCTCGTGCACGGAGCCCGCGCTCACGAGGTCGTGGAGGTTGGCGGAGCTGGTGTAGACGTCGGGCGCCTTGCCTGCGGCCTGCGCGGCCTTCATCTTCTGGTCCCAGGCGTCCGCCGGCACCTCGGTGTCGACGACCTTGATCTTGTCCTGCGAGGCGTTGAACTTCTTGACGATGTCGGCGTACCACTCGTTCTCCACGGGGGTGAACGTGCGGTGCCAGAACTGCACGGTGGTGACGCCGTTCTCGCCGCCGCCTCCCGCCGACTCCCCCGGCGTGCCCGAGCCGCAGGCGGCGAGCATCGAGCCGACCGTCAGCGCGCCGAGAGCGGCGATCGCCGTGCGGCGCGTGCGTGTGGTGATTCTCATGGGTTCCTCCTCAGGAACGGACTCCTCGTCGAGTCGCTGCTGTGTGCTCGGCTGCCGCCGAAGGGTTCCGGCCGCGCCGTCGATCTTCGGTGACCGGGTATGCGTCAGATTATGCGAAATCGATTTCATGCGCAAGGTCTCAGATGTGCTTCTCAGCCCTTCCGTTCGAGATCCGCCGAGAACCAGAACACGTTGTACGGTCCCCAGAGGGAGAGCGTGAAGTAGATCGTCCTGCCGTCGTCGCTCACGTAGCGCGGATTCAGGTAGGGCGAGTACAGCCCCGGGTAGTCCGCGCCCGGCACGAGTTCGATCGGGTCGCCCCACGGCCCCCACGGCGTGATCCCCTCGCGGATGTAGGCGTTCCCGGCATCCGAGTAGGTCATGATCCAGCGCTCCAGGTACGTCGACCACATCACGGAGAGCTCGCCGATCGTGCCCTCGACGATGGTCTCCGCGTCCGCGAGATCACTGCTCCAGCGCGGGGTCGCCCCGTCGGCGCCGGCGAAGTAGGAGTAGGCGGACTGGTCCTCGACCGCCTCCTCCGTCGCCCGGACGCGCATCAGCTGCACGCCGCCGAAGCGCCCCGAGGGGATCGACCAGAAGTAGATCCAGTCCTCGCCCCCTTCGCTCACGCGCGCCGTGGCGACCTGCACGAAGTTCGAGCCCCCCGGCCATTCGACACCCTCGACGGGCTGCCAGGTCGTGCCGTCGTCGCGCGACACGATCAGCGCCGAGCGGTTCGCATCCCAGGCGCCCGGCTCTCCCCAGAACCGCACGGACATGTACGACACGTAGATCGCATCGCCGACCGTGAAGCCGTATGTCGGGATCTTCGTCACCTCTCCGCCCGCCCCGTTGGCGTCGTGATCGCCCTCGATCAGCGCGGCGGCCAAGCCGACGTCATCCGTCACCCAGCCGTCGAACGAGATGCCGTCGGAGGGGTCGTCGTCGGTGCTCCAGGCCGCGACGTTCGACCGCCAGAAGCCGCCCTGCCCGCCGATCGACTCGGGATCGCGCTCCCCGAACGTGTCGCCGAACAGGAAGAGCGTGCGGTCGCCGACGTCGACCATGGATCCGAGATCGGTGCCGGCGACGGACACGGATGCCGTGTCGTTCATGGCGTCGGGACCGGTGAGCTGCGCGATCTCGGTGAGGCCGGAGACGCCGTCGAGCACGAAGGGCTTGTCGGGGTTCGGGTCGACGCTCACACCCGATCCCCCTGCGCATCCGGCGAGCGCCAGAGCGAGGACGACGGATGCGGCGACGGCGGTCCTGCGGGGTGCTGCGGTGACGGACATGATCCTCCTCGATCGGCGACGGTCATGGACCCGAATCTAGCGAAATCGATTTCAAGACACTAGGGTCTTCGGCATGTCCGATTCCGTCTCGACCCCGTGGTTGCGCCCATCCGGCAGCGCCTCCTCCGAGCCCCGGTGGGGGCACCCGGACGGCCTCCAGATCGGCATCGCGCCGATCCCCGGGCCGCGCGGCCTCCTCCGCGTGTTCACCCCGTACCTCGACCACCCGCGCGAACGGCTGGTGAACTTCGTCGCCGTCGAGCCGATCGTGCAGGGCGGCTCGGAGCGCGGATTCTCCGAGCTGGAGGCGAGCAGCCTCGACCCCGGCCAGCGCGGCAAGAGGTTCTGGTCGGCCGACTCGTCCGACCTCGCCGAGCAGGTGTCAGACGCCCCGCCGGCCCGCGGCGTGATCGATGCCATCGACGGCATCGAGACGCTGACCGTGTGGATCGGCGTCGAGCGCTTCGACAGCGGCGCCGACGTCAGAGTGCGGGTGCGGTTCCGGGCTGACCGACCGCACGAGGTCGAGCTCGCGGGGTTCGCGAACGCGGCATCCGCTCCGCTGTCGCACCTGATCCTCACCGCGACCATGGGCAACTGGGCGCGCCTGCGCCGCCTGCACCTCGCCGGGCGCGTGGTGACGCCCGCCGAGCTGTGGCCCGGATTCTCCGGCACCGGGTTCGCGGAGCACGCGCGCTTCCCGCTCGACGCCCTGACGCGCGACGGGGATGCCGCGATCGTGAGCGCCACCGGAGATGAAGACGACCCGTGGTCGGTCGAGTACTCCGCCGACACGGCCGAGCACTGGCGCTTCCTCGGACGGAGGGCGGTGCAGACCTGGCGCGTCGACGACCCCCATCCGGCTCTCGAGGCGCTGGTCAACGCACGGTGGTCGTACTGGGCGAGCGCCTCACCCATCCCCGGCGGCCCCGCCTACGAGAACGTCGAAGTCGTGGAGCCGTTCCGGCAGGGTGCCGCGCTCCGGTTCTCGGTCGACCCCGTGGACTGATCCTCCGAGGTACAGAGAAAGGCGGCCTGCCCTCGAGATCGAGGACAGGCCGCCGCGGTCATGGGTGGCTCAGGAGCAGAGGTCCTGCAGCTTCGTCCCCGACTCCTGGATCGCGGTCGACGAGGCCGTGAGCTTCTCGGTCGCCTTGGCGGCGCTGGACGGGTCTTCTGCGACGTCCTTCATGAGGGTCGCCAGGTCGCTGTAGGCGTCGGTGAACTTGTCGAACACGGGCTTGACCTCCGTGTTGGTGACCTTGTCGGCGAGCTTCTGGAACTCCGCGTCGATGGTGGCCAGCGTCTCCGCAGCAGCCTTGGGGTCGCTCGCCGCCTCGGTCATGGCGCTCTGCGCCTTGCTCGTGATCGCCTCACCCTGATCGTTGATGAGCTTGCAGGCGTCGGCCACCGACTGGCCCCCTCCGGAGCATCCGGTCAGTCCCACGGCGATCGCGATCGCGGTGATGAAAAGCGCGCCCTTGCGTGCTGTACGCATAATGTCCTCCTCCAGTCACGCAGAAGGCTTCTCGCGCCCCCCGCTATGAAGAATCTATTGCATGTCGATGAATTCGAGAATCTGCGGACGCGGCACCACGAGCGGAGACCCCGCGTGCGGACCGTGCACGGCGGCCGGTCGGATGCGTGAGCCGAGGAGAGCGGTCACGCTGACCCGCGCGCTCAGCCCGACTCCGTAGACTCGCCGGATGGCGCGAACCCGCGCGGGGAAGGGCAGAGGCGAAGGTGAGGGCACGAGCGGTCTTCGGCGTGCTGCGTCTCGCCGCAGCGGCCGCCTGCGTCATCGCCCTCGTGCACCGGCTGTTCTGGGGCCTCAGCTCGCGCACGATCGCCGGAGAGAACTTCTTCGCCTACCTCACCGTGCAGTCGAACTGCGCACTCGTCGTGGTGCTCGTGATCGGCGGAGCACTCGCATTCCTCCGCGCGACGGACCCCCGCTGGTTCTCCGTCTGCCTGGCGCTCGTCCTCACCTGGACGATCACCGCAGGCCTCGCGTTCGCGCTGATCGTGTGGCAGGCCGGCATCCGCGGCATCCGCGTGGACGTGCCGTGGTCCGACCAGCTGCTGCACTTCTGGCTCCCCGCGTGCACGGCGCTCGCCTGGGCGCTGACCCCGGGGCACCGTGAGGTGCCGTGGTGGGTCGTGCCCGCGTCGCTCGCGTTCCCCCTCACATGGGGCGCCGTGACGCTGTGGCGCGGTCCGCTCGTCGGCTGGTACCCGTACTACTTCCTCGACCCGCGGCAGGTCTCGGGACCGCCGGAGTTCCTGCTCACCAGCGCCGTCGCGCTCGCGATCTTCGCGCTGGTCGCGACGGCGATCGTGCTCATCAGCCGGACGCGGCGGGGGCGCACCGACGCCGCGTGAACAGAGCTCAGCTCGCTGGTGCGAGGAACGGCGCCAGGGATGCCGCGGCCGCGGCGAGCACGGCGTCGTCGTCGAGGTCGGCGAAGTCCGCCGCATCCGCACCGCCGACGAGTCCCACCAGGATGTTCTCGCCCGTGAGCGGTGCGAGGTTGAACCAGGTGCGGATGGTCGCGTCGCCTCCGACGACATGCCAGATGGCGGCATCGGTGACGAGCAGCGGCTCCTCGAAACGCAGCCAGACCGTCTCGATGAAACCCATGCTCAGATCCGCGATCGCGCCGCGCTGACCGAAGGGCAGCTTCGGCGAGAACTCGATGCCGTCGCTCTGCAGCACTCCGAGCGGCACGGTGATCACGACGCGATCGAACGACAGCGACTCGCCCGTCGCGATGCCGAGGCTCACCCCCGCGTCGTCGTACGCGACGCGGCTGACGGGCGATGACAGGCTCGTCTTGACGTCGTCGAGCAGGTGGGCGGCGAGCGCACCGAGATCGCCGAGCACCGCCGTGCGCTCTGCGGGAGGGATCACGGGAGGGAACCACGACGAGGCCTGGTCGGCGTCGGAGCCGGAGGAGGCCGAGAGGGAGGCGAGCAGAGCGGCGAGGCCGGGCTCGGCGGGGTCGGCGCCTGCGTCGGTCAGGGCCCGCGCCAGCGGGATGTCGGCGGGGAGGGCCTGCGCCGACGCGATCGCGTCGGTGAGCACCTGGTCGGCGACGGGTTCGACGTCGCCCTCCGTCGACTTCCAGAGGGATGCCGACAGCGACCCCGTGCGGATGTCGAGCGCGTTCAGCTGTTCGCTGACGTCGGCGTCCTGCGCACCGAGGAGCCAGCCGCCGAGCTGAGCAGGCACCGGCCAGGACTTCTCATCGACGACGGACTGCACGCGCCCGCCGACACGGTCCCTGGCGTCGAAGACCGTGAGCTCGAAACCCGTTCCCGAGAGCCGTGCGGCCGCTGCCGCCCCGGCGAGGCCCGCACCGACGATGGCGATGCGCTCTCCGTACTCGGCCGCGGCCAGCAGCTCCTCCGCCGCTCGCGTGCCGGAGCGCAGCGCACCCGACATCGTTCCCGGAGTATCGGCATCCGTCGCCTCCCCGGCGAAGAACAGCCGTCCGTCGACGGACGCGGCGAGGGCGTCGCGCGCGCTCGCCTGCACGCCGGCGGGAGTGAAGCTGGCCGACCCCAGGGCGAACGGATCGGAGGCCCACCTGCTGCGAGCGAAGGCGAGCGGAGCGATCGTGCTGCCGGTCGGGCGCGGCGACGGGGAGCGATCGGGCGTGGGAGACGGCACCGGTTCCGGGGTGCAGGAGGCGAGCAGCACTCCCAGGACGCCGGCTCCGGCGCCGATCAGCAGAGTGCGACGCGTCATCCTCATCGTGACGCAACGATACCGCGCGCGCATCCGTCGTCCACACAGGGGCGAGGTCTACGCGTTCTCCACAGCGCCGGCGATCGCCCTGGATCCGCCTCTCCAGGGGATCAGTCGCGCCCGCCCCCGGGGTGCCACAGCACGACCTCGGTGGAGCGGCGGATGCGCCGGCCGCCGGGCATCGGGACGACACCGGCCGACCCCGCGGCGAACACACGGACGCCGGGGCGATTCTCCCGTTCGGCTCGCAGCGCCGTGTCGAGCTCGGCGACGCGGCGACGCAGCATCCGGTTCTCGTCTTCCAGGTCGAGCAGCCGTGCGATGGCGGGCAGGCTCACCCCTTCGGAGGAGAGCTGTGCGACCTCGCGGAGCTGCTCGATGTTGCGGGTCGAGTAGCGGCGGGAGCCGCCGGAGGTGCGCCCTGGCACGACGAGGCCGATGCGGTCGTACTGCCGCAGGGTCTGCGGGTGCATGCCGGCGAGCTCGGCCGCGACGGCGATCGCGAACACCGGGGTGTCGGCATCCATGCGCTGCTCAGCCATGACGCGTCACCCACCCTCGGCCGTAGAGCGAGGCGCGGCCCGACGAGGCGCGCCCCAGGCCGTCGAGCGAGCGCGGCGACGAGACGGAACACTCCGCTGTGGGACGTCCCGTCTCGCGTCGCCCGCTCGACGACCGGAGTGATCTCATCGCCGCGCCTTCGCCATGAGGTCGGCGCGCGGGTTCTCGTTCGGCTCCAGCGACTGGAACTTCTCGAGTGCCTCGCGGGCCGCCTCGTCGAGGTGCGACGGCACGGCGATCTGCAGCTCGGCGAGCAGGTCGCCGGTGCCCTTGGTGGTGGTGACGCCGCGTCCCTTGACGCGCAGCACGCGTCCGGACGGCGTGCCGGGGGCCACACGGAGCTTGACCGTGTCGCCGCCGAGCGTCGGCACCTCGATGGTCGCGCCGAGCGCGGCCTCGGTGAACGTCACCGGCACCACGACGCGGAGGTTGAGGCCCTCGCGCGTGAAGACCGGATGCGGGCGCACCGCGATCTGCACGACGATGTCGCCGTTCTCCCCACCGTCCGGCGAGGGGCGACCGCGGCCGCGCAGCTTGATCTTCTGCCCGTCGGCGACGCCCGCGGGGATCTTCACCTTGAACGGCTTGCCGTCTTCGCCCTGCAGCGTGATGGTCTCGCCCTGCACGGCCGTGGCGAAGTCGAGCGTGGTGCGCGCCGTCACGTCGGCGCCGCGCTGCGGGCCTCCGTAGCCGCGGAAACCGCCCGACGTCTGGCCGAAGCGACCGGTGCCGAAGCTCCCGCCGCCCTGATTGAACATCGAGAAGATGTCCTCGAAGTCGGCCGTCTGGCCGCGGCCCTGCTGACCGAACCGGCTGAACACGTCTTCGAAGCCGCCTGCGCCCTGGCCGCTCGCCGTGAAGCGGGCGCCAGAGCCCATGGCGCGGATCTCGTCGTACTCCTTGCGCTGTTCGGCATCGGAGAGCACCGAGTACGCCTCGCTGATCTCCTTGAACTTCGCCTCGGCCGCGGCATCCCCCTGATTGGAGTCGGGGTGGTACTTGCGGGCGAGCTTGCGGTACGTCTTCTTGAGATCGGCGTCGCTGACGTCCTTCGAGACCCCGAGGGTCTTGTAGAAGTCCTTGTCGAACCAGTCCTGGCTAGCCATCGATCACCTGCCTACTCAGCCGGTACAGCGACGACGACCTTCGCAGGGCGCAGCTCGACGTCTCCGAGGCGGTATCCCACCTCGACGACCTCGAGGATCGTGGTCTTCTCGGCACCCGGGGTGGGCTGCTGGAAGATCGCCTCGTGGCGCTGCGGGTCGAAGTCCTCGCCCGCCTCGCCGTAGGAGACGACTCCGAGCCGCTCGGCGACTCCGCGCACCTTGTCGGCGATCGCGGCGAAGGGCGTGCCCTCGACCAGATCGCCGTGCTGGGCGGCGCGGCCGAGGTCGTCGAGCACCGGGATGAGGCCCTTGGCGGCCTCGCCCTTCGCCCGCTCGATCTCGACCTGGCGCTGCTCCTCGGTGCGGCGACGGTAGTTCGCGTACTCGGCCTGGAGGCGCTTGAGGTCGTTCAGCAGCGTGGACTCGAGGTCGGCGAGCACGGCGTCCTCCGCCGCGGCCTCACCGGTCTGCTCGGTGCCCAGGATGTCGTCGACCGTGAGCTCCTCGTCGGAGCCCTCCGCGGCCCTGGCCTCGGTGGAGTCCGGGTTCTGCGGCGCGGGGCCGGATGCCGCAGCATCCGACCCCTCGCTCCCAGGAACCTCGTTGTTGTCGAAGTTCTTGTCGGTCATGGTTACTTCTTCTCGTCCTCGTCGTCGACGACCTCGGCGTCGATGACGTCCTCGTCGGAGGAGGCATCGCCCGCGGGGGCCTCGCCCTCGGCTGCACCCGGTGCGGGCTCAGCCTGGGACTGCGCGTAGATGGCCTCGCCCAGCTTGGACTGCGACTGGTTCAGCTTCTCGAACGCGGTCTTCACGGCCTCGTCGTCGTCGCCGGCCAGTGCCGTCTTGAGCGCGTCGACGTCGGCCTTGACCTCGGTCTTCACGTCTTCGGGCAGCTTGTCCTCGTTCTCGGAGATCAGCTTGTCGATCGAGTACGAGAGCGTCTCGGCCTGGTTGCGCACCTCGGCGGCCTCGCGGCGCGCCTTGTCTTCTGCGGCGTGCTCCTCGGCCTCGCGCACCATGCGCTCGATGTCCTCCTTCGACAGCGACGAGCCGCCGGAGATGACGATCGACTTCTCCGTGCCGGTGCCCTTGTCCTTCGCGGACACGTGCACGATGCCGTTGGCGTCGATGTCGAACGTGACCTCGATCTGCGGGATGCCGCGGGGAGCCGGAGCGATGCCCGTGAGCTCGAAGGTGCCGAGCGGCTTGTTGTCGCGGGTGAAGTCGCGCTCGCCCTGGAAGACCTGGATCGCGACGGACGGCTGGTTGTCGTCTGCCGTGGTGAAGGTCTCGCTGCGCTTGGTCGGGATGGCCGTGTTGCGCTCGATGAGCTTGGTCATCATGCCGCCCTTGGTCTCGATGCCGAGGCTCAGCGGGGTGACGTCGATGAGGAGGACGTCCTTGCGCTCGCCCTTCAGGACACCGGCCTGCAGAGCGGCGCCGACGGCGACGACCTCATCGGGGTTGACGCCCTTGTTGGCCTCCTTGCCGGTCTCGCGCTTGACGAGCTCGGCCACGGCGGGCATACGGGTCGATCCGCCGACGAGCACGATGTGGTCGATGTCGGCCACCTTGATGTTCGCCTCGCGGATGACGTCTTCGAAGGGCTTCTTGGTGCGGTCGAGCAGGTCCTTCGTGAGGTCCTCGAACTTCGCGCGCGTGATGGTCTCGGAGAGCGACACCGGACCCGACTCGGTCAGCGACAGGTAGGGCAGGTTGATGCTCGTCGAGGTCGAGGAGGAGAGCTCCTTCTTGGCCTGCTCCGCCGCCTCCTTGAGACGCTGCAGGGCGATCTTGTCGCCCGAGACGTCGACGCCCGTGGTCTCCTTGAACTGCTTGATCAGGTAGTCGACGAGACGCTGGTCCCAGTCGTCGCCGCCGAGGCGGTTGTCACCGGCGGTCGAGCGCACCTGGATGGTGGAGAAGTCGTCGTCCTTGCCCACCTCGAGGAGGGAGACGTCGAAGGTTCCGCCGCCGAGGTCGAAGACGAGGATGAGCTCGTCCTCCTTGCCCTTGTCGAGGCCGTAGGCGAGGGCCGCAGCGGTGGGCTCGTTGATGATGCGCAGGACGTTGAGGCCCGAGATCTCGCCGGCCTCCTTGGTGGCCTGACGCTCGGCGTCGTTGAAGTACGCGGGGACGGTGATGACGGCATCCGTCACCGTGTCGCCCAGGTAGGCCTCGGCGTCGCGCTTGAGCTTCATGAGGATGCGCGCGGAGATCTCCTGCGGCGTCCACTTCTTGCCGTCGACGTCGAAGCCCCAGGTGGTGCCCATGTGGCGCTTGACGGACGAGATGGTGCGGTCGACGTTGGTGACGGCCTGGCGCTTGGCGGTCTCACCGACGAGCACCTCGCCGTCCTTGGTGAACGCGACGACCGACGGGGTCGTGCGGAAGCCCTCGGCGTTGGCGATGACCTTCGGCTCGCCGCCCTCGAGGACGCTGACGACGGAGTTCGTGGTTCCGAGGTCGATTCCAACAGCACGTGCCATGTGTTCTCTCCTTGTGTTCGAAGTGTGTGGTGATCTGAAAAACCTGCGGCGACCAGAGAAACCTGAGTCGCGATGACTCAACTGTACTCCGACGCTCGGATGCTGTCAAACAAACTTGATATGAATCGGCTCAACTTTTGCCCTGAACCGCGGATGCCGATCGCCCATGCTCCTCTGCCACGCTGGACGCATGAGCGCTGACCTCGCCCACCTGCCCGTCGCCCTCTCGCGGATCGGACGGGTGACCGGGGATCCGGTCGTCGTCCTCCCCGGCGGGCCCTGTCGCGACCCCGCCTACCTCGGCGACCTCGCCGGCCTCGGAGACACCTGCCCGATCGTCGTGCTGCACCCGCGGGGCGTCCCCGGCAGCACCGACGTGTCCCGAGGATGGTGGACGGATGCCGACGACGTGATCGCCGTCATCGACGCCCTGGGGCTGGAGCACGCGCAGGTGGTGGCCCATTCGGCCGGCACCAGGCTCGCCCTCGCAGCGGCGACGCGCTTCCCCGGGCGGATCCGATCCATGGCCCTCATCACGCCGCCTGCGACCTGGATCACCGGGACGCCGCACGACGGCGACTCGATTCCGCTCGATCGCACGAACCCCGCGGTCGCGGCGGCCATCGATGCGCTGCAGGAGGACGACCCCGCCACGGAGTCGGAGTTCACCGCCGCCTTCCTCCGCCAGACCCCCGCGACCTACGCTCACTGGTCTCCGGTGGAACAGGCTCACGCGACGATCGGCTCGGTCAGCCTCGCGGCGACCAGCGCCTGGTTCACCGGCATCCCCGCCGACGCGGTCGAGCAGGTGCGTGCCGCGCGGATTCCGCCGACGCTCGTGATCGGCGGCGACCGCGACTATCTGACCGGAGTGCAGCCCGTCCGCGACTACGCGGCGGCGCTGGGCGCGGAGGTCGCCTTCATCCGGGACTGCGGTCACTACCCCTGGGTCGAGCAGCCCGCCGAGTTCCGCACTGTGATGCGCTCCTGGCTCTCGTCCGCCGACGTCCTCTGACACCCGAACCGCGATGATCGGGCAGAAGTGCTGCTCCCGAGGCTCACGAAGCTGCGTTTCTGACCGATCCCGGCGGGATTGAACGAGGATGGGGCAGGGCAGGATGGGTCCATGATCCGCGCCGTGTTCTTCGACCTCGACGGGGTCGTGCGCCACTTCGACCACGACCCCGACCTCGAACGCCGACACGGCCTCGACGACGGCGACATCGCGCGCGTCGCCTTCGCCTCCCCTCTCATCGAAGAGGTCACGACCGGGCGCATCACCCGCGCCGAATGGATCGCGCGCATCGCCGAGCGAACCGCTCCCGCCGCCGCCGAGGAGTGGGGACGCACGCCGTTCCGCCTCGACCCCGAGGTGCTCGCGGTGATCGACGCGCTCAGAGCCACCGGCATCCGCTGCATGATCCTCACCAACGGCACCGACACCATCCCCCGGGAGCTGAGGGACAGCGGGCTCGACGCCCACCTCGACGGCATCGTCAACTCCGCCGAGATCGGCTACGCCAAGCCGGATCCGCGCGCCTTCCAGCACGCACTGGATGCCCTGGAGCTCCGCGCGGAGGAGGTCTTCTTCACCGACGACTCCCCGTCCAAGCTCACCGGGGCGGACGAGCTCGGCATCACGACGCACCATTTCACCGGCGTCCTGCCGCTGCGCCGGGCGCTCCTCGACGCGCAGATCGCCCTCCCTGCTCTCGACGAGAGCCGATGACCGGGCACCAATGCTGCTCCCCCGCCCATGAAGCCGCATCCCTGACCGATCCCGGCGCCGAGGAGAGCGGGAGCTAGAGTCTCAGGCATGCCCCGACCGACACTGCTCGCCGTCTCGCACGGGACCGCGGATGCCGACGGCTCGACCGCGATCGCCGCCCTCGTCGCCGAAGTACGCGCGGCGCTGCCCGACGTCGAAGTGCGGGAGGCGTACGTCGACGTGCAGGAGCCCGATGCGGCCGACCTCGCCCCCGCGATCGGCGGACAGCTCGTCATCGTGCCGCTGCTGCTGTCGAGCGGCTTCCACGTGCACCATGATCTGCACGGCATCGCGGCGAAGCGGGCGGATGCCGTCGTCGCCGACCCCCTGGGACCAGACGCGCGGCTCGCCGACGTGCTCGCGGAGCGCCTCGCGGCGACCGCCGACGCGGCCGCGGGCGGCCCCGTGGTCCTGGCCGTCGCCGGATCCCGCGACCCCCGCTCGCTCACGGATGCCGAGGGCATGGCGTCCCTGTTCGCCGAGCGACTGGGCCGCGACGTCGCGCTCGCCTACCTCGCCGCGCGTGACCCCGATCTGCCGACCGCGCTGCGCGAGCATCCGGGTTCCCCCGTGGCGACCTTCCTCCTCGCCCGCGGCTACTTCTACGATCTGGCCGTGCAGCAGGGCGACGGCCGCGCCCTCAGCCTCCCTCTGCTCGACGGCGGGCCCGTGCCGCAGCCGCTCGTCGATCTGGTGGTCGCGCGCTACGAGGACGCCGCCGCCCGCTTCTGAGCACCGCCGCCGTCATCCGCCGGCTGCACAGCACAGAACGTCGCCCCGCACCAGACCCTGCGGGCATATTCCGTGCTGCATGACGCTGTGTGACGATCCTTGACGTCACATGTCGTCCAAGGTTCTTGAACACCGTCCAACTCCCTACCGTGATGCGAAGCCATCCCAGGGAGCCGTTCATGACCATCCAGCAGCCGACGCCGATCCGTGGTGCCCGCACGCGCACCACGAGGACTCCGACCAAACCCCACGGGCAGTGGGCGGTCGACGGCACGGAGCCGCTGAACGCGAACGAGGAGTGGAAGCTCGCCGACGACGGCCTGAACGTCCGCGAGCGCATCGAGAACGTCTACGCGCAGGGCGGGTTCGCGAGCATCGACCCGACCGACCTGCACGGGCGCTTCCGCTGGTGGGGCCTGTACACGCAGCGCAAGCCCGGCATCGACGGCGGCCGCACGGCCCAGCTCGAGCCGCATGAGCTCGAGGACGAGTACTTCATGCTGCGGGTCCGCATCGACGGCGGGCAGCTCACCACCCATCAACTGCGCGTGATCGGCGAGATCTCCACCGAGTTCGCCCGCGACAGCGCCGACCTCACCGACCGTCAGAACGTGCAGCTGCACTGGGTCCAGGTCGAAGACGTGCCCGAGATCTGGCGCCGTCTCGAAGAGGTCGGGCTCAGCACGACCGAGGCGTGCGGCGATGTGCCGCGCGTGATCCTGGGCTCTCCCGTCGCCGGCATCGCCGCGGACGAGATCATCGACCCCACCCCGCAGATCCTCGAGATCGCGGAGCGCTTCGTGGGCGACCAGTCGCTCGCCAACCTCCCCCGCAAGTACAAGACCGCCATCACCGGCCACCCGAGCCAGGACGTGGTGCACGAGATCAACGACTGCGCGTTCGTCGCGGTCGAGCATCCAGAGCTCGGCATCGGCTACGACATCTGGGTCGGCGGCGCGCTCTCGGTGGTGCCGCGGCTCGGCGAGCGCCTCGGCGCGTTCGTGGCCCCCGAGCGGGTCGCCGAGGTGTGGCACGGGGTCACGCAGATCTTCCGCGACTACGGCTATCGCCGCCTGCGCAACAAGGCCCGCCTGAAGTTCCTGCTCGCCGACTGGGGAGTCGAGAGGTTCCGCGAGGTGCTGGAGACCGAGTACCTCGACGCTCCCCTCCCCGACGGACCGGCCGCCCCCAAGCCCACGACGATCGGCGACCACGTCGGCATCCACCGGCAGAAGGACGGACGCTTCTACGTCGGCGCCGCTCCCCTCGTCGGCCGCGTCTCCGGCAGCGCGCTGACGGCCCTCGCCGACCTCGCGGAGCAGCACGGATCGCAGCGCATCCGCACCACCCCGCATCAGAAGCTGCTGGTGCTCGACGTGCCGGAGGACGGGGTCGAGAGCCTCGTCGCCGGCCTCGACGCCCTCGGGCTCTCGGCCAGGCCCAGCCTGTTCCGCCGCGGCACCATCGCATGCACGGGCATCGAGTACTGCAAGCTCGCGATCGTGGAGACCAAGGCGAACGCGGCCGATGCGATCCGTCAGCTGGAGGAGCGCCTCGGTGCGCTCGAGCCGGAGATCGGCCGCCCGATCACGTTGCACGTGAACGGCTGCCCGAACTCGTGCGCCCGCATCCAGATCGCCGACATCGGGCTGAAGGGCCAGCTGGTGTCGATCGACGGTGAGCAGGTCCCCGGCTACCAGGTGCACCTGGGCGGCGGCCTCGCGGGCGTCGACCGCGAGGAGGCCGGTCTGGGACGCACCGTGCGCGGCCTCAAGGTCGCCGCTGACGGCATCGCCGACTACGCCGAGCGGGTGATCCGCCGCTACCTCGCCGACCGCGAGGAGGCCGAGAGCTTCGCGCAGTGGGCGCACAGGGCCGACGAGGAGGCGCTGCAGTGAGCACTCCGGTCGTCATCCGCTCCGCGCGACCTCCCCGGCGTTCGGTCGACGAGCTGCGCGCCCTCGCCGAGCGCGGGGCGGCCGAGCTGCGCAGTCGGCAGCCCGACGAGGCGACGCCGGCGGAGGTCGTCGCCTGGATCGCCGAGAACTTCGACGTCTCGCAGGCGGCCGTCGCCTGCTCGATGGCGGATGCCGCGCTGCCGCACCTCGTCGCGCAGGGCCTCCCCGGTGTCGACGTGCTGTTCCTCGACACGGGCTACCACTTCGCCGAGACCACGTTCACGCGCAACGAGGTGGAGCGCGAGCTCGACGTGCGCATCGTCGACGTGAAGCCGGAGCAGACCGTGCGCGAGCAGGATGCCGAGTTCGGCGCGAACCTGTTCGAGCGCGATCCCGGCCTGTGCTGCGCGCGGCGCAAGGTCGAGCCGCTGCAGCGCTCGCTCGGCGAGTACGAGGTGTGGTTCACCGGTGTGCGCCGCGAGGAGGCGCCGACGCGCGCCGAGACCCCGCTGATCGTGTGGGACGAGCGCAACGGCCTCGTGAAGGTCAACCCGGTCGCCGCGTGGAGCTTCGACGACCTCATCGACTACGCCACCGTGAACGCGGTGCCGGTGAACCCCCTGATCGCGAACGGCTACCCGTCGATCGGCTGCGCGCCGTGCACGAAGCCCGTCGCCGCCGGCGAAGACCCACGCTCCGGCCGATGGGCCGGGCTCTCCAAGACAGAATGCGGACTCCACCTATGAGCGTCGCCACCCGGACCCAGGGGCTGAGCGCCCTCGACCTGCTCGAGGCGGAGGGCATCCACATCATCCGCGAGGTCGTCGCCGAGTTCGAGCGCCCCGTGCTGCTGTTCTCGGGCGGAAAGGACTCCGTCGTGGTGCTGCACCTCGCGGCGAAGGCCTTCGCGCCGGGCAAGGTGCCGTTCCCCGTGCTGCACGTCGACACCGGCCACAACTTCCCCGAGGTGATCGCCTTCCGCGATGAGACGGTCGCCCGCCTCGGCATCGACCTCGAGGTCGCGCGCGTGCAGGACTACATCGACGACGGCCGCCTGGCCGAGCGCCCCGACGGCACCCGCAACCCGCTGCAGACGCAGCCGCTGCTCGACGCGATCGCCGCGGGAAAGCACGATGCCGTGTTCGGCGGCGCCCGCCGCGACGAGGACAAGGCGCGGGCGAAGGAGCGCATCATCTCGCTCCGCGACGAGTTCGGCCAGTGGGACCCGCGCAACCAGCGCCCCGAGCTGTGGAGCCTGTACAACGGCCGCCACCTCCCCGGACAGCACGTGCGGGCCTTCCCGATCTCGAACTGGACCGAGACCGACATCTGGAACTACATCGAGCGCGAGGGCATCGCCCTCCCTCCCCTGTACTACGCGCACGAGCGCGAGGTCTTCCGTCGCGACGGCATGTGGTGGGCCGTGGGCGAGTTCTCGCAGCCGCGCACCGGCGAAGACGTCGTTCGCCGCACGGTGCGCTACCGCACGGTCGGCGACATGAGCTGCACGGGTGCGGTGGAGTCGGATGCCGTGGACACGGCATCCGTCGTCGCCGAGGTGCAGCGCTCCACCCTCACCGAGCGCGGAGCGACCCGCGCCGACGACCGGATCAGCGAGGCCGCCATGGAGGATCGCAAGAAGGACGGGTACTTCTGATGACCGCTATGACCGCAGAGCAGACGCTCTTCCGCTTCGCGACGGCCGGCTCCGTCGACGACGGCAAGTCCACGCTCGTCGGCCGACTGCTGCACGACGCGAAGGCGATCCTCGCCGACCAGCTGGAGCAGGTCGCCGCCACCAGCCGTCAGCGCGGCTTCGCGCACGGCGACTTCGACTTCGCGCTCCTCACCGACGGGCTCCGAGCCGAGCGCGAGCAGGGCATCACGATCGACGTCGCCTACCGCTACTTCGCGACCGATCGGCGCAGCTTCATCCTCGCCGACTGCCCCGGCCACGTGCAGTACACGCGCAACATGGTCACCGGATCCGCCACCGCGGATGCCGTGATCGTGCTGGTCGACGCCCGCAAGGGCATCGTGGAGCAGACCCGCCGTCACCTCGCCGTGGTCTCCCTGCTGCGCGTGGCCCACGTCGTCATCGCGGTGAACAAGATCGACCTCACAGGCTTCGACGAGAACGTCTTCGTGGAGATCGAGATCGAGGCGGCCAGGGTCGCCGAGCAGCTGGGCCTCACCGGCATCCACGTGCTGCCGGTGTCGGCGCTCGAAGGCGACAACATCGTCGACCGGTCGGAGCGCACGCCCTGGTACCAGGGGCCGACGCTGATCGAGCTGCTGGAGACCCTCCCGACCATCGACGAGTCGGAGGCCGCGGCCTCGGACTTCCGCCTTCCCGTGCAGCTCGTGCTGCGCCCCCAGGGCGGCCTCTCGCCGACCGTGAGCGCCGACGACGCCGAACGCTACCGGGACTTCCGCGGATTCGCCGGCCGCATCTCCGCGGGCTCCGTGCGCGTCGGCGACATCGTGGAGGTGTTCCCCGGAGGGCACGCCACCACGGTCACCGGCATCCACGTCGCGGGGGCGGAGGCGGATGCCGCGACGGCTCCGCAGTCGGTCACGCTGACGCTCGCCGATGAGCTGGACGCCGCACGGGGCGCCGTGATCGCGGCATCCGGCACCGTTCCCGCCGGGCGCCGGGAGGCGGTCGTCGAGCTCTTCCAGCTCGATCCGCGCACGATCACCGCGGGCGCCAGGGTGCTGGTCAAGCACGGCACGCTGACCGTGCAGGCGCTCGTGTCCGAGGTCATCGACCGCCGCGACCTCGACACGCTCGGCCACCTCGACGCCGACGCGCTCGCGGTCAACGAGATCGGCCGCGTGCGTCTGCGCTTCGCCGCCGACCTCCCCCTCGAACCGTACGAGCAGAGCCGCTCCGGCGGCTCCCTCGTGCTCATCCACCCCGCCGACGGCGCGACGCTGGCCGCAGCGACCGTCGTCGGGGACTGACCCGCACCACCCCACCACTCGCTAAGGAGGCGACACCGTGAAGATCACCCGCAGGACCACCGCACTCACAGCCCTTGGACTCGCTGCCATGATGCTGGCCGGCTGCGCCTCGGCATCCGCCGCGCCGAGCGCGTCAGACGCCGCGAAGGACGACCTCGCCGAAGTGCGTCTGGGCTACTTCGCCAACGTCACGCACGCTCCGGCGCTGGTCGGGCTCTCCGAGGGACTGTTCCAGGATGCTCTCGGCGACGTCGACGTGAAGACGGAGGTCTTCAACGCCGGACCGGCCGCGATCGAGGCCCTCTCGGCCGGGGCGATCGACGCCACCTACATCGGGCCCAACCCGGCGATCAACACGTTCATCCAGTCGGGCGGCGAGTCGGCGAACATCATCGCCGGAGCGACCTCGGGCGGCGCGGCGCTGGTCGTGCGCGACGGCATCGACAAGCCGGAGGACCTCAAGGGCAAGAACATCGCGACGCCCCAGCTCGGCAACACGCAGGACGTGGCGCTGCGCAGCTGGCTCGCAGACGAGGGCTTCGAGACCTCGACCTCCGGCGGGGGCGACGTCGCCATCACGCCCACCGAGAACGCGCAGACGCTGACGCTGTTCCAGGACGGGCAGCTCGACGGCGCCTGGCTCCCCGAGCCGTGGGTGTCGCGACTGGTCGTCGAGGCGGGAGCCCACGTGCTCGTCGACGAGGCCGACCTCTGGCCCGACGGCGCGTTCCCGACCACGGTGCTGCTCGTGCGCAAGGACTTCGCCGAGGAGCACCCGAAGATCGTCGAGGAGCTGCTGGAGGGGCACATCGCCGCGGTGCAGTGGCTCGACGAGCACGCCGACAAGGCCCCGGCCGTCATCAACGACGCCCTGGAGAAGGCGACGGGCAAGAAGCTCTCCGATGAGGTGCTGGCCCGCGCACTCGAGAACGTCACGTTCACGGTCGACCCGCACGCCGAGACCTTCACGAAGCTCGTGGAGAACGGGCTGGCCGCCGGCACGCAGAAGAAGGGCTCGATCGACGGGCTGTTCGATCTGACGCCGCTGAACGCGCTCCTGAAGAAGGCCGGCGAGGACACCGTCTCGGCCGCAGGTCTCGGGGAGGACTGATGAGCGCGCCCGCGGGGCCCTTCGGCGGGCTCAGGGACCTTCCCCTGCCAGCATCCGCACCCAGGCTGACGCCGAGCTTCGACGGCGTCACCCCCCTGGCCGCGCCCGCGCCCTCCGTCGACCCCGCGGTGCGCCTCTCGCACGTCACCAAGCGCTACGGCTCGGGGCCGGTCGTCCTCGACGACATCTCCCTCGACATCGCCCCCGGAGAGTTCATCTGCCTGCTCGGGGCCTCCGGCTGCGGCAAGTCGACGCTGCTCAACCTCGTCGCGGGGCTCGAGCCCGTCACCAGCGGCGGGATCGAGACCCCCGACGGGGGCGCGGCCGTGATGTTCCAGGAGTCCGCGCTGATGCCGTGGCTCACCGCCCGTCAGAACGTCGAGCTCGCGCTGCGACTGCGCGGCGTGCCCCGGGGCGACCGACGCGCGGAGGCCGAGCGTCTGCTCGGCACCGTCAACCTCGCCGAGGCCGCCGACAAGCGGCCGCACGAGCTCTCCGGCGGCATGCGCCAGCGCGTCGCCCTCGCCCGCGCCCTCGCGCAGGATCGCGCCGTGCTGCTCATGGACGAGCCCTTCGCCGCCCTCGACGCCATCACCCGCGACCTGCTGCACGAGGAGCTCGAGCGCGTGTGGCGGGCCACCGGCCGCACGATCGTGTTCGTCACGCACAACGTGCGAGAGGCCGCTCGACTGGGCCAGCGGGTCATCCTGCTCTCCAGTCGCCCAGGTCGCATCGCCGGCGAGTGGCGCATCGCGAACACCTCTGGGCGCCGCATCGAGTCGCCCGAGGTCGCCGCCCTCGCCACCGAGATCACCGCCGAGCTGCGGAAGGAGATCGCCCGCAATGCCTCATGAGACCACCGTCTTCCGCCCGGCGGACGACACCGCGAGCGGCGATGCGTACAGCGACCTGCGCACGCTGTCGACCGGCCTCGACCGCCTGCAGTCCGACGAGGTGCAGCGCACACCGCGGTGGCGCGACGTGCTCGCCAAGACGCTGCCTCCGGTCACGCTGCTCGTCGTGCTGCTCGCCGTCTGGCAGCTCTACGTCGTCATCGCGAACCCCCGCCCCGACAAGGCTCCGAGCCCGCTCGCGGTCGCCTCGGCGCTCGGCGACGCGTGGGAGTCGGGTCGCCTGCAGGAGGCGGTGCTCACGAGCCTCGAACGCGGCGTCATCGGCTTCCTCATCGCGATCGTGGGCGGCACAGCGCTCGGGATGCTGCTCGCCGAGTGGAAGCTGCTGCGTCGCGCCGCCGGCCCGCTCATCTCTGGACTCACCGTGCTGCCCTCCGTGGCCTGGGTGCCCGCCGCGATCATCTGGTTCGGCCTGACCGACGGCACCGCATACTTCGTGATCCTGATGGGGGCGATCCCCTCGATCGTGAACGGGCTGCTCTCCGGCATCGACCAGGTGCCGCCGCAGTTGCGTCGCGTCGGCATCGTGCTCGGCGCGAGCCGCTGGCAGCTGGCGACCGCGGTGACGCTCCCCGCCGCCCTGCCCGGGTACTTCGCGGGCCTCAAGCAGGGGTGGGCGTTCTCGTGGCGCTCCCTGATGGCGGCCGAGATCATCACGATGGGCGGGTCGATGGGATTCGGGCTGGGGACGATGCTCAACCAGTCGCGCGAGCTCGCCGACCTCGCGAGCGTGCTCGGCACGATCCTGCTCATCCTCGCGATCGGCATCGTCATCGAGCTGGTCCTGTTCGCCCCGCTCGAGCGCCGGATGCTGCGCAATCGCGGACTGCTCCTCGGAGGTGCACGATGACCGGAAGAGTGACCCTCGTCGGGGCGGGACCGGGAGACGCCGGCCTGCTCACGCTCCGCGGCCTGCGGGCGCTGCAGGATGCCGACGTCATCGTCGCCGACCGCCTCGGCGCGCGGCAGGTGCTGCAGCAGCTCGCGGAGGAGGGCGTCGTGCTGACGGCGGAGGTCGTCGACGTCGGCAAGCTCCCCGGCCACCACCCGGTGCCCCAGGACGGCATCAACGACCTCCTCGTCTCCCTGGCCCGCGAGGGTCGGGACGTCGTGCGCCTGAAGGGCGGCGATCCGTTCGTCTTCGGCCGAGGCCGTGAGGAGCAGCTGTTCTGCGAGGAGGCCGGCGTCACGGTCGAGGTCGTGCCCGGCGTGACCAGCGCCGTCTCGGTGCCCGCCGTCGCCGGCATCCCGCTCACCCATCGCGGCCTGGCGGCCTCGTTCACCGTGGTCAGCGCGCACGACCAGATCGAGCGCATCCCCGGTGGCTCCGACCACACCGTCGTGCTGCTGATGGGGGTGAACACGCTGGGGCACTCGGCCCACGTTCTCGCCGCCGGCGCCCGCGGCGACGACTGCCCCGTCGCGATCATCGAAGACGGCTTCGGCGAGAGCCAGCGCATCACGATCGGCACCCTCGGGACGATCGCCTCGCTCGCGGCCTCCCGCCAGGTGCGCTCCCCCGCCGTGATCGTGGTGGGAGACGTCGTGCGGCTGAGCCCACACGCCGCGGCATCCGTGACCATCTCCTCGCAGCCTCCCAGGACCCACTGGAGCGACGCCCTCATCGCGGGGCTCGCCGTCGACACCGGACTCGTCCAGGTCGTCGAGACCTCCCTCAACCGCTGACCGCACCCGCACCCGCACCCGCACCCGCACCCGCACCCGCACCCGCACCCGCACCCGCACCGAAAGATCCGCCATGTCAACGACCCCCGTCTCCTCGTCTTCGCCGCGCCCGCTGGCCCTGCGCGTCGCGATCGTCGGCGCCGGCCCCGCGGGCATCTACGCGGGCAACCTCCTCGCGAACGCCGTCGCCGAGCGCTCCGGCCGCGTGGAGATCGACCTGTTCGAATCGCTCCCCGCGCCCTACGGCCTCATCCGCTACGGCGTCGCCCCCGACCACCCGCGCATCAAGGGCATCGTCAACTCGCTGCACGAGATGCTCGACGCATTCCCCGTCGTCGACGACGGGGACCCCGCGCCCACCCGGCGCACGATCCGCTTCATCGGCAACGTGGAGGTCGGCCGCGACGTCTCCCTCGACGACCTCCGCGAGCGCTACCACGCGGTGATCCTCGCGACCGGGGCGATCCGCGATGCGGCCCTCGACATCCCCGGCGTCGAGCTCCCCGGCTCCTACGGCGCCGCCGACTTCGTGGCGTGGTTCGACGGTCACCCCGATGTCGCGCGCACCTGGCCTCTCGACGCGTCGTCTGTGGCGGTGATCGGCAACGGCAACGTCGCACTCGACGTCGCCCGGGTTCTCGCGAAGCACGCCGTGGACCTCCGCACGACCGAGGTGCCCGACAACGTCCTGGCGGGTCTGGAGTCCTCCGCGGTCACCGACGTGCACGTGTTCGGGCGCCGCGGCCCCGCCGACATCAAGTTCACGCCCATCGAACTGCGGGAGCTCGGCGAGGTGCGCGACGTCGACATCGTGCTGCACGACGAGGACTTCGACGGCGTCGATCCGGCAGCCGCGACGAACAACCAGCTCAAGGTCATGCTGCGCACGCTGAACGGCTGGCGCGACCGCCCGGCGGGCACGGCATCCCGCCGACTGCACCTGCACTTCTGGCACGCCCCCGTCGCGATCGAGGGCGACGGGCGGGTCGAGAGCATCCGCTTCGAGCGGACCCGCGCGGATGCCGATGGCGCCCTCGTGCGCACCGGTGAGTTCCGCGACTACGCCGTGCAGGCCGTGTACCGCGCGGTCGGGTACTACGGCACCCGTGTGGTCGATGCGCCGTTCGACGAGGCGCGCGGCGTGGTGCCGAACGACGGCGGCCGTGTGGCCGACGAGCCCGGCCTGTACGCGACCGGCTGGATCAAGCGCGGACCCGTCGGCCTCATCGGGCACACGAAGTCCGACGCGCTGGAGACGATCACGCACCTCGTGGCGGACGCGGAGGCCGGGCTGCTCGCAGACCCCGCCTCCGACGAGGACGTGCTCGACGTGCTCGACGCGGACGGCGCCGAGTACACGACCTGGGACGGGTGGCTGGCCCTCGACGCCCACGAGCGGCGCCTCGGCGAGACGCACCGGCACGCCCGCGAGCGCGTGAAGGTCGTGCCCCGCGACGAGCAGGTCGCGGTGTCGCGCGACGGCGCTCTCGTCCGATGACCTACGTCATCGCGCTGCCCTGCGTCGATGTGAAGGATCGCGCCTGCATCGACGAGTGCCCCGTCGACTGCATCTACGAGGGAGAGCGCTCCCTCTACATCCACCCCGACGAGTGCGTCGACTGCGGCGCCTGCGAGCCGGTGTGCCCCGTGGAGGCGATCTACTACGAGGACGACCTGCCCGAGGAGTGGCAGGATTACTACAAGGCGAATGTGGAGTTCTTCGATGAGCTCGGCTCGCCCGGCGGCGCCGCCAAGGTCGGCGTCTCCGCGTTCGACCACCCGGTGGTCGCCGCCCTTCCCCCACAGGAGGGTGCGCATGGCTGAGACGGCTCCGTACGACGTGCTGATCATCGGCGGGGGCCCTGCGGGCCTCTCCGCCGCCCTCAACCTGGGCCGGTCCCTGGTGCGGGTGCTCGTCGTGGATGCCGATCGCCCACGGAACGCGGCGACGTTGAACTCGCACGGTTTCCTGACCCGCGACGGCGTGCCCCCGCACGAGCTGCGCAAGCTCGCCCGGGCGGAGCTCGCCGCCTACCCGAACGTCGAGATCCGCTCCCGCGTGCGCGTCGCCTCGCTGACGCAGACGGACGACGGGTTCGCCGCGGGGATCGGCCGCACGGAGGCCACGGAGACGGTCCGCACCCGCGCCGTGCTGCTCGCCACCGGCCTGCGCGAGACGCTGCCTGAGGTGCCGAACCTGCGGGGCTTCTACGGCATGAGCCTGTTCAGCTGCGCGGCCTGCGACGCATGGGAGCTGCGCGGTCGACGCCTCGCGCTCATCGGGGAGTCCGCCGACCTCGCCGATCGCGCACGGCTGATCGCCCGCTGGACCGAGAGCCTCACGGTCTTCACGAACGGCTCCGACGCCGTCACGACGACGGAGGAGGCCGAGCTCGCCGCCGCGGGGATCGCCGTGCTGCGGCAACCGATCACCGAGCTCGTGGGCGAACGGGGCAGGCTCGAGGCGATCCGTCTCGACGGCGGTCAGGTGATCAGGGTCGGCGGCGGGTTCGTGCGGCCGGCGTGGGAGACCGACCTCTCGTTCCTCGACGGCTTCACCGCGGCGGTCGACGGGCACGGGCACCTCGTCACCGACCGCTCAGGGCGCACCGACGTGCCCGGCCTCTACGCCGCGGGGGATGCCGCCGCCCCCGGACCCCAGCAGCTCATCGTCGCGGCCGGCGCCGGAGCCCGCGTCGCGGCCGTGATCGTGCACGACGCCGTCGGCGTCGCCACTGCGCACTGACTCCCCGCGCCCGTGGCCCCGGGGCTAGGCTGACCGGCATGACGCGTACATCGGGGGGCCGTCTCGCCGCGGCGATCATCGTCGGAGTCGTCGCGCTGCCGCTGAGCGGCTGCCTCTACGCGCAGATCCCCGCGGATCCGCCGGCGGTCGACGGGCCGACGAGCACCCCGGTTCCCTCCGACGAGCCCGCAGAAGACGGCATCCCCGCGACGATGTCGTTCGCCGACGGCGCCGATCTGCCGTCGACCGCGTACATCCAGTGGGGCGACGGCCTCCTGTTCGACGACGGCTGGAAGTCGGTCGCCCCCGACGACGGCAACGGCGGATGGACGGACGGCACGATCGACGACACCTGCACGGCGCGGTTCTGGCAGGGGCTCGCATCCGACGTGGACATGACGCCGGGCGACGACGAGGTCAGTTCGGACGCGGTGCTCGCGCAGGTCGTCGGCGGCACGACCTCGGCCTCCGTGACGCTGCTCGCGACGACCGTGCAGCTCGGGTACCAGACCGGCGGAACGCCGCTGGTCGATGCGCGTCAGCTGACCGGGACGCGCGACGGGCACGACTGGTCGATCACGGCTCGCGCGTTCACGGCGACGGGGGCCGGCGTCTTCGTGATCGTCGACTGCGTGGGCGGCGACGTGGATGCGGTCTTCGACGAGATCGTCGAGAAGAACGCCATCATCATCACCCCGTGACGGGCGAGGTCACTTGCCTCCGGGCGGACCGACGAGCAGCAGGATGACGTAGAGCGCCACGACCGCGATCGCGATCAGCCCGCCCAGCACCCACGGACGCCGCAGGAACCAGCGCATCAGCCGGTCGATCCAGCGCCGGTCGCGCGGGTCTTCGCCCTCTTCCAGCCGCCAGGCGCCGGCGAGGCGCCCCGTGCGGTGCAGCCAGATCTCCATCGGGATCGTCGCGTAGGGCACGATCGCGCTGGCGACGGCGAGCACGGCGACGCCCGCATGCCAGCGGTTGTTCAATGCCACGAGGATCGCGGTCGCCCCGTAGGCGAGGAACACGAACCCGTGGATGCCGCCGCCGATCGTGACGACGATCCCCGGAGCGCCGGCCGCCCGCGCGATGAGGGCCGAGATGAGGAGCGTCCAGGTGATCGCCTCGGTGATGGCCAGGACGCGGTACAGGCGGGAGGGCTCGGTGAACACAGTGCTCCTAGGAATCGGGTACTCCCCACGCTAGGCGGCTCCGCGGCATCCGTGATCCATCGAATGGTTGAGTCGTGCTCGCTCGGATGCGCGGAGCGACCGCTCAGGACTGGGGGAGGTCGGCCACGAAGGCGTCCAGGATCTCGGCGACGCGCGCGTGCATCTCCTCGTCCGTGATCGTCGGCTGCCCGTCGCCGTCCTGGGGACCGTAGTCGCCGAACGACGCGTGAGACGCGCCCTCGATCTGGACCATCTCGGCGTCACCGGGGAGCAGGGCCCTGGCCGCATCGATCTTCTCCGGCGTCGACAGTCCGTCCTCGCTCCCCGAGATGCTCAGCACGGCGAGATCGGTGTCGGAGAGGTCGTTCGAGCAGTACGAGCCGAAGAGCACGAGGGCGTCCGCATCGGCGGCCAGCTGGCACGCGCGCACGCCGCCCAGCGAGTGCCCGCCGACGGCCCAGTGGTCGATGTCGGGGGCGGCGGAGGTGAAGGCGTCGAGTCCACGCAGGTCGAAGAAGGCGAGGTTCAGCCACGGGCGCGTGATCACCACGGTGACGCCCTCCTCGGCGAGGCTCTGCAGGATCGGGGCGTACGCCCACGGATCCACCTTCGCCCCGGGGATGAAGACCAGGCCCAGCTCGGAATCGCCGTCTGCGGGCGCGAGCACGATGCCCTGCTCGGCATCCTCGACGTGGATCGCCGGGTTCTCGCGAACGCTCGCCAGCTGGGCCTTCTCGGCGGGCATCACCCCGATCTGGCTCCAGCCGACGACGCCGACGATCCCGAGCACGACGACGGCGACGACACCCCAGACGATCGCTTTCAGGACACGACGTCCACGCTTCTTCTGCACGAGATCAACGTTAGAGCCCGCGGATGGGAACGCCCCCAGGAGGTGCTGCCCGTCACATTCGCGTCTCCGCGGAATACCCCGGCGCTCCCCGACGTTGCCGAAGGCATGGTGACCGTCGACTCCGAAGCCCTCTCGCAGGTTCTCGGCGCCGTCGACCTCCGCGTCGGCGTCGGTCGACGCCGGATCCTGGATGCCGGGGCGCTGCTTCCGCTCGCGCCGGGTGCGGCGACGCTCGTCTACATCGCCCACGGCGCCGTGCACGGCATCCCTCCGCTGGACTCCGGGTGCCGACTGGACGTCGACCGCTCCTCGCACCTCATCGCCGTCGACATCCCCGGCCCGCGCGCCGCGCTGACGGCCGGCGACGCCTTCCTCACGGTGGGGCGCGCCGCCCTCGCTCTCGAGGCTGACGCCGAGACCACGCTTGTGGTCGTCGATCTCGAATGGGCCGACTCGGCATCGACGCTCGACGCCGTGCTGCCCGACTACATCACCGTCACCGGATTCGACGTGCTCGAACCTGCGGCTGCGGCGCTGGCCGCCAGCATGGGCCCGACCGACCCGGCCGCCTGCGCGGTGCGCCAGGGTGATCCGCTGATCTGCCGCATGATGGCGACGACGGTGCTGCTGTCGGTCATCCGCGCCTGGGCTGCGAACGGCTGCGCCCCCGAGGGGTGGCCGTCGGTCTCGAAGGATCCGTTCCTCGACCGCGTCGTCGAGGCGATCCACGAGGAGCCCGGTCGCGAGTGGACCGTCGAACGCCTCGCCGGCGTCGGCGCCATGTCGCGCTCCGCGTTCGCAGAGCGGTTCCGCAGCGCGATCGGCCGCTCCCCCGCCGACTACGTCACCGAGGTGCGCGTCGACGCGGCGAAGCGGATGCTGGAGGCGGGGCGTTCCGTCTCGGAGACCTCCCGCGAGCTGGGCTACGCCTCCGATGAGGGGTTCAGCCGCGCCTTCCGCCGCCGCACCGGCCTGACCCCGAGCGCCTGGCGCACGGCATCCCGCTTCCCCGTCTCGGCCTAGCCCCGCCTCGCCTCGTTCGTCGGAAGACGGAGACGAAGTGCACCGTGCACGGCGTGTCTCTGGTCGACACCCCGCACGCGAACACTCTCGTCTCCGTTTCCCCAGGCATCAGCCTCGGACGGACTCGGGTCGGGCACCTGCAGGTGCGCGCGGTTACGCGACGGCGATCCGTGGAGCCCGCGCCCGGTTCGATGCGCCGAAGAGCACGGCGCCGAGCAGCAGCGACACGGCGCCGACCACGTAGACGAGCTCGATGCTCAGCGTGTCGACGAGGAGTCCGCCCACACCGGCCGCGATCGTGATCGCCGCCTGGAAGCCCACGACGACGAGGCTGCCGCCTGCTTCGAGGCGATCCGGCATCCGATGCCCCACCCACGTGTTCGCGACGATCAGCCAGGACGAGAAGAAGAAGCCCCACACGAGCACGACCACCGCGACGCCGACGATCGAGCCCGAGAAGACGATCATCGAGATCACGGCGACCGCGATCACCACGGGCGCGAAGACCGCGAAGAACGCGAAGGTGCGGTCGATCACGAGTCCGATGGCGATGTTGCCCGCCAGGCCGCCGAGGCCGAACAGTGCGAGGAGCACGACGATCGTGGAGGCGTCGACCTCGGGGATGCGCTCGAGAGCGAGCCGCACGTACGTGTAGGCGAGGAAGTGCCCGAGCACGACGAAGATGTGACCGGCCATGCCGAGGCCGATGCCGGGGCGACGCAGCGTGTCGACGAGGAGGCGGATGCTGGAGGCCTGCGCCGCAGGCACCGAGGGGAGCGTGAACCGCAGCGCGACCGCGAGCACCACCATCAGCGCGCTGGCGATGCCGAACACCATGCGCCAATCGACGAGCTCGGAGAGCATGACGCCGAGCGGAACCCCGGCGACCGTGGCGAGCGAGACGCCGGCCGACGTGAACATGACCCCGCGTCCGAGCCGGTCGGGGCCGGCGAGGGCCGCGGCGACCGTGATCGACATCGACCAGAACGCGCTGATGGCGGCGCCCAGCAGGAACCGCGCCGCCAGCACGATGATGAGGTTCGGCGCGAACGCCACGATGAGGTTCGACACGGCCGCGGCGAGCGCCATCCACACGAGCAGCGATCGTCGGTCGAGACGAGGGAAGATGAGGCCGATGGTCGGCGCCACCACGAGACCGACGAGCGCGGTCACCGTCACGGTCTGCCCGGCCTGCCCCGGGGTGACCCCCAGCGCGTCGGCCATCTCGGTGAGGACGCCGTTGGGCAGGAACTCCGCCGTCACCAGCAGGAACCCCATCAGCATCAGCACGATGAGCCCGCCGTAGCGCATGCGCTCGACGGGGGCGGAGCCGATGGTGGGAACGGGGGCGGTCGTCGTCATGGTTCCACCCTCGCAGGCTCCGGATGCCGTCGCCCGACGTCGCGTCCACGGCATCCGACCATTCGTCCGGGGCAGTCCGTGGCCGGTCGGGATCGGGAGCCTCCCAGGTCGGCCCTGCAGGGTGGTCGCATGTACAGGAGACGGCGGAACGGCGGATGGATGCTGACGGGAGCCGCGGTGGCCGCCGTGCTGGCGACGGCGCTGACGGGGTGCGCGCCGCAGCCGGGGCCCTCCGACTGGACGCTCGCGCCGGTCCCTTTCGGCGCCGAGCGCGCCGACATCGCCTACGGCATGTCCCATCTGACGCCCGACGGCGACGGCGGCTTCTGGGCCGTGTCCTCCGGGTCCTGGCTGCACGTCGACGCCGAGGAGGAGACGGTCGCGAGATTCAACGCTCCGCTCGACTCCCCCCTCTCGCGGGTCACCGCGATGGCGACGCTCTCCCCGACCGAGCTCGTCGTGGTGCGCGACGAGGGCGCCCCCGTGCTCGCGGTTCTCGACACCTCGACCCTGAGCATGCGCGATCTGCCCGGCGAGGCGCCGAGCGGATCCGGCGGACCCACGGACTTCGGCGACTTCGAGTTCGGCGACGTCGCCGTCCAGTCCGGTGCGGCGATCGTCATCCGCTACCGGGTGGGCGACGACGGCGCACTCGGCTACGAGGTGCTGCGGGTCTCGCTCGACGACGGCGCACGGACCCTGCTGCATTCCGAGCCGCTGGACTGGAGCGATGCGCCCGGATCATCGCCCGACCTTCCCCCCGTCGACGTCGACGTCGACGCGACGGGCGCCATCCACCTCGCCACCCGCACCGCCAGGGTCGTCCTCGAACCCGACGGCGCCGAGAGATCCCGGGCTGCGCAGAACGCGGAGCGCCCTCACGTCGCTGTCGCCGCCGACGGGACGGCCCTCTGGTGGGGCGGAGGCGCCCGCGACTCCGCCGAGCAGGGTGTGGTCGTCGGCGGCTCATCCGAGGCCCGCGCGAGCATCGAGGCGCGCTCGGGGTGCGCGGATGCACTGCTCCTGACCGACGCCGGCGGCGACGAGCATCCGCTGCCGTTCCTGTGCGGGGCGAACGCCGCCGCGCGGGTCGGTGATTCCTGGGTCGTCGCGATCGGGGGCGAAGGCGACGGGGTGCTGGTCCGTCTCGTTCCGCCATCCCGGTCGTGACAACCGCCGCCGCCGAGGGTAGGCTCGACGGCGCACCGGGAAGAGCCCGGGAAGAACGAGCGAGAGGAGCCGAGAAGATGACGAACGTCTTTGTCGCGCCCCTCGCCGACATCCTTCCCTGAGGTCGCCGCCTGTGTGGCCTCCTGGCCATCACGGAGCAATCAAAAGTGACCGATCCCCTCGCGTCCTTCGACGCACTCGAACTCTCCCTCACCTTCGCCGACGTCGAGCCCGGCGACGGGCAGCGCTGGACCACCTGGCCGACCACCATCCCCACGCAGCGCGGACCGCTGCCGTGGCCCTCCTGGATCGTGACGGATGCCGGCGCGCTCGACACCGAGCTCGGCATCCTCAAGACCGGCAAGGAGGCCGACGTGTTCCTGCTGGAGCGCGCCGTGCCCGACGACCCCGATCAGCGCACGCTGCTCGCGGCGAAGCGGTACCGCGGCGAGGAGACCCGCAGCTTCCACCGCTCGGCGATGTACACGGAGGGTCGCGGCGTGCAGAACACGCGCGACGCCCGCGCGCTCGCCAAGAAGTCCTCCCACGGCCGTGAGGTCGCGGCATCCGCCTGGTCGATCGCCGAGTTCGACGCCCTGTGCCGGATGCACGAGCTCGGGGCGCCGGTGCCGTACCCGGTGCAGGTGAACGGCACCGAGATCCTGATGGAGTTCATCGGCGACGAGTCGGGCACGGCCGCGCCGCGGCTGGCGCAGGTGCGCTCCTCACGCGAGGAGCTCGCCGGCTTCTACACGCAGATCGTGGAGATCATGCGGGTGTTCGCCGTGGCCGGCTTCGCGCACGGCGACCTGTCGGCGTACAACCTCCTCGTGCACGAGGGGCGTGTGCGGGTGATCGATCTGCCGCAGATCGTCGACATCATCGCCAATCCGCAGGGCCTCGACCTGCTGCACCGCGACTGCGTCAACATCTGCGACTGGTTCGCCCGGCGCCGCGTGGACTGCGACGCCGAGGAGCTCTTCGCCGAGCTGCTCGCGGCATCCTTCGTGTGAGGACACGGCCGGCGCCGCCCCGCGTCAGTCGCGCGCGAGCTGCGCCGCGAGCAGCGTCACCAGCTCGTACAGGACGTGGCTCGCGGCGATGCCGGTCATCTGCGCGTGGTCGTAGGCGGGCGACACCTCGACCACGTCCGCTCCCACGATGGTCGTCGCCGACAGGGCGCGGAGGATGCGCAGCAGCTCGCGGCTCGTGAGGCCGCCGGCCTCCGGAGTGCCGGTGCCGGGGGCGTGCGCGGGGTCGAGCACGTCGATGTCGATCGAGACGTAGAGCGGACGGTCGCCGATGCGCTGCAGGATGCGCTGGATGCCGGCCTCGACGCCGTGCTCTTCGATGTACTCGCTCGACACGATGGAGAAGCCCAGGCGCTCGTCGTCCTCGAGGTCCTGCTTGGAGTAGAGCGGACCGCGGGTGCCGACGTGGCAGCTCGCGGTGAGGTCGATCAGGCCCTCCTCGCTCGCGCGGCGGAAGGGCGTCCCGTGCGTGATCGGGGCGCCGAAGTAGGTGTCCCAGGTGTCGAGGTGGGCGTCGAAGTGCAGCACGGCGACCGGACCGTGCTTCGCCGCGACGACGCGCAGCAGCGGCAGGGCCACCGTGTGGTCGCCGCCGATCGTGACGATGCGCGAGACCTGCTCGCCGAGGGCCAACGCCGCGCTCTCCACCTCGTTCACGGCCGCCGTGATGTCGAACGGGTTCACCGGGATGTCTCCGGCATCCACCACCTGGGCGATCGCGAACGGCGACACGTCCTGCGCGGGGTTGTACGGCCGCAGCAGGCGGGACGACTCGCGCACGTGCGACGGCCCGAACCGGGTGCCTGGGCGGTAGCTCACCCCGGAGTCGAAGGGGATGCCGACGACGGCGATGTCGGCGCGCGGCACGTCCTCGATGCGGGGAAGCCGCGCGAAGGTGGCGATCCCGGAGTACCGCGGGTTCTGGGAGGCGTCGATGGGTCCGACGTTCTCGGTCATGGTGGGTCCTGTCTGTCGGATGCTGTTCAGAGGGCGTTCTGCGGGATGTGCACGAGCTGCACGCCGCCGTCGGCGATGGCGTCGCGGATGCTCGCCGCGATGTCCTCCCGGCGCTCGACGCGGCGCCCGGTCGCGCCGAACGCGGTCGCGAGGGCCGCCCAGTCGGGCTGCACGAGGTCGACGCCGATCGGGGTCATCCCTCGATCGAGCTCGTTCTGACGGATCTCGGCGTATCCGCCGTTGTCGACGCACACGACCGTGACGTCGAGACGCTGCTCGACCGCAGTCACGAGCTCGTTGACGCAGAACATGAGGGCTCCGTCGCCGATCACGGTGACGGCCGGGCGCGAGTCGTCGGCCACGCGGGCGCCGATCGCGGCGGGCAGGCCGTAGCCGAGGGTCGCATAGGTGGGCGTGTAGAGCAGGGAGTGCGGATGCTGCGACCGCAGCACGCTCCCCAGCGCCATGTAAACGATCTGCGAGGAGTCCCCGGCGACGATCGCGTCGTCGGGCAGCGCCTCGGCGATGATCTCGGCGAGCGCGACGGTCTGGGGGGCCGTGTCGCGCATCTCCGCGTCGATCGCGGCGCGCTCGGCCGCGAGGTCGCGCGGAGGGCGGTCGCCCAAGGGCAGGTGCGCGAGCAGGGCGTCGACCACCGCCGCGGCATCGCCCGCGATCCCGACCGTGGCCGCGAGGTTCTTGTCGAGCTGCGCGACGGAGATGTCGATGCGCACCACGGCTCCCCGTGCCTCCAGCCGGGGAGCCCACAGCTCGGCCTCCCCCAGCTTCGAGCCGACGACGAGCAGCACGTCGGCGTCTTCGGCGACCGCACGGGCCGCGGCGAGACGCAGGTTCGATCCGAGGGACAGCGGATGCCGCTCGTCGACGACGCCCTTGCCGTTCAGGGTCGTCAGCACCGGGGCGCCGAGATGCTCGGCGAGCGCGGTGACGCCGGCCGCGGCATCCGTCGCTCCGCCGCCGGCGACGATGACCGGGGTGCGGGCGTCCGCGAGCAGCCGCGCCGCCTCTGCGACGCCGGCCGGGTCTCCCGAGTGAGGGGACGGCGCCGGCCTGGGGAGCCTGTGCGCCTCGGGGACCCCGGCCGGCGCCTCCAGGACGTCGAGGGGGATCTCGATGTGCACGGGGCGGGGACGCCCGGTGCGGAACAGCGCGAAGGCGTCGTGCACGGCATCCACCGCCTCCGCCGCCGTGGTGACGCGGCGCGACCACTCGGCGATCGCGCCGACCATCGCCGTCGCGTCCTTCGTCTCGTGCAGGGTGCCCACGTCGGCGAACTCGGAGCCGAGCGGCACACCCGGCGAGAGCACGAGCAGCGGACGCGACTCGCAGAAGGCCGTGCCGATCGCGCTCATGGCGTTCTGCAGTCCCGGCCCGGAGGTCGTGATGACCACCCCGGGGAGCCCGGTCTGCTGTGCCCACCCGTCGGCGCCGTAGCCGGAGCCCTGCTCGTGGCGGTTCGTCACCGCGCGGATGCCGAGGTCGGCGAGCGGGCGGTACAGCTCCAGGTTGTGGGTGCCGGGGATGCCGAACACCGCCGTCACCCCGTAGCCGCGGATGGTCTCCAGGACCGCCCGCCCCGCCGTGTCCGCGTACTGATCGGTCATGATGGCATCCTCCCTCACGCCGCCGAGTGGCGGCGCGTGCCGTCGACCCAGGTCTCGCGGACGATGATCGCGGAGATCGTCTCGGGGGCCACGGCGAGCGGATCGTCGGACAGCACGGCGAAGTCGGCGTACTTGCCGACCTCGAGCGAGCCGAGGTCGTCTTCGCGGCCGATCGAGATGGCGCCCTCGATGGTGTGCGCCCGCAGCGCTGACAGCGCCGAGATGCGGAGGTCGTCGGGGCCGAGGGTGTGGCCGCGGCGCGTCACGCGGGTGACGGCGGTCTGGATCGCCTCGAGCGGGATGGGCTCGGCCACGGGCGCGTCAGAGGAGATGGTGAAGCCGACCCCCGCGCGCTCGAACTCGCCGAGCGGGTTGAACCGCTCGCCGGGGGTGCCGATCGCCTGCTCCACGCCCTCGCCCCAGTTGAAGTAGTGCTGCGTCTGGTTGACGGGGCGGATGCCGGAGGCGGCCATGCGCTCGATCTGCTCGGTGGTGGGCAGACCGCAGTGCTCGATGCGGTGCCGGGCGTCGGCGTCGGGGCGCTCGGCGAGAGCGGCTTCGATCGCCGAGACGACCATCTCGATCGCCGTCGGGGACTGCGCGTGCGTCGCCGTCTGCAGGCCGGCGGCGTGCGCCTTGCGGATGAGCTCGGCGTATGCGGCGGGCTCGTGGTACAGCTGTCCGGTGCGGCACGGGTCTCCGACGTAGCCGTCGGGGAAGTACGCGGTCCAGCCGCCGAGCGTGCCGTCGGCGTAGAACTTGATGCCGGCGAAGCTGAGGTGGGCGTTGCCGAACTGGCCGACGAGCCCCATCTCCAGGGCCTCGTCGAGCAGGTGCGACAGCAGGTACATCGAGACGCGCAGCTCCAGGCGTCCGGCCTCGGCGAGACGCAGGTACATGTCGAACTCGCGGCGGGTGACCTGGCAGTCGCCGATCGAGGTGACGCCGCCGGCGAGGAACCGCTGGGTGGCGGCATCCAGCTGACGCAGGTGCTCCTCCGGCTCGTCGGCGAGGTGGAAGTTCGGTCCGTGGTGGCCGATCTTCACGCCGTGCACGCCCGTGAGGATGTTGCACGCGGCATCCGAGAGCTCGCCCGTCAGCTCGCCGTCCGCATCGCGGAAGAACTCGCCGCCAGCGGGGTTCGGGGTGTCGCGGTCGATGCCGCCGGCCGCGAGCGTGTACGAGTTCACGACGCCGCCGTGCCCCGACGCGTTCATGAGGTACACCTCGCGGTCGGAGGCCACCTCGTCGAGCTCGAAGCGGGTCGGATGCCGCTGCTCGACGAGGTTGCGCTGCTCGTAGCCGTAGCCGCGCACCGGCCGCCCCTCGGGAGCGTCGGCCGCCGCCGCGCGCAGCAGCGCCACGATCTCGGGGATGCTGCCGGCCTGGCCGGGTCCGCAGTCCACCCAGGTCATCATCTGGCCGAACATGAGCGGGTGGGCGTGCGCGTCGACGAACCCGGGGACGATCACGGCATCGCCGAGGTCGATCCGCTCCGGGGCGAGACCGGCGCGTTCGGCGGCGGCCTCGCACTCGGCGGCCGTGCCGATCGCGACGATCCGTCCACGGTCGGTCAGCATGGCGGACGCTGTCGTGGCGACGGCATCCGCCGTGTGGATCGCCCTGGCCGTGATCAGGAGGGGCTCGGTCTGGGCCGAGCGGTCGAAGGGGGAGAGCTTTCTCATGGGAGCGGGTTCGCAGTCGTGTCGGTGCGGGCGGTGAAGGATGCCGTGACGGGCGCCTCGTCGGAGTGCTGCGGCGCGAGCCTGGTGCAGACTCCGGCGATGACGGCCATGCCGATGAACATCGCGATGACCGACCAGATGCTGCCCGTCCAGGCGACGAGCTGGGTGGCGAACCAGGGCGAGAACCCGGCCCAGATCGCCGCGCCCACGCCGTAGGACAGCGCGATCGAGGTGTAGCGGGCCTGCGGACGGAACATCTGCGCGAGGATCGCGGCGATCGGCGCGTACGTCGCGCTCATCGCGATGCGCACCAGCGAGGCGAACAGGAAGATCAGCGGCTCGACCCTGCCCGGCATCACGAGCAGGAACGGGATGAACGTCAGCACCGAGGTCACGAGGCCGATGTACATGATGTTCTTGCGGCCCCACTTGTCGCCGAGCCAGGCCACAGGGAGAGTGACGACGAACTCCACGAAGGAGGCGATGGTCATGGCGTCGAGGATGACCTGCTCGCTGATGGCGATGGGCTCGCCGGTCGCGTAGGCGGTCGCGAAGGTCGTGGCGAGGTAGTAGCCGCCGGTGGAGATGGGCAGGATGCCGATGCCGAGGAGGATCGGCAGCCAGTTGGCGCGGAGCGCGAACCCGAGGGGCATGGACTGCTTGCGGCCCTCGACCTTCTGCTCGAACACCGGGGACTCCTCGACGCGGTAGCGCACCCAGAAGCCGACGCCCACGAGCACGATCGACAGCAGGAACGGGATGCGCCAGCCGCCGTTGAGGATGAAGTCGTCGCCGCCGCGGGACATGATCGCGAAGATGCCGGAGGCGAGCAGGGCGCCGGCCGGGTTGCCGAGCTGCGTGAAGCCGCCGTAGAAGGTCTTCTTGCCCGCGGGGGCGTGCTCGACGCTCATGAGCACCGCGCCTCCCCACTCGCCGCCGACCGCGAGACCCTGCAGGGCGCGGAGGATGATGAGCAGGATGGGGGCGGCGATGCCGATGTCGGCGAAGGTCGGCAGGCAGCCGACGAGCACCGTGGCGACGCCCATCATGAGCAGGGTGATCACGAGGGAGACGCGGCGTCCGAACTTGTCGCCGATGTGGCCGAAGATGATGCCGCCGAGCGGACGCACGAGGAACGCGACGGCGAAGGTGGCGAAGGCCCGGGAGGTCTCGACGAGCGGATCGCCGCTCGGGAAGAACAGGGGGCCGAACACGAGAGCCGCAGCCGTCGCGTAGACGTAGAAGTCGTACCACTCGATGGTGGTGCCGACGAAGGCGGCGATGCCTGCGCGTCGCGCCCTGGTGGTGGTGGAGTTCATGGAGCCCGCTCCTTTGCGGAAGATGTCGGATAGCGAAGGATGCTACGGGCGTCCGAGCCCCTCGACAAGGGCAGAACTCCAGCGAGAAGACTCATTCACTGGAGTTCTGTCAGCCCTCACAGGCAAAAGTGTCTCTTGCGACACGCGTGGCCCATCCTGCACTGTATTCATGTACGCACTCGCGTGCGTTCGCCGGTAATCGAGCACTTTCGGGACGACCATGGATTTCGACGCCGATCTCATCCGCGCACTGCAGGAGGACGGACGCGCCAGCATCCGCTCCCTCGCCGACCGCCTCTCGCAGACGCGCGCCGCCGTGGCCGCGCGCCTGCGCGTGCTGCTCGACGACCGCACCGTGCGCGTCGTCGCCGCCGTCGACCCGGTGTTCCTCGGACAGCACGTGCTCGCGCACGTGTCGATCCGCACCGAGGGCGCGGCGGGCGTCGTCGCCGCGCCGCTGCGCGACATGACGGAGACCGTGTTCGTCTCCTCGGTCGGCGGGGCGCACGACCTCGTCACCGAGGTGCGCCTCGGCTCGATGGCGGAGCTGCACGACCTCCTCGCGCGCATCAGGGCCCTCGACGGCGTGCTCGACATCAACACGATCATCTACTCGACCGTCGTCAAGGGCTTCTTCGTCTCGGAGTACCACGGCGACATCACCCTCGATGCGATCGACGAGGCCCTCATCGAGCAGCTCCAGATCGACGGACGCAAGAGCTTCCGCGCCCTCGGCCAGGCCGTGCGGCTCTCCCCCTCTGCCGTCGCCACCCGCGTGCAGCGCTTGATCGACGGCGGCGTCATCAAGATCAGCGCCGTGGAGGCGAGAGGCCTCGCGCACCGGCAGCTGTCGATGGGCGTCGGGGTGAACCTCGATGACGACACCGCGATCGTGCAGGAGCTGCGCACCGGACGAGGCGTCGACTTCGCCGCGCGCACCCTCGGCCGCTTCGACATCGTCGCGACGCTGGTCGAGCCGTCGGCCGGAGCCCTCTACGCGAGCCTCGAACGGCTGCGCGCCCTGCCCGGCGTCACCCGCATCGAGGCGTGGCTGCACCTCGCCGTGCTCAAGGAGGACTACGCCCGCACGCTGCGCGACCCCCGCATCAGCGTCGAGGGCCGCTAGACCACAGAAGAGGGCCGCTGCTATCCGGCGAGCGCGGCATCGAGCAGCGCGACGAGGGGGCGCGGCATCCGATCCAGGGGGATGGCGTCGATCACGTCGGCCGCGAACCGCGCCTTGCGTCCGGCCGCCGTTCCCGCGAACCGGTGGAGCTGATCCTCGACGGCGCGCTCGCGCTGCGCTGGCTGCCCCTGGAACACGCGGAAGCGGGCGAGCTCTCCCCGGGCGTCCAGCGTCTCGACGACGAGCTCGGGGCCGGCGGCGGCGATCGCCTCGTCTTCCAGATCGCGTTCGCAGCCGAAGAATCCGACGCGCTCGGGGTCTGCGGTGGAGTCGAGCACCCCGAGGTCCGACAGCACCCGCCGCACGTAAGCGCCCTCCGCGGCGTCGTAGAGGCCGAGCACCCGCACCTCGTCCGTCTGCGCGAGAAGGTCGCGGAGCACGGCGCGCAGATTGGTGATCCCGTCGAGGTCGACGAGGTCGAGCGCGTCGACTCCGACGTCGAGTCGTCGCGAGGCGGCCTCGAACGCGAGCCTGTCGCTGGCCCCTTCGAACAGCACGACCGTTCGCGTCATCGCATCCGCCTCGACATGCGTCGACCCTACCCCGCCGGTCGAGTGCGCCCTGCCGCACGGCGCGCCGTCACCGCCCGTTCACCGGCCGCCGCCAGACTTCCCTCATGAGCGAACCCGAAGAGCGCGCCGAACCCCTGGCGACCGCGAAGAGCGGCGCCGTCGGCGTGATCGGCCTCGACCTCCGCGGCGACACCCCTGCTCCGAAGAAGCAGGTCTACTCGTGGGCGCTGTGGGACTGGGCGACGCAGCCGTTCAACTCGGTGATCCTCACGTTCATCTTCACGGCGCTGTACCTGGTGGGCCCCGACTTCCTGCCCGCCGACATCGCGGCCCTCGGCGAGAAGGACCCCGTGCGCGTGGCGGCCGAGGCCGACCTCGCCTCGGGTCTCGGACTCGGCAGCACCATCGCGGCGCTCGCGATCCTGCTGCTCGCCCCGGTGCTCGGCCAGCGGGCGGATGCCGCGGGCAAGCAGAAGCTGTGGCTCGGCATCGGCACCGGCGCGCTCATCGTCAGCATGTTCGGGCTCTGGTTCGTGACCCCGCAGGTGAGCATGTTCTGGGTGGGTGTGGCGCTGATCTCGGCGGGCACCGTGTTCCAGGAGATCGCGGCGGTGAACTCCAACGCGATGCTGATCGGCATCGCCAACCAGAAGACGATCGGCCGCATCTCCGGGCTCGGTTGGGGCTTCGGCTACATCGGCGGCATCATCGCGCTCGTGATCGTCGTCGTGCTCGACGCGTTCGACTGGTTCGGGATGTCGACCGACAACGGCCTGCCGTTCCGCCTGATCGCCGTCGGCTGCGCGGTGTGGGCGATCGTGTTCAGCATCCCGATCTTCCTCAACGTGCCGGAGCCGTCGCTGGGGCGCCCGGAGCGCAAGGTGGGCTTCTTCGCCTCGTACGGCCTCCTCGTGAAGGACGTCGTCGGCCTCTACCGCTCCCCCGAGACCCGCACCACCTTCTGGTTCCTGCTCGCGAGCGCGGTGTTCCGCGACGGACTCAGCGGCGTGTTCACATTCGGCGCCGTGATCGCCTCGACGATCTTCGGCTTCGAGTTCCAGGAGCTCGTGATCTTCGGCATCGCCGCGAACCTCATCGCGGGCGTCTCCACGATCATCGCCGGCCTCTTCGACGACCGGTTCGGCCCCAAGCGCATCATCCTGCTCTCGCTGGCGTCCATGACGATCGCCGGACTCGTGGTGTTCTTCCTGCGCGACGGCGGCACGATGGTGTTCTGGATCGGCGGGCTCGTCCTGTGCGCATTCGTCGGACCGGCGCAGGCCGCGGCGCGCTCCTTCCTCGCCAGGGTCACCCCCGCGGGGCGCGAGGGCGAGATCTTCGGCCTCTACGCCACGACCGGCAGGGCGGCGAGCTGGATGGCGTCCGGCGCGTGGACGCTGCTGATCGTCCTCACCTCGCAGACCGCGTTCGGCATCCTCGGCATCGTCGTCGTGCTGATCGCCGGCTTCCTGCTCCTGCTTCCGGTCAAGTCCGGCCGCTCGTAGGCTCGGCGCATGCCTGTCCCGGAAGGCCCCTCGCGGGACGTCGTCGTCGTCCCCGGATGGTTCGGCGGCGGGATGATGTTGAGCTGGCTGCCGCTGTCGATCGGCGTCCGGCGCCGCCTCAAGGCCTGGAACCAGATCTGGGAGGAGGTCTTGGATCCCGTCACCGAGATCCGATGGCCTGATCCAGACGTCGGCCGACAGTGGATCGCCGAAGGTGCAGCGCTGGTCCATGACATCCAGGACGAGCTGGGCCCGTCCTATCGGGTGCGCGGCGAGTTCGCCGCCTATGACCCGGAAGCCCTGCCTCCCAGCGCCTGATCCCGTCGAGGCGACCTCCGGCCGCTGACCGGAGCCCCGACCTGGCGGGCCTGACTCACTGCCCCCAGTTGTCGGCGAGCTTGTTCAGCAGGCGCGCGAGCTCTGCGCGCTCATCGTCGGTGAAGGCGGCGAGCGCCTTGCCGAGGACCTCGCGCCGCTCTCCCCTCATGCCCCGTGCGAGGCGACGGCCCTCATCGGTCAGGGCGATGCGCGTGCGCCGGGCGTCGTCGGGGTCGGCCTCGCGGCGCACGAGGTCGTGCGCGACGCCCTGCTGCACGAGGCGGGAGGCACGCGGCTGATCGACGCCGATCGCCGCGCCGAGGTCGCTCACGCTGAGCGGAGCGGATGCCGCGGCCAGCGCTTCCAGCATCCGCATCCGGGCGGGACCGCCGAAGCGCCCGCTGGGGTCGGTCATCCACGGGGGGCCGGGGAAGCCGCCGCGGCCGGGGTGTCCGCCGCGACCACCTCTGCCCTCGTGATCGTCGTGGCCGAAGTGCTCAGGGTGGGGTCCGCCGTGCCAGCCGCCGGGGCCTCGCCCGCCGGGTCGCCGGCCACGCAGCCGCGACAGGGCCTGGGCGATGATCTCTGCCGGATCGTTCTCTGCTGCGCTCACGATTCGATTTTACATGCGACTTGACATGCATTAGAACTCATGTCACCATACATATACATGCACTGTGACAAGCACATGCACACTGACATCTAAGGACTTCACCATGAACACCTCTGACAACACACAGAACCCACGCCCCTTCGGCTACTGGATCACCGCGACCGATCGCCTGATGGCGGCCGAGTTCGCCACCGCCTTCGAGCGCGAAGGAGCGAGCCGCCGCGACTGGCGCCTGCTCAACGTGATCGACGGCACGGTCCCCGCGTCACGCCCGCTGCACCCCGGCAAGGTCCGTGCACTGGTCGAGCGCGGCTGGGTCGAGCAGACCGCCGACGGCTGGACGCTCACCGACGACGGCCGCGCCGCCAAGGAGCGCCTCGCAGCGCTGGTCGACAACATCCGCGCCACGGTGACGGATGCCGTCAGCCCCGACGACCTCGCGACCACCCTCGCGACTCTCGAGCAGATCGCCCGCGCCTTCGGCTGGGACGAGAACACCCCCCTTCCCCGTCGCCGCGGAGGCCGCGGCTTCGGCCGTCGCCACGGGCATCCGTTCGGACGCGGTCGCGGATTCGGCCCGTTCCGCGGAGGATTCGGTCCCGGTTTCGGCCCCGGCTTCCGCGCAGGGTTCGGCCCCGGCTTCGGCCCCGGCGACGAGCACGGCGACGACTGCGGCCACGCGCACGCGCACCGCCACGGCGCCGACGCCGAGCACGGTCACGACTCCCCCGCGGAGCACCGCCGCGGCTTCGACGGAGGGCGCGGACACCGCTTCGCCCCCGAGTTCGGCCACGGCCGCCCTCACCACGGGCACGGCGACCACCGTGCGGCCCGCGCCGCGCAGCACGCGTACGAGCGCGGCTTCGACGCCGGCTACTCCCGCGGTCGCGACGCCTGACCCCGCATACCGGCGCCCCTCGCTCACACCGCGACCAGCGGTCGTCGAGCGGGGGGGGCGCTGCCATGTCCACGCGGAGCCTCACCCCGTGCCGACTCACTCCGCTCGCGCAGCGATAGGGCTACCCGGTCGTTGAGCGAGGACGCGCAGCGACCGAGACGAAACGCCCCGAGCCTCGTACAACCTCCGACGGGGCGGCGGCGGTTCCACGCTCATGCCGCGGGATGCCACGCTCACGCTTCAGGATGCCGCGCTCACGCTGCCGGATGCCGACTCACGCTGCTCATATCTGCATACGCGGCAGAAGTTTCCACCGCGCGTGCAGAGAACAGCAGCGCAGCGCGTTTCGCGGCTCAGAGGTCGAGTAGCCCCACGACCGCGGCATCCGCACCGGCATCCGTCAGCCGTCCGCGCATTGCCGCGGCGGCGACCGAGTACGGACGCTCGTCGCGCATCATGAGCGAACGGGAGTTCGCCTCCTCGTTGAGCGCGATCAGCTCGAACGCGAGCACCTCGGGGTCGTCGACGACGAGCTCGCCCGCCGCGACCGCGTGCCGCACCTGCGCCTCGACATAGCCGTACCAGTCGACGAGCGCCGTGCGCACGGCGTCGCTCACCGGCCCCGGCTTCGAATCGACGTCGGCCGCGGTGGCCGCGAAGAAGCACCCGCCCGTGAACACCCGATCGCGCGAGTAGATCAGCGCGTTGCGCAGGAGGAGGGCGAGGCGGCGTGCACCCCGGGGCTCCGTGCGCGCAGCATCCACGATCCGCGTCGTGAAGATCTCCCTGGCGGCGGCGATCGTCGCGAGCTGCAGCCCTTGCTTGCTCTGGAACAGGGTCGCGATGCTGCTCTTGCTCGATCCCGACGCCTCGGCGAGGCGGCCGATCGTCAGCCCGTCGAGACCGTCGACCGAGGCGAGGTCGGTCGCGCTCGCCAGCACCACGCGCCGCGAGGCATCGCCGCGGGCCCTGCGCCCGTCAAGGATCTCCGACATGCTTCTAGTATACGAACGATCGTTCGCGTACTATACGTATGATCGTTCGTATTCTTCGTCGGAAGGATCCCCATGCCCTCCCTGTCCGAGCTCATCGCCGGCGGCATCCGCCTCGCGTCCACGGTCTCCCCGTCACTGGGCGGCGATCTGGCCTACCGCGCGTTCTTCAGCACGGCGCCGCAGATGCCCGTGCACCCCCGCGACGCGGCGACCCACGCCGATGCGCAGACCACGGCCCTGCGCGTGAACGACGCCGACATCACGGCCTACGAGTGGGGCTCGGGCGCGCGCGCCGTCCTGCTGCTGCACGGCTGGAGGGGCCGCGCCTCGCAGTTCGCGCCGCTCGTGCGCGAGCTTGTGGCCGAAGGGTTCCGCGTGGTCTCCTTCGACGCTCCGGCGCACGGCTCGTCGGCCGGACGTCGCACCGACATGCGCGATTGGATCGAGGCCGCCGAACAGCTGCAGACCGCGCACGGACGCTTCGACGCGATCATCGGCCACTCATTCGGCGCCCTGGCCGCACTGACCGCTGCGCGCGCGAGCGTGCCGACCGACACGGTCGTCGCCGTCTCCGGCGCCGCGAGCCCCGCAGCGTTCGTCGAGGAGTTCGCGCGCGAGTTCCGGCTTCCGGCTGCGGCGGTGACGCGGATGGAGAGGCGGTTCCGCGACCGCCTCGGCGTCGACGAACGGCAGCTCGAGGAGACATACGACGCCGTGCGGCATCCGCTCCCCGACTCCGTCGACCTGCTCGTCGTGCACGATCGCGCCGACAGCCGGATGCCGGATGCCGATTCGCTTCGTCTGCACGCCGCACACCAGGGGCGTTCGCGGCTGCTGCGCACCGAGGGATTCGGGCACACGCGGATCCTGCGGGCGGATGCCGTGCTCGACGCGGTCATCGAGCAGCTTCAGGGAGCGGGTCGCGCGGCGGCGGAGACTCAGAGCGGCAGCGCGAGGTAGAGCTGGTACGCGGCCTGCTCCGAGAAGTCGGCGGCGTCGTTGGCCGGAGCCTCGATCAGGTACAGCCGACCGACCTCGTGCGGAGTGGACTGCGCATCGAGGTGCCACAGCACCCGGCTGGTGAGGGCGCCGTCGTAGTCGTAGCGGGTGCCGGATCCGTCGTCGAACACCGTGGTCTGGAACACCGGCTCGCCGATGCGCGCCCCGAGGTCCTTCACGGCCTGCGCCGCCTGCTCGTCGGTGTCGAACTGCAGCACCGTGAGCGTTCCGGCGCCGAGGTCCGACGTGAAGACCGCGGTCGCCGCGGCCGTCGCCCCGACCTCGGGCTCGGCATCCGACCATCCGGCCTCGGCGGTCCATGCACCCGCATCGACGCCGATCTCGGACTCCAGCGCACCGCACAGCTCGCCGCATTCTCCGGCGCGCACGGGCTGCGGGTCGTCGGGCTCCTGCTCGACGACGGCCGGCTTCTCCGTGTCGGCATCCCCTCCGCGATCGCCGATCGCGCTGAGCAGGCCGGTGGTCAGCATCACGATCGCCACCGTCAGGCCGAGCAGCAGCGTCGCGCTCGCGGCGATCACCGTGATCACCACCACACGGCTGCGTCGCCGGACGCGGGCGACCTCCTGCGATTCCTCGGCGTCATCGCCGTCGGACTCCACCGGCGGCGTCGGCGCTGCGGGCGGCCGGTAGACGTCCTCCGGCCGCTCGAGCCCCGTCATCCCCCGAGCGCCCCGACGTCGGTGGTCCCGACGTTCGTGCGGTGGAAGTTCTGGAACGAGCGGGATGCCGTCGGCCCGCGCTGCCCCTGGTAGCGGTTGCCGTAGGGGCCGGAGCCGTAGGGGTTCTCGGCGGGAGAGGTCAGACGGAAGAAGCAGAGCTGGCCGATCTTCATGCCCGGCCACAGCTTGATCGGAAGGGTCGCGACGTTCGCGAGCTCCAGGGTCACGTGGCCGGTGAAGCCCGGGTCGATGAATCCCGCCGTCGAGTGGGTGATGAGGCCCAGCCGACCGAGGGATGACTTTCCTTCGAGGCGTGCGGCGATGTCGTCGGGGAGCGTGACCTGCTCGAACGTCGCCCCGAGGGCGAACTCCCCCGGGTGCAGGATGAACGGCTCGTCGGGGTCGACCTCGATCAGACGCGTCAGCTCCGGCTGATCGACGGACGGGTCGATGAAGGGGTACTTGTGATTGTCGAAGAGGCGGAAGTAGCGGTCGAGCCGCACGTCTATGCTCGACGGCTGGATCATCTCCGGCGCGTGCGGTTCGAGGCCGATCCGGCCGGATGCGAGTTCTGCCCTGATGTCGCGATCGCTGAGAAGCACGCGACCAGCCTACTCGGCGGGGCCAGGACGTCCTCGACCGATGACGCCGTCCTCTCGGCCCCGCCTCCGCCAGAACTCCGGAGTCTCGGCCTTCTCCGACCTCTCCAGCCTCCAATCCCCTCCGTCTGCCGCGGATCTCCGGAGTTCTGGCGCCTCCGTCGACGACGCCCGGCCGCACAACACGCAGCCGACGACGACATCCGCGCCGTTTTGCCAATCACGGGGCGCCGGGTAGTCTGGCCGTACCCCGTTCCCGCGACTTCGCGGCGAGCGATCCGGGGCTGTAGTTCAATGGCAGAACTTCTGCTTCCCAAGCAGACAGCGCGGGTTCGATTCCCGTCAGCCCCTCCACGGCTCTGTCGCATTATTCGGCGGTTCTCGTCGCATAATGCGGGCGGAGCATCCTCGAAGTGACGATTTCGGCGCGGGTTCGGTCGGTCTTGGCTGACGAGCATCGAACCAGCGAGTGTTCGCCAGCATGTCGAAGCCCCTGCGCTCGTATAAGGGCAGGGGCGATTGCCCTGGTGGCGCGTTGGTGATGTAGTGCGGCGCGTGGGTTCGGTCTTGCTACCCGGTGTCACCGAGGTGCTGCGTGGACGACTCAACCGGCGGCGGCGTACCTTCGTCGGTCGCGACGGTGGCCGACGAAGGGGCCGGGTGCGGGTCCCCGATGTCGTGGTCGTAGCCGCTCATGAGCGCGGCGATGTTAACGGTGGCGATGATGATGCCGAACAGAAACGCGTTCTTGAACAGCCCGAGCACACGCACACTTCCCCGAGCGATTCGAGTCTTGTGGGTCTTCAGCAAGGAGTTCGCGGTCTCAACCTTGTTCCGTCCCCCGTACCGCTTCCGCCACGCGGTCGTCCCCCAGAGCAGTTCCTGCCGTTCCCGGAAGTGATCGCCCGGCCCTGCCACGACGGTCGCGGCGCATCCGCACGCGACACCGGGCGTGCAGGAGGTCGTGGGATGGCGGTCCGCACGCAGCCGCATCGACTCCGGGTAGTTCGGGCAGCGGAGCACGCTACGGCGCGCAGGTCCCCGATAGCGTTGCTTCCGCCTCGCAAGGTCCGGGGCACCCTGCGGGAGAAGCGCGTACAGGAGACGCTCGTCGTACATCTTGGCGAGTTCGGCGGCTTCGTCGGCAGGCTGATTCAGCGGGTAGCCCGGAAGACGACGGAGCCGTTCCGGGAGAGCGTTGCTGAACAGTCCCCCGTCTACCCAGATCGTCCCGGGCTTCGGGCCGGGGGTGACACCGCGCTGGTTAGCGTGTAGGTCCAGGGTCGACTTGATGCCACGGTCGGCGAGTTTGTAAGCCCAGTTCTCCGCAAGCAGGTATGTGTACCCGCGGTCGGCGAAGACATGATCGATGGGGACGCCGCTGGACAGCGCCGCATCGATCGCGGCGATGCCCGCGGTGCCTTTGCAGCTTCCGGCGGGGACGATCGCGACCCCACGGATCAAGAGCGGGCGCGGTTCCCCGGGTGTCTCGGTGACATCCACGAGCAGATGGTTATCCCAACCGACAAAGGTGCCCTTCGGTGCGCCGTTCTTCCCTGACCGGTAACCCTCCCGCGCCTCGGGGTCGAGAGTGTGCTGCTTGCGACCGTCCGCTCCGATGAGAGGGAATCCCGGCCACACCCGGTTCTTGCTCTTGCTCGGCGCGGCCTGCTCAGGGAGCGCGTCTTTCGTGGTGTCAGGCTTGCTTCCGGGCGGGGAGTGTCGTTCGGCCCACGATTCCAGGTCGGTGCTGTCGATCGCTTGCACCCGTGATGGTGGGATCGACGCGGGAATCATGCCCTCGACCATCTGGGTCAGAAGCACCGACAGGTCCATCGGCGCTACGGGTTCCGTGATCTCCCCGGTGATCGCGTTCACCGTCGCGGTGGTGGCGCGCACGATCTCCGTGAGCGTACGGGAAACTTGCTGCTTCGAGATTCGCGCGAGGGGGTGAATGCCGAGCCGTGCCGCCTGATGCGAATTCAGTCGGGTGGCGACATTCGCAGCGTTGGTGAGGAGCAGTTCCCCTCTGGCTTCCATCGCCGCGATCAGCATGAGCGCGACGATCGACCGGACCTTGTGCATCCGCGGTCGCCCCCTGTCGTGGACAAGTGCTGCGTCGAGACGCGCTACCCAGGCCGCACTACTCCAGACGATCGCGCGGCGCACGAGGCCTTCGTCGACCTCGGTGAGGAAGACGCTCACGCGCCTGCGGCCTTCCGCAGCCACAGGCCGTTGGTGAAGCGCCCAGGCACGAATGGGGCAACCGTCTCCAGCGTCTTCGCTGACACGACACCTGCGAGAGCTTGAAACTCGCTGACCCGGACGTCGCGGCTCAGGACGTTCACCATCCAGGTGATTCGAAACCTCGACAACCGCAAAGTCCGTTGCTTCGCAGGCAACGCGATCCCATCGATCAAGTTCCCCACCGGATGCTTCGCTCGCGGATTGAACGGCCCGACGAGCGGCTCGGATTGATCGAACTCAGCGAGCTCGTGAAGGAGGGGCACGTACCTGGTGTCGATCGGGACGACGCGGTCGGGGAGTTGAATCGTGCACACCTGCATCCCGTCGGCATCGGTGTAGCCAAGATGGCCCGCGATGGATACCGTGAGCGCTTCTCCAGCACGGAGTCCGGCACCGAGGCAAAGGACCATGAACGCCTTCAGTCGGCGCTCTGCCGTCACGGTGGGTTGTGCGCGCAAAGCGTCCCAATATGCGTCAACTTCTGCAGGCGCCAATGGAGCCGTCATCGGTGCGTCGCGCGCATATACCCGATCGGGTTGCGGCCACGGCACCGCCTTCGTCGCAGCACGGGCGACACGTCGCAGATGGGAGCGGCGCGTCGCCCGTGATGCCGGAGTCATGTGGGCTGTCTGAGTGGCGATAAACCGTTCGACATGATCCGGAAGGAATACCCGCTCCGCGGTCAGGGGTATCTCCTGCTGGTGACACCAGCAGAGGAACTGGGCAGTCGCGCGGATCGCCGCCAAAGCGGCATCCACGCTGCTGTGATCGGCGGCTTCGCACGATTCGACAACGAGCGGGCGAATCACGGCCCAGACGCGCTCAGGCACATATTCGTGCCGCGGCGTGTAGGTCTCGTACACGCGAGTGGGGGACGTGATCCAGTCCCCGGCGATCATCCGCCCGGTCAAGACAGCCACCCAAGGTGGACTGCGACCCCGAGTAGGAGCCAGACGGAGAGCGTTACCGTCAAGGCAACGTCATTGAAACAGATCGTGGCGGGTTTCAGCGCACGCCGAAGATGACCTTGACCGGCAGTCGTGTTCCGCGTAGTCTCAAACTTGTCTAGAGATTGAGGGCCTTTGCGGGAGACCGTGGAGGCCTTCCTCTTTGTTCGCACCCGAGTTCGGTGCGTGAGCATGATGAGTTCCTGTCGGTGTCCTTCCTGCCTCCCCCTTGGAGGCGATCGTCAGTAGTTCGTGATCCAGGGCTCTGTATCGCGGCAATCGCCGTGATATCGCGCGATCGATCTAGGTCGCGGAGTTATCGCGCGCTGGCCTGCGGTAGGTCGCGCGCCGCGGACGCTCGGCATCGCCGCGTTGCCTAAGGAGGTCAAGTGACCGTCCAACCTGCGTGGCGTCGGCCCACCGCCCCTGCTGCTCCATAAATCGTCGTACTCCGGTGACGGTCCATTCCTCATCATTGGAGAGCGCGATACGCGCAAGACCCGCGAGGGGTTGCTCGCCTTCGATGAGTTCACGGATACGCGTCCAGTTGCGAACGGTAAACGGGAGCGTGTCTGCGGGGAGACGTCCTGCGTACTGCGCGGCTTCGAGTTCGCGAACGAGCGCCACGACATTCTCAAACTTCGTCCTCGCGACTTCGGGCGGCATGTCCTCTTGCTCCTTCGCCTCCGGCTGATTTCCCCTCAGCGTGCCACGGCTGGCGTCCGACGTGAGAGACATAAGCGGGGCGGGCCGATCATCGATCATTCTGTGTAGCAGGGCGTCACGTCTGGAGCAATCGCCCGCCGTGAGGGCATCACCAATCCGTGCAGAAGCGAGCGCGGCAGCGTACTCCGGAAGACTCAACCACCGTTCCCCGTTGATTGTGCGAACCAGTGTGGCTTTTGAAATCCCCAGCTCCGAGGCCAATCCACGATGATCCGAACCAGGCCCTGGAGTTCTCACCGCCCCAGTCATGTTCAGGTAAGTGCCCGCTACAAGCGAGAACTCGACGGCGACGGCCTCATCTCCGCGGGTCGGCCTCAACTTGTCTGAGAGCACATCGATCAGCCAGTTCCGCGAATGCAGCGCCGCGGCCGGAGAGGGCCTCACCACACCCACCATCGGCTATCACCCCGGAAACTCCACGCACTGCGACACGACACTTGAACGCTAGCGCGGGAGGTGAACATAGGAAAGAAAAGTCGTCCAATATTGGTCGCTCGGTTTCAAGCGTGCGACCTGCTGAGGCTTCGCGGAGCCCGACGACGTCCTCTCCAGAAAGCGCCGTTGGCGCACTCAGAGGCGCGACGGGCATCGTCCAAGCATCTTCCGTCTTCCCGGACTGGCCAATGGCTGATCGACTCCGCCGATCCCATGCGTCTCTGATTCCACGATTGCATGCAATGGCATCAACGATCTCGGCATGCCGGGTGTCCGCCGCTGATTGCGGGGTGTGCGGGAGTTAGCGGTGCGACATCATGGAGTCATGTCGGACGACGACCTCACAGATAGCGAGCGACGATTCCTGATCGAGTATGGAGGCCTCACCGCTGCGGAACTTACGCCCGAGGCGCTCGCGGAAGCCGCCTCCGTCGCAGAGCATGCTATTGCAGCATCTATCGCTGAGGTTCGAGCAGGCGCACTAACGGTCTCCGAAGTTGCATCGCTTCTCGGCCAGCCTCGCGCCGAGGTCCTGCAAGCCGCCGCTTCGGGCGACTTGTACGCAGTTCTGGGAGAACCTCCAGCCCCCGAGCCACTGTTTCCTGGTTGGCAGTTCCAGGAGGGCCGTGTGGTACCGCATCTACGAGAAGTGATAGCGGCTCTCCCCGCCGACGAGCACCCTCTACTTGTGCAGAGCTTTATGACCTCCTGGGACGAGGATCACCTCGACGGGTGGCCACCTGCTGCGTGGCTTCTCGCCGGTCGCGACCCTGGCGCTGTCGTACAGTACGCGGACGAACTGTCGTGGCTTTGACCGGGTCCTGACGGACATCCCGGGCGCTACTCCTGCAGTGCCCTGTCCGGTTGCGGTTGAAGGGCAGGCATTACACGGCTCCCCCAGTCACCGGTCTGAGACGAGCGGTCATATCGGCGGGCCGCAGATGGTGTCCAGTGAGGAGTCTGTCGATCGCCTCTGGGTCACACCAAGGGTTCCCCGTGAGACCGACGCTGAACGCCCGGACATCGTTGACCAACTCCCCGAGAGTCCTCTCATCGAGAATCTTCATACCAACCGGTGCCGAGGCGTCCTTGTACAGCTTTCGCGAGTGATGCACCATCACCGGAGTGGCGACGTCGGTCGGCGCATAGTGCTTGCCGAACCAGAGCATGGACTGAGAAAGCTGGCCCGCATCCTTCTTGGCGATGAACTCGCTGGTTGCACCGCTCTTGGCTTCGATCACCCAGAAGCTACCGGTCTCGAGTGCCCAGAGGTTGTCGGGGCCAGCGGAAAGTTCCCGCTCGGGGCGTTGCGAGTTGAACCCGAGGAACGCACCGAGTTCACGCATCGCTTCTTCGAAGTCCTCAGTGCGGTCGGGATCGAAGCTGAGCGCGTCGAAGATGCTCTCGATCTCGACCCTCATCTGAGCGGGTGTGCCGTACTTCGCCGCAAGACGCTCCGCGATGGTGTTCGCCTGCGCACCCGCGTATGTGAGCGGCACGAATGTCACCCCGGCCAGCGGCTTGAGTACGTAGTAGTTCTTTGCCTGCGCGGTGGCAAGTAGTTGCTGCGCTTGGGCCGGATCAACAGGGTTGAGGTAGGCGGCGGCTTGTTCGAGGAGGCTCCCGGCTCGCCTTTCGTCGGGAAGCTCTTTAGCGGCTTCGGTGAGGATACGGCTGGCGGCTGCCAGATTGCCTTGGGAAGCGAGGTCGAACGCGCGGCGCTCCGCGGTCGTCGCGGGATCAATCCGCGCAGGTTCGGGAGCAAGCCCTCTCAACGCCCGCTTTGCACCTCGCACCCAGTCGGGGTCGCGTTCCAGTGCCTGCTGCGCGGTCTGCATGATCTTCTCAAGAGGGGTGTCCTTCAAACCCTTGGCAACCGTCCGCGAGGCAGTCAACTGCTTGCGGGTCGCGGGGCTGAAGCGTGCGAGCGTGCGGGGGTCGATTGTGATCTGTGCGAGACGCCTACCGATGAGGAACACCACGCAGTGGTCTTCGTTGCTGCGCACACCGCGGCCCATGCCCTGTTCAAGACGCTGCACTTGGCGGTCGTCGATCCCTGTGACGGAGGCACGCATCAATGCGTTGAGCCGGTCGTCGCCGTTGTAGCTCTGCGGGAGCCCGTCGATGACGAGAACGCGACACGCGTCCTGCGGTAGGTCGATGCCGTCGTATTTGTTCGCCACGATCACCAGGCCGACGTACCCTTCGCGCATCCGCCCAACCACATTGTCCAACGATGAGGCGTTCGCGAAGATCGCGTCGTCCGGCCACGCGGCTCTCGCTCGGTCGCTGGGCACGATGACCAGCGTGTTGTATTTGTCGCTCAGCTTCACGATCTTCTCGCGGACCTTCGCCGCGGTGATCGACTCGTTGATCTCTTCGGGTGCCAGGATCATTCGCTCACCGATATCGCCCGCCGAGAGCGGGTAGATCGGTTGAGCGACAAGTTCAGAATCCGCACCGAACTCGGACACGAGGACGCTGTCGTCCGCAAGAGTCGCGGTGAGGAACACGCGATGAGCGGCTTGGTCGAAGCTCACAACACGTCGGATCGGCGGGCACGGCGGCGTGATCGTCACCGCCGACCTCGTGAACACGACCCGACACAACTGGAGCACGTCGCGGATCGCGAGCGCGGAGTAGTCACGGTCGTTCTCGGGCTTGTGATCGCGAATGATGCTGCGGAGTTCTTCGAGATGGCTGGTGATCGACCAGAACGGCACGCGAGCAAAGCCGTTGCCGGTCTCCGCTTCGATATCGAGCAGCACATCGGGAGCCTGTGTGCGCAGGTCTTCCTTGAACAGAGCCAAGAGCTTGTCGAACGTTCCGTTGCTCCTTGCGACGGTCACCGCGAACTGGGACCGGACCGTCGTCAGGGCGGCGTGGGCGTCATCGATGACAACTGCTTGGATCGGGATGCGGTGGCTGGGGTCCCTTGATTCGGAGAAGATCGAACGACCATTGAACAGTTTCGCGGCGTTGACGACACCGATGGCTTCCCCAGCGAGGTACTCCGGCGATTCCGGATCAGTCGTCACCGGGATGCCCAACCTGCCTGCCTCCGTGACTACTTGCGACACGAGGTAGTTGTCAGGTGCCACGTACAGCGCAGGAATCACGCCGTCGTTGAGGTAGCTCTGGAGGATGACCAGCCCATCGATGGTCTTCCCTCCTCCGGTGTTGACCTTGAGTACGATGTCCCGGCGTGAACGGCGCTCATCCCACTTGGTCAGCACTTGTGCCTGGACGTCGCGCAAGTACCCGTACCCCTGAGCCTTCGAAGGAAGCTGCTCGTAGAGTTCGCGAGGCTCCGTCGCTTGCTCCGCCTCTGCCTCACGAAAGAGCCTGTCAAAATCCATGGTCGTTCCCCCCACTCTCTATTACACCGTGGCAGAAACTGCGCACACCCGTCCACTGCCGTAGTCAGTGAGGGAGGAAGCTCATCGACGGTTCATCGCCATTCCCACGCACAACCTCACTTGCGCGTGGGGTTGGCGTTGACGATGCCGGTGTTGCGGTCGTAGAGGATCGCAGTACGGTCGCTGACGAACCCGACGAGCACTGTGTGGGCGGCAGCCGCGGGAATGGTGACGGTCTCGATGCTGCTGTCGCGCCCGATGACGAACGTATCGTTGGCATCCGCGGTCTGCCCGTAGGCGACCCCCTCATTCGTGACGGCACTCCAGAGCACGGGTCGTTGGCCATCGCTGCCACCCGTGCACGTGATCGTCCGGTTCTCGGTGTCAGCAATAGCGTTGTCGCCGACGACGAACGCGCCGTTCAGACTGGGGGTGAGGGTCTTCGGCAGGAGCGTCTGCGGGCAAGCCGAATCAGGTGTGAGAGGTTCGCCTGTGGCGAGGTTTACCCACATGGTGGTGGTGGTCGTGCCGTCGTAGCTGGTGAGGACGACGATATCCCGCTCATCGGAGGCCGCAAGGGTCGCGTTCTCCAGAGGAAGCCCTGTGACGTGCATCACCTGTGCACCCATGTTTGCCGTGTACGGCATGCCCCAGACGATGTGCTCGCCCACCGTCGCGAGGGGGAACTTTCCATCCTGCGCGGTGATCTTCTCTCCAATCGGGGTGAACGCGACATATTCGGGAGCGTTCCCGGCGATCTCGAACGCGAGACCGGTCGTCCGCTTGACCTGTTCGCCGGGAAGGTACTGCTGCGCGATCTCCGACCCGTCCGTGACGTTCAGGAGAGTGACCCGTGTTCCAGGTGCATCGGCTGCGAGCGGGTCTGATCCCTTTGGGAGCACGCCCTTGTCGATGACCGCGACGACATCCGGCGTGACGGCGATCACATCCCGTCCCCCATCCGGGTTCGCCGCGCCCGAGAGGAGGTCGAGGTCGGCCCGCCACAGTTCCTTCCCGTCCGCATCTACGCCAGTGACTCCGCGGTCGGTCACGAGGACTACGACGCCACTGAGGACCAGAGGCGTCGAGCCTTTCCGCGCCTGAGCCGACCACTCCGCAGGTCCGAACACCTCAGACGCGACCGGGATCGACTGAACGGGCGCGCTCGACGGTGAGGCGGATGACGGCGGTGGATTCGAGACGGCGGGTGCGCATGCGGTCAGCGTGAGTCCCATTACGAGAGCTACTCCGAGGTGTCTGATCTGGGATGCGCGCATGGTCTGCCCTCTCTCTAGGTGCTTCACTGAAGATAGGGCAACGCGTAGCACTGTGCAAAGCTTTGCATCGCGAGACCGTTGTTTTGTGCCCAATGTCCCCGATCCCGACTACCGCGCGCTCGGTGTCGAGATAGCCCGCTTGCGGCACGCCCGCGGCTGGTCGATTGAGCGGCTCGCGGAAGCGGCCGGCCTGGGACGGCGGAGCATCATCAATCTGGAAGGCGCTCACCATGAGCCCCGGATCGCAACGCTATGGGCCATCGCACACGGGCTTGACGTTCAACTGAGCGAACTCATCAAGACGCTCGGGCCATCAAAAGGGGGACACCCGCTCCGCTAAGCGTACGATCTCCCCATGGATGACCTCGAACACCAGCGGGAATTGCGCAAGCTCCGTGATGAGGCTCTCGGAACCCCCAACTGCCCTGGTTGTCTACATCCTATGGAAGCGGTTGAGCGTGACAGTGAGCCTGTCTGGGCGTGCGCTGCTTGCGGTGTGATTGCTTGACCACACCTACGTCGCAAGCCGTCTGCACAGTTCGCAGCGCGATCTGATTGCCCGCATGCGAACGGGAAGATCGAGCAATTCGACCGCACGCGGACCCTTGCTCTGCTTGACCCTTAGCCCAGCAGCCTCAACAAGCATCCCTGTACATCACAACTACAGAGCGTCAAGGGCTCGATAGAGGTCCGCTCGGCGAGTGTCTGCGCTCGGACCGACATCGAAGAAGACCACGTGACAGACGGGCGAGAATCCGAGTACGCGCAAGGGCTCTGGGTAGGGCTCGGTTGGGCCGAGAGCGACGGGGTAGAGCAGCGCTACCTTGTCAGTGCGCAAACCCGAATGGCGTCCATATGCGACTGCCTGATAGATGTCAGCTCGCCGAACGCGAATGCGCTGTCCCCGCGCGGTGGCGAGATCGATCGTCTCTTCTGCAGCCGATCCTTTCGGCATCACATTTTTGTACTTCGCGTCGAGGATGAGTCTCGTGCCATCGGCGCGGCCGATCACGTAGTCCGGCTTCACGGGTGTCGAGCCATTTACGGCTCCGAGTTCGTCAACGAGGGTCGCACGGTGGCGACCCTGCACGCGCGTCGCTCCAGGCCACGCGTCGAGAACGTTTCCCAGCGCCTGTTCATACAGCCCGTTCAGCGACCACATGATTTCGTCTTGCGTATGCCCACCGATCTCCGTTGAGACGTAAGTGCCCTCAAGCAGCGCAGTTGTGAAGCGCACGATTGGACCATAGTGACGGAGTGGGCCAGAGAGATTGAACCGGCGCGCATCCTGCGGGCGCATCGGCACGTCCGCGACTCCGGCAAACAGCGCGAGCGTTCTCCGGGTGAGCTCATCGAGCGCTGTACGCGCGCCTTCGAGAGGAACTGCGCGCGATAGAACGGCGACCTGACGGAGCCCAGCCTTTAGGTAGCGATTCGCAGCGGTGTCGTGGGTGGGTTCGGTGAAGCGCGCAGGGATAACATGCGGTCGTGCCCCTGCGAGAGAATGCCTGAGGTATCGAGCTACATCGATGCGTCCACGGACACGCCCGATCAGGTCCTCTTCACGCACCACATATCCGCGGCGGAGCCAGCGTGTCGCGAATGAAAGCACTTCGGCCACGTACCAGCCGAGCAAGCACGCGGCGGGTTCGGGGCGCATCGCCGCAAGGTTCGCCCGCGCGTCCTTGAGCTTCTTTCCGACGCTCTTCGTGCCGAACGCCCAATCCGCTAGGAAAAAGAGGTCGAGGCCGCTAATCTTCGGCGTGACCCTCAGGTGGACCGGCTCGCCGTTGACGTCGAGCCGAGCGATACCAGTGAAATCTGCAGATCGGACTGTCCAGTCTTCGTCCCCAGGGGCCTTCTGGAATGAGAGGTTCAGGTCCTGCCATCGCTCCGCGGGCACAGCTTCGATCAGCGCGGTAGTTGCGCGAGCTGTCGACTGCTCCGCGATCTCAAGAGTCGGTTTCCCGACGTCCCAGTCCGCGGACGGCACGTCAAGCATCGCCCAGATGCTCTGTCTCGTCGTCACCGGGCTCTCTCGCGGTGAGCCAGGCGAGCAACGCTTGCTCGACGCTGTCCTGCTTGTCAGTGTCGCCGTCCACCCCGACCGTGCTCAACACGGCTGCCAGCTTCGCGCTGTCAACGAGGCCTTCGGCCGCGTACTCGGTGAGCAGAGGCGCAACCTCGTAAGCGAATCGCCGTGCGATCGAGTTCAACGACTCAGTTTCGTTGGTCGCGTCGCCTGACGGAAGGAAGTACGAATGCCCGACGGCAAGTGCGGCATTGTTGTCAGCCGTCGTGAACAGCCCGGAGACTGCCTCGAAGAGGTGTCGAGCCGCGTCCCTGTCAGCGGTTCCATGCCACGGAGCGCGGTCGATGACGGAGACGTCTGGCACCAGCGTGAGGAAAGTGAACCGCCGCCGAAGTGCGTAGTCGATCAGCGCGATGCTGCGATCGGCGGTGTTCATCGTGCCGAGCAGGACGAGGTTCGACGGGAGTGTCATAGAGGCACTGCCATCCACGGTGTACGGCGTTCGCACAGGAGCATCGCGGTACTCGAGCGCGTAGAGGAGCTCACCGAAGACCCTCGCGATGTCCGCGCGGTTAACTTCATCGACGATCAATATGACGTCGCAACTGCTCCCAGCGGCGCGCAGTTCAACGGCGACCGCAGCGAGGAAGCTGAGCACCCGGTGCTCAGCTTGGAACGTGACGCCATTGGCCGTTGGGACGGGTGCGAGCGTCCGCACAAAGTCCTCGTACCCGTAGCTCGGATGGAATTGGGCGATGTCCCAGACAGCGGTGAGCCCCCGTCGCATGGCGGCTTGAGCGACATCGAAAGGGCTTCGTTCATTGGCCGGCAATGCAGCGACGACTGCGGACAAGTTCGAATCGTCACTTCGACCCGCGGATGCCCACTCTACATAGCGTTTCGCGACGAAGGTCTTGCCGGTGCCGGGAGCGCCCTGCAAGACCACTTGCTTGCGCCGTCGAGCTTCCTCGTGCAGGAGCTGCAGATCGGAGGGGAGCGGGGCGCGTGCCGACAGAGGCACCGTCACGCGGGGGTGTGCCGCTGCGCGGAACTCGTCCTTTGTGAGCCCGAACCAGCGGTTTGCCCGCCACAGAAGTGCAAGCTCAACGGGATCTCCGCGCTTCGCGACCACCTTGCTGACCTGACCACGGATCCGCTCCGTGAGGAACTCGACGACGGCGGGTACAAACTGCGCCGTGGGGAGGAACCGGCTAGCGCCGACGATCGTTGAGCCGTAGCGCTGCGGCTCAAACAGCGGAACAGCGACCGCTTGGTTAAGAAGCGAAGATGCCGCCTTGCGGGCTTGAGCGCCAACGCCGAGGTGATCGAACGCCTGCTCTACTACATCAGTCGAGAAACCAGCGGTGTCGAAACTGCCAGCATCGTTACCGAGAGTCTCTTCAACGACCTGGGCGATGCGCGGTTCGGCGAAAACGCGAGCCGCCCAGGCCAGCGCGTTCGCCGTAGCTGTGTCGCCCGAGCGTGCCGCACGAAGCCAAGCGTCATCCGCGAGCAAGCCGCCGTGGAAAGCGAACATGCTCTCCACCCAGCTCGATGCGGACTCTGCGCTGTTCCTATCAGCAATGTCCATGACTTGCTGCAGACTCATGCCGGGCGAGACCTGTGCGGCGGTGGTCGTCAGACTCGCAAGGGTCGTGTTCCTCGTCAGAGACATGTGTTCGAGCCCAACTTCCATGATCCGATGCTATCGACGCCCCGGCGGAGAGGCACGGAATGCGACACGCGCGGCGGATACCGCACATAACGTCTGACCCAAGATCTAAAGTAGCCTCATTCCCAAGATCTAAATTGGAGCCCCCATGACCTTGACTGTCGAGCCGCCCCGCAGGACGTCTGCTGCGCCCCTCCGCGAGGAGCAGACCGCGCCGCCGCTGCCAACTGTCGAAGGCGGGTTCAAGACGGTCTACGCCGACCCGCCGTGGCAGTTCCAGAACAGGACAGGCAAGGTCGCACCGGAGCACCGCCGCCTTGACCGATACTCGACAATGACCTTGGACGCCATCAAAGCGTTGCCGGTCGCCGACCATGTCGCGAAGGACGCGCACCTCTACCTCTGGGTGCCGAATGCGTTGCTCCCCGAGGGACTCGCGGTGATGGAGGCGTGGGGGTTCCGCTACGTCAGCAACATCATTTGGGCGAAGCGGCGAAAGGATGGCGGCCCTGACGGGCGCGGGGTCGGGTTCTACTTCCGGAATGTCACGGAAATTCTGCTCTTCGGGGTGAGGGGCTCTTTGCGCACCCTGGCGCCAGCACGCTCCCAGGTGAATATGGTTGAAACACGCAAACGCGAGCACTCGCGCAAGCCAGACGAGTTCTATCCGCTCATCGAGGCATGTTCGCCCGGGCCGTTCCTTGAGATGTTCGCACGTCGCGCCCAGCCGGGTTGGCACGCGTTCGGCGACGAAGCTCCGGACGAGGTTGAGCCCCGGGGCCGCGAGCAGAGGGGCTATAGCGGCGGCGAGATCGAGCGCACCTGGCAGCCCGACGAGGCACCGCGCCTTTCACCGCATCAGCGCCTCGACGGCGCAGCTTCGGACGAACTCGCGAAGCTGGTGCGGGCGTTCTATGAGGCGGGACAGAGCATCCGCGACATCGCCGAGGCAACTGAGTACAGCATCCAGCGAGTGCGGACCTTGTTGCAACACGCGGGGGCTGACCTCCGACCGCGCGGTGGCACCCACGGAAAGTGACTAAGAAGTGCGCAAGATCACTTCAGCAAGGTCGCATGAACGTTGCCGGAGTGCGGAGTCCCCGGCGCATGTTCCGAGTCGCAAGGGTGTCCGATTTTGGACCTGTCGCATCCCGTCTTCGCTGGTGAACTAGCGGTCTCGTTGCCTCGGCTCACGCCCATAAACCTTGCGCCCGTGTTGGAGCTGCCGGGCTCCTTGTTGTCTCGTGTCGCGGATGAACTCACGGCGGCGTGCGCCGATGACGCTGTAGATCGCCTCAACAAGCTGTACGGATGGGCGACTGGAAAACTTATCCGGTCCCTAGTCGATTCCGATACCGTTCTCGGCGGGTTGGACGTGACTCGTTCCATCGCTCAGGCCATGTGCGAATCGCTCCAGACAACTGGGCCAAGCCGAACAGTTCTCGGACGAGTGATCCTCGCCCACGCCGCGCGACTGATCAATATGCGCCAAGGAACCCACACATTCCATGCCGACCTGCAGAACGAGGCTGAGCGCGAGGCTGAGCGTGGCGCAAGCCGCATCAGATCGGTGCTTCCCGCATACAACCAGGTAATAGGCAGCATTCTTGAGCAGTCGGCGTCGGAACTGCGCCTACGCTCTCTCGCGAGGGGCAACCACGATCTGCTCATGTTTCGAGGCCTCCGTGAGGGCAACGTTCCGACAACCGTTGAAGGTGTCAGCCGGAGCGGTTATCCAATGCGACCGTTGGCGTCGTGGTCCACGACGTTCGAAGACGCGGAGCGGTTCGCCCACGGAGCCAACGGAGTCGTGTTGGAAGCCCTCGTGCCGACAGGATGTCTGGCGATCTCCCCCGGCTTCGCCGAAGAAGAGATCATGATCTTCCCCGTTGCGGTTGACGATAGCGAAGCCACAAACGACCTGCACGAGATCAACATCGTTCGCGTGCATCAGTTCAACAACTAACCCTGCGAGCGGAGTGAACCTTCCTCCTGGGCGAGAAGCTCCTCGCGTTCGACGCGAATGGCTTCTCGGCGCTCCTCCGCCCGCATCTGTTGCTGGAACTGACGGTGGTCGTCCAACGCTCTAATCAACTCGACAAGTTGGTCGTACTGCCGGAGGAGCGTTTCGTCCGGTTCCTGCCCGCGCGCGATCGCGGATGCGAGATCAGCGCCGAGCAAGATTGTCCCCTCTGCGAACCTTCTCGGATGCTGACCGTACGACTGATCGGCAAGGTCGCTGAAGTCGTCCAGCCCGTCCATCACGACGATCAGGCGGTTACGCGCCTCATCTCTACGGATGCGCCCGACGATTGGTCGAACGATCAGGTCGAGACGCGAGGACCACTTCTCTGTGAAGTAGGTGCGGAATCCCTCCTCATCCGCCTCTTCGAAATCGCGAACGTCTCGGAGACCCCGGAGCAACGCATCGACGACCTCCTGCCCTCGCGCCGTGTCCGCATCGTCGCGTTCGCGCGCCTCGCGCTTCGCTTCAGCTTCGTCCTCACGACGCTGACGCTCCCTTTCGCGAGCCGCTTCCGCGTCGAGCTTCTTCTGCTCCGCTTCAAGCTTCCGCTGATCCGATCGGGCGGTGATTCGTCCGTTGATCCATACGCCGGACAGGGTTACGACTCCTGTCGCGACGACAGTCAAGATTGGCGTCCAGTCCATGCGTCGAGGATATCTATGCGGTCAGTTGCCCGACGAGCGCCTGCCTCGTCGCATCAAGGGATCAGCATGCAATACGTTCGTGTCGGGGTAGATAGTTGTCACTGTGGCCCTGCCCCGGAGGTTTCATCAGCATTAGGTTCCTCCGCCTCAAGATAGCGAGGCTGCTCGGAGACGTCCGGGACCGGAGATGCGACGAAGCACGGTCTCTGTCCCGTCATCCTCCAATCCGAGAAGAAGGCGCTGCTGTCGGGATAGATGACCAAGCGCACCGTCATCGTTCTCGCGGTTCAATCGCGGACGCGACGATCCTAGCTCCGCGGAATTCCAAACTCGTCCGAATCGTCTTCCTCGGGCGCACGGTCTTCTACTGCGAGGGTGCACGGAATGTCGTCAGAGGTGAGAGGGATCGGAATGGGCTGCGGATCGCGAGCATTGCCGAGCAGCGTGGAGATGATTGACTCCGGATCCTCGCTCGCAAGCTCCGGGTGCGCCTCCAGCGCGCGATCGATCCGTTCGCTGATCTCCTCCGGGGAGAGTTCGCGCATCGCGTTCGCAAGCGATTGAATCTCAGGGTCATCGACGACGTGAGCGGTCGCCAGCTCCGCCCATCGCTCGGCGCTGATCTGATTGTGCCTGCTGCCCGCTGCGCCATGCGCGATGGCATCGAAGAGGAGTTGGAACCACTGCTCGCTGGTCACCTCGGTGGAGGCCTCTACCTCGGTGCCAACCTGATCGGCTAGGCCGGAACCCGGGGCGGTCTGCGCGTCTAGTTCGATGCTTGGTGCGCCGTCTGACGGCTCCTCGACTACCGTCTTGTTGCGCCAGTTCGACCACCACTTCTTGACGCGCGGGACGACCACGCGATCCACCACGACGGTCGTCGCTGCCGTCACTACGACGATCCCGAGCGCGACGAGAATCTGTCCCGCGGTGTTGCTTTCCTTGCCGTCGTAGTCGAAGAGCACGGCCTGCTCGTCAACGCCATTGGCACCGTGCACGAGCGGGCTAAACCCGCCCTCGCTCTTGTGCGATGGAGACAACTCGCCGCCCGCGCCGTACTCGACCACCATCAGCTTGCGCACCTTGTCAGGAAGCTCGTCGTCTACCGCCATGGGTTCAGAGTACCGACCCAGTTGGCGGCAGAACGGCCGGCACGATTTCCTCGTGATCGCGGATGACGGGGAGGCGAAGAAGCCTCTCTCAAAGCTGCTCAGCACTCGGGAACCGGGCAACTCAATACTCAGGACGGAGTGTCGTCACCGTGGCCCGTGTACAAACACGAACAATCCCGTGTACAAATGCTCACCGGTGGACGCAAGGAACCCCAGGTCACGAGGTTAAGCGACACAGCCTCCACATCACGTCGACGCCCATCAGGTCAGTACGCTCTTCACATGGCCCCTGACCAGCGATACGCGTCCCTGCTCGGCGATTGGTCGGGCGACGAAGAGCTCTTCGCCACCGCCTGGACCGCAGCCGGTTCGGCACGAGGCGCGCTGACGGTCGAGCCGGGACCCGACGGCATCCTCCTCGATTACGTGGAGATGCAGGATGCCGGTCACCTCATCGCCCACGGCGTGGTCTGCGCCGCCGGCTTCTGGTGGTTCGACTCCTACGGTTTCGTGCCGGAGACCCCGGGCACGGCCGCGTGGGAGGGCGACGAGCTCGTGCTCGACCGACGATCCGCGCGCGGGCGCACGATCATGCGGCTGCGCCGAGACGGCGAACGTCTTGCGATCGAGCTCGACACGGCTGCGCCACCGGATGCCGAGCCCGCCCCGCTCATGCGCGGGACGTACACGCGCCAGGGCGGCTGAACCGAACCTCAGGTGATGGTCGCCGCCACGATGACCGGCGTCATCGCCGCCATGAGCGCGGCACTCACCGCGGTGCTCACCGCTTTCGCGACGGCGTCTCCGGCGGCCGAATCCTCCGCGAGCGCCCCGATCCTCTTCTTCAGCTCACCGGCCGACATTCCGGCGGCCTCTTCGCGCAGGAGCGCATGCGCCGCCCCCAGCCCCTGCAGGATCGAGAGCAGGGCCTGGTCGGCGGCAGTCGGCGGGACGTGACCTGCCAGGACCGCCGCCAAGCGCGAGCGGAGCAGTCGCTCCGGCCCCGGATCGGACTCGGGCGTGCGCTCCGAGCCCCAGCCGAAGAAGCCGCGCTCACCGCGCACGAGCACGCCCTGCACGACCAGCGACTCGACGACGGACTCGAGCGGATCGAGGCCGGAGCGCATCACGAGCGACTGCACCTTCTTGCCGTGCAGCGGAACGAGCTTCGCGAGAGCGACGTCCAGCACCGGGTTGCCCGTGGGCTCGGCGGACACGATCTCCAGCACCGGGTTCTTGCCTTCGGCGATCCTGACGCGTCCGTGCAGGGCGAGATCCACGATGACCGCGGCGATCTCCCCGTACAGGCGGTGCACGCTCACCGCATTCTCGACCCGCCCGTCCGGGCGCAGTAGCAGCAGGTGGAGCTCCTCGACGATCAGCATGGCCTCAGGCTAGAGCCCACCCGCCGCCTCCGGCATCCCCCTCGAGGAGGACTCCGCGACACGGCCTCCCGGGCGACCGGCGATTCGGGCCACCCACGCACGTTCGGGAGGAGAACTCACGTTCGGGAGGACGGATGCCGCCGAAAGCTCCTCCCGAACGCGCGAACTCCTCCCGAACGGATGCCCAGCGCCACGCGCCCAGCACCCAGCACCCCGCCCGGAACCCAAGCCCCGCGCCGCGCGCCTGCGAACGCGTCACGCTCCAGGACGACCCCGACGCACGTTCGGGAGGAGATCTCACGTTCGGGAGGACGGATGCCGCCGAAAGCTCCTCCCGAACGCGCGAACTCCTCCCGAACGGATGCCCAGCGCCACGCGCCCAGCGCCACCCGCACCCGCCCCGAACCCAAGCCCCGCGCCGCGCGCCTGCGAACGCGTCACGCTCCAGGACGACCCCGACGCACGTTCGGGAGGAGATCTCACGTTCGGGAGGACGGATGCCGCCGAAACTTCCTCCCGAACGTGCGAACTCCTCCCGAACGGATGTCCAGCGCCACGCGCCCAGCACCCCGCACCCACCCCACGCGCACCCCGAACGCAGGAATGCCGCGCCCGGGAGGGCGCGGCATTCGGGTGCAGCTGAGGTCAGGCGCCGATCTTCTTGGCGTCGTCGCTGTTGAGCACGCGGAACAGGACCGCAGCGATCGCGGCGCCGACGATCGGGGCCACGATGTAGAGCCACAGGTTGCTCCATGCGAACTGGCCGCTGATCGACAGGCCGAGCGCGACGGCGGGGTTGAAGCCGCCGCCCGAGATGCCGCCGACCGCGACGGCGCCGACGAAGACGGTGCCACCGATCGCGAGACCGTAGAAGGAGTTTCCGTCGGTGTCCTTCGACGTCGCGACGTTCAGGACGACCCACACGAGGGCGAGGGTGAAGAGCGCCTCGACGAGGAAGGCGGGGCCGACCTCGATCTCGACGGCCTTCTCGGCGGCCGGCCACACGGCGAAGCTGACGAGGGCGGCGGCAGCGCCACCGACGAACTGCGCCACGATGTACGCGACGAGGTCGCCGGCGCTGAGTCCGCCGCGCAGGAAGACGCCGACCGACACGGCCGGGTTCAGGTGCGCGCCCGAGATGTGGCCCGTCGAGAAGACGAGGACCGCGAGGGCGAGGCCGATCGCGAGCGGCGTCAGCGGGCTGCCGCTGTTCACCGCGCCGATGATGCTGAGGACGAAGAGGAATGTGGCGATCGCTTCAGCGAGCGCCTTGCGTGCTGTCCCGGTCATGAGAGTGCTCTTTTCTTGAGATTGGAATGCGGTGAGCACTTCGACCGCCCGCGCACTCCGGCCGACGCACCCTCCATAGCGTCACCGAGAATATCGGGTCGCATACCGAAGGGAGAGGATGCCGCGCGGCGATCCTGTGAATAGGCTGAACACGCCGAGCGTGCGTCGGAGGGCCTACAGCCACCCCTTCTTCTTGAACACGAAGTACAGTCCGCAGCCCATCGCGATCATCAACCCGATCGCCATCGGGTAGCCGAACACCCAGCTCAACTCCGGCATGTTGTGGAAGTTCATGCCGTAGACCCCGGCGACGAGCGTGGGCGCGAACAGGATCGCCGCCCAGCCCGAGATCTTCTTGACCTCGTCGTTCTGGCGGATGCTCAGCTCCGTCATCCGCTGCATCTCCGCGTTCTGACGACGGGCCACGATCGTCGACTCCACGGTGAGCGCGTTGTCGAGCAGCGTGCGGAAGGTGGTGGCCCTGTCGGCGATCCGCAGAGCATGGTCGAGCACATCGCGCAGATAGGTCTGCAGCTCCTCATCGACCGCGTACTTCTCGGAGCCGCGCAGCAGCCCCTCCAGCATCCCCGCCAGCGGCTGCGTCGCACGCTGGAAGTCGATGACCTCTCGGCTCAGCTCGTAGATGCGCTGGGTCGCGTCGGAGTCCTCGACGAACAGCTGGCTCTCGATCTCGTCGATGTCGTTCTCGAGTCCGGCGAGCACGGGGGCGTACTCGTCGACCACCTCGTCGAGGATCGCGTAGAGCACCGCCTCGGGTCCGTGCTTCAGCAGAGCGGGGTCGCCTTCGAGCCGGCGGCGCACCCGCCCGAGGTCCGGCGACTCGGCGTGCCGGATCGTGACGACGAAATCGGGACCGAGGATGACGTGCACCTCGCCGAACTCCACCTCCTCGACATCGTCGAGGTAGCGCGCGGGGCGCAGCACCATGAAGAGGATGTCGCCGTACCGCTCCAGCTTCGAGCGCTGATGCCCGGCGAGGGCGTCCTCGACCACCAGGGCGTGGATGCCGAACTCGTCGGCGACGGCGCGGATCTCCTCCTCGCTGGGCCGGTACAGGCCGATCCAGCCCATGCCGCCGCGTTCCCGCATCCGCTCGAACGTCTCGCTGAGGCTCTTCGGGTTCTCGGAGCGCACCCCGTCGACGTAGATCGCGTTGTCGATGATCGTCATCGCGGCCCCGCTCCGGTGCTAGGCGGCCGGCTGCTCGACGCAGACGAGCGCGGCATCCGTGATCGCCTGATGGTACTGCTCAGCCGTGAACGGCAGACCGAACTCGGGGGCCGTCTGGCCCGACGCCGCCGGAGCCTTGGAGGCGATCGCTGCGAGCTCCCACGCCAGGTACGAGGCGAAGGTTCCGCTCGCCGTCGAGTCGTTCAGCACGACCGCGACGGTGAAGCCCGTCGCCGGGTCGGAGTACGCGGCGGTGGCATAGCCGGGAGCCCATCCCTGCTGGCCGATCATGGAGCCCACGAGGTTGCCGCCGCCCGTCGCCTGCAGCCACGACGGGGCGCCGTCGTAGGCGGGCAGCGGCGCGCTGAAGCGCTCGGGCTTCTTCTTGGTCCGCAGCTTCTGCGCCGCCTCGGCCTGCACGTAGCGCCCGAGGTCCTCGATGGTCGACACGACGCCCGAGTCGGTGAACCCGGCGCTGGACGACAGCTTCGTGATGTCGACGGGAGCCGCACAGTTGTAACCACCCTCGACCGCAGACAGGTAGTGACCGTTCATGACCGGCCCCGTCGACGGTGCGGCCGCGGGCGCGGCGGGAAGGGACGTGCCGCTCAGGCCGAGCGGGGTGGTGACGTACTTGGCGATCAGCTCCGACGCGCTGAGGCTCGATGCGCGCTCGAGCGCGAGGCCGAGAAGAAGATAGCCGGCATCCGAGTCGCGGTATGCGGTGTGCGCGGGGGTACGCGCCTGGCCGAGCCCGTACGAGGCGAGCTCGAGCGGAGCCCACTCGCGACCCGGGGTGTTGAGCCAGGCGGACTTCACCGTCGGCTCGGAGGAGCCGAGTCCGCTCGTGCCGTTGCAGAGATCGAGGAGGGTGATGTCCTGGAGGCCCGCGACGCCGGAGACGTAGTCCGTCACCGGCGCATCGAGCTTGAGCACATCGTCGTCGGCGAGCGCGTAGAGCACGTCGCACGTCATGAGTCGCGTCACGTCACCGACGCGGAAGGACATGTCGGTGCTGATCTCCGCGCCCGCTCCGGGTTCCTGCGTGCCGAGGCCGGTCACCCAGGTGCCGCTCCAGGGCACCCAGACGCCCACGACGGCCCCGGAGGCGCCGGAGGCCGTGAGCGCGTTCGACACGGCATCCTGCATCGCCGCGACCGTGTCGTCGGGGAGGCTGCCGTCGACCTGCTCAGGAGGCGTGTACGTGAACGTCTTGTCCGCAGAGCATCCGGTCAGGAAGAGCCCGAGCACCACGACGCTCGCGACGGCTGCGCGCACCCGGCGCGACGAGAGAAGCTGCATGTGGAAAAGACCCCCGGAAGACGTGTTCCCCGAGTCTAGAACGCGGATGCTGAGAACCCGCACTGTACGGGCGTTTAGGGTGGATTCGTGACCTTCGCCTTCGACGCCGACATCGTCTCCGCCGTTCTCCGCCACATGAACGGCGACCACGTGGACGACAACCTGCTCATCGCCCGAGCCTTCGCACCCGAAGGCCAGGACGAGATCACGGATGCCGTCATGACCGGGTTCGACGGCGACGGCGGCCTGTGGTCGGTCACGCGCGACGGCGCGGCATCCGAGCTCCGCGTCCCCTGGCCTGGTGGACCGATCACCGAGCGGCCCGCGGTCCGCCGCGAGGTCGTGGCGCTCTACGATCTCGCCTGCGAGCGGCTCGACGTCGAGCCCCGCCCGCACGCCTGAGGCGGCGTTCGCCCTCACGCCTGAGGCCGCGTTCGCCGTCGACGTGGCGGACGAGTAAGGCAACCCTTACACTGGACGCATGTCCGAGATCCTCTCCTTCTCCGCCGCGCTCCGCGAGCGCTCGTCCGGGTCGCACTCCCAGAGCGAGGGCGCGGGCTTCATGTCCGACCTGCTGAAGGGCGAAGGGTCGCGCGAGGACTACATCTCCCTCGTCGCGCAGCACTACTTCATCTACGAGGCTCTGGAGAGCGCGGGTGAGCGGATGCGTCAGGACCCCATCGCCTCCGTCTTCCTCAGCGACAAGCTCACGCGCCTGCCCGCCCTCGAGGCCGACCTGGAGTTCCTGATCGGCGCCGACTGGCGCGAGCGGATCACGCCGCTGCCGACGACGCAGCGCTACGTCGACCGCATCCGCCAGGTCGGTGCGACGTGGGCCGGCGGCTTCGTCGCCCACCACTACACGCGCTACCTCGGCGACCTGTCGGGCGGCATCTTCATCGGCCGCGTGATGGCCCGCCGTTTCGGGTTCGAGACCAACGGCATCGGCTTCTACCTGTTCGACGACATCGCAGACCCGTCGGCGTTCAAGGACGTCTACCGCGAGCAGCTCGACTCCGCCCCGTGGGACGAGGCCGAGCGCGAGCGCGTGATCGACGAGGTGCTGCTCGCCTACCGCTTCAACACCGAGCTCTTCGAAGACCTCGACAGGGCGCGCGCCGCCGCCTGACGCACCGTTTCGACTCGCTCACTCGCTCAGCGACCGGGGCGGTGCGCTCAGGCTCTCGGCAGCTCCGGCGTCGACCGCGCCTCCCACGCCTCGCGCATGAAGCGCCGCACATCCTCATCGACCCTGATGTCGCGCGGACGCAGGTCCCGCGACAGATACAGCCCCTCGAGGGACGTGAGCCGGCTCAGCGCGACGTAGGTCTGACCCGGCGCGAACGCCCCGGAGCCGAGGTCGATGATCGCCCGGTCGTAGGTCTTGCCCTGCGACTTGTGGATCGTGACCGCCCACGCGAGCCGGAGCGGGAACTGCGTGAACTCGGCCACGACGTCGCGCGTGAGCTTCTTGGTCGTCGGCTCGTACGAGTACCGGAACCGTTCCCAGACGGCGGGTTCGACGTCGACCTCCTCGCCGTCGATCTCGACGCGCACCTTCTCACCGAGGATGCGGATGACGGTGCCGATCGTGCCGTTCACCCACCGCGGCGGCTCTCCCGACATGGCGGTGTCGTTGCGCAGGAACATGACCTGAGCGCCGACCTTGAGCTTCAGTTCCGACTCCGCGGGGAGCGCCGCCTCGCCGCGGCCGAAGTCTCCGCTGACCTCGGCGCGGGCCGTCTGCTCCTTGCCGGGCAGCGCGGCGAGGTGCCGGCTGTTGATGCTGTTCACGATGTCGTTGCGCGTGGCGAGGGTGATCATCGGCACCTCCCCCGGCTCCGGGTCGGGGGGCGTGCGCGCCCCCTGGGCGTTGAGCACTCCGGCGATCTCGGCGGTCACCCGTCCGTAGCGCACGGCGTTCAGCATCGCCTTGAAGCCGTCGTCGGACTGGCGGTGGATCTGCACCAGCTCCCGCACGTGCAGCTCGGCGCGGGTGTCGACCTCGAAGAGCCCCTGCTGGTCGGACGACCCGATGCCGCCGGATCCGCCGGCCCAGACCTTGGCGTCGAAGAACCAGAACGAGCGGTAGTGATCCTGCACGTAGCGGGCCTCGTCGCCGCGCGGGGGCACGGGGGCGAGCTGGTACGGGTCGCCGAACATGACGACCTGCACGCCGCCGAACGGCTCGCCTCGGCGTCCGCGCGCCTGACGCAGGGATCGGTCGATGGCATCCATCAGGTCGGCGTTGACCATCGAAATCTCGTCGATCACGAGCGTCTCGATGGCATTGAGGATGCGGCGCGTGTTGTCGTTCTGGTCGATGTCGGAGTCGCCGATCAGACCGATCGGCAACCGGAACAGCGAGTGGATCGTCTGTCCCTCGACGTTCAGCGCCGCGACTCCGGTGGGCGCGCAGATCGCGATCTGCTTCTTCGTGTTCCATGCGAAGTACTGCAGCAGCGTGGACTTTCCGGTGCCGGCGCGACCGGTGATGAACACGTGCTCGCCGGTGTCCTCGATGAGCTGGAACAGCTCTTGCTGCTCCTCGGACAGGGCGGGTAGGGACACGGCTCACTCACGGCAGAAGAACGGATGCTGGCGCTCACCATGCTACGTGCCCGCGCGCGCCTCACGGCGTCACGCTCGGCGTCGTCTCAGGACGCGCTTCTAGACTGACGGCATGGATCAGGTGGAGACGACGACGCCTCGGCGATCCCGTCTCGGCGTCGACCTGGCGCTGCTGGCCCTGGTCGGCGCGATGCTGCTCGCCGCCATCGGGGCGGGAGCATCCGTGCTCTACACGTCGTACTACGGTCCGTCCGCTTTCGTCGTGCGCTATCTCGATCTCCTCTCCAGCGGTCGGGCGGCCGATGCTCTGCACGTCCCCGGGGTCGCCCTCGATCGCGCGACGCTGGAGAAGTCCGGCATCACCGGCACGCCCTCGGAGGCGATGCTCCGGCCCGCCGCCCTCGCCGCCCTCACCGATGTCGAGGTCGTGTCGGAGAAGCCGGCGGATGACGACGGCACCGCCGTCACGGTGTCGTACCGGGCTGGTGGGCACGAGGGCAAGACGACCTTCCTCGTGACGCAGGACGGGTGGGCCGGAGTCACCCCGAACTGGCGGTTCGCGACGAGTCCCCTGGCCGTCGTCGACCTCACGCTGAGCGGCGCCGACCAGTACGCGGTCAACGGGTTCGAGGTCGACCGTCGGCAGATCTCCGCCGCGGGGGCGGAAGCCCAACCCCTGGATCCGCTGCCGATGCTCGTCTTCACTCCGGGGCTCTACTCGATCACGGTCGACACGGCCATCTCCACCTCGAAGGGCGTGGGCGTGCTCGCCGACTCCCCGCTGGCCACGACCCCCGTCTCCGTGCAGACGACGCCTACCGACGAGTTCATCGGCGTCGTGCAGCAGCGCGTCGAGGAGTTCCTCACCGAGTGCACCACCCAGCAGGTGCTGCAGCCGACCGCATGCCCGTTCGGGCTCGAGGTGCGCAACCGCCTCTCCTCCCTGCCGGTGTGGTCGATCGCGACGCAGCCGAAGATCACCGTCGTGCCCGACGGAGGACAGTGGCAGATCCCGCCGACGGATGCCGTCGCCCACGTCGACGTCGGCATCAAGTCGCTGTTCGACGGGAGCGTGGAGGAGGTCTCCGAAGACGTCCCGTTCCAGGTCAACGGGACCATCACGATCCTCCCCGACGGGTCGGCGTCGATCCGCGTCGGCTCCCCCGGCGAGGTTCCGCAGGAGTGATCCCGCCCCCGGAGGAGTGACCTCCGAGTCCGCGCATCCGCTCGGCACTTCCGCGATTCGCGTCCGGGCGCTCGAGCTCGGGTTCTCGCGCTCGGGGTTCTCGCGCTGGGGTTCTCGTACTCGGGGTTCTCGAGCCCGGGTGCCCAAGCGCGACCCAGCCGTTCGGGAGGAGATATCCCGTTCGGGCTGAGGATCTCAGCCCAAACCTCCTCCCGAACGCGAGTTCTCCTCCCGAACAGGCGATGCCGGCACGCCGACGAGCCTGAAAGCACAGGGTCTAGCGGGCCTCGCGCTCGGCCTGACGCCGGTCCCGGTCGGCGAGGGCGGCGAGCTTGGCGTTGTACTCCTCGAGTTCGGCATCCCCCGTGCGGTCCGCGTGCCGATCGCGCCGTTTCTGCAGCTTGGTGTCGCTGCGGCTCCACTGGATCGCGACCGTGATCGCGAGGATCAGCGTGGGGATCTCGCCGATCGACCAGGCGATGCCGCCGCCGATGTACTGATCCTGCATCGGGTCCGGACCCCAGGCGCGGCCCATCGAACCGAACCAGTCGGCGACGATCAGGCCTTCCTGCATCATCATGGCGATGCCGAAGAACGCGTGCATCGCCATGACGGCGATCAGGGTGATCAGGCGACCGGGGTACGGCAGGCGGTACGGCACCGGATCGGCGCCGATCAGGCTCATCACGAAGAGGTAGCCCGAGATCAGGAAGTGGATCGTCATCCACTCGTGGCCCAGGTGCTCGTACATCGACCAGCGCACCAGATCGGTGAAGTAGAACGCCCACAGCGACAGGATGAAGATCGCCGCCGCGACGAACGGGTGGGTCACGACGCGGGCGAACGGCGAGTGCACGGCCCACATGATCCACTCCCGACCGCCGCGGGTGCCGTCGTCGCGCTTGTGGATCGCGCGCAGCGCCAGCGTGACCGGAGCACCGGCGACGAGCAGCAGGGGGATCGCCATGGACAGCATCATGTGTCCGAGCATGTGCACGCTGAACAGGTACTCCTGATACGCGTTGATCGGCCCGCCGGTGACCCAGACCAGCATCAGCAGACCCAGCACCCAGAACACCGTCCGGTGGATCGGCCAGCGGTCGCCGCGCAGGCGCAGACGACGCACGCCCGCGAGGTAGAAGAAGAGCCCGAACCCGGCGGCCACCAGCCACAGGATGTCGATGTCCCACTGCGTGAACCAGCGGTCGATGGTGAACTCGGGCGGAAGCTCGGAGCCGGTCAGGTTCTGCGCGGGCGTGCGCACGAAGGGCGCCTCGTCTCCCACCGGCGGGGGCGTGCGCGCCAGTGCGGCCGCCGCTCCTGAGGCGAGCCCCATCAGCGCGATCTCGCACATCACGAGCATCCAGAACCAGCCGGCGGCGCGCGGACCCTCGAGCTTGGGGATCAGCCGCACCCGGTACCAGGCGCCGAGCAGGCCCATGGCGCACAGGAGCACGGCCTTGGCGAGCAGGATGCCGCCGTACGGCGTCCACAGCGCGCTCCAGTCGCCGAGCGCGACGATCGACCGGGTGATGCCCGAGACGGCCACGACCGCGAACGCCGCGATCGCGAGGGTCGAGTAGCGCCGCACCAGATCGGCGACGGGAACATCGCCCCGGCCGCGGAGCAGGATGACCAGCAGCAGACCGCCCAGCCACACCGCCGCGCCGACGGTGTGCAGCAGGATCGAGTTCACCGCCATGTTGTGGCCGGCGAGATCGCCGGAGTGCCCCTGGGTCGCGAGCGGGAGGAAGGATGCCGCAGCCAGCAGCGCCGTGATCAGAGTGGCCGTCCACGACCGCCATGCGAAGGCGAGCACCGTGATGACGGAACCGACGATCGTCGTGATCAGCCAGGACTGGCCGAGGGAGGTCTCGAGGAGGAACTTCCCGAGCTGCGCCCCGAACTGCGCATCTGCGCTGAGCTTCGGCGCGAAGGCGTTCATGAATGAGAGGAAGCCGGTAATACCCGCCGTGACCGTGAAGACGGCGGCGCCGATCGAGGAGATGTTCAGCGCCGTGTCGAAGGACTTCTCACCGCTGCGCAGCGCGAAGAGTGCGAGGACGAGGGAGCCGAGCATCGCCGCCGCTGCGACGTTCATGACGAGCTTGACCAACGGGAGCGCCCACCGCACGAACGGCCCCGGGTCACGGATGAGCAGAGGCTCAGCGCCCCCGCCGTACATGAGGGCGATGGTCACCGCGATGACGCCCGCGGCGAGGAGCAGCCCGACTCCGCCGAGACGGTACGCCGACAGTGTCGGGGGCTGCGCGGCGCGGGAAGTCACCCCTCCAGCCTAAGCCGCGCGGCGCGGCATCCCGACCGGCGCGGGGCCCCGACACACGAAGGCCGCCACCCCGAGCGGGGCGGCGGCCTTCGGTGAGGAAGCGGTCTTACTTGACGGCTGCCTTGAGCTTGGAACCAGCGGTCACCTTGACGCGCTTGCCGGCCGGGATCTTGATCTCGGCGCCGGTCTGCGGGTTGCGGCCCGTACGAGCGGCGGTCGCGACCTGCTCGAACGAGATCCAGCCCGGGATCGAGACCTTGCTGCCCTTGGCAACAGCGTCGGAGACCGAGGAGAACAGCGCGTCGAGGACACCCGAGACGGTGGCCTGGCTCTGGCCGGTGGCGGAAGCGATGCTCGCGACGAGCTCGGTCTTGGTGATGGACTTGTCAGCCATGTCATCCTCCAGCGACGAGGATCCCGTCGCATCGTTGTGTGAGTCGGAGCGGATGCTCCTGGTCGAGTGACCGCCTTGAATGTACCAACGACAGCCGACATTTCCGCGTCATTTCGCGGGTTTTGGTCATTTTCAGGGCGTGTCGCGTCACATTTGTCACTTCAGTCACAGATTCGAGGGGCGCAACCGTGCCCCGAACAGTGATGGCCGCGACGCTCAGCGGGCTCGGTGAGCCGCGATGACCGACCGCGCCGTGCGCTCGAACGCCGGATTCACGCGTTCATCGCCGTCGAGGTAGCCACCGACCAGGGCCGCATCGCGCAGCAGGACGAGGGATGCCGCGGCATCCGCCGGGCGCTCCAGCGCCGCCCCCTCCGCCACGCTCTGCAGCGTCGAGCGGAACCACTCCCGATGCTCGGCGATGAGCGCGCGCACCGCGCCGTCGGCATCCGGGTACTCGGCGGCCGCGTTGATGAACGGGCACCCGCGGGTGTGGCGGTCTCGGATGTCGGCGGCGATGCCGGCGATCACCGCCTCGAGCAGCTCGTCGGGGTCGGACACCGCGGCGCCCGCGTCGGCGAACATCCCCCTGAGCAGCTCGTCCTCATTGCGCAGGTAGGCGAGCACGAGGTTCTCCTTGCCGCCGAACTGCTTGTAGAGCGTGGCTCTGGTGACCTGTGCCTCGTCGATGATGCGGTCGACGCCGACCGCGTGGATGCCCTCCTCGTAGAAGAGGTGGGTCGCCGCATCGATAAGTCGGGTGCGGGCGGGGCTCGGGCGCTTCGGAGTGGTGTTCATGATGGTCCTCCCTCATCGTCGCATCCGTCGGGCGACTTCTCGACATCGGGAATAGATTGCAGTAGATAGAACGTTCGGTCTACCATCAGTATAGCCCCCGCAGCAGGCGAGGGGTCCGAACCAGGAGAAGAAGACATGAGCACCACCGAGAAGACGCCGATCGTCCTGATCCACGGCCTATGGATGACGCCGAAGAGCTGGGACACCTGGGCGGAGCGGTTCCGCGCACGGGGACACGAGGTGATCGTCCCCGGGTGGCCCGGCATCGACGATCGCACGGTCGCAGACATCCGACGCGACCCCTCCGCGCTGAAGGGCATCGGACTGAAGAAGATCGTCGACCACTACGAGCGCATCATCCGCGCTCTGCCCGTGAAGCCCATCATCATGGGTCACTCCTTCGGCGGGGTCATCACCCAGATGCTCGCCGACCGTGGCGTCGGGGCCGCCTACGTCGGCGTCGCCCCCGGACAGACGGCAGGCGTCGTCGCGCTCCCCCTCTCCACGCTGTGGACGGGAACCCCGATCCTCTCCAACCCCTTCGGCATCAACGGCGCCAAGCCGCTGTCGAAGCGGCATTTCCACTTCACCTTCGGCAACGACCTCTCGCGTACGGCATCCGACGCCCTGTGGGAGGAGTACGCCGTGAACTCGTACAACCGCGTGTTCTTCGAGGGAGTCGGCTCGGTCTTCAACGAGAAGGGCGGCGTCACCCACGTCGACTACGCCCGCGCCGACCGCGCCCCGCTGCTCGTCATCACCGGCGAGATCGACCACGTCGTGCCGCCGACCATCGGGCGCGCTCTCGTCAAGAAGTACCGCTCATCGGGCAGCCCCGCCGTCGTCGAGTACCGGGAGTACGCGGGACGCACGCACCGACTCGTCAGCCAGGACGGCTGGGAGGAGATCGCCGACGACGCCCTCGACTGGGCCGTGTCGCACGCCGCGTGACGGACGCAGGGCAGGGCAGGGCAGGGCAGGGCAGGGCAGGTCAGGGCAGGGCAGGGCAGGGCAAGGGCAGGGGCAGGGCAGGTTGCCGGGCGGGGTAGGGCAGGCGGGGGCAAGGCAGGCCAGGCTGCCGGGCAGGGCAGGGCAGGTTGCCGGGCAGGGCAGGGCAGGTTGCCGGGGCAGGGCAGGTTGCCGGGGCGCTGCGTGGATCGCCCGACGGGAGGAGATCTCACGTTCGGGCTGAGGATTCTGCCGGATTCCTCAGCCCGAGCGTGAGAACTCCTCCCGTGAGTGCGTTCGGTCTGGCGAGGGAGCACCGCGGGGCATCGCCGCACGGGAGCCCGCTCAGGCCGCGAGGTGCAGGCGCTGACCGATCGCGGCGAGAATCATCCGCTGCACCTCGGCCCAGTGGTTCATGAGCTGGTCGTATCCGATGCGGATGACGTGGTACCCGTGCAGCTTCAGCAGGGCATCGTGAGCGATGTCGCTGGCGCGTTGCGCTCCCACGTGATGACCACCGTCGATCTGGATGACGAGTCGGTCGCCGAGGAGGAAGTCGACTCGATGCCCGAGTATCCACACCTGCGGTGTGATCGGAATGTTCAGCCAGCGCAGTCGCGTGCGGAAGATCGTCTCGGTGCCGGCATCCGCGAACGGCCGGGCGTCGGCGAGCAGGCGCCTCGCTGACGGCGGGAGCGGTGAGCGCTCCAGGATGCCGGGATCGACGACCCGCGCGCGCAGAGCCGACTCCCACGTGGCGAGGGCGCTCTCGTAGGGCTGACAGCGGGAGATGAGGACCAGCGCGTTCTCCATCGAGTCCTCGCAGGTGTCGACGTCGCGGGGAACGAGCGGAACACTCCAGTGGATCACCCCACGCATCGTCTTCACGTGGCCCGCAGTGGGCGGCGCCGCCACGTGCGGCTCGGAGGAGTCGAGGACCCACAGCCCCTTGCGCGCGGCGAGCGTCACGCAGCTGAGCACCACGCCACGACGGGCTGCCGCGACGAGCAGCGGATCGGCATCCCTCATGGCCACCCAGCCGCGTCGCACCGAGACGATGTCGCCGCGCTCACGAGCGCGACGCAGGGCATACGCCGCGACGCCGTCGCGGCGGAGAGTCTCGACACGCGCGACGCCGTCGCGCTTCATGAGTGCGGCGACCGGATCCATCCGTCGATCATGCCCATCTGCGGCATCCGTGCTGGCCTCGCTGGGCGCCGAACCCACGATCTGGGGACAGATGCCGGACTTCCGGCTCTGTGGAGGAAGACTGCGATTCGCACGACGGGAGGAGATCTCACGTTCGGGCTGAGGATTCTGCCGGATTCCTCAGCCCGAGCGTGAGAACTCCTCCCCAGGATGCAGGGGTTCGGCCAGGGCAGGATAGGGGGCGCGGAGGCAAGGATGCAGGAGCAGGGATGCTCGGCGCGGGGGCTGGATGCAGGATGCCGGGCGCCGACACAGGATGCCGGGGCAGGATTCCAGGCGCGGGCGCCGGAGCAGGGACAAGGACAGGGACAGGGACAGGGACAGGGACAGGGACAGGGACAGGATGCCGGGGCAGGATGCCGGGCGCAGACGCCGGGGGGTACGCGAAAGGGGCGGGGATCCGAAGATCCCCGCCCCTTTCGACGGTCTGCTGAGACTTACCAGCTGGACTTGGTCACGCCGGGCAGCTCGCCACGGTGTGCCATGTCACGGAAGCGGACACGCGAGATGCCGAACTTCGTGAGGACACCGCGGGGGCGGCCGTCGATGACGTCGCGCGAACGCACGCGAGCCGGCGACGCGTTGCGCGGCAGCTTCTGCAGGCCGACGCGTGCGGCCTCGCGGGCCTCGTCGGTGGCGTTCGGGTCGACCAGGGTCTTCTTCAGCTCTGCGCGACGCTCTGCGTAACGCTCGACGATGACCTTGCGCTGCTCGTTGCGAGCGATCTTGCTCTTCTTAGCCATTGATCAACGCTCCTCTCGGAATTCGACGTGCTGACGGATGACCGGGTCGTACTTCTTGAGCACGAGGCGGTCGGGGGTGTTGCGGCGGTTCTTCTTGGTGACATAGGTGTAACCCGTGCCAGCGGTCGAACGCAGCTTGATGATCGGACGGACGTCCTGAGCCTTCTTGGCCATTAGAGCTTCACACCCTTCGCCTGGAGGTCCTTGACCACGTTCTCGATGCCGCGGACGTCGATCACCTTGATGCCCTTGGCGGACACGTTGAGCGTGATCTTACGACCGAGCGACGGAACGAAATAGGTCTTCTTCTGCACGTTCGGGTCGAAGCGGCGCTTCGTCCGGCGGTGCGAGTGCGAGACGTTGTGACCGAAGCCGGGAACAGCTCCAGTCACCTGGCACACTGCTGCCATGATGTGACTCCTTCTATACCGTGAGACCGGACGGCCTCACCCAAGATCCCTTGTCTGCGCGCAACCCTCCACCCGCCGATTCCTCGGCCGCAGAAGGGGGATGCACACGAACTGCGCACAGGAGTGTGCGCAGACAAAGAGACAGTTTAGCACGCTCCACGCTCCACGCTCCACGCCCCACGTCCCACGCCCGCGCACGACGCGAGAGGTCAGCAACTGCCGGATACCGAGGGCGCGACCCCGCACTCTGCGACCCCTCACGCGGAAGCCACGCGAAAGTTCGCGCAGCGGGCACGCGAGAGGCCCGCCCGCGAGCGCGCGGACGGGCCTCAGGACAGTGCTACTCCGTGACGGGGATCGACGCCGCCTTCAGGGCGTCGATGGTCTTCTCCTGCCCCTTCTTCAGCGCATCACCCAGCGTGCCGTCACCGGACACGGCGGCCTTGAAACCGTCGGAGACGTCGGCGTAGGTCTGCGTCATGGTCGGGCCCCACGCGAAGTCGGGCGAGACCTGCACGGCGGCATCCGCGAAGATGTCGTAGATCTTCTGACCGCCGTAGAAGTCCACGCCGTCGGCGTAGACGGGCAGCTTCAGGCCCGCCGTGGTGGCGGGGTACAGGTTGGCCGCCTCGGCGAGCGCGGTGATCGCCTCGTCCGAGGTGTTCAGCCACAGTGCGAACTTCGTCGCCTCGTAGAGGTGGTCGCTGCCCTTGAGGACGGCGGTGGACGATCCGCCCCAGTTGCCGGCGGCGCTGTCGCCGGCCTTCCACTGCGGGAGCGGGGCGACGGCCCAGTCGCCCGCGGTGTCGGGGGCTCCGCTGGAGATGGAGTTGGCGCCCCACACGGCGGAGTTCCAGGTCCACACCTGGCCCGAGTTGTACGCGTTGTTCCACTCGTCGGTCCAGGCCGGAACGGTGGCGACCAGGTCGTCGTCGATCATGCCCTGCCAGAAGTCGGCGACCGTGGTGGTGGCGTCATCGGTCAGCGTGACGTCCCAGCCCGCGTCGTCGCTCGAGAACCACTGGGCGCCCGCCTGCCAGGCGAAGCCCGCGAACTGGTTGATGTCGGACTGCGAGAAGTTGGTGATGTATCCGCCCAGAGCGCGGATCTGCTCGGCGGCGGTGCGGTACTCGTCCCAGGTGGTCGGGATCGCGATGCCGTTCTGCTCGAACAGGTCGGCGCGGTAGAACAGCGCCATGGGGCCGGTGTCCTGCGGCACGCCGTAGATGCCGTCGGTGCCGAGCGTCACCTGTCCCCACGCCCAGTCGACGAAGTCGCCCTCCGCCGCCACGACGTCCTTGCACGCGCTGAGGTCCTCGACGCCGTCCTGCACCAGGAAGTTCGGCAGGGCATCGTACTCGATCTGGCCGAGGTCTGGTGCGTCTCCCGCCTTGATCTGGTTGAAGAAGTTCTGGTACGTGCCGCCGTTGCCGTTGGGGCCGGTCTGCACCTTCACCTGGATGTCAGGGTTCTCCTTGTTCCAGATGGCGACGACGTCTTCCATCCCGGGGACCCAGGTCGTGAACTCCAGGGTCACGTCTCCGCCTGCGGGCGTGCACGACGCGGCGCCGTCGCCGCTCGAGGTTCCGTCTCCGCCGCCTGCGGAGCAGCCGGTGAGCGCGAACGCCGCGATCGTGACGACGGCGGCCGCCTTCTTCTTCGAATGCTGCATTTCTTGTCCTTTCGTGAATGCGAGGGTGGTGGTGCGATGCCGGTCGGCGGGTCCGCCCGGCATCCTGCTCACTTGAGCGCGCCGGCCCCGAGGCCGTTGCGCCAGAAGCGCTGGAGCAGGAGGAATGCGACGATGAGCGGGATGACCGAGAGCAGCGCTCCGACGAGCACGAGGCTGCGCAGCTCGGGGATCTGGCTCAGCTGGGTGTTCCAGTTGTAGAGCCCGTAGGTGACGGGGAAGAGCTCTTCACTGCGCAGCATGATCATCGGCAGGAAGAAGTTGTTCCAGATGCCGACGAACTGGAACAGGAACATCGTCACCAGCGCGGGGGTCATCAGGCGGATGCTGACGGTGAAGAACGTGCGGATCTCGCCCGCGCCGTCCAGCCGGCTGGCCTCGAGCAGCTCGTCGGGCACCGACTGCGCCGCGAAGATCCTGGCGAGGTACACCCCGAACGGGCTCACGATCGAGGGCAGGAAGACCGCCCAGAACGTGTTGGTGAGCTGCACCTGGCTGAACAGCAGGAACAGCGGCAGCGCGAGCGCGGTGGCGGGCACGAGCACCCCGCCGAGCACGATGTTGAACAGCGTGTCACGGCCGGGGAACCGGTACTTGGCGAGCGCGTACCCCGCCATGGCCGCGAGCAGCGTCGCGATGGCGCCGCCCAGAGCCGCGTACAGGATCGAGTTCCACAGCCACTTCAGGTAGATGCCGTCGTTGTACGCGAACACGGCCCCGATGTTGTCGAACAGTCGGAAGTCCGCGAACCACAGCGGAGCCGTGGTGAGGATGTCGCCGGTGTCCTTGCTCGACGCGACCAGCAGCCACCACAGCGGCATCAGGAAGTAGAGCGTGAAGACGACCATGATCAGCATGGCCCCGGCGCGCGAGATCCCCGACTCCCTGATCGGCGACTTCCCGGATGAGGCCTTCACTCCGCCCGGAGCGACGATCGATGCGGTGCTCATGCGTTGTCCTCCTTGCGCTGCATGTACTTCATGAACCCGAAGGAGAGCACGAAGGTCGTCACCGCGAGCACGACCGAGAAGGCCGCGGCGAGGTTGGTGTTCGGGATGGATGCCGTGGCGTACACGGTCATGTTCGGGGTGAACGTGCTGGTCACCGCCGAGCTGAACGAGCGGAACACCTGGGGCTCGGCGAGCAGCTGCAGCGTGCCGATGATCGAGAAGATCGCGGTCATCACGATCGCCGGCCGCACGAGCGGGATCTTGATCGACCAGGCGACGCGCCACTGGCCGGCGCCGTCGAGCCTGGCCGCTTCGTACAGCTCCTGCGGGATCGCGAGCAGCGCCGAGTAGATGATCAGCATGTTGTAGCCGACGAACACCCAGGTGACGATGTTGGCGATCGACCACAGCACGAGGTCGGCGCCGAGGAAGTCGATGTTCTTCGTCAGGGCCGTGAAGGGCGAGAGGTTCGGTGAGAACAGCGACCCCCACACGATCGCGGCGATCACACCGGGGACCGCGTACGGCACGAAGAAGGCGAGGCGGAAGAACCGCCGCCCCTTGACCAGCGGGGAGTCGAGCAGGAGCGCGAACAGCAGCGCCAGGCCCAGCATGACCGGCACCTGCACGACGCCGAACATCAGCATGCGCCCCATGGACGCCCAGAACGCCTCATCCTGGAAGACCAGCGCGTACTGGGCGAGACCGCCGAACACCTGCTCGGCCTTGCCGAAGGTGCCGTCGCGCTTCACGACCAGCAGCGACTGCCAGAACGCGTACACGATCGGCACGATGTAGAACAGCGTGAACAGGATGCCGAAGGGCACCAGCAGCATCGCGATCGCGCGCTTGTGCGGTATCCGGCGTCGGCGCATCTGCGCGCCGACCGGTGACGCGAGCGTCGTCGTCATGCGTCCTCCTTGATGATGCGGACCGCCCCGGCGGGGACGGTTCCGGTGGTGGGAGCGCCGGTGACGAGGTCGCGGCCGGTGGCCGTGATCTCGATGTCGCTGACGCCGTGGTTGATGATGAACAGGTAGCTGCCGGACTCCCCCGCGCGGCGGACGATCTCGACGTCGCGGCCGGCTCCGGGCTGCGGCGCGACGTCGGCCGATGCCGCGATGTCGGCGATCAGTCGTCGATAGTCGTCGCGGCTCGGCTGACTCGCGAGGTACCACGCCTCGCCGCCGCCGTGCCGACGGCGCGTGATCGCGGGACCGCCGGCGGCCGGACCGTCGACGTAGGACGCGACGATCTCGGCACCCGTCGTCGTGAGGCGCTCGCTCCACGTCGATGCCGTCGTGCCGTCGGTGAGGGCGACGGTCTGTCCGGGGAGCAGCGGCGCGAACTCCTCGGAGCGGATGCCGAGGAGTTCACGGAACGCCCCGGGGTAACCGCCCGTGCGCACCCTGTCCTCCTCGTCGACGATGCCGCTGAAGAACGTGATCACGGCCGTGGCGCCGTTCTCGACGGCGCGGGCGATGGCCGCGGCATCCGCATCGCTGATCAGGTGCAGCGCCGGGACGATGAGGAGGCGGTAGCGGTCGAGAGCGCCGCCGGGGCGCACGACGTCTGCGGTGATCCCCGCATCGGCCAGCGCGGCGTGCGCGGCGTGCACCTGCTGCAGGTACTCGAGCCCCTCGCTGGGGCGCCCCTCGCCCTCCGCCGCCCACCAGCTCTCCCAGGAGAACAGCAGGGCGGCGTCCGCGACGACCTCGGTGCCGGCGAGTTCCCCGAGCCGGTCGAGGATGCCGCCGAGCTCGACGGACTCCCGCCACTGCGCGGAGTCTTCACCCGCGTGCGGGAGGAGCGCCGAGTGGTACTTCTCGGCGCCCTGTGTCGACGCCCGCCACTGGAAGAAGCAGATGCCGTCGGCTCCTCGGGCGATGTGGGCGACGACGTTGCGTCGCAGCTCTCCCGGGGCCTTCGCGAGGTTGTAGGGCTGCCAGTTCACGGCGCCCGTCGAGGTCTCCATGAGGAGCCAGGGCGCACCGCCCGCGAGTCCGCGCGTGAGATCGGCGGCGAAGGACAGCTCGCCGCGGGCGTCGTCGAGACGACGGTCGAGGTAGTGGTCGTTGGCGATCAGGTCCATGTCGGACGCCCACGTCCAGTAGTCGAGGTTGCGGATGTGGGCGGTGACCATGAAGTTCGTCGTGACCGGTCGGTCGCTCCGCGCACGCAGGATCTCGGCTTCGGCGCGGTAGAGCGCGAGCTGCTCGTCGGAGCTGAACCGCTGGAAATCGAGGACCTGGCCGGGGTTGCGCAGCGACAGCGCCTGTGCGGGAGGCCGCACCTCGTCGAAGGCGCCGTAGCGCTGGCTCCAGAACGTCGTGCCCCATGCCCGGTTGAGCGCGTCGATGTCGGCGTAGCGTGCACGGAGCCACCCGCGGAACGCCTCGGCGCTGGCGTCGCAGTAACAGAGGGCGTTGTGGCATCCGAGCTCGTTCGAGACGTGCCAGAGCGCGACGGCGGGGTGGTCTCCGTAGCGATCCGCGACGCGGGTCACGAGTTCGGCGGCGTACGCGCGGAACACCGGGGAGCTGGGGCAGTACGCCTGACGTCCGCCGGGATGGAAGACGGTGCCGTCCTCGCCGACCGGCAGGATCTCGGGATGCCGGGCGGTGAGCCAGGGCGCCGGGGATGCCGTGCCGGTGCCGAGGTTGACGCGGATGCCGCCCTCGTGCAGGAGTCCGATGATCTCATCGAGCGCGGCGAAGTCCCACACCCCCTTCGCGGGGTTGATCGACGACCAGCCGAAGATGTTGATCGCGACGAGGCCGATCCCCGCCTCCTGCATCAGACGCACGTCCTCGGGCCAGACGCTGCGGTCCCACTGCTCCGGGTTGTAGTCGCACCCGAAGACGAGTCCGCGCCCCTCGGTGAGCGAGGAGATGCGGGTGGACACGGCGGCGGCCATTCGGTGACGCTCCTTTGCGAGAGATGTGTGCACGTGCACAGATCCAACCGAAGAGAAAGAGGATCAGATTTCTGTGAACGTGCACACATAGTCGCAGGTGTCGGCGGATCACGTCAAGTCCTGATCGATAGGCTGTGCACATGACCTCGTCCGGACGCCGTCGCAGCACCGTGCACGACGTGGCGCGCGTCGCCGGCGTCTCGCGCGGAACGGTCAGTCGCGTGCTCAACGGCGGCTACGTGTCCGACGCCGCGCGCAGCGCCATCGAAGACGCGATCCGCGAGGTCGGGTACGTGCCGAACACCGCCGCGCGCAACCTCGTGCGGCAGCGCACGCAGGCCGTCGCGTTCATCGTGCACGAGCCCCACGCGCTCTTCCTCGAGGACCCGAACATCGGGGCGATCATGCTCGGGGCGAACGAGACGCTCTCCGAGGCCGACTACCAGATGGTGTGCCTCGTGGTCGACTCCGTGCGCGACACCGAACGCGTCGCGCGCTACCTCAACGGCGGCTTCGTCGACGGCGCCGTCATCGTCTCGGCGCGCACGCAGGACCCGATCACGAAGGCCGTGATGCGCCTCGATCTGCCCGTGGCCTACGTCGGCCATCCGCCCGACGTCGACGCCGCCTGGGTCGGCATCGACAACCGCGGAGCCGCACGCACGATCACCTCCCGGCTCGTGGCGACCGGCAGGAAGCGCGTCGGCATGATCGCCGCCGCTCTCGACAGGGACTCGGGCACCGACCGCCTCGCCGGCTTCACCGATGCGCTCGGCGACGCCTTCGACCAGAACCTCGTCGAAGAGGTGCCGCTGTACTCCTACGCCGACGGGGCATCCGCCATGACGCGCCTGCTCGAGCGCGCTCCCGACGTCGACGGGGTGTTCGCGGCCTCAGACGCGGTGGCCGCCGGCGCCATGTGGGCCCTCCGCGAAGCGGGGCGACGCGTGCCGGAGGACGTCGGGGTCGTCGGCTTCGACAACAGCACGTGGGCGACCCGCACGACGCCGCCGCTGTCGACGGTGGACCAGCCGGCCGAGGGGCTGGGGGCGGCAGCCGCGGCATCCGTCCTCTCCCAGCTGGGAGACGATCAGCGTCCGCGGGAGGGCATCCTGCTCGACGCGCCCGTGGTCTGGCGCACCTCCGCCTGAGCGTCCCTCGCGCCTCTCCCCCACCGGAACGCCGAGACCGTCGGGTCGCCGGCGATCCAGAACCGCCAGGGGAAGGCATCCGTTCCCGCCGCTCCGGCGACGCCGACCCGCGGCCCCGACGCGACGTCGGCCACCGGCGTCTCCGCCAGCCACAGCTGCGCCCTCGCCCCGTGCCATCCGTCGCCGGAGACCGCATCGATGCCGTCGTGCAGCGGATGCCGCAGACCCGACGCCTGCCCGAACCGCCCAGGCCCCTTCGCCAGATCCCGCAGTGCGAGCGGCGTCAGCGGAAGGTTCGCACCGCGACGGAGGGCCGCGGCATCCGCGCCTCCCGTGACCTCGCCGGCGCGCAGCAGGATCCCGCCCGCCTGCCCCTCCGGCCCTGCGACCACATTCACGCAGGAGTGGATGCCGTGGCTCAGGTACACGTACAGATGACCCGGCTCTCCCCACATCGTCGCGTTGCGGGCCGTGCGGCCCATGCGGGCGTGCGAGCCGGGATCGGGGATCTCGCCCGTGCCGTGCCCGTGGTACGCCTCGACCTCGGTGAGACGCAGACGCACCTCGTCCTCGCCGACGACCGTGCGCAGCTCGGCGCCGAGCAGACGCGGGGCGACCTCGAGCGGCAGACCGCTCAGATCGTCCCGGGTCGCACGGCGCATCAGTAGTGCGGGGCGGTCGCGCACCACGAGGCGTCGAAGCCGGTCAGAGCGACCAGCTCCTTGCCCGTGCGGAGGTCGAACAGGTGCGTCTGGACTGTCTGCGGAAGCGGCAGCAGCATCTGATCGTAGGGGTTGTCCGCGAGGTTCGGGGCGATCGCGACGGCGGCGTACTGGCCGCTCGGCGAGGCGCACGCCTGCAGGATCGAATCACTCGGCCCGACCTCGGCGATCTTCACGGCCTTGCCGTCGTCGCCGACCCTGACGATCGCCTGCCCGTTCGGCATCCCCGTCTCGTCGAGGGATGCCACGTGGCGCAGCGTGCCGCCGGGGAACGGCGTGATCGTGCTCGCCGTGCCGTAGTCGGGGTCGGATGCCGCGAGCGGCTGCTCCGTTCCGTCGGCGAGGTTCAGATCCACGACCGAGCCGTCGAGGCGCTCGATGACGGCCGTGTACGTGCCCCGGGAGACGCCCTGGATGTCGGTCGCGAGACCCAGGGACTGCACCCCCGAATCCGCGGAGTGGTCGATGAGCGAGAGCGCACCGTCGAAGTCGATGAACAGCATCGCGGCGGAGTCGGGCACGAACTGCCAGACGAGGATGTTCGCCTCCTTGTCGCCGACCTTGACGATCGTCGGATCCCCGCCGGAGAGGGGCTGCGTGACCAGGACGCTCGCACGCCCCTCGGTGTCGCTGAGCTCCTGGTCGGAGTAGGTGTAGCCGACGAGCCCGCCGCGGTCCGACACCTGGATGGAGCCGATGTACCCGACGCCGGGGAGCTTCAGCTCGTGCTTGTTCGAGCCGTCGCGGTTCATCACGTACAGCTTCGAGACCTCGTCCTCCTCGACGGAGACGACGAGGAGGTTCGAGGTGGCGCGGAAGTCGTTGATCTTGTCGTCAGAGAACACCGGAACGGCCTTCTCCCCGGTGAGATCCGTGCGGAAGATCGTGTCTTTCTTCTTCGCGTCGCGCTTGAGCAGGAAGATCGAGGATGCCGGCGTCGTGAAGCTCTTCGTGAGCGTGGTCGTCGGCCCGCCGCCGGCGCCGGTGACCCCGGCGACCGTGATCGTGTACTTCGTGGAGTCGTCGAGCGGAACCGTGAAGCGGACGCCGATGCCGCGGCCCGAGGCATCGACCGTGAACGGCACGGCGGGCTTCACGGTGACCTGGGAGTCGTCGATAGGAGCGAGGGACTGGTTCGCGGTGAGGATCACGCGGCTGCCGCTCGACTCGATCGCGTGCATCGGGTCGACCTGCGTCGCGGTGATGCGCGGTCCCTGCGTCAGGCTCACGGCGCCGAGCCCGGCTCCGACCAGCACGAGGATGCCGAGCACGGATGCCAGTGCCAGCGCGAAGCGCCGCGAGGCGCCGGACTTCTCGGACGTCGGGGCGGACTCTCCGGTCGTTGTGCGAGCGGAGGCGCTGGTCGCTGACGAGGACTCCCCGGTCGTTGTGCGAGCGGAGCGAGACGAAACGCCCGCAGTCGTGCGCGCGGCCTCGGCCGGGGCGTCATCCGACGTCGATGCCGGAGACGGGCGTGTCGTCTCGTCGCTGCGCTCCCCGCTCAACGACCGGGTGGCAGAGTCGGTGTCGGTCGACCGGGTGGCAGAGTCGGTCGCGGACCGTGAGGCGAACTCGGTCGAGGAGCGGGCGAACGGGTCGATCGCGGAAGAACCGGTCGTCGAGCGAGCGGAGCGAGACGACACGTCTGCAGGTCGATTCGCGGCTTCGGTCGCTGCGGCCGCTGCGGCGGCTGCCTCGACCATCGCCGCCCGCATCGCCGCCTCGCGTTCGTCTGCGGGCTCGAAGCGCGAGCGGGATGCCGGAGCATCCGGGGTGGACTCACGGGTCGACGCAGCGGGGGCGGGCTTCTCGGGGGCGGGCTCAGCGGCATCCGCGGCACCGCCTGCGAGGGCACTGGGCTCCGAGGGAGCCGCTGCAGACGCGCGCGCGGTCAGCGCCTCACCGGCACCACGGGCGCCCGCCTCAGCGGACGGCACCGCGGAAGGCGCGACCGACGGCGCGTCAGCCGACGGCGCGTCAGCGGATGACGAGCCCGCGGTGGGGTTCGGGTCGACGGCATCCGCGCCCGACGTATCAGCGGCAGCGGCAGCGGCAGCGGCAGCCTCTCGCGCCGCGCGCATCTCGGCGCGCGTGCGCGGCACCGCAGGGGCGTCCGGCCGCTCGTCGTCAGTACTCATACGGATCCCCCGGCTCGTCGATCGCCTCGACCGAGGTGGGCTCGACGTGCAGTGCGCCGTCGGCATCCGCCTTGACGGCTCCGGTGACCTTGACCCACTGACCGGTCTTGAACTCGCCGGCGGTGATCGTGACAGGGACGTTCGCGGGCTGTGCGTCGATCACGCAGTGCGTGATCACGAGCCGGGTGAGGTTCACGCCCTTGCTGCCCTGCGGGGTGATGAAGCCGGTGAGGGTCACGGTCGTGCCGTCGAAGGCGGAGGTGTTGGTAGAGGTCGCGAAGACGCTGGCCCAGTCGCCGACCCCGAACTTCGTGGTGTCGGCGACGCCGAGCGTGACGTCGTCGGCCCCGGCGAACAGCGCGGAGGACTCGCCCGCGCGCGACATGGCGAGCTCGACCGAGAGCGAGGCGGGGGGCAGCACGAGCGCCGCGACGACGACGCCGGAGGCGATCACGCCTCCCGTCACCGTGGCCGTGGCCGCCAGAGCGCCGGGGCTCGCGTGCTCGTGGCCGTGATCGTGCCCCTCCTCCTCGCCGAGCGGCAGGGTGCACGACCAGATCGCGCCGATCAGGGTCACGACGGCGGCGGCACACGCGAACCAGACCGACTCCGGGCTGATGTAGAGCGTGAGTCGACCGGTGACGCCGAGCCCGAGGGTCACGACGGCGAGCACGGTCGCGAGGCCGATGCCCAGCCACCGGGAGCCCAGCGAACGGGCACGGGACGGTGCGTGAGTGTGCGCGGACTCAGACAAAGACGTTCACCCCGATCCCGATCGCGAAGGCGGCGAGCACCACGACGCCGACGATGCCGGCCAGGGTGCGGGTGGTGAACGTGGTGCGCATGAGCGCGAGCATCTTCACGTCGACCAGAGGACCGACCAGCAGGAACGCCACGAGGGCGCCGGCCGAGAACGTCGAGGCGAACGACAGCGCGAAGAAGGCGTCGACATTGGAGCAGATCGCGACCGTCATGGCCAGGGCCATCATCGCCACGATCGACAGCACCGGATTCGCGCCGATCGCGAGCAGCACGTCGCGCGGCACCAGCACCTGCACGGCCCCGGCGAGCGCGGATCCGATCACGAGCGCCGGCATCACGGCGCGCAACTCGACGAGGAACTGCGTGAGACTGCGGCGCACGGGCGTGCCGGGCTCGTGCGCGACGCGCTCACAGGTGTCGACGAAGCGCTGGGTGAGCAGGGCGTCGGGAGAGGGATGCCGGCTGTAGATCCAGCCGATCAGGTTCGCGATCAGGTAGCCGCCGACGAGACGGGCGACGAGGATGCCGTCGTCGAAGCCGAAGGCCGCGTGCGTCGTGAGGATCACGATCGGGTTCACGATCGGCGCCGCGATCAAGAAGGTGAGCGCCTCGGCGGGGGCGAGACCGCGCATCATGAGACCGCGGGCGAAGGGCACGTTGCCGCACTCGCACACCGGGATCAGCATCCCCAGCAGCGACAGCACGGCCCGTCGAGCCCACGCCCCCTTCGGCAGCCAGCGGTGGATGACGTCGGCGGGCAGCCACACCTGCACGACGATCGACAGCAGCACGCCGAGCACCACGAACGGCAGCGCCTCGATGAGGACGCTCATCGCGAGGGTCAGGCCGTCCTGCGCGCGATGCGGCAGGGATGCCGTGTACAGCGTCGGCACGAAGCGGTCGACCAGGAACAGCGCGGCGACGATCGCGGCGCCCAGGCCCACGCCGATCCACGGAGAGCGCGGCGGGCGTGCCGAGCGGTGCGCGTGCGGAGCGGGCGGCGCCGCGGTGGCGGAGCTGCTCACGCGCTCGCTTCCTCGAGGTCGGTTCGAGCCGCGGCGGCCTTCTTCGAGCACGGGGTGCAGAGTCCGAAGATGTCGACGACGTGCGCGGCATCCGTGAATCCGTGCAGGGCGGCGGTGCGATGCGCCCACTGCTCGACGTCTTTGGCCTCGATCTCCACGGTCAGACCGCAGGATCGGCAGATCAGGTGATGGTGGTGCCCCTGGGTGGTGCAGGCGCGGTACAGCGCCTCCCCTTCGGGGCTCTGCAGCGAGTCGGCGTCGCCGGATGCCGCGAGTCCGGCGAGCGCGCGGTACACCGTCGCGAGGCCGATGCCGGTGTTGTCGTCGCGGAGGCTCGCGTGCAGGCTCTGCGCGCTCACGAATCCGCGGGCGTCGGCGAGCGCTTCGCGCACGCGTTCGCGCTGCCAGGTGTTCCGCTGAGCCATAAGGAGAGTCTAATCGCCGGTGTTCTCCCCGGCCTGGGAACCGTCACCCGCCCTCCCGTCGCCCCCGTCGACTTCCCGTGAAGTCGACGAGTGCACCGGATCTTCACGTCGACAAGCCGTGCACTCGGCGAGAACCCGTGCGCTCGACGGCAGGCGAGAGGATGCCGGGACGGTGGGGGCGAGAGACGCGGGAGCGGGGAGTGTTACGGGCGGGTTCGGCCGGGGTGCATGCGACTCGGTATCGTTGCGGCATCCGAGACGAGGGAGTCCAGATGACCGGCTGGCGACTGCGCGAGTTCCACAACGACGATCTGGGCGGCATCCTGCACCTGTGGGAGGAGCTCAAGCGCGCCGGCATCGAGCCGGTGTACGACCTCAGCGAGGTCGTCGCCTCCTGCCAGAAGGACCACGCGATCGTCGCGGTGCACGGAGACGATGTGATCGCCGCCGTGGTCGGACGCGCGGCTCACGACCAGGGCTGGGTCGTGTTCTTCGCGATCGACGAGGCCTGGCGCGACCGCGGCATCGGCTCGGCGCTCCTCGGCGCCCTGGAGAAGAGCATGGCGCCGCACGGGCTGACGAAGCTCTCAGCGCTGATGCCCGAGGTCGAGACGCGGCTCGCCGCCTTCGCGGCGCGCGGGTTCGAGTCGAAGCACCACCTGAAGTACTTCGAGCGGCGCATCCCGGTGCAGCGGCAGGAGCTCACCTCCCTCGCCGAGCTCGGCGGCCGCCTCATGCCGCGCGACCTGTGGGAGTCGGTGTCGGGCATGCGGCGCGAGAAGGAGATCCTGGAGCAGCGGCTCGTGCTGCCTCTCGCCGAACCCGACCTCGCGGAGAGCTTCGGCGTCGTGCCACCGCGCGCCGTGGTGCTGTTCGGCCCTCCCGGCACCGGCAAGACGACCTTCGCGAAGGCCATCGCCTCGCGTCTGGAGTGGTCGTTCGTCGAGGTGTTCCCCTCGCGGCTGGCCGCCGATCCGAAGGGTCTCGCCGGCGCGCTGCGGGACACCTTCACCAAGATCTCCGAGCTCGAGCACGCCGTGGTCTTCATCGACGAGGTCGAGGAGATCGCCGCCCAGCGGTCCGGCGAGCCGCCGTCCCCGCTGCAGGGCGTCACGAACGAGCTGCTGAAGATCATCCCGACCTTCCGAGAGCAGCCGGGCCGCCTCCTGGTGTGCGCCACGAACTTCATCCGCGCGCTCGACAGCGCGTTCCTCCGCCACGGACGCTTCGACTACGTCATCCCCATCGGGCTGCCCGACCGGGCGGCGCGGGCGGCGATCTGGCTCCGCTACATCCCCGCACAGGTGTCGGATGCCGTCGACATCGACATCCTCGTCGACCGCACGGAAGGCTTCTCCCCCGCCGACATCGAGTTCGCGGCGCGGAGCGCCTCGCAGCGCGCGTTCGAGGTGGCCATCGCGTCGGGCGCCACGGCATCCGCACCCGACGGACCGAGCACGCAGGACTACCTCGAGGCGATCGCCGGCACCCGCACCACCGTCTCCCCCGAGACCGCGGCCGAGTTCCTGGAAGACATCGAGGCGCTCGCCCGGGTGTGAGCCGAGACGCGTCCGAGTCGATTCAGCTCGACAGCCACCACACGAACCCTGGCCGCCCGATGCCGGGGGGCGGGTCTGCGGCGAAAGCGAGCAGCGATCGCCGCAGCCTCTCGAGCCCCGGCCGAGTGCGCGGGAAGCGGGCGTGGTGGCAGAAGACGACGCCCGCCGCGTGGTCGGGAAGCCGCGCCATCGCGATCCCGAAGGTCGTGACGTCCTCGGTGACGACGATGCGCCCTTCCCCGTTCGCTGCGCGCAACACGGAGGTGTCGTCGACCCCGAGCATCTCCGCGCGCTCCACGATCGCCGTGGCGTCGAGCCCGGCCTCGCGAAGCGATGCAGCGAGCCGAGACGGGTAATGCTCGTCGAGCAGCAGCCTGATGTCAGGCGGCGTCAATCGCCCTGCGCCTCTCCCACGCGGCCAGCGCCTCGTCCTGTGCGGACCGGTGCCGCTCGATGACGTCGTCGATCTCGGCGCGGTTCTCGGCCCAGTAGTTCAGCGCATCGTCGATCGTCGCCAACGGCAGGCCCAGTGTCTCGGCCAGCGCCTGCGGACTGCGCTCGCTCACGTCGTGAGCAAGCCAGGCCTCGGCGATCGTCCAGACCTGGGGACCGCCGATCACGGCGGCCCGCCGCTCTCCGGTCTCGACGGCGAGGAAGCGGATGCTCGGGTGCAGCTGCATCCGGAGCCACTCCTCGACGGCGCTGTTGATGACGCTCGACTTCGTCTGACCTGTGGTCTTGACGAAGCGCGTGAGTGCATCGTTGACCGCCTCTGTGAAGCGTACGTTCGTCGGCGCTACCATGCACTACAGTGTAGCAACAGCCGTGGACGTCAGGCCCGGCGCACCCGCCCGCGCACGCGCTGCACGAGCCAGCACACGACGTAGATCAGGAACGACAGCGTGGTGATGTACGGGCTCACCGGGAGGGTTCCGGCGAGCGCGAGCAGGATGCCTCCCACCGCCGCCGTGAAGCCGAACAGCGCCGCGAGCAGCGGCACGGCCAGCGGCCCGGCGGTGACGCGCATGGCGGCGGCTGCGGGGGTCACCAGCAGCGCCATGACGAGCAGGGCGCCGATGATGTGCACGCTCACGGCCACGATCAGGCCGAGCAGCACCATGAAGATCAGGCTCACCGCGCGCGTGGGCACGCCGCGCGCGGCCGCCGACTCGGGGTCGAGCGAGTCGAACCGCAGCGGGTTCCACATGAGCAGCAGGCCGAGGAGGACGACCAGGCTGATGCCGATCAGCCAGCCGAGGTCGGGGCTCGACACCGATACGATCTGCCCGGTGAGCAGGCTGAACCGGTTGGCGCTGCGCCCGTCGTAGAGCGACAGGAAGAGGATGCCGAGTCCGAGCCCGAACGGCATGAGCACGCCGACGACCGAGTTGCGGTCCCGCGCCTTGGCGCCGAGCAGCCCGATGAGGATCGCGGCCACGAGCGCCCCGCCGAGGGATCCGGCCACCACGCTCCCGCCGAACAGCAGGGCCGCGGCGGCGCCGGCGAACGAGAGCTCGCTCACTCCGTGGACGGCGAAGGCGAGGTCGCGCTGCATCACGAACACGCCGATCAGGCCGCCGACGATGCCGAGCACGGCGCCGGCGATGATCGAGTTCGCGAGGAGGGCGACGAGCTCGCCGTAGTCCTGGAAGGAGAAGACGTCACCCCAGTTCATGCGGCGCCCTCCTCGTCGTGCGCGTGGTGAGGCTCGACGTCAGGGACCCCGACGACCACCAGCCGGTCGCCTGCCCTGAGCACGAACACCGGGGTGCCGTAGAGATCGGTGAGGACCCTCGTCTGCAGCACCTCGTCGGGGGTGCCGAGAACGAAGTGTCCACCGGCGATGTAGAGGATGCGGTCGACCCTGCCGAGGATCGGGTTGATGTCGTGCGTGACGAACAGGACAGCGGCCTCGCGGTCGCGTCGCTGGCGGTCGATGATGTCGGTCACCGCGACCTGGTTCGCGAGGTCGAGGGCGGAGAGCGGCTCGTCGCACAGCAGCAGCGAGGGCTCGTCGGCCAGCGCCTGACCGACGCGGAGCCGCTGCTGCTCTCCCCCCGACAGGAGTCCGACCCGGCGCTCGGCGTAGTGCGCCGCGCCGACCGACCCCAGGAGGCGGTCGACCTTCGCCCGGTCGCCGCGGTGCGGCAGGGGCAGCCCGAAGCGGCTGCCCTGCACGCCGAGGGCGACGAGGTCGCGGGCCCGCATGCTGGTGTCCGCGGGGATGGACCGCTGCTGCGGGATGTACCCGATGCGCGGGTTCCCCCGGCGAACGGGCTCTCCTGCCACGGTGATCGTCCCGGCCGACAGCGGCTGCAGACCGAGGATGCTGCGCAGCAGCGTGGTCTTGCCCGAGCCGGAGGGCCCCAGCACCGCGATGAACTCGCCGGGGTTCACCGTGAGGTCGAGCCCCGACCACAGCTCTCGGTCGCCGCGGTGGAGAGCGGCGCCGCTGATCTCCAGCACGGGCGCGGCGACGCCCTCCCCGGCGCCGCTCACGGGGTGACGGCGGCGGCGAGGTTCTTGATCGCGTCACGCATCCACTCAGCGTACGACGATCCGTCCTGCAGCAGCTCCGAGAAGGACACGACGGGCACGCCCGCCTCCTTCGCCGCGTCTTCGACGCGCTGCGTCTCGGAGCCTCCGGTCTGCGCGTTCACGAGCAGGGCGCGCACCGAGCCGCCCTTGATCACGTCGAGCGCCTTGAGCAGGGTGGCCGGTGCGACGTCGGTGCCCTCCTCGACCGACTCGGCGAACCCGTCGGGGGTCGCGTCGGTGAGTCCTGCGGCTTCGACGAGGTAGCCGGGCAGCGGCTCGGTCATGAAGACCTCTGCTCCTGCGGCCTCGGTCTTCAGCGTCTCCAGGTCGCCCTCGAAGCCCTCCAGCTCGGCGGTGATCTTCGCGGCGTTGGCCTCGAAGTCGCTCTTGCCATCGGGGTCGAGCTCGGTGAACTCCTCGGCGATGGCCTCCACGACGTGGGTCATGGTGTGCGGGTCGAACCAGACGTGCTCGTTGAAGCCCTCGATGTGGTCGTGTCCTGCGTGGCCGTCGGCCTCATCGCCGTGGTCGTGGGCGTGGTCCTCGGCATCCGCGTCGTGCCCCTCGTTGCCGGGGTAGTCGTGCGAGTACTCCACCGCGGTGACGACGGCCGGGTCCTTGGCGTCCTCGAGCAGCGTGTCGACGAACGCGTCGTAGCCTCCGCCGTTCTCGATCACGAGGTCGGCCTTCTGCACGGCGAGGCGGTCACGGGCCGTGGCCTCGTAGGAGTGCGGGTCCTGCGCGGCGTTGTCGATGATCGAGGTGACGTCGACCCGGTCGCCGCCGATCTCCGCGGCGATGGATCCGTACACGTTGGTCGACGCGACGACGCGGATGCCGCCGGCATCCGCTCCCCCCGTGGGTGAAGCCCCCGAGGTCGACCCTGCGCAGCCCGAGAGCGCGAGAGCGGCGACGGAGACGAGGGCGAGAGCGGCGAGGGGCTTGTGCATGCTCCCACTCTAAACGCTAATGAGAACCATTATCAAATCTTCGTCGTGGCGCACACGCCGACATCGATTCTCGGTCGTCCGGGACATTGTGTCGCGCGCCGCGGCACGGGAGCCTGGACGAACAGACCGAAGGAGCCCCATGTCCAGTGAAACCTTGGCCGTCCCCCTCGTCGATCAGCTCGACGCCTTCTTCGGGCAGTACACCGCAGCGGGTCAGGCCCGGGGGCTCGTGTACGGGCTCGTCGGCCCGGACGGACTCGCGCACAGCCGGGGGTTCGGCGCCGCCGACGCCGACGACAGGGCGCCGGATGCCGACACCGTGTTCCCGATCGCGTCGATCACGAAGAGCTTCGTCGCACTGGGGGCGCTGCTGGCCAGGGACCGCGGTCTTCTCGACATCGAGGCGCCGATCACGGACTTCTTCCCCGAGTGGCACGGCACCGTCGGCGACGAGCCCGCCGCCGCGCCGACCCTGCGACAGCTGCTCAGCATGAGCGGGGGCCTCACCGAGGACAACTCCTGGGTCGATCCGTTCCTCGGTCTGAGCGAGACCGAGCTCGTGGATCGGATCAGACCGGGTCTCGCCTACAGCAACCACCCGGGAACGGTCTTCGAGTACTCGAACATCGGCTTCACGATGGCCGGTCTCGCGGTCGCCAAGGCCGTCGGCATGCGCGTGGAGGACTGGGTCACGGAGGAGATCCTGCGCCCGCTCGGCATGGCCCGCACCTGGTTCGACAACCGCGCACCCGACGGCGGGTTCCATCGCGCGGTCGGGTACTCGCTGGATGCCGACGGGAACTGGGTGGCCTTCCCTCCCCAGGTCTCCGATGCGATGGCCGCCGCCGGCGGCATGCACTCCACGATCAACGACCTCAGCATCTGGGTGGCGTTCCTCGCGGCGGCGACCCGTCCGGGCGGCGATGACGCGATCGTCGCCAGGGCGACGCGGCGCGAGCTGCAGCGCATCCATCAGGTCGACATCCCGTCGCTGCAGGCACGGCCCGAGGGGACCTGGAAGTTCGTGGCGGGAGGCTACGCGCTCGGCCTCTTCGTGCGCCACGACCTGCACCGCGGGTCGATCGTGTCGCACAGCGGCGGGCTCCCGGGGTTCATCCTGAACATCGTGTGGCACGCCTCCTCCGGCACCGGGGTGATCGTGCTCACCAACAGCCATCGCGGCAACCCGGTCGGGCTGTCCGAGGATGCGCTGCTCCGCACGCTCTCCGTCAACGCCACCCCGGCGCGGGTGGTCCGACTGTGGCCGGAGACGCGTCGGCTGATGGCCGCGGCCGACGGGCTGGTCCGCTCGTGGGACGACGGCGCCGCGGCCGAGATCTTCGCCGACAACATCGACTTCGACCGCCCGCTCGCCCAGCGCAGAGCAGCGATCGACGAGCTCATCTCCCAGGTCGGCGGACTCCGCGAGGGGTCCGATGCGCCCGAGATCCTGTCCTCCGCCACGCCGGCCGACGTCACCTGGTCCCTCCCCGGCGTCCGGGGCGAACTGATCTGCATGATCCATCTCACGCCCGTGCAGCCCGCGCAGATCCAGGAGTTCGAGGTGATCGCCGTCGACCGCACGGTGCCGCGGAGCGCCCGCCCCACCGACATCTCCGCCCGACGCCGCGCATACGTCACGCCGACCGTGAGCTCGCTGCCGAACACCGCGGTGGTGTGAACCGGCGCCACCTGGCCCCGCAGGGCGATGCGGGCCCGCCGATCTCGACGACCGACAGGCCCGCAGCGCGTGCAGCGGACGGGCGTCAGCCGATGAGGCCCGCCGGGGCGATCCACACCGTGGACTCGCCAGGCACCGCACCGCCGTCGAGGGCGCCCAGCACGACGTCGACGGCATCCTTCCCGAGGTCGAACGGCTCCGTGCCGAAGTTCGTCACGACCTGCCAGCCGTTCGGGCGGGCGAAGCGCAGCACGTCGGCACGGCCGGTCTCGATCCACTGCAGGCTCTCGTCGGCCTGCAGCACCCGACGCAGGCGCAGCGCCTCGCGGTACAGCGACAGCGTCGACGAGGGATCCGCGGCCTCGACGTCTGCGGCGAACGCGGCGAACCACGCCGGCTGGGGCAGGTGCGCCTCGACGGCCCCGAATCCGAAGGAGGGCCCGGATGCCGTCCACGGCAGCGGCACGCGGCAACCGTCACGGCCCAGTCCGTCGAACTCGCCGCCGCGGAAGAACGTCGGGTCCTGACGCTCCTCCGGTGTGATCTCGGCGACCTCCTGGAGGCCGAGCTCCTCGCCCTGGTACAGGTACGTGCTGCCGGGCAGGCCCAGCAGCAGCAGGGTCGCGGCGTGCGCGCGGCGGAGGCCCTGCTCGCGGTCGATGCCCTCGTCCGGCCCCCCGGCGGCGACCCATTCGGTGCCCTGCTTGACGTGTCGTCCGTTCAGCGCCGGCAGGCCGTAGCGCGTCGCGTGACGGGTGACGTCGTGGTTGGAGAGCACCCAGGTCGTCGAGGATCCCGTCGTGTCCGACTGCGCGAGGTTGTCGGTGATGATCGTGCGGAACTCTTCCGCGTCGAAGTCGGCGACGAGCAGGTCGAAGTTGAACGCCTGCCCCAGCCCCTCGGCGGAGGCGTACTTCGCGCGGCGCTCCGGCGTCGACACCCACGCCTCGGCGACGGCCGTGCGCGGCGGGTCGTACTCGTCGAACACGCGGCGCCACTCGGCGTAGATCTCGTGCACGTCGTCACGGTCGATCAGCGGGTGGTTGCCGTCCTGCGGGATCGCGTCGAGCTCTGCGCGGCTGGGCAGCGGCTCGCTGAGATCCTTCGTGAGCATGTGGGCGACGTCGATGCGGAAGCCGTCGACCCCGCGGTCCGACCAGAAGCGCAACGTCGTCAGGAAGTCCTCGCGCACCTCGGGGTTGTCCCAGTTGAGGTCGGGCTGCTCGACGGCGAAGTTGTGGAAGTACCACTGCCCGTCCTCGACCCGCTCCCAGGCGGAGCCGCCGAACACCGACACCCAGTCGGTCGGAGGAAGCTCGCCGTTCTCGCCCTTCCCCTCGCGGAAGATGAAGCGCTCACGGGCGGCGGAGCCGCGCCCTGCGGCGAGCGCCTCCTGGAACCACGCGTGCAGGTCGGACGTGTGGTTGGGAACGATGTCGACGACGACCCTGATGCCACGGGCGTGGAGGGCTGCCACCATGGCGTCGAAGTCCTCGAGCGTGCCGAGGCGGGGGTCGACGTCGCGGTAGTCGGCCACGTCGTAGCCGCCGTCGGCGAGAGCCGAGGGGTAGAACGGGCTGAGCCACACGGCATCGATGCCGAGCTTCTCGAGGTAGTCGACGCGGGAGAGGATGCCGGGGATGTCGCCCAGGCCGTCTCCGTTCGCATCGGCGAAGCTCCGCGGGTAGATCTGGTAGACGGCGGCCTGACGCCACCATGCGGCGGTGTCGGCGGTGCGGGTCTCGACGAGGAGAGCGTCGGTCATGAGGGGTCGTGCTCCTTCTTTCTTGTGGGTGGTTCTGCGGGTGTGCGGCTCAGCCCTTGACGGCGCCCTGGGTCACGCCCTCCATGACGAAGCGCTGCGTGAACAGGTAGGCGAGGATCGCCGGGGCCATCGCCATCAGGTACGAGGCGAAGGACACGTTGTAGTTGTTGCTGAACTGAGTCTGGAACAGGTTCTGCCGCACCGGAAGGGTCTGCAGTGCGGGATCGGAGATGATCAGCGACGGCATCATGAAGTCGTTCCAGGCGTACAGGAAGGCGAAGATGCCGACCGTGGCGCTCATCGGCGCGAGCAGCGGGAAGATCAGCTTCCAGAACGTCTGCCACGTCGTCGCGCCGTCGATGCGGGCGCTCTCCTCGAGCTCCATGGGGATCGACCGCAGGAACGCCGTGAACAGCAGCACGCTGAAGCTGAGCTGGAACATCGTGGCGAGGATGATCACGCCGAACGGGTTGTCGAGCCCCACGCGTCCGGTGAGCTGGATCTGCGGGAGGGCCACGACGGGGAACGGGATGAACATCGCCGCGAGCAGGTAGAAGAACGAGTACCGGAAGAGCTTCCGATCCCAGTTGCGCACGATCGCGTAGGAGGCGAGCGCGGCGAGGAGGATGGTCGCGACGACGGTGCCGGCGGTGACGAGCAGCGAGATGCCGGCGCCGACGGGGAACTTCGTGAGGTTCCAGGCGGCGACGAACCCTTCGATGCTGAAGGGCGCCGGCAGGGAGAAGGCGTTGCCGTCGACGGCCTGGGAGGTCGTCTTGAACGCCATCGAGATGGTCACGTACAGCGGCAGGAGCACGGTGACCGCGCACAGGATCAGGATGATCGTTCCCGACCAGTTGACCCTCTCCATCCTGATGCGGGGTTTGCGGCCGGAGGCGGTGACGGTGGTGAGTGTCTGCGTCGACATCAGAGTGCGTTCCTTCCGCGGGTCATCGAGAGCTGGAGCAGGGAGATGAGGATGGCGACGATGAAGAAGATGGTCGCGTTGGCCATCTGGTAGGCGTAGTCGCCGCCGTTGAAGCCCGCGATGATCGTCATGGCGACGCTGCGGGTGGAGGTGCCTGGGCCGCCGTTGGTGAGGCCGACGATGATGTCGTAGGCGTTCAGGAAGCCCTTGAACCCGAGGATGATGTTGATCACCACGTACCCCGCCACGAGCGGCACGGTGATGCGGGTGAGCTGCTGGGTCTTGTTGGCGCCGTCGATCGACGCGGCCTCGTAGACCTCGCCCGGCACCGACAGGAGACCGGCGATGTAGATCAGCAGGGTGCCGGGGACCGCCTGCCACGCGGTCACGATCACGATGGCCACCCAGGCGAGGTCGGGGTTGGCGAGCAGGCTCGTCTCCAGCCACGGGATGCCGGTGGCCGCGCCAGCCGCAGGGAGCGAGTTCGAGAACAGGAAGTTGAAGACGTAGGCGATGATGATGCCCGAGATCACCATCGGGATCACGAACACCGTGCGCAGCCCCGTCTTGAAGCGGATGCGGGATGTCAGCCCCACCGCGAGCAGGAAGGCCACGATGTTGACGACGATGACCGTCGCGATCGAGAAGCCGAACGTGAACAGATAGCTCTGCAGGATCGCCGGGTCGCTGAAGACGGCGATGTAGTTCGTGAGCCCGTTGAAGCTCCAGTCGCCGATGCCGATCGAGTCGGTGAAGCTGAAGAAGATGCCGATGACCCCGGGCAGCGTGATCGCGAGCGTGAACAGCAGCAGCGTCGGGAGCAGGAACAGGTAGTAGATCGGCTCGACGCGGCGCGAGCTGCGCCGTACGGTGCGGTCGCCCGAGGTGACGATCGTGGTCGTGGTGCTCATTCGCCGGACTCCTCTGTCTCGGTCTTCACGACCGGTGCGCGGAAGGCGACGCGCGCCCAGTCGGCATCCATCGTGCGGAGTGTCGTGTTCGGGTCTGCGCCGAGCACCATCGCCTGGGCGTAGTTGAAGACGGGGATCGTCTTCGGGACGAGCACCGACGGACCCTGGTAGATCCGGCCGTCGTCGTAGTAGTCGATCATCCCGGCGATGCGCGGATCGCTCGGTGCCGGAGCATTCTCGGTCGGCGTGAAGCCGAGCTGGGACTCGTTGTAGGCCTCGATGTTCTGCGGCTCGTACAGGAACTCCAGGAAGTCGCGTGCGGCCTCCTGGTGCCGCGACCCCTCGGGGATCATGGCGGCGAGGTCCATGTTGACGCGCACGGCGAGATCGTCGGGGTCGTCGGTCATCGGCAGCGGGAACGTGCCCAGCTGCAGGTCGGGGGCCGTCTTCGCGATCTCGCTGAACGCCCACGGGCCCTGCAGGTACATCGCGGCCTCGCCCTTCGAGAAGGCGAGGTTGCCGTCGCCGTAGCCGCGGCTGGGTGCGTCCTCGTTGACGTAGTCCTTCGTCAGCTGGAGCATCCTGTCCATCGGCTCGGCGAAGTCGTTCTGGAACGACACGGTCGAGTCGGGTCCGACGTCGGCGCCCTCGGCGTTCATGCCGTCGAAGAAGTCGATCACGTCGATCGAGCCGCCGAGGGAGTAGTCGTACCAGCCCTGCCCGACGGTCCAGTCGTCCTTGAAGGTCGCGTAGAACGGGGTGATGCCCGCGGCCTTGAGCTGGTCGCACGCCGCGATGAGCTCGTCCCAGGTCTGCGGGACCTCGATGCCCTGGGCGGCGAAGATCTCCTTGTTGTAGATGACGGATGCCGCCATCACCGAGTACGGCAGCGCGCTGGTGCGTCCGGCGCACGAGCCGTACTGGTCCATGAGGGGCTGGAGGTCGTCGCGGACGGATGCCGCGGCATCCGTGTTTCCGAGATCGATGAGCGCGCAGCGCTGCACGAACCGGGCGATCTCGAAGTTGTAGTTGGCGAGCATGATGTCGGGCGGGTTGCCGCGCACGAAGCTGGCCGAGACCACGTCGACGCCCGAGGTGTCGATCTCGACGCGCACGTCGCTCTGCGATGCGTTGTACTCGGCCACGAGGTTCGTCATGAACTCGATCGCTTCGCGTTTGCTGAAGGTGAAGCGGATGGTCTCGCGACCGTCTCCCGCGGCGCAGCCCGTGACTGCGGCGCCGATCATGATCAGCGCGGTCGCACCGGCCGCGAGTCGTTGGGGTTTCACAGACACCGTCGTCCTTCCGATTGGTAGATCCGTAGACTAAATCTAGTGAGCGAATTTACTTCGTCGGACGGTACTCTCTCATTGGAGAAGAGGGCAGGTCAAGAGCCGTGACAGAAGTTTCTGCAGATCTGGGCACCGGACGCGCGAGCGTCGGGGCCGTCCTCGACTTCGCCTGGACCGCCGGCGAGTTCACCGCGACCGAGGTCATGGCGGCCACCTCTCTCACCCGATCCACCGCGATCGATGCCGTGGACACCCTGGTCAGCGGGCAGATCCTGTGCGAGCTCCCGAACGCCCGTGCGGTCGGCGCCTACCGCGCGGGGCGGCCGGCGCGGCGCTTCGCCCTGATGCCCGATCTGGGCGTCGTCGTGGGCATCGATGCGGGAGACACGCACCTCGCAGTGACCGTCGCCGACCCGCTGCAGACGACGCTCGTGCAGCACCGCACCGATGTCGACCCCGAGGAGACACCGGAGGAGCGTCTGGCGATCATCCTCGAACGCCTCCAGGACGCCCTCTCCGAAGCCGGTCGCACCCGCGACGATCTCCTCGCGATCTGCGTCGGCGTCGCCGCCCCCGTCACCCGCGACGGCATCTCACCCCCGCATCCGGAGGGGTTCTGGGAGCGCACGAACCCGGGGCTCGCCGCAGCGCTGCGCGACTGGGCGCCGGTCGTCGAGATCAAGAACGACGCCCTGCTCGCCGCCGTCGCCGAGGGCGCGCAAGGCGCGGCGATCGGATGCCGGGACTACGTCGCCCTGCTCGCCGGCGAGCGCTTCGGCGGCGGCGTCGTCGTCGACGGCCACCTGCTGCACGGCGCCCACGGCGGCGTCGGCGAGGGCGTCGTGTTCGACCACATCATCGGGGTCGGCTCGGCGTTCGGCCTCGGTCCGGCGCTGCACCATCAGCTGCTCGCCGCCGTGGACACCGGAGAAGTCGACGCCGGCAGCCCGATCGGCCGGCTCGCCGACGCCGAGCGGATCGACCCCCGCCTCGTCCTGACCCTCGCCGCCGCAGGCGACGCCGACGCCCTGCTCATCGCCGGCCAGCTGGGCGAGACCGTCGCCCGCATCGTCGGTGTGCTCGGCAGCATGTACGACCCCGCCCGCGTCATCATCTGCGGCGCCGTCGCCGAGAGCATCGAGCCTGTGCTGGCCGCCGCCCGCGCCGTGCTGCCGTCACAGCTGCACCTCCCCGCCCCCGAACTGCTCGCCTCGTCGCTCGGGGCCGAGGTGGTCTCGCTCGGCGCCGTCGCGACGGCGCGGCGTGCGGCGAGGGAGCGCGCCGTGCCGCTGCTGGCCGAGCGGCGGCTGGCGCGCGGGTAGCCCCGGCATCCGGCTTCCCGGGCGCAGGGGCGCGGTGGGAAAACAGAGACGAACTCGATCCGCCCCGGCGTTGCACGCCACGACACGCCGGAGATCAGCAGGTCGGTCTCCGTTTTCCGACGGCGCGGGCGTCCGACCTGAACGGCCGACCTCAGTCGACGAGCAGCGCGGGCTCCTCCAGCACGCTCGCCACGTCTGCGATGAAGCGGCTCATGCCGTCGCCGTCGATCACGCGGTGGTCGAAGGACCCGGCGACCGTGGTCACCCAGCGGGGGCGCACCTCGCCGTCGACGACCCACGGCTTCTGGCTGATCGTGCCCATCGCCACGATGCCTGCCTCGCCGGGGTTGATGATCGGAGTGCCGGCATCCATCCCGAACACGCCGATGTTGGTGATCGTGATGGTTCCGCCCTGCTGGTCGGCGGGGCTGGTCTTGCCCTCGCGCGCGGTGAGCGTGAGGCGGTTCAGGGCACGGGCGAGGTCCTTCATGCCGAGGTCCTGCGCGTCCTTGATGTTCGGCACGAGGAGTCCACGCGGGGTGGCCGCTGCAATGCCGAGGTTCACGTAGTGGCGCACGACGATCTCGGCGCCGTTCTCGGTCTCGACCCACGCCGCGTTCACCATCGGGGTGCGGCGGGCCGCCCAGATCACGGCGCGCGCCATGATGAGCAGCGGCGAGACGCGGATGTCGGCGTAGTCCGGGGAGGCCTTGAGCCGCTTGACGAGCTCCATCGTGCGGCTCGCGTCGATCTCCTTCCACACCGTCACGTGCGGGGCCGAGTAGGCGCTCTGCACCATGGCCGAGGAGGTCGCCTTGCGGACGCCCTTGACCGGGATGGACTCGGTGCGGCCCGGCTCGTCGACGTGCGGAGCGGATGCCGGAGCCGGAGCGAGACCGCGGGCGAGACCCACCGGTGCGCTCTGCGGGGCCGGCACGGTCTCCTCACGGACGGCGCCCCACTCGGGCGTCTCGATGTTGCGGAACACGCTCGCCTGCGAGGCGTGCTTCATCACGTCGTCGCGGGTGACCTCACCGTCGGCTCCCGTCGGGGTGACCGTCGTGAGGTCGACGCCGAGGTCGCGGGCGAGCTTGCGGATCGGCGGCTTCGCGATCACGCCGACCGACGAGCGCACCGGGCGCTCGGCCGGGCGCTTGCGGCGCGACGTGGCGCCGCCGCCAGAGCCGTAGCCGACGAGCACGGAGCCGCCGCCCTCCTCAGCTGCCGGAGCGGCAGGGGCCGCGGGCGCAGCGGGAGCGGCATCCGTCACGAAGCTGATGATCGGGGTGCCGACCTCGACCGTCGTCCCCTCGGCGACGAGCAGCTCGCCGACGACCCCCGCGTGTGGGGACGGGAGCTCGACGAGCGACTTGGCCGTCTCGATCTCGCAGATGACGTCGTTGATCGCGACCGCGTCGCCGGGGGCGACCTTCCAGGCGACGATCTCGGCCTCGGTGAGGCCTTCGCCGACGTCGGGGAGGGTGAAGTTCTGCGTGCTCATTTCGAGTCCTTTCGGCTGGCGCCTCGTCCGAAACTCCGGAGATCCACGGCCTGATCCCCACTCTGACGCAGATTCAGCGGCGAAGGGGCGCAATTCTCCGGAGTTCTGGAGCGCCAGTTGTACATCAGTAGGCCAGCGAACGGTCGACGGCCTCGAGGATGCGGTCGGCATCCGGGAGGTACGCGCCCTCGAGCTTCGCCGGGGGGAACGGGGTGTCGTAGCCCGACACCCGCAGCACGGGAGCCTCGAGCGCGTAGAACGCCCGCTCCATCACGGTCGCGGCGACCTCGCTGCCGAGGCTCGTGAAGCCCTGCGCCTCCTGGGCGTAGACCATGCGGCCGGTCTTGCGCACCGAGTCGAGGATCGGCTCGTAGTCGATGGGCGACAGCGAGCGCACGTCGACGACCTCGCAGCTGGTGCCCTCGGCCTCGGCGAGCGCGGCGGCCTGCAGCAGGGTCGTGACCATGGCGCCGTGGCCGACGAGCGTGACGTCGGTGCCGGTGCGCACGACGCGCGACGAGTGCAGCGGCGCCGCGGACGCATCGAGCTCCACCTCGCCCTTGGTCCAGTAGCGGCTCTTCGGCTCCATGAAGATCACCGGGTCGTTCGAGGCGATCGCCTCCTGGATCATCCAGTACGCGTCGTTCGGCGTCGACGGCGACACCACGCGCAGACCCGGGGTGTGCGCGAAGTACGCCTCGGGGCTCTCCTGGTGGTGCTCGACCGCGCCGATGTGCCCGCCGTAGGGGATGCGGATCACGATCGGGAGCGAGAGCCTGCCCTCGTGCCGGTTCGTGAGCTTCGCGAGCTGCGTGGTGATCTGATCGAACGCCGGGAACACGAAGCCGTCGAACTGGATCTCGATGACGGGCCGGAACCCGGTCATGGCGAGTCCGATCGCGGTGCCGACGATCCCCGACTCGGCGAGCGGGGTGTCGAGCACGCGGCGGTCGCCGAAGTCGCGCTGCAGGTGCTCCGTCACGCGGAAGACACCGCCGAGCTTGCCGATGTCCTCGCCCATGAGCAGGACCCGGTCGTCGTTCTCCATGGCCGCGCGGAGCCCCGCGTTCAGGGCCTTGCTGAACGGCATCGTCTCGAGAGTCATGCCTGGTGCCCCTTCACGGAGTTCGGACGATTGCAGGAATATCGGATGCTGCGGCACGGATCGTCCGAGAAAACGGCATCCGTCCGAATTCCGCTCACGACTGGCCTCCCTCGAACGACGCCTCGTACCTGGCGCGCCACGCCTTCTGCTCGGCGATCAGCGGATGCGGCTCGCTGTAGACGTGGTCGAAGATCTTGTCGGCGCTGGGCGCGCCCAGCTCCACGGTGCGCGCCCTGAGGTCCTCCGCGGCGTCGGCGCCCTCGGCGTCCACGTCGGCGAAGAACTCCGCCGAGGCTCCGCGGTTCTCCAGGAACGCGCGCATCCGCATGATCGGGTCGCGCTCGGCCCACGACTGCTCCTCCTCGGAGCCGCGGTACTTCGTGGGGTCGTCGCTGGTGGTGTGCGCGCCGAGCCGGTAGGTCACGGCCTCGATCGCGCGGGGTCCGCCGCCGGCGCGGGCCTCGTCGAGGGCCACGCGCGAGACGGCGTAGCTGGCGAGGACGTCGTTGCCGTCGACGCGGACGCTGGGGATGCCGTAGCCGGCGCTGCGCTCGACGAGAGGCACCCGCGACTGGGTCGAGACCGGCACCGAGATCGCCCAGTGGTTGTTCTGCAGGAAGAACACCGTCGGGGCCTGGTAGCTGGCGGCGAAGACCATCGCCTCGTGCACGTCGCCCTGGCTGGACGCGCCGTCGCCGTAGTAGACGATGACCGCTTCGTCGCGCTCGGGGTCTCCCGTGCCGGTGCGGTCGTCGAAGGAGAGGCCCATCGCGTAGCCCGCGGCGTGCAGCACCTGCGAGCCGAGCACGAGGGTGTAGAGCCGGGTGTTGCCGTTCTTCGGGTCGGTCGGGTCCCAGCCGCCGTGCGAGACGCCGCGCATGAGCTTGATGATGTCGACCGGATCGACGCCACGGATGCGGGTGACGGCGTGCTCGCGGTACGACGGGAAGATCGTGTCCTGCGCGCGGGCGGCGCGACCGGAGCCGACCTGGGCCGCCTCCTGGCCGCGGCTCGGCGGCCACAGCGCCAGCTGGCCCTGACGCTGCAGGTTCGTCGCCTGGGTGTCGATGGCCCGGATGACGACCATGTCACGGTAGAACTGCTCGAGCTCCGCGTCGCTGATCTTCTCGATCAGCGGGAGGTAGCGCTCGGCGGCATCCGACGGGGCGAACCGTCCGGTCGCGTCGAGGACGCGCACGAGGGGGGTCTCGGAGGTAGTCACGGCTCTTACGCTACCCGCGCCCGCATGCCCCGGCACGCATACCTAGGACGCCCTTGTATCTGTCGGGAACCCGAAGAATCCCCGGTCAGAGGGCTGTCGCGGCGACGTCGAGCACGCGGGCGATGGACGCGTCCTCGCCCACGGAGATGCGGATGCCGTCGCCGGCGAACGGCCGGACGACGAGATCGTTCTGGAGGAAGAGCGCGGCCACGGCATCCGTCCGCTCGCCCGTCGGCAGCCAGACGAAGTTGCCCTGAGCGTCTGGCACATCCCACCCCTGGGCGCGGAGACGCTCGACGAGGCGCGTGCGGCGTTCGACGATCTCGGCGACGCGGGCGAGGAGCTCGGACTCGGCGTCGAGGCTGGCGATGGCGGCGTTCTCGGCCGCGGAGGTCACGGAGAGGGGGATGCCGGTGCTGCGGGCGGCGTCGAGCACCTTCTCGTTGCCGATCGCATAGCCGATGCGCAGCCCCGCGAGACCGTACGCCTTGGAGAAGGTGCGCAGCACGACGACGTTGGGATGCCGCTCGAAGACGCGCTCGGCGAGTCCGTCGACCGCGCCGGGGGCGGTGACGAACTCGGCGTACGCCTCGTCGAGGACGATGAGGACGTCTCCGGGGACGCGGGCCACGAAGTTCGCGAACTCGTCGCTCGTGATGATCGGGCCCGTCGGGTTGTTCGGCGTGCAGAGGATGATCGCGCGGGTGCGGTCGGTGACGGCATCCGCCATCGCGTCGAGGTCGTGGCGGAAGTCCGCGGTCAGCGGGACCTGGACGCCGGTGGCGCCGGCGACCAGAGGAAGGCTCGGGTAGGCCTCGAAGGAGCGCCACGCGTAGATGACCTCATCGCCGACGGATGCCGTGGCGAGGATGAGCTGGTGCAGGATCGAGACGCTTCCGGCGGCGACGTGGACCTGGTTCGGGTCGACGCTGAAGCGGATGCCGAGGCGCTCGCGCAGGCGTCCGGCGGTGGCGTCGGGGTAGCGGTTGATCGGCGTCGTGTGCTGGAGCGCGTCGAGGACCGACGGCAGCGGCTCGAAGGGGTTCTCGTTGCTCGACAGCTTGTACGCGTCGGGGCCGGCCTGCTTGCCCTGGCGGTACGGCGCGAGGGCGGCGATGGCGGGACGGATGCGCGGCAGGATCGGGTCGGTCACGGTCATGAGTCTACGAGTCCGCGGCCGAGACCCTCGGGCTCCGTGGAGGGGAGACGCAGGCGCGCAGACGGGACGAGAGCCGACTGGGGTCGACGCAGCCGTCGCCGTGTCGATCGGCTGAGACCGAGGCACCCCGCTGACATCTCGGCGTCCTCGTGTGAGACTGGAGGGACTATGCGCTTCATCATCCGTGTCGTCGTGAACGCCTTCGCCCTGTGGGTGGTGACGCTGATCCCCGCGCTGCAGGTGCAGATCAAGGCCTTCGCGCCCGGCGAGACCCTGCAGCTCGTGCTGACCCTGCTCGCGGTGGCGGCGATCTTCGCCCTCGTGAACACGATCATCGGCACGATCGTGAAGATCGTCGCGTTCCCGCTCTACATCATCACGTTCGGCCTCATCGGCTTCGTGATCAACGGGTTCCTCCTGTGGCTCACGGCGTGGATCACGAGCGGATTCGGCTGGGGTCTCACCGTCGGGGACTTCTGGTGGGGCGTGCTCGCCGCGCTCATCATCTCGGTCATCAACGGCGTCTTCGGCTTCATCCTCCGCCCGCAGACCAAGAAGTCCCGCCGCGACTGACTCCCCCGCCCTGACCGGTCGGCGCGCTCCTCTCGTGTGCGCCATCGGTCAGTCCCGCGTCGCCCGGTACTCGGTCCGCTCGACCTCGACGGCCTCGTCGAGGTCGGCCCAGAACTCGCCGAGCGCCTCGATCCGCGGGTCGCCGGAGGCATCGGCCATCTCCGCCGTCTCGATGTAGGTGCGGAGCTGATGGGTCTCCAGCCCCGCGTCCTGGATGCCGTCGCGCGGGTCGCCCTCGCGCGTGACGGTGACGCTGTCGGCCGAGCCCGTGCCCCCGGGGGAACCGCCACCCGCGAGACTCGAGACGAGGTCGTCGGTGTGCCGGAACTGGACGATGGTCTGATCGTCGTCGAGAGCGGGCTCGACCGGACTCCCCGCGGTGATCTGCACCTTCACGTCGTAGTCCGACTCCATCGCGAGGTGCGCGGCGATCATGCCCGACTGCGAGTGGGCGACGACGTCGACCTCGTCGCCCGGCTTCGCGCCGGCCGCCGCGAGCGCGTCGAGCGTCGCCTGATAGGACGACGACCGCCGGCCCGTGTAGAGCTCTCGGTTGGACTTCATGTCCCACGGCTCCTTCCCGCCGAGCAGCGACTGCGGCCAGGCGTTCTGCGTGCCCGAGAGGTAGGTCACATACCTCGCCTCCCCTCCGGGCATCGTGTACTTCTCGACGGCGATCTGCGCGCCCGCCGCACTCGGCATCCTGCGGAGGGCATCGGCGGCCCCGGCGGGCGCGCCCGACGGCGAGGAGGTGCGCACGGGCGTCACCGAGACGGGATCGGCCGTGCCCGTGAGGCTCGACCCCGCCGGGATCACCCCGAGGCCCGTGGCGCCGACCGCGCTGGCCCCGAGGAACAGCGGCGCCAGCAGCCCGCCGAGGTCGAACTGGCTGTCGAGCCCTCGGAACCGCTCGTCCTTCCAGCCCTGCACGAGCAGAGTCGCCATGTCGGGGATGCGGGCGTCTCCGTCGGCGAGCCGCTCCATCCTCCGGCGCAGCGCATCGGCCCCGGCGTCGTGGGCGAGCGCCAGCGCGTCGGCCTCTGCCTGCAGCTCGACGTACTCGTAGACATCGGCCATCAGCCTGATCCCGATCACGGCCGAATCGCACTCAGACCGCAGTTCCTCCGCGCGCTCTCCACTCGCCCAGAGCGCCACGGTGTCGACCTGCTCGCCCGCCCCAGGGGCGTCGACGATGATGCGATGGGCCCGCATGATCGAGGAGCGCGCTCCGTCGATGTCCGTCGCGAGCGCCGCCAGCCGCGCCGCGACCTCCCGCAGCGACTCGGGGTCGACGCAGATCGCTCCGCCGTGGTCGATCTCCATCCCGCCGCTCACGATGCCAGCGCCCTCTCCATCTCCCGAGACCTCTCGTGCAGACGCGCGACCTCCGCCGCCGCGCCGTCGCGATAGCCGAGGAGCTCGCGTCGGAGGGCCCGCACACCCTCGGACTCCCACTCGGTGTCGGCGATCAGCGGGTCGAGTGCGGCCCCGACGGCATCCAGCGCCTGGACGGCCTCGTCGACGGCGTGACCGGCGAGGATCAGGGCCCAGGCCGCCTCTGAGCCGCCGGTGTCTGCGATGGCGAATGCGTACATGCGGCCAGCATCCACGATCCGCGATCGACGTGCGGGGCCGCGATCCGCGGAACGGCGACGACGGTGGACAGGTCACTCCAGAGGCTGAATGTGGAGGATGAGACTGCGGGATGAGCCGGAGACCGGCAGAATGGAACGGTGACATCCCCGGATCCCTTCCGCGTGATCTTCGTGTGCACGGGGAACATCTGCCGCTCCCCGATGGCGGAGGTCGTCTTCCGCGATCTCGCAGAGCGCCAGGGTCTGGGGTCGCGGATCGTCTCGCGCAGCGCGGGAACGGGCGACTGGCACCTCGGGGAAAGGGCCGATCAGCGCACGATCGACTCCCTCACCCGCCGCGGCTACGACGGCTCGCAGCACCGAGCGAAGCAGTTCACGACCGCATCCTTCGCCGACAACGACCTGGTCGTGGCGCTCGACCGCACTCATGAGCGCATCCTCCGCGAGTGGGCGCACGATGAAGACGAGGAGGGCAAGGTCACGCTGCTTCTCGCGTTCGACCCTGACGCCTCGACCCAGGACGTGCCCGACCCCTACTACGCCGGCACGGAGATGTTCGATGCGGTGCTCGGTATGATTGAGGCGGCGACGCGCGGCCTGTTCCGCCAGCTCGAACCGGCCCTTCGCGCCCCTCGCACGCCCCGAGCATAGGGGCCCGATCAGGAGGACTCCCCTGACTTTCCAGCCCTCGCTCCCGCCCCAGCCCCTGAGCCCCCTCGACGGCCGCTACCGCGGCGCCGTCACCGGTCTCGCCGACTTCCTCTCCGAGGCGGGCCTGAACCGCGCACGGGTCGAGGTCGAGGTGGAGTGGCTGATCGCCCTCACCGACCGCTCGCTGTTCGAGACGTCTCCCCTGTCGGATGCCGACAAGGAGCGCCTGCGCGCCCTCTACCGCGACTTCGGCCAGGCCGAGATCGACTGGCTCGCCGAGAAGGAGGCCGTCACGCAGCACGACGTGAAGGCCATCGAGTACCTGGTGCGCGACCGTCTCTCGACGCTCGGACTCGACCGCATCGCCGAGCTCACCCACTTCGCCTGCACGAGCGAGGACATCAACTCCGCCTCCTACGCGCTCACCGTCAAGCGCGCGGTCGAGGAGGTCTGGCTGCCCGCTCTCGACACGATCATCACCAAGCTCCGCGAGCTGGCCGTCGAGCACGCGGATGCCGCGATGCTCTCCCGTACGCACGGACAGCCGGCGACCCCCTCGACCATGGGCAAGGAGCTCGCGGTCTTCGCGTGGCGCCTGGAGCGCGTTCGGGGCCAGATCGCGGCATCCGACTACCTCGCCAAGTTCTCCGGCGCGACCGGCACGTGGTCGGCGCATCTCGCCGCCGACCCCGACGCCGACTGGCCGACCATCGCGCGGGAGTACATCGAGGGCCTGGGGCTGGGCTTCAACATCCTCACGACGCAGATCGAGTCGCACGACTGGCAGGTCGAGCTGTACGACCGCGTGCGTCACGCCGGCGGCATCCTGCACAACCTCGCCACTGACATCTGGACCTACATCTCGCTGGGCTACTTCGCGCAGATCCCCGTCGCAGGCGCCACCGGCTCCTCGACGATGCCGCACAAGATCAACCCGATCCGCTTCGAGAACGCCGAGGCGAACCTGGAGATCTCGGGCGCCCTGCTCGCCTCGCTCGGCCAGACCCTGGTCACGAGCCGCCTGCAGCGCGACCTCACCGACTCCACGACGCAGCGCAACATCGGCGTCGCGTTCGGGCACTCGCTGCTCGCGCTCGACAACCTGCGCCGCGGCCTGAACGCGATCTCGCTGTCGCGCGACGTGCTGCTCGCCGACCTCGACGTGAACTGGGAGGTGCTCGCCGAGGCCATCCAGACCGTGATCCGCGCGGAGGTCGTCGCCGGGCGCTCCACGATCCAGGACCCGTACGCGCTGCTCAAGGAGCTCACCCGCGGCCACCGCGTCGGCGCTGCGGACCTCGCGGAGTTCGTGCAGAAGCTGGAGATCGGGGATGCCGCGAAGCAGCGACTGCTCGCGCTGACCCCCGCGACCTACACGGGCATCGCCGAGCAGCTGGCGAAGTAGCCCGGATGGACAGCGCACAGCTCGCAGCGGCGACGCTGCCGCTGCGTCGCATCGGGAGCCGGTACGACGTCGAGGAGGTCGACGCGTTCCTCGCGCGGTGCGGGGAGGCTCTGAGGGCCGGAGAGCGTGGGTTCCGCCCTGCGCTCCGCGTGGACGAGATCGTGCTCGCGCAGTTCCGGAACGCGCCGTTCTTCGGCACCGGCTACGACGCGGATGCCGTGGACACCCTGCTCGACGAGGTCAGCGTGCGCCTGCGCGCGTACGACCCGGAGTCGGCGCAGGAGAAGGCGCAGGAGGCCGAGCTCCGCGCCATGCTCGACGACATCGAGAAGCGCCCCCGCAGCTGACCCGCTCTCCCTGCGTCACGCTGCCGCCGCCGTCGAGTTCACGCGACGTCGACGCGACGCTGAGGCGCGGAAGAGAGGGGGCTAGCGCGCCTCGCCGGAGTGCTCTTCCACGGAGTCACGGGGCATGAAGAACGCGGCGGCCAGGGTCAGCGCGGCCACGACCGCGGCGCCGACGAACACCCAGACGGATGCCGAGATGATCGTCGCGGGGTCGTCGGGGCCGGCTCCCTGTGCGATCACGGAGTTGGAGATCGCTCCGAACACGGCGACGCCCAGTGCGCTTCCCGCCGAGCGGGCGAAGGCGTTCATGCCCGTGACGGCGCCCCTCTCGCCCCACCCGACCGACGCCTGGGCGGCGATCAGCGTCGGCGCCGCGCTCCAGCCGAGACCGAAGCCCAGCACGAAGGCGATCGCGGCCACGGAGAACGGGTTGGGCCACGGCGACACGACGGCGAGCACGATCGCGGCGGCGGTCGTGATGCTCATGCCGGTGAGCGTCGTGCGGCGGAATCCGATGCGCAGATAGAGGCGCCCCGCGTTGGCCGCCGAGATCGGCCAGCCGAGCGTGAGCGCGGCGACCGCGAGCCCCGACAGCAGCGGAGCGATGCCGATCGATCCTTCGAGGTAGGCCGGAGCGAAGCTGGTGACGCCGGTCATGAGCGCGCCGATGCCGAGCGAGACGATCGTGGTCGTGAGGATGAGCGGGCGTGCGGCGAGCCGCAGGTCGACGATCGGCTCCGCGGCCCGGCGCTCGACCAGAGCGAAAGCGACGAGGGCCAGCGCGCCGATGCCGAAGCACAGCGCGCTCTGCAGGGAGAGCCACGCCCACGCGTTGCCGCCCTCCAGCATCCCGAGGATGAGACCGGTGAGCCCGACCGTCAGCAGCACGGCCCCCGCGTAGTCGATGCGGTGGCGCTGGGTCTGCTTCTTCTCCTCGTAGTTGCGCAGCAGCATCCACCCCGCGATCAGGCACAGCGGGATGTTCACCCAGAAGATCCATCGCCAGGCGTCCAGCTGGGCGAAGATGCCTCCGAGGGCGGGGCCGACCACCGAGGAGATCGCCCACACGGACGCGATGTACCCCTGCACCTTGGCGCGCTCGGCGACCGTGTAGATGTCGCCGACGATCGTCATCGACATCGGGGCGACCGCGCCGGCGCCGAGTCCCTGGATGATGCGGAACAGGATCAGCGCGGGCATGCTCCACGCGAAGCCGCAGAGGATCGAGCCGAGGAGGAAGAGCCCGATGCCGAGCAGGATGATCGGCTTGCGCCCGACGGTGTCGGCGAAGCGCGAGTAGATGGGCACGCTGACGGCCTGGGCGAGCAGGTACACCGAGAACAGCCAGGGGAACTGCTGGTAGCTGCCGAGATCCCGCACGATGCTGGGCACCGCGGTGGCGAGGATCGTCGCGTCGATCGCGATGAGACCGGTCGAGAGCATGAGCGCCGCGAGGACCGGTCCGCGTTCCGATCGGAGTCCGATGGAGGCGCGGTCGATCGAAGCAGTCACTACAGGGACAAGTCCCCGCTCTGCCGGACTATTCCGAGTCGGCGGAGGGTGCCGGTCAGGAGGAGGCGGTGCCCTTCGGCGACTCGGACTCGGCGTCGCCCTCGGTCTCGGGGTCGTACAGCACGGGCCGATCGACCGTCTTCGTGACGTCGGCGGGGTCGACCGCGAGGATCAGCATGGCCAGAGCGAGCAGCGTCACGATGAACGCGCCCCCGCCGACGACCAGGCCCAGCGCGATCGGGGTGAGCCCCTGATAGGTGCCGTTGGCGATCGCGGTGTTGACGCGCGACGTGAAGGCGCCGGTGGAGATCAGCGTGACCAGCGCGGCGAACACACCGCACCCGAGCGCGATGCCGAGCAGGTGGAGGGGGCGCAGGATGTCCCGTCTGGTGGGCTTCTCGTCGCTCATCGCTCTCCTCCGCGCGCGGCCTCGGCCGCGCTCAGTCCGTCATCGGATGCCGTGGTGACGGCATCCGCTCGCTTCGGGGTGAGACCCGCGATGCCGAGGAACACCGCCACGATCGCGGCGTACCCGCCGAACATGCCGACGCCGAGGATGATGCCGGTGAGCACGAACTCCCCCGCGTCCTTGATCGCGTAGGGCTGCGTGAACCCGGCGGGGATCGCCAGCAGCAGGATGCCGAGCAGGATGCCGAACGCGCCCACGGTGATCGCGTCGCGTGCGGTCGACTCTCCGGCACGCCGTGCTCGCAGACCCGCGATGAGCTCGACCACCCCGGTGGTGACACCCCAGGCGACGACGATGACGAAGAACAGGTCGTCGGTGCGCCAGGCGGGCACGCCGCCCGCCATGCCGAACAGGAACCCGAGGGCCGCGAGCAGCACGTACGGCCAGCGCGATCCCGCAGGGAAGACGAGCCAGGCCGAGAGGGCCAGCACGAGGGCGGTGGTCAGGGCGAAGCCGCTGAAGACCGCGAGTCCCACCGCCGCCGAGTGGTCGGGCGAGAAGGTGATCATCAGCGCAGCGGCCGCGGCGAACAGCGCGCGCACCAGCTGGACGTGGCGCACGGTGAACGTGCGAGCAGGGGCAGACATGACGAGCAGGGTCCTCCGAGGTGTCTCACCCAGTCTACGCGCGGGCGCGGAGAGCTGTGGCCGTGCCCGGAGACGTTCGTGGGGCCGGGTGGATCTCCCCAGATCGATCACCAGGCCCCACGACATACGCAGCGAGGGGGGCATCACTGCGCCAGGCTGGTCGTGCAAGGTCGGGCACCCTGCTTGCGGCGACACAGCCAAGTGACCCCACTCCGGCACCTCCGTCCCCTGAGGTGCGCGTGCGCGGTCGTAAGCTCACTCTAGGACGAAGATCTTCACATACCGGAGGGGGCCTGTGATGAGTTCGAAGAAAGTTCTCCGCACGTCCGGGACGGATGCTGTCGCCGCCGCTCTCCGCGACGGCATCAACGCCAGAGGCGTGACCCTCGCGTGGCTGCACGAGCAGCTCCGCGTCCGCGGCAACAGGGTGTCGATGGCGACCCTCAGCTACTGGCGGTCCGGGGCTCGGCGCCCCGAGGGTGTGCAGTCGATGGCGGCGCTGCACGACATCGAGGAGCTGCTGCATCTCCCCGATGGGGCGCTGACCGCCCTGCTCGGCGGCACCAACCGCACGGGTCCTCTGGGGCCGAACCAGTTCCCTCTCGACGAGAAGGAGCTCGAACAGGCGGTGAAGGACACCTTCGAGGCCCTGGGAACCCCCTACCCCGACACGAGCCGCGAGCTCACGACGCACTCGGTCACCGACGTCGACGCCGACGGGAACGTCTTCCGCTGCATCACCCGCAGCGTGGTGCAGTCGACCGTCGGCACGGTGTCGGCCATCCCCTTCCTCGAGCTGAGCCCCGGGATCAGCACTCCGGCGCCGCTGCTCGACGCGGTCTCCGGCGGCAGCATCTCGGGGCGGTACTCGCACCCGACCGGCGAGGTCCACGGCGCGCTGTTCGAGCTGGAGAGCCCTCTCACCGCCCCCGGCACCGCGGTCATCGAGTGGTCCATCGCCTACCCGGACGACTATCCGCCCACGCGCGAGACGGGTCATGCGGTCGCCCGACAGTGCCGTGAGCTGATGGTCTGGACGCGATTCCACCCCGACGCGCTGCCGGACTGGATCGAGGAGAAGATCGAGACGCCGACCGGCATCCACCTCGCCCCGCTGTCGCTCGAGGGCCGGTCGTCGATCCATCAGGTGCGCAGGGCGTTCGGCCCCGGCACGGTGGAGCTGCGCTGGGGCTTCGGGGAGCGGACGGATCAGCCCGGCTGATCGCCGGTCGCCACGGGGCGGCCGGGGGTGTTCGACCACTGGCTCCACGAACCGGGGAACACCTTCGCCGGGATGCCGACCTCGTCGAGGATCAGCGCGGTGTGCGCGGCCGTGACGCCCGACCCGCAGTACGCGGCGACGGCCGTGCCGGGGGTGACGCCGACCGACGCGAAGGTCGCCCGCACGGTGTCGTGATCGAGGATCCGCCCCTCGGCGTCGAAGTGCAGCACGGTGGGCAGGTTGCGGGCGCCGGGCACGTGGCCGGCCACCGGGTCGAGGGGCTCGGTCTCGCCGCGGTAGCGCTCGGGTGCGCGCACGTCGAGCAGGACTCCGGATGCCGGGAACGCCGCGGCCTCGTCGATGGAGATCGCGTCCGCCCCGATCTCGGCGAGCACGACGTCTCCGTGCTCCGGCGCGACATCGTCGGTCGTCGTGTCGAGACCGGCTGCCTTCCAGGAGCGGATGCCGCCCTCGAGCACCTTCACATCGACCCCGCCCTGCCGCAGCAGCCACCACGCGCGCGCCGCCGCGATGCCCTTGGCGTCGTCGTACACGACCACCGTGTCGCCAGGGCGCACGCCCCAGCGGCGGGCCGCCGCCTGCAGCGTCGCGGTGGACGGGAGCGGATGCCGGCCCTCTGACGGCTCCCCGTGCGTCGCGAGCTCCTGATCGAGCGGCACGTACACCGCACCGGGGACGTGCCCCTCCAGGTACTCGCCGCGTCCGTCCGGACGGTCGAGCCGCCAGCGCACGTCGATGACGCGCACGGGCGCGCCCGTGGTCAGCAGGTCGTTGAGTTCGGCGGCGGTCACGAAGTTGCTCATGGGGCGAGGCTACCCGCCGGCGACCCTCGGCTCGCCGATCCGGTCGCATTCCGTCATGGGCCGCGGCGGCATCCGACCGCGGACGGGGTCATCCTGTCGGCGCGGTCGGCGGTGTGTCGGCAGCATCCGGAGAATCCCGCCGGCACACCGGCCTCCCCGCCGACAATTCGCCCGCCGTCCGAACGCTGTGAACGCGAAAGGGGGATGCCGGTGACGGACGCCGCGGCGGCGATAGGCTCGGGGAGGCAGATCGAGAAAGGCACCGAATGCCCGCTCGTCTCCGCTGGATGCGTCTCCGTCCTCAGGAGGTCGCCCTCGTCGCGATCACCGCGGTCTGGGGCAGCACGTTCCTGCTCGTGCACTGGGCCATGGAGCACTCGGGGCCGTGGTTCTTCGTCGGCATCCGGTTCCTCGTGGCCGGTCTCATCAGCGTGGTGATCTTCCGGAGGTCGCTGCGCGGCATCCGCTGGCGCGACATCGGCGCGGGCGCCGCGATCGGCGTGATGATCCACCTCGGCTACGGCCTGCAGACCGTGGGACTGCAGACCATCGACTCCAGCACGTCGGCGTTCATCACGGCGATGTACGTGCCCTTGGTGCCGTTCGCGCAGTGGGCGGTGTTCCGCAGGCGTCCGCCCGTGATGGCGTTCGTCGGGGCGGGTCTCGCGTTCGTCGGCCTGCTCCTGATCGCGGGGCCGGACGCCCTCACGTTCACGCTCGGCCCCGGCGAGTTCGCCACGATGATCAGCACGCTGCCGATCGCGGCGGAGATCATCCTCATCAGCTTCTTCGCGACCCGCGTAGACCTCGGCAGGGTCACGATCGTGCAGCTGCTCACGGCCGGGGTGCTCGGCATCCTCACCATGCCGGTCGTCGGCGAGGGCGTTCCCGCGTTCTCGTGGGTGTGGGTGGGGGCGGCCATCGGTCTGGGAGCCGCGAGCTGCCTGATCCAGCTCACCATGAACTGGGCGCAGAAGTCGGTGTCGCCGACCCGCGCCACGATCATCTACGCCGGGGAGCCGGTCTGGGCGGCCGTCGTCGGACGCATCGCCGGCGAGCGTCTGCCCGTCACCGCGCTGATCGGCGGCGGGCTCGTCGTGCTGGGCATCCTCGCCAGCGAGCTCAAGCTCATCCGCCGCCGCAGACAGCCCTGACTCTTCTGTCCCCCGCGGTCGCCGTCGACGTCACGCGGACTCGGCGAGTGCACGAGTTGTCGACGCGAGGATGCCGTGCACTCGTCGACGTCACGTGAGGTCGACGCCGGGGAGCGGGCTCTCCGGGGCGTCGAGTCGTTCGCGCGGAACGGACGCACGACGAGAAGCGCGACGACCACGGCCGCAGCGCTCAGGGCCAGCCACATCCACGGCGTGGTCTCGAGCCCGATGAGCGAGGTCTGCCACTCGCGGCAGTACGAGTTCGCGGAGTCCTGAGCGTCCACGCACATGCCAGCCCCGAACACGGGGGCGAACAGCACGGTGGTCAGGAGAAGACAGCCGAGGACGATCCACAGCGCCCTCTTCGCCCCCTTCGTCATCCTCCCTTTCTACGCCACACGCTGAGAACGCCGCGACTCCGCAACCCGATCGTGACCGGGAGATGCCGGGAATAGAGACGGGGCGTCCGCGTTGCACCAGACATGATTGAAACTTCAACCGTCGTTCCGATCGCCGCAGAGCGGACCCGTGTGCGCGTGCCGATGCGCTTCGCCGACGGGTTCTCCACCACCGCAGACGTGGTCACCTTCGACGGTCTCGTCGACGGGCGCGAGCACCTGCTGCTGGGACTCGGCGACTGGCGCGGAGCCATGGAGCGCGCAGCCGAGGGCGGCGACGCACCCCTCGTGCGCCCGCACAGCGAGTGCCTCACGGGCGACGTGTTCGGCTCGGAGCGCTGCGACTGCGGTCCGCAGCTGCGCGAGGCGGTCGAGCGGATCTCCGACGAGGGCGGCTTCCTGCTGTACCTGCGCCAGGAGGGTCGCGGCATCGGCCTCTATGCCAAGCTCGACGCCTACGCGCTGCAGGACGCGGGACTCGACACCTACGAGGCGAACGTGGCCCTCGGTCACGGCGAGGACGAACGCGACTACACCGTCGCCGCGCAGATGCTGCGCGCCGTGGGCGTCGACGGCATCCGCCTGCTCAGCAACAACCCCGACAAGGCGGTGCAGCTCGAAGAGCTCGGCATCCGCGTCGCCGAGCGCATCCCGACCGGCGTCCACCTGTCGGAGGCGAACACGCGGTACCTGCAGGCGAAGCGCGACCACACCTCGCACACGCTCGACCTGTCGGCCGCCTGATGAGCGAGCGGCGGCTCGACGACGCCGAGATGGCGACCTGGCTGCCGACCATCCGCTTCGTGCAGCTGCTGCCACAGGTGCTCGACCGGGCGTTGAAGGCCGAGACCGGACTCAACCACGCGCACTACGCGATCCTCATCACCCTCGCCGGTCAGGCCGACAGGGCGATCCCGATGACCGAGCTCGCGCACATCGCCGGACTCAGCCGCTCACGCCTCAGTCACGCCATCGACTCGCTCGAGGAGCGGGGGTGGGTGACGCGCACGAGCTGCAGCAGCGACAAGCGCACCCTCACGGCAGCGCTCACGGATGCCGGACGCGAACTGCTGCGCTCGGCGGCCCCGGTGCACGTGGCGCAGATCCGCGAGCTGGTGCTCGATCCGCTGACCACGCAGGAGCGCGATCAGCTGGGCGGCATCCTCTCGAAGCTCCTGCCCGGGATCACCGCCGCCCTGTAGCGCGCGAGCCTCGGGGGTCGTGCTGGGGGTGCGGTGCGGGTGCGTGCTGCGGGGGTGCGGGGCTCGTGCTGGGGTGAGGTGCGGGGTCGTGCTGCGGGGTGTGCTGCGAGTTGACGCGTGCGGCCTCGCACGCCCGCACGTTCGGGAGGAGAAAGCACGCTCGGGAGGACGGATGCCGAGAGAACCTCCGCCCGAACGCGCGAACTCAGCCCGAACGCGCGACCCGCGTGCACACCCTCAGGCCCCCAAAAGAGAGAGCACGTTCGGGAGGACGGATGCCGAGAGAACCTCCGCCCGAACGCGCGAACTCAGCCCGAACGTGCGGCGCGGCGTACACACCCTCAGGCCCAGCCCGAGAGAGCACGTTCGGGAGGAGAAAACACGCTCGGGAGGACGAATGCCGAGAGAGCCTCAGCCCGAACGTGCGAACTCAGCCCCAACGTGCGGCCCTCCTGGCACGCCTCACGTTCGGGAGGAGAAAGCACGCTAGGGAGGACGGATGCCGGGAGAACCTCAGCCCGAACGTGCGAACTCAGCCCGAACATGCGAACCCAGCCCCAACGCGCGGCGCGGCGCGCACGCCCTCAGGCCCCCGAAAGAGAGAGCACGTTCGGGAGGAGAAAGCACGCTCGGGAGGACGGATGCCGGCAGAACCTCAGCCCGAACGTGCGAACCCAGCCCGAACGTGCGAACCGCGCCCGCCGTGCGAGGTACCGTCAGTACCTGTCTCGTGGGGCCGACAGGGCGTACGGTCGAAGGCATGGACACCCGCAGCGAGGTGCGCGAGTTCCTCTCGTCGAGGCGCGCCCGCATCACCCCTGACCAGGCCGGACTCCCCGTGTACGGGGGCAACCGGCGCGTGCCGGGGCTCCGGCGCGAGGAGGTGTCGCTGCTGGCGGGCGTCAGCGTCGACTACTACACCCGCCTCGAGCGCGGAGACCTGTCCGGGGCGTCCGAGAGCGTGCTCGACGCCCTCGCCCGCGCGCTCCAGCTCGACGAGGCCGAGACCGCGCACCTGTTCGACCTCGCTCGCTCCGCCAACGCCGGCCCCGTTCCGCGCTCGCCCCGCACCAAGCCTGGACAGCTGCGGCCCAGCATCCTGCGTCTGCTCGACGCGATGACCGAGGCGCCGGCGATCGTGCGCGACAATCACTTCGACTACCGCGCGGCGAACGCGCTCGGCCGGGCGCTGTACGCCCCCGTGTTCGCGGAGCCGCGGCCCAACAGCGCGCGCTTCGCGTTCCTCAACCCTGCAGCTCAGGAGTTCTACCCCGAGTGGGAGCGCAACACGCAGGAGCTCGTCGCCGCGATGCGCGGCGAGGCCGGTCGCAACCCCTTCGACAAGAAGCTCACCGATCTCGTCGGAGAGCTGTCGACGCGCAGCGACCGGTTCCGCACGCTGTGGGCGGCGCACGACGTGCGTTTCCACCGCACGGGCCGCAAGCGCATCAACCACCCGGTCGTCGGCGAGATGGAGCTCACCTACGAGGCGTTCGAGCTTCCCGCCGACCCCGGACTCCAACTGTCGGCGTACACCGCGGAGCCCGGCTCGGCGTCGGCCGAGAAGCTGGGGCTGCTGGCGAGCTGGACGGCGACGGATGCCGCGGCATCCGTCCGCCTCACCACGGAGGCCTGACGCGCCTCCGCGTGAGAGCAGTCCTGATCGTTCTGCTCAGAGCAGAATCGATGGATGCCGCGCCACGGCCCGACGTACCGTGAGGCATGGCCGCACTCGTCCCCTTCCCCCGTGCACCGCGTCGCCCCTCCGAGCCCGAGCCGCTGTGGCGGCAGCTGCTGGGCGACCAGCTGCGCCGCCGTCGCCACGACCGCGACGAGACCCTCACCGAGACCGCAGAGAAGGCGGGCGTCTCCCCGCAGTACCTCTCGGAGGTCGAGCGCGGACTCAAGGAGCCGTCGAGCGAGATGATCGCCGCGATCGCCGGCGCCCTCGACACGTCCCTGATCGAGCTCACCAGCGCCGTCGCCGACGAGCTGCGGTCGGAGCCGGCATCCGCATCCGCCGTCTCGGCCGCGCGCGGCGCGTTCGCCCTCGCCGCCTGAGGAGCGGCGCGAATCCGGCATCCGTCGCCTCGCCCTCCACGGCCTCACGGCCCGACACTCTGTCGGCGCGGGTGCCGCTCTGTCGGCGCGAATCCGGCATCCGTCGCCTGTGTCTCCCCCACGGCCCGAGACTCTGTCGGCGCGAGAGCCGTTCTGTCGGCGCGAATCCGGCATCCCGTCGCCTCGCCCTCCACGGCCCGACGGCCCGAGACTCTGTCGGCGCGGGTGCCGTTCTGTCGGCGCGAATCCGGCATCCGTCGCCTGTGTCTCCCCCACGGCCCGACGGCCCGACACTCTGTCGGCGCGGGTGCCGCTCTGTCGGCGCGGTGCGTGCAGGCGCGCCGACAGAGCAGGTTCGGGGCCGACAGAACGTCAGGCACAGCGGGAAACCGCGACCGCGCATCCGACACGTTCCTTATCGCACCGGCGCCCCGCACGGCGTCCGGGGTCAGCCCCGCTCCCCCAGCACGGTGTCGATGAGGCCGTAGTCCCTGGCAGCGGATGCCGCGAACACGCGGTCCCTGTCGGTGTCGGCCCGCAGCTCGGCGACCGTGCGGCCGCTGTGCCTGGCGAGGATCTCCTCCATGTCCGCGCGCACCCGCACCACCTCGTCGGCCGCGAGGATCAGGTCGGGGATCGCGCCGCGCGACTGCCCGGCGGGCTGATGCAGCACGATGCGCGCGTGGGCGAGGGCGGACCGCTGACCCGGTGCTCCCGATGCGACGAGCAGCGCCGCGGGGCCGATCGCCTGGCCGACGCACGTCGTCGCGATCGTCGGACGGATGTGCTGCATGGTGTCGTAGATCGCGAGAGCGGCCCCTGGATCGCCGCCCTCGCTGTTGATGTAGAACTGGATGCCGCTCTCGGGGCTGTCGGCGTCGAGGTGCAGCAGCTGCGCGATGAGTGCGTTGGCGACGCCGGCGTCGATGCCGGTGCCGAGGTAGATCACACGTTCGGCGAGGAGGTGCGAATAGACGTCCATGACGCGCTCGCCCCGCGGATGCTGCGCGATCACGTTCGGGATCGTGTAGCTGCTCATGCGTCCGCCCCCAGCCCGACGCGGGCGCGTCTGCGGGGCATGATCTCGGCGAACGAGCCGACGATCTCGTCGATGAAGCCGTAGTCGCGCGCCTGCTCCGCCGTGTACCAGCGGTCGTGGAGAGAGTCCTCGAAGATGCGCTCCAGGGGCTGACCGGTGTCGCCGGCGATGAGCCCGAGCACGGTGTCGCGCATGTGGCGGAGGTCGTCGGCCTGGGTCTCGATCTCGACCGCCGATCCGCCGATGCCCGCCGACCCCTGGTGCATGAGGATGCGCGCGTGCGGCAGGGCTCTGCGCTTGCCCTTCGCGCCCGCGGAGAGCAGGAACTGCCCGGCACTGCAGGCGAGGCCGAGGGCGAGCGTCGAGACGTCGTTCGGCACGAGCCTCATGAGGTCGCGGATCGCGAGCATCGAGGGAACCGAGCCTCCGGGCGAGTGGATCCACAGTGCGATGTCGGCCACGGGGTCCTCGGCCGAGAGGGTGAGGAGCTGCGTCATCAGCAGCGTGCCGTTGTCGTCGTCGAGGGCGCCGTCGAGCACGAGGATGCGGTCGTGGAACAGCGCACGCCGCGCTTCGGGGCCGAACTGCGGGATGGGGGTGTCTTCGCTCATGCCCCCAGCATCCGCCGCCCCGTCTCTGCGCTGACCGGTTTCTGCTGTGGGCGGTTCTGCCCTGAGCGGCGCCCACGCACCGACCGCCCCCTCGACGTCGTGTCGAGGGGGCGGTCTGCGGGGGTGGGGTGGGGAGTGGGGTGGGGAGTGGGGTTTCAGGCCGCGGCGAGCGCGCGGCGGTGGGAGATGCGGTGACCGACCCAGAATCCGAGGGCGATGAGGCCCACGAGTCCGATGCCGAGCATCCACGGAAGGGTCGACGGGGCCGCACCGGCGGTGGCGGATGCCAGGGTGCCGGAGCCGTCGGCGATCAGGCCGGTGCCCTCGGCGAGGTCGGTCGCGCCCGCTTCGATCTTGTCGCCGCCCGCCGCGAGCTCGCCGGTCTTCTCGGCCACGGTGGCCGCGCCTTCGGAGAGGTCGCCGACGCCGGTGCTGAGGTCGGATGCTCCGGACTGCAGTGTCGCCGCGCCTTCGGCGAGGGACACCGCGCCCTGGCTCAGCGAGGTCGCGCCGGAGTCGAGCTTGATCGTTCCGGAGTGGAGCGTGGAGGCGCCGGACGAGAGTGCCTGGAGACCGCCCGAGAGCTTGGCGGCTCCCGCGGACAGCTGGGATGTACCGTCCTTGAGCGGCTGCAGCTTGGTGAAGAGCTGCTGTGCTCCGGCGGAGAGCTCGGTCGAACCGGCCGCGAGGGGCACCGCTCCCTGTGCGACGGTCGCGGCCCCTGCGGCGACGACGGACGTGCCCTCGGTCTTCAGCGTGTCGAGGCCGACGACGAGCTGGGACGCTCCCGCAGCGACCTCAGCGCTGCCCGCTTTGAGGCTCTGAACGCCGAGCACGAACGCCGGAGCGCCCGTATCGGCTGCGAGCGCGACCGTTCCGGGCCACCCCTTCGCCGCGTCGCCGTTCACCAGCGCGTTCGCTCCCGCGGCGAGACCCTGTGCACCGCTCGCCGCCGCGAGCGCACCCTTGGCGAGCTGCGGCGCTGCGGCCGCCGCTCCCGCGATGCCGTCGACCTGCTGATCCAGACCGGCCGCCAGCGCCTTCAGCTCCTGCAGCTTCGTGTTGGAGGGGTCTGCAGCGGCGAGCTGCGCCAACGCATCGGCCAGCGCCTGCGAGTTGGCCGGCGCGCCCTGCGCCGCGCCGCTGATCGCGGTCGCGGCCTGATCGCTGGCGAGGCTCTGCAGCTGAGGGGTCACCGCCGAAGATAGCCCTGCGCTGAGCTGGTCGGCGCCCGCCTTCACCTGAACGGCGACCTGGTGCGCTCCCGCGACACCAGCGGCGAGGTTGTTGGCGCCGTCGAGGACCTGCTGCGCTCCGGCATCCAGATCTGACGCGCCTCGGGAGAGGCTGCCGGCTCCGTCGAGGGCGAGCTGTGCGGCGCCATCGACTTCTCTCGCCCCGGCAGCGAGCTGCTGGGCGCCGGCGGCCAAGGACACGCTGCCGCCGCCGACCTTCTGGGCGCCGGCCGCGAGGAGCTTCGCGCCGTCGACGGCGAGCTGCGCCCCGGCATCCGCCCTCGTGGTCCCGGCCTGGAGGTCCTGGGCGCCGCTGAGGGCCGTCTGGGCCCCGGCGCTGAGCTTGCCCGCACCGGCCACGGCGTTCGACGCTCCTGCGGCGAGGGCTCCGGCGCCCTCGGAGAGCGTCGCCGCACCGGTGGCGGCCGACTGCGCTCCGGCGGCGAGCTTCTGCGCGCCGTCGTGTGCGGTGGTCGCTCCGGCGGCGAGGTCTTCGGTGCCTGCGGCGAGCTTGTCTGCGCCGGACGAGAGGTCTCCCGCCCCGTCGGCCAGCGCGGCGGAGCCGTCTTCGGCCGTGGTCGTTCCGCCGGCGAGCTCGGCTGCACCGGCGGCGATCTTGCCGGTCACGATGAAGAACAGGATCACCATCGCGGCCAGCAGAACGCTGAGCACGATCACGGCGATGCGCATTCCAAGTCCGTGGGCATGGGGTCTAGCACTCATCATTGAGGACTCCTGGGGTCGGTGGCGTCGTTGCCACCGGCGAGTGTATGGGCGGCTTTCCCAGCCTCCGCACAGCTTTGCCGCTCGGGACCAAGTCTCAGGAGCACTGATACTCGGTTCCTTGTAGTGATCTCACAATTCCCATTGACCCCGAGTCAACAGCGTCCTGCTGCGCGACCCTTCGCGGCAACGCGCCGCGCGAGTGCACGGCATCCTCTCGAACGCACGAGATCTTCACGCGCAGATCCCGTGCACTCGACGAGTGCACGGGATCTCGACGCCACCCTCGGGGTGAGGGCGGGGGTCAGCGGGCGGCGTGCAGCTCGGGGGCGTGCTGCGGGAGGGCGGCGAACGCGGTGGCGAGGTCGGCGATCAGGTCGTCGACGTTCTCCAGTCCGATGCTGAGGCGCAGCACGTCGGCGCCCGGCCGGGCCTCGGGCGGAACCGGGCGGTGCGTGAGGGCCGCCGGATGCTGGATGAGCGAGTCGACTCCTCCGAGCGAGACCGCATGCGTGAACAGCTCGGTCGCCGTGGTGATGGCGGATGCCGCGGCGAAGCCGCCCCGCATCCGCATCGCGATCATCGCGCCGGTGCCGCGCATCTGCCGCCCGAGGATGCCGCGCGGATCGCCGTCCAGCCCCGGGTAGAACACCTCGGCGACCTCGGGCCGATCGATCAGCCACTGCACGATGCGGCGGGCGCTCTCCTGCTGCGCGCGCATCCGCACCGGCAGGGTCGTGAGTCCACGGTGCAGCAGGTACGCACCGAGCGGATGCAGCAGCCCTCCCGTGACGGCGCGCACGCGGCGCAGCGCCTCGGCGGTCTCCTCGCTGCACGCGACGACGCCCGCGATCACGTCTCCATGACCGCCCAGGTACTTCGTGGCGCTGTGCAGCGACATCGCCGCACCGAGGTCGATCGGGTTCTGCAGCACGGGGGTCGCGAACGTGTTGTCGACCACGACCGGAACCCCGCCGGCCTGACGCACGACGTCGGCGATGTCCGCGATGTCGAGCGTGGGGTTCGCGGGGGTCTCGACCACGACGAGCCCCGTGTCGGGTCGGATCGCGGCGGCGACCTCGTCGGGGTGGCAGTACGTGGTCTCGACGCCGAGCAGCCCGGAGCCCAGCAGGTGATCGGTTCCGCCGTACAACGGGCGCACCGCGACGACGTGGCGCATGCCCGTCGCGGGGCCGTGCGCGAGGATCACCGCGGTCATCGCCGCCATGCCCGAGGCGAACGCGACCGCGGCCTCGGCGTGCTCGAGCTCGGCGAGCGCCTCCTCGAAACGCGCGACCGTGGGGTTCCACAGGCGGGCGTAGACCATGCTGCCGTCGGCGGGAGGGCGTCCGCCCGTGGCCATCGCCTCGTACGAGTCTCCTCCGCGCTCGATGTCGGGCAGCGGGTTCGTCGTGGAGAGGTCGATCGGCAGCGCATGGACCCCGAGACCCTCGAGGTCGGAGCGGCCGCTGTGGACGGCGACGGTGTCGGGATGCAGCGGTGCAGTCATGTCTCCACGTTGCCCGAATCCCAATCCGGGCGCAGGGATTCGACAGCATCCGCCAGTTCTTCCGCTGCATTCGCTATTCTGTGCCGAAAGCGACCTTCGAAGAGGAGCCATCTTGGCGAAACCGCAACTCGACGAGCTCGACCTCGAACTGCTCGCCGCCCTCACCGCCGATGCCGAGGTCACGAACAAGGCGCTCGCCACCCGTCTGGGTCTCGCCGAGTCGACGTGCGCGCACCGCGTGCGGGCGCTGCGCGAGCGCGGCGTCATCCGCGACACCCGCATCCGCGTCGACGAGGCCGCCCTGGGCTTCCCGCTGCAGGCGATCATCAAGGTGCGCCTCGCGAACCACACCGGCCCCAAGGTCACCGCGCTGTTCGATGCGCTCGTCGGCATCCCCCGCGTGCTGCAGGTCTTCCACGTCGCCGGGGTCGACGACTTCCTCGTGCACGTCGCCGTGCAGGATGCGACGGCACTGCGGGACATCGTGCTGGAGCACATCACGATCCACCCCGTCGTGCGGGGCACCGAGACCCAGCTGGTGTTCGAGCTCCGCGACGGAAGCGGACTGCTCGGCCGGTAGCCGCGCCGTCGACGGATGCCCAGCCCCGCACTCGCGCGCAGGGCCCGAGAACGCGAGGATGGAACGGCACGTGAAGCAAGGGAGCACCGAATGAGCCGCAGCGCCACCGCAGCCACGCACACGATCCGCAAGATGCGGGACTTCCTCTTCGCGAACGCCACGGACTACGACGCCGCACGCGCCGGCTTCTCCTGGCCGCACCCCGACGAGTTCAACTTCGCGCTGGAGTGGTTCGACGTCGTCGCGGGAGAGGACCCCGACCGCCCCGCCGTGCAGATCGTGTCCGCCGACCTGTCGCTCGCGGAGTGGAGCTACGGGCAACTCTCCGCCCGCTCCGACCAGGTCGCCGCCTGGCTCACGGGTCTCGGCATCCGCCGCGGCGATCACGTCATCGTGATGCTGGGCAACCAGATCGAGCTGTGGGAGGTGATGCTCGCGATCACCAAGATCGGCGCGGTGTCGATCCCGACCTCGACGCTGCTGTCGGCATCCGACCTCGCCTACCGCATCGAGCACGGCCGCGCCCGCGCCGTCGTGACCCTCGGCGCACTCGCCGGGCGGCTCGACGGCATCGACACCCTGCGGATCGGCGTCGGCGACGGCATCCCCGCTGGGTGGGAGCGCTTCGCGGACTCCGCCGACGCCCCGACGGGTTTCGAGCCGGATGCCCCGACCCCGGCATCCGACACCGCCCTGCTCTACTTCACCAGCGGCACCACCAGTCGTCCCAAGCTCGTGCAGCACACCCACGTCTCCTACCCGATCGGCCACCTGTCGACCATGTGGTGGCTGGGCGTGCGGCCGGGCGACGTGCATCTCAACATCTCGTCGCCCGGGTGGGCGAAGCACGCCTGGTCGAGCTTCTACTCGCCGTTCCTCGCCGAGGCCACCGTCTTCGTCTACAACTACGACCGCTTCGACGCGAACGCCCTCATGCAGGTCATGGACACCCACCACGTGTCGACGTTCTGCGCACCGCCGACCGTGTGGCGCATGCTGATCCAGGCCGACCTCGGACGCCTCACGCATCCGCCGCGTGAGCTCGTCGGCGCCGGCGAACCCCTGAATCCCGAGGTCATCGAGCGCGTGCGGAACGCGTGGGGAGGGACGATCCGCGACGGCTTCGGTCAGACCGAGATGACGGCGTGCATCGGCAACTCCCCCGGCCAGCCGATCAAGATCGGATCGATGGGACGACCGCTCCCCGGCTACCCCGTCGTGCTGCTCGACCCCGTGACGGGCGCCGTGACCGACGGGGAGGGTGAGATCGCCCTCGACCTGTCGCAGCCGCCCCTCGGCCTCATGGCCGGGTACTACGACGACCCGGAGAAGACGGCGGAGTCGCGCGCAGGCGGGTTCCACCACACGGGCGACATCGCGACGAGGGATGCCGACGGCCACCTCACCTACGTCGGCAGGGCGGACGACGTCTTCAAGGCCTCGGACTACAAGATCTCGCCGTTCGAGCTCGAGTCGGTGCTGCTGGAGCACGACCTCGTGGTCGAGGCGGCGGTGGTGCCGAGCCCGGATCCGACCCGCCTGGCGGTGCCGAAGGCGTACGTGTGCCTGCGGACGGATGCCGGAGCCGACGAGGCGGAGGCCGCACGATCGATCTTCGCCTACGCGCACGACCGCCTGTCGTCGCACCTGTGGGTGCGGATCATCGAGTTCGCGCCCGAGCTGCCGAAGACCATCTCGGGCAAGATCCGTCGCGTCGAGCTGCGCGCCCGCGAGGCCGCACGCGTCGAGTCCGGAGACGAGACCGGGCAGCACCGCGACCGCGACTACCGCTGAGTCTCCCGCGGAGTCGCTTGGGTCGCGCGGCTCAGGCCGCGCGGACCGGATTCGGCCGCGTGAGCGTCGGAATCGTGCTGGTCGCCGGGGCGACGGATGCCGGAGCCGCGACGGCCGGTGCAGCGGCCGCCGCCTCGGCCTTCTCCGCCCGCGTCGGCCACTCGGCGCCGGATGCGTTCATGATCGCGCGCACGACGCCGCCGATCACCAGCAGGCCGACGAGCGCCGCGACGGAGGCCAGCAGCGGCATCCATTGGCTGGCGAATCCGGCGATGGAGCTGATCATCGCGCTGGGGATCCAGAGCCCCACCGCGCCTCCGCTCAGACCGCTCGCGCCGCGTGTGATCGCGACGGCTGCGACGATCGCGCAGACCGCCGCGAGCACCGCGCCGACCACTCCGATCGGGACCATGATCTGGGCCAGATCGCTGGCCACCCTCGATGTCGTCATGACGACCCCCCGTCAGCGGTATCTCCGCACCTTCTACATTAGGAAAGTGTCTGGATGAACGCATCCGTCTCAAGGATGATGTTTCGTACTCCTGCGGTCTAACGCCTCTTCAGGCGGGCGAGCGGCGACCTCTTCACCACGCGCACCGGCTGCGTGACGACGGCGTCGACCACCATCGATCCGTCGACCGGTCCGACGATGGCGATCGCCGACGTCTCGGTGGCCTCCGCGGGGTTCACCGGCATCCGTCCGAGGGCGCGGTGCGCGCTGATGTACGCGGGCACGAGCAGCACGATCGCCCCCACCCAGGCGAGCGGGTTGCTGAGCGCGACACCGGGGAATCCGATCCACGCGCCGAGGGCGACCGCGGCGGCGACGCGCATCACGAGCTCGATGACGCCGGTGACGGTGGGCACGAGCGTGTGCCCGAGGCCCTGGAGCGCGCCGCGGAGCACGAAGAGCACGCCGAGCGCCCAGTAGCCGCATCCGTTCACGATGAGCATGAGGTGCGCGAGCCTCACGACCTCGTCGGAGCCGTCGCCGATGAACAGCCGCACCATCGGCACGCCGAAGGCGATGATGACGATGCCGATCGCCGCACCGGCGGCCACCGCCATCCACGTCGCCTCCACGACGCCGCGGCGGATGCGGTCGGGACGGCGCCCGCCGAGGTTCTGCGCCGTGTACATCGAGACGGCGAGGCCGAGCGACGAGAGGAAGGCCACGCCGAGGCTGTCGACCCTGGCGCCCGTGGTGTACGCGGCCACCGCCTCGGCGCCGATGGTGTTGAGCGCGACCTGCACGGTGAGGGTGCCGATCGCGATGATCGACGCCTGGAATCCCATAGGCAGTCCGAGACGCAGGTGCTCCGCCACGTCGGCGCGCGTGACGCGCCAGTCGCTGCGGCGCAGGTGCAGCAGCGGCAGGCGGCGGCGCACGAACTCCAGGCACAGCAGCACCGACACGGCCTGCGCGACGACCGTCGCCAGCGCCGCCCCGGCCACGCCCCACTCGAGCGGACCGACCATGAGCACGACGAGCCCCGCGTTCAGGGCGCACGAGACCGTGAGGAAGACCAGCGGCGTGCGGGAGTCGCCGATCGCGCGGATGATCGCCGACAGGTAGTTGAAGAACATGGTCGCGCCGGCGCCGATGAAGCTGATCTGCGTGAACACGGTGGCCTCGGCCATCAGCTCGCTCGGCGTCTGCAGCAACGCGAGGAGAGGGTGCGAGATCAGGGGCGCCCCGACCGTGAGGATCACGCTCGTGATGCCGGTGAGGATCACCCCGGTCGCGACGGAGCGGCGCACCGCGACCTCGTCGCCGGCGCCGTAGGCCTGCGCGATGGAGATGGCGAAGCCGCTCGTGAGACCCCACGCGAAGCCGAGCAGCAGGAACAGCAGCGGTCCGGTCGCGCCGACGGCGGCGAGGGAGCCGACGCCGAGGTGGCGGCCGACGACGATCGCATCGACGAACTGGTACAGCTGCTGGACGACGTTGCCGAGCAGGAGCGGGATGGAGAAGGCAAGGATGACACGCCACGGACGGCCCGTGGTGAGAGAGGTGGCCATGAAGGAGCGGCTCGCAGAACTGGGGGGTGGATCGGGGGTCCGACCAGTTTATCGAATCGATTCGGCGAGCGGTATCCCCGGACACGCGGAATCGGCCGGCATCGCGGGGGCGATGCCGGCCGATCTCTTCCGCGCGCTCAGGCGGATGCAGGGGTGGGGCCGCCGGACGGCGACTCCGCGTCGGGGCTCCCCAGCTCCGACGCCTGCTCGGCCTCGCGCACGATCTCCTCGACGACCGGTGAGTCGTCGCCGATCTCCCGCTGCAGCTCGTGAGCGAGCGAGTCGAGCTCCGCGCCGCCCGCCATCATGCTCGTCAACTGCGCGAGGGAGATCTCCTCCTTCTCGAAGTTGCCGATGCTGGTGCCGCGGTTCAGCAGCAGGAACCGATCGCCCACGGGGTACGCGTGGTGCGGGTTGTGCGTGATGAACACGACGCCCAGTCCGCGATCGCGGGCCCTGGCGATGTACTTCAGCACCACGCCCGACTGCTTCACACCCAGCGCAGCGGTCGGCTCGTCGAGGATCAGCACCCTCGCACCGAAGTACACCGCACGGGCGATCGCGACGCACTGGCGCTCCCCTCCGGACAGCGTGCCGATCGGCTGATCCACGTCGCGCAGGTCGATGCCCATGTTGGCGAGCTCCGTGTACGTGATCTGCTTCATGCGCTTCACGTCGAGCCGACGGAGCGGCCCCCAGCCCTTCGTCAGCTCCGACCCGAGGAAGAAGTTGCGCCAGACCGGCATCAGCGGCACGACAGCGAGGTCCTGATAGACCGTGGCGATGCCGGCATCCAGCGCCGCCCTCGGCGACGAGAACGTCACCTGCTCCCCGTCGACGAGCAGCTCGCCGCTGGAGGGGGTGTGCGCCCCGGCCAGCATCTTGATGAACGTGGACTTGCCCGCGCCGTTGTCCCCCAGGACGCACGTGACCTGTCCGGCGTTCACCGTCGTGCTGACTCCGGCGAGCGCGTTCACCGGACCGTAGCTCTTGCCGATGTCGCGCACCTCGACGACGGGCGCCGTCGTGCTGACCGCGGTCATTTCACTCCTCCCGCCCTGAGTCGCACCCAGTGGTTCAGGAACACCGCCAGCAGCAGCATCGCTCCGAGGAACGTGCGCAGCCAGTTCGTGTCCCACTGGGCGAACGTGATGCCCTGGAAGACCATGCCGTAGATGAGGGCGCCCAGCGCCGCGCCGATCGCGGAGCCGAAGCCTCCCGTCATCAGGCAGCCGCCGACGACCGCGCAGATGATGTAGATGAACTCCTGCCCGACGCCCGTGTTCGCCTGCACCGTCGAGGTGCGGAACAGCGAGATCATGCCGACCAACCACGCCGCACCGGCCGTGACCATGAACAGGCCGATCTTGGTCTTGAGCACGGGAACGCCCACCTGGCGGGATGACGTGACCGCCCCGCCGACCGCGAAGATCCAGTTGCCCGGCCGGGTGCGCAGCAGCACCCAGGTCGCGACGGCGGTGACGACGAACCACCAGAGCACCGAGATGTAGAAGGTGCCGCCGCCGATCTCGATCGACGAGCCGAAGAGGGGCTGGATGCTGTCGTAGTAGGGCACCTTGGTCATGCCCTGGATGGCCACCTGACCGGTGATGAGCTTCGTGACGGCGAGGTCGATGCCCGCCAGGACGAAGAACGTGCCGAGAGTGATGATGAAGCTCGGCAGCCCGGTCTTCATCACGAGGAGGCCGTTGAGGGCGCCGATCGCGAGGGCCAGCACGAGCGAGACGAGCACGGCCACCCAGATATTCAGTCCGTACCGGGTGGTCAGGATGCCGACCACGAGAGCGGTGAAGCCGGTGAGCACACCCGCCGAGAGGTCGAACTCCCCGCCGATCATGAGCAGGGCGACCGCCACGGCCATGATGCCGAAGGTCGATGCGGATTCGAGCCAGACGCCCGCTCCGGCGGTGGTCATGAAGCTCTTCGTGTAGACGGAGAAGAAGATCATCACCGCCAGCGCTGCGACGAGCGCTCCCATCTCGGGCCGCACGAGCAGATTGCGCAGCGGCCGCCGTTCCAGTCGCGGTCTGTTGCCCACCGTGACGATGTCCGTCGTTGTCATCTTCAGTCCTTTCGCCGGACGAGGGGGCGGGTGTCATCCCGCCCCCTCCGCCGGTGTTAGCGCGTGCCCTTCTTGGCGAACTCCGCGACCTGGGCCGCGTTGTCCTTCGTGACGAACGCCGGTCCGGAGTAGATCGGCTCCCCACCGCCGATGTCGTTGCCGTTGATGCTCTTGAGGTAGAGCGCTGTCACCCCGAGGAAGCCCTGCACGTACGGCTGCTGGTCGACCGCGAAGAGGATCTTGCCGTCGGCCACTGCGGCCACGACGTCTTCCGACAGGTCGAAGGTCGCGACCTTCGCCGCGCTGCCGGACTCCTCGACGGCGCCGACCGCGTCGATCGCGTACTGGCCGCCGAGGGTCAGCACGGCGTCGATGGAGGGGTCGGCCTGCAGCTTCGACTTGATGGTCGCCTTGACCTCGGCATCGTTCGTGCCGTCGACCTGCAGGTTCTCCATGGTGCCGCCGAACGCGCCGGCCGCGGCCTTGCAGCGCTCCTCGAGCCCGATGTTGCCCGCCTCCTGGATGACGCAGAGGGCGTTGGTCGCGCCCTCCGTGCTGAGGCGCTCGCCGACAGCGGCTCCCGCGATCGACTCGCTCTGCCCGACGTGGGTGATCGCGCCGAACTCCTTGAACTTCTCGATGCCCGAGTTGATGGTCACGACCGGGATGCCGGCGGCGACGGCGCGCTCGACGCTCGCCTGGACGCCGTCGGGGTTGGCCATGGAGACGACGATGCCGTCGACCTTCTGCGCGATCGCGTTGTCGATGAGCTGCGACTGCTTCGCGGGGTCGGGGTCGGAGTTGTAGGTGACGTCGGCGCCGTAGTCGGCTCCGGCCTTCTCCGCGCCGGACTTGACGCGGTCCCAGAACGCGTCGCCGGGCGCTGCGTGCGTGACCACGGCGTAGCTCAGCCCTGAGGACTTGGTGTCGCCGCCGCCGCCCTGCGAGTCGGTCGTCGGTTCCTGTCCGGTTCCAGAGCACGCCGACAGCAGCAGCGCGGCTGCGGCGGCGATCCCCAGAACGCCGATGAGGCGCTTCTTCATTTCGGTTTCCCTTCGATGCGGATCCTGTCGACGTCGACACGTCCCACCTGGTGACGTCGGTGTCAGGGCGATCCTGACACCGTGGAGTCCAAATGTCAATACATTCTGTCAACATCTCCATTCGGGGTATACGCTGTGTCCAACGGAAGGAGTCGCCCGTGGTGACGAAGAAGCACATCGGCGTCGGTCTGGTCTCGGTCGGATGGATGGGGCGCCTGCACTCACGCGCCTATCTGGAGGCGCACAGGCACTACCCCGACCTGCCCCTCGTCGCCGACCTCACGGTCGCCGCAGACCCGGATGCCGGGGGCCGCGAACACGCCGCCGACGTGCTCGGCTACCGCGAGACCGTCTCCGACTACCGCGAGCTGATCGCCCACCCCGACGTCGACGTGGTCTCGATCTGCTCGCCGAACTTCCTCCACCACGAGATCGCCCTGGCCGCCATCGCTGCGGGCAAGCCGTTCTGGATCGAGAAGCCGATGGGCCGCGGCGCCGGCGAGTCGCGAGAGATCGCACAGGGCGCTCTCGACGCGGGCCTCGTGACCTCGGTGGGCTTCAACTACCGGCACGCCCCCGCGATCGCGCACGCCAGGCGCCTGGTGCGCGACGGGGCGCTCGGCACGATCACGAACGTGCGCGTCGCCCTGCTCGCCGACTACTCGGCCGATCCCGACGGCGCCCTCACGTGGCGGTTCAGCCGCGATCGCGCGGGCAGCGGCGTGCTCGGCGACCTGCTCTCGCACGGGGCCGACCTCGCGCAGTACATCGTCGGCCGGATCAGCTCCGTCAGCGGGCTCACCGAGACCTTCATCCGCAGCCGTCCCCTGCCGTCGGCCGGCGCGGCCAGCCACTTCAGCAAGGGCGCCGACGACGGCCCCCGCGGCGACGTCGAGAACGAGGACTACGCCGCGATCCTCGCCCGCTTCGACTCCGGCGCGGTCGCCGTGCTGGAGTCCAGCCGCGTCGCGATCGGCCCCCGCGCCGAGTACCGCATCGAGGTGTACGGCACGAAGGGCTCGCTGCGGTGGGACTTCCAGCGCCTGAACGAGCTCCAGCTGGCCGATGACGCCTCCGGCTACCGCACCGTCATGGCCGGGCCCGACTACGGCGACTTCGCGCGCTTCCAGCCCGGGGCCGGCACCGGCATGGGCTTCGACGACCTGAAGACCATCGAGGCCTCGCTGTTCCTGCGCTCGGTCGCCGAGGGCAGGCAGCTCGCGCCGTCGGCATCCGATGCGTGGTCGGCGGCGGAGATCGTGGATGCCGCGCTGCGGAGCACGGCATCCGGAGCCTGGGAGTCCGTGCCCGAGGTGACGGGCCCCACGACGTACGACGCGTGACCACAGAGAGGCCGATGCGGTGTCCGCATCGGCCTCTTGTTGCGTCTCTGCTCCTCAGACCCCGAAGGCGCTCCGGAACGCGTCCAGCGCGGCATCCGTGTCGGTGCGCGCCCAGCCCTCGAGGCCGATCACCCCGTCGTAGCCGAGGTCGCGCAGCGCCGCGGCGATCGCCTCGTAGCGGATCTCCCCCGTGCCCGGCTCGCAGCGACCAGGCACATCAGCGACCTGGATCTCGCCGACCCACGGCAGCGCCTCCCGCACGAGCTCGATCAGGTTCCCCTCCCCGATCTGCGCGTGGTACAGGTCGAGGTTGAGGCGCAGCCACGGGGAGTCCACGGCCCGCGCCAGACGCAGCGTGTCGGCAGCGCGGGCGAACGGGGTTCCGGGGTGGTCGACGGCGGTGTTCAGGTTCTCCAGCGTGAACACGCGCCCCTCGCGCGCACCCAGCGCGGCCAGTCGCGCGAGGGTGTCCGCCGCGATCTCCCACTCGTGCGGGGCGACCTCGGTCTGCGGGCGCACCGGAAGGCCGCCGGGCGCCAGCCCCGTGCCGTGCAGGTTCAGCCGGGGTGAGTCGATCACCTCCGCCTTCCGCAGCGACTCCTCCGCCGTCGCGAGGAGGTCGGCGATGCCGTCGGGCGTCGTGAGGTCGCCGCGGAGGTACCCCGTCATCGACGAGAACACCGCGCCGGTGGCGGCGAGAGCGGGAAGGTCCTTGGTGCTCCAGTCCCAGATCTCGACCTCGAAGCCGCGCTCGTGCAGCCGGCGTACGCGCTCGACGAAGTCGAGGTCGGTGTAGAGCATCTCGGCCGACGCGGCCAGCCGGTAGCGGGCGGGCTGCTCGACGGCGCTCATCGCAGGTCGACCGGCACGACGACGCGCTCGGTCGCCGAACGCTGCGCGGCGTCGGCGAGGATCAGCGCCGCGCGGCCGTCCTCGAACGTCGGACTCGTCGACTGCTCTCCGCGGGCGAGCAGGATGAACTCGTGCAGCTCCGCGGCGTAGGCGGCGGCGTAGCGCTCCAGGAAGAACGGCTCGTACGGGGGCTTCGCCTCGACGGCATCCGCGGTCGACAGGCTGACGAGGCTGGTCGGCGCGTTCGCGACCTGCAGCATCCCGGTGCCGCCGAAGGCCTCGATGCGCTGGTCGTAGCCGACGGCGCTGTGCCGCGAGTTGACGATCGTGACGAGGGCGCCGGATGCCGCGCGCAGGGTCGTCACGGCGGTGTCGAAGTCGCCGTGCTGGGCGGCGCCGGCGTCGAAGGTCGTCGAGCCGGATGCCGAGACCTCGACGATCTCGGGCAGGAAGAACCGCGCCATGTCGAAGTCGTGGATCGTCATGTCGCGGAAGATCCCGCCGGACACGGCGACGTAGTCGGCGGGCGGGGCCGAGGGGTCGCGGCTGATGATCGTGAGCTGTTCGAGGGCGCCGATCTCACCCGCGGCGACGCGGGCCCTGGCCGACGCGAACGCGGGGTCGAAGCGGCGGTTGAAGCCGAGAGCCACCGGCACCCCGGCCGACGCGACCCGGGGACGCAGCGCCTCCACCCGCGCGATGTCGAGGTCGATCGGCTTCTCGCAGAGCACGGGGATGCCGGCATCCACCGCCTGAGCGATGAGGTCGACGTGCGTCGGCGTCGGCGAGGCGATGAGGATCGCGTCGACCTCCCCCGAGGCGAACACCTCGTCGGGGGTGTCGGTCGCCGTGCCGCCGTACGTCGCCGCGACGCGGCGCGCGCCGTCGACGAAGGGATCGGCGACCCAGGAGAGCTGCGCGTCGGGGTCGGCGGCGATGCTCGCGGCGTGCACCTGGCCGATGCGTCCGGTGCCGATCAGGCCGAAGCGGAGGGGAGCGTGTGACATCGTGCGGTCCTTCGGGGAGAGGGGTCGGGGAGAAGGGGTCACGCCCAGGGGCGCAGCGCCTCGCGGTTGCGGATCTGGTCGGCCCCGCGCGCGGCGCGGAACTCGGAGAGGGAGACGTCGGGGCCGTTCAGCACGTCCTGCTCGACGACGATCCAGCCGTCGAAACCGCGCTCGTCGACGGCATCCATCACGGCGGCGAGGTCGATGTCGCCCGCGCCGAACGCGACGAACGAACCCGACGACCAGACCTCGCGCATCCCGCCGCCGGCGGAGAGCACGCGCGTCAGCTCGCCGAGGTCGACGTCCTTCAGGTGCAGGTGGTTGATGCGGTCTCCCCAGCGGCGCACGGCGTCGAGCGGGTCTCCCCCGGCGATGAAGAGGTGACCGGTGTCGAGGGTGAGATCGACGTCGACGTTCGCGAGGAACCGGTCGATCTCGTCGGGCGATTCCACGAACGTGCCGGCGTGGTGGTGGAAGGTCGGCTCGAAGCCGGCCGCGCGCACGATGCCCGCGGCGCGCTCGGTGTTCGCGAGCAGCCTCCCCCACGCGGCCTCGGCGAGCGGGTCGACCTCGCCTCCGCGGCCCGGCGCACCCTGGCGGATGCTCGAGCCTCCGTCGGCGAGCGTGGGCAGCGGCAGACGCTCGGGACCGTCCTCCGCGGCGTCGGAGAACGCCCGCAGTGCCTCGTGCAGCTCCGGCAGCGCCGCCTCGAACGCGTCGTCGTCGGAGAAGGGCAGCTGCACCCAGCCTCCGGCGAGCTCCAGCCCGTGGCTCCGCAGCCGCTCCCGCAGCCGCGCGCCCTGCCCGAAGAAGCCGGACGGGCCCAGGTCCACGCCGCGGTAGCCCGACTCGGCGAGCGTCGCCAGCAGATCGTCGGGGCTGATCGTCTCGGCGCCCTCCGGGGTCAGCTCGAACACGCCGAAGCTCACCGGGGCGCCGGCCACCGTCGCCTTCATGCCTCTCCTCCGTCTTCCGCGCCCAGCAGCGGGCGCTGCGCCGTCCGGCGCTGTTCGTACTCGCGGCGCGCGCGACGGGTCGTCGGCAGCGACGCCTCCTCCGGCACCGGCACATCCCACCAGCCCTCCCCGTCGGGGGCGTAGAGCAGCGGGTCGCTCTCGATGTGGATCACGGTCGACCGCGGCGAGGCCTTCGCTGCGGCGAGCGCGGCCGACAGGTCGTCGATCGCGGATGCCGTCGCCGGGATCTCCACGACGTGCAGCCCGTAGCTGCGAGCGTTCATGGCGAGGTCGACCGGCAGCAGCCGCTCGGCGTGCGCCGGATCGTCCTGCATCCGGTAGCGCGTGCCGAACCGTTCCGAGCCGACGGTCTCCGACAGGTGGCCGATCGAGGCATAGCCGTGGTTCTGCACGATCACGATGATGAGCTTGATGCCCTCGGCGACGACCGTGGCGAGCTCGGAGCTCAGCATCAGGTACGAGCCGTCTCCCACCATCACGACCACGTCGCGGTCGGAGCCGGATGCGAGGGCGCCGCGCTTGGCGCCGAGTCCGCCGGCGATCTCGTACCCCATGCACGAGAACGCGTACTCGACGTGATAGCCGAGCGGGTCGCGCACGCGCCAGAGCTTGTGCAGGTCGCCGGGCAGGGAACCCGCGGCCTGGACGATCACGTCCTCCGGGTCGGTAGCCGCCTGGACGGCGCCGATGATCTCCGGCTGGCCGGGCCGCTCCAGCCCCGATGGCGTGAAGGCGGCGTCGACCGCGGCATCCCACTCCGCCTTCTCCCCCGCGATGCGGGTGGCGTGCTCATCGCTCACGATCCGGACGGGCAGCGCCTCTGCGAGCGCGACCAGCGTCTCGCGGGCGTCAGCGATCACCGGCAGCTGCGTGCCGTGCTTGTACGCGTCGAACGCGGCGACGTTGATGTTGACGAACTCGACACCCGGATGCTGGAACGCCGTGCGCGACCCCGTGGTGAAGTCGCTGTAGCGCGTGCCGATGCCGATCACGACGTCGGCCTCGGCGGCGAACCGGTTCGCTGCGGTCGAGCCCGTGGCCCCGACTCCGCCGAGGTACTGCGGGTGGTCCCAGGCGAGGCTGCCGCCGCCGGCCTGCGTCGTGCCGACGGGGATGCCGGTGGCCTCGACGAAGGCGCGCAACTGCTCCTCTGCGCCCGAGTAGATCACGCCGCCGCCCGCGACGATGAACGGGCGCTTCGCGGCGCGGATCGCCCGCACGGCCCGCTCCAGCGCACCGCGTTCGGGGACGGGCCGGCGCACGTGCCACTCGCGCTCGGCGAGGAACGACAGCGGCACGTCGATGCTCTCGGCCTGCACGTCCTCCGGCAGCGCGATCGTGACGGCGCCGGTCTCGGCGGGGTCGACGAGCACGCGGAGGGCGTTCAGCGCGATGGAGAACAGCTGCTCCGGCCGCTGCACGCGGTCGAAGAAGCGCGAGAGCGGACGGAACGCGTCGTTGACGGTGAGCCCGATGTCCCACGGCTGCTCCAGCTGCTGCAGCACCGGGTCGGCCACGCGCGTCGCGAAGGTGTCGCTCGGCAGCAGCAGCGCCGGCAGCCGGTTCGTCGTGGCGAGCGCGGCGCCGGTGAGCATGTTGGTCGCGCCGGGGCCGACGGATGCCGCGGAGGCGAACGTCGCCCTGCGGCGGTGCATCCGCGCGAAGCCGACGGACTGGTGCACCATCGCCTGCTCGTTGCGGGCCTGGTGGTACGGCATGAGGCCGGGGCTCTCGACGTCGAACTGGCGCAGCGCCTGGCCGATGCCGGCGACGTTGCCGTGTCCGAAGATGCCGAACACGCCGGGGATCGTCCGTTCGCGGATCTCCCCGTCGACCGTCCACTGGTTCGCAAGGAACCCGACCAGCGCCTGGCTGACCGACATCCTCCTGGTCGCCGTCATCGCGGCCCTCCTTCGTCGTGCTCGTCGTCGTGCGCCGATGCGCCCTCGGGGAAGGGCAGGCGCGGGTCGATCGGCTGCGAGGCCCACCCGTCGCGCACCCACGCGTGCGCGGGGTCGTCGCTGATCAGCCACTCGCGCTCGGGGTCCGGCCCCGCCATCACGTTCAGGTAGTACAGGTCATAGCCGGGGGCGGCGACCGCAGGGCCGTGGTAGCCGAACGGCACGAGGGCGATGTCGCCCGTGCGGACCATCGCGTCGATCTCGATGTCGCCGGCGGGAGAGGAGTAGGTGCTGAACAGCCCGAACGCGGCATCCGCCCCCTGCGTCGACCGGTCGGCGCGAGCCGCCTCGAAGTAGTAGATCTCCTCGAGCCGCGACTCGTGACCGGGCACGTGCTCGTCGTGCTTGTGCGGAGGGTACGACGACCAGTTGCCTGCCGGCGTGATGACCTCGCACACGATGAGCCGGGCGGCATCCAGCGCCTGCGGGGTGCCGAAGTTGTGCACCTGGCGGCTCGACGCACCCGCACCGCGGAGCTCGACGGGGGTCTCTGCCGCCGCGATCCGCCTGGTCGGCCGGACCTCGGTCGTCGGCGACGAGGCGACGGCGACCCTGCCGCTCCCCCGCACGATCGCCGTCGCATCGGTGGAGAGGTAGAGCACGTCGGTCGGACCGTCGAAGACCGACGCGCGGCCCGCGAGCTCCACGGTCGACGCGGACCCCCGCTCGACGACCTCCACCGTGAAGCTCCCGGCGAGCGGCACGACGATGCGCTCCTGCCCGCCGCCGTCCAGCGCGAGGGACTCGCCCTCGGTCAGCACGCCCACGCGCAGACCCGTGTGCTGCCAGCCGGGGATGCCGTCGCCGACGACGCTCTCCCACCCCTCGCCGGCGAGCGCGCCGCGGCGATGGAACCATCCGGTCTCGTCGTTCATGCGCGCCTCAGCGGTTCTGCGGGAATCCGAGGTTGATGCCCTCGTGCGTCGCCGGGTCGAGCCAGCGGCTGGTGACCGCCTTCTCCCGCGTGAAGAACTCGAACCCGTGCACACCGTACGCCTTCGCGTCGCCGAACAGCGAGGCCTTCCAGCCGCCGAAGGAGTGGTACGCGACGGGGACGGGGATCGGGACGTTGATGCCGATCATGCCGACCTGCACCTCGGTCTGGAAGCGCCGCGCGGCGCCGCCGTCGTTCGTGAAGATCGCCGTGCCGTTGCCGAACTCGCCGGAGTTGATGAGGTCGAGCCCCTCCTGGAACGTCTCGACGCGCACGATCGACAGCACCGGGCCGAAGATCTCCTCGCGGTACGCCCGCGACGTGAGCGGGATCTCGTCGATCAGCGTCGGTCCGAAGAAGAAGCCGTCCTCGTGCCCGTCGACGACGAAGCCGCGGCCGTCCACCACGATGCGCGCCCCATCGGCGGCGGCGATGTCGACGTAGCCCGACACCTTCTCGCGGTGCGCGCCGCTGATCAGCGGGCCGAGGTCGGGCTCGCCGTCGGCATCCCCCGCGCCGTTGCCCACGCGCAGCCGGGAGATCCGCTCGGTGATCTTCTCGATGAGCCGGTCCGCCACCGGCTCCACCGCGATCAGGACGGAGATCGCCATGCACCGCTCGCCCGCGGCGCCGTAGCCCGCGTTGATCGCCTGGTCGGCGACGAGGTCGAGGTCGGCGTCGGGGAGCACCAGCATGTGGTTCTTCGCACCGCCGAGCGCCTGCACCCTCTTGCCGTGACGGGATGCCGTCTCGTAGATGTACTGCGCGATGGGGGTCGAGCCGACGAACGAGATCGACTGCACGACAGGGCTCGTGAGGAGGCCGTCGACCGCGAGCTTGTCACCCTGCAGCACCGTGAAGACGCCGTCGGGGAGCCCGGCCTCGCGCCACAGCTCGGCCATCCAGAGAGCGGCGGACGGATCCTTCTCGCTGGGCTTGAGCACCACGGCGTTGCCGGCGGCGATCGCGATCGGGAAGAACCACATCGGCACCATGACCGGGAAGTTGAAGGGGCTGACGATGCCGATCACGCCGAGCGGCTGCTTGATCGAGTACACGTCGATGCCGGTCGAGACGTTCTCCGAGTAGGCGCCCTTGATCAGGTGCGGGAACCCGGTGGCGAGCTCCACCACCTCCTGTCCGCGGAGGATCTCCCCCATCGCGTCGGAGAGCACTTTGCCGTGCTCACGCGTGACGATCTCGGCGAGCTCGCCCTTGCGGGCGTTCAGCAGCTCGCGGAATGCGAACAGCACCGCTTGACGCTTCGCGATCGACGTGGCGCCCCAGGCCTTCTGCGCACGCTCTGCCGACGCGATCGCCTCGGCGATCTCCGTCTCGTCGGCGAGCGCCACCCGGCCGATCACGGCTCCGGTCGCGGGGTTGAAGACGTCGGCGGTGCGACCGCTCGTCGAGGGGCGCGGCGCCCCGTCGATCCAGTGGCCGATCTCCTGCACACCCGTGAGGGCGGCTGTCGTGTCGATGGTCATGCGGGCTCCTCAGATCAGCGTGGGGTGGACGAGTCGGGCCGCGATGTCGACGGCCGCGGCGACATCGCCGTCGGGCGGGTAGAGCAGGGTGCGACCGGCGGTGAGGCCCCGCACGCCGGGGAGCGACATCGCGTCCTCCCAGGCGGCGAAGGTCTCGTCGGGGTCGTCGGGAGAGTCGCCGCCGAGCAGCACGGTCGGCATGGTCGTCGCCGCCATCACTCGCTCCATGTCGGCCACGACGGGCAGCTTCATCCACGTGTACGCGCTGCTGCCGCCGAGACCAGCGGCGATCGCGATCGAGCGGATGACGGCATCCGGCGTCAGGTCGTTGACGACGTGCCCGTCCTTCCACTGGCTCACGAACGGCTCCAGCATGATGGGCAGTCGAGCGGCGGCGGCCTGCGTGACGGCGTGGGCGGTCGCCTCGAGCGTCGCCGAGGTGCCCTCGTCGTCGAAGTTGATGCGCATGAGCGTCTTCGCGAAGTCGAGCCCGGAGTCGACGAGGCTCGGCACGTCGTAGGCCGTGAAGCGGTCGTCCATCTCGAAGGTCGCCGAGCGGAGGCCGCCGCGGTTCATCGAGCCCACCACGACCTTTCCGTCGAGCAGGCCGAGAGCGGCGAGGTCGTCGATGATGTCGGGGGTCCCGAGCACGCCGTCGACGCCCGGTCGAGAGAGAGCCGTGGCGAGCCGGTCGAGCAGGTCGTATCTGTCGGCCATGGCCGTCGCGTCCGGTCCCACCGCGAGCGCGCCCCTGGCCGGGTGGTCGGCGGCGACGATGAACATGCGGTCGTCGGCTCCCAGGATCTCGCGCCGCGTGCGCGCCCGCAGCGCCTCGGTGATCTCGTGCGGACGCCGCGAGCGGATCTCCCGCAGCCGCGCGAAGTCGGATGCCGTCAGGATGCCCATGTCAGTTCCCCCCTGCCCATCGCCTCGTCGACCTCCGCCGTCGTGGGCATGGCCGTCGAGCACTCCAGGCGCGAGGCGACGATCGCCCCCGCCGCGTTCGCGAAGCGGATGATCCGCTCGAGCTCCCACCCGCTCAGCAGGCCGTGGCACAGGGCGCCGCCGAACGCGTCGCCGGCGCCGAGGCCGTTGACGACGTCGATGACCAGCGGGGGCACCTCGACGGTCTCGTCTCGGGTCTTGGCGAGCACGCCCTTGGGCCCCTGCTTCACGATCGCGAGCTCGATGCCGCGGTCGAGCAGCGCGTCGGCTGCGCGGTGCGGGTCGGTCTCGCCGACGGCGATCTCGCACTCCTCGCGGTTGCCCACGGCCACGGTCACGGCGTCGAGCACGGCATCCACCTGCGCGGACGCCGCGGCCGGATCGCTCCAGAACATCGGGCGGTAGTCGAGGTCAAGCACCGTGTGCCGTGCGCGCCCCCTGGCAGCGAGCGCCGCAAGATGAGCGGAGCGGCTGGGCTCCTGGCTGAGGCCGGTGACCGTGAGCCAGAGGAGATCGGTCGCACGCACGGCGTCGAGGTCGATCTGGTCGGCGTCGAGATTCAGATCGGGCGCCTTCGGGTCGCGGTAGAAGTACAGCGGGAAGTCGTCGGGCGGGAAGATCTCGCAGAACGTCAGGGGCGTCTTCAGCAGCGGATCGACGGCCACGCCGGAGGGGTCGACGCCGAGGCGGTCGAGCTCACGGAGCAGATAGCGGCCGAAGGGATCGTCGCCCACGCGCGAGACGAGGGCCGAGCGGCGCCCGTGCCGCGCCGCGGCGACGCTCACGTTGGCCGCGCTGCCGCCGAGGTACTTGCCGAAGCTCGTCACGTCTTCGAGGCCGACCCCGCTCTGCAGCGGATAGAGGTCCACTCCGAGGCGTCCGAAGGCGATGATCTCGGGTGCGTCCTGCGTCTCGGTCATGCGCGCGAACACCTCTCTGTACGTCGGCATCCGCTTCGATGCTCGAATGTCCTAACAATAGCACATAGGTGTGTTCGCGCAAGAGATCCCGCCCGCTGAAGTTGCGGACGTAAGATTGTCGGAACATGGACCCCGCGACCACGCGGGCCGGGGAGGGAACGATGGCCGGCGACGAGCCCCATTGGCCGGACGAGCTGTTCGCCGACCTCGACCGCACCGGCCCCGTGCCGCTGTACTACCAGGTCTCCAGCCGCCTCGAAGGGGCCATCCACTCCGGCGCCATCCCCGCCGGCGCCCGCCTGGAGAACGAGATCGCGATCGCCCAGCGACTCGGCCTCTCCCGCCCCACCGTGCGTCGCGCGATCCAGGAGGTCGTCGACAAGGGACTGCTCGTCCGCCGCCGCGGCATCGGCACGCAGGTCGTGCAGGGACAGGTCACCCGCCAGGTCGAGCTGACCAGCCTCTACGAAGACCTGCAGGGCTCCCACCACGAGCCCGGCACCCGCGTGCTCGCACACGAGGTCGTCCCCGCGACCGACGCCGTCGCCGTGGGACTCGGCGTGCCGGTCGGCGAGGACGTCGTCTACATCCGCCGCCAGCGCAGCACCGACGGGATGCCGGTGGCCGTGCTGGAGAACTACCTCCCCCGCGAGTTCCGCGACATCACCACCGACGACCTCGGCACCCGCGGGCTCTACCAGATCCTCCGCGCCCGGGGCGTGACGATCCGGATCGCCAAGCAGAAGATCGGCGCCCGGCGCGCCGAAGGAGACGAGAGCGCACTGCTCGACATCGACGACGGCGGCCCCGTGCTCACGATGGAGCGCATCGCCTTCGACGACTCCGGCAGGGCCATCGAGTACGGCCACCACTGCTACCGCCCCGACATGTACAGCTTCGAGACCACGCTCGTCGCGAAGTAGCCGATCCGGCTGACCCTCCGCGCGTCCAGAACTCCGGAGATCTCGGTCGGCGCCCGCGTCGACGCCCGCCGAATCGGGTCTGGCCCGTCCGACGGTCGGCGGATCTCCGGAGTTGTGGACGGCCTCACGCGAGGCCTCGGCCCCGACGCCGATCCGGCTGACCCTCCGCGGATCGTCCGGGCGACGGCATCCGCGTGTATTAGCCTGCACACCGTGCCCGCGCGCGGGCGCAGTCGACGACGACCGGAGGATCACAGTGACGAATCAGCACTCAGGGGGCACCACGAAGGGCGCCGGCGAGGAGGAGCACCTGCGGAGGGCGCTGAGCAACCGCCACATCCAGCTGCTCGCGATCGGTGGGGCGATCGGCACCGGCCTGTTCATGGGCAGCGGCAAGACCATCTCGGTCGCCGGCCCGTCGGTCATCTTCGTCTACATGATCATCGGCTTCATGCTGTTCTTCGTCATGCGGGCGATGGGCGAGCTGCTGCTGTCGAACCTCAAGTACAAGTCGTTCAGCGACTTCGCCAGCGACCTCCTCGGCCCCTGGGCCGGCTTCTTCACCGGGTGGACCTACTGGTTCTGCTGGGTGGTCACCGGCGTCGCCGACGTCATCGCGATCGCCGGGTACACGGATGCGCTCATCCCCGGCATCCCGCTGTGGATCCCCGGCCTGCTCGTCATCATCATCCTGCTCGCGCTGAACCTGCCCACCGTCGCCGCCTTCGGCGAGATGGAGTTCTGGTTCGCGCTCATCAAGATCATCGCGATCGTCGCGCTCATCATCACGGGCCTCGTGATGATCTTCACCGGCTTCCAGCACGACGCCGGCACCGCATCGTTCGCGAACCTGTGGGACCACGGCGGCATGTTCCCGCACGGCTTCATGGGCTTCGTCGCCGGCTTCCAGATCGCCGTCTTCGCGTTCGTCGGCATCGAGCTCGTCGGCACGGCCGCGGCCGAGACGAAGGACCCGACGCGCAACCTGCCGAAGGCGATCAACGCCATCCCGATCCGCGTGCTGCTGTTCTACGTGGGCGCGCTCATCGTGCTCATGGCCGTGACCCCCTGGACCGAGTACGTCGCGGGCGAGAGCCCCTTCATCGCCATGTTCGCCCTCGCCGGCCTCGGCATCGCCGCGACGGTCGTGAACCTCGTCGTGCTGACCTCGGCCATGTCGAGCGCGAACTCGGGCATCTACTCCACCTCGCGCATGGTGTTCGGGCTCGCGCAGGACGGCGACGCCCCGCAGATCTTCGGCCGCCTGTCGTCGCGCAAGGTGCCGCAGAACGCGCTGTTCCTCTCCTGCATCCTGCTGCTGTCGGGCGTCGTGCTGCTGTACGCGGGCAAGGACATCGGCACCGCCTTCGACATGGTGACCACGGTCTCGGCCGTGTGCTTCATGTTCGTGTGGACGATCTTCCTGATCAGCTACATCGTCTACCGCCGCACGCGCAAGGAGAAGGCCGCGGCCTCGGTGTTCCGCATGCCGGGCGGTCTGTTCATGCCCTACGTGGTGCTCGCGTTCTTCGTGTTCATCCTGTGGGCGCTGACCACGCAGCCCGATACGCTGACCGCACTGGCGGTGACGCCGATCTGGTTCGCGCTGCTCGTCGTGGCATGGATCTTCGTGCGCAGGTCTCCGAACCACATCTCCCGTCACGAGGCCCACATCGCGCACCTGCGCGACGACTCCGCGGAGTAACGCGTTCACCTGAACGCCAGAACTCCGGAGATCCGCATCGGCGGTGACCAGATCGGGCGATGCCGGGCTCGTGCCCGGCGGATCTCCGGAGTTCTGGCCGATTCGGTCGGACGGATGCTGATGCGACCGGAGTCTTGACGGGGCTGACGGCCCCGGGTCAGACCGACGACACGGCGGGCTTCGGAGCGAACAGGCGCTTCCGGAGCGCGAGGAACAGCAGCACCATGCCCGCCGAGAGCAGGATGTGACCGAGCCCCGCGATGCCGGAGATCATGGCGGACGACTCCCGACCGAGCACCGTGAGGCATCCGTGCCAGACGAGCATCGCCGAGGTGAGCACGAGTCCGGCGTTGTAGATCCAGAAGAACCAGCCGAACAGGCGGCTCTCGCTCAGTGCGAACGCCTTCTCGAGCAGCAGCACGATCAGCAGCACGACGAAGCCCAGGACGAGGACGTGCGTGTGGACGAGACCGAGCTGGGTGAACTGCCCCTCGGGGAAGCCGTTGGCCTTGGTGAACTCGCGGTAGAAGAGTCCGGAGAGCACGCCGACGAGCATGTAGGCGAACGCGGCGTAGAAGAGCTTGCGCATGAGGGGTGTCCTTTCGAGGCTGACTCCAGCCTCGCTCCGCGGCCCCCGCACCGGATCCATCGTTCGGTTGAGATGCACGGCAGCGCACGGCACGGCATGGCCTCGCAGCTCCCGCCTCCGCACGGCCTCGCATCCGCACGCCTCCGCACCGCCTCGCACCCGCGCGGCGCGGCACGGCACGGCCTCACACCCGCACGGCACGGCAGCGCCGTGCGAAGCTGCGACCGGCGAGACGCCCGAGACGTCAGAGGATGCCGGTGTCCCGGGCGATCGCGATCGCCCTGGCGCGACTGTCGGCGCCGAGCTTCTCGAACACGTGCACGAGGTGCGTCTTGACCGTCGCCTCGGTGACGAACAGCGTCTTCGCGATCTCCCGGTTCGATGAGCCGGTGTCGAGGAGCCGCAGCACGTCGAGCTCGCGCTCGGTGAGCCGCACCCGCGGTGCCCGCATGACCTCGACGACGCGTTCGCTGAGCTCGGGGGTGAGCACGAGCCCTCCTGCGGCGGCGTGACGGATCGCCTGCACGATCACGTCAGGAGCGACGTCTTTCAGCAGATATCCCGCTGCACCTGCCTCAATCGCCCCGAGAATCTCCGCATCTCGATCGAAAGTGGTGAGGATGATCACCGCGGGGGCCGGCTCCTGCGCGCGGAGTGCAGCGGTGGTCTGGACGCCGTCCATGCCGGAGCCCAGGCGCAGATCGCACAGCACGACATCGGGGTGCAGGTGCCGCGACAGCGCCACCGCCTCCTCACCGGATGCGGCCTCCCCGACGACCTCGATGTCGTCACGGCGGTCGAACAACGAGCGCACGCCAGCCCGCACGATGGGGTGGTCGTCGACGAGCAGCACGCGCAGCGCAGTCACGACGCTCTCCCCTCGCCGCGGGGCGACGGGCGCCCTCCGACCGGGACGTGGGCCGAGAGCGCCGTGCCGTCGCCGGGGGCGCTCTCCACGTCGAGTCCGCCGCCGAGCTCGCGGAGCCGCGCCCGCATCGCGCGCAGGCCGTAGCCGCCGTCCGGCCCCGGCGCGTCGAGTCGTGCGGAATCGAAGCCGCGTCCGTCGTCGACGATGTCCAGGCGCACCGTGTCACCGGCATCCGCCAGCGTCACCACCACCCGCGAGGCGCCGGAGTGCGTGCGCACGTTCGCGAGCGCCGACTGGGCCGTGCGCAGCAGGGCGACCTCGGCGTCGAGGCCGAGCGCGGGGAGGTCGTCGGCCTGCAGCGTCGCCGCGATCCCGGTCTCGTCCGACAGGCGCCGCAGCATCCGTCCGAGCGCGTCGCCGAGGGCGGCCTGCTCCAGCTCCGCCGGCATGAGGTCGTTCACGATGCGTCGGGCGTCGGCCAGCCCCTCTGCGGCGAGCGCGGCGATCTGCTCGAGCGCGCGGTCGGGGTCGGCATCCTGCTCCGTCCCGGTCCGAGCCAGCATGCCGATCGACGCCATGCTCTGCGCGACGGTGTCATGGATGTCGCGCGACACCCTGGTGCGCTCGGCGCTCGCACCGGACTCGCGCTGCGTGCGGGCGAGCTCGTCCTGCAGGGCCGCCATCTCCTCGTGCGCCTGGACGAGCGAGGAGATGAGCCGACGCCGTTCGCGCGCGTCGCGGACGAGCTCCAGGTATCCGCGCGAGATCCCCAGCGCGAAGACCCCGCCGACCAGCGGGCCGATCACGTTGGCGTAGCTGGTGGTGCCGTGGTGCAGCACGGGAGCCGCGATGACGACGGCGAGGATCAGGATGCTCAGCGGAGCCGCCCACCGCATCCGCAGCACGAATCCGGAGAGCAGCCAGAGCGCGAAGGCGAGCCACACGTACTCCGGCGACAGCGCGACGGCGCCGAGCCAGATCAGCGTCAGCCCGAGCAGCCAGCCGGCGGCGAGGCGACGGTCCTCGGTGCGCTCGCTCAGCACCAGGCCCCCGCCGTACCAGCCGAGGAAGACGAGGCTGATCGCCAGCACCCACGGCAGGGGCACGCCGTCGAGTGCGGCCCGCCACGAACCGATCGCGACGAGCACCACGGTGATCACCGCCTGCCCGACCCGCACGGAGCCGATCAGCCCCGCCCAGGTGCGCACGCGCACGGGCTCGGCGGCGGGGTGATCAGGAGACGGCATCCTCATATTCTTCCTCCCCGCCCCCTCGCACGCCTCCACCTTTCGGTTGACCGCCCCTTCTCCCTTGCCTATCGCCGTCGAGTTCACCTGCACTCGGCGAGTGCACGGCATCCTCGCGTCGACAGCCCGTGCCCTCGGCGAGATCATGTGCACTCGACGGCGATGGAGGGCCTGGCAAGAGGGGGTGCGGCAGGGCCTCCCTCGGGAGGGAGAGGCGGGCGTAGCGTCGGAACGACAGGATGCCGACGGAAGGACACACCATGCACACGCGCACACTCGGACAGGGCCTCGAGGTCTCGGCGGTCGGACTCGGCTGCATGGGCATGTCGCAGAGCTACGGGCCGAATCCCGGCACACGCGAGGAGATGATCGAGGTGCTGCGCTCGGCGCTCGACCTCGGCGTCACCTTCTTCGACACGGCGGAGGTCTACGGTCCCTACGTGAACGAGGAGCTCGTCGGAGAGGCCCTCGCGCCGATCCGCGACCAGGTCGTGATCGCGACGAAGTTCGGCTGGAAGATCGAAGACGGCAAGAGCGTCGGCCTCGACAGCAGGCCCGAGCAGATCCGACGGGTCGCCGAAGCCTCGTTGCGCCGGCTGCGCACCGACACGATCGACCTCTTCTACCAGCACCGCGTCGACCCGGACGTGCCGATCGAAGACGTGGCCGGGACGGTCGGCGAGCTGATCGCCGAGGGCAAGGTTCGGCACTTCGGCCTCTCCGAGGCGTCGGCGGACACCATCCGGCGCGCGCACGCCGTGCACCCGGTGACGGCCCTGCAGAGCGAGTACTCGCTGTGGACGCGCGAGCCCGAGGCGTCCGTGCTTCCCGTGCTCGCCGAGCTCGGCATCGGCTTCGTGCCGTTCAGCCCCCTCGGCAAGGGCTTCCTGACCGGCACGGTCGATCAGAGCACGCCCTTCACCGAGGGCGACATCCGCGGAACGATCCCGCGCTTCAGCGAGGAGAACCGCGCCGCAAACCAGGAGCTCGTCGGTCAGGTCGCCGCTCTCGCCGCCGCGAAGGACGCCTCTCCCGGACAGATCGCCCTCGCGTGGCTGCTCGCCCGCGAGCCGTGGATCGTGCCCATCCCCGGCACGCGCCGCACGGCGCGCATCGCCGAGAACGCGGGCTCGACCGCCGTCGCGCTGTCCGCCGACGAGATGTCCGCCCTCGATCAGCTGGCCACGCGGGTCCACGGCGCCCGCTACAACCCCCAGCAGATGTCCTTCATCGACCGCTGACCCCGCTCTTCCCGCGGTGGTGTCGCGTCGCGTCGCGTCGCGTCGCGTCGCGTCGGGGCGCGTCGGGTCGCGTCGACTTCACGTGCACTCGGCGAGTGCACGGCATCCCGACGTCGACAGGCCGTGCAGTCGGCGACTTCACGTGCACTCGGCGGCTTCGCTTGCATAGGCGGGCTTCGCGTGCGCTCGGCGAGATCGCGTGCGTGCACGCGGCGGGGCTAGCGTGGCGGGGTGAGCACAGACCGCAGCTACCCGACGACGATCGCCGCGGGCGTGGAGCACGAGCTCGTCATCAAGAAGTCGCGGTTCATCGCCCACGTCGAACCCGTCTCCTCGGTGCCGGAGGCGGATGCCGTCATCGCCGGCATCCGCAAACGGTTCTGGGACGCACGGCACAACTGCAGCGCGATGATCACCGGCCTGCTCGGCGACCAGGCGCGGTCATCGGATGACGGAGAGCCGTCAGGCACAGCCGGCATCCCGATGCTCGAGGTGCTGCGGCGCCGGGACCTCACCGATGTCGTGGCCGTGGTCACCCGGTACTTCGGCGGCGTCAAGCTCGGAGCCGGCGGACTCGTGCGCGCCTACTCCACCGCCGTCTCGGAGGCGCTGGATCTCGCGTCGCCCGTGCGGCGGGAGTCGCTCACGCAGGCGACGGTGGTCGTGCCCCACGCGGATGCCGGCCGCTACGACAACCTGCTGCGCGACTGGGCCGGCCACCACGGCGCGACGCTGGGCGCACCGAGCTACGGCGCGGCGGCGACGCTCGAGCTCTGGGCGCCCGCCGCGGCGCTCGCCTCCCTGGCCGACGACCTCGCCGCCGCATCCGCCGGCGCCGTGACGCCCGTCTTCGGCGCCGAGCGCATCGTCGACGTGCCCGACTGACCGCCCGTCGTCGTGTCTACGTCTCCCTTCTGCCTGCGCCCGCCCGCCACCGGAGTCCGTCGGCGGTCGCCGCCCATCGCCCGTCGCCCTCGCGTGACCTCGCCGAGAGTGCACGGCCTCACGACGGCAGCATCCCGCCGGGCTCTGCGGGAAACCCCAGAGCATCTGCACGCGGCACGGCGTGTCGACCGGCGGCACGCCGTACCGGCATCCGATGCTCTGGGTTTCCCTGATGAGCGGGCGTCGACCGGCGCCGCGCCGCACCGGGCATCCGACGCTCTGGGTTCCCGAGCGAACGGGGTGAGATCGGTGCGGGGCGTCCGCACCCCGGCACGGCGGATACGCTGGATCAGAGCTGCCGGAAGGAGCGAGATGTTCGACAGCCCGCTCTCGGCCTCTGCGTACGAGGTGCTCGGCGTCGACCCGACGGTCGACCACGACGAGCTGCGGCGCGCCTACCGGCTGCGCCTGCGCCAGACGCACCCCGACACGGGTGGCGACGCCGCCGTGTTCATCCAGGTTCAGTACGCGTGGGAGCTCATCGGCACCCCCGAGGGCCGCGCCGCGTACGACCGCGGGCACGGTTTCGTCGAGGAGAGCGAGTGGAGCGGATGGCGCGTGCAGACCGCCCGTCCGGACACACGGCCGCGCGCCCGCTCCTACGGGCACCCGGGCGGATGGCGCCGGGAGCGGTACATCACGCTGATCCGCGAGTGGGCGGGCGTCGGCGTGGAGGTCCCCGATCCCTACGACCCCGCGCTGGTCCGTCAGGCGCCGCGCGAACTTCGCCGGCTGCTCGCCGATGCGCTGGCGGAGGAGGAGACGGCCCGGACCGTCTCCGACCTCGGCATGGGCTTCACGATCTGGCATGACGTGGCCACGGGGGCGGATGCCGACGACAAGCTCGACCATGTCGTCCTCAGCCCGTCCGGTCTCTACGGCGTGATGTCGGAGGACTTCGGCGGGGTGGTCGGATTCCGCCGCGGCGAGATCACGGGCCCGACCGTCGGGGTCCGCGCACCCGTCACCGCGCTCCTCGGGCGCATGCGCGTGACGGCACGTGCCGCACGGGTGCGGTTCGGCGGCGCCATCGTCGTGCTGCCGGACGACGACCTCGTGCAGGCCGTCACTCCGCTGGGCACCGTGCGCGGCGTCCCGGTCGTCGTGGTGCGCCGGAGCGCGCTGGGCATGGTGCTCCGGCAGGGCGTGCCAGGAGTGCGCGCGATCGGCGGCAACGAGCTCTTCGACGTCCGCACGCGCCTGCAGCAGACCGTGCGATTCGTCTGAGCGGCGCGCTCGCCCGCGATTGAAGGCCTAGCGGCATCCACTCCCCTCACAACTGACGGGTTCCGCGCCGAGCGTTGACGCAGCGAATCAAACCGGTTTACACTCATCAAACCGGTTCACTCCGGTCTTTCCACGAGGAGGTGGCATGAGCCGCACGACGATCGCCGATGTCGCCCGCGAGGCCGGCGTCACGAAGGCGACGGTGTCGCACGCCCTGAGCGGCAACCGCCCGATCTCCGAGGAGACCCGTGCGAAGGTCCTCGCGGCGGCCGAGAAGCTCAACTGGGCGCCCAGCCAGAGCGCCAGAGCCCTCGCGAACCGCCGCGCCAACGCCGTGGCCGTCGTCCTCGCCCGCGACCCCGAGGTCATCGCGAACGACTCGTTCTTCCCCGCCTTCATCGCCGGAGTGGAGTCCGTCCTCGCCGAGACCGAGACGGCACTCATCCTGCAGGTGGTCCCCGACCGCGACGCCGAGGAGCGCGCCTACCGCTCACTCACCCACGGCCGCGCCGACGGCGCGCTTCTGCTCGACCTCCGCGACGACGACTGGCGCGTGCCCTTCCTCGACGAGCTCGAGCTGCCGACGGTCCTGGTCGGCGCCTACGACCAGCCGCACTCGTTCTCCTGCGTCCGCACCGACGATGCGACCCCCGTGCGCGAGATCATCACCCACCTGCGCGACGCCGGTCACGAGCGCATCGCGCACATCTCCGGCCCGCTCGCCTACGTGCACTCCCGCGCCCGCGCCGAGGCCTACACCGACGAGATCGGCAGCGACGAGCTGCTGCGCGAGGGCGACTTCACCGCAGCGAGCGGACGCGCGCTGACCGAGGAGCTGCTCGCTCTTCCCGAGCGCCCCACCGCGATCGTCTACGCGAACGACACGATGGCGATCGCCGGCCTGTCCTACGCGCGCTCGCAGGGCCTCTCGATCCCCGACGACCTCGCGATCGCCGGATTCGACGACGACCACCTCTCCGCCCACCTCTCTCCGGCGCTGACCAGCGTCTCGTCGGACCCCGCCGCGCGAGGTCGCGCGGCCGCCCGCCTCCTGCGGGCAGACATCCTCGGAGCGCAGCCGCGCACCGAGATCGTCGACTGCAACGTCGTGCACTTCCGCGAGAGCACAGCGGCGCCGTCGGCAGCTACACCCACCGTGTCGAGGAGGACACCATGAAGAAGATCCGTGCAGCAGCACTCGTCGGCGCAGTCAGCGCCTTCGCGCTCGTCGCGACCGGATGCTCGGCAGGAGCCGGCACCACCGGCGGCTCGGCCGACGGAAAGGGCCCGATCAAGGTCTGGCTGTCGAACAACGAGCAGGAGGTGGCCTGGGGTCACGCCGTCGTCGACGCCTGGAACAAGGAGCACCCCGACGAGAAGGTGACCGCGCAGGAGATCCCGGCCGGATCCTCCTCCGAAGAGGCGATCACCGCGGCGATCACCGCCGGCACCGCACCGTGCCTCGTGTACAACGTGGCCCCGGCCGCCGTCTCCGGATGGGTCAAGCAGGGCGGCCTCGTCGACCTCAGCAAGCTCGACGGCGGCGACGACTACATCACCTCGCGCGGCGGAGAGCTCGCCGCCTACAAGACCGACGACGGCTTCTACCAGCTGCCGTGGAAGTCCAACCCGGTGATGGTCATGTACAACAAGGCCCTCTTCCAGGCCGCAGGCATCGACCCCGAAGACCCGCAGATGAACACCTACGACGCCTTCCTCGAGGGGTCCAAGAAGATCGTGGCCTCGGGTGTGCAGAGCGCGATCTGGCCGGCGCCCACGAGCGAGTTCTACCAGCCGTGGTTCGACTTCTATCCGCTGTACCTCGCCGAGACCGACGGCACCATGCTGGTCGAAGACGGCAAGGCCACGTTCGACTCGGATGCCGGAAAGAAGGTCGCCGAGTTCTGGAAGACGATCTACGACGAGAAGCTGGCCCCGAACGAGGCCTCGACCGACGACGCGATGTCGGCGGGCACCACGGCCATGCAGCTCGCGGGACCGTGGGCCATCCCGTCGTACGCCGACACCGTCGACGTCGGCTTCATGCCGGTGCCGACCAGCGACGGTCGCGACAACCCGACGACCTTCGCCGACTCCAAGAGCGTCTCGATGTTCACGGCGTGCAAGAACCAGGGCACCGCGTGGGACTTCCTGCAGTTCTCCACGAACGAGGACAGCGACGGCCAGCTGCTGGAGCTCACCGGTCAGATGCCGATGCGCACCGACCTCGCCGGCACCTACCCCGACTACTTCTCCGCGAACCCGGACTACACGGCCTTCGCGAAGCAGGTCGAGGCGACGGCTGACGTGCCCAGCATCCCGAACTCCGTCGAGGCCTGGCAGGCCTTCCGCGACGAGTACTCGTCGGCCGTGATCTTCGGCAAGACCTCCATCGACGAGTTCCTGAAGACGGCGGCCTCGAAGATCGACAAGCTCGTCGCCGAGTGACGTCATGACCGACAACCGGCGGCTGCGCACCCGATGGCTGGGTGCGCAGCCGATCGGCGGCCTCTTCGCGCTGCCGTACTTCGTCTTCGTGATCGCGATCTTCGCGTATCCGCTCGCCTTCGCCGTCTACATCGCCTTCCACGACTACTTCTTCACCGCCCCCGGTACGGAGGTCGAGCGCCCGTTCGTCGGCTTCGACAACTTCGTCACGGTGCTCACCGACCCGCGGGTCATCGACTCGTTCCGCAACACGCTCGTGTTCCTCGTGATCAACGTGCCGCTGACCGCGGTGCTGTCGCTGATCCTCGCGGCGGCGCTGAACACCGGCATCCGCTGGGTCGCCGCCTACCGCGTGGCGTTCTACGTGCCGTATCTGACGGCGAGCGTCTCGCTCGTGGGCGTGTGGATGCTGCTGTTCTCGGGCAACGGACTGATCAACACGATCCTCGGCCCGCTCGCCCCCGACCCCTCATGGCTCGTCAACAGCGGACTCGCGATGCCGATGATCGCGCTGTACGTGACGTGGAAGCAGCTGGGCTTCTACATCCTCCTGTATCTGGCAGCACTGCAGAACGTGCCGAAGGAGCTGTACGAATCGGCCGAGACCGACGGCGCCGGCATCCTCTCCCGATTCCGTCACGTGACCGTGCCCGGCGTCCGCAGCGCGACGACCCTCGTGCTGATCCTCTCGATCATCACCGGCGCCAACCTCTTCACCGAGCCCTACCTGCTCACGAACGGCGGCGGCCCCGACGGCGCCTCGTCCACCCCCGTGCTGCTCATCTACCAGCTGGGCATCCAGCAGCAGAACCCCGACACCGCAGCGGCGATCGGCATGATCCTCGTGGTCCTGGTCGGGATGCTGTCGCTCGCCGCCAACCGCGCGACCAGGGAGCGATGATGACCCGCAGACGTTCAGTCCCCCGCATCCTGAGCATCATCGTGCTCACGATCGCGGCGATCGGCTTCGCCTTCCCGTTCTACTTCATGCTCGTGGGGGCGTTCCAGAAGAACCCCACGAACTCCCCGAACGAGCTCTTCCCGACGAGCGGGTGGACGGTCGACAACTTCGTCGCGATCGACTCGCGCATCGACCTGGCGGGTTCCCTGCTGAACTCGCTCGTCTTCACGGCGGGCGTGCTGCTCGGCACCGTCGTGTTCGGGCTGCTCGCCGGCTACGCGATCGCCCGGCTCGACTTCCGCGGTCGCGGGGTGATCTGGGTGCTCATGCTGCTCGTGCAGATGGTGCCGTTCCAGCTGCTCATGATCCCGCTGTACGTGCAGATCACGCGCAGCTACGGCCTGGGCGACTCGTATCTGGGCATGATCCTGCCGTTCCTCATCAACACGACCGCGGTGTTCATCTTCACGCAGTTCTTCAAGGCGCTGCCCGTGGAGATCTTCGAGGCGGCGCGGATCGACGGGGCAGGTGAGATCCGCCTGCTGACCTCGGTGGCGCTCCCGCTGATCCGACCGGTGCTCGTGACCGTCGTGCTGGTGACCTTCATCGGCCCGTGGAACGAGTTCCTGTGGCCGTTCCTCATCACCAAGGACTCGAGCCTTCAGCCGCTCGCCGTGTCCCTCGCCAACTACATCTCGAACGTGGCGCAGTCCACCGCCAACCCCAACGGCGCGATCCTCGCGGGCGCCACCGCCCTCGCGTTCCCCGTCGTGATCCTGTTCATCGTCTTCCAGCGGTTCTTCACCGCCACCGACCTCGGCGCCGCCGTCAAGGGCTAGCCCAGAAAGGCATCCATGTTCACCGGAGCATCCTTCCCCCTCGGACCGTTCACCCCCTACGAGGGCAACCCCATCCTGCGCCCCCGCGGCGAGAGCTGGGAGTCGGCCAACCTGTACAACCCGGCCGCGCTGGTCGACGGCGACGAGGTCGTGCTGCTGTACCGCGCGCACGCCGACGACATCGTGTCGCACATCGGCATGGCCCGCTCCCGCGACGGGGTGACCTTCACGCGAGAGGATGCTCCGATCCTCTCCCCGTCCGAGGATTACGAGCGCTACGGCTGCGAGGATCCGCGCATCGCGCTGATCGACGGCACCTACTACCTCACCTACACGGGCTGGGACCGCCGCAGCGCCCAGCTGTGCCTGGCGACCTCGACCGATCTGCGCACCTGGACCAAGCACGGCCCGCTGTTCGAGGACTTCGACACGTTCAAGACCATGGATCCGCGCGGCTTCAACTGGTCGAAGGCCGGCGTGATCGTGCCGCAGCGGATGCACGGCAAATGGTGGATGTACTTCGGCGAGGGCGCGATCTACTGGGCCACGAGCGACGACCTCATCCACTGGACGCCGGGCACCGCAGACACCGACCCCATGTACTCCCCCACGCCGGGCACGTGGGACGAGGCCCTGGTCGAGATCGGCGCCTCCCCCGTGCTCGCCGACAACGGACTGCTCGTGTTCCTCACGAACGGCGCGACCCGCACGATCAACGACGACGGCTCGGTCGACGTCGACTACCGCTGCGGGCAGATCGCGATCGACCCCGACGAGCCGACGAAGGTCATCGCCCGGCTGCAGGAGCCGTGGCTGCGGCCGCAGTCGTTCGAGGACCTGCACGGACTCATCTCGAACGTGACCTTCATCGAGGGGCTCGTGAAGTTCCACGGCAGGTGGTTCGCGTACTACGGCCAGTCCGACACCACCCTCGCCGTCGCGATCCACGATCCGGCGGAGCCGTGGGGCCGCGCGCTGCGCGAGCCCGCGGCCGACCTCTCCTGATCGCCCCTCACGAACCCCGCTCCACCGACAGCACGAAGAAGTGATGACATGGACACCTCACGACGCACCTTCCTGACCATCGCGGCGACGGCATCCGCCCTCGCCCTGATCCCGGTCGACGCGGCCGTCGGCGCGACGACCGCAGCTCCAGGGCTCGCCGGTCCGCTGCCGCTCGACGCCGCCCGACGCCCGCGCCTGACGAATCTCGCGCACCTGCGTTTCCTGCTCGCCGACGTTCCCGTCACCGCGAGCGCCGAGCACACCACGTTCGGCATCGACACCCGGCCGACAGTGCGGGCGCCGTGGACCTACGCGGATGCCGACGGTGCCGGCGGCTTCCGCCGCGTCGGAGGAGGGAACCGCGATGCGGTGACCGGCTACTGGAGCCAGGGTGCGTACAACGCCGACGACATCGCGCGAGCGGCCGTCGTGCTGCTGCGGGATTGGAAGGCGACGGGCGATGCGCAGAGCCGCGACGAGGCGCGCGACCTGCTGCGCTCTCTCGCGTTCCTGCAGACCGCGACCGGACCGAACGCGGGTCGGGTGGTGCTGTGGCAGCAGGAGGACGGCACGCTGAACCCCAGCGCGATCCCGGTCGAGCTGCCCGATCCGTCGGACTCGGCGGAGTCGTACTGGCTCGCCCGGTCGGTGTGGGCGTTCGGCGAGGGCCATGCCGCGTTCCGTCGGGAGGATGCCGCTTTCGCGGAGTTCCTGCTGGCGCGGCTGCACCTGTGCCTCGACGCGCTCGGACGCGAGTCGCTCGGCCGTGCCGGGCAGTGGGTGCGCAGCGACGGCAGGAGGCTTCCGGCCTGGCTGATCGCGGGAGGGGCGGATGCCACGGCTGAGGCCATGCTCGGCCTCAGCGCCGCCGCCGAAGCGGGTGACTCCCGCAGTCGCAGCGCACTCCAGACCTATGGCGAGGGCGTGGCCGCGATGGCGACGGACCCTCGGGTGGGCTGGCCGTTCGGGGCCGTGCTGCCGTGGACGGGCTCGCTGGGCTTCTGGCACGCGTGGGGCTCGGCCGCTCCCGAGGCGCTCGCCCGCGCGGGCGCCGTGCTGCGCCGCCGCGACTGGACGACGGCGGCCGCGGCCGATGCCGGGCGCTTCACGCCGCAGGTGCTCGCGGCGGGCGGGCCGAGCAACGCCTGGGCCCCGCTTCCCGCCGAGGCGCAGATCGCCTACGGCGCGCACGGACGCGTGGCCGGTGCGGTCGCCGCGGGCGGCGAGGGACACCGCGTACTCGCCGGCCTGGCCGCCGGATGGTTCTTCGGCGCGAACACCGCCGGCATCCCGACGTACGACCCGGCGACCGGCGTGACGTTCGACGGCGTCGAGACCGACGGCCGCGTGAACCGCAACTCCGGCGCGGAGTCCACGATCCACGGGCTGCTGACGATGCTGCTGCTCGACGCGAACCGCGACATCGCGCAGATCGCGACATCGATCACGGGGTTGAGCTCGCACTCGGGTCTGCGCGTGATCGACGCGGAGACCGCCCGGCTCTCCCCCGGCAGCACGGTCGTGCGACCGGCCGGCGGGGCCTGGACCGGCGAGGGCAACCTGTCGGGCGGGGCGTACGTGCAGGTCCCGCGGGGCGAGTGGGTGGAGTTCGACGTGACGGAGGTGGGCGGCATCCTGCACGGTCTCATCTGGCGGCAGGCAGCGGATGCCGGGGATGCCGTGTGGGAGGTGTTCCGCGGACGACGTCGCCTGTGGACGACCAAGACCTCAGCGGGCGGGACCGGCGACCGCGGACTCACCGAGGCAGACGGCATGCTCGTGCCGCAGCTGCTCGGCGGGGACCTGCCTGCCGAGCAGGTCACGGTGCGCTGCACGAGTCGGGGCGACGTGCGGCTCGACGCACTGGTGATCCAGCCGCGCGTCGTGAGCGCGGTGTACGCGACCACGACGGGGTCCGCGGTGCTCTACGCCAACGGCTCCCGGTCGGACGAGCGGGTCGCCCCGCTGGCGCCCGGCAGCGGTCGGGCCTACGACGCGGACGGATCGCAGCACGGCCAGGCCGCCCAGGGAGGGCGGGTCCGCGTGCGCGGCGAGGGGTTCACGATCACGCGCGGCTGAGACGGTCTCTGACGAGGGGCATCGTGCAGTTCTCTTCCAATGACCGATGCTTCTCCGACGCCGGGCAGAATGTGAGCGCGCAGATGCACGCGTTCAGGTGCAGAACCACCAGCGGTGCCATCGCGTTCTCCATTGCGACTTGCACGGCTCTCTTGAGAAGAACTTTCACGCACACGGCGAGAATCCGTGATCCGGCGACTTCCTCGCCTACAAGCTCATCGATGACCGCGCCCGGCACATCGATGATCCTCTGCAAGCCCAGCGCTACCTGCTCGAAGAGCTGACACAATACGTGACCTGAGCGAGGAATGCGGGCATCGCCAGTGGGAGTGAGCGCGTCGATGAGGTCGAAAGTCGCGTCACGGAGTCGGCCGTCAGGCGGACTCAACATGAGGTCGACCACACTCTCACTGAGTTGAGCGATCAAGCGGTACTGATTGTCATAGCGCCGCGCCTCCGGTCGCGACGCTGGTGAGATTCTGCGTGGGGCAGACCAGGCATCGGACGTGCGCTCCGCCCAGTCTGACGAAGGCGTCGCTCCAGTTCTATGAATCGGGCAACGCTGCCTCCCACTCTCAGTGCGGTGCAGCCCAGTAACTTTCGCGGTGCATTGGCTGTAGCTCACATTTCCCCCTCGAAGATGCAATCGCCCGCTCCGGGCTGGCTCCCATTAGAGCACCACGTCGACGAGCAGAAAGACTGCACGGAGGCTGACCCGCAGTTGTGTGGGTGAGTTCTGGGAGCCGCGATGGGACGCTCTCTCGCGAACCACTCGGCCTCCGATGAAGGACGATCTGTATCGAACGGTTTCGAGTGCCCCCCACCGACATGCCGATACTTCTTTTGAATCACTAAAAACAACGTGTACAGTCGAGGCATGGACACCGACCTCGACTCCGCGCTTCGCGACGCGGGTCTTCGTGCGACTGCGGGCCGCGTCGCCGTTCTCGAGGCGCTGGAGTCCATGGCCCACACGGATGCCGAGCGGGTCTACCGCGCGGTGTCCGACGTGCTTCCGACCACGTCGATCCAGTCGGTGCACAACATCCTCGCGGACCTGACGACGGCGGGCCTCATCCGCCGGATCGAACCGGCAGGCTCCGCGGCGCTCTACGAACGGCGCATCGGCGACAACCACCACCACGTCGTGTGCACCCGCTGCGGTGCCATCGGCGACGTGGACTGCGTCGTCGGCGAGGCGCCGTGTCTCACCCCGTCGAACACGGGGGGATTCACCGTGCAGACCGCAGAAGTCACCTTCTGGGGCGTATGCCCCCGCTGCCAGGACGTCGCGCCCTAGAACCATACGGGTTCGTCAGAACTCCCCCTGCGCGCCGCGTCCCCCGGCATCATCGAACGACCCCTCACCTCGGCGTCGCTGCATCGACGCGCGTCGGGGACCCCACTGAACACCGATACGAGACGAAAGTGAACGCATGACCATGTCAGACCTCCCCGGCACCACGACCCAGACCGGCACGCCCGTCGCCAGCGACGCGCACTCCCTGACCGTCGGAGCAGACGGCCCCACGGTCCTCCACGACCGCTACCTCGTCGAGAAGCTCGCCTCGTTCAACCGCGAGCGCGTGCCGGAGCGCAACCCGCACGCCAAGGGCGGCGGCGCGTTCGGCACGTTCACCGTGACCGAGGACGTGTCCGCCTACACCCGCGCCGCCGCGTTCCAGCCCGGAGCCGTGAGCGAGACGCTGCTCCGCTTCTCATCCGTGGCGGGCGAGCAGGGGTCCCCCGACACCTGGCGCGACGTGCGCGGCTTCGCGCTGCGCTTCTACACGACGGAGGGCAACCTCGACATCGTCGGCAACAACACCCCGACGTTCTTCCTGCGCGACGCGATGAAGTTCCCCGACTTCATCCACTCGCAGAAGCGCCTCGGCGACTCGGGTCTGCGCGACGCCGACATGCAGTGGGACTTCTGGACGCTCTCCCCCGAGACCGCCCACCAGGTCACCTACCTCATGGGCGACCGCGGCCTGCCGGCATCCTGGCGCCACATGAACGGCTACGGCTCGCACACCTACCAGTGGGTCAACGCCGAGGGCGAGCGCTTCTGGGTGCAGTACCACTTCCTGTCGAAGCAGGGCGTGGAGCGGATGGATGCCGCCGAGGCCGAGAAGCTCGCGGGATCGGATGCCGACTACTACCGTCGCGACCTGTTCGACGCGATCGCCCGCGGCGACAACCCCTCGTGGGACGTCTTCGTGCAGGTCATGCCGTACGAGGAGGGCAAGACCTACCGCTTCAACCCGTTCGACCTCACCAAGACGTGGTCGAAGAAGGACTACCCGCGCATCAAGGTGGGCACGTTCACCCTCGACCGCAACCCGCAGAACTTCTTCGCCGAGATCGAGCAGGCGGCGTTCTCGCCCGGCAACCAGGTTCCGGGCACGGGCATCTCGCCCGACAAGATGCTGATGGCGCGGGTGTTCGCGTACTCCGATGCGCAGCGCTACCGCATCGGCGCGAACTACAACCAGCTGCCGGTCAACCAGCCGCACGCGGCCGAGGTGCGCAACTACATGCACGAGGGCCAGATGCAGTACCGCTTCAACCAGGCCGAGCACCGCGTGTACACGCCGAACTCGTACGGGGCGGCCGGTGGACCCGCCGCAGACCCGGTTGCGGGCGTCGAGGCGAGCTGGGAGTCCGACGGCGAGCTGATCCGCGCCGCGGCCACGCTGCGCGTGGACGACGACGACTTCGGCCAGGCCGGCACGCTGTACCGCACGGTCTTCGACGACGAGCAGCGCGCCCGGTTCCTGGACACCCTCACGGGTCAGGGCCGCGGCATCACCATCGACGCGATCCGCGAGCGCTTCTTCCAGTACTGGACGAACGTGGATGCCGCACTCGGCGAGGCGCTGCGCTCCCGCGTCTGACCCAGAAGGGGGACGGATGCCACGGCATCCGTCCCCCTTCTCTGTGTCCGCGGCTCCTTGTCGCATGTCTCGCATACCCATCCGCCCTCATCCGAAATTCGGAAGCATCTCAAGAAATCGGACCGTTTCGGGTCGATCATCCGAAATTCCGGCGATCGTCCGAAAATCGGATGCCGACTTCTGACCGACCGGAGTCAGGCGCGGGCGTCGTAGCGGGCGCGGGACTCCTCGATCGCGGGGTGGTTCGCGAGGGCCCAGTCGCCGATCGTGCGGGCGATCGGGATGAGCGTCTCGCCGCGTTCCGTGAGCTCGTACTCCACACGGGGCGGCACCTCGGCGTGCACGGTGCGGGTGACCAGCCCGTCGCGTTCGAGCTGACGGAGCGTGAGCGTGAGCATCCGCTGGGAGATCCCGGGGATATGCCGGAGCAGTTCACTGAAGCGCAGCCGGTCGCCGCGCAGCGTCGCGATCAGCAGCAGTGACCACTTGTCGCCGACCCGATCGAGCACCTCGCGGATCGCACGGCCCGCCCCCTCGTCGATCGAGCACGAGTTCTCGTAGTCGGGGAAGCCCGCCGCATCGCAGCCATCGCTGTGCGTCGGTGACACCGATGTGCCTTTTGCACCAGTCATCCGATTGCTCCATTCTTGGTTACTGATCGTAACAAACACACAGAACGGAACACGGATGCTCGTCGCACTCTGGATCGTCAACGGGCTTCTCGCCCTCGCCATGCTCGGCGGAGGCGGCATGAAGCTCGTCACCCCCAAGGCGACCCTCGCCGAGCGGGGCATGGCCTGGACCGAGGATTTCTCCGCCGGAACCGTCAAGGCCATCGCCGCGCTCGAGGTCGTCGGCGCGCTCGGGCTGATCCTCCCGCTGCTGACGGGGATCGCACCGATCCTCACACCCCTCGCCGGTACGGGCATCGCGATCATCATGATCGGCGCGGTCGTCGTGCACCTGCGTCGCAAGGAGGCCGCGACACCGGCCCTCGTCCTCGCGGCGCTGGCCGTCGCGAGCACCGTGCTCGGCTTCCTCGTCGTGCTCTGAGCGGCACCCGCCGCCGGATTCACACGCCCAGGACACGCACGACGCGGCCGCCCGGAGCACCTTCTGGGCGGCCGCGTCGCGACCTCACGAGCGGTCAGCCCCCCAGCCTCCGCCGCTCGGAGCTTCCTGCGCCTGGACATCCCCTGCCGGGCGGGCGCGTCTCTTCTTGACCTCGTAGCCGATGAGCAGGATGCCCAACCAGATCGGCCCCGCGATGACGGCGGTGCGGTAGTCGGGCGACAGAGCCATGAGCACGACCACCGCAGCCAGGAAGGCGAGGACGATCCAAGGAGTCACCCGGGCCCAGGGCAGTCGATACTCCAGCTTCTCGACACCTTCGGGCCCGATGCGCCGACGGAACTTCATCTGAGTGATCATGATCATCGACCAGTTGATGATCGCGGCGATGGTGGCGATCGACATCAGGTAGCGGAATGCGAAATCCGGCCAGACGAAGACCACGATCACGGCGATGACCGTGACCGCGGAAGATGTCAGCACACCTGCGACGGGGACCCCCGAGTTCGAGATGCGGCGCAGATATGCGGGGGCGTTGCCCTGGCGGGCAAGCGAGTACAGCATCCGCGCGTTGGAGTAGAGACCGGAGTTGTACACCGAGATGACCGCCGTGAGCACGACGAGGTTGAGGATGTGAGCGGCGCCCGGGATCCCGATGCGATCGAAGATCTGCACGAACGGGCTCGTCTGACCGTCGAGGCTGGCCCAGGGCACCACCGCCATCACCACGGCGAGCGCTCCGACATAGAAGATCAGGATTCTCGGGATGACTTGATTGATCGCCTTCGGGATGGTTCTGCGCGGGTTCTCCGCCTCTCCGGCCGTGATTCCGATCAACTCCGTGCCGCCGAACGAGAACATCACGACGACGAGCACAGCCAGGGTCCCGGTGAGCCCGAAGGGGAAGAACCCCTGGTCGAACAGGTGAGCGAAGCTCGGGTCAGGGAGATCCGCGCTGTTGTTGATCCGGAAGACGATGACGATCGCTCCCAGCACGATCATGCCGATCACGGCGACGACCTTCACCAACGCGAACCAGAACTCGAACTCGCCGAAAGTGCGCACTCCGATGAGATTGATGCCGGTAATGAGCACCAGGAACACCGCCGCCGACGCCCACGTCGGCACTCCAGGGAGCCAGTAGTTCACGAAGGATCCGACGACTGCGAGCTCGACCATCGACACGGCGATGTAGTTGAACCAGTAGTTCCATCCAGAGACGAAACCGGCGCGTTGACTCCAGTTCTCGTTCGCGTAGTGACTGAAGGCGCCGGATACCGGATTGTCCACCGACATCTCCCCGAGAGCGCGCACGATGAGGAAGATCATCGCGCCACCGACGATATAGGCGAGCAGCACCGAAGGCCCCGCCATCCCGATCGCTTCGGATGAACCGTAGAACAATCCCGTCCCGATCGCGCCCCCGAGCGCGATCATCTGGATATGACGATTCTTCAGGCCGCGCTTGAGCACGGGGATGCTGGCCGTCACGGCTTTCGCCGCCGTAGGTGAACTTGCGGACATGCTCAACTCCCTTGTTCAGCTTCGTCCATGATATTGCACTATTGTGACGATCGACACAATAGTGAAATAGCGACGGGGGTGTCTTTCCGTCACAACTGGGGGAACCGCCCAGGGACTCCCACCCTGAGGAACTCGCCGCGGTCGACGCCCTCCACCCCGCCAATCGGGCCAAGATGGATGCGTGGCCGTTCCTCTCGCTGACCTGACCCGCATGCCCGAGCCGCAGCAGGTGTACTCCGCCGACGGCACCCGTCTCGCGACCTACACGTGGGGCGACCTCGACGCGCCCGTCGTCGTCGCCGTGCACGGTTTCGCCTCCAACGCGCGCGACAACTGGGTGCTCACCGGGTGGGTCCGCGACCTCACCCGCGCCGGCTACCGTGTGCTCGCCCTCGACCAGCGCGGCCACGGTCTCAGCGAGAAGCCGCACGAGCCCGGCGACTACGGCATCCGCACCCTGGCCACCGACGTCGAGACGGTGATGGACGCCTACCTCGTCGACGACGCGTACTACCTCGGCTACTCGCTCGGCGCGCGCGTGGGGTGGGAGGTCATCCGCGACCTGCCGCAGCGCATCGGACGCGGGGTGCTCGGCGGCGTTCCAGACGGCATCCCCCTGGCCCGGCTGAACCTCGACCAGGTGCGTGCGTTCCTCGCCGACGGCGCCCCTGTCGATGACCCCACGACGCAGAACTACATCGCCCTCACCGAGCGGGTGCCCGGCAACGACCTGCGCGCCCTGATCGCGCTCGCGGAGGGCATGCGCGCCTCCCGCACGATCGACCCCGACCCCGCCGACGCCCCGTCGAGCCCGATCCTCTTCGCCACAGGGTCGAAGGACGCGATCATCGAGGGATCGAGGGCGCTGGCGGCCGCAGCCCCGCACGGGAGCTTCTTCGAGATCCCCGACCGCAACCACTTCAACGCCCCTGGTTCGCGCGCCTTCAAGGAGGCGGCGCTGGCGTTCCTCGCCGAAGGCTGACCGCGGCGCCTGGCGCCCGCGCCACACGACAGAGGCCGACGCCCTCCACGAGGAGGAGCGTCGGCCTCGGTGCGCGGATCAGAGAGCGGCGCTCTCCTCGCGCTTCGGCAGCACCCATCCCGCGCGCGGGAAGTGGCAGGTGTAGCCGTTGGGATAGCGGATCAGGTAGTCCTGGTGCTCGGGCTCGGCCTCCCAGAACGGGCCCTCGGGCTCGATCGTGGTGACGGCCTTGCCGGGCCACAGCCCCGAGGCGTCGACGTCGGCGATCGTGTCGCGCGCGACCTGCTCCTGCTCGGGGGAGAGCGGGAAGATCGCCGACCGGTAGCTCGACCCGATGTCGTTGCCCTGACGGTCCAGGGTCGACGGGTCGTGGATCTGGAAGAAGAACGCGAGGATGTCGCGGTACGACGTCTTCGACGGGTCGAAGACGATCTCCACGGCCTCCGCGTGACCGGGGTGGTTGCGGTAGGTGGCGTGGTCGTTCGACCCGCCCGTGTAGCCGACCCGGGTGTCGAGCACGCCGGGCTGGCGGCGGATCAGGTCCTCCATGCCCCAGAAGCAGCCGCCGGCGAGCACGGCGGTCTCGGTGCCGGGGGTGCGGGTGATGGTTCCGGTGTCGGTCATGACTGCTCCTCGATGGGGGTGTCGGTGTGGGTGAAGAGGTCGCTGTATCGACCGTAGCCCTCTTCCTCCAGGCGGGATGCCGGGATGAAACGCAGGGCCGCGGAGTTCATGCAGTAGCGCAGGCCTCCGCCCTCGACGGGTCCGTCGTCGAAGACGTGCCCGAGGTGGCTGTCGGCGCCGGTGGAGCGCGCCTCCGTGCGCGACATCCACAGTGTGCGGTCGGTGCGGGTGGTGACGGCATCCGCGTCGATCGGCTTGGTGAAGCTCGGCCATCCGGTTCCGCTGTCGAACTTGTCGAGGGAGGAGAACAGCGGCTGGCCCGAGACGACGTCGACGTAGATGCCGTCGTCGTGGTTGTCCCAGTAGGCGTTGCGGAACGGCGGCTCGGTGCCGTCGCGCTGGGTGACCTTGTACTGCGCGTCGGTGAGGGCGCCGACCGCCTCGGCCGTCTTGCGGTAGTCGTGCGACATGATGCTCCTTGTCTGACGCGGCTGGCTGCAGCGTCATAAGGGAGAACGGATGCCGGCGCCGTTTTGGTCCCGCGGGGCTGGGAGCGCGCTGTGAGTTTCTGCGGACTCGGTAGAGTTGCTCCCCGACACTCGAAACAGGGGGACGCCCATGTCCGTTGGACTGCTCGCCGTCGTCGACGACATCCTGAGCGCGGCGATGAAGGCCTCGGCCAAGGCCGCCGGCGTCGTGATCGACGACGCCGCCGTGACACCGCAGTACGTGCAGGGCATCTCGCCCGCCCGCGAGCTGCCGGTGGTCGGCAAGATCGCGCTCGGATCTCTCGCGAACAAGTTCCTCATCATCATCCCGGTGGCGCTGCTGCTCACGGCCTTCGCCCCCTGGGTGCTGCCGTACCTGCTGATCCTCGGCGGGGCCTACCTCTGCTTCGAGGGCGCCGAGAAGGTGCTCGAGTGGTTCGGCGTGCAGCACGGCCATGAGGACGAGGGCGCCCGCGACGAGCGGAAGCTCGTGTTCGGCGCCGTCCGGACCGACCTGATCCTGTCAACCGAGATCATGCTCATCTCGCTCGCGAGCCTCGACAAGGGGCTCGACATCTGGATGACGCTCGCGATCCTCGCCGTGATCGCCCTGGTCATGACCGGCGTCGTCTACGGAGCGGTCGCCCTGCTCGTGAAGATCGACGACATCGGCCTGAAGATGGCCGAGAGCTCGGACAAGCGGGTCAGCCGCAACGGCACCCGCCTGGTGAACGCGATGCCCGCGGTGTTCCGGTTCATCAGCATCCTGGGCACCGTCGCGATGCTCTGGGTCGGCGGGCACCTCGTGCTCGTGAACCTCGCCGAGGTGGGCGTGCACTTCGGCGCCGACATCCTGCACGGCATCGAGGAGCTCCTCCACGCCGCGGGCCCGGTGATCGTGTGGATCGGCGACACCCTGTTCTCGGCGATCGCCGGCCTCGCGGTCGGCCTCGTCATCGTCGGCATCGTGCTCGGCATCGGACGGATGCTGGGCAAGAAGGTCGAGTTCCACGAGGGCGAGGAGTCGCCGAGCGCGGTTCGCCACTGACGCCCGCTCGCCGTTCCACGGCGACATCACGTGACGTCGCCGAAAGCACGGCTTGTCGACGTCGACATCACGTGCACTCGGCGAGTGCACACGACGTCGGCGCTTACGGGCGACGCGCCGCGTCCAGCCAGCCCGTGCAGAGTCGGGCGATCGCCGCGCTGTCGGCCCAGGTCATCTCCGGAGCCTCGACCCGCCCTTCGGCGAGCGCGAGCGACACGGCATCCGCCTCCGCGCCCATCGGCTGCACGACCGGGACGGTCACCACACGCTCCTCCGCACCGCGTCGCAGGATGAGCGAGGAGGGACTCTCGGTGCGGCTGCCCCAGGCATCGGGCATCACGATGTCGCCGTCGGCGCAGTGCAGCACGGCGGCCCCAGGCATCTCGCGGATGACGGCCGTGCGCAGCTCGACCGCGAGGTCGCCGATCGTCAGGTGCGCCGTGGTGTCGGCATCCACCCCGTTCACCCATTCGGCGCTCACGTCGCCGAAGGCGGCCGGAAGCCCACCGCGCCCGGACACGGTCGCCACCTCGATCGCGAGGGATGCCGGATAGCAGCCCACGTCGAGGATCGCTCCCCCGGCGAGCGCCGGGTCGAACGCACGACCGGTGCGCGGGGACTGGTCGTAGCCGAAGCCCGCGACGAGCGAGAGCGGCTCCCCCAGCTCACGGTCGGCGATCATCCCGCGCAGCAGGTCGGCGAAGGGACCGAAGCGCTGCTTGAACGCCTCGACGAACGGGCGCCCCGAGCGCGCCGCGGCCGCGAGCACCAGATCGGTCTCCGCGGCTGTCGGGGTGATCGGCTTCTCGCACAGCACCGCCTTGCCCGCCTCGAGCGCGCGGATCGCGAGAGCCGAGTGCGTCGTGTGCACGGTGCCGATGTAGACGGCATCCACGTCTTCTCTGGCGAGGATCTCGTCGTAGGTGCCGGATGCCGCGGCGCCGTGCTCGGCGGCGAAGGCCGCAGCCCGCTCCGGCGCGGAGCTGCCGACGGCGTGCAGCACGCCGAGGTGCGAGCTCCGGAGCCCCGTGGCGAAGTCCCCGCTGATCACTCCCGGGCCGAGCACGGCCCATCGCGTCCTGGTCATGGCGATCTCCTTCTGCGCTGCGGCGGGGCTCTCGAGGGCACCTGGCGGTGGCACGGATGGCGGCGGCCGCTGCCGCGACGGGCAGACCCTCGACGTCGATCATCGCAGAGCAGGCGCGGCGCACCGAGCGCCCGCACATCGGAGCCGGCGAACATGCCGAAGCCGGGGCGCGACCCGCGACCGTGTGCCGTATCCTCGGCTCCATGTCTTCCGCACGCCGTCGCCGTCGATCGCGACCACGTCCGGCCTCCGTGCCCGCCGCGACCGTGAGACGCGACGCCGACCGCTGGTTCCGCGAGCAGGGTCTGCCGACCTTCGTGCCCCTGCGCCGCTGGTTCACCGATCTGCCTCGACGCGTCGCCCCGCTGCTCACCTGGGTCACCGTCGCAGGGTTCCTCCTCACGGGCGGGCTCACCCTCGCGCTCGGCATCGCCATCGGGCTCTACGGCGACGACGACGAAGACGACACCGTGATCGCCGTGCTCGTGCTCGTGCTGCTCCTGCTCGCGCTCGCCATCGCCTGGCTCGCCTTCGCGCTCGTGCGGTTCGCGGTGCGACGGCTGCCCGTCGGCATCGGGACGGCGGTCGCGGCATCCGTCATCGTGCTGTGCGCCGCGGCCCTCATCGCCGGCGGCTACGCCGTCGACCGCCAGGCCACAGTCAGCCCGGTGCTCGAGACCCTGGTGATCATCGCGGTGTGCGTGCTCATCACCGGCATGGGCGGCGGCGCCCTCATCTCCTGGGCCTCGCGCCTCGCCGTGCGCAACGCCTCCGCCATCGGCCACATGGCGTCGATCGCCCTCCCGGTGATCCTGATGCTCGTGGTGTTCGCGTTCTTCTCCGCCGAGGTCTGGCAGATGGCGTCCGCACTGCACGGCTCCTCGCTCGCCCTCGTCGGCCTGGTCATCGGAGCCCTCGCGACCATCGTCGTGCTGCGCGTGAGCGCGGGCGAGATCGACGACGAGACCTACGCCCCGACGCCCGAGCAGCGCGCCGCACTCCTGCTCGACACTCCCGCCGAGCGCATCGGCGCGGCGTCCGGCTCCCGGCATCCGCTCCGGTGGCCGCAGCGGATGAACATCCTGCTCGTCATGACGTTCGCGCAGCTGCTGCAGGCGCTGTTCTTCGCGGCGCTGCTGTGCGCCCTGCTGATCGTCATCGGGTCGGTCGCGATCCCGTTCGGCGTCGTCGAGCTCTGGGTCGGACCGGGCAGCGCCACCCAGCCGCTCCCGGTCGAGCCGCTCGTGATCGGCGGCGCCAAGCTCACCGTCACCGTCAACCTCATCAAGGCGGCCACCCTGCTCTCGCTGATCGCGACGCTGCCGTTCATCTTCTCGGCGGTGAGCGAACCCCGATACCGGGAGCGCTTCTTCGACCCGATCATGGTCGACCTGCGCCGCGCGATCGTCGTGCGCGACGCCCTGAGCACGAAGGCGAACCTGTGACCATCGCATTCCTCCTCACCACCCTGGTCGTGGTGGCCACGCCGGGCACCGGAGCGGTCTACTCGATCGCCGCCGGGCTCTCGCGCGGGACCAGAGCCGGCGTCATCGCCGCGTTCGGCTGCACGCTCGGCGTCATCCCGCACATGATCGCCGCCATCACCGGTCTCGCCGCGATCCTCAACGCCTCGGCCATCGCGTTCCAGACCATCAAGTGGCTGGGCGTCGCCTACCTGCTGTACCTCGCCTGGCAGACGCTCCGAGACCGGTCGGCGCTCGACGTCGAGCAGAGCGCCGAGCCGGTGTCATCGTGGCGCGTCATCCGCACCGCCGTGCTCATCAACGTGCTGAACCCGAAGCTCACGATCTTCTTCTTCGCCTTCCTGCCGCAGTTCGTGCCGGCGGGGGCCCCGGATGCGACGTGGCAGATGGTGTGGCTGAGCCTGGTGTTCATGGCGGTGACCTTCGTGGTCTTCGCCATCTACGGCGCCTTCGCCGCGGCCATGCGCACGCACGTCATCACCCGGCCGCGCGTGATGACGTGGCTGCGCCGCACCTTCGCCGCGACCTATGTGCTGCTCGCCGGACGGTTGGCCGTGGAGCGCGCGTAGAGCGGTCGACGCCCTATGCCGAGGCGGTGAAGAGTGCTCCGGCGGCGATCTCCGCCAGACGGTGGTCGCGGCTCTCTTCATGCGCGGTGATCGTGACGACAGCATCCGCCGCGTCGTCGATGACGACGTACTGCCCGTATCGTCCGTCGAGACGCCAGCACCGACCGGGCCCTTTCCACGTGGCGAACCCGTACGCCGCGTAGTCGCCGTCGGCGCCAGACGGGAGCCAGTCGGAGTGCATCCGCTCGATCCACTCTGCGCTTACGAACCCCGCACCGCGATCGCGAAGCACCCGCCCTATGCGTGCGAGCTCCTCGGTGCGCAGTTCCAGACCGCTGCCGCCAACGATCCATCCCCTCGGACAGCGATGCCATTGCGGATTGTGGATACCCAGGGGAGTGAACAGCCTCGGCATCAGCCAGTCTCTGACGTCGCCGACGACGGCGCCGAGCATCCGCATCGCGACGTACGTGCTCGCATCGGAGTACTGGAACGCCCGGCCGCCGTCGTTGGAGGGCCGGGAGAGCATCTCGACGGCGAGATCCGGCCACGTCACGGGGTGATCGCCGAACCATTCGAAGTCGATTCCGCTGGTCATCGTGAGCAAGTGCTGCAGAGTCACCTTCTCGGCATCGACGCCGGGCCTCGCCACCTGAAGAACGTCGACGGCTCTGGAGTCCAGCGAGAGGATGCCCTCATCGACCGCGATCCCCGCGGCGAGCGCGCTGACCCCCTTCGACACCGAATACAGATTCACACGGTCGTCGCTTCGCCACCGGTGCGCGGCAGTGTCGTCGCCGATCAAGACGTGGATGCCGTAGGCCCCGAGTTCCTCCGCATCCACCTCTGCGACGATGCGGCGGAGAACATCATCGGCACGCGGAGCGCTCTTCATCGCGCCAACCCGAGGAAGACGATCAGGGCGCGTTCCACCTCGGCGAGCTGCGCCGTGGCAAGGCGACCGATACGCGTGCTCACGTTCACCCGCCGCACCGTGGTGAGCTTGTCGATCATGACGTCGCTGTCCTTCTCGAGGCCGTTGAGCTCGGTCGACGGTATCCGGATCCTCAGCAGCGGAGCATCGACCGCGTGCGTCGTCAGAGGCAGCACCGTCACCGAATCGGTACCGCCGAACAGATCGTCCTGGACGATGAGGGCGGGTCTCGGTTTCGACGAGTAGACGCCGCCTGCGACGGTCCAGAGCTCTCCGCGGATCACTCCGAGTCGCCCCACGGCTCGGAGATCGACTCGATGTACGCCTGCTCGGCCTGAGCGAAGGGATGCGCGGCGATGAGAGCGGTCTGACGAGAGGCCTCCACCGCGAACGACGGGTCTCTGACGTCTGGCACCCAGACCTGAAGCGGCCGCAGTCCTCTCTCGCGCATCCTCCGCCGGTACTCGGCGACCCGTTCCCTTCCGGTCATGCACCAGATTGTTACATGTAACGTTCGCGGGGACAAGGTCGAAGGTGAGAACGTCCCTGAATTCTGGCGGTCATGCCGGTGCACCGCGGCCACGATCGCCGCGTCCTTCGACTCGTGTGGAGAACTCATCGCACGATGCCCATTGTGAAGAGAGAAAGTCCCCCGCACCTCGGCAGCGGAAGCCGTTCGACCCTGCAGGCGCCCTCCGCTGACACGAATCGTCGGGAAGCAGTCGCATCCTGGTAGCGTCGGCCTCGCGCTCCCGAAAGCGCAGAGGAGACCGACGTGCACATCAGAGACGCCGAGATCGTCGACCTCGAGACGATCACCGAGATCTACAACGACGCCGTGCAGAACACCACCGCGATCTGGAACGAGCGCACCGTCGACGTCGACGACCGCGCCGCCTGGCTCGCCGACCGTTTCCGCGCCGGATACCCGGTGCTCGTGGCATCCGACGACGACGGCGTCCTCGGGTACGCGACGTTCGGCGACTGGCGCCCGCACGACGGGTTCCGGCACACGGTCGAGCACTCGGTGTACGTCCGCGGCGATCAGCGCGGGCGCGGCATCGGCAAGGCGCTCATGAACGAGCTGATCGCTCGCGCCCGCGCGATCGGGAAGCACGTCATGGTGGCTGCTGTGGCGAGCGAGAACACCGGCTCCATCGTGCTGCACGAACGGCTCGGCTTCATCGAGACCGGGCGGATGCCGCAGGTGGGCGTGAAGTTCGGCCGATGGCTCGATCTGACGTTCCTGCAGCTGACCCTCGACGACGCCCCCGCGCCCCGCGCATGAACCTCCTCACCTGGCTCGTCGAGGTCTTCAACTCGCACTGGACGCTCCCCGGCGGGCAGACGCTCCTGATCCGCGAGGTCGTCGGTAACGTCTTCGGACTGGCGAGCGCGCTCGGCGGGATGCGGCGTCGAGTGTGGGCCTGGCCGGTCGGCATCATCGGGAACCTGCTGCTGCTCACGGTCTTCCTCGGCTCGATCCTGAGCCCGGAGCACGAGCTGCCGAGCCTGCTCGGACAGGCCGGCCGCCAGGTGATGTTCATCGCGGTCGCGATCTACGGGTGGGTGCGCTGGCGCCAGGCCTCATCGGGCGGCGGCCAGGTGACGCCGCGGTGGGCGCCGTGGAGCGCGCGCATCGGCATCGTGCTCATCATGGTGATCGGCACCGTCGCGCTCACGCCGCTGTTCCGGCTGCTCGGCTCGTGGGAGCCGGTGTGGGCGGATGCCTGGACCTTCGTCGGCTCGCTCATGGCGACGTACGGCATGGCGAGGGGATGGACCGAGTTCTGGCTCATCTGGATCGCCGTCGACGTGGTCGGCGTGCCGCTGCTGTTCAGCTCGGGCTTCTACGCCACGGGGTTCATGTACGTGTTCTACGGGGTGTTCACCGCGATCGGATTCGTGGTCTGGGCACGGGCGCAGAAGGGCGACAAACCTCAGGTCGACACGCTGCTCCCGGCACCCCAGGTGCAGCGCCCCGAGGAGACCGCCTAGCCTCGACGGGACTCAGTGCCGGACGCGCGCCAGGAACTCGGCGGTCGCCGGATGCTGCGGGGCGTCGAAGATCTGCTCGGGCGGACCCTGCTCGACCAGCACGCCCTCCTTCAGGAAGACGACGCGATCGGCGACCTCTCGAGCGAACGACATCTCGTGCGTGGCCATCACGATCGTGGTGCCGCGGCGCTTGAGCTCGCGCACGAGATCGAGCACCTCGCCGACGAGCATGGGGTCGAGCGCGCTGGTGATCTCGTCGAGCAGCAGCACCTCCGGCTCGGTGAGGATCGCCCGCACGATGGCGACGCGCTGCTGCTGACCGCCGGAGAGCCGGTCGGGGTACTCGTCGGCCTTGTCGCCGAGGCCGAGGGTCTGGAGCAGCTCGCGGCCCCGGGCGCGCGCCTCCGACGCGGAACGGCGGTGCACCTTGCGCGCCGCGAGGGTGATGTTCTCGAGCACGGTCAGGTGCGGGAAGAGGTTGAAGTGCTGGAACACGACGCCGATGCGCGCGCGCACCCTGTCGGCATCCACCCGCGGATCGGTGATGTCGTCTCCGCTGAGGAAGATCTGCCCGTCGTCGACCCGCTCGATGAGGTTCATCGTCTTGAGCAGCGTCGACTTGCCGGAGCCCGAGGCGCCGATCAGCACGACCACCTCGTGCGGCTCGACGGCGAGGTCGAGCCCGCGGAGCACGTCGTGATCGCCGAAGCGCTTGCGCACGCCCCTGGCCTCGATGACGGGAACGGTCATACGACGCCTCCGGCCTGCTCGCGCCTGTTGAGCCGCGCCGTGACGGCATCCGTGAATCGGATCATCGGCCAGCTGAGGATGATGAAGAACAGCCCCGCGACGACGTAGGGCGTGTAGTTGTAGGTGTCGGCGACCTGCAGCTGCGCGGCGCGCACCGCGTCGATCACGCCGAGCACCGAGATGAGCCCGACGTCTTTCTGCATCGACACGAAGTCGTTCATGAGGGCGGGCACGACCTTGCGCACGCCCTGCGGGATCACGACGATCCGCAGCGTCTGCGCGTGGCTGAGTCCGAGGGAGCGCGCCGCCACGCGCTGCGAGGGGTGCACGGCCTCCATGCCGGCGCGGAGCACCTCGGAGACGTAGGCCGAGTACGTGACGATGATCGCGATGGTTCCCCAGAACGCCGGAGGCATGCGCGGGAAGATCATCAGCGCGGGGATGCCGTAGCCGATCAGGTAGAGCACGATCAGCAGCGGGACGCCGCGGAAGAAGTCGGTGTACGCCGCGGCGAGCGCGCGCAGCGGGAAGAACACCGGACCTCGGAGCGAGCGCATGGTGGCGAGCAGCGTGCCCAGGATCGCCACGCCGACCGCGGCGATGACGAGCACGAGGAGGTTGGTGAGCAGACCCTGGAAGATCGGCCCGATGCTCTTGAGCGCGATCTCGGGGTCGAAGAACGTCTGCCGGACGACCGCCCACCCCGGGGTGTTGACGACGATGATCGCGACGACGCCGATCAGCACGACGCTGCTGACGAACGCGATCAGGACAGACCGGGTCGTCGCCCTGCGCCGCAGAGCGCGGCGCGACAGCTCGAGCTCGCTCGGCTGCCACGCCGTCTCGGCGGAGGTGTTCGTCACTTCAGGACGGGGACGTCGACCGCGTCGCTGAGCCACTTCTGCTGCAGCTCGTCGAGCGTGCCGTCGGCGCGCAGAGCATCGACGGCCTTGGTGACGGCGGGGGTGAGGGCCGAGCCCTTCGGCAGCACGAAGGCGAACTCGTCTCCGCCGTCGGAGCTGGCGAACTGGCCCGTGACGGAGGAGTCGTCGACCACGGCGCCGGTGACGTAGAACGCGCCGGGCAGGTCGGTGATCATCGCGTCGATCTGACCGGCCTGCAGCGCGAGCACGACGTCGTCGACCGTGTTGAAGACGCTGAGGTTCGCCTCGCCGAGCTGCGCCTTGGCGACGGTGTAGCTGGTGGTGCCTGCGGCGACGCCGACCTTCGCCTTCTTGAGGGCGTCGATGGTCGTGGCGGATGCCGCGGGCGAGCTGTTCAGCGCGACGACGGCCTGCGTGGTCGTGTAGTACGGCGACGAGAAGTCGACGGCCTTCTTGCGCTCGTCGGTGACGGAGAACTGCTGGATGTTGATGTCCCAGTCCTTCGGCCCGGGGGCGATCGCGGCGTCGAAGCCGGTGCGGGTCCAGACGATGTCGGCGGCGTCGAAGCCCAGCTCCTTCGCGACCGCGTTCGCGACCGCTCCTTCGAAGCCCTTGCCGTTGGAGGGGTCGTCGTCGACGAACCAGGGCTCGTAGTTGGGCTCGCCGGTCGCGATGGTGAGCTTGCCGGCGGTGACGGTCTGCAGCTCGCCGTCGGCGCCGGCCGTGGGCGAGGTGGTCGGGCCGCTCGCGCAGGCGGCGAGGGACACGGCGGCGGCGACCGCGATGGCGGCCGCTGCGGCGCGGCGAAGGGTGCGGGAGACGGTCACGTTTACTCCTGAAGAGTGTTCGGGTTTTGGTTAAGAGTAGGGGACTCGGCGAGTCGCCAATCGGCGAAGTCGAAACCTGGGGAAACGAAGCAGGAGACCAGCACCTCCTGGTCGTCGAGAGGTCGGGCGGCCTGCCAGACGCCGGCGGGCACGAGCACCTGCGCGGCATCCGTCCCGCTGAGCACGATCGCGGTCGCCGCACCCGGCTGCTCGCCGTCGCCGCCGAGGCTCAGCTCGAGCCGGCCCGGTCCGTGCCACAGCCACAGCTCGTCGCTCGTGACGACGTGCCATTCGCTGCGCTCGTGGGGCTGCAGAAGGTAGTGGATGCAGGTGCCGGCCGGGCGCGGGCCGTTCGGCGTCTCGACGGCGAGCGGGCTCGTCCACGTGCGGCGGAACCAGCCGCCCTCAGGGTGCGGGGCGAGGTCGAGGCGCTCGGCGGTGGCGGGTCGGTCAGCGGTCACTGGACGGCTCCTTCAGAGCGTTCGTGCGGATCCTCGGACGTGTCGTCTCGCTTCGCTCGCTCGACGACCGCGGCGCCGAAGCTGTCGCTCGCCCATCGGACCTCGCCCGAGACGATGGTGGCCGCGGCACGCCCGGCGCCGTCTTCGACGAGCTCCTGGATGGAATCGGGCCCGGCCGGCACGTCGAAGAACGTGAGGTCGGCGAGCGCGCCGACCGCGAGGTAGCCGGTGCGATCGGGGCCGACGTCGATGCCCATGGCGTGGGCTCCGCCGATGGTCGCGGCTCCGAGCAGCCGGGCGTGCAGATCGCGGTCCGTGTAGCCCTGCGAGCGGGCGATGCGCGCGAGCTCGGCGACGTCCGCGAGCACGTCGAGCGACGGGCTCGACGACAGCGAGTCCGTGCCGACGGCGATCGGGCTGCCCTCGCGCAGATACGCGGCGATCGGCGGCTCCTCGAGCCCGATCACGGCGTTCGACCTCGGGCACAGCGCCACGGTCGTTCGACGCTCGCGCAGGATCGCCCGGTCGCGGGCGCTCATGTACACGCCGTGCGCGATGTGGCAGTCGGGCCCGAGCACTCCGAGCTGGTCGACGAACTCGGTCGCGCTGGTGCCGAAGCCCGCCTCGCGCAGCTCCTGGAAGCTCGTGAGCCCTGCCGTGTGCCAGGCCTGCGGATGCTCGTGCGCGAACTCGCTCTCGAAGGCGGCCTCGCCGAGGTGGATGTGGATGCGCCCGCCGCGCTCACGGACGATGTCGGGGATCTCCAGCAGCGGTTCGATGTCGAGCGAGTACGGGGCGTGGGGCGAGAGCCCGGTGCCCGGAGGCGTGGGCAGGGCGTCGAGAGCCTGCTCGACCTGTGCGCGTCCGGTGCGGGCCCAGTCGGCGTTGGTCCAGCTCATCACCTCCCAGTAGGTGATGCCGTGCAGTCGTGCGTCGTGCAGGGCGGATGCCGCCGACGGATCGGTGACGACGTCGGCGACGGCCGTGGTTCCGGAGCGGAGCGCCATCTCGGCGCCGGCCGCGGCATCCGCCCCCCAGTCCCGTCCGGCCTCGTAGACCGGGTCGAACGCCTGCACCCAGTCGTCGAATCCGGTGTACTGCCCGCGGCCGACGACGGCCATGCCCGTGTACTGCAGGTGGGTGTGCGCGTTGACGAGTCCAGGGGTGAGGACTCCGGGCCAGTGCACCTCGTCGTGGGCGAGTCCGCGCTCGGACAGCGAGCGCAGCACCCAGGCACGCTCCCCCACGTGCATGATGCGCCCGTCGCGCACGGCGACGGCGCCGTCGACGATGGGCGGCGCCGTGACCGGGACGACGAGTCCTGCGGAGTAGACGGTGATCATGCCGAGACCCCCAGGTAGCGGCGGGAGCGCCACTCGTCCTGCGCCTCGCGCTGTGCGGCGCTGCGCTCGTCGAGACGGTCGCCCCGCGCATCGGCGGCGGCGAGCGCGATGGCGCGATCGGCCTCGGCGGGGAACGGATGGAGTCCGGCGGGGAGCTCGCGTGCGAGCAGCTGCTCGACGGCCCCGAGCTGCACCGCGAAGGAGAGGTCCATGATCTCGATCGGGTTGCCTTCGGCGGCGGCGAGGTTCACACAGCCGCCGCGGGCGATCAGGAGGGCGCCGTCTCCCGCCCGGTCGAGGTGCGCGCCGACCGGTCGCAGCGCCGAGGCGTCGACGTCGACCTCGCCCGGCACTCCGCCCGCCACCGCGACGATCCGCGCGACGGCGAGCGTCTCCGCGTCGACCGTGTGCGGCGCACCGGTGGAGGAGACGACCAGCGCACCCGGCGCGAGCTCGCGGAGCGGTCCGATGCGGAATCCGTCGTGCGCCGCCCGCAGCGCCCGCACGGGGTCGGTCTCGGCCACCGCGATCTCTGCGCCGAGCGCGCGCAGGTGCGCGGCGACCCCCTCGCCCACCGGGCCGTAGCCGACCACGACGGCGAGCTGGTCGCGCACGCCGATGCCCGCGGCGTCGAGCACATCGGCGATCGCGAACACGCACGACTGACCGGTGCCGTAGCGGTTGTCGAACGACGTCTTCATGGCCGCGTCGTTCACGGCGATGACGGGGATGCCGAGCAGTCCGCGGCTCTGCATCAGCCGCAGCGGGGTGAGTCCGCTCGTGGTCTCCTCCGCGGCGCCGCGCAGACCGGCGGCGAGCCTCTCCTCGTGGGCGAGGCGGATCAGGTGGGAGCCGTCGTCGAGCAGCAGGTCGAAGCCGCGCCGCAGGAACGCCACGGCGGCGGCGCGCTCCTCCGCACCCGAGAGCTCAGGGTCTCCGTCGACGGGGATGCCGCGGGCACGCAGCACATCGGCCACCTCGACGTCGATCTCGTCGGGGTGGGCGTACACGACGACATCGGCTCCGGCGTCGCGCAGCAGCAGTGCGAGCTGGGCGGTCTTGGGCTCCAGCACCATCGCGATGCCGATCCGGATGCCGCGCACGACGCCCTCCTCGCGCAGGCGCGCCGCGACCAGTGTCGAGACCGGCATGTGCGCGCCCGCGTTGTCGACGCGGTCGGCCGCGGTCACCCGTGCGGGCAGAGCCGTCCCGTGGATGAGGATGTCGGGATCCTGCCCCGGTGCGAAGGTCACGCCATCGGAGCCCAGGTGAGCGCCCAGAGCGGCCAGCAGGCGGCGGAGCTCGTGCGAGACGGCATCCGCGCCCTCCACCGCGAAGGTGCGACCGGCGACGAGCAGGTTGGTCTCGCGGGCGAAACGGCGCACGAGACGCTCGGCGGACGTGGTCGGGTCGGTCACCGCTCAATCGTATTGCTCGGGCGGCGCGCCGAGCGCTCCGTGCGCGGCGCCACTCGACGAGACCCCTGCATCTGAGGGGTGCCCTCGCAGAACCTGGTTCCGCCCCGCCGAGGTGCGATTGACTGAAACCATGAAGACCGAGACCATCCCCACGCGCGTGTGGAACCCCCGCGCCGAGGTGCGGGCCTTCTTCGCGCGCGCCTTCGAACGAGCGTTCATCCCCTTCGCGCCGCTGTCGCTGTCTGTCCCCGCAGAGATCGCCCGTCGCGAGGAGGCTGCGCGTGCGGCATCCTCGGCTCCCCCGCCGGTCGGGCCCGCCGAGGAGCGCCTGCCGTAGCCCGCCCGGGCTAGCATTTGCTCATGGCCACCTCGATCGACGACATCTCCATCGGCGGCGAGATGATCCGCCTCGGACAGTTCCTCAAGTACTCCGGTCTCATCGACACCGGCGGTGACGCCAAGGAGGCGATCATCGACGGCTACGTGAACGTCAACGGCGAGGAGGAACGCCGCCGAGGGCGCCAGCTGCACGACGGCGACCTCGTCTCGTTCGAGGGACGCACGGTGCGCGTGCGCCCCTGAGCGCCCTTCCCAGGGTCTCCCCACTCCGCGGCCAGTTCCGGCACACCCCCAGCCGTGTGCGATCGTCGCTGAGCCTCACTGAACCTCACTGAGCCTCACTGAACCTCACTGTTGCCACCTCTCGTGCAGTGACGTACAGTGAGCTTCACTCAAAAGAGTGAGCGGAGTGAGGCACTGATGAACCGTGGGTTCGAAAGCACGATCGATCGCCTGCGTGCCCAAGGAACTGACGACGGTCTCGTCGAAGTGAAATCGAGCGAGAGAAGACTCAGCGCTGACGTCTGGGACAGCGTGAGCGCGTTCGCGAACACCAACGGGGGTCTGCTCGTACTGGGACTCTCCGAAAGCGATGGGTTCACACCCCTTGAGAGGTTTGCGATTGATGTCGTGCGTGACCAGTTCGTCGAAGGTATCGGTGACGGCGGCGCCCAAGGAGTCAAAGTCACTAACCCTCCCGCTTACGGGATGAGTAGAGAGTTTGTCGATGGGCTCCCCGTTCTCGCCATCACGATCACACCCAACCAACCGGGAAGCCGGCCCTGCTGGGTCACCGCCAAAGGGCTACCCGCGGGGGCGTACAAGCGAGTCGACGACAAAGACATCAAGCTGTCCGCGACGGAAGTGTTCGAACTGCGCCACGAGCTCACGCCGTCCGACGCGGACAAGAGGGTCGTCGAGGACGCGGACGAGGGTGACCTTGACGCCGAGGTGCTCGACGCCCTCATCGCTCGTCGAATCAACGCCAAGGTCCTCCATGGCGCAACGAGCCGGCGACAGCGGCTCGCTCGCCTGAACGTACTGGACAAGGAGGGCCATGTTCGCCTTGCAGGCCTGCTGGCTACCGGCTTGTATCCCCAGCAGTTCTTCCCCCGACTGCTCGTGGATGTCGCCGTCCACCCAGGTCGCGAGAAGTCCCTCCCGGGAGCGGATGTGCGATTCCTCGATCGAGTCGAATGCACAGGAACGCTGCCAGACATCGTCGATGACGCGGTCAACGCAGTGCTACGCAACCTGAGAACGTACTCGATCGTCGAAGGCACGGGACGACGAGAAGTCCCGGAGATCCCCGTGACCGTCCTTCGCGAGGCGATCGCCAACGCGGTCCTGCACCGCGAGTACTCTCCGATGTTTCTCGGTCAACCAATCACTGTCGACGTCTTCTCCGACCGCATCGAGATCACGAATCCTGGCGGGCTGTGGGGTGGCGTCACCCCTCAGAACATCGGGGACGGAACCTCTCGTTGCCGAAACCAGACCCTGCTCCCATTGATGCAGCACATCGCGCCACGAGAGCATGACGGGTTCACTGTCGAGGGGCAAGGCGGCGGAGTCCGACTGATGATCTCCGAGATGGAAGCGCACGCCCTCGAACGTCCGAGATTCTCTGTCAGCCCTGACCAGGTCAGGCTGACACTCGCACGCCACGGTGCCGAGATACCCGAGCATCGACACTGGCTTCGACAACTCACTGATCGCGACCTTGATCCCCACGAGGACGCGGCCCTGCTCATCGCGCGTCGTGAAGGAAGGGTGTCGGTGGATTCCTTGCGGGAAGCCCTTCGCATCGACTCCGACGAAGTGAGAGCGATTCTCCTCCGGCTTCGCGATGAAGGCATACTCCGTGGATCAGGTGGCGAAGCATTCGTCCTCTCCGAAGGAGCCCCTCTCCCCAACGAAATCGATGCGGAAATCATCCGCGGCCTGGCTGGAAACCGAGCCCAGACCATCCATGAGATCTCTGAGTGGAGCAATCTATCCGTCGGAGCTCTCAGAGCGCGCCTCCGTCGTCTCATAGAAGACGGATGGGTCCAAGCGACAGCGCCACCCCAGAGCCGCGACCGAAAGTACATTGCTCACGGCGTCGATCCTGGGACAGCGTCCGACCCGAGGGGGGCCCGGAACGGTTGATGAGGCGGCTCCCGGCGAGCGGCGAGCGCACCCGCGTACGCGGAATTCCCGCGCACTCGGGCGTCACTGCGCGGGCAGGCACCCGCCGTCCATGATGTAGCCGCCCGCCTCGATCGACAGGGCGTCGGCGGTCACCGAGCCGAACACGCACCCGCCCTCAGGGGCGTCCGCACCGAAGAGCAGAGTGCCGTAGTCGTCGCGCACGTAGGCGCCGGCGAGACCGGCATCCGCCAGCGCATCCTGCACCGCGGTGGTCGAGAGCGCGCCCGAGGTCCGCAGCTCCTCGAGAGCCGGTCGAGCGACCGCGATGGCCTCTTCGGCCGCCGCGCGGGCCTCCTCGGAGAGGTCCATCCGCTCCCGATAGCGGTCGTTCTGCGCCATCGACTTCTCCGGGTCGTAGGGGGCGCACTCCGGGGGCATCTCGACGCCCTCGATCTGCGGACAGGCCGCGGTCGGCGTGGGGGTGGGCGTCGCCGTCGTCGACTGCGGCGCCGCGGGTGTGGCGCATCCCGCGAACAGCAGAGTCATCGCGCACACGAGGAGGGCGATGCCACCCCTCGACCTGTCCCCCCGGATATCGGTCATGCGCTCATGAAACCACACCGTCGGGCGCCCCGGAAGGAGCGGCGCCCGACGGCGCGGGCCACGTCGATCACGGCATCACGCCTCTACGGCACGAGCACGGTGCGGATGCCGGGCGCCTCGGGCTCGCTCCAGACCGACTCGACGTCCGCGAGGCGGGCGGTGCGGGTCTGCACGGCGATGCGGCCGCCGCCGATCGCCTCGACGAGGGAGGGGAGCTCGGCGAGGTACTCGCGCGGCCCGATCGAGCCCTGCCCGCTGCCGATCAGGCGCAGATGCGCCGAGCGCAGCGCCGCCGAGGGGAGCGTGATGTCGGGCCCCGCCACGGAGCCGATCTCCACCCAGTCGAGCGGCCGGCTCCGGTCGGTCCTGGCGGTCAGCACCGCCCTGATCGCACGTTCGGTGGGCGCGCCCCAGAGGTAGTCGAGGACGACATCGACGTCGCGGGCCGCGTCGGCGAGCTCGGCATCCGCGGAGGCGTCGTCCAGGGCGATGGTGCGGTCGGCGCCGGACTCGCCCACCAGCGCGAGCCGACCCCGATCCCTCCCGGCGGCCACGACCTCGCCGGCGCCCAGCAGCTTCGCGACCTGCACCGCCATCGCTCCGGCGTTCCCGGTGGCCCCGAGCACGAGCACCGATGCGCCGGGCGTCCACGCGACGCGACGACGGAGCGCGACCCACGACGACATCGCGGGGTTCATCGCCGCGGCGATCCTCACGGCATCCGCACCGTCGGGCAGGGCGATCGTGCGCCGCTGATTGATCACGGCCTTCGTCGCCATCGTGCCGTGTCGGGTGTCATCGACGGCGAAGTAGACGAGTGCGCCGTCGGCGCGGCGGCCGACGCCGTCGACGCCGGGGATGAGCGGAAGCGCTCCGGTGCTCGTGTAGTGCGCTCCGCTCGCACCGGAGCGCACGCGCGGGTGGAGGCCTGCCGCGAGCACATCGACGACGACCTCGCCCTCCTTCGGCTCGGGAAGGTCGAACGGAAGGAAGTGCGGTGGCTCGTCGAAGCTCGTGACGACGGCGGCATCGGTGTGGATCATGGCTGTGTCTCCTTATTGGTTCGTGTCACGAACTATAATAGTACGCATCGCGAACCATTTGGCTAGACTGTTCCCATGACGGATGCCGCGCTCTCCCCGGCCGATGCCCTGGCACAGCTGACCTTCCTGGTGCAGAGGATCCTCGAGGAGCGCTCGGCCGCCCAGGGGATGTCGGTGGTGCAGGGCCGGATGCTCGGCATCCTGCGCGACCGGACGCCGCTCATGAGCGAGCTCGGCGCCCGCCTGGGCCTGGACAAGTCGAGCATCAGCGGGCTCGTCGACCGCGCCGAGAAGCGGGGACTCGTGGAGCGCGTCCGCTCCCCCGACGACGGTCGCGCGGTGCAGGTGCGCCTGACGGACGAGGGCCGTGCACGCGCCACAGCGGGCGAGGCCGAGTTCGACGCGGAGGCCTCGCGCCTGCTCGCTCATCTGCCGGAGGCCGAGCGCCCGACGCTCGTGCGCCTGATCAGCCGCCTCCTCATCGCCGAGGCGGAGGAGTCCGGGTTCGACATCCGGTGACCGAGGTCAGTGGCCGCGGCCCCCGGGATCGCCCGTGGGTGTTCGCGAGGGGTTACGGTGGCGGTGTGGATGCTCCTGACGCCCTGCCCGATCGCCCCGCCCCCGACAATCCGCAGGGCAAGCTCGTGCTGCTGCGGCACGGAGAGACGGAGTGGTCGAAGAGCGGCCGCCACACCGGACGCACCGACATACCGCTGACCGCCCACGGCGAGGAGCTGGCCGCAGCGGCCGGCAGGCTGGTGCGCGGCTACGACTTCGGTCTCATCCTGACCTCCCCGCTGCAGCGCGCACGACGGACGGCGGAGCTCGCCGGACTCGACGCCGAGATCGACCCGCTGCTGGTCGAGTGGGACTACGGCGGGTACGAGGGGCGGACCAGCGCCGACATCCGCGCCGAGCTCGGCTACGACTGGACGGCGTTCAACCACGGCGTGATCCGCGGTGAGACCCCCGGCGAGACCGTCGAGGAGGTCGCCGCACGGGCGTCGCGCGTGCTGACGAGGGTGCTGCCGGCGATGGCCGACGGCGACGTGGCGCTGATCGCGCACGGTCACTACCTGCGCATCCTCACGGCCGTGTTCCTCCGCGAGGCGCCCCGGTTCGGCGCGCAGATCACACTGGATGCCGGCTCGGTGTCGGTTCTCGGCTACACCAGGGAGCAGCCCGCCATCCTCGCCTGGAACCACGGCCCGCAGCTGCCGCTGAAGCCCTCGGAGTCCTAGCCCGCGTGGGCCCGGTGGGCCTCAGATCGCCAGCAGTCGCGCCGCGCGATCCGCGTCGATGCCGCCGCGCCATCCGGAGAGAGGCGGTGTGATGTCAGATCGGGGCCCACCCGACCACGCATCGGCGACCTCTTCGCGGGAGACGAACCTGTCCCAGCTGGGCGGGAGGGTGCTCGGCAGCACCCCGTACTCGGCGAGTCCGATGAGGATACCGTAGCGCTGATACTTGTCCGCGCCCGCGACCACCTTGGCGCGGGCGATCGCTCGCTCGAGCTCGCTTGCCCGGGTGCCGGCCGGCTGGGCAGAGATCACCTCGAACAGAGTGCGCAGCCGCTCCCTGTCATCTTCAGTGGGAGCCGGAAGCCCCTCTGCGGCCGCGGTCTCGAGATCGGGGAGGTAGTGATGCGGCTGCTCGTTCCAGGCCCAGCCGAGTGCGAGACGGAGCAGCACTTCGGTCGCATCGAACTCGAGCGCACTCCCCTGTCGCGCCGCCAGCCCGCAGTCGGGCACGCCGTTCTCCGCCACGGGAGCGGCCGCGAGGTGCCGTGCCCACGCGAAGGAGATCACGGTCTGGCGTCCGTGCCAGGCGCTGCCGAGGCCTGCGATGAACGCACCGAGCACGGCATCCTCGTCAAGCGCCGTAGCCGCGGTGATCGACCGCTCGACGATCTCAACAGGTGTGCAACGTTCGACGGAACGAATCGGCCACCCCGAGGACTCGGCCTCCGCCTCGTCGGCGGCCTCTCGCGACGCCTCGGCCCCGGCGACACCGCCCGTGCGGGTGAAACGGTAACCGTACAGTCGCATGAGGAGTTCGAGTTCTGGTCCAGCAGGAATGCGGCGGGGTGCGGGAATCACCCCGCCAGGCTATGACATCGCCGACGTCTCCGCACCGGTCGCGAACGGAGCCCCCACGCCGATGGCACGCCCGGTCGGGCGCCGTCCGGAGACCATGTCGGCGGCATGGGGCACGATGGTCGCATGACCGACGGCTACGACCCCGGATTCCTCTCGAACGCTGTGGCGCTGCCGCATCCGGCCCAGGATGTGCACGCTCTCGACTACCCGCGTTTCACCGTGCTGCTCGACCGGGGTCGTCGACTCGCGGCGGCGACCGGGGTGAACATCGACGGCCCCCGCCTGCTCGATCTCCCGCGCGCGGGAGAGTGGCGCCTCGACCCGCGCGTCGACGACGCCGCGCAGACCGGCCCCGCCGTGTACGCGCGGAACGACCTCGACCGCGGTCACCTCGTGCGCCGCCGCGACCCGGGCTGGGGTGAGACGGCCGAAGCGCGAGCGGCGATGGAGGCCACGTTCTTCTACACGAACGCCGCACCGCAGGCCGCCGGCTTCAACCAGTCCAAGGAGCTCTGGCTCGGACTCGAAGACCATGTGCTCGCCTACGCCGAGGCCACGGCCCAGCGCATCTCGGTCTTCACCGCGCCCGTGCTGGCCGACGACGACCCGCCGTACCGCGGCATCCGCATCCCGCTGCGGTACTGGAAGGTCGCGGCCTGGTCGGGAGCAGTCGGTCTCTCCTGCGCGGGTTTCATCCTCGACCAAGCCGCGCTCGTCGACACCAGCGAGGGGCTGCTCGCCGCTCCGCCGCTCGGGGCGTTCCGCACGTTCCAGGTGCCCGTGGCGGAGATAGCCCGCGTGACCGGAGTCGACTTCGGCGTGCTGACGGATGCCGATGTCCTCGCGGCCCCCGGGGCACGCGCGGGCGGATGGCGCGAGCTGACCACGGCAGACCAGATCGTGCTCTGACACCGGCACGTCACCTCCCCTGCGGCACCGTGGGGTGGCGCCAGCTCCACCCCGCTTCGGCAGCCCGCTGTATGGGATTGCCGCGGGTTCCTTTCTAACGTCGAGGTATGACGTCCGGTCACCTCGACCGCTCAGGAAAGGCACCCCTCATGACCTCGAACACCGCGCTTCGTCGCACGCTGACCCGCGCCTCAGGCGTCATCGCCGTCACGGCCTGCGGCCTCGTGCTCTCGCTCGCCTCCGCACAGGCGGCGAGCGCAGCGCCGACCACGGTCAAGACGATCGTCGGAGGCTCCGCCGCGTCCGAGAAGTACCCGTTCATGGCGAGCATTCCGATCACGGCGCCGCTCGCCGGACTCGACGACGGCGGCTGCGGCGCGGCGCTGATCGCACCGGAGTGGGTCGTGACCGCCGCGCACTGCGTGGACCGGGAGATCGGATCGTTCGCCGAGGGCACGGTGCGCATCGGCAGCGACAAGCGCACCTCGGGTGGAACCGTCCGAGACATGGTGCAGGTGTTCCAGCATCCCGATTACGCCCAGGGGATGCCGAATCAGAACGACATCGCGTTGATCCGCCTCGACAAGCCGGTCTCTCAACGACCGATCGCGATCGCCGATCATGCAGCCGATCCCGGCAGCGCCACGCGCATCCTCGGGTTCGGCCTGACCACGCCCGAGCAGAACCCGACCAATTGGAAGATGTCCAAGAAGCTGCGGCAGTTGGAGACGTTCCGTGGCGACGCGTCCGAGTGCGATCCGGGCTTCGCCGGCGTCACGCGTCTGTGCACGGTGAGCCACAAGGCCGATGCGATGGCGTGCAACGGCGACTCCGGCGGCCCGCAGATCCAGCGCGGCAGCAACGGACGCTGGGAGCTGATCGGCGTCACGTCCGGACCGGGCGCCATGTCGCCCTCCTGCGAGAAGGGCCCGGGGCTCTACACCGACGTCACGGCGTATCGCGACTGGGTCTCGCAGACGATGGCGGCCAACGAGTAGCCGGCGGCGCGCTCCCTCTACACTCGACTGGTGCAGGACGACCGATCGGGGGGCACGTGTTCATCGCCGCCTTCATGCTCGTAATCACGGGCGCCCTCGTCGCCTTCGCGGGCTTCCGCGTCCTCGCTCTCGTGCCGTCGCACTGGACGCGCGTCGAGGGGCGGTGGATCGGCCCGTCGCTGCGCTGGTCGCCCTCCCGGTACGACTACGTCACCGCCGAGGGCGTCGGCCGCTCCGGCGTCGCCAGGGTGAAGGTGATGTTCCGTCCGCCGCACGGCGGCACCTGCGTCGTCGCGTACGACCCCGCCGACCCGTCTCGATCCCAACCCGCGCAGCTCCGGTGGAACGGCGGCGTGCTCATCGCGGCCGGCGTGCTCTGCGCCGTCGCCGGAGTCGTCTTCTCCGCGCTGGCACTCGCGTAGCGGCGAGTCGCCCCGCGAGGCCCCGCGCTCTCCTATCATGGGGTGGGAAATATCGATATGACGGTTCGGAGTCGCCTGCATGGAAGACCCCCGGAGCGACGCCGAGCTGCTCCGAGAGCTGCGCGACGGCGAGCGCGACGCCTACGTGGTCCTGTGGGAGCGCCACATCGGCGCGGCCCTGCGATACGCCCGTCGAATGCTCCCCTCCCGCGCCGAGGATCTCGCCTCCGAGTCGTTCCTCGCGATCTACCAGCAGATCACGACCTCGGGCACGGGCCCCGACTTCGCCTTCCGCTCCTACCTCAAGGCCGTCATCCGCAACACCGCGATCCGCTGGCGCAAGGAGGCGAGCAGGTTCGACGACACCGTGGAGGCGGATGCGGTCGACTTCCGCGACGCGCTGAGCCTGGTCGAGCGGGAGTCCAACGCCAACGAGCTGCTCGGAGCCTTCCAAGAGCTGCCAGAGCGCTGGCAGAAGGTGCTCTGGCTGTCGGAGGTCGCGGACGTCGCGAGACCGGAGATCGCCCGCGAGCTCGGCATCAAGCCGAACGCGGTCTCAGCGCTGCACCGCCGGGCACGATCCGGGCTGAAACTCCAGTGGCTGACGCGGCAGGTGCCCGTCGTGCTGCGCGAGGATGAGACCCACGCCGCGCGCCTGCTCCCTCGGCACCTCTCCGAGCCCGACGACCAGCTCCTCGCCCGCGAGATCACGACGCACCTCGAGTCGTGCGACATGTGCAGCGACCTGCTCGTGAGCCTGCGCACCGACGCGCGGCGACTGCAGGGCGTCACTCTCTCCGCCGCAGGCTTCGGCGCACTCGGCGTCGCGCTGCCCGCGACGAGCGCACTCGCTCCCGGCACGGCGGTGGCCGCCAGCATCCTCCTCACGGGAGCCGGCACCGGCATCGCCAGCCTGCTCGCCGGCGGTGTCGGCGTGCTGGCCGTCGGCGGCATCCTGCTCGGCTCTTTCTTCCTCCAGCCGGGGGACATCGATGCACCGGCCCTCGCCGACACGAACGTGCAGGTACCGGTCACGACACCGACGCCCGATGGGGCGTCGCTCGGTCAGACCGGCACCACACCCACCTCCACGCCCGTGACGACCGTGCCGCTGCCGCCGCGGCTCGGGCGCTGGAACTCGGACCCGAACGTTCCGCTCGTCGACTTCCGCGCGGAGCCGGTCTCGCAGTACGTTCCCCCGGCGCCTCAGCCCGCCGGGCCCGAAGTCCCCGGCCCCGGCACCGACCCCGGAGGGATGCCGACGCTGACCCCTGGTCTCACGTCTCCACCCGATGTCACGGCGTACCTCGCCCCCCAGATCACCGGCCGCACGACCCCCGGAAACTCCGTCGCGATCGAGTTCGCATCGCAACGGTACGAGGTCGATGTCGCACCGGACGGATCGTGGACCTTCGACACCCGCCCTCTCGCCTTCGACGCCGGGGCGTACGACTACGCCGTGTGGGCTTTCACCCCCACCGAGCAGTCGCTCGCGACGACGGGGACGATCACCGTGCAGACCCCGACGGTGCAGGGGTTCGAGCAGATCGAGGGGCCGATACCACTCGAGGAGGCCCGGACGACGGGGATCGTCATCTCCCTCACCGGGCCGCCGAACGGCACGATCTGGGCCTCCACCCCCAAGACCGACGCGACCATCACCCTGGATGGGACCGGCCACGCGACCCGTCGGATCAGGATGCTCGCCGACGGGTGGTACCCGTTCGCCTTCTCCGTCATCGACGCCGACTGGTACTCCGGTCCGGGGATCACCGCACCGGTCGACGTCGTCGACCCCACCCGCGACCCCTCCTGGCCGCGCGGAGGCGGGGGGATCTTCGAGGTCGTCGATCCCTGAGCGCGGCGCGGCGCCATCGCGCCCTGAACGGCGCGACTCGGGTGGTGCGGACCGAGGAGCCGATCACCTCATGGAAGTATCGCCGTATGCATTCTCGTGTGTGGGCGGTCCTCGCCGTCGCGGTGGTGACCGTCTCCCTCGCGGGTTGCTCTTCGCCCCTGGACGTCTCCGAGGCGGAACGCGCTGCAGCGGCGACCTGCGAGGTCCTCCAGCCGCTGCCCGGCGTCGCCTCGGCATCCTGCGTCGTGGACGACGGCGGATTCGACGCGGGCATCTCGAGAGACACGAGCGTCACGCTCGAGGCCGGAGTGACGGCGCAGGAGGCCCACCACGTGATGACCACGTGGCTGTCGTCGAAGGACGGCGGATTCGACGAGTACGAGGTCAGCGGCTCGCGCGCGACGTCGCTGCGGATGTCCCTCACGACCAATGAGGACGCGTCGTTCTCGCTCGCTCCCGGGACTCCGCCGACGGGAGTGGCCTTCGTCGAGGAGTGGCTCAGCCGGGCGCAGCGCGGGATGCCGATCTCGGCATCCGCAGGAGACGGGCGCACCATCCACGTGCCGAACGAGGGTCTCTCCCCTGCCGCGCAGGCGAATCTTCTCGATGAGTTCGCGATGCAGACCCGCACCGACGGGCTCACTCTCGCGATCGGAGACGGCTCCACCGTCGAGTCCCCCGCCTCGGCCTCACTGAGTGCGACGCTCCACGCACTCGACGCGTCCTACCTCGGCTTCGTCGCGAGCGACCCCGACCATGAGCTCGAACTCGACGTCGACGTCTTCACGGGGTCTCCTCCGCGGCTCAGGTTCCGGATCCCGACCGGGATGGCCCCGAGCATCCCGCCCGACCGGGCGCTCACCGAGACCTCGGGGTGGCCTGCGATCCGCACCGTGCTCGAGGCTGCCACACCGGGCGAGGAGCCCTACACGGTCGCCCTCACCGCCGTTCCCGGTCAGGTGATCGGCGGGTTCAGCACCTCGGGATGCACACCGGAGCTGACCGGCCCGGAGCCCCAGTTCGGCGGGGAGCTGCAGGCGCAGTGGGCGCAGATCCACGGCATCCCCCGACCGGAGACGTGCCCGCGTTAGTGCACCGACCCCACCGGGCCCCGACCGGCAGCTCGTGGGCGAACCCGGCGGTGACAGCGAGAGGTCCCGCCGACGCCGTCAGGACGTCTGCGGGACCTCAGCGAAGGATGCGGTGATCAGGACGTCGCGGAACCCGTCCGGCGACGAGTGCGGACGAGCAGGGCGATGCCGCCCAGCACGAGCGGCACCCCGATCAGCGCCCACAGCGACGGCACCTGACCGCCGGTGATCGCCAGAGTGGCACTCCCGTTCGGCGTCTTCCCGACGGTCGCCCCGCCCGTCGTCCCGCCCGTGTCGGGCGTGTCAGGGATCACCGGGACAGCCGTCCACTGCGCGGTGAAGGTCACTGCGACCGTCACGGGGTCGGTCGGCGTCGTGCCGGGGATCGACGACGCCCATCCGGCGAACGTGTAGCCCGCGCGCACCGGGTCGGCCGGCACGACCGGCGCCTGGCCGGGTGCGACGCTCTGCGACGTCGTCGCGTCGCCGTTGGCCGGGTCGAACACCACGTCGACGGGCGCGGCGACCCACTGTGCCGTGAACGTCACCGGAGCGGTGACGTGATCCGCGGGCGTCACGCCGGGCACCGACGACGCCCAGCCCGCGAACGTGTAGCCGGGGCGCACCGGGTCGGCCGGCACGAGAGGCGTCTTGCCCCAGTCGACGATCTGCGTCGAGTCGGCGGTGGTCCCGTCGGCGTAGGCGAAGGTCACGCGGTAGTGGAAGGCGAGGACGAGGGCGCCCTGGTCGGCGACGGCGCTGTTCGCATGCCCGGTGACGATGATGCCGGTGGTGGGCGACGTGTACATGACCGGCGACGGCTCGGTGTCGGCGCTGCCGCTGCCCGACAGGGTCGGCAGACCCGTCGCATCCTCGGCTCCGACGACCGTGACCGAACCCGCGTAGGAGTCGTTCGACACGAGGTAGCCGGCGCCTGCCGCCGAGGCGAACGTGCCGCTCTGAGCCGTCAGCGAGCCGCCCGTCATGGTGAGCGCTCCGCCGCCGACGAATCGCGACCCGCCGAAGCCGGCGGCGTACTGCCCTCCGCGGACGATCACGTCGCCTCCGCGGATCGTCAGCGCGCCGGCGGTCAGGTCGGTCGTGTCGCTGCCGATCCCCGGAAAGTAGGGCCAAGGGTCGGCGGGGTTCGCGCTGCCGACCGCCTCGAGGCGGCCCGTGCCGACGGAGTCGTCGACGGTGAGCGTCGAGGTGCTTCCGACGTGGAGACCCGGCCCCGTCAAGGGAGCCAGGGTGAGCGAGTGGCCGTTCAGGTCGAGGGTGACGCCTGCACCGGACGGGACGCCGAGATAGTCGGCTGTTCCGCTCGCGTCGATGTCGGCGCCGAGGACGATCACGTCGCCGTCGGCGGCGGCGTCGAAGGCGGCATCCAGAGTGGTCCAGTCGGTGACGGTCGTCGTCGCCGCCTGCGCGGACGTGGCCGTGAGCGTCAGCAGTCCCGTCAGAGCGAGTACGGGTGCGAGCAGCAGAATGCCGCGTCGCCGAATAGTGCGAATCATCGTGTGTTCTCCCCAGCGTGCGATGCTCTGCCCCCAGAAGACAGAGATTGTTCCGAAGAAGAGAACGAGACGAGGCGTGGAATCTGTCGGAGATCGCGAGATCCGACCCCCACCGATACACCGTTATGCAACCGTGACGGAGGATTCGTGTAACACAATCCGCGCTGCGTCGTCTCTTCTTATGAGGACGTTCTGCGCACGCGCCCCCGAAGGCCTGCGCGTCTCTCGTCCCTCGCCCCCATACCCCTGCCGCCTCCGTGCGCCCGCCTCCCCGGAGACCCCTGTGCCGTCGACTCTCGTCGCCCTGACGCTGCCCGCGCCCACCCTGTCCGCCGAAACCGACGCCAACGCCGCGCTCATCGCGGCGGCCGCCGACGGAGATCGCGCCGCCGCCGGCGAGTACTTCGCCCAGAACCTGCGGATGCTCACCGCCATGGCGCGCCGCATCGCCGGGAACGTGATGGATGCCGACGACCTCCTGTCGGAAGCCATCGTCTCCGTGCTGGCGCTCTGGGTTCGCGGCACCGGCCCGCGCACCCATCTGGCCGCCTATCTCGCACGTGCGATGCGGAACCGCGTTACGGATGAGCTCCGCTCCCCCCGCTCGCGCACCTGGAACCTGGATTCGTCGTGGGAGCGTGCCGCCGACAACGACCCCCGCCTGACCGAGATCGATCTGGAGCGCGACGTCGCGGCCGTCCACGAGATCCTGAGCCTGCTTCCCGACGATCAGCGCATCGTCCTGACCGCCATGCACATCGAGGGGGCGAAGCCGAGAGATCTCGAAGTGCGGCTCGACCGACCGGCATCCGCGATCTCGTCGCTCGCGCAGCGCGCCAAGGCGAACTTCCGCCGTCTTCTGGAGGAGCGCGAATCCGCCATTGCGGCACGGCACGCCATCTGCGCCTGAGCGCGGATGCCGCCTACATCCCGCGCAATCCGAGCAGCCGGCTGAAGAATCTTGGCCTGCGCTCTCCTCTGCCCGCCAGCTTGTCGTCGAGCGCGGGAGTGTGGGGAGGGAACGCGTCGAGCACGTGGTCTGCATCGAGGGTGACCGATTCGCCCTTCGATACCGCGCGCGCCGCGGGGACCCATCCCGTGACGTGGAGATACCACCCGGTGTCGAGGTCCGTCACGTGATCGGGCAGGATCACTTCGATCTCATGATCTCCGTCGAGCCACGCGCGCCCGGGCTCCACCCGAGCGACGCGGACGACCCTGGCGGAGGTGTCGGCGCTCCACACCGTGCCCTTCCGCCAGCGCTTCACCAGCTCTGCGTCTCGGCGCTCGCGGACCTCCTGCCGCCACCAGAACGTGCACAGACCCGCCAGCAGAAGTCCGGTCGTTCCCCACAGGACGATCTGGAACAGATCAGGGCTCACGGAAGTCCTCCTCAGGGATCACGGCACCGCGGTCTCTCGCCGAGCGGCCATCCGCACGATAGCAGGCCACTCGGATGCGGGCCGAGGCGGTTCGACCCGCCCGTGCCCGGAGGCGCGGGAGGGTCGGGCGCCCGCAGGCGGGGAGCGAGAATCCGCGGGTGGACTCGCGCCACCGAGCCGGAGAGCCGCAGGACACACGACCCTCCGGCCCCTCGGCCGCCGATCCCGGGGTCAGCTGTACACGTTGTCCGGTGTGAGCAGTTCGGTCAGCGGGGTCATGAGTGCGCTGACAAGGTTGGACTTCTCATCCTCGATATCCGAGTTCACCATGACGACGAGTGTCATCTCCTTCTCGGGCAGGTAGATCGTGACGGTCTTGTAGCCCGGCAGGCTGCCGTTGTGTCCGATCCATCCGTTGATCTTGAAGATGCCGAGTCCGTACCCGGCATCCTCGGCGCCCGGCGCCATCGGCGTGACATCGAGTCGTTCCTTCTGGATCTCGGGCGAGAGGAGCTCGCCCTTGGCGAGTGCAGGCACCCAGATCTTCAGATCATCGAGCGTCGAGATCATCGCGCCCGCAGCCCACCCCCAGGACGGGTTCCAGTCGGTCGCCGTGGTGGCGGCGCCGTCGAGCGTCTGGTTCGTGTACCCCTCCGCATGCGGCGACGGGAACTCGTTGCCCGTCGGCAGGAACGTGTGGTCCATTCCCAGTGGATCGGTCACCTCGGTCTTCACGACGTCCGCAAGGGGCTGACCCGTGATCTTCTCGATCGCGAGTCCGATGAGGATGGTGTTCGTGTTCACATACTCGACCTGCGAACAGGGCTCGAAGTGCAGTGGCTCATCCTTCACCACGTCGAGAAGCGACTGCGGGGTGACCGGCTGACGCGGATCCTCGAGCAGTGACATCTGCCACTCCTCGTTCTGCGAGTAGTCGGCCAGGCCCGATCGCATACCGGCGAGGTGGCGGAGAGTGATGCGGTCGCCCTCGGGGACGCCATCGACGTATGTCGAGATCGGGTCGTCGAGTGAGGCGTCACCGGCATCGACGAGGCGCAGCAGCGCCGTGACCGTGAACGTCTTGGTGACGCTGCCGATGCGGTGATTGACGTCTGTCGTGAGCGTCGTCTTCTTGTCGACGTCGGCGTATCCGGCGGCCGTGACGTAGTCGCCTTCAGGACTCCAGACGGCGACGATCGCGCCCGGCAGCTTCTGCGTCGTCACGGCATCCTCGATGATCGCGTCGAGCTTCTTGACGGTCGCCGCGTCGAAAGCGTCGGGCTGGGGTGCGTCGGCGCTGGTGGAGGGCGCCGAGGCGCCAGGGGTCGAGCATCCGACGAGGGCGACGGAGGCGACAGCGATGCCGGCGATGAGCGCGGCGGCGGTGCGGGTCGAGCGAGCCTTGAGATTCACGATCTGCTTCCTGTCGTACGAAGGGTGAGCTCCCATCGTCGATCGCGACGTCACGTCCGCACATCATGCGCGAGTACCGGTCTCGTAGTCCCACCGGACCGTCTCGGCAGCGATGGATCACACCCGCCGCGGTGCTCGAGGTCGAGGGTCAGACCGCAGTGCCCACGAGTGCGCCGAGACGGGCGATCTGCTCCTCGTTGCGCCGATAGTGCGACCACTGGCCGACCCTGGTGCACGTGACGAGGTTCGCGCGCTGCAGGGTGGCCATGAACTGCGAGGCCGTCGACTGGGAGACGTTCGCTCGCGCCTGGATGTGCTTCAGGCACACGCCGACGTCTTCGGCGGGTTGATCCTGCGGAGGGAACGAACCCGGGTCCTTCAGCCAACCGAGGATCGCCAGACGCGTCGGATGCCCGAGCGCCTTGAAGGCCACGATCAGCTCGCCGCTCGCATCTCCGTCATCCATTCCCCAAGTATATTGCAGTATCGCGATTTACCGATGCATGCTAGACATAGATCGTAAAAATACGATTTAACGATGGGAGCGTCATGGACAGGGTCGCGATGGTTGTGGGTGCGCGGGGAGTGATCGGAGGGAACCTGATCTCCCACCTGGAACGCGAGGGAGGGTGGCGGGTCATCGGTCTGTCACGGAGGGGAGGCGCGGATACCGGGGCGGTGCAGCACATCGCCGTGGACCTGCTCGACCGCGAAGACACCGTCTCGAAGCTCTCGACCCTGACCGACGTCACGCACGTGTTCTACGCCGCGTATCAGGATCGCCCGACCTGGGCCGGGCTCGTCCCGCCCAACCTCGCGATGCTGACGAACGTCGTCGACGCCATCGAACCCACAGCCCCTCGACTCGAGCACATCAGCCTCATGCAGGGCTACAAGGTCTACGGCGCTCATCTCGGGCCCTTCGCGACCCCCGCCAAGGAAGACGACCCTCCCCACATGCCGCCGGAGTTCAACGTCGATCAGCAGCAGTTCCTCGAGCGACGGCAGGAGGGCGCCTCGTGGTCGTGGTCGGCGCTGCGCCCCTCGGTCGTCGCCGGAGTGGGCCTCGGGAATCCGATGAACCTCGCGATGGTGATCGCTGTCTACGCCTCGATCAGCAAAGAGCTCGGCATCCCTCTGCGGTTCCCCGGCAAGCCCGGCGCGTACACCAGCCTGATCGAGATGACGGATGCCGACCTTCTGGCCAAGGCGACCACGTGGGCGGCCACGAACCCCGAGAGCCGGAACCAGGCGTACAACATCACGAACGGCGACATCTACCGCTGGTCGACCATGTGGCCGAAGATCGCGGCGTTCTTCGACCTGGACACAGCGCCGCCTCTTCCGATGAGCCTCAGCGAGATCATGGCCGACAAGTCGGACCTCTGGGACTCGATGGTCGAGCGCCACGGGTTGCTGCCCACCCCGTACAGCGACGTGTCGTCCTGGCAGTTCGGCGACTTCGTCTTCGGCTGGGACTACGACGTGATCGCCGATACCTCCAAGTCACGCCGTGCCGGTTTCCACGAGTACGTCGAGACCGAGGCCATGTTCCTGCGCATCTTCCAGGACCTGCGCGATCAGCGCATCATCCCGTGAAGGATCGGTCGCCGGCGGATGCCGGCGCGTCGATCGCTCGTCCACGCCGCCGCGGTGGGGTTCAGAGAACTGGGAGACACTGTTCCACAGGCCCTCCCCGTCCACCCCCGCATGAGAGAGCGTCAGTAGTCGCATGATCAGCCAGTCCCGTCCTCGCATCCCCCCGCCGAAGCCGCTGCTCGCGGAGACGATCTTCGTCACTCTGGCCGAGGAGATCATCAGCGGCGAGCTCGCGGCCGGCACCCGACTGCGCGACATGGAACTCGCCGCGCGCATGTACGTCTCGCGCGTGCCCGTGCGTGAGGCTCTGCAGCGCCTGGAGCGGATCGGGATGGTCGAGATGTCTGCGGGCCGCTTCACCAGGGTCACCGAGGTGACCGACGATCTCGTGGAGCAGTCGCTGCTGTTCGCAGGACTCCAGGCCGGTCTCGTGACCCGCATCGCCGTGGATCGGATGAGCGCCGACGACCTGCTCCTCGCCGCGGCACTGGTCGACCGTCTGCCGCCCGCCCTCCCCGATCCGATCGCGTCCTCCGGGGCCCGTGAAGAGCTCTATTCGTTCCTCTCGCTGAAGGCCGACAACCCGCTGCAGCACGCGATGATGCGCGAGACGTCATTCGCGCTCCGCAGGAACCTTCAGCGGACCAGGATCGACGCCTCGGCCGTGCCGCTGCTGCGCGCCAACTGCGCCTCGCTCAGGGAGGCGATCCTCAGCCGGCGCACCGACACCGCGGAGTCGCTCGTGAGAGAGCAGCACGCGATTCTGCAGGTCAACCCGTAGGGCGGTGGGTGCCGACCGTTCGACTCGCGACGTCGCCCCAGGCAACGAGACGACACCCACTCAGCCGACACGGGGACCCCCGATCTTCCGCGTCGGCGTCCCCAGCCTTCCTCGTCTGCTCGCGTATACCAATCAGACGCTTCGCCTCAGGGCGGGCCCGCGGCGATCCGGTCTTGCAGCGCTCGGATCGTCGTCCCGAGGATGCCTCGGGCCAAGAGCCCCCCGGCGACCAGGGGACCGGCGGAGTCCTCACCGACCGGTGGCAGGAGGAGCAGTGCCGCTCGAACGTCGGCGCTCATGTGCGCCACCTGCCAGTCGATCTCCGCGGCGACGCCATCGGGGCGGTCGATGCTCACTGCCTTCACCGCGTACGCGGCCGCCCCCAGCGCGTGAGCGCCCATGTGGGCAACGCCCGAGGCCTGTGCCGCTGCACGCGCGGCGGCGACCGCTCCGGGTGCCGACGCCGACGCCGCCGCACGACCCGCAACGAAGCGGCGGCGGATCTCGCCCGCAGAGTCGAGCTCTCCTCGCGCGTACGCTCGCGCTCTCGCGATCGCATCGCGAGGGCGATCATCCCCCGGCGCTTCGTTCTCGAAGGAGGAGAGAACCCGCTCTGCGCAGTCCGCGGCCCACGCCGCAACCAGCCGCCGGTCGGTCTCGCTGAGCGATTGTGGTGAGAGCACGCTCCCATGTTCGCACCGGATGCGGCAGATGAGCGGGTGGAGCGAAGGACGGCGAGCTCCTCTGACACGCCGAACGTCGCTCTCCAGAACGCTTCCACGCACGAGATCCGAAGGGACGGCTTACCGCAGTCCTTCTTCGCAGTTGCTGCCGTCGCGCGCTTCGGATCTGAGCACTGGCAAGGGAGGGAACACGATGAATGTGTCCATGGCGGCCGACCATGACGCCACTGGATCCGCGCGAGGGTCATCGGGCGCGAGTTCACGCTGTGCGGAATCAGTGGGATGGGCCCTGGTCCACTCGTACATGAGTTGGCCGGTCTCTGACCAGTCCTTCTCGTTCATCTGCCGGGCGACGGATGCGGGCATGGGGATGTCGTCAGGCGTGCTGTAGTCGTACGTGCAGGAGTAGGTACGGCCGTCGTCCGCGACGTATCGCAGGGCGATCGACACGTTGGTGGAGTACCCGGGCGGCGGCCCGAGAGTCAGTCTGAGCCAGCCCAAGAGGAGGACCAAGAGCACCGCAGCACCAACCGATACGCCGATGATCCGGCGACGGCGCCGAATCGATGTGGTCCGGGTCTGTTCGGTGGGCTCAGGCACGATGACCTCCATCAGTTCGTCGGAGCATCTCGCGGAAGCCGCGGTCCAAGCCCCGATATCCACCGTAACCAACCGACACTTGTCGCGGCCTGTCTCCAGCGTTGACCTCGGTCATCGTCTGGACACGGCATGTAGCTGGCTCAATCCAGAGAGAACCAAGGAACTGCGCTCAGCGGCTCGTGGTTGTCGTCCGCAACCGGGCTGATGGTGAGGACGTATCCCGGGCTGTCAGCAAACTGCCTGAGGATGACTTGTTGCGTGCCTTCTTGCACGGGAAGCCGGATCGCACCCGAGGCTATCGGCCCTTCGTCGTCGAACTGAGCGGCCATCGTCAGCTGCGTGTAGTCCGTGAGCCACAGTCCGCCAGCTCCAACATCGACAGTGCTCACCGCTTCACGCAACACCGGAGCGTCACGGCGATCGTCGGCCACCTTCACCGCCTCGTCAGCATCGTCCGGGCCGGGATAGGCGACGAACAGGGAGCCCTCGCGCATCTGCCCGACGAAGTGGGTCAGGAGCTGCTCAAGCTGCCAATCCTCATCGACGAAGCCGCGATACGTATCGGGCGCGACGAGGCAGAAGAATCCGTCGTCATCGACATGCAGAAGCACGGCATCGCTCATGGCAGCACAGTAGCTGAGCGCGGCCTCAGCGCACCAATCGATCCAATCGTCAGACACGCCCTAGGCGTGAGGTGCTCAGCATGCGACCCGACTCACCGGCACAGTCCGCACTCCCGAGTCATCGATTCGGAAGGCTGAAAGGGGACCTTCTCGCGCGACGTCGCCGGGCGTTCTGAGTGATGAGTCCGACGAGCATGATGACCGCCGATGCGATCCCGCACACCACGATCGAGGAGACGGCAGCGCCGAGGCTGGCGAAGCCGAAGGCGACCGTCGATCCGTTCTGCTCCACGGCCAGTCCGATCATGATGACCACGGTGGCCGAAACGGGTCCGGCGATGAGGAACCCGAGAGTCCACCGCATCGCCACCGTGCTGATGAGCTCGTTTCGTCGCGCCGCCACCGTCCCGACGGCGAACAGCGCCGCAGCGGCGACGACGAAGAGCACGACCCAGACGGCGAGATCCATAGGTCGTCGATCTCCTAGTTGAAGTCCCCGCCGGGGGCCATGTCGGCGAATCGCGAGTAGTGGCCCTGGAAGGCGACGGTGATCGTCGCGGTCGGGCCGTTGCGGTGCTTGGCGACGATGAGGTCGGCCTCGCCGGGGCGCACGTCCTTGTCGTAGACGGAGTCGCGGTGCAGCAGGATCACCATGTCGGCATCCTGCTCGATCGATCCCGACTCGCGCAGGTCGCTGATGGCGGGCTTCTTGTCCTGCCGCTGCTCGGGACCACGGTTCAGTTGCGACAGGGCGATGACGGGAACCTGGAGCTCCTTGGCGATGAGCTTGAGGCTTCGGGAGAACTCCGAGACCTCCTGCTGGCGCGATTCGACGCGCTTGCCCGAGGTCATCAGCTGGAGATAGTCGATGATGACCATGCGCAGACCCTCGCGCTGCTTGAGCCGACGACACTTGGCTCGGATCTCGACCAGGGTCATGTTGGGGCTGTCGTCGATGTAGAGCGGCGCGTCGTTGATGCGACCGCGGGTTGCGGCGACCGTCGTCCAGTCGCGCGGGTCGAGGTTTCCCTTGCGCATGTTCTGCAGCGGGATGGCCCCCTCGGCGCTGAGCAGACGCATGGCGATCTCGCTCTTGCCCATCTCGAGGGAGAAGAAGACGGAGGGCAGGTTGTGGCCGATGGATGCCGAGCGCGCGAAGTCGAGCGCGAGCGTCGACTTACCCATGGCGGGTCGGGCCGCGACGACGATCATCTGGCCGCCGTGCAGACCGTTCGTGAGCTCGTCGAGCTCCCTGAACCCGGTCGGCACACCGGTCATCGATCCATCTCGACCGCTCGCGGCCTCGATCTCCTCGAGCGCCGCGTCGACCGCGATCTGCAGCGGCACGTAGTCTTCGGCCGTCTCCGAGCCCGTGATCGAGTAGATCTCGGCCTGGGCGTTGTTGACGATGTCGGTCGCATCGCCCTCTCCGGCGTAGCCGAGCTGCACGATGCGCGTGCCCGCGTCGACGAGGCGGCGGAGGATCGCACGCTCCGAGACGATTCCGGCGTAGTAGCCGGCGTTGGCCGCGGTCGGCACGATCGAGGTGAGCGTGTGCAGGTAGTCGGCGCCGCCGGCGCGGCCGAGCTCACCGGTCTTGATGAGCTCGTCGGTGACGGCGACGACGTCGGTCGGCTCGCCGTGCGAGTAGAGCGAGAGGATCGCCTCGAAGATCAGCTCGTGCTTCGGCACGTAGAAGTCGGCGCCCTTGAGCGTCTCGATCACATCGGCGACGGCGTCTTTCGAGAGCAGCATGCCGCCCAGCGCGCTCTGCTCGGCGAGGAGGTCGTGCGGGGGCGTGCGCTCGTGCGGACGCCCTCCGCCGAGGCGCTCCTCCGAGATGTCGGCGATCGACACAGTGCTCCCTTCGATGCGACGAAACGTGCGTGCGGCTGCTCCGTCTCGACAGGCGGTGCCACGTGTGATCCGGCTCCGTGGGGCCAGGTGCACAGCAAACCAGGACCCTCTGACATCGGGTCGCTCGTCCACGCTATTCACGCCCGAAACAGGGTGCAACACAGCCTGTGGATAACTATGTGGAAAGGATGCGGAGAAACTCGGAGTGTCTGTGCAGAACGCATGTGGATAACCCGGTGGAGTACCGAGATTCCCTCTCTAGTTTTTGACCTTGACCTGGGATTCCCAGTTTCCCCACCCTGTGGATGAGAATCGGGTTCAAGCGGGCATTGAAGGTTGAGGTCACAGAGCTTCACATGTGCAGAACCTGGGGAAAGTCAAGCCAGACCGCGGTTCGGGCGCGTCGCAGGATGCCGGGCCCCGGCAGTGCACCGGAATGCCGGTGGACACGTGGGCGGAGCGGGTGTATCGTCAGCGCATCGACGCAACCGCGTCGACGGTGCGTTTGCCTTCAGAGGGGGAGGTGGAACGTGGACGCTCGGGCCACCCGACGCGGCATACCAGCCGGCGTCATCTGGGCTGGATTCGGTGTGCTCGCGTGGGCCGCCCTCACGATCCTCACCGGTGGCAGCGCAGCCCACGCCGACGAGCAGGACGGGGGTCCGCTCGACGGACTCACCGGACTCGTCAGCAACACGGTGAGCACCGTGACCGCCCCGGTCGCTCCCGTCGTCACGCAGGTCGTGGCCCCCGTCGTCACCGCCGTCGTCGCCCCCGTGCAGCAGGCGGTCCCCGCGGTGGTCAGCACCGTGACGCAGACCGTCGCTCAGGTCCCGGTCGTCGGCCCCGTCGCCGCACCGGTCGTCACGACGGTCACCGATACCGCGCAGGCGGTCGTCGCCCCCGTCACCGGCGTTCTCACGGGCGCTCCGGTCTCCACGATCACGAAGCCGATCGTGGATGCCGTGACCGGCCTTCCGATCGTCGGCGACCTGGTCGACGACCTCGGCGTGCCCCAGGTCGTGGATGACGTCGCGGGTGTCGTCGACGACACGACCGGACTCGTCGGCGGGATCGTCGAGGGGACGATCCCGCCGGTCCTCGAGGCTCTCGAGCCGCAGACCCCCGTGGTCCCCGGCGAACCCGGTGCCCCGGGAACCCCCGGCAGCACGGACGCCGGTGCGTCCGCCCAGCCCGGTGAGTCCGCGGCATCCGTCGACGCCGCCCTCGCCACGGCGACCGGCATCTCTCCCGCGTCCGCACAGGACCGCGGAGGCCTCCGCGGCATCCCTGGCGTCCCTTCGTCGGCCGGCGCCCCCGCAGGCCCGCAGAACGGCGCCCCGTCGCCATCGAACGACCCGGCATCCGCGCCACCCGGCGCGCCGGTCTCCCCGTCTTCCTCCGCCGGCTCCGGCGGAGGCTCAGCGGCTGCCGCCGCTCGCATCAGCGACGACGGCATCCCCCTGCTCCGTGCTGTGGAGCAGGATTCCGGCGCACCCGACGACGCTCTGCCGGCGTCTCCGGTCGCCGACACCGACGTCTCCCCTGACTGACGCCGTGTCGAGCCGCCCTCCCCTGTGAGGACGGCAGATGACGTGCTGCGCGCGCACCCCAAATCCCGCGCGCATCCCATCTTTCGACACCCAGCTCAGTCAGGAGCTCAATCATGCGCACATTCATGAAGCGCGCCCTCTGGGGCACGCTGATCGCCGGCGGGATCACCCTGCTCGGCGCCTCGGTCGCCAACGCGGCCGAGACAGACGGAGACGACGGCATCCTCTCCGGCACCCAGGTGGTCGCGCCGATCTCGGCCCCGATCACGGTCGCGGGCAACGCGATCTCCCTCCTCGGTTCCTCCTCCACCCAGGCACCCGCCCCTGCGGCCCCTGCGCCAGCCCCCGCCCCTGCGGCGGAGACGAGCGGCGCATCCGGCGCAGCCTCAGGCAGCCAGGCAGTGGTCACCGTGAACCTCCCAGTCACCGTGCAGAACAACGCCGTCAGCGTTCTCGGCACGTCCTCGACCAGCACCCCGGCCGCAGTTCCCCAGACAGGGGCTCCCCAGGCCCCGCCGACGGCCGGGGTGCCGTCCGTCCAGACCAGTGGCGACGACGGCGTGCTCTCGGGCACGCAAGCGCTGCTCCAGGTCAACGCCCCGATCACCGTGTCGGGCAACGCCATCTCGGTGCTCGGCACCAGCGGCGTCACGGGTCCCTCCGCCGCAGCACCGGCGCCGGCCCCCGCAGCACCGGCCACGGCATCCACCAACGGCTCCGACGGGCTCGGCAGCGGCACACAAGCAGTGGCACCCGTCACCGCTCCCGTGTCGGTGCTCGGCAACGCGGTGTCCGTGCTCGGCACGAGCTCGGTCACGGGCGCACCGGCCTCCGCGCCGGCGGCATCCGCACCGGCCGTCGCTGCCGGCACCTCCGGCAACGAGTCGATCCTGGGCGGCAGCCAGGTCGTCGCCCCCGTGACCGCACCGGTGTCGGTGCTCGGCAACGCCATCTCGGCCCTCGGCACCAGCCGAGTCACCGGGACCCCCGGCGCCCCCGCACCCGTCACTTCCACCGCGGGCAGCGGCCCCACCACCGGTGGCAGCGAGTCGATCGCCGGCGGTAGCCAGGTCGTCGCCCCGGTGACCGCACCGGTGTCGGTGCTCGGCAACGCCATCTCGGCCCTCGGCACCAGCCGAGTCACCGGGACCCCCGGCGCTCCCGCACCCGCCACCTCACCGGTCCTCGGCGGGGTTCTGACCACCGGAGCGGGGTCGATCCTCGGCGGGACACAGCTCGCGCTGCCGATCAGTCTCCCGATCACGATCGGCGGCAACGCCATCGCCGTGATCGGCGAGAGCACGGTGACCACCCCGGGCACGACCCCCGGAACGAACCCGGGAACGAACCCCGGGACGAACCCCGGCACCAACCCCGGAACGAACCCGGGCACCAACCCCGGCACCACTCCGGCCACGAGCCCCGCGACGAGCGGGCACGGAGCCGCCGCGACCGCGACGGGCGCTGACGCGCTCGCCACCACCGGAGGGTCCCCAGCGCTCGGGCTCGCCGCGGTCGCCGCTCTCCTGCTCCTCCTCGGCGCTGGACTCTCACGCCGTCGTCTCGCGACGGCGTGACCATACCCCCGGCGGAGCGGTCATCCTCGGGGGAGGAGATGCCGCTCGCGTCGGGAGCGTGGGTGCGCCGACGAGAGCCTTCGGGATAGGAGCCCCTCACTCGCCCGCAGCCTGCGGCGCCCCACGCGATACAGCGGATGCCCCGTGGCCCTCACCACGGGGCATCCGCCATGCCCTCAGGACGGATGCCGACGGCATCCGTCACCCGCCGTCGCGCGGCTTCCCCGGTACGCAGAACGCCCCCTGTCCCGGAGGACAGGGGGCGTTCGACAGACGTCGCGCCTTACTTGGCGGCGACGACCTGCAGCGTGATGACAGCGGTCACGTCGTCGTGCAGACGAACCGTGGCCTCGTGCTCACCGGTCGACTTGATGGTCGACGTGATGTGCACCTTGCGCTTGTCGATCGAACCGAGACCGGCAGCCGCGACAGCGTCTGCGACATCGGCGGTCTTGACCGAACCGAAGAGGCGACCCTCGGCGCCCGCCTTGACGGCGAGACGGACCTTGGTGCCCTCGAGGGAGTTCTTCAGGGCCACGGCCTCGTCGCGGTCGTGGATCGCGCGAGCCTGACGAGCAGCCTGGATCGAAGCGACCTGCTTTTCGCCACCGCGGGTCCACGCCGTAGCGAAGCCCTGGGGGATGAGGTAGTTGCGGGCGTACCCGTTCTTGACCTCGACCACGTCACCGGCGCTTCCGAGCCCGGCGACCTCGTTCGTGAGAATCAGCTTTGCCATATCCGTACCCCTTAGCGGCCAGCGCCGGCGTAGGGCAGGAGAGCCATCTCGCGAGCGTTCTTGATCGCGCGAGCGATCAGACGCTGCTCCTGCACGGAGACACCGGTGATACGACGGGCGCGGATCTTTCCACGCTCCGAGATGAACTTGCGAAGCGTGGCGACGTCCTTGTAGTCAATGACGCCGACCCGGATCGACTTCGCGGGAGCGGTGGGCTTGCCACCCTTCCGCGGCTTGCGGCGGTCGCCGCTCGACTTTCCAGCCATAGTTTTTCCTTAGTTATGAGACGGATGCCGAAACATCCGGAGATCCTTGATCAGAACGGGGTGTCGTCGCCGAAGCTGCCCGGGGTGCTCCACGCATCTGCGCTGGTCGACGAGCCGGGCGTTGACCACGGCTCCTCCGACACCTGCTGCGCGGGGCGGGACTGCCCGCCACCCTGACCGCCACCCTGGCCGCCGCCGTTCGACGCCGCACGGGTGACCTGCGCAGTCGCGTAACGGAGCGAGGGGCCGATCTCGTCGACCTCCAGCTCGATCGCGGTGCGCTGGTTGCCCTCGCGGTCCTGGTAGGAGCGCTGACGCAGACGGCCGGTCGCGATGACCCGCATGCCCTTGGTCAGAGAACCCGCCACGTGCTCGGCGAACTCACGCCACACGGACGCGCGGAGGAACAGCGCTTCGCCGTCCTTCCACTCGTTCGCGGCGCGGTCGAAGTTCCGAGGCGTCGATGCGATGGTGAAGTTCGCCACCGGCAGTCCGTTCTGCGTGTACCGCAGCTCGGGGTCGGCCGTGAGGTTGCCCACCACGGTGATGACTGTTTCGCCGGCCATGAGACTTAGGCCTTCGCAGCCTTGGCCGCCTTGCGAGCAGCCTTCTCCTCGGTGAGCTTCGCCTCGGAAGCGATCATCGCCTGAGCTTCCTCGGCACGCAGCACCTTGGTGCGCATGATCGACTCGTTCAGCTTGAGCTGACGGTCGAGCTCCTGCGTGGCCTCGCTGGTAGCGGTGAAGTTGACGACGGCGTAGATGCCTTCGTTCTTCTTCTGGATCTCGTAAGCGAGACGGCGCTTGCCCCAGATGTCGACCTTTTCAATCGAGCCACCATCGTTGGTGATGACCTTCAGGAACTTGTCGAGCGTCGGGGCGACCGTGCGCTCATCGATCTCGGGGGTCAGAATGACCATGAGTTCGTACTGGTGCGTCACTTACCCACCTCCTTCGGACTAGAACGGCTTCCGGGACTTTCCCGGAAGCAGGAGGGTGTGTAGCACGTCGACCGCCCGTGCATCCGAATGGATGCCTGAGGGCAGACAACCTGCACAGTCTACCTGATGCGGCTCGGAGTCGCGTCCACAGCCCTTCCGGGCGACTTGGCATGCTGGATGCGTGCCGGTGAACGCCACCGGCCGCGACCAGAGGGGGGACGCCATGCGCGTCAACAAGTGGGGGGTCGGCGTGGTTCTCGCCGCCGCCGTCATGCTCACCGGATGCTCCGCAGGGGCCACGGACAAGCCCGCCGACGCGAAGCCGTCGGCGAGCGCCTCGCAGGAGGCTGAGGCGCCGACGACCGGCTGCCCCGAGCTCACGGAGGGCGCGAAGATCGACGGCGCCGCGCTCGGCGGCTGCATCGCCGACGCCACCTCGTCCATCGCGGGGTACGCCGCCACCTCGACGGTCATGGGCATGGAGACCACCGGCAGGTACAACCCCTCGGAGAAGGCGCTCGAGTCGACCACGCCGATGGGTTCGGTCATCGTGATCGGCTCCGACGCCTGGGTGAAGTCGGCGACCGGCGCCTGGCAGGTCGCGGACTCCACGTCCAGCGACCCGATCATCGCCGGACTCAGCATGGGCGCGACGGCCGCCGCCGCATCGAGCCCCACCGCCATCGCCACGCTCCTCGCGGGCGACTTCACCGTCACGGGCACGGGCGAGCGCCTGGGTCAGAAGGTGTTCCTCGTCTCCGGGACGATCGAGACGCAGGGCGTCGCCTCGTCGATCGTGCTGGAGCTCACGAAGGACTTCGCCCCGCTGGCGACCACCGGCACCGCCGACGTCAGCGGCCAGTCGATCGAGTCGGTCACCGTCGTCACCGAGTGGGACGTGAAGCAGGACATCGTCGCGCCGCTCTGAGCGGATGCCGACAGCGAAGGGCCGGGGCGCACGCTCCGGCCCTTCGTGCGTCTCGGGCCGGGTGCGGCTCGGGCCTGGGGCGACGGCGGCGGCGTCTCGGGCCGCGTGCGACGGCAGTATCGTCCGGGGCCGCGTGCGGCGGCGGCATCGGTTCACAACTCCTCAAAATCCGGGCCGATCCGGGCCGATCCGGGCCCCAGCGAGCAGGAATCGCGCGATTCTTGAGGAGTTGTGAACGCCGCGCCGGGCGCATCAGGCGCGGGTCGCGAGCAGTTCCGTGATCTCGTCGAGGCGGGGAGCGGATGCCGCGGCCCCGGGCCGCTGCACGCACAGGGCCGCGGCGGCCGAGGCGAACGGCACAGCCGCTGCGAGGGCGTCTCCTGCCGCGAGGCGGGAGGCGAGCGCCCCGCAGAACGTGTCGCCCGCGGCGGTCGTGTCGACGGCGGTGACCGAGAACGCGGGGATCCGCGTCTCCTCGCCCGCGGAGAGGACGAGCGCGCCAGCCGCTCCGAGTGTCACGACGACGGTCCCGACCCGTGCGGCGAGGAAGCGTGCGGCATCGGCGACCGCATCATCAGTCACCCCTACTACCGGCGCCCCCGCGTCATCAGTCACCCCTACGACCGGCGCCCCCGCGGCATCCGCGGCCCCGCCGACCGGCGCGCCCGCGAGATCGAGGCACTCGTGCTGGTTCACGATCAGCACATCCACGAGCGCCAGCTGATCTTCTGAGAGTGGCCTGCTGGGCGCGGCGTTGAGAACGGTCGTCGCCCCGCGCTCCTTCGCCGAGCGGAACGCCGACAGCACGGCGTCGAGCGGCACCTCCAGCTGCGCGAGGACGAGGTCGCCCGAGCCCGCCGACGCGAGAGCGGATGCCGCCTCCGCGGTGATCGCGGCGCCGTCGCCGTTGGCCCCGGCGACGACCACGATCGCGTTCTCGCCGTCGTCGGCGACCATGACGAACGCCGTGCCCGTTGGTCGCTCGGAGACGCCGAGTCCCGCGCGCACCCCCTCGTCGATGAGAACGCCGCGGAGTCGCTCACCGGCCTCGTCGTCGCCCACGGCTCCGACGAACGTGGTCGAGGCTCCAGAGCGGGCGGCGGCGACCGCCTGGTTCAGCCCCTTGCCGCCGGGGCCGCTCGCCGCCCCGGTGGCGAGGATCGTCTCCCCAGGGGCGGGGATCCGCGGCATCGACACCGACGTGTCGTGGTTGGCGCTGCCGAGCACGATCACTCCCACGTCGGCGCCCCCGATCCTCTCGAGCACAGCGTCATCGCGCGATGGCCTCCGCGACGGTGAGCCCCGCCAGGTCGGGGATCCCCAGACCCGTGAGCCGGATGTCGTCGGCATCGAGCCCCGCGGGGATCCACTCCTCGCCGAACAGCACGGCCGCCGCCGCTCCCGCCAGTGCTGGGAGCGATGCGGCGTTGCGCGGCTGTGCGAGCGCGCCGAGCAGGAGGTCGTCGGCATCGGTCGCGGTCGCGACGTGGGCGAGCAGGAAGCCGAAGGTCTCCGGCGCCGCGATCGGGTAGCTGTAGACCCAGTCGCCGACCCCGGTGCTCAGGCGTCGCGCCCGATCGAGGGGACCGTTCGCCTCCCCCGCGACGCGCAGCGACGTCTCGGCCATGCGCCGGCTCCAGGTGTCCGCGGGCAGCTCCGCAACCGCGAGGGCGACGGCATCCGCTGCCGTGGCCCCGTCGAGCAGCGACTCGAACAGGACGGCGGAGGCGCGAGCGCACCAGACGCCGTCGAGCGAGTGCGTGATGGCGGCATCCGCCTCCGCCGCGTCGACCGCACCGTTCCCGCGGTGCACGGCGACCGCGGCGAGCGCGCGCACGGTGGCGATGTCGTCGAAGTAGTGCGCGTTGTCGTGCCCGGACTGCGGAGGAACGGCTCCGTGGCGGAGGTTCTGCAGCGCGAGCTTCGTGCCGATGCGAGCGCGGAACCCGGAGGCGGGGTCCTCCTCGATCTCGGCGAGATGCCGCCACTCGGTGAGGCCGAGACCCCTGGCGTGCTGACGGGCGGAGAACGCGAACCACTCGATGTTCTCACCCGCGCCGGGGTGCAGCGTGGTCGGAGGGGCGGCGTGGGTGAACGGACGGGGCACGGTGGTGGTGCGATCCTCGTCACCCAGCTTCGCCAGGATCCGCACGCGGTTCACGCGCTTGGGGGGAAGGGCGTAGACGCGGAAGTCCGCGTTCATGGAGGACGCCGACTCCCCGGCGACGATGCCCCGGGTGAACAGGTCGATCAGGGGGGTGGTCATGCGCGCGCCTCCTCGACGATGCGGGTCAGGGTGTCGGCGGCATCCAGCGGATGGATCCCCGCCATCGAGCGGATGCACGAACCGGCGACAGGGCGGAGCCCCGCCACCCACTCGTCGGGCAGATCGCCGATCCCGGAGATCGCCCCGCCGATGCAGCCGGCGATGGCCGCGGTCGTGTCGGCGTCGCGGCCCATGTTGACCGCGAAGAGGATGCTGTCGGCTGCGCGCCCCCTGGCGTGCAGGACCGATGCCATCGCCAGGCCGACGGCCTCCGGGGCGAGGTCGGCCCAGAAGTAGTCGACCACGGCGAGGCGGTCGTGGAGGGCGAGGGCCAGCGCGTCGTCGTCGAGACCGGAGTTCACGAGGTCACGCGCGTCTCGGAGGTTGCGGGCCGTCCAGCTGTCGGCGGGGATCGCGGCGAGGCCGGCCTCGTAGCAGGCGGCAGCGTCGGCCCCCGTGAGCGCGGTGGTCACGGCGACGGCGACGACCACTCCCGCCCAGATGCCCTCGGTGGTGTGGCTCACGGCGCCGTCCGCTTCGGCGAGGCGCTGCGCGAGCGCGGCATCCCCGTCGGCGACGATGCCGAGCGGGCTGACCCGCATCGCGAGTCCGTCGCTCCAGCCGTGCATGGTGTCGCCGCTGAGCGGAGGCCGGATGCCGCGGCGCAGGTTGTCGATCGCCGCCATCTCGCTGAAACCGCCGCCCTTGAAGTCGTCGGCCTGCGGGAGCACGTCGTCGATCCAGGTCTGCGCGAAGTCGTCGGCTGTCGCCGTGACGCCCACGCGCTGGATGGTCTTGGCCGTGAGGAGGGCGTACTCGGTGTCGTCGCTGCCGGCGGGCTCCGGGTCGAGGTAGCCGGTCACACGTCCGTGGGCGGCCTGGATCTCCGCGGCGGAGAAGCCTTCGACCGGTCGCCCGATCGCATCGCCGATGGCGAGCCCGGCGAGCGAACCGCGCGCGCGGTCCTGCAGGGTGGGCGTGGGAGGGGTCATGACTGTCCTTGTCTCTTGGGGGGTGCTCAGCGCGCGGGGATCAGCGCTGCGGTGCGGCGGGCGAGGTCGTCGATCGCGACCCCGTCGAGCCCGGGGAGGCTCGTCGCGATGCGGTTGCGGAGAGGATCGATGAGGCGGCGGGGAAGGCGGGCGGATCCGGCGAGACCGCCGAGGACCGATCCGACGGTGGCCCCCGCCGAGTCGGTGTCCCATCCGGTGACGACCGCGAGCGGCACGCCCCGTGCGATGTCGCCGCCGCTGCGGGCGAGGGCGAAGGCGATCGTGGCGGCGTTGTTGATCGTGTGCACCCAGTGCAGGTGTCCGTAGGCGGCGTGCAGGGCGTCGATCGCGGCGGCGTCGTCGAGCTCCGACCGGCCGAGGTCGGCACCGTGCGCGATGGCCTCCGCGAGGTCGGAGCCTGCAGGCACGACGGTCGCCGCCAGGTCGAGGACCTCGTCGACCGAGGAGACGACGAGGGATGCCGACGTGAGCGCCGCCGCCCACATCGCCCCCCACAGACCGTTGCGCGTGTGGCTGAGCCGGGCGTCGGTCCAGGCCATGCGCGCCGCCTCGGCGAGGTCGCCCGGGTTGATCCAGCCGTACACGTCGGTGCGGATGAGCGCGCCGATCCACTCGCGGAACGGGTTGCGCCCGCGCGCGGCCTCGTCGGGGCGGTAGCCGTCGAGCAGGTTGCGGTACGCGATCCGCTCGGCGGTGAAGGTGCGTCCGGCGGGGAGGTCGGCCAGCCACGCCTGCGCGGTGTCGTCTGTCGTGAACCCCCGGCCGGCGGTCTCCAGAACCCGGAGGTTGAGGAGCGGGTAGTTGAGGTCGTCGTCCTCCGGCATCCCGTCGATGTTCTCGACCAGGGAGTTGACGGCGGAGCGGCGGTTCCACGGCCAGCGGGCTGCGACCTCGTCCGGCAGGCCCTGTGCGGTGAAGTAGTCGACGAGGGGCCACCGTCCGGTGGAGCGCAGGATCTCCTCGATGCCCTGGCGCGGGATCTTCTCGACGGGCTTGCCCCACAAACACCCCGCCGATCTGCCCGCCCACGCCCCGTGGATCCTGTCGAGGAGCACGGCGGCGTCGGGCGCCGGGATGGGCGCGGGGATGCCGTCGAGCTGCGCACGCAGCTCCGGCCAGGCGCTCGGCTCCGGCGCCACGAGGGCGTCGAGCTCCACGAGCAGCTCGCGGGCGAGCGCGCGCAGCTCATCGGATGCCGCGTCGGGGGTCGCCCCTCCCCTGACCGGGTCGAGCGCGCCGCCCGCCGCGCGCCAGCGCTCGGCGATCGCGTCGACCGCCGAGCCCTCGGCGCGCGCCTGCACCAGCTCGTGCGGCACGAGGTCTTCGGGCTGAGCCCAGGTCAGGCGCATCATGCCGCCCGCAGTGCCGCGACGCGGCGGACATCGGCCTCGGCGCGAGCGACGTCCCTCTCCATGATCTCCACCGCGACGTCCGACAGCAGGGTCGCGTACTCGTCGAAGTCGACCCGGCTGGCCGTCGCGATCGTGTCGAGCATGTCGGCCGGGATGACGGCGTTCCCTCCGATGCCGGCCGCGACGCTCCCCGCCATCGAGGCGATCGAGTCGGAGTCGCGACCGTAGTTGACCGCCCCGAGCACCGTGGGGAGGAAGTCCCCGTCGTAGGCGACGAGGAAGCCCAGGGCGACGGGAAGCTCCTCGATCGACTTCGTGCGGGAGGGCACTCTGGCGTCCATGAGCGGTTCACGGTACGCGTCGCCCACCGTGTCGAAGGGGCGGATCGCGTCGCGGAGCGCGGCGCCGATCTCGTCATCCGTGGCGTCGGCGGAGAGCGAGCGTGCAGCATCCACCACGGCGCGGATCGCCGCCGCCGTGCCGTCGTGCGCCACGTCGAGTGCGGCGTCGATCACCGAGTCGACGGTCGCGCCCACCGCGACGGATGCCGCGACCGCCGCCGCGAAGACCCCCGCGGCCTCGCGGCCGTAGCTGGACTGGTGGGCGCCGGCGATGTCGATCGCCTCGGCGTACGCGGCCCGCGGGTTGCCGGCGTTGACGACGCCGACCGGAGCCATGTACATCGCGGCCCCGCAGTTGACGACGTTGCCGACGCCGGCCTCGCGCGGATCCACATGGCCGTACTGCAGACGGGTGACGAGCCACTTCTCGGCGAGGAAGATGCGCTGCAGCAGGATCGACTCCCGCTCCAGCTCGGGGATCCAGCGGATCTCGGTCTGCAGCAGCGGCACCAGCAGCTCCGCCACGGCGAACGCGTCGATGTGGTCGCGGCGCTCCGCGTACACGCGGATCAGCGCCTGCGTCATGAGGGTGTCGTCCGTGATGTGCCCGTCGCCCTTGTGGTACGGGCTCACCGGCCGGGCGGTCTGCCAGTCCAGGTGGTACGGCGGGACGATCCCGTCGATCCGCCCTCCGTAGCGCTCCTTGATCTTCTCGGGGCTGAAGCCCTCGGCTGCTCCTCCCAGCGCGTCTCCGATCGCCGACCCTGCGAGAACCGCCGCCGTGCGTTCCTGAATCCAGCTCATGCCATTCCTCTCATAGGAGCGGGGCGGATGCCCGGCATCCGCCCCGCTCGTCGTCAACCGTTGACCTGTGCCCAGCCGGCGTCGAGCTCGGACGCCAGGCCCTTGTCGTCGATCTCGCCGCCGAGGAACTTCTGGAACGCGGGGGTCGCGACCGTGTCCTTCCAGCGGACGAAGCCGTTCGCCTGCAGGAACACCGGCCCCTGCAGACCCTCCGCCGACTTCACGATCTCGGGCCAGCCGTTCTGATCGGCCGTCTGCGTCGCGAGCGCCTCGCGCGCCGACACCGTGGTCGGGATGAGTCCGTCGGCGACGTTCATCTTCACGAGGTTGTCGGTCTCCATGAAGTAGTCGAGGAACTTCGCGGCCTGCTTCTGGTGCGGCGAGTCGATGTTGATCGAGAGCGTCTGCGGGTTGGCCGCCTGGACGGCCCCCTCGGAGCCGGCGAGCGGGGGCAGCACGATCCAGTCCATGTCGGCCGGAGCATCCGTGGCGATGTTGGCGACCTGGTACGACCCCTGCACGGTCATCGCCGCCTTGCCGGCGTAGAACGTGGCGAGCACGTCGGAGCCCGACTGGGTGACGCCGATCGGGTCGACGGAGCCGGCCTCGATCATGTCGCGCACGCGGTTCGGGACCTCGAGGTCGGCGTCCTTGACGGCGACCTTCATGTCCTCCCCCTTGCCGGTGAAGTACTCCGAGCCGAAGCCCATGCCGAGGCTCATGAACGCGGCCGTCGGGCTCTTCAGGCCCCACGTGATGCCGTGCACGTCGCCCGACGTGGTGGCCGCGGCGATGTCGGCCAGCTCGTCCCACGACATCGAGTCGCCGGTCGGGATCTCGACGCCCGCCGCCTCGAGCAGCTTCTTGTTGGCGAACACGACGTAGGTCTGCAGCTCCGTGGGGGCGCCGATGATCTGGTCGTCGACCGTGACCGACTCCAGCACGCCGGGGTCGATGTCGTCGATGGTCTTCTTGCTCAGCAGATCGCTCAGGTCGGCGACGTAGCCGTCTCGGGCGAAGGGCACGATGCCGAGGACCTCGTAGTGGATGATGTCGGGGGCGACGCCGCCGGCGAACTGCGTGGTCAGCTTGTCGTCGAGGCTGTCGGTCGGGGCCTGCACGATCTCGACCTGGATGTCGGGGTTGTCCTCGTTCCAGGCGTCGACGATCTCCTTCGTCGCCTGGATCGCGGCGGGCTGGTCGGAGAACGACTGGAACGTGATCGAGACCGGCTTGCCGTCGCCGGAGTCGTCGGGCGTCTCCCCTCCGCCCTGGGAGCACGACGCCAGGGTCAGGGCCGTGACGGCCGCTGCGGCGAGCGCGATGGATGCGCGATGAAGCTTCTTCACTTCATACCTCTTTCTCTGTGTGTTCGGGAACTGCGTGGAGACTGCGGGTTCTAGCCCTTGACCGCGCCGGACAGCAGACCGGTGGCCAGGCGCTTCTGGAGCAGGGTGAAGAACACGATGCTGGGGATGCTGGAGAGCAGGGCGCCGGCAGCGAGGGGTCCGACCGCGACCTTGCCCTCACCGCCGACGAACGTGGACAGCGCGATCGGCAGCGTGTAGTTCTCGGGCGACTGCAGGAGCACCAGCGCGAAGAAGAACTCGTTGTACGCCGACACGAAGCTGAACATCGCCGTCGCGACGAGCCCCGGCATGAGCAGCGGGAAGACGACCCGCTGGAGGGTGCGGAGCTTGTTGGCGCCGTCGATCGCGGCAGCCTCCTCGACGTCGTAGGGGATCGCCGCCACGTAGCCCTGCAGCATCCACAGCGAGAAGGGCAGCGTGTAGACGGAGTACACCGCGACGAGACCGAGCAGCGAGTCGACCAGGCCGACCGACCGCAGGATGAAGAACAGCGGGATGACGATGAGGATGACCGGGAAGATCTGGCTCACCAGGATGTATCCGACGCCGATCGAGCGGAGCTTGCCCTGGTACCTGGCCATCACGTAGGCGCCGGGTATCGAGAGCAGGGTCACGATGATCGTCGTCGCGACCGCCACCAGGAGGCTGTTGCCCGCCGCACGGACGAGCCCCTGGCGTTCGAGCGCCACCATGAAGTTGTCGATCGTCGGCTGCAGCGGGAACAGGTTCACGGCGAGGGAGTTGATCTCCGCCGAGGACTTGAACGCGGTCGAGATCAGCCACAGCAGCGGGAAGCCGAGGAAGACGAGGAATCCGGCGAGCGCGAGGTACTGCAGGATCCGCACGAGCGGCTTCTTCGCGCGCCGGTCGGCGCGACGACGCTGCGTCTTCGTCGCGTTCTGGGTGACCATGCTCCTGGTCGCGGTCGTGTCGCTCATCGTGCGCTCCTCTCAGGACGGAACTGGCGCCACAGGGCGATCACCAGGATCACGATGAGGAAGAGGACGATCACGTCGCCCATCGCCGCGGCCCCACCGGTGTTGCGGGTCTTGAACGCCTCGAGGTAGGTGAACAGCATCGGCAGCATTGTTCGGCCGCCGGGGCCGCCCTCGGTCATCACGTAGACGATGCCGAAGGAGTTGAAGTTCCAGATGAAGCTCAGGCTGGCGATCGAGAAGATCACGGGGCGCAGAGCGGGGAGCGTGACGTTGACGAACCGCCGCCAGGTGCCGGCGCCGTCCACCGCCGCGGCCTCGAGCAGCTCGCTCGGCACCTGCTGCAGACCGGCGAGCAGCACGACCGTGTTCTGCGGCATCCCGACCCAGACCCCCACGAGGATCACGGCGGGGAGGGCGAGGCCGAAGTCGCCGAGCCAGTTGATGTTCGCGGGCCCTCCGAGCGACTCGATGAGCCAGTTCAGCGGACCGTTGGTCGGCGAGTAGATCATCTGCCACATCACCGCCACCACCACGGGCGGCATGGCCCACGGGATCAGCGCCAGCACGCGGGTGATGCCGCGGAAGCGCAGGTCGGTGTTCAGCAGCAGCGCGAGGCACAGCCCGCCGATCAGCTGCAGCGCGGTCACCGTCACGGCCCAGATCATGCCGATGCCGAACGACTGCCAGAACTGCGTGTCGGACCCGAGCTTGATGAAGTTCTCGAAGCCGATGAACTGCGTCTCGTGGTTGCGGGCGAGACGCGAGTCGGTGAAGGCCGTCGCGACGCCGATGACGAGCGGGACGACGCTGAGGGCGAGGATCGGGATCAGCGTGGGGATGACCAGGCCGATCGCCTCGTTGCGCCGCGAGCGGGCCAGTCCGCCTGTGCGCGGAGCGGGCGAGGCGGCGGGCCGCCGGATGCCGGAGTCGACGCTCATGCTGCTTCTCCGATCGTCGACGCCCTGATGACGAGCGTCGCCTCGACGGTCTCCCGCCGCGGCGGGCGGGAGGGATCGGCGAACCTCTCGCTGAGCATCCGCGCCGCGATCCTCCCTCGACGCTCGGACTGCAGCGACACGGAGGTGAGCGGCGGGCTGTAGAGGGCGGCGAGCTCGGTGTCGTCGATGCCGGTGACGGCGAGATCCTCGGGGACGCGCAGCCCGCGGCGCCGGGCGGCGCTGATGGCGCCGATCGCGATGAGGTCGTTCGCGCACACGATCGCGTCGACGGGGATGCCGTCGTCGAGCGTCGCCGCGAGCAGCCGCTCAGCCGCCTCGACGCCCGCCCCCACCGTGAAGTCGGCGGCGGTGATCTGCAGCGCGTCGGCGCGGTGGAGCGCGTGCCGCTCGACGGCGGCGGTGAAGCCCGCGCGACGGGCCGCACCGGGGTTCGTGTTGCCCGGCCCGTTGATGACGGCGATGTGCGTGCGGCCGATCTCGACGAGGTGGTCGACGACCATGCCGACGGCGACCGAGGAGTCGACGAAGACGTTGTCGATGCCGAGGTCGGAGTGCAGGGTGCCGATCACGACGACCGGCACGACCGTGTCGGCGATCGCCTGGCGCAGCGCCGGGGTCACGCGCAGCGGCGAGATGATGAGTCCGTCGCCCGCTCCCATGCTCAGCATCCGGACGAGCTCGACGGTCTGATCAGGGCGCCGGCCGGTGGACGAGACGCTGATGCGGGTGGTCTCCCCCAGCTCGGCCTCGATCGCCCGCAGCATCTGCACGTAGTTCGGGTTGCCGATGTCGTCGACCGCGAACACGACCTGACGGTGACCGCCGAGACGCAGCGATCGCGCGGTGGCGTCGGGCAGGTAGCCGATGCGCTTCGCCGCCGTGCGGACCTTGCGGACCATCTCGGGGCTCGCCGAGCGGCCGGTGAGAGCGCGAGACGCCGAGGCCAGCGAGACGCCGGCCGCGGCCGCGACCTCGTGCAGAGTCGGCTTCGTCCCCATGATGCTCCTCTTCGAGTGGAAACGTTTCCAGCATCCCGATGTGGAAACGTTTCCAAATCGGCGCTGGTCGGGCTCCAGGGAATCTAGGGCTGTCGGATGCCGGTGTCAAGGGGTTCGTCGGCGGGGCATGGGCGTGACCCGACGTCGACATCACGTGCACTCGACGAGTGAACGGCATCCTGACGTCGGCAAGCCGTGCACTCGACGACATCACGTGCACTCGACGCGGGCGCGGAGGCCGCGCTACCCCCGCCTGGCCTCAGCGCGGGAGGTGCAGGATGCGTTCCGCTCGTCCGCGCATCGCGGGGTCGACCATCTCCCCCGAAGCCAGCGTTGCCACGCCACCGGTGGCGAGCGCGGCCAGCACTTCCTCCGCCCAGGCGACATCAGCAACACTCGGGGCGAACACCTCGCCGATCACGGACAACTGGGTCGGATGCACCGCCATCCGCCCGTACAGACCCAGGGTCGCGAGCCGCAGGGTGTCGGCGCGCAGGCCCTCGTGGTCGCGGATCGCCGGATAGACGGAGCCCATGGGAGCGGGCAGCCCTGCGGCACGTGCCGCGAACAGCACCGTGAGTCTGGCGTGATCGAGCACCGGCTGCTCTCCGCCGACCTCGCTGCGCAGGTCGCTCTCGCCGAGCGCCAGCGCGGTGACGGCGGGATGCTCGGCGAGAGCCGCCGCGTTCACCACGCCTCGCGCCGACTCCAGCAGTGCGATCACCGGACGACCGGGGGCGAGCGCGACCGCGCGATCGAGTTCGGCGACACTCTCGACCTTGGGCAGACGGATGCCGACGTGCCGCGGCAGCTCGGCAACAGCACGCAGATCGGCGTCGTCGTGCGGATTCACACGCACCTGGATAGCAATGGACGTTCCGGGATCACCGCGGAGCGCACCGGCCGCAGGCCTGCTGCCGTGCACGCCACCGGCGTTCGTCTTCCGCCCACCGAGATGGTCGACGACCGCGTCCCGAGCCAGAGCCTTGCGATCCGGCGCGACAGCGTCTTCGAGGTCGAAGACGACGAGGTCGGCGCCGCTGGACTCCGCCGAGCCGAAGCGGTCGGGGCGGTCCCCCGGCACGTAAAGACCCGTCCGGTAGAGGTCCATCACACCGCACCCGCCTCGCGCAGCGCCGTGATGTCGGCATCCGAGAAGCCGGCCTCGCCCAGCACCTCGTCGGTGTCGGCGCCGTGCGGACGGCCCGCCCACCGGATCGACCCGGGCGTGCGCGACATCCGGAACAGCACGTTCTGCATCGCGATGTCGCCGAGCTCCTCGTCCGGCACTCTCACGACCGTCCCCAGCGCCCGGTACTGCGGATCGTCGACGACTCCCCTGACGTCGTAGACCGGGGCGACGGCGGCCGATGCCGCCTCGAACGCCGCGACCACCTCGGCGGCGTCGTGCGCGCCGATCCACGACTGCACCGCGTCGTCGAGCTCGTCGGCATGCCGTGCGCGCTCGTGCCCTGAGGTGAACCAGTCCTCGTCGATGAGCTCCGCGCGGCCGACGATCCGCATCACCCTCTCCGCGATCGACTGCGAGCTGGTCGAGACCGCGAGCCAGACGTCGTCGCGCGAGCGGTACACGTTGCGGGGCGCGTTGTTCACCGATCGGTTTCCCGTGCGGGGCTGCACGAGGCCGAGCTGGTCCCACGCCGTGATCTGCCCGCCGAGCAGCATCAGGATCGGCTCGATGATCGCCATGTCGACGACCTGCCCCCGCCCGTCGCGCTCGGCGCCGCGCAGCGCGGCCATGACCGCGTACGACGTCGCCAGGGCCGCGATGCCGTCGGCGAGGCCGAACGGCGGCAGCGTGGGAGGCCCGTCCGGATCTCCGGTGAGGGCGGCGAACCCGCTCATCGCCTCGGCCAGACTCCCGAACCCCGGCCGCGAGGAGTACGGGCCGAACTGGCCGAAGGCCGTGACCCTCGCCAGGACCAGGCGCGGGTTCGCCTCGTGCAGACGCTCGGGCGAGAGCCCCCAGCGCTCCAGCGTCCCCGGCCGGAAGTTCTCGATCATCACGTCGGCGTCGGCGATCAGGCGCAGGAGCACGTCGGCTCCTGCATCCGTGCTCAGGTCGATCGTGACCGTCCGCTTGTTGCGCCCGAGCGTCTTCCACCAGAGGTTGACGCCGTCCTTCTGCGGCCCGTGGCCGCGTGAGGCGTCGGGCCTCGTCGGATGCTCGACCTTGATCACGTCGGCGCCGAAGTCACCGAGGAAGGTCGCCGCCAGCGGCCCCGCGAACAGCGTGGACACGTCGAGGACGCGCACCCCCTGCAGCGGCGGCGGTGGAACAGTTCTCAGATCTTCCTGGTCCGGCACCGAGACATGATAGCCACAGGCCCGGTGGCCGTGTGTCCGTTCGACGAAGCCGATTCTGGGCCGACACAGCATCGTTCGAGATCGATGTGCATGCCGCGTCGAGCGCCCCCTGTCAAGGCATTCTGTGCGCTGGTGCACCGAAGTGCCCTGCTGTTGCCTCGTCCTACGCACCACCGAGGTGCGCAGAAGGAGGAATGGGAATGTCTGATGCAACAACGACCACGTGGGTTCAACGAGGACCGGTCAAGAAGCTCCTCACCGCAGTGTGCGCCGTGCTCGTGGCCTGCACGATCGCAGCGCTCGGCTCGGCCCCTGCAGAAGCGACGGACAACCGTTGCACGGCCAACCAGGTCGGCGTGCTCTGTGGCATCTTCTACAACACGTCAGGGGTGAGCATCCGGATCGGTACGAACTTCTCGGGCACCACGAACGTGGGAACCGTGACCGGTGTGACCGCCACCTTGGATTCGTACAAGAACTCGAACATCTTCAAGGACTCCTCTGGCCGCTTCTACGACTGGGATGCCGTCTACGTCGGCCCCAAGTCCTGTCTCGCCATGAAGGTCGGCGCCGGCCTGGGACCTCCGACGTCCTACAGGAACACAGGCACGACCGGCGTCTGGTACAAGGTGAACAACCTCGGCGCGAACGTCACGATGCTGCGTCCGTGCTGATCTTCGCCGCTTCTGCCGGGGCCCGCACAGGGCTCTGGCAGAAGCTCGGCTCCGCCACCACCTTCGGTGCGGATGGATATCACTACTCAATGGAAGCAGGCAGGTCTAGCATGTCGAACATGGGGCTGCGTCAACGTGTCCAAGGACCGGTTCGCGTGGTGTGCGCTGCCGTCCTCATCGGGTTCGCCCTCTGGGTGACATGGGATTCCTCGTCGTATTGGGCCCCTTGCGCCGGCGCCTCCGGGAAGAACATGAACGCGGTCTGCTCTGAGGCGATGTCGTCGTACGACATGACGGCCCTCCTGGGGTGGTGGTACATCCTCGCCGCACTCGTTGTCGTGCTCGTGGTGGCACGCGTCGTCCCGCTGAATCCGATGGGAGCGATAGCGATCGCTGCGGTCCTCCTCGCGTGCCCGATCGCAGATTCCGGGTTCTCCTGGGTCCAATGGGGCAGCGCCGACGGCGTCCCCGGACAGGGGTTGTGGACGGCATGCTGGCTTGCGGTGGCTGGACTGTCTCTCGCGTACACGTCACGAGACAGGAAGGCCAGAGAGCACGGGAACGCACTCGAGGGAGCACCTGCAGTGCAGCCTTCACTGCGCAGCTCCTGACCGGTCGACGCGGAATCCGGCCCCGCCCGTCCGCGCTGCGCTTCACGGCACTCCGCGGCGCAACTATCTTCTTCTGCTGCCGCGCACCACGAGCCAGATGAGGTACACGCCGCCGAGCACGAGGGTGACCACGCCCACGGGGAGCGCATGCTTCGGGATGACGTTCTGTCCGATGAGGTCGGAGACGCACAGCAGCGCAGCGCCCATCAGGGCCGTCGCCACGAGGTGCGCCGTCCCGGACTTCACGATGGACTTCGCGAGGTGCGGCGCCGCGAGCGCCACGAACGAGATGGGGCCGGCGATCGCCGTGACCACCCCGGTGAGGCCGACGGCGATCGCCACGAGGCCGATCTTGCTCCACCCCATGCGGCCGCCGAGACCGGTGCCGATGTCGTCCCCGAGCTGCACGAGCCAGAGCCCGCGGCGAGCGCAGGCGAGCGCGACGAGCAGCACGGCGATGACAGCGAAGGGCAGTCGGATCTGCTGCCAGGTGACGCCGCCGAGCGACCCGGCGCCCCAGATCGCGGCGGAGATCGCCACCTCGAGACGGGCTCTCAGCAGCATCCACGCGTTCACGGCGGCGAGGACGGCGCCGACGCCGATGCCCACGATGACGATGCGATACCCGAGCGCTCCCCTTCCCGCGACGAGCACCCCGACCAGGGCGGCGGTGGCGAATCCGCCGATGACGGCGCCGAGCGTCACCAGCGCTCCCGAGCCGGCCAGCCCTCCCGTCATCACGACGAGGGTGCCGGTGTACGCGCCGGTGGTGAGGCCGATCACGTCGGGACTGCCGAGCGGATTGCGCGTGATCACCTGGAAGACCGCCCCGGCCAGCGCCAGGGCGGCGCCGAACACGATCGCGGCGAGAGCCCTCGGCATCCGCCATCCGACGACGACCATGCGCACGCCGCCGTCGGCGCTGAAGAGAGACTGCAGCACACGCAGGGGATCGATCGCGGTGTCGCCGATGCACAGGCTCGCGAGGAACGCGACGACGACCACCGCGACGAGGGCGGACATGCCCAGACGTGCGTGCCCGCTCAGCCGCCGACGCCCCGGATGCATGACGCTCACAGCTGCGTCAGGCTTCTGCGACGGCCGATCCACACCATGAACGGTGCCGCGACGAAGGCCATGACGATGCCCACCGGCACCTCCTGCGGTGCGATGACGAGGCGTCCGACGACGTCGCCCAGCACGATGACGATCGCGCCGAGCAGCGCCGAGAGCGGCACGATCGCCTTCTGCGAGGCGCCGACCAGCCCGCGGGCGATGTGCGGCACCGCGAGTCCGAGGAACGCGATCGGTCCGGCGACAGCCGTGGCGGTGCCGGCGAGGAGCGTGACGACGACGACCGCACCCGCGCGCACGAGCCGCATCGGCACGCCGAGCGAAGCCGCCGTGTCATCGCCGAGGGCGAGCACGTCGAGGCTTCTGGTGAGGAGCAGCGCCAGCACCAGACCCACGGCGATCACCGGGCCGGCGACCGCGAGGATCGACAGGTCGCGCCCGGCGAGGGCCCCGGACTCCCAGCTGCGCATGTGCAGGAAGGCCGTCGGGTTGAGGAGCACGAGGGCGGTCGTCGCGCCGCCGAGCACCGCGGCGAGGGCGACGCCCGCGAGCACGAGCGTCACCGGGCTGCCGTCACCGGCCGCGGCGGAGAGCAGCACCACGATCGCGGTGGCGATGAGCGCACCGAGGAGGGCGAACGCCATCAGCACGGGGAACGACGACAGTCCCAGCGCGGCCACGGCGATCGCGACGGCCACCGAGGCGCCGGCGTTCACGCCGAGGATGCCGGGGTCGGCGAGCGCGTTGCGGGTGAGCCCCTGCATGATGGCTCCCGCGGCGCCGAGCGCGAGCCCGACCACGATGCCGATGACCGTCCGCGGGATCCGCGACTCGCGGACGACGAGCTGCAGAGCATCCCCGTCGAATCGCAGGACCGCGTCGACGACCGTGCCGAGACCGATCAGCCGCGTGCCGACGGTGAGGCCGATGACCCCGGCCAGCAGGAGTCCGGCGGCCGCGAGTACGAAGACGAGCGCGACCCGGCGGCCGGAGATGACCGTCGGGGCGCGCGTCGTCCGCGTCGCGCTCGTCACTCCGCGGTGCGCGCAGGGCCTCCACCGCTGACGGCCGTGGTCAGAGCGGGGACGAGCGTCTTGAGCACGTACGGCAGGCTGAGCGGAGACGAGAAGTAGATGGCGCCGGCCGTCACCCCGTCGGTGTAGACCACCTTGCCGGACTTCTGCGGAGTGAGCGCAGACACGAAGGCCGTGTCCTCCAGCGCCGAGACGTCGTCTTCGGACTCGGTCCCCCAGATGAGCACGTCGGCGGCGTTCAGCACGTCGAGGTTCTCGACGGGGATGTAGGCCTGACCGCCCGATTCGTCCTCAGGGGCGTAGGCGTCGATCTCGCTCGGCACGACGAGTCCGAGGCCGGTGAGGAAGTCGGTGCTCAGTCCGTCCTGGTAGGCGATGGCGCTTCCGTCGTAGATCGCGTTCTGCAGGAAGACGACGGGCGTGCCGGCGAACTCCGGGTGCGCCTCGGCCGCGTCGGCGAACTGCTGGTCGATGTCGTCGACGAGCTTCTGCGCCTCGTCGAGCAGACCGGTGGCCTCGCCGATCTGCAGGGTCTGCACGTCCCACGGCTCGAAGTACATGGGGTAGTCGGCGGAGTGGGCGACGGTGGGCGCGATCTCACTCAGTCGCTCGTAGTCCTCTTTCGTGAGGCCGGCGTTCGTTCCGATGATGAGGTCAGGGTCGAGCAGGGCGATCGCCTCGAAGTCGAGCCCGTCGCTGGTCGTGAGCACCTCGGGCTCGGAGTCTCCCCTGGCGTCGTCGGCCCACGGCCAGGACGCGAAGTCGTGACCGCCGTACCATTCGGTCACGCCGACGGGCTCGAGACCGAGCGCCCACAGAGTGTCCTGCTCGGTCATGCCGACCGAGACGATGCGCGTCGGCTGCGCGGGCACGGTCGTCTCGCCGTAGGCGTGCTCCACCGTGACGGGGAAGGCGTCGGGGTCGCCCACGGGCGCCGCTCCCCCGGATTCGGATGCCGGGGCGCAGGCTGTGAGGGCGGCAGCAGCCAGGGCGGCGGCGAGGAGGGCGGTGATCGCCCGAGTGCGAGTGGAGGGCATGAGAGTCCTTCATCGAGTTAGGGTTGCCTTATCTTACCTAGGTCCCCGCGGGCGAGTCGAGTTCGATGACGACATCCGTCGCACGCTCGGGAGGACATCGCGCGCTCGGGAGGATGATCTCGACGAGATCCTCCGCCCGAGCCTGCGAACTCCTCCCGAAGAGGCGCACGCCCGAGAGGCGCACGCCCGAGATACGCACGCCGCCGAGAGGCGCACGCCGCCGAGGCTGCGAGCTGCGCGTGGGCTCCGCCCGAACGCGCAAAGGCCCCTGCGGATGCGTCCGCAGGGGCCTTCGTCGATCGACTCCGGGCGCTCAGCCCAGGACCGGCGGCACCTCGGACCACAGGATGCGGTCGTCGGTCGAGGGGGCCTCAGGAATGCGCCCTGCACCGTCCGGCTCCGGGATCGCGGCGAGCAGCGCCTGGGTGTACGGATGCTGCGGGTCCGACCACACGCGGTCCGTGGGGCCCGACTCCATCACGCGGCCGGAGTAGAGCACGAACGTCCGGTCGGCGATGCGGCGCACCACGGCGAGATCGTGCGAGATGAACAGCATCCCGGCCCCCGCCTCGGCGACGAGGTCGCGCATGAGACCGGCGACGCTGGTCTGCGTCGAGGCGTCCAGCGCCGAGATCGGCTCATCGGCCACGAGCAGCGACGGCCGCGCGGCGAGCGCCCGCGCGATGGCGATGCGCTGCTTCTGGCCACCGGAGAACTGATGCGGGAAGCGCGAGGTGACCGTGGTGGGGAGGCCGACCTTCTCCAGCCACTCCTCGACCCTCGACCCCTCGGCTCCCCGCGCCTTGGCGGTCGCGATGCCATCGGCGATCTGATCGCCGATGCGGCGCCGCGGGTTCAGCGAGGTGGACGGATCCTGGAACACCATCTGGATGCCGGTGAGCGCGGTCGACCGGCGGCGGATCCCGAGCGGGGTCACCGGAGCGTCGCGGAACCGCACGGTCCCCGCGGCGAGCTTCTCGATGCCCACGGCGGCTCGGGCCAGGCTCGACTTTCCGCTGCCGGACTCGCCGACCAGCGCGACGGTCTCGCCGGGGGCGACGCTCAGCGAGACGCCGTTGACGGCGATCACCGGCGGGGTGCCGGGGTACCGCACCACCACATCGCGGGCATCGAGGACAGCAACCTCACTCATTCGTCGCCTCCTCCTCGCGCGGTGTCTCCACCGCGACCTCCTGGTGCTCGGCATCCGCCTCGGCGATCTTCGAACCGGGCAGCGCGGCGAGCAGCGTGCGGGTGTACTCGTGCTGCGGCGAGAGGAAGAGCGTCTCGCGGTCGGCCCGCTCCACGATCTCGCCGTTCTTCATGACCGCGACGTCGTCGGCGATGGCGCTCATCACGCCGAGGTCGTGCGTGACGAGGAGCACGGCCAGGTTGCGCTCGATCGCGAGGTCGCGCAGCAGCCTCAGGATGCCGGCCTGCACCGTGACGTCGAGTGCGGTCGTCGGCTCGTCGGCCAACAGCACCTCGGGGTCGCACGCGAGCGCGCAGGCGATCGCGATGCGCTGACGCTGTCCGCCGGAGAACTGATGCGGGTAGCGCTTCAGCGCCTCGGCCGGGTTCGGCACCTGCACGATCTCGAGCAGCTCGATCGCCCTCGCCTTCGCGGCATCCTTCTTGAGGTTCAGGTGCACGCGCATGTGGTCGGTGAGCTGGCGACCCACCGGCAGCTGCGGATGCAGGGAGGCCGAAGGGTCCTGGAACACCATCGCGACCCTCTTGCCGCGGACCCGGTTGAGCTGGCGCCGTCGCATGCCGATGAGCTCGGTGCCCGAGAGAGTGATCGAGCCGCCCGTGCGCGCCTGCCGCGGGAGGAGTCCGAGCACGGCCAGCGAGGTCAGCGTCTTGCCCGAACCGGACTCTCCGGCCAGACCCTGGATGCGCCCCGCCTCGAGGTCGAGGGAGATGCCGCGCACCAGCGGACGGCCGATGTCGATCGTGAGGTCGCGGATGCTGAGCGCGGTCATGCCGTCACCACCTTCGCGTCGGCCTTGTGCTCGGCCTGCTTCTCGTGCGCCATCTCGGCGGTCGGGTCGAGCACGTCGCGCATCGCGTCGCCGAGGAAGTTGAACGCCAGCACCACCGTGAGGATCGCGAGACCAGGGAACACCCCGAGCCACCACGCGTCGAAGTTCTGCATCGCCGCGGAGATCATCGACCCCCACTCCGGGGTCGGCGGCTGAGCGCCGAGACCGAGGAAGGAGAGCCCGGAGAGCAGAAGGATCGCCGCGCCGATGTCGAGCGTCGCGAGCACGAGCATGGGGCCCGCGATGTTCGGCAGGATGTCGACGAACAGGGTGCGCAGCGGCGAGTGGCCGAGCAGGCGCCCGGCGATCACGTAGTTCTGCCCGCGGAGACCCAGCACGATGCTGCGGGTGACACGCGAGTACTGCGGCCACGACACCACGATCGCCGCTATCACCGCGTTGAACAGGGACGGGCCGAGGGATGCCGCGACCACCATCGCGAGGATCACCGTCGGGAACGCCATGAACAGGTCGGTGATGCGCATCAGCGTCTCGTCGACCCAGCCGCCGAAGTAGCCGGCGACGGCGCCGATCACGGTGCCGATGATCATGGCCGCGATCACGAGCATGAGCGCGAGCGGAAGGCTCACGGTCGCGCCCGTCATCAGACGGGAGAAGATGTCACGGCCGTTGCCGTCGGTGCCGAGGAGCGTGTCGATGCCCGGCGGCTGCAGTCGGGGGAGCTTCTGCGCGTTCGGGTCGAACGGCACCCACCACTGCGCCGTGAAGGCGATGATCACCCAGGCCAGTGCGATGACCGTGCCGATCACGCCGAGCGGCGTGCGCCAGGCGCGCGGCCAGCGGAACCGGAACCGCCACCGCCCGCCGGCCTCTTCGATGCGGCTCATGCGATCCTCACTCTCGGGTCCAGGACGCCGTAGAGCAGGTCGACGACGAAGTTGATGAGGAGGTAGATGAGGCCGACGACCAGACCGACGCCCATGATGCCGGGGAGGTCGAGGTTGGCGGCCGAGTTGTAGGCGTAGGTGCCGAGGCCCGGCCATGCGAACACCGACTCGACGAGCACGGTGCCCGACAGCAGCGAGCCGAACGCGACGCCGACGACCGTGAGGATGGGGAGGGATGCTCCGCGCAGCACGTAGTCGAGGATCACGCGCATCGCGGGCAGGCCCTTGGCCCTCGCCGCGCGCACGTAGTCGCTGCCCAGCACCTCCAGCACCGAGGTGCGGATGAACCGGGTGAGCAGTCCGATCGTCACGAGCGAGAGCACGAGGATCGGAAGCGCCAGATGCGCCAGCGCGTCGAAGTAGCCGACGCCGTCGCCGTTCAGCAGGAAGTCGATCGTGTACATGCCGGTGATCTTCGGCGGCGGCAGGATCGACGGCGAGATGCGCCCGGAGCCGGGAGCGATGTGCAGCTGCAGGAAGAACACGTAGAAGCTGACCAGCGCGAGCCAGAACGTCGGAACGCTCAGCCCCACCAGGGTGACCACGCGGATCACCTGGTCGGTGACGAGCCCACGGCGGTACGCGGCGAGCGTGCCGAGCACGATGCTCACCGCGAGGCTGAGGATGATGGCGCCGATCGCGATCTCGATGGTCGCGGGCACCGCGGTGGCGAGGTCGCTGGTGACCGGGCGTCCGGTCACCAGCGACGTGCCGAGGTCTCCGCGGAGGAGATTCCCCATGTAGATGAAGTACTGCACGATCAGCGGCTGATCGAGCCCGTGCGCCTGGATGAACGCCTCTCGCGTCGCCGGGTTCTGCGACGCGCCCTCACCCAGCGCGGCCGACACGGGGTCGCCCGGCACCAGGTTCGTGAGCGCGAAGGTCACGATCGTGACTCCCACCAGCAGGAGCAGGGAGGTCCCGATCCGGCGCAGCAGGTAGCCGATCAGCGGAGACCTGCGCCGCTGCGCCTGTCTCTGCACCGCCACTGTCGTCATGAGCGCCTCAGCCCGCGGGAGTGATCTCGGCGATGTCCATCTCCCACACGGAGTTGTACACGGCGCCGGTGACGGCATCCGCCGTCGCGATGTTGCGACCGGGGACGATCAGCGGCACGAACGGGCCCTCCTCCTGCATCGCCTCGGCGAACGAGGTGAACGCGGCGGAACGGGTGTCGGCATCCGTGGCGCTGGCCGCACCGGCGGCGATGCCCGCGATCTCCGGGTTCGCGTCGGCCGCCCAGCCGGCACGCAGGCCGACCTTCAGACCGGGGGCGAAGGGGAGGAAGTTCGCGGAGTCCGCGTAGTCGGGGCCCCAGAACCACAGGCCGAAGCCCTCGGTGCCGTTGACGTACGCGTCGAGCTCGGTCGCGAAGGGCTGCGGAGCGAGCTCCACGGTGATGCCGGCATCCGCCAGCTGCGACTGGATGCGCTCGGCGAGCGGGGTGAACTCCACACCGCCGACCGGGTAGTCGTTCGGGAACTGCAGCTTGAGCGTCTGGCCCGTGTAGCCGGCGGCGGCGAGCGCGGCGTCGGCCTTCGCCTTGTCGGGCTTCACACCCGTCTTGAGCGCGCCCTCGAATCCGGGCGGGATGACACCGGTGGCCTGCACCGCTCCGGCGCCGGCGAGCTCCAGCAGAGCGTCGTAATCGAGGGAGTAGCGGATCGCCTCGGCGATCTTGACGTTCGCGAGGTCGCCCGCGACGGCCTGCGACTGGTTCAGCAGCAGGAAGATCGTCTGACCCGACGGGACCGACTCGACCTTCAGGCTGTCGCCGAGACCGGCGACCTGGTCGCCGTTGAGGTCCATCGCGACCATCGAGTCGCCGCCCTTGAGGTTCGCGAGCTGCGTCGCGCTCTCGGAGACGTTGCGCACGACGACGCGGTCGTAGCCGGCCTTCTCGTCGCCGTTGTACTTGTCGTTCTTCTTCAGCACGACCTGCGAGGAGAGGTCGAGGGTATCGAGGACGAAGGGACCGGAGCCCGCCGATGCGCCGTCGAGGAACTTCTGCGCGCTGTCGGAGCCGTCGGTCGAGCCGCCGTTCTCGATGACCACGTCGGAGTTCACGATGCCCAGGGCCGGGTTCGCGAGGATCGCGGGGAGCTGGAGCAGCGGGGTCTCGGAGGTGATCGTGACGGTTTTGTCGTCGACCTCCGCGATGGTGAGCCCGCCGAGCAGGAAGTTGGGCTTGGCGTCGGCCATGCCCTGGATGCGCTGCAGCGAGAACACGACGTCCTTGGCCTCGATCGGCGTGCCGTCGGAGAAGACGCGGTCGCCCTCGAGCGTGAACGTGAACTCGGTGGCGGTGTCGTTCTGCTCCCACGACGCGAGACCGGGGATCGGCGTCGAGACGTCGGATCCCTTGAAGTCGACCAGCGTCTCGTAGAGCGCCTTCGCGATCATGTTGCCGGTGGGGTCGTAGGTGTGACCGGGGTCGCCCGTCTCGATCGAGAAGGCGGTGTCGATGACGAGCGAGTCGCCACCGGCGGAGTTGCCGCCGCCGTTGGCGGAGTTGCCGCCGGAGCATCCGGCGAGGGCGAGGAGCGCGACGGCTCCCAGAGCGATGAGTGAGGTGCTGCGACGCGACACCATGGTGACCTCCAAGGGCGAGGAGTACATTTCGGGTAGGACGCCCGATATGGACGACCGTGTTCAGATTCCCATGATGTGCGACGATCTGTCTATCAAGAATGCGTAACGCTGGCTCAATCTGATGCCAGCCCTAGCCGAGAGGTGCAATATGTCCAGCAGTGACGCAGAAGTCCTGAAGCAATCTGGACGAAGTGCCATGCCACTCGACGACATCGCGTACAGAATTCTCGACGTGCTCCGCGAGAACGGGCGCGTCTCGATCGCCGCCCTCGCCGAAAAGGTCGGCATCTCGAGGGCGAACGCGTACACCCGGGTCGAGTCGCTCGTGCACGACGGCGTCATCACGGGGTTCAGCGCACGGGTCGACCCCGCGAAGGCCGGACTCTCGATCGGCGCCCTCGTGTTCGTGACCGTGATGCCCCAGGCGTGGGCGTCGTTCCGGGAGCGGATCATGGAGATGCCCGACGTCGAGTGGTGCGCCATCACGACCGGCGAGCACGATGCGATGCTGCTGATCCGCGCCGTCGACGTCAGCGGCGTGCACGAGTTCTCCACCGGGGTCATCGCGCAGCTCCCCGAGGTCCGCACGGTCGTCAGCGTCGTCGTGCTCGACGAGGTGATCCGCCGCTCGTACCTGCTGCCGTCCGACCTGCCCGAACGCAGCGTCGAGGTGCCCCTGGGCATGACCCGCTGGACTCCCGCATCCCCCGGCCGCGACACGCTCCCCCCGCGCTGACGCTCCGCGCGTGCGGGGGCGCGAGGGGTCGACAGCTGCGGCATCCGCACCCCCGCACCCCGCACTTCACGACCCCTCGGCGGAAGCGAGCGCGCGATGCCCGCGCAGTGGGCGGGCGCCGCTCAGGCGGCGGCGATCTCCTCGCACACGCTGAGCTGCGGGGCCCCGTGCATCTCGTAGTGCTCCACCAGGCGGATGAGTCCGTCGTCGGTGAGCTCGAGGTCGCTCTCGCCGTCTCCGGTCACGACCGTGCCGTCGGCGACGAGGACGTGCACGAACGACACCCAGATCGTGTCGCCCGTGCGGGTCCCGACGAAGCGTCCGAAGGTCACGGTGTCGCCGGAGTAGTCGCCCCAGATCGCGCCGTCGCGCTCCCAGTACACGAACTCGCTCGGAGCCTCGGGGTCCACGGCAGAGGTCGTGGAGGAGATCATCCGGAAGCGCCGGCCGTCGAGGGAGGGAATGCTCATGCTCCTGATTATGGACGATCGGAGCGGGTGCGCCATTCGCGGTCGAGGATGCCGTAGACGAGCAGGGTCGTCCATTCGCCCTTGAACCAGGAGCCCTCGACGAACCTCGCCTCCCTGCGGAGACCCAGTCGTTCAGCGACCCTGGCCGACGCGGTGTTGCGCTCGTCCATGCGTGCAGCGATGCGGTGCAGACCGAGTCCGTCGAAGCCGAGATCGAGCAGGGCGGACACCGCCTCCGTCGCATAGCCGCGCCCCGAGAAGGCCGGATCGAGGATGTAGCCGACCTCTCCCTCGCGGTCCTCCTCGTTGCGCCAGAACAGCACGATGTCGCCCACCAGGCGTCCGGTCTCCTGCTCCTCCACGCCGAGGCAGATCGCGTCGCCCACCTTCTCGAACCGGCTCGTCGCCCACCGCGTCGCGAGCCGCTCCTCGACCTCGGCGAGGGTGAGCGGGTCGTACGGCACGTAGCGCACCGCGTCGGCATCCGACTTGTAGACGACCATCTGCTCGGCGTCGGAGGGACGGAGCGGACGCAGCAGCAGCCGCTCGGTGCGGATCGGGTACTCCGGTGCGAGCATCGTCACTCCAGATCCAGCGAGAGCAGCCCAGGCCACGGCGCGGTCTCAGCGCGCACCGCCTCCAGGAACGCTGCATAGTCGGGGGTCATCGTGATCCGCGTGGACCCGAGCACGTGGGTGATGGTGCGGCCGGCCGCGCGCTCGATCCTGATCCTCCTGATCGGGTACGCGGGCGGCGTCAGCCAGATGCGCGTCAGCTGCGCGTACGGGTGGTCGACCTCGCCGATCCGGATGCCGTGGTGGCTGAGGGAGATCTGGGTCGGGGTCGTCCTGGCGACGCGGTACCGCTGTGCGGCGCCGATGCCGAATCCGATGGCGGCGACACCCGCCATCGGCGCGATCAGGATGAGCGCCGACAGCTCGCCCTCCAGGAAGCCGGGCGTGAACGCCATCAGCACCGTCCCGATGGTCGCCGCGGCGAACACGATCGCGGCGATGAGGAAGCCGCGGCCGAGGCTGCGCTCCTTCGAGGCGTCGACCGTGAACGTCGTCGGCAGCTTCGCCCTGGCGCGCGCCGCCTCGACGGGGTCGACCGCGGGCGGTGCGCTGATCGGCGTGAGCTGCGCCATGAGCTCGTTGAAGGTGGTCCGGGTGAAGCCGGGCAGCTCGATCACCGTCTCGCGCCCGCCCGTCCAGGCGATCAGGGCCCTGGTGGTGCCGGTGCGGAAGCCGTTCGTGCGGTGCTCGGTGATCTTCGAGCGGAAGGCCGTCGTCGCACGGCTGTAGGTCTCGGTGCCGCCAGGACGGCCGATCTCCACGGAGTCCGCCCGCACGATCACCCGGATGTTGCGGAACCAGAACGCGCCGATCCACACGGCCAGTGTGATGGCGATCACGACGACGAGCACGATCGTGCCGCGCGTCGAGATCGTCATGTTCGGCGGCAGGAACTTCGGCAGGAGGAAGAGCACGGCGGCCGCGAACACGACGGTGAGGAGCAGCGATCCCCCGGCGGTGCGGAGCGGATGCCGGCGGAAGACGCGCTCTGCGGGCGCGACGGAGACCTGACTCATGCGCCCAGTCTGCCGCACCGGCGTCGCCCGATGCGGGCACGACGACGACGGGTACCGTGGACGCATGGAGTGGATTGCCGATCCGACCGCGGGAGCCTGGTTGAGAGACCGCCTCGACGCCTCGTTCGACAGCATGCACGGAGTCGTCCCGCGCGGCTACCCCGCCTACGCCCGCGTGCTGCACCCGACGATCGTGCAGTCGCTGCCCGGCCGCGCGGTGCCGACGCCCGAGGAGTGGACGCGGATGCCGGATCGCGAGCGGCTGCGCCTGTCGGAGCTGCTCATCACCGAACTCGCCACATGGCGCGACGCCGCCGACGCGTTCGGCACCATCCTGCATCCGCTCGCGCAGTGGCTGCACCTCGTGCGCACGCCTCCTGGTGAGGACGGGAACGTCAGGATCGCCCCCGACGGACGCGAGTTCTCGGGGCCGGCGCTCGGGCAGCTGAGCTCCGAGCTCCTCTCGTCCGTCGCCGGTCACCTCGCCGAGCGCACCTCGACACCGGATGCCGGTGTCGCCGCGCTCTGGGAGGGACGCGGGGGTCTCCTCGGCTTCCTCGGCCACAGTCCGTCCCGTCTGTTCTTCACGGTCGACGAGGATCCGAACCATCGGGCGATGCTCGATCGCAGCACCCACGACCCGTTCAACAACGTGTTCCGCAAGCCCACCTGGCAGGAGGGCATCCTGTCGCGGGAGATCTCCGAGGCGCCGCGGCTCGAGCTTCCCGAGCGCGCGTACGTGCAGTTCTCGGCATCCGCCCGCGAGTTCGCGGAGCAGGACTGGATGCTGCACGCGCCGTGGCGGGATCTGCCCGCCGACGAGCACGGCTTCCCTCCGAACGCGATCAGTCCGCAGATCCTGTGGCCTGATGACCGCGCCTGGGTGCTGGTCTCGGAGATCGACTATGACTCGACCGTGATCGCGGGCTCCGTCGAGCTGATCGCGGCGATCTGCGCCGACGAGCGGATCGAGGCGTTCCCCATCCCCGAGGGCTCCCTCCTGCATGAGGACGCCGACGAGGAGAACCGGTGACGACGCCCGCACCGCAGCCGGGTTTCGATGCGCGCCCCCTGTGGGAGCCGGTCGATCCTCAGGCGGTGCGGGCCTTCGCCGCCGAGCTGCGCGCCCGCCGCACGACAGGCGGCGGCTCGACCTCGGCGATCATCGGCACCGTCATCGCCGTGGTGGCCGGCATCATCATGATCCCGATGATCGGCGTGGCCTTCGCGGGCCTCGCCTTCTCGGGAGGAGACGGATCTCTGCTCGCCGCGCTCCCGCTCGTGCTCTTCGGAGGCGGCGGCATCCTGATCGCGGTCCTGGCGTGGGCCGGATGGCGCAACCGGCGCGTCTCCGCCTACCGGCTGCACCGCTTCGCGCAGGCGAACGGCATGAGCTACCAGGAGAGGGTGGCCGACCCTCCGTTGCCGGGGATGATCTTCAGCCTCGGCCGGTCGCGGATGTCCACCGATCTGGTCCGAGGCTCCGTTCCCCGCTTCGTCGAGTTCGGGAACTACCAGTACACCGTGCAATCGGGGAAGAACTCGACCACGTACCACTGGGGCTACGTCGCGGTGAAGCTCGACGTGCCGCTGCCCAACATCGTGCTCGACGCGAAGGGCAACAACGCCTTCGGCACGAACCTGCCCGCGGTGTTCGAGCGCAGGCAGCGGCTGTCGCTCGAGGGTGACTTCGATGACTACTTCACGCTGTACTGCCCCGAGGGCTACGAGCGCGACGCGCTGTACCTGTTCACGCCCGACATCATGGCGCGCTTCATCGACAACGCGGCCCAGCTCGACGTGGAGATCGTCGACGACTGGATGTTCCTGTACACGCAGCGCAAGGCGTCGACCCTCGACCCCGCCACCTGGGCGTGGCTGTTCGGCGCGGTCGGCGCACTGATCACGAAGCTCGATCAGTGGGCGCGCTGGCGGGACGAGCGCCTGCTGGCGGAGAACGTCGGCGCGGTGCAGGCTGCGACTCCGGTCGCGCTGCCCTTCGCTCCCCCGGTCGGGATGCTCACGCCGCCGCCGGGCGTCGCGCACGAGGGGCGTCGGCTGAAGCGACGGTTCTCGTGGGTTCCGATCGTGGTCGCCGTGGTGATCGGCATCGCCTGGATCTGGATGCGAACGCTCGGCTGAGCGGACATCGGGTGTGGGGGTGGGTGCTGTTTGGGGACCAGCCGCCCACCCCATCCCCCCTCGGGATCAGAAGAAGATCGACTCTCCCTCCGCAGGACGGCATGACCGTCCGCACGTGCGATCAGCTGGGGACTGACGTACTGCACGTGAATGCATTAACGGTATACCGTTCGACGTTGCAACCGGTTGCGGTTATCGCCGGATCAGCCCCCTAGTTCCAGGGGATTGCAGCAGAGGCACGTCAGATCCTGCGTAGGGACGCGTCTCATCGATGACCACACCCGCGTCGGGCAGCGCATCGTATCCCGACGGACCTGATCCATCGAGGAGAGACATGAATCTGCGCGCATTCGGCGGCGTCGCCGCGACCACGGGCCTGCTGGTGATCGGAGGGGTGTGCACCGCGGCGCCTGCGTCCGCATCGGCACCCGCCTACAGCACCGTGACCGCGTCCGGCTGCGACACCACGACGGGCACGCAGTGGGTCACCTGGGCGCCCACCGTCCAGGGCGGTGCGGTGCAGCCGCTGAACGACGACTTCTTCGTGCAGGAGGCGTACGGCACGGACGGCGGCGAGTGGGGCGACATCACGCCGTCTGTCGCCTTCCGCTGGGATGACCCGACGATCTCGGTGACGGGAATCCCCGGCGCCACCATCGAGGGAGGGATGATCATCCGCGACGAAGAGGGGCACCTGGCGAGCCTGTCGTTCACGGGACTCGCCGGCGACTGTGCTGTCGTCGCTCCCGAGCCCGAGCCCGAGCCCGTAGACCCTGTCACGCCGGTCGACCCCGGGGTTCCCGCGGACCCCGGAACCCCGGCGGCGCCGGAGACGCCCACCGAGCCCGAGACGCCGGTCGTCCCCGAAGCGCCGGTGGAGCCTGCCGCCCCGGTCGACCCGGCGACTCCCGCTGCGCAGGCCGCAGTTCCCACGGTGCCGGTATCGGCTTCTGGGGCGAGCGCGACCCCCACCGGGCACGCCGCGTCCGAACTGGCATCGACGGGCGCCGACATCCCCGCACCGCTGATCGCCGGAGCGGTCCTGCTGACCGCCGTCGGGAGCGCACTCGCTCTGCGGCGCCCCCGACGTGCGGATCAGACGTCGTAGCCCGCCGACGTCACAGCGACCATCACCGGACCTCTGCCGCTGCTCGGAGGCCGAAGTGCTCCAGCTCCGCCGCGTCGAGCATGCGCGAACGGATGAGGAACCGCATCCCCGTCGGCCCCTCGACGCTGAACCCTGCGCCGCGGCCCGGCACGACGTCGATCGTCAGGTGCGTGTACTTCCAGTACTCGAACTGCGACGCCGACATGAACACCTCGACCGGAGCATCCAGCCCCACGTCGAGGGCGCCGAGCAGCACGTCCCCCGGCCCCGTGATGAACATCCCCACCGGGTAGCACATGGGTGCAGAGCCGTCGCAGCATCCGCCCGACTGATGGAACATCAGCGGTCCGTGCTGCACGGTGAGGTCGCGGACGAGGGATGCCGCGGCATCCGTCACGTCGACCCGCCGGAACACGGTCATCAGAAGAATCCCATCGGGCCTTCCGCGTACGAGACCAGGAGGTTCTTGGTCTGCTGGTAGTGGTCGAGCATCATCTTGTGGTTCTCGCGGCCGACGCCCGACTGCTTGTAGCCGCCGAACGCGGCGTGCGCCGGGTACTGGTGATACGTGTTCGTCCAGACGCGGCCGGCCTCGATCGCCCGCCCCGCGCGGTAGGCGGTGTCTCCGCTGCGGCTCCAGACTCCGGCTCCGAGACCGTAGAGGGTGTCGTTGGCGATCGAGATCGCGTCGGCGAAATCGTCGAAGGAGGTCACCGACAGGACGGGCCCGAAGATCTCCTCCTGGAAGATGCGCATGTCGTTCGTGCCCTCGAACACGGTCGGCGCGACGTAGAAGCCTCCGCTGAGGTCGCCGCCGAGGTCGACCCGCTCACCGCCCGCGAGCAGCCGAGCCCCGCCCTGCTTCCCGATGTCGATGTAGCTGAGGATCTTCTCCAGCTGGTCGTTCGAGGCCTGCGCGCCGATCATCGTGGCGGGGTCGAGCGGGTTGCCCTGCATGACCTTGCCGACCCGCTCGAGGCCGTCGGCGAGGAAGCCGTCGTAGATCGATCGCTGGATGAGGGCGCGCGAGGGGCAGGTGCAGACCTCGCCCTGGTTCAGCGCGAACATCGTGAAGCCCTCGAGCGCCTTGTCGTAGAAGGGATCGGAGGTGGAGCTGGCGACATCCTCGAAGAAGACGTTCGGGCTCTTCCCTCCGAGTTCGAGAGTCACGGGGATGAGGTTCTGCGAGGCGTACTGCATGATCAGCCGGCCGGTGGTGGTCTCTCCGGTGAAGGCGACCTTGCGGATGCGCTTGTGCTGCGCGAGCGGGGCGCCGGCCTCGATCCCGAATCCGTTCACGATGTTCACGACGCCCGCGGGCAGCAGGTCCCCGATGATCTCGAACAGGAACAGGAGGGATGCCGGTGTCTGCTCGGCCGGCTTGATGACGATGCAGTTGCCCGCGGCGAGCGCGGGCGCCAGCTTCCACACCGCCATGAGGATCGGGAAGTTCCACGGGATGATCTGGCCGACCACACCCAGCGGCTCGTGGAAGTGGTACGCCACGGTGTTCTCGTCGAGCTGGCTGATGCCGCCCTCCTGCGCCCGCAGCACGCCGGCGAAGTAGCGGAAGTGGTCGATCGCGAGGGGGATGTCGGCCGCCAGCGTCTCGCGCACGGGCTTGCCGTTCTCCCAGGTCTCGGCGATCGCGATCTCCTCGAGGTGCTGCTCCATGCGGTCGGCGATCCGGTTCAGGATCACGGAGCGCTCGGTCGGGCTCGTCTTCCCCCAGCCGGCGAACGCCTTCCAGGCGACGTCCACCGCGCGGTCGATGTCCTCGGCGGTGCCTCGTCCGACCTCCGTGAACGGCTTGCCGTTGACGGGGCTGACGTTCTCGAAGTACTGGCCCTTGGCCGGTTCCACGAACTCCCCGCCGATGTAGTGGCCGTAGCGGTGACGATAGTTCGCGACGGCTCCGGGCTGGCCGGGCGCGGCGTAGGCGGTGGACACGTCTTCTTCGACGATGGTCATCGTGGTCTCCTTCGACGGGGCCGCGGCGTCGGTGCTCGGCGGCTGTGCTCCGACGGTAGGCCGCGCGGGGTTGCGGTCCGGTTGCGCACCGTTGCGTGCGGTTGCACCCGGCACCACGCGGCCGTGCCCGAGAGCCGCGCGCGGGGCCTCAGCCCTCGTCGAGCCGCTCGATGCGCGCGACGAGACCGGCCCGCTTCGGCGAACGAGCGGGCAGCATCTCCAACGCCAGACGCAGCACCTCGATGTCGTTCTGCCCCTCGGGGATCTCCGCGTACGCGAGCAGCACGTCGAGGCTGGCCTCCGAAACCATCACCTCGCGCAGAGTCGCCCTGACCGCGTCGCGGAACTCCTCCACCCCCGGCGACGTCGACTCCGGCAGCACCGGTCCTCGATAGGCCGTGAGGGCGACGCGGTGAGCGCCGCGGTCGAGGAGCGACAGCACGTCCTGAGCATCCGTCTCCAACGTCATCGGCAGCCGGTACGGCCGCGATTCGGGGATGAGCCCGGATGCCGCACCGCCGAGCACCTTGCGCAGCCGCACCATCTCGGGCCGCAGCGTGTCGGGCGACGCGCCCTCCCCGTAGACGAGCTCGGCCAGCCGTTCGGCGGAGAGACCGTGCCGATGGACTGCGAGCATGAGCATGATCGCCGCGTGCCGTGCACTGAGCTCGATGACCTGCTCGCCGAGCTCGGTCTCGGTCTCCAGGCGTGCGCGGTCCCGACCGAGGACGTGCAGGACGCCCCTCGCCGTCTCGGAGCCGGTCGTCCTCGTCGGCGTCGCCGGAGGGCGCGGCGCCTCGGCGCGCTCGCGCAACCGTGTCACCATCAGCTCCGACTCGACGGCCCTGGCCGTGGCGTCGACGAGCAGACGCGCCTGACGCGAGACCACCTCGTCTCCGCCGGTGATGTCGATCACGCCGAGCACGCGCTGCGTCTCCGGGTCGCGCACCGGCGCCGCCGTGCACGACCACGGATGCACCAGGCGGTTGTAGTGCTCCGCGCCGCGGATCTGCACGGACTCGCCCAGTGCGAGCGCGGTGCCGGGCGCCGCGGTGCCGACGGCATCCTCCGCCCAGTTGGCGCCGGCGACGAAGCCCATGTCGCCGGTGAGGGACCTCAGGCGGCGGTCGCCCTCGACCCAGAGCAGACGGCCGGCCTGATCGCCGACCGCGATGATGACACCGGAGTCCTCTGACTCACCGGGCAGCAGCAGCGCCCGGATCAGATCCATCGCGGAGGCGAGAGGGTGCGAGAGGCGGTACCTCTCCAGCTCCTCCTCCGCGAGCTCCAGAGACGGAGCCCCCTCGGGGCCGACGCGGCCGCGCCACGACCGCTCCCACGACGCACGCACCAGCGGGCGCACCTGCTGCAGTCGGCGGTCGTCGAGATTGCCCGCGATGAGCTCCTCGTGGGCACGCTCGATCAGAAGACGTGACGCCTCTGGAAGCGCGTCGCGTGACGCGTTCCATGACGCTGCCACTGCGGTCTCCGATCATCGTGAACGGGGCGATTCTCAGTGTACGAGCCGGAGGCCTCCGGGGGAACAGCATCCCCGCTCCCGCGTGCCCCGTCGCCCCGGCATCCCCCCTGCACTTCCGTCCTGCCCCGCCGCGCCGGCATCCCGCCGTGCTGCCGCCGTCCCTGCCGTCCCGCCGTCCTGCCAGACCATCCCGTCGAGGGGTCGCGAAGCGTCGGATGCCGTGGCCTCGATGCCGCGTTTCTTGACCCCTCGGCACGGAAGAGCCTCATCACCGCGGCGCTGAAGCAGCAGCGAGTATCGGACGATCGCACGAATATCGGACGGGATGCCGGGAATCGTCCGATATCCGCGACATCGTCCGAAGAGCGCGACGAACCCGACGAACCCGACGACTCACGCAGCGACCGACCCCGCGCGGCGACTCGCGCAGCGGCTGACTGAGGATCAGCCCCGCGCGGCCCACCAGTCGCGCAGGCGCTGCTCGGCGGCATCCGTTCCGATGACGCCCTCGTCGAGGCGCAGGTCGAGCAGGAAGCGGTAGGCCTCGCCGACCTCGCGCCCGGGGGCGATGCCGAGGATCTCCTGGATGCGGTTGCCGTCGATCTCCGGACGGATGCTGTCGAGCTCCTCCTGCTCGCGGAGAGCGGCGATGCGCGACTCGATGTCGTCGTAGGCGGCGGAGAGACGTGCGGCCTTGCGCTTGTTGCGCGTGGTCACGTCGGCGCGGGTGAGGATGTGCAGGCGCTCCAGCAGGTCGCCGGCGTCACGCACGTAGCGGCGCACGGCGGAGTCCGTCCATGCGCCCTCGGAGTAGCCGAAGAAGCGGAGGTGCAGCTCGATCAGCGTGGCGACGGCATCCGTCGTCCCCGTGTCGAACCGCAGCGCCTGCAGCCGCTTGCGCGCCATGCGAGAGCCGACGACGTCGTGGTGGTGGAAGGTGACGATGCCGCCGTCCTCCAGCTTGCGCGTGCGGGGCTTGCCGATGTCGTGCAGCAGCGCCGCGATGCGCAGTGCGACGTCGGGCTCGGCGCCGGGGTGACGCGCGTGCTCCAGCGCGATCGCCTGGGTGAGCACGGTGAGGGAGTGCTCGTAGACGTCCTTGTGGTGGTGGTGCTCGTCGGCTTCGAGGCGCAGCGCGCTCACCTCGGGCAGGAACTCCTCGATCAGCCCGGTGTCGACGAGCACCCGGATGCCGCGCACCGGATCGTCGGTCTGCATGAGCCGAACGAGCTCGGACTGGACGCGCTCGGGGCTGACGATCTTCAGCGTCTCGCGCAGCTCCGTGATCGCCGCGGTGGTCTTCTCCTCGATGCGGAAGCCGAGCTGTGCGCTGAAGCGCGCGCCGCGGAGCATCCGCAGCGGATCGTCGCCGAAGGAGACATGCGGGTCGGTCGGCGTACGGAGGAGACCCGCGACGAGGTCTTCGACACCGCCCGTCGGGTCGACGAGCTTCACGGCGGGAACCTGCAGGGCCATCGCGTTCACGGTGAAATCGCGGCGGATCAGGTCGCCGTCGATGGTGTCGCCGAACTCGACCGTGGGCTTGCGGGTCACGCCGTCGTAGCTGTCGGCGCGGTAGGTCGTGATCTCCACCTGCTCGCCCTGCACGCGCGCGCCGATCGTCCCGAACGCGCGGCCGATGTCCCAGTGCGCGGTGGAGATCGGCTTCACGATGCGGAGGATGTCGTCGGGCAGCGCGTTCGTGGTGAAGTCGAGGTCGTGCGTCGCACGCCCCAGCAGCGCGTCGCGCACCGGACCGCCGACGACGGCGAGGTCGAAGCCGGCGGCGTCGAACGCCTCGGCGAGGGTGCGGACGACCGGATTCTCGGCGAGCGCACCGAGACGAGTGAGGCCGTCAGCCATGTTGAGCATGGGTTCCAGCGTACCGGGCGGGCGTTCGGCATCCCTCGGCTCGGCCACAGATTTCGGGCGCCGTCATCGTCCACCGCCGAGCACAGATTCGGATCCCGGTTCCGACACGCCGCGCCGCGGCGGTAGGCCGCGGCGTGTCGTGCGACAGCTCCGAAACCGTGCTCGGTGCGTCGGGCGGTCAGAAGCGGATGCCGTCAGAACCGGATGCCGTCAGAACAGCGGATTCTCGGCGCGGGCCTGGGCGACGGCGCGAGTCCGTGCGCGCATGTGCCGGTTGAGGATGATGCTGAGCGCGAAGCCGCCGAGGAGGACAATGCTGAAGAGCACGATTCTGCCGGATTCCCGGTCGACGATCTTGAACACCAAGACGAGCACAACGACGATAGCGAGAAGGCCACCCTCGATCGCCGCGAACACGATGAACGTACGGACCAGACGGGCGGTGTAGTCCTTCTCCACCGCGGCCACGGGGTCGGCGATGAACGAGTCGTCAGCGGGGCTCATGCCGTCAACCGTAGCCGCGTCAGCCGAGTTCACCTGCGCGCCTCCTGGCGGTCAGCCGGAGGTCATCCGGGTTCGATGGGCTGAGGACGCCCCGTGCGGCTCGAGCACGGAAATCCCCACCCTCCCCACGAAGGACTGGATCATGACCTCCCCCACCCCCGCGGTGCGGCGGCGGCGACACGGGCTCGCGTCCGTGGCGCTCCTCGCGCTGTTCGGCGGCGCCGTCGTCGCCCCCGCGGCGACCGCCGCGACCGCAGCACCGACCGTCCCCACCGGTTCACTGATCACCGCCGACACCACCTGGCACTATCTCGACGACGGCACCGATCCGTCGCCGAAGCCCGCGGCACTGCGCGCCTGGACCCTCCCCGAGTACGACGACGCCGCCTGGAAGACCGCGCCGGGCTCGTTCGGCGCGAAGAACGGCGCACTCGCACCGGTCGGCCCGGTCACGCCGAAGACCCTGCTCAACCACTACATCGACGGTCAGGCGAAGCCGACCGTCCCGACCTACTTCTTCCGCACGACCTTCGAGCTCGGCAGCGGCGTCGCCGAGAAGGTCGCCTCCCTCTCCAGCACGATCACCTACGACGACGCGATCGTCGTGTGGGTCAACGGCACCGAGGTCGGCCGCTACGTCGACGCCCGCATCACCGACACCACCAACCTCGAGTACGCCGGCGCCTCCGCCGGCGACCCGGCGACCAGCACCCTCGCCGCCGCAGGCGACATCCTCCGCGACGGCACGAACACGATCGCGGTCGCGCTCTATCAGGACCGCGAGTCGAGCTCGGACATCTACTTCGACATGTCCTCGCTAACACTGACGGGCAAGGCCGACCCCGGCACGCCCGTCGTGTCCCCGCCGACCCGCGTCATCCTCACCCCGACCGAGAAGCCCGACGTCTCGCAGGCGTTCTCCTGGCTCGCCGGCGACGCCTCCCACGCCGTGGGACAGGTCGAGATCGCACCGGCATCCGGCGGCTCCACCCGCACGGTCGACGCCTACGACGCCGGTGTGGCGAACGGCAATCCGAACCACCACTTCTCCACGACCGTCACCGGGCTCACCCCCGCGACCTCGTACCGCTACCGCGTCGGACTCCCCGGCAGCTGGAGCGACTGGTTCGAGTTCCGGACGGCCGACCCGAAGGCGACGGACTTCCAGTTCATCTACTACGGCGACGCGCAGATCGGCCTCGACACCACCTGGCCGAGCGTCGTGAAGCAGGCCGAGGCGAATGCTCCCCGCTCGATCGGCTCCGTCCACGCGGGCGACCTCATCAACACGTCCAGCAACGAGAACGAGTGGCTCAACTGGTTCAAGGGCATGAAGGACTCCGCCGTGCGGACCAACGTCATGGCCGCGCCCGGCAACCACGAGTACTCCGGCGACAAGCTGCTCACGGCCTGGAAGGCGAACTTCGAGTACCCGCACAACAACCCGTCGACCGGCTCGGTCGGCGAGCTCGCGAACCTCGCACAGGGCGACACCGATGTGGCGCGCCAGTACCGGGCGTTCTTCGACCACTGGAGCAGCTTCGCCGCCGAGACCGCGTACTACACGGACTACCAGGGCGTGCGCTTCATCACGCTGAACGCGACCCGCGACAAGACGTTCCTCACCCCGCCCGGACTCCCTTCGTGCACCGGTGCGGAGTGCCCGGCGAACCAGATCGACGTGCTATGGACCCGCTTCCAGGGCGCCTGGGTCGACCTGCTGCTGCAGAACAGCCCGTCGAAGTGGAACGTCGTCACGTTCCACCAGCCGGTGTTCTCGGCGTCAGAGGGTCGCGACGAGCCGGTGCTGCGCGCCGACTGGCTGCCGATCTTCCAGCGCAACGACATCGACCTCGTGCTCATGGGCCACGACCACGTCTACGCCCGCGGCTACGTGAACGCCGATGCCACAGACACCCCCGGTCTCACCACCGGCCCGGTGTACGTGGTGTCGAACTCGGGTGCGAAGTACTACGACCTCGAGACCCCGGAGAAGAACGTCTGGACCAACAACGGCGCCACGCAGGTGCTGCGCGGTCAGGGCGTCACGACGTATCAGGTGATCGACGTGTCGAAGAACCAGCTCGTCTACCGCTCCTATGTCGCCGAGAAGACCGCGAGCTCCACGACCGACCTCCCCGTCGGCGCCGTCTACGACACCTTCACGGTGACCAAGTCGGATGCCGGTGAGAAGTGGGTCACCGAGAAGGGTGTCACTCCCCCGGTGACGCCGGAGCCGGAGGACCCCGCGAAGGTCGAGCTGAGCGCGGCATCCGTCGTCGCCGGCGGCACCGTCTCGGTCACCGGCACCGGGTTCGCCGCCGATGCGAAGCTGGCGCTCGAGCTGCACTCCGACCCGGTGTCTCTGGGCACGGTCGAGGCCGATGCGAACGGGGCGTTCACCCGCACCGTGACGATCCCGGCGAGCACCCCGGCGGGCGCCCACGCGCTCGTCGCCGTGCTGCCCGACGGCACCGAGGTCACCGCACCGATCACCGTCACCGCCGCGTCGACCGGAGAGGTCGTCACGCCCGGCGGCGCGACCGGCGGCGCCGCGAAGGGCGACCTCGCCACGACCGGCGCCGACAGCACGCCGTACATCGTCACGGCGGTCGTGCTGCTCGCTCTGGGCCTCGGCCTTGTGGCGCTGCGCCGTCGTCGCCTGACGCAGGCGGAGTCCGCGGAGTAGTCCGCCGCGCACGCCGGAGGGCGCCGTCGGGGCTTCGGCCCCGGCGGCGCCCTCTGCGTGCAGCTCGGCCGGCGTCGGGCATCACGGTCGTAGGATCGGCTCGTGGCACAAGACGATTCCTCTGCGGGCACCGACCGGCGAGGCTTCCTCAAGATCGGCGGTGCGGCGCTGGCGGGCGCCGTGATCGGCGGTGCGGGCGGCGCGGCGATCGGCGCCTCGCTCGCGGGCGGCGGAGGCGACGACGGATTCGTCTCGGATCCCGACCCGCTCTCGGCCCTTCGTCCGCGCAGCGAGCCCGGTTTCGACCACATCGTCGTCCTGATGGGCGAGAACCGATCGTTCGACAACCTGCTGGGCTACCTCTACACGCCGGAGAGCGTCCCGGCCGGAGAGACCTTCGACGGACTCGCCTTCGGCACGCACAGCAACACGGCTCCGGACGGCACGGTGGTCGAGGCGCACGTCTACCAGGGGCCCACCGACCGGATCATGAGCCTCCCCGACCCGGATCCCGGCGAGGAGTACCCGCACGTCAACACCCAGCTCTTCGGCACGATCGACCCTCCGGGCAACGCCGACCTCTTCGTCGACGGGATGAGCGCCCCGTTCAACGCCCCGACCCACGGCGAGAAGGCCGACATGTCGGGGTTTCTGAAGGACTACTTCGTGAACGTCCGCCGACTACGCCGCGGTGTCGAACCGGGCATCGACGAGGCCAGGCACATCATGGGCTCGTTCTCACCGGAGATGCTGCCGGTGCTGTCGACGCTCGCGACGGAGTTCGCCGTCTTCGACCACTGGTACGCGGCGGTGCCGTCGCAGACCTTCTGCAACCGTTCGTTCTTCCACGCGTCGACCTCGCACGGCTTCGTCACGAACGTCGCCGGCGGCGGGTACCGGAAGTGGCTGGATGCTCCGGAGGCGCCGACGGTCTTCAACCGCTTGGAAGACGCCGGTGTGCGCTGGAAGGTCTACATCGACAAGCTGCAGCTGGTGTCGTTCACGGGGATGCTGCACGCCGCGGCCCTCGAGAAGTACTGGCGCACCGATCGCTTCGGCACGATGGAGGACTTCTACGCGGACGCGAAGAACGGCACCCTCCCCGCATACGCGTTCATCGAGCCGCGCATGGTCTACGACCACAACGACTTCCACCCGCCGTTCGGCGTGCTGCGGGAGGGGGAGGTCGACGGCGACCCGGTGCTCGACAGTGCGATCTCCGATGTGCGCGCAGGCGACCGGCTCGTGCACGACGTCTACGAGGCCGTGCGCACCAGCGCGTCGCCCGAGGGCTCGAACGCGGTCAACACTCTGCTGCTGATCACCTTCGACGAGCACGGCGGATGCTACGACCACGTGCCCCCGCCCGCGGCCACGAAGCCCACGCCCGACAGCGGTCCAGGGGAGATGGGGTTCACCTTCGACCGCCTCGGATGCCGCGTGCCCGCGATCGCCGTGTCGGCCTACACGAAGCGCGGCACCGTCATCCACGACGAGATGCACCACGGATCCGTCACCGCGACGCTCTCCCGGCTGCACGGCCTGAAGCCCCTGAACGAGCGCGACGCCTCGGCCCGCACGCTGCAGAACGTGGTGAATCTCGACCGTCCGCGGCATCCGTCCGACTGGCCGGTGACGGTTCCCGCCTACACGCCGCCGAATCCCGAGCAGGCCCCACCCGCAGCGGCCGACCACGACCGCCCTCTCACCCCGCCGGCTCGCGGACTCCTCGGACTCCTCATCGCACGATACGGCCGCCCGGACGAACCCGAACCCGAGACGTTCGCCGACGCCTACCGCCTGCTGCACGAGCACGGCGAGGAGCTCTTCGGCCCGCCGGATGACGGCGCATGATCGTCACCGAGCGGCTGACGCTGCGGCCCTGGACGATGGCGGATGCCGGGTTCCACCGCGAGCTGTGGCTGGAACGCGATCCGCGGGTACCTCCGCATCGCAGGATCGACGCCGACGGCCACCCGACGGTCGAGGAACTCGCCGAGCGGATCCGCCGCTCGCCGCATGAGGGCCCGATCGGCACCCTGGTCGTCGAGCTGCGCGAATCGGGCGAGCGGCTGGGCTACTGCGGGCTGATCGAGGGCGAGCCCGACCCCGAGATCGCCTACGAGTTCCTGCGCAGGCACTGGGGGCGCGGCTACGCGACCGAGAGCGCGGAGGCGATCGTGGAGGGCGCCCGCGCCGCGGGGATACCCCGGCTTCGCGCTTCGGTGTGGGAGTGGAACACCGCGTCACGCCGGGTGCTGGGGCGGCTGGGCTTCGCCGAGACCGGTCCCCACCGGATCGACCCCGAGCGGGGGCGCTCGCTGATGACGATGCGGGAGCTCTGAACGGCGCCCTCCGCCTGACGGCACGCTCCGCGGAACGCTAGCGTAGGCGCATGGCCGACTCCGACAGCACGGGCAGACGCCTGCTCGCACCCGAGCACGTCGTCGATGTGTTCGTGTACGTGGTGGTGCTCAACCTCGCCGTCGAGTACGTGCCGGCGGTCATCACGGAGACGTTCACGATGTCGCTCCTCACGGCCGTCCTCCTCAAGGTGGTCCTGGAGATCGTGCTGGCGGCGAAGAACCGTCTCAAGCGCCGATTCGCGGCCGCGACGACGACCGGCGGCAAGGTGCTCGCCGGCGGAACGCTGTGGCTCGTGCTCGTCGGAAGCAAGTTCGTCGTGCTCGAGCTGATCGCCCTCGTGTTCGGCAGCAGCGTGAGCCTCGGCGGCTTCTGGTCGGTCACGGGACTGATCCTCGCGCTCCTCCTCGCCCGCGCCGGCGTGCGACTCCTCCTGCGGACGGATGCCGCTGACGCCGACTCCCCGGCAGCCTGAGCGTCAGGATCCGTCGCGACCTTCGTCGGCGCGCCGATGCGCTGATCGGTCCTGCGTCAGCGATCGCGATGGCGCGGTCCGCAGCCTGCAGAATCCTCGGACAGCTACTCTCGACACATGAAGCGTGCACTCGTCGGATCTGCGGTCCTGCTTCTGCTGACGCCGCTTCTCACGGGGTGCCTGGGTGACTACTTCGCCTCAGGTGAGTGCGATGATCTCGCCGGCGAACTGTCACCGGTCATCGAGGAGTCCCTCGGATCCGCCCCGACGATCGACAGCACCTGGGGTGATGGAGGAATGACGCCGTGGTGCGTGATCGAGGTCACGACGGCCGACGTCTATTCACCGGAGGACGTGCGCCTCACCGCGCTGAGGTCGGACGTGGAGGCCGGGACACGCAGCTGGCCCAGTGACGTGGTCATCACGATCCACATAAGCGCGGCGGACAGCATCGAAGTGCTGTCACCCGCAGACTGAACCGACCCGACACCGGACTGGCGTCGTCGGCGCGCCGATGCGATGCCTCGTCAGTCGCCCTTCGAGCGTCGACGCGAGAGCACCACGAGCACACCGCCGAGGATGAGCACCGCGGCGCCGATGCCGGCCCACACGAACGTCTCGGGGCCGAGTCCGGTCGCGGGCAGACGGTTGCCTCCGGTCGACGGGACGCTCGGGGTCGAGGTCGGGGTGACGACTGCGGCGGCGACGGTGAAGTCCTGGTCGACGACGACCTCTCCGGCGTCGGTGATGACGACGGTCCGGGTGGCGGCGCCGACCACGGTGCCGCCCGCGGGCGGCGTCACGGTGATCGTGTAGCTGCCTGGTGGGAGGGCGCCGAGGCCGTAGGCGCCGTCGGCATCCGTCGTCAGCTGCTGCGTTCCACCGGGACCGGAGACCGAGATCACGACGCCGGACACCGCGGCGCCGCCGTCGGTGCGCACGGTGCCGTCGATCGCGCCGAGGCGCACCAGCGCGAAGTCCACGTCGTCGACGTCGCCTTCGATGACGTTCTCGTCCCGCGAGACCGCACCCGATGCCGCGTACCCGTCCGGCACCTCGACGGCGACGGTGTACTCGCCGAGCGGAAGCCGCGGGAAGGAGTAGTCGCCGTTCGCGTCGGTCACCGTGCTGAGCGGGGTGCCGCCCGGACCGGATGCCGTCACCGTCACTCCCGCGACGCCAGAGCCCCCCGCGCGCACGGTTCCGCTGAGCGTCGGGTTCTCGGCGAGACGGAAGTCGACGCCGGTGATGGGCGTCTCGCTGCCGTCCGCGACGGTGAAGGGAGGCGGAGTCGTGACGATCGTGTAGCCGTCCGGTCTGGTGATCGTGGCGCTGTGCGTGCCGACGGGAACCTTGTCGAAGAGGTACTGGCCGTCGGCATCCGTCGTCGTCGTGCGCCCGTCGATCGTGACGGTGAGACCGGCGATGGGCGTGCCGTCGGTGTCGGTGACCCGTCCGGACACCGTGACGGGCACGATGTCGCGCACCGTGAAGTCGGCGACCCCGTCGGCATCCGTGAGGTCGACCGTCTGCGCGTTCGGACCCTCGGAGATCTTGCCCGCCGGAGGGGCGACGCGCACGGTGTAGCCGTCGGTCGCCACGACACCGGGGAAGGAGTAGGTACCGCCCGCCGCCGTCGTGGTCGTGCCGACGACGGCGCCGTTCGCATCGGTGAGCGTGAGCTCGACGCCGTCCAGCGGACCCTCGGCCGTGTCGGTCACGGTGCCGGTGACGTCGCGGGCGAGGGAGGCGAACCACGTCTGGTAGACGGGGAGACCCGCGCGACGTGTGAACACGAACGAGAGCGACACGATCGGCGTCGAGGGCTCGAACCAGCCCGCGGCGCCGCTCGTGTCGGCGGCGGCCGCGTTGCCCGTGAGGGTGAGGGTGCCCGCATCCCATGTCGGGACGTCTGCGGCATCGCCCGTGCAGGACGGCTTGCCGACGACACCCGGGGCGCAGTAGTTGAAGCCGCCGCGGAAGCCCAGCTCCGTCGCGTCGAGCACGTGCCCGTCGGCGGCGACGGCGTGGATGCGTACAGCGTCGGCGTCGATGTCGCCGAGCACGAAGGTCCAGCCGGATGCCGGGGTCGGAGCTGCGAAGGAGTAGGTCGTCGTCGACGGGCTGGTGGCGTTGTCGGCTTTCGGACGGAGGTTCAGGTACGGCTGGTTCAGGCTGCTGCCGTACTTCGCGCCGACCGGCGTGCCCTCCGAGAGCCAGGTGGAGGCTCCCGTGATGACGCCGACCTGGCCGCCACGGGAGTCGCTCGTCACCGTCGCGGTCACCGCGGGTTTCGCCGCGATCTGCACCGCGCTCGTGTAGGCGCCGGGCGCTCCGGCCAGCGGCTGCCACCCCGCCCACGACGTGGTCGTCGCCGCGGCGGCGGGAATCGCCCCCACCAGTGCCGCGATGACGACGATCGCTCCGGCGATGACCCCGCTCCGATACACACGCATGGCGCCCAGCGTACCGATATGCCAGAACGTTGGCGAGGTTCGGGCTGGTGAGCGCAGGCCGGGGCGAAAGGCCGACGACGCTCGCGCCCCGGCGACGGCCTCAGGCGACGGGACCGCCCTGGACGGGTCCTTCGGTGTTCGCCTTCCAGCCGAGTGCGGGGGCCACGTGCTCGGCGAACGCCTCCAGCACGTGCAGGTTGTACTCCGGACCGAGCTGGTTCGGGATCGTCAGCATGAGCGTGTCCGCCGCCATCACGGCCTCGTCCGCGAGCAGCTGCCGGATCAGCACGTCGGGCTCGGCCGCGTAGGTCTTGCCGAAGGTCGAGCGGAAGCCGTCGATCACGCCGATCTGGTCGGCGTTCTCCTCGCTGCGCAGACCGAAGTAGGCCCGGTCCATGTCGGAGACGAGCGGGAACACGCTGCGGCTCACCGAGACGCGCGGGGATCCCGTGTGCCCTGCCTCCTTGTAGGCGGCGCGGAACAGGTCGATCTGCTCGCGCTGCAGCTCGTGGAACGGCTGCCCCGTGGCCTCGGTGACGAGCGTCGAGCTCATCATGTTGAGGCCCTTGCGGCCGGTCTCCTCCGCCGTCGCGCGAGAACCCGAGCCCCACCAGATGTGGTCGCGGAGCGTCGGCGAGTGGGGTTCGACGGCGAGGTAGTGGCCGGCGCCGACCATGCGAGGGTCGCCCGGCGCGAGCCGTTCGCCCTCGATGGCCGAGAGGAACAGGTCGAACTTCTCGCGGGCGAGCACGCTGCCGCGCTCCGGGTCCTCCTGGTCGAGGTATCCGAAGGTCTCGTAGCCGCGCAGAGCGGTCTCGGGTGACCCGCGGCTCACGCCGAGCGCGATGCGGCCGTCGGCGATGAAGTCGAGCGCGGCCGCCTCCTCGGCGAACTGGAACGGGTTCTCGTACCGCATGTCGATCACGCCCGTGCCGACCTCGATGCGCTCCGTGCGCGCAGCCATGGCCGACAGCAGCGGCATGGGCGATGCGGCCTGGCGCGCCCAGTGGTGCACGCGCACGTAGGCGCCGTTCACGCCGAGCTCGTCGGCACCCTCCGCGATCTCGATCGTCTGCTTCAGCATGTCGCCCGCGGTGCGGGTCGTCGAGCCGGGCACATCGCCGTAGTGCCCGAAGGAGAGGAATCCGAAAGCCTTCATATGTCTATGCAACCGAATGGATGCCGGGGTATTCCCCCGCCGGCTCCCGCCGCATCTCCAGGTAGCCTTCCGAGTCCCCGCCCGCCACGACGAAGCCGCGGCGCTCATACCATCCGCGCGCCGCGGCGTCGTGCCACACCGACAGCGTGACGACCGCCTCGGCGGCATCCGCTTCGCCGAGGATGATCGACAGCAGCCGCCCGCCGACGCCCCTCCCCCTGGCCGTCGCCGACACCGCGATGTCGCACAGGCGCACGGCAGCCGCGGAGTCCACGGCATCCGCGGTCACCGCGTAGGCGACGGGAGCGCCGTCCATCGAGAGCAGCAGGCCCACGGCATCCGGATGCTGTGCCAGCAGTCCCGCGAACTTCGAGGTCAGCTGCACCTCGACGAGCGGCCTTGCGACCGCCACCGGGATGCCGTGCAGGCGCTGATGCAGCTCCTCCGCGGCGATCGCGTGGAGACGAGGGTCGTCGAGGGAGACCCGTTCGATTCGAGAGGCGTCGTCATCCACGCGGCGGGAAGACGCCCTGCAAAGCGATCACGTAGTACATGCCCACATACGGGGGCATGTTGTTGTGCGCCGCGTTCCCTCCCGACAAGGCGAGGGCGTCGGGTGCCATCGCCGTGTTCTTCGACGAGGCGTACGCGTTGCGGGTGGCCCTGCCGTACCGGGTCTCGGCCCAGCGCCGGTCAGCCGGGCTGCCGGTGTTGCCCGGAGTCGCCACGGCGTTGGCGGTATGCGTGTGACCCGGCATCTCCGAGCTGAGAAGGGTGACCGACGGGCTTCCGCCCATCTCACCGACGATGCGAGGCGTGAGGCCAGGCCCCTCTCCCTGGCCGATCACGAACGAGCCGTTCAGGTTGGGCAGGGCGAACGTCACCTTCCCGTCACCGCCGTAATTCGTGCCGAGGAGCGAGAAGAGCGCCGTGTTCTGCGAGATGGGGATGAGCTGGCCGCTGCACAGAGCCCACCCCTGAGGGGCGAAGTTGAAGCCGACGGTGCGGATCTCGCCGAGGTATGGGTCCACCATGATGCGCTCTCCCGTGGATCGAAGGTCAGTTGCGAGACGGGAAGACGCCCGTCAGCGCGATGATGTGGTTGACGACGAGATAGGGCGACTGGTTCTCGTGCGCCTGATTGCCACCCGCCACCCCGATCGCGGAGGAGCTCATGATGCCGCTGGCATCCGTGCCGTAGGCGGGTTCGCCTGGCGCGGCCCAGTACGTGCCCTGCGGCGTGGCGGTGTCGGCGGCACCCGACGACGCCTGCACGACGTGCGTGTGCCGAGGCATCTCCTGAACCGACAGGGTGTGCGAGGCCTCGCCGCCGACCACCCCGATATCGATGCCGTTGGGGCTGGGGTGGATCGGAGACCTGCCGCGCAGATCGGGGAGTGCGAAGGTCGTGACCCCGTTGCCCCCGTACATCGTTCCGAGCAAGGCGAACAGCGCCTGGTTCTGTGCGATCGACATGATCTGTCCGTCGCACAGTGCCCAGCCTCTGGGGGCGAAGTTGAAGGAGACACGGCGGATCTCGCCGAGGAATTGCAAGCTCATCGTGTGCTCAGTTCTGCGAGGGGAAGATGCCGTAGAGGGCGATGATGTACGACACCGCGACGAACGGCGGCATGTTCTCGTGAGGCAGGTTGCCGCCGGCCGGAGAGATCGCGTTGCCCGCGAGCGTGGCATTCGACGCGGCATCCGAGTAGGCGTTGGACGACTGCGCGGCCCAGCGCGCCTGCGTGGGCGAGGTGCCGCCTGCGGTGGCGGAGTACACGGCGGAGTGCGTGTGCGACGGCAGCTGCTGCGACGTCAGGGTGACCGTCTCCGCCCCACCCGTCTGCCCGATCACATAGGTTCCGACACCGCCGCGCGGGCCCATGTGCACCGCGGAGCGCCCCTGCAGGTCGGGAAGGCGGAACGTCGTCTGTCCGTCGCCGCCGTAGGTCGTGCCGATCAGGGCGTACAGCGTCTCGTTCTCGGCGATGCTGACGAGCTGTCCGTTGCAGAACGCCCAGCCGGCAGGGGCGAAGTTGCCGGCGAAGAGGCGGATCTCGCCGATGTAGTACTCGCTCATGACGCGCCCTCTCCCCGGTCGATCGTGGCCTCGAGCCGCGCATCGCTGCCGACCCTCGCAAGGAACAGGGAGGCGACGAGCTCTCCGCCCTGCGTGAGACGGTAGATGCCGTCGCGGGCGCCGTCGTCGGTCGTGAACTCCAGACGGAAGCGGTTCTCGGCATCCCCTCCCCCGTGGAGGTCGTCGACGCTCGCCAGCACCAGGCGGTGAGCCGACCACGGGGAGGCGCCCGAGAACTCGGCGCCTTCCTTCCCGGCGAACATCGAACGCACGGGGGTGAGCGGATCGGTCCCAGGAGCGGATGCCGCGGCATCCGTCATCGGCCGCGAGGAGGTCGCGGCCACGGCCGGGGGTGCGCCGGCGGCCATGCCGACGCCGAGCACGACGGCACCGGCTCCGAGCACGCCTCGGCGGGAGATCACAGCAGTCATGAGCGCTCCTGCAGTCGGATGCACCCTGGGGTCTGCCTTATCAGGCGAGGTGCGGAACTGACGCTATCACCCGGCGTGGCCAACCGATAGCATTCCGATATTCCCGTTGATCTCACGGTGCCCCCAGCGCCCGAGCGAAGGACTTCGATGTCTGCTCCCCGGATGTCCCCCCTCTCGACGCGCGGCGCCATCGCCGCCGTCGCCGTGCTCGCGTTGAGCACCGTCGGGCTCGTCGTCGCCGATCCCGCTGCGGCCGCGACCACGATCACCGTCACGAGCTTCACCGACGCCGATGCGAACGGCGCATGCTCGACGCCGAGCGTCACGACGACGGCCTCGCCCGTGACGCTGCGCAACGCGCTCTGCGTGGCGAGCAACCTCGGCGGCGAGAGCACGATCACGGTGCCCGGTGGCACGTACACCCTCACCGGCGGGGCCCTGAAGCTCGGCACGCAGTCGGGCACCGACGTGCGTCTGGCGTCGTCTGGAGGACGCGCGAGCGTCGTCGGCGGCGGAACGACGCAGCTCCTCGCGATCGACGCCGATCTCGTGGGCGACATCTCCGTCGAGATCGACGGCTTCGCCTTCACCGGCGGCAGGGACACCGTCTACGGCGGCGGCGCGATCATCGCCGGCAGCTTCACCGCGGCCTCCCCCGACTCGCTCATCGTGCGCGACACCCGGTTCATCGACAACAGGTCGACCGGCGGCACCGCCAACCCCGGCGGCGCGATCCAGTTCATCGGCGGCGACCTCACGATCGAGGACTCGACGTTCGACGGCAACGACGCCGGTCCCGCCAACGGCGGTGCCGTGTACTACGAGGCCTCCGCATCGGGCGACGCCCTCTCGGTGACCGATTCCACGTTCACGAACAACAGGGTGACCGCGTCGGCGGGGATCGTCGCCGGCGGCGGCGCGATCGCGATCGATTCGAACGGCGTCGGGACGGCGCAGATCACCGGCAGCACGTTCGGCTCCAACGTCGCCGACGGCACGAGCGGCACGGCGGCGCGAGGCGGCGCGATCCAGCAGCTCCAGGGCCCGTCGACGGTGACCGGCAACGTCTTCACCGCGAACGTCGCCAGCGGCGCATCCGCGGGTGGCGGCGCACTGGATGCCGCAGACGGCGCCCTCAGCGCCCAGTACAACTCCTTCTCGGGCAACACCGGCGCCGCCGCCGTACGCACGAGCGCCACGACCGTCGCGACGCTGACGAACAGCTGGTGGGGCTGCAACGGCGGTCCGGGCGCCGCGGGGTGCGACACCACGAGCATCGCCAGCGGATCGGCGAACCCGTACCTCGTGCTGAGCGCGACGACGAGCGCGAGCCTGATCGACACCGCGTCGACCGCCACGTTCACGGCATCGCTGCGCACGAACTCCGCCGGCAGCACCATCGGCGGCGCGAACCTCTCCGCCTTCGAGGGCGCGACCGTCGGGTGGACCGGCGTCGCTCCGTCCGGCTCCTCGGTCTCGTCCTCCGCGTTCCACCTCGGCGAGGCGACCACGACCTTCACCTCCGGCAGCACGGGCGGCCCTGGCGGCGCCACGGCGACCTTCGGGGCGGCATCCGTTCCCGTCTCCGTCGCCGTGCGTCAGAGCGCGGCGTTCACGAGCGCGGCGAGCGCGACAGCCACGGTCGGCACGCCGTTCAGCTTCACGGTCACCGCCACCGGCTTCCCGGTGCCGAACATCTCGCTGACCTCACCCAGTGCCCCTCCAGGACTGACCTTCTCCGCCGGCTCCGGCTCGGCGACGCTCTCCGGCACGCCGACGAGCTCGGGCACCTATCCCCTGACCCTGACCGCGTCCAACGGCGGCGCCCCGGTGCAGCAGACCCTCACCGTCACGATCGGCGCCGCGCCGTCGTTCACCGGATCGCTCACGGCATCCGTCGCCGACGGTGACCCCGTCGACGTGACGATCACCGCGTCCGGCTCCCCGGTGCCGGAGATCGCGGCGACGGGAGGTCTCCCCGCCGGTCTCCAGCTCGACGACAACGGAGACGGCACGGCCCGCCTGCACGGCACGTCGACCGCCGGACCGGGCGAGCACGTCATCCATCTGACCGCGGCGAACGCGCTCGGCACCACCCCGGCCGACTTCACCTTGACGATCACCGCGCCGCCGGCGTTCACGAGCGCCGACCACACGACGTTCACGGTCGGCACGCCCGGACTCTTCCCGATCGTCGTCGACGCCGGGTTCCCTGTACTGAACACGGTGACCCTCACGGGCGCCCCGGCCTGGCTCACGCTGCTCGGTGCGGCGGGCATGCAGCAGCTGCAGGCCACGCCGCCGGCGGGTGCGGGCGGCACGTACACCTTCGATCTGGCCATCACGGGCAGCTCCGTCACCCAGGAGTTCACTCTGACGGTGCACGAGGCTCCCGTCATCACCGACCAGCCCGACTCGATCAGCGTGATCGCCGGCGCGGACGCCGACTTCACCGCGACCGCCTCCGGCTACCCGACCCCGACCGTGCAGTGGCAGCGCTTCACCGGCGGCTCGTGGACCGACATCGCGGGTGAGACCTCGACCACGCTGAGCATCGACACGTCGATCGCGGATGCCGGCGCACGACTGCGCGCCGTGTTCACGAGCTCCGCGGGCACCGCCACCAGCGACGAGGCCGTGCTCTCGGTCGGTCAGGTGCCGGTGCTGGACGAGGTGGACCCGGTGACGGCCCCGGTCGGGACGCCCCTGTCCGTCGACATCGCCAGCACCGGCATCCCGGTGAGCGCTCTGACCGCCACGGGCGTGCCCGCCTGGCTGACGTTCACGGATGCCGGCGACGGCACCGCCACCCTCACCGGCACCCCCGCCCTGACGGACGCCGGTGCGGTGGAGATCACGGTGACCGCGGACAACGGCTTCGGCACGGATCAGATCACGGTGGACATCACGGTGGTCGGCTCGCTCCCGGTGTTCCTGGGCGCCACGGTCGCGACCGTCGACCGCGGCGAGCCCGTCGACATCACCATCGCCACGACGGGTGTGCCGACGCCGACGATCGCCGCCATCGGGCCCGTGCCCGCCGGACTCTCCCTCGACGACAACGGAGACGGGACGGCGAGCCTGCACGGCACGCCGACGGCACTGGCCGGGGCGTACGCGATCGCGATGACCGCGACGAACATCCACGGCACCGTGCCGGGCATCTTCTTCCTCACGATCAGGGAGGCGCCGAGCTTCACGAGCGCCGACCACACCACCTTCACGGTCGGCTCCGCCGGATCGTTCCCCGTGACCGTCGACCCCGGGTTCCCCGTGAAGAACGCGGTGAGCATCAGCGGAGCGCCGGCCTGGCTCTCCCTCGACGGCGTCGCAGGTTCGCAGACGCTGGTGGGCACGCCCCCGGCGGGCTCGGGCGGAACCGTCTCCTTCGAGCTCTCGATCGACGGCAGCGGCGTCACGCAGAGCTTCACGCTCACGGTGAACGAGGCCCCCGTCATCACGGCCCAGCCGGTCGCCGCGACGGTCTTGGAGGGCACGGACGCGACGTTCACCGCGACCGCGACCGGGTACCCGGCGCCGTCCGTGCAGTGGCAGCGCTTCACCGGAGGCTCCTGGTCCGAGGTCGCCGGAGCCACGGGCACCACGCTGACGCTCGCGCCGACGATCGGCGACGACGGCACGCTGTTCCGTGCGGTGTTCACGAACACGGCGGGTTCGGCGACGAGCGACGAGGTCCTGCTCACAGTCGGCCAGACGCCGGTCGTCGACGCGATCGACCCGATCACCGCGCTGGCGGGAGCCCCCGTCACGGTCGACATCACGAGCACCGGTCTCCCGGTGAGCGCCCTCACCGCCACGGGTGTCCCGGCCTGGCTGACGTTCACGGATGCCGGCGACGGCACCGCCACCCTCACCGGCACCCCGGCCCTCGCCGACGCCGGCGCGGTGGAGATCACGGTCACCGCGGCGAACGGCTTCGGCACCGCCGAGACCACCGTGCAGATCACCGTGCTGACCACCGTGGCCCTGCCGTCCGTGCTCCCGAGCGCATCCGACGGCGCGCTGACCGGGGTTCCCGCCTCGGTCGTCCGCGGCCAGCAGCTCACGATCGGCGGCTCCGGCTTCCTCCCCGGGGCGACGATCCAGCTCGGCATCTACTCGGTGCCGACGATGCTCGGCACGACCGTCGCCGACGGTTCGGGATCGTTCTCGGCCGTCATCACCATCCCCGCCGGCCAGACCCTCGGAGCGCACACGATCGCCGCGATCGGGATCGGCGCCGAGGGCACTGCGCGCCTGCTGACGGCATCCACCACGGTCGTCGCACCCGCGACGGGCGGAGGCACCGGAACCGGCGGACTCGCCGCGACGGGTGCGGATGCCGCGCCGTCTCTCGGCCTCGGGCTCATCGCCCTGTTCGCGCTGCTGGGCGGACTCGCCCTCATCCGCGGCGCGCGTCGGCGCCTGGCGTAGCGACGACGGGCCGCTGCGCGCTCAGCCGTGCAGCAGCCCGTCGAGCACGAGCTGACGGATGCGGGGCTCGAGGTCCGCCCACAGGTCGACCAGCGGCACCTCGAACAGGTCGGCGAGGGCCGACACGATCTGCACGACCGTGAGGTCGCCGTCGCAGGCTCCGACGAAGGCGGCGAGCGCGGAGTCGACCTTGAGAGTGCGGGCGAACCCGCCGCCCTGGCGCAGTTCGATCACGCTCGGGTCGTCGTTGCCGGGAAGGAGATGCCGCGCCTCGGTGACGTCGGATGCCGTGAAGAGCGTCGTCGGCAGTCCGTCGGCGAGCAGGTCGTGCGCCTCGAGCCCCTGACGCAGCGCTCCGCCGACGTTCGACACCGGCTGCGGCATCCGCTCGATCCGCCGCAGCGGCGTGGCCGTGGGGTTCGCCGGGCGGCGCAGCAGGATGTACCCGAAGCCCACCGCGGAGACGCCGCGCTCCTCGAAGTCGTCGAGCCACGCGGTCAGCAGCCTCGTGAACGCCGCATCGCGCGGAGTCGTGCCGCCGTCGCGGATCCACAGCTCCGCGTAGCCGAGCGGGGAGAGCTCCTCCCGCTGGATGACCCACAGGTCGACGTCGGCGGGAACCCAGGACGAGAGGCGGTCGAGTCCGGACTCGACGACTCGCGACTCCCAGTTGCCGAGCAGCTGCGCCGCCCCGCCCGCGGTGAGGTACGACGGAGCGGTGCGCACGAACTGCTCCACCAGCGCGTCGCCCACGAGACCGCCGTCGCGGTACTCGTACTCGGGCACGCCGTCGACGCGCGGCGTGATCACGAACGGAGGGTTGGAGACGATCAGATCGAACGCCTCCCCCTCGACGGGCTCGAACATGCTGCCCAGACGGAACTCGATGTTGCGGGCGCCGTTGAGCATCGCGTTCAGCTCGGCGTAGGCGAGCGCACGCGCGGAGATGTCGGTCGCCACGACGGATGCCGCGTGCCGCGACACCAGCAGGGCCTGGATGCCGCAGCCGGTGCCCAGATCGAGAGCGCGGTCGACCTCGAGGGGCATCACGATCTCGGCGAGCGTGCGGGATGCGCCTCCGACGCCCAGGACGTGATCGGCGGGGAGGGCGCCGTCGAGGGCCACCTCGTCGAGATCGCTCGCGATCCACCATTCGCCGATGCCGTCGGCGTCGACGAACGACTGCGGCCGCAGCAGAGCGGTCGGGGTGACGGCATCCTCCGTCAGCGTCGCCAGTCCGAGGCTCACGAGTCCCTGCACGCCCAGCTGCGGGAGCGCGGCCTCGACGGCGGCGGTCGGCTGCGGCATGCCGAGGACGAGCAGCCTGCCGAGCGTGGCGAGCACGCCATCGTCACCGGAGATCGCACGCAGGATCGGCTCGCGCGTCCCGCGGGCGAGCGCGTCGTCCGCCTCGCTCCCCCACAGGCTCCTGAGCGGCTCCGAGCGGAAGTCGGCGGCGTCGAGATCGGCGGCGAACGCGGCGCAGAGGAGGGGCTCGGGCGTGGGTGCTGCGGTGTCGGACACGGCCGTCACTCTACGCGTCTTCAGGGTTCTCCATCGCCCGCGCACCTAGAATCACAGGGTCAGCACTCACGATCAGCCCGTTCTCGGGCGTTCGAGGAAGACCCCCATGACCGTGATCATCCCCGAGAGCGGCTTCCGTGCGCGCCTGCGGCGCGCGACGAGCGGAGCCGCCGTCTTCGCGATCGCTCTGGGTGTCTGCGGGATCGCCGCCACCAGCGCCCACGCCGCCGACAAGACCGACGACGCGGTCGTCGAACTGCACCTGTCGGCGGGTGCGAACGGCGCCGTCACCCCCGGTCTCTCCACCTCCGCCTCAGTGACCGTGCAGAACGGCACCGGCGACGCTCTCTCCACCGGTCACGTCGTGGTGGAACTGAACCGGACAGCCCTCGCCGACCGCGCCGCTGTCGCCGACTGGTTCGAGTCCGAGGATGCCGACGGAGCGTTCGACCGCATCGCCGACGACAGCACCGCCGCCGTGAACGCGGGCGCGTCGGCCACGAGCAGCATCCCGCTCCCGCAGGAGCTCTTCGCCGACCTCGCCCCCGGCGTGTACCCGCTGCGCGCCGAGCTCACCGGGGCCTCCCCGGGGTCGGGAAGCGAAGAGGATGCGACGGCGACGAGTGTGCTCGTGGTCTCGGCCGCGCAGCGACCCCAGGTCGCCGTGCTGGTCCCGATCACGGCCACACCGCAGAACGGCGCCCTGCTGTCGATCGACGAGCTCACCGAGCTCACGGCCGCAGACGGCGATCTCACCGCCCAGTTGGACGGCGTCTCCGGCACCTCGGCGGTGCTGGCGATCGACCCGGCGATCCCTGCGGCGATCCGCGTGCTCGGCACGTCGGCCCCGACCAGCGTGACCGAGTGGCTCGACCGCCTCGATGCCCTGCCCAACGAGCGCTTCGCCCTGCAGTTCGGCGATGCCGACGCCACCACGCAGGCGCAGGCCGATCTTCCGTCGCTGCTCGCCCCGACGACGCTCGCTCCGTTCCTCGACCCGAAGAACTTCCAGGCGCCCGCGACGCCGACTCCGGACGCGACGCCCTCGCCGACTCCGACAGACGGGCCCGTGCTTCCCGACGATGAGACCCTGTCGGTCGTCGACGGTGCAGCCCCCGGCATCCTCTGGCCGCGCGGAGATGTCACGACCGACGACCTCGCCGACTTCCGCACCTATCTCGGCGGCACGGCGTCGACCGTCCTGCCTTCGACGTCGCTGTCGTCCGGCTCGTCCGGGCACGCCGCCGTCGGAGACGCTGACGTGCTGGTCACGGATGCCGCGGCATCCGACGCCCTCTCCACGGCGGCGAACGAACCCGACGCGACCGCACGATCGCGCTCCCTGGCGGCGGCGAACGCGTACCTCTTCCTCTCCGCACAGCAGTCAGCGGCGCCGCTGATCGTCGGACTCGACCGCGACGAGAACCGCACGGCCGATGCACTGCGCGACGCCGTCACCACGGCGGACTCCCCCGGGGTCGATCTCACCTCGGTGCGTGCGGCCCCGGCTGCCGCGGCATCCGTCGACTCAGACGTCGACGACGACCGCGGTGCCGCTCTGCACCGGATGCTCGCCGACGAGGTCACACTGGGCTCGTTCTCGACGATCCTCAGCGATCCTCAGCTGCTGCTCAGCCCCGAACGCATCAGGATCCTGCGCACGATCGGGGTGGGGCACAGCGCCGCGCAGTTCGAGAAGGCCCTGCGATCCCACACGGATGCCACGCAAGACACCCTGGCCGCGGTCGACATACCGCAGTCGAGCACGATCCAGCTGCTCTCTGCCAACGCGGATCTGCCCTTCAGCGTGCGCAACGACCTCCCCTGGCCGGTCAACATCGTGCTGTACACGCGCCCCAGCGACCCGCGCCTCGAGGTGAAGCCCGTCACCACCGCAGAGATCCAGGCCCGCACCACCGGCAGGGTCAAAGTGCCGGTCTCGGCACGGGTGGGCAGCGGCGAGCTCGACCTGCACCTCTCTCTCAAGAGCCCGACCGGAGTCTCGATCGGTCAGGATCAGACCGTCCGCGTCGCCGTGCGCGCCGAGTGGGAGGGCATCGGACTCGCCGTGTTCGGCAGCCTGATCGCCATCCTCCTCGTGCTGGGCATCGTCCGCACCCTGCGTCGCCGGCGCAAGAACCGCGACGAGGCGCCCCAGGATGCGGAGACGGATGCCGCGGCCGACGAAGAGCCATCGGAGAACGTGGAGTCCGATGCGGAAAACGCCGAGGACGCTGCGCCTGATCAGGCGACCGGTTCTCACCCGCCCGTGATCCCGACCTCACCGACGGATGCCGCGACCGATCCCGCCGATCCCTCGAAGGACCCTCAGTGAGCAGTCTCGGCCGCGCCAGCGCCCTCCTCGGGGCGGGCACCCTCGTCTCCCGCGTCACCGGCCTCATCCGGACGATCGTGCTGCTCGCCGCCATCGGCAGCTTCGGCCGCCCCGGTGATGCCTTCGGCGTCGCGAACCAGCTGCCGAACAACGTCTTCACCATCATCCAGACCGGCATCCTGACTGCCGTGATCATCCCGCAGATCGTGAAGGCCGGCGCCCACAAGGACGGCGGGCGGGCGTACATCTCCAAGCTGTTCACGCTGGGCACCGTGGTGTTCCTCGGGGCGACCGTCCTCGCCATGCTGCTCGCACCGTGGCTGGTCGCGCTCTACGGCCCGAAGTTCACGCCCGACCAGCAGGCGCTGGCGACGGCTTTCGCGTACTGGTGCCTGCCGCAGATCTTCTTCTACGGTCTCTACGCTCTGATCGGCGAGACCCTGAACGCGAAACGCGTGTTCGGCCCCTACACATGGGCGCCCATCGCCAACAACATCGTCTCGATCGCGGGCTTCCTCATCTTCATCGCGCTGTTCGGCGGCGACCGCAATCACGTCGACATGTGGAACCCCACGATGATCGCGCTGCTCGCCGGCACGGCGACGCTGGGGATCGCGCTGCAGGCCGCTCTGCTCCTCGTCTCCTGGCGGCGCACCGGACTCCGGCTCCGCGCCGACTTCCAGTGGCGCGGCGTCGGTCTGCGCGGCGTCGGCACCCTGGCGGGCTGGACCTTCCTGATGGTGATCGCCGGCCAGGTCGCCGGCTGGGTGCAGACCGCCGTCGTGGGCGACGCCTCAGGCGACAACCCCTCCGTCATCTTCATGCAGGCGGCATGGCTCGTCTTCATGCTCCCGTACTCGATCTTCGCGATCTCGATCGGAACCCCGTACTTCACTCAGATCGCCGAGCACGCCGCCGCGAAGCGCGACCTCGACGTCCGTGCGGATGTGGCCCGCTGCATCCGCGTGATCTCACTGTTCGTCGTCGGCTCGGGCATCGCTCTCGCCGCCGCCGCCGTGCCCGCCACCCGGATCTTCACCACGACCTCCGAGCAGGCCGTCCAGGCGGCCCCCGTGCTCATCTGCTATCTCGTGGGCCTCCTACCGCTCGCCCTGCTGTTCATCGTGCAGCGCGCGTTCTACGCCTACGGAGACACCCGCACGCCCTTCTACTTCACCCTCGTGCAGGTGGCGCTCATCATCGGGCTCTCGCTTCTCGCGGGCGCTGTGGCCCCGATCGAGCAGCTCGCCGCCGCCATCGCCCTCGGGCAGTCGATCGCCGGGATCATCCAGACGATCATCGCGATCTGGATCCTGCGCAATCGCCTCGGCGGACTCGAGATCCCGAAGACCCTTCTCTCCCTCCTCCGTTTCTTCATCGCCGCCATACCGGCCGGCTTCGCGGGATGGGGCGCCTATCTCCTTCTCGGCGCCGAGAACGGTTGGACCCTCGGCAACAGCGGATCCAACTTCCTCGATCGCCTCCTGGGCGCCGTCGGAACGGGAGTGATCGGCCTCGCCGCCGTCATCGTCTACGTGATCGTGCTCCTCCTGCTCCGCGCCCCCGAGCTGTCAGCCGCCACGCGGATGCTCCGCAGATTCCTCCCCGGCCGCTGACCCCCCTCCCTCCCGTCCCTCGTCCCGTCCCGTCCCCTCCGTCGAGTGCACGAGTACTCGTCGAGTGCACGAGGACTCCGCGTCCAGGAGAGCGCTGGGTCGGGGAATGCCCCGCGGTTACCATTGGTTGAAGCAGCGGAACCCCTTTTCAGGGAAGAGAGAGAGCACATGCGTCAGGTCATCATCATCGGCTCCGGCCCCGCCGGATTCACCGCCGCCATCTACGCGGCGCGGGCGAGCCTCAAGCCGCTGCTCATTGCGAGCTCGGTGGAGGTCGGCGGCGAGCTGATGAACACCACCGAGGTCGAGAACTACCCCGGCTTCCCGGAGGGGATCCAGGGCCCCGAGCTCATGGCCAAGCTGCAGGAGCAGGCAGAGAAGTTCGGCACCGAGGTCCTCTACGACGACGTCACCTCACTCGACCTCGAAGGACCCGTGAAGACGGTCACCCTCGGCAGCGGCGCCGTGCACGAGACGCGCACCCTGATCTACGCGACGGGCTCCGCCTACCGCAAGCTCGGCATCGAGGGCGAAGAGCGCCTCTCCGGCTACGGCGTCTCCTGGTGCGCGACCTGCGACGGCTTCTTCTTCCGCGAGAAGACGATCGCCGTCGTGGGCGGCGGCGACTCCGCGATGGAGGAGGCGACCTTCCTCACGCGCTTCGCCGACAAGGTCTACGTGATCCACCGCAAGGACACGCTGCGCGCCTCGAAGATCATGCAGGAGCGCGCCTTCGCGAACGAGAAGATCGAGTTCGTGTGGAACAGCGAGGTCGCAGAAGTTCTCGGCGGTGACTCCGTGACCGGTGTGCAGCTGCGCAACACGGTCGACGGCACGCTCAGCGACCTGCCCCTCGACGGCCTGTTCATCGCGATCGGCAACGATCCGCGTACGCACCTCGTGCACGACAAGCTGACGCTCACCGACGAGGGCACCATCTGGGTCGACGGTCGTTCGTCGGTCACCTCGGTGCCCGGCGTCTTCGCGGCCGGCGACGTGATCGACCCCACCTACCGTCAGGCCATCACGGCCGCCGGCTCCGGCACGGTCGCCGCGCTCGACGCGGAGCACTTCCTCGCGGATTTTGACGACGCCTCGGTGGAGGTCCCCGCTGCGGAGGCCGCCGAGGTCATCGTCGCCTGAGGCAGCGGGAACACAATCGCATCGTTCGCTGTTGTAGCGGACGATACCTCGAATCAAGGAGAAACTCTGATGAGTGCAAAGGCTACGAGCCAGGCGACCTGGGAGCAGGACGTTCTGCAGGCCGACGGTCCGGTGCTGGTGGACTTCTGGGCCGAGTGGTGCGGTCCGTGTCGTATGGTCTCGCCGGTGCTGGATGAGATCCAGGCCGACAACCCCGACAAGATCACCATCCTCAAGCTGAACGTCGACGAGAACCCGCAGCTCGCGATGCAGTACCAGATCACCTCGATCCCGGCGATGAAGGTCTTCGTCGGCGGAGAGGTCAAGACGAGCATCATCGGCGCCAAGCCGAAGTTCGCTCTCGAGCAGGATCTCGCCGCTTTCATCGGCTGACCTCCCGCACGCAGTCTCCGGGCCGTCGCTCCTTCAGGGGGTGGCGGCCCTTCTGCATCCCTACTTGTCGGAGACGGGCACAGAAGGCAGGCCGAGGGATGCTCTCGCTCGATCCACGATCTCCTGGATCACCTCGGTCTTGGCCGCGTTGTACGACGATCTCCCCCGCGCCGCGGCCGCCACCGCGTCGCACTTGGCGTGGGCGTAGAGCGCGGCGTCATCACCGTGGGCGCGCAGCCAGTCCCGCAGGATCCTCTGGTTGGCGGCATCCCACTCCTCCGCGGGGAAGAAGTGGGCGATGGCCACGCGCGTGCCGTCGTCGCTCAGGACGAGGACGGGATGCGTGCGCACAGAGCTCTCCGCACGCCACCCCGCGCTCTCCAGAGCGGGTCGATGGCGGGCGAACTCCGCCGCATCCACCACTCGGATCGCGACATCGATGACCGGCTTCGCGCGCAGCCCGGGGACCGCCGTGGAGCCGATGTGCTCGATCACCCAGTCAGGGTCGCCGAGTGCGCGCAGCCCTACCGCGATGCTCTCGAAGCGCTGCGGCCAGGCGGGGTCGTAGGCGACGAGCATCCGGGGCACGGAGCGCCTCTCAGGAGGCGTCTGCCACCGTCGGATCCCACCGACGGTGACGCTGCTTCTCGTCGAGCAGGCCCCATACGGCAGGTGTCAGCTCCGGATACTCCAGCGCGATCTGCCGCAGGACGCGGTAGTGACGCGCCTCGTTCGGCCGCACACCGTCGTTCGCGGCGATGTTGTCGGCACGCAGCAGGTACACGACGAGCTCGTCGACGCTGGGCAGCTCCTCCATGAACTCCCAGGGGTCCTCTCCCCCGAGGAGCCGCTCCTGGATCAGCACGGCCAGTTCGTCCGACGCCTCCGCACGCAGCACTTCGAGGCTGGCGCGGCGGGGAACGTGCTCGGTCATGCTTCCAGCCTACGTGCCGAGAGCGGATGCCGGGCGGCATCCGCTCCTCATCGCGTGGTCTCCCCCATGTCCTCCAGGGACTTGCCCTTCGTCTCCTGCACGAACCGCCACACGAACAGCAGCGACAGCAGGGCGAAGGTCGCGTAGAGGCCGTATGCGAGGCCCAGCGAGATGTCCTTGAGGCCCGGGAACGAGACCGTGATGACCCAGTTCGCGATCCACTGCCCTGCTGCGGCCAGGGAGAGCGCCGCGGCGCGCATGCGGTTCGGGAACATCTCGCCGAGCAGCACCCAGACCACGGGACCCCACGACATGCCGAACGAGATCACGAAGAGGTTCGCCGCGATGAGGGCGATCGGTCCCGCTGCGCCCTGGAGCACCGGTGTGCCGTCGACGACCGGCGCCGTGCCGAAGATCACGGCCATGGTCGCCAGCGTCACGGTCATGCCGATCGAGCCGATGATGAGCAGCGGCTTGCGCCCGAAGCGGTCGACCGTCGCGATCGCGATCAGCGTCGTCAGGATGTTGATCACCGCACTGATCACCGTGATGACGAACGCCTGCGACTCGTCGAAGCCGACGGCCTCCCAGAGGATGTTCGAGTAGTAGAAGATCACGTTGATGCCGACGAACTGCTGGAAGATCGACAGCAGCAGGCCCACCCAGACGATGCCGGCGATCTTGCCCGTCGGGGTGCGCAGGTCGGCCCAGGACGGCTTGGTGGTGCGCTCCATGGTGGCCTGGATGCGGATGACGGTCGTCTCGATCTTGTCGGGGCCGAGCATCTTCGCCAGCACCTCCCTGGCCTCGTCGACGCGATGCTGAGCCACCAGGAACCGCGGGGACTCGGGGATCGTCAGAGCCAGCCCGCCGTACACGACGGCCGGGACGGCCATGGCGAGGAACATCCACTGCCAGGCGCCCAGGCCCAGCCAGAACGGCTCGTTGGAGCCTCCGGCAGCGGTGGCGATCAGGAAGTCCACGAGCAGGGAGATGAAGATGCCGGTGACGATCGCGAGCTGCTGCAGCGAGGCGAGGCGTCCGCGGATGCGTGCGGGAGCGATCTCGGCGATATAGGCCGGGGCGATCACCGACGCCATGCCGACACCCAGACCGCCGATCACGCGCCCCACGATGAGAACCCACAGGTCGGGCGCGAGGCCGGCGACCACGGCGGAGATCAGGAACAGCACCGCGGCGATCTTCATGACCGCGAGTCGGCCGACCCGGTCGGCGATCCTTCCGGCGATCAGGGCGCCCACGGCCGCGCCGAGCAGAGCGGATGCCACGGCGAACCCGAGTGACACCGGATCCGCATCGAAGGTCTTCTCGACTGCCGACACCGCGCCGTTGATGACCGCGCTGTCGTAGCCGAAGAGGAAGCCACCGAGCGCGGCGACCACGGCGATCCTGATCACTCCTGCGCTCTTCGAGTCGCCCTCGTCGTCGAAGACCGATTCCTCCTGGGGTACTGCCCCGTGTCCAGCCATGATCCCACCCTCCGTCATGACCACCGGCGACGGCGTCGGTGGTCAACACACTTGCACAACGAAGAACCCCGCGCCACAGGTTTCTGCAGCGCGGGGTTCTTCGTGGTCTCGGCGGTCGTCAGCTGCGGCCGTAGCCCTCTTCGCCGAGCTCATCGAGGATGCGATTCAGATCCTGGATGGATGCGAAATCAATCGTGACCTGGCCTTTGCGTGCACCGAGGCTGATCTTCACCCGAGTGTTGAGCCTGTCTCCCAGCTTTCCGGCGACCTCATCGAGGTACGCGCGGCGGGCGCCGGGAGTCGGCTTCGCGGTGCGAGCGGGCGTGGACGGCTCGGTCTTCGCCGCCACCTCGGTCGCGCGGACAGACAGGTCTTCGTTGACGACCTTGTCGGCGAGCCGCTGCATCGCCTCCGGCGTCTCCAGGCTCAGGATGGCGCGGGCATGGCCGGCGCTCAGCACACCGGCGGCGACGCGCTGCTGCACGGGGACGGGCAGTTTGAGCAGACGGATCGTGTTGCTGATGCGCGGACGCGATCGTCCGATGCGGGTCGCGAGCTCCTCCTGCGTGATGCCGAAGTCCTCGAGCAGCTGCTGGTAGGCGGATGCCTCTTCCAGGGGGTTCAGCTCCGACCGGTGCAGGTTCTCGAGCAGAGCGTCTCGAAGCAGGTCTTCATCGGCCGTCTCGCGGACGACCGCGGGGATCGACGTGAGTCCCGCCTCGCGGGCCGCGCGCGTACGGCGCTCGCCCATGATGAGCTCGTAAGCTCCCTCGCTGTTCCTGCGCACGACGACGGGCTGCATGACACCGAACTCGCGCACGCTGTGCACGAGCTCCGCGAGGTGCTCCGTGTCGAAGTGCGTGCGCGGCTGCCGAGGGTTGGGAACGATCTCGTGCGGGTCGATCTGGATCAGGTGGATGCCGGGGATCGCCTCGAGTTCGGGGGCAGCATCCTCGACGGGCTGCGCTGCAGCCTCTTCGACCTTCTTGATGGATGCCCCGGGGAAGAACACATCCACCGGACGCTCTGCCTGATCAGCGGTGGGAATGAGGGCGCTGATCCCCCGACCCAGCCCAGTGCGCTTCGCCATCATTTCTCCTTGCTCTGCGCCGCTGTGCGCGACGCGATCTCGACGGCGGCCTCGCGGTACGCGATCGCACCGGCGGACTGCCCATCGTAGGCGATCACGGTCTGTCCGAAGCTCGGCGCCTCCGAGACCCGCACCGAGCGTGGGATCACGGTGTCGAGCACCTGCGTCGGGAAGTGAGTGCGCACCTCTTCGGCCACCTGGTGGGCGAGGCGGGTGCGTCCGTCGAACATCGTGAGCAGGATGGTCGACAGGTGCAGCCCGGGGTTCAGGTGCTTCTGGATCATCTGGATGCTCCCGAGCAGCTGGCTCAGTCCTTCCAGGGCGTAGTACTCGCACTGGATGGGGATGAAGACCTCGGACGCCGCCGTGAAGGCGTTGATCGTCAGCAGCCCCAGAGACGGAGGGCAGTCGATGATGACGAAGTCCATCGGGTTGCTCTCGAGGTAGTCGAGCAGAGCACGACGCAGTCGGTGCTCACGAGCGACCTGGGCGACGAGCTCGATCTCGGCGCCGGCGAGGTGGATCGTGCTCGGCGCGCAGAAGAGGTTCTCGTTCTCGGGGCTCTGCTGCACGATGTCTGCGAGAGGGAACTCATCGATCAGCACGTCGTAGACGCTGGGGACTTCCGCAGTGTGAGGCACTCCCAATGCGGTGGACGCGTTGCCCTGCGGGTCGAGGTCGATCACAAGGACCTTGGCGCCGAGTCCTGCGAGGGCTGAGGCGATGTTCACCGCCGTCGTGGTCTTGCCCACGCCGCCCTTCTGGTTCGAGACGGTGAGGATGCGGGTGTCACCGCTGAAGTCGATCGAGACGTCTTCGAGAACCCTGCGGCGGGCAGAGAGGTCGGCGAGCTCCCGCGCGAGCGGCGTATCCATCCCGAAGGTGTTCGGTGATGCCTTTTCGGATTGTTTCACGTGAAACATCCACTCCTTTCGGGGCCGGGTTCGAGTCTAATCGCTACAGGCGACGTGGCTGAGCGGAGATGTAGGGCCTGGGGATTACTTGCTGCGGATTTGCAGGCTGTCCTGGGTATCTTCAGAACTGCTCGTCGCGGTGGGAAGTCACTGGCAGGTGTGTTGCTCTGGCGACATCGGAGTCTCTGCCTGCGCCATGGTGTGCTCGCAGCTGGGCGCCCACCGATGCCTGTGGCTGCGGCGTCGCTCCAGTCTCGGCAGGTGCATGTCGGTGCGCTCGGGTTGCATCGACGTTCGTGACGCCATGATGCGGCACCACTCCCCTACGCGCTCTTGCATCACGTTCGTCACGTTGGCCGACTCCGTCTGCGAGTCGATGCATGTAGAACCGAAAGGTAGTCCTGTGATGTTTCACGTGAAGCAGTCGACGAATCTGCTCCTGTCCACGTTGTAGCACCACGTTCGTGACGCCACATCTGGGAGTCTGTGGACGAAGAGTAGCGAGGTGTCTCCTGTGATGTTTCACGTGAAACGGCGGTCGGATCCGCTCTTTTCACGCTGTTGCATGACGTTGGTCACCCCGACCGGCGTCTGCTGGGAGTCTGTGGACGAAGGGCATATGAGGCGCTCACAAGATTGCTTCACCTGGAGCGGTGATCAGCTCCTCTCCCTTTCGTAATCCCGCGAGGCGTTGGTCACGCCGATCGTCGGCTTCTGGGACCAGGTGGGCGCAAAGCAAGAAGTGTGGCTCATGTGTTGTTTCACGTGAACGGTGGTCGGCGCCACCATCTTCAGCACTGTCGCATCACGTTCGTCACGCCGATCAGAACCGTCTGGGAGCCCGTGGAAGAAGAGAGGATGGGGACACAAGTCCGTTTCACGTGAATCGGTGGTCGGCGCCACCATCTTCAGCACTGTCGCATCACGTTCGTCATGCCGGCCGGGCATCGGGGAGCTTGTGGACGAGGACTGGATGGGGGATCACATGAGTCTTTCACGTGAAGCGTTGGCCAGGTACTCCCCCTCCGCGCTTTCGAGAGGCGTTGGTCACGCGGGTCGTCGGTCTCTGCGACTAGGTAGACGCAAAGCAGGGGGTGGCCCACGTGAAGTGTCACCTCATCAGTGGTCGAGACCAGCATGCTCAACACTGTCGAACCATGTTCGCCGCTCCGGCCAGGATCATCCGGGGTCCGTGAGGCGCAGAGGAGAAGAATGACTCATGCGTTGTTTCACGTGAAACTGTGGTCGATCTCGCTATCTCACCCATCCCCCGCAGCCGCCAGGCCTGCCCTATTCCCCACATCAAGCCGGAAACCGGCCGTCGGCCACTGCCAACCACCAACCGGACAGCGGACACCGGACATGTCACCGCGTGCAAGACCCCATAATCCGGTGCCGCACGCCCCACCACCGTCCATTTCGTCGCCACTTCACCTCTCACGCCTCACCTCTCACGACTCACGACCCACCACTCACCGCTCACCACTCACCACTCACCACTCACCGCTCCAGGACTACACCTCGCTTCTCATAGATCACACACCGAACTCGTTAGACGGGAACGAGATCCCCGAGACGGTCCATCAACGTCAACAGGCGCGACGTTTCACGTGAAACATGGGCCTACGGACTGCGCGTCGCCCCGTGGGCAGTACTCATCATCCCTCCCCCACTGTTCTTCATGGTCGCCACGTTCGCCCGCGCGCAGTACCCAGAGCCAGTCAACGAGTGGTGATCCTTCGTGCGTCGATACACTCCAGGGGCGACCAGGGCGGTGCGGCCGTCGATGCGCGTTCTCCGCCCAATCCGCTGCTGCTCGGGGTTGAAAAGACTCCGTGACACGACCACCGCCCCAAGATCTCATTGATCCCTCGGCTACTGAGGGAGGCTCCTCACTAACGACGGAGGCAACCGTAACGTGCGTGCGTGCGTGGATGATGTTTCACGTGAAACACTCCGAGCGCGACATATGTCCGTGAGCCACACCGCGCCGACTGGACGGAAGCCAGGCAGCGAGGTCGGCAGAATCATCGATCGTTGTAGCGGACTTCTTCCCGTTGTGCCGTCATCAGCACCACATCACGCTGGATCAGCTCAGAACGACCGCTTCGCAAGCCTCTTCCGCGTCCACTAGTCCCTCGGCAAGCGTGGGGCTCTCACCTCTCAGAAGAGCTCTTCTCGCCGTGTGAGAACGTTGAACTCGCCATCAAGCGAGCTCAGCAAGGTCCGGTGAAACCCGCCTCATTACCGCGTCGCTTCGCAGGAGCCCTCCCTTGTTTCACGTGAACCATACACTCCCTACCTACGTCCTTCGCGAAACTCACGAATGCGCCTGTGCCCAACTGAACCGCCGGCTGGGTAGGCCATGGCCTTTCGCACACAGTTCGGAGCGATGCGTGGTGGCTTCAGTGCCGTTTCACGTGAAACACTCTCGTCGCGCGCTGTCATCCCGAAACGCGCACGAGGACACAGCATCAACCGGAAGTATCCGAGTTGGCGTGCCGAATGGCGCCTACGCCTACGCCTACGCCTACGCCTACGCCTACGCCTACGCCTACGCCTACGCCTACGCCTACGCCTACGCCTACGCCTAGAGTGTGTACCCAACAACCGTGAACCGAGGACGTTTCACGTGAAACATCTAGGGGTATCCCCCCACCACGGAGCCTTCTTCCGCACCGCGGGGACCACTTCCTCGAGCAACGCGGAGCAATCTGACCCGGGAGTATCACCCGATACCAAGACTCGCGCGTCAGGACCGGCGCTATCCGCCGAGCGCGCGAGTCCCAGTGACAGCGATCTCCGGTGTCAACATCTCAGGACCCAGCTCACGTCGAACCGCAGCGAGAATGTTCCGGAAGACGCATTCCTGGGAAGATTAACACCGACGCAAGAGCTGCCCCAGCTCAGCGGCCCACAGCGCAACGGGGACGCGCAGCCATCCATCGCACTCGAACGCAGCGCGAAGTGACCGTCGCGAGCTTCGAAAGACGATGCCGACTCGCCCAGTCCCGGTATCCATCGCAAGTACCTAGGCAGTCAAAGCACGTGAAGAGCAGGCGCAGTCCGCGGTTCCTCCGCCGACGAGAACCGCAGCTCCCATACCCATCGATGTTTCACGTGAAACACCAACCCTGGTCAGCGGACGCGAGCTCGAACGACTCGGGTGGTCTCGGTGAGAACGCCCTCACCGAGGACCTCAACGCGTACATCTGCGAGGCGGAACTTCTTGATCTGCTTCTGCGCCGCGTCGATCTCGTTCGCGGCGTTGAGCCCCTTGAGGAGAGTGAGCTCTCCTCCGTCACGCACCAGGGGTGCAGTCAGCGGGATCAACGTTCGCAACGCGCTGACCGCGCGGGCGGTGACGACGTCGAAACCCTCTGGGCGGCGCACGTCCTCGGCGCGAGCGCGGAGCACCTCCACGTTCGAGAGGCCCAATGACGACACCTGCTCGTTGAGCCAGGTCACGCGACGCTCCATCGGCTCGATGAGCGTCCACTGCACATCCGGACGGGCGATCGCGAGAACCACACCGGGCAGGCCGGCGCCGGATCCGATGTCCGCAACCGAACCGTGGAACAACGGAGCGGCGATCACACTGTTGAGAATGTGCCTGGTCCAGAGGCGGGGGAGCTCGAGTGGACCGATCAGGCCTCGCTCCTCTCCCTCACGCACAAGGGCATCGGTGAAGGAACGGGCCACATCGATGCGATCGCCGAACAGCTCGGCCGCGATCGCGGGCTCGACCTCGACGTCACTCATGACTGGACTCGCAGAATCACGTGAGGTCTCAGCGACGACGCAGTACGGTGTGGCGATCCGCGCCCTCACCGTACGACTCCGAGACAAGACCCTGATCAGCGGCAATATCGTGGACGAGCTTGCGCTCGTAGCTGGACATCGCCGGCAGGGAGGCCTGTGATGCCCCATCGTCCAGCTTGGCGGCGGCGGCATTCACGAGCGTCTCGAGCTGACGACGACGCGTGTCGCGCGAACCGCCGATGTCGAGGATGAGGCGCGAGAATGCACCGGTCTTGTTCTGCACGGCCAGGCGAGTCAGCTCCTGTAGAGCCTGCACGGTGTCGGGTGCCGAGAGCAGCGACAGTCCATCGCCCTCCGCCTCGACCGACACATAGGCGCGGCCCTGACGAACGTCGAGGTTCAGATCACCGTCGATGTCGGCGATGTCCAACAGCTCCTCGAGGTAGTCGGCAGCGACGTCGCCCTCGTTCTCCAGCTGAGCGACGGTCGGCTCGACCGCCTCGGTCAGGTTCTCGCTCATGCGCCGGATCCCTTCTTCTTCGCACGCTTCTTGCCCACGGGCTGCTGCCTCTTCGGGGCCTCGGCCTTGGCCTTCTCGACCTCTTCGACGAGACGCTGCTGCTCCGCCTCGAACACTGCCATGGGAACGACCTTGCCGGAGGAGTCGATCGCCTTGCCCTTGCGGGCCAGTCGCTCCTCGCGGGCCTTCGCCGCTTCAGAACCGGGCGTCGGCATCTCACGGATGACCAGGAACTGCTGACCCATCGTCCACAGGTTCGAGATGAACCAGTACACGACGACGCCGAGCGGGAAGAAGACACCCGAGAAGATGAAGCCCAGCGGCAGGATGTAGAGCATGATCTTCTGCATCTGGTACGCCTGGCCGGTCTTGGCCTCGGGCGACAGGTTCTTCGAGATGATCTGCAGCTGAGTGAAGAACTGCGAGCCGATCATGAGCACGACGAGCGTGACCAGGATGATGATCGCCGTGGTGTTCTGCTTCTCCCACGCGTTGCCGAGAGTCTCGTGCAGAGACGCGACGCCGAAGAGCTTGGCGTCGTAGAACTCCTTCGTCAGCTCCGGGCTGAGAAGACCGACACCACCCAGACCGGCCTCGGCGTGCTTCTTGACGTCGCTCAGCACCGAGTACAGCGAGAAGAACACGGGCATCTGCACGAGGAGCGGAAGACAGCTCGACATCGGCGTCGTGCCGTGCTTCTTGTACAGGGCCATGGTCTCGCGGCTCATCGCCTCACGGCTGAGCTGGTCCTTCTTGCCGCGATACTTCTCCTGCACTTTTCGCAGTTCAGGAGCAATTTCCATCATCTTTCGCTGGCTCTTGATCTGTTTCACGAAGAGCGGGATCAGAGCAGCGCGGACGACGATCACGAGTCCGACGATCGACAGCACCCAGGTCAGACCGGATGCCGCGGGGAGTCCGACGGTCGTGAGGAGCCAGTGCCAGGCGACGAGCACGAGCTCGACGAGCCACTTCAGCGGCCAGAGGATCGTGCCGAGCAGGTCGAAGCCGCCGGACGCAGCTCCTGACGGAGACGGCGACGGCGTGGCCGCAGCGAGCAGGAGGTCAAGACCCACTGTTCAGTCCTTTCGGGCAGGGACGACGAAACCGTGTGAAGTCAGGTCGTAGCGGAAGTGTTCATGCGGACGAACGTCGTCGACGCCGCCGCGAGTCCAGGGATTGCAGCGGAGGATGCGCCATGCCGAGAGCAGCGTTCCCCGCGCGGCGCCGTGCTGTTGCACCGCACCTACAGCGTAGGCGGAACAGGAGGGGTAGTACGCGCACACGTCGCCGTACATCGGTGAGATCACCCTGCGGTATCCGGTGAGGAACCCGAGCACGAGGTTCCGAGGGATCAACGGGATGCTGCGGATCAGGTCATGCGCGTCGAAGTGCGCCGATCCGATCGACGAGGCGGGAAGCGCGCTCATGCCGTCACCCGGTTCAGGCGTCCGAGACAGCGGTTCACTTCGGTGCTGAGCTCCGCGTAGCTCGCCGTCGCGGATGCAGGAAGGGCACGGATGACGACATCCGTGCCCTCTGGAACCAGCGGCAGGGCCTCAGCGCAGACTGCTTTGAGTCTGCGACGGACGGTGTTGCGCACGACGGCGCCACCCACCTGCTTGCTGATGATGAATCCGAACCTCGCGGCTCTGCTCTCGCCCGTCGACAACATGGACGTCACGACGCGCGACCCGCCACAACGGGATCCGCGTCGAACGACCAGTCGATAGTCGCTCCCGCGGGTCAACCGAAAGGGGCGGGCGAGCACAGCGGGTTACGCGGAGAGCTCGACGCGGCCCTTCCCGCGGCGAGCCGACAGGATCGCGCGGCCGGCACGGGTGCGCATGCGGGCACGGAAACCGTGCTTCTTGGCGCGGCGGCGGTTGTTGGGCTGGAAGGTGCGCTTGCTCATGGGATCACTCCGGGAATGCTGTCACCGGAACCATTTCGACCGGAGACATAGGGAACTGCCGTTCAGGCATAAGTCAACCGACTAAGGGTACGTCTTGACGGCGCGCAGAGCAAATCTGCGCGCTCAGAGGCCAAGGGGCGGCCACGATCCGCACAGCTATTATCCACAACCTGTGCGTCCTCGCGAGACGCAACACGCCCGCGGATTTTCAAGGGCAGGTTGCCGTTCTCAGCCCAGGTGACTACCGTGGCATCCGAAGTTATCCACAGGGGGGACGCGATTCCGAGCATCCCTCCTCGATCCCCTGCCCGGAGCGTCATGTCCTCACCTGCCCAGCCCGACGTTCCGATCTGGACCACGGTGCAGGATCTGCTGGAGGCGGACGACCGGGTCACGCCGCAGCTGCAGGGATTCCTCAGCCTCGCCGTGCCGGCGGGCGTCATGGCCGCGACCCTCTATCTCGAGGTGCCCAACGACCTCACCGCCGCCCAGATCAACAAGCGGCTGCGGCTGCCGATCATGGAGGCCCTCGCCCACGTCGGCGAGGACGTCACCTCGTACCGGGTCGTGGTGAACCACGAGCTCGCCGAGCAGCCGACAGCACCCATCGCGGTCCCCGACTACGGGCGTCAGGAGTCTCAGCGGCCTGAATCGCCGATGGAGCAGCCCACCCCGCTCCGCCACGAATCGCGACTGAACCCGAAGTACACCTTCGACAACTTCGTGATCGGCCAGTCCAACCGCTTCGCCCATGCCGCAGCGGTCGCGGTCGCGGAAGCTCCGGCCAAGGCCTACAACCCGCTCTTCATCTACGGGGACTCCGGGCTCGGCAAGACCCACCTCCTCCACGCGATCGGCGACTACGCGCAGTCCCTCTACGCCGGGGTGAAGGTGAGGTACGTCTCCAGCGAGGAGTTCACGAACGACTTCATCAACTCGATCGCGAACAACCGCGGAGCCGCGTTCCAGGCGCGCTACCGAGAGGTCGACATCCTCCTCATCGACGACATCCAGTTCCTGCAGGGTCGTGCCGAGACCCAGGAGGCGTTCTTCCACACCTTCAACACGCTGCACGACCACAACAAGCAGGTCGTGATCACCAGCGATGTGGCGCCCAAGCTCCTCACGGGCTTCGAGGACCGGATGCGGAGCCGCTTCGAATGGGGTCTCATCACCGACGTGCAGGCTCCCGACCTGGAGACGCGCATCGCGATCCTGCGCAAGAAGGCGCAGAGCGAGTCCCTCCACATCCCCGACGAGGTCCTGGAGTACATCGCGACTGTCGTCTCCTCCAACATCCGCGAGCTGGAGGGAGCACTCATCCGCGTCTCGGCGTTCGCGAGCCTCAACCGCTCGGCGCTCGACATCTCCCTCGCCCAGACCGTGCTGCGCGACATCGTGGACACGGCGGAGGACAACGTCATCTCCCCGACCGACATCATCACGGCCACCGCGCAGTACTTCAAGCTCACCGTCGACGACCTCTACGGCTCGAGTCGATCGCAGCAGATCGCGACCGCACGGCAGATCGCCATGTATCTGTGCCGTGAGCGCACGAGCCTCTCGCTCCCGAAGATCGGGCAGCTGTTCGGCAACCGCGACCACACCACCGTCATGTACGCGTACAAGAAGATCAGCGAGCTCATGAAGGAGCGGCGCTCGATCTACAACCAGGTGACGGAGATCACCACGCAACTCGGCCGCCGCTGACGGCCTCGACACACGTCTTCCGACGAAAAGGGGGACACGGCATCCGTTCGGACGCTGTGTCCCCCTTTTTGCCGACTTGACAGCCCTCTGAGCGATCGGATATCACGTTTTCACACATGTGGATAACTTGTGGATGAATCGTGTTTCGGTCGGGACGGATGTGGGGTTAACGGGAGAACCTGTGGATAACTACGGGAGTGTCCACAGGTCGATGGATGCCACGAACCCGCGGATTCCTCAGGGATTCCACAAGTGACAAGCGTGTAGTTCCTTACTCGCGACTGCTTTCCACCGAGTTATCCACAGTATCCACAGCTGTTAACACTGTTAAGGAGTTAACCCGTCTTAAGCGCGATCCGATCACCAGACGGTGCGGAGAAGCCGCCGCGGCCCTTCGAATCACAAGTCGTAGGGAAGTGCTCGACTGTGGGGCTAGCATGGGAAGCCCTGCACCGGCAGGAGCGATCACGTCTTGTCATTCGACGACGATGTGGCTGTCAAGAACGACCGAGTCATCAAGAAACGACGAGGAGCACCCGTGAGGTTTCAGGTCAACCGCGATGTCTTCAGCGAGGCTGTCTCCTTCGTGGTCAAGCTGCTCCCGCAGCGCAACCCTCAGCCGATCCTCGCCGGTGTGCTGATCGAAGCCGACGGATCCGGTCTCACGCTCTCGGCGTTCGACTACGAAGCATCCGCTCGCACCACGATCGAGGCCACCGTCGACACGCCTGGCACGATCCTCGTGCACGGCCGACTGCTCTCCGATATCGCCAGCCGCCTCCCGAACGCGCCGATCGAGATCGCCGTCGAGGAAGACGGCGGGATCACCGTCACCTGCGGTTCCGCTCGGTTCACCCTTGCGGCCATGCCCGTCGAGGAGTACCCGTCGATCCCCGAGGTCTCCGGTTCCTCCGGTGTCGTGCCGGCTGACGACTTCGGCACCGCGATCTCGCAGGTCGGCTTCGCGGCATCCCGCGACGATGTCACCCCCGTCCTCACCGGTGTGCAGCTCGAGGTCTCGGGCCAGAGCCTCAGCCTCGTGGCCACCGACCGGTACCGCGTCTCGCTCCGCGACGTCCCGTGGGACGGCGCCGAGGTCGAGAGCACTGCGCTCGTCCCTGCTCGCACGCTCGTCGAGGTCGGCAAGACCTTCGGTCACGCCGGCACGATCCAGGTCGCGTTCTCCGGAGCGGGCGACCGCGAGATCATCGCCTTCACCGCGGGCAACAAGACCGTCACGTCGCTGCTGATCAAGGGCAACTTCCCGCCGGTCCGCCGCCTCTTCCCCGAGCAGACCGATCACTACGCGGTCGTCAACACCGCCGACCTCATCGAGGCGGTTCGTCGTGTGTCGCTCGTGCTCGACCGTGCCGCTCCGCTGCGCTTCACCTTCTCCAGCGAGAGCGTGACGATGGACGCGTCCGGCAGCGAGCACGCCAGGGCATCGGAGTCGGTCGACGCGATCCTGCACGGTGGCGACGAGGTCACCCTCGGACTCAACCCGCAGTACCTCATCGAGGCGCTCGGCGCGGTGAAGAGCGAGTTCGTGCGGGTCACGTTCACGTCCAGCGACAACGCGAACAAGCTGAGCCCGGTGCTCATCACCAGCCAGACCTCGGTCGACCAGGCCGGACTCGACTCGTTCAAGTACCTGCTCCAGCCGAACCTCCTCCTGCGCTGATCCGCAGCGGCATCACGGCTCGCCGAACGCTCGGATCAGGCGTCCTCAGGATCGTTCCTGACGACGGTTTTCCGGTCCCCGCGTGGCGGGCCCGGCCGAGAGGGCCGAAAATCGCCTCTCAGACGGATCCTCCGCCACCCCGCGGAACGGTCCAGGGGCTCAACCGGGTGGGCAGCAGGCCGAGATCGACTGTCGGACCCGAAAGGTAGGCTGACTCCGTGATTGTGGAGCACCTGAGTCTGGTCGATTTCCGCAATTACGCGACCGCAGAACTCACCCTCCACCGCGGACCGAACGTGCTCGTCGGCCGCAACGGACAGGGCAAGACGAATCTGGCCGAAGCGGTCGTGTTCCTGGCTACGCTCGGTTCGCATCGGGTGTCGTCGGATGCGCCGATGGTGCGCGACGGCCAGGAGTTCGCGATCATCCGCGCCCGGCTCTCCCACGGAGAGCGCAAGGTCCTCGCCGAGGTCCAGCTGAACAGGCAGGGATCCAACAAGGCGCGCATCAACGGGTCGCCCTCGAAGACCAGCGAGCTGCCGCGGTACGCCCACGTGGTCCTGTTCGCTCCGGAGGATCTGCAGATCGTCCGCGGCGACCCCTCGTCGCGTCGACGATTCGCCGATCAGCTCCTCATCCAGCGCACACCCCGCATGTCCGCAGTGCTCGCCGACTACGACCGCGTGCTCAAGCAGCGCACCGCACTGCTGAAATCGGCGCGGGCCCGTGGCATCCGCGGGGAGGCCCTCACGACCCTGGACGTCTGGGACGACAAGCTGGTCTCCCTCGGTTCGGAGATCATCGTCGCGCGCCAGCGGCTCGCGACCGATCTGCAGCAGCCCGTGGCCGATGCGTATGCGGCGATCGCCGGCGCCGACCACCGTCCCCAGCTGGAATGGGCGCTCTCCGTGCGTGGAGGCGACCCCGAAGACGGGCAGGATGATGCCGTCACGGAGACCACTGGCGATATATCGGAGATGTTCCGCGCGTCACTCGCGGCCAAGCGCACGCAGGAGCTCGATCGCGGACTCACCCTGACCGGACCGCATCGCGACGACCTCGTCCTCCGCGTCCGCGACCTTCCCGTCAAGGGCTACGCCTCGCACGGAGAGTCCTGGTCGGTCGCCCTCGCCCTGCGTCTCGCCTCGGCCGAGCTGCTCCGCAACGAATCGCCCGCCGGGGACCCCGTGCTGATCCTCGACGACGTGTTCGCCGAACTCGACGCCGATCGGCGTCAGCGGCTGGCCTCCCTCACGTCCGGCTACGAGCAGGTGGTGGTCACCGCGGCCGTGGAGGAGGATATCCCCGAGGTGCTGCACGCGCACGTGGTGCGCATCACCGCAGGGACCATCAGCGACGAGCGGGAGGAGAGCCATGACTGACATCGCCGCGGCATCCGACACTCCGGAGACCGTCGCCACCTACCTGCGGCTGCGGGGCCTCAAGCCCAGCTCGAAGAACTGGAAGCGCAAGCGGCGCATCGCGGACGACGACGAGAACGCGCCGTTCACGCCGGGTCGCGACCCCGGTTCGCTCGGCGCGGTGCTCGACAAGCTCACCCGTGACTCCGGCTGGCAGACGACCCTGGCCCGTGAGGACCTGGTGCTGCAGTGGGCCGAGCTCGCCGGTTCCGACACGGCCAAGCACTCCGAGCCGGTGTCTCTCGAGCGCGGGCTCCTCACCGTGAAGTGCGACTCGACGGCGTGGGCGAAGAACCTCCAGTACATGCGGGCGACCATCCTGACCGAGATCGGCAGGAGGTACCCGGATGCCGGCGTCCAGAACCTCCGCTTCATCGGACCGGACGTCCCCTCTTGGAAATGGGGTCCCAGAGCCGTTCCAGGGCGGGGTCCTCGCGATACCTACGGGTAGGGGACCAGATATGGGGTCCGAATCGCTCAGAAGGGCACACACGGCGTTCTAGCGCACATATCGAGACGAAAACCCCTTAGAATGGGAGTTCGTAATATCGATGTGGAGAATGCCCTCTGATGACGCCTGAATCCCCTGCTGACGAGACGGAATCGACCAACGGGGGAACCCCCGAGAACGAGGGCACCACTGCACCCGCACCCAAGGCGCAGCAGCCCGGTGAGTACGGCGCGGACTCGATCCAGATCCTCGAGGGTCTCGAGGCGGTCCGCAAGCGCCCCGGTATGTACATCGGCTCCACGGGTCCGCGTGGTCTGCATCACCTGGTGTACGAGATCGTCGACAACTCCGTCGACGAGGCGCTGGCCGGGTACGCCGACACGATCTTCGTGACGCTGCTGGGCGACGGCGGAGTCCGCGTCGTCGACAACGGCCGCGGCATCCCCGTCGACCCGCACTCCTCCGACCCGTCGAAGTCGACCGTCGAGGTCGTCCTCACGATCCTGCACGCCGGCGGAAAGTTCGGCGGCGGCGCCTATGCCGTCTCCGGCGGTCTGCACGGCGTCGGCTCCTCGGTGGTGAACGCGCTCTCCACGCGCTTCGACGTCGAGGTCAAGCAGAAGGGCTTCGCCTGGCGCCACAGCTTCGCGAACGGCGGCGTGCCGCAGCAGCAGCTCGAGAAGGGCGAGGCGACAGACGAGACCGGAACGAGCATCACGTTCTGGCCGGATGCCGAGATCTTCCAGGAGACGGTCGACTTCGACTACGACACGCTCCGGACCCGCTTCCAGCAGATGGCGTTCCTGAACAAGGGACTCCGCATCGAGCTGAGCGATGAGCGTCCCGACTCCGCGTACGAGACGGAGGAGGACGGGCAGGCCGTCACGAAGCAGCCGAACGACGTGTTCTTCTACGAGCGCGGACTCGTCGACTACGTGGAGTACCTGAACCGGGTGCGTCACGCCGAGGTCGTCAACGACGAGATCATCGCCTTCGAGTCGGAGGACACCGAGCGCAAGATCTCCCTCGAGGTCGCGATGCAGTGGACCACCTCGTACACCGAGAACGTGTTCACCTACGCGAACACGATCAACACCCACGAGGGCGGCACGCACGAGGAGGGCTTCCGTGCGGCGCTGACCACCCTCGTGAACAAGTACGCCAGGGCGAACAACATCATCAAGGAGAAGGACGACAACCTCTCCGGAGATGACGTCCGCGAGGGGCTGACCGCGGTCATCTCGATCAAGCTCGGCGAACCGCAGTTCGAGGGACAGACCAAGACCAAGCTCGGAAACACCGAGGCGAAGGCCTTCGTGCAGAAGGTCGTGGGCGACCAGCTCGGCGACTGGTTCGAACGCAACCCGAACCAGGCGAAGAACGTCATCCGCAAGGCCATCGACGCCGCGACCGCTCGTCTCGCCGCCCGCAAGGCGCGTGAGACGGCCCGTCGCAAGAGCGTCTTCGAGTCGGCCGCGATGCCCGACAAGCTCAAGGACTGCACGAGCAAGGACCCGTCGATCAGCGAGATCTTCCTCGTCGAGGGTGACTCCGCAGGCGGTTCTGCCGTGCAGGGTCGCGACCCGCACACCCAGGCGATCCTGGCGCTGCGCGGCAAGATCCTCAACGTCGAGCGCGCGCGTCTCGACAAGGCCCTGGGCAACAAGGAAGTCCAGGCGATGATCCAGGCCTTCGGCACGGGCATCGGCGAGGAGTTCGACATCGAGAAGGCGCGGTATCACAAGATCGTGCTGATGGCGGATGCCGACGTCGACGGCCAGCACATCACGACGCTGCTGCTGACGCTGCTGTTCCGCTACATGCGCGGACTCATCGAGGCGGGCTTCGTGTACCTCGCGATGCCGCCGCTGTACCGCCTGAAGTGGTCGAACTCGGCTCACGAGTACGTCTTCAGCGACGCCGAGCGCGACGCCCTGCTCAAGCACGGCCTCGACAACGGCAAGCGCATCCCGAAGGATGCCGGCATCCAGCGCTACAAGGGTCTCGGCGAGATGAACCCGAAGGAGCTGTGGGAGACCACGATGGATCACTCCACGCGTACGCTCCAGCAGATCACCATCGAGGATGCCGCGGCGGCCGACGAGATCTTCAGCGTGCTGATGGGTGAGGACGTCGAGTCCCGACGCAGCTTCATCCAGCGCAACGCCAAGGACGTCCGCTTCCTCGACATCTGATCCCTACATACACAAACACGCGAATCGGAGGCTACCGCCACGCATGACGTGAGGACGCAGGGATGCCGCGGAGCGAGCATCGGGAGGGGCCCGCGAAGCGGGAGGGTCCCCGCTCTGCGAGCGAAGCGGCATCCCGGAGTCCGGTAGCCACAAAAGAATCGAACGAGAACCATGACTGACGACATCCGCCCCGAGCCGGAACACGAACACGGCAAGATCGACCAGGTCGACCTGCAGTCGGAGATGCAGCGCAGCTACCTCGACTACGCGATGGCCGTGATCGTCGGCCGCGCGCTCCCCGACGTGCGCGACGGCCTCAAGCCCGTGCACCGCCGCGTGATCTACGGCATGTACGACGGCGGATTCCGCCCCGACAAGTCGTTCTCGAAGTGCGCGCGCGTCGTCGGCGAGGTCATGGGTCAGTACCACCCGCACGGCGACTCGGCGATCTACGACGCCCTCGTCCGTCTGGTGCAGCCGTGGTCGCTGCGGTATCCGCTGGCCCTCGGCCAGGGCAACTTCGGCTCCCCCGGCAACATGGGCGCCGCAGCCCCTCGGTACACCGAGACCAAGATGGCCCCGCTCGCGCTCGAGATGGTGCGCGACATCGAAGAGGACACGGTCGACTTCACCGACAACTACGACGGTCAGACCCAGGAGCCGACGGTCCTCCCCGCCCGCTTCCCGAACCTGCTCGTCAACGGTTCGGTCGGCATCGCGGTCGGCATGGCGACCAACATCCCGCCGCACAACCTCCGCGAGGTCTCGGCCGCCGCTCTCTGGGCGCTGGACAACCCCGGCATCTCCCGTGAGGAGCTCCTCGAGGGACTGATCCAGCGCATCCCCGGTCCTGACTTCCCGACCGGCGCGCAGATCCTCGGCACCAAGGGCGTCCACGAGGCGTACCGCACCGGCCGCGGCTCGATCACGATGCGCGCCGTCGTCAACGTCGAGGAGATCCAGGGTCGTACCTGCCTCGTCATCACCGAGCTCCCGTACCAGGTCAACCCTGACAACGTCGCGGTGAAGATCGGCGATCTCGCCCGTGACGGCAAGATCACCGGCATCGCCGACATCCGCGACGAGTCCTCCGACCGCACGGGTCAGCGTCTCGTCGTCGTCCTCAAGCGGGATGCCGTCGCCAAGGTCGTGCTGAACAACCTCTACAAGCACACGCAGCTGCAGGAGAACTTCGGCGCGAACATGCTCGCGATCGTCGACGGGGTGCCGCGCACCCTCGCGATCGACGGGTTCGTGACGAACTGGATCACCCACCAGCTCGAGGTCATCGTCCGTCGCACCCGCTTCCGCCTGGCCAAGGCCGAGGCGCGCATGCACATCCTGCGTGCGTACCTGAAGGCGCTCGACGCGCTCGACGAGGTCATCGCGCTCATCCGCCGCTCGCCCACGGTCGACGAGGCGCGCAGCGGACTGAAGGCGCTGCTCGACATCGATGACGACCAGGCCGACGCCATCCTGTCGATGCAGCTCCGCCGCCTCGCGGCCCTCGAACGTCAGAAGATCCTCGACGAGGCCGCCGAGCTCGAGGTGCAGATCGCCGAGTACAACGCGATCCTCGCCGACGAGGCGCTGCAGCGCGACATCATCCGCGAGGAGCTCACCGGCATCGTCGACCGCTTCGGCGATGACCGCCGGACGCACATCCTGCACGGCTTCGACGGCGACGTCTCGATGGAAGACCTCATCGCCGAGGAGGAGATGGTCGTCACCGTCACCCGTGACGGCTACATCAAGCGCACGCGCAGCGACAACTACCGTTCGCAGCACCGCGGCGGCAAGGGCATCAAGGGCGCCCAGCTGCGGGCGGATGACATCGTCGAGCACTTCTTCGTGACGACGACGCACCACTGGCTGCTGTTCTTCACCGACAAGGGTCGCGTCTACCGCTCCAAGACCTACGAGGTGCCGGAGTCGGGGCGCGACGCGAAGGGCACGCACGTCGCGAACCTGCTCGCGCTGCAGCCGGGCGAGAAGATCGCGCAGATCCTCGACATCCGCGACTACGAGGTCGCCGAGTACCTGGTGCTCGCGACGCGCAACGGCCTGGTCAAGAAGACGAGCCTGTCGAGCTACGACACCAACCGTCAGGGCGGGGTCATCGCGATCCGTCTGAACGATGACGACGAGCTGGTCTCGGCGCTCATGGTGAACGCCGAGGACGACATCCTGCTGATCAGTCGCAAGGGCATGTCGGTCCGCTTCAGCGCGACCGATGAGGCGCTCCGTCCGATGGGCCGAGCGACCGCCGGCGTCAAGGGAATGAAGTTCCGCGGCGGCGACAGCCTGCTCTCGGCATCCGTCGCCGCCCCCGGCCAGTACGTGTTCGTGGTCACCGACGGCGGCTACGCGAAGCGCACCGCGATCGACGAGTACCGGGTCCAGGGACGTGGCGGATTCGGCATCAAGGTCGCCAAGCTGAACGACGATCGGGGCACTCTCGCGGGTGGTCTGATGGTCGCGGAGGACGACGAGGTCTTGGTGGTTCTGTCCAGCGGCAAGGTGGTACGCTCTGCCGTGGCCGAGGTCCCCGCAAAGGGCCGCGACACCATGGGAGTGGTGTTCGCACGGACCACGGACGCAGACCGCATCCTCGCGATCGCCCGCAACGGCGAACGAGGACTCGGCGAGGACGAGGCCGAGACGGATGCCGACCCCGCGGCTCCCGAGACGACAGACACCCCTGAGGAAAACGCATGAGCACAGTAGCCGACAAGCTGGCGAAGAAGTCCACGCGCAAGACCAGCGGCAAGCAGGTCCGCCTGCGCCTGGTCTACATCGACTTCTGGTCGGCCGTGAAGCTCTCCTTCCTGGCGGCCGTCGCGCTCGCGATCGTCACCATGGTGTCGTTCTTCCTGATCTACATGGTGCTGCAGGCCACCAACGTCCTCGCTCAGGTCGACGGCTTCGTCTCCAGCTTCACCGACAACAGCGTCCGTCTGTCGGAGGTCGCCGGCCTCCCGCAGGTCATGGCCTTCGCCGCGGTCGTGTCGATCCTCAATCTGATCGTCGTGACTGTGCTCGGCGCCGTCGTCGCCGGCATCTACAACCTGGCGGTCAAGGTCACGGGCGGACTGCTCGTCGGCTTCATGTCGAACTGATCTTCACAGAGAACGAAGGGCGGATGCTGCGGCATCCGCCCTTCGTCGTTCTCAGGCGACGCCCGTGGTGCCGAGCAGGGTGCCGATCAGCCAGGTCACGGCGAGAGCGAGCGCGCCGCCGATCACGAGACGCACCGAGGCGCGCACCGGTTTCGACCCGCCGATCCTCGCGCTCACCGCACCCGTGACGGCCAGGGCGACGAGCACGGCGACGAAGGTGACGGGCACTCGCCACGCCGGCGGCGGCAGCAGGATCGCGAGCAGCGGCAGCAGGGCTCCGAGCGTGAAGGCGATGGCGGAGGACATGGCGGCGTGCCAGGGGTTGACCAGATCGTCCTGGTCGATGCCGAGTTCGACCTCGAGGTGCGCCGAGAGCGCGTCGTGGGCGGTCAGCTCCTCGGCGACCTTGCGAGCCGTCTCCTCGCTGAGACCCCGTTCCCGATAGAGCGAGGTGAGCTCCGCGAGCTCCTGCTCGGGGAGGGTGCGCAGCTCCTCCTTCTCCTTCGCGATGAGCGCGCGCTCACTGTCGCGCTGGCTGCTGACCGACACGTACTCTCCGAGCGCCATGGAGATGGCGCCGCCGACGAGCCCCGCGATCCCCGCCGTGAGCAGTGCCGCGTTGTCGGTCGTGGCGCCGGCGACGCCGACCACGAGCGACGCGACCGAGACGATGCCGTCGTTCGCGCCGAGCACCCCCGCTCGCAGCCAGTTCAGCCGCTGGCCGAGTCCTGCACCGTGCGCTTCGCCTTCATGAGTGGTCATGAGGCCAGTGAACCAGAGACCCGGTGTACAGGTCGACGGCGCAGGGTAGGGAAAACCCGAAGTCGAGAGTCCGGGTGCCTCCGTGTCGCGGGTCGCGGCGTCACCGTACCTTGGGACTATGACCACACAGACTGCGACCCCACTGCAGGAGGGCACGGCGAGACCGCCGCTGCGGATCCTCCTGACGATCCTCCATCTCGCCGCGCTCGGCGTTCTGGGCGCAGGCATCTTCGGAATGCTGACCGGCCTGTTCGGCGCCGGACTCGGGCTCCTCTTCGCCTTCGGCATCGGCATCTTCCTGCTGATCGGCCTCGTCTACGCGCTCTTCGGCCTCGGCTGGTTCGAGGTGGCGCGAGTCGGTTCGCTGTACCGCGTGCCGGTGGCGCCGCTGCGTCGCCGCACCAGCGACCGCCCCGGCTTCAGCGGATGGGCCCGCTCCCTCGGGCGTCAGGTCATCGACGGCCGGATGTGGAGGGCTCTCGCGAACTTCGCGCTCGCGTGCATCGCCGGTGTGATCGTGCTGCGTCTGTTCTGGACCCTCGTCTGGTCGGGCATCATCTCCTTCGCACCGCTCGCGGGCGACGGAGAGGTGGACGGCCCGTTCGGCTCCCTCGTGGATGCGGCATGGGCCCCGGTGATCGGTGCGCTCGGCGTCGTGCTGAGCGCCGCCGGCATCGTCGGTCTCGCCCTGCTGCACCGCACGCTGTCGCTCGCGATCGTGGCGCAGAGCCGCGAGGCCGAGCTCACCGAGCGCGTGCGCACCACGACCGCGCAGCGCGAGGGCGCCGTGCGGGCGGCCGACCTCGAGCGCACCCGCATCGAGCGCGACCTGCACGACGGCGTCCAGCCGCGGCTCGTCTCCGTCGGCATGACGCTGGGACTCGCGCATCAGAAGATCGACGACGACCCGGCAGCCGCGAAGGGCCTCATCGCCGAGGCGCACACCTCGACGAAGGCGGCGATCACCGAGCTGCGGCAGCTGGCCCGCGGCATCCACGCCTCGGTCCTCGACGACCGCGGACTGGACGCTGCGCTGTCGGCCCTCGCGAGCCGCTCCCACATCCCCGTGAGTCTCGACGTCCGCATGGACGGACGCTGCAGCCGCGAGGCCGAGGCCGCCGTGTACTTCGCGATCGCCGAGTCGCTGACCAATGCCGCCAAGCACTCCCGTGCGAGCGAGGCGCGGGTGACCGTGCGGCTTCGCGAGGGAGGCACACTGTGGGCTCGCGTCGAAGACAACGGCATGGGCGGCGCGCAGGTGCAGCCCGGCGGTGGACTCGACGGCATCGCCAACCGCATCCTCGCCGCCGGGGGCACGTTCCGCCTCGACAGCCCTGCGGGCGGACCCACCAGCCTGGAGGTGAACGTGCCATGCGCATCCTGATCTGCGAGGACTCCGTCCTGCTGCGCGAAGGACTCGTGCGACTGCTCGAGGACGCCGGCCACCAGGTGGTCGCCGCTCTCCCCGACACCGATGGCCTCGCCGAGGCGGTGGCGGATGCCGCGCCCGAGCTGTGCATCCTCGATGTGCGCCTCCCGCCGACGTTCACAGACGAGGGGATCCGCGCTGCGCTCGCGCTGCGGGCCACCGACCCCGCGCTGCCTCTGCTCGTGCTGTCGCAGTACGTCGAGGAGCGCTACGCATCCGACCTCATCGCCGCACAGGGCGGCCCCCTGGGCTATCTGCTGAAGGACAGGGTCGCCGACGTGTCGGAGTTCCTGGAGTCGGTCACCCGCATCTCCGAGGGTGCGACCGTGCTCGACCCCGAGGTCGTCGCGCAGCTGCTCACGAGACGCAACAAGGACGACCGGATGCTGCGGCTCACCGAGCGCGAGCGCACCGTGCTGGCGCTGATCGCGGAGGGAAAGTCGAACCAGGCGATCGCCGCGCTGCTCTTCCTCTCTGAGGCGAGCGTGGAGAAGCACATCACCTCCATCTTCCAGAAGCTGGGCTTCGAGCCGGACGAGTCGGGCAACCGCCGTGTGCTCGCTGCCCTCGCCCACATCGAGAACACCGGCGGCCCGACGCCGCCCGCAGGCCAGACAGGAGCCGCACGATGAGCACCGAACAGAACCCCCTCACTCCCCCTCCCGCGTCTTCGCCGGCTCAGGTACCGGCTCCGGCCCAGCCTCAGGCTGCGGCTCCGCGACCGGGCGGGACGAGCTGGATCACCGTCACGCTCGCCGTGATCGGCGGGCTCGCGCTGGTCGGAACCGGAGCGACGGCAGCGGTCGCCGCATCCGGAGATCTGTCTCGCAGCGACACCGTGCTGGAGCTCGACGTCACGGGCGTCTCGGAACTCGACCTCAACGCGAGCGCGAGCGATGTGCGTGTCGAGTTCGGCGACGTCGACCAGGCGCAGCTCGCCGTGACCGGCGGCCGCGGCGGCCCCTGGACGCTGCAGCGCGACGAGGACGAGCTGCTCGTCCGCGGACCGGAGACGGTGTTCGGCTGGTGGTTCGGCGGCTGGTTCGACGACGACCGCTCGGTCGTGCTGACCCTTCCGTCCGAGCTGCAGGGGCTCGACGCGTCCTTCACTCTGAGCGCGGGCAGCCTCGACGTCACGGGGCGCTTCGGGGAGCTCGACACCGAGCTGTCGGCGGGCGACCTGACCATCTCCGGGTCGGCGTCGTCTCTCGACGCCGACGTGAGCGCCGGCAGCGCCGACATCCTCCTCGACGGAGTGCGCGAAGCCGACTTCGCCGTATCGGCCGGCGACCTCACGGTCGAGCTCACCGGTGCAGCGCCGAGCGAGACCTCGATCGACGTGAGCGCGGGCGGTCTCGACCTGAGCGTCCCCGCCGGCGAGTACAACATCACCCAGAACGTGAGCGCGGGAACGCTCGACAACAGGCTCGACCACTCCTCGAGCTCACGGAACTCGATCGATGTGACCCTCTCCGCTGGCACGGTCACGCTGCGTCCGGGCAGATGATCGAGAGGCGGATGCCGGGCCGAAACGCCCGGCATCCGCCGTACACCTGCCTCGATTCGGATTTTGTCGGATCTTCCGGTAAAGTCTTGGAGGTTGACGGGGCTATAGCTCAGGCGGTTAGAGCGCTTCACTGATAATGAAGAGGTCCCAGGTTCAAGTCCTGGTAGCCCCACCCTTAACTCAAGAAATCCCCATGAGGGGCCTTAGCTCAGTTGGTAGAGCGCCTGCTTTGCAAGCAGGATGTCAGGAGTTCGAATCTCCTAGGCTCCACAGATGCGAGAAGGCCCCCGAGCGCAGCCCGGGGGCCTTCTCGCATCTATCGGGTTGAGTGATTCGGGGAGCCCTGGAGCGAAGCGGAAGGGCGGAGTCTCCTAGGCTCCCCGCACACGGAGTCTCCTAGGCCCCTCCACACAGAGCACCTTCTCCTCCTGTCGGGAGGAGATCTCACGCTCGGGCTGAGGTTCGCGCGTCATCTCTCCGTCCGAGAGTGCGTTCTCCTCCCGGACGTGCGGTGCCCCGTCATCCCCCACGGCTGGCATCATGAAGCCATGACCGGGTACGAAGACGCCGACGCGGCACGGCATCGGGTGCGGCTGCCGGAGCACGACGGCTCGGCTCCGCTGCTGAACATCGGTGCCTTCTCCCGCTACGCCGGTCTGAGCGTGAGGATGCTGCGGCACTACGACGATCGGGGCGTGCTGATCCCGGCCGTGGTCGATCCGTTCACCGGGTATCGGCGCTACACCGTCGAACAGCTGCGGATCGCGGGGCGCATCCGTTCGTTGCGCGATGCGGGGTGCGGCATCGCGCTGATCATGGAGCTGCTGCCCCTGTACGAGGAGTCTCCCGCGGTGCTCCGGGATCGGCTCGACGTGCATATCGCCGGTCTCGAGGAGGCGGCTCGTCAGCTCGCGGCGCAGAGAGACCTCGCGCTGACCCTGGCCGCAGACCTCGGATCGACCGGATCGGTGGTGAGCGAGCGGATGTTCCCGTCCGCGCGGGTGCTGCAGTTGCGGCGCACTGTCGCCTGCTATCCGGCCGAGGGCGAGCTGTGGGCGGATCTGCGGACTCTGATGGCTTCCGCGGCCGGCGTCGACCCCTCCGGGTTCGGTGACCTGGTCGGTGCGACCTACTTCGACGAGGAGTATCGCGACGAGGATGTGGAGATGGCGATCTGGCGCGACTATCGCGGCTCCTTCACACCGCAGGGCGGATTCGAGGTGGTCGACCGTCCCGCACAGAGGGTGGCGTGGACGACCCACCACGGCGGGTTCGACGGCATCCATCGGGCGACCGAATCGATCGGCGCGTGGATCGCGACGCAGGGTCGCACGCAGGTCGGTCCTCTCTTCAACGTCTACGTCGTCGGGCCGGGTCGCGAGTCAGACCCCGACAAGTGGGTGACCGAGGTCAACGTCCCCATCGGCTGACCCGTCAGAGCGGTCAGCCTCTCGTGGCTTGACCCTCGCACAGTGGTAGATCTCAGACTCGATCCGAGAGCATCGCAGCGGGCGATGCCGCGGATCGGAAGGACGATCGCAGATGAGCGAGTCGAGCATGAACACCGTGAACTACTTCGAGGTCGGCACGCCGGACCCCGAGGCGGCGAGGGCCTTCTACGGACAGGTCTTCGGCTGGGAGTTCGGACCGGCCGGACCCGCCGGATACGCCATGGTGAACGGGAACGCCGGTGGCCTGTGGGACACCAGCGGGATCGGATCCGGAACGTGGGCCGTGTTCTACGTCGAGGTGGCCGACGTCGAGACGAGCGTCGCCGCGGCGACCGCGAACGGGGCTCAGATCGTGCTGCCCCCGGTGGACAACGGAGCGATCATCTTCGCGCACCTCTCCGATCCGGCGGGCAACCGGTTCGGAGTCTGGCAGCGCAAGAACGCCGACTGAACGGCAGGCTCCGCCCTGCGGTCGTCGCGGCCGCAGGGCGGCTCCGGAATCCGACCCGGAGATTCACACCCATGACGTCATGCTGCCCTCTTCGGGAGTCTGCTGCGAGGGCCGGATCAATCCCGCCCCGCGAACCTCCCCCGCGTCGCCGCATCGGCGACGTACACGACGAGCTGCACGTCGGTCAGGTCAGACGGACGCAGCTGGTGGTGCTCGAACACGAGGCGGCCGAGGGTCGGATGCAGGAACACCCGCTCGCGCGACTCGAAGCCGCCGACCCCGTGGCTCTCCCAGCGTTCGCGGAACTCGGGGCTCGCGTCCATCAGCCGGCCGATGACGTCGCGGTAGCGCGGGTCGCCGAGCCTCGGTCCGGCCTCGGCTCGGAACTCGGCGAGGAACCGGCGGCTCGTGTCGTCCCAGTCGTCGAGGAGCGACCGCACCGCGGGGTCGGTGAAGATGAGCCACAGCAGGTTGCGCTGCTCGGGGGGCGTCGTGGCGACGTTGGGGTACAGCCGCTCGTAGGCGCTGTTCCATCCGGCGATGCCCCAGTCCGGGGCGAGCGCGTAGGCGGGGTGCTCATCGAGGGCGTCGAGGAATCGCTGCACGTGAGCGGGAGCCGTCTCGACGGCGACGCTCGAGCCCGGACGACTGGGGGCGAATCCCGCGAGCGTCAGCATGTAGTCGTGCTCCGCGACGGTGAGGTGCAGCGCGTTGGCGACGGCATCCAGTACCTGCCTCGACGGGTTGATGTCCCTGCCCTGTTCGAGCCAGGTGTACCAGGTCACGCTCACGCCGGAGAGGAAGGAGATCTCCTCGCGCCGCAGGCCGACCGTGCGGCCGCGGCCCGCGGGGGGCAGACCGAACGCCGCCCGGTCGAGCAGCGACCGTCGGGCGCGCAGGAAGGCGCCGAGTTCGGTGCGCTGCTGGTCGTCGGTGGTCATGGATCAAACCTAGTGCTCTCACTACTAGTATCAGTGCCGTCTTCCGACGACGTCGGGATGACGTCAGGGTGGAAGAATGCCCACCCCTCTTCGCTCCCGCACCGTCACGCACGGACGCAACGCCGCCGGCGCCCGCGCGCTCTTCCGCGCCGCCGGCGTCAACGCCGCCGACTTCGGCAAGCCGATGATCGCCGTCGCGAACAGCTTCACCGAGTTCGTCCCCGGTCACACGCACCTGCAGCCCGTCGGGCGCATCGTCAGCGACGCGATCTCCGCGGCCGGCGGCATCCCGCGCGAGTTCAACACGATCGCGGTCGACGACGGCATCGCGATGGGCCACGGAGGGATGCTGTACTCCCTCCCCTCGCGTGACCTGATCGCCGACTCGGTCGAGTACATGGTCAACGCCCACCAGGCCGACGCCCTGGTCTGCATCTCGAACTGCGACAAGATCACCCCCGGCATGCTCATGGCCGCTCTGCGCCTGAACATCCCCACGGTCTTCGTCTCCGGCGGACCGATGGAGTCCGGCCGGGCGACCCTCGTCGACGGCAGCGTCCGCACGCTCGACCTCGTCGACGCGATCTCCGAGGCGGCGAACGACACGGTGTCGGATGCCGACATCCAGCGCATCGAGGAGAACGCCTGCCCGACGTGCGGCTCGTGCTCCGGCATGTTCACCGCGAACTCGATGAACTGCCTCGTCGAGGCGCTCGGCCTCGCCCTGCCGGGCAACGGCTCGGTGCTCGCGACCCACACCGCCCGACGCGCGCTGTACGAGAAGGCCGGCGAGGTCGCCGTGCAGATCACGCACCGCTTCTACGACGAGGACGACCGCTCGGTGCTGCCGCGCGAGGTCGCGAGCTTCGCCGCCTTCGAGAACGCGATGGCCCTCGACATCGCGATGGGCGGCTCGACGAACACGATCCTGCACCTGCTCGCCGCGGCGCACGAGGCCGGCATCGACTTCGGACTCGACGAGATCGACGCCGTGTCGCGCCGCGTGCCCTGCCTCGCGAAGATCGCCCCGAACCCCGCCTACGGCCGCATGTACTACATGGAGGACGTGCACCGGGCCGGCGGCATCCCGGCGGTGCTCGGCGAGCTCCGCCGCGGCGGACTTCTCGACGAGAACGTCAGCACGATCCACTCCGCCTCCTTCGCCGATTGGCTCGACGACTGGGACATCCGCGGCGGCAAGGCCACCGAGACCGCCAAGGAGCTGTGGCTCGCGGCCCCGGGCGGCGTGCGGTCGTCGAGTGCGTTCTCGCAGTCCGAGCGCTGGGCGACTCTCGACGAGGATGCCGAGAACGGCTGCATCCGCGACATCGACCACGCCTACTCGGTCGACGGCGGCCTCGCGGTGCTCCGCGGCAACATCGCCGTGGACGGCGCCGTGGTGAAGACGGCGGGCGTGGACCCGTCGATCCTCGTGTTCTCCGGGCCCGCGGTGGTGTGCGAGTCGCAGGAGGAAGCGGTCGCGAAGATCCTCGGCAAGAAGGTGCAGCCGGGCGATGTCGTCGTGATCCGCTACGAGGGGCCCAAGGGCGGACCCGGCATGCAGGAGATGCTGCACCCGACGTCCTTCCTCAAGGGCCGCGGGCTCGGCAAGGTCTGCGCGCTGATCACCGACGGCCGCTTCTCCGGCGGCACGTCGGGACTCTCGATCGGCCACGTCTCCCCCGAGGCGGCCGCCGGCGGGGTCATCGCCCTGGTCGAGGACGGCGACATCATCGACATCGACATCCCCTCCCGGTCGATGAGCCTGCGCGTCGATGAGTCCGAGCTCGAGCGTCGCCGCGAGCGGCTGTTGGATGCCGCCGGCTACCGCCCGGTCGATCGCCAGCGCCCCGTGTCACTCGCGCTGCGGGCGTACGCGGCCATGGCGACCTCGGCCGACCGCGGCGCGGTGCGCGATGTGGAGGCGGTCGAGCGCGCGATGCGTGAGCAGGAGCTCCGCAGCGCGGCATCCCTCGCCTGATCCGGCGGGTGTTTCGTCTCGCTGCGCTCGTTCGACGAACGGGTTCCGGCGGACTCAGCCGCGGGAGATCAGCCGCATCGGGAGCACGACGTTCTCGAAGGGGCGCGAGCGGTCGCTGAGTCGGGCGACCGCGAGGCGTGCGGCCTGACGCCCGAGCGCCTCGACGTCTCCGGTCACGACGGTGATGCCGAGCACCTGCGCCCACTCGGGGTCGTCGAAGCCCAGTACGGCAGGGCGGGCGGATGCCGGCATCTCCGCGAGCTCCTCCATGGCGCCGAGCAGGATCCGGTTGTTCCCGGCGACGATCGCGGTCGGCGGATGCGCGAGGGCGAGCAGCTCCCGCACGCAGGCGCGTGACGAGCCCACGTCGTGCGCGTCGGCGCGAAGCAGCTCGCGCCAGTCGGAGCCCGCGGGGTCGAGCACGTCGCCCATGCCCGCCATGCGCTGCCGGTAGGTGGGGAGCCACGCGTAGTCGCCGATGAACGCGATGCGACGATGCCCGGCGTCGATGAGGTGCCGTGCGGCGAGCCGTCCGCCCTCGCGGTTGTCGAACACGACCGAGTCGGCCTCGACCTGCTCGGCCGGCCGGTCGACGAACACGACGGGGATGCCGCGGGCCTGCAGTGATGCGTAGTCGCGGTGGTCGGGCATCGCCGAGACGGTGATCACGGCCTTCGTCTGCCGGTCGGCGAGGTCGTGCGCGACCCGTCGCTCCTGCTCGGCCGATTCGCGGGAGTTGGTCACCGAGAGGTGCATCCCCCGCGGGCGGATCTCGTCTTCGATGCCCTGCGCGAGGGCGGAGTAGAACGGGTTGGTGAAGTCGCCGGTGATCAGTCCGATCGAGTCGGCGAGTCGCCCGGAGGCCAGGAGGCTGGCGGCGGAGTTGCGCTGATAGTCGAGCTCCCTCGCCGCGTCGAGCACCACGGCGAGCGTCTTCTCGCTCACATACGATTCGCCGCCCAGGGCGCGGGATGCCGTCTTCAGACTCACCCCCGCGCGCTCGGCGACCTGGGCGAGCGTCGGACGCGCCGGCTGCTCTGCATCCGATCTCGTCATCGTCTCCCCTGTGGTCGTCGGCGGGCATCCCCATTATCGCGGCGGATGCGTCGATCATGTCTTCCGCGCTCCACCGTCGCTGTGGTAGCGTCCTCATCATATGACAGCGCTGTCATGAAGTGGACAGCGCCGCGGCAGCACACCCGTCGGCCGCAGACGACACATCGCAGTGGAGTTCAAGGAGCAACCATGACCGTTCCATCCCCGAGGAACGCACGACCCGGCCGTCGCGTCTGGGCGGCGGGAGGCGTCGCCCTCGCCGTGACCCTCGCCATGCTGACCCCGATGCAGGCGATCGCCGCCGGCGGCACGACGTTCCGTTCGTCGTTCGAGACGACGGATGCCGCGCCCGTGCTCACCGGCACGGGCGCCGCCGTCAACGTCACCGGCGACCGCTTCACCCCCGGCAGCGTGCTCGGCCAGGTGTCGGCGGTCACGGCATCCGCTCAGAACACCCCCAACGAGGGTGCCGCCAACGTCGCCGACGGCAACGCGGGAACGAAGTGGCTGGCGTTCCAGAACACCGGGTGGGTGCAGTACCAGCTGAGCACCCCGCAGCCGATGGTGCGCTACACGCTCACCTCCGGCGGCGACGCCCAGGAGCGCGACCCCAAGGACTTCCGGGTGCAGGGCTCCAACAACGGCACCGACTGGGACACGGTCGACCAGCGCAGCGGCGAGCTCTTCACCGGTCGCGGCGAGACCCGCAGCTTCACTCTCGCGACGCCGAGCCCGGCGTACACCTACTACCGTCTCGACGTGCAGGCCGTGCGCGACCCCAGCAAGAACATCCTGCAGCTCGCCGGCTGGGAGCCCATCGCCGTCGACGGCGCGACGCCCCCGCCCAGCGACCTCTTCCTCGCGACCGGGTCCGGTCCCGCCAGCTCCGACACCGCCAAGACCGGCGTCGGCTTCACCGGCGTGAAGGCCCTGCAGTACACGGGCCGCACCCTCGCTGCGGGCCCCGCCTCCTCGACCTCGACCCTGTACAGCGACGTCGACATCGCGGTCGCCGACGACACCGCCCTCTCGTACGCCGTCTTCCCGGTGCTCGACGGCGAGCAGACGTACGCGGCCACCTTCGTCGCGGTCGACCTGCGGTTCACCGACGGCACGACCCTCTCCACCAGCGGCGCCGTCGACTCCTACGGCTACGCGGCGAACGCGAAGGCCAAGGGGCAGTCGAACAGCCTGTGGCCGAACCAGTGGAACAGGGTGACCGTCGATCTCGGCCAGTTCGCCGGCCGCACGGTCGACGACGTCCTCTTCACCTACGACCACCCCGGCTCCGACGTGCACGCCGTCGAGGTGCCCACGGCGGGCACGGCCTTCACGGGCTGGCTCGATGACATCTCCATCGCCGAGGTCGCGCCGCGCGACATCTCCGACGGCCTCGTGTCGTTCGTCGACACCCGTCGCGGCACGAACTCGACCGGCGGCTTCTCCCGCGGCAACAACTTCCCGGCGGTGGCCTGGCCGAACGGCTTCAACTTCATCACCCCGATGACCAACGCCGACAACGCGGGCACGCTGTACCAGTACCAGCGCGCCAATAACGCGCAGAACCAGCCGACCCTCAACGGCATCGGCATCTCGCACGAGCCGAGCATCTGGATGGGCGACCGCAACTCGCTCGCCGTGATGCCCGCCGCGAACGGCAACCCCACGTCCTCGCTGAACGACCGCAAGCTCACGTTCAGCCACGACAACGAGATCGCCCGTCCCGACATCTACAGCGTCGGCTTCGACAATGGCATCCAGACCGATGTCACCGCCACCGACCACGGCGCGATCTACCGCTTCGAGTTCACGGGCGACGCGAGCTCGGTCGTCATCGACCAGCTCGTGAACTCCTCCAAGCTCTCGGTCACCGGCGACACCGTGACCGGTTGGGTCGACGGCGGCTCCGGCTGGCCGGGGCGCACGCGGATGTTCGTGTACGGCACGTTCGACCGCCAGCCCACAGCATCCGGCGCCACCACCAAGGGCGACCGCAACGGCACCGCACGCTATGCGGCGTTCGACACCTCGGGCGACCGCACCGTCGAGCTGCGGCTGTCGACCTCGTTCATCTCGCAGGATCAGGCGCGCAAGAACTTCGACTTCGAGCTCTCCGGCGTCTCCTTCGACAAGGCCCACGCCGCCGTCGAAGCCGCGTGGAACGACCGTCTCGGCGTCGTGCACGACGTCAAGGGCGCGACCGACGCGCAGCTGGTCAACCTCTACTCGAGCCTGTACCGCCTGAACCTGTACCCGAACTCGCAGTTCGAGAACACGGGAAGCGCGGCCGATCCGGTCTACAAGTACGCGAGCCCCGTCTCCCCGACGACGGGATCCGCGACCGACACCCAGACCAACGCCAAGATCGTCGACGGAAAGATCTACGTCAACAACGGCTTCTGGGACACCTATCGCACGGCCTGGCCGCTGTACTCGCTGCTGTACCCCGACGTCACCGAGGACCTCGTCGACGGCTTCGTGCAGCAGTACCGCGACGGCGGCTGGGTGGCGCGGTGGTCGTCTCCGGGCTATGCCGACCTGATGACCGGCACGAGCTCCGATGTGGCGTTCGCGGAGGCGTACCTCGCCGGATCCCTCGACACCGACACGGCCCTCGAGGCCTATGACGCGGCGGTCAAGAACGCGACCGTGCTGCCGCCCTCGAACGACGTCGGCCGCAAGGGCATCGCGCAGTCGATCTTCCTCGGATACACCGAGGCGACGACGCATGAGAGCGCATCGTGGGGCCTGGAGGGCTTCATCAACGACTTCGGCATCGCGGAGATGGCGAAGGCCCTGTCCGAGGACCCGAAGACCCCGGCCGATCGCATCGAGCGGCTGAAGGACGAGGCCACCTACTTCGAGGCCCGCGCCGAGCACTACGTCGAGATGTTCAACCCCGAGGCGGGCACGTTCACCTCGCGCAACGCCGACGGCTCCTGGACGTCCGGCGCGGACTTCGACAAGAAGGCGTGGGGCGGTGCCTTCACCGAGGCGAGCGCCTGGACCTTCGGGTACCACGCTCCCCACGACGTCGACGGACTCGCCGTGCTCTACGGCGGCAGGCAGGGACTCCTCGACAACCTGCACCAGTTCCTCACGACCCGTGAGAAGGCCGACTACTCCGGCATCCACGAGGCTCGGGAGGCGCGCGACGTGCGCCTAGGAATGCTGGGCATGTCGAACCAGATCTCGCACCACATCCCCTACGTGCTCGCCGAGGCCGGCGACCCGTCCGGTGCGCAGAAGCTGATCCGCGACATCCAGGACCGCCTCTTCGTGGGCTCCGACATCGGCCAGGGCTACCCCGGCGACGAGGACAACGGCGAGTTCTCGGCCTGGTACGTGTTCTCGGCCCTCGGGTTCTACCCGATGGAGGTCGGATCGGGGAACTACACCGTCGGCACGCCCCTGTTCGACAGCGCGACGCTCTCGATCGGCGACACCGACCTGGTCATCAACGCCCCCGGGGCGTCCAGCGGCAAGGACTACGTCGCCGGCGTCAGCATCAACGGCACGGCCGTCTCCGACACCACGTTCGACGGCGACCTCGTCCGCGCGGGCGGCACGCTCGACTTCACGATGAGCGCGCAGCCCTCGGCGTGGGGAGCGAAGGACCTGACGGAGCCGCTGGCGGTGCCGACGAGCCTGGTCGATGCGACCAAGCCCGGACGCGGCATCCTCACGGCCGCCGACGGCACCCCGGTCGGCGCGCTCGTCGACGACAACATGAACTCGAAGACGACGTTCGCGGGCACGACCGCCGAGCTGGTCTGGACCTCGCAGTCCGGTCCGGTCTCGATCGGGCAGTACACGCTGACGGATGCCGCGAAGGGCAGCGCCCCGTCGAGCTGGACCCTCTCGGGCTCCACCGACGGCGTGAACTGGACCGAGCTCGATTCACGCACGGGCGAGACGTTCGCGTGGGACACCCAGACCCGGCCGTTCACGGCGAACGGCGAGGGCGGCTACACGAGCATCAGGCTGAGCCTCACGGGTGCGGGCGATGCCCTGTCGCTGTCCGAGGTCGAGCTGTTCGCGAAGGCCGCAGGGGCCGACGGACTCTCGATCACCCCGGCCGCCCCGCAGCGGGTCGCGGCGGGAACGTCGTTCACCGGCAGCCTCGGGACCATCATCGGCGAGGAGACGGATGCCGCCGGCTACACCGTCACGGTGGACTACGGCGACGGCACCCCGGTGCCGAGCGTGAAGCTCACCCGCGACGATCTCGGCGGCTGGAAGGTGAGCGCCCCGCACACCTTCGACGCCCCGGGCACGTACACGGCGACGATCGTGGTGCGCGACTCGACGGGCGCCACGGCATCCGGTGCGGCGACCGTCACGGTCTACCGCGACGAGACGCTCGTCGGCAGCTTCAACGGCGTGTGCATCGGCGACCTCAACCTGACCGCCGCGAACTGCGATGACCAGGGCTACGGGTACTACCGCGACAAGCTCGCCGCCGACGGGTTCGTGCAGGGTCAGACCCTGACGCTCCCCGGCTCCTCCCTCACCTACGATCTGCCCGCTGTCGCCCCCGGCGCTCCGGACAACATCACCGGAGAGGGTCAGACGATCCGCCTCGACCTCGGCACCGGCGCGACGCAGCTCGCGTTCGTCGGCACGGCGACGGAGAAGGCGCGTCAGCCTGAGGCGGTGCTGCACTTCACCGACGGCTCCGAGCAGCGCGTGCAGATCTCGTTCGGCGACTGGGTGGGAGCATCCGGCAGCCCGGCGTTCGGCAACTCGGTGATCGCGGTCTCCGAGGGACGCCTGTCGGGTACCGGCGCGGAGTCCAGTGTGAAGAACACCGCGATCTACGCGACCGCGCCGATCACGATCGACCTCGACGCCGACGGGAAGCCGAAGGTCGTGGAGTCGCTCACGATGCCGAAGGAGGCAGGTACGCTCCGCGACGGACGCGTGCACGTGTTCGCCATCGCCTCCGACGGCGACCGTGCCGCCGCCGCTCCGCTGGCGGTGACCGCATCGACCGTGGCCGATCAGATCGCCGGCGAGGAGTTCGAGGCCGCGCTGGCTACAATCTCGGGCGGCTCCGGCGAGACGACCGCGGTGGTCAACTGGGGCGACGGGTCTCCCGTGTCCACGGTCGACGTGGCCTCGGGCGCCGTCACCGGCACGCACACCTACGCCGCGGCCGGCACCTACACGGTCACGGTCACGGCGGACGACGGCGTGAAGTCGGCCGACGCGCAGCTGCAGATCGTGGTCGCCGAGCCGGAACCGGAGTACGAGCCCGTGATCACCGTGGACGGCGCCGAGGTGGAGCCGGGTGACACGGTGCACGTGACCGGCACGGGCTTCGCGCCGGGTGAGAGCGTCTCGATCCGCATCGACGACGAGGAGCCGGTGGTCGTGAAGGCCCTCGACGACGGCACGGTGTCGGCCGACGTCACGGTCCCCGCGGATGCCGTGGACGGCGCTCACCCCGTGATCGCCCTCGGCAGCGTCTCGAACGTCGAGGCGCGGGCCACGGTGCTCGTCGTCACCGGATCGACCGGCGCCAAGGCGACGACCGTCGCGCTCTCGACCACGGCGACCGACCCGGTCGCCGGCGAGTCCGTCGCACTCACCGCCACGCTGAAGCCGGCAGGCGCGGCGGGTCAGGTCGAGTTCCTCGAGGGCGACGTCGTGGTCGGATCCGCCGGAGTCTCGGCGGGAACGGCGACGGCCGACATCCGCATCGAGACCTCGGGTGCGCACACCTACGTCGCGCGCTTCGTGCCGTCGGATCCGAAGGCCTACCTCGGCTCGACGTCCGCCCCGCTCACGCTCGACGTGCGCAGCACCCCGGTGCTCGACGCGGAGATCGTGGTCGGCGTGAAGAGCGTCGTCCAGGGCGGCTCGTTCGAGCTCATCGGCCGCGGCTTCGGCGCGGGCGAGAAGGTCTCGATCGTGCTGCACTCCGACCCGATCCACCTCGCGGACGTGGTCGCCGACGGTGCGGGTTCCTTCCGCATCCAGGTGGCCGTGCCCGCGAACGCCCCGGTCGGCGCGCACACCGTGGTCGCCACCGGCGCCGACACGGGCCTCACCGCCCAGGCCGCGCTGCAGGTGACGGCCGCGGCTGCCGTCGGCGGTGGTCTCGCCGGAACGGGCGGAGCGGTGCCGATCGTGCTGATCGTGGCGCTGCTGGTGCTGCTCGCGGCCGGTGGAGTCCTCGTGACCCGCCGCCGCAGGGAGTCCTGAGGCTCCGCTCAGGTCGCGAGCCGCTCTTCTGTCCTCAGGAGGCGGCTCGCCACTTGTTGAGGGTTCGAACGGGGCCGTGGGAACATTGCACCGTGATCGACGAAGTTGAAGTTGATGAGAATGGTCTCGCCCAAGGTCTACTCGGTTTGCTGCAGATCAGACTTACCGAAGCAAGTCCGCCAACAATGGACAGTCGATTGAATCTTTCGGAGGATGAAGATCCTCAGGATGATAACGAAGACGTGGTCCACGCGACGATTGATGAGTATTTCTGGGCGAGTATGGCTCCGCAAGGTGCCAAGAGATTCCGGCGCCTAAGTTCCGAGCGGTTTAGATCTGTTGTTCACGCTGATCGGGTAATGAGAGAAGAAACTCGCACGCTAAGACGCGTCACCGCCCGCACTGTCGTCGATTTAGAGAATCTCAACCGTGAATTTGTCGATGCATTCGCGGCCAGATTCCGCGAGGATAAGACCACGCTCATCGAGGCACTTCTTCCACACCAAGAGATCCTGGGCGGTCTTGCACTTCGTGGACTTCTGCAAGGGTCACTGCATGCTCGTTGCGTCCGCCTCTACGAAGAGATCCAGGTTCTCGCATACGCCGGATTCGTCGAGGGTGCCCAGGCTCGTTCTCGCACACTCGTCGAGACGGTAGCAGTGCTACTTGCGATATCTCGACAAGATGACGATGCCCACCTAATCGCGGAGCGCTATCATGCGTGGTCATTTTGGGAAAACATGTCAGACAGGACACCTGAAATCGACTCAGCCATTGTGGGTGCCTGGGGTCGAGGTTTCTTCTCGCCCTACGGATGGGCGAGGCCCTTGATCTCCGGAAAGGAAGAGGGGCGTAGATCAATATCGATGCAAGATATTCTGCGTGCCGTTTCGATGGAGCCCTATATTGAAGAGTATAGGGAACTCAGCCATTCCATTCACGTGGGCCCATCAATGACGGTGCTCAGCACTGACTTCGGATCGTCTTATCTGTTCAGTACGCGACCTGAGGGTGGCGTCGACGAAGCAGTGAAGATCATTCGCTATGCAACTAGTCTTCTGGGCCTGGCAAGTGAGTGCTTTGCCCGTGATGTATTCCCAAAGTATGGATCGTTCGACCCACTTGGATGGTTGGCACCAGTGCTTCGTCGAATCGACTACGTCTTTCGGGTGTGTGATCGAGTTGAACGGAAGCGGGACATCTAGGCGTCACCTCGGTCTCGCGGCATCCGCTCTCCCCTCCGCGCAGCCCACCTGACACACTGGGGCGATGAGCCTTCCTCACGACGACATCGATCCGGACGGACTGCTGGAGTACTCGGTGGTCTTCACCGATCGGTCGCTGAACCACATGTCCGCCCGCTTCGTCGCGGTCATGCAGCAGACCCTCGAGATCCTGCGCGAGGCGTACGGCGCGGAGGACGCGGTCGTGGTCAACGGCGGCGGCAGCTACGCGATGGAGTCGGTGGCGCGGCAGCTCGCGACGGGGCGCCGCGCGCTCATCGTCCGCAACGGGCTGTTCTCCTACCGGTGGTCGCAGATCCTCGAGACCGGCGGCATCGCGTCATCCGTCGTCGTGTGCACGGCGCGCCCCGACGGCGACGACGCGCAGGCGGAGTGGAGCCCCGCGCCGATCGACGAGGTCGTCGCCGCGATCCGGTCGTCCCGGCCGGACGTCGTGTTCGCCCCGCACGTCGAGACGGCCGCGGGCATGATCCTGCCCGACTCGTACGTCAGGGCCCTCGCCGACGCCGTGCACGAGGTCGGCGGAGTGCTCGTGCTGGACTGCATCGCCTCTGGGGCCATGTGGGTCGACATGACGGCGCTCGACGTCGACGTGCTGATCAGCGCCCCGCAGAAGGGCTGGAGCGGATCCCCCGGCGTCGGCTACGTCATGCTCGGAGAGCGAGGACGGGATGCCGTCGTCGCCGGCGCCACGACGAGCTTCGCTCTGGACCTCGGGCGCTGGCTCGCGATCTCCGACGGCTACCGCGACGGAACAGCGGGGTATCACGCGACGATGCCGACCGACACGATCGCCCACAACCTCGCGCAGATGATCGAGACGCGCGGGCTCGGCTTCGCCGCCCTGCGGGACGCGCAGGTCGAGCTCGGAGCGAGAGTGCGGGCGCTCCTCGCCGCACGGGGTCTGCCGTCGGTGGCTGCGGAGGGGGTGGCCGCACCGAGCGTGGTCGTCGTGCACACCGACGATCCGGGGCTCCGCAGCGGTGCGCGCTTCCGCGCGGAGGGCGTGCAGATCGCCGCCGGGGTGCCCCTGCACTGCGGCGAGCCCGATGCCTTCTCGACCTTCCGGGTCGGACTCTTCGGCCTCGACAAGCTCACCGACGTCGACGGCGCGGTCGCGCGGCTCGAAGCGGCTCTCGACCGCATGGGGGTCTGACAGGCCTCGATCCGCGTACCCGGCGAGCTCGATCGGCTCCGCAGGGACGATCCGCCCGGCGTCAGTCGCCGACCGAGCGCAGGTCGTGCGGCGCGAGGTTGAGGCGCTCGCCGCCGTCGGCGGTCACGATGACGATGTCCTCGATGCGCGCGCCCCAGGACCCGGCGAAGTAGATGCCCGGCTCGATGCTGAAGGCCATCCCCTCGCGCACGACCAGGTCGTTGCCGGGCGCGATGTACGGCTCCTCGTGCACCGAGACGCCGATGCCGTGTCCGGTGCGGTGCAGGAAGGCCTCGCCGAAGCCGGCATCCGTCAGCACATCGCGCGCGGCGGCATCCACCTGCTGGGCCGTCGCTCCCGGTCGCACCGCGTCGACGGCGGCCTGCTGGGCGCGCACGAGCACGGCGATCCGCTCGGCCGCGTCGGGAGACGAGGGACGTCCGACGACGTAGGTGCGGGTGCTGTCGGAGTTGTAGCCGCTGGGCACGGCGCCGCCGATGTCGACCACGACGACATCGCCGTCCTCGATCACGCGGTCGGACACCTCATGGTGCGGATCCGCCCCGTTCGGCCCTGAGCCGACGATCACGAACTCCACGGTGCGGTGCCCCTCGGCGATGATCGCCTCCGCGATGTCCGCGGCGACCTCCCGCTCCGTGCGACCTGCGCGCAGCCACTCCGGCACCCGCCGATGCACCGCGTCGATCGCCGCGCCGGCACGTCGCAGCTCCACGATCTCGGCGGCATCCTTGATCATCCGGCTCTCGCGCAGCACGGGGGTGGCGAGTTCGAGCCGCACACCCAGGCGCTCGGCCAGCGGGATCACGTGCAGTGCGGGCAGCGCATCCGACACCCCCACCCGCGACACCGCGCCCAGGGCAGAGGCCACGAGGTCGTAGGGGTTCTCGCCGTCGACCCAGTCGGCGACGGCCAGCCCCAGCTCGCCGACCGCGGTGCTGCGGACCTTCGCGAGCTCCATGCGCGGCACGACGATGGTCGCGGCGGCGCCGGGACGCACCACCAGGGCGGTGAGGCGCTCGATCGTGTCGCCCTCCACCCCCACCAGATACTGCAGGTCGGGTCCTGGACCCACGACGATGCCGTCGATCCCTGCATCCGCAGCGAGGGCCGCAGCCCGGTCGAGTCGATCGGCGTACACGGAAGCGGGGAACGGCGTTGTGCTCACGACGTCAACGCTACTGCGCAGGTCGGCCCGGCGGAACGGAAGGCTGCGTGCCGTCGAGATGGCGTGCGATGCCCGCGCGCGAGCGCAGACCCGTCTTCTGCAGGATGCGTGCGACGTGACTCTCCACGGTGCGAGGGCTCAGATGCAGCCGTTCGGCGATCATGCGGTTCGTGTGTCCGTCGGCCACGAGCTCCGCGACGTCCTGCTCCCGCGGAGTGAGCGCGTCGAGCGGAACATCCTCCTCGGCCGTGGGAGCGCCGAACCGGGCGATCGCGGCTTCCGCGAAGCGCCGATACAGCACGGCGCCCGCTCGATCGAACAGGTCCGCGGCCTCGCGGGCGTCGGCGAGAGCATCCGCCATCCTGCCCTGACGCACGCGCAGCTGGGCGCGGAACATCGTTCCGTGCCCGATCTGGGACGGGTGGTCCGCGCGTCTCCCCCACTCGATGGCCGCCTCGGCGTGAGCGAGCGCCTCGTCGAGATCGCCCCGCGCGACGGCGAGCTCACCGAGACCGATGTGCTTCTGCGAGGCGAAGATGTCGTGGCGATCGATCTCCAGAGCCTCGAGATCGGCGGGCTGGCCGAGCACGATCGAACCGCGGCAGATGAACAGGCGCACGACACGACGCCACCACAGGATCTGCGGCAGCCCCGCCTCCACGAGTCTCCGGTGGCGGTTCGCGAACTCCTCCGCGCTCACCCGACCGGGTGCGGCGACCAGCGACGCGGTGAGCGCCAGCGGAACGGCGTCCGGCCAGTTGTACTTCTCCGACGCCGCTATCGCCAGTTCGCTGAGCTCTTCAGCCTCGGCGCACCGATCCAGGGGGATGCAGAGGAAGGCGAGGATCAGATAGAGGTGAGGCAGCACGTGAAAGCGCCCGTGCGACTCGGCGAGGCGGATGCCGCGCTCCACGAGGCGGGCGCCGTCGTCGAAGTCGGCCAGGAAGTGCGCGCACCACCCCATCGCCGTGACGACGTCGAGAACGGGCAGCAGCTCCGACGCGGTGAGCGTCTCGAAGCCGTCCTTGGCGATGCGGTAGGCCTCCCGACCGCGATCGAGATCCCCCACCCTGAGGTGCGACAGCGCGCGCAGCCCGGCGAGGGCGGTGGCGTGCCCCGGCCGCTCGTCGTCTTCTCTGAGCCAGGCCCTGGCATCGATCTCGTAGTCGCCGTCGTGCATGACGGCCAGGGTCGCCAGCTCGACGATCACCTCGGGAGCGAGGGTCGCCGCTCCGATGTCCCGCGCGAGTTCGAACGCCTCGTCGGGTCGGCCCTGGATGCGCAGCGACTGCATCAGAAGGGAGAGGGCCTCCCCCGTCGGCTGCTCGGAGACATGCGCCTCGCGCAGCACCCGCTCGGCCTCGACGGGCCGTCCGTCGAGCAGGAGCGCACGCGCCAGCCCCAGGTCCCGAGCGCGATGAGGGATCCTCGTCGTTCGCATGAGCATCGCGATGCTGCTGCGCGGAGACGTCGAGGTCACGATCGCCGCGGCATCCACGATCGTCTGGATCTCGTCCTCGGTCAGATGCGAGCCGAGCTGCTGCAGATGGGAGGCGCGTTCCAGCAGGTCCGACGCGCTCTCGGCGGCGAGGCGGTGCGCTCGCCGCCGAGCACCGGCCCGCATGTGGCGATAGGCGGCCGCGCGGATGAACGGATGAACGATCCTCAGCTCGTCCGCGTCGATGAGGCCGCGGCGGGCCAGGCGGTCGGCCGCGTCGGCGAGGGCGTCATCGGTCGGGGAGCCGTCGGAGAAGGTGCCATCCATCCGGACGAGTCGTGCGAGCGCGGCGGGGGCGACCGCCGGGGTGAGCGAGAGGGCATGCAGCAGCGTCAGCGCGGGCGCGTCCAGTGTGCTGAACTCCCCGCGGAGAGCGTCGCCGATCTCGAGCGGTTCGCGCGCGTCGGTCCGGGCGGGTGCATCCCGCGCGGCATCCGCGAGCAGGCGGAGGAACAGCGGGTTCCCGCCGGCGAGCTCCACGAGGGCATCGTCATCGGCGCCGTGCTGGCGGAGGAGGTCAGCGGCCTCATCGTCGGCGAGCGGTGCGAGGCCGATGCGGTGCACCTGGGCGCCTCCGCGTGCGACCGCGTGCAGCAGCGTGTCCGGTACGGTGCCGGTTCGGAAGCACAGCACCAGGACGAGACCCGTCGTGGTGGGGTCGGCCAGCAGCCCTTCGATCAGCTCCGCGGCAGGGTCGTCCAGCCAGTGGGCGTCGTCGATCATCAGCACGGTCGGTGAGCTCGACAGCGCGTCGCGGACATCGCGCTGCAGGGCACGCGGTGCTCGCTGGGCGAGAAGCAGGGCGAGGTCGGCATGCAGGAGATCCTCGACGATCGCTCGGATGCCGCCGAGGGGGATGTTCGTCGCGATCTCATCAGGGCGGGCGAAGAGCGTGCGCTGAGGAGGCCCCGAACGCAGGAACTCTCCGACGAGAGCGGTCTTGCCGATCCCGATCGGTCCCTCGATGAGGATGATCCGGTGGGGAGCGTCGGCGGACGTCTCGGCGTGCGTGATCAGGCGATCGAGCTCGTCTCGACGTCCGATGAACATGTGCTCTCCCCTCCGCGCACAGAATGAGAATAGTGGGATATCGCTTCCCACGGGGCTTTTCTCGAACCATTCGATCAATTGCCGTGTTTCTACGGATGCGCGCTCTTCAGCCCGATTCATAGCCTGTGCATGATTGTGTCCGCCGACCCCAGTACAGGAACCACTCGATGACATCGCAGCTACGCACACGCCTCAGGCGCCTCCTCGGCGCGGGCACCGGCATCGCCCTCGCCGTCGGCCTCAGCGCCGTCGTGATCGCGGCGCCAGCCCAGGCCGCCACACAGGACGGCGTCTACGTCGGGGAGAACAGCCACGGGTACGACATCACGATCACGGTGTCGGACGGCAAGGTGACGGACGTCGCCACCACCTCCACGATCTTCTGCGGGCTCAACCCGCCGATCCCCTCTCCGCTCACGTTCAACGACATCCCCGACACGGCCATCGGCGCGGACGGGACCTTCCAGGCCAACTGGACCTATCAGATCGATGCCGACTATCACGCCGAGTACTGGCTGGGCGGGACCTTCCACGACGACGGCACGGTCACGAGCTCCGGATCGAACGCCGCCGACATGGTCGGCGCAGGGCTGCAGTGCACGGGCACGCAGTTCACCTACGACGCGGCCGTCGACGGCACCCCTGCGCCGCAGATCACGGTGAATCCGAACCCCGCGACGCTGTCGCAGATCACCGATCCGGCCGGTGTCGTGCGCTTCACGGGCACCGGCTTCGCACCGGACAGCTCGGTCGCTCTCCTCGTGGACGGCCAGCAGGCGGCGACGCGCACGGCGGGTGCCGACGGCTCCGTCGAGGTCATCCTGCACTGGCCGAACGCCACGGTCGGCGACCACGTCGTGAAATTCACGAGCGGAGCGCGTACGGCCCAGACGACGTTCACCGTCGTGGCAGACCCGACCTATACGCCGACGGCGGCGGTGAGCCCGTCGACCACGACGGTCTCCGCGCTCGCCGGCGCCGGCGTCTCCGTCACGGGCGCGGGGTTCCCGCCGTCCGCGGCGGTCACCATCGCGTTCGACGGCACCACCGTCACGACCGTCGACAGCGGCGCAGACGGCTCTGTCGGTTACACGCTCTCCCGCGCAGCCGTCGCACCGGGGGCGCACACGATCACACTGACCAGCGGGCAGTGGTCGGCATCCGCCGCGCTGACCGTCGAGGCCGACCCGGTCGTCTACCACCCGACGGTGCTCGTCACCCCCGACACGATCTCGCAGTCGGAGCTCGCGTCGGCGGGCATCCAGGTGCAGGGCAGCGGCTTCCCCGAGAACGCGCCGGTCGAGGTTCTCTTCGACGGCGCCGTGGTCACGACCGCGATCACCAGCGACACCGGAGCGGTCGCGACGTCCGTCCTCCGCTCTGGCGTCGCGGCCGGCACATCGACGGTGCTCGTGCGCAGCGGTCAGTGGCAGGCATCCGACACGGTCGTCGTCACGGCCGACCCGATCGATCCGGCCGACGTCACCCTCACTCCGTCGGAGATCGCGACCGGTGCGCTGGAGGCCGACGGGATCGCGCTCACGGCGGAGGGCCTGCCGGCTGAGGTCCCGGTCCGCGTCCTGTTCGACGGCACCCAGGTTGCGACGTTCACCGCATCCGCCACGGGCACGGGGTCGGCGTCGTTCACGGTGCCCGATGTCGCACCGGGCAGGCACACCGTGCAGCTCGTGCAGGGGCCGGGCTTCGCACCGCGGGGCGAGGCGCTCGCCGCCTTCGCGCCGGGCGACGTCCTCGGCGAGGCCGAACTGCAGGTCACCGCTGATCCGGCATCCCCCGGACTCGTGCTGAGCGTCTCGCGGATCGCGACCGACTCGCTGGCCGCCACGGGCGTTCAGCTCGCGGGCACCGGGTTCACCCCCGGTCAGGCGGTCGCGGTCCTCTTCGACGGTCAGGAGGTCGGCGCCGCGCTCGCGGATGCCAGCGGTTCCGTCTCGTTCACCCTCCGCCGCGCGGGCGTCGCGCCCGGCGACCATCCGATCGCGCTCACCCAGGGCGATCTCCGATCCGAGGCCGTCCTGACGGTCACCGCCGCCTCGCAGCCGGGCACCCCAGGCCCTGGCACGTCGAACCCCGGGACGCCGGGTCAGGCGGGCGGGACCTCAGGCGGCCTCGCCGCTACCGGGACGGATGCCGGTCTCTGGACCGGTGTCGCCGGTGCCGCTCTGGCGCTGATGGCCGCGGGAGCGCTCATCGTCGTCCGACGCAGGCGCGCATAGCGGGAGGCTCGGGGCCGTACCCGGGCCGCGCACTCCTCACGGTGCGCGGCGGGTGCGGCCCCGTGGTTCTCGCGACGTAGGATCAGAGGGTGCTGATCGGTCTGATGCGTCCCGTCGAAACCACCTCCGTCCGGGTGGAGGGCGCCGACCTCGCCGAGATCCAGACTCTGCTCGAGGCGCACCGGCCCGCCGGCTTCGATCTGATCTCCTCGCCTGTCGAGATGATCAAGGGGGCGGCGGTGCTCAAGTCCGTCGGGACGTTCGCTCGCCGCGACCAGGTCACCGAAGTGCAGGCCGACGACCTCGATGCCCTGCACGCGAAGGTGCCCGAGGGCTGGCAGCTCCTGAACGTCCGCGTCGCCTGACGCCTCTCCTTCGACTCGCGGGCTGCTCCGGTCGCAAACCGGGTCCCGAATCTGCGCAGTTCGCGACCGGGCCTGCGACCGGAACAGGCCGGCGGGAGCACCCGATCAGCGCGCTCGCACCCCGGCGGCCAGCTCGGCGAGGGCCGTGACGGTGGCGTCCCAGCCCATGCACGCATCCGTCACGCTCTGACCGCGCACCAGTCCGGCAGGACCGGCGGCGACGTCGAGCTTCTGGGCGCCCGCGACGAGGTTGCTCTCCAGCATGACTCCGGCGATCGCCCGCCCGTCGGCGGCGATCTGCGCGGCGAGCTCGGTCACGACCTCGGCCTGGCGCAGGTGGTCCTTGCCGCTGTTGCCGTGGCTGGCGTCGATCACGAGCCTGTCGGTGAGTCCGGATGCCGCCAGCCGCTCCGACGCGCGCCGCACGTGCTCCACCCCGTAGTTCGGTCCGTCCGCCCCGCCGCGGAGGATCACCGACGTGTCGGGGTTGCCCGTCGTGGTGACGAGGCTCGCGCGTCCGTCGGCGCCGATCCCGAGGAAGGCCTGCGGAGCGGATGCCGCGGCCGCAGCATCCAGGGCGACCTGCAGCCCGCCGTCCGTGCCGTTCTTGAACCCGATCGGCATCGACAGCCCGGATGCCAGCTGGCGGTGGATCTGGCTCTCGGTGGTCCGCGCACCGATCGCGCCCCAGGTCACCAGGTCCGCGGTGTACTGCGGGCTGATCGGCTCCAGGAACTCGGTGGCGCACGGCATCCCCAGTGCCGTCACATCGCGCAGGAACGACCGTGCCATCCGCAGCCCGGCCTCGATGTCGTGGCTGCCGTCGAGGTGCGGGTCGTTGATCAGGCCCTTCCATCCGACCGTGGTGCGCGGCTTCTCGAAGTACGTGCGCATCACGACGAGCAGCTCCCCGCTGTGCTTCTCGGCCTCGCGCACCAGACGTCCGGCGTACTCCAGCCCCGCGTCGGGGTCGTGGATCGAGCACGGGCCGACGACGACGAGCAGACGGTCGTCCTCCCCCGTCATGATACGGCGAGTCTCGTCGCGAGTGCGCGAGACGAGGGCGGAGCGCTCGTCTCCCACCGGCAGCTCCGCGGCGATCTCGCCGGGCGCGGGGATGGTGGTGAAGCTCGCGACGTGCAGGTCGGCGGTGGCGTCGACGGTGGCGGTGTCGTTCACGGGGTGGGTCCTGTCCACTAAGGGCGGACCCGATGCAGAGCCCGCCGAAACGGCGAAGGGCAGAGCGGATGCTCTGCCCTGTCGGCTCTGAAGGTGTCGGTACGCGTCAGTGTCGCGACGGCCCCTCCAGAGCCGACTCGAAATACGCATACCAATTGGTCATGGAGAAGACCCTACCCCATGCGGAGAGGTCATCCGGCCGCGAGGCGGATCCGTTCGGCGAGGAACGAGCGGTTGGCCTCGTCGAGCTCGAGGACGGCGTAGGCCACCGGCCACATCGTGCCGTCGTCGAGCTGTGCGGGCTGCTCGAAGCCGAATGTGCCGTAGCGGGTCTTGAACTTGCTCGCGGGCTGGAAGAAGCACAGCACCTTGCCGTCCTTGCCCCACGCGGGCATGCCGTAGTACGTCCGCGGCACGAGGTGAGGAGCGGCTTCGAACACCAGGGCGTGCAGGCCCTCTGCGATCACCCGGTCGTCGTCGGAGAGCTTCGCGATCGCCGCCTGCAGGTCGGCCTCCCCTTCGGCCCGAGCCTCCTCCGGCGTCTTCTTCGCACGGGAGCGCGCGGTCTTCTTCTCGGCGGCGGCCGCCTTCATGGCGTCGCGCTCCTCGGCGGTGAAGTTCTTCTCGTTGTCGGCCATGGGAGTGTCCTCTCGATCGGTGATGACCTCAGCGTACGTACGCCGACGAGCGCGCCGCTTCTCGATTCCTGATCGATCACGCAGGCCCGGGCTCCCGTCGCAAAAGGTCCCGCTCAGATCCCGTCTTTCCGGGACCTTTCGCGACGGGAGCGTCGTCGTCGATGACGAGGACGATATCGTGTGAGCCATGGACATGCGCGTCGCGGCATACGCGGTCGTCACCGATGACGATGACCGGATCCTTCTGGCGCGCTGGATCGACGGACGCCGCGTCGCGTGGACCATGCCCGGCGGCGGACTCGAAGCCGGAGAGGACCCCGAGGCGACGGTGCGCCGCGAGCTCCGCGAGGAGACCGGGTACTCCGTCAAGGTCGGCGAGCTGCTCGGCATCCACTCCCGCGTGATCCCCGCCACCCAGCGTGTGCAGAAGTCGGACTCGCCGCTGCACACCCTGCGCATCGTGTACCGCGCGAGCGTCACCGGCGGCAAGCTGCGCTTCGAGACCGAGGGCTCGACCGACATGGCGGAGTGGTTCCCCCGTGACGCCGTCGCAGGGCTCCAGCGGGTGAAGCTCGTCGACATCGCGCTGAGGATGGCCGGCATCCTCTGACCCGTCGTTGAGCGCCTTCCGAGGTCGCGCGGACGGGTGAGGCGTTTCGTCTCGGTCGCTGGCGCTCCCTCGCTCAACGACCAGTGGTGCCTTCCCCCGTCGTTGAGCGAGCGCAGCGAGACGAGACGCACTCCGCGCGCCGATCAGCCGCGCGGCTCCTCCGGCACGGTGATGTCGGCGACCGTCGCGCCGTACGCGGAGATGAGGTCATCGGCCTCGACGAACAGGCTGTAGCCGTGGGCGCCCGCACCCATCGCGATGCGTCGGCCGACGATCGACTCGTCCGCGTAGATCGGCCAGTCCGTGGTGCTGCCGATGGGCACGATGGTGCCGCGCTCGTATCCGGTGGCGGCCAGAGCCAGTTCGGGCTCCGGCAGGCGCAGCTTGTTGACGCCCACGACGGCGCGCAGCTTCGGCCACGAGATCGACCGGCCGCCGGGCACCAGGGCGAAGAGGTAGGTGTCGTCCGACCGCTTCACGACGAGCGTCTTCACGATCCCCGAAGGGTCGAGTCCGAGCAGCTCGGCGGCCTCGAACAGGCTCTTCGCCTGCGGGCGCTCACGGATCTCGATGTCGAGACCGCGGGATGCCGCGGCATCCCGCACCCGGGAATGGGGCGTTTCGTCTCGGTCGCCTGCGGCGTCCTCGCTCAACGACCTGTCCGAGTCACGCGTCGGGAGCGGACAGCGGGTCGTCGGCGACCCACAGCTCGTCGTCTGCGCGCAGCGCCTGCCATGCGGCGTAGAGCACGCCGACGGCTGCCGCGGCGCCGAGGATCAGGGCGACAACCGAGCCGAGACCCGGGCCCTTCTTCTCGGTGACGACGACGGCGCGGCCGCGCGGGGCGCTCAGGCCGTGACGCTTCGCGTTCGCGACATCCCAGGCGCTCAGAGCGGTGCCGACGACTCCGCCGACGATCGGGACGACCTTGTCGTCGACGACGTGCTTGCCGAAGCGCACGCCCTGGTCGACGACCGGTGCGACGCGACGGTTGTACGTGTCCTGAACGACGGGGACCACCTGCTCGCGATTGAAGTTGCCGAGCTGACGACCGGCCTCACGGGCGACATCGGCGGCGTGGCCGACGAGCACCTGCTGGTTCTCCCAGAGCTGGTTCGCGTCGTTCTGAAGACGACGCAGTTCCTTCTTCCGCTTGCGGCTGAGGCTCACGATGCTCTCCTGTCGTTTGGAGTACGGGTTCACCATCTTGCCACGCCATGCTGGAAGCGGCATGAAACCCGGGCAAACTCACCGGAAGCTCTGCGAGAATATGGGCATGGCTCACGCTTCTCATGTCGCAACCCTCCACACCAACCACGGTGACATCGTCATCAACCTCTTCGGCGACCACGCTCCGAAGACGGTCAAGAACTTCGTCGGCCTCGCCGACGGCACCCAGGACTGGACGCACCCCGCCACCGGCAAGCCGGGCGAGGGTCCCCTCTACAAGGACGTCATCTTCCACCGCATCATCCCGAACTTCATGATCCAGGGCGGCGACCCGCTCGGTCAGGGCGTCGGCGGTCCCGGCTACAACTTCAACGACGAGATCAACGGCGAGCTCAACTTCAACGAGCCCTACATCCTCGCGATGGCCAACGCCGGCCTGCGCCGCAACGCCATCACCGGCGAGGTCGAGGGCACCAACGGCTCGCAGTTCTTCATCACCACCGACCCGACGCCGTGGCTGCAGGGCAAGCACACGATCTTCGGCGAGGTCGCCGATGACGCCTCCAAGGCCGTCGTCGACGCGATCGCCGCCGTGCCGACCGCAGCGGGCGACCGCCCGATCGAGCCGGTCGTGCTGCAGTCGATCGACATCGTCGCGGCCTGACGCCGAGCGAGCCGATCCGGATGACGAGCTCCGAGTTCACGAGCAATCGCGACAACTACTGCTATCGGCATCCGGATCGGCAGAGCTTCGTGCTCTGCCAGCGGTGCATGCGCACGGTCTGCCCCGAGTGCCAGACCCAGGCCGCGGTCGGGGTCATCTGCCCCGAGTGCATGAAAGAAGATCGTAAGAACCGCACCCCCGCGCAGAAGAAGGCCGCGCGGCGCTGGGGCGGAGGCGGCGCGATCGCGACCGCCACCCGAAGCGGCAGGCCGGTCGTGACCTACGCGCTCCTCGCGGTCACGTCGTTCATCGGGCTGCTGCAGCTCATCCCGGGCGGTTTCGGCGACCAGATCACCGACCTGCTCTACTTCCGCTCCGTGTATCTGTACCCGAACCTCTCGGTCTTCCCCTTCGAACCCTGGCGTCTGCTCACTGCGCTGTTCGTGCACGGCAGCTTCATCCACCTCGCGCTGAACATGCTCGCGCTGTGGATGCTGGGGCAGATCGTCGAGCCCATGCTGGGTAGGAGCCGCTTCCTCGCCCTGTATCTGATCAGCGGTCTCGGCGGCTCGGTGGTCGCCGCGTGCCTCGCTCCTCTCAACGGGCTCGTCGGGGCGTCCGGCGCGATCTTCGGTCTGATGGCCGCGCTGCTCATCATCGGGCGCCACCTCGGCGGCAACGTCACCGGCATCCTGATCGTCCTCGGCGTGAACTTCGCCTTCGGACTCTTCGCCGGCGGCATCTCGTGGCAGGCGCATCTCGGCGGCATCATCACGGGCGCTCTCGTCGCGTTCGTGTACACGCGCACGCGCCGCCGCGAGCAGCGCGTATGGCAGATCGTTCTGCTCGCAGTTATCACCATTCTGTTGATCGTTGTGGTGTTCGTCGTTCCGCCGCTCGTGCTTTTGGCCTGATCGAGAGTTGTTAACAGGGTTGTTAACCCCTGTGAATAACACCGGTGTAATTCTCCCCAGCTGTGGAGAGATCTGTGGATAACTCTCACTCCTGAGTTTTTACGGGGGACGGGCGCAGGGATGTTCCCTTCGCTCGCAGAGCGGGATCCCTCCCGCTTCGCGGGCCCCTCCCGATGCTCGCTCCGGGAACATCCCTGCGCCCTTACGCCGCATCGCTGCGCTCGCTCGGGGCAGAGGGCGTGTCACATCTGTGTGCTCGCTCGGGTGACGGATCGCTGCACTCGCTCGCTGGGGGCGCATCGCTTCGCGTGCTCGCGTGGGGAGATCGGGTGAGGGGTCGTGAAGTGTCGGGTCTAGGTGCCGGGATGCGGCAGTTTGTGACTCCTGAGCGTCGGGACGCACACGCATGCGGGCGGCGCTGCGTGCTCGGGCGGGCGGGCGGAAACGAAGAAGGCCCCCTCGTCATCGAGGGGGCCTTCTTCTCAGGAAGAGGATGCGGTCAGCGCCACCGCGTGGTCATGAGGAAGCCGATCAGCGCGATGCCGAGGCCGATGGCCAGGTTCCAGTTGCCGAGACCGGGGATCGGGAACGCCATGCCGGAGATGTAGAACACGAGGATCCAGGCCAGACCCAGCAGCATGAAGCCGATCATCACGGGCTTGAACCACACCGCGTTGGGCGCAGCGTCGCCTTCGGCGCGCGTCACTTCGGGTTCTTCTGTCTTGCGGTCTCGTGCCATGCCGTCATTCTACCCACGACTCCTCGCAGCGCCGAGAATCCGGGGCTCGAGAGCGCGGCATCCGCACAGGAATCACGGATAGTATCAGCGGCATGAGTGCATCCGTCGTCTCGGGGGAGCGACGCAGGCGTCATCGCCGTCCCCGCTCGCGCGCCACTTTCACGAGCGTGCTCGGTGAGCTGCTGCTCACCGCAGGTGTCATCGTGCTGCTCTTCGTCGCCTGGCAGATGTGGATCGGCGACATCATCATCAGCGCCCAGAAGAACGAAGAGGGCGCGGCGATCTCCAAGGAATGGGCGGAGGCGCCGGCTCCCGAGCTCCCGCCGCTCGTCGAGAAGGACGACGGCACGACCGTCTACGCGCCCGTCGTGCCCGCGAAGCCGGAGAACACCGAGCAGCTCGGGCGAATGCACGTCCCGCGCTTCGGCGCGGACTACAACGTCGGCATCTACGGCGGCACCACCCGCGCGGGGACCCTCGACAAGCTCGGCATCGGCGTCTACACCGACTCGAAGATGCCGGGTGAGATCGGCAACTTCGCGATGGCCGCGCACCGCACCACGTGGGGCAAGCCCTTCAACCAGCTCGACAAGCTGCAGCTGAACGACGCGATCGTCGTCGAGACGCCCGACGGCTGGTTCACGTACCGCTTCCGCACGCTCGAGTACGTCAAGCCGACGCAGACCGACGTGCTGCTCGACGTGCCGCAGGTGCCCGGGGTCGAGACCGGAGAGCAGTACATCACGCTGACCGCCTGCTCCCCCCTGTACTCGCTCGCCGAGCGCATCGTCGCCTACGGTGTCTTCGAGAGCTTCCAGCCGCGCGCCGAGGGTCCGCCCAAGGCTCTGACCGATCCGCCGCCGCCCCCGGCCGCGCCGTCGGTGTAGGGAACGAGAGGAATCATGTACGCCGCACTCTGGCGCCTGCTGCCCGGTCCGTGGTGGCTGAGGCTCTTCATCCTGCTCGTGCTGGTCGCGGCCGTCCTGTACGCGCTGTTCTGGTTCGTGTTCCCGTGGGTCAGCCCCTTCATCACCCCGGGCGAGGTCGACGTCGAATGACGCGCGTGCTCGTCGTGGACAACCACGACAGCTTCGTGCACACCCTCGTCGGCTACCTGCGAGAGCTCGGCGCCGACGTCGAGATGATCGAGGCCGACGCGGTCGACGCGGCAGGGCTCGAGTCGCTGATGCCCGCGTTCGACGGGGTGATGCTCTCCCCCGGGCCCGGTGCGCCCGCCGACGCCGGCGCCTCGATCGACGCCGTGCGCATCGCCGCGAAGACGGGGATGCCGCTGCTCGGCGTCTGCCTCGGGCACCAGTGCATCGCCGAGGCCTTCGGTGCGCCGGTCACGGAGGCCCCGGAGCTCATGCACGGCATGGTGTCGCCGGTCGTGCACGACGACTCGGCGCTGTTCGACGGCATCCGCTCTCCGTTCGACGTCGGGCGCTATCACTCGCTCGCCGTGGCGGAGTCCGTACTGCCCCATGAACTGCGGGCGACGGCGCACGCCGATTCGGGGACGGTCATGGCGATCGCCCACGTCGGGCTGCCGATCGTCGGCGTGCAGTTCCACCCCGAGAGCGTGCTCACGGAGAGCGGCTACCGGCTGCTCGCGAACTGGCTCTCCTCGATCGGCGACGCGGATGCCGTCGCCAGAGCCGAACGGCTGCATCCGCAGTCCTCGCGCTGAGGCGCTGCGTCTGCTGGTGTGCTCGCTCAGCGACCGGTCACAGCAGCGCGATCAGCCCGCGGAGCCCGTGCAGTAGCGCAGTTCGATCGGCGAGCCGACGGCCACGTCACCGGGCGCGGAGGACATCGAGACGACCGTCGGCGGATCCGTCGCGGGGCAGTCGGAGAGCTCGACGCCCGTCGGGGTCAGTCCGATCTGTTCGAGCTGCGTCTTCGCGGCATCCAGGGTCCAGCCGGTGACATCGGTGAGCGTGACCCGACCGCTCGCGACCACGAGGTTCACGACGGTCTTGGGCGCCACCTCGGACTCGGCCTTCTCGCTGGCCTCCATCACCGTGTCGGCGGCGAGGCTCTTGTCGTTGCGCTGGATCACCGTGCCGAGTTGCAGGCCGGCGGCGGACAGGGCGTCTTTCGCGGCCGAGAGTGACAGGCCCTTCAGGGTCGGCACGACGACCGTCTCCTTGCCGGAAGAGACGTAGAGCGTGATCTCGTCGCCCTCGGCGACGGCCACCCCCGCCTTGGGATCGGTGCGGATGACGTTGCCCTCGGCGATCTCGGAACTCGATTCGAGCACGACCTTGGCTGTCAGATCGAGATCGCTCAGCGCATCCTGAGCGCGCTCCGAGGCCACGTCGATGAGGTTCGGCACGGTGCGCGCCGTCACAGGTGCGTCGTCGGTACGGCTGATCGTGATCACCCAGAACAGGATGGATGCCAGGAGCACGGCGAGCAGCGCGACCCCTGCCCAGATCCACGCGACCGGCGGTCCGGACTGCGTGCGGGCCATCGTGGTGTCGGTGCTGAGCTGGCGGAGCGACCGCGCGGTCTCCTGCGCCTGCTTCGGACTCGGTCCGTACAGCTCGCTGGTGAGTGCGCCGAGCTCCTTGCGGCTCGGGGCACGGCCCGCGACGGCGGCGTCGAGCGCGGCACGGAAGTGCGCGGCATCCGGGTAGCGCTGATACGGGTCCTTCGCGAGGGCGCGGAGCACGATCGGGTCGAGGGCGCCGGGGGAGTCCTCGTTCACCTCGGTCGGCGGCACGGGGGTCTCGCTGACGTGCTGATAGGCGACGGCCACGGGGGACTCACCGCGGAACGGCTGACGTCCGGTGAGCAGCTCGTAGAGCACGACGCCGGTCGAGTACAGGTCGGCACGGGCGTCGACGGGCTCGCCCTTGGCCTGCTCCGGCGAGAAGTAGGCGGCGGTGCCGATGATCTGCGTGGTCTCGGCGACGGTCGACGAGGAGTCGGACACGGCCCTCGCGATGCCGAAGTCCATGACCTTGACCTGGCCCTTGTCGGTGACCATGACGTTGCCCGGCTTGATGTCGCGGTGCACGACACCGGCACGGTGCGAGTAGTCCAGGGCCTCGAGGATGCCGTCGGCATAGCGCACCGCGTCGTCCGCGGGCACAGGGCCTGCGGAGATGATGTCCTTCAGCAGCGTGCCGCTGATGAGCTCCATGACGATGTACGGCACGACGAGCGAGCCGTCGCCCTCGGTCTCGTCTCCGGCGTCGTACACGCGCACGATCGACGGGTGCGACATGCGCGATGCGGCCTGGGCTTCGAGCCGGAACCGCGTGCGGAACGCTGTGTCGCGTGCCAGCTCGGGGTCGAGGATCTTGATCGCGACGTCGCGACCGAGCGTCAGGTCATAGCCGCGGTACACCTTGGCCATGCCGCCGTGCCCGATGAGCTCGTCGACGCGGTACCGACCCGCGAGAACACGTGGCTCTGTGGACACGTACTGACCCCCTGATACGACCTGATGAAACTGCTCTCAGCCTACGATGCGCTAGCCGTCAACCTGCTGAATCGCTGCCGCCGGTCTCAGCCGCGGGCAGGATCACGGTGGACTGGCCCTGCGGCGAGACGTCGGAGGGACGGTCTCCGCAGAACGCGCGATACGTCGCGGTCACGACCTGACCGGCCTTGCCGGTGTCGACCGTGAACGTGGTGCTGCGCGTGTTCTGGTCGAAGCTGCTCGTCGTCTTGCCGCCCGTGAACGTGCCGTTCGTGAGGGTGACCTCGTAGGACGACAGGTTCGGGGTGCCGGACGGGCACGTGAAGTTCGTCCAGTTCAGCGTGGCAGTGCCGCCCTCGATGATCGTCGTCGCGGCCGAGAACGTCGGAGCGTTCTTGGGCTGGCCGATCGGCGTCTGGCCTGCGAAGGAGGTCATGCTGATCGCGGATCCGGGCTCGAGCAGACCTGTCGGGCTGACACGCTCGACAGTGCCGACCTGTTCGGGGGTCGGAGCGGGCGTCGTCCCCACGTCGCACGACGGGACGAGTCCGGCCTCTGTGGCGATCCGGATCGCTTCGTCGCAGCTCAGTCCGACCAGACCCAGAGAGGCGACGTCGACCGGGGCCTTCGTAGGCTCCGGCGTCTCGGACTTCGTGGGCTTCGGCGTCTGGCTCGCCGAGGTGGACGGCGTCTTCGACGGGTCGGCGTCTCCGCCGCCCTTCGGGCCGAACAGCGCCCAGAGTCCACCGCCGAGGACGATGACGAGCAGCGCGATGAGCGCGATCAGCGGCCAGGTCCAGGGGCTGCGCTTCTTCTTCCCCTCCTCCTCCTCGGCGACGTCGTCGCCGGTGGGCAGGGTCGCCGTGGTGGGCAGGATGCGCGTCGCGCCGTCGTCTCCGGATGCCGTCAGCATCCGGGTCGCGTCGTCGGCGATGCCGCCGTTCGCGATGGCGGGAACGGCGATCGCGGCCGAGTTCAGGTCGCCCCGTCGCAGCGCCTGTGCGGCACGGGCGACGGTCGCGGAGGACGACGGGCGATCCGCCGGCTTCTTCGCGATCATCGCCATGACGAGGTTCTGCACGGGGATCGGCACGGTCGGCGGCAGCGGCGGGGGCTGCTCGTTGATCTGCGCCATCGCGATCGCGACCTGCGACTCGCCCGTGAACGGACGCTTGCCCGCGAGGCACTCGTACGCGACGATGCCGAGCGAGTACGTGTCGGTCGCCGGAGACGCCGGGTGACCGGAGGCCTGCTCCGGAGAGAGGTACTGCACGGTGCCCATGACCTGACCCGTGGCGGTGAGCGGCACCTGGTCGGCGATGCGCGCGATGCCGAAGTCGGTGATCTTGACACGGCCGTCGGGCGTGATCAGCAGGTTTCCCGGCTTGATGTCGCGGTGCACGAGGCCGGCCGCGTGCGCGGCCTGCAGAGCGGATGCCGTCTGCGCGACGATGTCGAGCGTCTTGTCGGCGCTCAGCGCGCCGTCGCGTTCGAGGATGGTCGACAGAGCCTCGCCGGGCACGAGCTCCATGACGAGGTAGGCGCTGCCGTTCTCCTCGCCGTAGTCGAAGACGCTCGCGATGCCCTCGTGGTTGACGAGAGCAGCGTGGCGCGCCTCCGCGCGGAACCGCTCGAGGAACCCGGGGTCCCCCATGTACTCGTCCTTGAGGATCTTGATCGCGACGGTGCGTCCGATGACGTGATCCGTCGCCTCCCACACCTCGCCCATGCCGCCGATCGCAATACGCGACTGCAGCTCGTAGCGACCACCGAACGACACACCCTGCGTCGGTCTCATCTGCCCAGCACCGCCTCTATGACCTTCTTCGCAATCGGAGCGGCGATGGTGTCACCGCTTCCGGACTGACCTTTTCCGCCGCCGTCTTCGACGACGACCGCAACTGCCACCGCGGGGTCGTCCGCCGGCGCGAAGCCGGTGAACCACAACGTGTGCGGCTTGTTTCCGTTCTCTGCGGTACCGGTCTTACCGGCCACGTCGATCCCGTCTATTCTTGCACCCTGCGCCGCTCCCGTAGCGACGCTCGCCACCATGGCGGCGGTGACCTGATCGGCCACGCTCGCGTCGACTGCTCTGCCGAACTCGCTGTCGTCGTACGACCGGATGACCGACAGGTCGTTTCCGATCACGGCATCCACCATGTGGGGGTTCATGACCACTCCGTCGTTCGCGAGCCCAGCCGCCACCATGGCGATCTGCAACGGCGTGGCGGTGACCTGACCCTGACCGAAACCGCTGAGCGCGGTCTGCGGGTCGTTGAGCCCCCGGGGGTAGCTGGACGGGGTGGAGGTGAGCGGGGTGTCGAAGCTCTGGTTGAAGCCGAACTTCTCGGCCATCTCGCGGATCTTGTCGTCGCCGAGGGCGACGGCGAGCTCCGCCATCGGGATGTTGCAGCTGAGGCGCACGGCCTCCGCGATCGTCACCGTCGGGCCGTCACCGCCGCACGTGCCGCCCCACGCGTTCGAGACCGTGTTGTCGGAGCCGGGCAGCTGATAGCGCGCGGGGTTCGGCAGCGTCGATTCCGGCGTCCAGTCGCCGCTCGCGAAGGCCGCCGCGGCCACGACGATCTTGAACGTCGACCCCGGAGGGTTGAGGTCTCCTGCGATCGCGCGGTTCGACAGGGGCTTCGACGGGTCCTGCTCGAGCTGTGCGAACGCGGCGTTCGCGGCATCCGCGTCGTGCGTGGCGAGGAGGTTCGTGTCGAAGCCGGGCGTCGACACCATCGCGAGGATGCGTCCGCTCTTGGGCTCGATGGCGACGACGGCGCCCTTGAGTCCCTGCAGTCCCTCATAGGCGGCGCGCTGCGCTGCCGTGTTCAGCGAGAGCTCCACGCTGTAGCCGGTCTGCGGCTGACCGCTGACGATCCGCTCGATCTCCGAGAAGAACGCGTTCGAGCCCGTGCCGGAGAGGTCGGTGTTGAGGGCCTTCTCGATGCCGGTGCGGGAGTCCAGCGGTGCGCTGAAGTAGCCGGTCACGGGCTCCCACATGGCGGCATCCGTGTACACGCGCTGGAACTGGTACATGTCGTCGCTCGGCACGGACGACGCGATGGCGACCCCGTCGACGATGATCGAACCGCGCTGGATCTCGTAGCTGTCCAGACGCGTGCGCTTGTTGTTGCCGTTCTGGGAGAGCGCGTCGGCGTCGATGACCTGGATCCAACTGGTCGCGGCGAACAGCGAGATGAACATGAACAGCATGACGATGCTGAGGCGGCGGAGTTCCTTGGTCATCCGATCACCGTCCTCGGCTGGGAGCGCACGGCATCCGAGATCCGCAGCAGCAGCGCGACGATCAGCCAGTTCGCGACCAGCGAGGAGCCGCCGGCGGCGAGGAACGGGGTGGTGAGTCCGGTGAGCGGGATGACGCGGGTCACGCCGCCGACCATGATGAACACCTGCAGCGCGATCGTGAACGACAGCCCGGTGGCGAGCAGCTTGCCGAAGTCGTCCTGACCGGCGAGGCCGATGCGGATGCCGCGGCTCACGAACACCATGTAGAGGCAGAGGATCGCGAACAGCCCGATCAGGCCGATCTCCTCGCCGAGGCTGGTGATGATGTAGTCGCTGTGCGCGAGCGGGGTCACCTCGGGGCGGCCCTGACCCCAGCCGGTGCCGATGAGTCCGCCGTGGGCGAGGCCGAACAGCCCCTGCATCGGCTGGTACCCCTCCTTCTCGGGGTTCACCTGGCTCGGATCGAACAGGAACAGCCAGTTGATGAACCGGCCGTGCACGTAGCTGAGCACCTGGGTGGCGACGACGGCTCCGGCGAGCACCAGGCCGAGGCCGATCAGCACCCAGCTGGTCTTCCCTGTGGCGACGTAGAGCATCGCGACGAACATGCCGAAGATGAGGGTTCCGGTGCCGAGGTCGCGCTGGAACACGATGATGCCGAGCGAGATCACCCACACCACGAGCACCGGTCCGAGTTCGCGCATGCGGGGCCAGGTGATGCCGAGGACGCGCGTGCCGACCGAGGTCAGGCTCTCCCGCGTGCGCACGAGGTAGCCGGCGAAGAAGATCGCGAGGCAGATCTTGGCGAGCTCTCCCGGCTGGAAGGCGAAGTTGCCGCCCAGCGACACCCACACCGCCGCGTTCGCGTCGGGGATGCGCAGGCCGGGCACGAACGGCAGCAGCAGCAGCACGATGCCGGTCAGGCCGAAGATGTACGTGTACCGGAAGAGCACGCGGTAATTGCGGAGCAGGATGACGGTGGCGATCGCCCCCGCGAGGGAGATCGCCGCCCACGCGAGCTGCTTCGTGGAGAACGCGCCCCAGCCCGTGTAGGCCTTGGCGATGTCGATCCGGTAGATCATCGCGATGCCGAGTCCGGTCAGCAGCGTGGCGATCGGGAGCACGAACGGATCGGCGTCGCGGGCCACGGCGCGCAGCACGAAGTGCAGGGCGAACGCGAGCACGGCGAGCCCGCCGCCGATCGCGAGGATCATCGGGTCGACCGTGCCGAGGGCGCCGAGCTGCACGAGGGTCAGCGACGCGCCGCTGATGACGATGGCGAACAGCAGCAGCCAGAACTCCCGGTTGCGCTGCGTCTGCGGCATCCGGATCCCGCGCAGCGCCTTGATGACGCTGGTATCAGCGGCGACGTCGACGCTCATCCTGCGCCCTCCGTCGGAGTGGGCATCGGAGTGGGCAGGGGCGTCTGCTGGATCGCGTTCGCGTCGGCTCCCGCCTGGAGGCGCGCGACGATGGCGTCGGCATCCGACAGGGAGCGGGCGTTGATCGTACGCTCCACCGATGCGCGCTGGTACTCGGGCAGGTCGGCGAGCAGGATGTCGGTGTCGCGCACCGGCGTCGACAGCGTGATCGGCCCGATGTTCTGCTGCACGCCCTGGAAGATCACGACGCTGTCCTCGTCGGCGCCGATGAAGTAGCGCGTCTGGGTCCAGCTGTAGGCGGCGAAAGCGGCGATGCCCAGCATGACGAGCACCAGCAGCATCCCGGCGATCCAGCCGAACCGGCGGCGACGTGCGCGCCGACGGTCTTCCTGGATCAGCTCCTCGAGGTACTCGGGGGCCGGTTCGAAGTGGCTCGGCTCGTTCGCCGCCTGGCGCACCGGGTGCAGCCAGTTGCTGAGCGCGGACCGGGCGGCCGGGATCGCGATGTTCGACGGATTGGAGGCCGATCCGACGATGGTCGGCGTGCCAGACGAGATCGCGTGCTGTCCGCCCACGTCGACGAGCACCATCGTGACGTTGTCGGGGGCGCCGCCGTCGAGCGCCTGCTTGAGGAGGCTGTCGGCCGTGCGGCCCGGAGCCATGCCGAGGCGCATCGCCTTGAGGATGTGGGTCTCGTCGACGACGCCGGAGAGCCCGTCGGAGCACAGCAGCCAGCGGTCGCCCGGCAGGGTGTGCATGACGAACATGTCGAGCTCGGGGTCGGCGTCCATGTCGCTGAGCACGCGCATGAGCACCGAGCGCCGCGGGTGGTAGCGGGCCTCTTCCGGCGTGATGCGGCCCGAGTCGACGAGCCGCTGCACGAAGGTGTGATCGGCCGTGATCTGCGTCAGCGCGTCGTCGCGGAAGAGATAGATGCGCGAGTCGCCGATGTGGCCGATGACGGCGTAGTCGTCGACCATGATGATCGCGCTGAGCGTGGTGCCGAGTCCGGCGAGCTCAGGGCGGTCCTTCGCGGCGCGGATCAGGTCGCCGGCGGCCGTCGTGGCCGCGGCCTGCAGCGACGCCTGCGCGTCGTCGGTCGAGGCGTACGCCTGGTCGAGGGGCTCCATGCGCTGGATGGCGATGCTGGAGGCGACGTCGCCGCCCGCGTGTCCGCCCATGCCGTCGGCGACGACGAACAGGTTGGCTCCGGAGTATCCGGAGTCCTGGTTGTTGGAGCGGACCTTCCCGGTGTGGGAGATCGCGGCGCTCGAGCCCTCGAAGACCATACGCGCGTCAGGCCCGCAGCTCGAAGGTCGTGGCGCCCACCTTGACGGGGGTGCCGAGCGACAGCGGCACCGAGGAGCCGGTCACGCGTGTGCCGCCGACGAAGGTGCCGTTGGTGGAGTCGAGGTCCTGGATCGCCCAGTTGTCTCCGCGCAGCAGGAGGCGCGCGTGGTGGCTCGAGGTGTAGTCGTCGCGGATCACGAGAGACGACTCGCTGGAGCGGCCGATCGACAGGCTCTCCCCGTTCAGCGGGAGCTCGAGCCCGGTCTTGGGACCCGACGTGATCACGAGGCGCTTGGCCGTGGCGATCGTCGCGGGGCCGGTCGAGGGCTTCGCGGATGCCGGCTTCGCCGCGGGTGCGGGCGCCGGAGCAGCGGATGCCGCGGCTGCGGCCTGCTCGGCGGGGAGCTTGCGCACCTTCACGCCGAAGAGATCGGCACGCAGCGAGTAGACCACGGCGAACACGAAGAACCACAGGAGGAGGAGGAACCCCAGGCGCAGGAGGAGGAGAGGGAGCTCTGCCATCAGATCGTCCCTCCCGCCGGGATGCGGGCGCTCATCCGAGTGCCCCGAACGCGCGGGTGGCGTCGTCGTCGCGCGGCCGCGCGGGGCGGGACGGGGCGGCGACGGGGATGATGCGGAAGACGAGGTCGGTGCGTCCGATCGTGATCGTCGTGTCGGTCGGGAGCGCGGCCTCGCGGACCTTCGTGCCGTTGACCTTCGTGCCGTTGGTCGAGCCGAGGTCGCGCATCATGGCGCGCTCGCCGTCCCACAGGATCTCCACGTGCTTGCGACTGGATCCGGCGTCGGCGATGGTGATGTCGGCATCCGTTCCGCGTCCGATCACGGTGCGCGCGCGGGTGATCGAGTGGCGGCGCCCGTCGACGTCGACGACGGCCTGCCAGCTGACGCGGCCCTCGACCGTGCCCGAATCGACGCGGACCGTGCCGGTCGCGACCTTCTCGTCGGCCTCCAGCGTGATCGCGAGCGGGCCGGCGAAGCTGTAGCCCTGCGACTTCGCGTGCGCCGTGAGCAGCGCGTGCAGTTCATCGGTCAGGGCGCCGCCGAGACCGAGCATCCGCTCCGCATCGTCGGGGCTGAGCCGTGCCACATAGCTGTTGGGCGCGATGATGCGGTCGCGGCTCACCACAGCCGCGTTGGTGTCGGCCTCGCGCCGCAGGGCGGAGGCGATCTCCACGGGCTGGATGCCGCTGCGGAAGGTCTTCGCGAAGGCGCTGTTCACAGCGCGCTCGAGACCCTTCTCAAAGCTGTCAAGTAGTCCCACTGGGCTCCTCTGGCATGCCGACCGGTAGGGACATCGTAGCCAGGTGTGCTGAGTGAACGCCGTTGTATGGCGGATTCGCAGGGATGTTGCGGGGGTTTGCGGGTGCGGCGGCGGTGTACGGTGCGCGGGTGTGGCCGCGGTGTGGTGTGCGGTGCGCGGGTGGTGCGGCGGTGTGGTGCGGCGGTGTGCTGCGGAGCCAGGCTCGCTTCGTCGGCGCCGATGCACGGATGTCGGCGCGCACCGGCTTGTTTCCGCAGGCATCCGTGATCTGCGCCGACAGAACGGACCGGGACGGATGGTGCGGACGGGCTCGGTCGGATGGTGCGGACGGGCTCGGTCGGATGGTGCGGACGGGCTCGGTCGGGCCGGTTTCTTCGCGGGGTGGATGCCGTGATAGCCTTGCGGAGTTGAATTCTTCGGAATGAGACGACTCGCGCGAGTGGCGGAATGGTAGACGCGCTGGCTTCAGGTGCCAGTGTCCGTATGGACGTGGGGGTTCAAGTCCCCCCTCGCGCACGCGAGATGAAGAGCCTCGATCGAAAACGATCGGGGCTCTTCGCGTTGTAGCCCGGGCGCGTCGGGGCCGGGCAGGGCATCTGCTATCAAGGGAGCTATGCCGCACGACGAATCGGACCCGCTCGGTCGTGAGGCTCCGATGACCCCGACGATGGCCGCGATCCTTCCCGACGGGGTGGCGTGCGCGGAGAGCGGGGATGAGACGGTCCTCGCGCGATTCGCGGAGGAGGAGCTGCTCGTCGCGGATGCCGTGCCGGGCCGTCGGTCGGAGTTCTTCGCCGGGCGCGAGTGCGCACGCCGCGCGCTGGGGGAGTTCGGGGTGCCGGATGCGCCGATCGGCCGCGTGGGGCGACGCCCCGTGTGGCCGGAGGGATTCGTCGGCAGCATCACGCACTGCGAGGGGTATCGCGCGGCCGCCGTCGCCCGGACGACGGACATCCTCACTCTGGGCATCGACGCCGAGCCGGACGCGCCGCTTCCGGAGGACGTGACCGATCTGGTGTCCTCTCCAGACGAGCAGGACGCGCTCAGGCGACTGCCCTCGGCCCCGTCGGACGTGCACTGGGACCGGCTGCTCTTCAGCGCCAAGGAGTCCGTCTACAAGGCCTGGTCGCCGATCACCGACGAGTGGCTCGGCTTCGAGGAGGTGAGCGTCGAGATCGATCCGTCTTCCGGAGTCTTCCTGGCGCGCCTGCTGCGGGATCCGTGGCGGTTGCAGGGCCGGAGCGTCTCGGAGATCGCCGGGCGGTGGACGCGGAGCAATGGACTGCTGCTCACTTGCGTCGTGATTCCTCGCTGAGGGGTCGGGCCTCACTCGCTCCGTCGATAGCGCATCGCGACGGAGCCGTTGCTGAGCGGCTGCGCCGAGATCAGCTCGAGCCGTCGAGTCTGAGGCAGCCCGTCCTGGAACAGCGTGGGGCCGTGCCCCGCGATCATGGGATGCAGCAGGAACACGTACTCGTCGATCAGGTCCAGCCGGTCGAGCTGCGTCGCGAGCGCACCGCTGCCGAGGAGCACTCCGTCGGGGGTCGCATCCTTGAGCTCCTGCACGGCGGTGCGCAGGTCGCCCGTGAGGTGGTGGCTGTTGGCCCAGGGGAAGTCGCTGCGCGTCGACGACACGACGTACTTCGGCTTGGCGTCCAGCTTGATCGCCCACTCGCGCAGCGCCGCAGGAGCATCCTCCTCGCCGCGGGCGACCGCCGGCCAGTAGCTCTCCATCATCTCGTAGGTCGTTCGACCCCAGAGCATGGCGCCGCCCTCGTCCATGAGGTGTGTGAAGTAGGCATGCGTCTCGTCGTCGGCGATGCCCTCCCGATGGTCGACGCAGCCGTCCAGGGTGATGTTGAGACTGAAGGTCAGGAGGCCCATGCGACGACTCTAGGCCGTGCGATCCCCGCTGTGCGAGGGGTTCTCGAGAGCCGCGACAGAGCCGCAGCCGGGTGCTTACCGGACGTTCGCGTCGAGCCAGGGGACGGGGTTGATCGGGGTGCCGTTGATGTGCACCTCGAAGTGCAGGCACGAGCCGATGGTGTAGCCGGTGGTGCCGACTCGGCCCAGGAACTGGCCGGCCACGACGCGGTCGCCGGACTGGACCGCCCTGGTGCCGTAGTCCATGTGCCCGTAGAGGGTCGATACGGCGGAGCTGCCGCCGAACTCGTGCTGCACCTGCACGGTCACGCCGTAGCCGCCGTAGCTGTCCTGCGACATCGTGACGACGCCGTCGGCGGCCGCGTAGATCGGGGTTCCGACGGGGGCGGCGTAGTCCTGGCCCATGTGGCTGCGACCGGGGCGGCTCGCGCCGAAGCCGTCGGTCATCGTGTACGAGCCGGCCGCCATGGGGATGATGACCTGGCCGGGCTGCGCGATCGGGACGATGCCGCTCTTCGCGGAGGCGGCGCTGGCGACGCGGATCTTCTCGATCTCGTCCGGGGTGGTCGCGGAGAAGTCGCCGCTCACCACGACGTCGGGCATGACGTCGGCGCTGGCCGTGTAGGTCTGGGCCTCGGCGCGGATGTCGGCCATCACCGACGAGGCTGCGGAGGCGGTGCCCGACTGCGCCATGCCCACGGCAGGCAGCGCGACGCCGCACACCAGGGTGGCGACGGCCAGTGCGGCCGTGGTCATCCGGCCGATCCGGCGTCGAGACGAGCTGCGCTCCGTGCGCGCGGCCACGGGAGCTGCGGATGCCGGGCGCGAAGCGGATGCCGTCGCACGCACGCGGCGCGGACGAGCCTTGCGGCCGCGGGGGCTGCGGGCGGCGGCCGGCTCGGCGGCGTCGGAAGCGGGGGAGGAGGAGGCGTCCTCCTCGGCCGAGGGGGCCTCGTCGTCTGCGGCGACCTCATCTGCCGGCGCCTCGTCGACCGAGGGAGCAGCGTCGGCCGCCGTCTCGTCGACCGAGGGAGAATCCACGGCCGGGGCCTCATCGACAGCATCCGCCGGAGCGGAGATGACGTCCTGCTCGGCGGGAGCGGGAGTCTCCTGCGGCTCTGCGGACTCGGCGGCGATGGTCGCGGCCAGCGTCACGACGGCGGCGGCCTGCTCGACGATCGGGGTCTGCTCCGTCACGACGGCTGCGGCATCCGGCGTCGCCTGGGCCCTGCGTCGGTCTCGTCGCAGCATGCCCGTCGGGACGACGGGGTCTGCAGAAGACACCTCGGTGACAGGCGTGGAAGACAGCGCGGTTTCGGGTGATCGCGAAGTGATGGTGAAGCTCCTCGGGAGACGGACGCGTCCGTTATCAAGTTGTAACCATAAGCGAAGAATCCGCAGGTCTCAAATCGAGAGCGGATGCTGTGCGGCGTCTATGCGTGAGGTATGCGCCGACCGGCCCCGTCCGGACAGGCGTCTCGGCTTCCTGACACAATGGACCCGTGCACGAGTCCAGGAAGCCGGCGGTTCTGCGCGGCTTCGCCGCATCGTCGCTGGCGATCTTCGCCGCTCTCGCCGGTCACCTGACCGGCGGCGGAACGATGCCGGGACCCCTCGGAATCCTCGTGCCCTGGCTGCTGTCGCTCATGGTGTGCGTGCTCCTCGCGGGGCGCCGGCTCTCGGTCGTGCGGCTGAGCCTCTCGGTCGCGATCAGCCAGCTCCTGTTCCACGTCCTGTTCGTGCTGGGCACGATCACGCCGACCGGCGCGGTCGGCGGCCACGTCCACGGCGCTCCGCTGCAGCTCTCGCCCACCGACGGACTCTCCGCCGCCGTCGCCGCCGACGGACTCATGTGGTTCGGTCACGCGATCGCCGCGGTCGTCACGATCCTCGCACTGCACCGGGGCGAACGGCTCCTGCTGGGCCTGCGCGATCTGGCGGAGCTCAGCATCCGCTGGTTGCGCCGTCGTGTCGACGCGCTCGTCGCCGCGCCCGCGCCCCTGAGCCCGCTCGCCGCTCCGGCATCCGACGAACCCGAGGCGCTCCGCGACCTCGCCCTCCGCTCACCTCTCCACGGACGCGCCCCGCCGGCTCCCACCGCCGTCTGATCCGCGCCGTCCGCCCTCTCGGGCCCGTGACGGCGGCACTGTCGCGTGCGCACCGGCCCGCCGGGCACGCGATCCGCGTCCGCGGCGTCGACTCCCGACGCCCGTCGAGAGGTCTGTCATCCATGTCCCCTGTCCGCAGATTCGCGGCGGGTGCACTGGCGGCGGCCGTCGTGATCCTCGCGACCGCCCTGCCCGCATCCGCCCACGACCAGCTCATCCAGAGCACCCCCGGAACCGACGAGCGTCTCGCCGCCCCTCCGGAGTCCGTCACGCTGACGTTCTCCGGAGAGCTGCTGATGCTCGGCGACTCGACGACGGGAGCCGTCGTGCTCCTCGTCGACGCCGAGGGGAAGAACTGGGTGTCCGGCGACCCGGTCGTGAACGGGAACACCGTCACGGCCGCCGTCGCAGAGGGCATGCCCGACGCGGGCTACCAGGTGCGGTGGCAGGTCGTCTCGGAGGACGGGCATCCGATCTCCGGCGTCGTGCCGTTCACCGTCGGGGACGGGTCTCCGATGGCGACAGCGAAGACGGATGCCGCGACCACCGACGCACCAGCGGATGACGCGGCGCAGACGGCCGACGAGGCCGACGGGATGCAGCGGACGCTGCTCGTCGGCGCCGGCGGAGCGGCCATCGCCGCTGCCGCCTTCCTCCTCTACAGATTCCTCCGTCGCCCCCGGGCGGCGGCCGCAGCGCCGGAATCCGGCGACTCTGCGGACACGCAACCGTGAAAGGCCATTCCATGAACACCGCACAGAAGTCCACCGTCCGTCTCACCGCCCTCATCGCCACGGCGCTCCTCGCTCTCACCGGCTGCGCCTCGACCGCGCCCTCGGCGGAGTCGTCGACGGCGCTCGCCGGGGACTCGGTCACGATCGAGGACGCCTGGGTCAAGTCCGCCGACGAGGGGATGTCGGCGGCCTTCGGCGAGCTCTCCAACAGCGGCGAGAAGGACGTGACCGTCGTCTCGGCGAAGACCGAGGCCTCGGGCATGGTCGAACTGCACGAGACCGTCGAGAACGAGTCGGGGGAGATGGTGATGCGCGAGAAGGACGGCGGCTTCGTCATCCCCGCCGGCGGCACGCTGACGCTCGAGCCCGGCGCGAACCACATCATGCTCATGGGCCTCTCGGCGCCGCTCAAGGCGGGCGACGAGGTGACGTTCACCCTCACCTTCTCCGACAAGTCGACCTACGAGTTCACCGCACCCGTGAAGGACTACACCGGCGCGAACGAGAACTACGAGGGCGGCGACGACGACGGCAGCATGAACCACTGATGCGCGCGCCCGCTGAGGGCGCTCGTGCCGGCCGCACCGGCTCCACCCGGCGGCAGTTCCTCCTCGGAGGGGCTGTCGCCGGTGTGGGCGCCGCTGCGGCGGTCGGCATCGACATCGCCCTGAATCAGAAGGCGGCTCCGGCCGTCACGCCGTCCGCGCCGATGAACGGCGACGAGAAGGTCCCGTTCCACGGCATCCACCAGGCGGGCATCGACACGCCCGCGCAGGCCCACGGCATGTTCCTCGCCCTCGACCTGCACGACACCACGGACCGCGAGGGGGTGTCCAGGCTGATGCGGATACTCACCGACGACGCGGCCCGGCTCACCCAGGGCGCCCCGGCGCTCGCGGACTCGGAGCCGGAGCTCGCCGCCAGCCCCGCCCGTCTGACCGTGACGTTCGGCTTCGGCCCGCGGCTGGTCGCGCGGGCCGGGGGCCCGGCCCCGACCTGGCTCGCGCCGCTCCCCGCGTTCGGGATCGACGCGCTGCAGCCGGAGTTCTCCGACGGCGACCTGCTGCTCCAGGTCGCCGGAGACGATCCGCTCACGGTCGCCCACGCCGCACGGATGCTGTTGAAGGACTCGCGTTCGTTCGCTGCGCTGCGGTGGACCCAGACCGGGTTCCGCCGCGCGTACGGCACCGAGCGACCGGGCACCACGATGCGCAACCTCTTCGGCCAGGTCGACGGCACGGCGAACCCCGAGCCGGGGACGGCGGAGTTCGACCGGGTCGTGTGGGCGGACGACGGCTGGCTGGCCGGGGGCACCGGCCTCGTCATCCGCCGCATCCGCATGGACCTCGACAAGTGGGACCGCCTCGACCGCGGGGGCCGTGAGGCCTCCGTCGGACGGACGCTGGGGAACGGCGCCCCGCTCACCGGAACCGCGGAGCACGACGAACCCGACTTCGAGGCGAAGACCACGATCGGATTCCCCGTGATCCCGCAGTTCGCGCACATCCGCCGCGCCCGCGGCGACGACGGGGAGAAGATCTTCCGGCGTGCGTACAACTACGACGAGAGGCCGTCGGGCGGCGGCATCTCGGAGTCGGGGCTCGTCTTCGTCTCGTTCCAGGCCGACGTCGAGCGGCAGTTCACCCCCATGCAGCGGCGGCTCGCCGAGCTCGACCTGCTCAACGAGTGGACCACGCCCATCGGGTCCGCGGTGTTCGCGATCCCGCCCGGATGCGCGGAGGGCGGCTTCATCGGGGAGACGGTTCTCCGCTGACCGCGGAGAGAACACGGATGCCGCGGCAGAGGTTGCTCTCGCTGCCGCGGCATCCCTGTGCTCGCGCTCATCGCCTGCGGGGTGTGCTCGCCTGCGGATCCGTGCCTGTGGCTGCGGTCAGCCCGGCATCCTGACGTCGTGCAGCACGCGTGCGCTCGTCAGTGCGGCGGCACGCCGGGACAGCAGACGGATGCCGAGAGCCATGAGGTGGTTGACGCGGCCGGAGATCACGCTGGGTCGGCCGTTGCTGCGATCGAGCTCGCGGAACGCGGTGTCGATCACCTGCTCGGGGGTCTGCTGCCGGCCGACGGAGGCGGCGTCGGTGCCGACCACGTCGAAGAACTCGGTCTTCGTCGCTCCGGGGCTCACCGCGAGGACGCGCAGTCCGGTGCCCCGCGCTTCGGCCCAGAGCGCTTCGGTGAAGCTCAGCACGAAGGCCTTGGTCGCGCCGTACACGGCCATGCCCGGCGTCGGCTGGTACGCCGCGGTGCTCGCGACCGTGACGAGGGCGCCCCGGCCCCGGAGCAGCTGGGGCATGAAGAGGCGGGAGAGCTCGACCAGCGTGCCCACATTGAGCTGGATCTCGCTCGTCATCCGCTCGGGGTCGACCGTGTCGAAGGCGCCGTGGGTGCCGAAGCCGGCGTTGTTGACCAGCGAGGTGACGCGGATGCCGCGGCGGTCGAGCTCCCCGTGCAGGGCGGCTGCCGCTCCGGCGATGCCGAGGTCGGCGGCGACGACCTCGACCGCGACTCCGGCGGAGGCGCGCAGCTCGGCGGCGAGGGCCTCGAGGCGGTCGACGCGGCGGGCCACGAGGACGAGGTTCGAGCCGCGGGAGGCGAATCGGCGGGCGAACTCGACCCCGAGGCCGGCGCTGGCGCCGGTGATGAGGGTGGTTCCACCGCGGAGATCGAGTGTCATGGTGCAGTCCTTCGGTCGTGTCGACAATGTAGGCAGTGACATCATTGTGCACGCGCTCTCTCTTGTTGTCAATGCCTACATCGAGATAGGATCGACGGGTGCCCCCGCAGCCCTATCACCACGGCGATCTCCGCCGCACGCTCCTCGAGGCCGCCAGGTCGAGCATCGAGAGCGACGGCGTCGAGGCCCTGTCGCTGCGGCAGCTCGCCCGTGAGGCCGGGGTCAGCCATGCGGCTCCCAGCCGGCACTTCCGTGACAAGCAGGCACTGCTCGACGCCCTCGCCGAAGACGGGTTCACCCGACTCGCGGCGGTGCTGGACGACGCCGCCGGCGTGGAGGCGACGACGGGGGAGAGTGTGCGGGGCCGGTTCGACGCTCTCACCGCGACCTACGTCGACTTCGCCCTCGAGCAGCCGATCCTGCTCGGCCTGATGTTCGGGATGAAGCACGCGCCCGACGCGCGCGCAGAGCTCATCGCGGCTGGTCAGGCGTCGATGGAGGTCACCGTGCGGGTCGTGATCGCGGCGCAGGAGAGCGGGATCATCCGCGCGGGAGATCCCCATCGCATCGCGCTCACGGCTTTCGCGACGTTCCACGGCATCGCGACTCTCGCCTCCGGGGGGCTCCTCGACGGCGTACCGGCCGCCGAGCTGGTCGCCGACGCGCGCGACCTGCTGTGGACCGGCATCCGCGCGGAGTGATGTACGGCGGGATCCCTGCGCTGCGGCGTCAGGGCGGCGGCCCCTCCGCCGACTGATCCGCGTCCTACAACCGCTCGAACGCCGCCTGCACGGCGACGGCTGCCGCTCCGCGCGCCCACGCGGTGAAGCCGCTGTCGTCCACGTGCAGCCGCACCGGAGAGGCCCGCAGGTCACGACCAGCGGCGATCTCGGCGCGCACGGCACCCTCGGCCACGGCGAACAGCCCCATGCCCTCGCCGGCGAGAACGATGTCCGCGTGGGTCGTGAGATTGGCGGCCAGGGCGACGAGGCGCCCGAGCGCTCGGGCGCTGGCGTCGACGATGGCCGCGGCCGCGGGGTCGCCGCCGGCGGCGAGAGCGAGGACCTCGTCGTAGCCCACCGGTCGCTGGAGAGCGGTCGTCGCCTGTGCGGCGATGGATGCTGAGCCGAGCATCGCCTGCGCGCAGCCCCTGTGCCCCTCGGAGCACAGGGGGCCGTGTGGTTCGAGCGGCACGTGAGCGGCGAGGCTGATCCCCGAGTCCGCGTTGCGCACGACCTCGCCGCCGGAGACGACCTCGTACCCGACGCCGGCGCCGATCGTGATCACCGCGAAGCCGTCGAGCCCGCGGACGACGCCGAACCAGCGCTCGGCCTCGGTCAGGGCGATCAGATCGTTCTCGATGCGCGTTGGCAGGCCGGTGGCCGCGGTGACGAGCTCGCCGAGAGGAACGTCCTCCCAGTCGAGGAACGGCCCCCAGACCACGGTGCTGCCGTCGGTGATCCCGCCGACGCTGATGCCGACGCCGACGGGGGCGTCGCTGTCGCCGACGAGCCGCGTCATGGCATCGACGATGGTGTCGACCACGTCGGAGGGCGCGTGCGACCGCAGCGGCAGCACCACCTCGCCGAGCAGCTGCGCCCGGACGTCGGTGAGCACGCAGTGCGCGTCGCCGCCCGTGAGCTTCACTCCCAGGAAGGTGCCGACGGCGGGCGAGACGTCGAGAGGGCGAGAGGGGCGGCCGACGCCGTCGACCACGTCGTCGAGCTCGACGAGGATGCCGCGGTCGACGAACGGCTTCGTGAGGCGGGTCAGGCTCGCCGGAGACATCCGCATCCGCACGGCCAGGGCTGAACGGGAGATCGGGCCGTGGATGAGGACCGTGCGCGCGACGGTGGCCTCCGTGCTCATGACACCTCCATTGATTTCATCTTGGCATATAAAGACGCGACGGACCGGCGAGATCACGCCGTTGACGTCTGGATTATTTTCATGCTAAAACTAATTCATGCATTCCAGCGATGTGAGCAGCGAAGCTTCCGCCATCGACGAGGGGCTCTCCCCGGAGGTTCTGCACCTCCGCAGAGGCGGCACCAGCGTGGTCGTCGAGATGTCGACGCCGCCCGCCATCGTGCACTGGGGCGAAGACCTCGGACACCTCTCGACGCAGGCCCTCGGCGGCCTCGCACTGGCCGCGGCGCCCCAGCGCGTCTCGGGTGGACTCGACGTCACCCCCGTCCTCAGCATCCTGCCGACGCCCGCGCACGGCTGGCTCGGCACGCCGGGGCTCGAAGGGCACAGGGCAGGCCACGGCATCAGCGTCCGCTGGCACCTGGCCGGAGTCGACGCCACCGCCGAGCGCGCCCGCATCTCGCTCGTCGACGAGGAGTCGCGTCTCGCCGCCACCGTCGAGCTCGAACTCGGCATCGCGGGTCTCCTCCGACAGCGCATCACGCTCCGCAACAGCGGAACGGGCGCGTACACGGTGCAACGCCTCGCGCCGTCCTTCCCCGTTCCGTGGGACGCGACCGAGATCCTCGACACCACGGGTCGTCATCTGCGTGAGCGCTCGCCGCAGCGCCGTGCCTTCACCGTCGGCACCTCGGTGCGGGAGAGCCGCCGAGGACGCCCGGGCGCCGATGCCACGCTGCTGCTCTGCGCCGGCCGCCCCGGGTTCGGGTTCGAGTCGGGGCGGGTGCACGGCATCCACGTCGCCTGGAGCGGCAGCCACACCGTCCTGGCCGAGCGGACGATCGCCGGGGAGGCCTTCCTCGCGGGTGGAGAGCTGTACGGCCCCGGCGAGATCATCCTCGACTCCGGTGAGACCGTGACCACTCCCTGGGTGATCGGCTCCTGGGGCGACGGCCTCGACGAGCTCTCGGCGCGGTTCCACGACGAGCTCCGCGCGCGCCCGCAGCATCCGCATCGGCCCCGCCCCATCACCCTCAACACCTGGGAGGCCGTGTACTTCGATCACGACCTCGATCGGCTCACCGCACTCGCGGATGCCGCGGCCGATGCGGGCGTCGAGCGGTTCGTGCTCGACGACGGCTGGTTCCTCGGTCGTCGCGACGACACCGCCGGACTCGGCGACTGGCAGGTGGACACGGATGTGTGGCCGCAGGGGCTGCACCCGCTCGTCGACCGCGTGCGCTCGCGCGGCATGGAGTTCGGGCTGTGGGTCGAGCCAGAGATGGTGAACCCCGACAGCGAGCTCGCCCGTGAGCATCCCGACTGGATCCTGCGCTCTCGACTCGATCTGCCGCCCGCCGCCCGGCAGCAGCAGGTGCTCGACCTCGCGCACCCCGACGCGTATGCGCACATCGCGTCGCGCCTGCACGCGCTGCTCGACGAGTATCCGATCGCCTACCTGAAGTGGGACCACAACCGCGATCTCGTCGACGCGGGCTCCGGCCCCGGCGGCGGCTCCCACGTGCACGCGCATACCCTCGCCGTCTACCGTCTTCTCGACGAGCTCAAGGCGCAGCATCCGGGACTCGAGATCGAGAGCTGCGCATCGGGCGGCGCCCGGGTCGACCTCGGCATCCTGGATCGCACCGATCGCATCTGGACGAGCGACTGCATCGATCCCCTCGAAAGGCTCGACATCCAGCGCTACACCGGCCTGGTCGTGCCGCCCGAGCTCATGGGCGCGCACCTCACCAGCGCCGTCGTCCACTCGACGGGCAGGGCGACGGACCTCGACCTGAGCGCCGCGATCGCCCTGTTCGGGCACTTCGGCATCGAGCGGGACATCAGCGGAGACTCCGAGGCCGACCTCGCGCGCATCCGCGCCTGGGTGGCGCTCGCCAAGACGCTGCGTCCTCTCGTCGCGACCGGTCGCGTCGTGAACGTCGACGGCGTGGAGCCGGGCATCGACGTGCGCGGCATGGTCTCGGCCGATCGTGCCGACGCCGTCTTCACGATCACGCAGGCCGCGACCTCGGTCGCCTATCCCGCAGGGCGGGTCCGGTTCCCCGGACTCGACCCGGAGCGCGAGTACCGTCTCCGCGTCCTGACGCCCGGTGGCGCCCATGAGGATGCAGGGCAGTCCCCGCTCCGCTGGATCCAGGACGGCGTCATCCTCACCGGCCGACAACTGGCGACGACCGGCATCCGTCCCCCCGTGCAGCATCCCGGGCGAGCGACCCTCGTGGAGCTCACCGCACAGCACTGATCCTGATCGGCATCGCCGATCCCTCGCGCAAGGAGGCGCAGATATGAGATCGATCCATCCGCTCCGCGGAGCGACGGCGGCCGTCGTCGTCGTCGCGCTCGCCGGAACGCTGGGAGGGTGCTCCTCCGGAGCCGACCCCGGCGTCACCACGCTCAACTTCTTCCAGTTCAAGGGCGAGGCCCGCGAGGACTTCGACAGGATCATCGAGAAGTTCGAGGCCGAGAACCCCGACATCCGCGTCGTGCAGAACCAGGTGGCGGATGCCGACACCATCATCCGCACGCTGCTCGTGAAGGACAAGGCGCCCGACGTCATCACCCTGAACGGCAACGGCAACTTCGGCCGTCTCGCACAGGCAGGGGTCTTCTACGACTTCTCCGACGAGCCCGTTCTCGACACGATCAACCCTGCGGTGCAGGACATCCTCGCCGACCTCGGAAACAAGGACGGCGAGGTGAACAGCCTCGGCTACGTCAACAACGCCAACGGCATCATCTACAACGCCGACATCTTCGCCGAGCAGGGCATCGAGGTGCCCGAGACGTGGGACGAGCTCATCGCCGCCTGCGAGAAGCTGAAGGATGCCGGCATCCAGCCGATCTACGCCACCCTCGCCGACTCGTGGACCTCTGTCCCCTCGTTCAACGGCCTCGGCGCGTACGCGGTGCAGGACGGCTTCTTCGACGAGATGCGCGCGGAGGGCGAGAACGTCGGTCCCGACTCGAAGGCCTCGTTCGAGCAGGACTTCGCCGAGCCGCTCGACCGCGAGCTGCAGCTGTACGGCTACGCGCAGGAGGGCTACCGGGGCGCGACCTACGACGAGGGCAACGCCGCCTTCGCTCGAGGCGAGGCCGCGATGCTGCTCCAGGGCATCTGGGCCGTCAACGGCATCAAACAGGTGAACCCCGACATCAACGCGGCGATCTTCCCGTACCCGACGGATGCCGAGAAGGACCGCGTCATCGTCTCGGGCGTCGACGTGACGGTGACGATGGGCCGCAACAGCCCGCATCGCGAGGAGGCGCTGCGGTTCATCGAGTTCATGTTCCGCCCCGACGTCATCGAGGAGTTCGCGGCCTCGCAGAACATGATCCCCTCGGTCGAGGGCGCCGAGCTCAGCGATGATCTCGCGCTGCAGTCGGTCAAGCCGTTCTTCGACGACGGGCGCATCACCGGCTTCCTCGATCACCAGATCCCGCCGGGCATCCCGCTCGCGGAGTTCGTGCAGGAGTCGATCTTCACCGGCGACGCGGGAGCCGCGCTCGCCACCCTCGACAACGAGTGGCGCAAGATCGCCGCCCGCACCATCCCCGTGACGGAGGACCGATCATGAGCACACTCACCGAAGCGGTCAGGTCGTCGGCATCCGGCGGCTCCCGCAGCGGGCGGGCCGACCGCATCCGCTCCTCGTCGCCGCGTGCTCTCTCGGCCTACTACTGGATGGTCTGGCCGGCCGTCATCGCCTTCGCTCTGTTCCACACCGTCCCCATGCTCGTGGGCGTGTTCTTCAGCTTCACGAACTACGCGGGCTACGGCGACTGGAACTTCGTCGGGATCTCGAACTACCTCAACCTGTTCAAGGACGACCGGGTCTGGGGCGCGTACGGGTTCTCCTTCCTGTTCGCGATCGTCGCGACCATCCTCACGAACGCGATCTCGCTCGCGATCGCGATGGGGCTCAACGCGAAGATCGAAGCGCGCGACTTCTTCCGCGGCGTCTACTTCGTGCCCTACGTGCTCGCGATGCTGGTGATCGGCTACGTCTTCCAGTACCTGTTCACGAACTCGCTGCCGAAGCTCTTCCCCGGCATCCCGCTGATCGCCGACAACATCCTGTCGAACCCCGACTGGGCCTGGCTGGCGATCGTCTCCCTCGCGGTCTGGCAGGGCTGCGCGTTCACGATCATCATCTACCTGTCCGGTCTGCAGACGATCCCGTCGGAGCTCTACGAGGCGGCGTCGCTCGACGGCGCCTCGAGCTGGCGGCAGTTCTGGGCGATCACGTTCCCCCTGATCAGCGCCTTCTTCACCATCAACGTGGTGCTGAGCCTCAAGGGCTACCTGCAGGTGTTCGACCCGATCGTCGCCCTCACCAACGGCGGCCCCGGCACCTCCACCGAGTCCGTGACGATGCTCATCTTCAAGGGCGGCTACGGCGGTGGCGAGTTCGCCTACCAGACGGCCAACGCGGTGGTCTTCTTCATCGTGATCACGATCGTCTCCCTCCTGCAGTTCCGAGTCCTTCAGCGCCGAGAGGTGGATGCATGATGTCTGTCGCAGCCCCCACCACGTCCACCACGTCCATCGTCACGGGCGGCAGGCGCCGTCGAGGCGGCGCGGATCGGGAGGATGACACCCGCCGCACCAACTGGTGGGCCACCGCCGTCATCGCCGTGTGCGCTCTGACCGTTCTGATCCCGCTCTACCTTGCCGTGGTCGTCGCGGTGAAGACGCCCGATCAGCTCGTCAGCGGAACCGGCTTCGAATGGCCGAACCCGGTGCGCTGGGAGAACTTCGCCGAGGCCTGGGAGCGCACGCAGTTCCCGCAGGCGCTCCTGAACACCGCGCTGATCACGGTCGGTTCGGTCGTCTTCACGATGTTCACGAGCTCGGTCGTCGCCTATGCGCTGGCCCGCAACATGCACCGGCCTTTCTTCAAGGGCGTGTTCTACTATCTGCTCGCGGCTCTGTTCATCCCGTTCCCGATCATCATGCTGCCGCTCGTGAAGCAGACGGCGATGTTCGGGCTCGACAACCAGGTCGGCGTCATCATCCTCTACACGGTCTACGGGCTGTCGCTGAACGTGTTCATCTACTCGGCGTACATCCGCTCGATCCCGATCGAGCTCGAGGAGGCCGCCCGCATGGACGGCGCGTCGACCTGGCGCGTGTTCTGGCAGGTCATCTTCCCTCTGCTCACTCCGATGAACGCCACGGTCGGCATCCTCACCTGCGTGTGGGCGTGGAACGACTTCATCCTGCCGCTCGTCGTGCTCACCGACCCGGGCGCCCGCACGCTGCCGCTCGCGCAGTACGTGCTGCAGGGGCAGTACAACACCGACTACACCGTGGCGTTCGCGTCGTATCTGATGGCGATGGCCCCGTTGCTGATCGTGTACATCTTCTCGCAGCGCTGGGTGATCTCCGGGGTCACGCGGGGATCGATCAAGTGACGGACGGGCGCCCTCCGCGGGGGAGGGCGCCCACTACTTGACGATATGGAAAGTTCGGAGCATACTTTCCAACATGGAAAGCAAAAGCGACGACCCGACGCCGGAACAGGCCCTCGGACAGCTGGCGGATGCCGAGGCATCCCGCACCGCGTTGGCGAACCGCCTCGTGCTCCCCCCGTTCCTCCTCCTCGCCCTCGGATCGGCGATCGCCGTGCAGATCGCCTCGACCGCCGTGGTGTGGACGAGCAGGGGCTACTGGTTCACGATCGCCGGAGCGCTGCTCTACGTCGCCGTCGCGCTCCTGCAGCTCCGCCGCTTCCGCCGGGTGAACGGCGTGACCGTCGGCGGCTTCGCCAGCAGGGTCGTCGGAGGCACGGCCACCGAGGCGACCATGTCGTACCTCCTGGCGCTGGCCGGAGCGATGTGGGCCGGATTCGCCGGAGTCTGGTGGCTGGTGCCGGTGTGCGCGCTCGCCGGGGGCGTCGGCTTCGCGCTCAGCGGGGCGCGGTGGGTGCGCATGTACCGCGCCGACCCCGCAGAGCACGCCCGTGGCGAATCCGTCGCGTTCCTTCTCGTCCTCGGCGTCCTCGCAGCGTGCGGCATCGCCCTCCTCTTCCTCAACCACTGATGGTCGAGCTGAACCCGGCGCTGCAGTCGCCGATCCGACTGAAGCTGACGACCATGCTCACCGGCGTGAGCGAGATCGAGTTCGTGACGCTGCGGGACCACCTGGACGTGAGCGACTCCGTGCTCTCCAAGCACATCAGCGCGCTCGCCGCCGAGAGGTACGTGAAGAGCCGCAAGGCTGTCCTCGACAGCCGCCGCACCACCTGGATCTCCCTCACGACCGAGGGGCGGAAGGCGCTGAGCGCGCACGTCGCCGCGCTGCGGGAGCTGATCGCCGGAGTCGAGTAGCGGCGGTCGTCGTCGGAGCCGATCGGTCCGACGACACTGAAGGGACTCTCAGAGATCGGGGCCCGGCTGACCGCGATGTGTCCAGAGAGACCCGCGATCATCGACACGGAGGTGGCGATGAGGATCCTGGTCGTGGAAGATGACGAACGCGTCGGTCGTACGGTCGTACAGCTGCTGCGTGAGGCCGGCTACGCAGTCGACCTCGAGTCGGATGGCGCGGCCGGCCTCATCGCGTTCGAACTTGAACCGGTGGATGCGGCGATCCTCGACGTGCGGCTGCCCGGGTTGGCCGGGGGCGGGGTCGAGTTGTGCCGCAGCATCCGATCGCTCTCCACAGAGGTGCCGATCCTCATGCTCACGGCGATCGCCGCTCGAGCGACGATCGTCGAATGCCTCGATGCGGGTGCGGACGACTACCTGGTCAAGCCGTTCCACGTCGACGAGCTCCTCGCGCGGGTCCGCGCGCTCCTGCGACGCGCCCCCACGGCGCTTCCCCCGCAGGTGCGCGTGGGCTCGCTGATCCTCGACCCCAGTCGGCATTCGGTGGAACGGCTCGGGCGCACGATCCCCCTCACCCCCAAGGAGTTCTCGGTCCTGGAGTATCTGATGCGGCGCCCCGACGCGATCGTGTCGACCAGCGAGCTCATCGATCACGCGTGGGACCGCAACTACGAGGGCTACAGCAACGTGGTGCCCACCTACATCCGGTATCTGCGTCGCAAGCTCGCGGTGCAGGGCGCGCCCGACCCGATCGTCACGCACCGTGGCGCAGGCTACTCCGTTCCGAGCGACGTCTGATGATCGTCAGAAGGGCCCGATGGCGGCTCACCATCGGCTTCACCACCGTTCAGCTGCTCACCTTCGCCCTGTTCGCCTGGGGCGTGTACGCCTTCGCGATCACGGCGTTCGATTTCGACGGCGTCGCAGACGGAGGAGGGACATCGACGGCTGAGGCGGGTTTCGCCACGCTCCGGACGGCTCTGATCGTCGCTCTCAGCGGACTGTGTGTGGTGGCGCCGTTCACGAGCTGGCTACTCGCAGGTCTCGCGATGCGGCCAGTGGCATCGACACTGGCTGCGCAACGACGCTTCGTCGACGACGCGTCCCATGAACTGCGCACACCCCTGACCGCCATCCAGGGACAGCTTGAGCTGATCCTCACTCGACCGCGGACGGTGAGCGAGTACCGGGAGGCGTGTGCGACCGCGCTGGAGGCCGCGCACTCGCTGGCGTCCATCGCCGACGATCTGATCCTCGCCGCAGACGGCGGTCATGATCGCACGGCTGATGCCGTCGTCGAGCTGGGAGATGCGCTCCACCGGGTGCGAGGACTTCTTGCGGCTCCTGATCGTGTCGTGGTGACGCAACAGCGCCGCGTGGTGGTCGCGGGCCTGCCGTCGACCGTCGAGCGGGTCCTGCTGAACCTTCTGGTCAACGCGGAGAAGTACTCGGATGCGGATGTCGACGTGCGCATTCGCGCTGCCGGCGGGTGGGGCGAGGTCGTGGTCCGGGATGCAGGGAAGGGCATGACGCGCGCGCAGGTGCGTCGGGCTTTCGACCGGTTCTGGCAAGCGGATCCCTCGCGCGCGGGCGAGGGCAGCGGATTGGGCCTGTCGATCGTCAGGGAGATCGTCACCTCCCTGGGCGGGCGTGTGGCCTTGACGTCGGTGCCCGACGTGGGAACGACCGTGCGAGTGCGCCTTCCGCTCTCACGCTCATCTCACGCGGGCCTCCGTAACGTCGGCGAGACCGAAGTCCCCACGTGAAAGGAAACAGGACATGGAGAAGAAGAAGCTCAAGATGACCGTCGGCGGAGGGCTCGCCGTGCTCGCGCTCGCCGCCGCGCTCGGTGTGGGCGTGCCCGCTTTGGCGCAGGCGTCGACTCCGGCACCCAGCGGTGGCAACACACAGGTCGCGACGAACGACGGCGAGACGGCTGACGACCAGGGTGTCGAGGACGGCACGAACGACGGCGAGACGGCTGACGACCAGGGTGTCGAGGACGGCACGAACGACGGCGAGACGGCTGACGACCAGGGTGTCGAGGACGGCACGAACGACGGCGAGACGGCTGACGACTGACGTCGTGCGCGGAGAGCTCCGACACGGCTGGGTCGGAGCTCTCCGACCCAGCCGTGTCAGTGGACGGGAAGGAGGCGTGCCTCTCTTCGCTTCTGCAGTCGGCCCTCCGCGGTCACCACCAGCCATCGCGCGAGCAGGGCGACCGAGGCGCCGAGGATCCCGCCGGCGATCACGTCGCTGAGCCAGTGCGCCTCGAGGAACGTGCGGCTCCATGCCATCAGCACGATCCAGGCGATCGCGGGCGCCCAGAACCGACGTCCGATCAGGAGGGCGAGGGTCACAGCGAGCGTGGCCGCCGCGGCGGTGTGCCCGGAGGGGAACGAGGTGACGTCGACGTCAGAGAGCGAGTCCGCGGGACGGGGACGCGCGATCACGACCTTGATCGCTGCGGTGACGGTCTCAGAGACCGCCATCGCGACCGCGAGAGTGATCGCGCTGCGGAACCGCCGGGCGATCAGGAAGGCGGCGATGAGCACGACCGTGACCCCGATCACGATGCCGACGCCGCCGACGAGATCGAATGCCTCGGCGACGCGGATCCCGGCATCCGTCCGCCAGCCTCGTTGGACGTCGTGCCACCAGGAGTCGAGCGGCGATGGGCCGTTGCCGGAGCTGCGGATGACGATCCCCAGCGCGAGCACCCCGGCGATGCCGAGCAGACCCAGCAGCCCGAGGTTGCGGATGGAGGTCGCCCGCGTCGGTGACGGCGGGGCATCTGTGGTGCGGAGCATCCCCTCACACTGGCCCCCCGACATCCGAGCGATCCCGGTATCGGCCGTCAGCGCGTGAAAATGCTCTCAGGATCACCGAGGTCCGCACCTTCTCTGAAAGAACGCTCACTCCGCGGTGTTCTCCAAGGGGGTGAACGTCAAGGATCCGCCGAGAGTCTGTGGTCATGACGAATCCACTCCCCGAGCACGTCCGCACCATCCTGTTCAACAGGGTGCCGGAGGTCACGTTCGCCTTCTGGGTGATCAAGATCCTCTCGACCACGACAGGCGAGACCTTCGCCGACTACCTCAACGCCGATCTCGGGTGGGGGCTCAGCCTCACCACTGCGGTGATGGGCGCGCTGCTCGTGGCGGCGTTGATCGCCCAGTTCGCCACGAAGCGCTACAACTCCGGCGTGTACTGGACGGTCGTCGTGCTGATCAGCATCGTCGGCACGCTGCTCACCGACAACCTCACCGACGTCCTCGGCGTCGAGCTGTGGGTCAGCACTCTCATCTTCACCCTCGTGCTCGCGATCACCTTCGGCATCTGGTTCGCCCGCGAGCACACGCTGTCGATCCACACGATCTTCACGCGTCGCCGCGAGGCCTTCTACTGGATCGCGATCCTCTTCACCTTCGCGCTGGGCACCGCCGCCGGCGACCTCATCTCCGAGGGTCTGGGGCTCGGCTACCTGTTCGGGACGATCCTGTTCAGCGCCCTGATCGGCGTCATCGCGATCGCGCGGTTCGCGTTCAAGGCCAACGTGGTGTTCTGCTTCTGGGCCGCGTACATCCTCACCCGTCCGCTCGGCGCATCGATCGGCGATCTCCTCTCGCAGGCCCCGGCCGACGGCGGTATGGGGTTGGGCACCACGATCACGAGCGTCGTGTTCCTGGCGATCATCATCGCGGTCGCGGCCTATCTCGGTGTCAAGGTCAACCGGCAGCGACGGGAGGCGACCGTGCTGATCGAGGACGCCCGGCTCGTCGACGCGGCATAGGATCGCCGCAGGGAGGTCGAACAGGTGGCACTGCGCATCCTCACGGTCGAAGACGAACCGGAGATGGCGGATCTCATCGCCCGCGGACTCCGCGGCGAGGGATACGTCGTCGACGTCGCCGAAGACGGGGTGCACGCGATGGCCCTCGCGAAGGATGCCGGCTACGACATCGCGATCCTCGATGTGATGCTGCCCGGCATGTCGGGTTTCGAGCTGTGCCGTTGGCTGCGTCGCCAGCATGAGGGACTGGCGATCATCCTCCTCACCGCGCGCGACGCGGTCGACGACAGGGTGAAGGGGCTGGATGCCGGCGCCGACGACTACCTCACCAAGCCGTTCGAGTTCGTCGAGCTGGCCGCTCGGCTGCGTGCGCTCCGCCGTCGCGACGCGATCGGGGCGACCCGGATGGAGATCGGCGGCCTGCACATCGACATGACGAGGCATCGGATCTCGACGGAGCAGGGAGAGCTGAGCCTGAGCCGGACCGAGTTCGACCTCCTCCGACTGCTCGCCGCGAACGTCGGCGCGGTGATGCCGCGGGCCGCGATCCTCGACTCGATCTGGGGATCGACCGACTACATCGACCCCAACATCGTCGATCAGTACGTCAGCTATATCCGCCGCAAGCTCGATGCGGTCGGTGCGCCCGTGCGCATCGCGACGGCGCGCGGCGTCGGGTTCCAGTTGATCGCGGGTGAGACGTGAACCTCTCCCGGCTGACGATCCGCGTCCGGATCACCGGCGGCAGTCTGCTGATCGCGATCCTCATCTCCGTCGTCGCCGGGATCATCGTCTACTCCCAGGTCGCACGGATCGTCGGCGAGGGTCAGGTGCGTCTGCTGGAGGGCGTCGAGGGCCAGTACGTCACCGCCATCACCACGGGCGACACGGAGGAGATGGATCTCCCGGGGCCCGGTCAGTTCGTGGCCGTCATCGACCCGTCCGGGGCGGTCGGAGTCGACACCCTGCCCGACGGGCTCTCCGGTCGAGCGGAGGAGTTCGCGGCAGGGCCGGATGGCCACACGACCGTCGGCAGCTACGTCGTGCGCGCGACCACCGTGACCGCCGGGGCCGGCGAGTGGCACGTCATCACCGCGACGGACAGCAATGCGCAGGTGCTGAACGAGGTGGCCGCGCTGCTCATCGCCAGCATCGCCGTCATCAACATCGCCTTCGGAGCGGCATCCTGGCTGATCGGCTCCGCGGCACTCAGCCCGGTCTCCCGTCTGAGACGCAGTGCGGCGGCGCTCATCGCCGAACCCGGCGCCGACCTGCTGCCCGTCGGGCCCGCGAGAGACGAGATCGCTGAGCTCGCCGAGACGCTGAACGAACTGGTCGTGCAGCTGCGATCGTCGGCCGAGCGGGAGCGGCAGATCGTGTCCGACGCGAGTCACGAGTTCCGCACCCCGCTGGCGATCATCCAGACGAGACTGGAGCTCGCGCAGCGCGAGGCGACGAGCCTGGAGGACATGAGGCGCGACGTCGCCGCCGCGCAGCAGACGGTGGCGAGGCTCGCGTCTCTCGCGACCTCGCTTCTGGAGCTCTCCCGCATCGATGCGCAGCAGACGGCGGGCAGTGCGAGCGTCGATCGCCTGGCGGAGGAGATGGCGGATGCCGCTGATCGCTGGCGCCTCCGGGTGGCCGACCGCGCCATCCGCGTCGACTACGCGGACGAGACCGCGCGCCCCACGGCGCTCGTCGCGGTGAGCGTCGAGGACTTCGGGCGCCTGTGCGACAACCTCATCGGAAATGCCGTGAACGCGATCGGGCGGGAGGGGGTCATCGAACTGGTCCTCTCGGACGACGGCGGCGGGGTCGTCCTCTCGGTGTCCGACGACGGCGGCGGCATGGATGCGGGGTTCGCTCCGTCTGCCCTCGACCGCTTCGCCCGGCAGAGCGACGCCCGCACCCGAGGTGGGGCGGGTCTCGGCCTCTCGATCGTGGCCGGGATCGCGGCGAACGCCTCAGGCCGGGTGTCTCTCGTCAACACGCCTGGTGAGGGTCTGCGGGTCGACGTGCAACTGGCGCTGGCCCACGACGCGGCGCCGCGGCACTGACGGCTCGACTCGACCGTCGGATTCAGCGCCGGATGATCTGATCGCGTCGGAACAGCACGAGGTCGCGTGCGTCCGCATCGCCGAGAGCAGGCGGGTGTCGAGCGCCGAGACTGCATATAAACCGGAATAGCGGGATCACTATTCCGGTTTTCACTTGCAAAACCGGAGTAGTGAGTGGACAATTCTGACGTGATCATCTTTCAGGATGGTGGGTGGCCGCCCCATGGCGTCGAGACCCTGCCGTGGCGGCAGCAGATGCGAGGGGGGACTCGCGAGGACCGGATGCTGCAGACCGTGGACGCCACCGTTCCTCCGTTCATCGCCGACGTCGACTACGAACCGGCACTCGAGATCATCACGGCCTCGGAAGAGGCCCTCCTCGCCGTCGCGCAAGCGGACGCGGGAGCATCCGGACGTTCATCCGCCCTGAGCAGGTTCCTGATCCGCACAGAGTCCGTTGCGTCGTCCAAGATCGAGAGGATCACGGCCAGCGCGGAGGACTTCGCACGAGCCATCGCCGGAAACCGGGGCAACTCGTCCGCCGTGAGCATGGTCGCAGCGAGCAGAGCGCTGCATCAGATGGTGACGGCGGTGGGCGAGCGCGGTGTCTTCGAGCGTGGTGACCTCCTCGATGCTCACCACGCGCTGATGCAGGATGATCCTCTCGAGGCGAGGTACGCCGGACGAGTTCGCGACATGCAGAACTGGGTCGGCGGTTCCGATCACTCACCCAGAGACGCACTGCACATCCCGCCCGCGCCGGAGAGAGTCTCCGCGCTCCTCGACGACCTTCTCGCCTATCTGAATCGCGACGATGTCCCGGTCCTTGTGCAGGCGTCGATCGCCCATGCACAGTTCGAATCGATCCACCCGTTCACCGACGGGAACGGACGCATCGGGAGAGCGCTGGTCTCGGCATCGTTGCGGCGGCGAGGGGCGATCCGCAACGGAGTGATCCCAATGGCCTCAGGAATCCTTGCCAGGCAGGGTGACTATTTCGCCGCACTCGGGGAGTATCGCAGCGGAGATCCGGCGCCTCTCATCGCTCTGTTCGTCCGCTCGGCGCTCGCGGCTGCCATAGAGACGGCGGCATCTGTCGAGAGGATCGAGTCGTTCCCGGAGGAGTGGAGTGCCGAGGTGAGGCCGCGAAGAGGGTCTGCTGCTGCGACACTCTTGCTGGCGTTCTTCGACAACCCGGTCCTGAACGCGGCCGAGATCGAGCGGCTCTCCGGTGCCAAGACCGCACAGGCATACGCCGCGATCGAACGCCTCGCCGAGGCAGGTGTCATCCGAGAGATCACGGGACGCAAGCGTGACAGGGTGTGGGTCGCTGCGGATCTGCTCGCCGAGCTCGACGATCTCGACCGCCGGATTCAGCGTCGGATGATCTGATCGCGTCGGAACAGCACGAGGTCGCGAACGACATCGTCGGGGAGAGGATGCTCGAGCGTGAAGCGGATCGTGCCGGTGCTGACGTCGAAGCCGTCCAGTCGCGGTCGCACGGCGGCCACGGCATCCGCGCTGAAGGGATACACGCCCAGGTGGGTCTTCGTGCGCATCACCGAGAGCAGCGCCTTGCCGTCGAGCAGCAGCGCGGGCATCCGGTATCCGGTGCCCTGCTCGGCCTCGGGCACGGCATCCGTCGCGATGCGGTAGACCCGGGCGATCGCCGACCTGTCGGCGTCGGCGAGGGTCGCGAGGTAGTCGTCGATGGTTCCCATCGACACATGATGGCACCCCGGCCGAGTGGCCGGTGGATGAGCGCCGTAGTTAGTTCTGTGCTATGAATGATTCATGACACAGACTCACACCTCCCGCGCCGCCGTGCTCGCGAAGCTCGTCCGCTTCGAGCGCCCCGAGCTGTCCCTCCCGTATGCGGGCGGGATGGATGCCGGCACGAGAGCCGCCGTCTTCGGCGCGACCCTCGACGAGTACGACACGGCGGTCGGGGAGCTCGCACAGCGGCGCGACGCTGCTGTCCAGCGCCTCGCGCAGCGGGATGACGTGCGGGAGATCCTCGCCGACCCTCCGTTCGCCGCGGGGCAGACCGTCGTCGCGATCGGCGAGAGCACGACGGCCGACCGCGAGTCGTGGTTCGAGCTGATCGGGGCGCTGTTCGGCGCCGAGCGCCCCGATCTCGGTCTCCGCTTCGTGAACCTCGCGGTGTCGGGCTCGACGACGACCCAGCTCCTCGGCGGCCTCGGCTTGCTCCGCCGGGTGGACCCGTCGATCGTGTTCTGCATGATCGGCGCCAACGACGCCCGCCGCACGGGAGGCTCCCACGCTGCTCGCCTGGTCAGCGCCGAGGAGACCAGACGCAACCTCGCGTTGATCCGCGATGCCGCTGCGGGAACGCCGCGGGTGTGGCTGGCGCCCGTCCCGGTCGATGAGGATGCGATCGCCCGCTACCCGTACTTCGGCGGGGCGGGGATCCACTGGACCGAGCACGACAGGAGCGACACCGCCCGCGCGATCGCGGACGTCGCCGCATCCGACCTGGTGATCGACCCGGCGGATGCCGAGCAGCCGATCGCCCTCCTCGACGACGGTGTGCACCCCAGTGCCGATGGTCAGTTCGAGATCGCCGTGCACGTCCTGCGGGCGCTCGGCGCGGGAGGGGTGCCGCGGCTCTGACCGAGGCCTCCTTCTGCCGCGCTCGGTCGCCCGGCTTGCTCTCGACCGGCGATCGTGAGCACTATGAGGAGGTCAGCAGGGCGGAGGGACGGTCGGTGAAGGATGTCTCGCGGCGCGGCCTGGCGCTCACGCTGCTGCTCGGACTCATCGCGGGATACATCGACGCGATCGGCTTCATCGAGACCGGCGGGCTGTTCGTCTCGTTCATGAGCGGCAACTCGACCCAGGCCGGCGCCGAGCTGTGGGCGCAGGGTGCAGCGAGTGCACTGCTTCCTCTCGGGCTCGTCGCGGCGTTCGTCATCGGGGTCGCGGCGGGAGCTCTGTCACGAGGACCGGTCCGCACGAGGCGGTGGCGCGTGGTCGCGGGGGCGGCGGTCGCCGTGGCGATCTGCGGCATCGTGGGTCTCCTGCAGCCCGGCGCCTTCTGGAGGTTCGCGCTGCTCGCCGCCGCCATGGGCGCGCTGAACACGCTGTATCTGTCGGAGGGCCGTGCACGCATCGCCATCACCTACGCCACGGGCACCCTCGTCAGCCTCGGCGTGGCACTCGCCGACCTGATCACGGGGCGTTCACGGACCGCATGGCGACGGCCTCTCCTGCTGTGGGGCTCCCTCGCCGCCGGCGCCGTGGTGGGCGCGGGCGTGGAGCGACTGCTCCACGGGTGGGCGCTCCTCGTCGCGGCCGGTGCACTCGGCATCCTCGCCGTCGCGGTGGGAGCGGTCAGGGAACGATCCATCCCGTCCGCCCCCTGAGCACCCCGGCGATACGCTCGACGGGTGAGCGTTATCAGGGGTGCCGCACGACTCGTGAGCTGGACAGGACTGACGGCGGTCGGCGGTCTGCATCTCATCTGGGCGTCGGGATCGAGCTGGCCGGCGAAGAACCGCAGACGGCTCGCCTCCGCCACCGTCGGCAGCGCGGCCGCGATGCCGGATGCCGCCGCGACGGCTGTCGTCGCGGGCGCCGCGCTCGCCGCCGGGGCCGTCTCGGCCGGAGCGCTGGGCGAGGGGCGCATGGCGGTCGTCGTGCGTCGGCTGATCGCGACGGCTCTGCTCGCGCGGGCCATCGTCGGAGGCGGCGTCGCTCTGAAGGCGCTCGGTCTTCCTCCCGCCGACAAACGGTTCCGAGAGCTCGACAAGCGGTACTACCGTCCGCTCTGCGCCGTCCTCGGCATCGCGACGCTGATCGGCTCTCGCCGGTCGCGGCGCTGACTCAGCCCGCGGCGGGGGTGTCCGTCGTGTCGCGTCGGGGCAACGGGCCCGTCGACGCGTAGGAGCGCGCCTTGCCCTTCTTGCAGATCCAGGTCAGCACGTAGGCGATGATCAGAGCGGCGACGATGTACAGCGTGACCCAGAGGCCGCCCTGCGGGTCGAGAGCGAACTGCACCGACTCGTTCGCCCGCGAGTTGCCGCGGCCTCCGCCCAGCACGAGGAACCAGAAGAACCCGAAGAGCAGCGAGACGACCGTCGCGATCCAGGCGAAGAAGCCTCCGACGGAGTACTTGCGCAGCACCGTGAAGAGCACGGCGAGGACGAGCACCAGCAGGTGACCGCCCACGATGGCGAAGAAGGTGGGGTCGTCGGCGACGGCACTGAGGTCCATGCCCGTCCTCTCTCATTGCATGTCCGGGATCGGCGAGCCCGCTCGAACGATCTCGCCGACACAGTCTTGCAGGTCAGTCGCCGGAGCTCTGCTTGAACTGACGCTCCCAGTCGCGCAGCTCGCTGCGGCCGATCAGCGAGTCCAGCGACACCTGGAAGAGCAGACCCTTGCGGGCGTTGACCTGCTTGATGTTGTCGACGATCTGCGTGGTGACGGCGTTCAGCGCCTCGCGGACCTCCCCGATGCGCTCCTCCGGGTCGTCCCACAGATCGGGACGGGTGAGCAGGTCGAGCAGGTAGTCCCGGTCGAGCGCAGCGACCAGTCGCGCGAGCTTGTCGGAGTACTCGGCCTCCGCCATCGCGCTCTGGTCCTCGCCGGCCTTGGCGTCGAGGCGGGCGAACAGCTGCTCGATGTGCGAGGCGAGGGCGTCGATGCTCGCAGCCGTCTCCGCTGCGACCGGATTGCCGGAGACCGCCGCATACGAGGGAGCGAGTTCGCGCAGGCGGCTCACCCGCAGCCGGATGCCGGCGGGCACAGGATCCGTGTTCACCGGAGGCGACGCGGGTGCGCGGCGGCGGCGACGGGCGAGGAGTCCGATGGCCGTCCCTGCAGCGGCGATCAGCACGACGCCGCCGATGACGACCGGCATCAGGACGTCGGCGCCGCCCGTGCCGGGGGAGCCGCCTCCGGCCGGGATCTCCGCGGAGATCTCCTGCACGGTCTCGAGCAAGCCGCCTTTGAGGTCGGTGGCCGCCTTGGCATCGTTCTCGTTGGCGATCTTCAGCGCATCGTCCACGACCGAGGACTTGGCCGTGAGGTCCTTGCCGACCGCGACGATCACCGTCGGCTGCGACGCAGCGTCCGACAGCTTGTCCACGATGTATGAGTCATACGGAATGTTCTCGCGCGCCGCGTCCGGGAGCACCACGACCACGACGTTGGACGGCACCGAACCGGAGAGCTCCTCCTGCAGGCTCTGCCAGCCCTTCACCTGGTGGTCGACGTAGACGTTCGTCGATCCGATGGCGTCGATCGCGGGATCGAGCCAGGGGTTGCCGGTCGCACTGAGCTGGTGCATCTCGACCTCAGAAGTTGTTGATGACGGACGCGAACACGAGGTCGATGCGCTCGGCGTTCGACGCGTCGAAGAGCTGTCCGCCCGTGGCATCCGCGATCCGCTGCAGAGCGGAGGTGTCGGCGCCCTCTCCATACGCGATCGGGAATATGCGCACCGGAGCGTCGGATCCGCCCTCCTTCGTGCTCTTCCCGATCTTCGCGATCAGGGAGTCGAGCGACGTCGTGGAGTCGGTGTCCTCGCCGTCGGAGAGCACGACGATCGCGTTGATGCGACCGGGTTCTGCGCGCTTGCTCATCGCCTCGTACGCCGTGAGGATCGCGTCGTACAGCGGGGTCCCGTTGCGCTGGGCGTAGTGCAGGTCATCCAGTGACGAGTCGAGCTTCTCGCCGTCGGCGCCCAGCGCCGTGACGTCGCGCAGCACCTGTATGCCATCGCCGGCATCCGATGAGATCCCGGTCGTGAACGCCCACACGCCGACCTCGTCGGTCGGGCGGAAGTGGTCGAGGGTCGTCTGCGCGCCCTGGATGGCGCCGTCGAGCCGCGAGCGGCCGTCGCCGATCGGATCGTCCATCGAGCCGGAGATGTCGATGAGCTCCAGGACGGACGAGGGCTTGCGCACCTGCGTCCACTGATCGATGGCGGTGGAGATCACGTCGACGTCGGGCTTGGGGAGCGTCACCGCGGGCTGGTCGGGGTCGACGCCGTAGTTGGCCGTGAAGAGCTTGCCCAGCGGCACCGACTCGTCGAGCGGGCGGAAGCCGTACGTCGGCAGGATCTTCTGAGCCTCGGTGGTCTGCAGGAACGCCGCGAACGCCTCGCCCGCGGTGCGCTGCTCCGGAGTCACCCAGTCCGCGCCGAGCACGGTCACCGGGTTGTCGGACCACATCGAGCCCCCTGCCGGGTAGACCGCGACGAGCTTGGTCTTCGGCGGGACCAGGGTCTCTCCGGGCTGCACCGTGTGCGAGTCGGGGTTGCCCTGGTTGTAGTTGAGCAGCGACGTCTCCTCGAGGGCGACGGCCGAGACATAGGCGGAGCCGTTGGAGCCGTTCTGCGTCTCGTCATACAGGGTCGACAGCACGTTGCCGGTGGTGTCGCCGTAGTGGATCACGCACTCCTCGAACACGCGAGAGAAGTCGGCAGCGGCATCCACGTCGGCGGATGTCAGGTCGGCGGACTTGCCGGACGCCTCGTACGACTGCATCAGGATCGTCGAGAGCCCCGTCGTCGAGGTGTTCGGGTTGGTCTTGGAGATCTTGAATGCGCCCCAGATGTCCTTGCCGACGCTGCCCCAGCCGTCCGGATCCTGGCAGAGCTTCGACAGGTCGGTGATGCTGATGGGCGTGTTCGGCCAGCCGAGCGCCTTGGCCATCGGCTCCGGCATGCCGAACACGACGGGCGTGCGCGTGAAGGACTTCGGGTCGCCCACGAGGTTGGCGGAGGCGGCCGCGGCGACGCGGTCGGTCCACACGGTGGATGCCGGCGACCACAGCGTGGGCCACAGGTCGTGGTCGTCGCTCGGCCAGTCCTCTCCCGAGGTGAGATACCGCGCGGCGTTGCCGGATGAGACGTTGATCGGGCGGACCGTCGCGCAGGTGCCGAGCTTCTTGTGCTCGGGCGAGTCCTTGAACGCCGTCGCGAGCGCGTCGAGCATGTTGACCTTCTCGGAGGAGGTCGCGATGGTGACGTGGGTGCACCCGTCGTCGGGGAAGCCCTGGCCTTCGCCGTTCGTGCCGCCGCCGTCGTCTCCGCCGAACGAGCAGGCGGAGAGGGTCAGTGCGACGATCGCAGACATGGCGATGACCGCCGGGGTCCGTCGGCCGAGGAATCTTCGTGCGGTGCGAGGCGCGCTCATGGGCCTAGGGTATCCAGATAATCGCCTCCCGATCACTGGTCGGCGTCAGGCGAGCGCGACGCTCCCCTGCAGCGCGTGCACGACGGGGGCCAGCTCGGGCTGATCCGCGGCCTCGCCGAGCGTGCGCTCCAAGGCCTCGTCGTGGATGGGGTGCGCCTTCTCGTAGAGCGACTGACCGGCCGCGGTGAGCTCGGTGTAGATGCCGCGGCGGTCGTCTGCGCAGAGGATGCGGGTCAGCAGGCCCCGGTCTTCCAAGCGGGTGACGAGGCGGGTCGTGGCGCTCGGGCTCAGTGCGGTGGCGCGCGCCAGCTGCTGCATCCGCATGTGCCAGCCGTCTTGCCTGCTGAGCGCGTCGAGGACGGTGTACTCGACGACGGAGAGGTCGACAGAGGCGCCGAGCGCGCGCTCCAGCTCGGCCTCGATGATGCCGTGCAGGGCGGCGAGCGTGCGCCATCCGCGGGCGCGGATCTCGACGGCGTCGTCGGAGATGCCCATGTGTCCTCCCAAAGTAGTTGCTTGCGCGGAATAGTTGCGTGTGCAATGATTAATGCTCGCAACGCAATATCCCGCGTACGCAACTACTTTAGCAGAGAGCACCCCATGCCACTCGGACTCATCGCACTCGCCATCGGCGCCTTCGGAATCGGACTCACCGAGTTCGTGATCATGGGCCTCCTCCCCGAGGTCGCAGCGAGCTTCGGCGTGACCGAGGCCACCGCGGGCTGGCTCATCTCCGGCTACGCGCTCAGCGTGGTCGTCGGAGCCCTCGGCCTGACGGCCGCGACCACACGGCTGCCCCGCAAGCCGGTGCTGCTCGGACTGGTCGTCCTCTTCATCGCCGGCAACGCGCTCACGGCCCTCGCACCCGACTACACGACCGCCATGATCGGCCGCATCATCGCCGCCCTGTGCCACGGCGCGTTCTTCGGCATCGGCTCGGTCGTCGCCGCCGACCTCGTCGCCCCGGACAAGAAGGCGCGCGCCATCGCGATCATGTTCACCGGACTCACCGCGGCCAACGTCTTCGGCGTGCCGTTCGGCACCTTCATCGGCCAGCAGTTCGGGTGGCGGGCGACGTTCTGGGCGATCTCCGCCATCGGCATCCTCGCGTTCGCCGGCATCGCCGCTCTCGTCACCGTTCCGCGTGCCGGTGGAGCGACCGTGAGCCTCCGGCACGAGCTCCGCGCCTTCCGCTCCGGACAGGTCTGGCTCTCGCTCACCGTCACCGTGCTCGCCTACGGGGGCATGTTCGGCGCCTTCACCTACATCGCCTACACGCTCACAGGGGTCACCGGCTTCGCGGCATCCGCCGTGCCGTGGCTGCTCGTGCTCTTCGGCGTCGGCCTCGTCGTGGGCAACGTCGTGGGAGGCCGGCTCGCCGACCGCTCCATCGACCGCACGCTCCTCGGCTTCACCGCCGCTCTCCTCGTCGTGCTGGTCGCCTTCGCGCTGCTCGCCTGGTCGCAGCCGGCCACGATCGCCGTCCTCGTGCTCCTCGGGGCCTTCGGCTTCGGCACGGTTCCCGGACTCCAGAGCCGCATCATGCAGTACGCCGGCGGGGCGCCCACGCTGGCCTCCGGAGCCAACATCGGGGCGTTCAACGTCGGCAACGCACTGGGAGCCTGGGCGGGCGGTCTCGGCATCGCGGCGGGTCTCGGCTACACCTCGCCCATCTGGATCGGCGCCGCGATCACGGCCTCCGGACTCGTCGTGATGGCGATCGCCGCCCTCACCGCGCGCTCTTCCACCCCGTCGGCCACCACCGCGACCCTGCGTAGCGTCGCAGCCTGACGTCTCCCTCGTCGAGCCGCCGCGCTCGTTCAGGTCGCAGACCTGGTCGCGAATCGGCTCGAATCGTGACCAGGTTCGCGACCTGAACAGGTGCTCCGTGGGGTGCTACTGCGCCCGCATGAACTCCTCGGCCCCCTGCACCTGCGCGGGTGTCGGGCGGATGCCGGTGTAGAGCACGAACTGCTCGAGCGCCTGCAGCGTCGCGACCTCCGCGCCGTTGATCACGGTCTTGCCCGCGGCGCGCCCCGCCTTCACGAGCGGAGTGTCAGCGGGCAGCGCCACCACGTCGAAGACCACGGATGCCGCGGCGATCTGCTCTTCGGTGAACGACAGCGAGTGCTCCTCGGCTCCTCCGACCATGCCGATGGGCGTGATGTTCACGATGACGTCGGCCGTGGCGGTGGCGGCATCCGCCGTCCACGCGAAGCCGTAGAGGTCGGCCAGGGCCCGCCCGTTCTGCTCGTTGCGGGCGATGATCGTCACGCGGGAGAAGCCCGCGTCGCGGAAGGCGGCCGCCGTGGCCTTGGCCATCCCGCCCGAACCCCGCAGCAGAACGGACGAGGCCGGGTCGAGGGCATTGCGCTCGATGAGCTGGGCGATCGCGGAGTAGTCGGTGTTGTACGCGGTGAGCACGCCGTCGTCGTTCACGATCGTGTTCACCGAGTCGATGGCCGTCGCCGATGCGTCCATGCGGTCGACGAGCGCGATCACGTCTTCCTTGTAGGGCATCGAGATCGCACAGCCGCGGATGCCGAGGCCGCGGACTCCGGCGATCGCCTGAGCGAGGTCGGTGGGCGCGAACGCCTTGTAGATCCAGTTGAGGCCGAGCTCCTCGTACAGGAAGTTGTGGAACCGGGTCCCGTTGTTGCTCGGACGCGCCGAGAGCGAGATGCACAACGTCATGTCCTTGTTCAGCATGGTCACCGCACCAGGCTACTCGGGCCGCTGCGGAGCCGCCGACGGAACACCAGCGCATGACCGGCGCAACGAACGCAACCCCTCGAACTGGGGGAACCGCGCCTGGCCGAAAACGGCGGAACGTCGATCAGACCCTGGAAATCTCGGGGCTCCGAGAGGCGCAACGCTAGCGCAACCCCGGCACTCTGGTGGCGAGACGACGGCCGTCGCTAGCTTTCCCCTGCGATCGCAGAGAACCCGACTCCGACCCACCCGAGGGTCGAAGGCTCTGCCGCACCGTTCTGGGGAGGACGCTCGTGAACCCGTTGAGAGGCCCCGTCCGCAGCGCCGGCATCCGTCGTTCGCGGACCACCCGTGTCAGTGCCGCGGTGTCCGTGGTGGCGATGCTCGTCGCGTTCTTCGGCGTGGTCGACGCGACCACCGGAACTCAGACCGCATCGGCCGCCCCCGGTTCTCCCGGTGTGCCCGGAGCGCCGTCCGTCCTCTTCCAGGAGGACTTCCAACAGGGGACGGGCGTCACAGAACTCGAGAGCTACGTCTCCGCATCCGGAGCGACGTATTCGGCTGATCCGTTCTGGCTCGACGCCACCGCGTGCAACGGCTTCATCCTGAGCCAGGCCAACGCGTTCCCCGGTGGGAGCGTCTGCGCAGGCCGCCCTGCCGAGTGGACCGAGGTGCAGCGCAAGGCCGCGGCCCTCGGGCTGCTGAACAGCCCGCAGAACTCGGGGACGAACCGTGCCGTCTCGAGCAACACGTCGTCGAACGGCCCGGCCAATGCCCGCCAGTTCATCAGCTCTCAGCTCTCGGTGCCGTCGAACGGACGGTTCATCACGTTCTCCGTGGATGCGGCGGCGACGAACTGCGGCGCCGGCAACCAGCCGTCGCTCCGGTTCTACCTGACGAATGCGGCAGGCACGGAGACACCGGTCTCCAGTTCGGCCATCAACCCCTGCACGGATCCGCGACGGCTGACCACGACCGCCTTCGGCGGCTCTGTCAGCTACGGTCGCTTCCCCGCGAACGGCTCGATGCTCTATACAAGCGCCACCCTCGGCATCACCATGCGCAATGTCCAGGGCAACGGGATCGGCAATGACGGCGCATTCGACAACATCCGCGTCCTGGACGTGACTCCGCAGCTCGACAAGTCGTTCAGTCCGACCTCGGTGCCGACGGGCGGCGTCTCGACGTTGACGCTCACGGTCACCAACACCAGTGAGCTCGCGGAGAAGGTCGGCTGGTCGTTCACGGATTCCCTCCCCGCCGGCCTGGTCGTGCGTTCTCCCGCGAACGTGGGGGGCACGTGCACCGCGACGGTCGCCGCGGCCGCAGGGGCGTCATCCGTCGTCGTGTCGAACGGGAGGCTCAACGCAGGGCAGGCGTCGTGCACCATCACCCTGGATGTCACCTCGAACACCGCGGGGACGTACAACAACTGCGCCGCGAACATCACCGCCCATCAGGGCATCGACCTTCCGGCCTGCGCTGCGGTGAGGTTCTTCTCCTTCGATCCATGTGTGGCGGTGCCGGTGTGGACGAACACGGCGAATGCTCTGCAGCAATACAACCCCACGACGTTCCAGCTCGTCTCGTCGACGCCTTTGATCCGCCAGTACGGCGATATCGCGTGGAGCAGCAACGGAAGCGCGCTGTACGGGGTGGACTACGACGGTGGCACGGGTCAGACGCCGGTGCTGCGGCGGATCGATCCTGCGACGGGCGCCGAGCTCGCGTCGGTCGCGATCACGGGGCCGATTCTGACGCAGGCGACGGTTCCGGGTCCGAGTGCGACTCTGTACAGCCTGAACGCGTTGGCGGCGCTGGACGCGAACACGCTGTTGGTGGGGTCGTACTCGTCGAGGGCGATCTATCGGCTGGATGTGAATACAGGGGTCACGACGCTGTGGACGCAGTTCCCGAACGAGATTAGTTCTGCGGGCGACTTCACGGTGCTGCCGGACGGCGACATCCTCGCCTTCGGTGTGCGCCCTCTTGATGGAAACCTGTCGAACTCGCGGGTCTACCGCATTCATCCCGACGGCTCGATGACGCAGATCGGCACCGTTCCGGCGATGTGGGGTGGCGCGCAGTCCGGAGGCAACTTCTTCATGGCCGCGCCAAGCGGACAGATCAACCGGATCCCGTTGGCGACTCTGCCCACGGCGGCGAGCACCGCGATGCTCTCCTACACGACGGTGCTGTCGGGAGGACCGCAGTTCTACGGGGCGAGCGCTGTTCAGGATGCGGGTCAGTGCGTCGGTCTGACGATTACGAAGGCGCCGAGTCCGGCGGTGATCACTGGTGCGGGGCAGACCGTGACCTACAGCTTCACCGTGAAGAACATCTCTGACGTGCGCATCCAGAACATCGTGGTGACCGATGTGCAGCAGGCGCCTGCGGGGGCGTTGACGTCTGGTCCGACCTGCCCGGTCACGGCGCTGAACCCGGGGCAGAGCACGGTGTGCACCGGTACGTATGTCGCGACGAACGCGGACGTCGGCCATGGTCGCATCGACGACACGGCGACCGCGGCGGGGACGACCCAGGACGGTCGCGGGGTCGTCTCGAACCAGGCGACGGCGACCGTGCTGATCCAGCCCGTTCTGACCTGGTCGTTGTCGAAGTCCGCGTCGGTCGCTGGAGTCCCGCTCGGCCAGGGGGCCGTCGTCGACCCCGGGAGCGAGATCTCCTACACCGTGACCGCGGTCAGCGCGGCGACGGTCGACATCACGGGCGTGACGCTGTCGGACGACCTCTCCGATGTGCTGGACGACGCGACGTTCGTTCCGGGGTCAGGGCAGCTCGTCATCGGCGGGGGCGCCCCGGTCGCGGTCGCTGATCCTGCCGGGACGGTCTTGACGGCGGGACCCTTCACGCTTCCCGTCGGCGCGACTGCCACGTTGACGTATCGGGTGACGGTGGCGGCGGATGCGTGGTCGTCGACGTTGCGGAACGTGGTGTCGGGAACGGCGGGTGCGCCGGGTCAGCCGACGCCGCCTCAGCCGTGCACGACGGCGTGCACGACGTCGCAGGTGACGCCGACGCCGGTGCAGGTCCAGAAGGTCGGTGAGGCGTCGACGGGTGCTGTGGTGCCGATGGACGGGTCGTCGTGGGCGATCTTCTCCGCGGCGACCGGGGGCACGGCGGTGGTGGATCCGGTGCCGGCGGCGGTGTCGGGTGGTTCTCCGGTGACGGGCCTGTTCCGTGATGTCACGCTGACGGCGGGGACGTACTGGTTGGAGGAGACGCGGGCGCTGGACGGGTTCGCGCTGCTGGCAGGGCGGGTGCCGTTCACGGTCGCCGCCGACGGCACGATCACCCTCGACGCCGGTGTCTCCTCGAACGTGCAACTGGTGGATGTCGACGGCATCCGCACGATCCGTGTCGAAGACGTCCCCGCTCTCGACCTTCCCGATGCGGGAGGGCCCGGCGATTCCTGGATCTACCTGATCGGCCTCACCCTCCTCCTCGCCGGCACCACCGCCGGC
>NZ_JAHXZA010000019.1:0-477 GCF_019969705.1 Microbacterium sp. OVT16B | reverse complement strand
GTGCTGGGCTGCAAGTACCTGCGCATCTGCCACCTCAACAACTGCGCCACCGGCGTCGCCACCCAGGACGAGCGCCTGCGCGAGAACCACTTCACCGGCCAGCCCGAGCGCGTGGAGAACTTCTTCCGCCTGCTGGCCGAGGAAGTACGCGGCTGGCTGTCGGTGCTGGGCGCACGTTCGCTGCAGGAAATCGTCGGCCGCACCGACCTGCTGCGCCAGCTTGAGGTCTCGCCGCGCGAGGACGTGCGCGTGGACCTGTCGCGGCTGCTGGCCGACGCCAGTTACCCGGGCAGCCACTGCGCGGCACAGCGCCTGTATGAATCTCCGGACAGCCTGGCCACGCAGATGGACGGCCTGCTGGCCGAGGCCATCGAACACAAGCGCGGTGGCGAGCATCGCTTCCTGATCCACAACACCGACCGCAGCATCGGCACCCGCCTGGCCGGCGCCGTGGCGCGCGCGCACGGCAACCAGGGC
>NZ_JAHXZA010000018.1:0-485 GCF_019969705.1 Microbacterium sp. OVT16B | reverse complement strand
GGGGGAGGAAGAGGAAGAGGGGGAGAAGAGAAAGGAAGAAGGAAGGAGGAGGAGAGGAGAGAGAGAAGGAAGAGGGGGAGAGAAGGGGGAAGGGAGAAGAGGAAAGAGAAGGGAGAAAGGAAAAGGGAAGGAAAAGAAAAAGAAGAGAAGGGAGAAGGAAAAGAAGGAGAGAGGGGAAAGAAAAGGAGAGAAAAGAGAAGAAGGAGAGGAAGGAGGAAAGAGAGAGAAGAAGAGAAAGGGAGAGAGAGAAAGGAAGGGGAAAGGGGAGGAGGGAAGGGAAAGGGGGAAGAAAAAAAGGAGAAAGGGGGGGGGAGGGGGGAGAAGAGGAAGGAGAAGAGGAAGAAGGGAAAGGAGGGGGGGGGAGGGAAAGGAGAGGAGAAAGGGAAGAAGGAGAAGGGGGAGGAAGAAGAGAAAAGGGAGGGGGGGAAGAAGGAGGGGGAGAGAGAAGAGAGAGGAAGGAAAAAGGGGCCCGCTCAGTACCAGCA
>NZ_JAHXZA010000017.1:0-490 GCF_019969705.1 Microbacterium sp. OVT16B | reverse complement strand
TTCCCTCCTCTTCCTTCCTCTCTCTCCCTCCCCTCTCTTTCTTCTTTTTCTCCTCTTCTTCTCCCTCCTCCTTCTCCTCTCCCTTCTCTTTTTTCTTTTTCTCTCTCTCTCTCTTCTTCTCCCTCTTCTCCTTCTTCTCCTTTCTCTCTTTTTTCCTCTTCTTCTCTCTTCTCTTCTCTCCTTTCTCCTCTCTCTCTCTCTCCTCTTTCTCCTCCTCCCCCTTCTCCTCTTTCCCCTTCTTTCTTTCCTTCCTCCTCTCCTTCCCCCCCTCTCTCTTTCCCCTTTCTTTCCTCTCCTTCTTCCCTCTCTTCCTCCCCTTCTTCTTCCTCTTTTTTCTTCTCCCTCCTCTCCCTTCTCCTTTCTCCCCTTCTTCTTCCTCCTCTTTTCCCTCCTTCTCTTCTTCCTTTCTCCTCTCTCTTTTCCTTTCTCTTTCTTCCCCTCTTCCTTCTCTCTCTTCCCTTTCTCCTTCTTCCCCTCCTCTCCCCTCCCT
>NZ_JAHXZA010000016.1:0-500 GCF_019969705.1 Microbacterium sp. OVT16B | reverse complement strand
CTTCAATGTTGTTTGGATGGATCGTAAATGTCTTTTGGTCCCTGTACAGGCTTTGCGATTTTGTACAGTTCTTTTAATGAAAGGCAACGATCGTTTACTAGATAATGCTGTTTCGTTGGCTTGTAACATCCATCCCTAGTGCAACGATGGATTGAACAAGGGGTGCGTGTGTAAACCAGCTATCCATGAGCACATACTGGGCCGATACACCTTCTGCACAAGCGATGGTGCTGTTTCTAATGCTTCGATTCGACGCTTATAGCCAGAAGTACATTTATCAATCTGTTCTGAAATGTCATTCACCTGTGCCTTTTTTGAACTTAGTATAGCAAAGTCAACTGGCATAAATGTGGCACCATCTGACCAACCCTGCAATTCACATTCCACTTAGTTGATGAAAAACGATGCTGGTTCTTCAAATGTAAAATACGGTTTAGAATTCACATTCCACTTAGTTGATGAAAAACAGTTGGAAAGTTAGAAACAATTCTCTCTGTATA
>NZ_JAHXZA010000015.1:0-504 GCF_019969705.1 Microbacterium sp. OVT16B | reverse complement strand
GTTCTCCCCCTCCCTTGATCCCTCCCTCCCCTCCTTATGCCGCTCCCTCTCCCTCCTATCCCTCTCCTTCCCCTCCTTGAGCAGTCTCTTCCGCGCCAGCTCCCTCCTCTTTGCTTTCCCCCTCTTCTCCCTCTTCACCTGCCTCCTCCTTCCTCTCTTTCTTCTCTCCTCCCTCTTCCTCTTCTTCCTCCCCTTTTTTTCTCCCTTTTTCCCCCTCTCCTTTCCCTCCTTCCCTCTCTTTTCTCTCCTCTTCCCTTTCCTCCTTCCCCTTCCTTTCTCCCTCTCTTTCCCCTTCTTCTCTCCTTTCCCTTTCCCCTCCCCTCCCCTCCTCCCTCCTCCCCCTTCTCCCCCTTCCTTTCCTTCTTTTTTTCCCTCTTCTTCTCCTCCCTTTTCCTCTCTTCTCCTCTTCTCTTTCTTTTTTCCCCTTTCTCCCTCTCCCTCTCTTTCCTTCCCCTCCTTTCCTCCTTCTTCTCTTCCTCTCTCCCCCCTTCCCTTCCCTTCCTC
>NZ_JAHXZA010000014.1:0-505 GCF_019969705.1 Microbacterium sp. OVT16B | reverse complement strand
GAGGAGGAGGAAGAGGAAGAGGGGGAGAAGAGAAAGGGAGGGAGGGAAGGGAGAAAGGAGAAAAGAGAGGGGAAAAAAAAGGAAGAGAGAAGGAAGGAAAAGAAGAGAGAGAGAAAGAGAAAGAAGGAGAAAGGAGGGGAGAAAAGGAGAGAGAGAAGAAAAGAGAAGAAAAAAAGAAAAGAGGGAGAAAAAGGAGAGAGGAGAGAGGGAAAAGAGGAAGGGAGAGGAAGAAGGAAGAAGGGAGAAAGAGAAGAGGAAAGGAAGGAGAAGAGGAGAAGGGAGGAGAAAAAGGGAGAGGAGGAGGGAAGGGAGGAGGGAGGAGGAAGGGAGAAGGGAGGAGAGAGAGGAGAGGAGGGGGGAGGAAGAGGAGAAGGAGAAGGGGGAGAAGGAAGGGGAGAAAAGGAGAAAAAGAGAGGAGGAAGAAGAAGGGGGGAAGGGGAAAGAGGGAGGGAGAGGAAGAAGAGAAGGAAGAGAAAAGAGGGAAAGAAGAGAGAAAAGAGAAGAA
>NZ_JAHXZA010000013.1:0-525 GCF_019969705.1 Microbacterium sp. OVT16B | reverse complement strand
CTACGCAACAATATGAATTCGAAATTGTAAGAGATGGTAACAGCGCACTACAAAAGGCTCTTGCCATGAAACCAGATGTTTTTATTTTGGATTTAGGTCTACCTGACATAGACGGTGTAGAGCTAATAACGAAAATTAGAAGCTGGACTCAAACACCGATTATCGTTGTTAGTGCTCGTGGAGAAGAACACGATAAAATCAATGCATTAGATGCTGGCGCGGACGATTATGTCACAAAGCCTTTCAGTGTTGAAGAACTATTAGCCCGTATTCGAGTAGCCTTAAGAAGATTGACGTATGAGCATCAGCTAGAAAATGAACCCTCTGTCTTTGTCAATGGTCATTTACAAATAAACTATTTGGCAAATACGGTGTTTGTGAATGAAAAAGAAGTTCATTTGACACCTATTGAGTATAAGCTATTGGTTATTTTATCAAAGCATGTCGGTAAAGTTTTAACGCATAACTTTATTTTAAAGGAAATTTGGCACAACGTACTTCAGTCGGATGTTCCAAGTCTTAGAG
>NZ_JAHXZA010000012.1:0-543 GCF_019969705.1 Microbacterium sp. OVT16B | reverse complement strand
GATCAGACTCGTGCAAACGAATAATAGCTTCTTTCTTCGTCTGGCACGGGTCTATTAAACAAAGAATCTAGTAAGCTACTTTTCTAAAATACTGATAAACTTTTTCAAGTTTTTTACCTTGTCTCCCCTTTTTACTTTCCATATTACCAAATTCAAAAAACTTCACTTGTTTAATTCCAACAAAACTAAATAACGCCCTTTTCATTATTATTTTATGAGCATTATTCAGCCATAATAGAGGATATTTTGTTGGCCCCTTCATTGTGGAAATACACACCACTGATTTTCCTTTTAGAAGCCCCTCTGGAAATAGCCCCTTTTTATCTTTATACGCAAAATTGGCCGCAAACAATTGATCAATATACCCTAGAAGCATTGCTGGTGGCCTTCCCCACCATATCGGATAAACAAAAACGATTTTATCAGCCCATCTTATTTGTTCTCGATATTTCTCAAGCTTTGGATCACGAAACATATCACGACGGCGTTTATGTTCATGGAATACTAAAAGCGGATCAAATTGCTCCTCGTATAAATCTAATA
>NZ_JAHXZA010000011.1:0-561 GCF_019969705.1 Microbacterium sp. OVT16B | reverse complement strand
GAACTGCGCCGATCGATCGAGCAGGCGCATGCAGCCGGCCTGCAGATCATCGGCCAGCAGATCGAGGACCCGCAGGCAGCGGCCGCGATGTGGGTCGGCGGTGTCGATTACATCCAGGGCAACATGGTGCAGTCGGCCGGCAGCGACATGAACTTCGACTTCCACGACGCGGTGCTCTGGGTGTCACCGACGGTCGCGCTGTTGGCGGTACTGGCGCTGGCCATCGTCGCTCTGCTGGTACTGGGCCTGCGATTGCGTTCGCGAAATCGCGCGCTGGCGGCACTGCAGCGCGAACGCATCACCCTGACCAGTGAACGCGACCAGCTGCGGCGCACCACCGAGCGCCAGGGCCAGCTGGAACATCAGCTGCTGCAGGCCAAGCAGGCTGCAGAAGCAGCCGTGCTGGCCAAGGGCGAATTCCTGGCCACCATGAGCCATGAAATCCGCACGCCGCTCAACGGCATCCTGCCGATGCTGGAGCTGATTGCCCGCGGACCGCTGGGCGAAGACCAGCGGCAGATGCTGGCCACCGCCTCGGCCAGCTCGCAGCAGCTGCTGCGC
>NZ_JAHXZA010000010.1:0-606 GCF_019969705.1 Microbacterium sp. OVT16B | reverse complement strand
TCCCTTTTTCTCCCTTCTCTCTCTCTCCTTCTTTTTCTCTTCCTCTCTCTTCTCCCCCTTCTTCTTTTCCTCCTCCTTTTTCTTCTTTTCCTCCTTCTCCTCCTTCTCTTTCTCTTCTCTCTCCTTCTCCCCTCTCTCTTCTTTCTTTTCTTCTCCTCTCCCCCCTTTTTCCCTCCCCTTTCTCTTCTTCCCTTTCTTTTCTTCCTCCCTCTCTTTCCTCCCTTTTTCCTCTTCCCCTTCTTTTCTCCTCTCTTTCTCTCCCTCCTTCTTCCCTCTTTCTTCTTTTTCTTCTCTTCCTTTCTTCTCCCTCTCTTCCTTCTCCTTCTTCTCCTTTCCTCTCCTTCTCTTCCCTCTTTCCTTTCCTTCTCTCCCTCTTCCTTCTCCTTCTTCCCCTCTTCTTTCTTCCTTCTTTTCTTCTTCCCTCCTTTCTTTTCTCCCTCCTCCTCCTCTTTCTTCTTCTCTCTCCTTCTCCCCTCCTCTCCCTTCTTCTTTCTCTCTCCTCCCCTCCCCCCTCTCTCTTTCTCTTCTCCCCCTCTTCCTCTTCCTCCTCCTCTTCTCTTTTCTCTCTCTTTTTTCTCCTTCTCCTTCCCCCCCCCCCCTCCCCTT